>CAVYDI010000001.1:0-116158 GCA_963767295.1 uncultured Solirubrobacterales bacterium
CAGCGCGCTCAGATTGCCGACAGCCCGGACCGCATCAATCCGCGATCCGTTGAGCACCGAGATCCCGGCACTGTCATAGCCGCGATACTCGAGTTGCTCGAGTCCTGAAAGCAGCAAGGGGCGCACCTCGCGGCGCCCCACGTAGCCAACGATGCCGCACATAAGTCACTCCTAGGTTACGACAGAAAGGCCGCAGTTCCTGGGACGCAGGCGCTATGCGAGGGCCTGCTCGACCGCCGTCGCCAGCCGCTTACACACCTCGTCGGTCTCGCGCTCGCTGGGCGCCTCGACCATCACTCGGATCAGCGGCTCGGTCCCCGAAGCCCGCACGAGCACCCTGCCTCGCTCATGTAAGGCCTGCTGCTCGCGCTCGATCGCCTCACGGACGGTGACCGCCTCGAGCGCGGCGCTCTGGGAGTTGCGGTCTGAGACTTTGATGTTCACGAGTCGCTGCGGCAATTTCGCCATCGCATCGCCCTGCGAGAGATCGCGCTCGCCGAGCGCTTCCAAAACCAAGAGCGCACTCGCGATCCCGTCGCCGGAGGGGCCGAAGCCAAGCTCGATGATGTGCCCCGACTGCTCGCCGCCCAGCGCCCAACCTCGCTTGCGCAGCTCGTCGAGCACGTAGCGATCGCCCACGGCGGTCGTGGCCACCTCGATACCCGCGCTCGCCATTGCGGTGTGGAAGCCGTAGTTGGTCATGACGGTCACCACGACGCCGTTCCCGGCGAGTCGCCCGCGCTCGCGCAGGTGCAGCGTTGCCAGGGCGATCAGCTCATCGCCATCGACAACCATGCCGTGGCGATCCACGGCGAGCACGCGGTCGCCGTCGCCGTCGAATGCGAACGCCACGTCGTAGCCGCCGCCACGCACTCGGTCGACCAGCCGCTCGATGTGGGTCGAGCCGCAGCCATCGTTGATGTTGCGCCCGTCGGGCGCATCGGCAATCGCGTCGACCTCGGCGCCCAGCCTGCGAAAGATCTCCGGCGCGGCCATATATGTGGCGCCGTTGGCGCAGTCCAGCAGCACGCGACGACCCTCGAGCTTGAGCGAGGAAAAGCGCTGGTGCAGCTCGCGCAGGTAGTCCTCGACAGCGCCATGCAGGCGACGAACCCGCCCGATCGACCTCGCCTCAGCGGCCGCCCCGAGCGAGCTCTCGATCGCGTGCTCGGTCGAATCGTCGAGCTTGAAGCCGTCGGGGCCGAAGAGCTTGATCCCGTTGTCCTCGTAAGGGTTGTGCGAAGCGGAGATCACCGCCGCCAAGTCCAGGCCGTGGCGGCGCACCAGCAGTGCCGCAGCTGGCGTGGGCAGGACGCCCGCGGCGAGCGCGTCGCCTCCCGCGGCGGTGACGCCCGCGGCGATCGCCGCCTCGAGCATCTCGCCGGACTCGCGCGTGTCTCGCACGATCAAGACCTGCGGGCGCGGGGTCTGAATATGAGCAACGGCGGCGCGCGCCAGCGCGACCGCCAATTCAGGTGTCAGGAAGTCGCCGGCCCGACCGCGAACGCCATCGGTTCCGAACAGCTGACGCGCAGTCTGCCCCATCCCCTCCGCCGCGGGCGCTTAGCGCTTCGAGAACTGGGGCCGCTTGCGAGCCTTCTTCAATCCGGCCTTCTTCCGCTCCTTGACCCGCGGATCGCGCGTCAGGAAGCCGCGGCGCTTGAGTTCGCCGCGCAGATGGGGATCGGCCACGATCAGCGCGCGGGAGATCCCGTGGCGAAGCGCCCCCGCCTGGGCGGCGGTGCCGCCGCCGTGCATGCGCGCGACCACGTCCATGCGCGAGTCGTAGCCGACGGTCTCGAGGGGCTGGCGGATCACGCGCTGAAGCGTCTCGCGCGGGAAGTAGGTGTCAAGCGCCTTGCCGTTGATCGCGTACGTCCCGCTGCCGGGCTTGAGGATGACGCGCGCGACCGCACTCTTGCGTTTGCCGGTCGCGCTGTAACGCGCCCCAGCGGCGAGGTCGATGGCGGCGTCGGCGATCGGCTCGGAGCGCAACTCCTGGTCGACCTCCTCGCTTTCGCGAAGGGCTCGCGCCTCGGCCTCGGCCTCGGCCGCGGCGCGCGCTTCGGCGTCGAGGAACTCCTCCTGCTCGACGACGAGGTCCGGGATCAGGTCGGCGCCTGGAATGTCGGGCCGCTGGCGCGGCGCCTCGGGCAGCTCCTCGGCCACCGGTGCGCCCGAAATTTCCCCGGGGGGCTCTTGGGCAGCCGCGGCGGCCTCCGGCTGCTCCACAGCGGCAGGGGCTCCCTCAGGCTCGGCCTCTTGCGCGGCCGCCGGGGCTGGCTGCTCGGCTGCCTCTGGCTCGGACCTCTTGCGTAACAGGCGGAGCCGCCTCTTCGGTTGCCTCGGGCTCGTGAGGCGCGTCGGACGGCGCGTCTGGCGTTGGCTCCTGCGCCTGCGCGTCAGAGCTGGTCTCCTCCTGTGAGGGCGTGGCCTCCTCCTGCGAGGGCGTGGCCTCTTCCTGCGAGGGCGTGGCCTCCTCGTCCGAGGGTATGTCCGAGGGCGGGTCGGTCTCAGGGGTCATGAAATCTCCATGGGTTCAGGCTTCTGTGCCGCATGCGGGTGATCGGGTCCCGCGTAGACCTTGAGCTTTGTGAGCTGCTTTCGAGCCAGCCGGTTGCGCGGCAGCATCCCCTTCACCGCCAGCCGGATCACCTCTTCGGGCCGCCGCGCGAGCATCTCTTCGAGCGTCCTTGATCTCAGTCCGCCGGGATAGCCCGAGTGACGGTAGTAGCGCTTGTCCTTGAGCTTGTTGCCGGTCACCGAGATCTTGTCGGCGTTGACGATGATCACGAAGTCCCCCGTGTCCACGTGCGGCGTGTAGATGGGCTTGCGCTTGCCTCGCAGCGCGTCCGCGACCTGGGTCGCCAACCGCCCGAGCGTTTGCCCGGTCGCGTCGACGAGCAGCCAGTTGCGCTCGCGGTCGGCGGGTGTGGCGACGTAGGTCTTCATTGCATGGACAAGCCGCGCTCCAACGCGCGGCCCGCAGCAATATTAGGACAATCGCCGCGACGCCCGAGGACCGGGCACGACGCGACGAAAAATCTCCAAACTCCCCGCTGAACGGGCGCTCTGGGATTCTCTTCGCCCCGTTTGAGGAAAATCGTCCACGGCCGCACGACCACGTCGGGAATTGAGCGTTTTTCCACGGCCTAGCCCGGAAAACCTCTGAGAACCGACTCCTCGACCCCGTACGCTCAGAGAACATGCTCCCGGTCCCGATCCGCCGGCTGGCCTATCAGGTAGCGCATCGGCTGTTGCGTATGTACTGGTTCATCCGGCGTCCGCCGCTGCATGGCGTCAAGTGCGTGATCACCGACGAGGACCGCGTCCTGCTCGTGCGCCACACCTATGGCAGCCGCGAATGGGACCTCCCCGGCGGGACGCCGCGCCGCGGTGAAGCCACGATCGACGCCGCCACACGCGAGATGGAGGAAGAACTCGGAGTCACGATCACCGACTGGCAGCCGCTCGGCGATCTACTGCGCACCTCCTGGGGCTGCCAGGACACGCTGCACTGCTTCCGCGCGGAGCTGACCGCGCCCACGCTGAATGCAAACCGAGCCGAGCTCGCCGCCGAGCGCTGGTTTCCGCAGCAGGACCTGCCTAACCCGCTCGGTCGTCACGTACGGCCCGTGCTCGAGTTGGCCCGCATCACCTCGGCTGCACCGGACCGCGCCGCCTCCTGACGGCGCGCGACGTCGTGTCAGCCCTTCCGTAGTGGCAGCCGCTGGTCAAACGCCGTGTTCGCCTGCGCCGTCGTGAGGTAGCGGTTGGCCACCAGCTGGTTGAGCACGTGGCGTTGACGCTCCCGCGCGAGCCCAAAATCCCGCAGCGGGTCATATGCGCTCGGCGCCGCCGGCAGCCCGGCCAGCAACGCCGCCTCGGCCCACGTCAGCGCGTAAGGCGATACGCCGAAGTACCCGCGCGCGGCTCGGGCCGCTCCCCAGAACCCATTGCCGTAGTAGACGGCGTCGAGGTACATCGAAAGGATCTGGGCCTTCGAGTAGCTGATGTAGAGCTTTACGGCGAGACCGATCTCGCGCAGAGTGCCGTTGTGGCCATAGAGCTGCTTGGCGAGCTGCTGCGCGAGCGTCGACCCGCCCGGGTCCTGGCTCGTCTGCAGCGCGGCGAGCGCGGCGCGGCTGGCTCCTTCGAGGATGTTGATGATGAAGTTCGAGTAGAAGTGCTCGTCCTCGACGGCGACCACCGCGTCGCCCAATTTGCGCGGAGGCGGCGGGCTGAGATCGATGCCGTGGTGCATCGCGAGCACGCGATCGACGCGCGCCTCGGCGTCGCCGACGCCCGGCAGGGTCGTCACGTAGATCGCCATCACCGCGAGCCCGACCGCGCAGGTCGCGACCCCGACCGCGAGCGCAGTCAAGAGCCACCACACCAGCCGCATCGCAAATCCCCGGGCGCCGGGCCGGCGCGGGGCCCGGCGCAGCGCAAGCCTCATACTGCGGCCGCGAGGAACGCGTGCGCCGCCGCCGACAGTGGCCCTTCGCGGTGCACGAGGCCGATGCGGCGCGCGATGCGGGGTGCGCTTGGCCGCACGATCGCCCCCCGCCGACGCGCCTCACGCGCGAGCGGCGCCGGCAGCAACGCCGCGCCTGCACCCTCGAGCACCAGCGGCACAATCGCTTCGCGCGCGGCCGTCTCGACAGCGATGCGCGGGGTCACGCCGACCGCCTCGAGCGCCTGATCGAGCAGCATGCGCGTCGAGGTGCCCCGGGGGGCGACGACGAGCGGGATCTCGGCCAGCTCGCGGGCGCGCAGCGGCCGGTCGGACTCATCGCCGCCGCTTCCGCGCGCGCCGCGCCGGGGCGGCAGCACAAACAAAAGCTCCTGCTCGCCCAGCGGTCGCTCGACCAGCCCCTCGGCAGGGATCGGCAGATGAGCCGCGCCCAGCTCGCAGGCGCCCTCGCGCACCAGCGCGCTCACGCCCGCGGCCGTCTCAGGCTCGTACACGTCGACCTCGACCCCCGGATAGCGATCGCGAAAGCGCCCGATCAGGGTGGCCATGGGGTCGACTGCGAGCGTCGCCAGGGTGGCAAGCTGAAGCGTCCCTGTGCGCAGCTCGGTCACGCCCGCGATTGCGTTACGGGCGTCGTCCATGGCACGCAGCGCCTGACGCGCCGGCCCCACCAAATGCTCGCCCGCCGAGGACAGGCGCATGCCGCGTCCGACCCGGTGAAACAGCTCGGTGCCGAGTTCGGCCTCGAAGGCGCGCAACGCCTGCGACAGCGACGGTTGCGCGATTCGCAGCCGCTCCGCGGCCCGCGTCACGCCTCCCTCCTCGACGACCGCGAGGAAGTATCGGAGCCTGCGCTCGTCCACCGTCTCTATAGGCAATCACACCAGTGTTACGGGCTGGTTTAGCTTCGACCTATGGATGACGAGCACGTTGCCGCCGGCTTGGGAAGAATCGCGCTCGGCCCGGAGTCGGTAATGGGGATGCGCGATCGCCTGCGTCCCCTCGCACCTCAGCCACGCAATGGCAGCGGAACGCTGACGCAAATAGCTCGGCGCCTCGGCGCGCTGGCGATCCTCGGTACGGGCGCCGTGCATCTGCAGCAATACATCGTCCAAAACTTCCGGGGGATCCCCACCATCCAAGTGCTGTTTTTGCTCAACGTGATCGGCTCTGGAGCCGTTGGATGCGTGCTTTTGCTTTCGCTCGATCGGTTGCTGCCCGACAGATGGTCCAACACCGCCCTTGCTTGCGTCGCCACCGTCGGACTTACGATTGCGCTCGGCTCACTCGCCGCGCTCTTCATCAGCGAGAGCGAGCCTCTCTTCGGTTTGCAAACGGCGCGATATTCCACAGCCGCCGTCCTGGCGATCGTCGCCGAGGGAGCCGCCGTCCTTTTCCTCGCTCCGCTACTGGCCAGCTCCGCTCGCGCCTGGAGCCGCCGCCACCGGCCAGAGCACACCCCCGGCGGGGGCGCGGCGGCCCGGGCGGATCACGCGGCGACGCGCTGAGCGCAGCGTCAGCTCTTACAGACGGCGAACACCTGCATCTTCTGCGCGGAGCCGCTGATGTCGTTGTTGGCCACCCCGTGCCAGCCGTTGTCGGGAGTTGAGTTGCCGTCGCCGCTGTCCCACGGCGCGCTGCTCGCTACCTCGAGCGCGTCGTTGGTCCCGGTTATGAGCACGCCGCCGCTGGACACCTTCGTGCCCTTGGGGCACGCCGCGATGCCGTCGACCTGGGCGCCGTTCGGCAGCGCCTTGCGCTGCGTCTTGACGACGCGATAACTGCCGCTCGCCGCGCACACCGCCGTGACCGCCATCTTCACCGTCTGCGCCGAGCCATTGTTGATGTTCCCTCTCCATGCGTCTGGTTGGGAACCCTTGCCCGCCGGAGCGCTGTCGCCGATTTCGGTTGCGTGATCTCCGCTGCGGTTCGTGAGGACACCACCTCCGGCGAGCGTGGTTCCCTTTGGGCATTTCGCGGTGCGCACCCGCTCCCTGCCCGGCGGCACCTTGGCGAGAACGGTCACGTGGCGGAAGTTCCCCTTGGCGCAAATTGCGTCATATGTCATCTGGGCCTGCGACCCGGAGCTGTTGTTGGCTTGGATGTTCCACCTATCCGGTCCCGACCCCACCGTAACGGGTCCGGAGCTCTTTAGCTCGAGATCGAGGCCCGTCTGATCGCCGGTGATCTCCGCGCCTCCCCCGGTCGCAGTGGGGTGGCTTGAGGGACACTTGACGTCGCGTCGCGTGACGCCATTGCCGTTCACGCTCGCGTCGCGCACCGTGGCGGTGTGGATGGGCGAGTAAAAGAGGCCGGACCCCTGGGCACGGGCGCTGCTGGCTGCGATCAACAGCGCGACCCCGACGATTACCCCGGTAAACGCCCTACCGGACACAAGCAGAGTCTAGTTCGAGGGAGGCACGAGGGCAAGTGCCGCAACGGCCGACTCGATGAAGTCAGCGACCTGCGCCCGCGCGGCGATCTCACAACGGTTTGGCTACAGGCCGCTCGAGCCAGTGGGCTGACGCTTGACCTGCGGACGAGCCGGGCCCAGGAGCTCCTTGAACACGGGATCGTCGCGAATCGGATCGAAGTCGGCGTCCTCGGCCGCTAGTGAGCGCAATTGGCCCGAGCGCTCGATCGCGCGCCGGAGGTGCTCGATCGCGTCGTCCTTTCGGCCAGCGAGACTCTCGCAGCACGCCACGTTGTAGAACGGGGTGGGGTACTCAGGGTGAGCCTCGAGCACCTCGCGCCCGCGGTCGGCGGCCTCTTCGTACTTCCCTGACTCATACAGCGGCGCAAGTGGCGCCCATAGCTCGTAGCCGGTGGGCTGGTAAGCCCTACCGGGCGAGCCGCCAAGAGTGATTACCGTGGTGCCCGGTTCCTCGGCGAACGCAGTGCGATTGACCCCGGAGCGGACGAAGACGAAGGTGCCCGCGTTCGCCTCGAAGGGCGTGCCGTCAAGCTCGAACCTCGCGCGGCCGCGGTGCACGAAATAGAGCTCCTCCTGCCCTCCATCGGCCTCGGCTTCGTCGTGTTCGTTGATGATCCGGTCGCCCGCCTCGTGCCCGGTGAACGAATTGATGCCGAACGATGTGATGCCGAAGTGGTATCGGATGGGCCGCGAAGGACTCCGGCCGTCGCTGATCTCGTCGATCTCCTCAAGGCTCGCTACCGCGTAGCGACGCCCGCTCTCTCCCTCCCCTACTCCCACTCGATAGTTCCCGGCGGCTTGGACGTTATGTCCAGCACCACCCTGCCCACCGACGCCAGCTCGCCCACGATGCGCGAGGAGATCCTGTCGAGCAGGTCGTAGGGCAGCCGCGCCCAGTCGGCAGTCATCGCGTCGTCGCTGGTCACCGCCCGAATCGCGACCACATGCCCGTAGGTGCGCGAGTCTCCCTGCACCCCGACCGAGCGGATGTCGGGCAGCACGCAGAAGGACTGCCACAGCTGTTGATAGAGCCCGGCTGCGCGGATCTCGTCCTGGAGGATCGCGTCGGCCTCGCGCAGCGTCTCGAGTCGCTCGCGCGTGACCTCGCCGCCGACGATGCGGATCGCGAGGCCAGGGCCAGGGAAGGGCTGGCGCCAGACGAGCCGCTCAGGCAGTCCGAGCTCCTCACCGACCGCGCGCGCCTCGTCCTTGAACAGTGCCCGCAGCGGCTCGACCAGCTCAAGTCCCAGTTCCGCGGGCAGCCCGCCGACGTTGTGGTGCGACTTGATCGTGGCCGCGCCCGTGCCGCCGCCGGACTCGATCACATCGGAGTAAAGCGTTCCCTGCACGAGGAAGCGAACGTCCTCGAGCCTCGCCGCCTCATGCTCGAACACGCGGATGAACTCCTCGCCGATGCGCTTGCGCTTCTCCTCGGGGTCGCTTATGCCCTGCAGTCGCGCCAGAAATCGCTCGGTCGCGTCGACCGCCACGAGCGGCACGTGGAAGTGGTCGCGAAAAGCGCGCACGACCTGCTCGCCCTCGTTCTTGCGCATGAAGCCGTGGTCGACGAACACGCAGGTCAGGCGATCGCCGATCGCGCGGTGCACGAGCAGCGCGGCGACACTCGAATCAACTCCGCCCGAGAGCCCGCAGATCGCGCGCCCGTCGCCGACCTGTCGCCTGATGCGCTCAATCTGCTCCTCGATCACCGAGTGCGGGCTCCAGGTTCGCTCGCACCCGCAGACGCCCTCGAGGAAGTTGGTCAGTACGTGCTGCCCGTAGGGCGTGTGCACCACCTCGGGGTGAAACTGGATCCCGTAGATGCCCCGTGTGGGCGACTCGAACGCGGCCACCGGCGAAGCCGTCGAGGACGCCAGCGCGTCAAAGCCCGGCGGGGGCGCGAACACCGCATCGCGGTGAGACATCCAGCAGGTCTGCCGCTCGGGTGTGCCCGCCAGCAGCCGGCCTGGCTGTTGCACGGTTAGCTGCGAGCGGCCGAACTCTCCGACCTCGGCCCCCCGCACATCGCCGCCCAACTCGCGCGCCAGCAGCTGCATGCCGTAGCAAATGCCAAGCACCGGCACGCCCAGCTCTAGCAGCTCGCGTTCGAGCCCCGGAGCCCCGGGTTCGTACACCGAGGCCGGTCCACCGGAGAGAATCACTCCCTTGGGCTGGCGTCGCGCCACCTCCTCGGCGCCGACGTGATAGGGCAAGAGCTCCGAAAACACGCCGCACTCGCGCACGCGGCGAGCGATCAGCTGGGAGTACTGGCCGCCGTAGTCAAGGACGACAACTTCTTCTTTGTCTTCCGGCGCGCGCATGCGCGCGCCGGCCCGCGGCGCATGCGCCGCGGGGGCCGGCGCACATGTACGCCGGCCAACATCATTTTTTAGTTCAGTCGCCGACACCGACGGCGGCCGCCTTCGCGCCCATGCCCACACCCTGCTCGCGCTGCAGCTGCTTGCCCTCGGTCTGGAGCGCCGGCGCGATCAGCAGCTCGGCCCGATTGAACTCGGCGATGTCGCGGTAGCCGGTCGTCGCCATCGAGGTGCGCAGCGCGCCCATCAGGTTGAAGGTGCCGTCGTTCTCGCGCGCGGGGCCCTTGATGATCTCCTCGAGCGTCCCGTTCTGCGCGGTTGCCAAGCGCGTGCCGCGAGGCAGCGTCGGGTGGAAGGTGGCCATGCCCCAGTTGTAGCCGCGGCCCGGGGCCTCGTACGCGCGTGCGAGCGCCGACCCGAGCATGACCGCGTCCGCGCCGCAGGCGATCGCCTTGGCCACGTCGCCGCCGTTGCGCATGCCGCCGTCGGCGACCACCTTGACGTACTCGCCGGTCTCGAGCATGTGCTGCGAGCGGGCGGCGGCCACGTCGGCGATCGCGGTGGCCTGTGGCACGCCGATCCCGAGCACGCCGCGCGTGGTGCAAATCGTCCCCGGCCCCACGCCCACGAGCACTCCCGCCGCGCCGGTGCGCATCAGGTGAAGGCCGGTGTGGTAGGAGGCGCAGCCGCCCACGATCACGGGGATCGGCGAGAGCTCACGGATGAACTCCTTGAGGTTGAGTGGCGGACGCGTCTCGTCGCGGGAGACGTGCTCCGCGGAGACGACCGTCCCCTGGATCACGAGGATGTCGAGTCCGGCCTCGAGCGCCACGTCGTAGTACTTGCGCACTTTCTGGGGCGTGAGCGACGCGGCCGCGACCACCCCGTGGGCCTTGATCTCCTTGATCCGCTGGGCGATCAGCTCCGGCTTGATCGGTTCGGCATAGATGTCCTGCATCTCTCGCGTGGCGATCTCGCGTGAGAAGGTCGTGATGCGCTCGAGCTGGGCGTCGGCGTCCTCGTAGCGGCAGAAGATGCCCTCGAGGTTGAGCACTGCGAGCCCGCCGAGCTTGCCCATGATGCCCGCCGTCTCGGGCGAGACGACGCCATCGACCGCGGCAGCCAGCAGCGGCAGCTCGAACCGGTAGGGGCCGAGCGTCCAGCTGATGTCGATGTCGTCAGGATCGCGCGTGCGGCGCGAGGGCACGATCGCGATGTCGTCGAATCCGTACGCCCTACGCGCCTTCTTCCCGCGCCCGATCTCTACTTCCATCGCAGCATCGTAGAAGTGATTGCGGACGGCAGCATCGAACGCTCGATGCTAGCAGCGGGCTTTTGCCGCATTTACGGTGTTTTGGGCTACCGATTGCCGAACTTCTCGACGAGATCGTCGCCTTGATTGGCCACGTAGACGTCGCCGTTGGAGGGGTCGACGCCAATCGCGGTCGCTCCGAACAACTCGCCCTTCCCGGACCCGCCGCTGCCGAACTGCGACCGGTATCGGCCCGCCGAAGTGAACCTCTGCACGCGCGCGCCGTAGTACTCGGCGACATACACGTCGCCGCTCTTGGGATCGACCGCGATCGCGCTCGGGCCGAAGAACTTACCGGGTCCCGACCCACCGCCGCCGAACTGGGTCAGATAGTGACCTGCCGCACTGAACTTCTCGACCCGAGGACCGCCCTGGTCGACCACATACACCACGCCGGTCTTCGGGGCGATCGCGAGCGCCACGGGAGCGGTGAACTGGCCGTTGCCCGAGCCGGTGCCGCCGAACTGTGACTTGTACTTGCCCTTAGAGGTGAATATTTGGACGCGGTCATTCATGTAGTCATCGACGTAGACGTCGCTGTTCTTGGGGTCGACCGCCACGCCAAAGGGGTCGTTGAACTGGCCGTTGCCCGATCCGGAGCTGCCGAACTTCAAGATGAACTTGCCCGAAGGGCTGAATTTCTCGACCCGATTGTTGCCGGAGTCGGCTACGTACACGTCGCCGCTCTTGGGATCGATGGCAACTCCGTGGGGACTGTTGAACCTCCCGTTGCCCGATCCGCTGCTGCCGAACTTCAAAATGAATTTGCCCTTCGAGCTGAACTTCTGGACTCGATTGCTGGCCCCGTCGGTCACGTATACATCGCCGTTCGCGGGCGCGACCGCTGTGCCGCTCGGACCTTCGAACTTGCCCTTGCCCGTACCTGTGCCGCCGAAGCGCGACAGGTAACCGCCGCGGAAGTCCCATCGCTCGACGCGCTTGTTGGCGGAATCGCTGACATAGACCTGGCCGGTCTTGGGGTTCACCGCCACGCCGATCGGCCCGTTGAATTGCGCCGCACCGCTGCCGAAGCTCCCGAACTGCGCGAGGTATCTGCCGCTCGAGCTGAACTTCTGGACGCGGTTGTTGCCGTTGTCGGCCACGTACACGTCGTGGCTAGATGGATCCACGCCGATGCCTTCGGGGGCGCTGAACTGCCCCGCCCCCGAGCCCGGGCTGCCGAACTGCGACACATATACGCGCTGGGGGCTGAACTTCTCCACTCGCCCGTTGTCATAGTCGGTCACGTAGACATCCCGGCTTTTTGGATCAACCGCCACGCCTTGGGGATCGCTGAAGTCCCCATTGCCCGACCCGGCCGCGCCGAACTGGGACAGGTACTTGCCCTTGGGGCTGAACTCCTCCACCCGGTTGTTCTGTGAATCGACCACGTAAACGTCGCCAGTTTTGGGGTCGACCGCCACACCGCGTGGCTCGTTGAACTGGCCGTGGCCCGTCCCGAGGCCGCCGAACTTCGACAGGTACTTGCCCGTCGGGCTGAACTTCTCGACCCTGTCGTTATTGAAGTCGGACACGTACACATCGCGGCTTTTGGGGTCGACCGCGACGGCCACCGGGCCATTGAATTTGCCGTTGCCCGAGCCGGAGGAACCGAACTCCGACACATACTTTCCCTTGGCGTTGAACTTTTCGACGCGGTTGCCGCTTGAGTCGGTGACGTACACATCGCCCGTTTTGGAATCGACCGCCACCCCCTGGGGCTCGATGAAGTGACCACGTCCGGCGCCAGGCTTGCCGAACTGCGAGACGTAGTCGTCCCACGCACCGGCTGGCGGTGCCACAGCGAGTGCCGCTCCAGCCACGGCGAGGGCGGCAAGTGCGCTCCGCCTGGCAATACGCATAGCCCCCGGGGTTGCCACCGGGGCGATCATCTCACTAGGGCTTTCGCGGTGCAAACCCGAGCACGCGCACGGGCTTTGAGCGATCGTGCTGGGTGCCGTCGCCGAGCTGGCCGTAGTAGTTGTACCCCCAGCACTTGACGCCCCCGGCGTCGGTCACCGCGCACGAGTGATAGTCGCCGGTGCTGGTCGCGCGGGCCGATGTGGCCGTGGCTGACTGAGCAACGACCAGAAGCAATGAGAGCGCGATCCCGCCGAGACCAGCGGCCCGACGCGGGCCCCTCCCGATGCGAGCGGCCGCGAGCGTTATCCGGTTCGCTAGGCCTCCATGCCCCGCGCCTGTCGTCCTTCCCCTAACGCTCGCGGCGCTCACTTGGTGGCACTGTCGCAGCGTCTGGGTCTCAGCGCAATGCCAGCTGCGTGGCTTAATGTTCGGTAGACGCCACGCTTAACACTGGCTCCATATGAGCGGAGCCCGTTCGATGGCTAGGATCTCCCGATCCTCGCAAGGTGCAAGCGTTCGTGGCTCCGTACCCGTAACCCACACCTCTCCGTCGCGGGTCTTTTGGCTCTGGCGTTGGTGCTTGTCCTTGGCTCCGTCGGCCACGCCGGCACACCGCCGACACGAAAGGTCGGGACCCTCAATCTGCGCCAGTGCCGAGCGATCCCTCTGACCTATTGCGGATCGTTGGCCGAGCCGCTCGACTATTCGGCCGCATCGGCGAGCCCCAAGCTTCACATCGGTTTCCGCTGGCTGCCGGCAACGGGCAAGGGGCGCGCCGCAAGGACAGTGCTGGCGGTCGAGGGCGGTCCCGGCTTCGCGACAACCGGCACCCAGGGCGCCTACCGGGCGATGATGGGACCGTTGCAGCGCACTCGCAACCTTCTGCTTGTCAACCTACGCGGCACGGGCAATTCGAACCCAATCGAGTGTCACGGCCTGGAGCGCTTCAACGCCACCCAGCACCAGTACGGGGCCGCGTTCAACGCGCTGGTAGGGGCGTGTGGCCGGCAGCTGAATCACACATGGCGCTATCGCCGCGGCGGCTGGGTCCACGCCTCTGACCTGTTCAATAGCGCGTACTCGGCGCGAGACGTGGCGCAGGTGGTGCGGGCGCTACGGCTCAACCGGGTTGACCTCTACGGCGACTCGTATGGCAGCTGGTTCTCTCAGGTCTTCGCGTCGCGTTACAGCGACCTGCTGCGATCAGTAACGCTCGATTCGACCTACCAGGTGCTGCGTCTGGACCCCTGGTACACGACCACCGTCGCGACGGCTCGAAGCGCGTTTTCGCAGGTCTGCTCCGCATCGGTGGCCTGCGCGAGCGCCGCCAACGGCGCCGGGGCCTGGTCTCGGATCGGCGGCTTGAAGACTCGGCTTGCTACGGCGCCAGTGACCGGGGTCACTGTGAGTCCGGCGGGCAAGCGGACGCGCCTGACGGTGACCGTCGAGACGCTCGTTAACTTGGTCAACAACGCCGGGTTTGATCCGGTCGTCTATCGCGACCTCGATGCTGCCAGCCGGGCGCTTGTGCGCGACCATGATCCCGCTCCCCTGCTGCGCCTCGCCGCGCTGTCGCTCGGCTCGGACGACACCAACTACCCGCTGCCGGAGTTCAGCGATGGGCTCTACTTCGCCGTCGCCTGCACAGACTACCCGCAGCTATTCAGCCGCACCGCGGCGCCCTCCGTGCGCGTCCATCAGTACCAGGCGGCGCTGCGCCACAAGCCCGCGAACGTATTCGGGCCGTTCAGCCTCACACAGTGGACGTCCATGGATCAGTACACCGAGGCCTTCAGCGCTTGCCTGCAATGGCCGACGCCCGCGCGACTGGTCCGACCAATCACCAGCCGGCCGCCGCTCGTGCCAAACAGAGTGCCCGTCCTCATTCTGTCGGGCACTCTGGATTCGCTGACGCCGTGGCTGCGGGGGGCGACTGTCGTCGCGCGAGAGATGGGTCCCTCGGCCCGGGTCGTTCGCGTCGCCAACCTCACGCACGTAACGCTGCAGGACGCAAACGACGCGTGCCCCGCTTCGATCTACCAGCGCTTCGTCACCGACCCCGGGCAACTGGCCCACATGAACGCATCATGCGCCAGGCGCGTGACTCCGATTCACGCAGGGGGCAGCTATCCGCGGCGGCTCGCGGACGCGGTCCCGGCGAGGCCGCAGCGTGCTAATCGCGCTGGTACCCAGGCGCTGCGAGCAGCATCGGTGGCGCTTGAAGCAGTCGGCGACGAAGTCAGCCGACGAGCCCTGTTGGGGGGCAACCGCGACCTGGGCCTTCGCGGCGGCACTGTGTCATTCACCCCCGGCCAGCGGCTCAAGATCGCGTTTCACAACGTCCGGCCGGTGACCGACGCGGCTATTAAAGGGATCGCGTGGTGGAATCGGGTGACAGACCTGGTCACGGCGCGCCTTACGGTTCGCGTTCCAGGCGCCGCCTCGGTGCGCTTGGACGCGCACTGGCAGCCCTTCGGCGCCCAGAGCCAGCTCGCGATCATCTCCGGTTCGCAGGGAGCACGACGCATGGCGGCTACGGCGCCGGCGCCCTGAGCAGAGTCAGCCCTGCCTGCGCTCAGGAGTCGTAATCAAGGACCGAATTTTTCGACGCGGTTGTTGTCCTGGTCGACCACGTACACGTCGCCATTTGAGGGGTCGATCGCTACCCCCTGCGGATTATTGAACTGTCCTTTGCCCGACCCGGCACTCCCGAACTTCGATCGGAACTTGCTTTTGGAGTTGAACCTGTCCACGCGGTCCAGCGCGCTATCGGTCACATAGACGTCGTGGTTTTTGGGGCTGACCGCAATCCCCTCGGGACCGGTGAACTGACCTTTCCCCGAGCCGGCGCTGCCGAATTGCGACAGATACTTGCCCGCAGAGTTGAACTTCTCCACGCGTGCGTTTGCGTAGTCGGTTACGTACACATCGGAGCTCTTCGGATCGACCGCCACGCCAACGGCACCGTCGAACTGGCCGTGGCCCGAGCCCAAGGTGCCGAACTGCGAGCGGAACTTGCCCTTGGAGCTGAACTTCTGCACCCGGTTATTGCCGTCATCGGCCACGTACACGTTGCCGCTCTTCGGGTCGACCGCCAGCGCGGTCGGCTGGTGGAACTGGCCGGGGCCCGAGCCGGTGCTCCCGAACTGCGACAGGTACTTGCCCTTGGAGCTGAACTTCTGTACCCGATCGAGGCTGAGGTCGGCCACGTACACATCGTGGCTCTTGGGGTCGACCGCCACCGCGACGGGACTGACGAACTCGCCGATGCCGAAGCCGAAGATGCCGAACTTCGACAGGTATTTGCCTGTGGAGGTGAACTTTTGTACGCGTTTGTTATTGAGGTCGGTCACATACACGTCGTGGCTCTTGGGGTCGACTGCCACCCCATCCGGGGTCTCGAACTTCCCGTTGTGCGACCCGACGCTGCCGAACTGCAAGATGTAGTTTCCTGAGGCGCCGGCAGGGGACGCCCCGCCCAGTGCCGCGCCCGCCACGAAGGCGGCCGCCAACGCGGCCCGCGTGCGCGCTCGCCCTTCAGCCAGCTTCAAGCGCTTGATCTTGCGCCACAGGCGCATCGCCCCCGGACAGTCCACGCATCGATGCTCTCACGCCCCGAGAGGGAATACAAGTGACCCAGCGCTCGCAGCCACCGCGCCCGAGCGGCGCCGCCGCTTAGCCCACCTGAGCGCTGAGGTTGAGGTGCTCCACCTCCACCTCTGGCAGCAGGCGCTCGACGCGCCCAGGTTCGATCACGCCAGCGCCGAAGTGCTGGGTCGACTCCGCGCCGCAGGCGACCCCGTAGCGGAGCGCATACATCGGGTCTCGGCCTGAGTAGGTGGCCGCCAGGTAGCCGGCCAAGAAGGCGTCACCAGATCCGATCGGCGAGCGCGCGTCCTGTTCGGCCACGCGCACGCGTACGACCGCCGCGCTGCCATTGTCGTGCACGCGTGCAAAACAGCCATCGGCGACGGTCATTAGCGCCTCTCGGGCGCCGAGCCGGGTCATCTCCACGACCGCCTCGGCGCGGTCGTCGTTGTCGTTGAATTCGTGCCCCACGAGTTCCTCGGCCTCGAGCTCGTTGGGCGAGACGACGGTCGGCTCGGCGCGCACACCAAGCCGCAACGGCTCTCCTTCCGTGTCGAGCACCGTGGTGACTCCCATGCGCCTCAGCTCGCGAATCAGCTCGCCGTATATGCCGAGGTCGACGCCGCGCGGCATGCTGCCCGCGAACACGCAGATGCTCGCCCCCTTGGACAGATAGAGCAGCTTCTCGCGAAACAGCTCAAGCTCATGCGGAGTGACGTCCGGTCCGCGCTCGTTGATCTCGGTGTGGACGCCCGTGGTGGGGTCGAGCACCGCGGTGTTGGTGCGCGACTCTTCGCGGATGCGGACAAAGTCGTTGAGGATCGACTCGTCGGTCAGAGCGGCCACGATGCGGTCGCCGGTGGCGCCGCCGGCCAGCCCGGTCGCGATCACCGGCTGGCCGAGGCGCTTGAGCGTGCGGGCGATGTTGACACCCTTTCCGCCCGGCATGGTGGTCTGGTCCACGGTGCGCAAGCGCCGGCCGGGAGTGAAGTTCGGCACCTCGAGCGTCTTGTCGAGTGCGGCGTTGAGCGTGACCGTGATGATCATGCCGGGGCCGCGGCGCGCCGCCGGGTGCGCCAGAACACGGTGAGAGTGGTTGCCAATGCCAACACGGCGATGATGAGCGGGATAAGCGTATAGGGCTTCGTGATGAACCTCGCGACCTTGGTGGACCAACTCAGACCGGGAATGGCGCGTGCCAAAACGAGCGGGACGCTGGCAACGGTCTTTGCGCCGGCGAGCACGGTCGCCGTCCCGACCTGGGCTCCGCGCTTGAGCGGTCCGTTGATGTTGCTACGCAGCCGTCGCCGCACGGCCAGCCTGGTGGTCTTGGGAATCACCCTGGTGACGGTCTTGGCGGCGATGACATCGACGCGGGCGCTCGAGTCGCCGTTGTAGCTCCTGCGAGCCACCACCGATCCAGCTTTGACTGGCTTCGCCAAGCGGAAGTTCGCAAAGCCCCAGTCGAGCAGGGCCAGCGTGCTCGAGTCGCGCGCGGCCTCGCTTGGCGTCCCGAGCACCGCGCTCAGCAGCGTCATGCCCTTGCGGGTGCCCTCGCCGACGAGCACATAGCCGGCGTCGGTCGTGTGGCCGGTCTTGACGCCATGGATCCACGGCACCTTTGTGACCAGCGTGTTGCGCGCCACCACGGCGCGCGGGTGATAGCCGCTCTTCAGAACGGCCCGAGGTAGAGCCACCACGTGCGCAAGAAGGGGTAGTGCTTGAGCAGGTAAGCGGACAGCTTGATCAGATCGCCCGCGCTCGAGTAGTTGCCGGGCGTGTCCAGTCCGATCGGCGTCGTGTAGTGGGTGTGGGTGAGCCCCAGCGCGTGAGCGCTTGCATTCATCATCGACAAAAAGCGCGAGATTGACCGGCCGCCAACGTTGTATGCGAGGTCCTCGGCGGCGTCATCGGCGCTGGGGACAAGCATCGCGACCATCAGGTCGTGGACGGTCATCGGCTCGCCGGGCGCGAGCCCGATCTGGGAGTCCGCCGCTGCGGGGTGCCAGTTCGGGTCCCTGAAGACCTCGCTGAGCGATGCGTGTTTCAGCGTCTCGAGCGCCGTCATCAGCTTCGTGGTACTCGCAATCGGAAGCTTTTTGTCGGCGTTCAGGGCATATAGCCGCTGGCCGGTGCCCGACGACGGTTACGAGCGCGGCCGTGACCGGGAGTTTCGGGGCCGCGGGAACGGCCGCGCTCGCCGGGGGCGCGGCGGCGAGTGGCAGCGCGGTGGTCGCCGCCAGCGTCAGCGCCGCAGCCGCCGCTAGCACGCTCCTCATCGCCGCCTTCCCCATCGCCGGCCCGATCTTACAAGTGCCCGACCCGGCCTCTAGGGCCGCAGGCTCCAAGCCAGCTCGCGGAGGCGAGCGGCCTCCGTGCGTGCGGCCTTAGGGGGATCAGAGCCGGTCTGCGCGCCCGCATCGACGATCCCGCGCGACGAGCTGACGAGGACCGAAGCGGGGTCGTCGGCGAGCGCGGACGCGAGGTCTTGCACGCGGCCGCCCTGAGCACCCACCCCGGGCATCAGGAACGGCGTCTGCGGCATGAGCTCCCGCAAGCCGGCGAGCCGCTCTGGGGCGGTCGCGCCGACCACGGCGCCTACATCGGAGAGTCCCCCTTGCCGATTCCGGGCTCGCCAAGCTCGTGCACCAGTGCGGCCAATCGTTCGCTCACGGTGTTGTTGGCCTTAAGGTCAAGGTCCTGGAGATCGGCTGCGCCTTGGTTCGAAGTCCGGACCAGCACGAACACCGCGCCGGCCGCGTCACGGGCAGCGCCTACCAGCGGCTCGAGAGCGTCGATTCCGAGAAGCGGGTTCACGGTCAGCGCGTCGGCGGAGATGCCCGCCACGTCGCCGTAGGGGGTCGGCGTGGTGCCGAAGAATGCTTGACCGTAGGCGGTCGCTGTTACGCCGATGTCGCCACGCTTGCCATCCGCGATCACGAGCAGGCCCTGTTCACGCGCGCGGCCCACGGTCTCTGCGAGCGCGGCCCAGCCGGGCGCGCCCAGCCGCTCGAAACAGGCCACCTGGAGCTTGATCGCCACAGCGTGCTCGGCGACCGCCTCGATCACGAGCGCGCAGTGGACCGCGACTGCAAATGCCGCGCGCATGGCGGGCTCGTCGCTGCCCGCGCCCGCTCCTCCGGCGGCCGCGAGCTCGTGCGCCCGCGGCCAAAGCTTGGCCGGATCAGGGTCGAGACCGACGACCAGCTGTGAGGCGCGCTCAGCGACGCGCCGTGACAGCCGGTCGCCGAATGGCTCGTCCGTCAGCCGTTTGTGCTCGGTCACCGCGGCGACCGAGTCTATGTGCCCTTGGACTACCGGAACCGAGGCCCGGTGAATGGCGCTACTTGACCGCCTTCTTCAGCGACGCGCCGGCCGAGAACTTCGGCACACGGGAGGCGGGAATGTGAATCCTCTCCCCCGTCGCCGGGTTCCGGCCCTCACGGGCACTGCGGTTGGCAACGCTGAACTTCCCGAATCCAGAGAAGTTGACGTCGCTTCCCCGCCGGAGTGTGCTCTCGATCGTGTCCAGGAACGCATCAACCGCTTCGGCTGCGTCTCTCTTGCTCAGCCCGGCGCGATCTGCAACCTGGTCGACAAACTCGGATTTCGTCACTTCTTCTCCTCCTTCGAGGGGTCGAGGGCTGCTCGAAGCTAACACGCCCGCCGGACGAACGCCTTACGTATGGGCGCGGCCACCGCTGGTTACGGGCGCGGAGGTGCCGATCGTCCGGCAAACGCAGAATGATGATTCCTTGCTTTTCCCGCGCGGCGCAAGGGCTTCCGTGGTTCGTTAGCCGCATTTTGCGAACATCTGCGCCGGCCATTTGGAGCGCTGTCGAGCGCTTCGGGGAGTGTGGCGTCCGAACGATGGTGAGAATAGCCTCCGTGAACCTAGCCCGCATCGCCTGGCTGAGCGTCGTTTTGGCGTGTCTCGTAACCGTCCTGATCCTCGTGCTGCAGGGGTACTACGGCTACGCCGGGGTGACGCTCGCCGTCGCGATCGCGGCGGGCATCAACCTGCTCTGAGGCCCGTACTTCCTCTCGCGGGTCTAATTTCCTCGCCGGGGCGCACTCGGTCTTGGGGCTCGAGGTGGATGAGCACGTCCGTTCCCGGCAGGCGTGCGCCGATCTCCCCCTGAAGCTCGTGCGCGGTGCGGTGCGCCTGCTCGAGCGAGGTGCCTTCGCGGAACTGGATGTGGAGGTCGACATACCGGCGCGTCCCAGCCCGTCGAGTGCGCAGGGCGTGGTAGCCGACGACGCCACGCTCCGCGGACGATTCGACGATCACCCGGATCTGGTCCTCCTCGGCTCGCGGCAACGAGCGATCGACGAGCACCGACGAGGCGCGCGCAAGCAGTCTCACCCCGGTGCTGACGATCACGGCGGTAACCGCCAGCGCGACGGCCGAGTCGATCCACTGCGCCCCGGTCAACTTGACCAGCACGAGTCCGACCAGCACGCCGCCGGAGGTGAGCGCGTCGGTGCGCAAGTGAGCCGCGTCGCCCTCGAGCGCGGGAGATCCGGTGGCTCGCGCGCGCCGAGCGATCACGCTTGAGACAACCACGTTGGCCAGCATCGAAGCGGCGATCACCGCGATCCCGAGTGGTATCGAGTGCAGGTGGCGGTGGACGAGCAGCCGCCGAATCGCCTCAAAGGCAATCACCGCCGAGCCGACGAGGATCAGCACCGCCTCGACCGCGGCGGCTAGGTTCTCGAACTTCTCGTGCCCGTAGCGATGGCTCTCGTCGGCGGGTTCGTCCGCCTTGCGAACTGAAACGAGCGCGACCACGGAGGCGACCAGATCGATGCTTGAGTGGATCGCCTCCGTGAGGATGGCTACCGAGCCGGTGATCGACGCCGCGATCACCTTGAGCAGGATCAGCAGCGAGTTCGAGACGACCGACAGGGCCGCCGCGCGCAGCTTGGGGCCGCCGGTACTCATTGCTCCCGGGTCCGCAGCCATTCGGCCAGGGCTCGGACAGCGCGGCCGCGATGGCTTATGAGGTCCTTCTCGTGGTCCGTCAGCTCGGCCATGGTGCGGCCGCTGGGGTCTTCGTGGGGCACGAACGCGGGGTCGTAGCCAAACCCACCGGTCCCACGCGGCGCTTCGGAGAGCCGGCCGCAGCACTCCCCGTCAAACACCCGCTCTTCCCCGGTTTCGGGATCGACATATGCGACGACGCATACGTATCGGAGTTCGGAGCCCGCGGGCGCCTCATGTAGAAGCTTGTCGAGGTTGGCTTGGTCGCTTGCGGTCTCGCCGGCGTAGCGCGCGGAGCGCACACCGGGAGCGCCACCCAGCGCGGCGGCCTCGATGCCGGAGTCATCCGCGACCGCCACGCGGCCGGTCCGCGCCGCCGCGGTTTGCGCCTTGGGGAGCGCGTTGGCGGCGAACGTCTCGCCGTCTTCCGGCGGCAGCTCTACGCCCTCCGGAAGCGGCACGACCGATATCCCGGCCGGCGCGAGCAGCCGCGCGAATTCCCTCAGCTTGTGCGGATTGCGCGTCGCGAGGATTAGCTCCTTATGGAGCCGGTTGGGCTCACGCGTGGAAAGCGATGGATCGGGCGCAGCGGACACGCCAGGTTTCGTTGCTAGGGAGACACGGTCGAGACGGCGATGGCCTCGTCCTGCGCAAGCCGGAGCCGCTCGATGCCGCTCGCCGCGAGCGCCAGTAGCTGGTCCAGGTGCGCGCGGGACAGAGGGGTGCGCTCAGCGGTCGCCTGCACCTCCACTAGTCCGCCGTCCCCGGTCATCACCACGTTGGCATCGACTTCGGCGGTCGAATCCTCCGAATAGTCGAGGTCAAGCAGCGGCACGCCCGCCACGATTCCGCAAGAGATCGCGGCCACGCTGCCGGTCAATGGCAGCCGCTCAAGCAGGCCCTCTTCGATCAAGCGCGCGCACGCTAGCCGCAACGCGACAAGCCCGCCGGTGATCGAGGCGCACCGCGTCCCGCCGTCGGCCTGAAGTACGTCGCAATCGATATAGATCGTGCGCTCGCCCAGCGCGTCAAAGTCGATGACCCCACGCAAGGAGCGGCCGATCAAGCGCTGGATTTCGACGGTGCGGCCGTCGGGCCGGCCGCGCGACACGTCGCGCTGTTTGCGTTCCCCAGTTGAGGCGGGAA
Organism: uncultured Solirubrobacterales bacterium; assembly: GCA_963767295.1. GTDB lineage: Bacteria > Actinomycetota > Thermoleophilia > Solirubrobacterales > Solirubrobacteraceae > Palsa-465. Next base: position 22,123 of record CAVYDI010000001.1, read on the forward strand.
GCATGCCGTACTCCGCTGTCACCCAGCCTCGTCCCGATCCATGCAGCCAGCGCGGCACGCTTTCCTGGGCCGAGGCGGTGCAAATCACGCGCGTCTCTCCCATCGAGATCAGCGCCGACCCGGTCGCGGTCCGCATAAAGCCCGGCTCGATCGTGGTCGGCCTGAGCTCGTCAGGCGCGCGCCCGTAGCTACGAGTCGCTGTCATCGTCATGCGGCTATGCGTTCCTCGAGCTCGACGTGCCGAACCTCGCCGAGCGGCATCTGGAGAAAGCGGGTCCCCAGCGCACGGAACGAGTCCACGTCGGCCGTGCACTCAAAGCGATAGTCACCCTCATGGCGCCGCGGATTGAGCAAATCCCGCGCCGCGAGTGCGCGCTCGACGCTGCGCGCGACGCTCGCGCCGGAGGTAACCAGTGAGACGCCGCGACCCAGCATGCGCTGGAGCATGGGTGCGATCAGCGGATAGTGCGTGCAGCCGAGGATGACCGTGTCGACCTCAGCCTCCCGCAGCGGCGCGCAGTAACCCCGGACCGTCTGGACCACTTCTTCGTCAAACGGGAATCCGCCTTCGATGATCGACGCGAGATCAGGACAGGCCACGCGCTCGAGATGGACGTGGGGATCAGCGGCGTATACGGCCCGTTCATAGGCGCCGCTGGCCACAGTCGCGGGCGTGGCGAGCAGGCCGATGCGCCCGGTGTGGCTTTGGGCTACAGCGAGCTGCGTGGCGGGAGCCACCACGCCGATCACGTCGACGTCTCGTTCTGTCTCAGCCAGGTGTCGAGCGAGCGCGGGCAGCGCCGCCGAACTCGCAGCGTTGCACGCCACGACCAGGAGCTTCGCCCCTTCGCCGATCAGGTGCTTGGCGATCTCCACCGCGAACGCGCGCAGCTCCTGCTGACTGCGATCACCGTAGGGAAAACGGGCCGTGTCGCCGAGGTAGAGGTAGTCCTCCGTCGGGATCGAAACAAGCAATTCGTGCAAGACCGTCAGCCCGCCGACCCCGGAGTCGAACATGGCGATTGGCTGCTCCGCGCGCGGTGCCATTGCTGGCAATGGTGGCAGAGCCGGCGGCTCCCACCGGCGGAGCCCGTCTGACATCGACCCGAGCGGGCAACGGATCGCTGGGTAGCCTGGCTTCCCGTGCGCGCACTGATCGTCACCAGCATGTACCCGACCGCGCTACGCCCGGCCTGGGGCGTCTTCGTCCGCGATCAGGTCGAAGCGCTGCGCAAGCTCGGCGACGTGGAGGTTGAGGTCTATGCCGTGCCGCCGGACGGCGCCCGCGCCTACCTCGACGCCGCCCGCGATGTCCGCCGGCATTACGGCCACTCCGACTTCGATGTGGTCCACGCGCACTTTGGGCTGAGCGCATGGCCCGCGCTGCTCGCCGCCGGTCGCCACCGGGTGGTGACGCTCCACGGCACCGATCTAGCGCACCCTCGTACCCGGGCGATCACGTTGTCCGCGCTCAGGTTCTATGACCTGACAGCGACGGTCTCTGCGGAGCTTGCTCAGCGCGTTCCGTCGTGGTCTCGCCAGCGCGAGGTCGCGGTGCTCCCGTGCGGGGTAGACACGGATCGGTTCACGCCTCGAGCACGCGTTCAAGCTCGAGCCGTGCTCGGACTGGACCCGCACGCGCCCTATTTGCTGTTCCCCGCGGACCCGATGCGACGCGAGAAGCGCTACGACCGGGCCCGCCGCATCGCAGGCGAAGTGCCGCTGCTGGTGCTCAAGGACGTCGACCCGGAGGAAGTCCCGCTGTGGTTCAACGCCGTCAACGCGGTGCTCGTCCCCTCCGAGCGCGAGGGATTCGGGCTCGCGGTGTTGGAGGCGCTCGCTTGCGACGTGCCGGTCTTGGCGACGCCCGTGGGGATCGCGGGCGAGGCGCTGGCGGGGATCGAGGGGACTTATTGTGGACCGTTTGACGACTCCGCATGGACCGCGGCGCTCGCGCCTCATCTTGCCTCAGACGACCCACGCGTCACCGGGCGGGCGCGAGCCGAGCGCTACTCGGCCACGCGCATGGCCGAGCGCGTTCTCGAGGCGTGGCGGGGGCTCGGCTCCTAGGCGCGCCGAGCCATCGCCGCGAGTCAGCCGGACGCCAGGCCGGGCCACCACGGTGCAAGGCGCTCGCGAGCGGCGCGCGCGAGTGGGTGAAGCTCGGCTGTCGGCTCCTCGCCGACAGAGACCTGAGCCGCCAGGGTCTCCATCGTGATCGCCACCCCGCGCGCCAGTGGACCGAGCGCGTAGCCGCCTTCGAGCACCGCTCCGACCGGGACTTCCAGCTCCGCGCCCAGCGTCCGCATCGCTGCCGCCATCGCCCTGAAGCCCTCGTCGGTTACGAGGCAGTTCGCGAGGGGATCGTCCGCGTGCGCGTCGTAGCCGGCGGAGATCAGCAACAGATGCGGCTCAAACGCGCGCGCGACCGGCGCCACGACGTGGTCGACGAGCGAGGTGAAAACCCGATCGTCCGCGCCCGGCGGCACGGGCAGATTGACCGTGAAGCCGGCACCATCCCCCGACCCGGTGTCGCTGGCGGGCCCGCTTCCGGGGTACAGCGGCGATTGGTGAATCGACACATACATGATTCCTCTGCTCGCATGAAAGGTGTCGTTGGTGCCATTGCCGTGGTGCACGTCCCAGTCGAAGATCAGAACGCGTTCGAGCCCGTGACGGTCGAGTGCGTACTCGGCCGCGACGGCGATGTGGTTGAACAGACAGAAGCCGCCGGCACGGGCGCGCTCGGCGTGGTGCCCGGGCGGCCGGTGAGCGCTGAAACCCGTCGGCGCCGCGCCTTGCACTAGGAGGTCGACCAAGCGCACCGCACCGCCGCTGGCGTGGAGCGCCGCCTCAAAGGAACCCGGGCTGATCATCGTGTCTAGGTCGAGGTAGCGCGCGCCTTCGCGACACGCGGTCTCAATCGCCTCGATGTAGCTGGGCGGGTGGATTGCCTCCAGCGTATTTCGCTCCACCCGGGGCGAGGCGACGCGCTCGTATCCCAGCCACTGGCGCGATGCGAGTTCGCTCTCGATGGCGGTCATCCTGGCTGCTTGCTCCGGGTGCGAGCCCGTGTCGTGCTCGAGCGAGGATCGGTGGGACAGGAGCACCGGCGCGCCGGTCATCGTGGTTACCGTACCTGTAGGTGAGAGAGTCAGAAACCGCGGTAGGCGTAGTCGGTGCCGGCGCCGCCGGCCTCTACACGGCCCTGTGTGCGAGTCGTGCCGGCGCGCCAGTGACGCTCGTCTCCGCCACCACGCTGGCGGAGTCTTCGAGCTACTGGGCGCAGGGTGGGCTGGCGGCGGCGATCGCCGACGACGACAGCCCTAGGCAGCATCTGGCTGACACGATCGCGGCCGGCCGAGGCATGGTCCGCGCGTCCGCGGCCCGCGTTCTGTGCTCGGAAGCGGTTGCAGCCGTCGAAGATCTGGGGTCGCTCGGCGTCCGCTTCGATCGGGACGCCCACGGCAAATTCGCGCTCGCGCTCGAAGGCGGGCACGCGCGGCGAAGGATCGTGCACGCCGACGGCGCGGCGACCGGTCGGCGGCTGCTCGGTACGCTCTCGCAGCTCGTCGCGCGCGATGAGCGCATTGAAGTTCTTGAGGGGCGCCGTGCGGAGGCGCTGCTGATCTCCGAAGGTCGCTGCGTGGGAGTACGGCTCTCTACCGAGGAGGTGATTTGCGCTCCGGCCACCGTAATGGCGACCGGAGGCGCGGCTGCCCTGTGGGCGAGGACGACCAACCCGCCGGGCGCGACCGGGGGCGGGCTGCTGCTCGCCTACGGCGCCGGCGCGACGCTCGCGGATCTCGAAATGATGCAGTTTCATCCGACCGCAGTGGTGGCCGCCAACGGCACCGATGGATTCTTGGTGACCGAGGCGGTGCGCGGAGAGGGCGCCAGCCTGGTTGACGCCGGCGGTGCTCGCTTTGTTGACGAGCTCGCGCCGCGTGACGAGGTCGCGCGCGCGATCTACCGCCAGATGGCTCTGACCGGCGCGGGCTCGGCCTACCTCGACATGCGCCGGCTCGACCCCGCCCGCTTTCCGAACGTCACCAGCGCGCTGCGCGAGGCCGGCATCGACCCCGGGCAACAGCTGGTCCCCGTAGCCCCGGCCGCTCACTACATGATGGGCGGGATCGCGACGGATCTCGACGCCCGCGCGACGCTGCCGGGCCTATATGCGGTCGGGGAATGTGCGTGCACCGGCCTTCATGGCGCAAACCGGTTGGCGTCCAACTCGCTTAGCGAGTGCTTTGTATTCGGAGCGCGCGCGGCACGGGCGGCGATCCAGGAGCCCAGTGTGGATCCTGGGCTCGTGCGCGACGCGGAGGTCCGAGCCCTGACTGACGGAGTAGATGCCGCGACGCTCGCGAGCAGCCGCGGCACGTTGTGGCGCCACGCGGGGCTGGAGCGCGAGGGCGCCGGGCTACGCTCGCTGCTTGATGATGCCCACCCGCTGGTGCGTCTGATCGGAGCCACGGCGCTCGCCCGTACCGAGAGTCGCGGAGCCCATAGGCGCCTCGATTTCCCCTCGCGAGATACGCGCTTCGACAATCGACACGTGACCGTCAAGAGCGATTCGGGCCCGGCCTGGGAGCTCTGGGAGTAGCTCCGAGCCGCCCGGCCCGAGCGCGGACAACGACAGCGCGCCGCCCGCGCCGGGTGCACCGCGGTAGCCACCCCCCACGCAGCCGCGAGCGCACTGGGGGCACCGGTGTAGCACGGTACACCGGAATTTGGCTACTTAACATTGGGTTAATAACTCCAGACTTCCGGCCTTCACATGTCCGGGGCATACTCGCGCTCCACAGGGAAGCTTTACGGCGGGAGAGGCCGAAAGGAGTCTGCATGTACCGGTTCAGCCGAGCGATCTATCGAGAGCTCGCCAGCGAAATCACCGAGGATTCGTGCTATCCGGACCGCTATCGGAGCCACGAGCACGTGCTGCGCTCGTGCGAATCGGCAGTCGAGCGTCTGGCAACGGATCGCCACTACTTCGCCCATCCGGCGCGAACTCTGTTCAGAGACATACGCGTCTTCTTTCCTTTGCACTCGCAGGCCCGGGTCTTGCGGGTGATCGAGCGCTATCTCGACTTCGCCGATGAGTTCTTGCGCAACCAGCCCAACAACGGCTTTGACATCTATGGCAACCCGCTGCGCTGCCGCGCGAGCACGCGCAAGGGCACGCCCTGCCAGCGGATGCCGTTGCCACACAACGGCTACTGCCCATCCCATCAGCACCTGGCTGAGACCGAAGAGCTCGAGACGGCGCTGGCGGCATAGGCCCGCTTCCCGAAGGCAGTCGCGCAGCACTTGGGACTTGCGGCGCCCTGAGATAACGTCGGGCCATGCTCTTGGGGGTCGACGTCGGCGGCACGTTCACCGACGCCGTGCTCGTCGCGGACGGCAGGCTTGTCACCGCGAAGTCGCCGACCACCTCGGCCGATCAATCCGAAGGCGTGATGGCCGCGGTAACCGCGGCGCTGGAGCGCGCCGGGCGCCAGCCCACGGACATCTCCTTCTTCGCCCACGGCATGACGGTCACGACCAATGCGCTGCTCGAAGGAGACGTGGCGCGGACCGCGCTGGTCGCCACCGAGGGCTTTACTGATCTCGTCGCGCTGGGGCGCCAAAACCGCCCGCAGCTCTACCGCCTGTGCGCCCGCTGGCCGCCGCCGCTCGTCCCGCACGAACTCAGGTTCAAAGCCCCGGAGCGCATGGGCCCCGACGGGCCGATACGAGCACTAGACAAGGACGCCGCCGAGGCGCTGGCCGCCGAGATCGCCGACGCTGACCCGGAAGCGGTCGCGGTCGTGCTGCTGCACTCCTACCGTCACCCCGAGCACGAGCTCGCGCTCGGTCAAGCGCTCACGCAAGCGCTGCCCGACGCGCACATCTCGCTCTCGCACGAGGTGGTGGGCACATTCCGCGAGTTTGAGCGTGCGGCGACCACGGAGGTGGATGCCGCGCTTTCGCCGCTGCTGCGGGCGTACCTGCGAAGGCTGGTGGAGAAGGCCGAGCGAGAAGGCATTCCTGAGCCCGCGATCATGCAGTCAAACGGCGGGCTGGTCGAGGCTGCGACCGCCGCTGGCCACGCATCGTGGACCGTGCTCTCGGGGCCGGCCGGCGGGGCGTCGGGCGCGGCCTTCGTCGCAGGCCAGGCTGAGACCGCGGACGCCCTCTGTTTCGACATGGGCGGCACCTCCTGCGATGTGTGCGTCGTGGACCGGGGCGCCGTGCAGGAGCGCGGGACGACCGAGATCGCGGGCCGCCCGCTCGCCCTGCCCACCGTAGCCGTGCACACCGTCGGCGCCGGAGGCGGCTCGATCGCCTGGCGAGATCCAGGCGACGCGCTCCGCGTCGGGCCGCGATCGGCCGGCGCGGAGCCCGGCCCTGCCTGCTACGGGCGCGGCGGAACCGAACCCACCGTGACCGACGCAAACCTGATGCTCGGCTATTTGTCGTCGGATCAGCCGCTCGCTGGCCAGATCAGCCTAAAGCCCGATCTGGCCGAGCAGGCGATCACGGAGCTCGCGCGCTCGCTGCAGCTCGAACCGCTCGCCTGCGCCGAAGGCATCGTGCGGGTCGCAAACGCCGAGATGGTGCGTGCGCTGCGCGTGGTCACGGTCGAGCGCGGAGTCGACCCCCGTCGCTATGCACTGCTCGCGTTTGGTGGCGCGGGACCGCTTCACGCCGCGGCCATCGCGGAAGAACTCGAGGTCGACCACATCCTGTGCCCGTATGTCTCGGGCGTCCTGGCCGCACTCGGGCTTGTCGTCTCGCCCCAACGGCGAGACGCGCAGCGAACGGTGCTAATGGCGGGGAGCGATTTCACCCAGGACCGGTTGGTGGCAGTCGTCAAAGAGCTGGCCGGAGCCGCGCGCGAAGCGCTCGGAGATGAGGCCGCTGCCATCTCCACGACCTACGAACTCCGTTACCGCGGCCAGGCATTTGAGCTGGCGGTCGACGCCGCGCCAAAGGCAACGCCCGAGGACCTAAAGGTCGCGTTCGCGTCCGCGCACCAGGGCCGCTATGGCTACAGCGACGACAAGCAGGAGGTCGAACTCGTCACGATCCGCGTGACCGCGACCGTGCCGGGCGCGGACATAGACCTAGTCGACGATTCGCAAACCGACGACGAGGCCCCTATTCGCGGACGGCGATGCGCCGTTTCAGGCGGTGAGGAGCTCCGATTCGAGACGATCGCCGGACTCCCCTCAGCCGGCAGCGCAATATCCGCTCCCGCCATCGTCCAATTGCCGGAATCGACGGTCCTGATCCCGCCCGGCTGGCGAGGCGAGGTCGACGAAACGCGCACCATCCATCTCCATCGCGAAAGCGGCGCTGGAGGCGCATGAACGAGCTGAACCCGGTCACATTGCAGGTTCTCACCGGAGCACTGCGCGCCACCTGCGAGGAGATGGGCGCCGTGTTGATTGGGTCGGCCCACTCGGCGAATATCAAGGAGCGACGCGACGCGTCGACCGCGCTATTCGACGCGCGCGGGGAGATGGTCATGCAGGCCGAGCACATACCCGTTCACCTCGGTGCGATGCCGGATGCCGTCGCGGCGGTGCTCGACGAAGACCACGCGCCGGAGCGCTCGTGGATCCTCAACGATCCCTACCGGGGCGGCACCCACCTCCCAGACATCACGGTGATCACGCCGGTCTTCCGTGGTGGCGAACTCGTCGCCTTTGCCGCCAACCGCGCTCACCACGCGGACGTTGGAGGTTCCACGCCCGGCTCGATGCCGGCGGACAGCCACACACTCGCGGACGAAGGCGTCGTGATCGACCCGCGGATGCTGGACGAAGACGCGCTCACGGAGCTGACGGAGCGCATGCGACAGCCCGACCAGCGCCGCGCCGACCTGCGCGCCCAGCTCGCCGCCAATCGCGTCGGTGCACGGCGTCTGCAAGAGCTGATCGAACGCACCGGGCGAGAGACGTTGATGAGCGCGTTCGAGGCCGTGCTCGACTACGCCGAGCGCCGCACGCGCGCGTGCCTTGCTGAGCTCGAGGACGGCACGCGTCGCGCGCGCGACCTCCTCGAGGCCGCGGAGGGCGACCTCGAGATCGTGCTCGAGGCGCAGATCGAGGGAGATCACATCACGCTCGACTTCACCGGTACGGCCGATCAGCACCCGGGCAACCTCAACTGCCCCCTCGCCGTCACTCGCTCAGCTTGCTTCTTCGCGCTGCGCGTCCTCACGGACCCCGACATTCCGCCCAGCGCAGGCGCCTATCGCCCGGTGAATGTGGTCGCACCGCAGGGCTCGTTGTTGAACGCCCGCCCGCCCGCGGCGGTCGTCGGAGGCAACGTCGAGACCTCATCGCGAGTCGCCGACGTGGTCCTGCGCGCCTTCGGGTGCGCCCTCGGCCAGGGCACGATGAACAACCTCACTCTCGGCTCCGAGGAGATCGTCTACTACGAGACAATCGGCGGCGGGCAGGGAGCCTGCGCCGACGCGGATGGCCCCACCGGTGTTCACGTTGCGATGAGCAACACGCTCAACACACCGATCGAGGCGCTGGAGCTCGAGTTTCCGTTGCGCATGGTCGAGTACAGCGTGCGGCGCGGATCCGGAGGCAACGGCCGCCACCGCGGCGGTGACGGTGTGATCCGGGAGTTTGAAGCGACCGAGCCGCTGCATTATTCGCTGATTACCGAACGACGCCGCCACCCGCCGCCAGGCGCCGACGGCGGCGAGCCCGGAGCTCCCGGCCGCAATCTCCTCGATCGCCAGGAGTTGGAGGCAAAAGCGATCGGTGAGCTCGCCTCAGGCCAGCGGCTGCGCATCGAAACACCGGGCGGGGGCGGCTACGGAAGCCCGGACCGCGAAGACCGCTAGCGCTCCTGCCGCAGCGATCTCTCAGTCGAGGCGAATCGCTCGAACATCCTCGACTAATAACTGTTACTTCACCTTAACCGCTGACTTAACATAATATTTCGACACACTCATTTCTGGGATATCGCAGCCGGAGCGTGAAGTGACCGAGAAATCGGAGGAAGGTGTAGCGGAGGCGACGAGCTGGCCTGGCCCCCGCGATCGACGCGGACGCGCCGAGCGCGGAGCCACCGGACTGCTCAGCCGGGATGGCGCGCTGCAGGCAATCGAAGCGGCGCTTGATCGTGCCCAACAGGGGCTCGGGCAGGCGCTGCTAATCGAAGGTCATGCCGGTTTGGGTAAGACCCGCTTGCACGAGGCAGCGCTCGACGGCGCCCGCCAACGGCGCCTTCGCGTGCTGCGCGCAGCGGGCGCCGAACTCGAGCGCAATATCGCCTTCGGCATCGCCGCTCAGCTGTTGGCCGCTCAGCTCAACGAGCTCCCGGAGCGGCGGCGCAAGAGCGTGCGAGAAGGGTTGCCGGTCCGCGTCCGCACGCTGATCGGGGCCGGCGACGAGACCCCCGACAACGGCGAGGGCAGCGACCTCGCCGTCGTGCACGGCGTCTTCACGACGATCGCGACCGACACCCGCCCGGCGCTGATTGCGGTTGACGACTTGCACTGGTCCGACACCGCGTCGCTCGAATTCTTGGCCTATCTGCTGCACCGCCTAGACGAGTTGCCCGTCGCACTCGTGCTGACAGGGAGGACTGCGCGGGGCGAGGAGGGGTTCGATGTCCTTGATCAAATCGCAAGTCATCCCCGCGTACACATCGAATCGTTAAGCCCCCTCGGACGCGACGATGTCGGCCAGCTGGCCGCTCGGGAACTGCACGAGCGTGCCGACGCGAGCGTGATCGATGCCTGCGCGCAAGCGACTGCGGGGAATCCCTTCTACCTGCGGGAGCTACTGCATGCGTTGCGAGAAGACAGCGAACTCGAAAGCGCGGCGCTCGCCCGCCGTGCGCTCTCGCTCGCACCAGATGCCGTGATCCGCACGCTGCGGGTGCGCGTGGGGCGGCTCGGCCGACCGACCGCGGCGCTCGCCCGAGCCGTTGTGGTGCTAGGAGACGACGTGCCGTTACGGCATGCCGCCGTACTCGCCGGACTCGATTTGCGTTCGGCAGCGACCGCAGCCGACGCCCTAGCGTCTGTCGAGATCCTGCTCGCCCGCGATCCCCTGCGCTTCGTCCACCCGCTCGTGCGCCACGCGATCGGTCAGGACATCCCAGCGGCGGAGTTCGCGACCGGCAACTTCGAGGCCGCAAAACTGCTCGAAGCCGAGGGCGCGGGGCCCGAACGGGTCGCGGCACACCTCCTGCTGAGCCACGCCCGCGGCGATGGCTGGGCAGTCGAGCGGTTGCGGGCCGCCGCCCGCGAGGCGCGCACGCGCGGAGTCCCTCCGGCCGCCGTGCGCTATCTGCGCCGGGCACTCGAGGAACCGCCCCCCGAAGACGAGCACGTCGAGCTGCTGGCAGAACTCGCGGAGGCTGAGGCCGCCTCCGGCCTGCCCGAGGCGGCCGAGCACTTCCGCCAAGCGATCGCCACTTGCGGCGAGCGGCGCCGCCGGGCTGAGCTCGCCCTCCAGCGCGGTCGCTCGCTCGATGGACAGGGATTACACGAGCAAGCCGCGAACAGCTACGAGGCCGGGCTCGCCGAACTACCGACGGACCCGAGGACCCGGAAGACCTTGAGCTCCGAGACCAGCTTCAGGCGGACTTCGTCGCGACCGCGACCGTGGTCCCCTCGCTTCAGGCCGAAGCGCTGAAACGCTCTGCGGAACTGCTTGACCGCGCCGCATCCGGCGCGCAGACGCAGGGCCAGCGGCTGCGGCTCGCACAGACCGGACTGCACGCTGCCTTCGAGGGAGAGCCTTCGACGAGGGTCCTCGATCTCGCCCAGCGAGCCTGGGACGACGGCCGGCTGCTCGAGCACGGGACCGCGCAGGGCATCGGCTGGCGCCTGGTCAGCACTCTGTTCGCGCTCGGAGGCGACCTCGAGCGGGCCGTTGAGATCGCCAGTGCCGCGCTCGAAGACGCGCGGAGACGAGGCTGGCCGTTTGCGATGGCGACGGCCACCTTCATGCGCGGCCTACCCTTGCTGTGGCAGGCACGGGTGGACGATGCGATCTCGGAGTTCGAACTCGCCCGCGACGCGCGGCGTCTCGGTTGGCGGCAGAGCGCGCGGGGTGCGACAGCCCACCATGCTCTCGCGCTGATCGAGAAAGGAGAACTCGATCATGCCGACGATGTCCTGCTTGAAGCTGGGGCGCTCGAAGACCCGCGCGACCTCGAGGATGCGATGCGTCTGCATTCGCTGGCGGAGCTGCGCTTGGCCCAGGGTCGTGCGCAAGACGCATACGAGCTCGCACTGCGCAGCGGCGCAGTCGCCGAGGGGACCGTCAAGTTCTTCGGCTACTGCCCGTGGCGCACCACCGCCGCGGCGGCCGCGCTGGCGCTTGACCAGCGCGAACGCGCGTTGCCCCTGGCCCAGGAGGCCGCCGAGCGCGCCGACCGCATCGACGTGCTGCACCAACGGCTCCGCACGCAACGAGTGTTGGCGCTTTGCCACGATGGACCGGAGCGGATCGAGCGTCTGCGCAGCGCAGCGGCGTTGGGCGACAACGCACCGCCGCGAATAGAGACGATCCGCACGCTCGTCGAGCTCGGCGCCACCTTGCGGCGCGCCAACCAGCGCGCCGCGGCCCGCGAACCGCTACAGCGTGCGGCTGACATGGCCTGGGCGGGCGGCGCGACCGCTCTGCACACGCGTGCTCGAACCGAGTTGGCGGCGACCGGCGCCCGCCCGCGGCGCGACATGCTTTTGAGCGGGCCGGCCTCACTGACGCCCAGCGAGCGCCGGATCGCGGAGCTGGCCGCCACCGGCCACAGCAACCGTGAGATCGCCCAGACGCTCTTTGTGACGCCCAAGACGGTCGAGTACCACCTCCGCAACGCCTATCGAAAGCTCGACATCGACGGGCGCGCACGCCTTGTCGAGGTGCTGGTGGCCTAGCCCAGGGCGCTCGCGACGCAGCCAGTACGCTGACCGGCCATGCGCGTCGCGTTCCTCGGGCTCGGAATCATGGGCTCGCGCATGGCCGCCAACCTGGCGCGCGCGGGCTTCGAGCTCACCGTCTGGAACCGCACGGCGGCCAAGGCGGAGCAGTTCTGCGCCGAGCACGACGCAGCCCTCGCGCGCACCCCATCGCAAGCTGGCGCAAACGCTGAGATCGCAGTCACCATGGTCGTCGACGGGCTTCAGGTCGAGCAGGTGCTGCTGGGCGAAGATGGAGTCGCAGAGGGCGCTCAGGAGGGACTCCTCTGCGTCGACTGCTCCACGATCGGCCCCGCCAAGACGCGAGAGGTCGCAGCCGCGCTCTCGGAGCGCGGCATCTCATTCGTCGACGCCCCCGTCACCGGGTCGTCCCCTAAGGCGCAAGACGGCACGCTCACGATCATGGTCGGCGGCAGCGACGCCGAATTCGAGCGCGCCCGTCCGGTGCTGGAGGCGATGGGCGAGCTGATAGTCCATGCCGGCCCGCTCGGCCACGGTCAAATGGTCAAGTTGCTCAACAACGCAGTGGCGGCCACCAACGCCGCCACCTTGGCCCAGGCGCTGATTGTCGGCGCGCGTACGGGCGTCGACCTGGAAGCCCTGATCGAGGTCATGCGCAACGGCGCCGCCGCTTCGACGATGCTCGATCTCAAGGCCGAGCCGATGCGACGCCACGACTACACGACCCTGTTCAAGCTTGAGCACATGCTCAAGGATGTGCGGCTCTGCCTCGAGGAGGGCCAGGCTGCCGGGGTGCCGTTTCCGTACGCGGCGTTGACGCGCGAGATCCTCGGCACGGCGGCGGGAATGGGGCACGGCGAGGACGATTTCGCGGCGCTAATTGAGCCGCTTCAGCGCGGCGCCAACACCCGCGTGTAGTCCGGGCATCGGCGCCACCGCCGCTCGCCGCCCCACCACCCCGCCGTGCCGTCGCGCAGGACCCCCGCGCAAGGCGCCCACGCGACCCCTCAATACCCCCAGTCGCCCACCCCGCTTACGGCCACAAAACCCATAAATTTGCAGGAAAATTTTGCAATTTCCTGACGTTATCCTAGAATCCAGCGTTCCCCGCGGTGGTCGTTGCAGCCGCTGCGCGCGCGGGGCCCACGTAAATCTCTTCCTTTCTTTCCACTCATGCCGATTGCTTTTAAAGAATGGGCCGTCACCGTGCGGGCTCTTGCCGAGGGTGAGCAGCTTCTAACCCTCCGCAAGGGTGGTATTCGCGAGCCCGGCAAGCATTTCAAGCTTGACTACGACCGCTTCTTTCTGTACCCGACGTTCGACCATCAGAGTTCAGAGCTAGTGCGAGCTTCCCACCAACCCGAACTCGAGCGTGCGCTCGAGGAGGGCGTGTGGAGCGACGGCGAACCTCCGCCCCATGCGCTGCGCTCTGGACTGCCCATCACACCACCCGACCGCGTGCGAATTCGCGCCTGGGCGGAGGTCGCGGCGCACTTCACCGTCGCCGATCGCCGCACCGTGGACGCGCTCTCGCCGTTCTACGTGTGGACGACCGATTACGCGGAGAAACGGCTCGCCTGGAAACGGCGCCACCCGCTCCACGTGATCCTGCTGCGCACTTACCGCATTCCGCGGCCGGTCACGGTCAAGGTCCGCGACGATTACGGCGGCTGCAGGTCGTGGCTCGAGATCATGCGCGATCTCCCGTTCGAGGGCACGCCCGTGCTCTCGGACGACGAGTTCGAGCGGGCCTCGGAAGAGATCGCGTCGATCGCCTCCGACCGCCAGCCGGTCCTCGTCTGAACGTTTACCGGCCGCGCTGCTTAGTACGGTGCGGCCCGGGAGCGGCCGAGATTATGGAATGGGTTGAGTCAGCCTCACCATCGTTCCGCGCGCGCCATCACCTCGAGGACGCGGATAGCGCCGACCGCGTGCTCTGCGCGCTGGAGGAAGCGCGCGCCCAGCTTGAGCCTTTCTTTCCGCGCATCCCGGATGCAATGACCGTCGTCCTGCACGACGGCCCCTTCGGGCTCGCGTTCACCAACCCGCTGCTGCCGGTGATCTGGGCGATCGCCGCACCGGCTGGCCGCCGCTACATCGCGGGGTGGGTAGGCGACCGGGAGCTCCACGTGCTCTCTCCCGATGCACTCGAGCAGCGCGCCTCGAATGTCGAAGGCTCTCGTGAGATGCTGGCGCTGGCACCGGCGGCGCTCTACACCAAGCGGGTGATCGCCGAGAACACCCCGGCCCTGGCGAACGCAACCGCGGCGAGAAGGACAAATCTCGAGCTACGGTGGGCGTGGCTGCTCGAAGGTAGCGCCCGATGGTTTGTCGGCCAGACCGAGTACGCCCGTCCGGCGATTGCGCGGCGCCTGCGCGAGGGCTCGGCTCCTCGCTTTCCGCCCGCGCTCAGAGATGCGGCGCTGCTCGGGCAGACGGTCATTGACCTGCTGGCCGAGGTTGAGGGCGAAGAGGAGGCGGCGCGCTTCGTGTGCACGCTGGGCAAAACCAGTGCGCGATCCGCGCTCACCGAGGTCTTCGGCGTGCGCTCGCTGCGCAAGCTCGAGCAGGCGTGGCGAGGTCACCTTTTGCGACTGGCAACGGGAGAGCGGGGCCCGCGGCTCAGGCTGGTGGGTAGCCCGGCGTAGCCCTAAAACGCCAGCGCCAGCACCGCCCACACGACTCCGGCGCCGACGGCCAGCAAGACCAGCAAAAACCCCAGCACCCAGAGTGGCCTGGCCGGTGCGGCGCTCGCACGCGCTGGCTCATCGCTCAGCACCTCGGCCTCCATCAACACCTCGCGTGCGACCAGTTCGGCCGAGCCCCGGACCAGCACGTCGCGCGGGCCGGCCGCAAGAAAGTCGGGCACGTCAAACCCCGCGCTGCGCCTCGTCATGCTGGGCACGCCTTCCTCGCGCAACAGACTCTGGATGAACTCCGCCTCCGCCTGGTTGCGCGCACTCGCCACCTTCACCAGCGACGGCGAAGTCTTTTGCTCAGCCTCGACCCCGGTTCGCCCTTTGCCCCTCACGGCACAGACAGCTCCGTCTCGGTCACCTGACCGTCGCTGATCGAATACGACCTGACTTCGGGCTCGCCGTCGCGCAACCCGACGATCACGTATGCGGCGTCGGGATAGAAGGCCAGATTGATGTCGGTCTGCGAGGGATAGGGCTCGGTGCGGGGGTGGGAGTGGTAGATCGCCCCGAGCTCCATGCCCGAGTCCTCGATCTCCATCTGAATCCGGTACTGCTCGGCGCCGTCGAGCTCATATGCGAGCTTGGGAGATGGGGCGACGTTGCGCGCGCGGTAGACCTTGACGGCCTCGCCGTCACGGGAGGCCACGATGCCGCAGCACTCCTGGGGCGCCTCTTCGCGGGCGTGGTCGACGATCTGATCTAAGAGCTCGCGCGTTATCCGCATCGCCATCGACCTAGGTTCTCAGCTCGGCCGCCAACGGAACAAACGCGTGCGGCACGGCCCGCTCGACGTCTCCCGCATGCGCGAGCTCGCTCAGCACCGTCCAATGCTGCGCATCGCAGGTCACGCTGCGCGCAAACAGCGTCGCCAACGACGGGCTGGCCACCTTCATGATGCCCGCGTGAAACGCCTGCTCCTCGGCCGTCTCGATGTGGATCAGCAGGTTGACCGCCTGCCACTCCAGGTGCGCCTGCTCGAGCGTCCCGCCCACCGCGAGGCTCTCAAGCTCGCGGTCGACCGCTTGAAGCGAAGTCGGCGGCGCCGGCGCCCGCTGGCCACGCCGTGAGAGCTCGGCCGCAAGCGCCCGCACGTGCTCAAGCTCCTGGCTCAGGAAGCGCTTCAGCATCGACCCGGTGCGCGGCGAGAGGCGCACGCTTGCGACCATGTGGCGGTAGGAAAAAACGACTGCCTGCTCGATCTCGATCAGCCGCGTGAGCACGTCGACTTCGCTGACGGCACCAGCGAGCGGATCCGGCGCCGCGTCCGCGGGGCTCGCATCCAGCGCCAGGGGCACGACTGCCCCCACGGCCGCGCCGCGAACAAGCGCCCCGCGGATGAAGCCACGCCGCGTGTCTTTAGGGGTCATTCGGTTGCCGTCGCGAGCGCTGCGGGGACCGGTTGGAGCCCGAGCCGACCTCGCCACACGGACAGATGCTGGCCCTCGTTGGCGAGAATCGCGCTCCCGATCGCCCGTACAACCCCGTGCGAGAGCTTCGGAATCGCATCCAGGTAGGCGCGCATCGCCTTGGACTCCACCCCGTGCAGCATCGCCAGCAATGCATGAGTTGCACCCGGCTGACCGATCGGGTAGGTCGGGCGCTGGGCGCTCGGCGTTGCGTGCACGGACCTGATCAGCGAATCGATGATCGTGACGTGCGCCAGCTCCTGGTGCAGAAAGCGGCGAGCGGCGCGCAGGTTATGGCCGGTCAGTAGTGGGATCGAGGCCGTGTAGGCGTACGCCGCGAGATATTCGACCTGCAGCAGCTGGTTGAGGATCGGCGCGTCTTGTGGCATCGCCTTGAGCGAGGTCTTCGACAACGTCGGGGTGGTGATCTTGGTGGTGCACCCCGCGACAGCCACGCTCGCGCCGGCGACCCCCGAGGCGGCAAGTAGCTCGCGACGGGAGAGCCAGCTGTGTGAGATCACCACCAGACGGTGGCGTCGAGATCGGCGAGCTCGTCGAGCGGCCGGGTGTAGATGCCGGACGAGAAGTACTTCCACCCATCGTCGGCGACGATGAAGACGACGTTGCCCTCGTCCAGTTCGCCCGCGATCCTGACCGCGACGCGCGCGATCGCTCCCGAGGAGACGCCGGCGAACAGGCCCTCCTCGTCAAGCAGCTTGCGCGTGAACACGATCGCGTCGTGGTTGGTGACGAAAATCTTGCGGTCGAGCAGGCTCAGATCGATGATCGGCGGGATGAAACCGTCCTCTAGGGAGCGCAGGCCCTGCACCGGCTCACCCTGCATCGGCTCGGCGGCGACGATCTTGACGTGATCGCCCAACTCCTCCTTGAGGCGGCGGCCGTTGCCCATCAGCGTCCCCCCCGTGCCGAGTCCCGCGACGAACGCCGCGACGTCGTCGAGCTCCTCGAGAATCTCGAGCGCCGTGCCGTTGTAGTGGGCCTGGGGATTGGCCTGGTTGCCGTACTGGTAGGGCATGTAGTACGAGGCGTCGCGCTCGGCCATGTCGAGCGCCAGCTCGACCGCGCCGTTTGACCCCTTGGCGCCCTCTGAATAGACGATCTCGGCGCCGTACATGCGCAGCATCTCGGTGCGCTCGCGGGTGACGTTCTCGGGCATCACGACCTTGAGCGGATAGCCCTTGCGCTCGCAGATCATCGCGAGCGAGATGCCGGTGTTCCCGGAGGTCGGCTCGAGGATCGTCTGTCCGGGGCGAATTAGCCCCTTCTCCTCGGCGTCCTCGATCATCGCCCGCGCCACGCGGTCCTTGACCGAACCGGTCGGGTTGCGCGACTCGAGCTTGGCCCACACCCTGACTCCGGGCTTGGGGCTCAGCCGCTTGCACTCGATCAGCGGCGTATGACCGATCGACGCGACGAGGTCGCCGTAACGCCCCCCGCAGGGCTTGTTCTGGAGCGGCTCCAGAGCCATTGCTTCAGGAAGGATAGCGAGGCGGTGCGGCCGGGCGCACACGACAGAGAACGGGTCGCCGCGCGCCGCTTACAATTTTGCGCACGCGCCGTTTGGGGGCTGAGAGACCGCGGCGAACCCACTCATCAGGAGGCAGGAGAGTTGCGGGTCAAAAGCACTCATTCGGCACGGGCAAGAGGCTGGGCTCGCGCATCCTCGTGACAGCCGGCGGCGGCGGCTCGCAGGCGTTCGGCATGGCGGGCAACGCCGGTCAGAAGGGCACCCAGGACCCGACCTGCATGGACACGTCGGCTAGGCCGGGGACCCAGAAACACGGCGGCGCCGGTGGCGGCGGTTGCGACGGCAGCGCCGGCACCGACGGCAAATTCGGCAAGGGCGGCAATGGCGGCTCGCGCCCCTCGGGCAACGACTGGGGTCCCGGCGGGGGCGGCGGCTGGTACGGCGGCGGCGGCGCAGGGCCCTACAGCGGCGGCGCGGGCGGCTCCTCGCACACGGAGAAGTCGGCCACGAAGGTCAAGATCACCACGACCACGTCGACAGCCATGGTGACAATCTCGCCGGCCTAGCCGCGAGAGCGCAGTCCGCGCGGGCAGTTACCGCCCGCCCGCCATCGCGGGCAGGATCACGAGCGTGTCCGCTTCGGAGACGCCCGTATCCAGTCCGTCGAGCACGCGCACGTCCTCGTCGTTGAGGTACACGTTGACGTAGCGGTTGAGCTCGCCGTCTGGCGAAAACAGCTGTGACTGGGTGTCGGGGTGGCGGTCGGCGAGCTCGCGCAGAATCTCGCCCACGGACGAGCCGGAGGCGCTCAACTGCTTCTCGCCGCCCACGGCTGGACGCAGGACGGGTGGGATGCGGACGGTCGCCATCGCGGGCCAGAACCCTAGTGGGCGCCCGCGCAGAACGCTTCGTAGTCGGGGAAGACGCCCATCTCGTCGTCGGCGATCTGATCTGGATCGCGCGAGCAGATCGGGCAGTCCGGATCGCGGCGGACCTTGACCTCGGTGAAGGACGCAGCCAGCGCGTCATACATCAGAAGGCGCCCGATCAGGGGCTCGCCCTGGCCAAGGATCAGCTTGACGACCTCGGTGGCCTGGAGCAGGCCCATGGTCCCCGGCAGCACCCCGAGCACGCCGTTGGCGCCGCACGAGGGCGCGAGCTCGGCCGGCGGCGGCACCGGGAACAGGCAGCGGTAACACGGTCCCTCGTAGGGCTTGAAGACCGACAGCTGGCCCTCGAAGCCGAGGATCGCCGCCGACACCACAGGGATCTGCAGCCTCACCGAGGCGTCGTTGAGCAGGTACCGGGTGGGGAAGTTGTCGAGCCCGTCGATGACGATGTCATAGCCGGGCAGGATGTCCATGATGTTGTCGGCGCCGAGCCGGATGGCGTGCTTGACCACCTTGACGTCGGGGTTGAGCGCGGTGATCGTCTGCTCGGCGGAATCGACCTTGGACACCCCGATGCGCTCACTCGAATGGATCACCTGGCGCTGCAGGTTCGACAGATCGACCTCGTCGTCGTCGACGATCCCGAGCGTGCCCACGCCGGCCGCGGCCAGATACAGGGCCGCCGGCGAGCCGAGCCCCCCGGCTCCGAGCAGCAACACCTTGGCCTCGAGCAGCTTCTGCTGCCCCTCGATCCCGACCTCGGGAAGCAGCAGATGACGCGAGTAGCGCTCGCGCTGCTCCGCCGAGAGCGTGCGCGGCACGTCGACGTCGTAGCCGAGGTCCTTCCACAGCGTGATGCCGCCGCGCATCGACTCGACGTTCTCGTAGCCCAGATCCTCGGTCAGCGTGCGGGCTGCGTACGCGGACCTGCTGCCCGAGGCGCAGTACAGGATCACGTGCTGCGAGCGGTCGGGCACAGCGCCCTCGATGCGGGACTCAAGGTAGCCCCGCGGCACGTGCTTGGCCCCCGGAAGGTGACCTGCCGCAAACTCCTCGTTCTCGCGCACGTCGACGACCACGGCGCCGTTAGAGATCTGCTCGCGCACCTGCGCGGGCTCGACCTCGCTGATACGGCTCTTGATCTCGCGAAAGAGTTCTGCGGACCTCATCTAAAAACTCCTCAAACACACCCGGGATTCAATACTTCATTCAGTATAGCTAGCCATCGTTTGCTCACCGGACAGGATCAAAGCGGCGCCCGTCGAATTTTCCTCTGCCAGGATTGTGGGTACCCCCACAGGGAAGGAGGCTCAAGGAATGGTTGCTCTCATCGTTTTGTTGCTGCTACTGGCGATCTTTGGCGGTCTCGGTTTCGCGGTCCACGTTTTGTGGTTCGTGCTGATCGCGCTTGTGATCCTGTGGCTGATCGGGTGGTTCGTCGGAGCGTCAGGCTCGGCATTCCACTCCGGGCGCCGTCGCTGGTACGGCCGCTGGTGACGGTCTAAATATTGTGTTCCGGGCCGCGCATGCGCGGCCCGGCCCGCCGGCACATGTGCCGGCGGGGGCCGGCACATGTGCGCCGGCCATTTTTGTTTAAGTAAGCGTGTGAACGACCCCCGATCGACGCTGCGCCGCTTTGGCCTCGGCGATGAGGACCTGGCGCTGTGGCGCGAGAGCGAACTCGAGTTCGAGCAATGGCTTACAGACCGCGTCGCGCGACGGCCGAGCGGTCCGCGGGCGCGCGCGGTGTACGGCGCCGAGGACGTGCACGACTTCGCGCGGCGCGCGATTCTGGAGGCGCTCTCGCTCGGGCCGGACGATGTGCTGCTCGAGATCGGGTGCGGCGGGGGGCTGCTGCTGCGCGACGCGCTGGCGACGGGAGTCAGCGCGACGGGGATCGACCACAGCGAGGAGATGGTCGAGCTCGCGCGCGAGCGCGCTCCCGGGGCGACCGTTGTGCTCGCCAGCGCCGAGCGGCTGCCGTTCGACGACGGCACCTTCACCGCGGTGGCGATGTCGATCGTGTTCTTCTTCTTTGCCGACCCGGTCGCCGTGCTGCGCCAATCTCGCCGGGTTTTGAGGCTCGGCGGGCGCGTCGCGGTCTACACGACCGGGCCCGAGCTGCGCGGGACGCCCGCCGCACCCGAGCCGCTCGCGGCGCAGGGCCACTTCTACGCCGACGAGGAGCTGGCCGAGCTCGGCCGCAGCGCGGGATTGCGCGGCGTCACGGTACAAAACGAGCGCGGTGGTCAATTGCTGACCGCGCACGTCTGATGGTCTCCGCTGCGCAGGCCCGAGCGCTCGCGCTCGCCCTACCTGAGGCGGTCGAGCAGGACCATCATGGCCGGCCGTCTTTCCGGGTCGGGGGCAAGATCTTCTCGACTCTGTGGGACGAGACGCACATGAACGTGATGCTCGATGAGCCGGGGATCCTGACCGCGGCTCAGGGTCACGGCGATGTCTGCTCCGAGTTCTGGTGGGGCAAGCGTCTGGGCGCCCTGTCGGTGGATCTGCGGCGGGTCGACGCCCGCCTGCTGGCCGAGTGGCTAGCCGACGCCTGGGAGCGCAAGGCGCCGAAGCGGCTCACTTATTCACCGGAAAAATCGCACTGAGCGGGAACGGCGGTATACGTTGCCCTCACACGGCAGCGTCGAGAGGAGAAGTAATGCACGTCGTTATCCGCAGCTGGTCGGGCCAGGGTGGTTCAGAGCTTTTCGATCTGCTCGAGCAAAGAGAGCAGGAGGTAAGAGAGCTCATCGGCGGTGTTCCCGGGTTCGTCACTTACGCCGCCTTTCGGACCAGCGACGGCGGCTCGACCGTCACGGTCTGTCAGAGCAAAGAGGGAACGGACGAGTCCTCGCGGCGCGCCGCCGAGTGGGTCAAGCAGAACGTAACCGCTTCGATCGACGCGCCGACGATCACCGAGGGAGACACCGTCCTGCAGTTCTGAAGCGGGAACTTTGCATATTCACGTTCACCCCTCGAACGTAAACGTGCAAAGTTCTCCGCTCTACGATCGGGGCGGTGCGCGCTCCGGTCGACCACATCCCCGCACCTCCATTTCCGCTGGGCCTCGAGTGGATCAACACGCGTCCGTTGCACATGCACAGGCTGCGCGGCAACCCGGTGCTGGTCGAGTTTTGGGACTTTTGCCGACCCAACTCGATCCGCACGCTGCCCTACATCCGCGCCTGGCACGAGCGCTACAGCCCCGCCGGGCTGAAGGTGATCGGGGTCCACAGCCCGGGGTTTGTGCCCTCGAGCGAACCTGACGCCGTGCGCGCCGCGGTACAGCGGCTTCAGGTCACCCATCCGGTGGCAATCGATTCAGGGCTAGAGGTCTGGCGGCTGTACGACAACCTCGGCTGGCCCGCGCGTTACCTGTGGGGCGCGGACGGCATGCTGGTCCACTACCACTACGGCGAGGGCGGCTACCACGAGACCGAGCGCGAGATCCAGCGGCTGTGTGGCACCGAGGGCCCGCTGGTGGAGCCGCTGCGACCCGAGGACGCGCCTGACGCAGTGCTAAAGCCCCAGAGCGAGGACGTCGCCGGGCCGTATTCCGGCGCGTACGAGGCAGGCGGAGTGTGGGCGGTGCTCGAGGGCAACGGCACCGCCTCGGTCAACGGACGCCCGTTGAATGTCGACGGTCCCGGGTGCTACGAGCTGGTCTCGCACCGCCGCAGCACGCGCGGTCAGCTCCAGCTCGGCCTCTCAGACGGCGTCCGCTGCCACGCGGTCTGCTTTACGCCTGGATTGGCGTAGCGTCGAGCAGATTGCGCAGCTGCGGCGGGCCGTCGGCTTCGATGAGCACGCCGAAGCCGGGGCGGTAGGGGCTGCGCTCGGGTCGCTCTCCCAAAAAGGCCGGCTCGAGCAGCCAGCTGCCGCAGTTATGCAGCGCTTGGCCGGCGGGTGCGCGCCATTCGGTGGGATCGTCGCCCGCAAGCGGGCCGGCGCGGTGGGTGTGGCCAAAGATCACGTTTGGTGCGGCGATGTTGAGGCGCTCGACCACCTCGGCCATGCCGCGCAGGCCGCCGACGCGCAGCGCCCGCCCGGAGACGTCCGCTTTCAGTGGGCCGAGTCCCGCCCGGTTGAGCGCCGCGACGCCCACGGCAAAACTCGCTTTCAGGGCACCCGCGCGGCTGGTGCGCCGGCCGTTGCGCGAGGCGAGACCGCGCCACGCTTTGACCTGGAAGGTGTCGCGGCCGCCGGAATAGAATCGGGGACGCCGGTGGGCGACGACGGCGGCGAGCAGGGCGTACAGCGGACCCAGGGTCGCCTCGTAGTCCTCGACATTGCCGGGGCCGCCGGGGGGCTCGGGCACGACGCGCGTCAGCACCCCGGCCCCCAGTCGCTCGAGCAGCGGCACCGTCGTGTGGCGGTCCGAGTAGTGACCGTGGGTCGCGTAGACGTCCTCGCGCAGCCACACGCCGGGGTACGCGGCGCGGACGGCCGCCGGCTTGAGCGCCCCGGCCAGGACGTGGAGGATCTCGCCCTCGCGGAAATCGACGCCGGCCTCCAGGCCAAGCGACGCTTGGACGTCTGCGGTCGATCGCCGCTCGAGCCAAGGCCGTAGCAGCTGATGGTCATGGTTGCCCGGCACGATCACGACCTCCTTTTCCGGCCCGAGCGCATCCGCGATCTGGGCGAGCGCCGGCAGCGCGGCTTGCAGCGCTGCTTTGGGCGGGCCGTGGCGCAGCTCGATCACGTCGCCCAGCAGGATGAGACGGTCGACGTCCGCGAGCCCTTCTGCGAGCGCGCCGCGCGGCGTCTGCTCGCGCAGCACGTCGTTACCCGGCGCCGCGCCGAGATGCAGATCGGAGATGACGAGCGTCCGCAGTGCTACGCGGCCGCCAGCGCCTGGCGGATCGACTTGGGGAGCATGAAGCGCACGTCCTCGCGGATCACGTCGAGCTCCTCGATCTCGGTTGTTCCGCGGGCGCGGAAGAACTCCACCAGCCGCTGCACGAGTTCCTCCGGCGCACTCGCACCCGAAGTGATCCCGATCAGCTCCTTGCCCTCGAGCCATTTTTCCTGCACCTGGCGCTCGTTGTCGATCAGGTGCGACTCGGCCCCACATTCGCGCGCGACCTCGACCAGGCGGTTGGAGTTGGAGGAGTTGCGTGAGCCGATCACCAACACGAGCTCGCAGCGACGCGCCAGCTGCTTGACGGCCGCCTGGCGGTTGGTGGTCGCGTAGCAGATGTCGTCGGTGCGGGGGCCGACGATCTGCGGAAAGCGCTCACGCAGGCGATTGATGATCTCACGGGTCTCATCCACCGACAGCGTGGTCTGCGTGATGTAGGCGATCCGGGTGCGGTCCCTGACCTCGAGCGCGTCGGCGTCCTCCACCGACTGGACCAGCACGATGTTCCCGGGCGCCTCTCCCATCGTGCCCTCGACCTCCTCGTGGCCCTCGTGGCCGACGAGCACGATCGTGTAGTCCTCGGCGGCGAACTTCTTGGCCTCGACGTGCACCTTGGTCACCAGCGGGCAGGTGGCGTCGATCGTGCGCAGGCGCCGCGTTTGTGCGTTTTCGTGCACCGTGGGCGCGACCCCATGGGCCGAGAAGACGACCGTCGCGTCCTCCGGCACCTCGGTCTCTGACTCGACGAACACGGCCCCGCGTTCACGGAGCTCTTCGACGACGTGCTTGTTGTGCACGATCTCCTTGCGCACGTAGACCGGAGCGCCGTAGAGGTCAAGCGCCTTCTCGACGGCCTGGACCGCGCGCTCCACGCCGGCGCAGTAGCCGCGTGGCGCAGCGAGCAGCAGTTTTGGAGCGGCGCCCATGGATCAACAGTGTAGGCGCGGGTCACAGCGCCCGAGTTAGTCTTCGGGTAAAGCGATGTCGCAACACCACCTCGACCGCCTGACCTCGACCGACGCCTCCTTTTTACACCAGGAGGGTCCAGCCTCGCATATGCATATCGGCGGTGTGCTGCTGTTCGAAGGGCCGCCGCCGGCATTCTCGGACTACCTCGATCACGTGCGCGGCCGCCTGCACCTGGTGCCCCGCTATCGGCAGAAGCTGGCTACGCCGCCATGGCAGACAGGCCGGCCGGTGTGGATCGATGACCCCAACTTCAACCTCTCGTACCACGTCAGGCACTCGGCGCTGCCCGCCCCCGGAACCGAGGAGCAGCTGTTCATTTTGGCGGCGCGGATCGCCTCGCAGCGCCTGGATCGCTCGAAACCGCTGTGGGAGAGCTGGCTCATCGAGGGGCTCGACCGCGATCGCTTTGCGCTGATCTTCAAGACCCACCACTCGCTCGTGGACGGAGTCTCGGGGGTCGATCTGGCGACCGTGCTGTTCGACCTCGAGCCGACGCCTGGCGCGCCCGCCGAGGGGCTCGAGCCCTGGCGACCCCATCCAGAGCCCACTCCCGCCGACCTGCTGTTCGCCGGCGCCCGCGGCTTCGTGGGCACGACGCTTCGAATCTTCGAGCGAGGCTTGGAGGCGGCCGTCAACCCCGCCGAGACTGTGAACAAGCTCGCCGAGGCCGCCGAAGGGGTCGGGGAGATCGTTTGGGCGGGCCTCAACCCCGCGCCGGAGACGCCGCTGAACGTGCCCATCGGCCCGCACCGCCGTTTCACGGTCGTGCGCCAGGAGCTCGAGGACTACAAAGAGGTCAAGAACGCGCTCGGCGGGACCGTCAACGACGTCGTGCTGACGGTCGTCTCGGGCGCGCTCGCGCGCTGGCTGCGCGAGCGCGGCGTCCGCACCCAGGGCCTGCAGATGCGAGCGCTGGTGCCGGTGTCGGTGCGTACCAAGGCCGACCGCGGATCGCTCGGCAACCGCCTGGCCGCGATGCGCGGTCCGCTGCCCGTCTACATCTCCGATCCGGTCGCGCGCCTGCGCTACGTGAGCCGCGCGATGGACGGCCTGAAGGAGTCAAAGCAGGCGCTCGGCGCGGAGGCGATCGCGCGCGTCAACAACCTCGCGCCGCCGACGATCCTGGCCCAGGCATCGCGGCTTCAGTTCTCGACGCGCCTGTTCAACCTGCTCGTGACCAACATCCCCGGGCCACAGTTCCCCCTGTACCTGCTCGGCCGCCAGCTGCACGATCTCTTCCCGCTCGCGTTTCTGCCCCAGAACCACGCCCTCGCGGTCGCGATCATGTCTTACAACGGCGGCATCGACTACGGCCTGCTGGCCGACTACGACGCGCTGCCCGACCTGGACCTGGTCGCAGCCGGCCTGTCCGAGTCACTCGCCGAGCTGCTCGCTGCGGCGCGGGGCAAGCCGGTCGCACGCGGGCGGCGAACTCGCACCGCCGCGCGCTCCTCGGGCCGCGTACCCGCCTCGATCGTGCCCGCGCAGGGCTCGCGAGCCAAGCGCGGGCCGGCGGCCGATATGCGCGCGAGGCGCTCGCATGAGCAGACTTCTTCTGGCAAGGCGTCCCCGCCGGGGAACGGCGGGCCGCCGGGTACGCCGCCCGGGGATGCGGGCGATCGCGAGCCCGCGGAATAGTCTGAGAAACCGGATACCGTTCGCAGCTCGATGGCCGACGAGGACCTGATCAAGCCGGGCGAGATCGCCTACCACCTGGATCTGACCGCAGCCCAACTGAAGATCGTGCACACGGCGCTGCGGTCGCTGTACGACGACCTCGGCCACGAGGAGCACGACGTCAAGCAGGTCGTCTCGGCGGTCCTGGCGAAGCTCCCCGGCGAGCACGAAATCCGTGCGATCGACCTGACCCGGGAGCTGCGCGGGTACTAGGACTGCGCCTTGGTAGGGTGGCGTCATCGGGCATACCCAAGGAGGAGAGGATGATGAGGGCGCTTCCGAAACTGGTAGGGCGACCAATGGCGGCCGCACTGGCGGTCGGGAGCGTCGCATTGGCCGCCCCGGCGGCGGCGATGGCCGCACCGGCTGGAACCGGCGGGTTGACGACTCACTCCGCGACCAGCAGCACCCTGAACTCAAACTCACAACTCGTTGCCACAGCTAAGTGCGGCGCAGGCGAGCACGTCGTCTCGGGCGGCTTCAAGAACGAAAACATCGGTGCCACGGCCGTGGTCTCGCGCGCCGTCGATGGCAACGGCTGGACGGTCCATCTCGGCGATGGTGCAGGCAAGCTCACCACCTATGCCTACTGCGCGCGCAAGGGTTCGGCGCTCTCCACCCACAAGGCCGAGGTAAAGGGCGTAGACCCCCCGCCGAACACGACCGCCGCGGCGAAATGCGCGTCCGGTCAGACGCTCGTCTCCGGCGGGTACGCCTTCCAAACCGCGTCGCCTTCCGCTCAGAACGGGTCCACCGCATATATGGACTACGCCGCAAGCGCACGCGAGTGGAAGGTGACCTCGGCTTTCGAGGACATTCCTGTCAAGCTCGTGGCATTCGCCTACTGCCAGCCCGGCGTGACAGTCGAGGTGCGCTCGAGGTCAAGCACTTCGATCCCTCACGATGGCGATGGTTCCGCGACCGCCAGCTGCCACAAGGGAGAGACGCTGCTCGCCGGCGGCTACACCACGACGCCGAAGCCCGACTGGGACAACGCCGCCGGGCCGGATCTTTTCTACGACACGTCATATCGCTCGGGTCGTCGCTCCTGGACGGCACGCGCCCACAACTACAGCAACGTGTCCGGGAAGATCTTGGTATTCGCGTACTGCGAGCAGTAGCGCTCGAGCGAGCTTCGACCCAGCCAGTAGCGGACCAGAACGGCGTCGAGCGTCAGCTAATTACGGCCCCTTCCAGGCCTTTCCGTTCCAGTTCAAGATGATGTTCTGAAACGCGCTGCCGGTGTAAAAGTCCCCGACCGCCCAAGCGTTGCCAGACGAGGTCGCCGCGACGCCTTGGAGCGCGTTGTCGTGGTTAGGGCCACCGGGGTTCGGGCTCGAGTGGACCTTCCAGTGCTTGCCGTTCCAGTGCTCGATCAAGGTTTGGAAATGACCGCCACTGACCTCCTCGCCCACCGCCCAGACGTTCTTTGAGGACGTAGCCGCCACGCCCCGCAGAACGTTGGCAGAGCCGCTGGGGCTCGGGCTCGACTGCAGCTTCCAGTGCTTGCCGTTCCAATGCTCGACTAGCGTCGTACTACCGCCGCTGACCTGGTAGTAGCCCACCGCCCACGCGTCCGTGGAGGAGGTGGCGGCCACACCATTAAGGTAGCTACCGTTGACGAGCACGCCGGCATTTGGACTCGGCTGGATTTTCCAGGCCTTGCCGTTCCAGTGCTCGACCAGCGTTCGCTCCCCGGTGCCGTTGTAGTAGTCCCCCACCGCCCAGGCGTTTTTTGACGAGGTGGCCGTCACGGCGTAGAGGTTCTCGGATGTGCCGGCGCTGGGGTTTGGGCTTGGCTGGATCTTCCAGGCGGTGCCGTTCCAGTGCTCGATCAGGGTTCGCACTCCGGTGGTGGTGTCATAGCCGCCCACGGCCCACGCGTTTTTGGGCGAGGTCGCGGTCACGGCGCTGAAGAAATCGGCTGTAGAGCCGGTGGCGTTCGGGCTCGACTGGACGCTCCACGCCGCGCCGTCCCAGTGCTCTACTAGCGTCTGCTGCGTGCCGCCGGAGTTGCCGACGGCCCAGGCGTTCGTCCGGGAGATGGCGACCACGCCGGAGAGAACGTTATTGGCGTTTGCGCCTGCGGGATTCGGACTGGACTGCACCTTCCACGCCTTGCCGCCCCAGTGCTCCACCAGCGTCTGGTTGGCGGCGCCGTTGAAATAGTTACCCACCGCCCAGGCGGTGCAGCTCGACGTGGCCGCCACACCGACCAAGACATCGCTGGATCCGACGTTTGGGACCGTCGCCCCCGAGCTCGAGCACGTCGCGGCGGAGGCCCCAGCGGCGACGGCCGGGCTCAGCCCCAAGATCACAGGCAAGGGTGCGATGGCGAGCTTTAGCCGGCGAAGCAAGGACGGATACAGCGAAGCGGTCGCACGGCGACGCAGTGGACAAGCACGCATCAACTTTCTCCTCGTCGAAAGGGGCCCCCAAGCCGGTCTCGACCGAGCGTAGCGCTCGCAGCCCTCCCGGTGCCTAGAACCCCAGCGCGAACTTGGCGTCCTCGCTCATTCGCTCAGGCGTCCACGGCGGCGAGAACGTCATCGTCGGCTCGACCAGCTCGACTCCATCGAGCTCGCCCACAAACTCCTCGATCTGCTCGGAGACGTGAGGGCCAATCGGACAGGCTGGCGTGGTCAAGCTATAGGTGACCTTAACTGTGCCGCCGTCGATCTCGATGTCATAGATCAGCCCGAGCTCGACGAAGTCGAGACCGAGCTCGGGATCGATCACCTCGCGCAGGGCCTCACTTACATCATCGACTGAAACCATTCTCCACAGTTTAGGACGGCAGCTTGCAGCGCGACCGGCGCTTTGGATATAACTCACTCGATCGTCGACTTCTGTGAAAAGCCTCCGACGTTGCGCTGCCGCGGAGACGAGGACCGAACCACGCAGGGACGTCGAAGGCAAGCGCTCGTGCGGGCGATCCGCGCCCAGGCTGACGTGATCGTTGACCTGAGTGAGCTCGCCTTTGCGGACGTGTCTCTGATGGTGGACCTCGCCATGCTCGCGCGCCGGCTACGGGCCCGTGGTCGGGCACTCCGCCTGCGTGGGGCGCAGCCCCAGATCCGCCGGCAGATTGTCCGGGCCGGACTGCACCGGCTCGCCGGGGTGCGGGTCGAGGATCTCGCCGCGTTCGCCTAGTCGGTCGCGCGAAACCCGCCCGTATGTAGGCTTGGCGCGATGCTGCGCGCGCTCGCCTTCGGAGACCTCGCCGCCGAGAGCTGGGGAGCGGTTTTCAGCCCTGGGGGCGGGCTGCCCTCGTTCGCCGTGCTCGGTGCTCAGGGCAGGCGCGTGGTTCCGGTAACGATCGAGGGCGACTCAACGCATGCCGCCGAGTGGTGGGTGACGGGCGACGGGCTGGACATTGCCGTCGCACCCCAAACCAACGGCACTGGCACCAGTGAAGACGTCGGCGAACCGGGCTCCGCGGGCGACCAAGCTGGCTTCGATCAGCTTGTGACGGTCCGCGGCGAGTTTGCCGCGAATGGGGCCCGCGAGGTCGAGCTAATCGGGTGCCGGAGCGAGCGAACGGAAGATCTCGCGGCCGGCAGCTTTCAACTGATCCGCGACATACGCGCCTGGTTCTCGTCCGGCGACGGCCTCGCCGTGCTCGCGTGCCGCCCGCGTCGGGCTTCGGCGCACGGAGACGAGCGGCTCTCCGCCACGCTGTTTGAGGGAGGCCAATCGCTCGACGTCGCCGAGCCCCGCCTCTCGACGACGTATGCCGATGACGGGCTGCCGGTACGCGCGACGCTGGAGCTGTGGCTACCGGAAAGCGAGGCTGACGAGACCGACGAGGAAGCCGAGCACGTGGCGAGCTATCCACGGCGCGCGGCGGGACAGGCCGCCGGCCCGGCGAGCGACCACGATCTCGGTGAACTCACTGTTCAGGCGACGCCATTTCGGTGGCGAGCCGCAGGCCGCGATGGCGCCGGCGTCTATCTGCTGGCCCGCCCACACTGAATCTCTCCCGTTGGTAGATCCTCTGTGAACGACGGCAACCGGATCGAGGCGGTGATCAGTGATTTTGGTGGGGTTCTTACATCGCCGTTGGTCGACTCTTTTTCGGCCTTCCAAGACCGATCTGGGATCTCGCTCGAGCAGTTGGGAGTCGCGATGGGCAAGTTGTGGGAGCGCGATGGCACGCACCCCCTCTTCGAACTCGAGACGGGCCGCATGACCGAGGCGCGATTCCTCCAGCTGATGGGCGAGCAGCTATCTGAACAGCTCGGCCGTGAGGTGACGCTTTCGGGATTCGGCGAGGGGTACCTGGAACACCTCGAGCCGAACAAGCCCATGATCGACTACATGCGCTCGCTGCGCGAGCGCGGCTACAAGCTTGCGATCTGCACCAACAACGTGCGCGAGTGGGAGCGCCTCTGGCGCGCCAAGCTGCCGGTCGACCAGATCTTTGACGTAGTCGTCGACTCGGCGTTCGTGGGCACGCGCAAGCCGGAACCGCAGATCTACGAACTAACGCTCGAGCGACTGGGCGTCGCCGCGAGCGCGGCGCTGATGATCGACGACCTCGAACTCAACTGCGACGCCGCGCGGGCGCTCGGCATAGACGCGGTCTGGTTCCGGTCAACCGACCAGGCGATCAGTGAAGTCGAGAGCACGCTGAAGCGTCGCGACGGATACCGACCGTCCGCCGACGGACCCGCAACGCCGCCCTAGTTGTCGATCCCCAGCCGGTCCCAGCAGTAGAGCTCGAGGCACTCGCGCGCGAGCTCGCGACAGCGCTCGTCTGACAGCCACGGCAAGACGGTGTCAAACGCCTGTTCCTCCCCCACCCCCGCCTCGAATGCGTCCTCGCCGCGAAATCCCGGCGGCGATCTTCAGCGCTTCGCGGCGGTGGTCCCCGAGCGAGGGAAAGACGTTCACGAGGAACTCCTTGTTCGGCACTGGGTGGCCGACCTCAAGCGAGGCGTGCCAGGCCGCCAGCAGCGAGAGGTCGTCCTCATCGAGGTCGGCGATCGCCTTGGTGTAGTGCGACTCGAGCTCGGGTTCGGGAATCTCGTCCACCCAAGCTCGCACGACCTCGCTGAGGATCTGGCGGCGCGTTTCACGGCCGACAGAGTCGGCGATGACTCTGATCGCATTCTGGGGTTCGATAAAGCAGAGCGACATAGCGACTCCGGCTTTGAGGGATCGGACGCGGCGAAAGGTAGAAGGGGCCCCGGACGGAGCCTTATGGCCCGTCGCGGGCCGCGCTCAGCAGCTCGGTGTCGGTTTGAGATCCGTCTTCGGGCAGACGGGCAGAAGCATTGGCGCGCGCGGCTTCTGGTTGAAGGCGAAGTCGCGGGTCAGGCTGCCGAGGACCTTCAAGGACTCGCGCACCGTCGGCCGGGGGTCGGGCCTGCCGTCGGTGGCAGGGTTGAGCCGTTGGCCATTGAGGAAGTCGTCCTCGATGAACTTGTTATAGGCGTCGAAGCTGAGCGTGCGGTGGTCGATGAAACCGCGCTTCGCGTACGGGCTGATCACGATCCCAGGGACGCGCAGCCCGTAGCCGTTTTGGTCGACGGCCGGCGGCACCAAGTGGTCGTAGAACCCTCCCCAGTCATCCCACGCCAAAAAGATCGCCGTGCTCTTCCAGTCCGGGCTCTGCATGATCGCGTTCACCAGGCCGGTGACGTACGTCTGCCCGGCGCTCACTAGCGAGGGAGGATGCTCTGATACGGCCATGGTTGGATCGATCCACGACAGCGCCGGAAGCCTCCCTGCCTTGGACGCTTTGTAGAACTCCTTCAGCGACTGGATAGAGGAAAGCTGCCCGTCTTGGGCGACGTCGGTGAAGGAAGGCAGCGGGTTCCAGATGCCCGGGGTCGTCGGCCCCTGCTTCACCGGCGCGCAGGTCATTTGGGCATCGCTCTCGCAGTCGGGCTCCGTGCCCCTGAAGACGTAGTAGCGCCAGCTCACCTGCTCCTTGTGCAGCAGATAGGTGATGTCCGTCCACGCGTAGTGAAGCGCTCCGTCAGAGGGGTTTGGCTTGTCCGAGCTCGTACACGAGAAGGGGTCGTAAGGACTGGTGCAGGTCGCTGACCAGTTGGAGACCATGAACAGATGTGACGGCAGGCTCCAGCCCGAGTTTGGTTCATACATCTGGTCCTGCAGGACGAAGTTCTTCGCGTAGCGCCAGTAATTGGGGATGTCCGCGCCCGTGTGGTAGCCCATCGCGTCGATGCACTTACTCGACGACTGCTCCGTACAGGGGCTGCAGTTCGGGTTGGTGCTCGAGCACTTCGAACCATGCTCGGCCGAGGCGACGAAGCCATCCATGTGGCAGCCCTGATGTTTCGTGGGGCGCGAGCAGCTCATGTCGTTGAACGCGGCAGTCCGCGAGTGGGGGCCGCCGTAGTTGAGATCCTGGTAGTCGTGAAACGGCTGGTCACAACCCCCGTTGAGTGGGTCCGTCACACACGGCAGCTTGCCGGGGTTGCCCGCCAGACCGGGGATCCCGTGTGCATGTGGAAACGTGCCGAAGTACTGATCGAAGGACCGGTTCTCCTGCATGATCACGACCACGTGCTTGATCTTGTGCAGAGCGATCGCCTGGAGCGTCAGCGCGGGCGAAGTCGAAAGGACGTTGCGAGTATCGGCAGGCAGCAGCGCGCGGAGGCTGTAGCTGCCAGGGTGCGTGAACCTGAATGAGGTCGAAAACGTCGAACTCGCGCTGACGCGAGAGTTGGTGAATGTTTTCCAACCCCCACCGCTGAGCTTTCGCTGGTAGGTAACCCGCTCGCCTGGGTGTGACGGGGTCACCCTGCCCTCCAGCTTCACCCGCTCGGACGGAATCGGCCTCAAATCGGAAGAGGTGAGCGTGACTGCCGCCCGGACCTTCTCGCTCGCGGTCCTGCTGCGCTCCGCGCCGGCTGTCACGTAGAAGAAACGATTGGTGTCGACTCGACGTTTGAACTGGTAGTCGCCGGAGGAGTCGACCGAGGGTGTGCCGACGCGATGAAACCTGTTCGACGGACGCGTCGCCTCCCACAGCGCTACCGAGCTCGTCTTCAACCCCCCGACCTGGCCGGAAATCGTCACGGCCTGACCCGCCGTGGCGGGATTCGGGTGAGTGTGGATCGTGAGCGACGCCGAAACCTGGGCGCTCGCGACCGGAGAACCGGCATGTGCGCTAGCTATTACCGGTGCGGCTCCGGGAATCGAGGATGGCGCAGCGCCGGTCATCGGTGACATCGCCGCGGCCGTGCTCGCGACAACTGCGCTCGTCGCGAGCGCGCCGCACATCAGGCCTATGCACCGAACAGGACGCCTAGTCAAATCCCCAACCGGGGGCCATGCGTGACCCCACACCCTCAGCGTATTAATAACGCGATCGCCCGGCGGTAGTTGCGGCGGCGTCGCAGCGTGTCAGTTTCCCGACAGACCTGCTCGGTCCCGCGTCCGCGTCAGCAACTCGGCCGCGGCACGAGATCCGTGGTCGGGCACACCGGCAGGATCAAGGGTTTGCGGGGCCGCTGGGTGAAGTCGAAGTCTTTGATCAGGCTGCCCAGCAGCGGGTTCGTCTCGCGCACATCGGGCCGGGGATCGGGACGGCCGTCCGAACTTGGGTCAAGGGTCTGACCGCCAAGGAAGTCCTTTTCGATGAACTTGTTGTAAGCGTCGCTGCTGAGGGTCTGGTGATCGATGAACCCGGGCCTGGCGTAAGGGCTGATCACAATGGCCGGAACGCGCAGCCCGTATCCGTTGAGGTCGACCGCGGGAGGGACGACCTGGTCGTAGAAGCCACCCCAGTCGTCCCAGGTGAGAAAGATCGCGGTGCTCTTCCAGTCCGGGCTTTGCATGATCGCGTTGATCACGCCGGTGACGTATTTCTCGCCTGCGCTCACCAGCTGCGGCGGATGTTCGGAGCTCATCCGGTTCGGGGTGACCCACGAGACCGCTGGCAGCCGACCCGCTTGGGCGGCCGTAAGAAAGCTGCTCAGCGGCTGGATATTTCCGAGCTGACGATCCTTGGCCACGTCGGTAAACGAGGGCAGCGGGTTCCATACCGAAGGCGTGGTGGAGCTCTGCCGACCGGGCGGCACAAGTCGCGACGCTCGGATTCACGCAGTCGGGTTCGGTCCCATTTGCCACGTAATAACCCCAGCTGACGCCGAACTTGTGCAGCAGGTAGGTGATGTCGGTCCACGCGTACTGGGAGCGTCCAGCGTTACTGGGCCGCTCAAGCGCGTTCTTGCACGAGAACGGTTTGAGCGCGTTTCTGCAGCGCGCCGACCACTCCGAGACCAAGAACAGATGCTCGGGCAGGCTCCAGGACTGGTTTGGCTCGAACATGTGGTCCTGAAGCACAAAGCTCCGCGCGTACTTCCAGTAGTTGGGGATGTCCGCGGCCGTGTGGTAGCCCATCACATCGACGCACTCGACGCGGCTCTTGAGCTTGCACGGCACGCAATTCGGGTTGAGGCTTCCGCAGAACTTGCCCTGCTGTGCCTGCTTGACAAAGTTGTCCATGTGGCAGTTGAGGTGCGAGTTGCGACTGCGACAGTTCATGTCCGCAAACGCGTTGACCATCCCGTGCGGACCCCCGAAATTCATGTCCTTGGTGTCGTGAAACGGCTTGTCGCAGCGCGGGCTCTTTGCGTCAGGCAGGCAGGGAATCCTCCCCGGGTGTCCGGCGAGGCCGGGGATCCCGTCGGCGTGGGGGAAGGTGCCGAAGTACTGATCGAAGGAGCGGTTCTCCTGCATGATCACGACCACATGCTTGATCTTGTGAATGCCGGTCGCGGCCGCGCCCGTCAAGAGCGTGGAACCTCGGCTCGCGGTGGCTCGCGAACTCGCTGATGACGCGAAGCTCAAGAGGATCCCGGCAGCGCCAAGCATCACCGCGACCGTCAGCCAGGCGCACGAGCGGCGCATTACGAGAGCCCAGCTCGACGCCACGCGTGCACGCCTCGCCGCGCGTCGGTGTCGCCACGCGCCAGCTCGGTTAGAGCTCAAGCCCGCCACGCGTCTTGATCAGTATTTCCGCATCCGGCTCGGTGCCGACACACCCCAGAGAGACCCGTTCACCTTGCTCCCAGTTGTAAAGCGCGAGATCAAGGGCCGCTAAGGGGACCCCGCATGCCCCAGCCAATGTCGCCGCCCGCCCCCCGAGCACGTGGCGATCGCCGATGCCAAAGATCCGCTTGGCCGCGACCGTGACCGCGTCACTTCCGCCGAGCATCAATTCGCCCGGCCGCAGTTCGAACAGTCCCAACCAGCCCAAGGTCACGAGCAGGTCGAAGCGGGCGTCGCGGTGCAACCCGGGCAGCGCGAGGCGTTCGAATACGCGCGCGAAGCGCCGCTCTGATGTCCAGCCTGCGTCGCCCGTGAACGCGGCGGCTTGGCTGCCTGCACGGCTCGCCCAATCCCGGTAGGCCTCGATCGTGCGCAGCGGACGGGATGGGTCGTGCGCGGCCCGCGGGCCGGTCCGTGCTGCTTGCAGATCGGGCATCTCCTGCGACGCCCACGGCGTCCTCACTTCGCGCACGGACGCGAACGGATCTTCTTGCTCAAGCGGGCACATGTACGCGATCAAAAACGCTAGCCAGGCCCGCTCCTCAACTTCCCCAGGCGCCGCGACCTCGGCATACAACCCCGGTGGTCGCTCACTCAGCGCGCGCAAGCGCGTGGCTGCGAACGCGACCTCCTCGGCGAGCCGCTCGGCCTCCACGCTCGAGCGCAAGCCCAGCGCGAGCGGCGAGCGATAGCCGTCATCGACCCCTCGCTCCAACCGGCGCACGCGGACGCCGGCACGCTCACGTGCGGCGGCACCTCGCGCGTTGGCGGTACGGGCGCTGCGCTGCCCCGCGAGAGGCCGCCGTGGCGCGGCTGTCCGTGGCGCGCTCGATGAGATGACTGGCTCCAAGTCGACATGCTGCTCACGCGCACAGATCGGGCAATGGTGAAGCAACCGGTTGTGGCGGCAGAACGTTGGCACCCCGCGACAAGGTTGCCAGGCTCGGCGCTATCGCGTCCCAGTCACGCAGCGTTTTGTACGCAAAGAGACCCGGGGGGCCCAGATCCTTCTGGGCCCCCCGGAGAGTCAGGGAAGTGGGGGCGCAGTTCCCTGACCGACAGGGGCGAGTTTCCCCGTCCCAAGTTAAGCTAAACACAAGAGCGCTCCCTAACCGGTCGCCACCGACGGCCGGGAGCCCCGGCTGTTAGGAACACTAGCAGTCCGCGATTCGCACGTGTAAGAAACGTTGGTTAGCAACCGATTGCGGGCGCGCCAACGAGACATCGTCCGCGCGTGCCCGGGCCGTGTCAGCGTCCGCGCGTGCCCGGGCCGTGTCAGCGTCCGCGCGTGCCCGGGCCGTGTCAGCGTCCGCGCGTGCCCGGGCCGTGTCAGCGTCCGCGCGTGCCCGGGCCGTGTCCGCGCGTCCCGCGGCACGCGTGCCGGGCCGTGTCAGCGTCCGCGCGTGCCCGGGCCGCTGAAGAACTCCTCCCCCGGTCGCACGGTGCCGGCTGCTTCGGCCTCGTGGCGCAGCGTGCGATCTGCCTCGCCGCTCCACGCACCGAGCGCGAGCATTTCCCGGTCGGCGTCCATCGGGCTTCCTCCCAAGTCTTTGTTCACCACACGTGCGCACTTGCGCCCCTCGGCGATCGCGGTCACGATCAGCGACTGGCCAATGCGCGCATCGCCGCAGGCGTAGACGCGGTCGACCGAGGCGCGATACGTCTGGCGCGTGCGAATGTTGCCGCGGCGATCG
This sequence comes from uncultured Solirubrobacterales bacterium, assembly GCA_963767295.1. GTDB lineage: Bacteria > Actinomycetota > Thermoleophilia > Solirubrobacterales > Solirubrobacteraceae > Palsa-465. The sequence continues at coordinate 58,752 of CAVYDI010000001.1, forward strand.
AGCTCAAGCGCGAGCTCCTCGACCAGCCCCTCGTGCTCAGGATGCTCGAACCCGATCGCGATCAGAACGACGTCAGCCTCGAGCACGAACTCGCTACCGGGAACGGGCGTCAGATCGAGGGAGGACGTCCCGGTTACACGCCGGGCATACACGTGCGAGACGCGCCCATTCTTGCCACCGAAGCCCGTGACCTCGGTTCCCCACCATCGTCTGCCGCCCTCGTCGAGGGCGTAGGTCGTCGGCGTGCGCTTTGGCGGCAAGGGCCAGGGATGACGGGGATCGAGGCCGCCGGCGCCGAGCTCCTGGTAGACGTCGAGCATCGTCACGCTGTGAGCTCCTTCGCGGTGGGAGTTAGAGATGCAGTCCATGCCGGTGTCGCCGCCACCGACTACGACCACCCGCTTGCCCTCGGCACTGATCTCCTTGCCCGGCTCGGGCGGCCTTGACGCACGACCTTCCTCCGCCGCGACCCACCGGTTGCGCTGGTACAGGTACGACATCGCGAAGTGGATGCCCGCCAACTCGCGCCCCGGCGCGTCGATGTTGCGGTGAACGCGCGATCCGATCGAGACGACGATCGCGTCACATTGTTCGCGCAGTTCCGCCGCCGTTATGTCGCGCCCGACGTCAACCCCGTAGACAAACTCGATGCCCTCTTCGCTGAGAATGTCGACGCGGCGGTCGATGACTCGCTTCTCGAGCTTTGCGTCCGGCACGCCGAAGCGCATCAAGCCCCCCGGGCCCTCGTCGCGCTCGTACACGGTCACCTCGTGACCGCAGCGGTTCAGCTCATCGGCGGCGGCGAGTCCCGCGGGTCCCGAGCCGACCACGGCGACGCGTTTGCCGGTGCGGCGGTCCGGGGGATCAGGAACGATCCACCCCTCCTCGAACGCGCGCTCCGCGATCGCCATCTCGATCTGCTCGATCGTGACCGGGTCGTCATTGATGGCGAGCACGCACGCTGACTCGCACGGAGCGGGGCAAATCCGCCCGGTGAACTCGGGGAAGTTGTTGGTCGCGTGTAGCTGGTCGATCGCCTCGCGCCACTTGTCGCGATAGACCAAATCGTTCCAGTCGGGGATTAGGTTGCCGAGCGGGCAACCTTCGTGACAGAAGGGGATGCCGCAGTCCATGCAGCGCGCGCCCTGGCGGCGCAGCTCCTCGTCAGGCTGCAGCCCGAAGTACTGCCGGAAGTCGTGCACGCGCTCGTGCGGGTCGCGCTTGTCGAACCCGACCCGGTGGATCTTCAGAAAGCCGCCCAGCTCGCCCATGGGGCAGCGCAGCGTAGCAACGGCGTTCCTCGCCTCCGCCGCGCACCGAACACCACCGCGCGCGCCCCGCAAGACTGCGGACAAGAGCGCCGCCGCAGCCTTGCTTTCTTTCGGTCCGCTGCATAGCATCCGGCCATGGGCTGGAAGGGGCGAGCCGCTCTGCGACCGGTAGGCGTGCTCGTCGTGCTGGGCGTGCTTGGAGCTTTCCAGGGCGCGGCCGTCGCCAACAGTCCGGCCGGCCCCACGGTCACGCTTCACGCGTCGCCGCAAAACATCCACGCCGGCAACAAGGTCACGCTCACGGGCCACGTGACCAACGCGCCGTCGGGCAGCAAGGTGAAGCTCTACCGGCGGCCGTTCCCCTACAACAAACCCCACCTGATGGCGACGCTGACGCCGAGTAGCACGGGTGGTGCGTTCACGTTCAAGACCGCGCCCCAGCGCAACACGCAGTACGTGGCGCGAGTGACGAAAACCTCGGCCAGCGCGATGACAAAGGTAGGAGTGTTCGGTGGACTCAAGATCAAGGTGCAGGCGCTCCCGCTCGGGCGCGCCGGGATCACGATCATCTTGCATCACCCGGCCGACCTGCACTGGAGCGGCACCAAAGTGAGGTGGTTCTTCAAGACCAGCGCCCACCCCACCTTCTACGAGGCGCCGTCGACCCAGACGAAACGTCTGAACGCGAAGACGACCGAGCTGCACAAGGTCGCAGCCCTGCCGGCGGGCAAGTTCCGCTGGCGCGTTTGTTTCTTCGTGCCGGGCGAGCACGCATTGCTCAACACCCGCCGCCCGCCCGGCTGCCACGACCGGGGCTACTACGGCAACGGCTCGCTCCCGGCCGGCTTCCCCGGACCCGGCGCGATTTCGCACGCGATTCATTTCGAGGCTGGGCGCATCGGCCGCACCTCATTCGCGGTAATGGACAGCGAAGGCCGTCTGCACGGTCGCAACATCCATTACCGCTATCGGTCGGCGAGCGTCGTCAAGGCGATGTTGCTGGTCGCCTACCTGCGCCGCAAGCAGTCGCTCGGCCAGCACACCATCACCTCGTACGACCGCTCGATCCTGGACCCAATGATCGAGGTCTCCGACAACAACGCCGCCACGCGCTGCTGGCAGATCGTCGGTGACCCGCGCCTCTACGCGCTCGCCCACGCGGCCCACATGACCGACTTCTCAATCGTCGGCATCTGGGCCAACGCGATGATCAGCGCCGGCCGATCAGGCGCGCTACTTCTTCGAGATGGACTCGCTGATCCCGCACGAGTTCGTCGGCTATGCCAACTACCTGCTCTCACACATCGTCGTCCTACGAGAGTTGGGGAATCCCCGCGGTCGCCCGTCCGCGCGGCTACCAGGTCTGGTTCAAGGGCGGCTGGATCCCGCCTTACCTCGTGCACCAGGCGGCCCGCCTTGAAGGTCACGGCCATCGTTTCGCGATGGCCGTCATGACCGACGGCGACCCCTCCTTCAGCTACGGCATCGGCACGATTCAGGGCGTGGCAAGCGCACTGCTCGGCGGCTAGCGCCGCGCCAATCCTTGAGCCGGGTGGTCCGCCGGTATACGGTCGCAATACCCACCAAGGAGGGCGACTTGCCGACTTACATCGTGATCAGCGACTGGACCGAGCAGGGGGTCGCGAAGTTCAAAGACACCGTCGAACGCTACGAGTCCGCCGGACGGAGCGCGGCGGAGGAGCTCGGCGTCAGCTTCAAGGACATTTACTGGACCTTGGGCGCACACGACATGGTTTGCATCGTCGACGCGCCCGACGACGAGACGCTGGCGGCGGTGCTCCTGAAGCAGGCTTCTTTGGGCAACTTCCGCACCACGACGATGCGGGCGCTGTCTGCGGATGAGATGAAAGCGGTGATCGCAAAGGCGGGTTAGCCGGCAGCGGTCGTGCGCCGAACCACCGACCCGCGCCCCGCGACCTACCCCGCCGGGACCGCGGGAGCTTCCGAATCCGAGCCCGCCTCCGCCGCCGCTCGCGCCGCCATCTCCTCCAGCGCGCGCCGGTAGTCGCGTGGCATCACCTTGACGAAACGCCCCACGGCGCGATCCCACGAGGCGAGCACATTGCGCCCCACCAGCGACCCCGTGCGCGCCACGTGCTCAGAGATCAGGGCTCTAACCTCCGCAACTTCGTCCTGCGCCTCGAGCGTCTCCAGGTCGACGAGTTCGACGTTGCAACGCCCCTCGAAGCGGCGGTCGACGTCGTAGACGTAGGCGATGCCGCCGCTCATGCCGGCGGCGAAGTTGCGGCCCGTGCGCCCCAGCACGACCACGCGTCCCCCGGTCATGTACTCGCAGCCGTGGTCTCCCACGCCCTCGACCACCGCCAGCGCCCCGGAGTTGCGCACCGCGAATCGCTCGCCGGCGAGGCCGCGGAAGAACGCGCGCCCGGAGGTCGCCCCGTACAGCACCGTGTTGCCGACGATCATGTTCTCCTCGGCGCGGAAGCGCGCCCGCTCCGGCGGGCGCACCGACACCACGCCGCCGGACAGCCCTTTGCCCGCGTAGTCGTTGGTCTCGCCACGCAGCGAGAAGCAGACGCCAGGCGCGAGCCAGGCGGCGAAGCTCTGCCCAGCGGAGCCCTGGAACGAGACCTCGATTGTGCCCTCGGGCAAGCCGCGAAAACCAAACCGCCGGGCGATCTCACCCGAGAGGATGCCGCCCACGGTCCGGTTGACGTTGCGCACCAGTACCGGTCCCAGACGCACCGACTCGCGGCGCTCCAGCGCCGGAGCGCAGTCGCGCACCAGCTCCCAATCCAAGGCGCCCTCCAGCACCGGGACCTGCGGCCGCGTCCGGCGGCGTGGCACCGAAGGCGGCAGCTCTGGCATCGCCAGGACCGAACTGAGGTCGACGTGGCGCGCCTTCCAGTGGTCGATCGCCTCGTCCATGTCCAGGAGGTCGCTGCGCCCGATCAGGTCCTCGAACCGGCGCACCCCCAGTGAGGCCATCAGCGAACGCACCTCTTCGGCGACCAGCATCACGTAGTTGACGACTTGTTCAGGGGTACCGCGGAAGCGTTTGCGCAGCTCGGGATCCTGCGAGGCGATCCCCACAGGGCACGTATTCAGGTGGCAGACGCGCATCATGATGCAGCCCATCGCGATCAGCGGCGCGGTCGAGAAGCCAAACTCGTCGGCGCCCAAAAGCGCGCCCACGATCACGTCACGACCGGTGCGCATACCGCCGTCGACCTCGACCGTGACGCGCGAGCGCAGGTCGTTCAAAAGCAAAGTCTGCTGAGTCTCGGCCAGCCCGATCTCCCACGGGATGCCGGCCGACTGAATCGAGGACTGAGGCGAGGCGCCGGTGCCGCCGTCGTGGCCCGCGATCGTGATGTGATCGGCGTTGGCCTTGGCGACCCCCGCCGCGACCGTGCCCACGCCCACCTCTGAGACCAACTTGACCGACACCGATCCGTCCGGGTTCGCGCAGCGCAGATCGTAGATCAGCTGCTTGAGGTCCTCGATCGAGTAGATGTCGTGATGCGGCGGCGGCGAGATCAAGCCCACGCCAGGCGTCGAGTTGCGCAGCCACGCGATGTAGTCATCGACCTTGTGGCCCGGGAGCTGGCCCCCCTCCCCCGGCTTGGCGCCCTGCGCCATCTTGATCTGCAGCTGGTCGGCGTTGACCAGGTAGTGGATCGTGACCCCGAAGCGACCGGAGGCCACCTGTTTGATCGCCGAGCGCCGCGAGTCGCCGTTGGGGTCGGCCTCATAGCGCGCGGGGTCCTCGCCCCCCTCGCCGGTGTTCGAGCGCGCGCCCAGCCGGTTCATCGCGATCGCCAGCGTCTCGTGCGCCTCGCGAGCCAAAGCGCCCAAGGACATCGCTCCCGTCGTAAAGCGCTTCACGATCTCGGTGGCGGGCTCAACCTCGTCTAAGGGCAGCGGTGCTGATGCGAGCCGCAGCTTCATCAATCCGCGCAGCAGCGACCGGCGCGCCGAGCCATCGTTGACCATCGACGCGTACTCGCGGTAGGTCTCGCGCGGGTCGCCGTTGACCGCGCGCACCGAGTGTTGGAGCTTGGCGATCGTGTCGGGGTTCCACACGTGGCGCTCGCCGTCGCGGCGCCACTGCAGGACGCCCCCGACCGGCAACACATCGCGGCCTGTGCGTGGATACGCCCGAAAGTGACGCTCCATAGCCTCGGTCGAGAGCTGTTCGAGCCCGGCGCCTCCGATCCGTGACGGCGTCGCCGCGAAGAAGCGGTCGATCAGCTCCCGGTCTAGCCCCACCGCCTCGAAGATCTGCGCCCCGCAGTAGGACTGGATCGTCGAGATGCCCATCTTCGAAATCGTCTTCATGAGCCCCTTGCCGATCGCCCTGACGATCCGCTTCTCCGCCTCGTCGCGCGGCAGATCCACAGGCAGCAGCGAGCGGTCCGCGAGCTCGTCAAGTGATTCGAACATCACGTACGGGTTGATCGCTGCTGCGCCGTACCCGATCAAGCATGCCATGTGGTGGATGTCGCGCGGCTCGCCCGACTCGATCACCAGTCCCGTGCGCGTGCGCGTGCCCCGCCGCACGAGATGTTGGTGCACCGCCGCCACCGCCAGCAGCGAAGGGATCGCCACCCGCTCGGGCCCCAGGTTGCGGTCGGACAGAATGATGATGTTGGCGCCGTTGTCGACGTACTGGGCTGCCTCCTCGCACGCCGTCCCCAGCCGAGACTCCAGCCCGTCGGGCCCTTCCTCGATCGGCCAGGTGATGTCGATCGTGGCGGCGTCGAACACCTCGTGGGAGACCTGGCGCAGTTTCTCGAGCTCGTGGTTGCGCAGGATCGGCTGGTCCATGACGAGCTGGTGGGCCTGCTCGGGCGACTCTTCGAGCAGGTTTTTCTCGGCGCCGACGCCGGCCTGCACGCTCATCACCACCGACTCGCGTAGCGGGTCGATTGGCGGGTTGGTGACCTGCGCGAACAGCTGCTTGAAATAGGAGAACAGCGACGGCTGGCGATTGGAGAGCGCGGCCAGCGCGGCGTCGTTGCCCATGCTCGCGACCGGCTCCTCGCCGCGCGTGGCCATCGGCGCGATGATCAGCCGCAGGTCCTCCTGCGAGTAGCCGAAGGCGAGTTGTTTGGAGCGCAGCGGCTCGATGCGCGGCGTGCGCGGCTCGCGCTCGGGCAGGTCGTCGATGTGCACAACCGCGCGCTCGTACCACTCCCCATATGGGCGCTGGCGGGCGATGCGGCGCTTGACGTCCTCGTCCTCGACAATCCGCCCCTCCTCCAGATCGATCAGAAAAATCTTGCCCGGCGCGAGTCGCCCCTTGCGCTGCACGTGCTCGGGCGCCACCGGGATCACCCCGGTCTCCGAGGCCAACACCACGTAGCCGTCGGTGTCCTGGATCCAGCGGCCGGGCCGCAGCCCGTTGCGGTCGAGCACCGCCCCGGCCACACGCCCGTCCGTGAAGACAACCGCCGCGGGGCCGTCCCACGGCTCCATCAGGCAGGAGTGAAAGTCGTAAAAGCCCTTGACGTCTGGGTCGAGGTCGCCGCGGGTGCGGTAGGCCTCGGGCACCATCATCATCACGGCGTGCGGGATCGGGCGGCCCGAGAGCACCAGCAGCTCGAGCACGTTGTCGAAGATCGCCGAGTCAGAGCCGCCCTCCTGGACGACCGGGATCACCTTGCGTAGATCCTCGCCAAACACCTCCGAGGCGAGCTGCGACTCGCGCGCGCGCATCCAGTTGAAGTTGCCCCGCAGCGTGTTGACCTCGCCGTTGTGGGCGATCATGCGGTAGGGGTGCGCCAGCTGCCAGCTGGGGAAGGTGTTGGTGGAAAAGCGCGCGTGCCCGAGCGCGAGGCGCGAGGCCACGCGCGGGTCGCGCAGGTCGGGGAAGTAGCGCGCGAGCTGCGGCGCGCGCAACATCCCCTTGTACGTGAGCGTGCGCGACGAGCAGCTCGGCAGCGCCAGATCGCCGCCCGCCGCCCGCTCGATCAGCCGCCTGATCACGTACAGCTTGCGCTCGAAGGCGTCCTGGTCGCGCACGTCGTCCGCCGCCGTGATCACGAGCTGACGGATGAAGGGCGCCGAGGCGCGAGCGCTCTCGCCGATCTGGGAGTCGTCGACGGGCACGTCGCGCCACCACAGCGGCGTCTGACCCTCCGCGCGCACGGTCTCGTCCACAAGCCGCTCAAGCTCGAGCCGCCGCTCGGCGTCGCTCGGCAGATAGCAGACCGCGACGCCGTAGCGCCCGACCGCGGGCAAAGTGACGCCGGACAGCGCCCCGCGCAAAAACGCGTCCGGGGTCTGAAGCAGGATGCCGGCACCGTCGCCGGAGTGGGGGTCGGCGCCCTCGGCCCCACGGTGTTCCATGTTCTCGAGCGCGCTGAGCGCCTTCTCGATTACCGCGTGGCTGGCCTCTCCCCAAAGCTTCGCGACGAGCGCGATGCCGCAGGCATCATGCTCGTTGGCGGGGTCGTAGAGGCCAGTGGCCCCGGGCGGAGCGAGTCGGTGCATGAGAGATGGTTTGCGGTAGCCAGCAAGGGCACAGCGGGCCGCACAGCGTACCAGCGGGAGATGGCTGCAAAGCGCCTACGGCGTGGTCAATGCACGATGGCCAGGCTGTGTTCCGCGCCCGGTCCCGAGCCGATCGCCGTCGCCTTGTTGCCCGGGGGGAGCATCACCGTGACCGGGATGTGGCTGTTGGGGCTGGTGGACCCATCGCCGAGCTGGCCATTGATGTTGACGCCCCAGGCCAGCACCGCGCCCGTGGAGGTGAGGGCCAGGCTGTGGGCTGTACCGGCCGCCACCCTCCTGGCCTTGGTGCCCTTTGGCAGCTTCACCGTGACCGGGACGTTGCTACCGCTGCTGGTGGACCCATTGCCAAGCTGACCATCGGAGTTGGCGCCCCAGGCCAGCACCGGGTCGGTCCCGGCGCTGCTCGCAGCCCCGCCGGGAGCGGCAAGGACGAAAAATCCGCATACGACCAGTACCACAGCGCCCGCCCGCGGCGGGATCGCGACTTGCACGCTCGCCCTCACTTTCTTCCCCCTCCGGATGCCCTTGTGAAACATGAGCCTACCTATAGTCGCCTCACCATGAAAGCGAAGCTCATGGCCCTATCGGCGGTGCTCACCGCGCTCTCGATCGCGGCGGCGGCCAGCGCGTCCACCGGCTCCGACCACGCGCCGCCGAAGTTCGCCGGGCTCGAGACGGCGACCCAGTGCATCCCCGGCCCACAGCGCCCGCACGAGAAGCGGCCCGTCAACCTCAGCTGGGACGCCGCGAGGCCCTCGAACGAGATCGTCTACGAGATCTTCATGGCAAAGAAGCCGGGAGGCGAGAACTTCGCGCAGCCGAACTGGACGACGCACAAGCTCAGCTTCACGACGCCCAAGCTCGCCCCAGGCCGCTACTTCGTGGTCCGCGCCCGCGACCGAGCGGGCAAAGAGGACCACAATTTCGTCGAAAGGCGCGCACAGAACCCCTGCGTCTGATATAGGTGGCGCCGTGACTCTGGGGCGAGCGGTAGCCACGGTGGGCGCGGTGGCTGCGCTGACGACCGGCGCCGCGTACGCCGGTTCAACTGCGCCGGCCGGTTCGGTCCATCAGGCATCAGGAAAAAACGGCTGCTACACGGCGGACGGCTCGAGCGAGGCGGGGCCGGGAACATGCCACAACATCCGCGGCGGCAGTGAGTCGACCACTCTTGTGGTCAGCCCTGATGGACGCAACGCGTACTTGGACGGCTACGGGACAAGCACACCCAAGGTTCCGCCGATACTGGCCGTCTTCCGCCGCAACGCCAAGAACGGCACGCTCAATCAACTGCCCGGCAAGAGCGGCTGTTTCTCTTCGAATGGCAAGAGCGAGGACGGTCCGAACACCTGCACCAAGGCCCGCGACCTCGACTCCGGGGACGCCACCTCAATCGCGATCTCCCGCGATGGACGTTACGTCTACGTCGCCTCGCAATACGGCAACGCCGGCGGGATCGCGATCTTCGCGCGCAACTTGAAGACCGGAAAGCTCACCCAACTCGGCGGCAAGGCCGGCTGCGTGACGGCCATCAAATACAAGGGCTGCGCCGTCGCGCGCGAGGTTGACGACACGTCGAACGTGCACATAACGCCCGACCAGAAATACCTCTATGCCTCCAACTACGACAGCGCGCCACAAAGCGGGATCGCGATCTTCAGACGCGACGCGAAGACCGGCGCACTCCAGCAGCTCAATGGCCCGAACGGCTGCATCACAACAAACGGCACCACAGCTCAGAGCGGCACACACAAGGTCTGCCGAGCAATGCACAATCTGAGCGCCCCTTGGGACGTCGCGACGCCGGACAACCACTTCGTCTACATCCCCGCCGCGACCTCCGGAGGTACGGGAACGAACCTCGTCCAAGCCTTCAAGCGCAACTCGGCGGGCGCGCTCGTGCCGCTAAAGGGCAAGCGCAGCTGCGTCTCTGATGACGGCACCAGCCCGGCTGGCCCATGCGTCCACGGCCGCGGACTGACCCGGCCCGAACGCGCGGTACCGTCGAAGAACGGGCGCTTCCTTTACATCAACAGCTATGGAGAGGGCACCGGCATCCAGTCGCCGGTCGCCGTTTTGAACCGCAACCCGAAGACCGGCCTGCTCTCGCAGCGCAAAGGCCCGTCAGCTTGCATCAGCGCCGACGGCACAACCGGTGATGGTGCGAGCTGTCAGGACGGTCGCGCGCTCGACGGCGGCTACGCCGGCGTGCTCTCCCCCGATGGGCGCACGCTGTATTACGCCGAAGGCGGCGCCGACGGATTCGCCATCTTCCGGGTGTCGCCGTCCACCGGCGCCATCTCGCAGCTTGCCGGCAAGTTCGGCTGCGTGACCAAGGACGGCTCGAGCGAGGACGGCCCGGACACCTGCCAGCAAGGAAGAGCCGTCGCGGGCGCCTACCAGGTGGCGCTGGGCTCAAACGGGCGTGACGTCTACGTGGCTGGCGACGACGACAACGGCGAAGCGCTCTTCTACGCCCGCAGATGAACAGGCACCGGGGGCGTATTGCTGCAACCTTGGGCGCGGTGACTGCGCTGGCCACTGCCGCGGGCGCATACGCCACCTCGAGCGCCCCAGCCGGCTCCCTCCACCAGGCGCCTGGCAAGAACGGCTGCTACACCGAGGACGGCCAGAACGGTTGTCATACGGTTCGCGGGGCGACGGGCGCCGACAGCCTTGCGATCAGTCCCGACGGCCGCTTCGCCTACATCGACGGGTATGGAGGCAACGGCACGAGCGCCCTGCCGGCGCTCGCCGCGCTGAAGCGCAATCCAAAAACCGGAACGCTTAGCCAGCTCCCCGGCAAGAGCGGCTGCTTCTCCCGGGATGGTGGGAGCGAGGACGGCCCGAATACTTGCACGAAGGCACGCGACCTTGGCAGCGGCGACGCCACCTCGGTCGCGATCGCGAGCGACGGACGCTTCTTGTACGTGGCTTCGCAGCTCCGCTCCGGCACGAATGTGGACATTGGCGGGGTCGCAGTCTTCGCCCGCAACCTCAAGACTGGGAAGCTGCGCCAACTCAAGGGCACGTCGGGGTGCGTTACCGCCGTCTCATACAAGGGGTGCGCCATCGTCCGTGAGGTCGAGGAGGTCTCGAACCTCAAGTTCACGCCCGACCACAAGTACCTCTACGCCTCCGACTACAACGGGGCACCCCACAGCGGTATCGCGATCTTCAAAGTGAACCCGAAGAACGGCATGCTGCACCAGCTCAAGGGCGTAAACGGCTGCATCTCCACAGACGGCACCACCGCGGCCAGCGGCACGACCAAAGTCTGCCGGGCCGCGGCCAACCTCAACTCCCCGTGGGACGTGGTCACCCCGGACAACCGCTTTGCCTATGTCCCCGCCGCGGGTGCTTTCGACCTCGTGCAGGGATTTGAGCGCAACTCCCAAGGTGGCCTCGTGGCACTCAAGGGCAAGGGGGGTTGCGTTTCCGACTCCGGCTCAAGTCCGGCAGGCGCCTGCGTCAACGGCCGCGGGCTGTCTAACCCGGAGCGCGCTCTGGCCTCGCCAAACGGCCGCTACCTCTACATCGGCAGCTACGACAGCCCGTCGCCAGTGGCAGTTCTCAACCGCAATCCCAAGAACGGCATGCTCTCGCAGCGATCGGGCACGGCCGCCTGCATCAGCCTCGATGGCACCAGCGGCGACGGCGAGACCTGCCGGAACGGGCGCGCGCTGCATGGCGAGTACGCGGGCGGGATGGCGCCCGACGGGCGGACCTTCTATTTCCCTGAGTTCAGCTCGAACGCGCTCACGATCTTTCGCGTATCGCCGAAGACCGGCGCCTTCTTCCAACTGCCGGGTAAGTTCGGCTGCGTCACCCCGGACGGCTCGAGCGAGGAAGGTGCGGGAACGTGCGAGACGGGAAGAGTGACCCAAGGGGCCTATCAGGTGGCGCTCGGCTCACAGGGGCGCGACGTCTACCTCTCCGCTCAACAGAGCAACGGCGAAGCGCTCTTCTACGCCCACAAATAAATAGGACCCGGGCCGATCATGATCGGCCCGGCCGGCCGGAACATGTTCCGGCCGGGGCCGGCGCACATGTGCGCCGGCCAACAAAAGATGATCAGGCCTTCGCCTTGGCCTTTGCCTTGCGCGCCGGCGCCTTGGCCTTGCCTGCTTTGCCGTCACGCGCGGCGGGCTTCTTCTGGTCCTCGTCGCCCTGCACGGCCGCCAGGCTCGCCTCGAGTGCGGCCATCAGGTCGGGCGCCGGCGAGGGTTCCTCGACCTCGGGCTGCACGGTGATCTCCTCGCCCGCCGCCTTGCGCTCGATCAACTCGAGTACGCGCTCGCGGTAGTCATCGTGAAACTTGGAGGGGTCGAAATCTGCCGACAGCGACTCGATCAGCTGCTCGGCCATGCGTAGCTCGCGCTCGGAGGCCTCGGCCTCCTCGACCGCATCGAGCTCGTCGAGCCTGTCTGGAGCCACGACCTCGTCGCCGAACAGCATCGTCGACAGCGTGAGCACGTCGCCCGTGGGTCGGAGCGCGCACAGCTGCTGCTTGGTGCGCAACACGATCCGGCCGATGCCCACCTTGCCCTCCTCGCGCATCGCGTCGAGCAGCAGCCGGTACGCCTTGGCGCCGCCGGTCGCGGGCGCGAGATAGTAGGAGTGGTCGAAATAGATCGGGTCGATCTCGGCAAGACTCGCGAACTCCTCGATGTCGATCGTCTTGGTCGCCTTGGGATCGAGCGCCTCGAGCTCCTCGGATGAGATCAGGACGTAGCGGTCGGGGCTGATCTCATACCCCTTGACGATCTCGTCGTAGGGGACCTCCTCGCCGGTGGAGGGGTCGACGCGCTGCTGACGGATGCGCGTGCCTGTCTTGCTCGCGATCTGGTGAAAGCGAACGGACTTGGGCGAGGTCGCGCTGTAGAGCTTGACGGGCACATTGACCAGCCCGAAGCTGATCGCGCCTGACCATATTGCGCGGGGCATAAATGGCTGTATATCGAACCGGCGCTACCCCGCAAAGCGCTGAGCGCGGTCTTGCCGAGGGGTCTAGCGGCGTGTTCTGATCTTGGCCGAGACCGGAACCTTGTTCTCTCCCCCGGTCGTAAAGACCGCGTGCGTCCCAGGAAAGAGGTCTCCGCCCGCGATGCCGGCGACATCGATGGGACTTGAGGTGATGCTTACGCAGTCGCCGCCATTCTCGAATATGCCGATCACCTCGCCCTTCTTGACCGGGATCTTGGCCTTATAGGTGTTGACGGAATTTGCCGTTTGGGCGCCAGCTTTCGCCTGCGCCATGATCGTGTAGCCGCCGCCCGAGGGGCGAGCGACCTTCAGCGTGAGACCAGGGACGATTGCCGAGCCGGTCTGGAACGACCAGGACGTGATCACGCCCGCCTTCGGGACTGCATACGTCCTCCCCTTGGCGCCGAGCTGGAGGACCGTGAGGTCCGGGTTAATACAGGTGGTACTGGGCGTGAACAGCTGCCCGATCGTCACGGTCGCCGCCTGAGCACCTGCAGGCAGCAACAACCCGATGGCCAAAGTAAATCCTGCGGCGAGCGCCCCTGTACGCCTCACGGGCGCGATGCTCTCAGCCCGCGCCGTGGATGTCAATCACCGATTGACGCTCGACATGTCGGGGTAGCGGTCCCCGGCCGCTGCTCCCGGCGGTGCGGCTTCATCGAGACGGCGGAGATCCTCTTCGCTGAGTTCGAGTTCCGTCGCCGCGACGTTCTGCTCGAGGTAGACGCGGCGCTTGGTACCTGGGATCGGGACGACGTCCTCGCCCTGGTGGAGCACCCACGCCAGCGCAAGCTGGCCGGGGGTGCAGTCGTGCTCTCGGGCGAGCTCGTTGACTCGCTGCACCAGGCGCAGGTTGGCGTAGAAGTTCTCGCCCTGAAAGCGGGGGTTATTGCGGCGGAAGTCGCCCTCGGGGAAGTCGTCGGGCGATGTGAAGCGACCGGTGAGAAAGCCGCGGCCGAGCGGGCTGTAGGCGACCAGCCCGATTTCGAGCTCTCTGAGCAGAGCCAGGATCTCGTCCTCGATGTCGCGCGTCCACAGCGAGTACTCGCTCTGCAGGGCGGAGATTGGGTGGACCTGGTGGGCTCTGTGGATCGTCTCGGGCGCGGCCTCGGAGAGCCCGAGATAGCGCACCTTGCCCGCCTCGATCAGCGACGCCATCGCCCCCACGGTCTCCTCAATCGGCACGTCCGGATCGACGCGGTGCTGGTAGTAGAGGTCGATGTGATCGACTTCGAGCCGTTTGAGCGACGCGTCGCACGCCTTGACGACATACTCGGGGCGGCCGTTGATACCGCGGCTGGTGGGGTCGTCGGGATCGCGTTGGAATCCGAACTTCGTCGCGAGCACGACTTCGTCGCGGCGCCCCTCGATCGCGCGGCCGACCAGCCGCTCGTTGGCGCCATGGCCGTACGTGTCGGCGGTGTCGAGGAAGTTGACGCCGAGCTCAAGCGCGCGGTGGATAGTGGCGATCGACTCGGCCTCGTCGATCTCGCCGTAGAACTCGGACATGCCCATACAGCCAAGCCCTTCCTCCGAGACGACCAGACCCTGCGTGCCGAGCCGGGGGTGCTCCATCCGCCCCAGCCTAGCCGGGCCGCGTTACTTGCCCCTGGGGAACCCCTTCAGCAGGCGCGAGAAGATGCCGAACAGCGTCGCGTTGCCATACGGCTGGCTGCCGTCGTGCATGCTCAGCACGGCGATCGAGACGCGCGTGCACCCGCGAACGAGCAGCGCCACCTGGCTGTCGATCAGCCCCGTGCCATAGCCCCAGCCGCCCTTGAAGTAGAGCCTCCAACCGTGATGGTTCACCTGCCCGATCCCCCACCGCTCGGAGGGGATGATGTGGTTGAGCAGGTACATCCCGAAAACGCGGTGAGTGGAGACCATGTACTTGTCGATGTGCAGGAAGTACTTGGTCTGGTCGCGCGGCGTGATCAAGGTCTCGCCCCAGATGCCCTGTGAATTGGTGGCGAAGTGGGTCATGCCCACCCGGTGGGCGAGCGCCTCGAGGCCCGCGTTGCCGACCTGGTTATAGATCGTCTGCGCGTCGGTGTTGTTCGACGCCTCGATCATTCCGGTGAGCGTCGCGCGCTCGCCGGAGGTGAGCTTGCGGTGTGAGACCGACGGCTCGTCGATGTAGGCCGTCAGCAACATGGCCTTGACGACGCTCGCGGACCACTCCTGATGATCGGGCCGGTAGCCCGGATAGAAATTGTTCTGCGTGGTGCGCACGGAGAAGGCGTGATCGCCCACGCGCGTGCGGGCGAAGGCGAGCGCCGCCTGCGTGCGCGGTTTCCAAAGCTTGGACAGCGGCTTGTTGTAGCCCGGCACCACGCAGCCCTTCTTGGCCGTCGTGGTCGAAGTGGCGTTGCTCGCGACAGGGACAAGCGCGAGTGCGACGAGCGCCCCGAATAGCCCCAGCGAGGAGATCAACCTCCTGCGCACGGCGACATCATCTCACGAAACGGCTACGACTCACGTTTGATCCATAGATGGCACTTCCGCCCTTCCAACAGCTGCTCGACGCACACGGTCCCGACGTCCACCGCTTCCTGGTGGCGATCGTGGGCCGCGCCGACGCCGAGGACTGCTACCAGGAGACGTGGATCGCGGCGCTGCGGGGCTACCCGAAGCTGCGATCCGACGGCAACCTCCGAGGCTGGGTGCTCACCATCGCCCAGCGCAAGGCGGTCGATCACTTCCGAGCGTCGAGGAGGCGCGCGGAGCCGGTCGCCGAGCTGGACTCTGTCGGCACGTCCAGCGACGGGCTGCCCGAGGTCTGGTCCTTGGTGGGCGAGCTCCCGGCCAAGCAGCGCACGGCGGTCGCGTTGCGCTTCCTGACCGACTCGCGCTATGCGGAGATCGGGACGGTGATGGGCACCAGCGAGGAGGCCGCGCGACGGAACGTGCACGAAGGACTCAAACGACTACGAGCGGAGTATTCGCGATGACTGATCTGGAGCACAAGCTGAGGACGCTGGACGCAGGACCGCCGCCGCCGATCGACGCGGCCGCCGACGCCGCCGGCATTGTCGACGTCGCATACGCGACGGTTGACTCCCCGGTGGGAACCCTGTTGCTCGCCGCCACCGAGCGCGGGCTGGTGCGGGTCGCCTACGTCGACGGGCAGGGCGTCGACGGCGTGCTGGAGGCGCTTGCCTCGCGCGTCTCGCCGCGGATCCTGGCGCTGCCGCGGCGACTCGACGCGGGCCGACGCGAGCTCGAGCAGTACTTCGCCGGGCGCCGCAAGGACTTCGAGCTGCCGCTCGACTGGAGCCTGACGCGCGGCTTCGGGCGGCGGGTCCTGGAGGCCACCGCCCGCATTCCCTACGGCGGGGTCTCTACCTACAAGCGAGTGGCGTCCGAGGCCGGCAGCCCACGCGGCTCGCGCGCCGCGGGGAATGCGCTCGGCGCGAACCCGCTGCCGATCGTGGTGCCCTGTCACCGCGTGCTGCACACGACCGGCGGACTCGGGGGGTATACCGGCGGGCTCGAGCGCAAGGTCGCGCTGCTGGAGGTCGAGGGGTACATGCCGCCCTCGGGCGGGGCGTAGCCGTCGATCGCCGCGGGTCCTGGCGCGCCCGATCACAAAAGCCCAAAGTTCGGGCCCCGGCTGAACGCTTGGGCGATTTCGGGCGCGTGGCGAGCACTATCTCCCTCGGTCCTCCAACGCGGGGCTTTGGGCGGCTTTGCTTGCTTCTTTTGAGTCCCACATCCTCGGGGGTACCGTTGCCCCCATGGCCGCCGTGAGCGAGCACGCCGCGGACGGGCGCAGCGCAGCCCAGCAGACCCAACCCGTGCGCCTGATCTTCGGCGCGCTGATGCTCGTGCTGCTGATGGCCTCGCTCGATCAGACGATCGTCTCGACGGCGCTGCCCACGATCGTCGGCGACCTCGGGGGCGTCTCGAAGCTCTCGTGGGTCGTGACCGCCTATCTGCTCGCGTCGACCGTGGCCGGGCCGCTGTACGGAAAGCTCGGCGACATGTTCGGGCGCAAGCGCCTGCTTCAAGGCGCGATCGTCATCTTCCTGATCGGCTCGGCGCTGTGCGGACTAAGTCAGAACATGACCGACCTGATCGCGTTTCGCGCCCTGCAGGGAATCGGCGGCGGCGGCCTGATGGTGCTGACGATCGCGACCGTGGGCGATGTCGTCTCACCGCGCGAGCGCGGCCGCTATCAGGGGTACTTCGGGGCCGCCTTTGGAATCTCGACCGTGCTCGGCCCGCTGCTTGGGGGGTTCTTCGTCGACCAGGTCTCCTGGCGCTGGATCTTCTATATCAACCTGCCGATAGGCGCGCTCGCGCTGACGGTCATCGCGGTCGCGCTTCAGGCGCGCGCGGCGGAGTCGAGGCCGAAGATCGACTACGTCGGCGCCACGCTGCTCGCCGGCGGGCTCGCGGCGATCGTGCTGTACACGAGCTTCGGCGGTACCACGTACGGGTGGGGCGCGCCGCAGATGATCCTGCTGGTCGGGCTCGGCGTCGTGTTGCTGGCGGCATTCGTGCTGGCGGAGACGCGTGCCGCCGAGCCGATTCTGCCGCTGTCGATCTTTCGCAATCGCGTGTTCTCGCTCGCCAGCGCGATCGGCTTCATCGTCGGCTTCTCGCTCTTCGGCGCCGTCACCTTCCTCCCGCTCTACCTGCAGGACGTCAAGGGTCACAGCCCCACCACATCGGGCTTGCTGATGACGCCGATGATGGCCGGCCTGCTCTTGACCTCGATCACGAGCGGCCAGCTGATCTCGCGCTTCGGGCGTTACAAGCAGTTCCCGATCGCCGGCACCGCGATCACGGCTGTGGGCCTGTTCCTGCTCTCGCGGCTGCAGGTCGACACCGCTCCCCTCGCGGCGGCTGGCTACATGCTGGTGCTCGGGCTCGGGCTCGGTTTGGTCCTGCAGGTGCTGACGATCGCTGCCCAGAACGCGGTCGAATACCGCTACTTAGGGGTCGCGACATCGGGCGTCACGCTCTTTCGCCAGATCGGCGGCTCGATCGGCGTGTCCGGCTTTGGCGCGATCTTCTCCAACCGTCTCGCGAGCGGCCTGGCGGGCAAGCTGCCACCCGGCGCCCACGTCCCGGCCTCGCCCAACCCCGCCGCGATCCGGCAGCTTCCGGCCGCGGTCCACCACGCTTACGCGGCCTCCATCACCAGCGCGCTGCACCCCGTGTTTCTGCTCGCCGGAGGGTTTGCGGTGCTCGCGTTTGTCCTGAGCTGGTTTTTGCGCGAGGTGCCGCTGCGTACCACCGCGCAGGCGCCAGACCCGGGCGCCGGCTTTCACCCCGCGCGCGAGAACAACTCCAAGCGCGAGCTCGAACGGGCGCTGTCGGTGCTGGGCAGCCGCCGGGTGCGCTGGGAGCGCTACGAGGACGTGGCCGCCCGTGCGGAGGTCGAGCTGGAGCCGCCCGAGTTGTGGCTGCTGGCCCGGCTCGGCGAGCGTCCCCTATTGAAGGTCGGCCAGCTTCACACGCAGCTCGGGACCAGCGACAAAGAGCTCGATTGGGCACTGCGGGGCCTGCGCGCGCGGGCGCTGGTCGAAGAGGACGATGGGCACGTCGCGCTCACCGACCACGGGCGCGCCGCATACGAGCGAGTCGTCGCGGTCCGGTGTGCGGACCTACGCGGGCTGCTTGACGGGTGGAGCCCAGACGAGCACGATGAGGTGCGCGACCTTGTCGACCGGCTCGGCCGCGATCTGGTGATGCATATGCCGCGAGCGCCGCAGCCTGGGTAGGAGGCACCGTGGACTTTTTGAAACCCGTGCGCGCGCTCGACCGCGTCCAGCAGCGCCATAAGTGGCTGGCGATCCCCTTCGCGGTCATCAAGAAGTTTTCCGACGACGGCGCCGGCGGATTGGCCGCCCTGATCGCCTACTACGCCTTCTTTTCCCTCTTCCCGCTGCTGTTGGTGTTCGTGACCGTGCTCGGGTACGTCTTTCAGGGCAACCACAGCTTCGAGCACTCGGTCGAGAACTCAGTGCTCGCCCACTTCCCGATCGTGGGCGGCCAGTTGCGCACCCACCAGTTGAGCGGTCGCGTCGCGGGCGTCGTGATCGGCGGGCTCCTCTCGCTTTGGGCGGGGCTCGGGATCACCCAGGCGGCCCAGAACGCCTTTGACCACGTGTGGGCGGTGCCGATGAAGTCGCGGCCGGACTTTCTTTCAAAGCGCTTGCGCGGGCTCGCGCTGCTCGCCATCCTGGGCACGCTGTTCGTCGCATCAACCGTCGTGTCAGGGCTGGTGTCAGGTGGGCTGGGTGGCGTCGGCACCAAGATCGCGGGAATTGCGATCTCGCTGCTGCTCAACTTTGCGCTCTTCACGGCAGCGTTCCGTTTGCTTACGACGGCGACGGTGCCGACGCGCTGTCTTTGGATCGGGGCCGCGATCGGGGGCGTCTTGTGGGAAATCCTCCAGATCGGCGGCGGCCTCTACGTCCATCACGTGATCCAGAGCTCGAGCAACACATACGGGGTGTTCGCGACCGTTCTTGGCCTGCTCGCGTGGCTTCACCTCGGCGCCCAGCTGACGCTGTACGCGGCCGAGATCAACGTGGTGGTGATGCGTCGGCTATGGCCCCGGAGCCTGCTCGGGCCGCCTTCTGCACCGGCGGACCAGGCCACTTTGCGCGGGCTCGCCGAGGTGCAGGAGCGCGCCGAGGAGGAAACGATCAAGGTGGAGTTCGACACGCCGGCCGAGAGCGGCCAGGAGCGCTCCTAGCTGGCGCTGCTGGACAGCCCGAGGATTTGGCGGCCGTGCTTCTGCGCGGCGTTTAGGGCGCGAAGGCCGGTTGTTCAGCTACCGTGTGCTCGGGGCCGAGCTCTAGATCCAGGGGGTTTCTATGCGTAGGTGTTCCTTGCTGTCGGCCGCGGCCGCGGCGGTGGTGAGTCTGTCCGGTTTCGCCGGCCAGGCCTCAGCATCACCCGGGCCGCTTCTGGGAGGTTGGCTTCACCCTTGGCCTACCGCCACAAGCGCGCCAAGCGTCACGTCTGCTCCCGCCACTCCTTCGTCGTTTATCGCGGGCTATGGCTCCGACACCACGTTTCCGTCGCTCAACCTGACCACGACATTCGTCGTGCCGACGGTCAAATGTGGTCATAAGAGACGCGAGCTCGGTGTCGGCATCACCACTTTGAGCCCAGGCGGGGCGCAGGCGGTGTTGCTCGTAACTGGGTGCCAAGGCGGCAAATCCATTTATGTCCCGGTCGTCGCTACTAGCGCCACGAGAAAACGGGGCCGCGCGGTGCATCCAGGCGACAAAGTGGTCCTGCATGAGAAGGCAAACTCCACAAGCGAGGCCTTGTCATTTATAGACAAGACCCACCCGAAAGCCACAACAAAGCTGACTACAACGGGCGACTCTTCTTTTTCCCCGGCGATCGGGGACTACAAGAACACGTCCAATGGCAGTGGGTACCCCATCCCAAACTTCGGGAAGATCACTTTCACAAATACCAAGCTCAACGGTCAGCCGTTTGGAACCACCCCGTTGACCCGGTTCGACATGGTTAATAGCAGCACCGTAATCCAGATCGCCACGAGTCCGTTCGTCAGCAACAACGAGTCGTTCAAGACGACGTTCAAGCATTCCTAGGCAGAGCTGGCACTCCAGGGGGTCGCGCGGACGCGGCCCCCGGAGAACTCTGCTAGCTCTCGAAAAGCGGCCCGGCCAGCGCAGCTGCTCTGAAGGCGCTGCGCGCCAGTGGCCGCAACTGGCAACTGTTCGGCTACTGTCCGACTGGGGCCGACGTTCATCGCTAGGGGGGTTTGTTATGCGCAGACGTTCTCTGCTACCGGCTGCGGCTGTCGCCGCGGCGGCAATGCTTGGATTCGCCGGCCCGGCCTCAGCGTCCTCCGGGACTGCTGGTGCACCGCTCTGGGACCACGGCAAACCATCCGTCAAGGGTGCGCCGAGCGCCAAGTCCGCTCCGGCCACCAATGCCCCGTTCTTCGCCGGCTACTACTACGACGGGGGCCTACCTTCGGCCAATGTGACCACTTCGTTCACGGTGCCGAAGGTCAAATGCGGCCATACGAAAAGCTTGGTTGGTACCGGGGTGGCCACTTTCAGCATGTCCGGGCTCGAGGCGGTGCTGGTCGAGGTTGGCTGCAAAAAGGGCAGTGCTCACTACGACTCCATCCTCTTCAGCGGCACCCACACCAAGCACGGCGCAGCTGCGCCCAGGGCTGGCGACAAGCTCGTGCTACATGAGAAGGCCACCTCGACACGCGTGTCCTTGTCATTCATCGACAAGACGAACCCGAAAGCCAGCGCAAAGCTGAGTACCCCTGGCGACAGCGGTTTTTCTCCTGAGATCGGGGAATTGAAGCCGATCGCACAAGGTCGGCGGGAAGTCCGTGCCCTACCACGTCCCGGAGTTCAAGCAGATCACCTTCACGAACTCCAAGCTCAACGGCCAGCCATTTGGAGGCTTCCCCGTGACCCGGTACGACATGGTCAATGGAGCCATGACGGTCCAGATCGCGACGGGCTCGCTCGCAAGTAATAACGAGTCGTTCAAGTCGGCCTTCAAACACTCCTAGGCCTCAGCGCCGGTATCCGTTTTCCGGGGTCGCGCGGGTCGCGCGGCCCCGGAGAGAGCTCCGGGCACCCACCGCGTCGCCCTGGAAGCGAGATCCTGTTCGGGTGGTGATCCGCTAATCCTGGGGTGGATGCCTGGGGCGAAGCACCTCTTTCCAGCTGATACTTCCCGTTTATGAGGGCGGCGGCGAGACCGAATCGAGGGCGGCGGCTGCGGCATACCGCCGGGCTGGCCCTCCTTGCGTTGTTCTTGATCCCCGCCGCTTCGGTTGCACGGCAGCTGGCCACACACCAAGAACGGACGGCCGTTACGAACGCGACCCACACGGGCTACCCGGCGCGTTGCGCACGGGTTTGGATATCGACCGCTGACTCGCACTGGGCGCTGTGGGAGGTCCGAGGCCCGCTTGCGAAGGGTTGTCCGCTTCCGAGCGGAAACGGCTACATCCTGCTTCATCGCATCAAAGCCGGACGTTGGCGGATCGACACCGAAGGCGATATCGGTTCATGCCTGTTGGGGCGTCCGTTGCCGTGGGTCCATCAGCCCCGCATTCCGGCGCGCGTCGCGCAAGACCTTCGCTGCTGAGCCGAGCGCTGGCGTGGCGCCGAGAAGAGCCGTTTGAGCGCATTAACTAGGGTCGCACCCTGGGGCGAAGGCCGGCCTTTTCACGGATACTGACAACACGCAAGCAAGGACCGCTTTGATGCACCGTCTCCCCGCCGAGCACAGACTTGACTTTGACGGCGCCGATCCTCAGCGCCAGAGTGGGCGCGTATGAGGGGCGTTCGCGCACTGCTGCCGTTTTTGGGCACGTTGGCTTTGGTGGCGTTTGCTGCCCCTGCCGCCCACGCGGGGGAGCCGGTCGTCGGCCTGGTTTCGAGTTCGGCCAGCGACCTGACGCCGTCGATACCCGGCGGGCAGTGCTACCCGACCGCTGACCAGAATCTGTGCCGGCGTGTGATGGTGCTCAAGCACATCGGCAACTGGATCTATGCCGGCGGGATCATCGACAGCGTGACCGACCGGACCACCGGCGTGACCACGTCGGGGTTTCACAACATCTTCCGCTTCAGCGCCCTCACCGGAGCGGTCGATACCTCGTGGAAGCCACAGTTCTACAGGTCGGCGCAGTCCAACAACACCACCGCCTACCTCGACTCGCAAGTGACCGGGATCGACAGCGACGGGGCGAACACGATTTATGTGTCGGGCCAATTCACTCAGGTTGCTCCGTCGCCGGGCGCGACCGGAGTGGCGCGGCGCGGCGTGGCCGCGGTCAGCGCCACCGACGGGTCGGTCCTGCCGTTTAACGCCCACGTGTGCGTGGGCGGCGGCGGCTGCATCGTCAACGATGTGGCATACGTCCACGGCACGCTGTGGCTGGGCGGCACCTTCACCTTCATCAACAAGCAGCCGGTCACCGCGCTGGCGTTCGTCGATCCGGCCACCGGCGCGGCAACGGGCACCCAGATCCCGATCTCGGGTCAGGTCACAACCACGACGCCCACCAAGGTGTGGCAGTTCGCGATCAACCCGCAGCAGACACAGGCGGCGATGATCGGCAACTACACCACGGTCGGCGGCGCCTCGCACCACGAGGTCGCGGTACTGGACATCAACTTCGACGGCACGGCCACCACCAACGCTTGGAATGACCCCACCAACCTGGACGCCAGCAATGCGAGCAACTGCAGCGCGTCTGACACATGGGCCCGCGGGGTGGACTGGGATCCCACGGGCACCTACTTCGACATCGCGGCCAGCGGCGGCGGCGGCTTTGACGCCTTCGGCGCCCACGGCGCGCTGTGCGACGCCTTCTCCCGTTTCCAAAGCGACGGCAACCCCAACACGCCACACCCGCTGATCGTCAACGTCACCGGATTCGATTCGCTGTTCACCGTCGACGACACCGGTCAATACGTGTACACCGGCGGGCACAACAAGTCGCTCAACCACGCGGTCTACATCAACGGCGTCAAGGTCAAGGCCACTCAGGAAGACCACTACGGAATCGGCGCGATCGACGTCAACCCTGTCGATCCGGGTTACGGCAAGGCCGTCACCAGCTTCAACAACTCCACCACCACCGGCCGTGGAGCCGGCTGGGCATCATCTCTAAGCGTCACCGGTGCGGGGGTCTACGTCGGCGGCGACGCAACGACGGTGGGACCCGACACCACCATCAAACGGCTCGCCTTCTTCCCGGCCATCGGCAGTTAGCCGGCCAGCGCCGCCTCTACCGTCGCGTCATCGCGAGCGGCCACGGACAAAGGCCACCCTCTACGGGACAGCCCCGGCAGATCGCGCGGCCCGGCTGTTCGGTCACCGCGAACTCTCGTAGCTCGATCGCATCCGCCAGATCTTTGAGTTCGCGCTCCAGTCGCCCCATCTCCGCGCGACTGAAGACCGCCGTCGCGGGCTGGTCGGGCCGCTCGAGGAAGGCGTGGGCGACCTCAACCTCGACCGCGCCCGCGCGCAACGCCGCCAGCGCATACACGAGCCGCTGGGTCGCATACGCAGAGGTGACGAGCTGCTCGACCTCGAGCCCCTCGAGCCGGTCGGTCTTGTAGTCCACGACCAGCATCCGTTCGCCCGGTTCGCCAGCCACCGCGTCGAGGATGCCGGTGACCATCGGGCCGTTTTCGAGCAAGAAACCGAACCGCTGCTCGCGCCGCACCCAGCTCGCGCGCGCAAGCCGCTGTGCCAGCGGACTGGCGGCGAAGACCATCAACAGGTCGGTCAGTTCTTCGTCGGGCGGGGTGGGCACGCCCACCAGACGAGCGGCCTTCGCGACCGTCTCAGAGTCCGGTCGCTGCGGGCGGGCGAAATCGAAGCGCTCGAGCAGTGCGTGGCCCAAAACGCCGCGTTCGCTTGCCGTCAACCCGACTGAGGCGGCCGCACCCTCCTGCGCAGCGGGCTCGTCGTCGGTCGCAGACGGCAGGCCCAGGACGCGCTCCATGTAGAAGCGGTAGCCGCAGCGCCGGTACTCGGTCAGCGAGGAGTAGCTGAGTGCCGGCAGCGCGAGTGGTGCGCGATCGGCCTCCCCCGCTCGCGGCTCAAACCGAGCATCGACAGACGCCGCCGGTCGTGCTACGCCAGCCGCGGCCGGCCCAGCCAACGCCATCGGCGGCCTCACGATCACCGGCGCCACGCCGGCCGCGGCCATGGCGCGAGCGATCCAGCCGATGGGGGCGCCGCGATCGTTGAGCACCAGGTTCCCGTCCGGTTCAAGCCGGGCGGCGCCCGAAAGGATCAGGCGCTCGCGCGCGCGTGTCATGGCTACGTAGAACAGGCGGCGCTCCTCGGCGGCATCGGCCTCCTGGTATTCGTCGCACAGTGATCGGTGGTCCAGCACTGGCACCGGCTTGCCCGTCCCCGGCCAGGCCAGCCGCAGGCCAACTCGCCCGTCGCGCCCCACCACCAGGATGTCCGAAGAGCGCCCGCGCGGCGTCTCGCGCCCGAGGTCTGCCACGCAGACGATCTCGAATTCGAGCCCCTTGGCGCGGTGAATGGTCATCAACCGCACCGCGTCCAGCGCCTCTCCTTCCACCGGCGCTTCGCTCTCCTCGGCGGCACCTCCGCCGGCCATGGTCCGGGCGTGCACAAATTCAAGAAAGCCCCGCAGGTCGGGCCCATACGACGCTGCGTACTCGCGCCCCAGCCGCATCAGCTTGCGCACGTTGGCGAGCCGGCGCTCGCCGCCTGCAAGCGCCAGCGTCGCGAGGTCGTACCCGGTCTGCGCCAGCGCGCGCTCGATCAACTCCTCGACCGACGCGCGCGCTGCCAGTTCTCGCTCGGCGCCGAACCTGTCGGCAAAGGTCGCCAACTGCTCCCGCTCAACGGAAGCGATCTCGTGCAACAGATCCCGGCCTTCGCTCAGCACCGACCACGGCTCGCGGTCGGCGTCGCGGGCTGCGGCCGCGAGCAGGACCAGCGCGTCGAGCGAGACCCCCACCAGCGGCGAGACGAGCACCGTGTACAGCGCCTCCTGGTCGCGGGGGTTGGCGAGCGCGCGCAGATAGGCGAGCAGGTCGATCACCTGCGGGTGTGACCAGTAGCCGCGTCCGCCGATCACGTAGGTGGGGACGCCGCGGTCTTCGAGCGCGCGCTCGTAGCAGCGCATGTCGGTCGTCGCGCGCGTCAGCAGCACGATTTCTCGCGGGGCGGCGCCGTCGTCGACGAGCTCGCGTACTCGAGCCGCCAGCGCGCGCGCCTCGGCCAACCGCCACGCGGTGGCGGCGCCCGCCTGCGCAGGCCACTCGGCACTTTTGTCGACGAGCAAGAGCTCGACGGGCCGCTCGAGGTCCCCCACTGGCGACCGCCCGGCCAGCAGCTGCCGGAAGCGATCGCCGAGCTCAGCCGTGAATGCGTCGTTTAGGACGTCGATGATCTCCGCGCGCGAGCGGAAGTTGGTCGCGAGCGTTCTGCGGCTATCGGTCAGCTCGAGCCGCTTGCCGAGCTGCTCGAATAGCTCCACCTCTGCGTGTCTAAAGCCGTAGATTGACTGCAGCGCGTCTCCGACTGCGAACAAATTGTCGCGTGCGATCGCCTGGATCAGCTCAAGCTGCACCGCGTTGACGTCCTGAAGCTCGTCGACCATGACCCGCTCGAAGCGGCGCGCGTAGCGGTCGCGCACCTGGGGCTCTGAGATGAACAGGTCGCGCGCGATCAGCTCGAGATCCGCGAAATCGAGCCCTGAGGTCGCTCGTTTGCGCTGCGTATACAACACGCCGAAGCGCTGCAGCAGTCCGTCCAGCAGCCCGTAAACGCGCGCGGCGTACTCGTACGGAAACTCTTCGTCCCCTTGCTGGGGCGGAAAGGCCGGCAGGCGCGGCTCTCGCTGCCCGCGCGAGCGCAGCTCCGCATAGGTCCCGCGGACGGCTCCCCGGAGCGGCTCGGGCCGATAGGACGCAATCAGGTCGGTCCCGTCTTGCCCGCTCGCGGCAAGCTCCGCCAGCGCTTCGTCGAATGCCGCAACGGCCAGTCCGCGGGCGTCAGGCTCGTCGAGCACGGTGAACTCAGGGTCAAGCCCCGCAGCCAGCGCCTGCGCGCGCAGCACGCGGGCGCAGAAACCGTGGATGGTCGAGATGAACGCCCCCTCGGTCGCGCGTGCCGCTGTCTCGGCCCCCAGCGCTCGCAGCCGTAGGCGGATGCGGTCGCGTAGCTCCGCCGCGGCCTTCTCGGTGAAGGTGATTGCGAGCATCGCGGCGACATCGACCCCGTCTTCTGTCACCGAGCGTGCGAAGCGCTCTACCAACACCGAGGTCTTGCCGCTGCCGGCGCTCGCGTCGAGCAGCATCTCGCCTTCGCGCTCGTCGATCGCGCGTTGCTGCTCGGGCGTCAGGCCCGAACCGGGCTCTGGTGTCAATGACAAGTCGGGGTCCTCGGCTTCCACCAGCTCTAGCTCCAGCTCAAGCTGTTGCACGGCAGATCCCCGGGTAGGCGCACCCGAAGCGCGAGCAGGTCTCCGGATGAGGCACCACATCGCCGGCCCGCAGCCGCAGCGCCACCGCTGACGCCCATTCCGCGGCGCAGGCAACGGCGGCCTCGAGCTCCTCGGGCGTGCGGGCGTCGTTGCTCACGATCTCGGCGCCTACCGGGACACCCTCGACGAACGCTCCCCGCGGACGCAGATCGTCGCCGCCCAGCGGCTGGTAGAAGCCTGCGACCGGATCGAGCCCGAGGAGCTCGCGCACCGCGAGCATGTACAGCGGGACCTGCACCCGACGGTCGATCTCCCATCGCGCGCCCTGGAACTCCGCGCGGGTGCCGCCGGTCTTGTAGTCGCGCACGACCGCGCGACGGGCGTGGTCTCCCGAGCCCGGCGGCTCGGTGTCCACGCGGTCGATCACCCCCCGCACGCGCACTTCGCCGGCCAGCTCCAGCGCCGGGAGCGACTTGGGATCCTCATCTTCAAAGCCGAAGCGCAGCTCGAGCGCCTCGGCGGCCCACTCGATCCCCGACGACGCCTCGCTTTGCAGGTAGCGGTCGATGTCGGCCTCGATCGCGCGCACAAGCCCCGCACGCACCGCTTCAGGCCGACCGACACCAATCCTCGTTGCATGCTCCTGCAAGAGTGAGCCGACGATCCGCCTGGCTTCAGGCAGCAACGCGGGTGTGATCCTTCCGCCCAGGCGCTCAAGCAGCTCCTCCAGCACGGTGTGCACCAGCGTGCCGCGGGCGAGGAAGTCGGGCTGCGGTTCGAAGGGCTCCGGTCGCAGCTCGCGTTCGACCAGCCACTTCATCGGGCAGTCGCCGTAGGACTCGAGCGCGCCCGCCGAGACGAGCTCGCAGTGGCGCACGTGGCCGCGCGCGTTTTCACCGAGCGCGTACTCAAAAGGCTCCAACGCGAGCTCCGTTGACTCAACGGCGAGCGCGCGTGCCCGCTCCCGAGCGGTGGGCGCCCGATCGGAGGCCCACACAACCTCGTCGAGCATCCTCCGGCCGCGGCGGGCCGCCCACCCCTCGTCGAGCAGCTCTGCGACGTCCTCGATGAACGGCGACGGCAGCTCAATGTTGCCCTCCTCGTCGGAGCTTCGGTAACTCAGCACGAGCTGGTCGGTAGCCCGCGAGACGCAGGCATAGAACAGGTAGCGCTCCTGCTCAAGCGAGTCCTCGCGCAGCCGCAGGTGCAGCGACCCGCTCGCGAGCTCTCGGCGCAAGTCGTCGGGCAGCAGCGGATCGGGCCTGCCGGGAAGCGGAAACTCGCTCTCCTGCAGCCCGCAGACGAACACCGCGCGAAAGCGCCGGGCGCGGATCTCGAGCGGCTCGGCGACCATCACCGCGCCCGCCGATTGCTGAGGCTCGAACGGCACTTTCAGGTGCTCGAGCACGTCGAGCAGTTCCTCTCCACTCAAAGCCTCCCGTAGCTCCGACAGCTCCGCGAGCGAGCGCAGCAGCACCGCGAGCGCTCGCGCATCGAGCTCCTGGCGGCGGTCGAGGACCGGTGCCAGCCCGCGGCGATGGCTCGCGAACAGCCGCTGAGCCTGTCTGCCAAGCTCGGCCACCGGGTCGCGCGCTCGCCGCAGAGCCTCGATCTCGGCGAACCGCAGGCCGCTCGCGGCGACCGCCTCGGCCGCGTTTCGCAGTCCCTGACGACGCACGGTCGCCTCGACCGTATCCGCAGTCTCAAGCCTCGACAGCAGCCCCGGCGTGCGCAGATAGGTGATCAAATCCGCCACGCTGGCGCCCGACCCGCCCAGCCACGCGCACCTCGCAAGCGCCGCCAGGCCGCGGCCGAGCGGCGTGTGCACGAATGGCTCCTCCCGCTGCAGCGCGATCGGGATGCCGAATACCTCGAACACGCGCTCGAGCAGGGCGCCCGCCCGCCGCAGCGACCGATAGACGACCGCGATCTCGCCCGCCGGCACGCCCACGTCCAGCAGCCGCAGTACCTCGGCAGCGACCAGCTCGGCCTCGGCCCGCTCGCCCCCGGCCTCGAGCAAGCGGATCGAGTCGCCTGGATCGATTCGCGCTTCACCCCGCGACTCGAACAGGTGCCGTTCGAGGTGGTGAAGTGGCCGCCGCGCGGTCGCGGCGTAGTACTCGGAGACCGCGGGCAGCTCGATGACCCGGGCTGCGCGTTCACGGAGGGCATCTACCGCCTCCCCGCGTGCCGCAAGCGCGGCGCGCTCGGGTTCCCAGGTGAGCGAAACCGTCACCTCGGCGGCAGCCGCGCCGGCGAGCGTCTCGATCGCATAGCGCTCGGCCCGCGTGAGGTCGTCGAAGCCGTAGACGAACAGCGGCGTCTCACCCCACGCGTCCGGGGAAGCGGCCAGGGCGTCGACCGCCCGCCACGCGAACAGCTCGCCGTCAACGCGGCCGCGGCGGCGAAGCTCTCCCGCGTAGGCGTCGTAGACCGCGGCGAGATCGTGTGAGTAGTCGCGGCGGCGCAAGTCCGGCGCGGCCCAATCACGCAGCGCCGCGGCAAAGCGCTCGGGCGTGATCAAAGCCCGTTCGAGTTCCGAGATCAGTCCCCAGGCGGCATTTGCAAATCCGCGCGCGCCGACGGATCGCCGTGCGACCGTGAGCTTGGCGCGTCGCAAGGCCCGCCGCAACAGGCGGTCACGCTGCAGCGTCGAAAGGCGCGCTGGCCGGCAACCGGCGCGCCGCCCGATCTCCCCCACCAGCCCTCTGAACGTGACCACGGGCCCGCCAAGGACGACGCCCCGCTCCGCGAGCTCACGCCCGTACCACTCGGCGTCCTGTCGCGTTGGCACAACTAACAGCGGCTCACGAGCGGCCGCCTCGGCGCAGGCACCCAGAACCACCCCGGCTTTGGCCGAGTTCGCTGGCCCGAGAATGAGCGTGAGCGTCACAGCTCACATGGTGGCGCTCGGCGCCGACGGGATCAGATGGCCCCGCCCGCAGCTGCTCGTTCTCCCGTACAACCACCGTTACGCTTCTCCTGACCGGTGGCCGCTCCCGCCAACAGCCCGCCGTCCCCCTCCTTACCTTCGGCGCGCAAGCGGCACGCGCTCGAGCTGTTCGCTGGCCTTCCGGGCGCCTACGACCGCATGGGCGCCGTCCTCAGCTTCGGCCAGGACCCGCGCTGGCGACGGGCGTTAATCGACGCGATCGACCCGCGGCCCGGCCAGCGCATACTCGACGTCGCGACCGGCACAGGGCTGGTGGCCTTCGCGCTGGCCGCAAGAGGTTGCGGCGTCGTCGGACTCGATCAGAGTGAGGCGATGCTCGCGCGTGCGCGCCAACGGCTCGCGCAGCATCCCGCGCCGATCACATTCGTGAAGGGCGAGGCGGAGAGCCTGCCCTTCGGCGACGCCACGTTCGACGCGCTCACGTTCACCTACCTGCTGCGCTACGTCGACGACCGCGGGGCGACGCTCAGAGAGCTCGCCCGCGTCGTCAAGCCGGGCGGGCGCATCGGCATGGTCGAGTTCGGCGTCCCGCAAAACGCCGTGCTGAAGCGCCTGTGGCAACTGCACACTCGCGTCGGGCTGCCTGCGATAGGACGCTTGGTCTCGCGGGAGTGGCTCGAGGTCGGGCGCTTTCTCGGCCCGAACATCGAGGCGCTCTACGACGATGAGCCGCGGCTCACGGAGTTGTGGTGCGCCGCAGGCATTGGCGACGTGGAGACACGACCTATGAGCTTCGGGGCCGGCGTGGTGATGTGGGGCGTCAAAGATGGCGACCGCGCGCCCTAAGCCAAAGCCCGCTTTCTACGCGCTGCGGCCGGGCGGCTGGCGCGATCTGATCACGCTCCTGCATCCGCCCTACACCGCGTGGCATCTCAGCTACGTCGCGCTCGGTGCGGTCGCGGCGCCGAAGGTCTACGGCGATCGGCTGGGCGCCGCGGTCGGGGCCTTCGCGCTGGCGGTCGGCATCAGCGCTCACGCGCTCGACGAGCTCAACGGCCGCCCGCTTCAGACGCGCCTCCGCAAGACAACGCTCATCGCGCTCGCGATCGCGGGCCTGGCGGGTGCGCTGGCGCTCGGCGGGCTCGGGCTCGTGATCGTCTCCCCTCTGCTCGCGCCGCTGATCGCGGTCGGCGCGCTGCTGGTCCCCGTTTACAACCTCGAGTGGGCGGGTGGCCGCTTCCACAACGACGTCTGGTTTGCGCTCGCTTGGGGCGGCTTTCCGGCCTTCACGGGCTACTTCGTCAACTCGCTCGACGTCAGGCCCGCCGGCATCCTCGTGGCCGCCGCCTGCACCTTGCTCAGCCTCGCGCAACGCCGCCTCAGTACGCCCGCGCGCGAGCTGCGCCGTAGAACGCTCGCGGTAACTGGCGAGCAACAACTCGCCGACGGCAGCACCAAACCGCTAACCCAGGAGAGCCTCTCGGCTCCGCTCGAGTCCGCGTTGAACGCGCTTTGGCTCGCGCTTGTCCTGCTGGCGGCGGGGCTAGTTGTGGTCCGGCTCGCCTGACAGCGGCGGATACACATTCGGGCGCCTCTGCGATGAGTAATCAGATGCCAGGCTCAGGCCGCGCGCCCGACAGACGCAGCGACGCAGTACTTCTGCGCGAAGCAGGGTCCGATCCCGCGGCGTTCTCGGAGCTGTACGTGCGCCACGTGGAGGCGGTTTACGGCTGGTTGCGGCGCAGAATCCAGTGGGCCGCCAGCGACCTCACCGCGGAGACGTTTGCGCGGGCGTGGCTTACCCGTAAGCGCTTCCGCGACCAGCGCGGTGGGTCCGCGCTGCCGTGGCTGCTGGGGATAGCCGCCAACCTGCTGGCCGATGCGGCTCGCCACGACCGCATCGAGACCCGGGCGCGCGAGCGCCTTGGCCTGCCGCTCGATCTCGCAACCGATGACGGTTACACCGAGGTCGACCAGCGGCTCTCGCCCCGCGTGGCGTTGCAGCGCCATGTCGAGTCGCTCGCGCCTCACGAGCGTGACGCGCTTGAGCTTCGCATCGTGCAAGAACTGCCCTACGACGAGGTGGCGTCGCGTCTGGCGATCCGCCCGGCGGCTGCTCGCCTGCGCGTCTCGCGCGCGCTCCGGCGGCTCGCGTTGACCGTTCCGAAGGAGGAAGCGTGAACAAAGACATCCCCCCAAGCCTGGCGCGGTTGGAGGGCCAGCTAGAGCGGGCGATCGGGCGGGAGCTCAAACGAGCCTCCGCCCTCAAGCGCTCATGGCGGGCCCGTCCTCGCGTACTGGCCGGCACGACCATAGGCATCGCTGCGATCGCGACAGTGCTCGCATTGGCACTCACGGCCGCCAGCAGCCCACCCGCGTTCGCCGTCACCCGCAATCACGACGGCACCGTTTCGGTCCGGATCATGCGTCTCTCAGGCGTCGCGCCCGCGAACGCGAGGCTGGCCGCGATTGGGATCCACGCCCGGCTGGTGGCGGTGCGGGCCCATTGCGCTTCGCGGGTGGCGTTGCCGCCTCCTCCGGGCAGATTTCATCCGTTCCAAACCCGGATCAGGCCCGACAAGATCCCGCGTGGCAGGACCCTGGTGCTCGGGCTCAGTAAGCCGGGGCTGGAAGTGCCTCGCTCGGGGGTATACGCGGTCCCCGCACCGGTCCCCCAGGGGATCGGGCCGCGACCCCTAGCACGAGCGGTACGCAGCTGCTTCCCGCCTCCACCTGCTTGTGCCTGGCGGGGCGCGACCCCGAAACAGGCTCCTTTGCCTCTCCTCCGCGCCCTGCACAAAGCCAGAGGGTTACAGCACGGGGTCGCGGTCCCGCGCTGCGTGGTCGCCCTCGCCCCGCCGCCAAAGCCCGAGCAGGCGCCCTAGCGGAATAGCCACCCCGGCCGGTGCCTCGCCCCGCCGCGCGGGCGGGGCACCGATGATTTGCGCGCGCTCGGCCGGTCGTATCGTTCGAGTCCAAAAGCACGCCCCGAACGAAGGAGGACGCGAATGCCCGAGCACAAGACCGCCACGCGCGAGGAATGGCAGAAGGCCCGCGACGAACTCGCAAAGCTCGAGGCCGAGCACGCCGAGCTCACCCAGAAGGTGACTGAGCAGCGTCGCCAGCTCCCCTGGGTCCCGGTCGAGAAGGAGTACGTGTTCGACACCGAGCAGGGCAAGAAGACCCTCGCGGAGCTGTTCGATGGGCGCTCGCAACTGCTGGCCTACAACATCATGTTCGGGCCCGACTACGAGCGCGGCGCGTGCCCAGGTTGCACGTCCCTCGGCGATGAGCTCGACGGCACGCTCGTCCATCTCAGCCATAGCGACGTGACGCTGATCTGCTTCTCGCGCGCCCCCATCGAGCGCCTCAAGGCATACAAGGAGCGCATGGGCTGGCAGTTCCCGTACGTCTCGACCTACAACACCGACTTCCCATTCGACTTCGGGCTGGCGCTCACACCCGAGCAGGCACAACAGATCCCCCAGATCAAGGAGATGATCGACAACCCGCCACCGTTCCTCACGGAGTGGTCGGAGTCGGTCGGCGCCGAGCTGAAGGACGGCCTGCGCGAGGGACCGAGCTGGATCGCCTTCGCACGTGACAACGGCACCGTCTATTACACCTACAGCGTGATGGCGCCCGATCCGTTCGTGGCGCCCTACCACGCGTTCTTGCTCCAGCGGACGCCCAAGGGCGCACCGGACGACGCCGGCGTCTGGCGCAAGGACGAGTACCCGGAATAAGCGGCTAAACCGCTACGCCGCAGCGGCTGGGCGCCCGGCTTCCTCCTCGGAAGCCGGCGTCTTGCCTCCCTCGCGAGCCCACGGCTCGTCGAACTCGACTCGCCAGCGGCCCTCCTCGTCCTGCTCCAACGCTAGCCGCGCGCGGAAGGTCCGTCCCGAGCGCCCCTTGAACCCAGACACCGGCTTCTCGGTGCGCCCGGTCTTGATCAGCTCGCGCGCGACGGAGACCGGCAGTTGCTTTGAAGCCTTGCCCTTCCAGATCACAAACCCACAGCCCGGATCCTCGCGCGACCAGCACGAGTAGCCGCGGCGGTTCTCGCGTATCTCGCGCCCGCAGACCGGACACGGACCCAAGGCAGCGCGCTCGATGCGCACGCCCTTGAGCCGCTCGTCGAGCTCGCCGACGGTCGATTCGGTGAACTTGACGATGTCGCCCATAAACGCCTCGCGCGAGTCAGATCCCATCTCGATGTTCGCCAGCCGGTGCTCCCACTCGCCTGTCAGCCCCGGCGAGGTAAGAGCGTGCTGCCCCAAAAGCCGGATCACGTTGAGGCCCTTTTCGGTGACCACCAGCGCGCGCCCGTCGCGCTCCACGTAGCCGACCTGGATCAGCCGCTCGATGATCGCCGCGCGCGTGGCGGGCGTGCCGATCCCGGAGTCCTTCATCGCCTCGCGCAGCTCCTCGTCGTCGACCAGCTTGCCGGCCGTCTCCATGACGACCACGAGCGATGCCATCGGTGTAGCGGCGGGGCGGCTTGGTCTCCTTCTGCTCGGAGCCAACCTCCACCACCGCCGTGGATTCGCCCTGCGAGAGCTTGGGCAGCTGTTGCTCGCGCACCTCATCGTCATCTGTGCGCTCGGAGTCCGGGAGCTCGCCGTAGACCCCGCGCCAGCCCGGAACAAGGATCCGCTTGCCGGTAGTACGGAAGACGTATTCCAAAACGGTGGTCTCCACGCGCGTGTTCTCGACCACCGCGTCGGGGTGAAACACCCCCAGAAAGCGCCGCACCACCATGTCGTAGATCTTGCGATCGTCGTCGCGAGAACTTCTCGACCGGATGGCGCTCTGCCAGCGTGGGGATGATCGCGTGGTGGTCCGAGACGCGGGCGTCGTTGACCACGCGCCCTAGCGGCAGCACGTCGAGCCCCTGGACGTAGTGGGCGGCCTCGCGGTACTCCGGCTGCCCGCCCACCAGCCGTGCGATGGGCTTGAGCTGCCCGACCATGTCGCCTGTCAAAAAGCGCGAGTTGGTGCGCGGATAAGTCAGCGACGCGTACTCCTCGTAGAGCCGCTGCGCGGCGGCGAGCGTGCGGCGCAGCGTGAACCCGTACCGGCTCGAGGCGTCGCGCTGTAGCGAAGTCAGGTCGTAGAGCAGCGGCGCGCGCTCCTTGCGCTCTGACTTCTCGAGCTTGGTGATCTCGCCCGTCTGCCCCTCGCACGCGGTGACGATCTTCTGCGCCTCGGAAGCCTCCTTCAGGCGTGGATTGGCGCCCGCGTAGAAGCGCCCCTGGTACACGCGAGCGCTCGGCTCCTCGACCGGCTCAAAGGTCGCGTCCACGACCCAGTAGGGCTCCGGCTTGAACGCCCGGATCTCCTCCTCACGCTGGGCCAGGATCGCCAGCGTAGGCGTCTGCACCCGCCCGAGCGAGACGGCGCCGTCAAACGCCGAGCGCAGAGCGGATGGTCGCCGCGCGCGTGGCGTTCATGCCCACGATCCAGTCGGCCTCAGAGCGCGAGCGCGCCGCCGCTTCGAGCGTGGCGAACTCCGCTTCGGGGCGCAGGCGCCCGAAGGCGTCCTTGATCGCCTGCTTGGTCATCGAGTTCAGCCACAGCCGCTGAACCGGCTTCTTGAGCCCGACTTCTCATACACGTAGGCGAAGATCAGCTCGCCCTCGCGCCCGGCGTCACAGGCGTTGACCACGAGCTCGACGTCGTCGCGGCCCAGCAGTCGCTTGATCACGGTCATCTGCCGCTTCGAGCGCTCGTCGCGCACCACGAGCTTGAAGCGGTCGGGCACGATCGGCAGATCCGCCATGCGCCACTTCTTGAAGCGCGCGTCGTACTCGTCGGGGTCGGCGAGCTGCACCAGGTGCCCGACGGCCCACGTGACGACGTGGTCGGGGCCCTCCAGGTAGCCCTCGTGCTTTTCGAACGCGCCGGGCAGCACCTGGGCGAGCTCACGCCCCACGGAGGGCTTCTCAGCGATGACGAGCGTCTTGGCCATGAGCTTGGTGAGGGTAGCGCCGGCGCCACTCGGGGCCTACGAGCGGGGCAACCTCCTCAAAATCGGCGCGCGAACGGACCGCGGTCAGTTCGTCTCCGGCGCGATTCTCGGGCTCCCAGAGATCACGGCAGACCCGCAGTGGCCTAAAGCCGCGCGCTGCGTAGTACGCCCGCCTACCCGGGCGCTCAGTACCCGCTCAGTGGTGGTGGCTGGCGGGCTTTGTTACGTAGCGGGTGAACCCGTCGCTGTTCTGCCCGTAGGTAGCGTAGATGCCTTGTAGCTTCGGAGTCGACACGTACGTCAGGCCGCCATCGTCGAGGGACGGGTGGGGAAAGGTGCGGTTGGACAGCCACTTGCCGGTCTTAATGTCATAGCGGTAAAAGTGATCCTCGCTGTACGAGCCGTAGGCATAGAAGATGCCCGCTACGGGGTCGATCGCTGCCCCCAGCACAGCCTCGGCGGGCAGCTTGGGTAGCTGCTTCCACTTATTGGTCGCGATGTCATAGGCGGCCAACCTTGAATCGCAGCTGCAATCTCCCTGTTGGCCGTAGACCTTGCCCTTATAGGGCGCGAGGCCAGCCCACCGGTCAAACGAGAACGGAGGCACCTTCAGGGTGTGCGTGGTGTGCGTGGCAGGGTTGAAGGAAATGAAAGTGAACCCATTGACCAGGTACAGCAGGCCGCCGACCGCGGTGATGTCGCCCGTACCTAGCCCCAGGGGGTTGGCGATCGTCTTCCACTTGCCAGTGGCGACGTTGTACATCCCCATCTGCGAAGCGTTCTCGGTGTACACGGTGTAGATCTTGCCCTTGAGGTACGCGGCGCCGCCGTTGTTGCCCTGGTTGAGGGGCGCAGACGCCAGCGTCTTCCACCTATTGGTGCGCGGGTTGTAGCGGTAGAAGCCGGTGCCCGAGTACTGCTGGGCGTAGATCAGGTTGGTGGTCGGATCGACGACCACATTGTTGACGGGATTCGGCGTCGAGGCACGCCTCTGAAACGCCCCGACCTTCGGGGACGCGGCCGCGGGAGTCGCCACCGCCAACGAAAACGCGCAGGCAGCCACGACAGCCCACCCCAAAGCTCGGCCCATCAGCGCACCTATGCGTACCATTCCACGCTCCCTCTCCGGTTTCGGATTCCGATCGATCCTTGCAAGCCCGCGCGCATTGAACCGAGGCGCCGCGCGCATGTCAAGGCCGCCCGGCCGCGCTCCCCGGGAGGGAAGATTTGCCCAACCTCTCCACCTGCCCGCGCGTCAAGGCAACACCGCCCGCCCCCTACCCCGCGCACGCCCCCGTCCCCACCGCAAACGAGCGCGACTCGGCCACGCGCAGCTGCGCCCGCACCAGCGAGTTGGGCACCGCGAAGCCCCCGTGGCGATTGGCCGACGCGATCGCCGCGAACACCGT
Organism: uncultured Solirubrobacterales bacterium; assembly: GCA_963767295.1. GTDB lineage: Bacteria > Actinomycetota > Thermoleophilia > Solirubrobacterales > Solirubrobacteraceae > Palsa-465. The sequence goes on from CAVYDI010000001.1 coordinate 95,743, forward strand.
CGCCAGCACCTTCCCGGAGGCGGAGATCACCGGCCCACCCGAGTTACCGGGCCGCACGAGCCCCCGCAGCTGCGTGACCAGCCGCAGAATCGGCCCCTGGCCGTAGGCGTTATCGGTCTCGACATTCAACGTCTGCCCCACCCGCGCCGGCTGGGCGTTGAATGGGCCGTCCTCGGGATAGCCGAGGATCGCACCGGACGCGCCGCTCGGCGCCGACCCGGCAATCGACAAGGGCCGCAGCCCCAGCCCCGGTACACGCAGAACAGCGATGTCGTTGCGCGGGTCGAAGTCGACTGTCGAGGCCGGCAGCCCCGGAGCGACCCCGTGGATCTGTACGCGCGTGTCGCTCTCGCCCGCGACCACGTGTGCATTGGTGACCACGAGCCCGGGCGCGGCCACCCACCCCGAGCCCTCGATCCCGAGCCCGCACGCCGTGCCCACCACCCGCACCACAGAGGACCCCGCCCCCCGAACCCCCGGCGTCGCCAGCACGCCGCGAGTGGGCGGCGCCACCGAGGCCGCCGGGCCGTTCACCGACGGCAGCGGGTCAAAGTGCGACAGCGCGTTGAGCAGTGCTCCCGACGGCGGCAGCAGCTCGTTCAGGTGGCTCAGAATCACCGACGACTGGATGTTCTGGCGCAGCGTCGCCGAGTTGGTCGACTGCACCACCACCGCGCCCACGATCCACGCGATCCCGAGTCCGACACACGCGGTCAAGATCGCCCCCAGCAGCCCATCGACAGTCTGCAAACCGGGCAACCGCAGCCTGCGGCGCGCCCGCAACCCGATGCCCTCGAGCCCCGTCGCCATCACGCCGCCGGCCAGCAGCGCGCCCAGCAGACCGAACAGCGGGGCGTACTGCGAGTGCGACCCCTGAGGCAACAGCAGCGGTCCCACACGCGTGCCGATGAACGCGCCCAGCGCGAACCCCAGCAGCGACAGCGCGCCGACGATGAAGCCCTGCAAAAAGCCGTACAAGGCGAGCAGGACGCAAAAGGCGACGATCAGCCAGTCGATCGTGGTCACGGGATCGTGAGGCTACTGGCGGCCGCTGAGCGGCAGCTCAGGACACCTCAAAAGTCCTACAGGTCCAGGGAAATCGTGGCCCAGACCTTGAGCCCGGAGGGCGAGCGGATCTGGAGCGTGAGCGGGCGGTTGTCGAAGATCGAGTTTTTCCCGACCGCCGGCAGCTTGAACAGCAGCAGCCCGCCGCCGGGGGAGCCCAATCCGGCGGTGGTGTTCGGGTTGGGCTCGGTCATGCCAGGCGCGAGCGACTGCGAGGTCCAGGCATACGGGTTTATCGCCGGGTCGAGCTTGACCGGCTTGTAGACGTTTCCCTGGGTGTCGACGATGTCGAAGTTGTCGGTCGTGGCGATCGGCTTGTTGGTCGTGTTCTGCGCCCACATGAACACGCCAAACCACATCTGGGTCGTGGACAGCGTCGAATCGCTCTTGGTGAGCCCCCTGACATAGCCCGAATCCTCGGGCGTGTACTGGTTGAGCTGGCGCGACACCTGTAGCTGGTAGTCGATCGGCCCCGCCGCGACGTAGCTGCCGATGTTGTTGGCATCGGCGAAGTTCTTGGTCTTCGCGCCGCAGCCCGCAGCCAGGGCAGCGGCGAGGGCCAGGCAAGCGGCGGTCAGGGCGCGGCGGACTCTCACGCAGCAGATCTTAATTGCGCGCGGCCACAGTCGGGCGCCGACCCCGTCCGCGGTCCTCCTCGAGGATCGTCCGCAGGCGCCGCAGCGCCTTGGCGGCCTGGCGCTTCATCCACGAACGGCCCCCGAACATCTCCATCAGTCGATCCGACGGCATCACGGGAACGCTCTCATACATGTACTCGACCACGGTCGAGTCGCTCGGTCCAGGCGAGAGCGTGTAGGTGCCGAGACTGCGGATGCGGTTGTACTTGCCGTAGCGCCCGTGTTCGACGATGCGGAACGGCGCTTGTACCTCGGCGAAGGTCGCATCCGCCCACGAGAAACGGCTCAGCGGCGCCTTGACGCGAAAGCGCGCGCCGGCGCCGCGGCCGTAGGAATCCTCACGCGTCAGATGCCATTCGACCAGGTAGTGGTCGGTGAACTCGGCGTGGTTGGCGATGTCCGCGAGATACTCGAACACCTCCTCGCGCGGGCGCGAGATCGTCGCCGAGACTCTGACCGGGTCCACGCCGCGGCAGTCTAAACCGCTAATGCTTCATTGCTTGCTCGTAAGCCCCGATGTCGCAGTGGTGCCCTTGCGGGCGAGAGATGCCCCGCTGATCGGTGGACGGGCAGGCCTCGTCGCTGCCCGCATTGATCGCTGGGCTGCCCCCCAGCAGGCGGAGCGTTTTGGTCGGGCCGCCGTTGTCGGCGAGCGGGCCGAGCTTGGGGTTGGTGTTCTGCAGGTCACCGCTGGCGTTGTTGAAGCCGCACGATGTGTGGCGCTCCAGATTGTGGCCGGAGCTCGGGACGTTCCCTTCGCAGTCGGGGCCGTTCACTGCGTTGTTGAGCGCGATGATCGTGTTGACAAAGGTGCCGCTTGATGTTCCGCTCGGCTCGAAGACCACCCCGCCGCCGATCCCGATCGAGCCGCCCGCCGTGTTGTGGGCGATGGTGAGGTTCGTGAAGTTCAACGCCGCGGAGCCGTGGTTCATGATTGGCTCAAGTGCGAGTCCGCCTCCCACTCCCGTGGCAGTCGAGTTGCCCGCACGGTTACTCGCGAAGGTGTCATTCACCATCCTCACAGACAGGCTGGCGGTCGTGTTGCTGATTGGCGCATAGTCCAGGACGCCCCCAACTCCCTGGGACGTGCCGCCGTCCGCGACGTTTCCTGAGAACGTGTCTCTTGTCAGCTTGAGCGGCAGCCGCGGCGAGCCCGTGCTGATGATCGGGTCGTAAAGGATCGCGCCTCCAGCCACGTCGCTTCCGAGCACTCGGTTGTTAGAGACGGTGGTGGTGGTGATCGAGACCGCGGTGCCATCGGGGGGATCGATCGGCGCGAAGAACAGCGCGCCGCCGAAGCCTCGGCGCTGGGCAACATTACCCGTGATCGAGCTCTTCGAGATCTCGACCGAGCCACTGTCCGCGATACCCGCGCCCAATCCCTCCGCGCTCCGCCCCGAGGTCTTGTTGTCGGAGATCTCGCTCTGCGTGATCGTCAGCGTGCCGGAGTTCTCGATGCCGCCGCCTTCGGCCGTGTTTGACCCGGCAGCGAGGTTTCGTGTCACGGCGACGTGGCGCAGCGTAAGGTCACCGGCATTGAGGATCCCGCCGCCATCTGTCGCCTTGCCGCGGGTGATCGTGAGGCCCGCGATCGTAATCGATGCCGATGAGCTTGTGACGTCGATGACGCGGCTCTTGGACCCGGCGCTCAGAATGGTTTTGCCGGGCCCCGCCCCCTCGACGCTGACAGACGGGTTGATGACGAGCTGGCTCTTCAACTGATAGTTCCCGGCGGGCACGAGGATCGTGTCCCCGTCGTGGGCCCGCCCCAAAGCCCATCGCAGCGAACCGTGCCCCGCGTTGTGCTGGTTCGTGACCTTGATCGTGGCCGCGGCGGCGGCGCCCGGGAGGCCGGCGACAATTAGGCTCGCGAGCGCCGCGGCGCCCACGGCGACCGAGCGCCTCGCAGAAAAGAAGGTCGCGTACGTCCCTCGCACCCCAAGTGGAGTGTAGCGCGGCGTAGGTAGGTTGTGAACCTTACAAGCGATCAGACGCCGGGCGAAGCGCAGGCCGATCAGGTCATTGAGCTCTTCACCCTGGCCTTCTTCGAGGACCCAACCCGGAGCTGGGCGTTTCCCGATCCGACCAAGCGCATGGACAATTACCGGCGCTGGTCGCGACTGTTCGTGCACAGTGCGCTCGGATACGGGCCGACGCTGGCCTGCATGTGGCGCGAGCGCAGGTCTAAGCCGCGTCGCGCTGATCGACGATTCTGATCGTGTGGCCGAACTCGGGGCCGTGCACGAGGCGCGAGTCCACGGGCGGGTCGTGCTCGAACGAAACGCACAGCTCACACACGATCCGCCCGTCGCAGTCGTAGACCCGCTCGCCCGCGAGCACCGTGCGCTGGCAGCGCGAGCAGCGATCGCAGTTGGCGGCAAATGCGTCGCTCGAGCGGCGCAGCAGCGCCAGCTGAAGCTCGGTCGTCTGGATGGAATCGGGGTCGTCCATGACTTCCAGTTCGGCGATACCCGTGCGAGCTCCTGCTTATGTGCTCTCACACCATCTTTACGGGAGCTTTGACACAGACGTTAGGATCATGTTTACGAGCAGGCTCGGTTTCTGGTCGCCCCGTCCAATCCAGAGGCAGATGCCTCGCCGTCCCGTACAACAAGGAGAAGCCCCATGAAAGCGTGGATGTCGGGCAACGTGGCGGGGACCGGCACGTTCCGTTGCACCGAGTGTGACTACGCCCTTTCGTTGGATGCCGTCGATGAGCTGCCTCCATGTCCGAACTGCGGGGGCAAGGAGTTTGTGAGAGCGTCGCTATTCACCACGGCGCAGGCGACGGTCGTCGAAGTGCCGGTCGGAATCGAGGATCAGGTCTGGCTCGAGGAGCTGCGCTCGAACCTGGAAGACCCCGGCCAGTACCTCGCCTACCGCTCGCCGAGCGGCGAAGTGCGCGCCTACGCGCTCGAGCGCGAGTGGACCCGCATCGGGCGCAGCCTGGCCGCCGACGTGCGCTTCGACGACCCGACCGTGTCCCGCCGGCACGCGCTCATTGTGCGCCAGCCAGATGGCCTGCGCGTACTCGATGACCGCAGCCTCAACGGCGTGTTCGTCAACGGCGAGCGGGTCGAGTGGTCGACGCTCGCCGACAACGACGAGATCGTGATCGGCCGCCACCATCTGCACTTCATCGACATCCCGGTGGTGTCTGGGATGCGCTACGCCTCGGCGGCCGAAGAAGAGCGCCAACCCGCCTAGTTCAAATATCGTCCCGGGCCGCGCATGCGCGGCCCGGCCCGTCGGCACATGTGCCGACGGGGGCCGGCGCACATGTGCGCCGGCCATCCCCAATTTCTTATAGTCACCACCCTCGATGGCGCACACAATCGCGGTTCTCTCTCAGAAGGGCGGCACGGGCAAGACCACCGCGGTGCGAACGATCGCCGACGTGCTGCGACGCATCGACGTGGCCGTGCTGGCGGTCGATCTCGACCCACAGGGCAACCTCTCGGACTACTTCGACATCGCCCCCGAGGCATCGCCAACGGTCGGCGACGTGCTGACGGGCCGCGCGGACGCGGCCGATGCCGTCCACGGCAACCTCATCCCCGCCAACCTGAATCTCGCCGAGGCGGAGCTGGCGCTCTCGGGCCGCATGGGCCGCGAGCTGTCGCTCAAGCGCGCGCTGCGCGAGGTCAAGAGCAGCTACGAGGTGGTGTTGATCGACTGCCCACCGTCGCTCGGGCTGCTGACCGTCAACGCGCTGGTGGCCGCCGACTACGCGCTGCTCTCGGCCGAGGCGCAGTACTTCGCGCTGCAGGGGGTCGAGCAGGCGCTGCAGGTGGTCGAGCTCGCGCGCGAGAGCCTCAACCCCGAGCTCGAGTGGCTCGGCGTGCTGCTCAACATCGCCGACATGCGCACCCGCCACTCACGCGACGCCTTCGAGTCCCTGCGCAAGCACTACGGCGAGAAGCTGCTCGACACCACGATCCGGGCCTCGATCGCCTACGCCGAGTCGGCCGAGCGGGCGCTCTCGATCCTCGACTACCGCCCCGATCTCGCGGTCGACTACCTCAACGTGACCGACGAGCTGCTGCGCAGGCTGGGCATGAGCGAGGCCCGCAGCCGCCTCGGGGCCCTGGTCGGCGGTACCCGCGCGTCGGTCTAGGCGCGAGCCCATCCCTCTCTCGCGAGTGGGACGGATCGAGCGCTGGTAGGTAGGCAGCTGATCGCTATATGATGCGGCGCCCGGGGGCCATGTCGATCACTCGCTCGTTCAGATACTCGCCCGCGCTCGGCGTGCTCGCCGGATGCCTGATCGCGGTTTCGGCCGCGCTCGCTCTTCCAATCTGGACCGTTCAGCGCACTCCGAATCGTGGAGGGTCCGGCTACACCAACGACCTCTTCGGCGTGGCCGCCACGTCGAACGACAACGCTTGGGCCGTGGGTGACTACATAAAGGGCGCCGTGCTCGGGCCGATTAAGAAAGCTGGGGCGACGAAAAACCATCCGTGGCGTCCGGTGATCGAGCACTTCAACGGCAAGCACTGGAGCATCGCGCAAAGCCCCACTCCCGCTGGCGGCTATCTGCAGGGCGTCGCCACCACATCATCGAAGAACGCTTGGGCGGTGGGCTGGACCAAGAAAGGCAGCAAGCAGGTGTACCGCACCCGGATCGAGCGCTGGGACGGCACGGCCTGGAAGACTGAGGCGAGCCCCAACCCGGGCACCGGCAACGACGACGAGTTGTACGGCGTGAGCGCCAGCTCGTCCAACGTCGCCTGGGCGGTCGGCGCGTACAAGAAAGGCGCCGCGTACCGGACGCTGGTCGAGCAGTGGAACGGCAAAACCTGGAAGGCCCGCCCGAGCGCAAACGCCAGTGGGGCCACCGATAACTACCTCCAGGCTGTGGCCGCTACCTCCTCTGACAACGCCTGGGCAGTGGGCGATTCCAGCAGTGGGACCACGACACAGACCCTAATCGAGCACTGGAACGGCAAAGCCTGGAAGGTCCAGCCGAGCCCGAACCCCAGCGGCTCGTCCAACAACTTTTTCGACGGCGTGGTCGCCACCTCCCCCAAGAACGCCTGGGCGGTTGGCTTCTACGAAAACGGCGTGCTACGGGACCAGACCCTGGTCGAGCACTGGAACGGTAAGAGCTGGAAGATCGTGCCAAGTGTCGATCCTGGGGGCTCGAGCACCGACAACCTTCTACTGGGGGTCGCCGCCACCTCGCGTAAGAACGCCTGGGCGGTGGGCTGGTACTTCGACGGCACCCAGGCCCGGACGATCGTCGAGCACTGGACCGGCACGGGCTGGTACATCCAACCGAGCGCCGACCCGGGCACCAAAGGAGACGCTCTCTACGGCGTCACCGCCGCCTCCGCGAACAGCGCTTTGGCGGTAGGCGAGCGAGCCTCGAGCTTCATCCAGCGGACACTGGCCGAGCACGGGCCGTGACCACTCGGGCGCATCAGACCGAGCGCTGGTAGGTCCTGAACGCCCGCGTCGCGAACGCGAGGCACACCAGCAACAGCGCTGTCAAGAACCCTGCGCGCGAGGCGACGAGACCCCAGTCGGGGTGCGTCGAGACAGCTGCGCGGCCGGCGATCACGGCCCAGTTGACGGGGTTGAAGTCCGCGACGTGCTGCATCCAGCGCGGGATCAGGTTTTGCTGCATGAAGGCCGAGGACAGAAACGTCAGCGGCAACAACAGGAACTGCATGACCGCGATCAGGGTCTCCTCGCGGCGGGCGAGCAGCGCGAGACCGGCGGAGAGTGCCCCGAACGACATGCCCAGGATCACCGCCACGACTATCAGCACGATCACGCCGCCCACGCCGCCGGGGAAGCTCGCCCCCACGATCAGCGCCAGGGCGACGATGATCAGCGACTGAATCGCGATCGTCAGGGCCGAGTTCACCAGCCGCCCGGAGATAAGCGCGCTGCGGCGCACGGGCGAGACCAGGAAGCGGTCGGTGACGCCGCGCTCGATGTCGTCGATCAGCGGCATCCCGCTCCAGCCTGAGGCAAAGAGGGCCGTCATCACGACCACGCCGGGCGCCAAGAACTCGATGTAGGAGCCGCCGTGAAAGCCGGGGATCTCCACCACCTTCTTGAACAGCGCGCCGTAGAGCAGCAGCCAGATCACGGGCTGCACGAGCGTGACCGCGATCCACCACGGCTGGCGCAGCAGCTCGCGCACATGGCGAATCGTCATGTAGAGGGTGTGACGGGCAAGGGTGACTGTCATCGCTTGGCCTCCTCCTTGGACTGGGCCTCCTGTTCCGATTCGGCCTCCTGGAAAGTGCGGCCGGTGTAACGCAGATAGACGTCGTCGAGCGAGGGTCGGGCCACGCGCACGGCCGCGACGGCGATCCCGTGCGCCTCGAGCGCTTGCAGCACGGCCGGCACGGCGCGGCCGCCGTCCTCGGCGCGCGCCCTCAGGGCGCGGCCGTCGACCGCGACCTCACGCACGCCGACGATCTCGTTGAGCGCGTCGTGCACGGTGCCGTTGGTGACCACTTCGACCAGCTCGACGTGGATCGCGTCGCCGCGTAGCTCGGACTTGAGCTCCTCCGGCGTCCCCTCGGCCACCACCTTGCCGCGGTCCACGATCGATAGGTGCGCGGCGAGCTGGTCGGCCTCCTCGAGGTAGTGGGTCGTGAGCAGCACTGTCTTGTCCTGGTTTGCCGCGAGCGCAGCGATCTGCTCCCACATGTCGGCTCGCACCTCGGGGTCGAGGCCGGTGGTGGGCTCGTCGAGGAACAGCACCTGGGGGTCGTGCACGAGCGCCATGGCGATGTCGAGCCGGCGGCGCATGCCGCCCGAGTACCCGCGCGCGATGCGGTCGGCGGCCTCTGCCAGCCCGAAGCGCTCGAGCAGTTGGCTGGCGCGCTCTTCGAGCGGGCGGCCGCGCATGCCGTAGAGCTGGCCCTGGAGGCGCAGGTTCTCGCGCCCCGTGGCCTGGATGTCGACGCCGGTGCCTTGGGAGACGACGCCGATCGTGCGACGAACCTTGTCGGGCTGCTCGACGACGTCAAGCGCCGCCACCGCGGCGCGACCCTCGTCGGGTTGGGTCAGGGTGGTGAGCACCTTGACCGCAGTCGACTTGCCGGCGCCGTTGGGACCGAGCAGGGCGAAGATGGTGCCGCGCCGTGCCTTGAAGCTGAGGCCGTCCAGCGCTCGCACGGCCTTCTCGCCCTTTGCCGTAGGTCTTGACCAGGCCCTCGGCCTCGATCATCACCTGCGACTCGGACGTGTCTGTCCTTCGGTTTTGAAGTTCTGTCTCCATGAGCATTCTCTAGGTATATCAGATTCTCATTTGTTAAGTGATTCGTGGAACCAACAATTATATAGACGGGCTTGTTTTGTCGATTTCCGGTGCGCTATCGGTACGCGCGACCCTCCCGCGTCACATCCTTGCAACACCGCGAAGCCTGCAGTAGGGTGGCCGAGTCTCCGGGGCGCCGGTGACCGCTGGGGCAAGCATCGGATCAAAGGAGAGATCGAGATGAGTGATGAGCGGTTCGAGGAACTCGGCATTCCGCGCCGCAGGTTCCTGAAGCGCAGCGCGGCCGCGGCGTTTGTCGCCCCGGCGGTGGTGTCATTCGCGCTCGACGGCGTGGCCGAGGGAGACACGGCCCATCGCAATGGCACCTTCACGGACCAGCGGTGCGCCAACCAGAGCTTTCCGAACCAGGCCTATGTCGAGGACAGCCTCGTCTCGGTCATCCGGGGGGCACTGCTCGGTGTGCCGGCGTGCGACATCAGCCATGCCGAGGCGAAGAAGATCGGACAACTTGCCTATGACGCGGCGTGGGCGGCGGCGGTCGATTCGTCCGACATGTGCGGGGAGATCAAAGAGCTCATAAGCGAGATCAACAAGCTCAACAAACCCGGGCTGAAGTCGGAGCTCCTTTACTACGCGAGACAGGCGCGCATAACCGCGGGGTGCTAGCTCGAGCGCCGTTTGGCGGCGACGGGCTCAGGGCGCAAGGTTGACTTGTAGTGCTGCTCAGCGCCGCGCTCATCGTCCGTGACGAAGCCGGGGTGCTCGAGGACTGTCTGGCGTCGGTCCGGGCCGTCGTAGACGAGATAGTCGTGGTCGACACGGGCTCGCGCGACAGCTCGCCCGAGATCGCGGCGCGCTTTGGCGCCCGCGTGATCCACCATCGCTGGAGCGATGACTTTGCCGAGGCCCGCAATGTCGGCCTCGAGGCCGCCCGCGGCGAGTGGATCCTCTACATCGACGCCGACGAGCGACTGGCCCCCGTCGACCCCGCAGCGGTACGACGACTTCTGAGCGGCGCTCCTGAGGTTGCCTTTCGGCTGGGGCTGCGTCCCGATTTGCGGTCCACCCCGTATCGGGAATACCGGCTGTGGCGCCACGATCCGCGCATCCGCTTCCGGGGCCGGATCCACGAAAAGGTCACGCCCGCGATCGCCGCCGTCGCCGCGGCCGACGGCCGGCCGATCAGCGACTGCGAGCTGTTGCTGACCCACATCGGCTACGAGGGCGACCAGACCCATAAGCACCGGCGCAACCTGCCTCTGCTGCGGGCCCAGCTCGCGCGTGAACCAGACAATCTCTTCAACCGCCACCACCTCGCGCGCGTGCTGCAGGGGCTGGGAGAAAACGATGAGGCTGCCAGCGTGCTCGAGGCCGGAGTTGAGCTCGCGCGGCGGAGACCACGCGACCCGCTCGGTGTGCTGGTGTTCACCGATCTCGTGCGCGTGCGCCGCGCGCGCGGAGATGACATCACCGAGCTGCTGGCCGAAGGGCGCCGCCGCTACCCGAACAACAAGCTGCTGTGGTGGATCGAGGCGGCCACGAACGTCAAGTCCGGCCGCTATGTCGAAGCGCTCGCGCTGCTCGACCGGCTGGTGGCGGTTGACCTGTCGGCGCTGGCGCCCGATGAGCCCGCCTACGACGAGCGCATCTTCAAGGACTTCGCCCAGGAAGCGCGCGGGGCTTGCCTGTTTCATTTGGGCCGCTACGCGGAAGCCGCCGCCGCCTACGCCGAGGCGATGCGGATTGACCCTTCCGAACTCGGGTACCGCGCCAAGTGGATGGCCGCGCTTGGGCGGGCGGGGCCGGATCAGGAGGGGTCGGGCAGCTTGGCTCGGGCGCAAGGCGCAGCGGGCTCGACTAGCCCGGCGGACATACTGCGCGCCTGAAGTGGATATCGAGCGCCTGATCGTGCTCGCGCCCATCGAGCCGGCCCCAACCGGCAACGGCTTGGCGATGCGAACCCAGCTGTTCTGCCGCTCAGTCCCGCGCGGAGTTGACGTACTGAGCGTGGTTGTGCCGGTTGCAGGACGGCTATTTCGCCGTCTGGCATTGAGGGGGGTGAGGATCGTTCCGAGCGCTAACACGGAGGCCCGTGCGGGCGTACGTGCGCTCGTGGAGAGCGGGGTCTGGCGCAACCGGCTGCAGCGCGCGGGCGCTCTCCCCCACCTCGCGCGCGCGGCCTCGCCCGGGCTGGCCGACGCGGTGCTGGCCGCGTGCGAGGTGTCGGGTGGCGAACGGATCGCCCTGCACGTGATGCGCTCCTATCTGGCGCCGCTTGGGGTCGCCCTCGCTGAGCGGCTGCCCGCAGCCTGGGTCACGCTCGACCTCGACGAAGACGACGCGCAATACGAGCGCGAACGCGATGACGCCGATGAGGCCGCCGCCTACGAACGTCTGCTGGGCGTGTTCGCGCCTTGCTTTGACGGCCTATGCGCTGCAGCGGCCGCAGAGGCCGAGGCGATATCGCGCCGCCACGAGCTGGCGATCGAGCCGATCCCAAACGCTGTACGGCTCCCCCGCCCGCGTCCAGGACGAGCCGATCGGCCCGAGGGGGTCGCTGGCCGCGACCCGGTGTCACTCCTCTTCGTTGGCAACCTCACATACGCGCCCAACATCGAGGCGGCACGGACACTGGTGGAGGAGATCCTGCCGCGGCTCAGGCGCGCGCTTGGGGACGTGGTGCGCGTGACGCTGGCGGGGCGCCACGGTCACGAGCTGCTGGCGCTGGGGGGCGAGGCCGTCGAGCTGGCGGGCTACGTGCCCAACCTGGCGCCCCTGTACGCGTCGGCTGACGCAGTCGTCGCGCCGCTGAAGACGGGCGCCGGCACCCGCATAAAGGTCCTCGAGGCATTCGCGCGCGGGGTTCCGGTGGTCGCTTCTCCAGCCGCCGTGGCCGGCTTGGAGGTCGTCGACGGGCGCCAAGTACTAGTGGCTGCCGACTCTGAGCAGGCCGCGGATGCGATCGTGCGGGTGGTCACGGAGAAAGGCTTGGCTGCCCGGCTCGTGGGTGAGGCTCGCCAGCTGGTCCGGGATCGCTACTCACTCGAGGTGGTGATCCCGAGCATCCAGGAATTCTTTAACCGCGCCGCCAAGCGCGCGCGGAGCCGCGCTCAGCTGTCGGCGCCGGCGTGAGCCTCCCAGCGCACCAGATTGCGCTCGACCAGATCGTCGAGCCCCGCTCGAATGTCCTCGAGCGGCAGGGCGACCAACTCGAATGCTTCCGCCAGCACGCGCGCGATCGCCGGCAGGTCCCGGCTGCCGTCGCAGAGATCGAAGATCATCGCGGCCGAGGGGTTCAGGTGGTGGACCATGTCGTGGGCGGGGTCGTAGACGACCAGGCCGTCCTCGGCCTCGTTGATCTCGAGTCCGGCGACCCGGCGGGGATTGGCGTCGCTCATCGTTGTCCTGGGTGCCTTTCGCGCGCGCACCGTAGCAGGGGCTTTTCTTGATCCCGCGCATAGCGCACTTCGTCTTCGGGCTCGGCGAGCAGCGCGAGCCATTTCACTTCCTGCACTACGTCTCGATCGAGTCCTGCCGGCGCGTGCTCGCGCCCGAGCGGATCTATTTCCACCACAAGCAACTGCCGTGGGGCCCCTGGTGGGAGCGCACCGCTCCCCACGTGACGCCCGTCGAGGTCGATCACGTACCGGCGGTGCTCGCCGCCGACTACGTGCCCAGCCGTGTGCCGGAGCGCTACCGCTACGCGCACCATGCCGACTTCCGCCGCCTGGAGGCGCTGATCGAGTACGGCGGGCTCTACGCCGATATCGACACCATCTTTTTGCGTCCGTTTCCGCTGGAGTTGTTCAGGGCTCCGTTCGTGATCGGGCGCGAAATCGAGGTGCGCGACGAGCTCACGGGCGAGCTGCGACCGTCGCTGTGCAACGCCCTGTTGCTGAGCGAGCCTAGGGCTGAGTTCGCCGTTGAGTGGAGGGCGCGTATGGCAGACGCCCTCAACGGAACCTGGAGCAACCACAGCGGCTTTTTGCCCGAGCGGCTGAGCAGACTCATGCCCACCACGGTGCGCATCGAGCCAGAGGCGAGCTTCTTTTCATTCCAGCCGACCGCCGCCGGCTTGTCGAAACTGCTCGAGCGGCGGGCGGAGGTTCCCGCGGAGGCACTCAGCATTCATCTGTGGGCGCATCTGTGGTGGGAGCGAACCCGGCGCGACTTCAGCCAGGCCCATGCGGGCTGGTACACGCCGGCTCTGATTCAGGGGATCCCGACGACGCTCGCCGAAATCGTCAGGCCATATCTCCCTGAGCTGGTAGCTGCCCGGCGCCGTGGGGTGCGGGCACCCAGCACGGCTCCCAGACGTTGGCGATACCTGTTTTTGGACGAACACAGCGGCTACGGCGTCGCCGCACAGCGCTGCATCGATGCGCTGGTGGAATCCGGAGCCGAGCTTGAGGCGCTCCCATTCATCCCCGGCGAACGGTCACGGGTTTGCCTACCAGCCGGCACGGCCGCTGGCCTCGGCAGCCAGCGACGAGGCGGTTGTGGCCCATCTGGTGCCGGAGTACCTGGGGTTTGTCAGGGGTCGGCTCCCTGAGACCTTTCTCGTCAGCCACACAATCTGGGACACCGACCGACTCCCGGAGCACTGGGTTGCATTTCTCAACGAGGCCGATCTGGTGGTGACGCCGTCGCGGTTCAGCGCCGAGGCGATGTCCCGCTCGCCCGTCACGACCCCGATCGAGGTGGTACCTCACGTGGCCCCGCAGCTGAGTGACCAACCGTCGCTCAACTGGCCGCCTGTTGCCGACGGCACTTTCGTCTTTTACGCGATCGCCGAATGGACCGAGCGAAAGGCGCTCGAGCTGACCGTTGAGGCGTACCTGCGCGCGTTCGGCGCTCGAGATCGCGTCCTGCTCGTGATCAAGACCTCGGCCGCGGATCGACGTCGTCGCCGCGCGGCGCCGGGCTCCGCGGTGGAAGGAACGGCGGCCTGGGCGCTAGCCCGGCTGCTCGCTGGTCATCAGGACCCACCCGCGGTCAACCTGATCACCCGGGACCTGACAAACGCCGAGATCGAGGCCCTGCATCGGCGCGGCGACTGCTTCGTTTCTTTGACCCGCTCCGAGGGTTTTGGCCTCGGTTCCTTCGACGCAGCCGCGCACGGCAACCCCGTGGTGATCACCGGCTTCGGAGGCCAGCTCGACTATCTGGCCGGCGCTCCGTACCTCGTGCGGTTCGACCTCGTCCCGGTGGAAGATCCGATGGGCTATCCCAGCTTCGCGCCCGATCAGCGATGGGCGCAGCCGGACATCGACCACGCCGCGTCCCTCATGCGGGCGGTGGCGCAAAAGCCGGATGAGGCCAGACAGGCGTGCGGGCCGCTGGCTGCCGAGATCCGGGACCGGTTCCGCCCGGAAGCGGTCGCCGCGGCCTTCCGCGGTGCGGTCGAGCGCCACATTCGCCGAGAGCGCAAACGACCGCCACCGACGGGATGGGAGCATCAGGCTATGAGTCCCTCACGGCGCAGAGTGCCTAGACACTCCTGCACCTCGGCCGCCGGCGAGTCGGGTAATTCGTAAGTTCGCTGAATACGCTCGACGATTTGGGCGACCGAGTGCTCCCCCGTGCAGAGCTCGAACACGATCGCGGCGGTGTCGTTGAGACGGTGAGCGCGCTTGCGCCCGAGCTCGTAGACGATCAAGCCATCCGCGGCCTCGCGCAACTCGAGCCCCGGCGTTTGTACCGGGAAGGCTTTGAGCGCGGGCGCGCTTAGGCTCGTTACCCCCGGCCGAGCCAAGATCACCGGCATCGTGGCTGGCAATCCTGCGCGGCAGGCTGCAAGCGTCTCAGCCAGGGATGCCCGCCGCGAACGCATTTCGTGGCCCAGCAGGTAGAGCTCTAAGCCGAGAGTCTGGTAGCTCGCCAGCGCAGCCTCCGGTTCGACGTCGCGAAGCTCGAGTTCCTCGGGCGAGAGCTCGGTTATCAGAAGCAGTTGCGGGTTTGCGGCGATGGTCCTCTGCAGGCCCTCGACGATGTCGTGGTCATAGCCCTGGGCGTCGGTTTTGACGACATCCACCTTCGCCGGCAGCACGTCGTCGAGCCGCACACAACGGACGCTCGTCGGCGCTTCCCCGAGGGGCACGAGGCGGTGCGCGCCTCGGTTTGTCTCGTTGAGCTCGAGCGCCATCTCGCCGGAGGCCGAATACGCAGCGAACGGCATCACCTGCGCGTTGGTGCACTCGTTGCGCACGAGGTTGCGCTGCAACAGGTCGCGATTGCGCGTCTCGGGCTCGACCGCAATCACGCTCCCATTGGTACCGACCAGCTTCGAGGCGAGGACGCTGAAATAACCGACGTGCGCGCCCACGTCGACGAACGTATGCCCCGGGCGGAGGTTCGAGGCGAGCCAGGCGCCCACGTCCGGCTCCCATAGGCCGCCGTCGGCGAGCACCGCGGTGATCACCTCGTCGTGGCGGGGCAGCAGCAACGGTCCGACCGCCGTCTCTAGCTCCACAACGGGCTCGCTCGGGGGCGTCGAGAACGTGCTCCGCAGCGCATATTCGTCTTGGCTCACGGGAGAATCCTTTCATCGCGGTCGTGCACGCTCGACTAGCATTGTCTAGGATCATCAGATTCTCAGCGACTAAGTGATTAGTGACTACAACGAAATCCCAGAGGATGGAGTTAATGCGCCGGCTCGGCGAGGAGATCCGCGCTGGTCAACGCACGGTCGACGTCGTCGACGACTTGGTGGCCGAGCTGATGGGCATCAACCGAACCGACGCCCGCTGCATCGACATCCTCGAGCAGCACGGTCGCATGAGCGCCGGCGAGTTGGCCGGTTTCAGCGGCTTGACGACCGGGGCCGTGACCGCCGTAGTTGACCGGCTCGAACGGGCTGGCTACGCCGAACGCGCGCCTGACACCACCGATCGGCGGCGCGTGCTGGTTGAGTTGACCCCCGAGGCACGGGAGCTGATCTGGGAGCTGATGGGCCGCCCCATGCGCGAGGCAGCCGTGCCCATGATGAAGCGCTACTCCGACGCCGAGCTCGAGCTGCTGGCCGAGTTTCACCGGCAGAGCCGGGAGCTGCAGGAGCGCCACGCGGAGTGGCTCAGGAGCCGCAAACCCCGCTCGGGCCACGGCTAACGCGAGTGGCCCGAGCGGGGGCTACGGCCCCATCCCCACAGCACTCGTGGCGTCTCGTTTGATGAGAGTGGGTAAGTCGGCCATTTGGTCGAAGATGATGGTGTTGGGGCCTTCTAGGG
This sequence comes from uncultured Solirubrobacterales bacterium, assembly GCA_963767295.1. Classification (GTDB taxonomy): domain Bacteria; phylum Actinomycetota; class Thermoleophilia; order Solirubrobacterales; family Solirubrobacteraceae; genus Palsa-465. Next base: position 111,915 of record CAVYDI010000001.1, read on the forward strand.
CGGCGATTGGGACGAGGCCGCTGGCATACGCCAGGACGCGCATGCCCGCGCCGCGCGCGGCTTGCACGCCAAAGCGGCTGTCTTCAATCACGACGCACTTGCTGGGACTGGCGCCCATCTGCGCCGCGGCGTAAAGGAACAGATCGGGTGCGGGCTTTCCACGTGACACTTCGGACGCGCTGAAGATCCGGCCCGCGAAGCGCTCGTAGAGACCTGTCAGTCCAAGCGTGAATTCCAGTCGGTCGTGACCGCTACTGGACGCGACGCAGGTGGGCAGTTCGATGCGCTCGAGCGCATCGAACACGCCGTCGACGGCTCGCAGCTCTGTCTCGCACGCGCGTCGAAAGCGGGCGTCGAAGCGGGCGTCGAACGTTCCCGGCGGCAGGCTCCGACCGAGGTGGGTCTCAAGGGCGGCTTGCTCTTGAGCGGCAGATCGTCCGACGAACCGCTCGATCACCTCGGCCTCGCTTAGCGGCCAGCCCAGCTCGCCGAGCACCTCGATGTCGACTTTGATCGCCAGGCGTTCGCTGTCAATCAGCACGCCGTCGCAGTCGAAGATGACGAGTTCGACGGAGCCAGTCACGGGCGGGTGAGCCTACGACACCGGCCCCATTGCTTAGGCGGGGTCGCTTCGGTAGGTTGGTTGTCGTACGAACGGTGCCTTGCAGGGCGCATGGCGAAAGGGGCGAAGGGATGGTCTCGACTGGTATTTGGCGCCGGGTGACGGCGACCGCGGCCGTCGCGGGTGCTGCGCTGGCCGCGCCCAGCGGGGCGATCGCGCTGTCAACACACTCCGCGACCGATAGCACAATGAACTCGGCCGGCGAACTGGTCGCGACCGCCAAGTGCGGTGCAAACGAGCAGGTCGTCTCCGGGGGCTTCAAAACGCCGAGCCTCGACAACGCAGAAGGCGAGGTGGTTTCTCGCGCCGTTCACGGTGACCGCTGGACCGTCCACTTCTATCCGGGTGGGGCCGAGAAGCTCACTGCATATGCGTACTGCGCTCCCAAAGGCCAGATCCGGCTCTCCCAGCATCAGAATCACGCGTCGGCACTTGGTGGAACGCCCAGCTACAACACCGTCGCCATGGCACGCTGCGGATCCGGTGAGCGCCTCGTATCCGGCGGGTTTGCCTTCTCGCCGTCTTCGAACGAAAACGACTCCACGACCTACCGGAATTACGCCGCGAATGCCAAGAAGTGGACGGTGATGTCGGCCTTCGACACGACGCCGGGCACCCTGTTCGCCTTCGCGTATTGCGGGAAAGGAGTGGTGGTGAAGGTCCGGTCGGATACGAGTAAGTCGATCCCCGACTCCGGTCACGCGACTGCTACGGCTAGCTGCCATCAGGGCGAGTCGCTGCTCGGCGGTGGCTACACCACGACGCCGACGCCTGACTATGCAAATACCACCGGTCCGGACGTGTACTTCAGCCGCGCGTTCCGGTCGGGCACGCGCTCGTGGACCGTGACCGCCAAGAACTACAGCCACCACACGGGCAAGGTCTCGGCGTACGCGTACTGCATGCCTTAGCGGGCTTGCTACAGGCCGCGCACGTAGGCGCCCTGCGATTCGAAGGTGACGCGCTGGGCGCGGGCCCACCCGCCGACCTCGCGCTGGAGCAGTTCCAGCACCGTGCCCGTCTGCTCGAAATGGGTCCACACGAGCACGCTTGGGCCGGCGCCGGAAACCGTCGCGCCGAGCGCGCCGAACTGCGGTGCGAGTTCGAGCAGCGCGTGCGACTGGGGGTAGAGGTAGGCCCGCGCAGGCTGGTGAAGCTGGTCCTTTAGTCCGGCCGAAATCAGCTCCCAGTCGCTCGTACAGAGGCCCAACATCAGCGTCGACGCGTGCGCCACGTTGAAGATCGCGTCAGGCAGCGGGACCGTCGGGGGCAATGCTCCGCGGGCTTGCTCGGTGAGCAGCGGTTCGTGTGGCACCACCAGGATCGCCTCCAGGCCCAGGGGTGGCTCGAAACGGTGTGCCTTACCGTCCTCACAGACCACAAAGCCGCCCTCGAGCGAGGCGGCGACGTTGTCGGGGTGGCCCTCGAGACCGGCGGCCAGCGTCAGCAGGTCGGCGTCGAGTTCGAAGATGTGGTCGGCGGCCATCAGACCCGCCACAATTGCGGCGCCGCTGGCACCCCCGCCGCCCACAATCGGGATCTCGGAGCTGATTCGAAACTCGAACGCCTCGGCGGGACGGAGCAGCTCGAAGGCCCTGACGACGAGGTTGGAACGATCCATGGGGATGTCCAGCTCGGTGTGGACCGCGAAGGAGCCCGTTTCGAGGACCTCCAGCTCCAGGTGCAGTGCGAGCGCCGCCGCGAGGGAGTCGAGTCCGGGACCGAGGTTGGCGGAAGAGCCCGGGACCCGCACGAGCCGGCGGCGGCCGAGGGCGCCGGTCATCCCAGCACCGCCTCCTCGAGGCGGGCCAGGTCCGGGTCGCAGGGGACGATTGAGCCGGCCTCGGCGAGCGCCGTCTGCGGGTCTTTGAGCCCGTGGCCAGTCAGCACGCACACGACCGTGTTGGCGTTTTGCGCCCCGTGCGCGAGCAGGCCAGCGACGCTCGCCGCCGAGGCGGGCTCGCAGAAGACCCCCTCCGTTTGCGCGAGGAAGCGGTACGCGTCGAGGATCTGCTCGTCTGTGACCGGCCTGACGGCACCGCCGGATGACGTCATCGCGGCCATCGCGTCCTCCCAACGAGCCGGGTTGCCGATGCGGATCGCGCTGGCGACGGTCTCGGGATCTTGCACCGGTGCGCCGTGCACGAGCGGAGCCGCGCCCGCTGCTTGGAAGCCGAGCATGCGCGGTCGCTTGCCCGCCTCAGTGAAGCCGCGCCAGTACGCCGTGATGTTGCCCGCGTTTCCGACCGGGATGCAGAGCGCGTCAAGCTCTGCGTCAAGATCGTCGAGCAGCTCAAAGGCAGCCGTCTTCTGACCCTCGATCCTCAACTCGTTGACCGAGTTGACGAGCGAGACCGGGTGGCGATCGACGAGTTCGCGCACGAGCTTCAGCGCGGCGTCAAAGTTGGCTTTGAGCGCGACCACGCGGGCGCCGTGGATCACGGCCTGCGCGAGCTTGCCGGTCGCGATCTTGCCCTCGGGCACGATCACGGCGCCCCTCAGGCCTGCGCGCGCCGCATAGGCGGCGGCCGAGGCGGCAGTGTTGCCGGTAGAGGCGCACACGATCGCCTGTGCGCCCTCCTTGAGCGCGGCTGATACGGCGCAAGTCATGCCGCGGTCCTTGAAGGAGCCGGTCGGGTTGGCACCCTCGAGCTTGAGATAAACGTCCTTGCCCGTGGCGTCGGAGAGTTTGTTGGCCCGCAAGAGGGGCGTCGAGCCCTCGCCGAGCGAGACCACAGGGTCGCCGGGGGCGAACGGCAAGCGCTCGCGGTAGCGCTCGATCACTCCTTGCGACATCCGTCCCGGACGCATCGGCGGCCAGCATGCCAGAGCGGCGTAGTGAAAGTCCGTGGGCTGCCTACAGTGGCGTAGGATTTGTTGGTGGCGATGGGCGTCGAGGGCTACTTTCCCCGCGGGAGCTCAATCTTGCGCCGCGTCCATGAGGAGCGCGCGGTGGGCCTCTTCTACGGGCAGCGAGCGCTGTGCATCGGCGCGCTCTCGCCCTTGAACTACGTCGGCACGAGCGAGCATTCGGCTTCGAAGCGCCAGCCATTTCGACGCCTGGCGCACACGGCGATCGAGTTTGAGCGCGTGTTCTTCGGCTCGCGCGCGGAGGCTGACGACGTGGTCGCTCGCGTGGCGCGACTGCACGCGCGCGTGCGCGGTGACGCTCCCGGAGGACGCCGGGGCCTTTTCCGCTGGAACGCCCTATTCGGCCTTTGACCCAGAGTTGATGCTGTGGACGGTCGCGGTGATCGCGGACTCCGCCCGCTACTTCTACGAGCTGTTCGTGCGGCGCCTGTCTGACGGTGAGCGAGACGCGCTCTGGGAGGACTATGTGCGCTTTGGCGAGCTCTTCGGCATGCCGCGCTCGGTCGCGCCCGGCTCGTTCTCGGAGTTTCGAGCTTGGTGGCGGGCGAAGCTCGCCAGCGACGAGATGTTCTTGACCGATGAGGCGCGGGTGGTCGGATACGCGACCGCGTTTGAGATTCCGCTGCCCGCAGTGCAACAGCCTTTCAAGTGGGTGCATGACCTGATCATGCTCGGCAGCCTTCCCGCGACGGTGCGCGGCCTCTACGGCCTTCAGTTCGGAGCGTTGGAACAGCTTGCGTTCAGGACCGCG
>CAVYDI010000002.1:0-1332274 GCA_963767295.1 uncultured Solirubrobacterales bacterium
AAGGGCGCTTATGGAGAGTAACTTCATTGTTAAACGTGTGCGCAGCTTCTGATAAATGCAGTCTCTCAGCATCCATCGTGCGCCTCTTACTGTCGCTGGAGCCGCAATATCTTCAGCGGCAATCACAATCGCAGTATGGAGGCGCAATCTCACGATGGCCCATGAAACCGGCTCGATCGCCATCGCCGGCCGACGGCCCACGCATTTCCATGCAGCGTGCTCATGGTACGGAAGCGATCTCCTCAAAGACTTCTCGCGTTCTGCGCATGGCGTCGTCTTTGGCGGCAAGTAACGCAGCACGATCTGTGGTCGCACGCTGCACGCGCGGTGCATCGTGAGCGGGTGCAATCACGGCAATTTTCACTGCCGAGTTTAAAGACTTTCGCCCAAGTACCACATCACGCGTTTCATTGTAGAGCCGGTACTGGCGCTGATAGAAAGAATTAACCAGCGGTTTTGGCCACTTTCGGAACAGAGGGACCAAACAACAGCGTTGCAGGGCATTGTATTCGCGCGATACAAACGCCGGCTCGCGCGTCAGCAGCACCAGAATGTGTGTGCAGCCGTCCGCGATAGCGTTGCCGACAGGAATCGGGTTTGAAATACCGCCATCAACGTATTGTTCGTGATCCAAGTACACCGGCCGGTTATAGAGCGGAACTATCGCAGCGGTGGCTTTGAGGACCGACAGAAGAGGATAGTTTTCGCGCTTTACATCGATGAGTCGTGGCTGTCCGGTATGCACGTTCGTCACCGCGATAAAGAGATCGGAGCGCGACTTCATCACAGCACCGATATCGAGCGGCTTTGTGCGGGCAACTACTTCATCGATCGCATAGTCGAGATTGAGCATGGAGCCGATGCGGAACGGATTAAACTTCCATGAGGTCAGATCTTCAAGGTAAATGCGAATACCAAACGAACCTTGACGCGATAGGAAATAGCACGCGTTAATCGCTCCGGCGGCCCCATAAACGCAATCGAAAATCGCGCTCAGTCCTAACTCTTCCATGGCGACCAGTGCGCCACCGGAATAGACGCCGCGCATGCCGCCGCCTTCTACAACTAGGCCGAGCTTAACGCCGTTCGCGGAACTTTCAGCAAGGAAGCTATCCGTCTTCCTCCGCACAATCTCTCGAATGACGCTATGGCCGGACCAAGCTCTGTTTTGGGCGTCGGCGGATTGCGCCGATAAGGCTACACCGGACATCGATTACCGCTTCACCGCGCGTAGGAACGAATCGTTTCTGCCCAACTTTCGCCATATTGAACGCACAACAACCCGAACAGGAAGGCGATATCCTGGAACAGGCTGCGCTAGAATACAGGCGAGACCTGCCGTAAAATCCACTTCGAGGAAATCACGCGTCCAAACCTTGGATATATCGACGTTGGCGTGAAACGTGGAATCGCAGACGCCATCTCCCGGCCGCACAAGCATTCCTACCGCAAGACCCGCTACAGCCAGGACCAGCACATTGCGCCATGAGTTGAAGAATACGACACGCATCACCCTGCGAGCCGATGCTGCCAAATGGCCCGAGACGGATTGTCTTGGCCGCGCCACGTTTCCTGCGAATCCGTGAGGATGTGCATGAGACTCCAGCCGATGCCCACACCAAGCCCCACGCCATAGATCGGCATGCTCCATCCGTTCAACGTATGCACGAAAGTCTGATGCAGGTTATCCGTGGCTCCCCAGTCCAGCCATCCCATCTGATACAGACCTGCCCGCGCGAAGACGAGGCCGATGATGGCTGCGTTGCAGAAGCCACCCAGTCCTGCCCCCGAAGCCTGACCACACGCAAGCAGCCAGAGTGCCGCGTACGGTTGATTTCAGGCAGCCGCCGCGCCAAACAATGCAATGTAACAGCAACGCAAGAGTAACTGAGAAGCCCCAGACAAAGCCGCCTGTGACTCCGTGAAAGATGCCTGCAGCCCAGCCTAGACGAGGTGTACCAAGCGTCAGGGACGCGGCAAATCTCCAACCGGGACGAAGGGAAGCGCCGCACCCAGCGCAGCGAAGGGAGACGCTAAGGCTGTAAGATAGAATATTCACGCTTGGGCTTCCGACCAGCGCCAACGATAGAGGCCCCAGCGGATGCGAAAACGCTCGACAAGTCGAAGCTCCTTCCCATTCTTCGGCAAAAGGCGTGCCGCGGCCCTCGTCTGTATCGATCGCGTGCTTGAACAAGCCGATGGCGCTGCGGGCTTCCGAACTCGAAGACTGGCGGAAGTCCGCGAAAGTTTGCCGGATGCTTTGCTCCGCGTCCATCTGGACAAGAGCAGCGCACGCTTTCCTTTGAACCGCACGATTCTCTCCCATAGCCATGCGCTGCAAATTGATTTCCACGGCGCCGCGCTGTGAGGTTAACCCCGCGGCAGCGCGTTGCGAACGTAGGGCGTTCTGTACGCTGCTATTCGATGTCATGAGCTCAAGAACATCTAGCTGGACAGATTCCTCGGTGTCGTTCAAGGCATCTTCGATCACCCGAACTAAACGGCTGCCGGACGCTTCACTAAGGAGTTGCACCCATTTTTCTAGATTGACTTGAACGGCTTGAATATTCTTACGCTTATCGCCGAGCCCCCATCGAACTAACGACTCCAATTCATCGGCCTCAAAGACTCGATTGTTGTCGCGGACCTGCTCCATTTGTCCGAGCAGTTCAACGTTCTGATTGAACGCGTTCTTGCCGTCCTTCGATTCCCTTGAGCGAAGGTCGTTGAACCGGTTCAACGTTTGCACGGTCGGCGAGTCTTCGCCGAGTTGCCGGATATCGTCGGCCAGCGAATCGTGCGTGAGCTCAAAATATTCGTTGTCAATGCCACACGATTGAACAAGTCCAGCCTTGACGAACACCTCAACAATTGTTAGCGGCAAACGGCCGACGCGCGGCGGCTCTATTCGGGCTGCGACAGGCACGGCGTGTTCGTGGCGACGGAAGGTGGCGTAAAGCGCGCGCAGAACGCGCTCTTCGGGATCCAGCGAAACATCCTCATCCGCAAGCTGGGCTGCGATTTCCTTCAAACGAGCCGGAAAGCGGACGGATAACGATGCGCCCGCTGCGGGGTCCTCTATATCCGAAAGGATGTATCCCTCGCTGGTCCGCTCCACAATGCCGTGAATCACAAAGTCTTCCAGAGCGGCTTCGGGCCACAGGCCAACCATCAAACGGCTAGGGTTGAGCGGCACCTTTCGGCGAAAATTTCCGGCAACGAAGATTTCGTTCAGAGCTCCAACGATTTGTTCGCGTGGGTTGGCTCCCGCGAACTCGCAGGGCATGTCCTTTTGAATTTTGGCAATGGCCTCCTCAAGGTAATCGCGCAGAACGGTAACAACGAAACCACGCACCTCTTTGTGCAGGCGGACAGGATCGGAAAGCGACGCCGCCCCCGACGCGGATAGCGCTTTCTGGTTTACTCTCACATCGGCAAAAGTCTTTACGTCTATCTCCGACCGGTGAGTCTTGAGATTCGCGGTTTGGAACCATAGTTCCTTGCAGACTTTTTGGATATCGATCGGGTTGACGACAAGTCCGCCCCCGTGGTCGTCCGCAAGCGCCAGAACAATCTCTTTCGCCAGATTTGAATCAAACCTGACTCCGCGCGCTTCGGCGGGTCCTATGATCGCGAGTCGCGCGTTCTCGCCAGTGAACTTTCGGACCTCCACCTCGCTCCAATCGTCCCCAAAACGCTGCCTCACTTCCCTACGCACGTCAGTAAAGGCTTCCTTTCGAAACGAGATGAGCACCGTGACGGACGGAAACTCTTTCACCACCCGCTGCATGCAGGTCAAAAACTCCTGAACATCATCGGCGTTGATTTCTCGCCGAAGAATTCTTCCATCTGGTCAAAGCAGAATACGAAACGATTTTGCCGGTGTAACCGGATGCTATCTAAAATGCCGGCCAGAAGCGCATTGTGGTCGAGAAATTGCATGCCTAGAAGGCGCGCGTAATCGACGGAGTCGGTTGAGCCCGTGAGCTGTGTGAGGGTGGCCTTCAGTAGACGAAGAAGACTGCCGTCCATCGCGTCGATCACTTCGTCATAAAAGATGTCGCTGGATGAGAGCTCTTGCTTCAATCCCGCCCGCAGCAGAGAAGTCTTGCCCGCGCCGGACGGCCCGTGCACCAGCACAAGGCGGGAAGCTGCGTCCCAACGATCGCTGATGAGATGTTTCAAATCCGCCAGCGCCGAATCATGGCGCGCAAACGGAAATTGCGGATCTGGCCTGCGAAACGACTGAGTGCCGGGATATGGGCAGTTGTCTGTTCGAACCTCGCCATTTGGGCCGAGCCAGCGCTCGTGGATTGCTTTGAGGACTTTACTTACGCATTCGTCTTCACTCTGCTCGCATATGTCGAAAGCGTGCTTGGCATTCACGGCATAGTCGGTGATGAATCCAACGATTCCTGCGTCGGTGTCCTTAATCATCCAGATTTCTTTGTGCGCCACTTGCGCCTGGTCTAGCTCTTTCCGAACCTGGGCGGAGATTCTGGAATTTGTCGTGTAAAGGAGGATAAAGAGGCGGCGCTCCAGAATTTCGCGGGAGATTCGTCCTTCCCATTCCTGAAGCGGCTTCTCGTCGCGAAACGCAAAAAAACAATCTATCCCATGGCTGTTGAAAGCTTCAGCGATCCGGCCAGCCCGAGCACGATCCTTATCCGAATAGCTCAGAAAAACGCTGACGATAGAGATGGCCTGAGTTGCTGCGGCCGCCATAGACAGTGAAGTAGTATACACCACGTGGAGAATTGCCGGCTTGTGCGTTCCGATAGATCCGCTAGTCGGTTCGCGGCGGAGACAAAATTTTCAAACATTGCCACTACCACATCATCACCCCCGGATTACGGCAGCTCCCTCATAGGATCACAAGCCAAAAATCCAATGTTTCCGGGCCTTCCGTGGCCAAAACACTTGACACGACCCCTTATCCTGGAACCGATGGCATCGCCAAACCAGCTGGCGGCGAACCGCGCCAATGCCCAGCTATCCACTGGCCCCACTTCGTCTGAAGGAAAAGCCAAAGTCTCCCACAACGCTCTGAAAACCGGTCTCACCGGCCGCACCGTCCTGCTGCCAACCGAGGACGTCGCGGCCTATCAGGCGCAGGTCGAACGAATCTTCCAACAGTTCGCTCCCGAAAGCGACGAAGAAAAGCGCCTCAGCCAGTCCCTCGCCGATACGCTCTGGCGGCTCGATCGCATTCCTTCGCTCGAAGCCGGCATCTACGCGATCGGCCGCCGCGAGCTCGCCGCCCAATTTGCCGACGAAGAGGACGAAGCCGTCCGCAAAGCCATGATCGAAGCGCAGATCTTTCTGTCTTACCGCCGTGACCTGAACAATCTCTCGGTCCAGGAAGCGCGCTTGCGCCGGCAATACGAAAAGAACGAAGCGGAGCTGCAGCGCCGGATCGCCGAGCGCGAGAAGGCTGCCAAGGATCGCCGGACAGCCGAGAACCGGCGCTGGCAAGATGCCATTCTTCATTACCGGACAGCCCGAGAATGTGGCTTGCCGTTCGATCCCGCCGAAATTGGCTTTGAATTTTCAACCGAAGAAATCGCCGCCCGCGAGCAGCAGATCGAAGTCAAAGCCGCCATCCAGAACGGCCGCTACTACGAATACAAGAAAAAAGGTTATCTCAAGCTCCCCGACAAAGCCGCCTGAATCCGGCCTGAATCAATAATGCTGAACCCCTGAAACAAACGCCTCCAGGCGGATTCCATAGTCGGGAGCATTTGTGCCGGAACCACTCAGCGCCGAAGAAGCCGCAAAACTCAATGAATATTGGTTCGCCGCCAATTACCTGACCGTCGGCCAGATCTATTTGCGGGACAATCCGCTGCTCGATCGGCCGCTCACTAAAGACGATATCAAGCCGCGCCTGCTGGGCCATTGGGGAACGACAGCCGGTTTGAATTTCATTTATACGCATCTGAACCGGCTCATTCAGAGACATGATCTCGACATGATGTACATCATCGGACCGGGTCATGGCGGGCCGGGACTGGTTGCCCATACATACCTCGAAGGCACCTATACGGAAATTTATCCGAACATCGAGCAGAATCGCGATGGCATCAAGCGGCTGTTCCGGCAGTTTTCGTGGCCTTACGGAATTCCAAGCCACGTGGCGCCCGAAACGCCCGGCTCAATTCACGAGGGCGGCGAGTTGGGCTATTCGCTGTTGCATGCTTATGGCGCGGCGTTCGACAATCCCGATTTGATCGTGGCGTGCATTGTGGGCGACGGAGAAGCGGAGACCGGCGCCTGCGCCGCGAGCTGGCACTCGAACAAGTTTTTGAATCCGGCCAAAGACGGCGCGGTGCTCCCCATTCTGCACCTGAATGGATTCAAGATTGCGAATCCGACCGTGCTGGCGCGCATTAGCGAAAAGGAGCTGCGGGATCTATTCATCGGCTATGGATATGAGCCGAAGATTCTGGAAGGCGATGATCCCGCCAAGATGCATCCCGCTATGGCGGCAGTGCTCGAAGACATGCTGGCCGAAATCCGCGCTATTCAGGAGCGGGCCCGTCAAGGGGACAACCCCGAGCGGCCACGTTGGCCATTGCTGATTCTGCGGACTCCAAAAGGATGGACCGGTCCGAAAGAAGTAGATGGCAAGCCGGTCGAAGGAACCTGGCGGGCGCACCAGGTGCCGATCGCCGATGTAGTGGAGAACCCGGAACACCTGCAACTCCTGGAAAACTGGCTCAAGAGTTACAAACCGGAAACCCTGTTCGACAGGCACGGACAGTTCCGGCCGGATCTGGCGGCGCTGGCTCCCACTGGCGACAGGCGCATGGGAATGAATCCGCACGCCAATGGTGGCAAGCTGCTTCAATCCTTGGTACTTCCCGATTTTCGAAAACACGCGGTAAAGGCCGGTGCAAACGCGGAAGCGACGCGCGTTCTGGGTAATTTCTTGCGCGACGTTATGAAGAGCAATCTAAAAGCGCGCAATTTTCGTCTATTCGGACCCGATGAAACGGCCTCCAATCGTTTGCAGGCGGTCTACGAAGTCTCCGGTAAGGAATGGATGGCCCGGATGGAACCGGTCGACGAAAACCTGACGACCGATGGACGTGTCCTCGAAGTTTTGAGCGAGCACATGTGCCAGGGCTGGCTCGAAGGGTACCTGCTGACCGGCAGGCATGGCCTCTTTTCTTGCTATGAGGCTTTCATTCACATCGTGGATTCGATGTTCAACCAACATGCCAAGTGGTTGAAGGTGAGCAGGCATTTGCCGTGGCGCGAGCCGATTGCATCGCTCAACTATTTGCTGTCATCGCATGTCTGGCGGCAGGATCACAACGGCTTTTCGCACCAGGACCCGGGCTTCATCGATCACGTGGCGAACAAAAAAGCGGGTATTGTGCGGATCTATCTGCCGCCGGACGCGAACACGCTGCTTTCGGTCATGGACCACTGCTTACGCAGCCGGAATTACGTAAACCTGATTATTGCCGGCAAACAGCTTGCGCCGGTTTGGCTCGATATCGACGCCGCAGTGCGCCATTGCACGAGAGGGCTTGGCGTTTGGGAGTGGGCAAGCAATGACGGGGACGATCCCGATGTGGTGATGGCGTGCGCGGGCGACGTTCCCACGCTCGAGACCATGGCGGCCGTGAAGCTGCTGCGCGCGTATGTGCCGGATATTCGGATAAGAGTGGTGAATGTGGTCGACGTGTTGGCGCTCGAGCCGCCTAGCGAGCATCCGCACGGTCTCTCCGATGACGAGTTCGACGCGATCTTCACCGTCAACAAGCCCATCATTTTCGCTTTCCACGGCTATCCCTGGTTAATCCACCGGCTGACCTATCGGCGTCATGCGCACGACAACATCCACGTGCGCGGATACAAAGAAGAAGGCACAACCACGACCCCGTTCGACATGACAGTACTCAATAACATGGACCGGTTTCAACTGGCCTACGATGCCATCTATCGAGTGGAGCGCCTGCAGCCGATCGTGGCGCGCGAGTTTGACCGGCTGCAAGCGAATCATCAACGGCACAAGGCATACGTCATGCAACACGGAGAAGATCTTCCCGAAGTGCGCGATTGGAAATGGAGCATGTGATCCTCGCTTTGAACTGCGGCTCGTCGTCGCTGAAATTTGGGTTGTATCGCAGTGCCCCGGGCGGGCCTTTGCTGGTGCGCGAAGGAGAAGCGGAAGAGATTAGGGATCACGCCGCCGCGCTCGCGCATGCGCTGGAAGTTTTGGATACAAGCGATATCACGGCGGTGGGCCATCGCATCGTACACGGCGGCGCGGATGTTCGGACGCATCAAATTCTGACACCAAAGGTGATGGAGAAATTGCACGCGGCGATTCCCTTCGCTCCGTTGCACCTGCCGGCAGCCCTATCGGTGATCGAAGCGACAGAGCGGAAACTGCCCAAGGCCCGGCAGGTTGTTTGTCTCGACACCGCATTTCATCGCGAGATGCCTCCGGTCAGCCGAACGTTTCCTCTTCCGCGCGAGGCGCGGGGATTGGGCGTGGAGCGATTCGGGTTTCACGGCCTGTCTCTGGAATCGATCGTCGCGCAGATGGATGCTGTGCCGGAGCGGCTGGTGGTGGCGCATCTTGGGAATGGATCGAGCATTACCGCGATATGCAAAGGCCAATCGATTGATACGAGCATGGGCCTGACTCCTGCGGGCGGCATCCTGATGGGCACGCGCAGCGGCGACCTGGATCCCGGGGCGATTGTCTACCTGATGCGGAACGGCTATGAGAGCGCGGAAAAGCTGGAAGCCTTGATCGATCGCCAATCCGGCTTGCTTGGGATTTCGGAGACAAGCAGCGATGTGCGGGAACTCCTCCGGAGACGCGGCGAAGACGTCCGGGCGGACCTTGCGTTAAAGATGTTTTGCTACCAGACGCGGAAGACGATCGCTTCGATGGCGGCGGCGTTGGATGGACTGGATGTGCTGGTATTCACGGGCGGCATCGGTGAGCATGCGGGGCAGTTGCGCGACGAGATTTGCGCGGGCTTGAAGTTTCTTGGTGATTTCCAAGTGCGCGTGTTGCCCGCGCAGGAGGACTTGCAAATTGCGAGGATCACCGAAAAACTCGCAGCGACTTGAAAATGGACCGCGCTTCTTTTATGCCAAGCGCGGCAGTACCGGCGAAGTACACACCACCATACAAAGGAAGCGCAAGCACCGCGCGGAGAATTGGATGATCTGTTCCCACCTGAAGCTTAACCAAATACGCGAGCCCGCCCGCGACGAAGGCGACGACCCACAAGCGCGCCGTAAACGAACTCGGCAGTGAAATCTCGCCGATCCGTTTTCCGAGAGCGTTGCGAAGCAGCGCAAACTCGACCCATCCGGCAATACCGGCGGAAGCGGTCAATCCGGCCACGCCCCACTTCGGATCGATTCCGATCCATCCTGGTAAAAAGAGCGCGCAAGGAAAGCCCAGCGCGATGGTCAGTACCACGCGAATGACTGCGAACCGCAATGGCGTTCGAGTATCGAGCAGGGAATAGAACGCCGACGAATACAAGCGCCCGAGAGCGGTGGCTAGCAGACCGACGGCCGAACCTGCGAGTACGGCCCAGACATAGACGGCATTGGAATAATGAAACCTCCCCGATTGATAGATCGCCGCAACCAATACGTCCCCGAGCAGTAAGAATGCGGCCGCGGACGGGATGATCAGGAAAGCGATGCGGCGCAGGCCGGAGGAAACACGCGAGCGGAGAAACAGCGCAATTTCCTCGCCGCTCCCGGTTGCGCTCGAAAGAGCCGGCAATTCCGCCGCTGAAACCGACATGCTGAACAAGCTGATAGGCAGAATGGAGATCACTTGCCCATAACCCAATGCCGCGACCGCACTCACAGGCAGAAGGCTCGCGATCATCGAATCGATATAGGAACTGATTTGCACGACGCCCCGGCTAAGAAAGATCGGCCCGAAATTTCGGAAGACAGAGCGGACGTGTTGGGACGTCGCATCGAATGCCGGGCGGAAGCGCGGTAGCAGCTTGAGTACTCGCGGCAATTGCACCAGAAATTGCAGGGCGCTGCCGGCGACCACGGCCCAGGCGACCGGAACAACCAGCCGCTCATCCTTCAAGTGCCGTCCCGACCAGATCAGGACCGCGATGACCGTAACGTTCGAGGCGATAGGGGCCATATAGGACAGCAGAAAACGATGGTGGCTATTCAGTACGCCCAGGCACCAGGCGCTCAAAACCAGGAGCCCGGTTCCGGGGAAAAGGATTCGAACCAGATGAATGGTAAGCGCGCGCTCTTCGCCTTTGAAACCCGGAGCGATTAGATCGATAAGAAGAGGCGTGGCCGCGACACCCGCGAGCACCAGGACGGAGCAAGCCAGGCTCAGGATTCCGAACACCGCGGCGGCGAGATGGCGCGCCTCAGTGTCCTCTCCGCGCGCGCGGAGCTTTGCATATACGGTCACAAAGGATGCGGAAAGCACTCCCTCTCCGAACAAGTTACTTAGCAGGTTCGGGATGCGAATGGACTGACGAAGAGCATCGGCGACGATGGAATCGACGCCGAAGTAATGGCCGATGGCGCGTTCCTTGGCCAAGCCGGTGAGGCGGCTAAAGAGGATGCCGAGGGCGACATGCGAAGATGCGGAGAATCTGCTGGCTGGGCGCTGGGGCAAAGCTAGAGGTTAACAAGTATCTCGAATTCAAGTTGCCGGGTTGGTGCATCTAATGGCTTTCAGGAGTCGATTTGGTGAACCTTAAGCTCGGCATGGCGTTTTGTTTACTGGCGGCAGGCGCCCAGAGCGCCCCGCCCGCTCAACCGAACCCGCAGAAGATGGACGTCCTCAAGGACTTGAGCGGTTCGTTCGAGGAGATCTCGCAGCGCTGCGGCCGAGCGGTGGTGCAGATTTTCGTTCGCAGCTATGTACCGTCGGAAAGCTCCGATAGCAGCACGGAGCTGTTGACGGCGCAGAATAGCAGCGGATCGGGCATCATCCTTAGTCCCGATGGCTACATTTTGACCAACGCGCACGTGGTGAAGGGCGCCCATACTGTAAAGGTGCAATTGAACGTGCGAATGGAGGCGGAGGCGCGCCAACAGGGCGACCGGTCGCTGAACCGGCCGATTGCCGGAACACTCGTGGGCATCGATCGCGACACCGATTTGGCGGTCATCAAGATTGATAAGACGAACTTGCCCTATCTCACATTTGGAGATTCCGACGAGTTGAAGCAAGGACAGATTGTGCTGGCGCTCGGCAATCCGCTGGGGTTGGACAATTCCGTCAGCATGGGCGTTGTCAGCGCCACGTCCCGTCAGATCAAACAGGACGATCCGATGGTGTACATCCAGACGGATGCGCCCATCAATCCAGGCAACAGCGGTGGGCCGCTTGTCGATACCGATGGAAAGGTGATGGGCATCAACACACTGATTCTCACGCAATCCGGCGGCAGCGAAGGCATCGGTTTCGCGATTCCCGCTAACATTGCCAGCGAGGTATACGCGCAGCTTAAGGCGCAGGGGCACGTTCATCGCGCCCAATTGGGATTGATCGCGCAGACCATCACTCCCGAGATGGCGGAGGGCCTGTCCCTTCCGACGGATCATGGCGTCGTGGTTTCCGATCTTGAGCCAGAAGGGCCGGCGGCGCACGGCGGCGTCGAGACGGACGACATGATTGTCGGCATGAACGGAAAGCCGATGCTGACTCTGCATCAACTGGAGGCCAACGTCTATCGCCTCTCCCCTGGAGCCAAAGTAAGCCTGCGTATTCAGCGGGGCGAAGACCAGATGGATGTTCCGGTAATCACCGAAGAAGAATCGGGAGAAGAGCTGGATGCGCTCGCGGATCTGGTGGATCCGGTCAAGAATGTGGTGCCGCAGTTAGGGATTGTCGGTCTCGACATCAATAAACAGGTTCTGCAATTAATGCCGGAACTGCGGCGTCCGGCGGTGTGGTGGTCGCGGCCCGCAAGGCGAACGCTCCCTACTCGGGACCGGCGCTCCAAACGGGCGACGTGATTTACGCGGTGAACCGGCAAGTGGTCAGTGGAGTGGCGCAATTGCGTGAGACGCTCGGTGCGCATGAAATCCGGGCAGGCAGTGGTCTTACTGGTGGAACGGAGCGGACATTTGATCTACGTTCCGCTGGAACTGGATTGACCGCCCTTCGACGATACGTGGAGAGGAGATGAATCAAGGTCCGATTTCGAGCTTCATCAAGCATCATTTTCGTCATTTCAATGCCGCCACACTGGTGGAGGCCGCGGAGGGTTACAGTGATCACTTGACGAGGGCGGCAAGATGTTTCTCACGCTGGCCGGCGCGATGAGCACGGCCGAACTGGGCGTTTCGCTGGCCGAAATGATTCGGCAGGACAAAGTGCACGGCATTTGCTGCACCGGCGCGAACCTCGAGGAAGATGTTTTCAATCTGGTGGCGCACGATTTTTATGAGCGCGTTCCGCACTGGCGCGATCTGAGGCCGGAAGACGAGCAGGCGCTGCTCGAACGGCACATGAATCGCGTAACGGACACCTGCATTCCCGAAGAAGAAGCGATGCGGCGCATCGAAGGCGTGATTCTGAAGGAATGGATGGCCGCCGACAAGCAAGGGCGAGCGGCTTTTCCCGCACGAATTCTTTTTCCGTATTCTGCAATCGCCGGAGTTGCGGAAGAGTTTTCAGATTGACGTGAAGGATAGCTGGCTCTATGCGGCGATGGAGCGTAATCTGCCGATGTTCGTGCCCGGCTGGGAAGATTCCACGCTCGGCAACATGTACGCCGGCCATTGCATTCGGGCGACGTGAAGAACGTGCACACCGTGCGAACCGGCATCGAGTACATGATGTCGCTGGCGGACTGGTACACAAAGACTTCGAAGAACTCGTCCATCGGGTTCTTTCAGATCGGCGGCGGCATCGCGGGCGATTTTCCGATTTGCGTGGTGCCCATGCTGCGGCAGGATCTGGAGCGCGAGGACACGCCGCTGTGGGGCTATTTCTGCCAGATCAGCGATTCGACCACGAGCTATGGTTCTTACTCCGGCGCCATTCCCAACGAGAAGATCACCTGGGAAAAGCTGAGCATCGATACGCCGAAGTACGTGATTGAATCGGACGCGTCCATCGTCGCGCCGCTGATGTTCGCCGCCGTGCTGGGCTGGTAGCGGAACTGCTATCGTGAGTAGTGTCGGCGCGGTGAGGTGCGAGAGCGGTTGAATCGGGCGGTCTCGAAAACCGTTGAACCTTCACGGGTTCCGTGGGTTCGAATCCCACCCTCACCGCCAGAAAATAAAGGACTTAGCGATTTTTGCGACCGTCTCGATCTTAGCCATTTTTGACGCTGATATTCTCCTCGGAGTGCGCAAAATGATCAGAACAATTATCGTTCTCTCGTTCGCATGCGGCATAATCGCTGGCATGTTCGCGGAACCTCTGAATAAAACAGCAAAGCAGTTTCTAACCTGAACGACAAACAACCGCCAGGCTATACGCATGTGGTGACATCTACGCCGGGCAAGATGGTTTTCATCTCGGGTCGCGGCGGAGTCGCCAATGATGGGAAGATGCCGGCAGATTTTAGAACTCAGGCTAAGAACACTTTTGAAGACTTGAAGCGCTGTCTTGGTTTGGCCGGAGCCAATTTCAAAGACGTTGTAAAAATCAACTATTACGTCACTAATCTGGCGAACACGGATGAATTACGCCGTGTTCGAGCCGACTATTTAGATATGCAGCATCCGCCGGCAGCAACGCTTGTCCAGGCTGGTCTGGGTGGCAATGCGCTTCTTGAGATTGAAGCAGTAGCGATGGTTCCGGAGTAACTCATCCAGATTACCGGCTCGTGGTCGTTAAAGGGACGTGTACTTTGAAGGCGGGATCACCGTTGCGGAAGGTTTTTCTGCAGTTCGCTGGCTGCTTGCGTCGTTTGCTCCAATTGCCCTGCGCCATAGCTTTCAACGAATTTGTCGATAAGTTTCGCGTTCCTCCAATAGAAGAGCGTGTCCCCTAAGGTATAGCCATCCGAAGCTCCTCCAGGGAACAGAATGCGGGTACCACCTTTGGCCGGATTAAGCCGTGAATACGGACCCGCCGCGTTGCGGCTATAGAACGCATCGCGAGCTCCCAAAAAATACAGTTCGCGTGCGACATCCAGACAATAGCGCTGCCGCTCCACGGCATCAGTTTTCGCGGCCGCCGCCTCGTAAGCCGCTGCCAACGGGAGATCCACAGTCTGTTTGAGTACAGCGATCAGTTCCTGATCCTGCTTAATGGCTGACGGCAGTATCCGGTTGTTGTAGTCCGCCTGAATTGCCATGCGCGTCAGTGTCACCGGGCGGGCACGAACATCTATCACATGGCTGGTCCGCACGGGAATTGGATTCGTTCCTCGAAAAACTTTGGTCGTGTCCAAATAGCCATCGCCGTTCGAATCGAAGTAACGAAATTCCAAGTCTTTTTCGTTATTCACCAGGTGACCCACTTCCAACCAACCTTCCGAAGCGCCGAGCAGGTGATAGCGTTTATCCACATCGGAGTAGTAGAGCCGCCGCTCCTTGGATGGCTTGCCGGAATATTCCCGGCGCATGTTCCAACGCATGGTAGGGCCACCCGTATTCGGCATGTATTCACGCTCGTAGATCCAGAATTGTCCTTCCCAACGAAACACGGTTCGAGCTTCGTCCCAAGTGAATCCAGTCTGTTGGGCCGGATAATGCATTGCCACGCCGATGCCTTCTGCCGAAGAAATCCGCACGACTGTCTGCGGTGGACGGCGGCGCGGATTCGTGTAATTCATGTGTGGATAGAATAAGGCTGTGCGCCGACCATGTTGAAGCCAAACGTGTAGTGAGGCTGTTCAAGAGGTTCGCTCCTTGGTTCCGGATCGACATTGTAGCTAAAGCGGACATTCATGTTCCCTATTTCCGATAGAGGCGTCGCTTTTTCCGCCCACATGTAGTTGTAGTTGTTGGCGTAGTCGGAATCCTTGCCGGTGATTACTGGCGAGTGGCGCGGCAGATACACGCAATACGATGTCGCCACGCCCGTCGTGGTTCATGTCCCAAAAGATAAACGGACATTCGGAGAGAGGGACCCAGCGTTGATGTTCCGCATCATATTTATTGAGATAAAAATCGACGTTGCCTCTGAACTTACTGCTGAAATCGGATCCGCCCGCATAACTCCAATTTCTTTAGCGCGAATATCTGAGCTCCATCTTTGTCGTAATTCTCTCCAAACCAGGCATAACGAAGATAGCCGTCCCTGTAGTGGCGTAGTTCCATTTCGTCGGCTTTTCCGTCATGATCGTTATCGATATAAACGATCATCCGGTCGACTAATCCGGTGCCTTTGAAACTGACCAGATAGGCCGCATCCGCCTTATTGGCCGCAATATCAGACGCGCGCGCCGCTATCGTCAATAATCTCGATGATATTGCCTTCACTGCGTTCAATAAGCGTGTCCGGTCTTCCGTCGTGATTCAAATCGAGAGAAAAGCTCTGCCCATCCGCCAATGCTTTGGCTCGCGGCCACCACGGCTTATCGAGAAACGTCAGTCGCCCGCTGGGCGACATCGCCGTTTCCTGCATGTACCAGGGCAGTTCTTTGGTAACCGGCGCCGCAATGGCGAGGGTTCCCGCGCCACAAAACAACAAGAGTAAAAATCGATTCACAAAGTGCGCCTCGAAATTCGTTAGTTTAGGATCACTGTGCGCCGCTCCTTCGCAGACCGGTAGGCTGCGAGGGCAATTTCGACGGCCGCTCGCCCGTCCTCTCCGGTCACGGACGGAGGACGGCGCTCACGAATACTTGCGACAAACTCCCGCGCTTGCGCGGCATAGGCTTCCATGCGGACCGGATCGAGCATTCCCTTTCCGCGGAAATCGATCGGGGCCTGCTGTGCGATTACCTCCCAGGAACCGTCACGGCCCAGCCGCAGCGTTCCATAGGCGTCCAGCTCGAGAATCCCGTTGTCGCCAACAACCCGCGCGGAAAATCCACTGTGAGGAAAATTCGGCGAGGGGATTGTCCAGCTTACCCAGACATTTGCCATTCCGCCGTTTCGAAGACCAAGAACAGCCATGGTCGAGACCTCGTTACCGGAGGGCTCTTCGCGCTCGACACATGCCGCCACGCTGGACACCTCGTCGCCGGTGAACCAGCGGACCTGGTCGATGTTGTGTATGCCGTGGCCGAAAAACGTGCCAAGATTCTCCGGCAGGCTTTGCCAGGCGGGCAACGACGCGAGACCACCCGAATTCAGCGCACATGTGCTGATCGCCCGAATGCGCCCGATCGCTCTCTCCTGGATCAACCGGTATGCTTCACGGTTCACAAGTCGAAAACGCTGCCCGAACATGATCATGAGATTTACATTCTTCCGGCGCGTTGCGTCCAGAATTTGGTCGCATTCCTCGACACTTGCGGCCATCGGCTTATCCAGCAGAATGTGTTTTCCCGCTTTCGCCGCGGCGATTGCGTGTTCAGCATGCTGACTGTGCGGCGTACTGATGAAAACCGCATCGATGTCGTTGCGATTTACCAGCCCCTCGACATCTCGCTCGCATTCCACGCCATAGTCGGCCGCGAGCTGCCGGGCACGACTGCCGCCCGCAATACCGATCAGTCTGGCGTCCGGCAAATACTTTGTAATCGTCTCTGCGTTCGTCCGGCCCATGAAACCGGAGCCAATGATTCCCAATTTGATTTCGTTCATAAACTTGCGCCTGTGCTGCGCTATTGCGGTTCCGCGTCCACTTTTTCCGGATTTGGCGTCCGCGCGAAGGTCAAACGACCTATTTCCGGCTTGCCCTCTGCCTGCCCTCGAAGTTCCTTGAGCGACTCGTTAAGATTCTCGATTCCACTGCCACTCCAGGCGCCAGCGGCTGCATAGATCTGTTCGGATGCGCGTCCGGGCCCCAGCTCTGACTTTAGCTATGACCGCCCGATTCGAGCCATCCGGAGTGCGAACAGCGGATGGAAGAGAATACTGGCTCGAATCGAAGTAAATCGCGAGCCCAATCTTCCCGTCGCGCGCGTTCTGCTGGCCGGTGACGATCAGTTCGCCCGGGTCCGATGAAACAGAACCGGCCGGCTAATTCTCGAATGCCAACGCCGATCTCATACTCGTGGTCCTTAGCAACTTTCAGCGGTATGAGCATACAACACGGCATCGAACGATGGTCTCGCCCGCGTCCATCGAATATAGCGCCCGCAGACGAATGACGTCGCCATCTATCACCCAATTCTCGAGCGTCGCTTCTACGATGGCCCGTAGCGGTCCCTGCGCCAATACCCGGTAATGGGGAACCATTTCGGGCGATGGTTTATGGGCATACGTGGGAACATTCGCAGGGGATTGGAATAGCTTGCCGTCGCGGCGCAGAAAAATACCTCCCAACCCAAGCGTGCTTCCGATATGAAGAACGTCGCGGCCTGTGCCCAGATCGCGCTGAATCGGGACGTATGCCGCGACGTCATTCCATAGGCCTGCGGCTCCCGCTTTGCGGCCATGGAAATCAAGGAAAAAACCGCCGTACATCCGATAACCGGCCAGTTCCGATTCGAGCGCTACGACCTCACGGTTGTAGCCATAACTATGTTTCGCCGAGACGCGTTTGGGCCAGGGGAAGCTATCCTCGAGCGTCGTGGAATAGTAAATGTCGACGCGGCACTGCGATCTCGGAAGGAGGTCGACCGGAAACTCGAACTCATCCGTCGATCCGTCGCCGTCGAGATCGTCCGCTTGCGAGGCAACGATCGATACAGGCCTCGCCGAATTGCCACTGTCCACAAGAACGGCCAGAGCAAGGCGGCCGGGAAAATCGGGCGCCAGCGCCCGGGCCTTCACAACCGGGAGGGTTGCGAGCGCTCGCAAAATGAGCATTTCCACCGTTACGAACTTCCACGCTCAGGCGATTCGCAAAATTAGGCAACAGCCACTCCGTTTCGGCCGCCGCCGCCGAAAGCGATGCTGCTGAAGCAGTTGCCATACATAACAGCGCAAGTATTCGAGCATTCATACGGCTACGGGATGACCTTTCCGCTGCCTGGCCCGGTAGAAAAATCTGGAACCAAAGCCAACGAGTATCACGCCGAGGAGAGCGTCGATAAGCCGGGCCTGCGGTGAATTTGCAAACAGACCGGCAACAATCAGAAGCAAACCTACTGCTAGAGTTGCGGCGCCAATTGCTGCCTGAGCCGGATCATGTTCCTGTCTGCGAACCTCGTCGGGAGAAATAGGCGTATCAAGAGCACGGAAGAAAGAGGCAATCCGGGCCATTTCTGCCGCATCACGGGCAGGAAGAACACTTCCAAGCCACATTCCGATGGCAGTTGCCGCAAAATTCAAAAAAATAGAGATGCCCTCGAAGGTGTAGTTGGCCCAGTCAGGCGAAATGCCATGCAGAGTCGGCAGGTACCAGGTCTTCACAGCGAAGGTCGTAATTCCAACGATCAAGCCCGAGATGAAGCCGGCCAGCGCTCCTTTCCAGGTAAGCGAGCGAATCGTTAGCCCGGCGAGTACCGGCAGCAATGTCGGCGCCAGGAACACACCAAAGGCCGTCACCATCAGGTGAAACAACGATTGAGAATGGCTCAGTGGCAATCCAAAGACTCAGGGCGATGACGATTGCGCCGAGCGCCAATGTGGAGAGCCTTCCTACGCGAACCAGTCTTCGTTCCGAAGAATCCCGATTCAGAAGACGCAAGTAGACGTCGCGTGTCAACACGCTGGCAATGGCGTTCAGATCCGAACTAATCGCGGCCATCGTCGCGGAAAACATCGCCGCGACAATAATTCCGATCACTCCCGCCGGGAGAAGCTTCAAAACAAGGAGAACATAGGTGTCTGCCGTGCGGCCTTGGGCCAGAAGATCCGGCAACAGTTTGCGTCCAATAATGGCGGGAAGAAGCATAAGCGGAGTGCCGACGAAATTAAGCGCCGCCGACAAGTACGCCGCCTTGCTCGCCGATTTTTCGTCCGGTACAGAATAATATTTTTGTGCGAGCGCCCAGGTGGCGTTGTAACTTACGAGCACGATCAGACTAAAGCTCGACAAATACAACCAGCCGTAAGGCCCGCCCTTGAAATGCAGAAATCCCGGTGGCAGTCCTTCCAGTGCATGCGCCGGGCCGCCCACGTGCCATACCGCAAGCGGCAGCAATAAAAGCATTGCCGCGATTTTCATCACGAATTGAACGTAATCGGTAATAACCAAAGCCCAGAGGCCGCCGAGGATGGTATAGGTGACAGTAATTCCGCCGCACACAACGATTGCCGTTGTCAGATCCGCGCCCAAACCGGCGGAAAGAAGCAGAGCTGTCGCAAAGACCTTTAGCGCATCATCGAAGATCTTGACGGGAATACCTGCCCAGGCAAATAATTGCCGCAGCGGCGCGTTAAACCTTCTTTCGAGAAACTCGACCGGCGTTACGACACGGGCCCGCCTCCAGCGCTTCGCAAATACGCAGGCCGCCGAGAATGCACGCCGGAGTGGTCATCCAGAAGATCGTTATGGCCACCCAGCCGTATGTATATGCCATCTGCGAGTAGGCGACGAAGGTGAAAGCGCTGAAACTCGACATGTAGTGCGAGATGCCAGCAAGCCACCAGGAGACTTGATGGCCTCCCGCGAAGTAATCCTGCGATGCCCTTTGCCGGTTGTTGAAGTAAACGCCAACCACCAGAACCACGAAGAAATAGCCAAAGATGACAACGTAGTCCGGAAAGGTAAGGCGAAGTCCCGTCACAGGCACCTGCTGGATATGGACCTCGACATTAACGAATCAACTCCTAAAAACGCGATTTTTCGCCGTCCGGGATGATCCAGGCGGCGATTGGACTGTTTGACAGTATAAAACATACTTTGACATTGACAAACGCCAGAAGTCCAATCTAGAATCCCCGTATTCGCATCGAATTCAAAATCAGGAAACCACGGTGGACAGAAAACTTCAGTTCAGAAATCGGGGTCCTCATGATCTTCTGCGGCATGAGCCTGGCCGCGCTTCGCGGTAACGCCCAGAATATTACAGGCTCAATTGTCGGCTATGTGAGTGACTCTTCGGGCGCCGCCGCTCCCGGCACGGTGGTTACTGTCCTGAACCAAGGCACGGGAGCTTCTGTCAACGCCACTGTCGATGAAAGCGGGTCGTACACGGTGCCGAACCTGCTGGCGGGTGTATATCAGATTCGGGCAAAGAAAGATGGTTTCCAAATCGTCGAGGTGAAAGACATACAACTGCTCTCGGCCCAAACTGTTCGACAGAATTTCACGCTGCAACCCGGGGGAGTGCAACAAACGATAGAAGTCTCCAGCCAAGCGCCACTCATCCATACCGATAGCCAAACGATCGGTGGCTCGCTGGGGAGCAAACAGGTTTCCGAATTACCGTTGGCGACGCGATCCATAGACGGGCTGCTGACGCTCGCCCCAGGCGTCTCGACGGCAGGCAATAATCCGCGAATCTCGGGAAGCAACTATTGGGGCGGCAACAATTTCACACTGAATGGCATCAGCGTAAATGATGTCGGAAACGGGGGTGCCGCTTATACCTCCGGCGTGCCGGCGCTCGGCACCGCCAATCTTCCTGCACCCGATTCCATGCAGGAATTTCGCGTGGACAGCGGAAATCAAAATGCCGAGTACCGCGATGTCGCCACTGTCACGATGATGCTGAAGCAGGGTGACAATACATTTCACGGACTCGCCTATGAGTATCTGCAAAACAAAGTGCTGAACGCCAATCAGTTTCTGCTCAATGCAGCAGGACAGCCGCGGCCGGATTCGAAATTCAACCAGTTTGGCGCATCACTCGGCGGCCCTATTTTGAATCGGGACGCGCTACGACAGGTTCGTTGCCGTCGCGCTGGCGGTCGACCCGACGCAGCGGTTCGCCTCCGGCCGAGAGTTCGCGGAGACGTTGGCGGCAGCCCACGCCGGCCGCGACTTCGTCGCCGCGGCCGCGCCGGTGATCGGCGATCCGTACGCCCAGACGGCAGTCGAGCAGCCCACTCCGTTCCCGCTGGGACTGCAGACGCCTCCCCCGCCAGGGCCAGTGCCGCAGACGCCTCCCCCCGCAGGGCCGCCATTGCAGACGCCGCCGCCGGGGCCCGTCTATCCCGCCTACGCGTATCCCACGCCTGCGCCGCCCTACCCTCAACCCTCGCGCTGGGGTAGCCCGCTGGCGCTGATTCTCCTTGCGGTCATCGCATTGGCAGGCATCGCCGCAGGCGTGCTCGCGGTCGCGGGCGTCTTCACACACCAAGCGCCTCCACCACCGGCCGCGGCGACCTCGACGCGGGTGGCATCCGTCCACCGCCAGCGCGCTTCGCACATCGCGCATAATCGGACTGGCCACATCCAGAACCGCGGATTCGGGACTCAAACGAGTAGCTCGTCGACTGCGCCGCCGCCGCAAAACAGCAGTGGCCAGAACCTCGCCGATCCCGGCGCCCCGATCTCGGGCACTTCCGCGGGTGCCTCGCTGCAGGCGTACTGGACGCTCATCAATACCGGCCACTACCGCAAGGCATGGGCGATGGAGACCGCGACCGAGCAAAGTCAGGAGCCGTCGTTCATCAGCGACAAGAAAACGGCCCAGCCGATGATCAACGTCGTTTCGATTGGCCCGGCGAGCTCCAGCAGCGGCTCTGCCGACATGCCGATCGCGTTCTATGCGCAGGACCGCAACCCGTCGCCCGCAAGCGACACAACTTGCCGGTACTTCCAGATGACCGCGCAGATGGTCCAAAACGGCAACGGGAGCTGGTCGTATGACGGACCTGTCGCGGGAACGGCCCAGGCCACGGCCGAGCCTGGCAGCACGAACTGTCATTCGTAAGCCGTAGCTGGTTCGCTTTCCCGTAGATGGGTTGGCCGCCTGATCTCTCGCGCCTGCGCGCCCACCATTTGGTGGGTCTGTTGGCCGCTGTCTCGGTCGCGGGCGCCGTCGTGCTGATCCTGGTCTTCTCGGGGTCCACCAAATCGGTCGCGGACAGCGCTGCGCGCGCCCATCGGGACTCGCCTAAGGCGTCCAAACCGGTGCCCCACCCGCAGGTCGTCCAGCCGACGGTTGGAACCGCAGCGACAACGACGCATAAGTCAAAACCCAAACCGACTCCTGGGCTCAGTCTTGCGAAGGCACTTGGGCAGCTCGTCGTTGCGCGCTTTGCGGGACCGACACCCACGAGCTCGATCCTGGCGGCGGTGCGATCGGGTCAGGTCGGCGGAATCATCCTGTTCGCAGACAACACCGGTCGGGGAGTGGCCGCGACCGGCGCGCTTGTCAGCCGGCTGCAGTCCGCTGCCCGGGCCGGCGGAAACCCTCGGCTCCTGATCATGGCCGACCAGGAGGGTGGGCTCGTGAAGCGCTTGCCCGGCCCGCCGGACGTCTCGGCAAGCCAAATGCACAGCCCAGCCGTGGCCGCTCAGCAGGGCGCAGCCACGGCGCATCTTCTGAGCTCCGCGGGTATCAACGTGGACCTCGCGCCGGTCGCGGACGTTTCACGAGTCAACGGCTTCATGACCCAAGAACACCGGACTTTCGGCAGCGACCCGGCCGTCGTCGCGCATGCGGCGTGTGCATTCGCCACCGCCCTCTCGGCGGGAGGGGTGGCCTACACGCTCAAGCACTTTCCCGGGCTTGGTGACGCCTACTCGAGCACCGACTCAGGACCAGTCGCAGTCACGGCCAGCCAAAGCCAGCTTTACGCCGACGAGGCGGCGTACCGCAGTTGCGGCGCGGGCAGCCGGGCACTGGTGATGGTGAGTAGCGCCAGCTACCCCAATCTGACCGGCTCTCTGCCCGCGGTCCTATCTCCGGCGACTTACGGACAGCTGCGTTCTGACGGTTCGGACGCTGTCACGATCAGCGACGACTTTGAAACCCGCGCGCTGACCTCTCAAGCGTCACCCGCCCGCCGCGCGATCGACGCCGGGCTGGACCTCGTCCTGTACGCGGAGAATGAATCTGTCGCTGAGAGTGCGTACGGCGAGCTTTACCGCGACGCTCAGAACGGCGCGCTCAGCGCGTCACGCGTCCAAGCTGCGGCGGCGAAGGTCCTCGCGCTGAAGCGGAGTCTGGGGTTGCTCTGAGCAAAGGAGCGGCGCCGGCGCGGTGGCATGGACCTGCGCCGCCGGCCGCGCCCATGAACGGTACGCGCCCCGGCGCTCGCAACACACAAGCCGGCTCAATTTCTGACCCGCTTCGAGCCGAGAGTGGTACGTTGCCTGCCTTGCAAGGCGGTATGTGGCCCACCTAGCAGGGCTGGCGATTTGCCCGCCTACGGGGCGGTCGGCGATCAGAGGACGACGATGCGCGACGGGACCAGTATTGAACGGACGCGGCGAAGGTTGCTGCGACGGATCGCAATCGGAGCAGTCGCGGGTGTGGCTCTCTCAGCCCCGTCGGCGTTGGCCGCGAACTCGATTACGAGTCCCAGCTCGACCAGCTACCTAAACGCAGTGGCGTGCGCTTCCGCCAATGACTGTTGGGCGGTTGGCTCCTACAAGAACACAGCAGGCGGCTATCTCAACCAAGCGCAGCATTGGACTGGCGGCAAATGGAAGCTCGCGAAGACGCCGCAACCGGGCACGAGCTCATCTGACCAGCAAGACCAGCTCTACGGTGTCGCCTGCCCCTCACGCTCGACCTGCTGGGCGGTGGGCGACTCTTACGCGGGAACTGGCCATCCCCAGCTGAACGAGATTTTCCGCTGGAATGGAAAGAAGTGGAGCGCGGTCAAGCCGCCCCAGCCCGGTGGTAAGAGCACGGGCGCGATCAACAATCTCACGAGTGTCGCGTGCAACTCGACCAGGGACTGCTCGGCCGTCGGGGTGTTCACGGGCGGCTCGGGCGGATTCCTGAACCAGACGCTGCACTGGAACGGAAAGAAATGGAGCAAGGTCAACGCTCCGAGCCCGGGCGGGGCCGGCAGCGGCGCCTTCAACATCCTTCAAGGGCTCGCTTGCCCATCGTCATCTGACTGCTGGGCAGTCGGTGATTTCCAGACGACTGCGTATTTCAACCAGGCGCTGAGATGGAACGGCAAGAAGTGGACCCCCGTCAAGGCGCCGCAACCCGGCCACGCCGAAGGCCAAGACCTCACCGCGGTCTCCTGCAGCTCGGCCCACGACTGTGTGGCCGTCGGCGATCTGAGCAGCGGGGTCGGTGCGGAGCTGAATCAGGCCCTGACATGGGGCGGTCAGCGGTGGCGTGCGGTGAAGGTCCCCAGCCCAGGGGGCTTCGCCCTCAACGACCAGAACCAGCTCAACGGCGTGAGCTGTGTATCGCAGAAGCGCTGTTGGGCGGTCGGCTCGTTCTCAACCAGCCTCGGTCCCAATCACGACCAGGCGCTTCGCTTCAACGGCAAGAAATGGGTCCACGTAACCACGCCTCAACCGGGAGGGACGGGCGTCGGGGACAACAATCAACTAAAGGGCGTGACCTGCCTGTCCGCGTCGAACTGCTGGGCTGTCGGCCAGTACGGCAACAGCTCGGAGTCACTCGACCTCATCCTGCATTGGAACGGCCACAAGTGGGCGCGCAAGTAGCGGTCTGAGCCGCAGAGAACGAAGCACCGTCGCCGTGGGCCCGTGGCGTGTCGGCGCCCGCAAGTAGCGTATTGCCATGAGCACTACTGCTCCACCATCCGGTGAGCTAACGATTGAGCTGGCGGAGCCGAACGAGCTTTTCGAGCAAAGGCGCGCAGACGTCGCGAACGGGGCTCCGGCAATCCCTCCCGGCATCGATCGCATCCGCCGTGAACTCGGTGCGGGCGCAGTCAAGGCGCCCGCAAGCATCGCGATCGTGTTGCCTCGTCAGCACGTCGCTTCGCAGACGGAGCAGAAAATCAAAGAGGCGCTCGCGCGCCACTGCGAAATTGGGATCCAACGGGCCGAGAACGAGCTCAAAGAACTCCGTCGCGAAGGAAGCCAAACGCTACTGCCGGGCGTTGTCATCCTCGCCGTCGCGCTCGTGCTCTCAGCACTGGTGCTAAAGAGCCACACTCCGGAAGTGATCCGCGACTTCTTCGGCAACGGCCTCTTGCTTGTGGCCGCTTGGGTGGGGATGTGGTACCCGCTCGACACGCTGATCTACGCCGGACGGCCCTTTCGCACCGAGCGAAAGCTCCTACGCACGATCCAGGGCCTGAAGGTAGACGTGCGCCCCGCCGATGCATCACCGGCGGAACGAAACTGACGAAGTTCGAGCGCGCATCGCGCGCCGCTACGAGCGCTTCGCCGCATACGGAGCCGCCGGTCGCTCGCCGCTGTATGAGCGCATCACGCGCGCGCTTGCCCGCGACCGCTTCGTGCTCGACCATCTGGCAGAGCTGCCGGCAGCCAAGCGCCAGCCGAACCTGCTGCTGGGCGCAGTTCGCTTCCTGTACGGCACCCCATCGGAGCCGCGCGACTTCAGTCGCCTAGTACGCGCAAACTGGGATGACATCTCCGCGCTGATGGCCGTGCGCAGCACCCAGACCAACGAGCCGGCCCGTTGCGCGACGCTGCTGCCGGTGCTTGCGCAATTGCGCCAGCCGCTCGCGCTCCTCGAGGTGGGCGCGTCGGCGGGGTTGTGTCTGCTTCCCGACCGGTACGCCTACGACTACGGCACAGCTCTCATCGACCCGAGCCCGCCAGCGCCGAATCAACCGCCGGTATTCGCGTGCCGGGTCTCAGGCGGCGCGCCGGTGCCCAAGCACAACGTCGAAGTTGCATGGCGAGCGGGTCTCGACCGAAGACCCGTGAGCCTCGATGATGACGACGACGTCCGCTGGCTCGAGGCGCTCGTGTGGCCTGGCGAGGAGTACCGGATGCCGCTGCTGCGCGCCGCTGTCGAGATCGCGCGCGCCGAGCGCCCGCGCGTTGTCGAGGGCGATCTGCGCACCGACCTCCCTGCGCTAGCGGCGCAGGTCCCCGCGCACGCCACGCTCGTCGTCTACCACACTGCAGTGCTCGCATACGTGCCTGACCCGGACGAGCGCGCGGCGTTTGCGCGCACGGTCGCCGACATCGGGGCCATTTGGATCGCCAACGAGGGCGCCGAGCGCATCCCCGGAATCGGCGACGACGTCCTTGGTGGTCCGGTGCGCCAGGACGCGTTCTTGATGTGTGTGGACGGTGAGCCGGTCGCGTGGACTGACTCGCACGGGACCTGGCTTGAGTGGCACGGCTAGCAGCGCCCGGGGCGGATAGCTCCCCGACTAGGGCTCGCTCGCCAACTTCAACAGTTCGGTCACCGTCGTCCAGTTGCGAGCCGTGGCGGTGAGGCCGAGGTCCTTGCCGGCGACCCGCGTCCATAACCGTGACCGCCCAATCCCCTCCGGGTGCCAGCAGTAGAGCTCGCGCCCGTCCGCCACGAGCCGCTCCGAAGGCGCAGCCAGCGCCGTCAGCTTCTCGATCACACCCGGGTCGAGCTCCTCGGAGAGGAACACCACCTGGTATCGCTTCGGATTCTTGGCGACTTTGCCGAGCGGGTTTCGCCGCACCACTGCAGCCAATTCGTCGCGAGTGCGGACGATCACGTCGAGGTCCAGGCCGAGGTTCTCGGACAGCAGCTTCTCGCAGCGGCGGCCCAGACGCTCCGGCCCTACACGGCTGGCGAGAACGACGTTGCCGCTCTGCAGATAGGTGCTCACGTCCTGGAAGCCGGCCTCCGACAGCAGCTTGCGCAGATCCGGCATCGACACGCGATTGCGCGACCCGAGGTTTATGCCACGGAGGAGGACGACCTGGCGCATGCACCGATTGAAGCGAAGAGGGCGGCGCGGCCTCGGCGGCTGACGCGGGAGGCGAGGGGGGATAGCCTGCGCGCGTGTTTTTCGCGGTCCGGCTCGAGCGCGGTGGCCCCTGGGACTGGTCGCGGGGACTTCGCGAACAGGAGGGGTTCGAGGAGCACGCCCGTTACATGGATGCGCTCGTCGAAGAAGGGTTCGTGGTGCTGGGCGGTCCACTCGAGGGCGGGCGCGATGTACTGCTCGCGATCGACGCCCCTTCAGCGCAGGAGCTCCGCCAGCGACTGGCAAAGGACAACTGGCACCGCAACGGCATGCTCGCGGTCAAGTCGATCGAGCCCTGGACGATCCTGCTCGACGGACGCAACCCCTAACCCGGCACCCGCAGAAGCTGGTTCAACGGGCGCGTGTTGAGCACGTCGGCGGGCGTTGCCCAGCCCCGCCGTGCTGTGGCGACCGACAGCGCCATGTTGCCCAGCCCACGCACGGAGTGGGCATCCGTCGAGCACACGACCTGCACGCCCGCCGCGATCGCCTCGCGCACGTGCTCGCCGCTCAGGTCTAGACGGTCGGGCAAGCCGTTGACTTCGAGCGCGACCCCCCGAGCCAGCGCGAGCTCAAAGATGAGTTCGAGGTCGAGCGCGTTCTCGGGCCGGCGGTTTATGTAACGGCCCTTGGGGTGGCTTAGGCAGCGCACGTACGGGTTGTGTAGCGCCTCCTCAACCCGCTTGGTCATCTCTCGTTTCGGCATGCGCTGGCCCGCGTGGACGCTCGCCTGAACCCACTCGAGCTCTGAGAGCACGTCGTCGGGTAGATCGAGCCGACCATCGGGAAGGATGTCGCACTCGATCCCGCACAGCACGCGAAAGGGCGCCAGCGCCTCGTTTGCGGCCGCGATCTCCTCGGCCTGCCGTCGTACATCGTCGGGGGTCAGCCCGGTGACCGCCCCGACAGCCGGCGTGTGGTCACAGATCGCGAGGTATTCATAGCCCCGCTCCAGAGCGGCGCGGCCCATCTCCTCCGCGCTCGCTCTGCCGTCTGACCAGGTGGTGTGCGAGTGCAGGTCCCCGCGGATCTGCCCGAGCTCGACCAGCTCAGGGGGCTCACCGCGGAAGGGCCGTTCGCGCAACTCGGGCGGGCAGAACGGGATCTGTAGCCTGCTGTAGACAGACGCCTCGTCCGGCCCATCCGGAAGCGGCTCGAGCGCCTCGACGTACGCGGGCGCGCCGGTGGCGCGCATCAGCGCGGTGCCGAAACGCCGCGCCTCAACGACCGTCACTTCCACGGGCACCCCGTCGATCGTCAGCCCGACCGCGCGATCGTCATGGGCCTCGATCACCGACACGATCTGCGGCAGCTCGGTGAAGCGCTCTAGCACGGACGCCGGGTTCGACGCCTGACACACCACCGCGAGCCGTTCGCACGAGTCACACCAGCGCCGCACGTCGCCGGCCGGCTCGCCGTCGAGCGCCGTCGCGATCCCGCCCACGAGCTCCACGGCACGGTTCAGTAGAAGTCCTTGACGCGGTCTGGGCTCTCCTTCCTGCGCGAGCACCTCGAGCAGCTGGGCCTCGGTCTTCGGCCCGATCCCGGGGACGCTTTGGAGCCTCCCGGCGATGGCCGCCTCGCGCAGCTCCTCGGCGGTGTGCACGTCCAGCGCCCGCGCGATTTCGACCGAACGCCGTGCGCCCAGCCCGAGGAAGCGCCCAAGGCCGACGAGATCGGGCGCGAGCTCGCGTTCTAGCTCCGCCAGCTCAGCGATCTCGCCGGTCTCGAGCAGCTCGCGCAGCCGCGCCTCGATACCCGGGCCGATGCCGCGCAGCTGCCGAACCCGTCTGGTCCGCACCAGCTCCATGACCGGAACGGGCGCGCCGCGGATCGTCTCGGCGGCACGGCGGTAGGCGCGCGCGGTATACGGGTTGGCCTCGGCCAGCTCGAGCAGCGATGCGAAGGCATCCAGCCGTTCCGCGACGTGGACATTGTCCATGGGCACGATGTCGGGGTGGGCCAACGCGCCGCCGGTAGCAGCCACGCCGCAGTCCGGCTACACCTCGATCGTCATTCCGTCGGCCGCCGCCTCGGCGTCGACCTGATCCAAGCGCCCGAGCATGTCGTCGCTCATGTGCGTCAGCACAAGGTGCTCGCACCCGAGCTGGGCGCGCTTTTCCGAGAGCGTGCGGTAGTCGAGGTGTCCCGGAACGTGCTTGTCGAAGTAGTTGCACTCGCACACGAACAGGTCGGATCCCCGCGCGACATCGAGCAGGCTGTCAGTCCATTCGGTGTCGCCCGAGTAGGCGATCACCTTGCCGCCGTACTGCACCCGCAAGGCATAGGACGGCGCGCCGCTGTTGTGCACCACCTCGAACGGCGTCACCGTGGCCGGACCCAACTCGAGCGGCGAACGCTCCTCCAACTCGAGAAAGCGAAGCTCAAACGGCGTCTCCGCCGAGGTACCCCCGGGGTAGAGCGCCTCGAAGGCCTGCTCGAGCCGTCCCTGTGTAGTCGGGGGACCGGCAATTACCAAAGGCCGCGAGCGCTTGGCAAAGCGACCGTCCAGGATCAACCACGGAAGGCCGCCAAAGTGGTCCCCGTGGAGGTGCGACAGCGCAACCCATCCCACGTCCGCGGGCGTGATGTCCGCCCGTTTGAGCGCGACCAGCGCCGTCGCGCCGCAGTCAAGCAGCAGCGGCTCGGCCCCGCCCTCGAGATAAAAGCACGAGTTAAAGCGCCCGCTGCTCGCGAAGGCGTCACCACACCCCAGGAAGCGCAGTCGGACCGAGCTCACGACGGCGACCATATCCGAGGGCCAGTCTGATGCAATGCCCGGGCGCGTGATCGACGTCTGGATGCAACATCCCACGGCCCGTTTTATCGGGCACGACATGTTCGCCTCGCTGTGGCGCTGGACGGGGGCCGAGGCTCCAGCAAAGGCGCCGGGAATCGAGCTGACGACTGCGTCGATGGACGCCGCGGGCGTGCAGTTCGGCCTGCTGTCGGCCTGGACGGCGCCGTACCAGGCGCCGCTGATCTCTAACGACGAGGTCGCCGGCTGGGTCGCACAGCATCCCACTCGTTTTGCCGGGGTCGCGGGGGTCGATCTCAACAAGCCGATGGAGGCCGTGCGCGAGTTGCGGCGCTGCGTCGCCGAGCTGGGTTTCAAGGGCCTGCGTGTCATCCCGTGGCTATGGGAGGCGCCGCCTACCGATCGCCGCTATTACCCGCTTTATGCGACCTGTGTCGAGCTGGGGATCCCGTTCTTTACCCAGGTCGGGCACACCGGACCGTTGCGTTCGTCTGAGCCCGGGCGCCCGATCCCGTACATCGACCAGGTGGCGATCGACTTTCCCGAGCTCACGATCGTGTGCGGCCACATCGGCTACCCGTGGACGGAGGAGATGGTCGCCGTGGCGCGCAAACACGAAAACGTCCACATCGACACCTCTGCCTACACGCCAAGGCGCTATCCGAAGGAGCTCGTGAGCTACATGGGTGAGCGCAGCGGTCGGCGAAAGGTCCTATTTGGCTCCAACTTCCCGATGCTCGGCCACGCCCAAGCAGCCGCAGGCATCGAAGAACTCGGACTCGAGCCCGAGGTGCTCGACTTGTTCCGCACTGGTAACGCGCAGCGTCTGCTGGGCGTCGACGCTGAGCGCTACTGCAGCCAGCCCTCGCGGTAGCCCACGGCCTCGTCGGGCGGGATGTCGGCGTAGGACTCGCTTGATTCCCGCGTCTCGTGCTCGACCCCGGCGCGGTGCGCAAGCGCGAGCTCTGAGGCGGGATAGACGACACCGTCGCCACCGCGGGTGCCCACCGCCAGGATCGCGCACGGCCCATCGCCCGCGCCCACGAACACGTGCTCGGTCCATGGAGGGCAATGCACGAAATCCCATGTCTTCAAGTGCCGCTCCTCGCCTTCGATCAGCAGCAGGCACTCGCCGTTAAGCACAAGGAAGTCCTCCTGCTCGTCTTCCCCGTGGTAGTGGCACGCCGGCTGGCCGGGCTGGAGCACGCCGATGTTGATGCCCAGCCGGGTGAAGTGGGGCTTGCCCTCGAAGCGCGTGTAAGCGCCGAAATGGCCGTCCAGCCAGCGCGCCTCGCGCGCGTTGAGGACAAACCAACCCTCCTCGACGGGCTCGAGCCCACCTTCCGTTAGCTCCACTTTAGCCTCGGGCACCACGGGCCCATTATTGCGCGTGCGGCGAGACAATTCGGCTGTGAGGGAGAGGAGCGTTGCGCTCATAGTGGTCTTGGCGCTCGCGGCGTCGGGCGCGGCTTGCACCACCCCGCCGTCGCCCGGCGAGCTCGCCGGCAACGCAACGCAGAAGTACATGAATGCGCTCGCCGCCGGTTACTACCGCAGCGCCTGCTCGATGCTCGACAGCCGCACGCGCGCTTCGATGGGCGGCGAAGCGCACTGCCGGACGCTGCTCTCGCGCTGCTTGCCGTACAACGCGCAGGTCGCCAAGCGCGACCAGTCCCAGCTCCTGTACGCCAACGTCGACGTCCGCGTCACGCATTCCCACGCAGACGCCACCGTCAGCGGCACAACGGTGGCGAGGGCGATCAAAGAGGTGTCGCTGGCCAAGGAGGGCCGGCAGTGGGTGCTGACCTCATACGGCAAGGCGATCACCGGCTGTGTGAGACGCACCAAGGCCAAGTTAGTGCAGACGTGACTCGCGACACGTTAGGGTCTGTGGAGCGATGCCTCCTTACAAGCTCATGTACAAGGTTGGGGTCGCCCCGTGGGAGCGGCGCGACGTGGACGAGACGTGGAAGCCGATTCTCGAGGGCGACCGCGCTCTGGCGCCAGGCCGAGCGCTCGACATCGGGTGTGGCACCGGCCGCGACGCGGTCCACCTGACCAAACACGGGTGGAGAGTGACCGGGGTCGACTTCGCGCAAGACGCGCTGGCCAAGGCGAGGCAACGCGCAGCCGAAGAAGGCGTCGAAGTCGAATTCCTACAGGGAGACGTCGGTCGTCTCGATCAACTCGGACTCGAGCCGGGCTACAACCTGCTCTATGACTTCGGGTGTATTCAGGGTTTGCCGGACCCCTCGCAACGGGGCGCCGCAACCAGCTTGACCAGGCTCGCCGCTCCCGGCGCGATTCTGTTGATGTTCGCCTTTGCACCCAATCGGCACATCATGCTCCCGCGCGGAATGAGCAGACCGGAACTGATCGGGCTACTAGGTGATGGCTGGGACCTGGCCGAGACGCAGCCCGTGACCGATGAGCATTTGCCAGGGTTCGCGCGCCGCGCAGGGCCGACGGTTTATCGCCTGACACGGCGCGGCCAGGCTAGTGGCTAGCGCCTGGTCCGCGGTCAACTACTCGGATTGGCGTGAGACCTGTGACACGTTGCACGCGCACACGCAGCTGCTCGGCAAGCTCGCCGTCGTGCTCGCGCCGCGCGAACCCGAGCTGCAGCACGCGGCGCTACGACTGACCGCGCGCGGCTGGGAAACGCTGCCGCTGCCCGCCCCCGACGGCTCCGGCTCGTTCGTGGTGTCGCTCGACCTGCGCACCCATGAGGCGGTGGTCGAGCACAGCGACGGGCGTGGCGCACGAGTCGCGCTCGCACCCGACCGATCGGTGGGGCAGGTCACGCGCGAGGTGCTCACGGAAGTGGGCCGTGTCGCGGGCCCCGTCGAGATCGATCCGACGCCTCAGGAAGTGGCGTGGACGGTGCCACTCGATGAGGACGAAGAGCATCACTCCTACGACACCGCCGGGGTCGAGGCGTACTTCGCCGCCGCAACCCAGGCGGCGCTCGTGCTGGCTGCGTTTAGGGCCCCGTATCGGGGGCGATCCACGCCGGTCAACGCGTGGTGGGGCTCGTTCGATCTGGCGGCCAACCTGTTTTCAGGCGAGACAGCCGCGCCGCCGTCGGACGACTTCATCATGCGCAACGCGATGGATGCACAAGAGGTAGCGGTCGGGTGGTGGCCCGGGGACGCGCGCTACGAGCGCGCCGCTTTTTACGCCTACGCGCATCCCGCGCCAGACGCATTTCCGGATGCCGAGCTGCCGGTTGCAGGAGCGCGCTGGGAAGCCTCCGTAGGCGAGTACATCCTTGACTGGGACGACGTACGCGAGGCTCAGCAGCCGCACGCGCTAGCGCTTCAGTTCGCCCGTGCGGTCTTTCAGCACGCCTGCGCGGTGTGCCAGTGGGACGACGCGCTCGCCGCCACGGCCGAGGGCATCCCTCCGCCCGTCAACTAAATGATCATTTTGGCTGGCGCACATGTGCGCCAGCCCCGGCCGGAACATGTTCCGGCCGGCGGGGCCGCGCATGCGCGGCCCCGGTCCTACTTTTAGTTTCCGAACTCGTCGGTGACTTGCTGGAAACGCTCCATCTGCTTGCCGAGCGCCTCACCCGTGTAGGCGGGAACGACGCCGGGCGCGTCGATGATCGCCGACGCGCGCGCGATCAGCCGCTCGAACTCGTCGCTGAACCTGATCTGCGCGAGCGCCTGTCGCTCGCCATACACGACCACAAACCCGTTCAGATCACCGCCGTGAGGCGCCAGCAGCACCACGTCGAAACGCTCGATCTGCCCCTCCTGCTGAAGCTTTCCGTAGTACTCCATCGACTCCTGAAAGACCCCCAGCGCCTGCTTCTCGCGCCCGCGCACCGGCGGGCCCCAACCTATGAACAGTGCTTCGCCAGCCATCCGATCCCTCCTCGGTAGTTTCCGCTTGGATGCCCACGCTATCCGGAACGCGCATCAGGCTTGGGATCTTTGTGGTTCCTGACGCGACAGACGCGCGCTCGACGGTCGAGCAGATCCTTGCCGCCGACCAGACTGGACTCGATTTCGTCGGCGTGCAGGACCACCCATACCAGTCGCGCTTCCTTGATACGTGGACGCTGCTTGCCTACGCGGCCGGGAGGACCGAGCGCGTGCGATTCGTGCCCGACGTGCTCAACCTGCCGTTGCGGATGCCTGCGCTCGTGGCGAAGTCGGCGGCGTCGCTCGATCTGTTGAGCGGCGGCCGCGTGGAGCTCGGGCTCGGCGCCGGCGCGTTCTGGGACGGAGTCGAGGCGATGGGGGGAACGCGGCGCAGCGCCAAGGAGTCCGTGGACGCGCTCGAGGAGGCAGTGACAATCGTGCGGGCGTTCTGGTCCGCAGAGCGGTCGGTCAGCTTCGAGGGCCAGCACTACCGCGTCAAGGGCGCTCACCCGGGGCCGCCTCCCGCTCACCCCATAGGGATCTGGCTGGGCGCCTATAAGCCGCGCATGCTGCGGCTCACGGGACGGCTGGCCGATGGCTGGCTGCCGAGCCTCGGCGGCCGCTACCTCGCCCCCGAAGACGTACCAGCGTGCCAGACGGCGATTGACGAAGCCGCGCGTGCGGTCGGCCGCGAGCCCGGCCGGGTCGAACGCGCGGTCAACGTTCTGGGTCTCGATGGCGATCCGAGCTCGTGGGCGCAACGGCTCGCGGCAATCGCGAGCGAGCTTCGCTTTTCCACGCTGCTCGTGAGCGTCCCAGAGGAAGACGCGGTCGGCTTCGTGCGCCGCCTCGGCGAAGACATCGCGCCTCGCGTGCGCGAGCTGACTAGCGGTTTGCCTTTATAACCGCCTGGCGCGCTTTTTCAGTGGCGCGCTCGGCGTGCTTGACTCGTTCGCGGGCTTCCGCGACCCTGGCCTTTGCGTCCTCGAGCACCTGCGCAGCGCGCTGTCGGCGCTGCTCGGCGTCGGACAGCTCTCGCGCGGCACGCTCGGACGCGCGGTTGGCGTCGGCGGCCGCTTTGCGTGCTGCCTTGAGCGTCTCGCCTCGCTCGCGTTCGGCCCGCCGGGCTGGCGTCGTCGTGCGCGTGCGGGGCGGGGTCGCTTCCGCTGCCAGCCCGCCCGCGCCGAGGCCCACGTGATGCAGCTCGCGCTCCAGGCACCCCTCAGTCACGAGCGCGCGCGCGTCCGGTTCGAGCGCCGCGGCCGCAAGCGTGGCGCGCACGCGCTCGAGCATCGCCGCGGACAGCGCATGGCCCTCGGAGCTGAGCAGCCCCTGCGCCCGGCGCGTCAGCTGGTCGACTAGCGCGCGTTGCCGGTCCGCTGCCTCCCGCAGCGTGTGGCCGTCGGCGCGTCCAGCGAGCAGCTCGGCCTGTGCCCGCTGCAGCTGATCTCCGGCCTCGAACAGGTCAGCGATCGTGCGGCCCTGGGTGCGCACGAGCTGGTTGACCGCCCAGGCCGCGAGCGACGGCTTGCGCTTCGCCGCCACCTCGGCCGCGCGCTCTCGCTCCCCGGCGGAGCGCAACGCCTTCGCGAGTGCGGAACGCTCGGGTACGAAGCGCTCGAGTGGCAGGCCGTAAAGCTCGCTTGGATCGCTCAGCGCCAAAGCCGCCTACCGAGCCGTGACGCGGGTCCTGGCCGAATGGTCAGAGCGTGTGCTGAGAACCGGGTTGGCGATTGTCTTAAACGGGGCCGCGCCCGTGGTGGGCAGCGGACTGGCCGGCGCTTCCATGGGTACATCGCACGTGGTCGGGTGCTCGATAGTGCAGCTTTCGTGCTTGACGGGGAGCCCGACCGCGAACACGGACATGGCCGGATCGCCCGAGATCGTGGTCAGCAGCGAGACCGAGGAGTAGTCGCCGACCATGTAGCCCTGGGTCGTGTACGGCAGCTCTTTCATCTTCGTCGGCCCGGCCAGCTGGGTCGGCGAGGTCCAGCTGGAGCCACCGTCGGACGAGGACACGAAGCCCACGTCGAGCTGGCAGCTCGCCAGGGTGCACGCGGTCTGCGGGTAGTAGTAGAAGACCAGCGCGAGCTTGCCCGAGGGGCCGGCGTCGAGTCCGGGCAGGAAGTGGTCCACGGAGCTCGACACAGCGTCGATGGGCACGCGCTGCACGTCGCTCCAGTGGGTGCCATCGGTCGAACTCGAATACACGATGTCGTTCGCCTCGCAATTGGTGCGAAAGCGGCAATCGGCCCAGCCGACGTAGACGCGGCCATCGGAGGCGACGGCAGCCGTGGGGAGAGGACCAGAGCGCAGCTGGGCGCTCTCGAGGTGGCTCTTTACGGTCGCGACCGTGGTGGGACCGGTGTAGTTGAGGCCGCCGTCGGTGGACAGGAATGACTCGACGTTGGAGCTGAACGTGTCGTCGATCGGCATCACCACGTCGCCGTCGGGCTGGACCACGGGCTGGCCGCCGACCACGCCGGTCGTGGGCACGTTTGACTGCGTCCAAGTCTTGCCGCCGTCGCGCGAGTAGGCCATGTGCAGCTGGTTGCCGTTGCCGTTGTCGTCCCACTCGGCGTAGCAGCTGCCGTAATGCGGGCTGGCGACGGTGTCGTCGCAGACGATCCAGTCCTTGTCGAAGGACTGATTTCCGCTCGCCGCGGCGATGGTGACGGCGCGGTGCCACTTGCGCGCGCCAGCGGTCGAGCGATTGACGATCACGGCTTTGCCGACGAGTGAGTTTGAGAGCGACAGCCCGGCGATCAGCCACGTCGCGTGCGCAGCGTCGTAGGCGACCGACGGGTCGCTCTCGCGCGCGTACGGACCCTTGGGCGTGGAAAAGGCCGTGGTGCCGGGCAGCAACCCATGCGTCCAGTGGCCGCCTACGGAGAACCGGGCCCACCCGATGTTGTCCGCGGCGCCGTCAGGAAACCGGCCAACCTGAAATGCCGCCACGATCGTCTTGCCATGCGCGAACGTGTCCGGCTCGACCTCGGTTGCGTGGTAGCTGGCGATATTGCGATACGGGTCGCTCGACACCTTCGTCAGCGTCACGGCCCGGCTGGCGGCGACGGCGAGCGCCGCGCACACGAGCAGACCAAGGGTCGCTACTGCAAAGGCGATGGGGGAGGTGCGAACGCGGCTCATCTTGTTTTGCACTGCACCGTCGCGTGGTCCCGCCGGTCCGCTCCGGCTGCTCGCAACCTACCATCCGGCGCATGGACGCCGAGCAACCCCCCTGGCTCGAACCCGACTTCCGCCACCCCGAGCGGGTCGAGCTCGAGTGCGAGGTGCACCTAAGGCCTATCCGCGCGGACGACGTCGAGATCGACTACCCGGCGGTGATGGGCTCGCGCGAGCGGCTATGGGCCAAGTACGGCAATGCCTGGGGATGGCCGCCGGCGACGATGACGCCCGAAGGGGATCGCGACGACCTCGCGCATCACGAACGTGAGATCGCCGCGCACGAGTCGTTCAACTACGCCGTTCTCACGAGCGACGAGTCCGAGCTGCTCGGGTGCATCTACATCGACCCGCCGGCGGAAGGCCAGGACGGGGATGCGCTCGTCTCTTGGTGGGTGGTCGACGATCGGGTCGGCACGCCGCTGGAGGCCGAGCTCGAGCGTTTTGTGCCCGAGTGGGTGACTACGGCGTGGCCATTTCGGAGGCCTCTGTTTGAGCCGTGATCGAGCTCGACACGCCCCACGGCCCCGCCCGCGCGCAGCTGCGGCTCGTTGACCGGCCGGTCGGCGCGCTCGTGCTCGGACACGGCGCGGGCGGCGGCATCGAAACGCCCGACCTGATCGCGGCAGCGCGGGCCGCGAACGGCTCGAGCTACAGCGTCGCGTTGGTCGAACAGCCGTACCGCGTCGCGGGCCGTCGCAACCAACCGCCCGCGCCGACGCTGGACGCGGCCTGGCTGGCAGCGGTCGCGCGGCTGGTGGAGGGACCACTCGAGGACGCTTCGCTGGTGGTCGGAGGCCGCTCCGCCGGCGCCCGCGTGGCGTGCCGCACGGCGGCGCGCAGCGGCGCTGTGGCGGTGCTTTGCCTGGCGTTTCCGCTGCATCCGCCCGGCAAGGCCGATGACCCGAGCAAGAGCCGTCTGGGCGAGCTCGAAGCGGTTCGGCTGCCCGTGCTGGTCGTGCAAGGCGAGAGCGACCCGTTTGGCATGCCGCCACCGGGCCGTGGCCGGAGCGTGGTGCGCGTTCCCGGTTCCCATTCGCTGAGGGCCGCCGACGCGGTCGAGGCCGCCGTGAGCAGGTGGCTTTTGAAGCTCGTGCCTGGCGGCGGGGCGTAGCGCCTGTCAGGATCCACCCCTGACGCGTGTTCGAGAGGAGCCGTGATGGGCTACAGATTTGGAGCGGAGGAGCCTGTCGGCAGCGCGATTGCCCGGTGCGCCTCCGAAGAGCTTGACCGGGCCGTCGAGGAGCTGAGCGAGGGCATAAGGAAGGATCCGGTGCGCGCCGTGCACAACGCGCGCAAGGCGATCAAGAAGGAGCGCTCGCTGCTGCGCCTGGCGCGCGGGGCGATCCCGTCGTCGGTGCGCAAGCGCGAAAACGCTGCCCTGCGTGACGCGGCGCGCGGTCTCGCCGGGGTGCGGGACGCAGACGTGATGGTGGCCACGGTCGAGGGGCTCGCCGAGCGCTTCGTGGGGCAGTTACCCGCGACCACCTTCGATGCGATTCGCGAACAGCTCGCTGCCCGCAGGGGCGTAAACGGGGCACCAGCTTCCGTGATGGAAGGCCAAGCAGTCACCGAGCTCGGTGCGGTCCGTCTGCGAGTGCCCGAGTGGCAGGTCACGGCCGCGGGGTTCAAAGCGTTGGACGGTGGTCTCGTGCGTACCTACAGGCGCGGGCGCAAGGCGTTCAGGCGTGCACGCGCTCGACCCTCGCTTGAGGAGATGCACGAATGGCGAAAGCGCGTCAAGGACCTCTGGTACCACAGCCGCTTGATCGCCGAGGTCGGGGGCCCGACGGTCCACGGGCAGGCCAAGGAGGCGCATCACCTCTCAGACCTGCTCGGTGACGACCACGATCTGGGCGCGTTGCGAAACGAGCTCACGCGCACCGCGATTCCCGCGCCGGTCGACGTTGACGCCGTCGTCAAGCTGATCGACCATCGCCGCGACGAGCTGCAGACCGAGGCGCTCGCGATCGGGCGACGGCTATACGGTGAACGTCCCGCCGCGTTCAGGCGCAGGATGCGTAGTTCGTGGAAGGCGGGCCGCGCAATCGCGCGCGCGCCGTATAAGCGCGATCCAGCCGAACTGGCTGCGGCCACGCGCGAACCTAGCTGAGCCACAGACGAAGCAGTGACCAGCCTTGCTGGGCGGGTCTATGCCGCGAGCGCATAGGGCGCTGATTCCGCGGCTCGCGCGTAGGGCGCCAATTCCGCCGCGCGCGCGATCCGGCCGGCAGCCGCGTGCAGCGCGCCGCCCTTGAGCAGGGCGCCCGTGGCGCTCGCCAGGATGCGGCCCGTGATGCCTGAGCCGTCGCGCACGCCGATCGAGGCGGTGACCTCGCTGCCGTCCGCGACGCGTGCGAAGGCATACGAGACGTCGATCGAGATCGGCCCTTGCGCGGTGAGCTGCAAGCCTCCTTCGTCGGCGGCGTGGACCTCGACGTCAAAGCCGACTCGCTTACCAGCAAGGCTCCCGGTGACGCGAGCGAGACTGCCGGCCTCGAGCCTCAGGCCGTCGAGCTCCTCGACCTCAAACGGAATCGGCGACCAATCGCGGATCGCGTCGGGGTCTGTCAGGACCCGGAGCACCTGTTCGGGAGCCGCGTTGGCGGTTGTCCGGGCGGTGAACTGAGCCATGCCGGAAAGGTCTCACCGGCGGCTCCGCTTGACATCGGCCGGGCAGCCGATCTTGGCGTAGGCCGCAGGACGATTAACCCGCGCAGGAAGTCGTCCCTGAGGATGACCCCGCAGTCGTCTCCTGGGACGATGGCGCGGCGTGGAATGGCAGCTACCGTTGTGCGCATGTTCCGGCGCATATATACGCGTGCGCGCGAACTCGATGAGCTCAAGGGCGACGCCATGCTCGCCGCCCTATTCGCGATCGCCGGCGTTTTGGAGTCGATCTTGGTCAAGTCCGGCGGTCACAGCCGCCCGCTCACGGCGTGCGCGGCGGTGGCCGTCTCAGTTCCGCTCGTGTGGCGCCGGCGCAACACGCTCGCAGCGGTCGTCGGGTTCGTGGCGCTCGTCTCCCTCGGGAGCTCGTTGAACACCTTCCTCTTGAACAACCTCACTTCGCCATTCGTGGGCATGCTGTTTCTTGCCTATACCGTTGGCCGCCACGAGACGGGCTGGCGCGTATGGCTCGAGCTGGGGTTCATCGCAGTGGTAATCGCCTTGGGAGGGATTGGCAGCCTAGGAGACGCCATCTGGACCGCGGCCGCGCTGGGCGGTCCGGCGCTCGCGGGCCGGGCGATCCGCAGTAGGATGCTCTTCCAGCGGGAGATGCGCGAGAAGACCACGCGGCTGGAGGCGGAGCGTGAGCTGCGGGCACAGCGGGCGGTGCAGGACGAACGCGTCCGGATCGCCTCCGAGCTCCAGGCTGTCGTGGCCAACGGCGTGAGCGCGATGGTGGTGCAGGCGGAGGCGGTCCCCAGGCTGTTTGCGACAGCCGAGCGCGTCGCCGCCTCGCACGCGCTCGCGGTGATCGAGGAGACCGGCCGCGACGCCCTCGCCGAGATGCGAAGGCTCCTGGGCGTGCTGCGGCGCGACGACGAAGGTCCCATCCTCGCTCCACAGCCGACACTCACCCGCGCCGACGCCCTTGTCGCGCGGATGAAGGCAGACGGCCTCGACGCCGCGATCAAGGTGGAGGGCAAGCCAGTCACGCTTTCGCCCGGCGTCGACCTCGCCGGATACCGGGTACTCCAAGAAGCTCTCTCGTCCGCGACGCTGGCCCAGGACGTCTCCCGCGCCGACGTGTCAATCGTGTATGGCGACGACAATGTTCTGGTCAACGTTCGCGACGATCGCGCCGGCCCTGACGGACTGGCCCCCGACGTCCTGCGCGCCCTCCGCGAACGAGTCGGCCTCTACGGCGGCGCGCTGCGAGCGGTTCCCCGCCGGGGAAGCCCCGGGTTCGAGGTCGAGGTGCGACTTCCCGTCGGAGGACCCCGATGATCAGCCGCCTAAAGCGTCTGAGTGCACGAGATTGGGACGTCCTCGACCGGGTCCTGGCGGCCGTGCTGTTTGTCGCGATGACCCTTGACGTGACGCTCGATCACTGGGGAGGCCCCCGCATTCTCCAGCTCTTCGTCATTGCATCGGTAGCCACCGCACTTGTCTG
Source organism: uncultured Solirubrobacterales bacterium (assembly GCA_963767295.1). Lineage (GTDB taxonomy): Bacteria > Actinomycetota > Thermoleophilia > Solirubrobacterales > Solirubrobacteraceae > Palsa-465. The sequence continues at coordinate 40,703 of CAVYDI010000002.1, forward strand.
GCGACGCAAGCACCCGTTGCTGATGGCCGCCGTTGTGGTTGGGGGTGCCGCCTCTTTGCTGATCGCATACAAGTCACCTTCGCAGGCCTCCGCGGTCGCTTTTGTGGTCGTTTTCGCGTCCTACTCGACCGGCGCGCACCTCGACCTCAGGCGCGCGCTTGTTGGGTTCGCGTTGACCACCGGGGCGATCGTCGTGGTCTGCGCGATCCGGACTCCGAACGGCATCTTCTTCCCGGTCGTGTTCTTCGGGATCGTGCCCTGGGTGGTCGGACGCGTGATTCGCACCCAAACCGCGCTGGCTCGCGAGCTCGCGGAGAAGGCCGAACGCGAGCAGATCGCCCGGGAGGAGGAAGAGGCACGGGCCACGGCGGCTGAGAGGGCGCGGGTCGCACGCGAGCTCCACGACGTGCTCGCCCACAACCTGTCGGTGATGGTGATCCAGGCGGCGGCCGCGAAAAGGGTCGCCGATCGGGATCCTGCCGCCGCCGCGCAGGCGGCGGAGCTGATCAGCCGCACGGGGCGCGAGGCACTCAGCGAGCTGCGCTACGTATTCGGTGCGGTGCACAAGGAGGATGGCGAGGAATTGGGCGCATCGCCCGGGCTTGCGAATATCGACCGGCTCGCCTCGCGTGCGCACCGGGCGGGACTTCCCGTCGAGGTACGCGTTGAGGGCGAGCGACTTGAGCTCTCTCCCGGCGCTGACATGGCGGCGTATCGCCTGGTCCAGGAAGCGCTGACGAACTCGCTCAAGCACGCCCATGGCTCCCGTGCCACGGTAACGGTGCGTTACGAGCCACAGGAAGTGGTGGTCGAGGTAGTGGACGATGGGGCGGGCCCGGCCTCCAGACGCAACGGCTGGGACAGCGGCGGGCATGGGTTGGTCGGGATGCGCGAGCGGGTGGCGCTGTACGGAGGCGAGCTTGAGGTCGGCAGCCAGCCCGGCGGTGGTTTTGCCGTCAGGGCTCGGCTCCCCGTGGAAGGAGTGATGGCATGAGTGTGCGGGTGCTGCTGGTCGACGATCAGGCCCTGATCCGCGCCGGGTTTCGGATGATCCTCAACGCCGAAGAGGGCATTGAGGTGGTCGGTGAGTGCGCCGATGGGACTCAGGCGATCGACAGTGTTAATCGGCTCAAGCCCGACGTGGTCCTGATGGATATCCGCATGCCGGAGATGGACGGGATCGAGGCGACGCGGCGCATCACTCAGTCAAACGGCGAGCCGCCGATCCGCGTGCTGATGCTGACCACCTTCGACCTCGACGAGTATGTGTACGACGCGCTCCGCGCCGGGGCGAGCGGCTTTTTGCTCAAGGACGTGCCCGCGGACCAGCTGGTGGATGGAATTCGGTTGGTAGCCGGGGGGAGGCACTGCTCGCGCCGTCGGTGACACGCCGCCTCATCGAGGAGTTCTCCAAGGGTCCTCGCGCGCGCCAGGAAAAACCGGCGGCGCTCGACGAGCTCACGCCGCGCGAGGTCGAGGTGTTCGGACTCATCGCGAGGGGGATGTCGAACCACGAGATCGCAGAGGAGCTCGTGGTCTCTGAGACCACCGTCAAGACTCACGTGGCCCGCGTGCTGATGAAGCTCGGGGTGCGTGACCGCGTGCAAGCGGTGGTGCTCGCCTACGAGTCCGGGCTCGTGGCTCCGGGTCAAGCCGTCCAGTAGGACTACTCCTTCAGGACGAGTTGGAGGGGGACCCGTCGGCTGCCCGGACGACGTTCAAATCGTCCGCTCGAGGTAGGGCCAAATCGTCGCTACGGCCGACGACACGGAGCTCTGGGAAGCAGAGACTGATCGCACCGAAAACACTCGTAAGGAGCGGTCAGATGGCATACGCAGGACAGACAATCACCAACCCGGTAAGCGGCGAGCGGATCACCTTCCGCAAGACCTCGGCGGACACAGACGGCGAGTACATCGAGATCGACGTCGAGCTAACCCCGGACGGGGCGGTTCCTGGGATGCACGTGCACCCGGGCCAGGAGGAGCGCTTCGAAATCCTCTCGGGCGATGTCCGCTTCCGCAAGGGCCTGAAGAAGATCGATGCCAAGGCCGGCGACGTCGTCGTCGTCGAGCCCGGCAAGGCTCACAAGTTCAAGAACAGAGGCGAGCAGGGCGCGGTCATGCGCGTGCGCGTTACGCCCGCGCTGGAGATGGAGCGTCTGTTCGAGACGGCGGTCGGGCTGGCCCAGGACGGCCGCGTCACCAGGAAGGGCATGCCGAAGCCGCTCGACCTCGCGCTGTTTGTGAGTGAGTTCAAGCAGGAGGTGCGCGGTCCAGGGTCACCCGGCTGGCTTCAGCGCGCATCGCTAGCGCCGCTCGCGTTCATCGCGAGGCGTCGTGGCCGGGGCGAGCGCTACGCGCCCGCGCAGCCCGCATTCACGTAATCGCGTTCGTCTAGCCGCTGTGAAGAACCCCGCCGGCCCGCGCCGGCGGGTTTTCTTCTTTCACGGTCCGATGATTTCGTCAGGGTGGGGCGGTCTGCCATCCGAAGGCTCGATCTCGAAAGGAGCGCAATGAGCAAGCTCAGGGTCATCATCAGCATGTCGCTCGACGGCTATGCAGCAGGTCCAGACCAATCCGAAGACGATCCGCTGGGCATCGGCGGCATGAAGCTGCACGAGTGGGTCTTCCCGCTCAAGGCGTTCAGGGAGGAACACGGCGAGAGCGGAGGCGAAGTCAACGCCAGCTCTGGAGTGGTCGAGGAGCGCCGCGCGAACATCGGCGCGACCATCATGGGGCGCAACATGTTCGGCCCGGTGCGCGGGCCTTGGCCGGATGAGTCGTGGCGAGGCTGGTGGGGCGAGGAGCCGCCTTACCGCCACCCCGTATTCGTGCTTACGCACCATGACCGCCCCCCGCTCGAGATGCAGGGTGGGACCTCATTCCATTTCGTTACCGACGGAATCGAGGCAGCGCTTGGTCAGGCGACAGCGGCGGCGGAGGGGAAGGACATCTGGCTGGCGGGCGGCGCCTCGGTTGTCAACCAGTATCTCGCCGCGGGGCTGGTAGACGAGCTCGACGTCACGATCGCGCCGGTGATCCTCAACGGCGGCGAGCGCCTATTCGCAGGCCTAAAGCCCGGGGCGCTTGAGCTTGACGCAGCTCAGGGCGGTTGAGGCACCCGACGCCACTCACATCAAGTACCAGCTGCGCTGATTGTCGACCACCGCGGATCCGAGCGGAGGGCATCCAGGTCAGAGTCGTTCGCGGCCCATTCACGCGCCCGCGGGTTTGCTTGCACCGCACGCGCGAGGTGCTCGAACGCGCGATCGAGGTTCCCGCCCAGCGAGGCGTAGCAAGCGAGGTTGTAGTGCAGCGAGGCGTGGTCCGGGTGGTCGGCCAGGCCTGCCGACGCAATCTCGTAGGCCTCATCGGGTCTACCTGCCTCAACAGCCGGCTGTGCTGCGAAGTAGTGCTCCCAAGCAGAGGGCGTGACGGTTCCCGATTTGCCGCCGGCCACGAGCGCGGTCGTTCCGTCCTCGAGCGCCGTCGCGGCGCGGCGGGCGAGGGGTTCGGCCACAAACACCAGCGTCCCCGAGGGCGCATCGATCTCTTGGCTATCGACCGTGAAGCGCGCGTGTCCGCTGATCACCACGTAGAGCTCCTCGTGGCCTGCGGCGCCGCCGCCCTCGTCGTGCTCCTCGATCAACTGCTCACCGCTGTCGGCGGTATACGCATTGGTGCCAAACGCCGTAATGCCAAATGTTCGCCGCACCGGTCGCCAGGTCACGCCGGCGACCTTGATCGCGTCCAGCTCATCGATGCGCGTAACGCGGGCCATCGGTGTGACCGTACCGGCTGTGACACCCGACTTGGCGCGTCAGTCGAGGGCGAACGGTAGGCGAGTGTCGCCGGGGCGCTGAAGGTGAGAGCGAAGTCGTTCGAGAACGTGCCCGAGTCCGGCTTCAAAGCCGTCCAGGTGGCCCGCGGGCAGATCGCCAAACAACTGGCGTGCGAGCTGACGGTGCGCTTTCTTCAGCGCTCTGCTCGCGGCCTTCCCTTGGGGAGTGAAGGTGACCAGTGATGCGCGACGGTCGCGCGGGTGCGGTTCGCGCGTTACAAAACCTGTCTCGACCAGGCCGTCGATCAGCGACGTGATGGTGCGGGGAGATACCCGTAAGGCGGCGGCAAGTGCCTGCTGCTTACACGGTCCGCGCTGCCCGAGCTCCCACAGCACGTGGGCGCGAGATTCGGTCAAGCCGATGCGCTCAAGTTGCTCGGCGGAGTCGCGACCAAGCAGCATCGTCAACTCGAGCACGCGATCGAGCATGGCTTCCCACGCTGTTTCGGCTTCTCGTCCCGTTCCGATCATCTGGTTACATTAGCACATATTGAGCTATACTCACGGTTGTGGGATCACCAGGAGACAAGCCATGAGTACGCAAGCCTCGTCGCCAGAAGCCAACATCAGACTCGTGCGCTCCGGTTGTGTGGCGTTCAATGCCAACGACCTGGACGCGTGCGTCGAGCTCCTGGCGGAGGATCTCGTCCTCAACCTGGCGGGCCTATCTGAACCTTTGCGCGGGCGCGACAGCTGGCGAGAGGGTGCCGCGATGATCAAGGGCGCCTTCCCCGATCTACTTGCGCGAATCGACGACATCGTCGCCGGCGAAGACCGCGTCGCGGTCCGGGTCACGATGCAAGGAACCCACCGGGGCGACTACCTCGGGTTTCCGGCGAGCGGCCGCACGGTCACCTACATCAGCCACGAGTTCTACCGAGTCGCCGACGGCCGTATCGCGGAAGAGTGGATCTGCTCTGACACCGCAACGCTGTTTCAACAGATCGGCTGACCGGGTCTGCGGTTGCTTTGCGGCGAAGGTCAGCCGTTACGCTGCCCGGGATGCCGGGAGCCGTCGATCTGCGCAACCTCGAGGCGCCGATCGTTCAGGCCGGGATGGGAAGCGTCGCGCGTCACGAGCTCGCTGCCGCCGTGTCCGAGGCCGGTGGCCTTGGAACGATCGCCGGTGTTCGGACACCGATCGCGGAGGAGCTGGCGGCAGCGCGCCGGCTCACGGGACGGCCGCTTGCCGTCAACGTGCTGTTGCCGTTCATTGGGCCGGCTGACGTGGAGGCAGCTGCGGGCGCCGACGTGCTCGTCACGTTCTGGGGCGAGCCTCGCCGGCTCGCGGCCTGTACCTGGGTCCACCAGTGCGGCTCCGTGCCGGAGGCGAAGGCTGCGGCCGCCGCCGGCGCTGACGCCGTGATCGCGCAAGGGGTCGAGGCAGGCGGTCACGTTCGCGGAACGCAGCCGGCGCTCGAGCTGCTCGAGCGAATCCTCGCCGTGGTCAACATTCCGGTTCTCGCGGCAGGCGGAATCGTCGACGCCGGCGACGTCGGCACAGTGCTTGATGCCGGCGCCTCAGCTGCCGTGGTCGGGACCCGATTTCTGCTCAGCGACGAGAGCCACGCGCACCCGGACTACAAGCAACGTTGCCTGGCCGCAGACGAGACGATTTTGACTCAGTTGTTCGGGCTCGGCTGGCCGAATGCGCCTCACCGGGTGATCCCGAACGCAGCGACGCGACGGTGGGTGCGACGGGGACCCACGAGGCCCGGCCTGGATCCGCCTGGGCAACCAACTCACGCGGCCGCTTGCCGCCCGGATCCCGATCGCTGTCCAAGAGCGGGCGATCAAATCTCAACGACTGTCGCAACCGTTCCTCGGGCCGAAACCGCCGACCGATGATGGCCCGTCCAACCGGGTCGACTCGGGCCCGCTCTACGCCGGTGCGAATGTCGTTCGCATCACCGACATCCGCCCGGCTGGCCAGCTCGTCGCCAGGCTCACGCCGTAGCTCGCCAACAATCCGCTCAACCCGGCTTGCGCAGCCGGTCGAGATGTCGCCACGTCAGTTCGTTGGTCGCCCGTAGGAACTCCGTGATCCGCTCGAGCTCGTCCATCGTGTATCTCTTGGACAGCGTCGTGTGCCAGTCCGCCGCAACCGGCCCCCAGATGCGTTCGGCCGACCGTTGGAACGCCGGCGTTACCTCCACTCCGACCCGTCGCCGATCCGCGGAGTCCGAAACGCGGCGCGCATAACCAGCTTTCTCCAGCCGGTCGATCACGCCGGTGACAGCGCCAGCGGTGAGTCCGGCTTGGATAGCCAGCTGCCCGGCACTGAGTCCGCCGCTGTTCTCGATGATGTTGAGGCAGTGGAGATCGGTCTCGCTGACGCCAAGCTCCTTGGCCGCGAGGCTGTCGAAAGCGTCGTCGAGGTTGCCGCTCGCCCGGAACTCCCGGATGAGCTCGCCAACCAATTCGTCCTTTGACCTGCGTGTGTGGTTGCGTCCCATACGCTTTAGCTGCTAAAATATTTAGAGCCTAAAGAGGCTATCAGTAAATAACCGCCGCCAAGCAAAGGAGATCAGATGGCAAGCGAGATGCGCCTCGAGTTGATCCAGGTCCCGGTGTCGGACATCGACCGGGCAAAGAGCTTTTACGTCGACAAGGTGGGCTTCGCTGACGACCACGACCACCAGGTGACCGACGAGCTTCGCTTCGTGCAGCTGACTCCTCCTGGCTCGGCCTGTTCGATCGCGCTCACCTCGGGCTCTCACTCCATGCAGCCTGGGTCGATCGAGGGGCTGCAGATGGTGGTGGCCGACGCGGAGGCAAGCCGCAAGGAACTCGCCGAACGCGGCGTCGAGGTGAGCGACGTCCAGGTGTTCCCCTGGGGCAGTTTCGTCTTCTTCCAGGATCCCGACGGCAACGGCTGGGCCCTGCAGGCGTTGACTCATCGGGAGGCCCAGTAGCCCCAGGGTGAGCCCCAGGGTGCCGCGGGCGGGCCGAACGCCTGTGACCGTCTAACCGTCCAGCGACTCACTCCAATGTTCGGGATCTGCGGCGAGCGCGTGGTTGCCGCGCGCGACGGCGCCGGAGATTGTGACGCGTGTTCCACTGCCCTCGCCGGGCTCGAACCTGACGCTCATCTTTTCTCCGTTCAACGTGTGCCACAGCATGATCAAAAACGGGAATTGGACGCGCGGCGTGTATTGCAGTTCGCCCTGGGCGCGCTTGGTCAGTCGCAGTCCGACGGCCCGGGCGGGTTCGTGCAGCGCTTCCGCCGCACGCGCCTGCGCCTCGGGCGGAGGTTCCGGCATTGAGACCTCGACGGTGAAGGGACTTGCCATATCCCGTCCTTTCGTTAGCTGGATTGTGGGGACCAGGAGAAGCGCCACAGCGCGATGATGAGTCCGCCTACGCCCCATGCCACAAGGATCAATAGATCCTTCCCCGCTATCCCCGAGCCGGTTGTGGCCGGATCGAACGCCTTGAACAGCGCGTTGTTGAGGTGGCTGACGGGAAAGATGCTCGCGATGTCCTGCAGCGTGTGGGACAGCTGGCTCTTGGGGACGAACACTCCGGAGATGAAGTAGAGCGGCAGGATGATGGCCTGAATGATCGGCTGAGCCGAGTCCTCGTTGCGGATGAAGCTGGCAGTCGCGAATGCCAAACAGCCGAAGGCCGCGGCGCCGACGACCACCCCGAGTGCGAACGCCGGCAGGGTCGAACCCGGCAGGTGGACGCCGTAGATGATGCGGCCGAGAACGACGATCACCGCCACCAACACGATCGCGAGGATCACCGACGTCAGAGCGCGGCTGGCGATCAGCACCCAGGCCGGCACCGGCGTCGAGCGGCGCCGCTTCAGCACGCCGCTCTCCCGCTGCGCGGTGATCGTGATCACGAGATTCACGAACGATGTGGCCACGATCCCCAGCGTGCTGATTCCCGGCACGTAGTACGTCGAGTTTTTGATCGCATGGCCGTGGAGGGAGTGAGTGTGGTTGCCGAACAGGGATGTGAGCAGGATCAGGAAGATGACCGGGAGCGCGATCGTGAAAAAGCGGCTCTGCGGATCACGTAAGACCAGCAGCAGGTCATAGCGCAGCTGGTGAGCGACCAGCCGCGCGCCGCTCATCTGCGCGGGTGCGTGCGTCCGTTCTGAAGCGACGCGTGTGCCCGTCACTTGGGACTCTCCGTCAAGCCGAGATACACGTCCTCGAGCGCGGGTCGGCGCACCAGGAGGTCCGAGACGTCATATCCGCGCTCGATCGCCCAGCCGGACAGTGCCTGCAGCGTCGTCATCACGTGTTCGCTTTCGATCAGGACTTTGCCCGCCTGATTGAGCTCTCGTGCCGATCCCACCACTGCTGGAAGTTCGCGAACGGCGACCCCGGGAGGCAGAGTGAACGTGATCTGGTACGCGGCGTGGTCGCGGCCACCGAGCGTCGCCGGCGTGCCGGCAGCGACGATCGCGCCGGCCTTGAGGACCACGATCCTGTCAGCGAGCGCCTCGGCCTCATCCATGTAATGGGTGGTCAAAAAGACCGTCTTGCCGAGCTCGCGCAGTCCGCCGATCATCTCCCATGCAGATCGCCGGGCGGACGGATCGAAGCCCGTGGTCGGCTCATCGAGGAAAACGAGCTCGGGGTCGCCGATCAGCGCCAGCGCGACATCGACCCGCCGCTGCTGGCCGCCCGACAACTTGCCGCACCGCACCTCCGAGCGCTTCTTCAGGCCAACGAGCTCGATCACCTCCTGCACCGACCGGGGCGCGGGGTAATAGCCGGCGTACAGCTCGAGGCACTCACGCACGGTCAGCTGGGGTTCGACTCGCGAGGACTGGAGAACCACACCAACGCGTGACCGCCACCAGCTATCGGCGTGCTCTGGGTCTTCCCCCAGCACGCGCACCTCGCCTGCGGTCCGCTTGCGATGGCCCTCCAGGATTTCGACCGTCGTCGTCTTGCCGGCCCCATTTGGGCCGAGGAACGTGAAGATCTCCCCCTGTAACACCTGGAGATCGATGCCCCGCACGGCCTCAAAGCCGTTGTAGGACATGCGCAGGCCCGAGACGTCGATTACAACCTCGGCGCCGTCCGATCCCGCCCGGCCAGGGATGCCGGTCATCGGCTGCGAGCGGTCCCCGGTCCCTTCGACGATCGACATAATTACGAGCCGCGACTCGCGCGCCGGAACATGTCGCCGCGATCGTACACCGCGGGTGACTCGCTGACATAAAGTCGTGCAGGCGCACAGCTCTGAGTCAGGTGGCGCGTGGCGTTAGCCTGAGCCATATGCCGTTCGCCGTCGATTTCAACACTGTTTCGACCGTCGGCCTGGAGTCGTCGCCGGTCGCGGGCGCGCTTGCTGGTATGCGGGCGCACGAGGCCCGCTACTTCAAGAACAAGTACGACCACGTATTTACCGTGGAGCCAGCGAGCGACGCCAAGGCGACCGTCGACTGGGTGCACCGGATCCTCAAGGAGGAACGCGACCTCATCATCTCGTCCCGCCCGCTTGAGGCGACGGCCTTCCAGGTCGACAACATCCGGATTGCCTATGTGTTCTACGAGAGCGGTCTGTCGATCAATGTGATGTACACGATCGACGACCCCGGCAGGCGGGCAGTCGGGTTCAAGCTCTCCGAAGGGATGGAGGTCCCTCCGGAGCTTGCGTCGCGATTCAAGTTCGCGAGCCAGAAGTCGAAGCTGGCGGGAACCATTCGCGGATCCTACTTCGCTTTCAAGAACGACTACTAACGCGGGTTGCGGCCCTAGCGGAACTTCACGGGAAGGCTCTCAGGGCCGCGGTTGCCCGCGTTGCGATACCAGCGGATCTCGCGGCTGTCATCGACCAATAAGGGGCCGTCGGCCCGTCGGAACAGCACCTCGAGCGCGATCCTTGCCTGCTCGCGCGCGAGGCGAGCGCCCAAGCAGCCGTGTGGGCCGTGGCCAAAGCTCAGCACCCCCCGCGGGTTGCGCGTCACGTCGAACCGATCCGGATCGGGGAAGCGGCTGGGGTCTCGGTTGGCGGCAATAATCGAGAGCTGGAAGATCTCACCCGCGGCGATCTTTTGATCAAACACGACGACGTCCTCCATCGGGATCCGGGGGATCGCCGCGACGGGTGGCTCACAGCGCAGAGCCTCCTCCATGACGCTGTCGAGCAGCGACGGTTCCGCCAGGAACCGCTCGTACTCGCGCGGATTCTGGTGCAACAGCCACACGACGTTGCCGATCAGGTTGCGGACCGGAAGGTGACCGGCGATCAATAGGAGCATCGTGCTGCCGACTACCTCGTCCTCGGTGACCTCACCGGTCCCGGCGGCCGCGGCCATCAGACCCAGAAAGTCATCGCGCTGCTCGTCGGCACGCTCGTCCAGCAGGCCGCGCATGTACTCGGTCATCTCGGTGGAGCTCTTGACCATGCGGTGGACGGTGTCCTCGGTAATCGGGAGGATGTTGAAGAAGTCCACAAAATCCGCAGACCACTGGACCACCCGGAGATACAGCGTCGGATCTTTAGAAAGGTGTAACCGCTTCCCAGGTGTCAGGCCAGGGGACGCATTGGAAATGAGCCCAGGTAACCGGCGCGCAGAGGTGGTGCGTTAAACGGGCGTGGGGAACCAACGATTGGACTTCACGGAGTTCTACCGCCGGTCGAAGGATGACTGTCTGGTCTCGGTCCTGCTGAGTGTCGGTGACCGCGACACGGCGCAGGAGCTCGTGGCCGAGGCTTTCGCGCGGGCGTGGGCTTCGTGGCGCACAGTGAGCAGACACCCAGCGCCAGAAGCTTGGGTAGTCCGGACCGCACTCAATGCCAATGTGTCCTGGTGGCGTCGCCGCCGACGGGAGGTGCCGGTCCCCGAGCCCGGCTCGGTCGCGGACCCGCTGGTAGCTGAGGGCGCGGACAGCTCGGTCGATCCGGAGATCATGGCGGCGCTGTTACGGCTCTCGGCTCGGCAGCGTCAGGTGGTTGCCCTGCGCCTGTTCCTCGACCTCGACACAGACCGCACTGCGGACGTGCTCGGAATCGCGCGAGGCACGGTCCAGGCTCATCTGGGCCGGGCCATCGCCGCGCTGCGCGATGAGCTCGTACCCAAACCGCAACAGGAGGGCCTCCCATCATGAACGACGACGAACTGCTTACAAAAGTGAGAGAGCAGCGAACCAGGATCGCCATGACCGTGCCGGTAGAGCAGATCATCCGGCGCGGGCGCGGAGTGCGGGTCCGCCGCCGAGCCTCCGGCCTGGTCATGCTGGGTGCGGCAACGTTGGTGGCGATCGCGCTGCTTGCATCCAGCCACCCATCCCGTCAGGGCATTCAGCTGGCAGCCTGGACCGTTGTCAAGCACACCGACGGTGCGGTCGATGTCACCATCCGCGAGCTGCGAGACCCGGCGGGACTGCAACGCAAACTGCGCGCCGACGGCGTACCGGCCAGCGTCATCTTCGGGGAGCAGCCGAACGTCCAGTCGAACCCTTGCCGGTCATACGGCCACCCCGAGTTGCTGTCAAATGTGGTCACACCGTCGACGGCAGCCGGACAGCCCCACGGCGTCGCGATCGCCATGGTGATTCACCCCTCAGCCCTGCCACGTGCCGTCGGGGTACAGATCATCACCAACCAAACCCGCGTCGGCGTCCACTTGGTGAGCGCTACTCAGGGATGCACCGGCTAAGCCCTTTGCGTCCTCCGCACTCGATCACGCGCTAGCCGAGCCTGTCTCCTCAGGTGTGTCCGCGCCGGATGCGCGGTGGGACTGCGGAGCGCGACGTCGGATGATCGGGCTCCCCGTCCTTTTGCAGAGCAGCTTCGAGAGCCTGCAGCTGCCGGCTTGGACGCGATGGGCGCACCCGTCGGCGAGCGCGGTTCTGAATACGCATGGGGGTGCCTATTTGACCCGAGGGGTTGTCGTAGCCGAGAGCGCTCACGACCCCCCCTATGACGCCAATGACGCAGACCGCGACCATGACGTAGGTCACGACCATCGTGAAACCTCCAGACTGGACCGCCTTATGGTCGTCTCCACTTCGTGCTGGTGGTCGCGCCTGGGGCCATCGGATCGGCGATGCGTGCGCTGAGCGGGACGTCTGGGACGAGATCTCTTTTCGGTGTTGGTGCTGCCGCGGGCTCTGAGCTCGGCCGTTGCCATCGCCGCGAGCCACAATCCGACCGTCTGGGCCGGCTGCGGTTCGTACCCAGCTCGCTTCAGCTCGGCGACGGCCTCGTCGAAGCAAGACTGCAGATGCGTGAGGCGCGGGTAGCGGCAGGCTACGTCGCGTTCGATCCCGCGGCGCCAGCGTTGCCGCAGCCAGAACCGCACCCACCCGAATTTGAACGCGTCGGGGGCCAGCTCACGTAGGGTGATGCCGACCGCGCAGCCGCCTGAACTAGTGCCGCGGAAGAGAACGCCGGGTGCGAGCTCGTCGGCATGTGCCGGCAACCCTTGGGCCATCGCCCGCAACAGCTCGTCCGGGAGGTGCCGAAGCGCCCGCGTCACCGCGCCGGCCAGCTCCGGACTCATCCCGAGCGGCGGGGACGGCCCGGTCGAGCGGCGAACCGCGCGCTCGGCGTCGCCCGTCGTGCGCGCACCATCCTGCACCCCAGGGGCACGCGCAGGGGCACCTACGAAATCCGAAGTGCTCGGCAGCTTTTGCTCGGCCATCGGAATGGACCTGGATCGCGAGCGCGTAGCGAGGTGTGTTTCCAGGCCACACGCCCTTGCGCAGAACCGTAATCCATCCACCTGCAAGGGGCAAGGGCGCCTGCGTGGTCCGCAGAGCCACTCAGCGATCGAGCTGGCGGTGCGCGCCGAGGTAAATCAGTAGCTAACGCGCTCTTTTCCGCGCGCCGCTTAGATATCCGCTGGCCTCACCTGTTACCCGCGACGAGCAGCGCGAGGAACGGCCATCGATGTCCCAAGGTAAGAGCGGACGACGGGTCTCGAACCCGCGACCTTCGGCTTGGGAAGCCGACGCTCTACCAACTGAGCTACGTCCGCGCAGCCGCGATTTTATGCTTCCCGGGACGAGGGTTTGATCTACAGAACGGGGATGTCATGAAGCGCGGTTCATCTGCTCCCGGACGCTCACGACGAATGCCGGTGCGATTCATCCCGGTCGTGCTCGCGAGTGCGTTGCTTCCGGCGGCGCTCGCGGGGGCCAGTACTCAGACCACGAAGCTTCTAGAAGCCGACGCCGGCAAGTTCGTCGTTCGTCCCAGCCAGATCATCCCCAATGCGGACGGGGGCATCATCTTCGGTGGCCCCAAGCGTCCCGGACAGCGGTTGGGCCACATCACCTGGCAGTTGTGGACCAGCGCACGCGCGAACGGCACCGGAGTTGAGTGGGAGAACAACTGCAAGCCCGACTGTGCTCAGGGCACGTACAAGAACCGCGGAACCGTTCACTTCCGTGCGTCGCGGCCGCGCGCGCACCATTTCACCCGGCTCAGCGCCAGCGGAGCGTCGCCTAAGAGCTACCGCGCGTTTGATCTCTCGCACTCAGGAACGACCTGGTTCTGGAATCCAGTCGGCTAAAGCTGCCGGCGTTCGGGCGCTCCTCGTCTCGCCGACTGTTTGACAGCCGCTCGGTCTGGGTGATCGCCGCCGTGCAGGTGGCGGTGCTGCTCGCGACCAGCACCCGATACGGCTACCACCGCGACGAGCTGTACTTCATCGTCGCGGGGGGTCATCCTGCCTTCGGCTATCCCGACCAGCCTCCGCTGGTGCCGCTGCTGTCGTGGGGGATGAATGCGCTCGCGCCGGGCTCGCTACTGGCGCTCAGGGCTCCCTCGGCGCTGATCGCGGGGATCACGACTGTGCTGGCGGCATCGGTCGCGCGGGAGGTTGGCGGCGACGGCCGCGCGCAGGTGATCGCGGCGGCTTGCACAGCGGTCTCGGGCTTTGCGCTCGCGGTCGCCCATCTCGTCAGCACGACCACCTTCGACCTGCTGAGCACCACACTGCTCGGCTGGCTCGCGATCCGCGCGGTCGTGCGGCGCAAAGCAGTGTTGCTGCTTGCGGCCGGCGTGGTCGTCGGGCTGGGCGTGGAGGCCAAGCCCCAGGTCGGCCTGGTCGCAGTGGTCATGGCGGCGGCCTTGCTGGTCGTGGGCCCTCGCTGGCCTCTGCGTTCACCATGGACCCTCGCGGGCGCGGCGGTTGCCGTCGCGCTCGTGGCCCCGTATCTGATCTGGCAGCAGGCGCACGGCTTGCCTCAGTTGAAGGTCGCCGGGAACATCGCGGGCAGCCAGGAGGGTGGGCGCGCGGGCTTCTTTCCATTTCAGTTCGTAATGGTGAGTCCGGTACTGGTGCCGGTGTGGATCGCTGGCCTGCTCGTCCCGTTCCGACGCGCGCAATGGCGTGAGCTGCGGTTCATCCCGCTCACGTACGCGGCGATGGCAATCCTGTACTTCGCCGGCAACGGCCACGCCTATTACCTGGCGAGCCTGTATCCGCTGTTGCTCGGGCTCGGTGCGATCCCCACTGCGCAATGGATCGCCCGGAAGCGCGCACGCACGGTCCTGCTGTCCGTGGCCGTCGCGATAAGTGGCGTGGTCAGCGCGTTCATCGCGCTACCGCTGTTGCCCGAGCACGACCTGCAGGGCAGCGCGACGATCGCGCTCAACAATGCCCAGGGCGAAACGGTCGGCTGGCCCCGCTTCCTTAGCGCTGTCACCACCGCCTGGAAGCGCATTCCTGCCGGCGAGCGCGCCCATACCGCGATCTTCACCGCGAACTACGGAGAGGCGGGGGCGATCGACGTGCTGGACTCGCGGCGAGCGCTCCCCCGCGCTTACAGCGGCCACAACGGTTTCGGCGAATGGGGAATTCCGCCCCCGGTCGATGACCGCGCGTTGGTGATCGGCTACCAGAGCCCCGCGGACGCCTCGCCCAACTTCACAAGCTGCCGCACGCTCGCCACCGTCAACAACGGGGTCGGCCTCAACAACCAGGAGCAGGGCAACCCGATCATGCTCTGCCGACCGGCCGCTTCCTGGCCCGTTCTGTGGCCGCGCCTGCGCCACTACGACTGACCGCGGCGCGCTAAGTCTTGGTCCACGCGAGCACGGTCGCCGTGCCCGCCCGGCCTGGCGCACGGCCGGCGGCGATGTCTTCGCGCAGGTGCGCCAGCCCGGCGCTGAGCTCCTCCGGGTGGTCGCGACCCATCCGCTCGAAGTAGCTGGTCTCGGCGAGCTGCGCGGCCTCGAGCACGCGCCGCGGATCGGCCGACATCGCGGCGAGCGAAGCGTCCTGCATGTCTCTGAAGCGGAAAGAGGTCAACCGAGCCCCCGGCAACGCCTTCAAATAGGCCGAGCGCGGCGGATGGGTCGCCTCCATCCAGGGTCGACTGCAGGGGAAGTAGTCGAGGATCCACAGCGAAGCCGCGTCCTCGCCGGTGAACCCCATCAGCACGAGCCGGCCTCGAGGCTTCAGCATCCGCCGCGCCTCTGCGAGCGCCGCACCGCGGTCCTCCACGTGGTGGAGCATCGAGATCATGGCGACCGCGTCGAAGGTCCGGTCGGCAAACGGAAGCCGCTGCGCGTCGGCCTGGACCGTTTCCAGGCCCTTGGCGGCCGCGTGCGCCAGCATCTCAGGGGAGCGGTCGACGACGACTGGATCCCACCCCTCTGCGGCGAGCGCTGCGGCGTAGTTGCCGGTGCCGCCCCCGATGTCGGCGAGCCGTCGACCGGGAGCGCCCGCGAGCGCTTCGCGAAGTGGCCCCAACACGGAGGGACTCGCCGCGCGAGTCTCGTCGTAGCGCTGGGCCTGGCGGGAATAATCATCAAGGAGGCTGATGAGCACAGGTTCGCACGACTCCCCTCAAGCTTTGAACCGTTCGATCGCCGAGATCCGGTCTGAGTTCCCTGGCCTGGTCGACGGGGTCGTCCCGCTCGACGGCGCCGCGGGTACGCTGGCTCCCGCCGCGGTGATCGAGGCCGTGCAGGACGCGATGCGCTTTTCGATGGCCAACCTGCACGGCGAGTTTGATGCCAGCAAACGCACCGGAGAAACGGTCGCCGCGGCGCGCCAGGCGATCGCCGACCTCGTTGGCGGCAGCCCGCAAGGAGTCGTGTTCGGGCCCAACATGACCACGCTGACGTTCCACTTCGCCGATGCCCTAGCCGCCGATTGGAAGCACGGCGATGAGGTGATCGTCAGCTCGCTTGACCACGACGCCAACGTGCGGCCCTGGTTGCTCGCCGCACAGCGTGCCGGCGCGAGCGTGCGCTGGGCAGAGTTTGACCCCGCCCGCGGCGAGCTGTATCCAGAGGCCATCGAAGCGCTGCTGAGTGAGCGCACGCGAGTGGTCGCGGTGACGGCGGCGTCCAACGCGATCGGAACCAAGCCCGACGTGCGCGAAATCGCCGACCGCGCACACGAGGCCGGGGCGCTCACTTACATCGACGGGGTGCATGCGACTCCCCACGGCCCGATCGACATCGGCGCTCTGGGTGCCGATTTTTACGCGTGCTCGAGCTACAAGTTTTTCGGACCCCACGCCGGCGCGGTGATCGCCGCCCCCGAGCTGCTTGAGCGCCTGCGGCCGGCCAAGCTCGCTCCGGCCCCGCGGGTGGTGCCCGAGCGCTTCGAGCGCGGCACCCCAGCCTTCGAGCTCCTCGCCGGCGTCAGCACTGCGGTCGACTGGCTCGCGGGGCTCGTCGATGTGCCCGGAGATCGCCGCGCGCAGATCCTCGCCGCGATGCAGACGATCGAGGCTCGTCTGGACGGACTGCTCGCGCGGGCGCTTACGGGCCTCGCGGAGATCCCGTCCGCCCGCGTGCTGGGAGCGCCACGGCGGCGCACGCCGACGATCTCGTTCCGGCTCGGGGAGCACGCCCCGAGCGCAATCTCCAAAGGGCTCGCCAGGCGAGGAATCTCAGTCTGGGATGGCGACAATTACGCCTACGAGCTGATGCGCCGCTTCGGCATGCACGAGAGCGGAGGCGCCGTGCGCGCGAGCATCGTGCTCTACAACGACGAGGCAGACGTCGACCGCCTGCTCGAGGCCCTGGCCGAGATCGCGCGCTGAGCGCTAAGCGATCACGACCTCGGCGTCGCGGCGCGGCGTCTCCGTGATCGCGCGCCGAAAGACACGCTCGGGATCGGGCCGCGCGGGCGCGAGCTGCCGGCGCCGCACCAGCTCCGAGAGCACCGCTCGCATCTCAAACTGCGCGAACGCGCCGCCCAGGCAGCGGCGAACGCCGCCCCCGAACGGGATCCAGGTGTATGTACCGGGCGGGTTCTCGAGGAAGCGTTCGGGCTCGAAGCGCTCCGGATTGGGATACACGTCGGGCCTGCGGTGTACGAGGAAGACAGACGGAGCCAGCGTCACGCCCGCCGGAAGCGACCAGCCGGCGAATTCCACCGGCTCGGTCAGCCGCCGCCCCACGATCGAGATCACCGGCCGCAGCCGCAGCGTCTCAGTGATCACGGCGTCGAGGTATTCGGTCTCGTCGGCGCGCACCTCCGCGGTCAGCCGCTCGAGCTTGTCCGGGTTGTGCACCAGCCGCTCGACCGCCCACGCGAGCGCGTTAGCGGTCGTCTCATGGCCCGCCACTAGCAGCGTCATCAGCTCGTCACGCAGCTCTCGATCGCTCATCGGCCGGCCGTCTTCGTGCTTGGCGGCGAGCAGGAGCGAGAGGATGTCATCGCGCTGCTCGAGGTCGGGCGCCGCGCGCCGCCGTTCGATCTCCTCATAGATCGGCCCATCGACGCGCTCGATGTAACGCTGGAAGGGCCCAAAGCGCGAAAGCCGCTCGGGCCCCATCAGAATCGGGAGCAACAGCCAGCGTGGATCGGTGATCAGGTCGAGCAGCCGCCGCAACTCGCCAAACAGGCGCTCGAGCCGCTGCCCTTGCTCGATCCCGAACACCGTTCGCAGAATGATCTCGAGCGTCAACGCCTGCATCCGTGGCCTCAGCCGGTAGGGCGCCCCACGCGGCCAGCGCTCGATCTCGGTGGCCGCCACGTCCGCCATCAGGGCGCCGTAGCGCTGCATGCGCCGACCGTGGAAGGGTGGCAGCAGCAGCTTGCGTTGCTCCATGTGCGCGCGCCCGTCGAGCAGCAAAACTGAGTGTTCCCCGAGCACCGGTAGCAGGATCCGGTTGGCCTCTCCCGCGTGGAAGATTTCGGGCGGCCCGGTGAAGACCTGCCTTATGTGCTCGGGATTCGAGAGCACAAGCCAGGTGCCCTCGTGAAGGATGCCCATCGTGAATGTCTCGCCGTAGCGGGCGGCGCACTGGGCCATGAACCACTGGGCGCGTCGAAACCAGATCGCCGTCTGAAGCGCGACGGGCAGCCGCGGACCCGCGGGGAGATCACTCATAAGACCAAAAAATAGGGCCCGGGCCGCGCATGCGCGGCCCGGCCGGCCGGAACATGTTCCGGCCGGGGCTGGCGCACATGTGCGCCAGCCGACAAGTTGATGGCTACCAGGCCTGGACGCTGCCGCAGTGGGGACAGCCGACCGAGGTCGAAACAGGCGCCTCGAAGATGTAGCCGCACTGGCAGCTGTAGAGCGCGTGGTCGAGGGAGTCGCCGGCGTCGTGATGGCGGCGAACCTCGGCCTGGGTCACCGTGGCGCCATGCTGGCGGCGCTGAACGCGGCGCTCCGCGTCCCGCCTGCGCGAGAGCGCGAAGTCTGCTCGGTGGAGTCGGGTCTTGACGGTCATTGCTCTCACACCAATAACGATGTCCTGCCCCAAAGGTTTCTTCCCGATTCGCCCAATTCCTTGGTGCTAACGCGACGCTAAAGCCCTCCGGGCAGCCGAACGTAGGCAACGCGTGTGGGACAATCGGGGCGCATGGATCCGAGCCGCAAGCGCGCCATCCGCTTGAGTGTGGCCCTGACCGCGGCGGTCCTGCTCGCCGCTGCGCTGATCTACACGAGCTTCAGCGCCGGGGAGCGCGACGTGACCGCCTCGCAGCTGCTGCACAGCGCCAAACCGGGCCAGTCGTACATCCTGGCGGGGACCGTGATGACCGGCTCGGTGCGCCACGATGGGCCATTGCTGCTGTTCCGCGTGCGCGACCCCAAGGCCGACATCTCCGTGCCGGTGCGCTACACGGGCACGATTCCAGACCCCTTCCGGGCCGGCCGCGGGGTGCTGGTCACGGTCACTCGGCACGGCTCGCAATTCATCGGCCAGCAGAACTCGCTCACGACCAAGTGCCCGTCCAAGTACCAGGCCGCAAGCGGCTCCTACACCAGGCCCAGCGCGCGTAACTGATGGCGCTCGTCGGTCGCGCACTCCTGATCCTCGGACTGCTCGTCTGCATCTACGGCATCCTGGCCTCGCTCTACGGCGCGCGCACACATCAGCGGCCCTGGGTCGACTCAGGCAGACGCGCGGTTTACGCGCTGGCCGGCGTGAGCGTGATCGCATTCGCCATCCTCGAGGCGGCGTTTTTGCGCAACGACTTCTCCTACAACGTCGTGGCGCAAGCCTCGAGCACCACCACGCCGACCGCCTACAAGGCGGCCGCGGTGTGGTCGACGCAACAGGGGTCGCTGCTGCTGTGGATCATGCTGCTCTCCTTCTGGTCGAGCCTGGTCCTGTTCGTGTCGCGACGGCGGGCACGAGAGATCGCCCCCTACGCAACCGCGATCCTGCTCGGCTTCGGGCTGTTCTTCACCACGCTGACGACGTTCTTCGCGAACCCCTTTGCGACCTCGGCTCACCCGCCGAGCGAGGGCGCCGGGCTCGATCCGCTGCTGCGTCACGCGACGATGATGATCCACCCCCCGATGCTCTATTCGGGTTACACGATGCTGACGATCCCGTTTGCGTTTGCGGTCGCGGCGCTGGTCACCGGCCGCACGGGCGCGGAGTGGATCGGGTTGACGCGCAAGTTCGCCCTCGCCGCGTGGCTGTTTTTGGGGGTCGGGATCATGCTCGGGGCGCGCTGGTCCTACACCGAGCTCGGGTGGGGCGGTTACTGGGCCTGGGATCCGGTCGAGAACGCCGCGTTGATGCCATGGCTCTTGGCGACGGCGTTTTTGCACTCGATCATGATCCAGGAGAAGCGGGGCATGCTCAGGATCTGGAACGCCTCGCTGATCCTCGCCACGGGCTGCAGCGCGATCGTGGGGACGTTCCTCGTGCGGTCGGGGATTCTCTCTTCGATTCATGCGTTCGTGTCAGACCCCACGCTGAACATCTCCTTCGTGGTCCTGATCGCCGTGATGCTCGCCGGCTCCGTGGGGCTCGTGATCTGGCGCCGCCCGCTGCTGCGCTCCGAAGCGCGGCTTGACTCCATTTTTTCTAGAGAGTCGGTGTTTCTGTTCCAGAACATGGTGCTGGTGGCGCTGGCGCTGGTGATCTTCTGGATCACGTTTTTCCCGCTCATCTCCGAGGCCATCACCGGCAACCAGGTCTCGGTCGGGCCGCCCGCGTTCGAGCCGTTCGTGGTCCCGCTCGCGCTGATCGTCGTGTTGCTGGCGGGCGTCGGGCCGATCCTCGCGTGGCGCCGGGTCACGCTCGCGGGCCTGCGGCGCAGCTTCGCGTTCCCGGTCGCGGTCGGTCTGGCGACGGCGCTCGCGCTGCTTGCCACGGTGGGGACTGCCCACCTGTTCGCGCTTTTGATGTTCACCTTCGGATCGTTCGTCGCGGCGGTGGTGGTGCAAGAGTTCTGGCGCGGCGCACGTGCGCGTCACGCGATGGCGGGTGAGCGGGTGCCGCTGGCGGTGGTGGCGCTGGTGCGTCGCAACCGACGGCGCTATGGCGGCTACATCGTCCACGCCGGACTTGTGGTGCTGTTGGTCGGGGTTGCCGCCTCGACCTCGTTCAAGCACTCGCGCTACGCGACCCTGCGGCCAGGGCAGAGCGCCACCGTGGGGGGTTACACGGTCAGGTACGTGCGCCCAACCGTCAACGGGGCGGCGGAGAAAATCTCCTTTGGCGCGGTGCTCTCGGTCTCCAAGGGTTCACAGCGCGTCGGCACACTGCGCACGAGCTACGGCATGTACCCGTCCCAGGATCCATCGCTCGGGCCCATCGGCCGGTTCTTCAACGGCTCGGTGGAGAGCCAGGTGGGGCTGAAGTCGGGCTTTTTGCGCGACATCTGGACCGTCCCCGAGCAGAACATCGCGCCGCTGGGGCCCGCGATCAGCCGCGGCGACGCGCAGATGGAGGCAGCTCTGCGGGCGATCACGAGGTTCCCGCCCGCGACGCAGCGGCGGCTGCTGGCGTCCAACTCTCCGCTGTGGGCGGCACGCAACGCCCGGATTCTGCGCATCGTCTCGCAGTACACGAGCCATCCGTGGCCGGTCACGTTTTTGATCATCGTTTCGCCGCTGGTCATGTGGCTGTGGATCGGCGGCTTGATCATGGCCGTCGGCGCGCTGATCTCGTTGCGACCCATCCCGGCGTTGTCGCGGCTGCGCGCTCGCTCAGCCGCCTTGGCGCCGCGGGCCCGCCCCTCCCGCCGGCTCCCGGTACGCGAACCGGCCTGAGGTAGGGGAGAGCCGTGGAATTTCTGATCTTCCTCGCGATCCTGGCGGCGGTCATCGTTTTCGTCACCCGTCCGCTGCTTCGACCCGCGGGCAGCCGGTCACGCGGTTCGGCGATGGGGGCCGCGGCGCTTGCCGACCTCGAGGCCGCTCGCGAGGCGAAGTACCGCGAGATCCGCGACGCGGAGCTCGACTACCGCACCGGCAAGCTGTCGAGGGCTGACTACGAGTCGATCGACGGCTCGCTGCGCGCGGAGGCGATTGCGATCCTGCGCGAACTCGACCGTGTGGGAGGCGGCGGCGAGCCCGCCGCTCAGGCTGACGCCAGCGTCTGAGCGGCTACCATCGGGGCCGACATGGTTACCGTGCTTGGCGTTCTCCAGGTGTTCGTGTGCGTCGTGCTGATCTTCTTGATCCTGATGCACTCGGGCAAGGACTCGGGGCTCTCGGGTGCCTTCGGCGTCGGCACCGGTAGCGGACCGTTCGGGGGCGGGTCACTCGTCGAGCGCAACCTCAACCGCTGGACGGTCGTCTTCGCGATCGCGTTCATTCTGATCACGATCTTCCTGATCAAGCTCTCTTAGGTCGTTTCCTCGCCTGGCGGTGCCCTCGGGTGCCGGCTGGCCGGACCGCGGTGACGTCGCCGGCGTAACCAGGCGGTCGACGCCCGGTGGGAGTCTGCCCGTGGTCGCGAGCCAGGAACCGGCGAGGATCAACGCAAGACCCACGATCGCGCCGGGTCCGAGTTGCTCGCCGAGCAGCGCGACGCCGAGAATGACCGCGACAAGCGGGTTTATGTACGTGATCACGCTCGCGCGGCTGGTGCCCGCTTCGGCGATCAGCACGGTGAAGATCACGAACGCGAGCGCCGTGCACAGCAGGCCGAGCGCGATCACGGCGGCGAACGCTCCGCTGCTCGGGGTCGCGCGCGGGGGATCGAGCGCGGCGTAGGGCGCCAGCAGGACCGCGGCGATGCCGAGGCTGGCGCCCATTGTCGCCCTGGGATCGAGGCGGGTGAGGCGCAGATTGACCAGCGTCGAGCCGAACGTGTAGCCGATCGCGGCTATCAAGATCGCGATCGCGCCAACGAGCTCGCTTGACTTGCCCGCCACGTCGATCCCGACCAGCGCGACCACCCCGCCGAAGCCGAGCAACAGCCCCGCCAACCGAATGGGAGTAGGCCGCTGCGAACGGTTGATCCACAGCGAGAGCAGCGCGACCAGCAGCGGCATGGTCGAAATCAGAATCGCGCTCAGCGAGGAAGAGATGCGCTCCTCACCGAAGGCGATCGCGGGAAAGGGGATCACGACCTCGGCCACCGCGTAGGCGCATAACGCGCCCCAGTGGCCTTTCAACGTGCCAAGCGTGCCCGCGCGCCAGGCGAGCACGAGCAGCACGACCGCCCCGAGCGCCACGCGGCCAAACGCCAGCGTGCCCGGCGTGAAGCCGTGACGGACCCCGATCCGGATCAGCAGGTACGGGACACCCCAAATGACCGACATCGCGGCAAACGCGAGCCACGCGCGGCGTGTCATCTGTTGGTCCCGAGCGTCGTCACACGCTCGATGGTAAATGGGGCGAGTCCGCGCTCAGTACGCGGCGCTTAGGACCGACGCGGCTGGCGCTCGATCAATCCGGACGCTCGCCGAACCGATCGACGAGCTGTAGTAGATCGAGCGGACTGAACGGCTTGGTCAGATACAGATCCGCACCCGCGGCGGCGGCCTGGCGCTGGAGCGCCTCGCCGTGCGCGGCAGTCAGCATCACGATCTTGGTCGCGCTCGTCGCCTCGTCGGCGCGCAGCTGCCGGCACGCGTCGATGCCGTCGACCTGCGGCAGGTCGATGTCGAGAAAGACGAGCGAGGGGCGTTCGCGGCGGGCCACCTCGAGCGCCTGGATCGCGTCGGCCGCCTCGTGGATCTCGAACTCGGAGACATCCTCGAGCGTGGTCGCGATCAGCTTGCGAATGAAGGGATCGTCGTCGACCACGAGCACCGCTCGCGTCATTGGTCCGGCCCGGCGATCGGTGGCGTTCGTCATTCGGTCTCCCTGCGTATCCGCTCGAAAGTCTCGTTGGGGATCGAGTTGAAGGCGGCCACGACCCGCGGGTCGAACTGGCTGCCGGACTCGGCGGAGATCATCTCGCGCGCGACGGACAGCGGCGACGCGGGCCGGTAAGGCCGGTCGGTGGTGAGCGCGTCAAGCACGTCAGCCACCGCGAACACGCGCGCGGCGAGCGGAATCGCCTCGCCCGCAAGCCCGTCCGGATAGCCGTGGCCGTCCCAGCGCTCGTGGTGGGAACGGACGACCTCCGAGGCGTCTTTGAGAAACTCGATGCCGCGGATGATGTCTGCTCCGATCACGGGGTGCTGCGCCATCAGCACCCTTTCGGTGTCGTTGAGCGCGTCGGGCTTGTAGAGAATCGCGTCGGCAATCGCGACCTTGCCGATGTCGTGCAGCAAAAAACCGAACTCGAGTTCGGCGAGATCGCTGTCGGGCACGCCCAGCGCGCGTGCGATCTCGAGCCCATATGCAGTCACGCGCTCGGCGTGCTTGCCCGTGTAAGCGTCGCGCGCCTCAACCGCGTTCGAGAGGGCGCGTACGGTGGCCGTGTAGGACTGGCGCAGCTGTTGAGCCCGTGATCGTTCGCGCTTGAACGTCTCGCGCAAGTCGGCCGCGTAGCGCTCGAGCTGTTGCTCGTGCTGGGTTGATTCGTGCTCGTGGCGACCGAGCTCTGAGCGCGCGCGCGCGAGCTCGTCGCGCAGCCGCTCAAGCTCTGCGGTCGCCTCCTCAAGCTCGCGCCGGAGCGTCCTCTCCTCGGCCACCACCCGCATGGTGGTTAGCAGCCTAGCTGGCTTTGCCCTCCAACACCGCCACTAACGCGTCAGCCGCCTCGTCCACCGGCACGATTTCCATGCCCAGCCGCGAGACGCCCGGCGGAGTCGGCGTGTCTCCGTCGGAGAACAGAATCACGGCTTGGCGCAGCCGTCGTCCGCGCAGCTCGATCGCGTCGAGCACGGCCTGGGGGTCGCGCAAGCCGGCGTCGACCACGGCCACCTCGAAGCGCCGCTCCGCGCACACGCGGGCGACGGACTCGGCGCTGTCCATTTCCCACACGTGGTCGATGCCAATGTCTTCAAGCGCCGGCTCGAGCGTCGGGCGCAGCTGCTCGCGGCCAACCACCAGCACGCTGGAGCGGCCCGCGCGTACCGCGCCGCTCACGACCCGGCGCAGCTCGTCGGCGTCGATCGGCTTTGAGACCACGCGTTCACCGGCCAGCTCGCTGCGTGCCGAGAAAACCGACACGAACACGACCGGCGTCGCGCGCAGTTCGGGGTCTGAGCGGATCTGACGAAGCGTCTCCAGTCCGTCCATCTCCGGCATCAGGACGTCAAGCGTGACTGCGTCGTATTCGCCCGAGCGGAGCTTCTCGAGCGCCTCGCGCCCGGTGGGCACGATGGTCGCCTGCACCTCCAGCGGCCTCAGCTGCCGCTCGATCAGCTCGGCGATGTCTCGTTCGTCTTCGACGATGAGCACGCGCTTGCCACGAATCTGCTCGGGCGTAAGCGTCTCTGGCTCCTCCGGCTCGGGGACGGCCAGCGGCAGGCGGATCCGGAAGGTGGTCCCCTTCCCGGGGTCAGACTCAACCTTTACTTGGCCGTCATGCATATCGACGAGCGATTTGACGATCGAGAGGCCCAGGCCGGTTCCGGGTTGCGTCTCTCCGCTCGCGCGATAAAAGCGGTCGAACACGTGCTCGACCTGCTCCCGCGTCATCCCGACCCCCGTGTCCGAAACGGTGATCTGGACAGCCTCGTCGACCGGTTGCACCGACACATCCACCTTGCCCCCGGCCGGGGTGTACATGTGTGCGTTGGTGATCAGGTTGGCCACGATCTGGCGTACGCGGCCGGCGTCGGCGAATGCCAGCGGAAGATCCGGGGCGACGTAGGTGCTCAGCTGCTGGCGCTTATCCGCGATGCGCGGGCCCATCAGCTCGACCACCTCGCGCACCGGCTCGGCGACGTCGATGGGCCGGCGATTGACCTCGACGTGGTCGGCCTCGATTCGCGCCACGTCGAGCAGATCGTTGACGAGATCGACCAGTCGGTCGGTCGAGCGCATGATGATCTGGACGAACTCGCGCTGGCGCGCCGACATCGATTCGGGCGAGCGCTGGAGCAGTTCGACGAACCCTTTGATCGACGTCAAAGGGCTGCGCAGCTCGTGTGACGCGGTCGCCACAAACTCGCTCTTGGCGCGCTCAAGCCGCGCGCGCTCGGTGGTGTCGCGGATCGTCCAGGCGTAGCCCACGTCGCTTGCACCGCCGCCGTTGGCCGCGAGCGCCGAAGCGGTCACCGCCAGGGTGCGCTCACGGTGCTCGACCACGGCTTCGCCCGAGAGAGCGTCTGCCAAGGCCGGCAGGGGACTTTCCGTTCCGTCGAGGCGCCCTCCGGGGACCAGCTCGGGCACGAGCTGGGCGGCGCGCGGGTTCACGGTCCTGATCGTGACGTCGTCGGGCTCGGTCACGATCAAGCCGTCGCCCAGGCCGGCGATCGTGACCGCGAGCCGGTGGCGCTCCTGCTCGATGCGCTGCTGTGCCTGGGCCAGGCGCTCGGCCATGGAGTTGAAGGCCGAGCCGAGCTCGACGAGCTCGCTCGGGCCGGAGGGGCCGACGCGGCGGTCGAGCTTGCCGCCCGCGAGGTCGCTGGTTGCGGCCACCAATTCGTGCAGGGGCCGGCGCAGCCCGCGCACGATCACCGCGATCAGCGCGAGCGCCGCGATCAGCGCGAGCACGCCGGCAACAACGATCAGGATCAGCGCGCGACGCGAGTCCGAGCGTGCATTGTCCCGTGCAGCCGTCTGGCGCGAGCGCTGTCGGTCCTGGATCCTCGTGGCCAGCGCGCGGGTCTCGGCCAGCGGACCGTTGGGCGTGTTGGCGACCGCGAAGCGGCCACCTTTCGCAAGCGCCCGCGCGCGCGACTGGGCCGCGATCTCCGCGGCCACGAGCCGCTGGCTCTGGGGGTCGCCAGCCGCCAGATGCGTGGCGATCGTGGCGTTGGCCTGGTAGGTCGCCTGAGCGCGTGCGCGCTCGCTGGCCGCGGCCGAACCACTGGCGTCCCGCAGGACCTCTTCTTCGACGATTCCGGCCGAGGACAGGTTGGCGGCGGCGGTCGAAAGCGAGGAACTTGAGATCAGGATGTCCTCGTAGTGCTGGCGCGCGGCATAGAGGCTCGAGATTCCGAGCGCAGCGATCACTGCGAGCACGACAGTCAGCGCGACCAGCGCTAACCGGAGCGAACGGGCGATCGGCAGGTGCCGCATGGCCGCGAGCGTACCGCCGCTACCGCGAACAGTCACATAATCGGCTGCACAGAGCCTTGCATTCCGGCTCGTCCACCCACCGCGTCCGCGCCCGGCGTGGACGGATCTAACCCTTACAACCGTCGCATAAAGCGGGCTGGATGGGTAGCATAAGTACATGCCGCTAGCGCGCGCATGGATGCGACAGCTCTCCGGAGCTTCTGGGGCAGTCCTAGCGATGCCGGTTGCGATCGTGGTCGCCCTCGCGCTGCTCGGGTTGGCAGGCGGCTTCGGCGGTCTCGGCTCGCTCGGGCAGGCCTTCGCGGGTCCCAGCGGCCCGACGCCCGTTTCGGTTACTCACGACCCCGCCGCGTCAGCGAACTCGCTGCCGGTGGTCCGTACCACGGCCGGGCCCGGTGTGAGCAGCAGCGCTCACCACACGGCTAACTCCACAGCCACAGCGAAGAGCACGACCGCATCGCGTACGCCCGGCGCGCCTGGCGCTCATCCAACGAGTTCAAGCCATCCGACGGGCAGCAGTCCGGGATCACCGTCGACGTCCACTCCCTCCCCGAGCGGACCTTCGGGGCCCTCGCCCTCGACGAGTCCCAGCAGCCCTTCGTCGCCCTCCAGCCCGGCAAACCCACTTTCGCCGGTCACGAGCAAGGTCCCGGCTCCAGTTAAGACCGTCACCCACACCGTCACCCACACGGTCAAGCAGGTTACGAAGACGGTCCACAAGCTCCTGCCGGGTTTGCCCAAACTCCCGGGTCTGCCGGGTTTGTGAGCCTGACGCGGGCCGCCCGCGCCGCTCGCTCGGGGGTGTTCGTGGCGTGCGCGCTGCTGGCCCCGTGCGCGCTCCTGACGGCGTGCGGCACCCAGGGTCGGACGGTCACGGGAGTCTCGGCGAGCCAGCTGGCACAGGCAGCACAGGTCGCCGATGGCGACTGGCCGACCTTCGACTACAACGCCCAGCGCAGCGGGGTTGGACCTAGCCACACCGGCATCACCCGGGGCAACCTCGGCAGCCTCAAGACGCGCATCGTGCACATAAACGGGGTCGCCGATTCCTCGCCGGTGCAGGTGCACGGGGTCAAGGCGCATGGACACGTTCGTGACGTCGACTTCGTCACCACCACGTACGGGCGCACAATCGCGTTCGACCCGGCCACCGGCGCCCGCCTGTGGGAGTACGCGCCCGGAGCGGTCGGGCACCTGCAGGGCAGTCACCAGGTCACCACGGCCTCGCCCGTACTCGATCCCGACCGCCGCTACGTGTACGCCGCAACCCCCAATGGCTTCATTCACAAGCTGTCGGTAGCCAGCGGACACGAGGTTTGGAAAGCGCGCATCACCTGGGATGCGACGCGCGAAAAGATCGGGGGCGCGCTGAACATCAGCGGCCGCTATGTGGTCGTCGCGACGGGCGGCTACATCGGCGACGGACCGGTCTACCAGGGTCACGTCGCGCTGATCGACCGCGGCAGCGGCCACGTGGCGCGCGTATGGAACTCGCTCTGTTCTGACCGTCACCACCTACTGCACCCGCCGAGCTCGTGTCCCGCGAGCGACTCAGCGATCTGGGCGCGCGAGGGCACCGTGGTGCAACCGGGCGGCCACCGCCTGCTGGTCGCGACCGGCAACGGCACCCTTCAACGGCCAGAACAACTGGGGCGACAGCGTGCTGGAGCTGGCCCCCGACGCCAGTCATCTGCTCCACAACTGGACGCCGAAGAATCAGGCGCACCTCAACTCAACCGATTCCGACGTCGGCAGTACGGCGCCGGCGCTACTTCCCGGCACGTCATTGGCAGTCCAGGGAGGAAAGGCCGGCACCCTGTCGCTGTTGAATTTAAAGCGGCTCGATGGCACCACCGGCGGCGCCAGCCCCAAGACCGGCGGCCAGCTCCAGACGCTGGCCGCACCGGCGTCGCAGCCTGTGTTCACCGCTCCGGTCGCATTCAAGCGCGGCGGGCACGCGTACCTCGTGGTGGCGACCTATCAGGCGGTTGCGGGATACAGGCTCTCCGGCGGGCGCCTCCGCCGGGCGTGGATCCAGCACGTGGGCGGGTCAAGCCCCGTGATCGCGGGCGGACTCATGTTCGTCTTTGACCCCAACGGCGGCGAGCTGCGAGTCATGGATCCGGTCAGCGGCAAGGTTCTCAAATCCCTGTCGGCCGCGGCTGGACACTGGTCGAGCCCGATCGTCGTCGGCGGCCGGATCGTGTTGCCAGTCGGCGGCAGCGCCTCCGACAACGCCATCTCGGCTGAGGTCTTCATCTTTCATCTGCCGGGCCGGTAGGGCCGGGGCGGGCGCCACGCGCGGCACCGGCTTCATAAACGCTTAGAGCTGCCCAACGGTTCGCTCACGCGAGTCGGTAACTTCTGTCGCGCCCGCTGACTCAGGGCTCACTTCGGAAGGAGTTCTCATGAGGAAGTCCATCCTGTCGGCAATCGTCCCGCTCGCTGCGCTGTTGGTCGCCGCCTGCGGGTCGAACTCGAAGACGACGACGACCGCGGCTCCCCCAGCGACCACCTCGACCGCTTCTAGTGGCTCGACGAGCTCGGTCACGGTCACGGCGAAGGCGATCAAGCCCTACGGCACGGTGCTCGTGAACGGTTCGGGTCACGCGCTCTACACCTTCGCCCCCGACGCCGCCAAGAAGGTCACGTGTACCGGCGCATGCGCGAAAGTCTGGCCGCCGCTAATGCTGCCGGGCGGCGCTAAGCCCGCCGCGAGCGGAGCCATAAAGGCCTCGATGCTCGGCAGCGACCCCAACCCAGGCGGGGGCAGGGTCGTGACCTACAACGGCTGGCCGCTTTACACATACGTGACCGACACCGCCGCCGGGGTCGCCCACGGGCAAGGACTGAACCTCAACGGCGGGCTTTGGTACTTGATCTCGCCGACAGGAACTCCCGTCAAGGGCAAGAGCTCGTCTTCGTCGAGCAGCAGCTCGCCGTATGGATAGCGCCTAGGCGCGAGACGGCCGCGCCGCCCTGAAGCCGCGGCGCCGCCCCTCAGGCGGCGCTGCGGTCCTCCGCTCGCGCGATAGATTGCGCCGCCCATGCACTTCGCGCTCTCCGAACGCGCTGTGGAGTTCCAACAGCGCCTGCAAGCGTTTATGGACGAACGCGTGTACCCCGCGGAAGCGGTATGGCGCGAGCAGGTCGGCGAAGCCGCGGCCGCCGGGCGAGCGCACTCCTATCCGCCGGTAATGGAGGAGCTCAAGGACGAAGCCAGGCGCCGGGGGCTGTGGAACCTCTTCCTTCCGGACCCCAACGAGGGCCCGGGACTGTCGAACCTCGAATACGCGCCGCTCGCAGAGATCATGGGGCGCACGCGGATCGCCTCCGAAGCCTGCAACTGCTCTGCACCGGACACCGGCAACATGGAGGTGCTTCACCAGTTCGGCTCGCCCCCGCAGAAGGAGCGCTGGCTGCGGCCGCTGCTGGACGGAGAGATCCGGTCCGCGTTTGCAATGACAGAGCCGGACGTCGCCTCATCGGACGCCACCAACATCGGCATGCGCATCGAAAGCGACGGCGAGCATTACGTCCTGAACGGGCGCAAGTGGTGGACGAGCAACGTCATGCATCCGAACTGCCGCATCCTGATCGTGATGGGCAAGACGGCGCCGGACGCTCCGGTCTACCAGCAGCAGTCCATGGTGCTCGTCCCGGTCGACACCCCCGGTCTTGAGATCGTCAGGAGCTTGCCGGTTTTCGGCTACCAGGACAACGAGGGCCACGGGGAGCTGCGCTTCACCGACGTTCGCGTACCGCGCGAGAACATCGTCGCCGACGAGGGGATGGGCTTTGCGATCGCCCAAGCTCGCCTCGGCCCCGGCCGCATCCACCACTGCATGCGAGCGATCGGGGCCGCTGAGCGTGCGCTGGAGCTCCTGTGCGATCGCGCCGACGCTCGCGAGACATTCGGCAAGCCCGTTTCCCACAACGCCAACATCCGCGACTGGATCGCCGAATCTCGGATCGAGATCGAGATGGCCCGTCTGCTGGTGCTGAAGACGGCCTGGCTGATGGACACGGTCGGCAACCAGCGCGCCCGCATCGAAATTTCCGGCATCAAGTTCGCGGTACCGGAGATCGCGCTCAAAGTCATCGACCGGGCGATCCAGGTCCACGGAGGAGGCGGCGTCTCAGACGATTTCCCGCTCGCCTATATGTACGCGCAGCTGCGCACCTTGCGACTCGCCGACGGTCCTGACGAGGTGCACAAGCTCTCTCTCGCGCGTCAAGAGCTGCGCCATCAGCGGGAGCGGCGGGGCGCGATCAAGGAGTGACCGCGTCCAGCGCGCCATCGCTGGAGGTGGGCGCCGTCGCTTCTCCTTGGGCGTATTCGACCCACAGCGAGAACGACATCAGCCCCCAGAGCTGGCGGCTGTAGTCCTCGCGCCGGGCGCAGTGATCGTCAAGGAGCTTGGTCACTTGCGCGGGGTCGAAATAGCCCTGCGCGCTCGTCCTGGCCGGCGCCAGCACCTCCTGGGCAAAAGGCCTCAGCTCTCCGCGTAGCCACGCCGCTGCAGGAATCGAAAACCCGCGCTTACGCGCCTTCAGGACTGCGCGCGGAATGAGAGGTTCGGCCGCCTTGCGCAGTAGTCGCTTCTTGGAGAGTCCGCGCACCTTGAGGTTGGTAGGTAGCGCGAGCGCGAGCTCAGATACGACCGGATCGAGGTACGGGACGCGTGCTTCGAGGCTGTGGGCCATGCTCATGCGATCGGTCTTGACGAGCAGGTCGTCAGCCAGATAGATGCCGAGATCTACGTCTTGCAGCCGGGCCAGCAAGGGCGCGTCCTCCGTCTCGCCAAAGCGCCGACGCCAGGGAGTCAGCGGATCGAAAGTCGATCGTTGCCACTCCGGGCGAAGTAACTGGGCTCGCTGCTCGGGCGAAAAGATCTCCTTCCACCCGTGATGGCGCTCCAGGGGTGGCAGCGCCGCTGCTCGCGTGAACCGCTTGGCGCGGTAGTCGAGGCTGACGCGGGCGTTCGAGCTTGGTAAGAGATCGACCACCGGGGCAAGGCGCGCCGCCGCCGGCCCTATCCAGCGCGCCAGCTCATCGGCGGCGTAGGTTTCGTAACCACCGAACAGCTCGTCCCCGCCCTCGCCTGAAAGCACCACCTTGACGTGTTCGGCCGCGAGCTCGGAAACGAGGTAGGTGGGGATGGACGAGGAGTCGGCAAAAGGCTCGTCGAAGGCCGCCACCAGCTTCGGCAAGAGTTCGGCGACCCGGGGCGACACGACTAGTTCGTGGTGGTCGGTGCCATAGCGCCTGGCGACCTCGCGGGCTAGCTCCAGCTCGTCGAATGAGCGTTCGCGGAAGCCAATCGAGAAGGTCGAGACCGGATGGGGCGAACAGCGGGCCGCGAGCGCGGTCAAGACGGAGGAGTCGACCCCACCCGAGAGCAGAACCCCCACGGGCACGTCTGCCAGCAGATGGGCTCGGACGGAATCAAGCAGGCGTTCGTTTAGCTCTCCCGCCAAGAAGTTGGCAGGTTCCCGGCGCAGCTGGCCGCGCGAGCTGGGGGTGGGCCTGGCGTAGCGGATCACCCTCTCGCCGCCTGAATCACAGAGCAACAGATGGCCCGGGGCCAGCTTGCGGGCGGCGGCAAAAATGGTCAAAGGCGCGGGGATCGAGTTAAAGGCGAGGAACGAGTGCAACGCGTCGGCGTCAACCTCACGGGAAAAGCCGGGCTGGCGCATCAGCGCCTTGAGCTCCGAAGCAAAGCTGAGCTGGCCATGGCGGACTGCGTAATAGAGAGGTTTGATCCCAAAGCGATCGCGGGCCAGCAGAAGCCGCCGCTCGCGACGGTCCCACAGCGCGAGGGCGAACATTCCGCGCAGCTGCGAGACGAACTCGGGACCGTGACGCAGGTACATGTGCAGCAGTACTTCGGTGTCGCACCGGGTGCGGAAATGGACCCCTTCATGCTCGAGCCCCGCGCGCAGCTCGAGGTGGTTGAGGATCTCACCGTTTTGCACCACGCACACTGCTCCGTCCTCGGCCAGCATCGGCTGATCGCCGTGCTCAAGGTCGATGATTGCGAGCCGCCGAGCAGCCATCCCGAGTGCGCCGTCGACATGGACTCCGTGTCCGTCTGGCCCGCGGTGCACCAGCGTGGCGTTCATGCGCCCGATTAGCCCGCGATCGGCCGCGCGGCCGTGCGCAAAGTCGTACGTGCCGCAGATGCCGCACATGGCTCGCCCTCAGGGAAGGCGGTTGAGCACCGAGCGCCGATTCGCCGGTCGCATCGCGACGAGCCACACCGTGGTCGCGATCACCGACATGTAGAGCCGCACCGAGCGGTCAGCGATGTATTCGAGATCGTGCGCCAGCTTCTCCGCCCAAGTCATCTCCCGAGTCAGACGAAGCTGTGCGAGCCCCGTGACTCCGGGCCGGATGACGAGGCGCTGCCAGTACTCAGGGATGTCAACGCAGAGCTCCTCGAAGAAACGCGGCCGGATCGGGCGCGGCCCCACCAGGCTCATCTCGCCGCGCAGCACGTTGTAGAGCTGGGGCAGCTCGTCCAGCCGCGACGCGCGCAGCGCCCGACCAACTCGGCTGACCTCGGACTCGGTCAGTTGCGTGAGCTCGGGCCCAAGGAACGGACCGAGCCGCTGCTCCGCGTCGGGTGCCAGCGTGCGGAATTTCAGCATCTCGAATAGATGACCGCCGCGGCCGACCCTCCAGCCTCGGTAGAGGACCGGAGCACGAGGGGAACTGAGCTTTACCAAGAACGCGATCGCGAACGCCAGCGGTGCTGTGAATAACGCGGCCGTCGCGCCAATCGCTACGTCGAGCAGGCGCAGAACGACGTCGACCGGTCGGGGCGCAAACACGTGCGCCATCGCGGCGTACTGCTCGACCAGGGACTGGTGGTTCTCCGGCGCAGGGGCCGGAGGCGCCTCGCCTACTAGCGCGCGGGTGAGCCGCGTCGCGCCCCGACGGCGCCTGGCGCTGGTAGGAATCATCTCGGCGTCGAGAGAATCATGTCCACGATCACTTGGGGATCGCGTCGGGGCCAATCGAGCGTCTTCTCTCTCTTTTGCAGTTCCAGTGCACGCACGTCGCTCAATGGTCGCAGCCGCCCGCTCCGGATGAGGCTTTCGTCCACGCCGCCCAGCCTGCCTCCGTAGGTGGTGTAGACGGGAACGCCGAGTGCGACCGCCTCGCGGTTCATGCTTCCGCCGGCGGAGACCACGAGATCGGAGGCAGCGATCAGGCTCTGTGCGTCGACCGCCTGCTCCGCGAGCACAACCGACGGCAGCCGCAGCGAACGAACATGTTCCCGTTGCGCCGCTGTGCGCGGCAGGACGACAGCCTGCACGTCTTCACGATCGCCGAGGTACGAGAGCACGCGCGGAAAAAGCGGGTTTGACTTGCGGTGATAGAGCGAGACGTCCGGCGGAGGGCGCACGATGACAACGATGCGGTGGGGGTCGGCTCCGAGTTGCTCGAGGATGGTCGGATCGGGCTTGAAGTCGGCCAGGTAGTACTCCTCTTTGAGGCCCGGATACTGGACGAGCTTTTCGCCCGTGGCGCCGAAACGGGCGAGACGGGAGGGAGGGATCGCGTCGGGCGTGATCACGCGTCGCGCGAGGCGGCAGCCGAGGTGGTGCTGCTGGATCGCGAACTCATAGTCGAACATGTTGATCGCCGGGATGCGCGCCCAGGCCGCGGCGAGCGCGAGGTCGTTGGATCCGTGTGCGACGCCAAGGTCGAAGCGGCCGCGCGCCCAGCGATGAAGGGTGGTCGTTCGTGTCGCGAGCGCCGCTACCTTGCGCGCCCGCGAGGCGCCCGCGTGCCGGCCCACGACGACCGCGTCGAGACCGTTTAGCTTCAGCAGCCCGAGCGTCTGGGCATAGTCGCGCGCCGTGATCTCGACCTCATGCCCGGCTGCTCGGAGCCGTTCGATGATCGGCCGGAAGACCACGGGATGCGCGGAGGCAGTCATGTCGAACCAGATCCTCATCCCGGGGTTTATGGCGCGGGCCAGCGTGGCCGCGCGAGCAGGGACCGCCGTGCGGCTCGCCGCAAGGCTAGCGTCTAACCTAATCGGCTTGAACGACGCGACCGTTGAGCAGCTGGTCCGCGTGCCCTCCGACAAGCGGATCCGCATCGAGCGCAAGCTCGTCGAAAAGGCCAGGGAGTATCTGGGCGGTGAGGAGGTGCTCAGGGTCTTCCGCGGTCAGACGCTGGTCTCGCCGGTGTTCGTCCCGTTGATCGGGCCGCTCCTGTTCCGCGTCAAGCCGCGCGCCGTGATGGTTACAGAGCGGTCGGTCATCACCTTTCAGCAGAGCCGCTGGAGCCAGTCGACGATCGTGGGTCTGGTGTCGAGGCACGAGCTGGGTTCGGTGCCGATCGAACTCAGCCGGTGGAGCATGAAAATCGACGGCGAAGAGAAGATCTATGCCGCGCTCAGCACGCTCGAGGACATGAGCGCCGTCGCGCGGCTTGCCTCCGCTGCTGAAGCCAGGCGTTGACCCCGCGCCTCAGCGGCGCCGCAGCCACTCCGCCAACAGCGGATCGAGTAACACTGGCCGTCCACTGGCATCGCGCTGCACGTGCAGCTCGTCGGCCAGCAGTCGCATTAGCGCGTCCTGCAGCGTGGAGCGAGGAATGCGGTGCTCATCGGCCAACTTGCTCCCGGTGGGCGCCTGGCCGTCCGCGAGTGCTAGCGCTACCACCCGTTCCACCCTACCGAGGCTGTCCCAGACCGCCTGGTGGGCGTCTTGTGTCTCTTCGAGGGAACGTTCGAGCGCGGCCGCGGTGGGGAACTCCGGCCGCTCGGAGTTGTCGAGCAGGTCGTACAGGTGGTGGGCCAGCAGCACCGTCCGCTGCGGATGTCCCCGGGTGAAGGCGAGCAGCTCGTCCACGGCGCCCTCAGCTTCGATGCCATCGCTCGCCAACAATGCCTCGATGTCGTGCGCGGCTTCGTCCAGCGGCAGCGGCGGCAGTTCTAATGGTCGGGCCTGACCGTAGAAGGGACGCTCCCGGTCAGAGAAGAGCGCGCGCATGAGCGAGGGCTGGCTACCCGCGAATACGTATGCCGCCGTGCGCCCCTGGTGCTGGATGACGGACCGCACGAGGCCGTCGAGCGCGCTGTCGGCGACAAGGAGGTCCTGGAACTCATCGAGACACACGATCGTGAGCCCGCCGTCGAGTTCGCCGAGCGCCCGAGGTACATCGAGCAGTTCGAGCAGCGCGGTCCTTGCTTCGTCTATCGGCGCCCGAACGCCTGGTGCCAGCGACACTCGCACTCCCGGAAGCGTCGCGCTTAGCCCTACCCGCGCGAGCCACCGCCGAGCGCTGCGACGAGGATCGTGGGGGAGAGCCGAAAACGCCGCCGCGAGGCGCACCGCAACGTCGGAGACGGTCCCCACCTTGGATAAATCGACGCGCACCGCACGGTGGCCAACTTCTCGCATGGCCGCGATATGTGCGTCCAGCAGGCTGGTCTTGCCGAATCGCCGCGGGGCGGCGAGTCGGATCGCTATGCGGTCAGCGGCGGCGCGCTGGAGCGCGTCGAGCTCCGCGCGCCGGTCGATCAGGCGTGGGGGGGCGACGGGGCCCTGATAGTTGAACGGGTTCACCGCACACCATTGTACGGAAAAGCCGGACGCGGCCCGGATGCTGCGCCGTCTCTACGCCGCAGCGGCTGTCGCTTAGCTAGCGACCGAGCTGTTGGAGCCCTTTCTGGAGGTCTTCCTGGTCCATCACGGGGAAGATCTCGATGTGCGCCTTTAGTTTTCCGAACAGCGGTTCCGTCAGAGCTGGCAGCTGCGACGGATCCTGCATATCGAAAACGATAAAGGCGGTGCGCCTGCCGTTCTCCGGGCCGAAGTAGGCCGCTTCGGGATTCAGAGGCCCAAGCACGCTTTGCATGATTTGACCGATGGAACCGTCTTCAATGGCCTGAGTTCCGGCTTCGGTATCGAGGTTCACCTTCATCATCACGCGCACAGCGTTCTCCTTTCGGGACAGCCGAGCCGTTCAACCGCTTGGGCGAATCACAGTGACAATGGGACTGCGCTCGGCGTTGGGTCATGAACCCTATTTGCAGCCGGGAGAGCGCGCGTAAAAAAACTCCCTGTGCTGCACCGATGACCGCCGGTAACGTGCGTCGCATGACGAATCTGGCTCGCGAGATGATGCTCGGGCTCCTCGCACGCCTCACGGCAGGTGAGCTGACCATCATCGAAGGCGGCCGGCGGCTTACGCTTGGGCAAGGCTCCCCGCGAGCTGCGGTACAGATCAAATCGCCGCGTACTTGGCTGCACCTGCTGCGCGGCAGTCGGGGACTTGGCGAGGCGTATGCAGCGGGGTTATGGGACGCAGACGACTTGGCGTCTGTCATCCGCCTGGCGGCGCGCAACGCGGCCTTATTTGACCGCTGGCGCCGCCGGATCGCTCCGCTCCGAGTGCCATTCCAGGCGCTGCGCGGGGGCCGAGGCGCCAATTCACGCGCGCGCAGCCGGCGTGACATCGCCGCGCACTACGACCTCGGCAACGAGCTCTTCGCGCTGATGCTCGACGAGACGATGATGTATTCGTGTGCCTACTTTGCAAGCGAGGGCTCGACGCTGGCGACGGCATCGCGCGCCAAGCTCGACCTCGTTTGCGAGAAGCTCGGCCTGGGCCCTGCCGACCATGTACTTGAGATCGGGACCGGGTGGGGCGGATTCGCGCTGCACGCGGCGCTGACCCGGGGGTGCCGCGTGACCACGACGACGATCTCCCGTGCCCAATATGAGCACGCGCAGAGACGGGTTGAGGAGGCTGGCCTGGGCGACCGCGTGACCGTTCTTTTCGAGGACTATCGCGACCTGCGCGGTCGCTACGACAAGCTCGTTTCGATCGAGATGATCGAGGCTGTCGGCTGGAAGAACTTGGGAACGTTCTTTGCGCGCTGCGCGCAGCTGCTGCAGCCGAGTGGCGCGATGTTGCTCGAGGCGATCGTCATCGACGACCGCGCTTACGAGGTCGAAAAAGCCTCCCAGAGCTTCATCCGGACCTTCATCTTCCCCGGTGGCGCTCTGCCGTCCGTTGAAGTGATCGCGCGGCTCGTCGCTCAGGAGACGGATCTGCGGATCGCCGGGCTCGAGGAGCTGACCCCCCACTACGTCGAGACCCTTCGCCGCTGGCGCCACAACTTCGACGCCAATGCCACGAGGCTCGAGCGCCTTGGCTACGACGAGCGCTTCCGACGGCTGTGGCGGTTCTACCTGGCCTACAGCGAGGGGGGTTTTGCCGAGAGCCGCATCGGAGTCGTTCAGCTTGTGCTGGCTAAGCCCACCTGGCAGGTGCCGCTGCCGGTACGACAGGCCTTTGAGCGGCGCGACGGGGGAGCCCCGCGCGCCCGGGCACGGGCCTAGCTCTTCCGAACGCTTCGCGCTAGCTGATCGTGAACAGCGTCCATATCTCGGCCGGGCCGAGCCGTCAGCCTGTCGGCCGCGGAGCGGATCAGTGTCTCGGCGTCGTCTTGCGCCAGTGCCAGCTCGGTGAACGTCCGCATGCGTCGTTTGGTGCTCTCCAAAAACGCCCTGCGCTCACGGCGTCGAAGCAGTCGGAAACCCAGCCACACGAACGGATTGGGGATGCTCGCGACTCGAGAGACGGCGTGGACGCGGAATTCGACGCTGCCGTCGTCGAGCCACTTCCATACCTCCCAGTCCATCTGTCCCATCTCGACATGCCCGTCGAGCGTCCGGTAGTTCCAGCCCCAGACGTAGACACGCCGGCCAGCCGTGTCTAGAACTTCCTCGTACACATCGTGTACACGCACACCGACGAAGAGGCGGGCGAGCCCGAGCGCCCGGAGCTCAAGGAGCATGTTGCGTCCCTCCAGCGGAACCTCAGGGTCGTAGTAGGCGCGCACTATCGACGGATCCGCGAACTCATAGCCGCGCATCAGGCGCCTGGCGATAGCCAAGCTACCTCCATCGATCGGTGGCCCGGGCGGCTCACTGGGAAGCGGCTCGCATAGATCGTTGACCGTCCACCCCGATGCGGGCGAAGCGTGCTCGAGGGCGACGGGATCAAAGTTCAGCGGCTTGTCCGCGAGCTCGGCGAGCTTGCGGCTGATTCGCCCAGAGCCGAGCAGCGGTGAGTGACTCATAACCCTTGCGCTTCGAACTCGATTCTTTCGGTCACGATCTCCACCCCGCCGGTCATGCGGCCGCCGGTCAGGCGCACCACGCCTTCCAGAAAGGAGATCCACATGTGTGCCTGGACCTCTTTGGCCATTCGCAAGCGGTGGTAGAGCAGGTTCACGAGCGAACTACTCGAGCGCGCCCACGATTCGATCTCGAACACCAGCAATGAATCCTCAGAACGGGCTCTGAACTCGATCTGACCGGCCTCCAGATGCCCTGACAGCGTGGCCAGGCGAAACGTCGTAGCCCCCGCCTGGAGCACTCGAACTGGCCCGTCCCACGGGCCAGGCATCCGCACGACGTACTCGTCTCCCATGCGCCAGCTGGCCACGCTCGCCTTCGAGCAATTGAAAGCGAGCGAACTTTGTGGGGGTGACGCAGTTCGGGTCGGCCTGCACCTTCTCCATCAGCCGCTCTGGAGTCATGTCGGTATCGCGCACGCGCGTGCGGTAAAGGCGATGAAAGAGCGGTCCCGAGCCGTCCTCGGCACCTTGCACCTGCTCGCGGCTGAGCCCGGTCGGATAGCTGAGGAGTTCCGGCAAAGGTGCCGGCACCGAGGCGGGAGTCTCTCGACGGCGCATGGGTGTGGTTCGCCACATGTAGTCCCATGAAGTCAGCGCGATGCCAATCGGCCAACTCAGCGTGACAAACCAACGGTTGATCGGCTTTCGGTGCTCAGCCATGCCGAGAACCTACCCGCGGCGATTGCTGGACACTCTGTTGCCGCGGCGCGCTCACGGGGTAACTCCTACGCATCCCCCTCGGCCTAAGCAGATTCGACCGATGCTGACCAAGCGCCTACACGACATCGGGTTGCGAGCCGCGCACATGCAGTACCTCTCGCTCGGCTCCGTCGGTCTGTGCATCGTGCTGTGGATCCGGGCTAAGACCGTCGACCAAGACGAGCGCGGTAACGCCGAACGGCGGGCCCTGTTCGTGGGCCTGTGGCCGCCGACGGTGTGGTTGATCGGCGATTCGCTAGAACGACACGAGCTGGCGGGCCCACGCGCGCGCATGCGTGCAGTGCGACAGCGGAGGCTGCTCGGAGGGTAAACCCGCGTTGGACGGGTCGGTCCCTCCAGGATGCGCCCGAGAGGACTCGAACCTCCACGGACCCAGCGGTCCACAAGGCCCTCAACCTTGCGCGTCTACCAATTCCGCCACAGGCGCGGTGGGAGCGCCAGTATAGCCCCGGGGTTAGCGCGAACATCAGGCTCAGGCCACCGGCGGAAGCCTCGAAACACCGGGCACTGGCGCTGCTTGTGTCCGTCCGCGAGGGCCGCTACAGTGACGAACACACGTTCGACGCATCGGCTCCCGGACAAGGAGTGGAGCGATGGACCTGACCAAGCGCCAACAAGAGATCTTCGACTTCATCAAGCGATACTCCGCCAAGTACGGCTATCCGCCGACGGTGAGGGACATCGGAAAGGCAGTCGGGCTCGCGTCCTCCTCGACGGTGCACGCTCACCTGGCGAACCTCGAGCGGATCGGGCTGCTGCGCCGCGATCCGTCGAAGCCGCGCGCGATCGAGCTGTTCGACCGCGCCGCCGCGGGCGTCAGGGGGTTCGTCAATCCCGGGTTGCCACTGGTGGGCCAGGTCGCTGCCGGCCAGCCCGTGCTCGCCGAAGAGAACATCGAGGAGTACGTGCAGACGCCCGTCGTTCGCAGGCGGCGACGACGGCGGCTACCTACTGCGAGTCCGCGGAGACTCGATGAAGAACGCCGGCATCTTTGAGAACGATCTGGTCGTGGTCCGTCCGCAGGAGAGCGCGACGGACGGCGACATCGTGGTCGCGCTGATCGGCGAGGAAGCAACCGTCAAGCGTTTCTTTCACGAGAACGATCACGTGCGGCTGCAGCCGGAGAACGAGGCGATGGAACCGATCCGCAGCCGCGAGGTCAGCGTATTGGGCAAGGTCGTCGGCCTGATGAGGAACATGTCATGACCACAGCCCTCGCCTCTCTGGCGCGCGGTCCTCGCCTGACCTGCTGCGTGAGCGCGGGGGCGAGCCCTGCCGGCTCGACGGCATGATCAGCGCGTGTCTGGCAGCGGCTCGTGCCGGCGTGCGGCCGCGTGCCCCGTGTGTGGAGGGCGGATGGAGCCGCGATACGGCGCCGGCGCGTGGCCGATCGGGGGCCGCTGCGCTGACTGCGCGCTCGAGCCTGTCGTAAGCCGCGACGCACGACGCCGTGCGCGGTCGTCGCTCGTCGCCGCCGCTATCCTCGTCTATGCAGGCTGAGCAACCGCGGAGGTATGTGCCTTCGAGGAAAGTCCGGACATCACAGGGCTGGGTGGTCGGTAACACCGACCCGGGGAAACCCGCGGGAAAGTGCCACAGAAACAACACCGCCTAAGCCTGGAGCCGCTGCAGAGCTTCAGGCCGGTAAGGGTGAAATGGTGCGGTAAGAGCGCACCAGCGTCGCGGTGACGCGGCGGCTGGGCAAACCCCACCCGATGCTAGGCCAAGCAGGACCGCCTGTAGGTGGCCCGCCAAGGTCCGGGTAGGCCGCAAAGATGGATGGTTGCTCAAGGGCCCGGCGGCACCGCCGCTGAAGGCCCCGGACAGAATCCGGCTTACAGGCCTGCTACGGAAAAACCCCGCCACTAGCGGGGTTTTTCTATTTCCAGCTCGAGTGCGGCGATTCCGGGCCGGGGATTCCTCGTCTGCTGGCGCACCGCTCGAGCGAGGCGGCTGGCGCCTTCAGTACCCTGCCACCTCATCCGGCGTCGATGGGGCGCCACCACCTGGTTAGCGGCACGTCTGTTTCGACCCGTCGACGATTTCGCTCGCGTGCGCTGCGTTGTCAGGAACCGCGGGCGACGTGCTCGCAATGGACCGAGCGCTGACCGCGATCCAGGTCGGCACGATCCACTGATGTCGATCGCGTGCGCCCGCCCACCCGATTTAGCGATGATGATGGCGTGGAGATCGCGACGGTGGCGGAGCGGCCCGAGCTAGTCGAGCTCGGGTGGGAGCGCACCGCCGACACCCTGCCCGAGTACAACAGCCACGGCGACGTGCTGAATCGTTACTGGGAACGGCTGACAGAGGAGCTGGCCGAGTTCCAGTTCCATCTCCTCGACGATGACGGCGACATCGTCGCGCGAGCGCGCTCCATCCCCATGCGTTGGGACGGCAGGTCGACGACCTGCCGCCGGGATCGACGGCGCAATCGCCCGGGGGTTCGACGAAGGAGGAGCGAATGTCCTGTGCGCGCTCGTCATCATGGTGCCGCGGGACTGTCAGGGGCGTGGGGTCAGCGCAGTCGCAGTCAAAGCGATGCTTGAGCTGGCGCGCCGACACCAGCTGGACGCGCTGATCGCCCCCGTCCGCCCCAGCTGGAAGGAGCGCTACCCGCTCGTCCCGATCGAGCGCTATGCGGCGTGGCGACGATCCGATTTCTTGCTGTTCGACCCCTGGATGCGCGTCCACGAGCGGCTGGGCGCGAGGATCCTCAAGCCAGAGCCTCGATCGCTGCGGATCACCGGCACGGTTGCCGAGTGGGAGCGGTGGACGGGGATGGCGTTTCCGGAGGACGGGGAGTACTGGTTTCCGGGCGGACTGGCGACTATCACAATCGAGCGAGAGACCGACAGCGGCGCCTATTGGGAGCCCAACGTGTGGATGGCGCACTCGAGACGCCCCGGTAGGTAGTTAGTTTACCGATCATATACCGCGGGGGCGACCCGTGCGAAAAAGCTCCAGCAGTCAGACTGGAGACGAACTGACACGAGGAAAGGAGCAGCGGTGATCGCGCTACGGCTGCACTCGCAGGGCTTGAGGATTGAGGAGATCGAGACGCCGTCCCCGGACGCCGGGGAGGTCTTGGTGCGCGTTGAAGCCGCGGCCATCACCCGCGACGAGCTCGATTGGCCCACCGACCGGCTGCCCGCGATCCCGTCCTACGAAATTTCAGGTGTGGTTGAAGACAGTGGTGAAGAGGTCTATGCGCTGACACCATTTGACCGCGACGGCGTCGCAGCCGAATTCGCGGTCGTCCCTGAAGCCGTTTTGGCGCCCAAGCCGAGACAACTGACTCACATCCAGGCCGCGGCTCTGCCGATGGGCGGGCTAACCGCATGGCAGGCGCTGTTTGACCACGGCCGGCTGACCCGCGGCGAGCGCGTGCTCATCACCGGCGGCTCGGGGGGAGTTGGCCACCTCGCCGTGCAGCTCGCGCGGCACGCCGGCGCAGAGGTCGTGGACAACGAGCCCGCCGACCTGGTCTTCGACACCCGCGGAGGCGAGGTCCCGGCCGGCGAACGCGTCGTCACCATCGCCGATGAGATGCCGGGCGCGACCTACTTCATCGTCGAGCCCAACCGCGAGCAGCTGGTGGAGCTGGCAACGCTGGCAGACGCCGGTGAGCTTCAGATCGCGATCGACTCCGTGTTTCCATTAGCGGAGGCCCAGGCGGCCTTTGACCGCGTCGCCGCGCGCGGCAAGCACGGCAAGGTCGTGCTCGAGGTCGGGAATCGCAGTCACCAGTAGCGCTCAGCCCGCCCGAGCGATGGCGGCGACGGCGATAGTGATCCCGGTGCCCGAGGCCGAGCCGGCGACCGGGCCGTGGCGACGGCAATACACCCAGGATGGCGCGCGCGACATGCCCCCGCATGTGACGCGCCCCGCTGAAACTAACCCTGCGGCGCCTTGATCTCGCGCTTGAGAATCTTGCCGGTCGGACCCTTTGGCAGATCGTCGACGAACCAGATCTTGCGCGGGTACTTGTACGCCGCGACCTGTTGTTTGACGAAGTCGCGCAGCTCGTCGGGATCGGCCTCCAGACCGTCCTTTAGCGCGACCGCCGCGCCGACCTCTTCGCCTAGCTCGTCGTGGGGGAGGCCGACGACGGCCGCCTCACGTACGGCCGGGTGCTCGTACAGGACCTCCTCGATCTCGCGCGGATAGACGTTGTAGCCACCGCGGATGATCATGTCCTTCTTGCGGTCGACGATGAAGAAATACCCATCCTCGTCGACCTTTCCCATGTCGCCGCTGTGAAACCACCCTCCGCGCATCACCTCCTCCGTGGCGTCAGCGCGGTTGAAGTAACCCTTCATCACGTTGGGGCCGCGGATCACGATCTCGCCCACCTCGCCGGCCGGTACCTCGTTGTCATCCCCGTCGACAACCTTCATCTCGACCTCGCGGACCGGGGTGCCGATCGACCCCGCCTTGCGCTCGCGGTCGGGATGGTTAAAGGACGCCACAGGCGAGGTCTCAGATAGCCCATAGCCCTCGAGCACCTTGCACCCGAAGGCCTGCTCGAACCCCCGCAGCAGTTCTACCGGCATCGCGGATCCGCCCGAGGCGCACATTTGCAGGGTCGAGGTGTCGTAGCGCTCCCGGTCGGGTGCGTGCAGGATCGCGCTGTACATGGTGGGTACACCTTCGAACACGTTGACGCGGTCACGCTCGATGATCTCGAGCGCCTTGACGGGGTCAAACCGGGGGATCAGCGTGAGCGTGCCGCCCGCCTTGACCGTCGCATTCATCGCGCACGTCTGTCCGAAGGAATGAAACAGCGGCAGGGCGCCAAGCACGACTCCCTCGGAGGCCAGGTCGAACAGCGAGCGGGCCGTCTCACAATTGCCCTTTAAGTTGGCGTGCGTGAGCTCCGCGCCCTTGGGCGTGCCGGTGGTCCCGGAGGTGTAGAGGATCACCGCGGTGTCGTCGGGCTCGCGGTCGACGACCGCCGTCTCGGGCTGAGCCTCGCCCACGATCGATTCGAATTTGCCCGGCTCGACGATCACGCACTCGGCGCCGGCGTCCTCGGCGCCACCCCGGGCGTCCTCAGCGAACCCGTGCCACGCAAACAGCAGACGCGCCCCCGAGTCCTTCAGGTAAAAGGCCACCTCTCGGCGCTTGAGCAACACGTTCATCGGCACCACCACGGCGCCCGCGCGCAGCACGCCGTAGTAGCAGACCGGGAAGTAGGGGACGTTTGGGAGCATGA
The DNA here is from genome assembly GCA_963767295.1 of uncultured Solirubrobacterales bacterium. GTDB lineage: Bacteria > Actinomycetota > Thermoleophilia > Solirubrobacterales > Solirubrobacteraceae > Palsa-465. Next base: position 85,390 of record CAVYDI010000002.1, read on the forward strand.
TCCCGACTCGATCCCCGGCGGAGACGCCCTTGGCGGCAATCAAGCCCGCGATGTGGGTCGTGGCACCGTTGAGCAGCTTGTAGCTCAGCCCGATGTCGTCGAGCTTGGCCGCCACGTTGTCGGGGTGCGCCTCGGCGGCCTCGGTCAGAATCGTCGCGAGGTTCACAGCGCGCCCACCCTACCGGCTCAGCCGGGCTCTGACCGCGCCTGGCGACCCTGCATGAAGGTCACCACCGCCTCCAGGAAGTCCGGGGATTGCACGCGCTCCTGCTGCAGCACCGCCTCGAGCTCGAGCAGCTCCTCGAACCCCGCATACAGGCGGTGATTGAGCGTGCGCTTGATCGTCGCGAGTGCCCCGGGGGCGGCCGCTCGTAACTGCTCTGCGAGCGCCGCGACCGCGCTGTCGAGCTCCTCGTCGGCTACTACGCGGTTGACGAGCCCCCACTCGAGCGCCTTCGCCGCCGGGATCCGCTCGCCGAGAAAGGCCATTTCGAAAGCCCGCGCTTGGCCGGCGCGCAACGGCACCGTCATCGACGCGCCGCCGTCGAGCCCCAGCCCGATGTTCACGAACGCGAGCAGAAAGTACGCCGACTGCGCCGCCACCACCAGATCGGCCGCGAGCGCCAAGGAGCAGCCGATGCCGACCGCGGGCCCATTGACCTTGGCGATCACGGGCTTGCCCACCGTGCGCACGCGCGCCAGCAACGGGTTGTAGGCGTCGCGCAACTGCCCGAGCACGTCCGGCTTGCCATCTGGCCCGACTTCCGCCCCACCCTTGAGATCGGCGCCAGAGGAGAACGCACGCCCGGCGCCGGTGAAGACGATCACGCGCACGTCCGAGTCCGCCTCCGCGCGCTCGAGCGCGGCCAGCATGTCCTCGCCGAGCTTCCGTGTCCATGCGTTCAGCGCGTCGGGCCGGTTGAGTACGACTGTGGCGACGCCGGCATCGGTCTGGAGGCTTACCGTCTGCAGCTCGAGCGTGGTCATCGCAAGCTCCTTGGCCAGGGACACGTCGGCGGCTCAGGCGCCTAGCACGGAGTCACCGTCATAGCGCTTGATCACCTTCACCGTGCCGGGGGGCGTGGCATTGAGGCACAACTCACACAGAACGCACTCGTCGAGGTTCTCGGGCACGATTTCCACGCCCGTCTTGCCCGCGCGGTAGATGTCGACCGGGCAGACCTCCTCGAGCTTCGAGGCGAGCTCGCGGTCGCCCGCCAACGCGGGCGTCGACCTCCACCCCGATGAACAATCCGTCGCTCATACCGCCGCCTCCTGCGCGATCTTCTCCTTGACGAGCGCCGGGATCGTCGAGATCTCCTCGGCGACCACGATCCCTGCCTCGGCGAGCCGGGCGATCTTCTCGGTCGCGGTGTCCTCCTTGCCCTCGACGATGGTGCCGGCGTGGCCGAAGCTCATGCCCGGCATCTCATCCATGAAGCGCCCCGCCATGAACGCCACGATTGGCAGCGGGCAGCCGCTCTCGGTGATGTACCGGGCGAGCTCTGCCTCCATGCGCCCTCCCGGCTCGGTGTAGATCACGATCGCCTCGGTCTGTGGATCGGTTTCGAACAGCGGCATCAGTTCGGCGTAGGTCGAGCCGATGATCGCGTCGCCGCCGATCGAGACGGCAGTCGACTGTCCGAGCCCGGCGGCGGTCAACGTGGAGGAGATCTCGGTCGTCATTCCGCCCGAGCGTGACATCACGCCGACCGACCCAGGGCTGTAGGACTTGGCGGCATCGCGCGCAGGGCCGCCGATCCCGCCCATCTTGATCACATCCGGGACGATGATGCCGAGACAGTTGGGGCCGATGATGCGCGCCCCGAGCTCGGAAGCGAGCTCGACCATCTCTGCCACGTCGCCGCGCGGAATGCGCTCGGTGACGATCACGACCAGCTTGACGCCATTCTCGAGCGCTTCGAAAACCGCGTCCTTGGTGAAGGCCGGCGGCACGGTCACGACCGAGCCGTCGATCAGCTCACCGTGGTGGTCGACCGCCTGGGCGACGGTGTCGAACACCGGCACGCCGTGGACGTCGCGGCCGCGGCGCCCTGGGGTGACCCCGCCGACGATCCTCGCGCCCTTGCCGTAGTCCAGGCACTCCCGAGTGAGGTTGACCGCCTCGCGGCCGGTGATGCCCTGGACGATGAAGGTGGTGGTCTCGTCGATCAGGATCGACATCAGATCGGAGCCCCCTGGCTCTGGGCGGCGGCCGGCGCCCCCTGGATCTTTTGCACCGCACGCCGAGCGGCCTCATGCAGGGAGACCGAGCGGTCGGCATATTCGACCCCGTAGCGGCGCAGGATCTTGAAGCCCTCGTCTTCCCACGCGCCCGGGATGCGGAAGATCGCGATCTTCTCGGCCGGGTCGTAGCCGAGGTCGAGACACGCCTTGATCACCCCGCGCGCGACGATGTCGACGCGGGTGTTGGAGACGATCGACATCATCACCGCGATCTTGTCGACGCCGGGCTTCTGCAGCACGAGCTTGGCAAGGCCGGCAGCCTTGCGCACGGACGGGTTGCCGCCGATCTCGCAGTAGTTGGCGGGCCTGCCGCCGTGCGCGCGCACGGCGTCAAACAGCGTCAGCGACCCACCGCCGGCCCCGATCACCAGCCCGAGGTTGCCGTCAAACTCGGTCACGTTGCCGGCCACGCCGCGGTGGTCCTGCGCGTCGACCTGCTCTCCCGCGAGCTCAAAGGGAGTCGGCTCCCGGGCCTGGCGCGTCTCCTCGTCGCCCACGCCGAGCTCGTGCAGCAGCGCCTGTTGGCGCGGGCGCGCCTCGTTCTCCATCTCCATGTGCGCGTCGAGCGCGACAAAAGAGCCGTCTTCGAGCTCGCCGAGCGGGTTGATTTCCGCCAGGGTCATGTCGTATTGCAAAAACAGCCGCGCCAGCCGGGCGACGATTGGCGTCAGGCGGTTGAGCGCCGAGCCCGTGACGCCCAGCGAAGCGACGAGCTGCTTGGCCTGCCAGTCCGAAAGCGGACGCAGCGTCGAGAAGTGTGCGCGGGCGACGCGGTCCGGGTGCGTCTCGGCGACCTCCTCGATATCGATCCCGCCCATGTCCGAGAACAGCATCACCGGCCGCTTGCGGATCCCGTCCCACACGACGCCGGCGTAGTACTCCTGCTTGACCGCGGCGCGGTCGTCGACCAGCACGCCGCGGGGCATGTGGCCGCCGATCTCGAGGTCGAGAATGTGCTCGGTGTAGCGGGCCGCCTCTTCGGGTGTATCGGCGAACTTGACGCCACCCGCCTTCATGCGTCCGCCGGAGAGCACCTGAGACTTGACCACGACGGGGCCGCCGATCTGCTCGGCGATCCGCCGAGCCTCATCCGAGGTCTTGGCGAACCCCTGCTTGGTGATGGGGATCCCCGCCTTGGCGACGATCGCGCGTGATTCGTACTCGAAGAAGCGCATGGGGGCGGGGAGGCTACAAAAACGAGCGTCCTGGCAGCATCAGCGGTCGATGTCCACTTAGAGAGCCGGGCGACGATGAGTCGTGGACGTCCTGCAGAGCGCGGGGGTGGCGATCGCGCTCCTGTGCGCGTCGAGCGCCGGCGCGCTCGCTGCAAGCGGCTAGGCGATCAACAAGCTCAGCGTGCCGAAGAGTGTCGAACAGAAGGGCAAGGCATTCACCGTCACCGTGAAGGGAGCCGCGAAGAACACATCGGCTCTCGACGTTTATCTAGACCACAAGAAATGTCCAGCCAGTGCGGCCAAATAAGCCAAGCGAGACAGCGTCTACAACGCGGGGTACTCGTCAACGACCCCAACCGCACCGGGGCCCACGCGAGCGCGTCCTACAAGGTCGTCACCGGGTAGGGCCTCTCGGGAGCCCGTTTAGCTCCAAACGCACTTTTCGCCCTGAATCGGCCGACGTTGGGTCGAATCGGCGGGTGGAGCTGCCTAGCCCGATCCGGCGCGAGCCGCTGCGCGGTCTTCAGCGCGGCTCGCAGATCGCGACGAAGTCGACCGTTATGGAGCCCGATGTGTGGTTGTCGACCGCCGGGAACCAGCTACGCGGCACGGCGCCGGTCTTCGTCGCCGCGATTCCGCCGCTGGCGAGCGGCGTGTTCGCGGCCTCGTTGAACGGCACCATGCCGCCACCGCTCAGGAACGGGTGCACGACGAAGCCGCCGTCCGTCGCGCGCGAGTGGGCCGGGCAGGAGACGAGCTTCCCCTCGGCGCTGCCGGCCAGGACGTCCGCAGTGGTGGTCTGGGCGACCGCCTTGCTGTCGTGGGAGCAGAGGGCGACTGCCTCGGGGCGCTCCGTAGTGGCGGTGCCATTGAAGGCGGTTGCGGCCCAGCCACGCGCGCTCTGCCCCGTCTTGGGAGCGATGATCGAGAACGAAGTCTCGGTCCTGATCGGGCCGGTGTCCACGATCAGGGTATGCCCCTGTGCGGCGGTCGGGACAGCGAGCCCCCCGCCGATCGCGCGGGAGCCCTGCGGGCACATCGCGACGGCGCCGTGGTACCTCTCGCTCGGCACCTTGAAGCGCTTCGTGACGACAGTGGCGTCGCTGTGCTTGGAGCACACCACGGAAATCTTGTAGTCGTATGGATCGGGCGCAGACTCGTCCACCCTGGCCCGCCAACGTGCCGCCGGCCGCCCGGCGCGGGGTGGCTTCCCCGTACTCGCAAGTGGCTCGTCGAAACGCGGGAAGTACCACCCCGTATACATCGCGCCGCTGCTGCCGTAGCCGCCGCCGACCGCGCGGCTGCCAGTCGGGCAACTCGCGCTGCCCTTCACCACCTGCCCCGTCGACACATTCTTGAATGTCTTTACGACGAGGCGCGCGTCGTTGGCGGGGCCCGCGAGCGCCCAGGAAGGCGCCGCCAGCGCGAACAGGGCAAGCGCCATGGTGCCACCGAGCGTGATCCGTCTACGCCCCACCGGCTCATTATGCATGGTTCCGACGCCCCCGAGCGGAAAGCCGGCACTGGCACACCGGGCGCAGCTCTGGCAAACTCCTACCTGCTGTCGCTGGATGACGCGACTGGGGGGGTCACCGTGTATCGACATGTTTCGGTTGTTGCGCGAGGTGCGGTGTGTGCCGCGGCGCTGGGCGCGCTCGTGTTGGCTCTGTCGATCGTGCCTCCGGCAGGAGCCTCGGGCGGGAGCGGGGCGAGCAAGGCGCTCGGATGGGGCTACGACTTCTACGGCCAGCTGGGCGACGGCAACTCCGGCGGCGGCACATCCGTTCCCGTAAGGGTGAAGCTGCCGAAGGGCATCCAGCTGACTTCGGTCACCGCTGGCCTCTCGCACACGCTGGCCGTTACCTCGACCGGCTCTTTGCTGGCGTGGGGCGATAACGCATTCGGTGCGCTCGGAGACCACGACGCCGTCCCCCAGAGCGATGTCCCCATCAAGGTGAAGCTGACCAAGGGCACCAAGGTCACCGCGGTGTCGGCCGGCCAGCACGACAGCGTGGCGCTGACCTCGAGCGGCTCGTTGCTGGCTTGGGGTGAAAACAGCCGCGGGCAGCTTGGTAACGGCCACTCCGGCGGCGCGAAAACGGTGCCGGTAAAGGTGAAGCTGCCAAGGGGAGCCAAGGTGACCGCCGTCTCCACGGGCCGCGATCACACCCTTGCGGTGACCTCGACCGGGGCGGTGCTGGCCTGGGGCTACAACCTCAACGGCGAGCTCGGCGACGGGAAGATCAAAAACCGAGACGTGCCCGTCAAGGTGAAGCTGCCCAGGCACACGAAGGCCGTCGCGGTGGCAGCCGGTTGCGACCACAGCCTTGCGCTGACTTCCGCGGGCAGGGTGTTGGCCTGGGGATTAAACCTCGACGGCGAGCTCGGCGACGGGCAAATGAACGACGGTAGCCATGTGCCCGTCAAGGTGAAGCTGCCCAGACACACGAAGGTGGTGGCGCTTGCAGCCGGTTGTGACCACAGCCTTGCGCTGACTTCCTCGGGCGCGGTACTTGCCTGGGGCTATGGCCACAGCGGCCAGCTGGGCAACGGTCTCGACAACAGCGAGGACGTGCCAGTGAAGGTGCAGCTGCCGACTGGGACCAAGGCGACCGCCATAGGCGGCATCGAATTCTCCAGCGCGGCGCTGACCTCGAAAGGGGCCGTGCTGACTTGGGGTGATGACTCCGATGGCCAGCTCGGCGTTGGCGGTATGAACCCAAGCTCTATGCCCGTGCAGGTTCAGCTACCTGCGGGGATCAGGGCCAGCAAGCTCGGCACTGGGCCGAACGCCGACGACATGCTGGCGTTAGTGCACCGCGCCTAGAAGGTGGTCGGGCCTGGCTCGGCAGTGAGGCCCGACCGGCCTTACCCCACTCCCGCCGGGCGCAAGCCGTAGAGCTCGGCCAGCTCCGGGTCCTTGTGGGCGAGCATCTCGGCCAGCGAGACCATCACCTTGCACTGCTTCCAGGTGGCGTCGTCCTGCATCTTGCCGTCGATCATGTGCACGCCGCGCCCGTCGGGGATGGCCTCGAGCACCTTCTTGGCGAACGCGACCTCGTCGGGGTCCGGGCTAAAGACGCGCTTGGCGATCTCGATCTGGACCGGATGCAGCGACCACGCCCCGACACAACCGAGCAAAAACGCCGCCCGGAACTGCGCCTCGCAGCCCTGCACGTCCCTGATGTCGCCGTAGGGGCCGTAGAAGGGGAGGATGCCGGCCGAGGTGCAGGCGTCGACCATGCGCGCGATCGAGTAATGCCACGGATCCTGCTGTGCGGTCGCGCGCGGCGCCTCCGGATCGCTCGGATCGGGGTCCTCAATCACGCGATAGCCAGGGTGACCGCCGCCCACGCGCGTGGTCTTCATCCTGCGCGAGGCGGCCAGGTCTGCGGGCCCGAAGCTCATGCCCTGCATGCGCGGGCTGGCAGTCGCGATCTCTTCCAGGTTGACCACGCCGAGGCTGGTCTCGAGGATCGCGTGCACGAGGATCGGGTGCTCGAGCCCGGCCTTGGCCTCGAGCTGGGCCAGCAGCCGGTCGACATAGTGGATATCCCAGGGACCCTCGACCTTGGGCACCATGACGACCTCGAGGCGGTCGCCGATCTCGCCGATCAGCGTCGTCAGGTCGTCGAGCACCCACGGCGACTCGAGGCTGTTGACGCGCGTCCACAGCGCGGCCTCGCCGAAGTCGGTCTCCTTCGCCAGGCGCACGAGCCCTTCGCGCGCCGCCAGCTTCTTGTCGACGGGCACGGCGTCCTCGAGATTGCCGAGCAGGATGTCCGCCTGGCGCGCGAGATCGGGCAGCTTGGCGGCCATCTTCTCGTTGCTCGGATCAAAGAAATGGATCATGCGCGAGGGCTTGAATGGAATCTCGAGCAGGGGTGGGGGGGCGCCCATCGCCAGGGGCTTGCCGAAGTCGCGGGGATTTCTCATGGCCTGAAAATTAGATGTTCGGGCGCGCACATGTGCGCGCCCGCCGGCCGGAACATGTTCCGGCCGGGCCGGTGGCGCATGCGCCACCGGCGCCAAAGATGACATTCTCCGCCGATGACCACGACCCAGCTCGACACCGACCAGGCCGCTCGCGAGGCGTCTGGATCGCATCCATACGGCCGCTATCTCGAGGAATTCGAGGTCGGCGCCGTCTATAAGCATTGGCCGGCGAAGACCGTCACCGAGGCCGACGACCACCTGTTCTGCCTGCTGACGATGAACCACCACCCGCTGCACATCAACGACGTCTACGCGGCCGCCTCGCAGCAGGGTCGCAACGTGGTCGTGGGGCCGCTGGTCTACTCGTTGGCGCTGGGGATGAGCGTCTCCGACGTCTCCGGCAAGGCGATCGCCAACCTCGCCACCGAGGAGCTCAGCCACCCGGCGCCGCTGTTTCACGGCGACACGCTGTACGTGGAGTCCGAGGTGCTCGAGGTCAAGCCCTCGCGCTCCAAGCCCGACCGCGGCACGGTCAGGGTGCACACCCGCGCCTACAACCAGGACGGGGTGCTTGTCGCCGAGTTCAAACGGGTAGTTCTGGTGCCACGAAAGCACCCGGATAGCCCACTGCAAAGCGCGGAGTCGAACGTCGAATAGCCGCGGCTTTGGAGGGGTGGGGGTAGATGTCTTTCTTTTCCGCCGTTTCCGTGCTCGAGCGCGATCCCGACCTCGGCGACGACCTCAGCCCGGAGGACTTCGAGTTCGCCCGCCAGCAGGCGGTAGCGCGAGTGGTGCGCTACCCGAAGGGTGCTTGGAGTGCGCGCCGGCGCGACTTCAAGGGCGCCGGCAACCTGGGGCTGTTGATCACCGAGGGCATCCTGGTGCGCCGGGTCACGGTTGGGGACCGCACCTGCGCCGAGCTCCTGGGTCCCGGGGACGTCATCCAGCCCTGGCTGCGGCTGTCTACGGATGCCTCGATCGGCACCGAGATCAACTGGCAGGTGGCCCAGCCGCTGGCGATGGCGGTGCTAGACCGCGGCTTCATGGCCCGCGTCGGGCGCTGGCCAGAGATCCCCGCTGCCGTCTCGCGCCGCCTCATGCTGCGCGTGCACTGGATGTCATTTCACCTGGCGGTGTGCCACATGCGCCGGGTCGACGATCGCCTGCTGCTGGTGCTCTGGCACTTCGCGGACCGCTGGGGGCGGGTCACTCCGGGCGGCATCGAGATCGACCTGCCGCTGACGCACAGCCTGCTCGCGTCGGTCGTCGGTGCCCGCCGTCCCTCCGTGACCGCCGCCGTGCGAGCGCTGAGCGAGGCGGGCAAGATCAAGTCGCGACCGCGATCGCGCTGGCTGCTGGCCGGTCAACCGCCGGCAGAGTTGCGCCAGATGCACCAGTCTGCCGCCCATTACAACCGTCTTGCGCCGGTCGAGCTGTTGCGCGAGGCGCCCGACGAGCAGGCCCGCTGAGGCGGCGGCAGATAGGCTAAAAACACCAATGAATCCTCAAAGGAGCAGTCAGAGCATGTCCCATACCGCAGCGACCGACCAGGCCACCACGAGGCACAAGCGGCTTCGAGAGTGGGTAGAAGAGGCCGCCGCGCTGGCGCAGCCTGAGGAGGTTCATTGGTGCGACGGGTCGGCTGAAGAGTACGAGTGGCTCGCCCAGCGGCTGGTCGAGGCGGGAACGTTCGAGAAGCTCTCTGAGGCCAAGCGGCCGAACTCGTATCTGGCGCGGTCTGACCCCGCCGATGTCGCGCGGGTCGAAGACCGGACCTTCATCTGCTCCGAGCGCGAAGGCGACGCCGGTCCCACCAACAACTGGCGCGACCCGGCCGAGATGCGCGAGACCCTGCACCAGCTGTTCGAGGGCTCGATGCGCGGGCGGACGATGTACGTGGTGCCGTTCTCGATGGGGCCGCTGGGATCGCCGATCTCGTATATCGGCGTGCAGCTGACCGATTCCGCCTACGTGGCGACCTCGATGCGGATCATGACCCGCATGGGACAGCAGGCGCTCGACGTCCTGGGCGAGGACGGCGACTTCGTGCCGTGCTTTCACTCGGTGGGGATGCCGCTCGCCGAGGGCGAGCAGGATGTGCCGTGGCCATGCAACCCCGAGCACAAGTACATCGTGCATTTCCCCGACACGCGCGAGATCTGGTCCTACGGCTCGGGCTACGGTGGCAACGCGCTGCTGGGCAAGAAATGCTTCGCGTTGCGGATCGCCTCGGTGATGGCCCGTGATGAGGGCTGGCTGGCCGAGCACATGCTGATCCTCAAGCTGACCTCGCCCGAGGGCGAGGTGCGCTACGTGGCTGGTGCGTTCCCCAGCGCCTGCGGCAAGACCAACCTCGCGATGCTGATTCCCACCCTGCCCGACTGGAAGGTGGAGACGATCGGGGACGACATCGCGTGGATGAAGTTTGGCTCGGACGGGCGGCTTTATGCGGTCAACCCCGAGGCGGGTTTCTTTGGTGTGGCGCCCAACACATCGGCCCGGACCAACCCGAACGCGGTGGACACCTTCGATCACAACTCGATCTTCACCAATTGCGCCTTGACCGACGACGGCGACGTGTGGTGGGAGGGGCTGACCGGCGAGCCGCCGGCCCACGCGATCGACTGGAAGGGCAATGACTGGACCCCTGCGTCAGACACCACCGCGGCGCACCCCAACGCCCGTTTCACGACGCCAGCCTCGCAGTGCCCGTCGATGGCGCCCGAGTGGGAGGATCCAGCGGGCGTGCCGATCTCGGCCGTCATGTTCGGAGGCCGGCGCTCGACGGTCGTGCCGCTGGTATTCGAGGCGCGCGACTGGGAGCACGGCGTGTTCATCGGCTCCACGATGGCTTCTGAGACGACCGCGGCGGCAGCCGGGGCGGTCGGCAAGTTGCGCTTTGACCCGATGGCGATGCTGCCGTTCTGCGGCTACCACATGGCCGACTACTTCGGCCATTGGCTCGAGATCTCTCGGCGGGAGGGGGCGCAATTGCCGCGCATCTTCCACGTCAACTGGTTCCGAAAGGACGGCGGCGAGCGGTTCTTGTGGCCAGGCTTCGGCGAGAACTCGCGCGTGTTGGCGTGGATCTTCCGCCGCTGCGAGGGGCGCGCGGAGGCAGTCGAGACGCCGATCGGACTCGTACCGCCGGTTGGCCAAGGCGGGATCGAGACAGAAGGGCTCGATGTCAGCTCGGAGGACATGCAGCGGCTGGTGGCGGTCGACGCCGGCGAGTGGCTCGAGCAGGTGCCCGCGATCCACGAGCACTACGAGAAGTTCGGCGACCGGCTGCCGTCGGAGTTGCGCGAACAGCTCTCCGGGCTGGAGCGGCGCCTGGCGTAGTAGGGGGACGCGGGCGCGGGCGCTTTAGCCGGCATGGGGCGGCCCTCCGCGGGAGTCGCCGCCGCGGCGCGCCCTCACTCGGGCCGCTGCCGGGGCGCGGCCTCACGCGGGCCGCTGCCGAAGCGCGGGCTCCCGCGGCCGCTGCCGAAAGCGGCCTCACGCGGCCTCCTGCCAGGGGAAAAAGACCCAAGGCCGGCCGCACTGCTTAGGCGTTGGGTCTTTTTCCCCCGCTGACGTGGAAAAGGACCAAGAGCTTGGGAGGCATCGAGGGCTCTGGGTCTTTTTCCTCTCGGCGCAAGCGGTCAGCCCAGCGGGTTCCATCCTTTCAGCGGTGTCTGCGTGCGCAAATGGCAGGGTTCCGCGGGTATACGCAAGGCGTGTCCCAGGATGGTCAAGTGGCTGCATGCGATCGAGTTCGTCGAGGACTACCGCACGGTTGGCGACGGCAACGGTCGGTTGGCGCGAGGATCACGCCTACTACTACTACCAGTCAGTGGCGATCTAGTTGGCGGGGCAACACGGGGCGAGAGCCCTCCCGAATCCGGGCTCATCTCAGAACTGGTTGTGCTGCCCGTCCCAATCGACGAAGCGGTAACCGCTGGGGCGACGCCGAAGCGCGCGCCCTCGGCTAGATCCGTTTGGCCTACGGCCTAAAAGCCGCCCCGCTGCTCCTGGCCGTTACCGCCTTCGCCGCCGGACTGGCTGGGGTCGTCGCTACTCCCGCCACCTGACTGGCTGGGGTCGTCATAGCCGCCGCCCGACTGCTGCTCCTGGTCGCCGCCGTAGTCGCCGGCACCGGACTGCTGCTGCTCTTGGTCGCTATAGCCGCCGCTCGTGCCGCCGCCGGACTGGCTGGGGTCGGCGGAGCTGCCGGATTGTCCGGGGTCGTCGTAGCCGCCGCCGGACTGGCTGGGGTCGTCGCCGCCGCCTGTACTGCCGCCTGACTCGGTGGGGTCGTCGCCGCCGCCCTGGCTGCTCTGATCGTCGTACTCGCTCACTGCACCTGCTCCTTCCCGTTGGGTGTCGTTGGGTCCCGGATCGCTACAGGTGCGACGGCAATAGGTCGCGCACCGGTTGTCCTGCGTTCGAGGCCAGCTGCCCGACCGAGCTGATAGAGGAATTGCTCTGAGCGATGGCGCTGACATCGGGGTGGCCGCCCTTGAGGCTCGTCGCGACCGAGTGGATCTTGTTGTCGAGTGCGGTGACCGGGGAGACCAGCTTGGACAGCGTCGGGTCTGCACGTGCGTCCTGGAGCGCAAGCTTCAGCTCGTGGTAGACGAACAGCCCCGCCAGCCCCGCCTTGATCACCGTGAGCTTGTGCAGGAAGGGGTGTGCGAAGTCGCCCGCCTTTGCCGGGAGGTAGATCCAGTGGTGGAAGGCACCGAAGGCCAAGCCGGCGTGGAGCACGAACTTCGTCTTGGCGTGGCTGATGGTGTTGGTCGTCCCAGTAGTGCTAGCGCTGCTCTGGGTCGTCCCCGACGAGGACTTCGAGCCGCACCCAGCGGCCGCAAGCGTGGCGGCCAGAACCAGAGCTGTCGCGACTCGACGCATTCAGCTCGTCAGGGTTGCGCCGGAGGGTCCTGCGGGGCGTTTGGCTGCTCGGCGGGCACCGCAGGTGGCCTCGGCTGCTGCGCATGGGGAGCGCCGGGCTCTCTCACGGCCTGGGCAGCTTCTTTGAGCTTCTCGCTCATCGGCCGCTTCTCCTTTGCGATCGCCTCAAGCTCCTGCGCGTCCTCCTTGACACTCTCGGGTCCACCGCGTTTTTGAATCACGCGATTGACCTGGCGAGCCAACCTTGTCCAATTGGGCATATCGCGGTCCCTCCTTATCTGGCGAGGTGCGTAGCGCCAGCGCGCGCACACGGTGGATGTGTGGGCGACCCTACCCAAATCGGCGCCGTTCGAGTACGGCGTTAACGAAGCTTCGCCTCGCCGATGGTCGGCTGGAACAACTCGATCGGGTTGCCGGCCGGGTCCTCGACCAGGATCTGCTTACCGCCCACACCCTCGACGATGTCGTTGCGGAAACGAGCGCCCGCTTGACGCAACGCGGCGACCGTCGCTTCGATGTCCTCCACCTCGAGCTGGAAGCGGTTCCAGCCTCCGGGCGCGGGCATGCTGCCGTCGGGCATCGCCTGACCTCCTCCGGGGCCGCCGCCGGGAGCGCTCAGCACCAGGCGCAGGTCGCCGCGCGAGAGCATCGCGAATGTGGGCGCCGGGTGCATTTCCTCGCGGAACCCGAGCTGGCCGCAGTAGAAGTCGATCGCGCGATCGACGTCGTCGACGATGTAACGGACGCTGACGGTGGCCATCGAACCCTGAGACTACGGCGCCGCGGGCACGACTGCGACCATGGCGTCGCCGTCTGGTAGCTCGGACGTGTCAAAACGCGGCTGCTGCAACCTGTGCACGGCCGGCATGCGCGCCAGAAACGGATCCGCGGGCTCAAGGAAGTTCACTCTTGGCGTCCGATAGTGCATCGGGACCACCCAGCGTGGATTCAGGCGCTCGCAGATCGCCTGTGCCTGCTGGGGTCCGATCGTCGGGCCCGCGCCGACAGGAATGATGAGCATGTCGAGTTCGCCGAGCGCCGCGGCCTGCTCGTCGCGCATCGAGGCCTGGCCGAAGTCGCCGAAGTGAGCCACGCGCACGCCGTCCAGCGTGAACACGAAGATGGTGTTCGGGCCGCGTTCGGTGCCGGCGGCGGCGTCGTGTTCGGAGGCGATCGCGACCACCTCGCCGACCTTGGAGGACAGCCGCCCGGCGGTCGACCGCAATATCTCTGGCGAGCCGTCGATGGCGTCGACGCCGTTGTGGTCGAAATGCTCGTGCGTGACCAGCACGAGGTCGGCGACGACGTCGTTGATCGGCGGGTAGTCAAACTGCATGCCGCGACGCTGGGCCTGCTCGGACATGTCGGCGAACGGGTCGATGAACACGGTCGCCTGCGGGCCGGCGAGACGAAAGGCCGACTGTCCGTACCACTGGATCTGCATGGATCTCCTTTTAGCTCTCTGCCAGGCGCCGGAAGACCTCGAGCGCGTCGCGTAGCAACGCCGTCTCCCGCGCGGACATTTCGTTGGCGATCGCCTGCGCAAGCCAGCCCTCACTCCGCTTGCGCTCGGCGGCGAGGGCCCGGCGGCCAGGCTGAGTGAGCTCGACCAAAGCCCGGCGGCGGTCGTCGGGATCGGGTCGGCGGGCGACGAGGCCCTCCTGCTCGAGCTCGTTGACGGTCTGGGCCATCGACTGCGGCCTCACGCGCTCGGCGTGGGCCAGGTCCGAGACGCTCTGAGCCCCTTCGCGGTCGAGGCGTCCGAGCACCGCGGTGTGGGGGAGGGGGAAGTGGCGCTCGGCGCGCAGCCGCCTGACCACGCGGCCCAGCACCACGCGCAGCTCGTGGGCCAGCATCGCCGGATCGGTCGAGGTTCTATCAGCAGTTTTGACAGGCAGACTGCACAGTCTACCTGTAGGATTTGGAGAAGTGAAGGGCGCCGCCGAGGACAGGTACAAGTGGATCGCGCTGTCGAACTGCACGCTCGCGGTCCTGCTGGCCACGCTCGACGTTTCGATCACGCTGATCGCGATGCCCGACATCTTCCGGGGCATCCACCTCAATCCACTTCAGCCCGCAAACAGCTTCTACCTGCTGTGGATGATCCTCGGCTACATGATCGTGGGCAGCGTGCTGATCGTCTCGCTCGGGCGGCTGGGGGACATCTTCGGGCGCGTGCGCATCTACAACCTCGGGTTCGTGATCTACACGGTCGCGTCGCTGCTGCTGACCGTCGATTGGCTCACGGGGCGCGCCGGCGCCGACTATCTGATCGTGTTCAGGATCGTGCAGGGGATCGGCGGCGCGTGTCTGATGGCCAACGCCGCCGCGATTCTCACCGACGCGTTTCCTGAGAACCAGCGGGGGATGGCGCTCGGCATCAACAACATCGTCGGGGTCAGCGGCATGTTCGTCGGTCTGGTGCTTGGCGGCCTGCTGGCGCCGGTGAACTGGCGGCTGGTGTTCCTGATCTCGGTTCCGGTGGGGCTGTTCGGCACCGTGTGGGCGTACCTGCACCTGCGCGAGCTGGGTCAGACCAAGCGCGCCAGGATCGACTGGGCGGGCAACGTGACCTTCGCCGCCGGTCTGATCTGCCCGATGGTCGCGATCACCTACGGCATCCGTCCCTACGCCGGCCACGCGACCGGCTGGGGGAGTCCGCGCGTGATCGCGCTGCTCGCCGCTGGCGCCGCGCTGCTGACCTTGTTTTTGGTGATCGAATCGCGGGTGCGCTCGCCGATGTTCAGGCTCGAGCTGTTTCGCATTCGCGCCTTCTCCTTCGGCACGCTCTCGACCTTCCTCTCGGCCGTCGCCCGCGGCGGGCTGATGTTCATGCTCATCATCTGGCTGCAGGGGATCTGGCTGCCCCAGCACGGCTACGCCTTCTCGCAGACGCCGCTGTGGGCTGGGATCTACATGCTGCCGCTGACGTTCGGCATGCTTGTGAGCGGTCCGATCTTTGGCTATCTGTCCGACCGCTTCGGCGCACGGCCGTTCGCGAGCGGCGGGATGGTCGGCACCGCGGCCAGCTTCGCGCTGCTGATCGCGCTGCCGACCGACTTCGCGTATCCGTTGTTCGCGCTCACGCTCGCGCTCACCGGGGTCTCGATGGGCATGTTCGCCTCTCCGAACCGCGCCGGCGTGATGAACAGCCTGCCCCCGGGCGACCGCGGGGCGGGGGGCGGGATGAACCAGACGTTCCAGAACTCAGCCCAGGTGATTTCGGTCGGAATCTTCTTCACGTTGATGATCGCCGGGCTCTCGGCGACGCTGCCGCACGCGGTGCAATCCGGCCTGCGCACGCACGGTGTCCCGGCTGCGGTCGCGGCGCATGCGGCGCACCTGCCCCCGATCTCGGTCCTGTTTGCGGCCTTTCTCGGCTACAACCCCGTCCAGCGTCTGATCGGGGCGCACGCGCTCGCCGCGCTGGGGGCGCATTCGCACGCGCTGGTGACCGGTCGCTCGTTCTTCCCGCAGCTGATCTCGGCTCCGTTCCGCTCTGGCCTGCACGAGACCTTCATCTTCGCGATCGCGGCTTGCCTGGTGGCGGCGGCCGCCTCGCTGATGCGCGGGGGCCGCTATGCGTATAGCGAGGAACGCGCGCGCGAAGCCGAACCCCTTGGGCAGCCGACGGGTTAGGGATTCGCGCCGCGACCCATGACGCGGCGCATTAACGTTGGCGCCCGCCGGGTAGCGCGCTCGGCCAAGCGATCCCCGAGCCTGCGCTCACGCTCGTCGTAATCGAGCCTGGTGCTGGGCGAGTCCCCAACCTGGGCAACTTTGAAGACGCGCCATTTACCAGGCACGCCCTTCAGCTCGCGATTGCCGCGATCTATGAACTCGATCCCGGACCCAATCACGAGGTCCTTCACCGTGCTCGAGACCAGGACCTCACCCGCGCTGGCCAGTGCGCCAATCCTCGCGCCGATGTTCACCGCCATGCCGCGGACGTCCTCGCCCACGAGCTCGCACTCGCCTGTGTGCAGGCCGGCACGGACGGCGAGTTCGAGCGGCCCGAGGTCCTCGCTGATCGCATGGGCGCAGCGGATCGCGCGCGCGGGCCCGTCGAAGGTGGCCAGGAAGCCGTCGCCGGTCGTCTTGATCTCGCGGCCGCGGTGACGCGCGAGCTGTTCTCGGACGATCTCGTCGTGGCGCCCGACCAGCTCTCGCCAGCGCGCATCTCCGAGCGTAGCGGCGCGCTCGGTCGAGCCGACTATGTCGGTGAAGAGCACCGTGGTGAGAACTCGGTCCGCGGAGGGCGCGTGCCGGGCGCCGGTGAGGAACTCCTCGATCTCTTCCGCGTAACCCGCCGCGTCGCCGTAGAACGGAATGTGATCGGTGCCAGGGAGGACCACGAGGCGGGCTCCGTCGATGTGCTCGGCCAGATACTGCGCGCACTCGAGCGGGATGAACTCGTGCTCACGGTGGAGCACCAGCGTCGGTACGCGCACGCTCGCGAGCAGGTCTCGGACGTCCATGTCTTCGACCATGTCGATCAGCATCTTCGCCATGCGCGGGCTTGCGGCTGAGCGTTCGAACATGCCGCGCGCGATCCGGTCCCGCTCCGTGTCAGCGCTCGGCCCGAAGATTCCCAGGGTCTGGCCCTGGCCCCAATGGGTGACTGTCGCTTGGATGCGCTCAAACATCTGCGCCCAGCGCTCACCCGCGGGTTGTTGCTCGAGGTCGTAGCCCCCGTACGCGTACGTTCCGCACAGGATCAGCGCGCGCGTGCGCTCCGGATAGGTGGTTGCAAACAAGACGCTCATCGGTCCGCCCTCGGATAGGCCGAACAGCGCCGCACGCTCCGAACCTGCCGCGTCCATCACGGCGCGCACGTCATCCATGCGCTCCTCAAGCGACGCCGGCGCGGCGACCGGGTCAGAGAGGCCGGTGCCGCGCTTGTCGAACAGGATCAGCCTGGAGAAGGACGCGAGCTGCTCGAAAAACCGCGCGACGCGGGGATCGCCCCACTGCAGGTCAAGGTGCGAGATAAAGCCCGGCACGAACACGAGGTCGATCGGGCCATCGCCGATTACCTGGTAGGCGATGTTGATCTCGCCGCTGCGTGCATAGCGGGTTTCGGGGAGCATGCGTTAATAGTGTCGCCGCTCGCTGTCGCGCGCCGGGAAGAATTCGCTTGATCCCGGCGTCGCAGCGGAGGAGGATTGACCCCACCAGAGAGGAGATGAGCGTGATCAGTCATAGCATCGAGATCGATCGCCGGCCGGAGGAAGTCTTCGCCTACCTCGACGACCACGAGCGCCACCGCGAGTGGCAGGACCAGATCGTCAGCTCGAGCGTCGAGACGGATGGGCCCGTTCGAGTCGGCACGCGCGTGCACGAGACCCGCAAAATCGGCGGACGCGAGCAGGACACCAGCTACGAGATCACAGAGCACGAACCGCCTCGGCGCAGCAGTTTCCGCGGCGTTGCCGGCCCCGTGAGGCCCGTCGGCACGGTGACGATCGAGCCGATCGGCGACGGCTCACAGTCGCGGGTGAGCCTCGAGTTCAACCTGGTCGGCCACGGGATCGGGGTGCTGTTCGCGCCACTGGCCAGAATGCAGGCCAAGAAGGAAATCCCGGATGCCCAGGAGCGGCTAAAGGCGCGGCTGGAGGCCGGGGCGTAGGGGAGCGATCGCCGTCGAAGGGAAGAAGCGCGGCAGCTCCCACGTCTTGTGGGGAGAATGCGGCAGGGCATATCTTTGCTGCCGCCAGTGAGGAGGAGCAAATGCCGAGGTACCTAGTAGAGCGTCAGTTCAGTGTCGGGCAGGAGCAGATGGATGCTGTTGGACGCCGCTCGCGCAAGATCGTGGAGAACCTATACCCCGAGATCAACTGGGAGCACAGCCACGTGGCGATCGACGACGATGCGCGAGTGAAGACGTTCTGCCTTTATGAGGCGCCCAGCGAGGACGTCATCCGCAAGCACGCGCAGGAACTCGGTCAGCATCAGATTTTGCGCGTGGTCGAAATCGTCGGTGACGTCACGCCCGCCGACTTTCCGGCCTGACCTGTCGGCGGCTTACTCCTGCTCGGCGTCGGCGATCGGCGCCTGCGCCTGGCGAGATTGACGCACGTCGCCGACGTGTACGTGTTGGAGGGCAGCCAGCGCGAGCGCCTGCTTGCGCACAATCTCACGCCGCCGCGCCGGGTCCTCGGGGCACAGCTCGAGCGCTTCTCCGTAGATCCGGGCGGCCTCGTCTTTGGCCCAGCCTCGACCGGCCTGGTCCGCCGCCGCCAGCAGGTAAGGAAGTGCGCGCTCGTTGTCGCCGGCCTCTTGCCAGTGTCGCGCCAAGGCGGTCGCGGTGGCGGCCGCGCCCGCCGTCGCGCGCTCGAGAAACTCGGCCACGACGGCGTGGAGCTCCTTGCGCCGAGCGCGTGGGACGGTTGCGTAAGCGACGTCGCGGATGAGCGCGTGCTTGAAGACGAACTGTTCCTCGCCCTCGATCCACGACAGGACCTCGTGCCTGATCAGATCACGGGCTTCAAGGGCGTCGATCGCGTCCGAAAGGACAGCGCCGTTTTCGCGCATTCGCGACAGCGCGCCGCGCCAGAAGACGCGGCCGACGATTGCCGCGTCGAGCAGCACTACGCGCTCGTTGGCGGGTAGGCAGTCGAGCCGGGCCGACACCAGCTCTCGGATCGTGGTCGGCAGATCGTCGCCCCGTGAGGCTGGTCGTTCCGCGGCTGCCGCCGCCAGCTCCTCGATGAACAGAGGATTGCCCTCGGCCGTCTCGACCACGCGAGCCTCGTAAACGCTGACGGCGTAGCGCTGCAGCAATTGCGTGGCGAGTTGATTTGCGTCCTCTTGGTTGAGCGGCTCCAGCGACAGCGCGGTGTACGCGGGGAGTCCGCCGCCCCAGGCCGGGCGAGCTTCCAGCAGCTCGGGACGCGCGAGTGCGAGCAGCATCACGGGCACGTCGCGCACACGCGCGGCCAGCGCCTCGAGCAGGTCGAGCGTTCCCGTGTCAGCCCAGTGGAGATCTTCGAAAACGAGGATCGTTGGCTGCGCCCGGGCCAGGGCCTCGACAAACCGCCGGGCGGCGCGGAACAGAATCTGGCGATCGGCGACTTCGCCGCTGCTGCTCAGCCCGATCAGCAGTTCGAGGTGCGAGAGGATCTCGTCTGCTGCCTCCGGAATCGTGATCTCTGCCAGCGCGGCTTCCAGCTTCCGCTGCGCGGACTCAACCTCATCGCTCGCGAAGATGCCGGCGAACTGCTTGACCTGTTGAGCGAACGGTCCGTACGGCGTGCTTGCTCCATACGGCAGCGACCGTCCGCGAAGCAGGCGCGCTCCTTTGTGCGCGACCTGGTCGGCGAACTCGGCCGCCAGGCGCGTCTTGCCGATTCCCGCATCGCCGAAGACCGTCACCAAATTGGGCCGCTCGTCGGCTACGACGCCATCGAGGGTGCGGTGCAGGGCGGCGACCTCGTTGGCCCGGCCGAGCATCGGCAGCGTGCTGGCCTCGCGCTCGCCCGGCGTCCTCCTGATGCCGACGGCGAGCCACGCACGAACGGGCAGTTCCTTGCCCTTCACGACCAGCGGATCCAGCGTGTCGTAATCGACGAGCGTGCGGGTCGCGCGGTAGGTCTCCTCGCCGACCAGGATTCCGTTGGAAGGCGCGGCAGACTGCAGACGCGAGGCCGTGTTGACGACATCGCCGGCGACCATGCCTTCGTGCAACTCCGTGCTCGTAAGCGAGACGATCGCCTCGCCGGTGTTCACTGCGACCCGCACCTCGAGCTTGAGGTCGGGGTCAGAGGCGTTCATCTCCGCCACCGCGTCGCACAGCGAGAACCCCGCGCGCACAGCTCGTTCTGGATCGTCTCCGTGTGCGATCGGAGCCCCGAATACCGCCACCACCGCATCGCCGATGAATTTCTCGACGGTTCCGCCGAAGGCCTCGATTTCGCTCCGGAAGCGCGCGTAGTAGCGGCTGAGAATTGCGCGCACGTCCTCGGGGTCCAATCGCTCAGCGCGTGCCGTGAAGCCCGCCATATCGGCAAACAGGACCGTCACGATCCTGCGCTCCTCTCCCGCACCCCCTGGCGCACCCTGCAACGCCGCACCGCACTCGTTGCAAAACCGCGCGCCGGCGGGATTCTCCTGCCCACAGCTTGGACAAGCTGCCATGCGCGGTAGCGTACGGCCGCGCGCCTAACGATTCCAGCGCCGCCAAGCAGACCCGGCCGAGTTTGACGGATGGCGGCGACGCTCTAGCGACCGCCGCTTTCGTACGCTGATGCTGTGACGCTCGCGTTCGTCCCCTCCGACGCCGCGATGATCGGCCTGCAGGCTGCGGTGGTTGCCGCGCCCCGGCCAGCGCCGCGCATCCAACTGGCGGCGCGACTGGGGGGGCCGGCGTGGGCGCTGGTCCCGGTGGCTTCGATCGTGATCGTGATCTTCGCGATCCGCTACGCGTCGGGCACGGCGACCGGGCTCACCTACCTGGCGCTGGTGGCCGTGCCGCCACTGGCGGCGGCGGCGCTGGCATGGGCGGCGCGGGGACCCGACCAGCGGCCGAGAGCTCGCCTCGCCGGCGGCATAGCGACCACCGCCGTTCTGTTCGCGCTCGCGTGGGTCGAGAAGAATTCACTGGTCGGTGAGGGCGCGGCTGCGCTGCTCTCGGCGCTCAGTTGCGTGACCCTCGGCGTCCTGCTGCGGGCGGTCACGCCGCCGACTTGGCTCAAGCTCGGAATCATCGCGATGGCCGCCGCCGACACCTGGCTGGTGATCTCCGACCTGCTCCAGGCGCCCAACGCCTCGTTGATCGCGGCACACCCGGCCGCGGGCCTGCCACGCTTGCAGAGCTTGCTGTTCGGCTCGGTCACGATGGGCTACGGCGACATGTTCGTGGCCGCGTTGCTCGGGGCGCTGGTGGCCGGCGAGCGTTCGACTCAGCGGGCCGCCGCGGTGCTGACGCTGTTGATCGCGGGAGCCTTCGACGTGCTGTTCCTGGTGCTCAACGAGCTGCCCGCGACGGTCCCGGTCGCGATCACGCTGATCGCGATCGAGGCGGTCAGTGCCCTACGTCGCCGGTCGCGGCGGGCGGCCGCGATTCCTCGGCGAGCGACGTAAGCGCGAGCTCTCCCCGGGCCGCTTGTTCGAGCACCTCGGTTGCCTCCTCCTCGGAGCGCGCGTAGAGCTCCACGAGCAGGTGCACCACGATCCGATCTTCGTCGTGCTTGTGGAACCGCACGTGGGTGAAGAACTCCCGCGTGCCGTGGTCGCCGAACGAGGCATATGACAGCGCCTCGCCCGCGTCGGGACCCGAACAGGTCTCGACGTCGTCGGCGTCGACCGTGACGGTGCACGAGGCGACCCACGGTCTGCCGGCGATCATCCGCTCCCAACGGTCCTCGATCGGCTCCACCCGCCCGTTGTGAAAGCCAAGGTGGGGCTGGTCGTGCATGCACTCGAGGCACTGAATGACCGCCTCTTGCATCTCGTCGACCACATCCGCGCGCTCGCCCGTGTCAGGGTCGATCTTGTGGATGCCCTCGTAATGGACCTGGACTTCGAGGTTCTGAGACCAGCAGCGATAGCAGCGCAGCCAGCTCCTGACCGAAGTTGAGTGCTCCATCGACCTGATTCTACGAAGCACTGGAACATAGGGTTTGCGCCTATGGAAGCGCGCCCGATCGGAGTGGTCCTTGCCGGCGGTGTCGGGCGGCGGCTCGGCGGCGCCAAGGCGACGCTCGATCTCTGCGGACAGCCCCTGATCTCCTACCCTCTGACGGCCCTAAAACAGGTCCTCGACGAGGTCGTCGTGCTGGCGAAGAAGACCACGGAGCTCCCGGCCATGCCCGACACGGTCGTCTGGATCGAGCGCGAGCCGCGCCAGCACCCCTTGGTGGGGCTGTTGGAGGCGCTGGCGCTAGCGGACGGGCGCGCCGTGCTCGTATGCCCGCTCGATTTGCCGCTCGTCACGCCCGGGCTCATACGCCGGCTGGCCGCGGCTTCGCTCGATGCCGGGTCGGCGACCATAGCCAGCCACGAGGATCAGATCCAGCCCTTGCTCGGCTGCTACCACCCACACGCACTCGAGCCGCTCCGCGCGCAGCGGTCAGACGTGTCCGTACGCGAAGCTGTCAGCAGGCTCGAGCCCCGGGTGCTTGAGGTGGACGATCCTGATCTGCTGCTGAACGTCAATACGCGCGCCGACCTCGTGCGCGCCGACGAGCTGCTCAGCCGCCGATCGCGGACATCGTCCGCGCCGGCTGGATGAAGCCGGGCTCGCCGACGTGGTGCTTTAGCTCCTTGCGCCATACCGCGTCGCGCACGATCTGCTCGAGCTCCGCGTCGCTGGCGCCCGCCCGCAGCGGCGCCCGCAGGTCCGTCTCGTTCAAGGAGAACAGGCAGGTGCGAAGCCGCCCGTCGGCGGTCAGGCGGATGCGGTTGCAGTCCGCGCAGAACGGCTCGGAGACGGGATTGATGAAGCCCACCTGGCCGCGCCCGTCTTTGAAGCGATACACGCGCGCGGTCGCGTGCGGCTCGCGCGGGGCGGGCTCGAGCGGGTAGACGGCATCGATCTGCGCGCGGATCTCGCCACCGGTCAGCACGCGGTCCGAGCGCCAGCCGTGGTCACCGTCGAGCGGCATGAACTCGATGAAGCGCACCTCGTAGGGCGTCTGGCGTGCGAACTCCGCGAACGGAAGCACCTCCTGCTCGGTGAAGTCGCGCATAGCAACGGCATTGACCTTGATCGGGTGGGCCTGCGGAAACTCCGCCAGCCGCTCAAGACCGCGCAGCACCTGCGGCAGCGCGTCGCGGCGGGTGATTTCGTAGAAGCGGTCGCGCTGCAGCGAGTCGACCGACACGTTGAAACGATCGACGCCGGCCTGCACCAGCGCCGCCGCGTCGCGCTCGAGCAGGTATCCATTCGTGGTGACCGAGAGGTCGCGCACGTCGGGCAGCGCGGCCAGCATTTCGGCAAGCCGCGGGAACTCGCGCCGCACGAGCGGCTCGCCGCCCGTCAGTCGCACGTCGTGCACGCCCATCGCGGCCATCAGCGCCACGATGCGCACGATCTCCTCGAAGCTCAGGATCTCCTCGCGCTCGAGCCACGGCAGCCCCTCCGCCGGCATGCAGTACTGGCAGCGGAAGTTGCAGCGGTCCGTAACCGAAACGCGCAGATCGCCGATCACCCGGCCGTGGCCGTCCACAAGCGGCTCTAGCGCCATAACGCAGAGGCTACCCTCCTCGCGATGAAAGTCCGCTCGGCGGCACTCCTCGCGGTTTCGGCAGCGCTGGTGGCAGGCGGCTGCGGCACCTCGGACCACGACCAGGTCAAGAGCAAGGTGCAGGAGTTTGCCGTCGCGGTCGCCCACAAGGACGCAAAGACGATCTGCGACGACGTGTTCGCCCCGGCGCTGGTCGAGCACTTCAAGTCCGCCGGGCTCACATGCGTGCGGGGAATGGGGATCTTCTTCTCCGGGCTGCACAATCCCACCCTGTCGCTGGGGCCGATCAAGGTGCACGGCTCGCGCGCCACCGCGGTGACCCTGTCTGGCGCCAGGGGTCAAAGCGCCGCGGTGGCCTCCGTAAACCTGATTGACACCTCTGACGGCTGGCGCATCATCTCGCTGGGAACCTCACCGGCGGCGAGCAAGACAACGGGGACTACCACCTCGTCGAAGCCAACGACCACGTCCTCGAAGCGCACGACCACCTCGTCAAAGCGGCCGACCACTTCGTCAAAGCATTCAGGCAAGCACTAGCTCGTCGGGCAACAGCCCGAACACCACCATGTCGAGCCATCCCTGCTTGCTCAGGAGGTGTGAGCGCAGCACCGCCTCGCGCTTGAAGCCCGCGCGCTCCGCGACTCGTTGCGATGCCGGATTGCCCTCGGCAGCGTGCAGCTCGATGCGCTCGAGCGCGAGCTCGCGAAAACCCCAGGCACAAACCAGCTTCACGGCGCGGGTGGCGTGGCCCTTACGCCGCGCCTCGCGCGCGACCCAGTAGCCGACCTCGCAGCGCCGGTCCCCCCAAGCGAAGCGCAGCAGCGAGATGCCACCACGTAGGCCGCGGTCGATATCGCTCGCGGCGACGATCGCAAACGAAGCTTCGGTGCCGGTGTGAAGCCAGTCGTGGCCGTGCGAGAGGAAGGTGCGAGCGTCGGACTCGGTATACGGCGAGGGGACCGAAGTCCAGCGTGGGATCTCCGGGTCCTGAAGGACCGCGACCATGAGCTCGGCGTCGCTTTCGCGCCAGGGCCGCAGCGCGGTCGGCCCGCTGACGAGCGGCTGGTCCGGGAGCGCGATGCGCATCACGCGCTTTCCGCGTCGGCTCGCTGCTCGAGCGCGCGCCGCAGCGCCGGCACGTCGAGCCCGGGTTCCTGCAGGGCGAGGAACTGCTCGGCGGGCCGTCGACCGCCGAGCGCGCGCACACCCCGGTCGCCGTGCTCGGCAACGAAGTCGGCCAGTGCGTGCATGCGCCGGGCGCGCAGCCGTCGCGCAGGCAGATCCAATGACGCCGCGGTGGGCGTCGAGCGCCGCGATCAACTCTTCGATACCGCTCGCGGGCGGCAAAGAGGAGACGGGTACGACGGCGGTGTGGCTCGCGCCCAGCGACTGCAACGCCGCGCGCAGGTCGGACACCGCCCGTCGCGCCACCGTGCCGAGATCTGCCTTGGCGACCACCACAACGTCGGGGACCTCCATGATCCCGGCCTTGAGGAACTGCAGCACGTCGCCGGAGGCGGGCTGCACCACGACCGCGACCGTGTCGGCCACGTCTGCAACCTCCGTCTCCGACTGTCCCACGCCCACGGTCTCGATCACGACCACATCGAACGCCACCGCGAGCGCGGTGGCTGCCGCGCGCGTGGCCGCCGCCAGGCCTCCAAGACGACCGCCCGCAGCGGTCGAGCGCACGAACACATCGCGGTCCGAGGGGTCGACGTCGATCCGCGCCCGGTCGCCGAGCAGTGCTCCGCCTGAGCGCCGCGAGGTGGGGTCGACGGCGAGCACCGCGACCGAGCGACCCTGTCTCCTCCACGTGGCCACCAGTTGCGAGAGCAGCGAGGACTTGCCCACTCCCGGCGGGCCGGTCACGCCGATGATGTGGGCTGGCGCGTCGGCGCCCAGCTGCCCCGGCGAGACCGCTTCGAGCAGCGACTCCGCTTCGGCTCGGGCGTTGGGCGCTCGGCTCTCGATCAGGTTGAGCACAGCGGCCGCGGCCGCGGTGTCGCGCTCCCTCAGACGCGCCCCTAGCTCGGAGCCGCGAAGCGCGCTCAACCGCTCACGGGCGCGTCGAGCCCGTTGCGTTGCGCGACCAGCGCGACGATGTCGCGGATCATGCGGTTGAGGTCCCAGTCCTTGGGGGTGTACACGGCGGCGATGCCGGTCTCGCGCAGCCAGGCGGCGTCCGCATCGGGAATGATGCCGCCGACGACGACCGGGATCTCGCCGGCGCCGGCCTGGTTGAGCGCGTCGAGCACCGCTGGAATCAGCTCGCGGTGCGAGCCGGACAGGATCGATAGCCCGATTACGTGCACTCCCTCCTGCGCGGCCGAGGTAGCGATCTGCGAGGGGGTGAGCCGAATGCCCTCGTACACCACGTCCATGCCCGCGTCGCGGGCGCGCACGGCGATCTGCTCGGCGCCGTTGGAGTGGCCGTCGAGCCCGGGTTTGCCGACCAGCAGCTTGAGCCGCCGCCCGAGCGCCTCGGAGACGCGGTCGACCTCCTCCCGCACCTCAGAGAGGCCCTCCGCGGGTAGCGCCGCCGCCTCGCCGACGCCCGTGGGCGCGCGGTAGGAGCCGAACACCTCGCGCAGCGTGTGCGCCCACTCGCCCGTGGTCACATCGGCGCGTGCCGCGGCGATCGTCGCCGGCATGATGTTCTCCTGTTCGTCGCGGGCCACGCGCGCGAGTTCGCTCAATGCCTGCTCGACTTGGTCCTGGTCGCGCTCGGAGCGCCAGCTCGCGACCGCGGCGCGGCACTGAGCCTCGACCTCTGGGTCGACGACCAGGATGCCGCCGTCGGCATCCGCGCGCAGCGGCGAGGGCTCGCTGCTGGTGAAGCGGTTGATGCCGACCACCGTCTGCTCGCCGGTCTCGATGCGCCGCAGCCGCTCGCGGTGCGAGGCGACGAGCGCCCCTTTCATGTAGTCAACCGCCTCGATCGCGCCGCCCAGCTCGGCCACGTGCGCCATCTCTTCTCGCGCCGCCTCGACTAGCTCGGCGACCAGACCGTCCATCACGCGCGAGCCGTCGAAGATGTCGGCGTAGTCGAGCAGGTCGGTCTCGTAGGCGAGGATCTGTTGCAGGCGCAGCGACCACTGCTGGTCCCACGGCCGCGGCAGGCCGAGGGCCTCGTTCCACGCCGGCAGCTGGATCGCGCGCGCCCGCGTGCTGCGTCCGAGCGTCACCGCGAGCGCCTCGAGCGCGATGCGGTAAACGTTGTTCTCAGGCTGAGATTCCGTGAGCCCCAGCGAGTTCACCTGCACTCCGTAGCGGAAGCGGCGGTGGCGATCGTCGCCGACGCCATAGCGGTCTCGCCCGAGCTCGTCCCACAGCTGCGCCATCGCGCGCAGCTTGGCGTGCTCTTCGACGAACCGCACGCCCGCATTGACAAAGAAGGAGATGCGACCGAAGACGGGGCCCATCAGCTCGTCCGCGCGCTCGCCGAGCCGCACGCGCACCGCGTCGAGCACCGCGATCGCGTTGGACATCGCGTAGGCGATCTCCTGCACCGGTGTCGCGCCGGCCTCCTGCAGGTGGTAGGAGCAGATGTTGATCGGATTCCACTTCGGAATGTGCGTGACCGCGTAGGCGATCGTGTCGGCGATCAGGCGCATGCTTGGCCCGGGCGGGAATGCATAGGTGCCCCTGCTCAGGTACTCCTTGAGGATGTCGTTCTGGGTCGTGCCCTGGAGCTTGTCCTCGGCCACCCCCTGCGCCTCGGCTGCCACGACGTAGAGCGCAAGTAGCCAGGCCGCCGTGGCGTTGATCGTCATCGACGTGTTCATCCGGTCGAGCGGGATCCCGTCCAGCAGCGTGCGCATGTCCCCGCGGTGCGCGATCGAGACGCCGACCTTGCCGACCTCGCCGTGGGCAAGCTCGTGGTCGGGGTCATAACCGGTCTGCGTGGGCAGATCGAACGCCACCGAGAGGCCGGTCTGGCCCTTCTCGAGGTTGCGTCGGTACAGCTCGTTTGACCGCTTGGCGTCCGAGTGGCCGGCGTAGGTCCGCATCAGCCAGGGGCGGTCCGATTCGGGCAGGCGAGGGGAGGAAGTATTCGACATCGGCTAGAGATTCTAAAAATTGGTGTTCGGGTCGGCACATGTGCCGACCCACCGGTCCGCACATGTGCGGACCGGGGCCGGGGCGCATGCGCCCCGGCCAAAAGAATTATTGGAAGGCATTGCGGCGTGGAAGTGGAATCCTGTGCATATGCCCGACCAGAATTCAGCCTCCTCCGAGCACGCGATCATGCAACAGATCACCCAGCCCCTCACCGAGTTGCCGGACGACCCCGTGGGGGAGGTCGCCACCGTCGAATTTCCCATTGCGCTGAGAGGTTACGAGCGCGAACTCGTCGACGCGTACGTGCGTCGCGTCACGCAACTGGTGGCCGAGCTGCACGCGACGCGCTCGCCTGAGGGAGCAGTGCGTCGCGCACTCGAGCGCGTGGGTGAGCAGGTATCCGACATTCTCGCCCGGGCGCACGAGACCGCCGAGGAGATCACCTCTTCGTCGCGTGCCGAAGCGGAGGAGCGGCTGATGCGAGCCCGCGCCGAGGCAGAGGCGCTCGAAACCCACGCCAACGAGCTCGTGCAGCGGCTTGAGGCAGAGGCGAAAGCTCGGGCAGAGCAGCGCGAGCAGGCGGCCGAAACGCGCGTGCGGGAGCTTGACGCCGAGGCCGACCGGATATGGGCCGAGCGCGACCGCATTGTGGCGGACACGCGCAGGCTGTCCGAGGAGCTGGCCGAGCTCGCGAGCGCCGCCGCGACACGCTTTCCGGCCGCGACGACCGACGATGTGCGCGCGGTCAAGGAGCACGAGCCGGCCGTCGCCAGCCCAGATGCCGAAGACCTCGCTGACTTTTCCGTCGTGCCGGCGGGAGAGGAAGAGTTTTCCGGTGGGCCCGCCTCCGACGACGAACTGGCCGCGTTCTCGGGCGACACCGAGGAGCACGAGCCGGTCGACTTCGAGGAGGAGACCGGCGAGCAGGAGATCGCGGTATTTGCCCGGCGCGACACCGGCGAGCCGGCCGCTGGCGAACAGCCGACCAGCGTGCTCCAGCGGCCGCGGATGCGCCTGATCGATCTGCACCACCTCGGTCGCGAGCGCGTGATCGGCTGCTGGCAGGTTGACCGCGCGCTGATCGACCCCGGCCCCGCCTCGTGCCTTGACGCGCTGCTTCAGGCGCTCGACGGCGAAGTGCCCGAGGCACTGCTGCTCACGCATATTCATCTTGACCATGCCGGAGCGGCGGGCTCTTTGGTGGCGCGCTTCCCCGAGCTGGAGGTCTACGTGCACGAGCGCGGCGCCGAGCATCTGATCGACCCGGCGCGCCTGCTCGAGAGCGCGGAGCGGCTCTATGGCGATGACATGGAGCGGCTGTGGGGCGAGGTTCTCCCCGTGCCCGAAGCCAATCTGCGGGTCGTCAGCGGCGGCGAGTGGCTGCTGAATGGACGCTTCGAGGTCGCCTACACGCCCGGCCATGCCTCGCACCATGTGTGTTATCTGCACGAAGCAACTGCGTTCGTGGGCGATGTCGGCGGCGTGCGCATCACGCCCGATGCCTTGACGATCCCGCCGACGCCGCCGCCGGATATCGACATCGAGGCTTGGCATCGGTCGATCGAGCGGGTGTTCGAGTGGCATCCAGAGCGTCTGGCGATGACTCACTTTGGCTCGAGTGACGATGTCGAGGAGCAGCTGTCCGAGGTCTCCGAGCGGCTCGACACCTGGGCCGCGCTCGCTCGCAACGAAGACATGGAGACCTTCATCACCGTGGTCGAGAACGAGATCACGCGTGGCGCGAGTCCGCACCTGCGCGGCTCCTACGTCCAGGCGGCGCCCCCTGACCAACTCTTTTTGGGGCTCGAGCGTTACTGGTACAAGCGCGAGAACTCCGCTGGATCGACCGCGCAGGCCTCCACCCACGCGGGCAAATCGGGGCGGGCCAAGCCTTCAAGCTGAGCTCTTTCGCGCTTTATCCTCCGCGAATGGGCCAGACGGTTGAGCAGCTGCCTCGCGTCAGCCATGGCGGCACCGGGACCGGCGGGCTCTGGCGGGTTGTGGTCCTCAATGACAACCACAACACCTTTGACCACGTCGCCGAGTCGCTCGCGCGCGTCCTGCCCGAAGTCTCGCTGGCCGAGGGCTATCGCTTCGCGCATCGCATCCACAACACCGGCCAAGCGATCGTCTGGGGCGGCCCACGCGAGGAGGCCGAGGGCTACTGGAAACAGCTCGACTCAGCGGGGCTCACGATGGCACCCCTTGAGGCTGCTTGACGGCAGCACCCTCGACGCGTTTCTTTGGCGATTCCCATCGACCCCTCGGATGCGAATGGCCAAAGAACCCCAGCGGGCGTGATTGACCTCAGCGGGGCGCGGCTTCCAGCTTCTTCTGCTGCCGCTCCGGGCTGATGCGGACGACGTTCCAGACCAGACCGAGCTTTTCCAGGGCCGCGATCACGAGGCCGGTGGGGTCGGCGAGGCGTTCCCAGAGCTTGAGCCCGTGGAATGCAGAGGTCGGGAAGGCGTGGTGGTTGTGATGCCACGCCTCGCCCATCGAAAACGGTGCGAGCCAGAAGACGTTGCGAGACTCGTCCTTGACCTTGAAGCGGCGGCGCCCGAAGAAGTGGCACACCGAGTTGATCGACCAGGTCACGTGGTGAAGGAGGAACACCCGCACGAGCCCGCCCCATAGCAGCGCAGTGAAAGCGGCGCCGATGCCTCCGCCGATGATCCAGCCGAGCACGAAGGGCAGCACGAAGCTGAGCGTGACCCAGAGCCCGAACAGCTTGTCGATCACGCGCATAGTGCGGTCCTTCATGAGATCGGGCGCAAAACGCTGAAGGTCCGCCGTCCCGACCGTCTTGAAGAGCCATCCGATGTGCGCGTGCCAGAGGCCCTTGGCTGCGCCCCAGAATCCCGGGCCGGCGAGGTGGGGGGAGTGGGGGTCGCCCTCGCGGTCGGTGTAGGCGTGGTGCTTGCGGTGGTCTGCCACCCACTTGATAACCGATCCCTGGACCGCCATCGAGCCGAGGACAGCGATCATCGCCCGGAACGGGCGGGATGCCTCAAACGCGCGATGGGTGAACATGCGGTGGAACCCGAGCGTGACGCCTAGACACGTGACCACGTAGAGAGTCAGCATCAAGGCCAGCTCGAGCGGGCCGACGGCCTCGTCCCAGAGCAGCACGATCGCGGCGATCAGCCCGGCGAAAGGCAAGACCACACCGATCAGGTTGATGATCTTGCGAGCGAGGCTTATCTCGTGCTCGACCGGTGGCGGGCGCCGTGTGGTGCGCCCATTACTCAACGGCACCGCGACTACCGCCGCAGTGGCGTCTTGTGCCTTGGGAGCTACGGTCGACTCAGTCATCCCCGATGCTTGTTTACCCCGACCATGGCCCGGGTTACACAGCAGCTTGCGGCGAGGGCATGGGCGTGGGCGTGAGATCTTCCTCTGCAAGCGGTACCTCAGGCCCTAGCTCGCCGGTCGCCAGCTCGTCGTGCCACCAGTAGTTGATCGGAATCTGGTAGCGGCCGGCGTTGGCCGCGCGAAACTCGATCATCTCGGGGCCGTCCCAAAAGCGATACCAGTCTTCCTTGTCCTCGCACCAGGTCATTTGCGTGATCCGGTAGCGGTCATCCCGGTTGCGTTGCACCGCATAGCGCGTAGCGCCGTAGCGCAGCGCAATCGGCGCCACCTCGGCGACGCTGACGGCAAAGGCCTCCTGGCGAAGAATCGTGGCGTACCACTGAACCCACATCACACCGGCCATTAGGCGTCTCTCCGCGGGGTGTGGGGGCGTGCTGCGGCCATCAGGCGCCGACCTCAGCGTGGATCGCGCCGGGGCCCGGAGCCGTCTTGCCGAGCCCTTCCTCGGGCGCTCCGACGAGGACCGAGATCTTGCCCAGATGCTGGTTTTCCTTCATCAGCTGGTGGGCCTCGGGGACCCCCTCGAAGCCCATGGTGCGCCACAGCACGGGGCGGATCCTGCCCTGCTCGATCAACTCGTTGGCCTTCATGCACTCATACGCGTTGGCGAAGTGCGAGCCGATGATCTGCTTCTGGCGCATCCACAGGTGCCTCACGTCGAAGTCCAGGTGATAGCCGGTCGTGCCGGCGCAGATGACGACCTTCCCGAACGGCTTGGCCGCGAACACCGAGGTGGGGAAGGTCGCCTTGCCGACGTGCTCAAAGACGATGTCTGGCGCGTCGCCGAGGATCTCCTTGACCGCCTTGGCGAACCGCCGCGACTCCTTGAAACGCGCCTGCTCTTCCTCGGGCGTCTCGCCGCCGCGGCGCATCATGCCCGTGTACTCGTTGCGGTCGATGAACGCCTGGGCGCCCAGCTGCATCACCAGCCGCCCCTTCTCCTCGGAGGAGACGACGCCGACGCACTCGGCGCCCGCCGCCGCGCACAACTGCACCGCGAACACACCGAGGCCCCCGGCGGCACCCCAGATCAGGACGCGGTCGCCGGCCTTGAGCTCGCACTGGTCGATCAGCATGCGGTAGGCGGTGAAGTAGACAAGCCCATACGACGCGGCCTCTTCCCAGGTCAGGTTCTGGGGGCGAGGCAGCAGCTGCTGCGCCTGCACCTTGGTGAACTGGGCGAAGGAGCCCCAGGTCGTCTCATAGCCCCAGATCAGCTGCGAGGGTGCGGCGAGGGGGTCAAAGCCGTGTACTTCGGGGTCCTCGTAGGACGCCTGATTGCAGTGGATCACGACCTCGTCGCCCGGCTTCCAGCGCGTCACGCCGGCGCCCACCTTCCACACGATCCCCGAGGCGTCGGAGCCGCCGATGTGGTGACCCCACTGGGGGTGGTCTCCGTACGGGAAGACGGAGACCGGCTTGCCCTGGGCGGCCCAGACGTTGTTGTAGTTGACGCCCGCCGCCATCACGCGCACGATGACTTCGAAAGCGCCGGGCTCGGGCACCTCGATCTCCTCGAGCTGGAAGGCATCCATCGGCTCGCCCTCGCGCTCCTGGCGAATCACCCAGGCCGACATGGTGCGGGGGAGCTCTCCGGGCTCCGCCTCGACGACTGAGACTTGGCTTAGGTCAACTGCCATTGAAGGGGGATCGTAGCTGTGCGTCTGGCAACGTGTCCTGCTGCGCCGGGGCTCCTCGCGGAGAGGGCGCGCCACACCAGCGCGGCCCGCGCGAAGCCGAAATCCCCGTCGAGCGGTTCTCTCCCTGGGAGGATGTGGCGGCTCGACGCCTGGGGCGACGGGTGCGAACGAGAGAGAGGAGCTCAGATGGGACTCATGGACCGCTTGAGGGGTGCTGCCGAATCTGCGCAGGCCGCGACGAGCAAAGTCGGCGTCGGCGCCTCGGCGTCGCAGATGGCGCTCGCCAATCGCGCCAAGAAGCTGATGAAGGTGGGCGTCGACACGCCTGCGCACATCGACTCGATGACGCCGACGGGCAACACTGACACTCCGGGTGGCACGGAGTACGACATCACCTTCACGGTCACGCCGGCATCCGGCGCTCCCTACCAGGCGACGACCAACCAGTACATCTATCCGTCAAATCCGTTCACCGAGGGAGAGAACGTGGTCGTCAAGGTCGACCCTGACGATCCGAAGGCCTTGATGATCTTCGGTCACGCCTGAGGCGCACCTCGTCTGAAAGCGCGATTAACGTCGCAAAGCGCGCAGGCGGCGGGGATCCCGGGCACTTTGTCCCGCTGAGGAGAACTAAGTCGCCAGTGTCGGCGCCCACCGCCGACATTGGCACGTTTTGCACGCAGCCTCGCAAGCCCCCCGGGGGCCCCTAGGGGGTGCCGCTAGCTCGCGGCGCCCCACAGAAGCATGGACTGAGGGTCCTCGGGATCGACCTTGACGATCACCTTTCCACCCTCGGCCACGCCGCGCAGCGTGACCTCGTGCACCGATTGCGAGAGGTGGGCCTGGTAATCGCTGGCGCCCTCGGGGTGGACCGTGAGATCGAACTCCATCTGGTGGCCGCCGCCCAGCTGGGTGCCCACCTCGCGCATGGAGTTGACGGTTGCCGGCGTCTGGACACCGGCCTGGTTGATGCGCTGAATCTTGCCGCGCTCGCCAGCCATGCCCACAGGGTTCAGGGCCTGCTTCGCGGTGCCCTTGACCTTGTCAAGAAAGCCCATTGTCAGTCCTTTCGGTTGTGCGGACCGTCGGTCCCGTTCCGCTGACTGCGGCGATCCTAATCAATGGCGTCGCGGACGTGGACGGCGGCGGGCGTGTGGGGCGGCTAGGAGACGAGTGTCGCTTCGGCGGCCTGCTCGTCGACCGCTGGCTCATGCTGACTGGCGGGTCGAGGCTCTGGCTGCGCTGCCGTCCGCTCAATTAGCACCCAGGCGATGACGGCGCCCACGACCATCACCGCTGCGCCGATCTCGAGTCCCGTGCCAAGCGCGGAGATGAATGCTGAGTGGATCGCGTGCACGATCTGAGGCGCCGCGTGATGGGAGCCGGTCGACGCGCTGCCGCTGCCGAGCGAGCTCACGATGTGATCGCGCACACCCGTCGGGAGGTGTGGCAGCAGCGAGCTGATCTGCGACTTGCCGACCGCCGCCACCAGCGCGCCCATGGCCGCGAGCCCCACGGATCCGCCGACCATGCGGCTCATCGACAGCACACCCGAGGCGGCGCCGGCCTTGCTGCGGTCGACGGCGTTCATGGCCGCGGTGCTCATCGGCGACATCACCAACCCCATGCCCAGCCCCATGCCGATGAAGCCCGGCAATAGCAGCCCATAGCCGCTGTGCTCGTTGATGCCGGACTGGATCAGCATCGCGCCCGCGACGATCAGTAGCCCGAGAGTCATCAACGAGCGGGGGCCGACGCGGTCGGTCAACTTGCCGGCGAGCGGACCCATGATGATGATCACGATCGTCGCCGGGAGGAAGCGGATGCCGGTCTGGAGCGCCGAGTAGTGCAGCACGTTCTGGAGATAGAGCGTGATGAAAAAGAACTGAGCGAACATGCCGAAGGTCACGAGGAAGCCGACCAGGTTGGCGCCGGCCGAGGTGCGCGAGCGGAAAAAGGCGAAGTCGACCATCGGCGCGCGGACTCGCATCTCGATCAGTACGAAGGCCACGATCGCGAATCCCGCCAGTACGAACAGGCCGATGATGCGCACCGAGCCCCAATGCCATGAGTTGGCCTCGATCAGAGCCAGCACGAGCGAGGTAAGGCCAATCGTGAGCGCGGCAATGCCGCGGAAGTCGACGCTGCGTCCGACCGTCTCATCACGCGATTCGCGCGTCGCGAACAGCGTGACCGCCACTGCGACGGCGGCGATCGGCGGGTTGATGAAGAAGATTGCGCGCCAGCTCACGTCCTGGGTCAGGAGTCCGCCGAGCACGGGCCCGATCGCCAGTGCCATGGCGCTTACGCCGGCCCACGTCCCGATCGCGGTGCCGCGCTGGTGCGGCGGGAAGGCCTGGGTGATGATCGAAAGGGTCGCCGGCATCATGAAGGCGGCGCCGATGCCCTGGATCGCGCGGAAGGTGACCAGCACAGCGTCGTTGGGCGCGAAGCCGATCGCGAGGCTCGCGAGCCCGAAGACGGCCACTCCGTATAGGAACATCCGGCGCCGGCCGAAGATGTCTCCGAGCCGACCGCCGGTGACCATCAACACCGCGAACGTGAGCGTGTAGGCATTGACCGTCCAAAGCAGCGACGAGAGCGATGCGTGCAAGTCGCGCTGAATCGCGGGCAGCGCGATGTTCACGACGGTGTTGTCGAGCATCATCATGAACAGCGCGAAACACATCGCGCCGAGCGTCCACCAGCGGCTGTTTTCCTCTGTCACCAGGCGACCCTGGTGCGCGCGCAGGCGGGCGGTCATCGGTCCTCCAGCCGGCAGGAGGCGATTTCGCGACGCTGGAGCAGCTTCGACAGCGCGGCCAGGAGCTTTGTTCGCTCGGGCGCGGTCAAGGTCTCGCCGAACTGCTCAAGACCGCTTAGCCTCGCGGCATTGATCTGCCTGATCGCGGCGAGGCCCTGGTCTGTGATGCTGACGCGCTTCATGCGCCGGTCCAAGAGGTCCTCCGTGCGTTGTACGAAACCCCGCCGCACGAGGTCGTCGACGGCCCGGCTGGCCGCCGGCAGCGAAAGCGAGACGAGCTCCGCGGCCTCCTTGACGCTGAGGGGCGCCACCGTGTGCTCGAGGTGGTGGAGCACCTTGATCTGCGTGATCGTGAGCTCGAGCGCGCCGACCGCCTCGAACACGTCGGACTGGCAGCTCTTGTGCAGGAAAGTGATCAGGGCGTAGAGGTCTTGGGCGAGCTCCGCGGGGGTCGCGGGGTCCGACGCCGTCTGCGGAGTCTCTTTCGTGGGCGCAGCTATTGCTTGCACGCATGCAAGGATTGCAGACGCGCATTGATAGGTCAAGCGAACGGGTGTCGTTGGTGAAACGGACCCACGCCGCCGGATCGGGTTACAGGCGGCTTTGGGTTATTTCGATGTCTCGCCGCCTGCGATTGACGCGGGGGTGGGCGACTGCTTTTCGAGGCATGAAACTGCGGGTGTGAGGCTCCGTCCGGTTCCGGCCGTAGGTTCGGTTGATCCGGGACAGGGGCCTTGATTGGGAGAACGCAGACGGGTAAGCCGTTTTGATCGATGGGCTTCGAGCCCGGGCTTTTCGTTCGGCCGCCCCTGCGACTTGCCTGGATTGAGCTGCGAGCTCGTATCGGTCTGTGTCGTTGTCCCGCTGGTTCTCCCGCGCTGATAACCGAGCTGTGGAGGTGAGAGTTGGGACTGCCGAGATGGGTGGGTCGGGCGATCGGCCTGGACGTGCATCGCGAGTTCTGCGAAGTGGCGATCTGCGAGGACGGCGAGGTCCGGTCAGCCGGTCGGGTGCCGGCCACGCCTGAGGGCGTGAGCTCGCTGGCGGACAGTCTGTTGCCGTCGGATCGGGTGGCGTTGGAGGTGACGGGCAGCTGTTGGGAGGTTGCCCGGATCCTTGAGCCGCGCGTCAACCGGGTTGTGGTGGTCTCACCCGATGACACTGGCATCGTTAGCGCGCGGGCGAAGACGGACAGGCTGGACGCTCGCGCGTTGGCGAGCCTTTTGTGGAAGGGTGAGCTCGAGGCGGTGTGGATGCCTGATGAGCGCTGCCGGACGAGCTTCGTCTCCTACAACCCGGCCACGGACACCACGCATACGCTGGCCACACCCCCGTTCTCGTTCACTGACTGGGGCGGCCTCGCGCCGTACAAAGGCAAGATCTACGGCCAGGACGGCAACGGTAACCAACCCGCGGAGTTTGCCGTCTATGACGTCGCCACCAACAAGTGGAAGCAGCTGCCGAATGGTCCGAACGGAATGGTGCTCGGCGCGGCGATCGACCCCGTGACCGGCATCTTCTACGCCTACGGCAGCTATCGGGAGTACGAATGGTACGGCTACGACATCGCGACCGGGAAGTGGCTGAGAAGCCTCCTCTTCCCCCACCGCAGCCTCGATGACGGCGGCATGGCATACGTGTCGACTCCGAAGCTGCAGGGCATCTACGCCATCCTACGGGCAGGGCAACCACGGGTTCACCCGCTACGTGACGCCCCCCCGCCACCACCATTGAGCATGTACTGAGCGCCTCACGCGCGCCCGGGCGGCGAGACGACCGGAGTCATAGCGCCTCACCAGAAGTTTGCGCGCTGCTCGCCGGTGTGGGGCGGGCGACTATTGCCTGACGCGAGCGAGAAGAGTTCCGCCTCGGGCTAAAAGGAGAAGCGCGAGCGCCTTTCAGCTACGGGGGCTAGCCGGACCGGGGCGGCGCGAGCGGTGTTGTCAGCGCCGCCCCGCACCCAAGGCTCACTCGCCGGCCGCGAAGCTGACGCCGTCGAGCGAGGTAAAGCTGCTGACACCGCTCCCGATGGGGGCCACTTTGCCGGTGGGTTTGATCTCAAGTTGCCCAACGGTGATCCCGCCCCCTGCCACGACCGGGAATATGGAGTGGCTCGGACGAAGCCCCTTTGGCAGGACCAAAGCAACCGTGCCGCCGGTGCCGCCGTCGATTCCCCCGCGCAAATGTACGATGCCCAGGGAGTCCTTGGCGTAGCCCGCAGGCGCGTAGTGGACCCCGACTTTCTTCCAGCCGTTCATGAGCGTCGCGTTGGTGAAGTGGATCGAGCTGCTGCCGCTCGACGTGGCGGCATAGGTGCTCCCACCGAGCGCGGCGAACAGCGCCAGGCAGGACAAGATGAGCGCCGGCGAGGGGAAGTGCAGGCGCGAGCGAGTGATACCCATCGGTCCCTCCTAGTTGGTTTAGTGCCAGGCGGCGCCCCTAGGCGCCCCCGTTGCCGATCTGGCGTGGCAATCATGCTCGTGAAGGGCCGCCGAATCAAGGTGTGCAGGTGGCCGTCACCGCCGCAATGGGCTAAAAGCAGAAGTGAGCGGACTCGCGCTGAGAGGGTTAGCACCCGTTAGCGCGAGTCCGCTCACTGTCGATCTAAGCGGATGCCGCTGACTCGGTAGGTAACCGACTTACGACCCATCGATCGTGCGGCCATGCACTCGAAGTCTTAGAGAGGGAATGTTGCGATGAGTGGATCGGGAACCGAGACTGAGCGAAATAAGGCGGTAATCCGCCGATTCGTAGAGGAGGTCCAGAACCAGAAGAACTGGGACGTCTACGACGAGCTAAATGACCCCGAATTCTTCAACCACAGTGCCCTGCCCGGCATGACAGATCGTGAAGGAAGCAAGCAGTACCTGGGCGGATTCCTAAACGCCCTTCCAGACATCCGCTTCACGATCGATGACATGATCGCCGAGCGGGATCAGGTCGTGACCAAGAAGACCTTCAGGGGCACCCACCAGGCGGATTTTGCGGGGATCCCTCCGACTGGCAACGAGGTCACGCTTCAGTTCGTCGACATCATGCGCCTACGCGACGGCAGGATCACCGAGCATTGGCTGTGCATCGATCAGCTGAGCCTCATGCAGCAGCTCGGGGTAATCCCGTCCGACGGTGAGGCGTAGCTTCGGCCGGGCAACCTTTTGATTCTCCACCTGGCGGTTGTCTGCTAGCGCGAAGCGTCAGGGGCAGGTAGGAGCGTTCCGGCGGGGGCGGCTGCGCGCGGCGGAGCGCCGGTCGTGTTGCTAGCGCCGCTCCTGTGGCCCGGGGGCCCCCCACCCTAGGATTAATAGCCCACTTACCTACCAGACTGCCGGGTCGCACTTCAAGAGCAGACGTCAAATGGCAAGACAGCACAGTCAAGCATCGCCGCTACCGGTTGGGGCCAAAAGCGGCAGCGAATAGTCCCAGGCTGCACAGCCCTAGCGCCCGCGCGGACGAGACTGCTGCTTTACGAATAAAGCGGAAGCCTGTGCCGTGCTGGAGAGGTTGAGCGTAGACTGAGACATGCAGGTCCACTTCAGAGTGTCGAGCTCTCGCATTCTCCCGTGGCTCGTTTTCGAGGGAGCAGCAAAGGAGTGGATCGCGATGGCTGAAGCAAACAGCCCAGGTCCTGGACGCTCGACGTCGGAGGCCGCGCTAAATGAGGTCAAGCGGGAAGTGGCACGGCGCAACGAAGAGGCTCATAAGGCGGCCCGGAAGCAGCGGGTCGTGCGAGAGAAAGAGCAGCTAGCGCATCGCCGAGAGTTGGATCGGCGCTGAGTCGCCGCTACGGCTCGAGCAGCGCGTTGTTCGAGTTCGGGCGCGAGCGGCCGATGTGAAGCGAGGTGGGCTGGATCGTGGTACCAACGGCGCTCGCGTCCGAGCTAGCGGGCGTGCTGGTTGTGAGCGAGTAATCGCCCTCGCGGAAGTTGACGGTCACCTGGCTTGTGGCCTGTGGGTTGATCGGCGCGGTGTTGGCCAGCGTGCTGCCTCCATTCGCGGGCCTGATCGTCACCGCTTCGGCGCGGCTTGCTTGGTTGGTGATGATGAAGACCACCGGGCCGGCGCCGACGGACGAAGGAGAGACCGAGATGCGCGAGTTGTCGATGAAGACGGTCACGTTCACCGGCGTTGGCGGCCGCGACTTGTCGGCGAAGTGCGCACCCCCGCCACATCCCGCAATAGTGACCGTGATCAGCGCGAGCATCCCAATTGTTGCCCGACGCATACGCTGCCTCTCCTCTGCTGACGCTCAGCGTCAGCGACAATTAAGGGTCCTAGCCTGCTGAACCGTAGCCGAATAACCCTGCTACGGCGGGAACTTTACTTTGCGGTGCGTTAAGCGGCGGGCTCGAAGGGAAGTTCCACAACGTGGGCTGTGGCGCCGTCTGTGCCGACCTTCAGAGTCGTGCCTGGCGCCGCCTCGCGCCGCACAAGCGCGAGCGCGATGGGGCCGAATCGTGGCGAGTCGACCACGGTCGTCAGGCGTCCGACGGTGCGATCACCGAGCGATAGTTCATCGCCCGGCTGAGCGGGCGCCGAGAGTCGCAGGCCGCGCAGATGGCGGTTTGGCTTGCCGCGGTAGTGCAGCCGAGCGACCGTCTCCTGCCCCACGTAGCAGCCCTTGGTAAACGACACGGCGCGTTCGTTGAGCCCGGCCTCTTGCGGGATTACCGAGTCATCGAGGTCCACGCCGTAGCGGGGCGTCCCTCGCTCGACGCGCACACACTCGGCCGCCTCGTCGGAGACCGGAACAGCGCCGCGCGCTTGCAAGGCGACTTGCAGCGCCTCGGTGTCAGCTGCCTCAAAAAGCAGATCGACGCCCAGGTCGGTGCGGACGGCGCGCACGAAGACGTCGTCCAGGGCGGTCGCGAGGTGCGCGTGCTCGACCGTCGGCAGTTCCTCGACGCCCGCAACTCGAGCGGCGTCGGGCCCAAGCAGTGAGATCAGGCCCCGCTCGAGCGTGCGCTTGTGCAGCTCGGCGTCGTAGCCGATGCTGAAGCGGCGGATCATGTTGAACAACGCCTGGAGCGAGACCCGCTCGGTGTCGAGCTGGAGCTCCGTTCCAGTGTCAAGAATGCGCAGGTCGCCGAGCATCTTGCCCTTCTGCGTGAGGAAGGCCGCATAGCACCCCTCGCCCGCAGCCAGCTGCTCGACGTCGTTGGTCACCTGGCCTTGGAGAAAGGACTTGGCCTCGGCGCCGCTCAGGGCCAGCTTGCCGCGGTCAGAGCGATCGACAAGTCCGCACGCCTCCGTCACGACGCGATATTCGGACGCGGTCAAGGCAAGCTGAGCCATTACAGAGAAAGGATAGGATCGGTCGACAATGGCGCTGGCGGACCAGTTTGAACAGATCATCGACTCGCTGCCCGACGACTGGACGGACCTCGAGTTCGATCTCCGTATCCCCGACGAGACGCGCTACGTCGAAGCGGCGCTGTTGCTTGCCACGTGCAACGCCCAGCCGTACTCAAAGTACGACTGGCACTGGCGCGTGCTGGTGGCGCATAGGTTCGGGCACGCGGCGGCGGCTCCCGCCGTGCACGGGGCCTTGAGGCTGCTCGACGACGCCGGCATCGACGGCGAGATGCGCGTTCGCGAGCTGCGCTCGGGGCGCGTCGAGATCGTCGGCGAGCTGATGTGGGGCCGTCCCGAGTCGGTGCGCCAGGAGTTCAAGCGCCTCCGGGCTCAGTAGCGCTTCCATGGCGGCGGTCGTCGCGCTGATCCCGGACCTGTTGTTCGGCTCGCAGGCGCTCTCGCTGCTACGCGGCGGCGGCCACGAAGCCGTGCTCATCTCCGATCTGTCGCAGCTAGAGCCAGACGCAACGGACGTGCTCGTGGTCGACTTGACAGCGCAGGCGGCCGAGCGCGTCGAGCAGGTACAGGCGGCCGGACTTGGCCAGGTTGCAACGATCGGCGTCTACGCCCATGTCGAGGCGCATGTCCGCGAGCTCGCGCAAGCCGCCGGGTTCGATCTGGTGGTCCCGCGCTCCCGCTTTGTGCGCGAGGGAGCGGCGCTGGTGCAGCGGTTGATCCGCTGAGGCCTCTCGGGCCGACGGCGAATGACGAGCGGCGTCAGCCCGCGAAGCGCGTGTCGAACATGCGCGTCACGTTCGGCGCGTGGGCCACGAGGTGAAAGCGGGCCTCCCAGGCGGCCCAGGCCCGTAGCGTGGCGCTCTTCAGTGTCCCGGGCGCCTCGTCGGGCAGCGCGAACGCCGAACGCAGCGCGCTTAGATCGGCCCGTACGAGCCGGGGGTCGAGGCCGGCCACGGCTCGCTCGAGGTCAGATGCCGCCACAGAGGGCCGCGCCAGCGCGAGCTCATATCCGCGTCGCAGCGCGGTCACAACCGCGCGAGCGAGAGCGGGGGCGTGCACCAACGTCGAGCGCTTCGCGCACAGCACGAGCTCGGGATAGGACGGAGCGCCGTAGGAATCGACGCGAAAGACGCGGTAGCCGGGACGCCGTAGGTGCAGCGCCACGCCCTCGTCGTTCCAGAACGCCGTCGCGCCTGCGACCTTGCCCGCGACTAGATCTGCGACCGCGTCGGACCCGATCACGATCGTGTGCACGCGCTTGGGGTTGGCGCCGGCACCCTCGACGATCGAATCGAGCACGGCGTAGTCGCTCGGGTCGCCAGGCACACCGACGGTGCGCCCGGCCAGCTGCCGCGGGCTTGAGATCCGCGGCGCAGCGATCACGGCGGCGAGCGGCCGCTCCACGATCGCCATGATCCCCTGCAGCCGGGCCCCCCGTTCCCGCACGAGCGCGAGGTCGTGGATATCGAGGATCGCGAAGTCGACGCGCCCCTGCTCCAGGTACTTGATCGAATCAAGCGGTGAGGGCGGCTGCAGCACTTTGAGCGCGACACCCTGCAGGCGGTCATAACCGTGCGCGAGCGCCGCATAGATGCCCGCGTGGACGGCGTTGGCGCTGAAGTCGAGCATCAGCGTCACGGGTCGCGCGGCGTGCTGCGCAGCACCTGAGTGCGATCCCGATCCGCACGCGCCGAACAGCACCGAGGAAAGGACGGCCGCGATCGCTGCCCGGTACCGCATCGGCGCGAGCATAAGTGCTCCCTAGAATCCGCAGGCCAAGCGCATGCGTCGCCGCGTCACGTTCAGCCGCAACTTCACGCTGTCGCTCTCGCGCACTTGCCGTTGCTACTGCAAGTACTGCTCGTTCGCGACGCACAGACCGCATCTGTATGCGCCGGAAGAGGTGTTGCGCATCCTCGATCACGCCGCGCGGCGCAACGTGAAGGAGCTGCTGGTCTTGACCGGGGAGCGGCCGGAGGTAAATGCCGAGGTTGCAGCGCGCCTTAAGGCGCATGGGCACCGCGACTTCACCACGTACGTGGCCTGGACTTGTGAGCAGGCGCTCGAGCGCGGGTTGCTGCCGCACTCCAATCTCGGCGTGCTTGACGTCGCACGATTTGGCCCGGCTGCGCGAGGTGACCGCCTCGCAGGGCCTGATGCTCGAGTCGAGCAACGCCGACCTGGTGGTCCATCAGGGCTCGCCGAGCAAGCACCCCGAGGCTCGCCTCGCGACGATCGCCGCGGCTGGCGAGCTGCGGATCCCGTTTACGAGCGGGATCCTGGTCGGGATCGGAGAGTCCGAGCGCGACCGTGTGGAGGCGCTCGAGCGGCTGGCCGAGGTGCATGCTCGGTTTGGCCATCTGCAAGAGGTGATCTTGCAGAACTTCGTGCCCCATCAGCGCTATTACGGCCAGGAGCCCGCGCAGATCGCCTCGCGATCAACGGAGGAGTACTGGCGCACCGGGCTGTGGGAGGGGCCGGCGGAAAGCGCCCCAACGTGGGCGTGTCCGATCACGATCGAAGATATGAAGCGGTTGGTCGCCGAGGCGCGTCGGCTGTTGCCAGGGGTGGGGATCCAGGTGCCGCCGAACCTGTCTGACTGGTGGCTTGACCTTATAGGCGCGGGCGCAACCGACCTCGGCGGGCTATCCGCCAACGGGGATCACATCTCGCCCGAGCACCCCTTTCCGTCGCCTACGCAGGTGCGCAAGCGGCTACAGGCGGAGGGAATCGCGTTGACCGAGCGGCTGTGCGTGTACCCGGAGTACATCTCACCGGATTGGGTCGCCCAGGGCGTGCTGGACGTGATCAAGCGCCGCTTTTGGTCGTTTATCCCGCGGCGGGGATCGGGAAGGCGGGCGGAAGTGTCGGTCGCGGACGGCGCCGCGCCGCGGGCGATCGAGAAGGCGGGGGAGGGCAGGGCGCTAACGCCAGACGAATTGACGGCCCTGTTCTCAGAGCGCCGTCCGCCGGTGATCGAGGAGATGCGCCTGGCAGCAGATGCTCTGCGGTCCGACCTAGCGGGCGAAACCGTCACCTTCGTCGTCAACCGCAACATCAACGTCTCGAACATCTGCGTGGTCGGCTGCGCATTTTGTGGCTTCGGGCAGGGCCGGCGCTCGCCCGATGCGTATGAGCATTCCGAGGAGCAGTTCGCGCTCCGCGTCGCCGAAGCGCTCGAGTTCGGGGCCACCGAGATCTGCATGCAGTCGGGCATCCATCCCGACTGGCGGCTCGAGGATTACGAGCACTGGCTGCGCTTCGCCAAGCGGCTGGCGCCCGA
This sequence comes from uncultured Solirubrobacterales bacterium, assembly GCA_963767295.1. Taxonomy (GTDB): domain Bacteria; phylum Actinomycetota; class Thermoleophilia; order Solirubrobacterales; family Solirubrobacteraceae; genus Palsa-465. The sequence goes on from CAVYDI010000002.1 coordinate 129,264, forward strand.
CGTACACCTGCACGCGTACTCGCCGATGGAGGTCTCGCACATGTGCGACATCAGCGGGCTGGCGCCGCGTGAGGTCTTCGCGCGGCTGCGCGAGGCGGGCTTGGGATCGACGCCGGGCACCGCGGCCGAGGTGCTGCACGACGGGGTGCGCGAGCGGATCTCGCCCAACAAGCTGCCGGTGTCGCGCTGGGTCGAGATCATCGAGGCATCTCACGCAGAGGGGATCCGCTCAACGGTGACCGTGATGTTCGGTCACATCGAGGAGCCGTGGGAGCTCGCCGAGCACATGCGCGTGGTGCGCGAGTTGCAGGAGCGCACGGGTGGGTTCACCGAGTTTGTGCCGCTCTCATTCATCCCCTTTCACACATTGCTTGGCCGTACGCACGGAATCGAGGAGATCTCAAGGGAGGAGAACCTCAAGCACACCGCGGCCTTTCGCCTCGCCCTGGGCAAGACGGTCAAAAACCTCCAAGCGAGCTGGGTGAAGATGGGTCTCGACGCCGCGACCGAGGCGCTGTCCTGGGGGGTCAATGACCTCGGCGGCACGTTGATGGAGGAGTCGATCTCCCGCATGGCAGGCAGCTACCACGGGGTGCGGCTCGAGCCGTCCCAACTCGTCGCAGCCGCCCACAAAGCCGGCCGACCTGCCGCCGAACGCACCACCCTGTACGAGATCCGCCGCCGTTACGAGCCCGAGTCGGTCGCGGCATGAGCGCCACCGAGCCTTCGCCGACGCTGTTCGCGGGAGTTGAGCCGCTGGAGGTGTTCGTCGACCTGCTGGCGGACATCGACACCCATACGAGCTCGACCGAGTTCTACGACCGCATCTGCGAGGCGGTTTGCCGGCTCACCTCGATGCGCCGCGCGGCGATCTTCATGGCCGACGAGAACCGGCCGCGGGTGCGCGCCGTCGGGGCTCACGGAATCTCCTTCCGCGAGCTGGCCGCGCTGCGTCCGACGCTGGTCAACACGCCGATCGCGCAGCGGGCGCTGCTCGAGGATCGCGTGGTGGTCGTATCCGAGGGCATCAACGAGGCCGTACCCCCCGAGTACGCCCAGCTGCTCGGCGTGACGACGCTGGTCTGCACTCCCTTGAGCGCCGCCGGGCGTGCCTACGGCGTCATCTGCGCAGACCGCGGCGGCGGCCAGTTTGAGCTCTCCGACGGCGAGCTCCACCTGCTCTGGACGCTCGGCAAGACGGCGGCGCTGGTCGCGGCCGCGCGCAACGTCACGCGCCAGCAGGAACGGACCCGACGCATGGGCGAGCGACTATGGCTGGCGCGCGAGATCCACGAAAGCGTGCTCCAGCGTCTGTTCGGCGTCTCGCTGGCATTGGGCGCCGATAAGCCGCTGACCCGCGCCGAGCGGGACCGTTGCCGGGTCGAGATGCAGGAGGCGCTCGGCGACCTGCGCCGCGCGCTTGAACGACCGCTCGCGCCGCTGCCGCCTGAAACAGAGACCACACTCGCGGCCGAGCTCGAGCGCGTGCGCCGCTCACCCGGGATGGCGGTCGAGGTCTACTGGCACGGAGATTTCACCGTGCCGCCTGACGTTGAGCCGCTGGCGCAGTCCGTGCTGGCAGAAGCGCTGCGCAACGTGACCAAGCACGCCGAGCCCTCGCGGGTCGAGGTCACTGTGGCGCGCGACGCCGATACGTTCACGCTCGAGGTTCGCAACGACGGCGCGCGCCCCGGCGACGACGCTCCCTCAGGAATGGGTCTGAGGCTCGCCTCGTTCGAGGCCCTCCAGCAGGGTGGGGCAGTCGAGTCAGGACCCGCCGGCGACGGAGAATGGCACGTGCGCCTGGTGGTGCCGCTCGGAGACAACGGCGAGGGATGACGTCGGGGCAGTCGGGCGGTAGGACGAGGACGCCGATGCGGCGCCGGCTCCGCGTGCTGGTCGTCGACGACCATGACGTGGTCCACTGGGGGTTTCGCGTGCTGCTGGGCGAGCAGCCGTGGGTGGAGCGCTGCCTCGCGGCGCGCACAGGCCACGAGGCGCTCGAGCTCGTGCGACGGTACGAGCCCGACGTGGCGCTTGTCGACCTCTTTGTGGGCGGCGAGTCGGGGGTCGACGTGTGCCAGGCGATCCGGCAGGCCTCGCCCTCGACGAGGGTGCTGTTGATCTCAGGCGCGGGACGGATGTCCCCGGCGGCGGCCCGCGCAGCGGGAGCATCCGGATTCGTCTCCAAGGACCTCGAGGCACGCGACGTGATTAGCGCGGTGCGCATGGTGGCGACTGGCATGACGCTGTTCCCGCCCAAGCAAGACCAGCCGGCTCCGCCGCTCACCGAGCGCGAGCGCGAGGTGTTGGCGCTGATCGCAGCCGGCTCAACCAACCGCGAGATCGCCGAGCGGCTCTATCTGTCGCCGCACACGGTCAAAGAGCACACCAGCTCGCTGTACCGCAAGCTGCACGCGCGCAACCGCGCCGAGGCCGTGCAGCGGGCGCAGCGGATCGGGTTGCTGGGTTAGGGGTCGAGGCGCGGGGCCGGTTGGGGCCAAGAATCTCCTCGCCTCTTTCGTTCGCGAACGTTTGGAGACTCTTGGCCGCCGGAGCAGTGCGGGCTGACCGTCGCTCGATCTGGCCCGCCGCGCTAAAAGACGCGCCCCCTACGACTCTACGTCGACCACCTCGGCCGTCGCAGCGTGCTCCTTCACGCTCTCGGCGGCGTGCTTGGCGCTCGCGTGCGAGGAGAACGCCTCACCTGAAGTCGCCGTGGTCTGGCCGTTTGACGAGACCAGTCGCCAGCGATAGTTACCGCTGTGGTCGGAATAGACCTCGAACTTCGCATTGGCCATGCTCTCTTCTCCTTCGACGGGGGTTGACCAATGTTCAGCGCGAGCGTACGCCCATTCGATCGCCGCGTGGGACCGATTTCGCCACGGCCAGGGCCGATTTCGCCCGCGCAAAACGATTTCCTACACCTCTGTAGCTCCTTTCCTACGCCGGTGTAACATTCACGCCGCTTGCGATGAGCGCGGCCATCACATCGACGCCGGGCACTCGAGAGCCCGCCCAGCCCGAGATCCCGAGCGATCTGCTCGGCTCCGCGCCGTCCTCTCCCGCAGGGCCCATCTCCGAAGAGGACCTCGAAAGTTTGCCGCGGCCGCCGCGAGTGCCGCTGCCCCGCATCGTTCAGGTGCTGCGCTTTGGACAGCGCCAGTGGAGCTTCATGTTTCACAACAAGAAGCGCTTCGGCGAGGTGTGGTCGCCGCGCGGATATGTCCGCGGCCAGGCGGCGGTCATCCACCACCCCGACCACATCCGCTCGCTGTTCACCGCCTCCCCCGAGCTGGTGCCGACGCTGGCGGCTGAGTCGCCGCTGCGCCCCGTCCTGGGGGCGCGCTCGGTCCTGACCTCGAACGGACCTCGCCACCTGCGCCAGCGCAAGCTGCTGCTGCCGCCGTTTCATGGTGAAGCGATCACTCGCTACCAGCAGATGATCGCCGAGGCCGCCGAGCGCGAGATCGCGCGCTGGCCCCTGAACCGGCCGCTGTCGCTCGCGCCGCGCATGCAGGCGATCACGCTCGACGTGATCATGGCGGGCATCTTCGGCATCGAGACGACTCCCCGACCGGGGACGCTCGAGCACGCATTGCGGGTCGCGATCCGCGAGGTCATCCGGGCCTCCACTCAGCCTGGCGCGAAGCTGGCCGAGTGGCTGAACATCGGCCGCGCTGAGCCGTTTGGCCTCACCAAGATCGGCCTGGCGGTACCCGACCGCTGCGTGTACGGGATCATCCGCAAGCGGCGCGGCGCTTCGGACCTGGAGCAGCGCACCGACATCCTGTCGCTGATTATGCGCGCCCGCACCGAGGACGGGGAGGCGCTCACCGACCGCGAGCTGCGCGACGAGTTGATGACGCTCGTACTCGCGGGGCACGAGACGACCGCCAACCAACTGGCGTGGACATGGGAGCGCCTCGTCCGCAGCCCGTCCGCCTACGAGTTGCTGACCGAAGCCGTTCGCACTGGCGCGCCGGACGCGCCCAATGTCGTCGAGGCGACGATCACCGAGGCGATGCGCGTTCGCCCTGTGATTCCGGTGACCGGGAGGCGCGTCGCGAAGCCGTGGCGGCTTGGGCCGTTCGGGGTCCCGGCGGGCACCCCGGTTGCGGCGAGCATCCTGCTGCTGCATCACCGCGAGGACCTCTATCCCGATCCGTTCGCGTTTCGCCCTGAGCGGTGGCTGGCGCCGCGTCCCGACGGGAGTGCCGAGTTCCGTAAGCCGGGAACCTATGAGTGGATTCCCTTCGGCGGGGGGACGCGCCGCTGCCTTGGAGCGGCGCTGGCGATGGCCGAGCAGCGCGTGGTGCTCGAGGCGATGGCGCGGCGGCTCGATCTCGTCGCCGCGAGCCCCGAGCCCGAGCGGCCCAAGCACCGCAACGTGACGATGATTCCGGCGCGCGGAGCGCGCGTGATCATCCGCGCCCGCGTCTAGAGCAGCGTCCCCGAAGACCACCAGAGCATCCACCCCCCGATCGGGGGCCAATCTCCGGCGCCCCCGTTTCCGCGCGCGCGAGAGGACGTAGTTTGACCAAGAATGCCCTCCACGGCGATCCTTTTCCCTGGCCAGGGGAGCCATACCCAAGACATGCGCGAGCACGTCGCGCGCGTCCGTCCCGACCTGCTCGAGAAGGTGGCGCGGGCGGTCGGCGAGGACCCTTTCCCGCGCGCGGGCGAAGGCACCAACTTCGCGCAGCCCGCGATCTTCTGCGCCAGCTTGGCCGGCTGGGATGCACTGGGCCGACCCGAGGGCGACTTCATGGCGGGCCACTCGCTCGGAGAGCTCGCCGCGCTGGTCGCCGCACAAGCGCTGGGTGAGGAAGATGGCCTCAGCCTTGTAGTGCTGCGCGGCGCGCTGATGGCACAGGCCGAGGAGGGCGGCATGCTGGCGCTGCTCGGCCGAGGCGCATCCGAGCAGGCGCAGACGCTCGCGCAAGAGCACGGCCTCACCGTCGCCAATGACAACTCGCCGCAGCAGGTGGTCCTGTCGGGGCCGCGAAATAACCTGCCGTCGGCCGAGGAAGCCGCGAAGGAACTCGGGCTCAAGGCGATGCAGCTCGACGTGACCGGCGCCTTTCACTCGCCGCTGATGGAACCCGCGCTGGCGCCGTTCGAGCTGGCACTCAAGCGCACTCAATTCCACGAGCCCAGCGTCCCAGTCATGTCCGCCGTCACCACCGAGCCCTTCGACGATATTGGTGCGCGCCTCGCGCAGGCGCTGACCCATCCCGTCCGCTGGCGCGAGACGATGCTCTCGCTCAGGGCTCACGGAGTCGAGCGGTTCATCGAGGTGGGTCCGGGACGTGTACTGACCGCGCTCGCGAAGCGCACCGTTCAAGACGTGGAGCTGGTCCATGCTTGAGACGCGCGAGAGCCTCGAAACGACGACAGCCTTCGAGAAGGCGCTCCCGCGCCAGGCCGAGATCTCCTCGGTCGCGGTCGCGCTGCCGGCCGGTCGGATCACCAACGAGCAGCTCGCGCAGCGTTTCGGCGTCAGCGAGGAGTGGATCGTCTCGCGCACCGGGATCCGCGAGCGCCGTCAGGCCGCCCCAGACGAACGGCTGTCGGACTACGCCGCCAGCGCCGCGCGCAAGGCCCTCGAAAGAGCAAACGTCGCCCCAACCGACGTCGATCTCGTGCTGGTGGCGACGACCACCCCAGATGAAATTCAGCCCAACGTCGCGCCCGTCGTGGCGGATCTGCTCGGCACCCGAGGCGCCGGCGCATTTGACGTGGGCGCGGCTTGTGCGGGCTTTGTGTCGGCGTTGTCAACAGCCGCGGGGCAGATCGAAAGCGGGCGCGCCGAGCGAGCCGTGGTGATCGGCGCCGACTTCATCACACGCATCAACAACTACGACGACCGGCGCGTCGCCCCGCTGTTCGCGGATGGGGCCGGGGCCGTCGTGGTCGGTCCGGCGCAGGGCGGAATGATCGGGCCGATCGTGTTGGCCTCAGACGGCTCACACGGGCACACGATCCGCGTCACGCACGAGGAGCGCAAGATCCACATGGACGGGCCCGAGGTCTTTCGCCACGCGGTCAACCGCATGGGCGAGGTGACTCTGCAGGCGCTCGAGCGTGCCGGCGTGACCCTCGACGACATCGACCTGTTCGTCTACCACCAGGCCAACGCGCGCATCACCAAGTCGCTTGGCGAGCGGCTGGGGCTCCCGCTCCGAAAAGGTGGTCGACTGCATCGAGATATCGGCAACGCCTCGACCGCAACCTTGCCGATTGCGCTGCAGACCGCGATCGAGGACGGGCGCCTGAAGCCGGGCTCGAACGTGCTCTTGGCCGCCTTCGGCTCGGGCTTTGCCTGGGGCGCGGGCGTGGTCCGCTGGGACGGGGAACGGCGATGCCTGAGCGGGAGGGTTGCGCGCTCGTGACGGGTGCATCGCGCGGTATCGGCGCCGCGATCGCCAAGGCGCTGTCGCGAGCGACGGCTGGCCTGTGGGAGTCAACTACCGCCAGAACCGCGAGGCTGCCGAGGCGGTCGTCGACGCGATCGAGCTGGGTGGCGGGCAGGCCACCGCCGTGCAGGCGGACGTGTGCGAGCGCGACGCGGCCGATCAGCTTTTCGAGGCGCTCGAGGCCAAGTTCGACAGGCCGGTGCTGGCGCTCGTCAATAACGCCGGCGTGCGCCACGACGACCTCGGCGCGACGCTCGGAGACGACGAGTGGTCGACAGTGCTCGACACAAACCTGACCGCCGCCTTCCGTCTCACACGCCGCGCGCTCAAGCCGATGCTGCGCGCGCGCAACGGCCGGATCGTCAACGTCTCCTCGGTCGTGGGCCTGCGCGCGAACCCGGGCCAGGCGAACTATGCCGCCGCGAAGGCCGGCCTGGTGGCGCTGACAAAAACGATCGCGGTGGAGGTGGCGAGGCGCGGGATCACCGTCAACGCGGTCGCTCCCGGCTGGATCGAGACCGAAATGACCGCAGAGCTTCAGGGCGGCCTGCTGGACGCGGTGCCGGCGCGCCGGGCGGGCAAGCCGGAGGACGTGGCGGCGTGCGTGCGCTTTCTCGTCTCGCCGGAGGCGGGCTATGTCACGGGCGCGGTCCTGACCGTGGACGGCGGCCTCGCCGCGTAAACGAGAACTTCTACGAAGCACTGAACCCGAAAGGAGAAACAACATGGCAACGGCAACCACAGAGCAGGTCGAGGCCCGCGTGATCGATGCGCTTGCGAGCTTCGGCCCGGACAAGTCTCAGATCACGCGTGAATCGACCTTCGAGGAACTCGACATCGACTCGCTTGACCTCGTCGAGCTGGCCCAGATCGTCGAGGACGAGTACGGCGTCGTGCTCAAGGGCGAGGACATGAAGGAGCTCAAGACGGTCGGCGACGCGGTCGACCTGGTCGCCTCGCGCGCGAGCGCTGGCTCCACACAAGCGCAGGGAGTTAGCTGAGCGCAATGGCGTCTGGCGCTCGACAGGTCGTGATCACCGGGCTGGGTGCGATCACCCCGCTCGGCGTCGGCGCGCGCACACTGCACGAGCAGTGGGCGGCGGGCGTATGCGGAATCGTGGACGGTGCCGGGGCCGCTTCGGAGTTCGAGCCCTCCGACCACCTGTCGGTCAAGGAGGTGCGACGCCTTGACCGCTTCGCGCAATTTGCGGTCGTGGCGGCGGAGGAGGCGCTCGGGGAGGCCGGCTGGTTGGACGGCCTTCCCTACGATCCCCTGCGCGTGGGCTGCGTGGTCGCCTCCGGGATCGGCGGCATCCAGACCGTGATCGCGCAACACAACGTGCTCCGCGATAAGGGTGCGAAGCTCGTCTCCCCGCTGGGGATCCCGCAACTGATGGGCAACGCGGCGACGGCCGCGGTCTCGATGAAGTACGGGCTGCGCGGGCAGAGCTTCGGCATCGTCTCCGCGTGCTCGGCGGGCGCCCACGCGATCGGCTCGGCGCTGCGCATGATCCAGTACGGCGATGCCGACGCGGTCGTGGCTGGCGGCGCCGAAGCCGCACTGACGGCGTTTGCCTCCGCGTCCTTCGCGGCCATGCAGGCGCTGTCTCCCTCCGGCATGAGCCGACCCTTCGATGCCCGACGCGACGGGTTCGTGATGGGCGAAGGCGCCGGCGTGGTCGTGCTCGAGGAGGCCGAGGCGGCCAGCGCCCGCGGCGCCAACATCCTCGGGTACCTGGCCGGCTACGGATCGACCACCGACGCCTATCACCTGACCGCGCCTGAGCCGACCGGCCGCCCGGCGGCGATGGCGATCGAACTGGCGCTCAAGGACGCGGGACTCGACCCGGACGAGATCGACTACGTCAACGCGCACGGCACTTCGACTCCGCTCAACGACGCCGCCGAGACCGCCGCCTTGAAGCTGGCGCTCGGCGAGGCGCGCGCCAAGCAGATCCCCGTCTCCTCGACCAAGTCCGCGATCGGCCACCTGCTTGGTGCGGCCGGAGCGGTGGAGGCGATCGCCACCGTGCGGACGCTTCAGACCGGCATGATCGCGCCCACGCTCGGCTATGAGGTTCCTGATCCGGAGCTCGACCTCGACTACGTCCCAGACGAGGCGCGACCGCTCGTGACCGGCAACGGCCACCCGCCCGCCGCGCTGTCGAACTCGTTCGCGTTCGGCGGTCACAACGTGGCGCTGGTGATCAAGGGAGAGAAGCGATGAGCGCCACCGCCGAGCTCAAACCGACGACAAGACTTGATCCGCTCGAGCGCCTCGAGGCGCTGTGCGATCCGGGCAGCCTGCAGGTGCTGCGCTCGCGCGTGCTGTCCTCGCGGCTCGGCGACCGCGCCGTGCCCGGCGACGGCGTGGTGGGCGCGACCGGCACCGTCAATGGTCGCCCGATCGCGTGCTACGCCCAGGACGGCTCCTACCTCGGCGGCTCGCTGGGCGAGCTGCACTCCGAGACGATCGTGCGCGTGCTCCGGCTGGCCGAGCGGGCCCGCGTGCCGGTGGTCGCCTTCGTGCAGTCCGGTGGGGCGCGTATGCAGGAGGGCACCGCGGCGCTCGCGGGCTACGGCCGCATCTTCCGCCACACGGTCGGGCTGACCGGGATCGTGCCCCAGATCTCCGTCGTTTCGGGATCCTCGGCCGGCGGTGGGGCCTATTCGCCGGCACTGACCGACCTGATCTTGATGACCGAGGACGCGGCCATGTTCCTCACCGGGCCGAGCGTGGTGCGCGAGGCGTTGGGCGAACAGATCGACGCTGCAGCCCTGGGCGGACCGCGCGTGCACGACCGCAACGGCGTTTGCCACCTGGTCGAGCGCGACGAGCTCAGCGCCGCCCGGCGCGTGCGCGAGCTCTTGTCCTACCTGCCGTCTTCCAGCGACGCGCCGGCGCCGCGCGGGATTCCGCTCGAGCCCGTCCGGGACGATCCCTCCGAGGTGGTCCCGCGCGAACCGCGACGCGTGTACGACGTGCGCGACGTCCTCGGGGGCATCATCGACGGCGACTCGCTGGTCGAGCTGTGGCCGCGCTGGGCGCGCAACGTCGTCACCGCCTTCGCGCGCATCGACGGCCGCCCCGTTGGCATCGTCGCCAACCAGCCGCACCACCTCGGCGGCGTGCTCGACGCGCAAGGCTCGGAGAAGGCCGCACGCTTTGTCTCCTTCTGCGACTCGTTCGGACTGCCGCTGCTGGCGGTCGTGGACACGCCCGGCTTCATGCCCGGCTCGCGTCAGGAACAGGCCGGCGTGATCCGCCACGGGGCCGCGCTGGTGCGCGCGTTCGCCGCGGCCAGGGTGCCCAAGTTGACCGTCGTGCTGCGCAAGTCTTACGGCGGCGCGTATATCACGATGAACTCGCGCGATCTGGGTGCCGATCTGGTGCTCGCGTGGCCCGACGCCGAACTCGGCATCATGAGCGCGCGCTCGGCGATCAAGATCACGGCGCGCCGGCAGTTGAGCGCGGCGCCCGACCCCGAGGCCGAGCTCGACCGGCTGGCGACCGCCTACGCCGATGAGCATCTGGGTGCGGAGACCGCGGCCGCCCAGGGCTTCGTGGACGACATCGTGTCACCGGTCGACACGCGCGAGCGGCTCTGCCAGGCGCTCAACACGTTGTGCTCCTAGCTGACAAGCGCCTGCTGATCACGGGCGTTATCACGAAGGATTCGATCGCCTTCCACGCGGCCGAGCGCGCCCAGCGCGAGGGGGCGACGGTGCTGCTGACGAGCTTTGGGCGCGTGCGGCGCCTGACCGAGCGGGCGGCGAGCAAGCTGCCAGAAGCGGTCGAGGTGCTCGAGCTCGACGTCAACCGTGACGAGGACCTCGCTGCGCTCACCGACACGCTGCGCGAGCGCTGGGGCGGCGTCGACGGCGCATTGCACGCGATCGCGTTCGCGCCCGAAGACGCGCTCGGAGGCCGCTTTATGACCGCGTCCGCCGAGAGCGCGAGCGAGGCGTTCAAGACGAGCGCGTTCTCGCTCAAGGCGCTCGCCGCTGCGCTCGAGCCGCTGATGGGGGAGGGCGGCAGCATCGTGGGCATGGACTTCGACGCCTCGGTGGCGTGGCCGATCTACGACTGGATGGGCGTGGCCAAGGCTGCGCTCGAGTCGGTTTCGCGCTACCTGGCCCGGGACCTCGGGTCTAAGCGCGTGCGGGTGAACCTCGTTTCCGCCGGCCCGCTGGGCACGGTGGCGGCGCGCAGCATCCCCGGCTTCGAGCGGCTTTCGGCTCTGTGGGAGGCTCAGGCGCCGCTCGGCTGGGACACCGCTGACGCGCGACCGGTCGCCGACGCGATCTGCTTTTTGTTGTCCGACTACGCGCGCGCGATCACCGGCGAGATCCTGCACGTGGACGGGGGGTTCCACGCTCTGGGGGCGCCGCTAGAGCTGCCCGAGTAGTCCGTTCCATAGTTCGCTTTATGCTGTGCGGGACAAGTCGTCGTGGGGCTCACGAATGGGATCGGAGGACGCGCCGGCAAACGGCGCCCACTTGACCGCCTCAGCGCGGAGGACGTCGAGATCCTCAAGCGCGAGGCCGGGCCCATCCGCGGCCATACATGCAAGGTGATGGTGATCGAGCAACCGCGTGACGGCGCGTTGCCGACGATCGAGCAGCTGCGGGCGAGCATCGCGGCCCGGCTCGATGCGGCACCGCGGATGCGCCAACGCCTGGTGTACACCCCGCTTCACGCCGCCGGTCCAGTGTGGCTGGACGACCCCGAGTTCGACCTCGAGCGCCACGTCAGACCGTTCCTCAGCGCCGAGCCCGTCAGCTGCAGCCAGCTCGAAGGCGTGGTGGCGAAGCTGATGACACGACGCTTGGACCCGGCGCATCCGCTGTGGGAACTCGACGTGGTCCAGTGCTGTGACGATCGGTCCATGGTGTTGATCTGGAGGATCCACCACTGCATGGCAGACGGAACGATGTGCATGCGTCTGGGCTCTGAGGTGTTTTGGAGCGAGTCCCCGGATGCCATGTCAGCGTCGGCCTCGGATTGGATGCCCGGTCCGACGCCGAGTGGCATGTCGCTGCTCGTCCAGGGGCTGGCCGATCGCGCGCTGACCCGCCGCCAGTTGGGTCATTCGGCCCCGAGACTGCATTCGGTCCGCGCCTCGGCCGCGATCGTGAGACGAGAGCTGGCCCGCTCAGCGACGGTCACGGAGCTCGCGGGCAGCGCAGGCACGGCGCGCCAGGTGGCGTTCGCCGCGGCGCCGCTCGCCGACACCAAGCGCGCGGGCAAGGCGATCGACATCCACATCACCTTGAACGACGTGGTGCTGGCACTCGTTGCCGGCGGCGTGCGCGCGTGGCTCAGTCACCGTCACAGACCCACCGAAGGCATCCGCGCCAAGGTTCCGGTCAGCCTGCACCGCGGCGATGGAGAGGGCGATGCAGTTGCCAACCGGGACTCGTACTTCCTGGTCGATTTGCCCGTTGAGCAGGCCGACCCGGTGAAGCGGCTTCAGGAGATAAACCGCGAGACACGCGAGCGCAAGCTCGGCCACGACGCCGAGACTCTCTATCGCCTCGGCGCGCACCCGCTCGTCGGCCGCTGGTCCATGAGTCCTCGCGTCTTTACCTTCAACATCTCCAACGTGCCCGGACCGGCACAAGACGTGTTCGTCCTGGGGTGCAGAGTTCGGGAGATGTATGCCGTCGCCGAGATCGCCCACCGACATGCGCTGCGAGTGGCGGTCGTGTCAGCCGCCGGGTCGCTGTTCTTCGGGCTTTGCGCCGACCCCGACGTCGTTGAGGACCTGGACGTGCTCGCTGACGGCATCCAGCGCTCGGCCGACGAGCTGCTCGCCGTTGCCGGCTAGCGAGACCGGCACCGCCTCAGGCTCACGCAACAGCCTGAGCGCGGTGGGTGGGAACAGAATCACCGACAGCACCCCCGCGACCACCATCGCCGCATCGGTGGGGTCATCGAAGATATGGAGGTGATGGCCCAGGCTGGCCGCGACCACCAGCACGGTCAGAGACGTCGCGCGCAGTAGCCCCAGCGCGACAACCCGGCGCATCCCGAGTTCGGCGCGATACAGCAGCGCAGGGAGGCCGCGCACGATGAGCAGGGCGACCAGGAAGCCCAGCACCAGCAGCAGATGCCTGGGATGCACAAACAGGGCCCTGAAGTTGAGCTCCATGCCGCTGGTGACAAAGAACACCGGCACCAGGAAGCCGTAGCCGATTGCCTCGATCTTGAGGCGAAACTCCGAATGGATCACCTGCTCGTCGCGGTCAACCATGCGCAGCACGAGGCCGGCGATGAAGACGCCCATGATCGTCTCCAGGCCGAGCGCCGTGGCGAGCGCGGCGAAGCCGATCAGCACGGCCATGGCGAGGCGGATCCCGAGCTGGGCGGTCGTGCGTTCCAGGCGAATGAGCGTCGCGGCGGCTCGCCTGGAGCGACGCAGCCCGGACAGGGCGATGGCGGCCGTCACGACCAGCAGGCCGAACAGCCCCAAGAGAATGAGCCGCGACCCGGTCGAGCTGGCGTGCCCCGAGAAGAACAGTGACAGCAAGACGATCGCCCCGAACTCGCCGATCGAGGTCCCCGCGAGCGCCAACTGGCCAAAGCGCGTCTCGGTCTCATTGGCATCGCGAAGAATCGGGACCACCAGCCCGACCGTGCTCGAGGCAAGCGCAAAGGCGACGAATAACGGCGAGTCGATCTCCTCCACCTGAGACAGCGCGAGCGCCACCAAAATGGCGAGGCCGACCGAGAGCAGATAGGCCACGCCCATGCGGCCGAGGCCGTGGCGCAGGCGGCGCGCGTCGATCTCAAGGCCGGCCAGGAACAGCAGCAGCGCGAGCCCCAGCGTGGAAAGGATCGCCAGCGGACGGTCGACGTGGATCCAGCCGAACCCCGACGGCCCCAAGATGATCCCCAGGACAATTTCCACCACCGCCGAGGGCACCCGCAGCGATGGCCGCATATTCACGACCAGGGGTGCGATCAGCGCGATCGCCATCACCGCCGCCAGCGTGGCGAATGAGATTCCCGGGTTCGCCGGCGAACCGCCACCGCCCGCGGGCGCAACCACGGCCAGAACGAGTCCCGAGTGCAGATGCAGTGCCACCTCCGCCCCTCGGGCCTATTGTCGCACCCGCTTGCCATCCATTTGTTTTCCGGTCCGAACATGTTCGGACCGGCCGGCCGGAACATGTTCCGGCCGGGGCCGGCGCGCATGTGCGCCGGCCTTCCTGTTTATTGATCTCATGCACGAGCTGCGCGACTACCGGGACTGGCATCGGGCCTACGACGACCCCGCCTCGAGCCTCTCCTGGCGGCTGCGCACGGTGCAAGGCTTCATCGCGCGAGCGCTCGATGAGCACCGCGGGCAAATCCGCATCCTGAGTGTTTGCGCCGGCGACGGCCGCGACGTGCTGGGCGTGCTGGAAAACCGCGCCGACGCCGGACGGGTTCGTGCCACGCTGATCGAGATCGACCCGGAGATCGCGGCGCGCGCTCGTAGCGCCGCGGCCGCGGCCGCGACCGAGGCCCAGGTCGAGGTCCGGACCGCCGACGCGGGCGCCACGGACGCGTTCGTCGGGGCGGTGCCCGCGGAGCTCGTGCTACTCGTGGGGATCTTCGGCAACATCACCCCGGCCGACATACAGGCGACGGTCGCCGCCGCGCCGCAGCTGTGCCAGCCCGGCGCCACCCTGGTGTGGTCGCGCGGGCGCGAGCGCGACGATCTCAACTCGGAGATCCGTGCCTGGTTTGGCGCCGCCGCGTTCACCGAACTCGACTACGTCACGCTCGAGAGCGGCAGCCGGCCGGCGCTCGGAGTCGTGCGCTACGACGGTCCGGCCCGAGCATTCGAGCCCGGCCGCCACCTGTTCACTTTCGTGCGCTAGGGCTACCGGAAGAGGTCTTCCTGCTCCGGCCTGACCAGCGTAGCCGCGCCCGGACCGTCGTCAGCGGTCACGTGGCGGTCAAGCCCCCGGATCAGCACGACGGGCTGTCGGCTGTCCTTGCGCCTGACCAGGTCGGCGGCGGCGGCCGCCTGGTCGGCGATCGCGGTCACGGTCGCGCGCAGCTCGCGGCCGAAGCCGTCGCGGCGGCCACGCCAGTCATCGAGCGGCGCGAGCCCAGCGCAGCCGATCGCGACCTCGGTCTGTCCATTGCGCCACGCGCGGCCAAAGGTGTCGGTGATCACGACCGCGGGCGCGACGCCGGCCAGCTCGCGCAGGGCGCGCCGCAGGGCACGGGCGGAGCCGTCGGGGTCGCGCGGCAGTAACACGAGCGCTTCGGGGACGCCCACATTCGAGGCGTCCACGCCGGCATTGGCGCACACGAAGCCATGGTGGGTGACGCAGACCAGCAGGCCGCGCGCGGCGCGCAGGACCTCGCGTGACTCGTCGAGCACGGCCTGCACGTGGCGCGGGTCCTTGGCGAGCTTCGCGGCCAGCTCGCGCGCGTGCTCGTCCGGCTCGATGTCAGCCAGTCTGCGAAGCCGTCCCTCCGCCTTGGAGACGATCTTGTGCGCGACCGCGAGCACATCGCCGTCTTGCAGGTCCGCCGTCGCGATCATGGCCGCGAGGTCGTCACCGGGCCGCACTTCGGGCAGGCCCTCGAGTGGGGTTGCGTTCAGGTGAACCGACGCAGGATCCCCCGCGTGTGGGCGGCCCGGCCGTGGATACCGGCGAGCAGGTCCCGCAGCGCCTCGAGGTCCTCGGGCGTGTCGACGTCGAGCGCGAGCGTCGGCACATCGACCACGGCGCTTTCGATCCCGGCTGCGGCTGCGCGCTCAACGTGGCGGTCGCGACTTCCGGGCCCGAACGACGGCTCGAGCGAGTCGGGAGGGCAGAGCACCAGGGCGTTGGTGCCGGTGCCGTGCCGGTCGGGGACGACCAGCGCGGAGGGAGCGTGCGCGTTACGGCGCAGCAACTCGTCGATCTCCTTGGGGTCGAGGGCGGGGCAATCTCCCGGGACCAGCAGGGCGCGGTCGAAGCCGTGCGCCATCGCATGGCGGATGCCCTTCAGGGCCGCGCCGTTATGACCTCCGCCGTCGTCGTAGAGGAGGGACGCGCCGTAGGCGGCCGCGACGCGTTGGGCGGCTTCATCGGAGCTGACGGCGACCGTCGCGGTGATTGAGCGTGCGCGGCGCAAGGCGATCAGGACGTCGGCGACCATCGCCTCGACAAGCAGCTTGCGCAGCGCGTGGTCCAGGTCGGGACCGAGACGCTGCTTGGCCTCATCAAAGCTTTTGATCGGCAGGATCGCGAGCGTCGCCATCGCGCTGTGAATGATCTACTACGCCAGAGAGAGCGCAAAGGTGAGCGCTTCCCTGGCTAGCCGCCGGCGGCCGTCCGCGTCTGCCATCAGCACGTCGGTTTGCAGCGTGGGCGGCGAGTCGATCGGCTCGTCGCTGACCATGCCGTCGATCACGCCGCCGTAAAAGTCGGCGACGCCGGCCGCGCTGACGGGGTATCCGGCCCACTGCAGCAGCGGCACCGTGGCCGGCTTTAGCACCTCGCCGCCGACGACCGGGCTCACGGCCACGACGGGCGCGGGGCTCGCCTTGAGTGCTTCGCGCATACCGGTCAGCGCGAGAATGGGGCCGATAGAAATGACCGGGTTGGACGGCCCGACCAGGATCGCGTGCGCATCTTTTAGCGCCGCGAGCACTTCCGCCGTGGGCTGTGCGGCACGCGCGCCACGAAACTCGACGTTCTCGACCGGTCCTTGCGCATGCCCGCGGATCATGAACTCTTGAAACGGCCACCAGCGACCGTGCGCCTGCACACGCGTGCGCACCGGCCCGTCAGACATAGGCAACACCTGGACGCTGACGCCGAGGGCCCGCGCGATCGCCGCCTGCGCTTCTGTCAGCCGCAGGCCGGCGGCGAGCATACGCGCCCGCTCGATGCCAAGCGCCAAGTCGCGGTCGCCGACGTTGAACCAGACGTCAACGCCGAGCTTGCGCAGTCCGCCCATGACGGCAAACGTGTCGCCGTCCAGGCCCCAGCCGCGATCGTCGATCGCGTCGGCGAGCCAGAAGGTCACCAGGTCCGGATCGGGGGAGACGTAGGCGCCGTAGACCTCGAGGTCGTCGCCCGTATTCGCGATCACCACCAGCTCGTCGGAGCCGACCACGTCGAGCAGGCCGCGCGCGAGCTTGGCCCCGCCGGAGCCGCCGGCGAGAACGACGACCGGTCGACTCACTGCAGCCCGGTGATCCTGATACCCGCGCGGGCCTTGTGGCGCGCGTTGATTGAGATCAAGAGCGCGGTCAGGGGCTCGACGATGCGCGCCAGCTCGAGCGGCCCGCAATCCACCGGCCGCAGTCCGGGGATCAGCTCGACCAGGCCGGCCACCTTAGCCTTGTCCTCGCGGCTGTTGCCGCAGATCAGCACGTCCTCGTCGAACTGGTACTCGAGGTCGGCCAGGTGTGCTGCGCTGACGGTGTGAAACGCCGAGACTACGCGCACCCCGTCGGGCACCATCTCCTGAGCCTGCTGGGCCGCCGACCCCTGCCAGACGCCGACCGTCCGCGTGGCCTTGCCGCTCACGGCGGCCGCCAGCGGCACGGTCGCGTCGACCACGAGCTGGCCCTCGCGCAGTTCGCCCTTGAGATTGGTGAGCGTCTCTGACTGGTTGCGAAACGGGACCGCGAGCATCACGACCGGCACGTCCTTGACCGCGTCGGCGTTGGACTGGCCGCTGAACGGGCCGTCGGGAACGAGCTGAGCCGCCCGCGCAGCGGCTTCCGAGGCTCGGCCCGCATCCCGCGAGCCGATCACGACCGGCACCTGTCGGTGACCGAGCCGCAACGCCAGCCCAAAGCCCAGCGCACCCGTGCCGCCGACAATCGCAACTGGTTCAGGCACGGCCGGAGTCTATGTCGCAGGCGATCTGCCGGGTCGCCACGTAAAGTTCCGACGCATCGGAAAGGGGAGGATCAGGAGAGTGAGAAGGTTGGCGCCACTGGCTGCGGTGATGGCCCTTGGTTTGGCCATGCCGACCTCCGTGGGCGCCGCGTCGACGCCTCCCTCGATCAAGGCGACCTCGCTACGCCAAAACGGCCGCAACCTCGTCTGGAGCGTCAGCCTGAGCGAGGCGTTCCCCTCGTTCAAATTCCTCAAGCGCAAGCGCCAGTCCGTTTGCCTGCTGCTCGAGCGGCCGTACTCGGCGCAGGTCTGCGCCGTCTACTCCCGCAACGGGCCGGCGCTCCTTTATGCGACTCGAGGGTCGGGCAAGCGGCATTTTCAAGACGTGCCCGGGAAGATCACGCGGCCCAATCCGAAGACGCTGCAAGCAGTGTTCTCGGCGAGCAGTGCCCACATCTCATATAAGTCGGCGCTGCGTTGGCAGACGCAGGCCATGGTGCGCAAGCCGGCCTGCGTCCCGCCGAGTGGCTCGCCTCATTACTGCCTCAATCGCCAGCCCCAGAAGCCGGGCTTGGTGCACCTCCACGTGCCCGTACCGGTCGGCTGCCACGTGAGCGGGCCCGAAGAGGTCTTTCACGGTCCCTCGTCGGGCAAGAGGATCGCGCTCGCTTTCGACGACGGGCCGTGGTACGACACGCCGGGGTTCCTGCACGTGCTCGAGCAAAAGCACGTGGTCGCGACCTTCTTCCAGATCGGCGAGCAGATCTCGACCTATGGCGGCAAAAACGGCGCGATCGAGAAGCGCATGCTGCGCGACGGCGACATGATCGGTGACCACACCTGGAGTCATCCGGATGTGTCCGCGGGTGGGGCCTTCGCCCGCAACCAGATCCGGGAGGCCGCGGTCGCGATCCAGCACGCGACGGGCGGGTTTTACCCGTGCCTGTTCCGGCCTCCCTACGGCGCGACCAGTCCAGCGTTGCAGAGCCTCGCGCGGAGCATGGGTTTCACCACGATCATGTGGGACATCGATCCGCGCGACTGGTCGCTGCCGGGTAGCCAGGCTATCTACAACACCGTCGTCAACAACGCGCACCCTGGCGCGATCACCGAGATGCACGACGGCGGCGGGCCGAGGTACGAGACAATCGCCGCGCTACCACGGATCATCGACACGCTCCGTGCTCGCGGCTACCACTTCGTAACCGTCGCCCAACTGCTCGGATACCACTTGATCTATAAGTAGGGGCATGTCCCTACTGCCTCCGGCGGTCAACGTCCGCGAAGTCGGACCCCGCGACGGTTTCCAGAACGAACCGGAGATATTGCCCACCGAAGACAAGGTCAGGCTGATCGAGCTGCTCGGCGCGACCGGCCTGCGACGCATCGAGGTCACCAGCTTCGTGCGCGCGGACGTGGTGCCGCAACTGGGGGACGCCGAGCAGGTGCTCGAGGCGGTGCGGCTACCCGTTGAGGTCTCGGTGAGCGTGCTGATCCCCAATGAGCGCGGGCTCGAGCGCGCGCTTAGGCACCGTCAGAAATTCCAGGAGATCAACGGCTTTCTATCGGCCTCGGAGACCCACAACCGCAAGAACGTGGGACGGTCGGTGGCGGAGTCGCTGCAGGGCCTTCGCGCGACATTCGCGCGGGCGCAAGCTGAGGGTCTGCGCTGCGAGGGAGTGATTTCGACGTCGTTCGGCTGCCCCTACGAAGGCCACGTACCGGTCGAGCGCGTGCTGGACGTCGCGCGCGAGCTCGTCGGCGCGGGCGCCGATGAGGTCGGCTTCGGCGACACGACGGGAATGGCCAACCCGGTGCAGGTGAGGGAGTTCTTCGCCGCTGCCTTTGAAGCGCTGCCGGGCGTGGAGCTGACCGCCCACTTTCACAACACTCGCGGCCAGGGCCTCGCCAACGTGCTGGCCGCGTTGGAGACGGGAGTGCAGAGCTTCGAATCCTCGTTCGGCGAGCTTGGCGGCTGCCCGGTGCCCGCCGGAGCCACTGGGAACATCGCCACCGAGGATCTGGTCTCGATGCTGCACGAGATGGGAATCGAGACGGGGATCGACCTACCGGCGCTGCTCGAAGCATCGCGAGCCGCCCAAGCGGTGATTGGCCGGAGCCTCAGTTCTCACCTGCTCACTGCGGGACCGATCGAGTGGAACCGCTAGTGGGACAGTCCGATCCCCTGCGGGGGGCAACCGAGCGCTCGCTCGGGGGCGGCCCGGAGCGGCATCGCGACAAGGCGGCGACGCAGGGCAAGCTGCCCGTGCGCGAGCGGGTCGGGCGGCTGCTTGACGCCGGATCGTTTGCGGAGGAGGGGCTTCTCGCTTCCCACGAGGCGCCCGACGAAGGAGCGGCAGGGGTCGTTACCGGGCTCGGAACGGTGGCCGGCCGGACCGTCGCGGTGATGGCCAACGACCCCACGGTCAAGGCCGGCTCGTGGGCGCCCAAGACGGTCGAGAAGATTCTCCGCGTCCAGGAGCGCGCCCTCGCGCTGCGTTGCCCGATCGTGTACCTCGTCGACTCCGCCGGCGCGCGCATCAACGAGCAGGTGCAGATGTTCCCCGGCCGCCGGAACGCGGGGCGCATCTTCTTCAACCAGGTGCGGCTCTCTGGCGTGGTGCCGCAGGTGTGCGCCCTGTTCGGGCCGAGCGCGGCCGGAGGCGCCTACATCCCGTCCTTCTGTGACGTGGTCGCGATGCGCGACGGCAATGCCTCCATGTACCTCGGCTCGCCGCGCATGGCCGAGATGGTGATCGGCGAGAAGGTCACGCTCGAGGAGATGGGCGGCGCACGCATGCACACCTCAAAGAGCGGCGTGGGGCACGTGCTGGTCTCCTCAGACGAGGAGGGGATCGACTTCGTGCGGCGGTATTTGAGCTATTTCCCGCAGGACTTCACCGGCGAGCCGCCGGTCGCGCCGGCGTTGGCGCCGGGGTCCCAGCGCTCGATCGCCGAGCTGATCCCCGAGGACGAGAACAAGCCGTTTGACATGCGCGAGCTACTCGACGCGCTGCTCGACGAGGGCTCGTTTCTGGAGGTACACGAACGCTGGGCGCGCGAGGTGATCGTCGGCTACGGCCGGCTCGAGGGTCGCGCGATCGGCGTGGTCGCAAATCAGCCCAAGGTCAAGGGTGGAGTGCTGTTCGTGGACTCGGCCGACAAGTGCGCACGCTTCATCTGGACCTGCAACGCCTTCAACGTCCCGTTGCTGTTCCTAGCCGATGTGCCCGGGTTCATGATCGGCACGCGCGTGGAGCGCGAGGGCATCATCCGTCATGGCGCCAAGATGATCAGCGCCGTGTCTGAGGCCAACGTGCCGAAGCTGTCGGTGATCGTGCGCAAGGCCTACGGCGCGGGGTTGTACGCGATGTCGGGTCCGGCCTTCGACCCAGACGGATGCATCGCGCTACCGACGGCATCGATCGCCGTGATGGGGCCCGAAGCGGCGATCAACGCCGTCTACTACAACCAGCTGCAGGCGGTCGAGGACCCCGCCGAGCGTGAGCGGCGAACTGACCAGCTGCGGCGCGAGTACGCGGCCGATATCGACGTGCTGAGGCTGGCCTCCGAACTCGTCGTCGACGCGGTGATTCAGCCCGACGATTTGCGCGCAGAGCTGGTGCGGCGCTTCGCGCGCGCGGCCTCCAAGCACCGCGAGTGGCCGCACAAGCACAATCCGGTCACGCCGGTGTAGCTCGTCGTATGGCCGGCGCGCCACGCGCGGCCAAAAACGCATCGATGCGGTCGACGAGCAACAAGGCGAACTCGACGGTTTGGTCGATCGCCGCCGGGTCAATGCTTTGCGGCGTGTCCTGCGGCTGATGCGAGCGCGGCGCGAGCCCGTTCTGATCGAGGCAGCCGAGCGCGATCGCGGGCAGACGCGCCGAGCGTCCCGGGAGTGCCGGTGTACGGCCTCTGCCACGGTGAGCGGTGGCGTTGAGGCCCGGTTCTTCTGCAGCGATCGCCGCGCACATCTCGCGTAGCGGCTTGAAGTAGCCCACCGGCGCGAGGTTGCCGTCGCTCACCCACCAGCGCGGCTTGCCGGCACCGCACGCGGCAAAGCCGAGCACGACGGTGTTGGGCGCTCTGCGCGCCTCGCGGCGCTCTCGCAAGTAACGGCGCAACCCTGTGCCGTCGCCGTCGCTGGCCCCTTGCAGCAGGACGTCCACCGTCAGATAGCTCGGAGGGGCGGCGTCGAGCGCGCTCGTCAGCGCGAGCACACCCGCGACGCCACTGGCGTTCTCCGATGCTGCCGGGCTCCAGTCGCTCGTCGCCTGCTCGAAAAGCAGGGAGGCGCCGACCAGCAGCGCGACGGTCGGGACGAGCTGGATCAGGTCGATGGCAGTCCCGCCGCTGCCCTCGAGGCGCAGGATCGCGACCGCGAGCACGATTGCCATCGCGAGGGCCGCCCATCCGAGCCACCCCGGGCCACGGCGACCCGTCACCTTCGCCAGCCACGCTGCAGCCCGGCGCGAACTATCCCGATACATGAACCCGGAGCGGCCGGCGTCGTAGTTGGCGGTGATTACGAGGTGCACGGCATCCGCCGGCGTGTCTTCATGCTCCGAGACGACGTTCTGGCTCGCCCGCTCGCGTGTCAGGAGCCGACCGAGCGAGCGTCCGGTGATCGCGTCGGCCAGAGTGCAGAGCAGCGCGACGAGCACGATCGCGCCTCCGATCCGCGGTGACCCTCTCGCGATGAGGCTGCCCGCTAGCGCCGCGGTCAGATGCCAGCCGTGGGCGAGCGCCCAGTTGGGCCGGCACCAAAGCGGCTCGAGGTGAGCCTGCCTCGAGGGACCGAGCGCCCGCGACAGCCAGACGCCGGCTCGCCGCTCGGCGTCCGTTCCGGCGCCGCGGCCATGGAAGCTCTCGAGGGTCGCGATCATGTCGGCCGGTCGCATCAGCGGTGGGCCATGCTAGAACGGCGCGCCATGAGCGAGACCCAGGTGCGCGAGACGGAACTGCTCGAGATCGCACGGGAGGCGGCTCGCGTCGGTGCCGAGCAGCTGGTGGCTCGCATTGGGCTTCGGGCCGGGCTGAGGACCAAGACGACTCCGACCGACTTGGTCTCGGAGGCCGATTTAGCCTCCGAGACCGCAATTCGTACCGTCATTCAAAAGCGTCGTCCCGGCGACGCGATTCTGGCCGAGGAGGGCGGTTTGGCAAGCGGCTCGGGCTCATCGGAGGTGCGATGGCTGGTCGACCCCCTCGACGGGACAGTCAACTTCGTGTTCGGGATCCCGGCTTTTGCGGTGAGCATCGCATGCGAAGACAGCGGGGGCACGATTGCCGGAGTCGTCTTCGACCCGCTGCGCGAGGAGTGCTTCGAAGCCACGCGCTCGGGCGCGCCCTTTTTGAACGGCGAGCAGATCGAGGTGCAAGAGCGGGCCAGCGATCTGGGGCTGGCGATGGTCGCGACCGGGTTCGGCTACGACGCAGCGATGCGCTCGCGGCAGGCGACCACGCTGGCCCGCGTGCTGCCGCGCGTGCGGGACATCCGCCGGGTCGGAGCGGCCGCGCTCGATCTGGCATGGACCGCGTGCGGCCGCTTCGACGCCTACTACGAACGGGGACTGAAACCGTGGGATCTGGCAGCCGGCGGACTGATCGCCGAGCGCTCGGGCTTGGTCGTGCGGACGCTTCCGGCCACTGCCGAGGAGCCGCCTGGTGTTCTGACCGCCCCGGCGGAGCTGATCGACGAGCTTGAGGCGCTGATCGAGGGGTGATGGGGCGCGGTGCTGCGAGCGCCGCACCCCATCAGGTTCGGCTTAGGAGTGATGAAAGACGGTCTTAAAGGTCTCGTTGTCGCTCTTGAAAGCGCTGGACGAGATCTGGAGGGTGGGGCCGTTGTACCGGTCGGACTGGGAAATTGACGGATCGGTTCCGAACGGCTGGTGAAAGACGAGGGTGTGCGAGAAGGTGATGTGGCCGAAGTTCGGCACGCCGAACGTTGGCGTACTTGAGTACGGCGGCCAGCCCGAATCCCCTACCCACGGGAATCCGACTCCACCTGTGACGCCGTGGCCAGTCAGTTTCTTGCTGGCGCTCTTGGTCGTCTGGTCGTTGAACTCTTCAATCGTGCCCGAGGGCTTCATCGAGCTTTTGAGTACGACCGTGTCCCCGGCGTTCGCCTTGAGCTGCTTGTAAATGTGCATGTTCCCGTTGATCCACAAGGTTGGGTAGTAGCGGGCTTTGCCTCCGGAGCAGGCGAGATACACCCCCGCTGACGAGAAGGCGGGCGGCAAGGGAGCGAAGTAAGCGCCGACACTGGGGTAGATGACCTGCTTTGCCGACTGGCACTGCAGCTTCGGCAGCACCAGAGTGGTAGTCACCGTCGTCCCTCCGTGGACGTTGTTGTCCTCCCAGCCGGCGAAACTGCTGGAGGGGCTCGCGGTCGACGGTGCAAAGGACTTCCAAGCCGTCCACTTCGCGCCCGAGGATGCGAGTGTGGGCGCGGCGAGTACGAGCGCGACAACAGCCCCGGTGGCGAGCGTGAGCAAATTACGGGTACGCAATGAACTGCCTCCTAGGGTGACTCGGAACGGCCCCGGCGAAAAGCTACTGGCCCGCGCGGGTGTTTTCGCTGGATTCGAGAGTCTGGCCTGTGAGGGTGATGGGGTGCGGCGCTGCGAGCGCCGCACCCCATCAGGTTCGGCTTAGGAGTGATGGAAGCCCGTCTTGAACTTTGTGGGGTGGCTCTTGAACCCTGTCGTCGAGATTTGCAGCGTGGAGCCGTCGTAGCGGTTGAATTGTTCGAGCTCAGAAAACTTTCCCAGCGGCGCGCCGATGAACAGCGTGTTCGAGAATGTCACTGTGCCGAAGTCAGGCACCCCCTGCGGCGTCAACGAGGACGTTGGCCACCCCAGATCGCCAGTCCACGGAAAGGCAACCGCGCTTACGCCGCCGCCGGAGAGATTCTTGCTGGCGCTCTTGGTCGTCGTATCTTGGACGGACAGCCGGGTATGTTTGCCGCCCATCTGGATGCTGAGGTTCACGGTATCGCCCGCCCGTGCCTTGAGCGTCGGGTAGTCCTTCTCCTTGCCGTGAAGCCGGAAGGCAGGGTAATAACGCGCTTTGCCGCCCGAGCAACCGACGAATATGCCGGCATCAGAGAACCCCTTTCGCGAGGGTGCGAAGTACGCCCCAACGCTCGGGACGATGGCCTGATTGGTCTTGCCGCACTTCAGCCTTGGCAGCACGACCGTGGTCTTCATATTGAACCCGCCATCTTCGCCGTTGACCACCCACCCGGCGAAGGTCTGGCTTGTCATCGGGGCAGCCGGAGCCCCGCGAGCGGCCCCCGAATTCGAGTTTGCGAAGGCAGGTCCGGCAAGCGCTAAGGCAGCCGCGCTCGACGCGGCGAGGACAAGGACAGAACGAGTACGCAAATCAATACCTCCTGGAGTTAGCGAATGCGCCCCTGCGCGACAGCGACATTACGGCAGCGCCCATCGACGCTGAAAGCCCAGTATGAACTCTCGCCTAACAACCGGACGGTGAGAGGTGTCTGACTCGGGACACCTCGACCTCGACATGGCCAAGGTTCGCCAGCCTCGGCGCACCCGGCGCAGTTGATCACTCCTAGACTCTCTCGGACCGTCAGCGGCGGTGGAGGAACGGCAGACTCGATGCGCTCAAAACGCATTGTCCGAAAGGACGTGTGGGTTCGAATCCCACCCGCCGCACTGTCAGCCTGTGGTGTCCAGGCCAGCAGGGCGCCGGAACTCCGCGCGATTGGTGAACGCGGGCGTAAGAGGTTCCGGCGCTGCAGGCGTCCAGATCGTCAGCCACCGCTCGTCAGTCAGGCGGTATTGATGCGGCGTCGCAGATCTTCCGTTTGGCACCAGAGCCAATGACCTTCCGAGCGGCCTTGATGGCTCCGCTTGAAAAACCGTTGAAGTTCCCGACCAGCGCGAATGCGCCGTTCTTGCTGGATTGTCCGACGTCCATGACCTTATGGCCGCCGCCCACGAGCGTTTCGACCATTTGCAGACTCCGGCCAGCTATGCAGGCGCGAGCCGTGGAGTGAACCTGCCCAAACTCGATGTAGACATTCGGGTTTGTCCCTCCTGGCGGGTTCTCGCCTCTCACGTCGATTGTCGTCGCGTAGTGCTTTCCTGCGCTCGCGGCTCCCGCCGCCGTAGCAACGACTACAACTGTTCCCGCGATCACTGTCACGAGCGAGATCACAAGTCGCCTCATTTTTCGACCTCCCGGTTGCTTGCGCCGAGCCTACCCCCGACTTACTTCAGCGTGCAAGTAAGCGCGTCCAAGTACGGGCGGCGGTATGGGCGACTCCGCGGCTCCGGCAAAAGTCACCGTGTTGACAAGTGATAACACGCCACGCCAGACGGTCGGCGTCCGCACATGTGAGGACCGAAGCGGCGCACATGTGCTCCGGCCCCGGCCGGAACATGTTCCGCCGGCGTGCCGATGCGGACTATCCAGGAGTGCACGGCCACCGCGACTTCAAGACCACGCTCATCTACGCCGACTACGCCCCCAGCGAGCACGAGTTGAACCTCGTCAACGCGGCGTGGCCAAACTCCACCGATCCGGTTGTGTACCCAACCGTGTACCAAACTGAGAGCAACTCAGAGCACCTGGGATCCACGAACCCGGTCGGGACGGGTGTTATCGCGGCCCAATCAAGCGAGGATCATTGATTTCGAATCCCACCCGCCGCACTACCCTTAGGATGTCTCGATCGTCGCCGACCGTCCTGCAAATTGCCACTTTTCGAGGAGCCACACGATGGTGAACTCGTATCGAGCTCGCCCCTTTGCGGTCGCATCGCCATAGTGGCAGGTGGATGCGCGTAGGGGCCCGTCAGAGAGCGAAAGCTTCGCCGCGGGAGGGTGCTACGAAGCCGCGGGGGGTTTCAAGCCGAGCGTTCTATGCCGTCGAGGGCTTGGGCGGCACCACGGGAGGCGAGCCGCGACGCTTTGCCTCCTCGATCGGCACCTCCATCTCGACGTTCCAGCCCTGCGCGAACCCCCGCATGGCGAACAAGATCAGGAGTATTTGCACCGGTGCGAGCAGCACGACAAGCAGACCGACAAAGTCGGCTGACAAACCGGTCCCACCGAAAATCGATTTCGGGTGCGCGAACCCTGAGTGACTCAAGTCGAACCAGCTGGTGCCCGAGAGCCCAACGCCGGCGATCACCGTGACCATCAGCAACAGGATTGCCAGGCCAGCCGCGATCGGTAGCGCGCCGCGGCTCCACCGCCACACGTAGTAGGCAATTATCAGGTAGGCGAGACACCAGACGAAGTTGAGCGGAGTGAGCCCCTGGAGCTTCGACCAGCCGCCGAACGTGATGATGAGCATCAACGCCACCGAGACCAGCAGGATCAGCACCACGATCGCTTTGGTGGTCTTTGCGACCACCTTGTCGCGGTTCGGGTGAATGACTGTGTACCCGGGTCGAAGGATGCGGACCGGTGGCACGGTGCGCACATTACCCCGGAAAAGCGGCGTATGCATCACTTCTTCCGAGCGGAAGTGCCGCCTACAATCGGCGCGTCGCCGCGCGGGCGTGGCGAAATCGGTAGACGCGCCGGCTTTAGGAGCCGGTGGGCTTAGCCCGTGGGGGTTCGAGTCCCTCCGCCCGCACTTTCG
The DNA here is from genome assembly GCA_963767295.1 of uncultured Solirubrobacterales bacterium. GTDB lineage: Bacteria > Actinomycetota > Thermoleophilia > Solirubrobacterales > Solirubrobacteraceae > Palsa-465. The sequence goes on from CAVYDI010000002.1 coordinate 156,158, forward strand.
AGTGGAAGATCAGTGGCGCTCGGGGCGCTCGAGCTCCGAACGCAGCCGGCGAAGCGTACGCGCGAGGATCTGCTGCACGTTCGCCTAGCAGAGGGATGAATTAGGTGGCCGTCGTCGAGGTAGGTCCCGAGGAGGTAGCAGTATCTGGCCGGGTCGGGGACTTGCCAGCCAGCCGCGATTTTCGCCCCCGCTGCAGGAAGCGGTTGCTTCTCACGATGCCGCCACTCTGAACCGTGCTGCGAGCTCGAGATCTCGTAGTCGCTGAGTCCAGTGCGGGCTAGCGCGTGTACGCGGTCAAACAGGTCCATCACGAACATATGTTTGCGTTCGGGGCGGACGGTAATCTGCCCGCTTGGAGCTACGATGAGAGTTGCCCAGGGGAGTGAGCTAGTGGTAACGCGCGCGGTCTCCAAAACCGTGAACCCGGGTTCGAATCCCGGCTCCCCTGCTCGGTCGGTTGTGCCAGTGCCCCGCAATCGCAACGCTCCTCGCTAGTGAAGTCCCACACCGTCTACCGCACCTTTAACACCGACAAGCGCCGTGAATTCGTCCGGATTACTAAGGACGTCGAGGAAGCGGTCAGCGAGGCCGGTATCAGCGAAGGAATGGTGCTCGTTTCAGCGATGCACATCACCGCCGGCGTGTGGGTCAATGATGATGAGCCGGGCATACAGGCCGACGCGCTCGAGTGGCTCGACAAGCTTGCCCCGCCGAGCTGGCACGACCCCGATGGTGAGGTTGCGCGTGCGCTGCTGCCGGATCCAGGCGATTACCGCCACCATCGCGGCGGCGAGGACAACGGCGACGCGCACCTAAAGAACCTGCTGGTCCATCACCAGGTGATCGTCCCGGTGACAGATGGCCGGCTCGACCTGGGCCCCTGGCAGCAGGTGTTCTACTGCGAGTTCGACGGTGGACGGACCAAGCGGCTCGTGATCAAGGTCATGGGGGAGTAGCCATCCAGAGCTCGCGTGTGTTCGCCGGCGACCTGCTCGCGGACAAAGTCGCCCTCGTCACCGGAGGCGGGACGAATCTGGGCAAGGCCGCGGCGAGTGAGCTCGCCCAGTGTGGCGCCAAAGTGGTGATCGCAGGGCGCAGACCCGAGGTACTTACTGCCGCAAGTGAAGAACTCGGCGAACGGTGCACTTGGGTCGTCGGCGACGTGCGTGAACTGGATGGCGCCGAGACGATCGTAAAGACGGTCCTCGAGCGCCACGGACGCCTCGACTTCCTCCTCAACAACGCCGGCGGCCAGTACTTCGCCGCCGCAGAGGCGATCGCAGCCAAGGGCTGGCGAGCTGTGCAAAGGCTGAACGTCACGGGGACGCTTCGAATGTCCACGGCCGCCTACGAGCTGGCGATGCAGCAGGCGGGCTCGGGCACGATCGTGAACGTCACCGTTTCTCCCCATCATGGGATGCCGGCGATGGCTCACACCGGCGCCGCCCGCGCCGCGGTCGAAGAACTCACGCGCGAGCTCGCACAGCGCTGGAGAGATAACGGGGTCTCTGTCACCGCGGTGGCGCTTGGCCGATTTGCGACTGAGTCGCTGTACAAATACCCAGCAGAGTTGTGGCGTCGGGCGGCGCAGTCCGTGCCGCTGCAGCGTCTTGGAGACGTGCAGGAATATGGGTGGCTCGTAGCTTTGCTTGCCTCTCCGCTCGGCCACAGCTTCTCGGGGACGGTGATCACCCTGGACGGCGCCCTGGACAACTGGTTTGGGCCGTGGCCGCCGCCCGATCTCTCCTCGGACGGCGAGATCCCAACCGAAGAGCGTCGAGCGGCGGCGGGCTGACGTCGGCCCACCGCTAAGCGGCGGACGGGAATCGAACCCGCATCATCGGCTTGGAAGGCCGAGGCTCTGCCATTGAGCTACCACCGCGGACGGCCGAACTTGGCCAAAGCACATTTTGGAGGAAGCGCTTGGGAGCGCGCGACTACTGCTGCGTTTCGCGCTCTGCTCGCTTGAGGTCAGCGATCTCCTCCGCCTTCTCCTGCACGCCCTCCTGCTTGGCGGATAGCTCGGCCTCGGCTTCGCCTTTGCGCTCTTGGACGCTTCCCTCGCGGCGCAACTGGGGGTCGTCGACTGCCTCGCCGACGGTCTTCTTGGTCCGACCGAGGATCCTGTCGATCAAGCTCACTCGCTGCTCCTTGAATGGTTACCTGGACAACCCGAGAGGGTATGCGGGCGTATCGTAATGGCACGATGAGGGTCCTGGTGGTCACAAGCGAGCCGGTTTCGGCCGCCCAACTACGCAAAGCATTGCCTGGCGACGCCGACTCCAGCGACGTCGAGGTGATGGTCGTAGCGCCTGCGCTGCAGCGCTCGCCACTCAAATTCTGGTTGGCGGACGTCGACGACGCGATTGCGGAAGCACAGAGGACGGAACGAGAGACGGTCCAGCAGCTCCGGCAGGAAGGGGTACAGGCGCAAGGAGACACGGGAGAGAGCGATCCCGAGCAGGCAATCCAGGACGCGCTGCAAACGTTCCCCGCCGACGAGATCCTCGTCTTCACGCATCCCGAAGGCGAGGAGCACTACCGGGAAGACATAGATCTCGGCGAGCTCGAGCAACGCTTCAAGCTTCCGGTGCGGCGCGCGACCGTCGGGTCTAGTTGACGACTCGTAACCCGGCGTAGAATCGTCTCGACCACGGGGAGTGGCGCAGTCTGGTAGCGCACCCGGCTGGGGGCCGGGCGGTCGCAGGTTCAAATCCTGTCTCCCCGACTAGTTGGTGGCTCCGGAGAGGCGAGGAGCGCGCTCCCGGATTTCGCGGGCCGGATCGCGCCCATCCCCGTCGCCCGCGCCGCGCGACACAGCCCTCCAGAAGGCGTCGATGTCCAGCGTCTCGTCGCCTACAGCAAGCCCAACGTAGATTGGTCCGGGCCGACCACGACATTTCTTGCCCGGCTCGACTTGACTGCGCGGCCTGTCGTGATCGAGCGGCGGTGGGCGCCGACACGCGCCGACACATGCGTCGACTCCCGGGTTGCCGATTGCTACAGCATCAATAGCTGTTCTTCCACGCGACAGTGAAGCTGTTTTTGTTGCTGTTCAACGCCGACGGCTGCGCTAGGTAATAGGTCTCCGTGGAGTCGATCATGAAGTACTGACGCGGCGAAACGGTGGCGATTGTGCCCTTTTTCCCGCCGGCCTTCGCGGACGCGGACTTGAAGCCGGTACTTGAGAATTTGGCGAGCGGCACGATGCCGGTTGTAGCCAGGTCAGGACGCTCGACGATCCACTCGGCGTCCTGATTCATGCAAGTGCTGCAGCTCTTGGACACTTTGACGTTGTTGCCGCTGGTCGTGGAGTCGGTGAGCTTAAGCGTGTATGACGTCCCGCTGCGGGTGACCGACGCGCTGATTTGGTCGCCTTTCTTGACACCCTTGCTCACGACGACCTCGCCCGATGGGTACATCTCATACCACGAGTAGTAGACCGCCTTGTTCTGGAAGCATTGAGCGACGGTGCCAAGCTGCTCAACGGTGCTGTCGTTAGCCCCGTCGAGCCCGACCCACGATGACTCGATCTGATCCTCCGAGGTGCAGCTGACCTTTGGCACCGTCCATTTCCCCGAGACCGCGCTGAACTTGTCGGCTGTGGTGGTCACGTCCGCGTAGCCCGACCAGTTGTACGACCCCACCTGCGTCACGTTGGCGCCCGACGCCGGACGGGCCAGCCTGAGCGGGGCTGGCAGGTTCGGAGCAGTCATGTGGCGCAGATCGGCTTTCATGACCTTCAGCGCGCGGGCATAGAAACCGGCGCTGGCGACGCCCCCGCCCGTAGTCGCCGTTGCGACGAACGCAGCGGCGACCGCCAGCGCACCCGCACCCGCACACAGTCGGCCCACCGGCTTGCGAAGCGACATCTTCATATTGCGACCTCCTGACAGAGATTGGTCGCGTTCTCGACTCCAGCACGGCCGCGCGTCGGTGGCCCTCCACGGGTTTTGTCCCGTTGCGCTCTTCACACCCCTTAGGCCGAGAACTCAATTGTCGGTGCGCGAGTCTAACGTCTCGCGTACCCGCAGCACTAGCCCTGCCGCGTGACGTAACGGGTTGCGACCGCTTTCGCAGGTTCAACCCTGTTCCCAGCTCAGAGCCCGACCCTTCCACTCACCGGCTTACCGTTGAATTCGCCGTTGTACCGGTAACTGGTACCGGTTGAGTTCGTGAGGACTACGAGAACGGTTCCGGCGAACGCCTTGCCTTGCTCAGTGAGCAGATTGCACGTGAAGTTGTTGCCGCGCTGGACTTTCACCCCTTTTGCGCAGCCCAACGTCAGGCTGTTCACGCTCGGTGCTCCGGCCGCGCTCGCTTTGATTTGGGCGGCGATCGCGGCCTCGACTTTCGAGGTCGGCACGAAGCCGTATCGGTGCGTCGCGGTATGGCTGGCGGTTCCTCCACCGCATCCGCCCGCGACAAAAATCATCACGAGCGCGAATACACCGGCAAGCAGGCGGCCCCGTGTAAAGCCCCGTCTGTCACTGAGCTCGGTCATCCGCGGGAATCCTGCCAGGCTCCTGGTGGAGCTTGTCGCGCAGTCCAATATTGCAGCCGCGAAAACGGCGCGCACGGCCCCAAAACGGGTAGCGCTCACGCGATGAACGAGACCCACGAAGAAGATCAGGAACAGCGCGCGCCGGAGGACGCGCCCGAGGAGCCTGGCGCGGAGGGCGGTTCGGACAGCCCGGCGGCGGACAAGCTGCCGGGCGCGCCAGCCGACGACGACTCGGCCTTAGGCGACTCGGACCAGCACTCCTCAGAGGCCGGCTGACTTCCCACGCTCATTTCTGCGACGTAGGCCCGTTGCCGCCAGCCGCCGCTTCGGCCCGTTCCGCGGCGCTGACCGCGCGCTGAATTTCGCGATTGAGCGCATCGTGGCTCTTGCGCAAGATCTCCGTGAGCTCGTCGGCCCGTCTGCGGTCTCTGCGCACCAGATGCACCGTCAGACCCGCCGCGATACATGCGCCCAAATCGGAGGTCACGTTTGTGTAGTTGCCTCCGATCAGCTCGGCGCGGACCACTGACGGTCACGCCGAACAGCGGCAGGATCACCAGGAAACACGCCCAGGCAGGCGAGAAAGATGATGTGGACGTGGCTCGACAGGGCCCGCGGCACGACCGCGAGGATCTTGTCCAGCCGATTCTGCGGCGCAACGTGGGGAGTGGCGACCTGAGGGGTCGGGGTGCTCGGAAAGGATGATGAGTCGTTCATGCGCGCGAGCCTACGCTCGCCCCGCACCCCCGCGGAGCTAGCTTTGCTCATGTGCATGAGCTCGAGACCCTGACCGCACCGGAGCTCAACGCCCTGATCGCCTCGGGGGTCACAACAGCGATCGTCCCGTTCGGCTCGATCGAGCACCAAGGCGACCGCCTTCCGCTCGGCGCCGACGCGCTCCTGGCCGATGCTGTCGGCCGTGAGGTCGCGCGGAGGCTCGGCGCACTGCTTGTGCCGACCACCAAGATCGGGGACGCTTCACAGCACGTGGCCAACCCGGGGACGCTTACGCTGCAACCGGAAACGCTCACCGACCTCGCAGCCGAGATCGGGGAGAGCCTGGCTCAGGCGGGCGTGCGCGTGATCGCATTTGTCTCCGCCCACGGCGGCAATGCAGCCGCGCTGAACGCCGCCGTCGATCGTCTCAACCAAACGCTGCCGGGCGCGACAGCCTGTGCTCCGCGGGGCGACGTCGGGCCCAACCCCGGCTCGCACGCGGGCGAGTGGCTCGCCTCCGTGCTGCTCGTCGTTCGCCCCGAATCAACACAGGCGGCACAAGGCGCCCACGCAGAGCGAGGAGCCGAGAATTTCGAACGGTTCGTCAACTCGATCGTCGGCGAGGTGCGCGCCGTTGCCACCCGTTTTGCGCGCGAGGGCAGCGGGTAGGTCAGATCCGCTCAACACGAGCGTCGCAAAATCGAACGGAGCGCGAGCACCCACCTGGAGGAGGGGAAGCTATGACGGCGATTGCCTCTGATCGAGAACTCAGGACGATCGAGACCGACATCCCAGCGCGGCTCGACCGGCTTCCATGGTCGCGGTGGCACTGGAAGATCCTGATTGGACTCGGAACGGTCTGGATTCTCGACGGCCTCGAGGTCACGGTCGTCGGCTCGATCGCGGGGGCTATCTCCGCCAAGGGCAGCGGTATCACGATCTCGTCCGCCGACATCGCGGGCATGGCGGCGTCGATGTACGTCGCCGGCGCCTGCTTCGGGGCGCTGGTATTCGGTCGCCTGACGGATATCTTTGGCCGCAAGCGGCTGTTCATGATCACGCTGGGCGTATATCTGGCGGCGACGATCGCCACGGCGTTCGCGTGGACTCCGATCTTCTTCTTCGCCTGCCGGTTCGTGACCGGGATGGGCATCGGGGGCGAGTACAGCGCGATCAACTCCGCCATCGACGAGCTGATCCCCGCGCAACACCGCGGGCGCATCGACATCATCATCAACGGCACCTACTGGGCAGGCGCCGCCGCGGGCGCGCTGCTGTCGGTGGCGGCGCTGCACATCTTCTCGCCCTTCCTCGACTGGCGTGTTTGCTTCGCGCTCGGCTTCATCCTTGGTCTGGCGATTCTGATCGTGCGCCGGAGCGTCCCGGAGAGCCCGCGCTGGCTGTTCATCCACGGCCGTGAGCAGGAAGCCGAAGAGGTCACGCGCGACATCGAGCGCCAGGTGGTGGAGAGCACGGGCGCCGAGCTCGAAGAGCCCGACGACACGATCACCGTTCGGCAGCGACGCTCGATTCCGCTGCTCGAGGTGACCAAGGGGATCGTCCAGGCCTACCCCAAGCGCGTGGTGCTGGGGCTGGCGCTCTTCATCGGTCAGGCCTTCCTCTACAACGCGATCCTGTTCGGCTACGCGACGTTGCTGAGCACCTTCTTCGGCGTCAGTACCGCGGACGCGCCCTATTACCTGGTGGCATTCGCGGCCGGCAACCTGCTCGGGCCAATCGTGCTCGGGCCGTTGTTCGACACGGTCGGCCGCAAGCCGATGATCGCGGGCACCTACATCCTTTCGGGCGTGCTGCTGCTGATCAGCGGCTACCTGTTCGAGCAGCATCAATTGACCGCCACGACGCTGACTCTCAGCTGGTGCGTGGTCTTCTTCTTCGCCTCGGCTGGGGTCAGCGCGGCCTACCTAACGGTCAGCGAAGTCTTCCCGATGGAGACGCGCGCTCTGGCGATCGCGATCTTCTACGCGGTCGGCACCGGCATCGGCGGCATCATTGGCCCGCAACTGTTCGGGCGACTCGTGCCCACCGGCAAAGCGTCCGATGTGTTCATCGCCCTGGCGATTGGCGCCGTACTGATGATTATCGGCGGCATCGTGGAGATCTTCTTCGGGGTGAAAGCCGAGCGTCGAGGGCTCGAGGGCATTGCCAAACCGCTCACGGCCGTCTCGGACAGCCTGCGCGGATCGCCGGCGGCGGGTGGGGCGGCGACGGCCCGAGCGCGGGCGCGGTGAAGGCCCACGGCACCCGCACCCTGAAACGCCAAGAGTTAACGTAGGCGGCGGTGCCCCTTCCGCCCTCCGGCGAGCAGTTCGAGCTCAGCAGCGGCGCGCAGCGCGCTGTCGTGGTCGAGGTCGGCGGTGGACTTCGCGCGTACACGGTCGATGGCGCGGATGTGCTCGACGGCTATGGAGCGGACGAGGTCTGTCCCACGGCAAGGGGCCAGATCCTGATCCCGTGGCCTAACCGGCTACGCGACGGGCGCTATGACTGGCACGGCGAGCAGCTGCAGGTGCCGCTGAGCGAACCCGACCGTGGCAACGCCATCCACGGCCTCGTTCGGTGGGCGAACTGGGTCGCGTCCGAGCGCGGTCGTGACCGGCTGGTGATGGAGCTCGTCTCCCACCCGCGCGACGGCTACCCGTTCGCGCTCGCGCTCCGCTTGGAATACGCGCTCGGCGCCGAGGGCCTGACCGTCACCACGAACGCGACCAACGTGGGTAGCCAGCCGTGCCCGTTCGGCGCGGGGGCACACCCCTACATCACGGCCGGTACACCGAAGCTCGACGATTGCTGCCTCCAGGCTCCCGGCGGCGCCTGGATGCCCACCGACGAGCGCATGATCCCCACCGGCTCGAAGTCCGTGCGGGGCACCGAGTACGACTTTCGCGAGCCCAGACAGCTCGGGGAGACGCAGCTTGACACCGGCTATGCGGAGTTGGATCGGGGCGACGACGGCCGCGCCCGCGTGTCGCTTGAGGACCCGGCGAGCGGCCGCCGCGTCGAGCTGTGGACGGACGAGAGCTATCCCTACCTGATGCTGTTCACCGGCGATGCGCTCCCGGACGAGCGCCGCCGGCGTCAGGGGCTGGGCGTCGAGCCGATGAGCTGTGCCCCCAACGCCTTCCAGTCACGCGAAGGGCTGCTTACACTCGACCCAGGGCAGTCATTCACGGGCAGCTGGGGGATTCAAGCCAGCTCATGACTGCGGCGCTGCGGGGTTAGGCCCGCGCGGTGCCACCGCCAGCGCCCGCTGAGCCACCGCTCGCGCGACTGACAGGCGCGAGCTCGACGGTGAGGCCCAGTTCGTGACCGCGACCGTGACGAAACTCCCGCCGCGCGATGACGTCCCGTTGGTGGTCAGCAACTGCTGCTGAGCCGGGAACCATTGAGCCACGGTCCCCAGACCGGGCAGGTCCTGAGGATGCTGAGTCCGCCCGAAGGCGCCGAACGCCTGCTCGAAGTGCGTCGTCGCGACGTTCCAGGCGTAATAAGCCTGCGAGCTGGCCTGCGCGGTGAGCGCCAGCTTCGCACCAGAGCCAGACAGCGCGCACTCAATGTTCGCTGGGTCCTTATCGGTGACGGTGACGCTGACATGGCTGCCGAGCGCCCGGCTCGCCGCGGAGGCCGCGGCGGTACACACCCGGACGGCGGGCGGTCCCTTTGCCGCGGGGTGACTACTCCCACCGCATGCCGCTAGCGCCAGGCCGACCAGCGCGGTCGTCAGCCCTGCGGCCCTCGCTCCCATGCGAAGGAATGTAACCGGGGCGGGCCCCCTCGAGAGCCCGCCCCGGTACAGCGCAATAGAGCTCTAACGGGAGCTCAGCACGACCACGCACCGGGGCCACTGCTGGCCCAGATCTTCGCGGCGATCGCGCTCTGCTCGGCCGGAGAGGCGTTCTGTGGCAGGCCGCTGCCGCCATACGCCGCCCAGGTCGAGGGCATGATCTGGTAGGCACCGCCCGCGCCCGTGGTCGGGTTGACGGCGCGCCAGTTACCGCCCGACTCGCACTGCACGATGCTGGACGGAATCGAGTAGCCGCTCGAGGACTGCGCGCTCGAGCTGGTCGACGTCGCGGTGCTCGTCGCAGGCGTGGTCGGCGCCGAGGCCGGCTGGATGACCCGCACGCGCAGGTGCAGCGCGCGGCGCGTCTGCGGCCCGACGACACCGTCGACGAGCAGATGGTGCTTGTGCTGGAAGCGGACTACGGCCGCGCGCGTGGCGGAGCCGAAGACGCCGTTGACCTGTAGGTGCAGCGCCCGCTGGAGCTGCTTGACGGCGGGACCGGTGGCCCCGGCCGCCAGGAACTCGGGCGACGGTACGACTGCAGACTTCGCTGTGCTGCCGCTGGGGCGCATCGGCGCCGCGGCGGCGCTGCCGGGCGCGGCCGCGAGCGACGCGCCAGCGGCCAGCGAGGCGCCAGCGGCGATAAGCGCGCGCGCACCAGTGCGCGACAGCAGGGGAGTGTCAATTGTGGGCATGCGCTGCCCTCCTTGTCATGTAAGGCCGACACAACGGGCCGTCCATCCACGGGCGGAATGGGCGACGGGTCGTGACACCGGCACTAAACCGCCTGTCGAGCACGAGCCCGACCGGCGATTGGCCCTATACCCCGCCGCTATCTAGGCAACGTCAGGCGGGGGAGTCGGCGTTTTTCCGTTCCCGCAAGTACCCCACGGCCCGGAGGGGTAACGGCTAGTGTGCCCTACGTCACAGAGGAGGACGCCGGCTGGCGTTCCACGCCCGACGCTTCAGCTGGGGCGAACTGTGCCTGCTCGGCGCTTGGCTGGCGCGGAGAAATGCGCTTGCCCACCATCCAAATGGTGAAGGCCACGAGCACCGCCGCGAGGGCGCCCCAAATCAGATCGGTGTTGCCCAACCCGACGTACTTGAGCCCCGAGACGCAGATCACGATCGCGATCACGGGCCGGATGTAGCGGTCCGGCGCGCGGCTTGAAAGCAGCGAGCCGACCAGCACGCCTGGCACCGCGCCGATGATCAGCGAGGCGGTCACGCCGAACTGGACGTGACCCCAGATGAGGGCGCCGACGGCCGCCGCGAGCGTGAGTGGCACCGCCTGCATCAAGTCCGTGCCGACCAGCGAGCGCGCCGAGATCATCGGATACGCGAACAGCAGCAGCACGATCATCAGCGATCCCGAACCGACAGAGGTCAGGCCGACGATCAGGCCGCCCACGATGCCGATCAGCAGGGTCGCTCGAGGACGCACCTTCAGCTCGTGCACGCCTGCGGTGCGCTGCTCGCCGGTGCGCCTGTCCAGCAGGTAGCGAAGGCCCATCGCGCTCGCGCCGATCAAGAGCGCGAGCCCGAGTGCGAGCTCCACTTCCTTTTTGGCGTGGTGGCTGTTGCCGAGCAGGTGAAGCAGGTAGGTGCCCGCGAAGGCAGCCGGTACCGACCCCAGCGCCATCCACTTGACGAGGCGGAAGTTGACCGTGCGCGCTCGTGCGTGCACGCCCGCCCCGATCGGGCGCATGACGACCGAGGCCACTAGATCGCTCGAGATCGCGGCGATCGGCTTGACCCCGAACAGCACGATCAGCATCGGCGTCATCAGCGCGCCGCCGCCCGCGCCGGTGGTGCCCACGAGCAGGCCGACTACAGCGGCACCGAGTATCAGGTATCCGTCAAGGTGCATGTGGAAGCCCTACCTCCCAAACGATCGCCACAGCCAATGGAATATAGAGGTGCTCTCTATTCGTGTCTAGATGAACGGCGCACATGTGCGCCGTCCCCGGTCGGAACATGTTCCGACCGGCCGGGCCGCGCATGCGCGGCCCGGGACAAATCTCTAAGTGCCCGAGCCACGGCGTCCGGTCGCTCGAGCGGGCCCATATGTCCAGTATCGGGTAGCTCGACCAGCTCGTACAGCTGAGGCAGCTCGGAGGCGATGCGGCGTGCGTGCGACGGCGGCGTGAGGCGATCGTTTTCGCCCGCCATCACGAGCGTCGGCACGGTCAGGCGCGTGAGCGCGTGGTGGAGATCCATGTCCGCCATCGCCAGACCCACGGCCGCGCGAACCTCGGGAGCACAGTCAACGAGCATGCGCTCGAAGAACGCGACAATCGCCGGGCTGGCGTGTGGGCCGAACGCGACATAGCGAACCAGCGCGTGTGAGAGCGGCGTGGAGTAGCGCGGCAAGCGCAGATGTGAGCCCAGGAACAATCGCCGCGCGACCGGGTCTGTCAGGCCCTGGGTCAGCCGCGTCACCGCCACCAGCACCTGGTCGGCGACGAGCTCTTTGAGCCCGGTGAACAGCAGCGCCGCGGCGCTGACGCGGCCTGAGTCGTGGTGCTCGGCCCACGCTGCGATCGACATGGCACCGAGCGAATGTCCGGCCACGACTGGGCGCTCGCCGGGCGGGACGGCCGCGTCGAGCACGGCTTCGAGGTCCTCGCCGAAGCGCTCGAGCGAGTATTCGTCGCCGACCGCAGGCGCGCTGCGACCGTGGCCGCGCTGGTCGTAGGCGATGATGCGGAAGTCGGGCAATAGCTTGCGGATGACGAGCGCCCAGTAGCGCAGCGTCTCGGTCCAGCCGTGGACCAGCACGATCGTGGGCTTCTCGTCTGACCCGAAGACCTCGACATGCAGCTCGGTGCCATCAGCGGAGTGGACGCGCAGCGGGGCGCCCGTCGGCGGATGCTCGAGAAAGTCGCTCTCGGGGTCGGCGGCGACGTGGCGCATGTGGCTGCGCTGCAGCGCGAGACCGCCGCCCATCGCGCTCGCAATCGCGCCGGCACCCAGCCACCTGGATCGTGATGCCACGGACAAAGCCTAATTAGGATCTGTGCGGATGCGGATCGGACTGCTTACTGGAGGCGGTGACTGCCCGGGGCTGAACGCGGTGATCCGCGCGGTCGTGCGCAAGTCGATCGACGCGTACGGCGACGAGGTGGTGGGCTTTCGCGACGGGTGGCGGGGTGTGGTGGAGGACTCGGCGGAGGAGCTCACGATCGAGTCGACGCGAGGCATCCTTCCGCGCGGCGGCACGATTCTCGGCAGCTCGCGCACCAACCCCTTCCGGCGCGAGGACGGCGTGGACTTGGTGCGGGAGACGCTCGCAAAGCACGCCATAGACGGACTGATCGCAATTGGGGGCGAGGACACGCTCGGCGTCGCCAACCGGCTGCACGACGAAGGGGTCGCGGTCGTCGGAGTGCCCAAGACGATCGACAACGACCTCGGCGGCACGGAGGTGACATTCGGCTTCGATACGGCTTTGCAGGTCGCGACCGACGCGATCGACCGCCTCCATACCACGGCCGAAAGCCATCACCGGGTGCTGGTGGTTGAGGTGATGGGGCGCACCGCGGGCTGGATCGCGCTGCACGCCGGGATCGCCGGCGGCGCTGACGTGATCCTGATACCCGAGCTGCCGTTCGACATCGAGGAGGCGTGCCAGCTGCTGCGGCGCCGACACGCACGCGGGCGCAACTTCTCGCTGGTGGTCGTGGCCGAGGGCGCGGTGCCCAAGGAGGGCACAATGACGGTCGCGACCGGTCAGGTGGACGAGTTCGGCCACCCGCGGCTGGGCGGCATCGGTCACTCGCTCGAGCAGGAGATCGAGCACCGCACCGGCTTCGAGACGCGCGCGACGGTGCTCGGGCACGTGCAGCGCGGCGGCACGCCAACGGCGTTTGACCGCGTGCTCGCGACGAGGCTCGGGCTGGCGGCCGTCGACGCCGTGCACGAGGGGCGCTTCGGAACGATGGTCGCGATCCACTCGAACGAGATCAAATCGGTGCGCCTGGCCGACGCGGTTGCCGACGTGCGCCGTGTGCCGGTCGAGGAATATCGCGGCTTCGGCGTGCTGTTCGGGTGAACTGACTGTTTACGGACGGGCGATTCGTTGAAGTTATGCTCCCGATAATGGAGCCGCCTATGCACTTGCCGCTGTGATGGCCACCGGAACCGTCACGTCCGTCGACGAGTTGTGCGTCGACACGATCCGAACGCTGTCGATGGACGCGGTGCAGAAGGCCAACTCGGGCCATCCCGGCACGCCCATGGCGCTCGCGCCGCTCGCGTACGTGCTCTACACGCGCATCATGCGCCACAACCCGCGCGACCCGGCGTGGCCCGATCGCGACCGCTTCGTGCTGTCGGCCGGGCACGCCTCGATGCTGCTCTACTCGACGCTGTATTTGAGCGGCTACGACCTCGAGCTCGAGGACATCAAGCAGTTCAGGCAGCTGGGCTCGAAGACGCCAGGCCATCCTGAGCTGCGGTGACACGGCCGGCGTGGAGGTCACGACCGGTCCGCTCGGGCAGGGCGTCTCGCACGCGGTCGGGATGGCGCTGGCCGAGCGCATGCTCGCCGCGCGCTTTAACCGCGCCGAACACGAGGTCGTCGATCACCGCACGTTCGTGATCGTCTCCGACGGGGACATCCAGGAGGGCATCAGCGCCGAGGCATCGTCACTAGCGGGGCATCTGGGGCTGGGAAGGCTGATCGTCTTTTACGACGACAACCGGATTCAGCTCGCGGGGCCGACGTCGGAGGCTTTCTCAGAAGACGTCGGCAAGCGCTACGAGGCCTACGAGTGGCACGTGCAGAACATCGGCGAGGACATGTCGCTAGAGCGCCTCGAGCAGGCGACCCGCGATGCCATCGCCGAGGAGGAGCGCCCGTCGCTGATCATCGTGCGTTCGCACATCGGCTACGGCTCTCCCCACAAGCAAGACACCTCGAGCGCGCACGGCTCGCCACTCGGCGACGAGGAGGTCAGGCTGACCAAGGAGGCCTACGGCTGGGATCCCGACAAGCAGTTCTACGTTCCCGACGAGGCGCTCAAGCACTTCCGCGGCTGCGTCGAGCGCGGGGCAGAGTTCCAGGCCGAGTGGCAGACGCGCTTTGAGACGTACAGGGAGGAAGAACCCACGCTGGCGAGCGAATTCGAGCGCATGGTCAGAGGCGATCTACCCGCCGGGTGGGACGCTGAGGTACCGCGTTTTCACGCCTCCGGCACGATGACCGCAACGCGTAAGTCCTCGCACGAAGTGTTGCAGTGGGCGGCAGCCAAGGTTCCCGAGCTGGTCGGCGGCTCGGCCGACCTCTCGACCTCGACTCTGACCGTGATCGATGACGGCGGGGAGGTGGAGAAAGGTTCCTACGCGGGGCGCAACGTCCACTTCGGCGTGCGCGAGCACGCGATGGGCGCGGTCGTCAACGGTCTCACGCTGCACTATCTGCGCGCGTTCGGATCGACGTTCTTTAACTTCACCGACTACATGCGCGGGTCGATGCGGCTCGCGGCGGTGATGGGCCTGCCGTCGATCTTCGCATTCACACATGACTCGATCGGGCTCGGCGAGGATGGCCCCACCCACCAGCCGATCGAGCAACTCGCAGGTCTGCGCGCGGTCCCCGGGATGAAGGTCATCCGCCCCGCGGGCGCAAACGAGACGGCGCTGGCGTGGCGCTACGCGATCGCTTGCACGGGCAATCCGAGCGTGCTCGTGTTCTCGCGCCAGGGGATTCCCACCTGGAACCCGGCGGCTGTGCCCGACGATGCGATCGACCGCGGTGCCTACGTGCTGCGCGATTCGTTCCGCGAACCCGATCCGCCCGATCTGATCCTGATTTCCACCGGCACCGAGGTCCACATCTGCGCGCGCGCCGCCGACCTGCTCGAGGCCGACGGCGTGGCGACTCGGGTCGTGAGCATGCCGTGCATGGAGAACTTCGCCGCCCAGGACGACTCGTACCGCGACGAGGTGCTGCCTGCGGGCGTGCGTGCGCGTGTATCCGTCGAGGCCGCCGCGACCTTTGGTTGGCACCGGTGGGTCGGCGAGCTGGGGGAGCCGATCGGGATGGAGAGCTTCGGCGCCTCAGCTCCCGCCAGCGAGCTTTATAGCCACTTCGGCTTCACCCCCGAGCGGATCGCCGAGACGGGGCGCAATGTCGTTGCCCGCGTGAAGGAGGCATCTGAGAAATGACCACAGCAACCGAGGTCAACCCGCGCCTGAAGGCGCTCACCGAGGCGGGCGTAAGCATTTGGCTCGATCAGATCCGCCGTTCCCTGGTCGAGGGCGGTGAGCTCGCCCGCATGGTCGCCGAGGAATCGCTGCGCGGCGTGACCGCCAACCCGTCGATCTTCGAGAAGGCGATCCTCGGCTCCAAGGACTACGACGAAGATCTCGAAGCCATGGCGCGCGAGCAGCTCGAGCCCAAGGAGATCTATGAGCGCTTCGCGGTGCGCGACGTCCAGGAAGGGGCCGACGTGCTCGCGCAGGTACACCGCGAGACGGGCGGCAACGACGGCTTCGTGTCGCTTGAGGTAGGTCCGGAACTTGCGCACGATGCGGACAAGACCATCACCGAGGTGCGCGACTTCTGGCAGCGACTCGACCGCCCCAACGTGATGATCAAGATCCCCGGCACGCCCGAAGGCACGAAGGCGATCGAGCAGGCGCTGTATGAGGGCATCAACGTCAACATCACGCTGCTGTTCGCGGTCGAGGCCTACGAGAAGGTGGCCGAGGCGTACTTGAGGGCGCTCGAGCGCCGGCTCGAGGAGGGCAAGTCTCTCGACATCCGCTCGGTCGCTTCGTTCTTCGTCTCACGCGTCGACACGTCCGTGGATCGGCGCCTCGAGCAACTCGGTCGCACCGATCTGGCGGGGACCGCCGCGGTCGCCAACGCGCGGCTGGCCTACGGCCGCTTCAAGAAGATCTTTTCGGGCGAGCGCTGGCAGCGCCTGGCTGACCAGGGCGCTGTCGTGCAGCGGCCGTTGTGGGCCTCCACCGGCACCAAGAACCCGGCGTATCCGGATACGAAGTACGTCGACGAGCTGATCGCACCCGACACGGTCAACACGATGCCGATGCAGACGATGCTCGCGGTGGCCGACCACGGCAACATCAACCCGGGCACCGCTCAAGAGGATCCCGAGGCCGCGCTCAAAGCGCTGACCGACGCGGGAATCGACCTCAGCGAGGTCACTGATGAGCTGCTGGTGGATGGCGTAAAGCAGTTCGAGGACGCGATGGACCGGCTGCTCGCGGGCATCGAGGAGCGCACCACGGGAGTGCTCACCGGCCGGCCGCCGACGATCCAGGCTTCGATCCCTGACGATTTGCAACGCCCGATCGCCGCGCGAGTCAAGCAGGCGATGGACGATTCGGTTGCGCAACGAGTGTGGCGTCACGACCCCGAGCTCTGGGGCGGACCCGACGTGCCCGAGATCGTGGACCGGCTCGGATGGCTGACGGTTTCCGAAGCGATGCTCGAGTCGGCGCCTGAATTGGACGCCTTCGCCGACGCGGTTCGCGCGGAGGGCTTTACCGACGCCGTACTGCTCGGCATGGGCGGCTCGTCGCTCGGGCCGGAGGTGATCAGGCGCTCGTTCGGGGACCGCGAGCAGGGTCTGCGGCTGCACGTGCTCGACTCGACGCACCCCGACGAGGTACTCGGCCTCCAGGACTCGCTCGATCTCGAGCGGACGCTGTTCCTGGTCTCCTCGAAATCGGGCGGCACGGTCGAAACGCTGTCGCACTACCACTACTTCAAATCGCTGTGCCGTCCCGACCAGTTCGTCGTGATCACCGACCCCGGCAGCCCACTCGAGCGGATCGCGCGCGATGACGGGCTGCGCCACGCGTTCCTGAATCCCCCCGACATTGGCGGGCGCTACTCAGTGATGTCGCTGTTCGGGCTGGTGCCCGCGGCCCTGATGGGTGTACGGATCGAGGCCCTTCTGCACCGCTGCCAGGTGGCGGAGCAGAACTGCGCCCACTACGACTCGAGCGAGTCCAATTCAGGGCTGTGGCTGGGGGCGACCATCGGCGAGATTGCCCGCCAGGGACGCGACAAGCTCACGTTCATCGTCTCGCCGCCGATCGAGAGCTTCGGACTGTGGGTCGAGCAGCTTGTGGCCGAGTCGACCGGCAAACACGGCCGCGGGATTCTCCCGGTCGCAGACGAGCCGGTTGGAAAGCCAGAGGTTTATGGCCCTGATCGCGTGTTCGCCTACCTGCGCAATCCCGAGACCGCCACGAGCGAGCTCGACGAGGCGGTCGAGGCGCTCGCGGGCGCCGGTCACCCGACGCTGACGTTGGCCACTCACGGGGCGCCGGACCTCGGGCGTATCTTCTTCCTCTCTGAGTTCGCGGTCGCCGTCGCGGGGTGGGCGCTCGAGATCAACCCGTTCGACCAGCCCAACGTGCAGGAGGCCAAGGACAACACCGCCAAGGTGCTCGACTCGGGATCGATTCCGGCGATCGAGGAGGCTTCGGACGAGGCGCTGCGCTCCCTGTTCGAGGAGGCGGGCCCACCGCACTACGTCGCCATCCTCGGCTATCTGCCCTATTCCGAAGAGATCGAGGCGGCCGCTTCCGAGCTGCGCACCACGATCCGCGAGCGGACTCACGCCGCGGTGACGTTCGGCTATGGGCCGCGCTTCCAGCATTCGACCGGGCAGCTGCACAAGGGAGGGCCGCCGAACGGACGCTTCCTACAGCTCGTGTCCGAAGCCAAGCGCGACGCGGAGATCCCCGAGGCCGGCTATTCCTTCGGCAAGCTGATCGCCGCGCAGGCGGCCGGCGAGATCGAGACACTGCGCGCCCATGGGCTGGCGGCCGAGCGCGTCAAGCTCGAAGGCGATCTCGCGGCTGGGATCCGATCGCTGACCGAGCGGATCGCTCGACTGCTTCCGGAGCACTAGCCGGCCGTGGCCACCGCCGAAGCAGTTGCGCCCGAGGTAAACCCACTGGTGGCGGGGCTCGAGCGGCTGCCCGTGCACCCCACCGCGATGACGATCTTCGGGGCCACGGGCGATCTGGCACACCGCAAGCTCTTGCCTGCTCTCTACAACCTGGCCCACGAGGGCTCGTTACCCGAGCGCTTCGACCTCATCGGGATCTCTCGCACCGAGTACAGCGACGAAGCTTTCCGCGACGAGGCCCGGGGGTCGATCGAGCGCTTCTCGCGCACGAAACCCGATAAGGACGTGCTCGACGGGCTGCTTTCAAGTATTCGCTACATCCCGGGATCGTTTGACGATTCCGAGGTCTATAAGCGCTTGGAGAGCGTGTTGGATGAGGTCCGCGAGGAGGCGGGGCAGCCGCTCAATCGGGTCTTCTATTTGTCCACGGCGCCGCAGTTTTTCCCCGTGATCGCGCAGGCGCTCGGTTCGGCCGGGCTCGCCGAGGCCAAAGAGGCGGAGACGCGGATCGTGATCGAAAAGCCGTTCGGCTCAGACCTGGCGTCGGCTCGCAAGCTCAACGCGACCGTGCTCGAGGTGTTCGATGAATCTCAGGTCTTCCGCATCGACCATTACCTCGGCAAGGAGACGGCGCAGAATCTGCTCGCTTTCCGTTTCGCCAACGCCCTGTTTGAGCCGGTGTGGAATCGCAACTACATCGACTACGTTCAGATCACGGCGGCCGAGGACATCGGCATAGAGGGCCGGGCCGGCTACTACGAGCACGCCGGCGCGCTGCGCGACCTGGTGCAGAACCACATGCTGCAGCTGCTCGCGTTGCTGACGATCGAGCCGCCGGCGTCGTTTGAGGCCAACCGGCTGCGCAACGAGAAGGTCAAGCTGCTTGAAGCGATCGTGCCGCCGAAAAGCAGGGACGTGAAGGTGATGGCGGTGCGAGCCCAGTACGGGCCCGGAGTGTCGGGAGGCAAGCAGGTTTCGGGATATCGCGAGGAGGACGGCGTCGACGAGCACTCGCGCACCGAGACCTACGCGGCGCTGCGGCTGGAGATCTCCAATTGGCGTTGGGCGGGAGTGCCGTTTTATCTACGAACCGGCAAGCGCCTGTCGCGAAAGGTCACCGAGATCGCCGTCACGCTTAAGCCGGTGCCGCATATGGCGCTCCAGAGCCAGGGGTCGGTCGGAGTGCTGCCCAACGAGGTGATCCTGATGATCCAGCCCGACGAAGGGGTGACCGTGTCGCTGGGCGCGAAGATCCCCGGCCCGCAGATGCGGATCAGGCCCGTGTACATGGAGTTTCACTACGGCACCTCGTTCATGTCCCAGTCGCCGGAGGCCTACGAGCGCCTGATCCTCGACGCCATGCGCGGCGACGCGACCCTGTTTACGCGCAACGACGAGATCGAGGCGCTTTGGAGCATCGTGGATCCGATCCTGACGGCGTGGCACCGCGACACGAGATCGCCGATGCGCGAGTACCCGGCCGGCTCCCAGGGACCGTCCGCGGCCGACTCGCTGCTGCGTCCGGGACACAACTGGCGACGCCTCTAAGGGACCGCGGGTGCGCTCTTCAGCGAGCGGGGCTGAGAGACGTGAGTGCGACCGTTGATCCCTGCGGGCGAGGGGAGCTAGGAGCGTGAGCCCGACGGAAGATCTCTGGAGCGAGCGCGACACCAACCCCGACGCGATCGAAGACGCGCTGCGCGAGCAGTTGCACGAGCGCCATACCGAAAACGACGCGCTTGCGCCCGCGCGCGTACTTAACCTGGTCGTGGTCGTCGACAGCAAGCGGCGCGAAGACGTCGCCAACCGGCTTCAGCGAGTCGGGCGTTATCACGCGTCGCGCACCGTGCTGTGCACGGTCGAAAAAGGGCGCACCACCCTCGACGCGCGCGTAGTGATGGCGTTCGGTGACCCATCTGATTCAGGTCTGGCGCTGATCCATGAAGAGGTCATCATCGACATGGGTCCTGAGCATCTGGCGGGGCTCGAGACGATCGTGGACCCGGTCATCGTCTCGGAGCTACCGACGATGGTGTGGTCGCCTGATGGCCACGACGAGGCGGTCGATGCGCTCAAGCCGCTGACCGACGTGGTGCTGCTCGATTCCGACGATGGTGGCGGTGCAGCGTCCTCGTTCAAGCGCTCGCACGATCTCCTGCATTCCGCCTATGTAGTTGATCTCGCTTGGCTGCGCACTACTCCTTGGCGCGAGCGCTTGGCGGCCAGCTTCGACCCGCCCTATCGGCGCGCTCAGCTATCTGAAATCACCGGTGTGGCCGTACGGCACCGCGCGGGCGCGGCCGCGAGCGCGCTTTTGCTCGTGGGATGGCTGTCTTCACGGCTCGGCTGGCAGCTCGGCACGCTGGACGACGGAGACGATGGCGGGTTCGACGGCGAGGCGACGGTGGACGGGCGTGCGGTCGCGGTTCGGATCGAGCCAGTCGACCAGAAGGTTCCGGGGTTGTCGGGAGTCACGATCGCGGCGGGGCGGGAGTTTTCCCTCTCGCTGGACCGTGGGCCCGGCGGGCTCCGCGCCCATGTCCATCGCGCGGACGGGACTGAGGGCCAGTGGCGTGTGTTAGGCGCTTCTCGCGGCGAGGCGGGCATCCTGGGGGAGGGCGTTCGCCAGGCGCTGTTGCGCGACCCGACCTACGGCCGAGCTCTCGCGGCCGCGCGGCTGTTTTGCTGAGATGGCGGTCGAGCTACGCGTTTCTCAAGACCCGGCTGGCGAGTGTGCGGAGCTGTTGGTGAAGGTGGCTGCACAGGGTGGCCAATTGGTGCTGGCCGGCGGCAGCACGCCGCGGGCCGCTTACGAGGCCGCCGCTGCACGTGATGCGGATTGGGGGCGAGCGGTTCTGTGGTTCGGAGACGAGCGCTGCGTCGACGCGGATGACGAGCGCTCGAACTTCAAGATGGTCAAGGAGTCGTTGCTTGACCGAGTGTCGGGCGATGCACCGCAGGTGCACCGGATCGCGGGGGAGAAGGGGCCCGTGGCAGCAGCGGATGAGTACGAGCAGGAGCTCCAGGCAGCGGGATCGCCGGAGTTTGATCTGGTGCTACTGGGGTTGGGCCCCGACGGCCACATCGCCTCGCTGTTTCCGGATCAGGCGACGCTGTCCGAGCGGGAGCGGCTGGTGGTGGGTGTTGAGCGGGCCGGACTTGAGCCGTTTGTGCCCCGCGTCTCACTTACGCTGCCGGCGCTCGGCGGGGCGCGCCAGGTCGTGTTCCTGGTCTCTGGGCAATCGAAAGCCGGAGCCGTCGCGGCGGCCTTCGGCCCTGACGCGAAGCCCGATCCACACGTGCCCGCCTCGATGTTGGCGCCGTTTGCGAGTGAGATCGTGGTGCTAATGGACGAGGCGGCTGCGACTGGCGTTCCGGGACCGTAAGCGCAGTGTCCTCTGCTCCCAGCGTCCTTGGCGTAGACCTCGGCGGCACCAAGGTGGCGGCCGCCTTGTTGCAGGAGGGTCAGCTTTCCGAGCCGCATGTCGAATCGACGGATCTGTCGAGTTCAGAAGCACTGATCGATCAGCTGTGCGCCTTGATCCGGGCATTCCGCGAGGATGGGATCGCCGGCGTCGGCATCGGTGTCCCTTCCGTGGTGGAGTTTGAAACAGGACGCGTTGTCTCGTCGGTGAACGTCCCGCTGCGCGACGTGCCCCTGCGAAAGGTGTTATGCGACCGCCTCGAGCTTCCCGCGTTCGTCGATAACGACGCGACGGTCGCTGCGCTGGCCGAGGCGCATGACGAGCAGCTGAACCTCGTCGCGCGGGACCTGGTGATGATCACAGTTGGCACCGGCGTAGGAGCCGGCATCGTGATCGGCGGGCGGATCTACCGCGGTGCCACGGGAGCTGCGGGTGAGCTCGGCCATACGATCGTGGGCCTCGATCTGGCGGGCTCGGTGCCCTCGCCGATGGGGTTTCCGCAGCCCGGCTCGCTCGAGTTCGTCGCCTCGGGGCACGCGCTGGACCGGCTCGCTCAGCAGGCCGCCGGCTTGAACCCGGACTCCGTGCTCGGGCGGCTGAACAGAGAAGGGAAGGCGGTGCTCGGCGCGGATGCAGTTGATGCCGCCAAGGCGGGCGATGCGCCTGCGCAACGGATGGTCGAGATTTGGGGTCAGCGGGTTGGAATCGGAGTGGCGAACGCGATCAACACGTTCGATCCCGACGAGGTCGTGATCGGCGGCGGCGCGGCGCGTGCGGGCCAGCTGCTGCTCGAGCCCGCCATGCGCGTGGCTCACGGTTATACGCTGCCGGGCCTGGGCACACGGACCACCGTTCGCCTGGCGCGCCACGGCATTGGCGCGGGCATTTTGGGAGCGGCACTGTTGGCGCTCCATGAGCTCGAGCAGCCCGCGTACGCTAGGGCTTCGGCAGGAGAGGAGGAGACGTGATCGGTGAGCGTTGGAGGGGGGCGGGGACGTGATCGTTGCGTGTGCCTTTGACCACGCCGGCGTGCCGCTGCGGGCGCGCATCCTGGCCGCGGTCGAGCAAGCCGGACACCAGGTGCTCGATCTCGGAACTGACCGGCCCGACCCGATCGATTACCCGGACAAGGCGCTCGAAGTCGGTCGGGCGATCCTGTCGGGTGCGGCTGAGCGGGGCATCCTCGTTTGCGGTTCGGGGGCGGGCGTCTCGGTCGCGGCCTGCAAGATCCGCGGCATACGCGCAGCGACGATCCACGACACCTACACCGCGCACCAAGGGGTCGAGCACGACGACGTCAACGTGCTATGCCTGGGAGGCCGAGTGATCGGCTCGGAGCTGGCGGCGGAGATCGTAGCCGCGTTCCTGAGAGCAGAAGTCTCGTTTGAGGAACGTCACGTGCGCCGCCGCGCGAAGACCGAGGAGATCGAACGCACCGGGGGTTTGGTGTGACCTGTGTCGGGAATTTGAATGGAGACGGCTGATGCGCGTGGTCGAGTGCAACATCTGCGGCGAGACATTGACGGGCGCTACCGACGAGGAGCTCAAGCGGCGACTGCGCAGCCATTTCGAGTCGCAGCATTCATCCGCGGAGATCGACGACGACAAGGCGCGCGAGTTGATCTCGAGCGAGGCATACGACGCCAGCGACAGCTAAGTGGCCTCTGATGATGCCGGCGGGCGGGTCGTGGTGGTGCGCCACGGCGAAACCGAGTGGAGCGCGAGCGGACAGCACACCAGTCGCACCGACCTGCCGCTGATCGAGGCAGGACGCGAGCAGGCGCGTTCGCTAGCGCCAGCGCTCAGCGGTTCTAGCTTTGCGCTGGTTCTGTCCAGTCCAATGCGGCGCGCGTTGGAGACGTGCGAGCTAGCCGGCTTTGGTGTGGCCGTCGAAGAGTCCGACGATCTGCAGGAATGGGACTACGGCGAGTACGAGGGGCTGACGACGCCGCAGATCTGGGAGGCGGCGCCTTCCTGGAACTTGTGGCGCGACGGCTGCCCGGGAGGCGAAACCCCGGAGCAAGTTGGTGCGCGTGCCGACCGCGTGCTGGTCCGCGCGCACGAGGCCAATGGCGACGTGTTGCTGTTCGCGCACGGCCACATCCTCCGAGTCATCTCCGCGCGGTGGATAGAGCAACCGGTCGCGTTCGGCGCGCGGGTCGCATTGTCGGCGGGGTCGCTGAGCGCGTTGGGGTACGAGCGCGAGACGCGCGTCGTGCGGCTGTGGAATCAGGTGCCTGGGGAGGGCGTGTGAGCCGCCTTGCGCCCGGCAGCCTGGTGGTGGGTTGCTGCGCTGTTGGGATGTTCGGCCGGATACGGTAAGGGCATGCGCGAAATCATCCCCGGCGTCATTCACTGGACGGCGTTTCACCCCAACATTCGGCACGACGTCTGCTCGTATTTCTTGCGTGACTCAGGCGTCTTGATCGACCCACTGCTGCCCGCTGACGGCTTCGATGGGGTCGACTCGATTGAGTGGTTTCGAGAGTACGGCCCCCCTTCCGCGGTCCTGCTTTCAAACCGCCACCACTACCGCGATAGTGGTCGTTTTGTCGAGGAGTTCGAGGCATCCGTGTTTGCAAGTGAGCCGGGCATGCACCAGTTCACACGCGAGCAGAACGTTTCGCCGTTTCGGTTCGGCGATCGCCTGCCAGGCGATGTCATCGCGCACGAGGTGGGCGTGATCTGTCCCGACGAGACCGCGTTGGAGATCCCGTCTGCTCGGGCGGTCGCGCTGGCCGACGGCCTGGTGCGCTTCGAGTCGCTCGATGCCCCGCTCGGGTTCGTACCCGACTACTTGCTCGGCGACGACGCGGAGGGAGTCAAGGCAGGCCTAGTTCACTCATTTCGCCGGCTTTTGGACCTGGACTTCGACCATTTGCTGCTTGCGCACGGGGCGCCGATAGTGGGGGAGGGGAAGGAGCGGCTGTGTGAGTTCGTCGACCGCCACCCTGCTAATGCTTAGGGCCGATGAAGGTGTCGAGCTTGGCGACATCAGCTTTGCGTGAGACGTAGACGATCCGGCTGCCGGCAAACGTGTACTGGAGATCGAGTAGGTCGCACGCGTCGCAAAAGATGCGCTGGATGTCGGTCGAAGCGTTGCTGAAGGAATAACGGGGACAGATCCACTTGGTGCCGGTTTAATCAAGCGGCACCCGTCAGAGTGGATCAACCCGCGTAGGAGATGCTTCGGCCAGCGATCAGCGATCTGCTTCGGCCAGCGATCAGCGATCTGCTGCTGCCAGTCCGTGAGCTCGATCGCTCGCTTGTGCTTGGGGCCGGGTCCGTGCTGGGGAAAAAGGCATGGCCAACACTTCCAGTACGCGTGAACATCAACACAGTTCTCGTGGAGGCGGCGCTGAACAGCGACGTGGCCCCCTTTGATCTCCTCCATTGCCTGCGACGCACTCGCGATGATTCGGGGGTATCTGAGGTCGAGAGCGATCCGCAACTTGTAGACACCGCGCGGATGCAGGGATAGGCAACCATCGCCTAGGTAAAGACCGAGGAGATATGCATAGCTTCCTGCCAACGCGGCGAACTCATGGCTACAGGGGTCCGGGCCCTGGAAGGTCCGCGGGACTCGACCGGCGAGCCAATCTCTAACCGTCGAGACAGGGAGGCCCATGCGAGCAGCGATGCGGCGTGCTCCCAACCCCTGCGCTCGGAGCGTCATCGCCTCGCCGACCGCCGGGGCGCTATGCATCGCTCCGCCGAGGACTGGGAGTGCGGCTGAGAGGATTCGAACCTCCAAGGGCTTGCGCCCACCGGCTCCTGGGGCCGGCGCGTAGACCAGTTCCGCCACAGCCGCGCAGGTTCACAAAGTTACCAGCGCGAGGTGCGGTTCCATCGCGATCTTCCATCGAACGTATGTTTGCTTGAAGGTCGGACGGAACGTCGGCTGAAGGCACCAACACCCAAGTGGGCGAGGGAGCTATCTCCGCTAGGCTTCGATGACGGCTTTGGAGTAGTGGCCGCCGTCAGCTACGCGCCAGCCGTCGGTCGTCACACGAAGCTGCCCCTCACCCCGCCGCTATCGTCTAGGGGACTAGGACGCCGCCCTCTCACGGCGGAAACCCGGGTTCGAATCCCGGTAGCGGTATCAACGAAACCCCCGCATCCACGGGTTTCTTCTTTGGTGTGTCACACAATGCACACATAAAGTCCGCCGACCCGTGCTTTATGCAGCGCGGCATGAAGATCGCTTGCGAGCGGGGGCCCCTGCGGGGCCGAATCATGTTTGGATCGGGGTGATCGTGATGGTTTTCCGGCAGACGCGTTATGAGCGCGTTGGGGGCCGCGGCGATCGTTGCCGCTATTGGCCCGAAGCGCCAGACTCGTCCGCGTGATCGGAGGGCCGTCTCAGCCCGCAGTCGTACGGTGGCCGCGATGGTGCTCGGCCGCGTTCTTCGCCCTCTCGGCGGCTTGTTCTAGCTCAGCTCCGCGCTTGGTCATGAATGCGCCCATCGCGCCCGCGAGGCTGGCGACGACCGTGATGGCATAGATCTCCATCGCCACGTCGAGCAGGCGAGCGGGGGTTGAAATCGGGTTCTGGATCGAGGACGAGACGGTCAGAAGCTGAGTCGAGGTCCAGAACAGCGCGCTGCCGAAGCTCGTTACCTGCGTCTGCTTGGCGTCGTGCTCAAAGACCAACGCCAGCACGGCACAAAGCAGGTCAAACCCAATCGTCGCGAGCGCGATGCCCACGAGCCGGTCGCGCAGGCGGCTGTGCGTCGGCGTTCTAGCTCGCACAACGTCGCGAACCTCCGCCGCCGTATTGCGAATGACCCCCACAACGTACATGCCCAATAGGTATTCGGTGATACGGACGGACGTCCTCCGACGGCCGGGTACGCCTGGGAGTTCCTCTTACGAGGCTGGCCGAAGGCGGTTCCCCTCACCCGCTTCCACGAACAACCCGCAATCCACCCGGAGCCGGCGCCAGGCACCGAGACAGCCGCTTCGATCGAAAAGCAGCAGTCTCGCGCTAACGGGCGTTAACAACGTTCAGCACGAGTCCGCTCGCTGTCGCTTGTAGCCCGTACGGGCAGCGTGGTCTGAGTTGCGACCGAGCGGCTGGACCATAGCCCCAGTTACGGCTGAACGGCGATCCCGATTGGCTCGGTCAACCCGGTCGCGACGGGCGCTACGTGCCCGGTTTTGACGTTGATCCGGGAGACCGTCCCGACTGTCGTCCGCGGCGATGCCGTAGGGGCTTTCGATCGCGGCGCCCGAGAGGGCGAGAGACCGCGCTAGTGGTGGTGCGGTCTCCAAATGCGAATGTGGGCCTGCTGAGTGCTGATCGTTTGGCTCGGTGCGGGCAGCGCCCATGTGCTCGAGCTGCTTGCTTGCACGGGCGTCGGCCGTGGCCGCGTCGGGATAGTTGACGACTCCCACGATGATTCTCGAGCTGCCCTGGCCGAGCGTCACAAGCCACTTGCGCGCCGTTCCGCCAGGCTTGACTATCACGTGTTGGTTGGCGACGGTCTGGTCCGGTGCGGGAGCGCCCATCGCTTCGAGTTGCTTGATCGCATGCGCCTTGGCAGTGCCCGCGTGGGGGGTCCCGGTGATGTACACCTTGATGGTGCCGAACTGACTAGCGCTGATGCGGTGGCCGAGGTAAACGAGCCATGTGTCCGGCTCGTGCGTTGCGGTTTCGGCGAGTGAAACCTCCGCTCCCATGCCGAGCGCGAGAGCCGCAAAGACGGCAGCGAGTACCCGCGTTTTCACCGCCACGTCGTGGCTCGTTTTCGCGGCCTCGCCGGACATGTACCGCGTCCCCACACTGCGGGACACCGTGCCACACGCTGAGCGCGTTCGCAACAGGGAGCCACCCCAGACTTTGGTAGATGGTTTACCTAGGGTGGTTGGCCGCGCGCAGCGCTCGTTGCGCCGATGAGCGCGGAAGGCTGTTCGCTCGCCGTCACAAAGGCGACCACCTTGACGGTGGCCGCCTGAATGAATCGTCGGTGAGCGGCCGCTTAGCCGCCGCCCGGACCGCCGCCGGGCGCGCCGCCGTGGGGACCACCGTTGCAGTTGTGCACGTCGCATGGGTACGGCGGGAACGTCTGGGTCTGCGCGCCGGAGGGCGTGGTCAGCTGTGCGCTGCCCACGTGTTGCGTCCCGGGCCACCACGCGACTGCCCAGCCGTTCTGAACAGTAGCCGTGACTACGGTGCCGTCGTCGAGCGTGATGTTGGCGGCGGTGACGTCATCTGCGGCGCGGGCGATCATGATCCCGTAGGGCTGACCGTCAGCAGTGGCGGTGTGGTCGTCCCAGAGATACAGGTGACCGGCGGGAACGCTCACTGGCGGCGAGGTGCTCCACCCAGACGCGTTCTGGAACGACGGACCGGTAGTGCAGAAGTCGTTCGAACTGCCGTCGGAATAGACCGCGATCGTGAACGGTCCTCGGGTGTCGGTCAGCTTGAGCGGAAGCCCCGGGTCCGGCACATTGTTGGCGCAGTAGGAGTCGGCGGCCGCGAGCTGCGCTCGAGTCGGCGCGGTCGGCTTCGACGTCCAGCCAGCGAACGCGTTGCTGGCCCCACCCGCGAGCAACAACACCGCGGCGAGCGTGCCGGCGGCCGCGACCAAGCCCCCGCCGATCGTCATCGGCGGCCCCATCCCGCGAGTACGCCGGCGATAGTTGGCTGTGAGGAGGTCGGGAGACGCGTGGACGCGCGCAGCGCGCTCGTGCAATGCGCTGCGCAGGTCGGTTTCGAGCTGGGTCATCATGCGATGCTCCTTGTGTCGTTGATCGGGCGCAGCGTCTGCTCGAGTCGCGCGAGTCCACGAGAAGCCGTGCTTTTGACGGTGCCGAGGGAGCAATGCAACGCGGCCGCGACCTCGGCTTCGGGAAGGTCCAGGAAGTAGCGCAGGACGAGCACCGCGCGCTGGCGTGGCGGAAGAGCCGCAAGTGCGGCATGGAGCTCGTCGTGGTGATCGAGCGGAGCGGCGGGAGCCGCAGGATCAGCTGGGCGCGTTTCGCTCAGCTCGGCCAGCCGGCGGGAGCGCTTGCGCCTGCCGCGCAGCGCGAGGTTCACGAGGACCCGACGCGCATACGCTTCCGGATGGTCCATTTGGCTGACCTTCGGCCAGCGCCTGGCCAGCTTCAACAGCGTCTCCTGGACGAGGTCCTCGGCCTCGTGCAGGTTCCCGACGATTAGGTACGCGGTACGCACGAGGCGATCGCCGCTCTCGGCGACGAAGCGGTCAAAGTCGTGGCCGGTCATTGATTTCTTAAGGCTCGTCGACCCCTAAAAAGTTGAGTCGAACGGCGACGACTGCGGATCTCACGCCTATGTGGTCTTCCGAACGAGACCGATCATCTCGTTGCCGTCATCGCTCAGGCCCACATAAATGTCCGGACCGCGAGCCAGGTTGTGCGCGAACAACTCGAAGCCGCGATTCATATTGACGTCGCCGACGAGCATCACGCCTCCAGGCTGAAGCACCGGCCAGACCGTAGCCAGCTCAAAGTGCACGTTGCGCGTGGAGTGCATGCTGTCGTGAATGAAAAGGTCAATCTCCCCTAGCTCTGCGACTAGGGCGGGAAGCCGTCTTCGGCTCGAGCCGCGGACATAGCTCCAATTCAGCTTCATCTCGCTCGGGATTGCAGCGCCCACCTGTCGCATTAGACGCGGAGACAGCGGGGGCGGCTGATCGACGCTCCATAGGCGTCCACCGCCGTTCCGCGCCAAGGCCTCGAGCACTACCCGACTGGTGATGCCACGTCCGACGCCGGTCTCGACCACTCGCTTGGGACGAAGGTGCCGCACCAGACACCAGGCTGCCCTCGCCAGGGCTGGATCGCCGTCGTCCCAGCCGCCGTAGGCCTCGCGTCCGACCGCCAACCCCTGGCTCGCGACGAACTCCAAGCTCTCGCCAAACGCCGCTTGGGCGTTCTCACGCTCGGGACACGGCCAGGGAGCCGCCACCATCTCGTGTAGCAGTCGCTCCCAATCCTGCTCGGGCCGGTAGGCCTGCTCCGCGCGCCAACCTGTCCGGCGGGTCGCGCGCCACTCACCGAGACGGGCTGCGTTCTCGACTGGGTTACGGACCAGCCACCACAACCGTTGTCCAGCCCTGGCTAGCTTCATGGGGTAAACGGAACCTCTAGCTGCGACGAGTGAGCTCAGCAAAACCCTAGGGCCGCTCCCTGGGGCGAAATCACATGCAAAACGCTACGTTGGCCGGACCTTGGACGCATCAGGGGGCCGTAGAGACTCGGGAAATCCATCGCCCGATCCATTAGAAAGAGCGTCAATGACTAGCGTGTTGAGCGAAGGCCAAGCTCTCGGTGAGTTCGAGATCCTGTCTGTCGCCGGAATCGGTGGCATGGGCATCGTGTACCGCGCAAGGCAGCGTTCGCTCGATCGCGTCGTGGCATTGAAGGTGATCCGGGACGAGATCGCGGAGACGTCCGAGTACCGCCAGCGATTCATGCGCGAGGCCCACCTCGCCGCCT
The DNA here is from genome assembly GCA_963767295.1 of uncultured Solirubrobacterales bacterium. Lineage (GTDB taxonomy): Bacteria > Actinomycetota > Thermoleophilia > Solirubrobacterales > Solirubrobacteraceae > Palsa-465. The sequence continues at coordinate 185,972 of CAVYDI010000002.1, forward strand.
CGGTCGACCACCCGCACATCGTCTCGGTGTTTGACGTCGGCGATTTCGACGGCCGACTCGTGCTCGCGATGCAGTGGGTCCAGGGCGAGAACCTGCGCAATGCCCTGGGCTCGACCGGGGGTCTGCCCCCCGACAGGGCCGTCCAGGTTCTCACCCAGGTAGCCGGTGCACTCGATGCGGTGCACGGTGTGGCGGGCCTTGTGCATCGAGACATCAAACCCAGCAACGTCCTGATTAGGAAGGTTGGAGGGAGCGACCACGCGTACCTGACTGACTTCGGGGTGGCGAAGCGATCGGACAGCGCCGCCGATCTGACCGCGACAGGGATGGTGGTGGGCACCGTCGACTACATGGCGCCAGAGCAGATCACCGGCGGACGGACAGACGCACGGACCGACGTGTACGCGCTGGGATGCGTCTTCTTCGAAATGCTCAGCGGCCGAGTCCCATACGAGCGGGAGAACTCAGTGGCGAAGCTGTTCGCGCATGTTTCGGATCCACCTCCTCGCCTCCAGGGTCCGTTGGGCGATCTCTATCCAGCCTTCGGGTCCGTTTTGGCGAAAGCGATGGCCAAGGATCCTGGAGAACGCTACCTCTCGGCTGGCGACCTCGCGCGCGACGCGAGAGCGGCACTACAAGGGATGCGCTACACCGGTCCGCCGACCATTGTCGGTGTGGGCGAAGCCGAACCCGAGGCTCCGGGCCAATCGGGAGCCGGTGGCCAAGCCGCTGTTCTCGATGCCGGCCAGCTGGAGGCGCTGCGCCGCGCGATGGCGCAGACGCGTACCGTCGCCGACACGCCGAGCGATGCGACGCCGCCAACGGCGCCTGCTCCCACGCGGCCCGAGCCGCTTCCGCAAGCTCACTCGCCCGCGGCAGGAGGCCCCCGGACGCCTGTCTATCCGGTCGGCCCGCAGACTCCGCCGTACCAACCGGGGTACCCGCCGGTGATGTATCCAGGCTATGGCCCGCCCCCAGCGCCGGCGCGTAAAGCTAGACCGCTGGGGCTGATCCTCCTCGCCCTGGTCGCGGTCGCCGGGATCGCCGCCGCCGTGCTGATCGCAACCGGCGTTTTTTCACATCACGCGTCCACCGGAACTGCCGCTTCATCGCAGACGGCGCAGGGGCACAGCAAGAAGTCGTCCCCAGGCTCGCCTCCCAAGACGCCTAACGCTGTGCCGCAGGCCCAGCAATACAACGGCACCGCCTTCTCGATGTCATATCCCGCGGGTTGGCAGCTTCAGGACGCGGAGCAGAACAAGGGCAGCTACACGGATACAACCTTCGCCTCGCCGAGCGATAGCAACTCCCTCATACGCGTTGACTACTCACCCAATCCGCCTGCTGACCCCATGGCGGCTGCTCGGCCTGTCATCACCGCGCTTCAGCGTCAGCCGGGTTACAGGCAGCTTGGGCTCAACAGAGGCACGTTTGAGGGCTATCCCGCGGTGCGTTGGAGGTTCCTGGTGCTCGAGTCGGGGATCCTGCTGGAGAAAGAGGATGTCTTCATCACCGCGAGTGGCAAGTCTCTTGGCTTCGGCCTCTTGACGCAGGCGACGGCCAACCAATACGCCTCCCTCGCATCCGAGTTCGCGAAGCTCAGACGAACCCTCGTCATCAAGTAGATCTCGGTCAAGACGATGCCTGCCGAAGCCGTGCCCGGACTAGGCGATTCGGCGGACACCGAGTCCTCGCTCAGCCGCCGGGCTTTCCTCGGACGCCTTGGGAGCGCTGGAATAGCCGTCGCCGCGGCCGGCTGTGGCGGCAGCACTCACCATCATGCCGCTCCTCGCCACGCGGCCACGACGCGTACGCGGGCGCCAGGTGCTCCCGTACCGCGGACGCTCGAAGACGCGATCCGCGGACCCGTCATAAAGCCAGGCTCTCCCGGTTTCCCTGCGGCCGCGCACGTTTACAACGAACGGTTCGACTCGGTGGTGCCGCGAGCAGTGGCGCGTCCACTCGACGCCAACGACGTGGGCAGCGCGATTCGCTGGGCGGTTGCAAACGACGTGCCATTCCGAGCCCGGTCAGGTGGGCACAGCTACGCCGGGTACTCCACGGTCCCCAACGGAGTGGTTCTCGATCTGCGCAACCTCGACCGAGTCATCGTCCACGCAAACTACGCCACGGCAACGGTAGGAGCGGGGGCTGAGCTAATCGACGTGTACGCCGCGCTCGCGATGCACGACCGCGCGATCCCGGCAGGATCCTGCCCGTCGGTCGGGATCGGGGGGTACGCGCTGGGTGGCGGCATGGGGCTCGCCGCGCGCGCCTTCGGGCTCACAATCGACAATGTCGCTGCTGTGCGGCTAGTGACCGCTGATGGGACCGTACGGGACATCAACCCGCAATCAGACCCCGATCTTTTTTGGGCACTGCGCGGCGGTGGTGGCGGCAACTTTGGAGTGGCCACCGAATTCCTTTTCCGGCTGCACCCTGTACCTGCCTCTGCCGCTTGGTTCATCGTGTCCTGGCCGTGGTCACTCGCTGCAGAGGCCTTGGCCGCGTGGCAGGCGTGGGCACCGCACGCACCGGACAAGGTCACCTCGATCTTTCATCTCGAGACCGGATCAAGTGCGCCGGTGGCATCCGTGGCGGGGCAGTACCTCGGGTCGGCCACGGCGCTTTCGCAGCTGCTCGCGCCGCTCACCAAGGGTGGTGGGTCGGTGAGCTCAGGAGAGGAGGGCTATTTCCCGCTGCAGCTTCGGTGGGCCGGCTGTGCCGGCCAATCGGTTTCCAGTTGTCACACCGTGGGCACGAGGCCGGGAGGGACTCTCCCGCGCGCGGATTTCGCCGCTAAATCTGACTACGTGACGCGACCTCTGTCTGGCGCAGCACGCCAGGCTCTCATCAACGCCGTCGAGCTAAAGCAGGGCCAGGCTGGGTCCGGCGCGATCCTGTTCGACGCGTACGGGGGAGCGATCAACCGCGTATCGCCAAGCGCAACGGCATTTGTCCACCGCACCGCGCTCTACTGCATCCAGTACCTCGCGTACAACAGCGGACAAACGTGGCTGGCCCAGACTCACGCGAAAATGCGTCCGTACGTCTCAGGCATGGCGTACCAGAACTACATCGACGCCGACCTCACCAGTTGGCGGCAGGCGTACTACGGGGCGAACTACTCCCGCCTGGTGGAAACACAGCGCAGGGTTGACCCGCACCACGTCTTCCGCTTCCCGCAGGCGATCGGCGTATGACGGCGGGCTAGATCGGTTCGGAACCTCTCTGCTGCCCATGCTTGGGGCGCCAGGCACCAGCTTCGTGGACCAGCCTCACCGGCTCAGACTGTTCATCCAACCACAGCTGCGCTTCGCCGGCCGCGAGATCAAACTCGAGTCGCAACGAAAGCTTCGAAGGACTCCGTCCACCCTGGCTGCTGAGCGCCGGCGGCTGCTCAACCGTGTCCGAGACGAACGATTCCGCGGCGTTCGGCACGACTCCGCCCGCCGGCGGCGATGGCTCGGCAGAGACAAGTGGCTCGCCCGCCGGATCCGACTCGGCGGGGGCTGCCATCTCGCTGGCGAAGGGAACGGACTCGGCAGGGGCGAGCGGCTCACCTGTAGGAGGCTCAGCCAACGCGTCATCGGTTGGTGACCGCATTCCCGTAACTGCCCGGGCCGGCTCAGAGCGATCGAATCCCGTTAGAAGCGGTCGCTCGAGCACGGTGCGGTCGTCCTTTTCTACGGCCGGCTGGGGAAGATCTCGAACCACAATCGTGGTCGAGCCCAGCTCGATGGTGTCGCCCTCGGTGAGCCCTCTCTCGCCTGAGATCCGCATGCCGTTCACAAACGTGCCGTTCGTGGAACCGAGGTCCTCGATCGTGCAGTGACCATCCTCGTCGAGGCTCACGCGTGCGTGAGTGCGCGAAATCTCGTCGTCGTCCGCGAGGCGACCTGCGCCTTCCACCAGCCGTCCGATTAGCAACTCGTCCTCGACCAGAATTGACATACCGGTCGCGTTGCCAGCAATGACATCGAGGCGTGCGTGCCGGGTCGTCACGGGCGTCAACTCTATCGCCGCACCGACGTGGCGCCGCCCGCTGTGCGCCGAGAATTTCGGGGTCAGGGCACCGACACGGGGGGAGGAGGACCGGCCATTGACCACTTGAACTCGGTCATCGTTTCTCGGGGCGCGAACACACCGGGTCGAGCGCCGCGGCGCACAAATAGCACCGGTGCGGGCGCGGCTCGAGCTATCTCTGATCGGGTGGGCCCAAGGCCTTCACGGCGCCAGCGATCAGACAGTCCGATCACGAGCAGACCTGCGTCGAGAGCCGCCGCGACGATTCCGTCTCTGCCGCCAGAGACGACGAGTGGCTCGGTCGACACTCCGGTTGTTTGCTGCACAAGTAATCCGGCGTCGGCGAGCATGCGGGTGACCGACTTGTTCTCTTCGGTCTGACCCGCGGCACCGAGCAGCTTCAACGGCGCCCCCGTGCTGGCGGCGAGCCACGACCCCAGCTCGAGGGCCGACCAGTCATGTTCGGCGCCGCCAAAGGGCACCAGTACTGGCTTGCCGGGCCCAATGGCAACCACCGCGTTCTCACGAGCCACCAGCACCGCGACGTCGCTTGGCGCTCGCTCGAGCAATGATCCGACCTCGCCCAGCGGAACGCCCTCGCCGATCAGCCGGCGGCGCCCTTCGATCAGCATGAGATCTACCGGCTCGCGCTCAACGATGTGGAGCAAATCGGCGCTCAGACTGCTCGAAGTGAGCGCGACCCCGCGGGCGGCGACGCCGTCTTGCGCCAAGCGGCTGCGCACGTCGTCGATCGCCTGCGTCGCTCGCTCGAGCTGGAGGTTCTCGGTCTGAAGGCCGCCGCGCACACCCGCGCCAGCGCCTCGGGGCGGCGGTACGAGCCGAGCGATGATGAGCTCGTGCGGGGGGTCCGAGCGAGCAAGCGGTTCCGCCAAAGCGACCAGCTGTTCCAGCGCGGCGCCGGTCTGTGGGGCGACGAGTATCGAACGGTCCGGTACCACCAGCTGGGGATATTCCTGGGTGGCGGCGCGGGCCGCTTGAGCGAACTCGTCCTCAAGGCTTGACCCATACTCGTTTCGAGGATCGAGCAATCGCAGCAGAGGCCCGGCCATGAGCGTGGTGATGACGGCCATCAGCACGAGCATCGCGAACAGGGCGTTTGAGATGACGCCCGCCGCCAGCGCAAGGTTGAGCACGATCAGCTCGGTTAGGCCGCGCGTATTCATGAGCGTCCCGATGGCGGCCGATGCGCGCCAGTCAAACCCGCACACCCGTGCGGCAATCGCTGCGCCCGCGAGCTTTCCAAGGATCGCGACCGCTATTAACGCCAGCGTGATCAGCCACAGCTCCGGCCGGTCCAGCAGCCCGATATTCGTTCTCAGGCCCGTGTACACGAAGAACAGCGGTAAGAGCAGGGTTACCACGAGGTCTTCGATGCGGCGCGTGACCTCTTCGGTCAGCCGCGCGTGCCGCGGCATCACGAGTCCCATCACGAAGCCACCGAAGATGAAGGCGATGTTGATCGTCTCCGTGAGGTACGCGGCCAATAGCACACCGATCACGATCGCCGCAAACCAACCGCCCGGTATCCGCCCGACTTCGTCAAACGCAGTCGCCATGCGCGCGAGGATGCGCCGTACAACCAGCACCATCAGGAGCACAAATGCGATCGCCTCTCCGATCGTCTTGGCCACGTCGCCGAAAGTCCCGGAAACCGCGACCGTCGTCGCCAGAGCGATCAGGAACCATGCCGTCACGTCGTCGATGGCGGCGCATGCGATGGCCAGCGCTCCAAGTGGACGGCTGAGCATGCGCCTCTCGGCAAGGATGCGTGCGAGCACCGGAAACGCGGTGATCGACATCGCGACGCCCATGTAGAGCGCGAAGGCGACGAACCTCTTGTTCGGACCGACTAGCTTGTAGAGCGGCAGCGCAATCGCGATCCCGAGCAGCATCGGCACCGCCACACTTGCGTTCGAGATCGTGATGGCCTGCGCGGCCTTGCCCCGAAGCTGCTCCCGATCGACCTCGAGGCCGACAAGGAACATGTAGAAGATCAGTCCGAGATTGGCCGCGACGCCAAGTGCCGGCAAGATGTCAGTCGGGAACGCAGCTGCTTGAAGGTTCGGCGAGATCGCGCCGAGGACCGAGGGGCCAAGAAGGATTCCCGCGATGACCTCGCCCATTACGCGCGGCTGGCGCAGCTTGACCGCGAGGATGCCGAACAAGCGAGCGAAGATGAGCACGATCACCACGGACAAAAAGAACGCGGCGACCAGCTTGTTGAAGTCGCTGCGCTGCTTGACCGCTGTGAACTTCTCACCCGATGGCGGCAGCCCCGAAAGCGTCGTCAGCACCGGCTTGACGCCAGGCGCAGTGCCTTTAGTCGGCCGCGCGATGTCCAGCGGAATCAGCTGGACGTTTTGAAGCTGAAGGTCGTTAGCGATCGCCGTGAGGCGGACGGGGCCGCCCCGCGTGCAGTGCACGTCGCCGGCGAGCGCGGCGGTCTTGGGCGAATAGGAGACACGTCCGAGCGCGGTGTTCTGCGCGGCCAGCTGGTAGCTGGAGCCGCTACCCGTGAGAACAAGCGTGCTGCCGAAGCACGTCGACCGGGGCGAGAGCGAGTACTTGACCACCGATCCCACTCGGCGTTCGCGGTGTCGCCGTGCCAGGGTCCGGCGGGCTCTGTTTGAAGACCGCGATCATCGGCCTCCCGCCGAGCGTGCCCGAAATCCTCGCATTGGCGCCGGGCACTGCGACCGCATCGAGCATCAATTGCTCGTGTCCGGATGCGCAGGACACCATTCCGGTGAGCCGGTGACCTCCGCCGGCCAAGCTCCTTGACTGCAGTCGGAGCTTTCCACCCAGCGTGCCCTGGTTGTTGTTGAGATCGACGAACTGTCCAGACTGATCGACGTTGAAGGCCGGGCCGGGTTGCACGGGCTGACTGGGCGCAGTGGGTGGCAGTGGCGCTCCGCCCGGCGGGGCCGGCACCGCTCCGAGGCAGGAGTCGGGCGTCGAAGCGACGTACTGGCCGGCAATCGGCGGTTGGGCATGCTCCTTGCCGCCCTTGTTTACGACCAGCACGACCGCGGCAGCCGCCACCGCGGCGAGGATCGCGTAGAACGCGGTCAAACGCCTGGAGAGACGACCCGCGCGTGATTCCATCACGGCCCCATTACGTTCGGCTAGTGCGCCGGGGCGAATCTAACCCATCCGATGGCCCGATGCAGCCTCTCACCCGACGGATAACTTATTCTCAAATGGAGGGCATGAGCTCGCGCTCGACACCGCCCCCGCGAGACGCTCTTGTGGGGACCAGCTTCGGCAGCTACTACATCGAGGCGCTCATCGGCGTGGGTGGCATGGGCCGTGTCTACGCGGGCAAGACTCGCGACGGTGAGCGGGTCGCAGTAAAGGTCATCAGGGGCAACTACGCCCGCGATGAGACCTTCAGGCGCCGCTTCAGAAGAGAAGTGAGAATCGCGCAGACGGTGCAGAACCCCCACGTCGTTCCGGTGCTCGATAGCGGCGAGCAAAGCGGGCTTCCCTATCTAGTGGCGAAACTGATCGATGGCGTGTCGTTGCAGCAGAAGATCGAGCGCGAGGGCCGCCTAGACCTGCACACGACGGTTCGTATCTGCGCCCAGGTCGCCGACGGGCTCCGGGCCCTATCTGACGCCGGCATGGTCCACCGAGACGTAAAGCCGGGCAACATCCTGCTTGACCGCGAAGAACGGGCATACCTGACCGACTTCGGCCTCGCGAAGGACAGCCAGGGGAGCGTGCTGACGAGGCCCGGTCAGACGCTCGGGTCGATGGATTACATGGCGCCCGAACAGATCCGCGGGCAACCGGTCACAGCTGCGGCCGACATCTACGCGCTTGGCTGCGTGACCTTCGAGTGCCTGACCGGACACGCGCCATTCGCAGATCGGCAAGGAATGCGGGTCTTGTGGGCTCACCTACAGGAAGAGCCGCCGGATCCACGCACCGAGCGCGCGGACATTCCTCGAGAGGTCACCACGGTCTTGAACGCGGCTCTCCAGAAGGAACCAAACGAGCGGCCCCGCACGAGCGTCGAATACTCGCGCCTGCTGTCGCTGGCCGCCCGCATTCGTGTGAAAAGGGCGTCGGACTCCACGCTGGTGATCGATCGCTCTCGCCCGCGCTAGCCCAAGCAGGGGCTGCCGAAGGGCCCAAAAACTAGGGGCGCCCCCTGGGGCGAACACCCACCACAAGCAGTAGCGTCACCAAGCCAGATGCGGAACCGGGCGTTGCCTTGCGCATAGCCCGATGACCGGCTTCATCTAGGAAGGACCGGCGAAGAAATGACAAGTGTTCTGGGCGAGGGGCAGGCGGTTGGCGAGTTCGAGGTCCTCGAGGTCGCGGGCATCGGTGGCATGGGGGTCGTGTATCGCGCCAGGCAGCGTTCGTTAGATCGGGTTGTCGCGCTGAAGGTGATTCGCGACGAGATCGCACAAACATCTGAGTACCGCGAACGCTTCATGCGCGAGGCGCATATCGCCGCTTCGGTCGATCACCCGCACATCGTTTCCGTGTATGACGTCGGCGACTACAGCGGTCGCCTGGCGCTCGCGATGCAGTGGGTCAGGGGTCAAGACCTCCGTACGACGCTCGGGTCTTCGGGGTCCTTGCACCCGGAGCGCGCGGTGCCAGTGCTATCCCAACTCGGCGGAGCGCTCGATGCCGTGCACAGCGCCGGCCTGGTTCATCGAGACGTGAAGCCGAGCAATGTGCTGATCAGGGATGTCGGCGGCAGCGATCACGCGTATCTGACGGACTTCGGCGTCGCGAAGCGATCGGACACGGTTGCCGACTTGACCGCGACGGGAGTAGTGGTTGGCACCGTCGACTACATGGCGCCCGAGCAGATCACGGGCGGTCGCACGGACGCACGGACCGATATCTATGCGCTTGGTTGCGTGTTTTTCGAAATGCTCAGCGGGCGCGTTCCATACGAACGTGAGAACTCGGTCGCCAAGCTGTTCGCGCATGTGTCGGATCCGCCTCCCAGGCTCGAGGGGCCGCTTGCGGAGATGTACCCGGCGTTCAAGCCGGTGCTCGAGAAGGCGATGGCGAAAAACCCGGCTGATAGATACATGTCGGGCGCCGACTTTGCACGCGATGCGACCGCGGCGCTTCGAGGTATGCGCTACACGGCTCCGCCCACAGTCGTCGCTACAGGCGAGGCGAACATCGAAAAAGGCGCGCCCACGCTTCCCGATCCGGCGCGACTCGAGGCTCTAAGAGCGACGCGTGCAGGCCAGGAAGCACCCACGGCGGCGCCTCCGCCGACACAGCCACCGCAGACCGCAATCCCTCAAGCTCATGAGCGGACTGTCGCTCAGCCGACCCCGACTTACCCTCCGGGTGCGCAAGCCTTTCCAGCTCAACCGGGCTATCAGGGCTACGGCCCTCCGCCGCCCGCGCCGACATCGCCACCCCGCTCCCGCGGTGGCAGCCCCCTCGCTCTGATCCTCCTTGCCGTGGTGGCAGCCGCTGGAGTTGCCGCCGGCGTGCTGGCGGCGCTCGGGATCTTCAGCCACAAGTCCAGCACTCCTCCTCCTCGTCCAAAGCCCCATCCGCCGATCGTCGCCTGGAAGTCGTGCGGCGGCGATCTGTCGGTCGGGCCCAACACAAGCTGCGCGTTCGCACACAATGTCGAGAGCTCATACAACCGCACCAGTGGCGGCAGCCAGAATGTCGTGGCCTTCAGTCCGATAACCAAAGGCACCTACACGATGCACTGCACCGGCGGCAGCCCACACATCTGTCGAGGCGGCAACAACGCGGCGGTGCGCTTCACTTCAGGACCGAGCCCAGCGCCGACGACCGGGGCCGGCTACCCGGTACGCCCGTGCGACCAAAACATCTCAGCGAACTCCGTCACGACCTGCCCCTTCGCGGAAAACACTTTCAAGGCGTACGCGGCGGCGTACAAGCAGAAGAACGGAGCCGGCAACGAAGTTGTCGATGCTTTCAGCTCCGCGACCGGCCGCAGTTACACGATGAGATGCACCAGCAACGGCAGCAGAGTCACCTGTTTAGGTGGCAACCACGCGTTCGTCACCTTCCCATTGCACGCCGCCCAGGTGTTTTGACGTCCCACCTCGCGGGGTGAGGCGTCTCCGTTCGCTCTGGCCTGCCGATGGCGAAAGAAAAAAGATCCGGCGCTCGTCCATCCCGCTGGCGCCTGCCTGAGGTTCGCCGGCCCGTTTTACTGATGCTCGCGGTGTTCGTAGTTGCAGCGGGAATTGGTGCCGTGGTTACGGTTCTCGCCAATGGGGGCTCGACCAAGCACGAGACCGCTCAGCGCCAGGCCAAAGCACCGGCCAGGTCCACTAAATCGAAACCAACTCATAAAGCGCTCAAGCGCGCGTCGCGATCGCAGCAGACCCAGCTTGTGTCACCAGCGGCGGCGAACAACTTCGCGGCCCTGCTTGCACGGCTACCCGGGCAAGCAGGGGTGGCACTGGCACCGCTTGCACAAGGACCGATACAGAAGCTGGGTCTGCTCCAAAGCGGTCACGCATGGAGCACGATGAAGGTGCCAGTGCTCGTAACGCTCCTGCGCGATTACGCCCAGGCGGGAAGAAGACTGACCGCTGCCCAGCAAGGTCAAGCGACGCTCGCGCTGGAGCAGTCCGACAACGCCGCGGCCGAGGCGCTGTTCGGCGACCTCGAGCGAATTCACGGCGGCCTGGGGGCCGCCAGCGAGGCCGTTCAGCACACGCTCTCGGTCTCGGGCGACACGTCAACCACGATCAATACGGCGCCTAATAACCAAGGGTTCACGACCTGGGGACAAACAATCTGGCCGCCCACAGACGAAGTTCTGTTTTACCGGTCGCTGGCCCGAGGCTGCCTGCTCGGCCCGGGCGACACCAGCTATGTGCTCGATCTCATGCGTATGGTGACTGCCTCGCAACGCTGGGGCGCAGGCGCCGCGGGGTATCCCGGCTCTGTGGAGGTGGGCTTCAAAGGTGGGTGGGGGCCGGAAAACGGCAGCGGCTATCTGGTTCGTCAGACAGCCATCATCGGATCGGAAAACCGGGGCTACGTGCTAAGCATGGTCGCGCGTCCCAGCGATGGCTCATTTGCTGCAGGGGTCAGCATGATCAGCGCGCTGGCAACATGGGCGCGACGCAACATCCCGCTTCAGGCTGAGCTCGCGCCAGGCGGGTGCGCCTAACCGGCGCGCGCTACGAGCGCCGTAGCTCCCGCGGCACCCGATGCTGGCGCGACGGGCTCGGCGCCCGGCGAAGCTCCTCCGGAATGTCGATCGCGGCGGCGGAGAATTCGCGCACCAGCTGGGGCGGTCCTTCACCGGTGGACACCGACGTGAATACCTCTACGGGCAGCGGCACGTACTCGGGGGCAATCGACCATCCGGTCGTTCTGAACTCCCCCGCATCCTCGATCCAACTCAAAGACAACAGCGGCAGGACCACTACCTTGGTCCAGATCGCGATCCACCAGACGATCCAGTATTCGAGGATCGCGTCGAGATTGGAGAGGCCGACCTTGAAGAAGTGTGCGGCAAGGAATACCAACACGAATTCCCCGGCCGCAAACGTGAACGTCAGCCAGGGTGGCTGCCATCGGATGATGTATGGGTAAAAGGCGGTGTCGAGGGCGACTCCGATCACGAAGTACAGTCCGATCAGCACGATCCAACCCGCGTTCCCGGTGATCAGCGAGATTACCGTGGCGAGGAGAGCGGGGACGATCAAGATCGCCCATCTCGTCTGTACGCGTCCGAGGACGGTTGGGCACATCCCGCAGCCCTTCCTAGGCGAGCTGTTGGGTCGGAGCCACGCCACGCACTGCGTGTGCTACGTCTCGAGCCATCGAGAACTGGAATGTAAGACGCGATGGCAGCGGTCGCGTGCGCAGTCGCTCGGCACGTGCGCAGTCGCTCACAAAGCGTCGGCCGATGAACTTCAGACCCGCGATTGTGTCCCCGTGCGGAATCACGTTGTTCGCGATCAGCCCCATGCAGCACAGCCGCGAATCCGGACGGTCCAGTCCCGGCACGCCGCAATTGGTCTGGAGCTTCATGCGTCCGTTGTCCACCGGCACCTTGTAGAACTCGACCAACCTGCGCAGCAGGGGGATGGTGAGTACCGACTTGTTGAAGCCCGTGCCGGCGATGACCCCGGTTACATCGAGCCACCCGGGATCCTCGCCGTGACGGCTTGAAACGTGCACGCGCAGCCCGGCACGGCCAGCGTCGACCTCGTCTATCTCGCCCACCAGTGCCTCGAAGCGGCCCTCGCGCTGACCGGCCTCAATCCTCGCCAACCACTCGCGGCGGTCGGGGCGCGTGCCTCGCAGGACCTGCCCAAGGAACTGAATGCGCTGCTCGAAAGGCAGTGAGACGTAAGCGTCGATGCCGATCGACTCGAACAGGCAACGCGGCACATTCAGATCCTGCGCCTCGGGCTGTGGATTCCTGGTCAGTGCGAGAACCGACGCCCCGGTGTCGAGGATGTTGGCCCACTCATTGACCGACGCGATCCCCGCGCCGAGCACGATGTAGCGGCCCTCGCGCGCGTACTGCTTCGGCTCGTAAGCCTGCACGATCCGTTCCGCCAGCGCCGGATCCTGTCGCGCCTTTGCGAGCGTAGGCGGAAACGACAGCGGGCCGTGGCCGGGAGCGAGCATCACGTGCTTGGCCCGACCGATGAAGTTGGCCTGTTCGTCGTATAACACGAAATGCGGCGCCGGCTCTAGCTCCCGTTGCAGCCAACCGACGCGCACCGGGACACGCGCGTCGTTCCAGCCGGTGCGGTGCGCGACAACGTTCGCTTCGGTGAGGATCTCCGCGACGCCCGGGTTGTACTTGCGCGTGATCGACCGCCACAATGGCGCGAGCGACCTGTGCGACCACGCATCCAGCTGCGCGAACGTCGGCCAGTCCGGTGCCAGAAAATGCGACTCAGACTCGGAGCGCAGCACGGTCTGTCCGAGGTTGTAGGCGAACTGCTGATAGGTGCCGACGGGGTTACTGCTCGGGCCAAAAATCGTGATGTCCCGGTTCTCGAAACCGAGATAGCGAGCTGTGGAATGGACGATCAGCGACCCGAAACCGTCACCGACCACGGCGATCGCGGAATCGCGCGGTGTCACCGCCCCCATGCTGCAACCCTAACCACGCCCGGGCATCGCTGCAAACTTTGCGAGTGCGTAGGACCGGCGATATGCTCGCGCCCCAACGGTGGCGGGTCTCACGCTTGAGATCGTGGAAGGACCAGGGGCGGGTCGACAGCTCGTGCTCGATCGCGCGATCATCCTCGGACGGGCGCCCGATTCCGATCTCGTGTTGGAGGATGACGAGGTTTCCAGGCACCACGCGAGGGTGACCCCCGCGGGTGACGGCTCAGCGGTGGTGGAGGACCTCGGATCCTCAAACGGGACCTTCGTCAACAACAGCCAGCTTTATGAGGGAGCGCGACTCGACCCAGGCGACGAGCTGCTGATCGGTGTCACCCTGATCCAGGCACGCGACCAGCACGCGGCCATGACTCAGGGCTCGGCCGTACGAGCCGTCCCCGCCGCGCTAGCACGAGCGCCCAGGACGCCCGATTACGTTGACCAGGCCGTTGTCGCCCAGAGAGCCCCGGCCCCTGAACCGAGCTCCGGTATCCCGTCGTTGGAGAAGTATCTCGACGTCCGCGTGCGCCGACGGGCGCAGCTTGCGCCGCTGGCGTTGTTCGTGCTGGTCGCGCTGGCCCTGATCATCTATTTCGCGCTCCGATAGCAACCGCGTCGCGTCGCCGCGTCAGCGCGCAGCGAAGTAGACGATCAGAGCGATCGCGGTGAGGATCACCGATCCGAACGAAAGCGCCACGGGCACCCACGAGCGGGAAGCGAGCCCAGTCCCGCGGCGCATCGGGGGCGGGCTGAAGTCGGCGAGCGGCGGCGCGGGAACAGCACCTGCAGGGGGCGCGGAGACCGCGGGGGCGGGGGGCGCACCGCCGGGCGCGGGCGCGAACTCCGGTGCCGCAGGAGGCGCCGGGGGCGGGGGAGAGGGCGGCGGAGGCGTCACAGGCGCTGGGGGCCGTGCCTCGTCGCGCAACCCTTCGTCCACCGGCACGCGCGGTCGCTCGCGCGTCACCTCTGGCGACTGCGGCCGCGAACCGAGCCGGGTTGCGGCCGCGTCGGTCGCGCGCTGAGGGCGAGTGGCCTCCGCAGGCGCGACGTCCAGCACCTCGATGACCGTGGACCCAACCCTGATTTCCGTCCCGTCGCCAACGGTCTTGGTTCCTTCGAGTCGCTCGCCGTCGACAAACGTGCCGTTCGTGGAGCCGAGGTCCTCGACCTTGAGGCCATCGGCGGCCATTCGCACCAGCGCATGGCGCCGCGAGGCCCGTGCATCCTCGATCGTCACGCCGGCGTGCTCTCGGCCGATCACCAGTTCGCCGACGACCTCGAAGGTCTGTCCTGCCAGCGGGCCGTTGCGGATCCGAAGTGTCGCCACCGAGCGACCCTACACGCGTGTCCCGTGATACGCCAAAGTTGTATGCAGCTCAGCGTCCTGGTGTCTGGATCCAGCCGCCTATTGGCATACGTTCTGGCCTGCCAGCAGTCGAGGCACGATCTGGTCAATGCGGTCGACGCCGATCGCATAATTCTGGCCCTGGGCCTGTTGGTTGGTCGCGGTGTTCATCCCGACCAGGCGGGCGTGGTAGTCCACGAGTGGTCCGCCCGAGTTGCCGTGGTTGATCGGAGTATCCGTGAGGATGACGTCGTGGTAGGGGCCCGTGGTCGGAGGGCCGCCGAAGGTGCCCGGGATCGCCGGAAACGTGGTTCTAGGTTGTGAGACAACGCCGGTGTCGCCCGTCAAGTTGGCACCGAACTGCGGATTCTGAAGCAGGCTGACCGTGCCGGGATATCCGACCGCGACCACACCGTCGCCGATCTTTAACTCGGACTGCGACGGGAGGCGTGGCAGAGTTCTCAGCCCGCCCGTGTTAGAGACCTTGAGGACCGCGATGTCCTCACACAGCGCCTGTCCCAGCAGCTTCGCGACGCGCGCATGGGCTCCGGCCACCACCTCTCCTTGCGCGTCGGTTTGCAGCGTCATCGTTTGGCCGCTGCCGATCGTGTAGAGGACGCCGCCGGCGGTGACATGCGCGTTAGTGACGATCAGCCCGCGCGAGGCGTCCCATACCCAGCCGCTCCCGCGCTCTCCGGTGCCGTTGCCGTGGTCCGACACCACCAACACTGTTGAGGGAGCGACCTGCGAGATGACCTGAGCCGCTGTCGCCGGGGGCGCTTGCGATGAGCTCAGGGCTCCCGTTGCGAGCAGGACCACGACCACGATGAGAGCAACCGCGACGACGACTCCCACGATCGTTGTGCGCAGCAGCGAGCGCTGGAGCTTGATTCGCTGGATCGTCGACGGACTGGGGGGAGCCTGTAACGAGCGGGCAGCAGCGGGCTGCGGCTCCGGGGGCGAGCCCGCGCGGTCCCCAGCCGGTGCCGCGGCGGCCGGTGGAGTCGGCGCGCCCAACCTGGTCGCCGCCACGGCAGCCTCGCGCAGCGCACCCGGCTTGCCCTCTCCCGCGCCGCGGCCGTCCTCAGAGGCGACGACCACCGTGTCGCCAAAGCGCAGGTGTTCCCCGCCCGTAATCGTGACAGTCCGGATGGGTTGGCCGTTGACGTAGGTCCCGTTGCTGGAATCGAGGTCGCGCAGGACCGCTTTTCCGTCAGAGCCGGCCTCGAGGATTGCGTGCTTGCGTGAGACCTTGTCGTCTCTGAGCGTCAGGTCGCAGCCTTCATCACGCCCGATCGTGAGCTGATCCCCGCTTAGCTCTATCGACTTGCCGGGTTCTTTTCCGGTGCGAATCGTGAGTCGAAGTGTCACAACGCAGCCGCTCTATTCCGGAGGGTATGAAGCTTGTGACCCGCTCAGATCGACGTCACTGACGAGTTACTTGATCTATCAGCCAGTTGCCGTTGGATTGCTTGCCAACGCTCAGCTTGAAATGCGCGCCATTGCCAAGCGCGACCGTGTCCGTGGCCTGTGTCCCTGAGCTGATGCTGATGCTCTGACTCGTGACGGTGGTCGGCGGGTTGTTCTTGCTGTTGGCCGTCTGGCAGCGCGTAAGCGAGCCTCCGTAGTCCCGATTGATAAGCGTCTGTGAGACGTAGTTACAGACGTTTGAGCCCGAGGCGTTCGCCCAAGAAAGGACCAACGTGGAGATCTTGTCGCGGTCGATGTCATCCAGCACATCGATGAGCCATTTGCCGTTGTGCTGCTTGACCAGCGAAATCTTCCACGGGTGGCCGTTGGCATGGAATCCGGTATCTGTCGCGGACTTCCCATTCACTGTGATGTTCTGGGTTCCGGTAATGGGCCTCGGACCGGTGCTCTTGAATGTGTTATGGCACGCCGCAATCCCGCCAAAGCTGGCGACTGCCTTCTGCGTGAGGTAGGTGCAGTTCGCCGGCCCGCTCGAGGCCCAAAAGCTGTTCACGGTTTGCTTGACGAGTTGGGCGTCGCTCTTACCGTTGGACCCGCTCACGAGCAGGACGATCACGACCGCTGCCACGATCGCGAGAACTCCGGCTCCGACCACCGGGATCAGCCACGGCGGGCGGTGGCGAGCGCCGGGTGCGCCGGCGGGCGGTTGCGTCGGTGGTGGCGGATAGCCGCCGGGGGGCGAGGGTTGATATGGAGCTTGTGGCGGCGCCAGCGGTGGCGCTCCACCTGCCTGTCCCACAGGTGCAGTGGCGCCGGCGGCTGCCGCCGGAGCGCCGCCCGCGTAACCCCCAGGCGCAGTCACGGGCTGCTGCTGCGGAGCGCGATACGACTCATCGATCCGCGTCGCGTCAGGATCCCCGACCGGGGGAGGGGTGGCTCCGGCTGGCGGGGCATCGGCCGCCCCGGCTACCGCAGCAGCGGTGGCTCCGGCTGCACCGCCGGCCCCGGCTGCAGCAGGCGCAGCGGCTCCGGCGGCCACCGGATTGCTGCCGACATCAATCGAACGCATGTCAGCCGCCGCGCACGCGGCCCGGCCAAGATCGCCCGCCGATGCATAGCGCGCATTGGGGTCCTTGGCCATCGCCCTCTTGAGAACCTCGTCGAGGAGCGGCGACGCGACCCCAAGCGACGGCGGCGGCTCGTTCAAGTGGGCGAAGATCGTTGAGACCTCGCTGTCGCGTTCGAACGGGACCTTGCCCGAGATGAGCTGGTAGAGCACGCAGCCGAGCGAGTAGACGTCGGCGCGCGCATCGATTCGCTCGCCGCGGATCTGCTCGGGCGCGACGTAATCGACGGTGCCGACCCACGTGCCGGTCCGCGTGAACTGTGCCGCCGTCGCGGACCTCTTGGTGAGCCCGAAGTCCGTCAGGTAGACGTGGTCCTCGCCGCCCTGCTGCGAAAGCAGGATGTTGCCCGGTTTTATATCGCGGTGTACGAGTCCGTTCGCGTGCGCAGCATCGAGCGCTTTGCCGACCTGGAGCGCGATTTCCGCCGCTCGCGGTGCAGGCATAGGGCCGTTTACGAGCAGCCACTCGCGTAGGTCGGTCCCCTGGATAAAGCGCATCGCCATATACAGGAGCCGCTGGTACTCGCCGGTCTCGTAGATCGGCAGTACGTTCGGGTGCTCGATCGAGGCTGCGATGTCGGCTTCGGCTTCGAAGCGCCGCCTGAACTCCGGGTCCGCGGCGAGCTCTGGCCTGATCACCTTCAGTGCAACCGTCCGAAGCGGCCTCTTCTGGCTCGCGCGGTAGACCACGCCCATACCGCCCCAGCCCGCAACCTGTTCGATCTCGTAACTGGCTATCACCGTGCCAGGCGGGAGCTCCGGTATATCCGGCAGCGCGCGCGGCACTGTCGGTTTGCCCTGCTCCTCAGTCAAGGACGGACCTCAGCGGAGGACTCGACACGACTCGCGCGTGGTGAATCACTCGCATTACGAATAACCGACTCGATCACTGATCGAAGCATCCAACCCGGGGCCCGTGCGACCCGCCTAACCGCTCAGCCCACTAGGAGCCCCCAACGCCTCAAGCGTATTCTCGCCGGAGGACGGTTGTCAAGAGAACCGCGCAGGGGACAGGGCGCCCCGGGCTCACCCGTGCCGGCGCCGAAGCCCCAGCACCACGGCGACCATGAAGACCACGACGAAGCCGGCCAGGATGCCGAGCGTCGGCCCGAACTGCAGCTTGAAGAAGGAGCTTCCGTAGTTGAGCAACTCGGTTCTACCAGCCGGATCAAGCGTGAAGCGGTGGTAGAAGTGAACGCTGCCGCCGAGCCCTGCAAACGACCAGCGGGAGAACATGATCGCCGCGATCGCGCGCAGCACTCCCGGCATTTCTCGTAAGGCCCTCAACTGGCCCCCGAACAGCAACAGCGGGATCAGCGCCAGCGGTATCAGGCTCATGGCCTGGTTCTCGGTGTTGACGAACGCCGACAGCGCTAGACCCATGCCGACTGCGGCCCAGCTCGCGACCGCCGCGATCGCCACGATCTCGAGATAGGTCGAAAGGGGAGCGTCTAGCCGCCGCAGCGCGAACACGATCGCGCACAAAATCAGCGTCTGGATCGTCGCCAGGCCGAACAGCACGCTCATCTTCGAAAACAGGTAGGCGGTCGTGCGCACGCCCACGGCGCGCTCGCGCGTGAACAGGGGCCGCTCCTTGATGATCTCGCGCACCGCGTCGATTGACCCGAACCAAATCGCAAGCGTCAGCAGGAGGAAAATCAGCTCGGCGGAGGCGCCGGATTGCCGAGGCGCGCCTAATCGGAACACGTGGCTCGGGAACAGCGCTGCGATGAGAACCGCCAGGATCGGCACCTGGCCGAGCAGGATCACCAGGTTGCGTCGGTCTCGCGAGATGAGGCGCACGTAGCGCGCGGCGAGGATCGTCGACTGCGGAATGACCTTGCGGTCGATCTTTTGCCGTGTCGCCAGCGGAGCCGCGGGCGCCTGCTCTTGGGTGGTTCCGGCGCCGTCCCATTCGTGCGTCGCCTGCCAGCGCTCGCGCCAGTGCGCCGCGGGCGTCGTGTCGAGCGCGAGGTAGATGTCGTCGTAGTCCCTGACGTCGAAGAAACGCAGCGCATCATCAGGGCTGCCGTAAAAGCACAGCAGCCCCCCGCGGCCCATCACGACGATCTTGTCGCACATGTTCAAGTTCTTCGTGGCATGGGTGATCGTCACCACCGCGCGGTTCTCGGCGAGATCGCGCATCAGCTGCATCATGCGGCTCTCGAGCCCGGGATCCAGGCCGGTGGTCGCTTCATCGAGGTACAGCAGGCCTGGATGATTAACCAGCTCCGTCCCGACCCCGGCGCGCTTGCGCTGGCCGCCTGACAGCGAGCCCACGCGGGTCTCGGCGTGGTCGCTGAGCCCGAGCTCGGCGATGACGCCTCGAACGACCTGCTCGATCTCCTGGTCGCTCGTGTCTTGTGGAAGGCGTAGTCGCGCCGCGTAGGTGAGCGCCTCGTTGACAGTCAGGTCGCGGTGGACGATCTCGTCCTGCGGGACATAGCCGATTTCAGCCAGCCGCGAGGAAACAGGTTCACCGTTGACGGTCACGGTGCCGGAAGACGGATCCGAGACCCCCGCGAGCACCTTGATCAGCGTGGTCTTACCCGAACCACTCTCGCCGATGATCGCCACAAACTCGCCCGGCTGAATCTCGATCGTCGCGTTGTCCAGGATGCGCTTGCCCTTGACATCGACGATCAGCTGCTCAGCGTCGAGGCGTAGCGAGCCGCGGTCGTCTCGCGCGACGAAAGCCGCGCCGTCGAAGATCAGGCGGAACGGCCCGATCCCGATTTCCGAACCGGTTTGGATCGTCGTGCGCTCGCCGATGAGCTGACCGTTGAGTCGCGTCCCGTTGCGCGAGCCGAGGTCTCGCAACTCGTAGCCGCCATTGGCGGCGGCGACCTCGGCGTGGAACCGGGAGACGTTCGGATTAGCAAGCACGACGTCGTTGGACGGGTCGCGGCCCAAGGTCAACCGCTTGCCGTCGAACTGGATGGTCCGCGTGCCGGTGAGCTCTATCTGCGAGATCTGACCGCCCAGCCCCGTTACCTCGCCCGCGAGGAACCGGATCGGCTCGCCGCCGACCGTGACGGTGTCGCCGTTGGCCAGCCGTCGGCTCTCTCCACTCAGTCGCTGCCCGTTGAGGTAGGTGCCGTTGGTCGACCCGAGGTCGGCGACGTAACAACCGTCCGCAGCCGTGTCGAAGCGTGCGTGATGGCGCGAGGCCAGGTTGCTCGCGATCCGGATCGTGCTGTCCTCAGCGCGACCGACCGTCGCGCCATCGCCGCGCAGCGGGATCCGCTCGCCGCCGTGCAGCAGCGTTGCGCCGGGCGCGATGACGGGCTGCGCGCTCGCGGAACGGCTCGCCTCGCCATCGCTGCGCAATGCAAGCTCGGTCTGACCAAGGCGGATCGCGTCGCCTTGGTGCAGGACGCGCGCCTCGGACAACCTCACGCCGTTGACGTACGTTCCGTTCGCCGATTGCAGGTCTTCGATCAGCAGCTGGCCATCGCTGCCCCGCGAGACGCGAGCGTGCCGGCGAGAAATGTCAGGGTCGCCGTCGAGCTGACCCGCGCCGCCTACGGCGCGCCCCAGTACCAATTCATCGTTGATCGACAACGACCGACCGACGTCGTTGCCGAGGACGACAACAAGCGAATCAGTGTCCATGTGCCCCTCGCGGCGAGTCTAACCAGCGCGACGTGTCTTAACCAAGCTGTTCGGGCCCGGCATTACGATCCCGCTGCGAGACAGACATGGGGACGGGATCGCGAGCGGAAGACGGGGCCCCGCGGCAGCTGCTGCTGTTGTCCGGTCCGCGCGCGGGCGAAACGATCGACGTCTCCTACAGCGCGGTGATCGGCCGCACCCACGCGGACATCATCATCAGCGATCCCGAGTTGTCGCGACAGCACGCGTCTATTCGGCCGGTGGCCGAAGGCGTAGAGCTCGACGACCTCGGATCGCTCAACGGCACATGGGTCGACGAGTGCCGCATCACGTCGCCGACCACGGCAAGGGGCGGAGCGAGGATCAAATTCGGGATCACCGAGGCCGAAGTGCTCGCGCCAGTACCGCGCGGCCCGCACGCCGATCGGCAGTCGACCAGCGCCGTGCAGACGCGCACTCGGGCGCGGCACCCCGCGGGCGGCCAGTAGGCGGGACAAGCCACTGAGTCGATTTAGCGACGAAAGCGCTGAAAACTCAATAGTCAGGAAATCAACAATTCAAGTTGCCGCGTGGGGCGGAAAGGCGCTACCCTTCGCGCCAGCCGCCTGGCACTAGCGTTCGGGGCTAGGGACAGACGTGGGAAAGCTGCTGTTGACTAGGAGGCCTGCTGGTACAGCGGGCCGGGGGGATGTATGCGTAGATACTTCATTGCACTGGCCGCGGCCGGCCTTACGGCGATCGCGTGCGCTGCTGCTCCGGCAGTGGCAAGCGCTGGAATTGGAGGGGTGCCACCGCCAGGAACTGGGGTCTTGCCGACTCCGGCCAGCAACACACCCCATCTCAACGCGAAGGCCGACAACCCGGTTCAGCAGATCCGGCAGATCGTGCAGTGCGGCAACACGATGTACGCCGTCGGGTCGTTCTCCCAAATTCTCCAAGGCTCGAAGAGCTACACGCGGAGCAACGTCGTTAGCTTCAGCGCCACAGCACCATTCACCGTCACGTCCTGGGCGCCGTCGGTAAACGGCCTCGTCGACTCCATCGCCTTCAACGGAACCGACTGCACCAACGCCTACATCGGCGGCAAGTTCACCTCCGTCAACGGCACAGCCGTGAAGAACATCGCCGAGATTAACACGAGTACTGGCGCCGTCGTGACCTCTTTCGCGCACTCCGCCTCAGCCGAGGTCAGCACGCTGCTCGGCGTAAATGGTCACATCCTCGCGGGCGGCTATTACAAGACGATCAACGGCACATCCTCGGATCCGTACATGACCAGCTTGAACCCGACCACCGGTCAGGACGACGGATTCGTGCACCTGAACATCAGCGGGAACTACCAGTTCTCCGGGGTGGGCCCGAATCCGACCCGGGTCTACAACCAGGAACTCAGCCATGGCGGCACGCTGGACCTCGTCATGGGTGACTTCACGTCCGTGGGTGGGCTTTCCCGCCAGCAGATCTTCATGTTGAACGTGAGTGGCCCAAGCGCGACGGTAACCGGTTGGACCTCGCCCGAGTTCTCGCAGTCATGCTGGTACAGCGAGCCGTTTTACCTCCAGGCGGCAGGCTGGTCTCCGGACGACTCGAATATCTACATCGCCACCACTGGGTACCGCTCGACCACGAACCCTCCGGACACAGGTCTGTGCGATGCGGCGGCGGCCTTCCCGGCCACGCAGACCTCGGTGTCGCATTCGTGGATCAACTACCCAGGGTGTGATTCGCTCTACGCCGCCCAGGCCGATGCGGGCACCGTTTACATCGGTGGGCACGAACGTTGGTCGATGAACCCCTTCGGTTGCGACAACATGGGTGTGGGCGCCTACAACGCTCCGGGAATGGAGGGCCTGTCGCCCACCACTGGGGCGCTGTACGTGAACTCAGCCGGCACAGCCGGTTACTACAGCCGCGCCAGAGGCAGAGGAGCTGACGACATGGAGCTGACGAGTGCGGGGCTCTGGATCGCGAGCGACAACCTGGCCGGCAGCGACACGTGTGGCGGGGTCGCAGGCCACTCAGGTATCTGTTTCTTGCCCTACGGTTGAACCCCCAGCGCCTGAAGCTGGGTCCGTGCCTGCTCAGCGCGTGGCCGGTCACCCTTGCGCTCGTAGAGCTCAAGGGCGGCCTGGGCGGCTGCAATCGCTCCCTCCAGCGCGCCCCGCGCCGTCAGCACGCGGCTCAGCTGCAGACCAGCCTCCCCGTGGCACACATACAGGTCAGTCTGATGGGCGTAATCGACCGCGCTCCGGGCCCAGCGCTCCGCCGCCTCCAGGTCGCCGTCTGCGAGAGCGAGCGCCGAGCGGCTCTGGTGGGTGTAGATGAAGTTGAGAATGTCCTCCCGCGCACTGAGCTGTTCGGCTTTTTCAACCGCCGCCAGCGCGCCTTGACGATCGCCTCGAAGCGCGTTTGCCCAGGCCAGGATCGCGACGACCGTAGAGCGGTAAGAGTGCTCGTCGAGCTCAATCAGCAACTGATCCCCGCGTTGCAGCGCCATAGCAGCTGCACCGGGGTCGCCTGCGACCAGCTCGATTTCGCCGAGTTCCTGGTGAGCCGCCCCGGCCATGACCGGGGCGCCCATTTCGGTATAGGTCTCGATCGCGCGCCGCACGAACTCGCGTGACCCATCAAAGTCCCCTTCGACCAGCGCCAGCCACCCTCGGCCGAGGTCTATTCCTCCCGCCTGATACGCACCCTGGTCCTCCTGGTCGATTGCCTCGATCGCACGCCTGACCTCCTCCGAGCTCGCCCGGCCGTGCCACAGCGCGCTGAGGTACCAGCTGAGCGCTCTCGCCCGGAGGCCCACGTCTCCGGCCCGCTGGGCGTATTCGGCAGCTAGTGCCATGTGCTCGCCCCACGGTGTCGCGCGGGCCGCCAGCACGTGCGCGATCGCCCACGCGAAGTGAGCGCGCGCCAGGCCGTGGACGTCATCGAGGCGCTCGAACTCAGCGACGATCTCCGGCAGCTGGGGCTCGAAAATCGCCATCGCCTCTTGAGGACGTGACCGCACCAGCATCTCGAAGCGGATCAGCGCCGCAAACGCAAGCAGCGCAGGATCGCGCTCAGCGACGGTAAGCAATGTCGCGATCCGCTCGGTCCCGCCGGCCTCGACCAGCTGATCGGCCAGCTCGAGGGCGATCGCGGCGTGCAGGCGGTCATCCCCCGTCGCAAGCACGAGCGCGCGCTCGAGCAAGCTGGCCGCGGCCACGCGGTCGCCGCGGTCACCCGCGCGCCGGCCGCCGGCAAACAGCCGCTCGGCTGCGCGCTGGCGCAGCGCGGCCTCGATGTCCTGCCCGAGCTCCCGCCGATAGCGCACCGTTTGCTCGAGGTGCCAGCCGATGATCTCGTCGAGCTCGGGCCTGGACGCACCCACCTCCTCCAACCACGTCGCGAAGCGCTCGTGGAGCCCCGCGCGCTGCGATTTAGGCAGAGCGTCGTAGGCCGCGTCCCTGATCAGCAAATGACGAAAGCGAAAGGCCTCATCACCTGAGAACAGTGGAGGGTGCGGCCGGATCAGCTCCCGGCGCACGAGTCCCGCAAGCCCGGCGTCCACGCGTTCGCCCAGCGCGCCATCGGCGAGCGCCTTCACCCCCAGGCGGTGAAACACCTCGCCTTCAACCGCCCCGCGCTCCATCAGTGAGCGTTCTTCGAGACCCAGTCGTTCCAGCCGAGCCGCCAAGAGCGCGTGGATCGTGGGGGGGACCTGCACTGCTCCGGTTTCGCGCGCGAGCGCGACCATCTCTTCCAGGAACAAGGGATTGCCTTCGCTCGCCGCGACGATCTGATCTCGCGCCGTGCGCTCGAGCCCGTCGCCGAGATGCTCCAAGAGCGCCACCGACTCCTGCGCGCCCAGCGGCTCCAGCAAAACCGCCTGGGCGTTGAACTTGCCCCCGCCCCAGCCGGGGCGGTCTTCCAGCAGCTCCGGCCTCGCGGTGCACAGCACCAGGATCGGCGCGCCTCGCGAGAGATCGACGATGTGATCGAGCAGGTCGAGGAGCATCGCCTCCGCCCACTGCAAGTCATCGATGTACAGCACGACTGGCCGCTCGGATGCCAGCGACTCAAGCAGCCGACGTACCTCGAGGAAGAGCTCTTCGGGAATCGCCGCCCCGCCCCGACGCAGGCGCTCCACCACCGGCCCTGCCGCCTCGCCCGCGGCCTGCAACGCCTCGATCAGCGGCCAGAACGTAATTCCCTCCCCGTAGGCCAAACAGCGGCCTCTCAAAACAAGCGCCTCACCGCCGATCCCGTCCAGCAGCTCGGCCACAAGCCGCGACTTGCCGACGCCTGCCATTCCCAGCAGCGTGAACAGATGACACCCAGCCTCCTCCACGGCCCGCTGCCACGACTCGCGCAGCAGCCGTAGTTCGCGCTCGCGTCCCACCAATGCCGAGTCCAAGCGTCGCGATACGCCCGGTGCGGCAGGGTCTACCGAAAGCAGCCGGAATGCCGCCACCCGCGCCGACTTGCCCTTCAGCTCGAGCGGCTCGAGCGGCTCCACGGTCACTGCGTCGCGCACGAGCGCCAGCGTCTCCTCGCCCACCACGATCTCGCCGGGCGCCGCGGTCTGCTCCAACCGCGCGGCCACGTTAACGGCGTCGCCGGTCGCGTAGTTCTCGCCCTCGCTCATCAACACGGGGCCGGTGTTCACGCCGGTTCTAAAGCGCAGCGCCACGCCGACCTCCGAGGCGATCGCCGGCAGCCGCTCGCGGATCTCGGCCGCGGCGCGTACCGCCCGCAAGGCGTCGTCCTCGCGCACCACGGGGATCCCGAACACGGCCATCACGGCGTCGCCGATGAACTTCTCGACGGTGCCGCCGTGGCGCTCGATCGTGGTCCGGATGGCCGCGAAGTACCGGTTCATCACCCCGCGCAAGACCTCCGGGTCGAGCTCTTCGCCAAGCGCCGTCGAGCCAGTCACGTCGCAGAACAGGGCGGTAACAACCTTGCGCGTCTGGCGCATCGGCGCGGTCTCCTCGGGCAGCGGCGCGCCACACGCCCCGCAGAAGCGAAAACCGTCCGGGCTCTGCGCCCCACATTGCTCGCAAACGGCCACCGTCCCGGCAATCCTACGCCCAGCACACCGCTACATTCGTGTCATGACCGGCCCCGAGCTCGGGCTCGCAGTCTCCGTCTTTCTCGCGTGCGCCGTCGAGGCAGTCGAAGCGCTCACGATCGTGCTGGCCGTCGGGGTCACGCGAAGCTGGCGCTCGGCCTTCACCGGCGTCGGCGCGGCCGGGGTGGTGCTGGCGGCGGTTACCGCGGCGCTCGGTCCGGCGCTCACGGCGCTTCCGATCAACGCGCTGCGTGTCGCAGTCGGAGGCCTGCTGCTTGTCTTCGGCCTGCAGTGGTTGCGCAAGGCGATCCTGCGCGGTGCGGGACTCAAGCAGCGACATGACGAACAGGAGGCCTACACGGAGGAGGTCAGGGCCGCGCGACAAACCGCGCCAGGCGCCCAAGGCTTTGACCCCTACTCATTCACCGTCGCCTTCAAGGGCGTGCTGCTCGAGGGACTCGAGGTCGTGTTCATCGTCCTGACCTTCGGCGCCAACCAGCACAACGTCGGACTCGCGGCCGCTGCAGCGGGGGTCGCGGTCGCCGCGGTGATCCTGGCCGGCGTTGCGGTACGCGCCCCGCTGGCGCGGGTTCCCGAGAACACGATGAAGTTCGCGGTCGGGGCGATGCTGACCTCGTTCGGCGTCTTCTGGGGGGCCGAGGGCGCCGGCGCCCACTGGCCGGGGGGCGACGCGGCACTGCTCGCGATCGTTCCGGCTACCTTCCTGGCTGCGCTGACGCTGGTTTTCATGCTCTCCCGCCAACGCCAGGCGGCCCCGCGCACCGAGACGAGAACGGAGGCGATCGGCGTATGAAACGCGTCGAGGCGTTCTTTCGCTTCCTGTGGGATTTCGTCGTCGGCGACGACTGGCGGATCGCGGTCGGAGTCGCGCTAGCGCTGGGCGTGACCGCGATCGTCGCGTCGGCGAAGGTGAGCGCTTGGTGGATCGTGCCGGTCGCAGTCGCGGCGCTACTCACCTTTTCGGTCTGGCGCGCGGCCCGCGATCAGCTCTCGGGCGGCTGAGCCGCTGCAAGATCCCGTTCCAAAACGCCCCATGAAGCCGCAATTTGCAGGCAGAGCTTGTTAGGCTGCGGCGGACTCAGCGCGGGGAGCACTCAGGATGCTGAGCGCTGTGGACCAGCCACCTCGTCAGGTTGGGTTACTTAGACATGCCCCTTCCCGCAGAGCGTCACCAGCGTTACGTACCCGGCCTTGACGGTTTGAGAGCCGTGGCTGTCCTCTGCGTGATCGCGTATCACATCGGGGCGCCATGGGCACGCGGGGGGATGCTTGGCGTGGGCGTGTTCTTCACGCTCTCGGGCTACCTCATCACCGACATCCTGCTCGAGCACTACAAGCGCAATGGCGACTTGGGGCTGGGGCAGTTCTGGCTGCGACGTGCGCGACGGCTGCTTCCGGCGCTGTTTTTGATGCTGGCCATCGTCAGCGTGTGGGTCGCGATCTTCGACGCGTCCCAGCTCGACGCGGTGCGCCGACAGGTGATTTCGGCCGTCTTCTACTTCGCCAACTGGTCGACGATCGCCGCCCACGGCTCCTACTTCTCGCGCTTCGCGGCGCCGCTCCCGCTCGATCACCTGTGGTCGCTCTCGATCGAGGAGCAGTTCTATCTCCTGTGGCCGTGGCTGCTGATGCTGGGCATCACGCTTTGGCCGTCACGTCGTGGGCTGGCCGGTCTGACGCTGATGCTCGCGGCGGTATCGGTGATCTTGATGGGCAGCCTCTACCACCCGGGCTATGACCCCACGCGGGTGTACGAGGGCACCGACACGCGGGCGTTCGAGCTGCTGATCGGGTGCGCGCTGGCGATGATCAGGCCCACGCACTTCCCCCGTCTCAGTGGCCGCCGCGTATCTATGCGCCGCGTCGCCCTGCTCGACGCCTTGGGCCTCGCGGGGCTGGTGGCGATCATCGTGCTGGTCGCCAACACGAGCCCCTTTGACTCGTTCATGTACCCCCAGGGATTCCTGCTCCTGTCGCTAGCGACCGCGGCGATCATCGCGGCGGTGGTGCACTCGGCGAGCGCGCTCGGCTTCGTGCTCAGCTCCACGCCCCTGCGCTGGATCGGGGTCCGCTCCTACGGCATCTACCTCTGGCAGTGGCCGATCGTCGTGTTGTGGGGCCAGCCGGCCAACGGCGTCAACTGGGGACAGGCAGCGCTGCAGCTGCTCGCGACCTTGGTCATCGCCGCGCTGTCCTGGCGCTACGTCGAGGAGCCGATTCGGCGCGGAGCGCTGGGCCGGCTGTACAAGCGCGCCCGCTCGAGCGCGACCGGGGCTCTGGCCGCGCGTCGCACCACGTTTGCTCTGTCGGGCACCACTTTCGGGATCGTCGTGATCGTCGCGGTGGGCTTGGGCGGCGTGCTGCCGCAAGCCTCCTCGGGCCGTCACAGGCCACCCGAGCTCGCGCACGTGCCCGCGCCGCTGTCCTCAACCAACGCCGCTGCGGTGATCGACCCGGTGCCGCGCGCAGCACACGAGGCGCTTGCGCCTCCCACCCGCACCTCGTGTCGCTCGGTCGTCTACATCGGCGACTCGACCTCCGAGGGCCAGGTCTCACGCCAGTACATCCTCAACCCGAGCAACCTGTTGTGGAATCAGCTGGCGAAGGTGGGGGTGACGACGACGCACGCCGAGGTCTCGGGCGCGCGCTCGATCGTCGAGGTCTACCACGGCATCCCCGACGCCGCGACCGTCGCGCGCAACTACATCGCGCAGGGGTACCACGGCTGCTGGGTGCTCGCGCTCGGTACCAACGAGGCCGCCGACGTGGCCGTGGGGTCCAACGTCGGCCTGCAGGGGCGCATCGAGCGCATGATGAAGATCATCGGCAACCAGCCGGTGCTCTGGATGGACGCGGTCACGCTCCTCAGCGCGACCCCCTACGCCGAGTCGGGCATGCGGCGCTGGGACGAAGATCTGCTATCTGCCTGCACCCGCTACCCGAACATGCGCATCGTCGACTGGGCCGCGCACGCCAAGCGCAAGTGGTTCATCCCCGACGGCATTCACTACTACTCGCCCGGCGCCGTGGCCCGCAACCAGGTGGACGCAAAGGGCTTGGTGCAGGCCTTCCCCCAGGGACAGCCGTCCAGTCCCACGTGTCTGGTAACTGGCTAGCCCGCGCGCGACGACTGCTCGCCTGGCTTGACCGCTGGGTTATCGCCGCGGGGCGAAACTGCTGCCTGGGGCGCTCGCAATCAAAGGGCCGATGACGGCTGAGCCATCCGCCAAGGAGCGCGAGGCTCTCGCGGCGCTCGCTGGCTTCCCGCTGCTCGAGGCGATCTTCGGTCGCCGCTCGCGGCGCTTTGCGATGGGCGGCCAAATCCCCGACGGCCCCCTGCAGTACAGCTCGAAGCAGCCACACACCCCGCTCTCGGAGCTCGAGACCGCGCTGATCCTGGCGGTCATGACCGGGACCACTGGCTGGCACTTCGCGATCATGCGCCACGCCCGGTATGCGCCCGCGCTCTCCAACTACAGCGGCGCGGCCGGCGGACGAACCTTCCCGTCGGCGGCCGGTTTTCACACCTCCGAGCTGTTCTACACCGACGACTCCGGGGTCTACTTCTTGCCCACCCGAGACGCCGGCGCGCTCGTCGACCCGGCCGAGGAGGAAGTCACCGTCGAGCTGATGCTCGAGCGACACCGGGACCGCGCCGTCAAGCTCTCCGGGGAGCGCCTGTACCTCCCGCGCGAGGAGCCCTATCTCGAGGGCCACAACACCTGGGTGGTCAACGAACCAGCCTCGCTGCTGGCGATCCCGATCGCGGACATCGCCCAGCACCAGATCGCCAATCTGTGCTTTTTCACGCAGAACGGCTACTGCGTCTACGACGACGTTCACCAGCGCCCGATTCCCGGCATCGAAGAGTTCAAGGACCTCGTCGACACGGCGGAGCCGGTGCCGCTCAGCTTCGTCGAGCAGTACTCGCTGACGGAGGCCTCGGCGGAGCTCATGACCTGCAGTTACAACGGCGCGTTGCTGTTGGGGGCGATGGGGCTCGGCGGTTGGTCGTTTGACGGCATTGAGCACATGGCGCTGCTGGGCGCGTCGGGCAATCCGGAGGTGCCCGGGCTCGGCTTTCGCTTCGACACCGATCCCCGCTGGGGGACCCCCAACCCGACGGGGCGCACCGATGGGACCTTCCACGCCTTCTGCCCGCCTCACTTCGAGACCATGGCCGACGCGGTCGACGCGTTCGCGGAGCGTAAGTTCGGACCGGGCGGGCCGTTTCACCCCGACACCCCGGGCGCCTGGCGCGACTCGCCCAGGGTGCGCTCATCCGCGCAGCGCCACAGCGAGCGCTTCAAGGCGTGCGTCACGCTCCAGTGCCAGTACACGCTCGAGACGTGGGGCAAGTTTCCGGGCACAGTGCCGAGCGTGTGGGTGATGAATTTCCTGCAGGCCCAGCACCTCGACACCGCCTTCTACGACCACCACTTCCGCCCGGGCGCGTACCTGCCGACGCACCGGGACCACATGCGGATCTGGCACTAATTAATGGGACCGGGCCGGGGCGCATGCGCCCCGGCCAAATGATTTGGCGTTCAGACCCGAATGGGCTGCGCTGCGTCGGCGGTGTCGAGTCCCTGGTTGATCATGCGCCCGACCGTCTCGAACTTGGCCCGGTCGTGGCGCTTCAGGTAGAAGGCGTAGCCGAGCCCGGCCACGAAGATCGCCAGGTCACCCCAGACGAGCCACTTTGCGTAGCTGTAGCCAGAACCCAGGAAGTTTAGGTTCTTGATCGCCAGGTACAGGACCAGCGCCTGGGTGACGGTCGCGATGATCGGGGCGAGGATCGTCGTCCACCAGTGGTGCTCTTCGCGGTAGTGCGTACGGAAGTAGTTGAAGATCGCGATCGACACGATCGCCTGGATCGCGAGGATCGAGACCACGCCCATTACCGCCATCAGCCCGTACACCTGGATGTAGCCGATTGAGTTGCCGGCCCCGAGCTTGGGGTTGGCCTTGGCGAACAGCACGAACGCGAGCAGAATCAACGCCGCGATCCCCGACTGGGTCCAGGAGGCAACCCAGGCGCTCTTGAACCTGTCGTGGGTGCGTCCCAGAATCGCCGGCAGCACGCGCTCACGACCGAGCGAATACATGTAGCGCGCGGTCGTGTTGTGGAACGCCATTCCGCAGGCGAACGAGCCGGTGATGATGAACCAGCTCAGAGCGCCGCGCAGGAATGAGCCCCCGAAGTGGTGGGCGGGGAGGAAGAAGAAGTTGGCGGCGTTATTCTGGGCAACGCTCGCAGCTGCGTTGATCGAGTGATACCCAGTGATCCCGGCCCACGAGGTCAGGACGTAGAAGATCCCGAGCCCGATCACCGAGATGTACATCGCGCGCGGCACGTTCTTCTTTGGATTCCTGGATTCCTCGCCGTAGTTGGGCGCCATCTCCCAGCCCACCCACGACCAGAAGGCGAAGAAGATGCCGATCCCAGCCGCTCCGGCGGCGATTGCGGTCCCACCGGCATGGCCCGCAGGCAGGCCTTTGAAGGCGTTGACGGGGTTGATCGCGTTGAAGTTGACGTTGCTCGAAGCTTGGGTGAACATGAAGCCGTCGAAAACGAGCAGCGAGATCACCTCGCAAAGCAGCGCGATGCCGAGCAGGCGGGCAGAGAGCTTCACGTCGAAAAATGTGAGCACTCCGATCAGCGCGATCATGAAGAAGCCGTACCAGTACCAGGCGATGTGCAAGCCGTACGACTGGCCCTTCAGCTGGGCGAAGTAAGCGAAGCCTCCCACCAGCGAGACCTCGAACACGCTGTAGGCGGAGACCATCAAGAAGCCGCTCGCCATGCCCAGCTCGCGGTTGAGCCCGTGGCTGATGAAGCTGTAGAAGCCGCCCGCGGTGGTGACCTTGCGCGCCATGGCCACGTAGGCCACGCCGAAGATCGTGAGCACGATCGTCGCGACAATGAAGCCCGCGGGCGTGCCGATACCGTTGCCAAACCCCACCGAGATGGGCGTGTTGAAGAGCATGGCGGAGATCGGCGCGGAGCCCGTCACGGTGAGGAACAGCACCCCGACCAGGCCGACGGCTCCTGGCTTCAGCTTGAAGACATCGTCCCGCTTTGCGACGTCGACGCTCTCGACCACGGGGAGCATCCCCTCGTGGTGCTCTTCAAGTCCAGTTGTCACTGAGTCCTCCTCCTTAGACGCGCGCGAGCTCCACGCGCGTTTCGGTCACTGGTTCGCCTTGCGTGTGGCGGAGCGTCTGCACGAGCAGCTGCTCCACGGCCGCGTTCCATTCGTCTTCTCTTAAGGTCACGCGATTTGGCAGCACCGCTCGCGGCTCGACGTCCGCATACGCGGACCGCGCCAGCCGGTCAAATGACGCGATTGCGCGGATCACGAGCCCGTAGTCGTGCGGTCCGACGAAGCTGCCGATCCAGTCGCCGGGACGGCCCTTGTCCGCGAACAATCCCTCGCGCACTCCCTGCCAGTAGGCGTGCTGGAAAAGACAGCCCGCATCGCCGCGCTTGACCCAGCAGCCGGCGGTCACGCCCCGATCGCCGCGTTCGATCCCGCGCAGCCCGAGCTGCAGCAAGCGGCGGCCCTGCTCCGAGGAGGCCAGGCTCCCAAGGTCGCTCCGTAGTTGTCTTTCGTCGCTTGTCATCTCAGCTCCTTACTCCACTGACCGCGTCAAGCACGCGACGCAGTTGTTCATCGAGGGGCGCCCCGGGCACGAGCCGGCCGTCAAGCGCGGCGGTGCCGATCGTAAATGCCCACACGTCGCGCTCCGACAAGGCCCGTATGCGCTCCACGGAGTCCACCGAGCCGGCGGCGATCACCGGAACCGAGACCGCCCCGGCGACAGCCTCGACGAGCGCATCGACGTCTTGGTCGTAGCGGTAGGCGAGCAGGTTGATGCCATCCACGCCAAGCTCCTCGGCGTGGCCGGCGTCTTGCACGATTTCATCGATCGAGCCGCGCAGCAGGCACGGGTGGCCGACGACCTTGCCCACGTAGGGAAAGAAGCGAATGCCGGTGCCCGCGATGATCTGCTGCACGGGCTCGATCAATGTGCCCCCGATCAAGCAGTCGGGATGGATCTCGGCTGCTACCCGGGACGAGGTGAGCGTCGCCTCCTCGGTCTCGGAGACGACCTCGAGATAGCTCGTGTGGCCGTTGGAGCGGATGTCCTCGAGCAGCGCCTCGAGCTCCTCGCGGGGCAGGCCGACGTCCTTGCAGCCCACGTGCGCGAGCCCGAGGTGGGCGACCCGGGCGTAGACCTCGCGCGCGTCCACGATTGTGCGGTCGTCGCGAGTCAACATGAAGATGAACTCAGTCACCGGTGCAGGTCCCGTCCCACATCCCATCCCACAAGTTGTCAGACAACTTCGGGTACATTAGCGTTCGCGGCGGCAAACGGCAATAGGTCAGGAGGTGCATGCGCGCGGCGATCTGGGAGGGACCGGGGGAGATGCGGGTGGGCGAAGTCGACGACGCCACCTGCCCAGCCGATGGAGTCCTGCTGCGCGTGACCGCGTGCGGCATCTGCGGCACCGACGTGCGCGCGTTCTTCAACGGCGACCGTCGCATCTCGCCGCCGTGGGTCCTGGGCCACGAGATCAGCGGCGAGGTCGCCGAGATCGGGCCTGAGGCCGAGAGGGAAATCGAGCAGGCAGGCATGCGGCTGGGCGATCGGGTGCATTGCATCTCGACGCTGTGGTGCGGTCACTGCCGTATGTGCCGCAGCGGAAACGAGCATCTGTGCGTCAAGCACGAGCTGATGGGGTTCGATTACCAGGGCGCGTACGCGCAGCTGGTGGCGGTCCCGCAAATCGCGCTCAAGAACCTGTTCAAGGTCCCCGACTCGCTGTCGGACGAGGAGGCGACGTTCGCGGATCCGCTCTCGGACGCGATCTGCGGCCATAAGGACATTGGGGTCGGGCTCGACGACACCGTCGTGGTGATCGGCGCCGGCCCCGTCGGCACCGCCCACGCCGCGATCTCCCGGCTCGAGGGGGCCGGAGCGGTGCTGCTACTCGAGGCAGCCGCACAAAGACTCGAGCTCGCGCGCAGCATCCTGGGAGACGAGCGCATGAGCTACGTCGACGTCTCCGACCAGGATGGAACCGAGGCCGTGCGCAAAGCGACCGATCAAATCGGCGCGGACGTCGTGATCGTCGCGTGCTCGAACGACCGCGCCCAGGAGCAGGCCATGGAGATGGCGGCTCCGCGCGGGCGCGTGCTGTTCTTCGGCGGTCTGCCCAAGGGCACGACGCACATCAATTTCCCTTCCAACGTCCTTCACTACCAGGAGGTCCAGGTCCACGGCTCCTACGCCTCGCGCCACCGCGACCAGGTGCACGCTCTGGACATGCTTGCCTCCGACGTGGGCGGGCTGCGCCGCGTGATCTCCGACGTGGTCGACCTCGACGGTGCCGCCGAGGCGTTCACGCGTATCCGCACGGGCTCGGTGCTGAAGATCGTGGTGAGGCCATAGGCGATGGCAGCTCCGGCCCGGTCGTCACTGCGCCACCGCATCGCCGACGACCTGCGCGAGCGGCTCGAGACGGGTCAATTCTTGGCCGGCGCGCGGCTGCCGAGCGAGCCCGAGCTGGCGCGCACGCTGGGCGTCTCGCGCAGCTCGCTGCGCGCCGCGATCGCGTTGCTGGAGGCGGACGGGCTCCTGCGTCGCATGCACGGGTCGGGGACCTTCGTGACCGAACGACCGCTGCTGCGCAACGACCTCAGCCAGAACTTCGGTGTCTCAGAGCTGATCGCCGCGACGGGTCTCGAGCCAGGAACGGTCGACGCGCGGGCTGCCCGACAGCCGGCGCCGGCGCAGGTGGCCGAAGCGTTCGGGATCGATCCGGGCACGCCGCTGAGCGTGCTTCACCGCGTGCGCACGGCCAGCGGGCGTCGGGTGGTGGAAAGCATCGACTGGTGCCCCGAGGAGCTGCTTGACGCATCCGAGCTCTCCGCACTCGGCGGCGATTCGCTCTACGCGGCGCTTGGCGCGCAGGGCATCACCGTCCACCACGGGGTCGCCACGATCTCGCCGACGATCGCTTCGCGCGAGACCGCGAGGCGGCTCAAGGTCCCCGCGGGCTCGCTACTGATCAGCCTGTTCCAGGTCGACAGCACGATCCTCGGCGAAGTCGTGCTGGTCTCGCTCGAGCGCCACCTCGCGGACGCGTTCGAGATCAGCGTGTACCGCCGCGGCCCCGGAGAGGTCGGGGGCGGTCCGGCGGGGAGCGGCGGCGGTGAATGACGAGCTGGTGGTCGGGATCGATGTCGGGTCGCAGGGCACCTGCGCGCAGGCAGTCGCCGCCAACGGCGCCATCCACGCCACGAGCTACGTACCGCATGCGATCTCGTTTCCCCAGCCCGGCTGGGCCGAGCAGGATCCGGATCAGTGGCTGCGGGCCGTCGCCCAGGCGCTAGGCGAGGTCCGTCGGTCCGTTGGAGCTAGCCGGCTCTTAGCCATCGCGTTCGGTTCGCAGCTCGACGGCCTCGTGGCCGCCGGCGCGGACGGGTCCCCCACAGGGCCGGCGCTGATCTGGATGGACCGCCGAGCGGGGCCGCAGTGCGAGCGCGCCGGCGGCACGCTTGACCGCGAGCGGCTGCGCGAGCTGACTGGCTGCAACCTCGACCCGGGTCACGTGGGGGCGAAGATCGCCTGGCTGCGCGAGCAGCGACCCGATGGGTATGAGGCCGCACGCTGGTTCTTGCTGCCCGGCTCCTTCGTGGCCTGGAGATGCTCAGGCGAGCTGGCGGTCGACCCCTCGAACGCTTCCTCGACGATGATGCTCGACATCCACGCCGGCGACTGGTCGGCGCAGGCGTGCGAGGCGTTCGGCGCCGAGGTCGAGAAGCTCGCCCCGATCCGCCCTGCCCACGAGGTGCTCGGGCCGGTGGCGCCGTGGCTGCGCGACGAGGCCGGGTTGAGCGATCGAACCGTGGTCGTGCTCGGCGCCGGCGACGAGATGGCGGCCACGCTCGGCGCTGGGGTGACCGAGCCGGGGGTCGTCTGCGACGTGATCGGGACCGCCGAGCCGGTATGCGCGGTGGTCGCCGAACCGGCCCTCGACCCGGATGCGGTCACCGAGCTTCACCCGCACGCCAGCCACGGCGACTGGCTGCTGGAGAACCCGGGCTGGCTGTCAGGGGGCGCGTATCGCTGGTTCCGGGACGAGTTCGGGGGCGGCGACGGCCACTACGAGTCCCTCAACGACGCCGCCGCCGGCGTGCCCGCCGGCTCAGACGGCGTGCTGTGGGTGCCGGCGCTTGCGGGTGCGATGGCGCCCGAGTGGAACGCGGACGCGCGCGCGGGGTGGTTCGGGCTCACCGCGTCGCACCGCCGCGCACATTTGGTGCGGGCGATGCTCGAGGGCAACGCCTTCGCGCTCAACGACGTGCTGGGAGCGATGGGCGCCGCGGGACTAAAGCCAACCGAGCTCGTATGCGTCGGTGGCGGGGCGCGGGCGGAGCTTCTGTTGCAGATCCGCGCGGATGTGACCGGGCTCCCCGTGACTCGCCCGGACGACGTCGAGACCACCGCCCGGGGGGCGGCGATGCTGGCGGCGGTGGGAGCCGGCCTGCACCCCGACGCGCGCGTCGCGGCCGTCCAGATGCGCGGAGCGCGGCAGGGATTTC
Organism: uncultured Solirubrobacterales bacterium; assembly: GCA_963767295.1. Classification (GTDB taxonomy): domain Bacteria; phylum Actinomycetota; class Thermoleophilia; order Solirubrobacterales; family Solirubrobacteraceae; genus Palsa-465. The sequence goes on from CAVYDI010000002.1 coordinate 222,346, forward strand.
TGGAGCCCGAGAGCGAGCGCGAGCGCGTATACGCGGCGGCCTACGCGCGCTACCGCGACCTCTACGCGGCGCTGCGGCCGCTCTTTTGAAGCTGGCACTCTGCGGTCGCTGGACCGGCTAGGTGGCGATGAAAACGTTCTTGAGCTCGGTGTAGTGCTCGAGCGCGTACGGACCGAGCTCGCGGCCGAGCCCGGATTGCTTGAAACCGCCGAACGGCGTCGTGACGCGCACCGAGGTGTTCGAGTTGACCGACAGCGCGCCGGTCTCAAGCGCGCGGGCGACCCTCAACGCGCGGGCGCCATTCTGAGTCCAGATCGAACCCGAAAGCCCGTAGATGGTGTCGTTGGCGAGGCGGATCGCCTCCTCCTCGGAGTCAAACGGCACCACGGCGGCCACCGGACCGAAGATCTCCTCGCGCGCGGCGCGGTCCTCGTTTGAGACCGGGCACAGCACCGTTGGCGCAAACCAGTAGCCCCGCCCCTCGGGTGCCTGGCCGCGAAACGCGACCGGCGCGCCGTCGTCGAGGTAGGACGCGACCTTCTGGCGCTGGTCCTCGGAGATTAGCGGTCCCATCTCGGTGTCGGGATCGAGCGGATCGCCGACGCGCAACGACTTGACGGCCTGCTCGAGCTCGGACATGAATTGGTCGAGTACCGGACGCTGCACGAGGATGCGCGAACGCGCGCAGCAGTCCTGGCCGGCGTTGCCGAACACCGCCAGGGGAGCCGTCCTCGCCGCGGCCTGCAGGTCGGCGTCGGCGAAGATCACGTTGGCCGATTTGCCGCCGAGCTCGAGCGTGACCCGCTTGATCTGCTCGGACGCGAGCTGGCCGATACGGCGACCGACGGCAGTCGAGCCCGTGAAGGCGACCTTGGCCACATCGGGGTGCGCCACGAGGCGCTCCCCGACCACGCGACCGGGGCCCACCACCACGTTGAGCACACCCTCGGGCAGGCCCGCCTCCAGCGCGAGCTTCTCCAGTTCGAGCGCGGTCAGCGGCGTCAGCTCCGCCGGTTTGAGCACGACCGTGTTGCCGGCGGCGAGCGCCGGGGCGACCTTCCAGCTGGCGATCGGCAGCGGGAAGTTCCACGGCACGATCAGGCCGACGACGCCGAGTGGCTCGCGGAAGGTGATGTCGACACCGCCCGCGACCGGGATGGTGTCTCCCAGCAGGCGCTCAGGCGCACCGGCGTAGTAGTGGAAGGTGTCGACGACCATTCCCACCTCGGCGCGGGCGTCGCCGATCGGCTTGCCGACGTTGCGCGCCTCCATGACCGCGAGTTCATCGACCTTGGAAGCGAGCGTCTCGGCGATCGCGCGCATGGTCTTGGCGCGGTCGCCGGGGGTCACCGACCTCCAGTGCTCGAACGCGCGCCTGGCGCGCGCGACCGCGGCGTCGGTCTCCTGGACCCCCGCCTGGGGAAGTTCGGCGAGCGTCTCCTCTGTCGCGGGCTCGATGACCGTCAGCATTCTGATAACTATAAGGACCTAAGATGAGTCCATTCGCGTGTCCTCTGTGAGCTCACTCGTTGACAGCACTTCGACCCACGTCCTGCCTCCGGAATTCGACCGGCGCTACCCGCTGATCGTCGGCGGGCACGGGGTCTGGGCGGAGGACGCCTCCGGGCATCGCTACCTCGACGCGATGAGCGGAGGCTCGATGGCACTCACGCTCGGGCACGGACGCCAGGACCTGATCGAAGCCGCGTACGAGCAGGCGAGCAAGGTCGCGTTCGTGCACAACGAGCGGCTCACCAACGATGCTCAGGAGCGGCTCGCGCGCGAGCTGGCCGCCGTGGCGCCCGCGGGCCTTGAGCGCGTGCACTTCGTCACGGGCGGCGCGGAGGCCAACGAGTGCGCGCTGCGCCTCGCGCGCAGCTACCACGTCGAGCGCGGAGAGCCCGGTCGCTGGCGTGTGATCTCGCCCGCCCAGGGCTATCACGGCCCGACGATGGCGACGCTCGCGCTGACCGGACGCGCGGGGCTGCAGGGGCCGCTCACTCCGTACCTCAAGGAGCAGCCGCACATTCCGCCCAGCACGTGGCGCTTTGACCCCACCGGCGAGCAGGCGCTGGAAGCCCTCGATGCGGCGCTCGAGCAGGTCGGACCGCAGACGGTGTCCGCGTTCTTCTCCGAGGCGATCAGCGCGGCCGCGCTGCCGGCCTACACGCCGCCGCGACGCTTTTGGGAGGGCCTGGCCGAGCGTCGCGAGCGACACGGCTTTTTGATCTGCCTCGACGAGGTGGTGACGGGCATGGGCCGCTCCGGCAGCTGGTTCGCCGCCGACAAGCTTCCGTTCACGCCTGACGTGATCGCAACCGCCAAGGGTCTGGGCGCGGGCTATGCGGCGATCGGCGCGGCGATCTGCCACACGCACCTGTACGACGCCGTCGCTCACGGTTCGCGGCGCTTCACGCTCGGCCATACGTGGGACGGGTCCCCGCTGCCGTGCGCGGTTGGCATCGCGGTCATCGACGCGCTCAAGCGAGAGCGGCTGATCGAACGTGTGGCTGAGCGCGGGCCGCGACTGCGCGAGGAGCTCGAGCAGGCGCTGGACGGCATCGCGATGGTGCGCGAGGTCCGCGGCCACGGCTTCCTGCTCGGGGTCGAGTACGTCGACCCGCGCGACGGCGAGTCGTTCCTGGCGCCCGATCTCGGTGTCGCGGCGAGGATCGACGACGTGGCCCTGGGAGAGCACGGGCTGGTCACGCTCTCCACGCAGCCCACCGGTGACGGCTACGCCGGCGACCAGAGCCTGTTCGCACCGCCGTTCACCGCCACCGACGAAGAGCTCACGGAGATGGTCGACCGCTTCGCGAATACGGTCGCGGAGGTAGCCGAGTATGTCGAGCGAGAGCTGGCCGGGCAAAAGGGCGTCCCGCAGCGCATCCCCGCCACCGACGCGCAATGAGCGACCGACTGCGCGCACTGATCGTCCAGCACGAGCAGCCCACGCCCGGCGGCTACATCCACCAGTGGCTGGAGCAGCGCGGCGCCGAGCAGGACGTCTACCGGATCGACATCGAGGACCGGCGGGTCGACCCGCGCGAATACGACATGGTCGTCTCGCTCGGGTCAGAGTTCGCGGCCTTCGATGATTCGATCCCCTGGCTGGAGACCGAGAAGCAACTGCTGCTGGAGGCATCCGACGCGGACGTGCCAGTGCTGGGGATCTGCTTCGGCGGTCAGCTGCTCGCGCGGGTGCTGGGCGGAAAGTCGTTCAGGAGCGAGATCGCGGAGATCGGCTGGCTCCCGGTGCGCAGCCAGGACGAGGCGCTCGTGAGCGACGGCCCCTGGTTTCAGTGGCATTTCGACAGCTTCACTGTGCCGCCCGCGGCCAAGCTGATCGCCGACAGCCCCGCTGGCCCTCAGGCCTACGCGCTCGGGCGCAGCATGGGCGTGCAGTTCCACCCCGAGGTCACCCCCGGGATCATGGATTCGTGGGTCGCGGTCTACCGCCACGAGCTCGATCAGGAGGGCGTTGACCCTGACCGTCTACTGACCGAGACCTATGAGCGCGCCGAGGAGACCCGAGCCGCCGCCTGGAGGCTGTTCGACGGCTTTCTAGCGCGCGCGGAAAACATGGAGAGCGTCCGTGGCGGTTGACCTCTCGCGCCAGAGCAACGGGCGCCCAGAGCCGCAGCCAGACGAGCGCCCTGCGCTCCGTTTTGCGCCCATCCAGCAGCTGCGCGCGCACGAATACGTGGCCGAACAGGTGCAGCGCCACATCGCCCTGCGGCTGATCGCGCCGGGGGAGTCGCTGCCCTCGGAGCGGGAACTTGCGGCGACCTTCGGGGTCGGGCGGCCCACGATCCAGCACGCGCTGCGCCTGCTCGAGGCAGACCGCCTGGTCGAAACGCGGCGTGGTCGGCGCGGCGGCACCTTCGTCTGCATGCCCGCCACCGACGCCGCGGCCATGGACGACCTGGTGGCGCGTGTGCTGCGTCAGCGCGCCGAGCTCGAGGAGGTGCTGGCCTATCGCCGAGTGATCGAGCCGCGCGTGGCGCGAGAGGCCGCCCGCAGCCGCCGCAAGGACGACCTGGCGGCGATGACCAAAGCGATCGGGTGCATGGCGCAGTCATCGAGCGAGGCCGACTACATGCGCCACGACACCGAGTTTCACCTCGCGATCGCGAGCGCGACGCGCAACCGCTTTCTGCGCGGTGCGATCGAGGACGTGCGGCTGCGGCTCAACGACGCGATGAGCCTGCTACCGGAGTCCGACATCTGGCACCGGCGCCTGTCGGGCGAGCACGAGGCGATCGCGCAGGCGATTCGCGCTCGCGACGGCGAAGCGGCCGAGAAGGCCATGGACCTTCATGTCGCCGCCAGCGAGCTGAGCGTGCACGCGCTGCTCAGCGCGATCCGCAGGAGGCTCTCGGCGTGATCTCGGCTGCCGACACGCACGTGTTCCCGCGTCTGCTCGACCTCGAGTATCCGAACATCGTGCGCGGTCACGGCGTCCGGCTGTACACCGACGACGGGTCCGAGGTGCTCGACGCGTGCTCGGGCGGGGCGATGGTGGCGTGTCTCGGTCACGGAGACCTGAAGATCGTCGAAGCGGCGCGCGTGCAGGCCCGACGCATCTCCTACCTGTACAACCACCACTTCACCAACGAGCCCCAGGAGATGCTGGCCGACCGCCTGATCGAGGTCGCCGCCCCCGACATGGCACGAGTGCGGTTCACGTCCGGAGGCTCGGAAGCGAACGAGACCGCGCTGCGGTTGATCCGCCAATACCACGTGGACCGCGGCGAGGAGACGCGGTGGCGCGTCATCTCGCCGGCGCAGTCCTACCACGGCGCGTTGTTCGGCGCGCTCGCGCTAACGGGCAGGCAGAGCCTGCAGCACCCCTACGACGAGTACCTCCCCGGCCACCTGCATATTGCGCCCGCGACCTGGCGCTTTGACCCCTCGGGCGAGGAGGCGCTGCACGAGCTCGACCAACTGCTCGAGCGCGCCGGCGCCGGAGACGATCGCGGCGTTCGTCTCCGAGCCGGTCGGAGCAGCCGCGCTGCCGGCCTACGCCGCGCCGGAGCGCTTCTGGACCGGGCTCGCCGAGCGCCGCGAGCGGTACGGGTTTTTGATCTGCTTCGACGAGGTCGTGACCGGAATGGGCCGCACCGGGAGCTGGTTCGCGGCCCACCAGCTGCCGCTGGAGCCGGACATCATCACCGGCGGCAAGGGCCTCGGCGCCGGGTACGCGCCGCTGTCGGCCACGCTGTGCACCGAGCACGTCTACGAGGCGCTCGCGGCGGGCGCGCGCAATTTCGAGCACGGTCACACCTGGGACGGCGCGCCGCTGCCGTGCGCCGTAGGGCTTGCGGTGCTCGATGAGCTGGTCCAGCGCGGGCTCGTGGAGCGAGTGCGCTCACGGGGCCCGTCGCTGCGCGACGAGCTCGAGCAGGCGCTTGCGGGTTCTGAGATCGTGCGCGAGGTGCGCGGCCGCGGATTCCTGCTGGGAGTCGAGTTCGTCGATCCACGAGACGGCAGCTCCCTGCTGCCCGATGACCTCGACGCGGCCTCGCTGGTCGACCAAACCGCCTTCGAGCACGACCTGCTGGTGACCTCGACGCACTCCAATCCAGACCGCTACACGGGTGACCAGACGCTGCTTGCGCCGGCGTTCATCGCGACCGACGCCGACCTCGAAGAGATGATCGAGCGCTTCGCCGCGACGGTTGCCGACGTGGAGCGCGCGGTCAAGCAAGCGCTGGCGGGAGCGCCCGCGTGACCGGCGTGGAGGTCTCGGACCTGGCCAGCGCCGCGGCCGCGCTCTCGCACCCGGGCACAGAGTTCGTGCTGCTGGGCATGCCCGACGTGCACGGGTCCGTGCGGGGCAAGGCACTGCGGCCCGAGGCGTTCGAAGCGGCCCTGGAGAAGGGCGCGGTAATGACCGACCTGCTGTTGGCGCTGGACCCGACGGACGAGCCGATCACCACCTACCAGCGGTTCGGGATTCGCTCGGGCGCCGGCGATCTGGTGGTGCGTCCGGAGCCCGAAACGCTGCGCGAGCTGGCTTGGCTGCCAGGCTGGCGGATCTGCCTCTGCACGCCGTCGTGGCCCGACGGCAGCGCGTGCGAGCTGTCGTCACGCGAGGCGCTGCGCGCCGCGCTGCTGCGCATGACCGCGCAGGGGCTTCAGCCGCTGGCGGCATTCGAGTACGAGGTCCGCATCCGCGACGGCGAGGACCGCCCGCTGTCGAGCGGACTCAGCTACAGCATGGGGGAGATCGCTCGCTTTGAGCGCTTCGTGGCGCGCGCTGTTGCCCGCGCTGCAGGCCTTGGGCGTGGAACTCTCGGCCGTGCACACCGAGGCGGGCCCCGGGCTGCTCGAGCTCAACATCGCGGCGCGCGAAGGGCTGGGTGCCGCCGACGACGCCGCTTACACCAAGCTCGCGGTCAAGGAGGTGGCCGCCTCGATGGGCCTGCGAGCGAGCTTTTTGGCCAAGACCAAGCCCGGGGAGGAGGGCTCGAGCGGTCACGTTCATCTCTCCTGCTGGTCTGAGGGGGTAAACGCGTTCACCAACGGTGCCGACGAAGTTGCCGAGCTGCCGCCGGTCTTCGGCGCCGCTGTCGCCGGTGTGCTCGAGCACCTGCCGGCCGCGTCGCTGATGCTCAATCCGACCATCAATTCCTACAAACGCCTGGTGCCGGGGTGGTTCGCGCCAGTCAACGTCAGCTGGGGCCTCGAGAATCGCTCCTGCGCGGTCCGCGCAATCCGCGGACCCCACGCCGAGCGTTGGCGCATCGAGTGCCGCCGGCCCGGCGCCGACGCGAACCCCTATCTGGCGCTGGCGGCATTGGTGGCCTCCGCCGCGGACGGAATCGCCAAGGAGTCGACGCCCCCGCCCCCCGTGATCGGAGACGCATCCGAGCGCGACGACCTGCCCGACACTGCCCGGATCGCTCGAAAGCGCGCTACAGGCCTTCGCCGCCGACTCGGGGTTTCGCCAGCTGCTCGGGGAGGACTTCTGCGAATACTTCCGCGCCTCGCGAACCTGGGAGCTTGACGCCTGGCGCCAGGGCGTCAGCGACTGGGAACGGGAGCGCTATGAACGGACCGTCTGAGCACGGCGTGAGCGCCGTCGAAGAACCCGTCATCGGTATCTGCGCGGTGCGCGAGCGCGCCCGCTGGAGCTTCTGGGATCAGCCGGCGCACCTGGTCGCGGATTCCTACGTGGCCTCCGTGCAGCGGACGGGCGCCGTCGCCGTGCTGCTCCCGGTCGACGCCCGCGCGCCGGTCGAGCTGCTCGAGCGGATCGACGGGCTGCTCCTGATCGGCGGCTCGGACGTTGACCCCTCGATGTACGGGGTGCAGCCCGAACCAACGCTCGAGACGACACACCCCGAGCGGGATCGGTTCGAGATCGCGCTGCTGCGCGGCGCGCTCGAGCGCGAACTGCCGGTGCTCGGGATCTGCCGCGGCATGCACCTCATCAATGTCGCGCTCGGCGGCACGCTTGCGCAGGACCTGGTCGACCAACGCGGCAAGCATCCCCACCGCCGCACGCAGGGGAGCTTCGAAGGCACCGAGCACGCCGCGGCGCTGACGCCGGGTTCGCTGGTGGCACAGGCGGCCGGCGAGCAGAGGCACATCGTCCGCTGCCATCACCACCAGGCGGTCGCGTCACTGGGTGAGGGATTGATCGCCAGCGGCCGCGCCGAGGACGGCGTGGTCGAGGCCGTCGAAGCGTCCGACGGGCGCTGGTTGGTCGGAGTGCAATGGCACCCAGAGGCAGATGAACGTAGCCGGCTGTTCGCGGCCCTTCACGACGCCGCCATCCGCCATGCCCTTGTTGGCTGAGCGGCCCGAGCTCCAGCAAAAGGACCACCTTTGCGGCCCCTTCCACGCCGCGCGCGTCTTGCGCGACCATGGTGTTGACGTCGACCAGGACGCCGTTGCGCTACGGGCCGGCACGACCTTGCCGCAGAGCGCGAGCGGCGAGGTGCCGCCCGGCGCGCTCTCCGCCCAGGACTACCGGCGTGCGCTGCCGCGGGTAGCAGACGAGCGAGCCGGCACTTCCCCTCGCGGCCTTGCAGCTGCGATCGAGGAGCTGTCCGCCGGTCGCCTGGTTTGCACACCGCTCAGCGGGCGGTGGAGCGCCGCGGCGGTCGAGGGGCTGTTCGACCTGGACGCGCGGCTGATCGCGAATCTACGCACCGGGCTTCTGTGGGGTAGCCACCCGCCGGTGGGCGCGCTACTGGCCGCGCTCGACGGAGACCCGACCGAGGACGCCCCGCGTGCCGACTGGGACGTGGGCCATTTCGTCGAACTGCTGCGGCTGGTGCGGGGGAGAGGGGGCGGGCTGGTGCTGGTACGGGATTCATACCCGTCGCTCGGCTACGCCGGCGTGCACCTGCAACCCCCCGGTGTGCTCGCCGCCGCACTGAATCGCGACGACGGACGCCAGGGCGGGGTGCTCGCCGTAGGGGAGGCGGGCAGCGCCACCGCGGCCGGTAGGCTCGCCGCGCAGCTGGGCCTGACGGCCGAGATGTGGGATAACTAGAAAACAGGAGGCCGAAAGGGAGATGGCGACAGCGGAGGAGCAGAAGGTCACGGCCGCAGAGGTGCTCGCCGGCTGGCGCGATCAGGGGCTCCGATACGTGCGCTTCGAGTTGCCCGACATGCACGGCAACAGCCGCTCGAAGCTCGTGCCGATCGAGCACGCGGGGCGCTATGCCGAAGAGGGCCTCAACATGTACGGCGGCACGATCGTGCTCGACACGCGTTCGGATGTCGTGCCGGGAACGCTCTACAACGAGGAGATCGGGTACGCCGACCAGCGGCTCAAGCCCGACCCGTCCACAGCCGCGATCGTGCCCTGGACCAACCTCACGGGCCGCATGATCTGCGACACATTCTGGGACGACGGACGTCCCCTGGGCGCGGCACCCCGCGAGGTCTTCCGCCGTGCTTTGGCTCGCTGTCACGAGCTCGGTTACGAGCCGCTGATCGGGATCGAGCCCGAGTTCTACCTGCTGGACGCGGGCACCAAGCAACCCCTTTTCGACGGTTACCACATCTTCAACACGGTCCGCAACACATGGATACCAGCGATCGAGCGGATCCTCGAAGAGACCCGCGCGTTCGGCATCGACATCATCACCGCCAACACCGAATACGCCGGCTCCCAGTGGGAGCTGGTGCTCGGACCGGGCAGCGGCATGGCGGGGCCGGATACCGCGTTCAGCTTCAAGAACGCCGCCAAGGAGCTGGCTCACCAGGAGGGATTGATCGCCACCTTCATGTCCAAGCCGTTCGCGGACTCCGCGGGCTCGGGCGCCCATAACCACATCGGGCTGCTTGAGCGCGAATCCGGCGCAAACGCGATGGCCGACTCAAACCACGAGTGGGGGCTCTCGCAGGTCGGCCGCAGCTTCATCGCCGGTCAGCTGCGCCACGCGCGCGGGATATACACGTTGCTCGCGCCAACCTTGAACTGCCTCAAGCGCCGGCGCACTCACACATTCAGCCCAACCAACGTCTCCTGGGGACTCGAGGACCGCAGCGCCCTGATCCGCGTCAAGGGCGGCAGCGCGAAGAACAAGCACGTGGAAAACCGTGCGCCCACGGGGCTGTCAAACCCCTATCTGGCGTCCGCGGGCCTGCTCGGGGCGGGGGTGCTCGGGATCGCCGAGGAGCTCGAGCTCGAGCCGCCCGCCCACGCTCCGGCAGAGGAAGACGAGGCAAAACCGAAGCTGCCCACCACCGTGGAGGAGTCGCTTCAGGCGCTCGAGGCCGACGCCAAGATCGTCGAGCTGCTGGGGGAGGAGTTCGTGACCGCCTACACGGTCATGCGCCGTTACGAGCTACAGCGGTTCGCGGACCACGTGACGGACTGGGAGCTTCAGGAGTACCTGGAGCTTCACTAGTCGCGCTGGGTCAGATACGCAGCGGTGATGCCACCGTCGACGAGGAACTCGGTGCCGGTGACCCAGTCTGATTCGTTGCTCGCGAGATAGAGCGCCGCGTTGGCGATGTCGCGGGGTTCGCCGAAGCGTCCCGCGGGGATGTGGTTCAGGCGGTTCTCGCGCTTGCGCTCGTCCGAGATCAGGTGCTCGAGCAACGGCGTCCTGATCGGCCCAGGACAGATCGCGTTCGCCCGCACGCCTTGACGGGCGTACTCGACGGCGATCTCGCGCGTCAGCGCCAGCACGCCGCCCTTGCTCGCGGTGTAGGCGGCCTGCGGCACGGCCGCGCCCATGACCGCCACGAACGACGCGACGTTGATCAGCGAGCTCGTCCCTTCGCTTTCACACATCAGGGGGAGCGCGTGCCGGCAGCACAGAAACACGCCGGTCAGGTTGATCGCCATCACCTTGTCCCATACCCGCCGTGGGGTGTTCACGACCCCCTCGTCGCGCGGATCCATGATGCCTGCGTTGTGGACGCTGACGTCGAGGCGACCGTGCGCGTCGCGTACGGCGGCAAAGACGCTTTCCACCTCGGGGTCGTGAGAAACGTCGCCCGGGACGAACATGGCCTCCGAGCCGATCTCGTGCTTGGTGCGCTCGCCCGCCTCGAGGTCGATGTCGTTTACCACGACCGTGGCCCCCTCGGCCGCGAACAGGAGCGCCATCTCCCTGCCGAGGCCCGAGCCGCCGCCGGTAATCAGCGCAACCTTGTTGTGGAGGCGTCCCGGCACGAGGAGATCGTATATCGCTCCCACATCGGCCCCGCGGCGGTGTAGAGTCGCCACTCGGGGCCAATGAACACGGGACCTTTTCCGCGGGCGGTTCGCTTTAGGACTCTGATTGCGCGGGCGTTTGCCACCGCCTGTCTCTTACTGGCCGTGCTGGCCGCGCCCGCGCTCGCAAACACCTACACGGTCACCCGCACCGACGACCCGACGCCCGGGGCGTGTACAGCCAGCGACTGCTCGCTGCGCGAGGCGGTCAACGCCGCCCAGAACAACGCCGGAGCCGACACGATCAAGCTCAAGCCCGGCAAGACCTACACCCTCACGATTCCGGCCGGAGGAGATCTTGCCTCGCTGCTCATCTATAGGAACGGGCCGCTGACGATCACGGGGCGCGGAGCAACGATCAACGGCAACGGGACGGTGACACAGAATCGGGTGTTCGAGCTCGGGGGATCGACCCTGGTCAAGCTCGTCGGTGTCACCGTCGAGGGAGGAATTGCCAGCTCCTACGGAGGCGGGATCGACGTCGAGGCAGGCTCCACCCTCAAGGTCTTTGGCGGCGCCATCAACGGAAACTCGAGCCAGAACGCGGGCGGCGGCGGAATCTACAACAACGGGGGAACGGTGACCTTGCACCGGGTCAACGTCGAAGCTAACCAAGGCGCCATATCCGTCGGCGGGGGCATCGACACAGGTTCGAGTGGGACGACCACGATCTATGACTCGCGCTTTTTCGACAACACGATCAGCGGGGGCGGCGCCGCTTTAGGGAGTACCTCCAACGGTCAGGTCACGGTGATCAACTCGCAGCTCACCTACAACACCGCGGCCGGCAACGGCGGAGGCGTCTATGACAGCGGAGGCGCTCACTACGACTTCATCAACACGACGATCAACAACAACACCACGCCCGGCAATGGCGGCGCGATCCGAATCTTCGACGGGTTTGTGACGCTCAAGAACTCGACCGTCACCCGCAACAGCGCCGGCGATGGGGGCGGGGTTACCGTTTTCTGGGACACCACTGGTGCGGCTAGCTACGTGACCTTGGCCAACACGATCCTCGCCGGCAACACCGACTCCAATACCAGTGGGGGCAGCACTCCCGACTGCTCGGACCAGGGATCGGGCGAGCTCTTCCACTCAAGCGGTTACAACATCATTGGCGACGTCACTGGCTGTGGCTACTTGGCGGTCAGTCCGGCAACCGGCGACCAGCTTGGTACGTCGCTCTCGCCGATCGACCCCAAGCTCAAGACCGAGAATTTCAACGGCGGCAGCTTTGTGGGCATGGAGACCTTTGCGCTCAAGGCCGGCAGCCCGGCAGTCAATATGGGCAATCCCGCATCAAGCGGGGGCTGCCAGGCTACCGACGCCCGTGGCGTTCCCCGCAGCCTCGGCGGGCGCTGCGACATCGGTGCCTATGAGCTTGTCAAGTGCGCGGCCACGGTCGTCGACCGCGTCGCTGCGCCGGGGGCGGGCAAAGCCGAGCTGAAGCCCACCTCCGGTCCTGACGGCGTCCTCGGCTTGGGCGGCAACGACAAGCTCTCAGGAGGCGCGGGCAACGACGCCCTGTGCGGTGGAGCCGGTAACGATCATCTCAACGGCGGCTCCGGCCACGACACCTGCATCGGCGGGCCTGGCACCGACAAGGCGACCAGCTGCGAGGTGCAAAAGAGCATCCCGTAGCGGCCGCACCGCGTGCTGGTGTCCAAGGCGCCAACCGTGAGCGGGGGAAGTCCGCGCCGTCGGCTACGCCAGGGAAGCGCTACGCCGCGGGTGGTAGATGATCTCCCAGAGATGGCCGTCCGGGTCGCGAAAGTAGCCGGAGTAGACGCCCCACGGGCGTTCGTGCGGCCGGTCGGTCACGGTCGCGCCCGCCTGCTCCGCGCGCGCGATCGCCGCGTCGACCCCGTCCCTGGTGGCAACGAGCTGCCCGATGCTGAACTCGCCGCTCTGTGCCGGGCCGGGCGGGATATTGGCGTCCTTGGCAAGCTCGCTGCGCGGATAGAGCGACAGCAACAAGCCGCCCTGCAGCTCGAACAGCACGATGGCGCCGGCAGGCGTGACCTCATCACCGGCGAACTCGCTGGCGACCACTCCGCGTGTTTCCAGCCCGAGCCCGTCGCGGTAAAACGCGAGCGCGCGCTCGAGATCGTCGACACCGAGCGTGATTACGTCGACGCGTGGATCCATCACCAGTCGCCGCGGCGAAGCGAACGCCGCGCTGACTGACGCGCACGCCGACGCTCGGCGCGCGCGGACCCGCCGTGCTTACCGGCCCCGGCGCGCTGCACCGCGGCCATGCCGACAGCGGATCGCACGGAGCGTGCCAGCTTCACAGCACTACTGGGCTTCTTTGACTTTGAGCGCGCCATGCCTTGAGGGTAGGCGACTGCAAGGCGGTGCCAGCTCCCCACCAGCAGGACTACGAAGTCTCGTACACCATTCGCTCCGAACGGTAGGGTTTAGCCGGGTGGGCTACTCGGTGGTGAACATCGACGACGTCGAAGGGGCCGGTCCCGGTAGCGCCGTGCGCTTCGTTCGGCGCAAACTCGGCGTCGAGGCCTTCGGGATTAATTGGTTTGACCTGCCGCCGGGTGCAGAGGGCAAGGAGCACGACGAAACGGCCTCTGGTCAGGAAGAGGTGTCCGTAGTCGTGCGGGGGTCGGGACACTGGCTCGTCGAGGACAGCGAAGTGCCTGTACGGGTGGGGAGCTTTATTCGCTTCGACTCTGAGACAAAGCGCTGCCCGGTCGCAGGCCCAGACGGCATGACGTTTATCTCGGTTGGCGCTCGGCGCGGCTCCTACGAACCCCGCGGGCCGTTCTAGCGGGGCTTGATTATCGTTCGGGCGCCTGGCAACGCGTCGCGTCTAGCGGGTACACGGCTTGCTTAGGTTCGAGCAGGATTGAACCGCTTGGAATAGCGTGTCTCGCAGGCGACCGTCGGGTTACTCGAAAAGCGAGGTTCGCAATGGCTCACGAACTGCAAATCAAAGAAAACCAGGGCCCTGTGAAGATCCGCAGCCCTTGGGCGGCGGCACTGCTGCCGATCGTCACGCTCGGGATCTACCACATCGTCTGGTGGTACCGCATTAATCAGGAGCTTCGCGACTACGGTCGCGCTAAGGGCTACGACCTGGGACAGAACCCGACAAACTCGTGGCTGGCGTTGTTCCCCGGCGGTCTCATCATCGTGCCGGCGCTGATCACCTACTGGCGCGGGACCAAGCGGGTCCAGGGAGCAGCGCGCATTGCCGGAAAGGAGCCGATCAACGGCTGGATCGCTCTCGTCCTCTACTTGTTGATCGCGCCGGCGTTTTGGGCCTACATCCAGGTCTCGCTCAACGGGATTTGGCACTCTGAGGCACAGCCGTTGCCTGGACAAGCGCCGCTTCCGCCGCTACCTGACCAGATGCCGCCCCGCCTGTCGGAGGCTGAGCGCCAGGCAGAGCCGCCGCAGCCACCGAGTCCCTGATCGCCTGGCGAGCAGGATCGCCCCCCGTTGCGCAAGGCAGTGGGATTGGGGGCGATTTGATCGGCCGCACTGGGCCGCAAAGGGCCCGACAGATCCGCGCGGCGAGGCATTGGGGCTTTCTCCACGCCAGCGGTGGAAAAAGACCCAAGCCCCCCGTGTAAGGTGAGCTCGCGGGCGGCGCCACACTGGAGACGGGCGCGAGCGATGGACACAGAGCTAGTGGTGATCGGCGCAGGTCCTTACGCGCTCTCGACGGCCGCACTCGCCCAAGAGCGAGGGATCAAGACGACGATCCTGGGGCGACCGATGGGCTTCTGGAAGGAGCAGATGCCGACGGGGATGTTTCTGCGCTCCGGGCCGGACTGGCACCTCGACCCGTCCGACATTGACACGCTCGAGGCGTATCTGGAGCACTCGGGCATCGGGCCGCAAGAGGTCGACCCGATCCCGATCAAGCTGTTTCTCGATTACGCCGAATGGTTCCAGCGACGCAAGCGGCTGACCGTCCGCGAGGACTTCGTCGTCAAGCTCGACAAGCGGGATGGTCGCTTCGAAGCGACGCTTGAGGATGGTGAGCGGATCCGGGCCGACGCGGTGGTGGCCGCACCTGGGATCCGGCACTACGCCCACCTGCCCGAGTGGGCCTCGTCGCTTCCGGCCGACCGCTTCGCCCACACGTCCGACCTGGTCGACTTCCGGCGCCTGGCAGGCGCCAGGGTGCTGATCGTCGGCGGCAGACAGAGTGCGTACGAGTGGGCCGCCCTGCTGGTCGAGGCGGGCGCCGAGCGGATCGATGTCGTCCACCGCCACGACGTCCCGCGCTTCGAGCGTGTCAGCTGGCGTTTCGTCGACCCGCACGTGGAGCGCACGCTCACCGTCCCCGGTTATTGGCGCAAGCTGCCCAAGACCGAGCAGGACGCGGTCGCGAGACGCTTCTGGGAGGTGGGTCGGCTGACCCTCGAACACTGGTTGACGGCGAGGCTCGACCCGGATCGCGTGCACCGCAGCGCCGGGGTCCATGTGGCCGAGGCCGTGGCTGAGCACAGCGAAGGGGCGGTAAAGCTGACCCTGTCTGACTCGCGCCGACTGACTGTCGACTATGTGGTCTTCGCCTGCGGGTACCGGGCGCGCCTGGGCAACGTCCCCTACCTGCAGGGCCTGTTTGACAGAGTGCAGATCAATGACGGGTTCCCGGTCCTAGACCAGGCTCTTCAGACCTCGCTCCACGGGCTCTACATCACCGGCTTTTCGGCCACTCAGGACTTCGGGCCCTTCTTCGGGTTCGTCAAGGCGGCGCCGGCCGCCGGCAGCCTGATCGTGCGCGACCTGCTGGCGCAAGCGGGCTGACTAAGCTCGACAGAGACATGGAGAGTGCCGTGGCCACGCAGTCGGGCGTCCGTTTTGCAACGCCGGCTGGAAGATGGGTGCTCGCCGCGACCATACTCGGGTCGGGGATCGCTTTCCTCGATGCCACGGTGGTCAACGTCGCGCTGCCGGCGATCGGCCGTGATCTGCATGCGCGCGTGAGCGGGCTGCAGCTGGTCGTCACGGCCTATTCGGTCACGCTCGCGGCGCTGATCCTGCTGGCCGGGTCGCTCGGCGACCGCCTCGGGCGCCGCAGGGTCTTCGTGACCGGCGTGGTGTGGTTCACGCTCACTTCTGCCGTGTGCGCGGCGGCGCCCAACTCCGGCCTGCTGATCGCGGCGCGCACGCTCCAGGGCATCGGCGGCGCCCTGTTGACGCCCGGCAGCCTGGCGATCATCGAGGCCACCTTCGTGCGCTCCGACCGGGCGCGCGCGATCGGGGCGTGGTCTGCGCTGACCGGCATCGCCGCTGCCGTCGGCCCGCTGGTGGGCGGCTACCTCGTGCAGGCGGTGTCCTGGCGCGCGATCTTCTTGCTCAACCTCCCGCTGGGCGCGTTGGTAGCAGTGCTCACCCTGCGCCACGTCCCAGAGACACGCGACGAGTCGACTGCCGGCCACCTCGACTACGCGGGCGCGATCTTGGCGACGTTTGGGCTCGCCGGGGCCACCTATGCGATGGTGGAAGGCCCGGGGCGCGGCCTCGGGTCTCCGGTGGTGCTGGCCGCGGCGATCGTAGGTGCGCTCGGGCTGGTGGGCTTCGTGCTCGCCGAGCGATCGATCCCCAACCCCATGCTGCCGCTAGACATCTTCTCCTCGCGGCAGTTCACGGCCGCAAACCTGGTCACGTTCGTTGTGTACGGCGCGCTTGGTGGGGTCTTCTTCCTGCTCGTCGTGACGCTGCAGACCTCGCTCGGCTACACGCCCGTTGCGGCCGGCGCGGCGTCACTGCCCGTGACCGCGATCATGCTCTTGCTCTCGGCGCGCGCGGGTGCGCTTGCGCAGCGCATCGGTCCGCGCATACCCCTCACCGTGGGCCCTGTATTAATCGCGGGCGGGATGGCGCTAATGACGCGCATCGGGCCTGGCAGCAGCTATGTAGATAGCGTCCTGCCCGCGGTCGTGGTGTTCGGGCTTGGTCTGGCGACCACGGTCGCGCCGGTCACCGCCACCACGCTGGCGGCCGCTCCGGAGCGCCACGCGGGCGTCGCCTCTGGCGTCAACAATGCAGTTGCGCGTACTGCTGGATTGCTAGCGGTGGCCCTGTTGCCGCCGATCGCGGGCATCGGCGGCAGTGCCTTCCAAGAGCCCCATACGCTCGCGAGCGGCTTCCACACTGCGATGCTCGTGAGCGCGGGCGTGGCGGTGCTGGGAGGTCTGCTCGCATTCGCGACGATCTCCAACGACGTGCTCGAGGACGAGCCCGAGCCAGATCACCACCTGCACTGCGCGGTGGCGGGGCCACCGCAGGAGGCGACTAAGCCTCGACCCGGCGCCCCGGTTGGGGCGTCGTGAGCGCGGGATTCTCGGTGCGCGCCACCTCGAGCGTTTCACCGATGTCCCGCTGCACCACGAGCTCGACAACACGCTGCGCGAGCATGCGAATCGGCAGCACGCCCGCGACCCACGTGGGGGAAACGATCCGGCGCGAACGCCGCCGGATGCCCAGCTCGAGCGCGTCGATCGCGTGCTCGACAGGAAACACCGGCAGATGGCCGCGGCCGCCCAGCGGGGTGCGAGCGGCGGCCTTGGTTGCAAAGCCGCGTGCGGTCATGTCGGTATTGAGCTCGGCGTAGTAGGAAACTCCAACGCGCGCTCCCGACGGACGCAGCTCGATTCGCAGCGAGTCCCCGAGTGACTCGACTGCAGCCTTCGAGGCGCAGTAAGCAGCCATCAGCGGCAGGTGTACCGCCGCCGCAAGCGAGGCTGTGAGCAGGAAGTAGCCCTCGCGATGGGCGACATGCGGGCTGGCCGCACGGACCAGGTTGTAGGTGCCGCCGAGGTTGACCGCGAGCGTCGCATCCCACACGCTCGAGTCACCGTCGACCAGGGTCATCTGCGCGCCGATGCCGGCATTGGCGACTGCAACATCGAGACCCCCCAACCGCGCGACCGCGTCGGCCACGGCCTCATCCACTTGTTCGCGGGAAGCTACGTCGCACTCGTACCAAGAAGCATCGCCGCACTCAGCGGCGAGCGTTCGAAGCAGTTCGGGCTCGAGCCCGAGCAAGGCCACGCGGGCACCGCGGTCATGCAGGCGGCGCGCAAGCTTGGCCCCGATCCCTCGCGCCGCGCCCGTGATCAGCACGCGCCGGCCGTTCAGCTCGAGCTCGCGTCGACTCACCGCTGACTCCTGACGCGCTCGAGCCGCTCGCTGAGCGAACGCAGCACGCGCGGCGGCCCGTCGGAGGACAGCGAGTCGGGCGCGACCGCGAGCGAGTTGAGCGTCATCGCGAGCATCTCGTAGTGACCCACGAGCATGCACAGCTCGATCAGCTGCGCGTCGCTCAGCAGCGGGCGCAGTCCAGACCACACCTCGTCGGACAGCGCGCGCTCGGCGTGCAGCTCGTCGGCGGCACGCAGCAGCAGCCGCTGGCGCTCCGACCACTCAGGTGCGTCGGATCCCTCGCGCACGCGGATCACGTCGGCCGCCCTCAGCCCGGACGTCAGCGCGAGACGCTGGTGGTGCTCCCACTCGTACGAGCAATCGGTGTTATGCGCCACCCGCAGGATGAGCAGCTCGGAGTCCGCCCTCGGCAGCAGTCCACCGGGCATCAACCGGCCCGCGAAGCGCAGCCACGGCCGAAACAACCTGCGGTGGCGAGCGAGCGTGGTGAAGAGCTTTGGCGGCCCTGAGCCAGCCGCGATGCCCAGCGCCCGCGCGATCAGGAAATTGACCCGACCGATTTCGGCCGGAGTCCCGGGAGTCAGCCGGGGTGGCGCTTGCTGGAGCGTGGAGGAGGCCATCGCGTAGGCCGCGACCTTATCGGCTGCTCGAACCCGTAAGCTGCCCCGCGTGCCCACCGAGCCCCAACCGGTGACGCTTGCCGAGGTCGTCAAGCGGGCCGCCGAGGTCGTCGATCCGGCTGACGAAGACCCCGAGATCGGCAGCTACGAACTCGCCTTCGAAGACGCGGATGAGCCGGTTCGGGCGGTACCTGACGTCCCCGAGCGCGTCCGCGGCGTTCTCCACGGTCTAGATCCCGAGCAGCAAAGCGGGGCGCTGCAGATGGCCGGCGCGTTGACAACGTATCTGAGCTTTCGCCGCGACGAGGTGCGTGAAGACGGGGATGAGCTGCTGAGGCTCGCGGCGCGCGCGGAGTGGCACGGCGAGCCCCCTTCCGCGGTGTCGGACTGGCTCTCCGCGCAGGGGATTGAAATTTAAGGAGAGTCGGCGCACATGTGCGCCGACCCCGACCGGAACATGTTCCGGTCGGCCGGGCCGCTCATGAGCGGCCCGGGACTAACTAATGAGCTGCCGCCCCGAGCAGAGCCGCTCCGCAGAGTGCAAGCGCCATGCCGAGCGCTTGGACGGGGCGGGCGCGCTGTCCTTGCGTCGTCACCCCGAGGAAGACCGTCATCAGCGGGTACAGCGAGGAGATCGCGGAAACGATCGTGAGCGCGCCGTGGCGCGAGGCCGCTGCATAGGCCAGGTCGCCCACGACACCCAACACCGCGACCACGGCTAGACCTGGGAGTCGGCGCGGTTTGGGCAGGGATCGGCGCAGGGGGCGACGTTCTGCCAGCGCGGCGATTCCGGCCGGCAACGCCGTGCTCGCGCTGAGTATCGCGGCCGACCAGTAGGGATCGACCCGTCCGGCCGCGTGAAAGCAGCTCAGCATGGTGCCGAGGCCCACAGCCGCCCCGAGGCAAAGACCGGCGGTGCGGGCGAATGACCGCCTGGCCCCAGTCCCGCGCGATGTCCATGCGCTCGCACCCCCACCGAGCAGCGCGCAGGCCAGACCCACCGCGATCGCCGGACTCAGGGGATCGCCGCCGATCAGACCGACGACCACGGCGAGCGTCGCTCCCAAGGCCGCCACCGGAGCCGTGATGAACGCCTCCCCACGGCTGATGGCGAAGTAGACGAGGCGAAGCTCGAGCGTCACGCCGAGACCGGCGACGCAGGCAAACAGCAGTCGAGGGTCATCGGGAAGCGGCGTGCCGTGCACGAGCAAGACCGGCACCAGCAACAGCACGGCGATCAGCTGCGAGACCGCTACCACGACGAACACTGGAGTTCCGCGACGCCAGGCGCCGCCGAGGAAGTCGTCCGCGCCCCATGCGATCGCGGCAACTACGGCCAGCGCGATTGGCATCTGTTCGCTGCTCCATTCGTCGTTTACACCAGCAAAACAAGGATTGCCGGCACAGTGTACCAGCAAACATAACTTTGCTGGTACACTCATCGGAATGGAATCGGTTCAGGAGCTGCGCTTCATCGGCGGTCACGTCGCGCTCGATTTCGTCAACACGGCCGAAGAGCGCGGACACCCCGACGCGGGAGAGGCGCTGCTCGCCCCCGCGGACCTGCGCCAGTGGGGCCGGCGATACGGCCTGCTCTCGGCCAATGCCTCAGGCGACGAGAAGGCCGAGCTGAGGCGCGCGATCGAGGCGCGAGAGGTGCTCTACCGGCTGTTCTTGGCCCGTGCGCGCCGCCAGGAGTACCCACGCGGCGATCTGGACCGGCTCAAGGAGCTCGTGTCTGCGGCCCACCGCGCGGGCGAGCTCGAGCAGGTCGGCGGCGAGCTCGAGTGGCGCTGGTCGCCATCGGCGCTCTCGACGGTCAGGCACGTGGCGGTCACTTCAGCGATGGAGCTGCTGGCCGCGTCCGCTTCGCTGCGCCTGAAGCAGTGTCCGGGAGACCGCTGTGGCTGGTTCTTCCTGGACTCGACCAAGCGCGGCAACCGGCGCTGGTGTTCGATGGACGAGTGTGGCCAGGAGGCCAAGACGGCCCGCAGGCGCGCACGGGGGTCGCGGCGAGCCGGTCTGAGCGCGAGGCGAGCCGGCGGCTAGCGCGGGGCGCCGGGCGGAGGCGCCTGGGGCCGGCCAAGCCCACGCGGCGAGCGCTCGCTTGCGGCGTCGCCCGCGAGGTCCGCGACCAAGAAGCCGTCGCGGATCTGCGACATCAGATCGCCCACGCCGCTCGGCGAGTGGGGGAGGAGGATGGTGTTGGTCTTCGATCCCTCGCCCAGCGCCCTGATCATGTCCGTGTACTGGGTGAGTGCGACGAGCGCCATCGCCTCGCGCGGGTCGAGGCCCTGCTGGGCAATGATCTCGAGCGACTCCCGGAGGCCTTCGGCGATCGCCTGGCGCTCGGCGGCGACACCCTCGCCCTGCAGCCGCATGGTCTCCCGCTCGCCCTCGGCCTTCTTCACGGCAAGCGTCTTCTGCGCGTCGCCCTGCGCCCCGGCGGCGACCTGGTTGCGCTGGGCGGCGTTGATGTTGTTCATCGCGTCCTTGACGCGCTGGTCGGGCTCGATGTTCGTGATCAGCGCCTTGACCACCTCGTAGCCGTACTCGGCCATCTGCCGGTGCAGCGTGTCCTGGATGTGCATCGCGATCGTGTCCGCGTCGGCGTAGGCCTCGTCGAGGTTCATGCTGGGGATGTGCGAACGGACCACGTCGAAGGCGTAGGACTTCATCTGGACCTCGGGGTCCTCGAGCTTGTAGAACGCGTCCTGGACCTGCTGGGCGTCGGCGCCCACCTTGTACTGGACCGCCAGGTTCACGTGGACGAAGACGTTGTCCTTCGTCTTGGTCTCGATGTCGGAGTTGAGCTGCTCGACCTGGAGGGTCATCCTGCCGGCGACCCGCTCGACGAAGGGCGTCTTGCGCTGGAGACCTGGACCGGCGACGCGCACGAACTTGCCAAAGCGCTCGACGATCGCGCGCTCCTGCTGCTGGACGGTAAAGAAGAACATCGGCATGGGACGCCAACGTTAGTACCTTCAAGCCCGTGGCGCACGATTCAGATGACGTGTCGCTGTTGGGCCGCGTTGCGGACGAGCACCTGCTGGCCGAGGGCAGGCTGCTGCCGGCAGCAGTCGGGAGGCCAGCGCCCGTCGTGCACAGCTCCGCGCGCCGTTGGATCGTGGGGGTGGGTGCAACACTCACGGGAGTGACGCTGCTCGCTGGCGTTGCTCTGCTGATCCTCGGCGTGGTGGAAGCGATCGCGAACGGCTTCGGGACCCTGAGCGTGGCCGCGCTGGTGGCTGGGGCAGCGTTGGTGGCGACGCATTGGGGATGGGTGCACGTTGCCGAGTGGACGGCGAGCGGCCTCGAGGGACGTCACGAGCGCCAGGCACTCGCCCACCGCCAGCAATGGCTGTTGGCGATCCAGCCCTACACGCGGTACGAGGTTTCGACCAGTGTGGGCGAAGACGGCTCGATCACGATCGTGCGCACGCGTCACCGGCCGGTGGCGGCGGGCGAAAGCAGGTTCACGTTCTTGACGGAGATCGAGCACCGGGAGGTCCATTCGCCCGATGAGCCCGGCGCGGCCGTGACCGAACGCGCCGAAGCACTGCGGAGCCAAGCGGCGGTCGACACCGACGCGGAGCGCGCACGCTTCGAGGAGGCAGCGGGCGAGCAGCAGTTCGAGCAGCTGCGTGCCGAGGCCGAAGAACGCGTCAAGGCCGCGCTGCGAGCGGAGTCGCAGGCGCTGTCGGAGCAGATCAACGCCAACCTGCGCGATCCGCCCCTGGCGGAGTGAAATTTGCGTGATCGATGTCCCTCGGCGTTCGAGGGGCGAACGGAAATGGACATCGAGCCAACATCAGGCGGCCTGGGGCTCGCTTAGGGCGCGCCTCGCGGTGGCACGGGCCCAGCGCGTGGTCGTAAGCGCCCCGACCACGAACATGCCCGCGCCCAGTACGGCGATCACGAACCACGCGGGATGGGTGGCGGTGGCGAAGGAGGGTCCAAGCGCGCCCGAGAGCGTGCCGCCGGCGATCGCGCCAAGCGCGGCGACGCCGAGCGTCATCCCCACCTGGCGGCTGGTCGATGCGACCGCCGCCGCCACGGCCGCCTGAGCCTGGGGCATTCCCGCTACCGCTGTGTTGGTGATCGGAGGGTTGATCAGCCCTGCACCGAGGCCGAAGATGACGTAGGAGACGATGAGGTAGCCCTGGGCTGGTGGAAGCCTCCAGCGAGGTCAGCATCAGCGCCGAGGCCACCACCGCCAGCGCGCCCAGCAGCAGGGGTAGGCGGGCGCCGACGCTGGCGACCAGCCTGCCCGAGAGGGGCGCCGCCACGATCTGCATGCCGGCAATCGGCAGCACGTACAGACCCGCGTTCAGCGGCGAGAGATTGCGCACCTCCTGCAGATACAGCGTGTTGAGAAAGAGGAAACCGCCAATGCACGCGAATACGAGCACGGCGAGCCCGCTCGCCCCTGAGAACGGTGCGCTGCGGAAGAAACGCAGCTCGATCAGGGGCTCTCTGCGACGGAGCTCGTAGAAGATTAAGCCGACGAAGGCGACCAGCGCGACCGCGAACACGCCCACGATCTGCGCCGAGCCCCAGCCCGCGCCCGGACCCTCGATGATCCCGTAGGTGAGTGCCGCGAGCGTGACGATCACCAGCAGTTGGCCCACGGGGTCCAGGCGACGCGGCTTAGGTGCGCGTGACTCGGGGACGTAGAGAGCGGTCAGCGCAATCGCCACGGCGCCGATCGGCACGTTGACGAAGAACACCGCCCGCCAGGAGACGCTGTCCACCAGTACGCCGCCGAGCACGGGGCCGAGCGCCATGCTGAGGCCAAAGACGGCGCCCCAGATGCCGATCGCCCGCGCGCGCTCGCGTGGGTCGTCGAAAACCGTGCGGATGATCGACATCGCGACAGGGTTGAGCATCGAGCCCCCGATCGCCTGCACCACGCGGAAGGCAATCAGCATCGGCACGCTTTGAGCCAGCCCGCACAGCAACGACCCCAGCGAGAACACCACCAGCCCGATCTGGAATACGCGCCGGCGGCCGATGCGGTCGGCGATCGAAGCCGAGAGCATCAGCAATGCGGCCAGCACCAGCGTGTAGGCGTCGACGGTCCACTGCAGCCCGGTGACGGAGGCGTGCATGTCTTTGCGAATCGCGGGCAGGGCGACGTTGACGATCGTCGTGTCCAGCCCGACGATCAGCAGGCTCAGACAGCAGATGCCGAGGATCAGCATCCGCCGGGAACGGGTGCACGGTTGCGCCTGGTCGGTCAACCCGCGTTCGATCGTAGCTTTGGCCCCGTCTGGCACAGCTAGAAGTGGCGACGGCTTACTTTCCATCCGTTCGTGTTACCCGGTAGCCTGAGCAAACCCAACCCGGGCGCTTTCTCCCTTGCCAAAATCCAACTTTGCCCAAGAAGAGGGGCCGTCGTCATACCCGCAAGGTGGGAGCCAAGCGGCGCCGCTGGCATTGGTGGAGGTGACGAAGCATTACCCCGGGCAGGAGCAGCCGGCGCTCTCGAAGCTAAGCCTCGACGTCGACGCGGGCGAGGTCTGCATCCTGGTCGGCCCCTCCGGTTCGGGCAAGACGACCGCGATGCGGCTGATCAACCGCATGATCCCGCTGAGCTCGGGCGACATCCTGCTCGGCGGCCGGAGCGTGCTCAAACGCGATCCGACAAAGCTCCGGCGCGAGATCGGCTACGTAATCCAGCAGGTGGGGCTGTTTCCACACCTGACCGTGCACGAGAACATCGCCACCGTGCCGCGCCTGCTCGGCTGGGATCGAGCTCGGATAGCCGCGCGCGTGCGGGAGCTGCTCGAGCTGATCGGCCTGGAGGAGATTGGGGAGCGTTACCCGGCGCAGCTCTCGGGTGGCCAGCGCCAGCGTGTGGGCGTCGCACGCGCGCTGGCGGGTGATCCGCCGCTGATGCTGATGGACGAACCCTTCGGCGCCATCGACCCGATCAATCGGGCTCGTCTCCAAGACGAGTTTCTGCGCCTCCAGCAACGGCTGCGCAAGACCGTCGTGTTCGTCACCCACGACATCGACGAGGCGATCAAGATGGGCGACAGGATCGCGATCCTGCGCGAGGGGGGGACGCTCGCCCAGTACGACGCTCCGGCCGATCTGCTTATGCACCCGGCCGACGAGTTCGTCGCAAGGTTTGTGGGCACCGACCGTGCACTGAAGCGGCTTGGGTTGGCAACGCTCCGGGAGGTCGAACTGCTCGACGCGGGAGCGGCCGAGGTGGGGGACAGGGGCATACCTGTTTCCTGCACCGTGCGCGACGCGCTCTCGCAGGTGCTCGCTGCCGGAGGCGCGCCGGTGGCGGTCGTCGACGGAGAGGGAGAGGCGGTCGGCGCAGTGACGCTCGAGATGCTCGGCGGACTGCTCAAAGACGGCGCGCTCTCGCAGACGCAGAGCGAGGAGCACGTGGCGCGATGATCTTCTTCGCCACAGGCGGACCGGTGATCCCGAGCTTTGGCGGCTCGAGCTCGTCGTTCGCGTGCGAGCGCGCCAACCGGCTGTTTTGCTCGGACTGGGTCTCCCAGAACTGGAGCTCCGTGCTGTGGCCCGCGTTGCGCCAGCACGTCGTGCTCACCGTGATCGCGGTCGGCATCGGGTTCGTGATCTCGACCGGGCTCGCGCTGCTCGCCTATCGCCGGGGCTGGCTCGAGCGCCCGGTTGTGATCGTCACATCGATCATGTACACGATCCCCTCGCTGGCACTGTTCGAGCTGCTGGTAGGGGTTCCCGGCCTGGGGTTGAGCCGGACCACCGCGGAGGTGGCGCTGGTCTCCTACACCCTGTTGATCATGTTCCGCAACACGCTCACGGGCCTACGCGAGGTCCCGGCTGAGGTGCGGGACGCGGCCGCGGGAATGGGCATGGGACCGATGCGAACGCTGCTGCGCGTGGATTTGCCGCTCGCCTTACCCGCGATCATCGCCGGCGTGCGGATCGCGACGGTGACGGTGATCTCGCTAGCCACGGTCGCCGCGCTGATCGACAATGAGGGGCTGGGCGCGCCGATTCTGCAGGCGATTTCGAATGAAGTCTTCAAGACGGAGCTGATCGTCGCAGGCGGCATGGCGATCGCGCTCGCGCTGTTCGCCGACGGGCTGCTCGTGCTGGTGCAGCGCCTGGTCACACCCTGGGCTCGGGCGGCGCGATGAATAGCTTCGTCGAGGCGTTCAAGTTCATCGGCAACAACGGCCAGGTGGCTGGCGTGCCCGGCCTGCCGACGCTTGTCCACCTCACGCTGGAAACGATCAAGATCGCGGCGATCGGGACCGGGGTGGCGCTGGTGGTCGCCCTGCCGATCGGGCTGTGGCTGGGTCATATCCACCGGGGATCGTTTGTGGCCATCAACGTGGGCAACATCTGGCGCGCGCTCCCGAGCCTCGCGGTACTCGCGATAGGGGTCGCGTTCCTCGGGCTGGGGCTGCGCAACGTCGAGCTCGCGTTGATCGTGTTGGCGGTGCCACCGGTGATCACCAACGCGTATGTCGCGATCGACACGGTCGACCGTGATGTCGTCGATGCGGCGCGAGGTATGGGCCTGAGCGGGTGGCAGATCCTGCGCCAGGTCGAGCTTCCGCTGGGCGTCCCGCTGATCTTCGCCGGCATCCGCACCGGCGCGCTCTTTGTCGTTTCCACGACTACGATCGCCGCGCTCACTGGCTATAGCGGCAGCCTCGGCGACATCATCAACAACGAGGCCAGCTACCACCTCTCGGGCGTGTTGGGGGCAGCCATATGCATCGCCGCGCTGGCGCTGGCGCAGGACCTGCTGCTGGCCTTTGTGCAGAAGTTGCTGACCCCGCGCGGCGCGAAGCTCGAGGCCAGCGCGCGCAAGCTCGAGGCGATCGGACCGCCGCTGGCGGAAACGGCTTGACCTTTTGAACAACCAAGACCATGGAGGAGCAAGCATGAAGAAGTTCCGTATAGGAGTTTTCAGCGCCGCGGCGCTGGTATTAGCGGTGGCGCTCGCGGCGTGCGGATCGTCGGGCAACAGCAAGACGTCGACCAGCAGCTCGTCGTCAAAGCCTGGCGCGGGTAAGCCACCGATCGTGATCGGCGACAAGAACTTCACGGAGGAGTTCATCCTCGGTGACCTCTACGCCCAGGCGCTGCAGGCAAAGGGCTACAAAGTGACCGTCAAGGGCAACATCGGGTCCTCCGAGGTCATTTATAAGGCCATGACCTCGGGACAGATCCAGATGTACCCCGAATACACGGGCGTCATCGTCTCGGTGCTCGCCGGAAACACGAAGCCCCCTCACAGCGCGGCGCAGACGTTGACCGAGGCCAAGGCATTCGTGACCAAGCACGGCTTCACCTTGCTCAATCCCACTCCGTTCTATGACACCGACGCGATGGGAATGCTGAAGTCATTTGCGACCAAACACCACCTGACCACCATCTCGCAACTCAAGCCGTTCGGGAAGTCGCTCAAGCTCGGCGCCGCGCCCGAGTTCGCCACGCGGTTTGAAGGGCTGATCGGGCTCAAGCAGGTCTACGGCATCAATCCGACGTTCAAGCCGTTGGCCATCGGCCTGACGTATAAGGCGCTCGATTCCAACCAGGTGCAGGTCAGCGACGTGTTTACCACCGACCCGCAGCTGACGCTGGGCAAGTACACGACCCTCAGCGACCCGAAGAACGTCTTTGGGTTCCAGAACGTGACGCCGATCGTCAAGACGAGCGTGCTCAAGTCCGAGGGGCCCGCGTTCGCGCAGACCCTCAACAAGGTCAGCGCGCTGCTGACGCTCGACGCGATCCGCAAGATGAACGCGGCGGTCGCGCTCAACCAGGAGTCACCGTCGAAGGTGGCACACCAGTTCCTGGCGGCGAACGGCCTGGCGTGACGTGATGCAGGGAGCGTCCCCGCTCGGCCACGGGCTCGCGCGAGTGGCCGGCGCGGGGACACTCCCCGGCCACGCTCGGGCACTCGACAAGGCGGGCTTCAGCGATAGGGGCGGCACCTAGCTGGCGCTCCCTTTGAGCTAGGCATAGGCTTGTCGGACGGCTATGGCGATGCCGAAAAATGGCCCCGAGAGGACACTCGCGCCCAGCGGTGTCCTAGCCGGGCCGTTTTCGGCTTTGTCGGCCCGCCGTTCAGGGCCGCGCCGGGGCAAGCACTCCGAGAAAGGGCACGAGCTGGGTGTGGCGCGCGGGCTCGCTGCGCTGAGTTTGGACGCACTTTCCAGCGTCGCATACGGGCCAGAGGCGATGGTCGTCGTTTTGACGGTGGCGGGCGTCGCAGCGCTCAAGTGGGTCGTGCCGTTGACGTTCGTAATCGTCGGTTTGCTCGCCCTGCTTGTCCTTTCCTACACCCAGGTGATCGCGGCCCACCCGGAGGGAGGCGGCTCCTACGCGGTCGGAAAGGCCGAGCTCGGCCGGCCGGCCGCTTTGCTCGCCGCGGCATCACTGGTCGTCGACTACGTGCTCACGGTCGCGGTCAGCCTCGCGGCAGGCGCCGCGAGCCTGGGCAGCGCGTTTCCCGCGCTTTCGCATCACCTACTGCTGGTGGCCCTCGTGGGGCTCGCGTTGCTGGCGGCAGTCAACATGTTCGGCATCAGCGAGTCCGCCAAGCTGCTGATACTGCCGGCGCTGGTGTTTCTCGTTAGCACGCTGGCGGTGATCGTGCTCGGGCCGTTTCACTCGCATCCGGTGGCGCAGGTCGGGACGAGCATTTCGCTGCGGCCGACGACTGCGCTCGGTCTGGTGCTGATCCTGAAGGCATTCGCGTCGGGTTGCTCGGCGCTTACGGGCGTAGAGGCGATCGCAAACGGAACACCGGCGTTTCGCTCGCCCCGCACCGCGCAGCGCACCGAGATCGTCCTCGGGGTGCTGCTCGGGGTACTGCTGATCGGGCTGTCGCTCCAGATTCACGCCCACCACATCGTGCCGCGCGGTGGTGTGACGGTCCTCGCTCAACTTGCGGCCGACTCGTTCGGCAAAGGATGGGCCTTCTACGTGCAAAACGTCTCGGTCGCCCTCGTCCTCGGACTGGCCGCGAACACCAGCTTCGGCGGGCTGCCCGTTTTGATGAGCCTGCTCGCGCGCGACCACCGCTTGCCGCACGTCTTCTATCTGCGCGCGGAGAAGCCGGTGTACCGCTCCGGCATCACCGCCCTGGCGGTGCTCGCGGGGCTGCTGTTGCTGGCGGTCGACGCGCAGACGGTGCGGCTGATCCCGCTTTATGCGATCGGAGTGTTCATCGGCTTTACGATCAGCCAGGTGGGTCTCGCGCGCCACTGGCTGCGCGACCGCCCTCAACGCTGGCAGTTGCGCGTCGCTCTGAACGGCACCGGCGCGGTCATGACCGCGATCGCGGTGGTGGTGTTCTTGCTCTCGAAGTTCCTGGAGGGCGCGTGGGTCGTGGTCATCGCGATCCCGTTGATGATGATCATGTTTGCTCGTATCGAGGGCTACTACAAGGAGGTTGCCTCCGAGCTCAAGCTGGGCAAGACTCCTCCGTCGCCACGCAAGCGCGAGAGCGTCGTGGTCGTCCCCATCTCGACGGTCAATCTGATGACCGCGCGAGCGATCAGCGCGGCTCTGTCGATGGGCGAGATCGTGGTCGCCGTAGCGGTGGCCGGGGACGAGGACGAGTGCCAGAAGATCAAACGCGAATGGGACGACTGGGAACCCGGCGTGCCAATCGAGGTGTTGCTCGATCCGCAGCGTTCGCTAGTAAGCAGCGTGCAGCACTACATCGAATCGGTGGAGGACGAGGACGCGGTGATCACCGTGCTGATCCCCGAGCTCGAGCCGGCCAAACGCCGCCACGAGATCCTTCACAACCAGCGCGGCCGCATCCTCGAGGCGGTGCTAAAGGCGCGCACCGATGTGATCGTGGCGCGAATGCCGTTTCGGCTGCACGAATAGCGAAATCCCGCGTTTCGGGAATCCTTGTAGGTGTGAAGCCTGTTCACATCGGGTGCTCGGGGTGGAACTACCGCGACTGGCGCGGGGAGTTCTATCCGGAGCGCGAACCCCAGCGCCGCTGGCTGGAGCTCTATGTGCAGCGCTTTGACACGGTCGAGATCAACGCGACCTTCTACCGTCTGCCAACCCGCGATGCGGTTAGCCGCTGGGTCGAGCAAGCTCCTGCGCCGTTCCAGTTTGCCGTCAAGGTCAGCCGCTACCTCACGCACATCAAGCGCCTGACCGAGGTTCGCGACGGGATGGCGTTGTTCTCCGAGCGCCTTGCGCCGATGATCGAAGCGCAGCGCCTCGGGCCCTTGCTATGGCAACTGCCCGAGAACTTCCACCGCGACGACGAGCGGCTGCAGCGCTGGCTCGAGCTGCTGCCGGCGGGGCGCCACGCGATCGAGTTTCGCCACTCCAGCTGGTTCGAGGATCGGGTTCTGGCCGCGCTTTCCGAGCACGGCGTTGCCTTGGTGATCGGCGACACCCCCAAGCGGCCCTTCCAGCTCCACGTACCCACAGCGTCGTGGTGGTACATCCGTTTCCATTTCGGAGGCCGCGGACGCGGTGGCAACTACTCCGCGACTGAGCTTGAGCAGTGGGGCGAGCGGATCCGGCGCTGGCGACGCGAGCGCGAGGTATACGCCTACTTCAATAACGACTGGAAGGGCTATGCACCGGCAAACGCACTGGACCTGCGCAAAGTGGTGGAGGCCCCCGACCGCTAACCGGAAAAGCGGTCCAACTCGGCGTGCAGCCGTTCGCTCAACGGGCTCGACCCGTACTGCTGCTCGATTCCCTCCAGCGTCGCGCGATAGTGGCCGAGGCGTCGCTCCTTGGGTGGGGTCGACGTAGCCCGAAGCTTTGCCGTCTTGTCCGCGAGCGCCACGGTAGCCGCGTCACGGCCGGCTGCGAGAATCTGCTCGCGCAACGCCCCCTTGCGCCGCTCGTAGTCGGCGATCGCGGGATCTTCGGTCATCGCATCGACCAGGGCCGTGACCTCTGGCCCAAACTCACGACGCAGCTCGGCGGAAGTCACGCTGGTGTCTTCAAGCACGTCGTGCAACAGCCCAGCTAGCACGAGCTTGTCGGGATGGCCGTCTTCGCGCAGCAGGCGAGCGACCGCGAGCGGATGATCGGTGGCGTGGTCTTCGTTTTCCGGACGCCGTGTTCGGTAGGCGCTTTCCACGAATGCGCGAGCCCTGTCGTCAACGATCGCTCCCGAGGCCGTGTCCATCGAGCAGAAGATACTCGCCGGCTCCATTGGGTGAGATTGACGCCATCGATCCGCTGCAAGGCGAGGGCTACCGTAGATCGATCGTCCCTGCAGAGCACATCGCAGCACCCTGGGTGGTCCTGGACGCGAGCGTCTTCAGCGGCCACGATCGCTACCTCGACAGCGCAGCCGGTCGCTTGCTCCGTGACGAGTCGGCTGCAGGGCGAGTGCGGATCGCGGTGCCCGAGGTGGTGCTCATCGAGTCCGAGGCCAACCACCGCCGAGCGGTTCAAGCAGCGCGCGAAAGGTTGGTAGCCGCCCACGAGGCTTTGCGCGAGCTGACCACGCCTCAGGGGCGCGATCTCAGACCGTGGAGATTGCATTACCGGGAGGAACTCGAGGCCGTTCTGCACAACGCGGGGGGAGAGCTCCTGCCGATCCCGGCGGTCTCGCACCTACGTCTGCTCGAGCGGGCCGCCCTCCGCCAACGGCCGTTCGATGCGAGGGGGGAGGGCTACCGGGAGGCGCTGGTCTGGGAAAGCGTGCTGGAACTGCTCGACAGTAGGCCCGAGCCCGTAATGCTCGTCAGCGATGCACACGCGGCCTTCTCGAAAAGTCGCGCCCATCCCGAGCTCGCAGCCGATCTCGTCACCGAGCTCCAGGAGCGCGGGCAGGAACGGAGAGTCGTGCTCTACTTCGAGCTCGGCCAGTTCGTCGCACAGATCCCGCGCGTGCGCGAACTTGCGACGGGCTGGCGGCACTCGATCAGCGACAACCCAGGCGTAGAGCAGGCGCTGACACAAAAACTGCTCGAGGTCGGTCGTGCGGACGCAGGCGCGGTGATCGCGGGCGATCTCCCGGCCGGAAAGGTCAGGACGCCGAGGTTCATGACCTTCACCAAGCCACGCAACCTCCGCGTGGAGGAGGCCTGGGTCAGTCCCACCGGCAGCTCTCTGCTGGACGTGGCCCTCACCGTCGACTACACGCTGGAGTTCGAAATCCCGACGCCCCCTGGTGTCCGCGTGGAACCGGTGGCCAAGCCGTGGGAGTGGACGCCGGTCCGCAGCGCGAGCACGATCGTCTTGAGATTTGAAGTAATTCAGCACCACCCTGCCGACGAGCCACAAGAGTTTGGCGCCCGCCTGGTGGGCTGGTCAGATCCAAGAGATTCGCTGTTTGCGGGATCAATCGCGGGTACGCCGCGGTGAGGTAGAGAAGTCACCCAGCGGTCGTTCGACGCACAGGTCTAGCCTCGGGCTTGGGGTCGGATCGGCAAGCCCTCCCGACACACACAGCTCAGGGACAAATCCTGAGTCGGGCTTTAGATTTCGGCCCCTTCTATCTGGCTTCAGGCGGTCAGGTCGGAGCCGGGATACTCGGGTGCGTGGCGCAAGCCCCTGATCGGTGGTCCCGCTGGTTGCTCGCGCGGCGGGACGGAGGCGTGGAAGCGCAGCGCGCCGCGACGCTCGACGAGCTCGCGGCGATTCGCGAGCGAATCCTTGGCGCAGCTGGGCCTCTCGAGGGAGCGGTGGTATTGGACGTCGGAGCGGGCGATGGCCTGATCGGCCTTAGCGCGCTGAAGTTGGTGGGCGCGGGGGGTTGCGTGATCTTCGCGGATGTCTCAGAGGCGCTACTCGCCCGCTGCGAGCAAGCGGTTAGGTCGCTGGGGCTGAATCGGCGGGCCACGTTCATCCACACTGGAGCGGAGGACCTCGCGGGGATCGCTGACGCCTCGGTCGACGTGGTCACCACGCGTTCGGTGCTGATCTTCGTGGCCGACAAGCAGCGGGCGTTTAGCGCCTTCGCGCGCGTGCTGCGTCCCGGTGGGCGGGCCTCGCTATTTGAGCCCATCAACCGTTTGATGTTCCCCGAGCCGGCGGATCGCTTCTGGGGCTATGAGATCGGGGCGGTGGCTGACCTGGCAGTCGAGGTCAAGAAGCAGTTTGAGGGCACCGATAACGAGAGACTCGCGATGTCCGGGTTCGATGACCGCGATCTCGTCGACCTTGCCGTGGCCGCGGGGTTCACGCGAGTGAGCGTCGAGTGCCAGATCGAGGTAGGGCCTGGATCGTTCATGGCTCCCGTCAGCTTCGATGCCTTGCTGAGCAGCGCTCCCAATCCGAACGCGCCCACCCTCAAAGAGGCGGTCAGAACCGCTCTAGGCGGATCGGACCAGCAACGCTTTATCGATGAGCTGCGGAGCGCATTCGACGCGGGCCGCGCGGTGAGGAGGATGGCGAGCGCCTACCTCGTCGCGCGCAAGGACTAATCAATCGCAGTCGCCGTAGAAACCTTGCGCTGCTCGGATTGATCAGCGCCGCGCTGAGGTCGTGAAGCTCGCGCCGCCGACGCGAAGCTGACCATCCGACCCTGCCGCTCGTCGTAGACCTTGAGGCGCAGCGTGCGGATGCCGTCCCAGAGTGTCAAGGTGGGTACGTCGTGAAAGACCGGGATTTCGTCGTGTGCGCGCTGGAGGTTGTAGTTGGGGATGCGCGGGTTCATGTGATGGACGTGGTGGAACCCGATGTTGCCCGTGAAGAACTGGAGCAGCTTCGGCAGCTTGAGATATGAGCTTCCCAGCAGCGCGGACTCCTGATGGCTCCAGGAGTCCTTATGGGTCCAGTAGACATCGTCGAACTGATGCTGCACGTAGAAGAGCCAGATGCCCACCGCGCCGGCCAGCATCGCGCTCGGCAGCTGAACTAGAAGTACTGTGCGCCACCCGAACGCTGCGCACAGCCCGCCCACCAAGAGGACGAGGACGATGTCGGTCGCAACGATCTGGCGCCAGAAGCGCTTGCGTGCCCAGGCGGGAACTAGCCGGGGCTCGAGCATGAGCGCCCACACCGGGCCGAGCACGAACATCACGAAGGGGTTTCGCATCAGCCGGTATCCCAGGCGACCGGGCCAAGAAAGCGCCAGATACTCCCTTGCCGTGAGCGTCTCCAAATCTCCCCGACCTCGCCGGTCGAGGTCGCCTGCCGTCGCGTGATGGATTGCGTGTTCGTGGCGCCAGCTGTGGAAGGGCGTGAACATGAGCACCGCGCACACCATCCCGACCCAGTGGTTCGCTTTACGGTTGGGCAGAAATGATCCGTGCGTGCAGTCGTGGAAGACGATGAAGGTCCGCAGCGCGAACCCGGCCGCCGGCACAGCTAGAACAAGCACGAGTACGACCGAGACGTGCACCAGTGCGTACATCGCTGCGATTAGTGCGACGTAGGCGACGGCGGAGGTGGCGATGTCGAAGATGCCGCGTCGCACGCTCGGCTTGGTGTACGGCGATAGTCGTTCCCGCCAGAAGGACGGCGGCAGAACTTCGGTCACGGTCAAGTTCCCTTCTGCTTCGTGGTCGGGCGACTCTACCCGTCTTAGGGGATTCCATGCGGCTTGCGTGTCAAGCCTTCTCAAATACGAGCCGGTAGTGGTCGAGCAATTCGCGCTCGAAAGAGATGAGGTTCGAGCTGGCGCCCCCGGTGAAGGCGAACCGGAAGTCAGCGCTCGTGAGCCAGCGAGGGAGGAGCCGCAGCTTGAGCAGCGCCATTCTCGGGTTCCATGCTTCGGTTCGCGCGTCCCACTGGCGAATCGTCTCGATGTAGTCGAGCCGTCCGCTTTCGCTGGAGACGAGACGAAAATACGGCGAAGCGCACTTGACGACCTGCTCCTGGCCGAAAGGCAAGAACGAACCAGGGAAGGCCGCACCCATCATGGCCAGGATCCAAGCATCGGACTCTCGCGGCGCATGCCGGTCCACCTCGTCGATCGGAATCATGTTCCGCCCGAAGACCATGGTCTGCAGGTAAAACCTCCCCTTGTCCGGCAGCACGCTCGCCACGTTCTCGAACAGCCGGGTGTATATACCGTCTTGCCGCCCGGCTTCGTAGTCATCCGGAGAGCAGAAATGCTCGAACGCGCCGAGGCTCGCCACGGCATCGAATGGTCCGAAGGTCTCGTGGGTCACCTCTCGCGCGTCATGAAGGTGAACGTCGAGGCCATGACGGCGGCATGCATCTAGCTGCGCCGAAGAGAGCGTCACGCCAAGTCCCGCCGCGCCGATGCTGCGGATGTAGTTGAGCAGCCCGCCCCAGCCACACCCGAGGTCGAGCACACGCTTGCCGGGCTCTATACCGATCTGCTCCGCCACGTACTCGTGCTTGCGTCGCTGCGCCTGCTCCAGAGTCAGGTCGAAGTTCCCGTCGTATTTGGCGCAGCTGAAGTCCGCGAGCTCGCCCAACGCGAGGCGAATCACTCGGTCCGTCAGTGAGTAACTGAAATCGATGTCTTTCCGCTCAGCCACAGATGCCGCAGGATCCTAATCCGTGCGGTGTTTGCGGAGCGGCTCGCCTTGCGCGGCACCGGGCGCTGCCGGTAGACATGGAGCGATGAGGCTACGGGCGCCCACGATCGACGACGCACCGGCTGTCCTCGATGTACTTCAGGCCCGCGGAATCGCGGACGTCGGTGTGCCGGACTACGTGCTCGAGGACCTGCTCGACGAATGGCGCGCCAGCGAGCTTGACCTCCAAGCGGATTCGCGAGTGGTCGAAGTGGGCCGGCAGATCGTCGCTTACGCGATCGTGCGCGGGCCAGGAACACTCGCGGCCGTCGCTCCTGACCATGAGCGCCAGGGCATCGGAACGCGC
This sequence comes from uncultured Solirubrobacterales bacterium, assembly GCA_963767295.1. Lineage (GTDB taxonomy): Bacteria > Actinomycetota > Thermoleophilia > Solirubrobacterales > Solirubrobacteraceae > Palsa-465. The sequence continues at coordinate 257,569 of CAVYDI010000002.1, forward strand.
CTACTGGATTGGGCGGAAGGGCGCGAGCGCGAGCTTGGTCGCTCGGAACACCGGCAGTGGATCGGCTCAGGCAACGGGGGCGGCAAACGGCTGCTGCACGCGGCAGGGTACGAGTACGCGCGCAGTTACTGGCGGATGGGGCTGCGGCTCGAGGGCTCGGGCGATCACGCTGCTACCGCTCCCCCCGGCCTGCGACTGCGCTCGCTCGATGTCGAGCGGGATGCGGTTGCCCTGCATGCGCTCGACGCCGCGAGCTTCGTCGACGCGCCGGAGTACTACCCCGAGTCGTTGCAGTCCTTCCGGGAAGAGCACCTTGGCGCCCACGACCTCGACCCGGAGCTGAGCTGCGTCGCCGAACTCGACGGTCAGCTCGCGGGTTTCCTGCTGACGCGGCGATGGGCCGAGGCGCCGGTCGGGTTCGTCGACATTCTTGCTGTTGATCCGGCTTATCAGCGCAAGGGCATCGGGACGACACTGCTGGTCGACGCATTCCGCCGGTTTCGGGCCGCAGGGCTGCAAGAAGCCCAGCTCGGGGTCGCGTCAACCAACCCACAGGCTCTCAGGATCTACGAGCGGCTCGGCATGACCCCTCGCTTCAGCTACGACACGTACACGCGGCCGGTGGATAACACCCCTTAGAACGATCCTGCGATGCGCGCCCGGCAGGATTCGAACCTGCGGCCTGCCGCTCCGGAGGCGGCCGCTCTATCCCCTGAGCTACGGGCGCGAGAGACCGAAGGCTAGCGGGGAAGGGCTCAGCAAACGATACGAACATACGTTCCGTCCGGGTCCCGTGGCAACGTGAAGTCATGAACACGGTTCGACCCGTTACAAGTACCCCAGTGACACACTGGCGCCGTGGATTTTTCGGTCTTCTTCGCTGGCACGGCCGGGTCGGTGCCGACCGCGAGGCGCGGACTGCCAGCGCTGCTGGTGCGCCGCGGCGGCGAGCGCCTCCTGTTCGACTGCGGTGAGGGGACGCAGCGCCAGCTCGTGTCGACGGTCGGGCTCGCTGACCTCGACGACATCTTCTTGACGCACTACCACGCCGATCATTGGCTCGGGCTGCCCGGCCTGTTGAAGACGTTCGATCTCCGCGCGCGCGAGAAACCGCTCCGCGTCTATGGGCCGAGGGGCGTGCGCGAGCTGTTCGCCATCGTCGCGCAAGCCGTCGGGCGCGTCCGCTTCGAGCTCCAGCTGTTCGAGATCGAGTCCGGCCACGAGATCGAGCGGGACGGCTACCGCATCGCTGCTTGCCAGGTTGCGCACCGCTCTGCGACCGTCGGATATGTCCTGTTTGAAGACGAGCGGCCAGGTGTCTTCGACCCCGAGGCAGCCGTAAAACTCGGACTCGTTCCGGGACCCGAGTTCGGCCGCGTCCAGCACGGAGAGACGATTCGAGAAGTCAGCCCCGCTCAGGTCCTCGGCCCACCGCGCGCTGGCCGAAAGGTTGTGATTTCAGGAGATACCGCGCCCTCGGAGACACTGCGCGTCGCGAGCTACCGAGCAGACCTGCTCATCCACGAGGCGACCTTTGCCGAAGAGGAGCTCGTTCGGGCGAAGGAGACCGGCCACTCAACCGCTGGTCAAGCTGCGCAAATGGCGCGCGAGGCAGAGGTGTCGTTGCTCGCGCTCACGCACTTTTCGACCCGATACGCGGTCGGACAGTTGCGCGACGAAGCGCGCGCGATATTTCCCAACACCGTGGTGCCTCGCGACTTCGACTCGATCGAGATCCCATTCCCCGAGCGCGGCGCTCCGGAGCTTGTGCGTTGGAGCGACCAGCCGGCAGAAGCAGCGGCGGCGGTGTCCGATGGATCGAGCTGAGCCGCCCGCCACGCGGGGCGGCCGTCCGATCGCACCTGAGCGCGTCGAAACGAATCGCATGATCGCCGAGCGCCTCTCCTCAGACCACGGTCCAGAGCTCGAGCGTCTGCTGATGGACCCCCAGGTCACGCCAACTATGTGGGCAAAAGACGAGCCGATCACGCCGGAAGACGTCGCGGCGGGACTCAGGGACAAGCTGCGCCACTGGGACCGCTTTGGCTTTGGACAGTGGCTGTGGCGCGACCGCGAAACGGGCGAGATGGTCGGGCGGGGAGGTCCGCAAGAGACCTACGCATCAGGCATCCGCGAAATCGAGATCGGCTGGGTCATCACACCTGAGCGTTGGGGCCAGGGCCTCGCCACGGAGCTGGCCCGCGCTTCTCTTGAAGTTGCCTTCGGCCCACTCGAACTCCCAGAAGTGATTGCGTACACGCTGCCGGACAACGTCGCCTCGCGGCGCGTGATGGAGAAGACGGGATTCGTCTACGAACGCGAAATCGTGTTCGTGAGCCTAAACCACGTGCTGTACCGCCGCCGGGCGACCGACGACTGAGCGCCGGCCCAGCGAACAGCAGGGCAGACTCGCCGCGCTCAACACGCGCGCTCACCCTCTGGGGGCCCTTGACCCGGTGGTACGCTGGGATGGCGATGTTGCTCCGAGCGTGACCCATAAGCCGCCTTGGCCGAGCGCCGCCTCGGTCGATGGTCCCTGGCCACGCAGTCTTTTAAGGAGCAACGTTGTTAGCCGTAGAAGTAACTGAACTGGAGAAGCGTTTTGGCCGCCGCCGTGGCAAGCGGCGTCGGTCTGTGGTCGCGCTCGCGGACGTCTCGTTGTCGATGGCGCGGGGCGAGTGCGTGGCGGTGCTCGGTCAAAACGGCTCGGGCAAGTCGACGCTGGTGCGCGTGCTCTCCACGCTGCTGCTCCCTGACCGAGGGCGAGCGCAGGTGTTTGGGCATGACGTCGTGCGCGAGGCCGCAGCGGTGCGCCGGCTGGTCAACAGAGTCTCGGTTGAGGCGTCTTTCTTCAAACGGATGTCGGCAACCGAGAACCTTTCCTACGCCGCGCGCTTTTACGGACTGACACCCGCGCTTACACGGTCGCTCATCCCCGAAATCCTGGAGCGGGTCGGTTTCCCGACCGCGCGCGCCTCTGCGCCGATGCAGGACCTGAGCCGAGGCATGCAGCAAAAAGTCGCACTTGCCCGGGCACTGCTCACCTCGCCGGTGCTGTTGTTGCTCGACGAGCCCACCACTGGTCTCGATCCGCGCTCAAAGCGCGAGGTGCAGGACTTCATTCGTGAGCTGCGCAGCGCCAACGACACGACGATCTTGCTGTGCACACACGATCTCGAGGAGGCCGAAGCGCTTGCAGAGCGGATCGGCATCTTGCACGCCGGCCGTCTGCTTGCCCTTGCGCCGGCGGACGAGCTGGCCGAAGGCTACGACGCTGCCACGGTGGAGGAAGCGTTCTTTACCGCAACCGGGCGCGCGCTCGAGCAAGACGGGGAAGAGGAGGAGGTGCACGCATGACCTCGCTAAAGCGCACCTTCGTAAACAGGCGCGAGCTACGAGTCCAGTTGATCGGGCTCGTTGGCGTCGTCGAGCGCAACGCATACCTCATAAAGCGCTACGGCTGGTGGGAGCTCGCCTTCTTTTTCTGGACGGTGGCGAACACCCTCACCGTCGTGTTCATCGCCAAGGGCGTGAGAGCGACGGGTGGTCACCTCAACGTCGAGCGCACAACGACAAGCCTGCTGATCGGCGCGGTCCTGTGGTCGTACCTGGGGATCATCTTCGAGATCCTGACCGAGACGGTCGCGTGGGAGCGCTGGGAGGGGACGATCGAGTACACGTTCATGGCTCCCCTGAGGCGTGTCGTTCACCTCGGCGGCATGGGCCTGTTCGCGATCATGTACGGCGTCGTCCGCACGGCCCTGCTGTTCGCGGTCGTAGCGCTGTTTTTCGGCCTGCATTTCACGCACGCGGACTTCCTGGCCGCGGTGGTATTGCTCGCGGTCGCCTCGGTCTCGTTTGTCGGCATCGGGATGGTCACGGCCGTGCTCCCACTGATCTCGCCTGAGAAGGGAGCCCAACTCGGCTTCATCGCCCAAGGGTTCCTGCTTGTCGTCTCCGGCGTCTACTACCCCGTGACGGTGCTGCCCCAGTGGATGCAGTGGCTCTCGACGGTTTCGCCGGCCACATACGCGCTGCGAGGCATTCGCGGTGCGGTGCTCGACGGCCATGGGCTGGGTGCCTCGTGGGGCGAACTCTGGCCGCTCATGCTGCTGGGCGCGCTCTCGATTCCGGTCGGCATGGCCATCTTCGGTGCCGGCGAGCGCTACGCCAAACGCCACGGCAAGCTCAAGCGGTCGGGCTGAGGCACGGCCTCGTCGGAGGGAAGGTCGAGGCGGGGAGGCCCGGGCGCGCAGCCACGCTGAACCCGCCGACCGCGCTGCTACGCTCCGAAGAGCTTTAGCCCCTTTAACCAGGTCCGGCGAGGCCAGGAAGGAGCTTGATGTTGGATGCCGCCACACCCGTTCTCGATGGCGAGGCCATGCGCCGCGCACTCGTGCGCATCGCCCACGAGATAGTCGAGAAGAACCCCACCGAGGGACAGAGCGTTGCTCTGGTCGGCATCCATCGTCGAGGTGCGGTTCTCGCCCGCCGCCTGCACGCACTCACCAGTGAGCTGCTCGACACCGAGGTCCCGCTCGGCGAGATAGACATCGCCTTTTATCGCGACGACCTCGGCATGCGCCCGAGCGCGCCAGTCGTCCACTCAACCCAGCTCGACTTTCCGCTCGACGGCCGCACCATCGTCATCGTCGACGACGTGCTTTACACCGGCCGCACCGTCCGCGCGGCAATCGGTGCGATCTTCGACTACGGTCGACCCGCGCGCATCCAGCTGGCCGTGATGGTCGACCGCGGCCATCGCGAACTGCCGATCCGACCCGACTACGTCGGCAAGAACCTTCCGACCTCCCAGCAGCAGCGCGTCTATGTCCGGGTCGAAGAACTTGACGGAGTAGACGAGGTGACGCTGCGGCACACGCGGGAGCGCCCCCGAGCGGCAGGAGGCGCGGAGCTATGAGCGGCCGGCTTGGCAAGCACCTGCTTTCGATCGAGGATCTCGACCGCGCGGGGATCGAGCGCATCCTCGACCGCGCCGAATCATTCGCGGAAGTCTCGGGCAGGGAGATTAAGAAGGTCCCTGCGCTGCGGGGTCGGACGGTGGTGAACCTCTTTTATGAGGCCAGCACGCGCACCAGCTCGTCATTCGAGCTGGCCGCGAAGCGACTGTCCGCCGATGTCGTGAGCGTTCGCTCGATGGGCTCGAGCGTGGAGAAGGGAGAGTCGCTCAAGGACACCGTGCAGACGCTCTCGGCTTACGACCCGGCCGCAATCGTGATCCGCTCACCGCACGTCGGAGCGGCGACGCTGGTGGCGGGCTGGACGCCCGCCTCGGTGATCAACGCCGGCGACGGCAAGCACGAGCACCCGACCCAGGCCCTGCTCGACGTCTTCACGCTGCGGCGCAGGCTGGGCGCGCTGGACGGCGCCAACATCTGGATCGTCGGAGACGTCTTGCACTCGCGCGTGGCGCGCTCGAACATCCTCGCGCTCACTCAGATGGGGGCGCGCGTGACGGTTTGCGGTCCGCCGACCTTGATCCCGCGCGAGATCGAGGCGCTCGGATGCCAGGCGACGCCCTCGATCGAGGGGCTCGGCGAGGCCGACGTGGTGTATGTGCTGCGAATGCAGCAGGAGCGCATGCAGGGAGCGTTCGTCCCCTCGCTGCGCGAGTATGCACAGCGCTACCAGGTCACATCCACGCATCTGCACTCCCGCCAACTATTGATGCACCCCGGACCCGTGAACCGCGGCGTCGAGCTCTCGGCGGACGCGATCGACTCGCCCCGCGCCCTGATCTCAGAACAGGTCAAGGCCGGCGTAGCGGTTCGCATGGCGGTGCTTTACGAGCTCCTGGTTGGCTCACCGAAGCTGGAGGCTGTCGCGTGATGCTCTTCCGGCGCGCCGCAAAGCCCGCCGACCTGCTCGTGCGCGGCGCCCACGTGCTCGATCCTCGCGCCGACATCGACGGGCCGCACGATCTGCTGATTCGCGACGGCCGCATCGCGGAGCTCGGCTCACCCGGCTCCATCGCCGCGCTGGACGGAGCCGACACGGTTGACGCGGCCGGGAAGCACGCGTTTCCCGCCTTTTTCGATCCGCACGTGCACCTGCGTACCCCCGGGCAGGAGTACAAGGAGACGATCGCGACCGGGACGGCGTCGGCAGCCGCGGGCGGTTTCTGCGGCGTGGTCGCGATGCCCAACACCGCGCCGGTGTTGGACGACGCGTCTGTGCTGCGGTCGCTGACCGAGATCGCTCACGCCCAAGCGCGAGTCCCTGTCGGCTTCATTGCCGCGATCACACGCGGGCTAGCCGGCGAGGAGCTGACCGAGATGGCCGAGTTACGCGATGCCGGTGCGCTCGGCTTCACCGACGACGGGCTTCCGCTGGTTTCGGCGGGAGTGCTGCGCAAGGCGCTTCAGTACCAGCGCCTATGCGGAGGTGTGATCGCGCTGCACGAAGAGGACCCTGCGCTGTCCGCCGACGGGGCGATGCACGAAGGAGCCGTGTCGGCGCGGCTTGGCCTCGCGGGAATCCCGTCGATCTCGGAGTCGACCATGGTCGCGCGCGACGCCGCGGTCGCCCTGTACGAGCACGGGCGGGTGCATTTCCAGCACATCTCCTGTCGCGAGTCGCTTCGACCACTGCAGCAAGCAAAGCGAGACGGAGCACGCGTCACGGCCGAAGTGACGCCTCACCACCTGACGCTCACAGACGAACAGGCCCTGAGACTGGACAGCCGATTCAAGATGAATCCACCTCTGCGCACCGAAGCCGACCGCAAGGCTCTTATCGAGGCCCTCAGAAGCGGCCTGATCGACTGCGTCGCCACCGACCATGCGCCCCACGCCACGCACGAGAAGGAGGTCCCCTTCGAGCAGGCACCGATGGGCACGACCGGGCTGGAAACGGCGTTCGCCGCACTGTTCACCCACCTGGTTGTTCCGGGTGAGCTCGAGCTGGCGACGCTGGTAGAGCGGATGACGGCCGGCGCTGGAGTTGTCGATTTGCCCGCGCCCACCATCGCGCTGGACCAGCCGGCCAACCTATGCCTGGTCGACCTGGAGGCGGACTTCGAGGTGGGGGCCAGGGGGTACGTCAGCAGGTCCGAGAACTGCTGCTTTTATGGACAGACCCTGCGCGGTCGAGTGTTGCTCACTGTCGCCGCGGGATCGGTGGCCTTCCGCGCCCCTGCGCTCGCCGAGGCCGCGACCACCGCCGCGCTGAGATGACTTCTGACCGGGCCGCATACGTGCTGCTGGAGGACGGCGCCCGTTTCGATGGGGTTGCGTGCGCGGCCGACGGCTACGCAGTCGGCGAGATCGTTTTCACGACCTCGATGTCTGGCTACCAGGAGGCGGTGACCGATCCCAGCTATGCCGGGCAACTGCTCATCTTCACCCACCCCCAGGTCGGCAACTACGGCGTCTCGAGTGAGGCGATGGAGTCGGACCGCATCCACGCCCGCGCAGCGATCATGCGCGCCGCGGTCGACCGCCGGGACGACCCTCGCGCCGAGGACGGCTGGCTCTCATGGCTGGCCGAGCACAACGTCCCGGCGATCACCGAGCTTGACACGCGTGCGCTCGTGCGCCACATCCGTGAGCGCGGAGCGATGCGCGGCGGCGTGTTTCCGGGGCACACCGCCGAGGCCGAGGCGCGCCGGCTGATCGAGGCTGAGCCTCCCATGACCGGCAGGGACCTCGTGCGCGAGGTCACGGTCAGCCAGCCGACGGTGCTCAATGGCGGCAGCGGACCTCGCATCGCGCTGCTCGACACCGGCGTCAAGCGCTCGATCATCGACAACTTCCGCGCGCGCGAGGCGACCATCGAACTTCACCCGTGCACGGCGAATGCGCGTGACCTGCTCGTCAACGACCCCGACGCGGTCATGCTCGCCAATGGCCCCGGGGACCCCGGCGCGCTCGACTACATCGTCCACACCGTGCGCGACGTGATCGGCCGCCGGCCCGTCTATGGGATCTGCCTGGGCCACCAACTGCTGTGCCGCGCGGTCGGGCTTGAGACCTACAAGCTGCCTTTTGGACACCACGGCGCCAACCATCCCGTCAAGGATCTGACCACCGGGATCGTCGAGATCACCAGCCAGAACCACGGCTTCGCAGTGGTGGGCCCAGACGGAGCGGCCATGATCGAGACTGACGAGGCGGTGCGCTGGGAGACCCCCTATGGGGCCGCCGAGCTCACCCACATCAACCTGTACGACCGGACGGTCGAAGGACTGCAACTTTGCGACGTCCCGGGCGCGACGGTCCAATACCACCCGGAGGCCGGCCCCGGGCCGCACGACGCGCTGCACCTGTTTGACCGCTTCGTCGAGGGAGCCCGTGCCGCGTAGGGACGACATCCACAAGATCCTCCTGATCGGCTCTGGGCCAATCGTGATCGGGCAGGCGGCGGAGTTCGACTACTCGGGCACGCAGGCCTGCCGAGTGCTCATGAGCGAGGGCTACGAGGTCGTGCTCGTCAACTCCAATCCGGCCACGATCATGACCGACCCCGAGCTCGCCAACGCGACCTATATCGAGCCCCTCCAGCCTGGACCGGTCACGCAGGTGATCGAGCGCGAGCGGCCCGATGCGCTTTTGCCGACCCTCGGCGGCCAAACCGCTTTGAACTTGTCCAAGGAACTCCACGAGCTCGGAGTGCTCGAGCGTTATGGAGTCGAGTTGATCGGCGCCGACTACGACGCCATCGCCCGAGCCGAAGATCGCGAGCTGTTCAGGGAGACGATGACAGCCGCGGGCTTGCGGGTGCCGCGTTCGACGATCGCCCACAACACACAGGAGGCTCGGGCGGCGCTGGCCGAGGTGGGGTTGCCGTTTATCGTGCGCCCGGCGTTCACGCTCGGCGGCACGGGCGGGGGCGTCGTAGGAAGCGAGGCGGAACTCGAGCGCGTCGTCTCGCGCGGGCTCAGCGCTTCGCCGATCGGCCAGGTGCTCATAGAAGAGTCGGTGCTCGGGTTGGGGCGAGTTCGAGCTCGAGGTGATGCGCGACGGCGCCGACAACGTGGTCATTGTCTGCTCGATCGAGAACATCGACCCGATGGGGGTGCACACGGGGGACAGCGTGTGCGTCGCGCCTCAGCAGACGCTCACTGACCGCGCCTACCAGGAGCTGCGCGACCAGGCGATCGCCGTCATCCGCGCCGTCGGTGTCCAGACCGGGGGCTCGAACGTCCAGTTTGCGGTCAACCCCGAGGGCGGGGATGTCGTGGTGATCGAGATGAACCCACGCGTCTCCCGTTCGAGCGCTCTGGCCAGCAAAGCCACCGGTTTCCCGATCGCAAAGATCGCGGCGCGCCTAGCAGTCGGCTACACGCTTCAGGAGATCCCCAACGACATCACGACGGCGACGCCCGCCAGCTTCGAACCCGCACTCGACTACTGCGTGATCAAGTGGCCGCGGTTCGCATTCGAGAAGTTCCCGGGGGCCGAGCCCGGGCTGACCACGCATATGAAGTCGGTGGGGGAGGCGATGGCGATCGGCCGCACCTTCAAGCAGGCCTTCGCGAAGGGCCTTAGCTCGCGCGAACTGGACGCGCAGCCGCGCTTGCCGCAGGGCGAGGGGCGAGTTGCTGGAGACCGTGACCCGAGCGGGACCCGAGCGCTTTGACGCGGTGCTGGAGGCGCTGCGTAGAGGCGTAACGGTGCAAGAACTCCACGAACGCACCGCCATCCACCGCTGGTTTTTGAACGAGTTCGCCGAGCTGGTCACCGGCCCGGAGGAACAACAGACCGGGCGAACTGACCTTCAAGGCGGTGGATACATGTGCGGCCGAGTTTGCCGCCCGCACGCCGTACTACTACTCGAGCTACGAGCGCCGCGCTGGCGCTCAGCAGCAAGACGACGAGCTGGCGCAAAGACGGGCCGTCCTGCGGTGGTGATCCTCGGGTCGGGTCCAAACCGAATCGGGCAGGGGATCGAGTTTGACTACTGCTGCGTGCACGCCGCGCAGACCGTGCGCGAGTCGCGGCGCGACGCGGTCATGATCAACTGCAATCCCGAGACGGTCTCGACCGACTACGACACCTCCGACCGTCTGTACTTCGAACCGCTTACGCTCGAGCACGTCCTCTCCGTGTGCGAGGCAGAGCACACGCTCGCGGGGGTCGTCGTCCAGTTCGGCGGCCAGACGCCGCTCAAGCTGGCCGCCGGCCTGCACGAAGCCGGGGTACCGATTCTCGGCACCAGCGTCGAGGCGATCGATCTCGCGGAGGACCGCGTCGCGCTTCGGACCCCTGCTCGACCGGCTTGGCTACAAGGCGCCGCCTTATGCGAGCGCCCGATCGGTGCGAGAGGCGCTTGCAAAAGCCGACGAGGTCGGGTTCCCGCTGCTCGTACGGCCGAGCTACGTACTCGGTGGCCGTGCGATGGAGATCGTCTACACGACGCGCGGACCTAGAGCACTACCTCGCGCGAGCTGAACCCGAGCCGGGGCGCATGATCTACCTCGACCGCTTCCTCGAGGACTCGATCGAAGTCGACGTCGACGCCCTGTGCGACGGGGAGGAGGTGTGGATCGCGGGCGTCATGCAGCACGTCGAGGAGGCCGGCATCCATTCCGGCGACTCGGCCTGCGTGCTGCCGCCCCACGGGCTGGGCGAGGAGATGCTCGAGCAGATTCGCGCGCAAACCACGGGGATCGCGCTCGCGCTCGGCGTGGTGGGCTGCTCAACGTGCAGTTCGCGATCCACGGCGAGAGCCTGTACGTGCTGGAAGCCAACCCACGCGCCTCGCGCACGGTGCCGTTCGTCTCAAAGGCGATCGGTGTGCCGATCGCCAAGCTCGCGTGTCGGCTCATGCTCGGGGAACGCGTCGCCGAGCTCGACTCCCGGAGGACACCCGCAACGGCCACGTCTGCGTCAAGGAAGTGGTGCTCCCGTTCGATCGCTTCGCCGGCGCCGACTCACTGCTCGGACCCGAGATGCGCTCGACGGGCGAGGTGATGGGCATCGCCGAGGACTTCCCTACCGCGTTCGCGAAGGCCCAGGCCGCGGCGGGCGCCAACCTGCCCCTGAGCCGGGACGGTGTTCATCACCGTCACCGATAGCGACAAACCCGCCGCGACAGGCGTCGCCTGCATGCTGCACGACCTCTCTTTCAAGATCGTCGCCACGCGCGGGACCGCTCAGGCGATCCGCAGGATGGGGATTCCGGTCGAGACGATCAACAAGATCGGGGAGGGTTCGCCGCACGTCGTCGACTGGATCGAACGCGGCCACGTAGACCTGGTTATCAACACGCCGGTCGGCACCGGGGCGCGGGCCGACGGCTATGAGATTCGCACTGCCGCGGTTACGCGCCGCATTCCCTGTATCACCACCATGGCCGGCGGGATGGCGGCCGCGCGCGCGATCGCGGCGGCCCGCCGCGGCGCGCCCGAGGTCCGCTCACTGCAGGAAATCCACCGCCACGCGCAGACAGTTCGAGACAACGACCGGCACCCGCAGACGGACGGCGCGGGCGCTGCACCCACCGAGCGTCAGCCCGCGCCGGCCAGCGCCAGGTGACAGCCGACCGCGTTCTCGCCCCTTTCGGCCGCCGCACTGCTGTGGTCACCGCGCGCGAGCAGTTCGGCGCCTACACCGTGTTGCGAGCGGCCGACCCGCTCGGACCGCGGCCACAGGCCGGACAGTTCTACATGCTCGTCGGCGCGCCACCGCTGGGGGGAGGCGAGGATGAGCGGCCGTTCCTCGCACGCGCCTTCAGCGTGCTGCGTGCACCGCCGGGAAGCGATGAGCTGCACTTTCTGCTCGAGGATGTGGGTCCCGGTACGCGGCGCCTGTGCGAACTCGGCCGCGAGGAGGGGCTCGAGCTGGTTGGGCCGCTCGGACAGGGTTTCAGGCGGCCGCGTGAGGGGCGCACGACCGCTGCTCGTCGGCGGCGGCGTCGGGATTGCGCCGCTCGCGATCTGGCAGGACGAGCTGGGGCAAGCAACGCGGACGCTGGTGGGATTCCGCGATCACGCCCACGCGCGCGGGGCAGCGGTGCTGGCCGAGCCGGAGATCGCAACCGACGACGGCTCACTCGGCCACCCCGGCCTCGTGACTGAGCTGCTCACAGAGCAGCTGGACCTCGACGGAGACTTTGAGATCTACGCCTGCGGACCGCCCGCGATGCTCGAGTCCGTGCGGCAAATCAGCGCTGAGACCGCAGTTCCCGCGCAGCTGGCGCTGGAGGCGCCGATGGCCTGCGGGTTCGGGGCCTGCTTTGGCTGCGTGGCCCCCACCAAGGACGGCTACGTGCGGCTGTGCCTCGACGGGCCGGTGCTGGACGCCGCGGAGCTGGAGAGGGTCATGACATGAAGGCGAATGCGGAGATCACACGCGAGCGCAACGGTCGTGGCTCGGTCAATTTCTGTGGGCTAGAGCTCGCGCACCCGGTCATCAACGGCTCGGGCACCTTCGACGCGATCGCCGCCTACAGAGTCTTCGGTGACGCCCTGCTGGAGCACTTTCCGTTCGCCGCATTTGTCACCAAGACGGTCACGCTGGCGCCGCGGCAGGGCAACCCGCCTCCGCGGTTGTGGGAGCTCGCCGGTGGGCTGTTGAACTCGATTGGGCTGCCCAACAAGGGTCTTGAACGCTTCCTCGAGAGCGATTTGCCGATGCTCCGGGCCTTGCCCGTGCCGTTGATCGTCAACGTCATGGGCGGAAGTTCGCGGGAGTTCGCGAAGCTCGTGCAAACGGTTGGCGCACGCGAAGAGGTCTCGGCGCTCGAGCTCAACGTCTCGTGCCCCAACGTCAAGACCGGTCTCGATATCGGCGCAGCCCCGCGCCCGCTCAGAGAGCTGCTCCGCCGGCTGCGTCCGCTGACCGAAAAGCCGCTGATCGTCAAACTGACTCCCAATACGACCGACGTGGCGGCGACCGCCCAGGCGGCGGAGGACGGCGGCGCTGACGCCGTATCCCTGATCAACACGCTGCGCGGCATGGCGCTAGCGCCCCGGACCAGCACGCCTTGGCTCGGCGGCGTCACCGGCGGAGTGTCCGGCCCGGCCATCCGCGCGGTCGCGCTCGCGCAGGTCTATGCCGTCCGCCAGGGGATCTCGGTCCCGATCGTGGGCATGGGCGGCGTGCAGAGCGGCCGCGACGCCCTCAACCTGCTCAAAGCCGGAGCCGATGTGATCGCGGTCGGTTCACAAAACTTTCGCAATCCCACGGCGGGGTCGGACATCGCCAGGGAGCTGGCCGGGCTGCGCTCGATCACCGCAGAGATCCCGCAAACTGCGGCTTTTTCAAAAGGGTGACCCTGGCGGTTGTTAGACAACCCCGGAAAAACCCCTGCAAAGTACCGCCATTCTCGCAACCTAGCTCGACATCGCTAGACCTCAGGTTGAGGTGTAGGCGAATTAGCCGTTTTAGGGTTGATCGGCGCGACCCAAGATGTATAGTCGCCGCCGATGCCGCCGGTCAGTGAACCGCTCCCTAAAGCCGTTCTCGCTCCGGAGCGCTCTCTTGTGCAACGCATGGAGGCGCTCCAGCGCGCCAACGACATCCGCACGCGGAGGGCACGGCTCAAGCGCGATCTCAAGGCCGGCCGCCAGCCAATTCACGAGTTATTGCTCGAGCCGCCCGAATATCTGGAGACCGCCAAGGTCTTTGACCTGCTGCTCGCCGTTCCCAAGTACGGGCGCGTGAAGGTGAACAAGATCCTGGCCCAGTGCCGGATTTCGCCAAGCAAGACGATCGGCGGTCTCTCTCAGCGCCAGCGCGGAGAGCTCGTCGAGTTCATGCGCCGCCGCTAAGGGTCCCCGGGGTCCGCCGGAGCTCGGGACGGCAGGCTCACGGCTTCCGTGTCCAGGGTGATCGTTATCACGGGCCCTTCTGGCGTGGGCAAGGGAACGCTGATCCGGGGCCTCCGCGAGCGTGTTCCGCAGCTCGAGCTGTCCGTCTCGGCGACGACCCGCCCTCCGCGGACGGGCGAGCAGGAGGGGGTCGACTACTACTTCCTCAGCGACGCCGAGTTCGACCGCCTGCTCGGCGAGGGAGCGTTCGTCGAGCACGCGAGCTACGCCGGCAACCGCTACGGCACGCTGCGCTCGGAGCTCGATCGCCGCCTCGGGCGCGGCGCGCCCGTGGCGCTTGAGATCGAAGTGCAGGGAGCCCGGCAGGTACGCGAATCGCTGCCCGACGCGCAGACGGTGTTCATCGCTCCGCCCTCGCTTGAGGCGCTACGCGAGCGGCTGAGCGCCCGCGGCACGGATACACCCGAGCAGGTTCAAAGCCGGCTGCAAACCGCCGCAGGCGAGCTCGACGCGCGCACCGAATTTGCCTACGTGGTGGTCAACGACCGGCTCGAGCAGGCCATCGAAGAACTGGTCGAGATCGTGCGCGCCGCGCTCGCCGGCAACTGAACCCCTCCAACCGACGGGCGGGTTCCCGGACGGCCGCTAAGCTGTCCCTAAACCCAAGCAAAGGAACGCTAAGCCTTGATTTCTCCCCGCATCGACAAGCTGCTCGAGCACGTCGACTCCGACTACGCGAGCGTGATCGTCGCGGCCAAGCGGGCCCGTCAGATCAACTCCTACTACCACAACCTCGGCGAGGGGACCTTCGACGAGTTTCCGCCGCCGATGGTCGAGACCCACTCCAAGAACTACCTGACGATCGCGCTGGAAGAGGTCGCTCAGGGCAAGCTGAAGTACCACTACAGGTAGGAGGCAACGAGCGATGGCCCGGTTGCTGCTGGGCGTGAGCGGCGGGGTCGCGGCTTACAAAGCGCTGCTCACCGCGCGACTGGCAGTCAGACGTGGCCACGCGGTGCGCGTCATCCAGACGCCCGCAAGCCTGAAGTTCGTGGGCGCGGCGTCGTTTGAAGCGATTACGGGCGCGCCGGTTCTGACAGACGAGTTCGAGCCCGACCCCGACCGCGGCCGGTATCCCGGCGAGCCACCAAGCGAGCGCATGCCGATCAGCCACCTGGCCCTGGTCGAGCGCGCCGACGTGTACCTGATTGCTCCCGCCACGGCGAACACGATCGCCAAACTCGCCGGCGGCCACGCCGACAACCTGCTCACGACGGCGGCGCTGGCCGCCCGAAGCTCGGTAATCGTGGCGCCGGCGATGAATGACCACATGTACAAGCATCCCGCGACCCACGCGAACCTCGAAACGCTCAAGGCGCGCGGGGTGACGGTGATCCCGCCCGCCGAGGGCGAGCTCGCCTCGCACGGTGAGTACGGCGTGGGCCGCCTGCCCGAGCCCGAGCAACTGCTCGCCGCATGTGAGGCGCTGATCGAAGGCCCGCTCGGCAGCCATGCCGACCTGGACGACAGCCTCAGCGGGGTGCGCGTGCTTGTGACGGCCGGCGGAACCCGCGAGCCCATCGACCCGGTGCGCTACATCGGCAACCGCTCCTCCGGGCGCATGGGGTTCGCGCTCGCGGCTGAGGCCGCGGCGCGCGGGGCGGGCGTGACCCTCGTGGCCGCCAACACGACGCTCGCGACTCCGACGGGGGTCTCGCTGGTCGAGGTGGAGACCGCCGCCGAGCTCAGGGACGCCTGCGAACGCGTCTTCCCCGACTGCGACGTGGTGCTCATGGCCGCAGCGGTAGCTGATTTTCGTCCGGCGCACCCCCACCGAGACAAGCTGAAGAAGGTCGACGCGGCGGTCCCGCCCGCCCCGATCGAGCTCGAATTGACCGACGACGTGATCGCAAAACTCGCCAAGCAGCGCCGTCGCGACCAAACGCTGATCGCGTTCGCGGCCGAACACGGGGCCCAGGCGATCTCCTACGGACTGGAGAAGCTCGGGAAGAAAGGCGTCGACGCGGTGGTCGTAAATGACGTGGGGCAGACCGAGATCGGCTTCGATGTGAGCGACAACGAGGTCACGATTCTGACGGCGGACGGCGGCCGCACGCACGTGCCACGCACGGCCAAGCGCGAGGTCGCGCGGGCCGTGCTCGACGAAGTCGCGCGTCTGCGCACAACAACCGGGGATGGGAAGACTGATGTGGGGAGAGGAGAAGGAGATGGAGCCGCACGAACCGGCTCAGGCGCTACCGCACGAGCTTGAGGCATCGACGTCACTAGCGCGGCGGATCGCCGCCAACATCGCCGGGGCGGTACAGATCCGTCCCGAGACGCTGGACCAGCTGCTTGTGGCGCTGCTGGCCGAAGGCCACGCGCTGGTCGAGGACTATCCAGGGGTCGGCAAGACCGCGCTGGCGCGCGCGCTGGCGCGATCGATCGACTGCCAGTTCGCGCGCATCCAGTGCACGCCGGACCTGCTGCCCGCTGACGTGGTGGGCGCCAACGTCTATGACCAGCGCGAGCACCGCTTCGAATTTCGACCCGGTCCAGTGTTCGCCAACGTGGTTTTGGTCGACGAGATCAACCGCGCCTCGCCGAAGACCCAATCCGGCCTGCTGCAGTGCATGCAGGAACGTTCGGTCACAGTCGACGTCACCACGCACGAGCTGGCCAGGCCGTTCATGGTCCTGGCGACCCAGAACCCGATCGAGTACGAGGGCACCTACC
Organism: uncultured Solirubrobacterales bacterium; assembly: GCA_963767295.1. Lineage (GTDB taxonomy): Bacteria > Actinomycetota > Thermoleophilia > Solirubrobacterales > Solirubrobacteraceae > Palsa-465. The sequence goes on from CAVYDI010000002.1 coordinate 274,040, forward strand.
CGCTGCCCGAGGCCCAGGTCGACCGCTTCATGGTCCGCATCTCGCTCGGCTACCCCGACCCCGCCGACGAGGCTTCGATGCTCGGCTCACACGAAACCGGGGACCGCGTCTCGACGCTGGAGCCGGTCGCCAACGCCGCAGACGTGCTGCGCGCTCAGGACGCGGCGGCGAGCATCCACGCCGCGGCGGCGCTGCGCGACTACGTGGTCCGCCTGCTGTGGCGCACGCGCGAGGATCCGCGCGTGGACCTCGGCGCGAGCCCGCGGGCGGGGCTGATGCTGCTGCGCGCGGCCAAGACCCGGGCCATGATGGAAGGGCGCGACCACGCGTTGCCCGACGACGTGCAGGCGATGGCCGAGGTGGTGCTCGCACACCGGCTGGTGCTCGCGCCGGAGTTTCCGCGCGCCGTGGCGGGCGAGGTGATCGCGAACGCGATCGCGTCCGTCAGGGCGCTGTGAGCGGCGTGAAGCGGACGGGACGGCTGCGACTTGGGCGCGCGGCCGCGACGGCGCTCGTCGGCACCGTTGCGCTCCTGATCGCGCTCGCCTTGGGGCCACAGCCCCTGCTGGTAGTGGGAGTAGCACTACTCGTGATCGGCGCCACGGCGGCGGCATGGACGGTGCTCACCCTGCGCGGAGCGAGCATCCATCGCCATCTGCCGGGAGACCGCGTTGTCGAGGGCGAGCCGTTGGAGGCTCGCCTGGTGCTGGAGGGGGGATGGCTGGGGCTGCCGATGGGCGAGATCCTCGACCCGCTCGCCGGCGAGCAGATGCGGGTACCGCGCGGGCGAACTGCAGACATCAGGCTGGTGACGCGGTTTGACCGCCGCGGGCTGCGCCGGCTGGCGCCGCCTGCGCTGGCGATCCACGACCCGCTCGAGCTGGCGCGTGGGCTGCGAACGGGCGCCCAGCCGCCGCAGGAGGTGCTGGTGCTGCCGCGCACCGAACCGGTGCGCTACCTACACGGCGAGGGCGCCTACACGATCGGCATGGCGCGCAGCCGCGCCGACGTGCTGGCCGCGATCGAGATCGACGGCCTGCGCGCTTACGTGCCCGGCACTCCGGCGTCGCGCATCCATTGGCCCGCGCTCGCGCGGGGCGCGGGGCTGCTTGAACGCAAGTTGCGGGTGGCCGGCGACACGGTGCCCCTGGTCGTGCTCGACGCGCGCGGATCTGAACCTGTCGGCGAGGAGCTGGGCCACCTCGACGCGGCGGTGCGCGCCGCCGCGTCGCTCACGCTCGAGCTCGCTGGGCAGGGCGGCTGCCGCCTCCTGATCCCCGGCGCCCGCCGCGCACAGGAGATCTCGCGCGACCTGATCGGGTGGCCCGCCGCGCACGCGCGGCTCGCCGTCGTGGAAGGCGGCAGGCAAGCGCGCGCGCCCTCGCCCGGCGCGCTGCTCGGCGCGCTCGGCCCGGTGTTCTTCGTCGTCGCCCATCGGCTCGAGCGCTTGCCCGGGTCGCTGCGTGGGGGGCAAGGACGGCCGGTGGTGCTGGTCGTGCCCGCGGCGCTCGCTTCTCCGGCGCCGGGAACGGCCGCGTTTACGGTGTCCGGCTGCGTCGGATTCGTCGTCGGCAAGCGCACGCGCGTCGGCGAGCGCGCGGGTGAGGCTTCGCCGGTTGGCGCCGGCAACGGATCGAGGCAGAGGTGAGCGCGCTCGAGGGCGCCGCCACCAGCGCCCGCCTCTCAGGCGATGGCGCGATCTCGCACTCGCGCCTGGTCAGAGTCCGCGACGCGCAACGGCCCGCCCTGCGCGTGCTGATGTTCGCGGCGCTGGCGCTCTACGGCGCCCTGCGCTGGGGCACGCTGATGCGCCCTGCGCCGGGGCTGCGGCTGGTGGGGCTCTGCGCGCTCGCGGTGGCGTTTTTTGCACTGGGCAGCTTTCCGCTCCCACGCCCCTTGGGCGAGCTGCGGGCGCGCGCCCGCGCTCACCCACTCGTCCGCTTTGCCTTGTCGGGGTGGCGGCTCTGGCTGCTGGTCGCGCTGAGCCTGGTGGTGGCGCTGGCGGCAGTGTTGGCGCTGGCCGGGGTGCCCGTCCCGTGGCTCTACCACGTGCGCGTGGCGGTGATCTCGCAGGGCATCAGCTCCGGTCTCACGGCGTTGCCCGGCACGCTCGTTCCCTACCTCGGAATCAACGCCTGGGTGCGGATCGTGATCGTGCTCGGGGCTGGCCTGCTGCTCGTCGGCGCGGCGCTGGTCGGCGTGGTGCCCAACCGCCTGCCGGCCGAGCTACGCCAGGCGTGTGCGGCGGCGATGCTGACCGCGCTGGCAGTCATACCCCCGACGATCATCCACCCCCAGGTGCCCTACATACAGGGCTTGCTCCTGTTCGTGCTGCTGGCCGGCTTTTTGTGGGGCGAGCGCATCTCGTCGCGCCGGTCGGGCACGGCGCTCGGTGTGGTCGCCGCCGCCGGGGTGCTGGCGGCCCTGCTCGCACCCGCACTGCACGAGCGCCACTCGTGGTTCAACTACCAAAACCTGACCAACGCCCTTGCGCCCTCGCACCTCGATCGCTTCAACTGGTCGCAACGCTACGGACCCTACGTGTGGCCTCGCCACAACCGCCAGGTGCTCGTCGTCAAGGCGCCGCGCGCCGACTACTGGAAGGCGCAGAACCTGGATGTATTCGACGGCTTCGGCTGGGAGCAGGGATCGGGGCCGGTGACGCCCGCGCCGCCCGAGCCGGCAGTTTCCGCAGTCAAGCGCTGGTCGCAGACGATCACGGTCACGGTCAGCGCGATCCGCACGACAAACGTGATCGCGGCCGGGACGGCTGCGCGGCCTAACCATCTCGGCGCGGTCATCCCCGGCCAAACCGGGGGCACGTGGCTGACGAGCGCCCCGCTTCGCCCTGGCGCGACCTACACGGTCAAAACGTACTCGCCGCGGCCCTCGCCGGCCCAGCTGACCGCGGTCCCAGCGAGCGCTTATCCCGACTCGGCGCTCGCGGACTACCGCGTGACTGCGCTGCCGGCCTCGCCGCTGACGCACTACAACCTGCCCGAGCTGGACTTCCCGCCGTTTCACTCGGGCCAGCCGGTTCTGAACCTCGCGTCCCCGTACGGGACCAACGGGGTCGCGATACTGCGCGGCTCTCCTTATGCGCGCGCGTACTCACTGGCGCAATCGCTCGCCACTTCGTCTGCCACTCCGTACGGCTTCGTCGCAGCGGTGCAGCGCTATCTCTCGCCCGCCAACGGTTTTGCCTACGACGAGCACACTGCGCTCTCGCGCTTCCCGCTGCTCACCTTCCTGTTTTCCACCAAGCGCGGTTACTGCCAGCATTTCGCGGGCGCGATGGCATTGCTCGTGCGCATGGGCGGGCTTCCGGCGCGGGTGGTGACGGGCTTCGCGCCCGGGATCTACAACTCCGCGCTCGGCGCCTATGCGATCACCGACCGCGACGCGCACGCATGGGTCGAGGTGTGGTTCCCCCGCTACGGCTGGGTCAGGTTTGATCCGACCCCGCCCAGCGCGCCCCGCGATCGCCGACTCGAGCGCCAGCGGCGTGGCGGGAGCGCCCTCCTCCAAGGCGCGAGCCAGTTACCGCGCGCCGGCAGGGCAAAGCGTCAACCATCGGGCAGCTGCGGGGCCGGGCGGGGCAGGGAGGACTCGAGCCTCGTCCTCGAGGTCGTACTCGGCCTTGCGCTCCACCTTGCTCGCGGTCGCGGCTGTCTTCGTATGGCGACGCACCACCACCTTCGAGCAGCTGACGGCTGAGCTCGAGCGGGCGCTTGCGCGCTGCGGCCGACCGGCCCGGGGCGGGCTCACGCTGCACGGACTCGAGCACCGCTTCCGCGAGTCGTCGGCGGCGGCTTCGTACTTGCGGCGGCTGCGGCTCGCACGCTACGGCTCGGTGCGCGAGTTGCCCACCACCGCCCAGCGCCGCGCGCTGCGCACGCAGCTCGCTCACGGCCTCGGGTGGAGCGGGCGCATCCGCTCCTGGTGGGCGCTGCCGCCACGACGGCTGCGACCACGGCCGCCTAAACTGGCGACGGATGAGCTCAGACGACGTCTACGACCTATACCAGCGCGGGACAGAGCTACTCGAGGCGGGCCACAACCACCAGGCGGCGGTGCCGCTCTCCCGCGCGCGGGATCTAGCCCCGACAAGACCTCGATCCGCGAGGCATTGGGCCGCGCCCTGTTCCGGGCCCGGCGCTACGAACAGGCGGCACGCGAGTTTCAGGCCGTGGTCGATCGCGCGCCGACCAACGACTTCGCGCTGTTCTGCCTGGGGCGCTCTTTGCAGCAGATGGGCCGTCACGCGGAGGCGCGCCGCCCGCTCGCGCTGGCAGCGTGCATGCAGCCCGCACGCCGGGACTACCGGCTGTATCGCGACCGCGCTCGAGCTCGCGCAGCTGAAAATTAGAACCCGGGCCGCGCATGCGCGGCCCGGCCGGCCGGAACATGTTCCGGCCGGGGCCGGCGCACATGTGCGCCGGCCGACAAAAGGTGACAGCAGCGGGGCTCCAGTGCTACCCTCAGGGGCGAAAGCTTGTCGCGCCGGGACGCTTCCCGGTGGAGTACCCGAAGTGGGCGCAAGCCCGCTTTTTTTGTGGAGGAGACCAGTTTGAGCGCACTACAGACCGACATCGAAGCGAGGCTGCGGGCCGTCGAGCCCGACGTCGAGGTGTTGCTGGCCGAGGTCGTCTCGGGTGCCACGCTGCGGCTGTTCATCGATCACCCGGCGGGGGTCACGCTTGGACTCTGCGAGCGGGTTTCGGGTCGCCTGAACGACTACCGCGAGCGCTACTCGCTGGAGGTTTCCTCGCCCGGCGCCGACCGGCCGCTGACCAAGCCCGATCATTTCCAGCGCTTCGCCGGGCGCAGGGTACGCGCGCGGCTGCGCCCTGCTTCGGGCCACAAGAGCCTTACCGGCGAGCTGCTGCGGGCCGACGGCAATGAGGCGACGATCGCGACCCCGGAAGGGGTCGTAGCGCTTCCCTACCAGCACATCCTCCGCTGCAACCTCGTCCCGGGAGACTGACGCCCATGTCAAAGGAAATCGTCGAAGCCGTACGAGGCCTCGCCGCCGAGAAAAACATTTCCGCCGAAAAGCTGATGGAGGCGCTCGAGGACGCGCTTCTGTCCGCGTACAAGAAGACGCCGGGCGCCGCCCGCTACGCGCGCGTCGAGATCGACCGCGACACTGCGGACTTCATCGTCTGGGAGCTCAACATCCCGGCCGAGCTCGAGGACGAGCTGCTCGTCTCCTCGCCGAGGATGCCGAGCCGACGGTCGACCCAGAGACGGGAGAGATGCGCGAACCGCCCGAGCCCGAGCTCGATCCCGAGAAGCTCAAGCTCTACGAGGATCAGATCGACCGCGAAGACGTCACTCCGCACGACTTCGGCCGCATCGCTGCGCAGACGGCCAAGCAGGTGATCCTGCAGCGAATCCGCGAAGCCGAGCGCGACATGATGTTCGAGGAGTACCGCGACCGCGTCGGCGAGCTGATCACCGGCATCGTGCAGCAGTCCGACTCGCGCTACACGCTGGTGCAGCTGCGCGAACGGGTGGAGGCGCTCTTGCCCAAGTCCGAGCAGGTCGACGGCGAGCGCTACGACCATTCTCAGCGGATCAAGGCCGTGATCAAGGACGTTTCAAACTCGACCAAGGGGCCCAGCATCATCGTCTCGCGACGCGACCCCGAGTTGATCAAGCAACTGTTCGAGCTCGAGGTGCCGGAGATCGCCGACGGCCTGGTTGAGATCACCGGCGTGGCGCGGGAGCCCGGCTACCGCTCGAAGATCGCGGTGGTCTCGCACGTCGACGGCGTCGACCCGGTCGGCGCCTGCGTCGGACCCCGCGGGTCGCGCGTGCGCATGGTCGTCTCCGAGCTGCGCGGCGAAAAGATCGACATCATCCCGTACAACGACGAGCCCGCTCGCTTCGTCGCCAAGGCGCTGTCGCCCGCGCGCGTGCGCGAGGTGCTGGTCGACGACGCGGGTAAGCAGGCGACGGTCATCGTGCCCGATGATCAGCTCTCGCTCGCCATCGGGCGCGAAGGACAGAACGCGCGGCTGGCCGCGCGGCTCACCGGCTGGCGCATCGACATCCGCTCAGAGACCGAGTTCGCCTCCGAGGAGGCCGAACGCGGCTATGAGCAGGAGGACCTCCAGGGTCGCTGCGCCGCGATCCTCTCAAATGGCCGCCGCTGCCCCAACGCAGCCCTGCCCGGCTCGCGTTACTGCGGCATCGAGGCCCACCAGGCGCTCGCCAACACGGACACCGACAGCGTCGCGGAAGCCGGGGGCTACCGCGCGAGAATGCCGCGCCGGCTGAGGGGGCGACGCCGTGAACAAGCGCGTACACGAGATTGCCAAGGAGCGAGGGCTCCAGCCCCGCGCAGTGCTCGAGCGTCTGCAGGCGGCGGGCATCGAGGTCAAGGCAGTGTCCTCGTCGGTCGACGAGGCGCTGGCCGCGCGCGTGCTCTCGGACCAAGGGCGCGATGGCGCCGACGGTGCTAGCGCGCCGGCTGCTCGTCCAGACGGCGCCGAGGGCGCAGACGCGCCTCAGGGAGCCGCCGACGGCGCATCCAGTGCCCAGCCTGCGCGCCAGCCGCACAAGCGCCCCACGCGTGACTCGCTTCAGGGCGAACGCGCTCCAAGCAGCGCCGGGGGCAGGCGGCGGGTGATCATCGATTCCCAGGCTTCGCGCCGTTCACCGGGAGGCCCCCCGCCGTCGCAGCCGCCGCGTAGGCCGCGACGGGGACGCCGGCGGCGCGGCGTCTACGACGAGGAGGCCGCGGCCCAGCCCGCCACTCGCCCCGAGCCGGAGCGGCCCGCCGCGATCCGCATCAACTCGGGCTCCACCGTCAAGGACGTGGCCGAGTACCTCGACGTGCCCATCCCCGAGGTGATGAAGAAGCTGATGGCACTCGGCGAGATGAAGACTTTGACCCAGACCCTGTCCGACGAGGCCGTGGGGCTTTTGGCCTCCGAGTTCGGCAAGGAGGTGGAGCTGGTCCACTCCGAGGATGAGACCGTCGCCGAGCCAGTGTTCAACGATACGGACGAGGAACTCGTCGAGCGCCCGCCGGTGGTCACGATCATGGGCCATGTCGACCACGGCAAGACCTCGCTGCTGGACGCGGTCAGGGAGACCGAGGTGGCGGCGGGCGAGGCGGGCGGCATCACGCAGCACATCGGTGCCTACCAGGTCCACCACAACGGCAAGACCGTGACGTTCCTCGACACGCCTGGCCACGAAGCGTTCACCGCCATGCGCGCGCGTGGCGCCAAGGTCACCGACATCGCCGTGATCGTGATCGCGGCTGATGACGGCGTCAAGCCTCAGACCGAGGAGGCCATCGACCACGCGCGCGAGGCCGAGGTGCCGATGCTGGTCGCGATCAACAAGATCGATAAGGAGGGCGCACAGCCCGACCGCGTGCGCTCGCAGCTGGCCGGGCTGGGCCTGCAGCCGGTGCAGTGGGGCGGCGACACCGAGTTCGTCGAGGTCTCGGCCAAGACCAAGCAGGGGCTCGACGACCTGCTGGAGACGATCATCCTCATGGCCGAGGTCGAGGAGCTGCGCGCCAACCCCGACGCGCCTGCGTCCGGAACCGTGGTCGAGTCAAAGCTCGACCCAGGCCGCGGCCCGGTGGTCACGATTCTGATCATCCGCGGCACGCTCGAGGTCGGAGACTCGCTGGTGGCTGGCGCTCACTGGGGCAGGGTGCGCGCCATGCACGACTTCCTTGGCAACCGCGTGCGCCAGGCGCTGCCCGGCGAGCCGGTTGAGGTGCTCGGCTTTGACGGCGTTCCCGAGGCGGGCGAGCGCGTGCGCGCAGTCGAGAACGAGCGGCGCGCGAGGCAGCTCGCGACCGAGCGGGCTACGCGCTTGAAGACCGAGTCGCTGGCGCGGCGCGCGGGCAAGCGCATCTCGCTCGAGGACATCTTCAAGGAGGGCGTGCAGGAGCTCAACCTGCTGATCAAGTCCGATGTGGCCGGCTCGCTCGAGGCGATCGAGGACGAGATCGCCAAGCTGCCGCAGCAGGAGGTCTCGATCAACGTGATCCGCGGCGCCGTTGGCGGCGTGACCGAGTCCGACGTGATGCTCGCCGCCGCCTCCGACGCGGTCATCCTCGCCTTCGGCGTGCGCCCAGTGGGCGAAGCCCGCGCCGCGGCCGAGCGCGAGGGCGTCGAGATCCGCACGTACTCGGTCATCTACCGCGCGATCGAGGAACTGCGCCAGGCGATGGAGGGGATGCTCGCGCCCGAAGAGGTCGAGGAGCAACTCGGCGTGATCGAGGTGCGCAAGGTGTTCCGCGCCTCACGCGTGGGAGCGATCGCCGGCTGCTACGTGGTCGAGGGCCGCGTTACCCGCGGTGCAAAGATACGCCTGGTGCGCGACGGGACCGTTGTCTACGACGGCGAGGTCGCCTCCTTGCGACGCTTCAACGACGACGTGCGCGAAGTGGCCGCGGGCTACGAGTGCGGCATCGTGCTCAGGGACTTCGCCGACATCAAGGAAGGCGACGTGCTCGAGCCGTACACCACGCGTCTGCTCGAGCGCGAGCTCGCATAACGCTCGAGGCTGCCGTGTCCGCTGGCGGCTTTGTCGCCGTGCTGGTGATCGACCTGCACTTCGCCGACTCCGGCTCGCTCAAGCACAAGCGCAAGGAGCTGTCCTCGATCAAGGCGCTGCTGCAGCGGCGCATGGGCGCGGCCGTGTCGGAGATCGACCACCAGGACCGCTGGCAGCGGGCCACGCTGACCGCGGCGCTCACCGGCGGTACGCCCGGCGCGGTGAACGCGCTGGCAGACCGAGTGGAGCGGTTCTTGGAGGCACGCAACCCCGACGGCGTACGCGTGGAACGGATCGTCGTGTCGGTGGAGGAATTACGTGGGTGAGGTGCAAAATCCCCCAGCATGCGGGTTGTTTTACTACCACCTTACCCTTGGCTTTAGGTCTGGAGGAATAGGATGCGATCCGGCCGCATGCGACGTGTGGACGAGGCGGTGCGCGCGGTCCTCAGCGACGCCATCGCCACGCAATTGCACGACCCACGCGTGGGGTTCGTGACCGTGACAGGAGTCAAGACCAGCCCAGACCTCAGACATGCTCGCGTGTACGTGAGCGTGCTCGGCGACGAAGCGGCGCGCGAGGCTTCGCTTGCGGGATTGCGTTCGGCGCACGGTTTTCTGCAGGGGATGCTCGCGTCCGAGCTCAACCTCAAGCACACGCCCACGCTGCGCTTCTCCTACGACGAGTCGATCGAGCGCGGCATGCGCATCACGCGCATGCTGCAACGGCCCGCTCGCCCGCCCCGGGAGACGAAAGTTGAGCGGCAACGGCAACACCGCCGACCGCGAGCGGGTGCTGGCGGAGATACGCAGCGCGGAGAAATTCGTGGTCGTCACGCACGAGCACCCCGACGGCGATGCGCTCGGATCGTTGATCGCGATGCAGGAGCTGCTCACGACCTGCTGCGGCGACAGTCTCATGTTCATCGACCCCAGCGATTTCCCGCTGCCGCAGGAGTACTCGTTTTTGCCCCTGCCGCGCCTGATCGACGCGCCTCCCTCGGACGTGGCCGAGCGCACGATCATCTTCCTGGACTGCGGCAACGTGGCTCGCACGCCAGGCGAAGCGTTGCAGCGACCCGGCGCACACATTCTCAACATCGATCACCACCACGACAACACCCGCTTCGGCACGATCAACTACGTCCGCCCAGAGGCTTCTTGCACGGCCGAGATCATCTGGGACCTGATGCACGCGCTTGACGTCGAGCCCTCGCGCACGATCGCGGATGCGCTCTATGTGGGGCTGGTCACCGACACCGGCCGGTTCATGTACAAGAACACCAGCCCTGTCGCGCACAGAATGGCGGCCGAGCTGATCGAGGCAGGCGTCGACGTGCACGAGATCTATCGCCACATCTATGAGGACGTGCCGTTTGGAAAGCTCGCCCTGCTCGCGCGCGGCCTGGCGCAGATCGAGCGCTACGACGACGGGCGGCTGATGGTCACCGCGCTGCGAGCCTCCGACTTCAGCGACGCCGGCGCGGAGCCGAGTTACTCGGAAGGGTTGGTCGACCTCTTGAGAGCGGTGCAGGGCACGCGGGTGGCCGCACTGGTGCGAGAACGCATGGATGGCAACGGGCGACCGCTGCACAAGGTCTCGCTGCGCGCCAGCGACGACACCGTCGATGTGTCCCGCATCGCGCGCGCCCTCGGTGGCGGCGGACATCCGCAGGCGGCGGGCTTCACGACCGAGATGTCACACGAGGAGCTGGTGCGCTTCCTGCGCAAGGAGCTGGCGGCGCAGCTCTGACCGGTCGCGCCGTGACCTGCGAGGACGGCGTTTTACTCGTCGATAAGCCGGCCGGGATCACCTCCGCTGCGGTGGTGGCTTCGGTCAAGCGCGGGTTGGAGCGGGGCATAAAGGTCGGTCACGCGGGCACGCTCGATCCGTTCGCGACGGGCCTGCTGCTCGTGCTGGTCGGGCGCGCTACGCGCGTTCAGCGTTTCCTGCTGGCGCTGCCAAAGACCTATGAGGTCACCGCCCGATTTGGAGCGGTCTCGTCGACTGGCGATCCAGAGGGCGAGATCGTGGTCACGGGCTCGGTGCCGACCGGCGAGCTTGAGTTGCCCCTCGGCGTCGTGCGACAGCGGCCGCCGGCGTACTCCGCGGTCAAGGTGGGCGGGCAGCGGGCTTACCGGTTAGCGCGAGCGGGGGCTCCTGTTGAGTTGCCCGAACGCGAGGTGCGCGTCTACTGCTTCGAGGAGCGCTGGCGCGACGAGGACGGAGCGCGGCGAGGGTTTTTGATCGAGTGCTCGTCTGGCACGTACGTGCGCAGCCTGATCGGCTCTCTCGGTGACGCCTACTGCGACCAGCTCCGGCGGGTGCGGATCGGGCCGTTTGCAGTCGCGGACGCTTCTGAGCGGATCATTCCGCTGGCGCGTGCGCTGGAGTTCCTGCCTGAGGTGTGGGTCGACGGAGAGCTGGCAAGGCGGGCCGTGCACGGCGGTGCGGTTTCTGGAGGCGCGTCGGGGCCCGTGCGCGTCGTCGACGAAGAGGGGCTGATCGGGGTCTTCGAGCCCGCTGGTGAGGGCGTGCTGCGGCCGGCGGTCGTTCTGCGCGGGTGAGCGTGATTCGCAGCCACTCGGAACCGCGGTCGCAAAGTTTCTCTGAGCGACACCTTCTCGCCACGATGCCGACAGCTCGGCGACTCTGGGCAGTTATGCACGCGCGATGCGGCGGTTAGGCTTCCCGACCCATGCTGATCACGGACCTCGATGACGTCGCGCCGCGGGCGCGTCGCGTGGCGGTGGGGGAGTTCGACGGCGTGCACCTGGGTCATAGGGAGGTGATCGCCGGCAGCGACACGGTGCTCACGTTCGAACCGCACCCGCTTCAGGTCGTGCGGCCGGAGGCCGCCCCCAAGCTGCTGACGAACCTCGAAGTCAAGAGCGAACTCATCGCAGGCCTGGGAGCGCAAGAGTTGGTGGTAATCCACTTCGATGAGCGCTTCGCCAATCAAAGCCCGCAGGAGTTCATCGATCAGGTGCTCGTCGGCAAGCTGCAGGCGACGCGAGTCGCGGTGGGCGAGAACTTTCGCTTCGGGCACCGCGCGGCGGGTACCCCGGCGCAGCTGAGCGAGGATCCGCGCTTCGAAACGCGTGTGGTGCCACTGGTCGAGGTCGACGGGGAGGTTGTCTCGTCCAGCCACATCCGCGGTCTGGTTCTGGCGGGTGAGGTCGAGCTCGCGACCCGCTTTCTCGGAGCTCCGTTCCGGCTGGTGGGCGAAGTTGTCTCGGGCGACCGGCGCGGGCGCACGCTCGGCTTTCCCACGGCAAATGTGGTGCCCGACGACGCGCTCGTGTGCCCGGGTCACGGCGTCTACGCCGCCTTCGCCGACGCGACGCCGGCGGCAGTCAGCGTCGGCATCCGTCCCACCTTCAAGACTGGCCGGGGCGTGCTGATCGAGGCGTATCTGATCGACCGTGAGGTCGACCTGTACGGACGGCAGCTGCGGATCGAGTTCGTCAGGCGACTTCGAGGTGAGCGCCGCTTCGGCTCGGCGCAGGCGCTGATCGAGCAGATGCAAGACGACGTGGAGCGCGCACGCACCCTGCTAGCCTCGGGCGCCGCATGACGGTCACCGAGGAACGCAAACGCGAGCTCGTCGAGCGCTTCGGCTCGGCGCCAGGCGACACGGGCCGCACCGAGGTCCAGGTCGCGCTCTTGACTGAGCGCATCGCCGGGTTGACCGAGCATCTGCGCCTCCACCGCAAGGACCATCACTCCCGCCGCGGGCTGCTGATGCTCGTCGGTAAGCGCCGTCGGCTGCTGTCCTACCTTCAGCGAGCCGATCTCGAGCGTTACCGCACGCTGGTGCGCGAGCTCGGGCTTCGCAGGTGACAGTACTCGAGGCGGGCACGCCCGCTCCCGACTTCAGCCTGCGACGCGAGGACGGGAGTACCTTCACCCAGGAGGATCTGCGCGGCCAGACGACGGTGTTCGTGTTCTACCCGTTCGCCTTCAGTCCGGTGTGCACCGACCAGCTCGGCCTGTACGAGGAGGTACTCGACGAGCTGCGGGCGCGCGGGGCGACTCTGTATGGCGTCTCGTGCGACGCCTCCTACTCGCAAAAGGCGTTTCGCGAGCAGCTCGGCGTGACCATCGAGCAGCTGTCTGACTTTGAGCCCAAGGGGGAGGTCTGCCGTGCGTTTGGCGTCTATCACCGCGGTGGCTTTGCACAGCGCGCGCTCGTCGTGATCGGCCCGGATGCCGTCGTCAAGTGGAGCTATGAGGCGCCCTCGCCAGGCGAGCTCCCGGGGGCGAACCTAATCTTCGACGGCCTCGCGGCCGTCGCCGCATGACCTGTCTGCGCCCGGCGCCGTCATTGCATGGCAGACCTACGCTCCGCGCCAGCGCCTCCGCTCTCTGAGAAGGACCACCTCCGCGGCCCCGAAGCCGGGGCCCTGGTGATCGAGTACGGCGACTTCGAGTGCCCTTTCTGCGCGGTGCTGCACGCGCGCCTGTCCGCACGTTCGAATCTGCGGCAGGTCTTTCGCAACTTCCCCGTGCGCTCGAGCCATCCTCGCGCCTGGGCCGCGGCGTGCGCGGCCGAAGCCGCCGCGCTGCAAGGCCGCTTCTGGGAGATGCACGACGCCCTGTTCGCCGACCAGAGCCGGCTCGAGGACCCACACCTGTGGCGGCGCGCCGAGGAGCTCGGCCTGGACCTCGAATGCTTTGATCGAGACCGCCGCAGCGATTCGGTCGCAGCGCGCGTGCGCGGCGACTTTCAATCCGGCATCCGAGCCGGCGTCGCCACCACGCCCACGCTCTTTGTGGGCGATCGCAAATACGCGGGTCGAATCGACGAGCGCGTGCTCGACACTCTTTGAAATGGGGCACTGGCGCGAACTGCCGCTACCATCGCTGATAGTTCGGATCAAAAGAAGAAACAAGAGAGACCTCGCCTACCGAACGGCGAGGTAAGAAGGGAATTGAATATGTCTGACGCCGTCACTCGCGTGTCCGTGGAGATCGGGGGCAATGAGATCTCGTTCGAGACAGGCAAGCTGGCCAAGCAGGCCTCCGGCGCCGTCCTCGTCCGTTCGGGCGACACGATGGTTCTTTGCACCGCCACGGCGGGCAATTTGCGCGACGTTGATTTTCTGCCGCTGACGGTAGATGTCGAGGAGCGCATGTACGCGGCCGGGAAGATCCCCGGCTCGTTTTTCAAGCGCGAAGGCCGCGCGGGGGAGAAGGCGACGCTCTCGGCGCGGCTGATCGACCGACCCATTCGGCCGCTATTTCCGAAGGGTTGGCGCTACGAGACTCAGCTGGTCGCGATCCCGATCTCCGTGGACCACGTCCAACCCTACGACGTGCTCGCGATGAACGGCTGCTCAGCCGCGCTGATGGTCTCCAACATCCCGCTGCCGACGCCCGTTGGCGCTGTGCGGATCGGCAAGGTCGAGGGCAACTTCGTCGTCAACCCGCACGAGGAAGACCTGTCCGAGAACACGGACCTCGATCTGATCGTGGCCGGTACCGAAGAGGCGATCCTGATGGTCGAGGCCGGGGCCAACGAGATCCCCGAGGCAGAGATCCTCGACGCGCTCGATATCGCTCACGGAGAGATCAAGAAGCTATGTGCGGTGCAGCGCGAGCTCGCCGAGCAAGCGGGCAAGGAAAAGCTCGCAGTGGACGTGCCCCAGGTGGACCCCGAGTTTTACGAGCAGCTGAAGAGCTCTCACGGGGACGCGCTGGACCAGGCCACGCAGGTGGTCGACAAGCTCGAGCGCCAGGACGCGTGCAAGGCGGTCGAGGAGCAGGTCCTGTCGCAGTACGCGCCCGACGCCGAGGCCCCTGACTACGGGGAGCGGCGGGCGGCTGCCCAGCTTGCATTCGACAAACTCGAGCAGACCCTGATCCGCGAGCGGATCGCGGTGCACAAGAAGCGTCCCGACGGTCGGGGCGCCGACGAGATCCGGCCGCTCTCGATCGAAGTGGACATCGCGCCGCGCACGCACGGGTCGGCTCTTTTCACCCGCGGCCAGACACAGGCGCTGAGCGTCGTCGCGCTGGGCACCACACGTGAGGAGATGCGCCTGGACACCCTCGGGCTCGAGACCGCCAAGCGTTACTTCCACCACTACAACTTCCCGCCCTTCTCGGTCGGGGAAGCGGGCTTCATGCGCGGTCCGAAACGCCGTGATATCGGTCACGGCGCGCTCGCCGAGCGCGCGCTGGTGCCGATGGTCCCGAGTCAAGACGAGTTTCCGTACACGATTCGCGTGGTCTCGGACATCCTCGAATCAAACGGTTCGTCCTCGATGGCCTCCGTGTGCGGCTCCTCGCTGTCGCTGATGGACGCCGGCGTTCCGCTCAAGCGGGCTGTCGCTGGCATCGCCATGGGCTTGATCAAGGAGGGCGAGGACTACATCGTTCTCACCGACATCGCCGGCGTCGAAGATCACCTCGGTGACATGGATTTCAAGGTCGCCGGCACTGAGCGCGGAATCACCGCGCTACAGATGGACATCAAGATCACGGGCGTGACCTTCGAGATCATGCGCGACGCGCTCGCGCAGGCCAAGGTCGCGCGCCGCTTCATCCTCGACGAGATGGGCAAGGTAATCGATGTGCCGCGCGCCGAGCTCTCGCGCTTTGCGCCGCGCATCTCGACGATCCAGATCGATCCCGAGAAGATCGGGCTGCTGATCGGCAAGGGCGGGGAGACGATCCGTGCCCTGCAGGAGGAGTTCGAGTCACAGATCGATGTCTCCGACGAGGGCCAGGTGCTCGTGTACGCCTCCGACGGCGAGCGCGGCGACGCGCTGGTCGAACGCATCCGGGCGATGACCAAGGAGGTCGAGGTCGGCGACGAGTTCACCGGCAAGGTCGTAAAGACCACAGCATTCGGGGCGTTCGTAGAGCTGTCCAAGGGCACCGACGGACTGCTGCACATCTCGAACATCTCGCCCGGCCAGCGCGTCGCGACTGTCGAGGAGGTCCTCAACAAGGGCGACGAGCTGAACGTACGCGTGGTTGAGGTGGATCGTGAGCGCGGTCGGATCGGCCTGCGGCTCGCCTCGGACCCGGACGTCGCCGGCAAGACGGTCGAGGAGCTGCAAGCGGTCGGCACCGGTGACCCGGGCGGCCCACGGCGAAGCGGTGGTCCGCGCGGGCGCAACGGCCGCGACGGGCGGGGCCCTCGCGGACCTCGCGAGCGCGACCGTGATCGAGACCGGGGCCGCGTGCGCGACCGCGATCCCGACCGTCCAGCGTCCTGACGCCCGCGCGACAGTCCAGCGCCGCCGTGGATGATGGCCATCGTCTGACCACGGTCGATTCCGGCCTGCGGATCGTGACCGAGGCGATGGCCACGGTCCGCTCCGTGGCGCTGGGTATCTGGGTGGGCACAGGCTCGCGCGGAGAGAGCGAGCCACAGGCTGGGCTTTCGCACCTGGTCGAGCACTTGCTGTTCAAGGGCTCGGACAAGTACAGCTCGCTCCAGATCGATCAGATCTTCGACGCGATGGGAGCCGAGCTCAACGCCGGCACCGGCAAGGAGACCACCTCGGTGTTTGCGCGTGTGATCGACACCCACCTGCCCGACGCGTTTGACGTGATGGCGGAGATGGTGTTCAAGCCAGCTCTGCGTGAGGTCGACTCCGAGCGTGCCGTGATCTTGGAAGAGATCGCGATGTACGAGGACGATCCGCAGGAAAAGGTGTTCGATCTGCTCGGCGAGGCCGTGTTCGGCGAACACCCGCTGGGGCGGGCGATAATCGGCCGCGCGCCGGTGATCGCGGACACCCCGGTCGCTGAAATCGCGCGCTTTCATAGCGGACGCTACGTGCCCGGCAACGTGGTGATAGCCGCCGCCGGGGCGGTCGACCACGACGGGCTCGTAGAGCTCGCGAGCACCCGCGTGCCGGACGGCGCTCGCTCGGCCGCGCCCGGGTTCGCGCCGGCGCCGGCCGACGGCGCTCCGCGCGCGCGCTTCGAATCGAAGGACACAGAGCAGTACCACGTCTGTATCGGCGGTCCCGGTATCTCCCGCTTCGACGAGCGTCGTTACGCGCTGCGCGTGCTCGACACGATCTTTGGCGGCACCTCGTCGTCGCGGCTGTTCCAGGAGATCCGTGAGCGGCGAGGGCTCGCCTACGCGGTGTACTCGTTCGCCAACGGCTACCAGGACTCCGGACAGATCGGGCTCTATGTGGGCACCCGTGCTGACAACCTGATCGACGCGCTCGGCGTGGTCGCCGACGAGTTGCAGCGGCTCGAGCAAGAGCCTGCAACCGCGGAGGAGCTCGAGCGCGCCAAGGAGAACCTGAAGGGGAGAGTGGTGCTTTCGCTCGAATCGACCGGCGCACGCATGAACCGCCTCGGGTCGGAGGTGTTGGCGGGTGCCCCGCTCGAGCCGCTCGATGAAGTGATCAAACGCATCGACGCCGTAACGCTCGACGAGCTCGCACAGCTGACGCGCGAGCTGTGGGCTCCGGAGCGGCGCTCGGCCGCCGCGATTGGGCCCGACCGCGAGCGCTTTGCGCGCGCACTGGAGCCTGTGGCTCCAGAGATCACGGTCGCGGAAGCGGTCGGCGCCGGAGAGCGTTCGTGAGCTCCGGCGAGGGCGGCGCCGGCGAAGCCCCGATCCGCGTGGCGGTGGCCGGTGCCGCCGGCAGGATGGGACAGACCGTTTGTCGGGCAGTTGAGGACGCGGCCGACATGGAGTTGGTCGCGCAGGCGGATCCTCGTTTGGACCGGACGCTGGCTGACGCGCTCGAGTCGCGTCCGGAGGTGCTGGTCGACTTCACCGTCCCCGACAGCGCATTGGCGAACGCACGCGAGGCCGTCTCCGCTGGGGTCCATGTGGTCATCGGTACCACCGGCTTCGACCTCGACGTGCTGCGCGAGTTCGAAGGTACCCGGGGCAACGTCTTCGTTGCGCCGAACTTTGCGATTGGCGCGGTCTTGATGACTCGGTTCGCGACCGAGGCGGCCAGGCACATGCAGACGGCCGAGATCATCGAACTCCACCATGCGGACAAGCTCGATGCACCGAGCGGCACTGCGGCGCGCACGGCCGCTCTGATGAGCGATAGCTTCGCGGCTTCGGGGCGCCCGGTGCGGGTGCCGATCCACTCCGTCCGGCTCCCGGGCCTGGTGGCTCACCAGGAGGTAATCCTGGGAGACGTGGGCCAGACGCTGACGATTCGTCACGACTCGCTCGCACGGGAGTCATTCATGCCCGGGGTGCTGTTGGCGGTACGCCGCGTCTCCACGCTTGAGCGCTCGCCCGTGGTCGGTCTGGACCAGCTTTTGTTCTGATTGCGTGCCGAGTGGCGCCCGCGCGGCTTGGTTCGCCTGTGCTCCAGGTATGTTGCAGTGCAGCGGACCGATCAAGGAGCTCGTGATGGCCTGGAAGAAGAACATCCTCGTGCTCGCCAATGTCACGGCGAACTCAGATGAGCTCGTTCAGGCGATGAAGGCCCTCGCCGCCACCGAGCAGGTCAGTTTCGCCTTGGTCGTTCCGGCTACGCCTTTTGGCGGCGGGCGAGCGGCCGCTCAGGAGCAACTCAGCCAGGCCTGCGCGCGCCTGCGCGAAGAAGGTCTGGAGATCGACGGCACCGTGGGAGACGGCGATCCAATCGTCGCGGTGAGCGAAGCCTGGGACCCCAAACACTACGACGAGATCATGGTTGCCACACTGCCGATGCGCTTCTCGAAATGGCTCCACGAAGGGCTGCCCGAGCGCATCGAGCGACTCACCGGGGCGTCCGTGCATCACGTGATCGCGCAGCCCAAGCCTGAGCTAAAGACCACCCCGGCGCCACCCCACGAGCGCGCGGCGATGGGGCCGTTGTCGGTGCTCGGCTGGGGCGGCCCCCACGACGACGCGGGATAATCGCCACTATGGCGCTCGAGCTTGGCGCGATCCTGACCGCGATGGTTACGCCGTTTGATGCCCGCGGCGAGCTTGACGAGGACGCAGCGACGCGTCTGATGGAGCACCTGCTCGAGCACGGCAGCGACGGCCTCGTCCTGTGCGGCACGACTGGAGAGGCGCCAACGCTGTCAGACGAGGAAAAGCTGCGGCTGATCCGGCTGGGGGTCCAGGAAATCCGACCCTCGCATCCGGGCTGCACGATCGTGGCAGGGGTGGGCTCCAACGACACGCGTCACACGGTCGAGCTGACCGAGCGCGTCACCGAACTCCGTCCCGACGCTCTGCTGGTCGTCAACCCCTACTACAACAAGCCGTCGCGACGAGGGATCGTGCGCCACTTTGAAACGGTGTCACGCGCCACCGACCTACCGATCGTGGTCTACAACATTCCTCAGCGCACCGCTCAGGACATGGGCAACGAGCTGCTCGAGGAGCTCGGACAGATCGAAAACATCCGCGCCGTCAAACAGGCCAATCCCGCCAACCTCGCCAAGCTCGACGGCCTGTCGATCTACGCCGGCAACGATGACCTGCTCGCCCCGGTACTAGACATGGATGAGCCCGGCGGCGTGCTCGTGGCAAGCCACTTATTTGGCGAGGAGATGCGCCAGATGGTCGATCAGCCTGAACGCAGGCGCGAGCTCGACGAAAGCCTGCAAGACGCCTACCGTGAGCTGGCGGTCGCGCCGCTTGCGTGCTCGGTGAAGGCGGCGCTCAAGCTAATCGGCATCAATGTCGGCGCGCCGAGACTGCCGTACGTCGAACTCGACGAGTCCGAACTGGGCACGGTCCGGCAGTTGCTCGAGCGCCACGGATTGCTTGCCACGGCCGCGTGAGCGGCGTTTTGCGCGTCCTGCCGCTGGGCGGCTTGGGCGAAATCGGCAAGAACATGACGGTGGTGGAGTACGACGGGCGAATCGTGGTGGTCGATACCGGGCTGCGATTTCCGACTGCGGAGATGCTCGGCATCGACCTTGTACTGCCGGATTTCTCCTACCTGCGCGAGCGCGCCGCGGACATTGAGGCCTTCGTCATTACTCACGGACACGAGGATCATCTGGGAGCACTGCCCTGGATTCTGCGAGAGCTTGGGGATACGAGTCAGGCGCCCGTCTACGGCCGCCGTTTGACGGTCGCGATGGCGCGTTCCAAGCTCGACGAGCACCGCCTGCGCGAAGTGCGCCTTGAGGATCTCCGCCCCGCCGAGCGCCTCGACTTAGGGCCGTTTTCGCTCGAGCTGGTCCACCTGACCCACTCCATCCCGGACTCCTGCGCGGTCGCGCTCGGGACCGAGCTCGGTACCGTGCTTGCGACCGGTGACTACAAGTTCGATCAGACGCCGGTCGATGGTCCACCTGCCGATATCTCACGCCTCGCGGAGTTCGGGCGAGAAGGGCTGCTGCTGTTGCTGGGCGACTCGACTAACGCGGATCGCGCGGGCTTTTCCCCCTCCGAGGGCATCGTGGGTCCCCGCCTCGAGGAGGTGTTCTCGCGCGCGCCGGGGCGGATCATCGTGACCAGCTTCGCCTCGAACATTCACCGTGTTCAGCAGGTGGTCGATGCGGCTGCGGCGCTCTCGCGCAAGGTCGCACTGGTCGGACGCTCGATGCGCAAGAACGTGGGTATCGGCCGCTCGCTCGGGCACATTGAGTTTCCGGAGGGCATCATGATCGGTGCTCACGAGGTCGAGGACTGGCCCGACCACAAGGTCGTGGTGGTCTCGACCGGCTCGCAGGGGGAGCCGCTGTCCGCGCTGAGGCGCATGGCACACAACGACCATCCCCAGGTCCAGCTTCACGACGGCGACACCGTCGTGTTTTCGGCGACACCAATCCCCGGGAACGAGCGCGCGGTGGGAGAGACGATCGATCGGCTCTACCAGATCGGGTGCCACGTGGTGACGACCGGCGACGCTCTCATCCATGCCTCCGGCCACGGCTACCAGGAGGAGCTGAAGCTGATGCTCAACCTGGTCAGGCCCCGTTATCTGCTGCCGGTCCACGGTGACCACCGACGTCTGCACTTGCATGCGGAGCTCGCCGCCGCCGTGGGGATAGATCCGGCGCGGGTGTTCAAGGGCGCCAACGGCCTGCCGCTGGAGATCGACGCAAACGGAGCACGCTTTGCCGACTCCGAGCGCTCGGGAATGATCTTCGTTGACGGCGTCGACATCGGTGACCCAGCCGACGTCGCGCTGCGTGACCGGCGCATGCTCTCCGCCGACGGGATCTTCATCGTCGTGGCGACGGTCTCCGAGCAGACAGGCGAGTCGGTCGCGCCTCCAGAGGTCATCTTCCGAGGCGTCCCTTTCGCCGACCAGGCCGGCAACCTCGTCGACGAAATCCGCGGCCAGGTTGAGCGGTCACTCAAAGTCGCCGCGGAGGACGGGGTGCGGGAGATCGACCTGCTCCAGCAGGAGCTTCACGACGACCTCGCAGCGTTCGTCTATGAGCGGTTGCGCCGGCGGCCGATGGTGCTGCCGGTCGTGGTCGAGGTCTGACTAAGAGCCTTCTTTGGCCGCGGCGATTTCACGTTCGCGCGCGCTCGCCGGAATTCGGATCTCGAAATGAGTACCGCCGGTTGATCCGGACGGCCGCAACCGCACCGTGCCCCCGTGCGATTCGGCGACCGCACGTACGATCGCGAGGCCGAGGCCCGAGCCGCGGCCACCGTCGCGCGCGCCTCGCACGAAGCGCTCGAACACGCGGCGTTCCAGCTCGGGCGCGATCCCGGGACCATCGTCTGAGACCACCAGGAACGCGTAACCGTCTTCGAGGCCCGTCGCGGCTCGCACGTGCGTGCCCGGCGGCGTATGTCTGACCGCGTTCTCGAGCAAGTTGAGCACCAGGCGGTGAAGGTCGTCGCCCACCCCGACGATCACGGCCGGCTCGGGCTCGATTGATATCTCGTGACCCTCGGCGACGGGCTCGAGCTCCGACACAGCCTCGATCAGCACGTCGGCCAGATCGGTTGCTCGCCGCGGTGCGCCGCGCTTGGCGTCCGCCCGGGCGAGCAGCAGCAGGTCCCCGACCAGCCGGCGCATCCGCCGCGTCGAGCGAAGCGCGGCCTGCGCCGTTTCGGCCTGCTCGCCCTGTAGCTCTTCGGAGAGCAGCTCGAGGTTCGCGAGCACACTGGTGAGCGGCGTGCGCAGCTCGTGCGAAGCGTCGGCTACGAACTCGCGCTGGCGTTCGAGCATCGCCTCGGTCTCACCGCGCGCGGCGTCGAGCGAGCGCAACATCCCGTCGAGCGTGCGGGCGAGTTCGGCAACCTCGTCTTCGGCCTCGGGATAAGGAATTCTCAAGCTGGGATCACGAGTGCGCTCGATCTCGCGCGCGGCGTCGGTGAGCTCGGCGATCGGCCGCATCGCGCGCCGCGCCACGAACAGCCCCGCCAGCAGCGCCAGGATCGCCCCGCCGAGCACGCCCAACAGCAAGAACAGTCGGACCCGCGCCAGCGTGTGATCGATCTGCGAAAGCGGGCGCGCGTATAGCAACATGCCCTCGCCGGCGGGGAACCATCCGACCTCGCGAGCCTCCACGCGATAGCCGCCCTGCTCGTATGTGCCTGGCTGGACAGGCGGTACCAAGGCCGGCTGGTTCAGTGGCCGGGGGTTGGCGCCGCCGGTCTGAATTTGCGAGCACATGACCCGGCCGACGTCGCTAAAGACACGGATCTCGGCGTCATCGGCACGCGCGAACGTGCCGAGTTCCACGTGCGTGTTGCAGTCGAGCTGGTCCGATGCCCCGTCGTATATCGGCTTGATCTGGTGGGCGAGGCGGTTCGCGGCCGAGTGCACCTGCTCGTCGAATTGGCGCCTCACCTGCCCCTCGGTCAACACGCCGACCACGGTGGCGAAGGCAGCCAGGATCACGAATGTCAGTACCGCCGAGCCGCCAGCTAAGCGCCAGCGGACGGGGACCGACCTATACGCGGAGTACGTACCCCGCGCCGCGGATCGTATGTAGGAGCCGAGGCTCGCCACCGGATTCCAGCTTCCTCCGTAGGTTCGAGACAAACACCTCGATCGTATTTGTCATCGAGAACGGGTCATAGCCCCATACCTCGTCGAGTAGACGCTGTCGGGAGATAACGATGCGCTCGTTGCGCATGAGGTACTCGAGTAGCTCGAATTCCCGTTGCGTGAGCTCCATTTCGCGGTCGCCGCGCGTGACCTCGTGCGTATCCGGGTTGAGCTTTAGATCGCCCACCGTCAAGGTTGCTTGTCCCCGCGGCGGGCGGCGCCGCAGAAGCGCCCGCAGGCGCGCGAGCAGCTCCTGGCGCTCGAACGGTTTGACGAGATAGTCGTCGGCACCCGAGTCGAGCCCCTCGACGCGCGACTCGACCGCGTCGCGAGCGGTCAGAACAAGAATCGGCACGTCGTCGCCGCGTCGCAGCTCCTTCGCGACCTCAATCCCGTCGAGTCGCGGCAAGCCGAGGTCCAAAATCACCAGGTCGGGGAGAAACACCTGCGCAAAGTCCAGCGCGCTGATCCCATCGCCCGCCAGCTTCACCTCGTAGCCCTCGAGCCGCAGCGAGCGTTGCAGGACCTGGGCGATGGCGTCGTCGTCCTCGACGACCAGGACGCGTGGGGGACGTTCGTAATCTGACACCGCCGAACAAGGTTAACGGCCGTCAGCGGCCGCTAACTCTGGCTTTTACCGTGCGCTTAACGCCGCTGCGAATGCAGCAGGAGCGAGCTCGTGGGCGTCGAAGCAGCTTCAGAGTTTCTTCGGCACATGGCCACACGCGCGAGAAAGAAGCCGCCACCGAAGCGGGCCCGGCGCTCGCTGCTCGCCCGCGCGAGCTTGCCGAGAAACCAGTTCGCTCCTCACCACCTCGATGTGATCGCGCTCGCGCTGCTCGCGCTCGGGATCTTTCTGGTCTGTGTTTCGTATCTCAGGCTGAATGGAGGCACGCTCGGCTCGGCAATCGTCTCCGCGCTGCGCTTCGTGTTCGGCGTGATCGGATACGCCGTACCTGCGGTGCTGATTGGGGCGGGCGCGCTGTTGCTCGCGCGCGAACTGCGGGCGCCGGCCCGACCCCTCCGAGCTGGCCTCGTCTGTCTAACCGCCGGAGTGACGTTGGCGCTCGCCGCCGGGACGCTCGGCATAGGGCCCGGGCCCACGGCTGCGGACGTGTTCTGGCACGTGCACGCGTTCGAAGTTCGTGGAGGTGTGATCGGCCAGGCCGAGCTGTGGGTAATCGCGCACCTGGTCTCAACGCTGGGGGCGCAGATCCTCGCGTTCTTCCTACTGATCGCAGGCGCGATGCTGGTCACAGGCGCCTCGCTCCAAGGAGTGATGCGCGCGACGGGTGCTGGCGTCGAGCGGACCACGAGGGCGCTCGCCCGGTCCGGCGAGCAGCTTGCCGGCGCCGAGGGACCGCTTGGACGCATGAACCGTACGCGCGTGGGCCGCCCTGTCGAAGAGGGGCCGGCGACAACGAGCGTCTTCGGCGGGCGCGACGACGTCGTGGTGCCGCCGGACGCCGACACGGGCGAAATGGTCGTACGGGCGACGCATGTCGAAGCCCCACCCGCAGAGAATCCGCCGGACGTGCCCGAACCCGAGCCGGAGCGCGAAGCGGCAACCGAGCCGCCGGTCGATCCCTCGCAGCTAACCCCCCAGGGCCGCTTTCGTGCCTCGGTAACGGACGATCCTTCGTTCGCCTGGCACGTTCCCAATTCCCGCTTTCTGACTCGCTCGGGCAGTGATTCGCTGCGTCCGGATACCGCGGGACAAGAGCAGGTCGAACGGACGCTGATCGAGACTCTTGGCCATTTCGGGATCGAAGCCCAGGTCATCGGCCATGTCACCGGTCCGCACATCACCCGCTACGAGCTGCGCCTCGCGCCCGGCACCAAGGTTTCGAAGGTGGCTCAGCTCAAGGACGACCTCGCCTATGCGCTGGCGGCCACCGAAATCCGCATTCTTGCGCCGATCCCTGGAAAGCAGGCGGTGGGGGTTGAGGTGCCAAACGCGCGGCGCAGGATCGTGCACCTCGGCGACGTCTTCCAGGAGCCACCGCCCGACTGGTCGCCTTTGACGGTATGGCTGGGCAAGGACATCGCCGGTCGGGCAATCGGGGCCGATTTGGCGAAGATGCCCCATCTGCTGGTGGCGGGCACGACCGGGTCCGGGAAATCGGCCTGCGTGAACGCGATGCTGTCGAGCATCCTGCTGCGCTCGACGCCGCACGAGGTCCGCCTGGTGCTGGTCGATCCCAAGCAGGTCGAGCTCAACCACTACGAGTCGATCCCACATTTGCTGACGCCGGTGATCACCAGCCCTCGCATGGCGGCCAACGCATTGCAGAACCTCGTCAAGGAGATGGAACAGCGCTACGGCACGATGTCGCTAGCCCGGACGCGCTCGCTGGCCGAGCTAAACCGGGCACGCGAACGCAGGGGGGAGCCGGCGCTGCCTTACATCATGTGCGTGATCGACGAGCTCGCCGATCTAATGATGGTGGCGCCGGCCGACGTCGAGGATTCGGTTATCCGCCTCGCCCAGAAGGCGCGCGCGGTCGGCATCCATCTGGTGGTCGCGACGCAGTCCCCGCGCGTAGACGTCATCACAGGCCTGATCAAAGCCAACATCCCTTCGCGAATCGCCTTCGCGGTCTCCAGCCAGACCGATTCGCGCGTAATTCTCGACCACAACGGTGCCGAGTCGCTGCTGGGCCAGGGCGACATGCTGTTCTCGCCGTTGGGATCGGCCAAGTTGCAACGGATACAAGGGGCATTCATCGACGAGGACCAGATCGCGCAGCTGACCGACGCTTGGCGGCGACAGGGCGAGCCCCAGTTCGAAGAGCAGTTGCTCGAGGAGGTCGAGTCCTCCGCGAGTGACGACGGCGAAGGGGACAACCTCCATCCCGATGAGGACCCTCTGCTCGAAGAAGCGATCGCGCTCGTGGCGCAGATGGGAACTGCTTCCACCTCCATGCTGCAGCGGCGCCTGCGGCTGGGGTATACCCGCGCGGGTCGTCTCATCGACATGCTGGAGCGTCGCGGCATCATCTCCGGCTACGAGGGGTCCAAGCCACGCCAGGTGCTAATCAGCGAGGCGGACGTGCCGCGCATCCTCTCGCACCTGTCAGAGCTAGACGGACCTGAGCGGGTCGGCGTTTCGGACCAATGACAGCCGCGAGCCGTCGCTAGCCTTCGGCGGGATGGCCAACAACATCGGCGCCACGCTCAGAGACGCGCGCATCCGTGCCCGCATCGACATGGCCGAGGTCGAGGCGAACACCAAGATCCGCGCCAAATACCTGCGCGCGATCGAAAACGAGGAATGGGAGCTGTTGCCCGGACCGGTCTACGTAAAGAGCTTTTTACGCACTTACGGGGACTACCTGGGGCTCGACAGCCGCATGCTCGTAGAAGAGTTCAAGCGCCGGTATGAACGCCCGGCCGAGCACGAGGCCCAGCCGATCGCTCCGCTGCGCCGCGACCGTGAGCGTGACCGAGAGCGCGAGCGCGACCGGGGCGGGCGGCCACGCTTTGCCCCGCCGCCGTGGGCGGCGATTGTCGCGGTCCTGGCGGTCGTCTTGATCGTCCTCTACGTGGTCGGCAGCATTGGCTCGTCGGGAAACAACAACAACAACTCCGCTCAATCGAGCCTGCACGGTCGCGGCCACGGCAAAACGCACTCCACGCCTACCCATACGACAAGAACGCGCGCCTCCACGACCTCGCACAAGCCCCGCACGGTCACCGTGCAACTGGTTCCGACCGCGCCCGTGTACGTCTGCCTGATAAATGGAGCAGGCAAGAAGCTGATTCCCGGGACCACGTACAACCCGGGTCAGGCGATCCCACGCGAGACCGCTCGCGAGTTCTACCTCACGCTCGGCAATCCTGGGGTGCAGCTGAAGGTCAACGGCAAACCGGTCACGGTGCCATCCTCGGCGACGCCGCTCGGTTACCGAATCCGGCCCAAGGGCACGTCGTTTTTGCCTGCGACCAGCCTACCGTTCAAGTGCGCGTGAGCCGGCGCGTCGCTTTTTGCCTGGTATGCCGCGCGTGAAGCCGCGCGCCGGCATCCTGATCACCGGAACCGAAGTCCTGACCGGGATCATCGCCGACCGCAACGGCCCCTGGCTGTCAGAGCGCCTGCGCGAGGTGGGACTCGATCCGGCGGTCATCCAGATTGTGGGCGATCGCTCTGGCGACCTGCTCGCAGCGTTGACGTTCATGGCAGCGGAGGGCTACGCGGTCGTCGTCACGAGCGGTGGCCTCGGTCCGACGGCGGACGACCTCACCGCGGAGGTCGTGGGGCGCTTCGCGGGGCGCAAAATGGTGCTCGACGAGGCGCTGGAGGAGCGGATCGCACGCATTCTCGAAGGCATCACTGCCAGGTGGCCAGGCATCGACCGCGCGGCGATCCGCGTCTCCAACCGCAAACAGGCGGTGATCCCCGAAGGAGCCGCCGTGCTCGAGCCGGTGGGAACGGCGCCTGGTTTGGTGGTGCCGCCGCTCGATGGGCAGGGCCCGACGGTCGTTGTGCTGCCCGGACCCCCACGCGAGCTACACCCGATGTGGGAGATGGCGTTAGAAACGCGCGAGCTCCAAGCGGCTCTGGAGGGAGCACCTAAGTACCGCCGCGGATTCATGCGCCTGTTCGGAATTCCCGAATCGGAGATCGCGAACACCCTGCGCGCGGCCGAGGATGCGGGGCTCGATCTGAGCGCGCTCGAGATCACAACCTGTCTACGCAGAGGGGAAATCGAGATCGCCACGCGTTACGAGCCAGAAGCAGCGTCCGCATACGACTCCTTGGTGGAATTCATTCGTGAGCGCCACCGCGACACCCTCTTCTCCGAGGACGGCGAGACGATCGACGAGCAGGTGGCACGGTTGCTCCAGGGTCGCACCGTCGCGGTGGCAGAGTCGTGCACCGGCGGCATGATGGCCGCCCGCCTGACCGACCGCGGCGGTTCCTCGGCCTACTTCCTGGGGGGCATCGTCGCGTACTCGGACGAGGCCAAGGTCGGGCTCGTGGACGTCGAGGCAGACCTCATCGTGCGGTTTGGCGCCGTTTCCGAACAGGTCGCCGAAGCTCTCGCAGAAGGCGCGATCGCGCGGTTCGGCGCCGACCTCGGGATCGGCATCACTGGCATCGCGGGGCCTGAGGGCGGGACCGACGAGAAACCAGTTGGGTTCGTTTGCTTCTCGGTGGCTGAGCGCGGTGGCGACCGCGTGACGCGCAGCGCCCGGCTCCCAGGTGGCCGCGCCGATATCCGCGAGCGTTCAACCACCGTCGCCCTGCACCTGTTGCGGCGGCTGCTGCGAGGAGAGGCCTCGTCCGTGCCCCACATCCCCGGGGCCGCCCGGGCGAGGTGAGCTCGCAGGCGGTCGAGCGGGCTCGCCTGTTCGTCGCGCTCGAGTTGTCAGAGGACGCGCGCAGCGAGCTCGTGCGTTGGAGGTCAGAGCAAGACTCGGTTCAAAGTCTGCGTCTCGTCACGCCCGATGCCTTACACGCGACGCTCTGCTTCCTCGGCTGGCGCGCCATCGACGAGATCGAGCCGGTTGGTGCCGCGTGCGCGGAAGCCGTGCAGGCCGTTGCCCGACCCATGCTTTCACTGGGAGACCCGATGTGGCTTCCCCCGCGGCGGCCTCGGGTACTGGCAGTCGGTCTACAAGACCGAGCGGGCGTGCTGAGGCAGCTACAAGCTTCGCTCGCTGACGCGCTCAGCGCAGGTGGCTGGTACACGCCGGAGAAGCGCCCTTACTTGGCCCACGTGACTGTCGCGCGCGTGCCAGGCCGGACGGCCGTGCGTGCGCGCGAGCTCGAGTCTCCGCGCCGGCTGGAGTTCATTGCCCCCGCGGTGACGCTCTACCGCTCGCGGTTAGAGCGGGGAGGGGCTCGATACGAACCGCTGGCACGGATATGGCGGACCTGAGAAGGCCAGCTCAGTTCAGCCGCGCCGGGCGCTCTCACTCGACTGGCTGCAAGAGGTCGATCTGATCGCGGCGGCGATAGTACTCGACGCTCGTCGTCTTTTTGCCCTTTTGTCACAACCGCTCCTTGTTCTGTGACAAGACCCGCCGTAGCTTGGAAGGCTCTCGAACAGCGGCGGTTCCGTCCGCGGCTGGCCCTACGGTGGAGCGTTCCAAAGCTAGAGATACAAGGAGCCACTACGAAATGAGCGAGCAGCAGCGGGCCGGTGTGCAGGCCGTGCCTGACGCGAAGTCCGACGCCAAGCGCCAAGCCGCGCTGAAGGGTGCCCTGAGCCAGATCGAAAAGCAGTTCGGCAAGGGTGCCGTGATGCGCATGGGGGACCCGGGTGCCCGCGTGGCGGTGGACGTGATCCCGACCGGCGCGCTGTCGCTGGACATCGCGCTCGGCGTGGGAGGCGTCCCCAGAGGCCGGATCATTGAGATCTTCGGGCCTGAGTCGTCCGGCAAGACCACGCTCGTCTACCACATCCTCGCTGAGGCGCAAAAACTCGGCGGCGTGTGCGCGTTCATCGACGCCGAGCACGCCATGGATCCGATCTACGCGCGCCAGATCGGAGTCGACATCGACGAACTGCTCGTCTCCCAGCCCGACTACGGAGAGCAGGCGCTCGAGATCGTAGACACGCTGATCCGCTCGGGAGCGGTCGACGTCGTGGCGGTCGACTCGGTCGCTGCGCTGACTCCTCGCACCGAGCTCGAGGGCCAGATGGGCGATCAGACCGTCGGCGCCCAGGCGCGCATGATGTCCCAGGCGATGCGCAAGCTGGCCGGCACGCTCAACCGCACTCAGACGCTGTGCATGTTCACCAATCAGATTCGCGAGAAGGTCGGGGTGATGTTCGGCTCGCCCGAGACGCAGCCCGGCGGCCGCGCGCTGAAGTTCTATTCCTCGCAGCGGCTCGACATTCGGCGTATTGAGACGCTCAAAGACGGTGCCGAGGCCGTCGGCAACCGGGTCAAGGTCAAGGTCGTAAAGAACAAGGTCGCTGCGCCCTTCAAGCAGGCCGAATTTGACATCGAGTTCGGCAAGGGCATTTCGACCGCGGGCTGCTTGATCGACTACGGCGTCGAGCAGGGCATCATCACCAAATCCGGCGCGTTCTTCTCCTACGGAGATGAACGGCTCGGCCAGGGGAGAGGAAACGCCAAGGCTTTTCTCGACGAGCATTCCGACACTGCGCGGGAGATCGAAGCGAAGATCTATGCGGCGCTCGGACTCGGTCGGGATCCAGCTCAACCGATCGAATCGGCTGCGGGCCGAGGAGCAGATGCCGACTCCGGGTCGGCGCCAGACGGCAACGGCTCGAGCGGCGAGTGGCGCGAGCCTGCGCCTCTGCGCGCGGCCAACGAGCGCACCAGTCCCGGCCGTGCTGCATGACAGCGCGGCCGATCAGCCCGCGCTCGCGCTAGGACTCGCCTGCTCTTATCTAGACCGGCGAGAGCGTACTGCCAGCGAAGTACGTGCCTACCTGCTCCGCAAGGGCATCGATGACGCCGTAACAGAGCAGACGGTCGCCGAGCTGACCGAGCACGGGTACCTCGATGATCATCGTTTCGCGCACTTGTTCGTTGCCGACAAGCGCGAACTCGAGCAGTGGGGGGCTGAGCGGATCAGGCGTACCCTCCTGCAGCGCGGGATCGCACAGGAGACGATCGCGACGGCGCTCGAGGACGGCGCCGGCGCAGGCCCTTACGAGGCGGAGTTGGACCGCGCGCTGCAGCTGCTGACCCGCCGCTTCCCATCGCCGCCACACAGCCGTCGCGACCGCGACCGCGCCCTGGGGGTCCTGGTACGCAAGGGCTACGAACCAGACATCGCCCTTGATGCGCTCGCCGCGTACGCGCGGGGCGACTAAATGCGGCTCGCGGGAATGACTCGGCTGTAGCGGCCAATTCATGCGTGCAACGGCCGTGTCTTCGCGTTGCGCGCCCGCCGCCGCAGTATTACGATCCTGTTGAACGCGAACGACTGGCCCGTTGGGCCAAAGAGAACCAGCAAAGAACTTGATTACTCGGATCCCGGATAGGGCGCCTGTAAGAATTTCAACCGGACCGCCCGGTTCACTCAGATCACTGAAATGCACCGCCTAGTCGCCTAAGGCTGCCCCTCGGGCAGCCAGAAGGGGCTGGCTAGCCGGCATCCGTGAGGTCTGGACGGGCCACTCGGTCGCTTCCAAAACTGAACAGTCGGTGACTGCGCCTGGCTCGCCAGGCGGTCACAGAGAGGAAACGACCATGGACATCATCGGTGCCGCAGCGCTGATCGCAGTGGGAATCGTCCTCGCCGCAGTTCTGTACGCGCGCGCGCATCCGGTCAGGTCTCGCATTCCGCTCGGGGTGGGTGCGCACCCCCAGGGCGGGGCTCTCGGGCTCCGCGGCCGTCCGCTCAGAGACGCTGAGCGCCGTCGCGGAAGCGAGCCGGCTCAAGGTGAGCGAACCAGTACGCAAGACAGCGCTCTCGCCGAGCGCGCTGAAGCGCTAGCCGGACGCGAGGCCTCGCTCTCCCACCGAGAACAGGCTGTAGCTGAACGCGAAGCTGAACTGGAGCGCCAGCGAGACTCCCTGTTGCAGCGAACCGGGGAGCTCGAACGCTCGCTGGAGCGGGTCTCAGGGTTATCCGCGGCGCGGGCCAAGGAACTGCTGCTCAAGGAGATCGAAGACCGCGCTCGCCACGACGCGGCGCGACGCATACGCGAGATCGAAGACCAGACAAAGCGCGAGGCCGACCGGCGAGTGCGAAACATCTTGGCCGTATGCATGCAACGCCTTGCGGCCGGACATGCGACGGAAACGACAGTCTCGGTCGTTCACCTCCCTGCAGATGAGATGAAAGGCCGCATCATCGGCCGCGAGGGACGAAACATCCGCGCGCTAGAGAACCTCACCGGAGTGGACTTCATCATCGACGACACTCCGGGCGCCGTCGTGCTGTCGGGTTTCGATGGCGTACGTCGGGAGATCGCCAAGATCACGCTCGAAAAGCTGCTTGCGGATGGCCGAATCCATCCTGCGCGCATCGAGGAGACCTACGTCCAGGCGAAGGCCGAGCTCGAGCGCCATATCGTCGAGCTGGGCGAGGCGGGCGTGCTGGAGTCGGGCGTGCAGGGACTCCATCCAGAGCTGGTGAAGTTGCTCGGCCGCTTGAAGTTCCGCACCAGCTATGGCCAGAATGTCCTCGCTCACTCGATCGAGGTAGCGCGACTGGCCGCGATGATGGCCGAGGAGCTCGGGGCGAGCGCCAAGACCGCTCGTCGGGCCGCGCTGCTGCACGACATCGGCAAGGCTGTGACGCACGAGGTGGAAGGACCGCATGCGCTCGTCGGAGGCGAACTTGCGCGCAAGTACGGCGAACCCGCAGCGGTCGCGCACGCGATGGAGGCCCACCACAACGAGGTCGAGCCGCAGACCGTTGAAGCTGTGATCGTCCAGGCTGCCGATTCACTGTCAGGCGCTCGCCCCGGCGCGCGAGGTGAGTCGCTTGAGCAATACGTGAAGCGCCTGCGTGACCTGGAACAGATAGCCACCCGCCACAAGGGCGTCGAGAAGGTCTACGCGATGCAGGCCGGACGCGAGATTCGCGTGATGGTCACCCCGGGTGCGGTCGACGACGACGCCGCGACGCTCCTCTCTCAGGAGATTGCGCGGGAGATCGAAAAAGAGCTCGAATATCCAGGCCAGATAAAGGTGACAGTGATCCGGGAGTCGCGGGCGACCGAGTACGCGCGCTGATCAGGCAGATATCGGCGGGCGGTAGGAGGCCGCTACCGCCTGACAACTTGGCTAGG
This sequence comes from uncultured Solirubrobacterales bacterium, assembly GCA_963767295.1. GTDB lineage: Bacteria > Actinomycetota > Thermoleophilia > Solirubrobacterales > Solirubrobacteraceae > Palsa-465. The sequence continues at coordinate 306,213 of CAVYDI010000002.1, forward strand.
AACATACGGCCGAAACACAGCCCGCCACGAATCAAGAAGCGGCCTAGCCGGGCGGTCCGTTGATCGTCACGCGCTCCTGCTTCAACAGGCGTTGCAGGGGGCCGACCGGCGTGAACGTGGGAATCTCTGTGGAGAACTGTGCGGATCGGATGTGCGAAGTCGGTGGGTAGGTGACTGGATGCTTGAACGATCCCTGGATCGCTCTCCCATTTGCCGAGATCGACCTGACATTGCCGGCATTGAGCTGTTCGATGAAAGACAGGAACGAGAGCTGTACTCGGGATGAGCTTGCGCCGCAGCCCGCGAGCGCGAGAGCGCTGAGCAACGCGATGCTCACGCGGAGGAGGCGCATTACAACCAACGACCATAGTCTCCTCGGCAAGCAGCGCGCCGCCCAGGCCCCCGGGGGGCTTCCGACGTGCTGCACTACTCTTGGCGTCGATGCGGAGCTATCACCTGACGACGTTCGGCTGCCAGATGAACGAGCACGACTCAGAGCGCATGAAAGGCATGCTGGAGTCGATTGGCTACCAGGAGGCGGCAGATCGCGAGGATGCCGACCTGCTCCTGTTCAACACCTGCTCGATCCGTGAAAACGCCGATAACCGCTTCCTCGCGCACCTAGGACACGCCAAGCGGCTAAAGCGCGAGCAGCCTGAGCGTGTGGTCGGGATCGGCGGCTGCTGGGCACAGTCGGTCAAGGACGAGATCTTTACCCGCTTCCCGTTCGTTGACGTGGCATTTGGGCCGGGGCAGGTACACAAGCTGGCCGAGTTTTTGACGAGCGACTCACTCACCGCTCAGGGCTACTTCGAGTTCGAGGGCTTTACCGGCCGGCTGCCGGCCAAACGCGACCGCGAGTTCCAGGCCTGGGTGCAGATCAGCGTCGGATGCAATATGAAATGCGCCTATTGCGTGGTGCCATCCACGCGCGGGCGTGAGGTCTCGAGGCCGCCTCACGAACTGCTCGAGGAGGTACGGCGTCTGGCGGCCGACGGCGTGCTAGAGGTCACTTTGCTCGGGCAGAACGTCAACTCGTACGGGCGTGATCTGCCCCGCGCCCAGCGCGTCACCTTCGCCGAGCTGCTCCACGGGATTGATGCGATCGACGGCATCGACCGCATCCGCTATACGAGTCCTCACCCCAAGGACATGCGCGAGGACGTCATCCGGGCTCACGCCGAGTTGCCCTCCGTCTGCCAGCACATCCACCTGCCGCTGCAGTCGGGGTCCAGCGCGATCCTCAAGCGCATGCGCAGGACCTATAACCGCGAGCGGTATCTCGACCGCGTGGCGTTGATCCGCGAGCACGTTCCCGACTGCGCGATCACCACCGACATCATCGCCGGCTTTCCGGGAGAGAGCGAGCAAGACTTCGCGCAGACGCTCGACCTCGCCGAGCAGGTCAGATACGACGGCGCCTTCACGTTCGCCTACTCGCCGCGGAGGGACACGGAGGCGGCGATGCTGGCTGACCAGGTCCCGCATGAGGTCAAGGTGCAGCGGCTCGAGCGGCTGGTCGAGGTGATCCAGCGCCGGGCCCACGAGCAGGCTCAGCGGTTCGTTGGTCGAACTCTGGAGGTCTTGGTCGAAGGACCGTCGCGGACTGACCCGAGCCGTTTCCGGGGTCGCACCACCCACAACAAGGTCGTCAACTTCGACGGCCTCGCATCACCCGGCGAGCTCGTTCAGGTCGAAATCACCGGCGCCACGAGCCAGACGCTCTCAGGTCACGAGTCGATTCTCAGCCGAGCGGCATAGCGCTCTTAGTGCGCTAGGACGTTCGGCCTGTGTCCCTTTTGCGGCGACTCGACCCGACCCGGCACCTTCACGCCGGATATGATCGGATGAAGCTGCCTCTCCGCCTGATTTAGCCGCTCCGACCGTGAGGGCCCGGAAGGATCGGACAGCGGAGGAGGCTTCTCCAATCGGCCGGGACCGCGATAAGGCGAAGCGAATTGAGACGAGCACTTCTGGGGCTGGTGATTGCATGCGGCATTGTGCTGTCGCTGACCGGGTCGGCTTTCGCCACGCCGAGCGGCATGTCGGTATCCGGGAGCACGCTACTCAAAGACGGACTCCCCTTCCATGCCCACGGGTTCACCATGGTGGGAGCCCTGGCGCCACAGTGGTGCGACAACGGCCCATACGTGGCGGCGCGCAGCCACTACGGCATTTTTGAGCTCAGCGACCTGGTGAACACCTGGCACGCAAATACTCTGCGACTCCAGGTGTCGCAGGAGGGTTTGGGTGACACCGCCAACTACAGCGCGACGCAGATCGACGACTACCTGAGCCAGGTTGAGGCTGCGGTGCAACTCGCCCGCAGCTTCGGCTTGGTAGTGATCCTCTCGATGCAAGACCAAGCGGGGGGCTGTGGTCTTCAGCACCAGCTACCCGACGCCACCACCGCGGCTGCGTGGACCACGCTCGCTCCTGCATTTGCCGATGATCCCTATGTGATGTTCGAGCTCTTCAACGAGCCGCAGAACAGCTCCAGCGACAGCTCGCAGTGGGCGCAGTGGCAGAGCGGCGGCGGCTCTCCTCTGTGCAATGCCGGCACCACGCCAACGTGTTCAACCGCGGTCGGGTATCAGACGCTCGTCGACGACGTTCGCAGCTGGGGTGCCGACAACGTCCTGCTCGCTGATGGCGGCAACTCCGCCGAACACTTCAACGGTGCAGGTCCGTATCTGCCGAGGGACTCCTCGGCCGGACTGGGGATCGCGTACGCGGTGCATCCGTACTACTTCAACCCCTCTTCATCCTTCGCCAAGGATGAGGCCTATTACCAGAACAGCTACGGGTTCCTCGTCGACAGCGGTTATCCGGTCATTGCCACGGAGTGGAACTACCTCAAGAATCACTGTAAGACGGACGCCCCGAAACTGGCGCCCCAGTTCCTCACCTGGCTCGAGCGGAAGGGCATCGGCATGACGGCTATGGCAGGCGATTACCCGGGACGCACGGTTGCCGATTGGAATTGGCATCCAACGCGCTGTGGTAGCCGCGCGGGAGGCAGCGGTCAGCAGCTGCTCACCTGGTACCAGCATCTGGCTCAGACACAGCCAAACCGATGAGCGTGGCAGGCGGCGTGTGGCTGACGGTTAGCTGCACGGACCGACAGGCATCTTCGTACTCATCGCGACGGCTAGTGCCAGCGCTCGCGTAGGGATTCGGCTGTTGGCTGGGGGGACAGCGTCCTTTTGGTCCGACCGATCGCTATGCGAACATCTGTTCGTGCGCTGGAGCAACCTGACGATCGACGCCGAGGAGCGCGCCCGGCTGCCCGGCTACCGAGACGAAGCGGTAGTGCGTCATTTCGAGGCGCCCGACTCGATCCCGACCAGGTTTTACGAAGTCCGCGCCAAGTCGATTTTGAACCGAGTCCCCGAGGCGTCGAGGGTGCCGTTTCGGTGGACCATCAACCCGTTTCGCGGCTGCAGTCACGCTTGCGTTTTTTGCTTTGCTCGCCCCACGCACCGTTACCTCGACTTCGATGCAGGCCGAGACTTCGAGCGAGAGATCGTCGTCAAGGTCAATGCCCCGGAGCTACTCAGGGCAGAGCTGGCCCGTCCGAAATGGCAAGGCGAGCACGTCGCGCTCGGCACGAACACGGATCCGTATCAATGGGTCGAAGGGCGCTACAAGCTGATGCGCGGTATCTGGGAGGCAATGCGGGATGCAGCCAATCCGTGCTCCGTGCTCACGAAATCGCCGCTCCTGCTCCGGGACCTCGACTTAATGCGTGAGATCAACGAGCGAACGGAATTCAGCGCCGCGCTATCAGTTCCCACCCTCGACGAGAAGGCGTGGCGCGCGACAGAGCCCCACACCCCCAACCCCAAAGCCCGGCTGGAAGCCGTAAAGGAGCTCACTCGCGCTGGCATCCGGACCGGCATCCTCGTCGCGCCCTTGATGCCCGGTATCAACGATGCACCCGAACAGGTCGAGCCGATTTTCGAGCTTGCCGCGGAGGCTGGCGCCGCGTATGTGAGCGGCATCGGGCTGCATCTCCGGGGCGAGGTCAGAGACCTCTTTTTCGAATGGCTGCGTGAGCACCGACCTGACCTGGTCCCGCGCTACCAGCAGCTCTACGCTCGGGGCGCTTATCTGTCGCCGGCAGAGCGCGAACGCCTCGCGTCGCTCGTCCGCGTAGAGAATCACCAGCCCGATTACCAGCCGATGCGCGGCCGGCTGGAGCCTGCAAAGCAAAAACCCGGGCCGACACCCCCGGAGAAGTCGCCGCCCCAGCAATCTTTATTCTGAGCGAAGAGGAGGGGTGGAACCGCGGGTACGTGCAGACGTACTAATTAGTGATGCGAAATCCGTTCAAGAAAGAGGACGAGGAACGCACCTACAGGTTCGATCCGAACCTGAGGCTCGACCGCATGTTCGAGACCCGCAGCCACACGTGGGAGCAGGCGGGGCTGCCGATTCAGCAAACCAGTCGCCGGTCGATCCGGCGGGCGCAGCGGCAGGCGATCGTGCTGCTGCCGATGTTGATCGGCGTGTTAATCGTATGGTCGCAACGCAGAAGCCTATTCGGTGCGAGCGCGAACACGTACGTTCAAATCGGCACGGTGATCGCGCTCGTCGTGCTCGGCTGGACATTCGCGCTCGCACTGGGTCGCGCGGTGGCACCGACGTTCTTCACGCGCATGGATCCCGCCACGGCCGGAACGGTCGGGTTCCTGATTCGCTTGGCGACGATCGCGATCACGCTGGTACTGGCGCTGCACGTGGTCGGGTTCAAGCCGGGGACGATTGCCGCCGGGGGGGCTTTCACGGCCGTGATCTTCGGTCTCGCGGCTCAGCAGACGCTCGGCAACGTGATCGCGGGCATGGTCCTGCTCAGCGCGCGGCCATTTCGCGTCGGCGAGCGAATCAGGCTGCAGGCTGGGGCCGTGGGCGGACTTGTCGAGGGAGTCGTCTACTCGCTGGGCCTGCTCTACACGACCCTCCGGCGAGGCGACGACCGGATCTTGATCCCCAACAACGTCGTGCTAGCGGCGGCCGTCGTCCCGCTCCTCGAGCCTGACTCCGTCGATGTCCGCGTCCGTCTCGCCTCAGGTATCAGGCCGAGCCGTGTGCAAACCATCCTTGACGAGAGCATCAGAACTCCGACCCGCACGCCCCCGCGAGTGCTCCTCGAGGAAGTGGACGGGGACAAGCTGGTCGTGCGCGTCCAGGCCACACCGGAGAGCGCAAGCGACGGAGCTCGTCTGGCTGACGAGATCATCGGCGCGCTCGCCTCGGTCACGGGCGAGCACGCGGTCTTGTCAGACTGACGCGAAGCCGTCTACTGCTTGCGTGCCCGCACAGCGGTGCCGTAGGCGCAGATCTCGGTCCAGGTGCCGCCGAGTTCCGAGGTGTCGAAACGGAAAGCGATGATCGCGTCGGCGCCCTTACTCTCGGCCTCTTCGACCAAGCGGTCGCGCGCGTGCTGGCGGCCGTCGGCGAGCATCTTGGTCATGCCCTTGAGCTCGCCGCCGACAAGCGATTTGAACGACGCGCCCAACTGGGAGCCGATGTTGCGAGAGCGAACCGTGAGGCCGAACACGTCCCCCAATACCTCGGTGACCTGGTAGCCGGGCAGGTCATTGCCGGTGGTGATGATCATGGGCGCATCGTATCCGCGGACGAGAGCTCTAGTCTTTGCCTCTCCGGCTGTGACCCGACGCGAGGTCTCCAGCGATCTTGTTGGCGCCCATCAGCCGCTGCGCAGCGGCGGCAATCTGGGGCGCGGCGCTGGCGAACTTCGCGCCCAGGCGCAGCGTGACAGGAGCCACGTCGATCTCGGCACGGTTGCGCTCGATCGCCGCGATCACCGCGTCGGCGACCTCGGACGGACTACGAGTGCCGACTCCCGGCGGCAGTTTGGCGCCCGACTCGGCGAACATGCCCGCGTCGCGAATGAAGCCGGGAAGCACTACTGAGGCGCCGACGCCGTGGGGACGGAAATCCTCACGGACCGAAAGCGCAAATCCGCGCAAACCGAACTTGGTCGCGACATACAGCGAGGAAGCGGGGCTGGCGGCCTTCCCAGACAGCGATGAGATGAAGACCATATGACCACGGCCGCGCTCGATCATTACCGGCGCGAGCGCTCGCGCAAGCGTGATCGGGGCACGGAGGTTCACCTCCAGGATGCGGTCGATCCGATCTTGCGAGAGTGTCGTCAACTCGCCGGTCGCGGGCACGCCGGCGTTCGCCACCAAAACATCCACCGCAGACGCCTCGTGGGCCAGTCGCTCCACGTCCTCGCGGACCGAGAGATCGCACACGATCGCCCGCCCGCCGACCTCTGCCGCGAGCGAGGCGAGGGCCTCCGCGTTGCGGCCCGTAAGGAGCAGCTGTGCGCCGCGCTGGGCAAAGGCACGCGTGATTGCGTGGCCGATTCCGCCCGTCGCCCCGGTGATGAGCACTCTCCCGCTGACCAGGGTCATCGGGCGGCGAGTCTACAGAGCGGGTCCGCTCAGCCAAGATACGGGCGAAGATGCATCCCAGAGCGCACAGCAGATGAGCTCACAAGCCCGCTCCGCCCGGGCCGAGGTGATCGCGTTGTTCGGCCCCACGGGCGTGGGCAAGACGGCGGTCGCGATCGCGCTCGGGCGACGCCTCCAAGAACTCGGCGAGCAGCCGGTCGCCGTCTCGGCGGACGCGCTGCAGGTCTACCGAGGCCTGGAGATCCTCACTGGCGCGGCATCTCCCGCCGAGCAGGCAGTGCTCGAACACCGGCTGCTCTCGTTCCTGCCCGTTCAGGCGACCTTCAGCGCGGGGCAATACGCGGAGCTCGCGCACGCCGAGATCGATGCACTGCTCGCCGCGCACCGACGCCCCCTGGTGGTCGGCGGCACGGGTCTATATCTGCGGGCCGCACTCACCGAGCTGAGCCTCAAGCCAGCTCCGCCTGAAGGGGTCCGGGAAAGGTGGATGGGGGAGCTCGAGCGGCTCGGCCCGGTCGCCCTGCACAATCTGCTCGCGCAGCGAGCTCCGTGGGCGGCTGCTGAGATCAAGGCGAGCGACCGGCAGCGGATTGTGCGCGCGCTCGAACTGCTCGACGCGGGCGAGCTCGAGCCCCCGGAAGGAGAGTCGGAGCTATGGAGCGACGACGTTCGCCGCCCGACGCTTCTCGTCGGCCTCACAGAACAGCGCGACGCGCTCTATGCGCGGATCGACGCCCGCGTTGACGCGATGATCGCCGCGGGTGTGCGCGAGCAGGTGCTGGCGGCCCACGCCGCCGGCGCATCGATCACCGCGCGCAAGGCGCTTGGCTTCGATCAGCTCCTGACCGGAGACATCGAGGGCATGAAACGCCGCACGCGCAACTACGCCCGCCGGCAGCTGACCTGGATGCGCAAGCTCGGCGGGGTAACCATGATCGACGTCACGAGCCGTGGGGGCCAGGAGATCGGCGCCGAGATCGCCGCGCTGTGGTGCGGCGGTTAAGGCGCGGACACGGCGAGCCATACACTCCCGCGGCAAATGAGGGAGCACGGTGAAGGCAGCTGAACTGTGAAGTTCGAGAAATGGCAGGCGCTCGCAAACGACTATCTGATCATCGAGCAAGGGGAGCTTCCGTTTGAGCTCACCCCAACGAGAGTTCGTGCTCTCTGCGCGCCCCACACCGGCGTCGGCGCCGACGGCATTGCGCTGCTTTCACCCTCGAAGCGGCCCGAGTTCAGCGCCGATCTGCGGATCTTCAACCCCGACGGCTCAGAGGCCGAAGTCTCCGGCAACGGCGCGCGAGAGGCTGCCCTCTACCTCCATCGGCACGGATGGGTCGCGCAGAGCCAGTTCTCGATGCATACGGCCGCGGGTCCGCTGCTGGTGATCGTCACTTCGAACACCACCTGCAAGGTGCAGCTGGGCCAAGCGCGCGTGCTCAGCGAGGACTTTCCGTCTGGCGCCGACCAGGGCCGTGGAGTGCTCGACGCGGGGGGCCAGCAATGGTCCTTTCAGCACGTCCAGGTGGGTAACCCGCAGGCCTCGATCCGTGTCGATGACGAGCGTCAGCTCGAGGCGCTGGACCTCTCGTCCATCGGACCCGAGATCGAGCGGCATGACCTCTTTCCCAATCGCACCAATGTCTCGTGGTTCACGCCGCTGGAGCGTTCGAAAATCCGCGCGCGCATCTTCGAGCGCGGGGTGGGGGAGACCGCCGCGAGTGGCACGGGGGCCACCGGCGCCGCGGTGGCCCACGTGCTCGCTGGCGGTGTCTCGCCCGTCACCGTCATACTCGACGGTGGCGTACTGGCCGTGGAGGTAAGCGAAGATCTCCACATCAGCCTGTCCGGCCCCGCGACACCGGTGTTCGCGGGCGAGCTGGCCCCCGATTTCGTACGAACGCTCAATGACCTTGCCTGACAGCCCCAAGCAGCTGCGCCCGAGCCGCCGCCTTGAGCGGATCCCGCCCTACCTGTTCGCCGAGCTCGAGCGCAAAATCCGGGCCAAGCGCGCCGCGGGGGTGGACGTAATCAGCCTCGGAATCGGCGACCCCGACACTCCCACCTACCCGCAGGTCGTCGAGGCGGCGCAGCGGGCAGTCGCCGACCCGGGCACCCACCGCTATCCGACAAACCGCGGCCGCCAAGAGTTTCGCCAGGCGATGGCGGCTTTCTACGAGCGCCGTTTCGGGGTCACGGTTGACTCCGAAACCGAGGTGATGCCCGCGATCGGCGCCAAAGAATGCATCTTCAACCTCAATCTGGCCTTCTTGGACCCCGGCGACGTGGCGCTCGCCGCCGATCCGGGCTACCCGGTTTACGCGGGGGGCGCGCTCCTGGCGGGCGCGCAGCCAGTGCCGATGCCGCTCGTGCCCGAGCGTGGGTTCGCCCCCGAACTAGACGCAATTTCTTCGGAGCATTTGGCAGCGGCGCGGCTGATGTTTCTCAACTACCCCAACAACCCCACCGGCGCGATCGTGCCCGACGGCCTCTTTGAGCAGGCCGTCGAGGTCGCGCGCGAGCACGACATCCTCGTCGTGCACGACAACGCTTACAGCGAGGTCACCTTCGACGGCTACGTGGCGCCGTCATTTTTGGCCACGCCAGGCGCAAAGGAGGTGGGGGTCGAGGTTTTCTCGCTGTCGAAGGGCTACAACATGACAGGCTGGCGGTGCGCTGCGATCGTCGGCAACGCCGAGGCCATCGAGCACTACTGGCGGCTCAAGTCCAACATTGACTCGGGGCTGTTCGACGCGGTTCAGCTCGCCGGCGCGGCGGCGCTGCACCCCGAGGTCGACGAGCAAGTGCGCCAGATGAACGCGCTATACCAGCGCCGGCGCGACCTCGTCTGCCACGCGCTGGCCCAGGCCGGCGTGCAGGTCACGCCGCCCAAAGGCACGATCTACGTGTGGGCACCGGTGCCCACCGGCTTCGCCTCCTCCGCTGACTACTGCGAGCACGTGCTCGAGCGAGCCGCTGTCGCGGTCTCCCCGGGAGCCGCCTACGGGCCCAGCGGCGAAGGGTTCTTCCGCATCTCGCTGACCACCCCCGACGAGCGCCTCGAGGAGGCGGTGCAGCGTCTACGGGCGCTTTAGCCCCGTCTATCCTCGGAAGTAGTGCAGCGAACCCGTCACGGCCGCACACGTCAGTCCAACCACAGCGCCGATGGACGTCCCCAGGGCCGCGCCCGACAGCGCGCCTTTTTGATCGGGGCTGAGCCCAATGGCGACGGTGAGCTGGTCGAGCTGCGCGAGTTGCTCAAGACCGCCGGCGTCGCGAGCGTGGGGGAGATGGTGCAGCGGCGTGACCATCCCCATCCCGACACCTACCTCGGCGCGGGCAAAGTGCAGGAGCTGCGCGAAAGCGCCCGCCAGGCCGACGCAAACCTGATCGCCGCCGACGATGAGCTCTCGCCGCGCCAGGAACGCAATCTCGAGGCCGCGCTGGGGATGCCGGTGATCGACCGCACCGCGATCATCCTCGACATCTTCGCCGACCACGCCCACAGCGCCGAGGGCAAGCTCCAGGTCGAACTGGCTCAGCTCGAGTACAACCTCGCGCGCATGCGGGGGCTGTGGTCCCACCTGGAGCGCCTCGGCGGCGGCATCGGCACGCGCGGACCGGGGGAGACCCAGATCGAGACCGACCGTCGCCTGGCGCGCGACCGCATCGCCGCGCTCAAGCGTCGGCTCACGCGGGTGCGCTCAAGCCGCTCGGTCATGCGCTCGGAGCGCGAGCGATCGCAGCTCCCACAGGTCGCGCTTGCCGGATACACGAACGCCGGTAAGTCGACTCTCCTAAACGCACTCACGGGCGCGACGGCCGGCGTGGGCGACCGGCTCTTTCACACACTTGATCCCACCACCCGTGTGCTGGACAGCGCCGGCCGCGACTATCTCCTCACAGACACGGTCGGCTTCATCCGCAAGCTTCCCCATCAGCTGGTCGAAGCCTTTGGCGCCACGCTTGAAGAGACGCTGCGGGCGCAGCTGATCCTGCACGTCGTCGACGGTTCCGCACCCGAACACGAGCTCGTTGCGATGACCGGAGCGGTCGAGGAGGTGCTCGACGAGATCGGCGCCGAGCAGCCGCGGCTGCTCGTGCTGGCCAAAGCAGATCTGATCGACTCAGACCGCCGCGCCGAGCTCGCGCTGCGCCACCCCGACGCCTTGCTGGTGTCAGCGGAGACCGGGGAGGGCCTCGAGGAGCTCGTGGCGCGCCTGGACCAGGAGTTTGCCCGCACGCTGCAACGCGTCGAGCTGCTCGTCCCGTACGACGAAGGCGGACGACTGGCCGAACTGCACGAGCTCGCCGGCGAGCTCGACCGCACCGACACCGCGGAAGGCGTCCGCGTGACAGCTCGGCTGCCTGCCCAAGCCGCCGCCCGCTTCGCCCGCTTCGCCCGCAACGGCGACCGCGTGTGAAGCTGCCCGTGACCCGGCTTGACGAGCGTGCCACGCTGCCCACGCGTGCGCACGACGGCGACGCGGGCCTTGACCTCTACGCGCTCGAGGACGGCGAGCTGCAACCCGGCGCGCGAACACAGGTCCGAACCGGCGTTGCCGTCGAGATCCCCGCCGGCCACGCCGGCCTGGTGCTGCCACGATCTGGGCTCGCCGCGCGGCACGGCATCGCGCTCGTGAACGCGCCCGGCCTGATCGACTCCGGCTACCGTGGCGAGCTCCAGGTTCTGCTGCTCAACACCGATCGCGAACGGACCTACCACGTGCGGGCGGGCGACCGTATCGCGCAGCTCCTCATCACGGCGATCGCGGCCCCGTCAGTCGTCGAGATCTCCGAGCTCTCGGAGTCGGTCAGGGGCGCCGGCGGCTTCGGCTCGAGCGGGGGTTAGTGGCCCTGCAGGTGGTCCACTTCAACTGCAGGCAGTGGTCTGAGAAGTGAATAAGAAGGTCCGGGGGCGCACGTGTGCGCCGGCCAGACGGTGATGGTTTGCGCGCACCAGGGGGACGGTGGTCAGCGGAACAATCCTTGGGGAGTGGCCCGTTTCCGCGCGCTAGAGACCGTGCTCAACTAGACCCCTGCCCGGGCGGAATCAGTCCGTGGGTCTGCAAAAACTCCATCGCGACCGCCGCCGGGTCGAGGTGCTGCTCGACCTGCTCGTTGAGCTGGCGCATCACAGGCAGGGTTAGGAGCGCGCTCACAGAGTTGATCGTCTGCGCGAAGCCGGGCCCCTCGGCTTGGAGGACTTTTTGGGTCACAACGGGGACGACGTTTCCCCACCCCAAAACGTGTCTTGGGTCAGCCAGCAGCCGGTAGTTGCCGGTGGCAAGGTCGCCGTCTGTGGTGCTCACTGCCGCCACCTGGACGGTGCTCTGCGCAAGCGCCAGGTACTGCCCGCCTACCGGCAGCACCTTGTACGACGGAGGGGGGAGGCCGTAGGCGCGCTCGAGCGCGGCGAGCCCGGTCGACTTGAACTGCGGCGGCCCTCCGAAGGTCAGCGAGCTCGATAGCGGACCCAGGTCGGCGATCAGCCTGAGTCCGTGCAACCGCGCGTAGTAGTCAGTCACGGCGATCGCGTCGGTCATCCCGAAGGGGGTCGGGTCGAGCAACTGAAGTCCGTGCGCGAGCGCGAAGCGTTGACCCGCCCGGTAGGCCTCCCCGGGGCTCTTGAAACCACCGCCGTTGCGAGCCACGTCGGTGTTCCACACGTCGATGTATTCGGGGTAGAGGTCTAGCGAGCCCTGGTGCAGGGCGCGGATCGTGACGCCCGTGGGGCCGATGTTGCGGTTGATCGAGACCGAGAAGCCCTTGGCCGCCAGTGCCTGTTCGTAGAGCGCGCCCAGCACGAACTGCTCAGGCGTGTTCTTGTCGCCGACAGTGACTGGCGGGCGCCCCTTGCCCGGCAGCGGACCGGCGGTAGTGGTGGGCGTGCTCGTTCCGGCAGAAGAACTCGTCGCGCGCACCGTTGTCCCCCCACATCCGGCGGCCAGCAGTGCAAGCGCGAGCGCGGCGGCCCGCCGCCGGGGCGTGCGCATGCTAGATACCCGCCGCATGGCACGCGGCGGCGTGCGCGAGTTGCTCAAGCTCGTCGTCAAGCGGCTCCAGGGGCTGCTCGAGACCCAGGGCCGTCTCGATCAGCCAGTCCGCGAACCACACGTTCTTGGGCAACAGCGGGCCATGAAGATACGTGCCGATCACCTTCCCTCGGCGGGCCCCCTCGAACCCGTCCTTGCCGTTGTTGCCAAAGCCGCGGATGACCTTGCCGAGTGGCTGCTCGGATGAGCCCAGATAGGTTCTGCCGCCGTGGTTCTCAAAGCCCGCCAGCACCAGCGGGCCGGCGCTGCGCTCGAGCTCGAGCTCGAGCTCGATCGCGACGTTGCCGATCAGTCGCCCTGCTCCATGGCCGTCGGAGCCGTTCTCGGCTCGCACCGTGTGCAGGTCGAGCAGCCCCACGCCCGGAAGCGTCTCAGCACCGAGCTCATAGGAGTGGCCCAGCAGCTGGTAGCCACCGCACACCGCCAGGATCACGGCTCCGCCCGCGGCGGCCTCGTGCAATGCCTCGCGCTTTTTGTCGGCGAGGTCGTAGGCGCACAGGCGCTGGTCACGATCCTGGCCACCACCGATGTAGTAGAGGTCGGCCGCCGCTGGGTCCAGGGCGTCGCCGAGGGTGGCGGCCTTAAGCGAGAAGCCGATTCCGCGCCAGGCGCAGCGGCGCTCGAGCAGCACCATGTTGCCGCGGTCGGCGTAGATGTTCATCAGCTCGGGGTAGAGCGCGAGCACGCGCAACTTGAGCTCGCGCTCAGACACGGAGCATCACCACTTCGCTGCCCGCGTAGTCGGCCGTCTCCGGGACGCTCATCCGGCCAGCGGGCGTAAAGCCGTGGGCGGCTCCCTCACGCTCGAGCTCGGGCGCCTCAAGATGGTCGAGCTGGATGCGGTTTAGCTCCACGGCGCGCTCGCCTGAGCGCGTTACGTGTTCACGCCGACGCTCGAGCACGTAACCCGAGGCTTCGACGTAGACGCCGGTTGGGTGGCTGTAATAGACCGTCCCCTCGCGCTCGCAGATATCCGGGAGCGGCGAGGGCGTGCCATCCGCGACCTCGTACGCGGGCAGTGCGGGGCTCAGGGCGGCCGCGAGCAGCCCGCCCGGAACCAGGTGCGCGCGGGCGCGCTCGAGAAGCGCCGCCCGCCCCGAGCGTCCACCCAGCAGTTGAATGGTCTGCATCGGAACCAGGCACAGAGCAAAGCGTTCTTCCAGCGCAAAGCTGCGCGCGTCCGCCAGCGCGGTGCGGACGGGAAGGCCGTCACTGCGCCGCGCTAGCTCCTCGAGCAGAGTTTCGTCCGCGTCAAGCGCGATGACCTCATACCCGCGGCGGGCGAGGTCGAGTGAGACCCTGCCGGTCCCGGCACCGAGCTCGAGCACGGGAGAGCCTTCGCGTGCCGCTAGCTTGCGCCACACGGCGAGATCCTCGCTGTAGGACCCGTATTCGAGGTCATGCCAAATCACGTGATCTGTGGTCATCGCCAGAACGGTTGGCTGTGGCCCCGCGCGGCGAGCTCCTCGCGCAGTTCGAGCAGCGCCGTGTACGTGGGCAGTACGAACAGGGAGCGATCGGAAGTGTCGGCAAGCGCGGCATCCAGCGCTTCAGGTAGGTCCGGGATGACGCGCAGACGCTCAGGCGAGAGCCCGGCGTACTTGAGCCTCACCGCGAGCTCCGCCGCGCGCGTGCCGGCACAGGTGAGCGAGCGAATGCTCGGCGCGAGCAGCTCAAAGTCTGCGTCCCAGATCCAGGAGACGTCGCGGCCGTCGGCGATGCCGTCATTGAGCACGCCGAGGATGTCGAGCTCGGCGCCCTCCAGCGCGACGGTGCGCATGATTTCGTTGGCCCCGGCGGGGTTCTTCATCAACAGCACCTGGAGTTCGACTGGTCCCACCGTGATGCGCTCGGCGCGTCCGAAGGCCGCCTTGACCTCCTCAAGACCGGACACGACCTGGTCGAGATCGACGCCCAGCTCGAGGCATAGCGCCGCGGCGCCGAGCGCGTTGTAGACGTTGTATAGGCCCGGCAGCGGTAACGCTACGGCCGCTATTCCGTCCGGGGTCGTGATCGTGAAGCGAGCGCGGCGGGTGCCTTCCAGCTCGATCTGTTCGGCGGCGATCGAGGGTGTCGGGCGTTGCTGGCCGCAGTTCTCGCAGCGGTAGCGCCCGAGGTGGCCGAGGTAGATCGCGTCGTAGCGATAGGGGGCGCCGCAGCGGCGGCAGTGCTTGGAATCCGCGGCGTGCTGTAGGTGGGACCGGGCGAGCGACTCGTCTTCGATCCCGAAGTAGCGCACCTGGGGACCGCCAGCAGCGTCGAGATCCCTGCCCAAGTCCGCGATCAGCGGGTCATCGGCGTTCAGCACGAGGGTCGTCGAGGAAGGCAGCGACCCGGCGACCGCCGCCCATCGGTCGGCGATCGTCTCGAGCTCGCCGTAGCGGTCGAGCTGGTCGCGAAACAGGTTTGAGAGCAGGATCGCGCGCGGGTTGAGCTCTGACACGAGGCGTTCGAGCCAGAACTCGTCGACCTCGAATAGCCCGAACTGGGCCGCGATCGCTTTTCCCGGCCGGGCCGCTGCCAGTAGTGCGGAGGCGACCCCGCCCGCCATATTCGCGCCGGCGCGGTTGTGCACGAGCTCGATCCCGGATCGTTCGAGTATCGACGCGGTCATGGCGGCCGTGGTGGTCTTGCCGTTGGTCGCTGAAATGACCGCGCTGCCCTGCGGCAGGCGGCCGGCGAGCTCGGAGATGGCGTGGCGGTCAAGACCCATCAGCACCTTGCCCGGAAGGCTGGTGCCGCCACCGCGGCCGGCTCGTCGCGCCAGCCCCCCGACGGCTCGCGCCGCGATGATCTTCGGCCCGAGCAACGGCATTAGAGCTCCTCGGCGGTCACCAAAGCGTGCAGGGTATCTGCGATCGCGACGGGCTTAGGGTCGCCGGCAGCGTCCGCTTGCTCACGCGTGGTCACGCCGGTCAGTACGAGCGCGCCGTCGAGGTTGGCCCCCGCCGCCCCGGCGAGGTCAGAGCCGATGCGGTCGCCTACGACCAGGGCTCGTCCCGGCCCTAGACGGTCGAGCGCGGTATGAAACATCTGCGGCCGCGGTTTGCCGGCGATCTGCGCCTCGTGCCCGGTCGCGTACTCGAGCGCCGCCACGATCGCCCCGGTGCCGGGCGACAGCCCGTCTTCCTCGGGAAAGGTGGGATCGCGGTCGGTGGCGATCATCTGAGCTCCGCGCAGGACCGCCTGGGTGGCGGTGCGCAGCTCCCCGAAGTCGAGCTCGTCATGGCCGGCGACGACCACGACCTGCGCGTGGTTTGCTCTTGGCGTGCGGTTGACGATGCGCGCACCAGCGTCGCCTACGTGGCGAAAGATCGAGGGCGCGCCGATCACAAACGTCTCCGGCCGAGCGCCTGGCTCGGCGAGCATGTGCTGGATCGCCGAACCGACCGTGACCACCTCGGCCAGCGACGCCTTGATGCCGAAGTTCCACAGCTTGCGTACGTACTCCTCCGGCGAGCGGCGCGAGTCGTTGGTCAAAAAGCTGACCGACTTGCCCGCCGTCCGCAGTTCAGCGATCGCGTCGGGCGCCCCCGGCGTGGGCTGGTCGCCGACCCACACGCAGCCGTCGAGATCGAGCAGCACGTGATCGTATTTGTCGAGCAAGGGGGAGAGGGGCATAAGCTGTGTTGCTAGAAGAGCGCCGACTGCTCGCTGAGCGGCGGCGCGAGGCACTCCGGTCCGTCGTAGCGGGCATCGTTGACCGCCGGGCCGACTGCCCGCAGGGCGGTCTGGTGCGCGTTTAGGCCGTGCAGCAGCTCGTCCAGTGCTGCGGGCGGCGTGCTCGCGTCAAGCCACGGCTCTTCCTGATCGGGCGCCAGGATCACCGGCATGCGGTCGTGCAGCGATTCGACCGCCGGATTGGCCCGGGTCGTGAGGATGGTGCAGGTCCGCAGCCGCGGTCCCTCGGGCGGGCCCCAGATCGACCACAGCCCGGCGAACGCGAACGGTTTTTGGTCGCCCCGGGTGATGTGAAACGCCTGCTTGGGGCCGGTCGGCTGCTCCTGCCACTCATAAAAGCCGTCGGCAATGATCAGGCAGCGGTAGCGTTCGAACGCGCGCCTGAACGCCGACCTGTGCGCGACGGTCTCAACGCGCGCATTGATCATCTTCAGGCCGGTCTTCGGCGTCGCCGACCACGCCGGCACGAGCCCCCACCGCAGCAGTTCACCGCGCGGCTGGCCCTCGCGATCGGTGGTCACGGACAGCACCTCGTCTCCCGGCGCGACGTTGAACCGGCGCGCGATCTGGACCGATTCGCCAACGGGGAAGCGGGCCCGGATGTCGGCTGGGCTGGGCGTTGCGAGCGTGTAGCGGCCGCACACTGTGAGTGTGTGGCGCTACCGCGTGCGCGCAGCGAGCTGCTCTTCTCGCTGGGCTTTTGCTCGTCGTTGGCGCCGCCGCCCGGTGTAGGCGAGCACACCGAAGGCGATCAGGACGAGGATGATTGCGTAAAAGATGCGCGGGTCGAGCGAAAGGCCGCCAAAGGGCAGCGCGATCGCGGTGATGAGCCCAAAGGCAACGCCCAATACAAGCGCCACCAAGAGCAGCAACAGAACGATGCCTCTAACGCGGGCGATCGCGCCGGCGCTCGCCGGTGGCGCGATCAGGCCGACGAGCTTGAGCCCGCGCAGCTGTCGCGTGGTCGGGGTCTCGACGCCGAGGCGTTCGGTCGCGCGCTTGAGGTCGTCGGCTCGGCGCTCCGCCAGCGCGAGCGAGGCGTCCGCCATCCGGCGCAGCTGGAGCCGCTCCTGCGGCCGGGCCGCCGCGATCGCCTTCTGGAAGTGAGCGCGGGCCTGCTTGGCGTCATAACGCTCAGCCGCCCGCGCGCCCAAAATCGCCTGCGCGGCCGAGCGGTACCGGGTCTCGGACTCAAGCTCCTCGTCCGAACGTCCCTCGAGCTGCTGAATCATTTGCAGCGAGCCGCGCTGTTCGACCCGCATAATCCGCTGCTGCTTGGGCATCGCAGGCTGAGTGTAGCCGGGGGTACGGCAGCGCTTAGGTGGGCACAGCGACGCGCGTCGTGGCGTCCCGGCCGCGCAGCTTGACCGGTTCGCCCAGCCGCCAGCGGTTGGCCTCGCTCGGTCGGGCACGACTCATGACCGCCTCGGAGGCGAGCAGACGGGACGCATTCGTCTTGGCGAGCTCGGTCAGCCGCGCCGCTTCGTTGACCGGGTCACCGATCACCGTGTACTCGTAGCGCCGCGCCGTGCCCACATTGCCGGCAACGACCTTGCCGGCGGAAATACCGATCGCCGCCTCGAGTCCGTCGAGCTCGAGCTCCAACCGCCGTTGTAGCTCGCGGCCCGCGGCGAGGGCAGCGCCGGCGGCTTCGGGGTGGTTGGTGGGCGCCCCGAACACGCACAGGGCGCAGTCGCCCTCGAACTTGTTGACCCAGCCGCCGTGTACGGTGACCACTTCGTCGGCGATGCCGAAAAAGCGGTTGAGCGTCTGCACGACCTCGCGGGGATCGTGCGAAAAGGAGTACGGGGTGGAGCCGATCACGTCGACGAACAGGACCGCTGCATCGCGCAGCTCGCCGCCCAGCTCAACGCCGCGATCCAGAGCTGAGCGGGCGACCTCTTCGCCCACGTGGCGCCCAAACAGGTCCTGAACGAGGTCGCGCTCGCGCAGGCCGACGACCATGCGATTAAAACCAGCCTGTAGGAGTCCCACCTCGCCGCCGTCGTCAACCGGGACCTTGACGTCGGTCTGACCCTCCTCGACCTGCGCCATCGCGCGTCTGACCGCGCGCACCGGATCGGCGACTGAGCGGATCGCCACCAGGAGCGTCACCACGCCGACGCCCAGCGCGATCGCCGCCAGGAAGATGACCGTGATGGCCAGCCGGTGCGCGCTGATCTTGGCGCCGGCAAGGTACGCGATCGCGGCCACCGCGATGCCCCACACCGCGACGGCGGTGCCGAACTCCCATGCCAGGTAGATGCGTGATCCGATGCCTGGTACGAGCGGGCATTCCGGCGTGTAGTGCTCCAGCGCCAGCGCGGTGACCGGACGCATGATGCGCTCGACCGCGAGGTAGGTAAGCGCCGAGGCGACCAGGCCGCCGATTACGACCATCGCCGCCGCGAGCGCGCCCACGCCTGCGGAGTCGCCGAGCACGAGCGGAGAGAAAGCTCCGAATCCAGCGCCCACAAGCGTCCAAACCGCGAACGTTTGCGCGGACTCCAGCAGTGGCACGCGCACGACGCGGTCCTGCTCGGCCTTGCTGGGGGCGTCGCCACGCAGCAGCCACCGCTGAACTGGGGCAAAAGTGTGGCGGCCCCAGAGTTCGCAGGTGATCCAGGCCAACGCGGACACGATCACCATCGCGATCGCGGTGCTGCGGTCCTCGTGCGGCTTCGAAGGAAACGGGACCACGTAGACAATGAACACGTAGGTGAGCACCGCCTCGATCAGGTTGATGATCGGCAGCACCGTGCTAAAGCGGCGCTTGACCACGCGCGAGAGGGCCCTGCCGTCTACGGCGGGCTCGCTTGGGGCCGTCGCGCTGTCCGTCGTGACCGGCGGCAGCTCGACGCGCGATCTCGGCTCTACGGCCATTTCACCCGTCCTCGTGTCCGATCGTACCCACAAGCGCGGGGGCCCGCTGGGCCTCGTCTGCGCTCTGCACCTGACGGCGTGGCAACGAAACGAGCGAACCGAGGGCCGGGGCGATCGTGATGTTGCGCCTGCGCGGCAGCTCGATGCGCTCGCCGGCGGGCCGCAGGTCGCGAGAGCTCAGCACCTGACGCAGTACCAGCTTCATCTCGAGGAGCGCAAAACTCGCGCCGAGGCAGCGCCGACGCCCGCCGCCAAACGGGATCCAGGTGTAGGTCCCGGGGGCCTTGTCCAGGAATCGCTCGGGACGGAAGATGTAAGGGTCGGGATAGAACGCCGGGTCGTGATGAACCAGATAGCCATTGGGGACGAGGCACACCCCCGGGGGATACATAACGCCGCCGATTTCGATCGGCTGGGCCACGAAACGGGGGGCGACATTGGGGAGCACCGGCCGGTGGCGAAGCGTTTCCTGGATCGTCGCGAGCAGGTAGCGCTCTTCGCCGTCATCTGAGTCGAGCTCGGCCTGGAGCTTGTCGAGCGCCTCGGGCTGCTGCGCGAGGCATTGAAAGCACCAGGCCATCGCCGAGGCAGTCGTCTCGTGACCCGCGACTAGCAGCGTCAGCAGCTCATCGCGCAGCTCCTCGGATGACATAGGCGAGTCATCCTCGTGATATGCGTCGAGCAGCATCGCCAGCACATCGCCGCGCCGCTCGTGCTCTTCGGGGCGCTCTCGCTGTTGGCGGCGGCGCTCGTCGAGCTCCGCGAAGAGAAGTTCATCCGCCTCTAGACGCATGCGCCAGAAGTGCGCGAACGGTCCGAAGCGCTTGGCTAACGACGCGGCCCGGCTCTCGAGTGGAGGAGCCATCAGGCTGGCCGGGTTATCTCCGAAGGCGAGCATCGCCTGCAGCCGTTCCCTGAGCGCATCGAGGCGCGGACCAGGATCGAGTCCGAACACAGCGCGCAAGATGATTTCGAGCGTCAACGCCTGCAGCCGTGGATGAATCTCGAACGAGCCGTCTGCCGGCCAGCTCGCGATCTCCTTCTCCGTTACTTCGCCGACCAGATCCGTGAGCCGCTCGATGCGTTCGCCGTGGAAAGCCGGGAGCATCAGCTTGCGCTGTTCCATGTGGGCCCGGCCGTCAAGCAAAATCACCGATTTGGTGCCGACGATCGGCTCGAGCACGCGCGCACCGCGGCCGGGTTCGAGCACATCGGGGGGCGCGGTGAAGATCTGCTTGATCTCGTCGGGGTCCGTGATGATCACGAATGGCGGCGTCATCGGAACCCGCATCGTGAAGCGCGGGCCGTAGCGCGCCCGGCAGCCTTCCAAGAACGCAAGCGGCCGCGTCCAGAACCCGACGAACTGAATCAGCGCCGGGTAGCTGGGTCCGGGCGGCAGGCTTGAGCGCGCAGGCAAAAGGCGTCTCCTCGACAGGGATACTTTCGCTCACAGCGGATGGGGTGTGTGAGAGAGCACACACGGGTGGAAGAAACGGCGGCTGGGGCGTCGCCCGAAGCCAGCGTACGGTGGCGGAAGTGGACCCGTACGCATTCGAGACCGACCAGCGGTCAAGCGATCACGGAGCGGACCGTTTTACATAACGCGGCGATGTGGAAGTTCACCTTTCGGTCCGCATGTTCATCGCGGCCGAGTTCGGGGAGTGGCTGCGCGTCGCGGGGTTCGCAGAGGCCGCCTTCTTCGGCGGGACCAGTGAGCCGCTCACGGCGCAGGGTCGACGCCGGATCGCCGTGGCGCAGCTGCCTTAGTCCTAAACGCGGTCCCTCAACCGAGCCTTCGCTCGCTAGTAGACATAAGCCCGCTTATCGAGCATTGATTTGGCGTTTCTGCGCCTCCCCAACTGCCGCTGTTGCGAGGGAAACCGACTTCACGGAGACTACGGCCGTGTCGAAGCTGGTGCGCGAGGGCGTGGTGCTCGCATACGACGATGTTGGGCTCGGCAACCCGCCACTTGTGTTCGTGCACGGCGTGGCCTGCCATCGCGGCTTCTGGGGGCCGCAGGTCCAGCACTTCAAGGCCAGCCACCGAGTCCTGGTGATCGATCTCCGCGGCCACGGCGAGAGCGATGCGCCGGTCCAGCGATACACGATTCCAGGCTTCGCCGACGACCTGGCGTGGACTTTCAAGCAGCTGGATGTCGGCCGGCCGGTCGTCATCGGCCATAGCCTGGGAGGCCTAGTCGGCCTGGAACTCGCTGCCGCCCATCCGGACGCTGTTGCGGCCGTCGTTCTGATCGATTCGGTACTGCTGCCGCAGGGCGAGCGAGCCAAAACGGTGCGCCGGCTTGTCACCGGCCTGCGAGGTGACCGCAGCGAGCGCGTCTTGCGCGACTACTTCGCGGCGTTCTTCGGTCCCTTTGACGACCCCGACCGCGTGGCCTGGATCATGGACGAGGTCATACGGACCCCGTCGCACGTCACGAGCTCGATCTGGGAAGAGTCACTGCGAGCCTGGGACGCCGCTGTCGCCCTCCAGCGTTGTTGCGTGCCGCTGCTTTACCTGGACGCGGGCACCCAAAACGCCGATCTCCCCCGCGCGGGCGAGCTGAACCCAGCGATGCTGCTCGGTCGCACGGTCGCAACAGGCCACTTCAGCGCGCTAGAGAGCCCCGGACAGGTCAATGCGATGCTCGAGCGCTTCCTATCCGTCGGGTACTAGGCGCGTTAGGACCGCCGGCGGCGCCGGCTCGAGGTGCCACGGCTCCACTCGTGCATCTGCCAAGGCGAATCGAGCGGGCTCTCACCTTTGAAGCGGTCGGCTCCAGGCGCGTCGCGGCGGCCGTAGGGACGGTTATGGATCCCGCTGCCGGCGATCGTGAACCAGCCCACGATCACTCCCAGGATAACGACCGCAGCCCCGATCACCATCAGCACCGAATGAATACTACAGCGGTGTAGCCTCGGCGGCCACCGACGCGACCACCTTCGAGAGTTGGCTGCCCTGCCACGCGATCGGGGACTTTCCGGGCTCGTCTTTGACCATCCGCGCCTGCGGAATCGCCTCCGCGTATGCCTCCCCCAGTTGCTGGGGATGCTCGGGGTCGGGCTCGTCGGCGCTGGCGACCACCGCGGTCGGCACGTCGATTGAACGCAGTTCCTCCAGCCGCTCGAATGGCTTTGAGCGCGGCACCACGCCCAAGGCATCCGCCACCGCCCCCGGATGCTCGTGCTGGGACATCCGCTGCCTGATCACCTTTAGCACCGTCTCGCGCCACTCCGGAGCGACCCGCGGCTCACCGTAGGCTGCGATGAAGCCGTCAACGCCTCCGCGGCGCAGACCATCGGCAAGCGCATCCCAACGCTCGAGCCGCTCGGGTTCGTCAAAGGTGTCCGGGTCGTATCCGGGCGTTATGACAACCAGACCCCCCACCCGCTCCGGTGCACGCAGCGCAAGCCGAAGCGCCGTGTGCGCCCCCATCGAGGCCCCGGCCAACACGGCCCGACCGATTCCCAGCTGGTCGAGAACCGAGATCAAGTCTGCCGCCAGCTCGTCGTATGTGTATTCGGAGCGACTGGACGCCGGCGAAGACCGCCCGTGGCCGCGGGCGTCGTAGGCGACGACGTGATGTCCGCCCCGCTCGAGCGCCCGGGACCCCATCACGACATAGCGCCGGGTGGCCGTCAGACCGTGTAGAAGCACGACCGGGCTTCCCTCGCCTGTTTCCTCGGCTGTCAGCGAAACGCCGCCGCCCTCGATCAGCCGCTCAGGCATGTGCGACGCAGGTCAGCTGTCCGATCGTTGCAACCTGCACTACCAAACCGGCACCAGCGTAGACTGCCACGCGGGATTAACGCAGTACAACTCCACGGAAGGAGAGCTTCTGATGAGGATCAGCCTCGTCACGGCCATGACCACGCTCGCGTGCATGTGCCTTGTTCCGGCGACGGCGGCGGCCCAGCAATCGGCCAAGAGTCCGCGCCAGTATTACCTCGCGCTAGGAGACTCGCTCGCGCGCGGGGCCCAGCCTAACTCCAGCGGCACCACCGTGCCCACAAACAAGGGCTACGCCAACGACCTCATGGCAAGCGAGAAGTCGCACTTCAAGGGGCTCACGCTCAAGGAGCTCGGTTGCCTTGATGAGAGCACAACCACCATGATCAAGGGCGGCATCTGCAAGTACTCCAAAGGCAGCCAGCTCAAGCAGGCGCTTGCGTTTCTGCACCAGCACAAAGGTCACATCGCGTTCGTGACGATTGACATCGGAGCGAATGACATCGACAACTGCGTCAGCGGTGGCGTGGTGGACTTGGCCTGCGTGGCCAAAGGGGTGAAGCACATCCAAAAGAACATCCCGAAGATCGCCGCCGCCCTGCGAAAGGCAGTTGGCAACAAAGTGCCTATCATCGGCATGACCTACTACGACCCGTTCCTCGCGGCCTGGTTGCAAGGCCCGAGCGGCCAGGTGCTCGCCGGCCAATCGCAGGCGCTCGCGAAGTCCGTCAACACAGACATCATCAAGGCCTACAAGCCGTCGAGGGTCAAGATCGCCAACGTGGCGATCGCGTTCAAGACCTATACGCCCCTTAGCAAGACCACGACATTCCACCACCAGCAGGTTCCGGTCGCGGTCGTACAGGTTTGCAAGCTGACCTGGATGTGCGCACCGTCGCCTCGGGGCCCGAACATTCACGCAACCGTGAAGGGCTACAAGCTGATCGAAACGGTATTCGCTAAGGATCTCTAGTCGGAACGGACTTCTTGCGCCTGCGGGCGGCCATCCGCCGGCGCGAGAGCCCGTGTTCTACCCCGCGAGCAGGTTCAACTGGCTTGCCTCGCCCTCAGCGGTGGCCTTGAGGCCGGCGACTCTCACCCCAAGCAGGCGCACCGGACGCGGCGGCGCAAAGCGCCGCAAGAGCTCGATCGCGACCGGGCCCACCTGATCGGCTCGAAAGACCGGGTCGGGCAGCGTGCGTGCCCTGGTGTGAGTCGAGAAATCATCCAGCCGGATTTTGATGCCGACGGTGCGACCGCTGCGGCCGTTCGAAGCGAGCCCTTCACATAGCCGCTGCACCAGCCCGTTGAGAATGCGCTCCAGCTCTCCGGAATCCCTGATGTCGTAGTCGAAAGTAGTCTCGCGCGACTCGGAGACGACCTTGTGCGCTCGACACAACGGTGAGTTGTCCTCGAATCGCGCCCGTCGACGAAGCTCTGCTCCCATTCGGGGACCGAAGCGCGAAGTGAGCGCAGCTTCTGGCGTGCCGGCCAGTTTTTCCAGCGTGCCGAGGCCGATCGCCTTCAGTCGAGCGGCCGTCTTCGGGCCGATGCCCGGAACGAGCTCGGGAGGAGCCGAGGCAAAGCGCGCGCACGCCTGCTCGCGGGTGAGGACAACGAAACCTCGCGGCTTTTCGGCATCCGAGGCAACCTTGGCGACAAGCCGCGAAGGTCCTATCCCGATGGAGCAGCTGAGCCCGGTCGAGCGCTCGATGTCGGCTCGGACCATGCGCATCGTCGCGTGCGGCGCGGGCAACCCAGTCAACTCGAGATAAGCCTCGTCGAGGCCCACCACCTCGACTGTTTCGACGTGGCGACGGAGGATTGCCATCACTTCGCGTGAGACCTGTCGGTAGTGGGCGAAGTCAGGCGACAGAAACACGCCGTCAGGGCACAGGCGCCGCGCACGAGCTGCTGGCATCGCGGAGCCGACCCCGAAGCGGCGCGCTTCGTAGGAGGCGGTGGTGACGACGGCGCGTGGTCCGCTCCCGGCGACGATCACCGGCTGGCCGCGCAACTCGGGACGTCGTCGCAGCTCGACCGATACGTAGAACGCGTCCATGTCGATGTGAGCGACGCACCGCGCGGACATGAACAGAGCGTACGCGGCACCTCAGACGCGTACAGGTGTTCGCTTGGTGGGGGTACGAGGCGGGTTTATGAGGCCGCGCTCGAACGTGTCAAATGACGTAGTTGACGCCCTTGGGTCGGCGTACCTTGACCGTCAACAAGTGGTTTGCACCGGGGCAGACCCAGACACCGGAAAGGCACACACATGAGCTCCTACATCAATTACGCCGTAGCCCAGGCGCACCAGCAAGATCTTCTGCGCGCGGCCGAAAACAGCCGCATCGCGGAAGCGCCGCGTCGCAGGTTCTCCGCCTTCGGAGGCATCTTCAAGTCGGTGACTCGCGACCGTCGTGACCGCCAAGTGGCGACCGCTCCCAAGGTGGCCGTCGCACACGGCGCCTGATCCAACCGACCGCGCGAGAGGTCGGGCCACCCGTCCTCTCGCGCGCGGCTATGGCGCCGCCTCCGTAAAGCCCAGCTTGGCTGATGGGTGCGTGCGCGCGAGCCGGCTGCGGGCGTTCTCCATCAGCGAGGACGAAGGAGGAGTGGAGTTCAACGCTTCGAGCAGCGCACTGCCTTCGATCCGCAGGCATTCACAGCTGCTCAGTGTTTTCACGGTGGCCGTCCGCGGGATTTGCTCGAGCACGCCGATTTCTCCGAAGTAGGTCGGAGCGGTCATCGTCCGGATATGGCGATCTGGGCCTCCGCCCTCTCCGCGTGCACTGATCTCGACCTCTCCCTCGGCCAGCACGTAAAGAGCATCGGCGGGGTCCCCCTCCGTGATGATCAACGTCCCGGCCGGGAATTCGACCTCACTCGCCGCACCCGCCAGCCGCTCCAGTAGAGGTCGCGACGCGGTTGCAAAGATCTCGAGTCGTTCGAGGAGATCGACGCGCGGCGCGAGCGCCTGGGCGCGCGCCGCTGATTGGCGGTCGATTGCCAGCAACGCCGGCCAGCCGAGCAGGCCGAGCGCAGTCGGTCCGAATGCCATCGCCAGCAGAGCGGTGTTGAGTCCAAAGTCGCCGACAACGATCGGCGTGATCAGTGTGCCCAGGGAGATCGCCCCGAGGATGAACGCAAAGAAGACTCCGAACACGCGCGCGAGCGTCTCCGTTGGAACGGCGCGCTGGAGCGCTGTGATGGCGAGCACGTCTACGACGAGCGTCGAGGCACCACGCAGTAGTTGCAGCGCGAACGCGAGCCCCGGGCTGTGGATCACCGTCAGGAGCGCGGTCGGCAAGCAGTAGCCGGCGGTGCCGCAAGATGATGATCGGAGCGAGCCGGCGCGAGCGCGCCAGCCGATCGACGGCCCCGGCGATCAGGATGCCGCCGATGCCGAGTCCCGCCATCAGATAGCCAAAACCGCGAGGGCCGGTGCCCAGGCGGTGGGCGGAAACGCCCACGAACAGCACGGTGTCGGTGCCATACACGAAGCTCACGAGCGCGCTGTAGGCGACCAGTGTGCGCGCCGCCGGGAGCGCCGACGATCGTGCGCATCCCGACCATGACTTGCCGCAGGGTTCCCGCCGAGCCCTCTTCTGTCACGTCGACGGGCTGGCTGCGCGTACGGATCTGCCACACGAGTAATGACGCGAGCAGGAAGCTCGCAGCGTTCACCGCGAACACCCATCTGGGTGAGGCGATGAGCAGCAGCGCCGCTCCAATCGCGGGGCCGAGGATTACGACCAGGTTGTCGATCGTGCCGTTGAGCGCGTTCGCGGCGACGAGGTCGTTTTCTCGCACGACCGATGGAATGGTGGCCGCCACCGTCGGCTGATACACCACGTTCGAAGCAGCGGTGAGCCCCACCAGCACGAGCGCGAGCGCGACGGGAGCACCCGTGGCGGCGACCGCTACCAGCCCGCCCTGGAACAACGCCGAAAGCAGATCGGAGCTGACGAGAAGCCGGATGCGCTCGCTGCGCTCGGCAATCACGCCGGCGTAGGGGCTCAACACCAGCGACGGCACAAACCGAACGAGGCCAGATGCCCCCACCCAGCCGAGCGAGTGTGTGCGTCCGAAGACGAAGGCGAACAGCGCCACGTTGTAGGCCCAGCTACCGGTGGCCGAGACGAGCAGGCCGCCCAGGAGAAGCCGCAGGTCGCGCGCCGCGAGTGCGGATCTATATGGATCCAGCCAGCGAGCGAAAAAGCCGCCGCCCGGGGCCCGGGCTCTTATGCTGCTCACCTGGTAGACGCGCCAAGACGCGCTCGCAGCTGGGCGACTAACTGCGGCCGGGGTTGCACTCCGGCTTCGCGCAGCGCCGCCTCCAGGTCGGCCAGGATCGCCTCACGGCGGGCCCGGTCAGCGATCGCCAACGCCACGAGCTCGTCGATCGCTGCACGAGCGTGGGGCAGCTCGACCGCGGCCCGCACCCACGGCATTGGAGCCGGGGGCAGGAGTGCGATGAGCTCGGCGACCTGTTCCTCTGCGAGACCTGTCATGGCTACTCCCCTCATGACGGACGGCGGCTGTGGATTCTTCCATCGTTGACAAGGATTTAGCCGAGCTCGCTTGCCCGGACCGCGGCGTCGGAGGCAGCCTGGGCGAGCTCGCGAGCGCGAGCGGCCGGCTCGTGTTCGCCGCCGACGACGAGGTTTACCTCGACGAGATGGGCACCGGCGCGGGCGGCAGCGGCCGCCAGCTGGGCCGCCACGGCCGCATCGGCGCGTACGTCGCCGGCGGCGTGAGTGGTGATCAAGTGAGCCAACTCGGCGATGTCAAGCCCACACGCGGCCAGCTCCAGGGGGGCCTGCGCCGACTCTTCCACCGCGACCCGCAGCTGCCAGTCCCGTACCTCTTCACGCTCTTCGGCGATGCCCCGGCGCGCGGCCAGAAGCGTCTCAAGCGCCTCGGCGTGTGCCGCCGCCCCGCGCTCGGCCAGCGCTAGCGCGCGCGTGCGCAAAGCCTGCGCCTGCGCCCGGGCTCCCCCCGCCTCTGACCACTCGGACCGCGACCGATCCGCGGCGGCTGCCGCCAGCGACGCCGCCCAGCCCGCCACCAGCGCGGCGACCGCACCACCCGGTGGTTGCGCATCGCCGGCGGCGAGCTGCGCGCTGAGCCGCGAGGTGCCCTCGATTAGCTGTGAAGCGAGATAGTCGGACACGAGGGAAGAATTTCAGGGATCATGCGTCTTGTGGACAACGCTCAAACTTCCACAAGGGAGACAGTTATGCAAGAAGAGCGCAAGGACGACGTCGAAGAGACCGAAGAGGTCGAGGCTCACCACTTCCGTACGGGTGCCGAAGATCCTCAGCGGCTCGCGGACGCAGAGCAGCGCAACTCCGACGAGGACGAGGACGAGGTCGAGGCTCATCGCTGGCGCTACGGCTCGGAGGAGCCCGGCAAGCGCTTCGAGCCTGGCAAGCGCTTCTAGTTACCAGTAGCGCTACCGAGACTGACGGGGCGGTGATTGCCGCCCCGAGTCTTTCAAGTGACGCACCGCACGAAGCCGATGGGAAGAATGTCGGCGCTGGGGCGTCTTGTGGGCATCGTTTCCAACAACTCCGAAACGGAGGCAGTCATGCAAGAAGAGCGCGAGGACGACGTCGCGCGCGACGAGGAAGTTGAAGGGCATCACTTCCGCGCTGGGGCCGAGGATCCGCCGGCTCGCAAGGACGAGGACTCGGACGAGGACGAGGTCGAGGCCCACCGTTGGCGCTACGGCCCGGAGGAGCCCGGCAAGCGCTTCTAAGCGACTCGGTAGCGCTTAGGGATCGGGACGGGGCGGCTGGTGCCGTCCCGTTTCGTTTGTTCAAGCCTGTTTCTCGGCGAAGATCTCCGCAAGGTCTTCGAGCAGGCGAAGTCCCGCCTCACGCTGCGCGCCCTCGAGCTGATCGATCCGCGCTGCGAGCCGCGCCACGCCATCGAGTGGATCTTCAGAGGCGGCGAGCAAGGTCTCGATGCGCCGCGCCCGGAGCAGCAGCTCAAGTGCCACCGCGGCCTGGTTCGCGAACAACCCGAGCAGATCCATCTCGGCCACGCTGAAGCGCCTGCGCTCCGGTCGGTCAAGCACATTTAGAACCCCGAGCACTCGATCTTCCTGCAGCAGCGGAACCGCCATCAGGCCCTTGGGCACGTAACCCGTCTTACGCGCTTCCTCTTGCGCGAAGCGTGGATCCTCGGCAACGTTCTCAACGACCAGCGGCTGCCCGGAGGCCGCTACCCAGCCGGCGATGCCCGCCCCACTGGGGATCCTGCGCCCGACCAGGGTGTCCTCGCCTTCGCCGGTGACAGCTTCGAAGACGAGCTCGCCGGCGTCCTCGTCAAGCAACATGATCGAGGCAGCCCGAGCGCCAAAGATGGCTCGAGCGACTTCGACGATCGCCTGCAGTAGCGGTCGGTGCCCCGCTCGCGCAGCAAGTGCACCGGCAGCTACCGCGGCGCGTAGGTCGTCTTCGGCCATCAGCTACGAGGGACGTTGTTGGCGGTTTCCCGCAGCACCGTCTTCAATTGAAACGGGGTGAGCCGGGGATGCTTGGAGCGAATCAAGGCACAGATGCCCGTGATGTAGGCCGTGGCGAACGAGTTCCCCGCCGCGATGATGCGCGTGCCGCCGAGCCAGGCGACCTCCATGTCCATGCCACGGGCGAAAAATTCAACCGGGGGCTCTGGGTTGTAGAGAAACTCGAACGGATCGTCGCCGTCGTGGCTCGCGACCGACACGACCGAAGAGAAGCGCCACGGATAAGAGCGGACATCGAGGTTGTGGGCCGAGGCGATCAGAATGCTTGAGCCGAAATATGCCTCGTCGGCGACATCGTGGAGCAGAGCGGCGGTCTCGCGCTTTGACGACGAGAGGCTCAGGTTTACGACCTCGCAGCCCTGCTCGACCGCCCAGCGCAGACCGGTGATCAAAGCCGTGGCCCCGCCTTTGGAGGTTGGGCCGAGCACGCGCACGCTCCACAGATCACATTTGGGCGCCAGCGAGCGCACGATCCCGGCACAGGCCGTCCCGTGGCCAGCGACGTCTCCGAGCGTGTCCTCGGTCACCTCCCACGCGCCGTCACCAGTCTTCTCCACCGCGACGGCCCGCTGCACGCCGCTCACCATCTCGTGGCCGCCTTCGATTCCGCTGTCAACGATCGCCACCCGCACCCCGCTTCCGTCCGCTCCCCCCCACGCCCATTCCCTGTCGATGCGGTGCGGCCACGATTGCGGGAGCGTGTGCGCACGAGGGTCATCCCGGCGCAGACTCCAAGCGGGAAGCTCGACTTCGGCATCTGTCATCTGGACTCGTCCAGCTGCTCGCGCAGCTTGGCCAAGCAGCGGCTGATGCGGCTGGCGATGGTCCCCATCGGTATCTCGAGCGCCGAGGAGATCTCCTGATAGCTCTCTCCGTGCGCGAAGAAGCGGTCGAGAATCTCCTGGCAGTGCTCTGGCAGGCCCGACATCGCCTCGCGCACCGCAAGCGCCAGCTCGATCCGCTCGAGATCGGAATCAACATGCCCCTCGATTTGCTCGAGCGCATCCGAACCGAGGTGCTCACGGCTTGCCCTGCGTAGCCGATCGATCGCGAGCCTGCGCGTGAGTTGCCCGATCCACGGACGGATCGCTTCGTCGGCCCGCAGCCGCCCTAGGTGCTCAAACGTGCGCGCGAACACTTCCTGAAATACGTCCTCCGCGTCGTGCTCGGAGAGCCGGTAGGCCTGTATCGCGATCGCGTACACGTAGCGAGAAAATCGCTCAACAAGCGCCGACCAGGCTTGCTCGCCGCCCTCCCGGCAGGCTCGCACGAGCGCCTGATCGCTCAGGTTGGGGGCCCCCGCGGTTGTGCCCAACGTCGCCCACGGGCGGCGATTCTCGCGCATCCCTGTCGCCTTGTCTAACCGCGCACATCAGTACGCGGCAAGGACCGCAGCGCCGATTAGACAGACGACGTGAAAAGTCTGGTCGACCGAAATGGCCAACGCGGCGGAGGGCTGATGCGCGCGCTTCACTGTGCGCAGCCAGAAACGCACGAAATGACCGTCATCCAGCAGCAGGTGCGGAACCGCCACCACCGCGCCAACGGCCACCGCGCGCCACGGCGTGGTGCGCGCACCGATCCAAACCAGCGCGGGGAGAAACGCAGCCGTGTAGGCGACGACGTGGCTGAGCAACGCCCGCCGAGAACGGGGATCGCCCAAACCTCCCAGCTTGTTCACTGCCTGCCACTCGGTCTGGACCAGGAAGTCGCCTACGAGGTGCGAGGCAAACAGCGCCAGGAACGCCGCCGGCCAGCTCACGGACTCACTCGCCGGGCTGGGTGATCGGAACAACCGGCGTGCTCACGCCACCACCTCGCTGACACCATCCCTGATCCGATCAAGCCATCGGACGGCGCCGAGATCCTCATAAATGGCACGGGCCTCCGCCAGCGCTACATCGTCGTCGTGGCGCCGCGCGCACTCGAGCAACGTCTCCGCGAGCAGCGGCCGCGCACCGACTGAACGCAGGATCTCAATCGCCTCGTCTTCGGACTCCCGCGCACCGCTCTCGTCACCTGCTCGGTGCGCCCGCTCGGCGTGAAGACGCAATCGGCCTGTGCGCAAGAGCGGAGTCGCACGGGCGGGAGGCAAACCCGCAACGAACGTTTCGAGCTCGCGCATCACCGCTTCGTCGCCGGTCAGCAATGCGGACTTGATGCCCAGCGCGAATGCTCCCTCGACCGCCTCGCTGGCGGTCGATTTGTACTCCTGGAGGACGTCCCTGGCCAGCGACAGCGCTTCAGCGGTGGAACCACGCTCGATCGCATCCCAAGCAAAGGTGAGCCGTGAAGCGACACGTAGGTCGATGTAGGTCGAGTCCGGTTGTTGCACAGCCAATGCGAGGCACCGTTCTGCCGTTTCGTTGTCTCCGCGCGCCTTCGCAATCGAGATCAGAAAGGACGCAGCCGCAAGCCCATCGAGGTCGGCTTGGCCGGCTATCAGAGGGCCGCCGACCTCCATCGCCTCGTCCCATCGGCCGAGTACGAACAGGCAGGGCATAAGCTGTCCGAGGAGTTGGCGCTCCCACAGCCGGTCACCCCGGTCGCGCGCGATCGCAACCCCTTCGTAAACGCTCTGAAGCGCTTCGGCGAAGCGATCGCGCTCGATCGCGATCTGTGCGAGGTTCACTCTGGCCCGGAGCGCTGCGCTGGGAAGATCGTGCTCTTCGGCGAGGGCGAGTGCCTGGCGCAGCACTCCGGTCGATTCCTGCCGGCGTGCGTTAAAAACGAGGTAGACGGCTCGATTGATAAGAGCGTTAGCGAGCGTGGCCCACGATTCCTCCAGTTCGAGAATCGTCAGAGCGTCGTCGAACAGAGGACCTGCCTCATCCAGCTCGCCGGCGAAGGTGAGTATGGCTCCCAACTCAGTGAGTGCCTCCGCGCGGACGATCTCGTCTTCGAGCGGTTGGCTGGCTGAGCGGAAACGCTCCACCAGCGAGCGCGCTTCGTCCATGCGGCCGAGATAGCGAAGCAAGCTGGCTAACGCGACTGCCGCCCGACCTCCCGTCGTCCTGCCCGCACGTTTATACAGCTCGATCGCGCTACGCAGGCGGATTTCGGCCGCCTGGGCATCTCCGCTCTGCCAGAGCGCCCTCCCCGCCTGCTCGAGCAATTCAGCGCGGGCAAGGTCATCCTCGGCCAGCTCGGCTGCCTGCTCGAAGTAGCTCTCCGCTTCCGGGCCCAGCGCCAGCGATGCTGCTGCCTGGCCGGCGGCCGTCAGCCGTTCGCGCGCGGAGGCGCGTAGGACCCCAACATTGTCCGCCTCGGGATCCGCTCGGATCGCTTCGAGGTAGTGAGAGGACAGGACCTCGGCGATGTCCCGGGCCTCACCAGGCCAGGTTCGCTCCAAGTGCTGCGCCGCAGCGACGTGCTTGGCCTTGCGCGCGCGGCGCGAGAGTGTTCCGTAGGCGACGGTGCGCAACAGACCTTGAAGAAAGACGTACTGTCCCCGTTCGGGCGATCGGGGATCGTCGTCACGCCCCAGAACCTGTTTTGCGACGAGACCATCGAGTACCGCGGTCGCCTCGGACTCGGGACGGCCGCTCAACGACGCCGCGGACGCACCAGTGAAGGACTGACCAAGCACGGAGGCGTCCTGGAGCAGGGACCGTTCGCTTCCAGAAAGCCCGTCGAGCCGGGACGCAACGAGCGCGTGCAGCGTCTCGGGCACCTCCAGATCCGTAACGTCCCCGACCACGTGGTATCGCGCTCCTTCTTGTAAAAGCACGCCACGGTCCCGCAGCATCCTGATCGTCTCGACCGCATACAGGGGGATGCCCTCGGCGCGGGCAACGATTTGCGCGACGAGCTCTTCCGGCAGTCCCGGAGCGAGGCCGTCGAGCATGCGCGCGACCGACTGGGGTTCGAGCGGAGCCAGCGTTAGGGGTTGCCAGCCCGGACGCTTTTCAAGCAGCTCGACCCGGCCCAGCGTGAGCACGAAGATGGGGAACTCCGCGGACCACTCGAGCAGGTAGTCGATGAAGTCCAGCAACCCGCTGTCTGCCCACTGCAGATCCTCGAACGCGAGGACCACAGGATTGGTCTGCGCCATGCGTTCGAAGAACAGTCGCCAGCCAGAAAAGAGATCCACGCGGTCGGCGTCGGGTCGTTCCTCCAGACGCAGCAAGTGAGCCAGCCGCGGCTCGACCATGCGCCGTTCGCGCTCGTCGGCTACGAATTCCTCTACGACCGCCCTGAGCTTCTCGCGCGCCGACTGTGGTGCTTCTTCCTCCTCAATCCGGGCACGTGTCCTGACTATCTCCGCCAGTGCCCAGTAGCCGACACCCTCGCCGTATGAGAGGCATCGACCCTGGTGCCACCAACGCACCTCCTCGATGCCGTCTATGTACTTGAAGAACTCCCAGAGCAGCCGCGACTTGCCCGCGCCGGCCTCGCCGACCACCGGCACGTGCCTGGCGATGTGCTTCTGAGCGCTTT
The DNA here is from genome assembly GCA_963767295.1 of uncultured Solirubrobacterales bacterium. Classification (GTDB taxonomy): domain Bacteria; phylum Actinomycetota; class Thermoleophilia; order Solirubrobacterales; family Solirubrobacteraceae; genus Palsa-465. The sequence goes on from CAVYDI010000002.1 coordinate 339,987, forward strand.
CCTCTCCAGCTTCAATGATCGTCTGTAAATCGCGTTCGCGGCCGACGAACGGCGCCTCCAGCCCCGCGCTACGGCGGGCGCCACCCGCGCCCGCCACCACACGCAGGGCAGTCCAGGCTCGCACCGGCTGCTCGCGTCCCTTGACCGCGTGCATGCCGGCGTCCTCATAGGCGATCGCTGCCTCCGAAGCGCGCCGCGTAGCGTCGTCAACCAGCACTGTTCCCGGCGCCGCGACCGACTGCAGTCGGGAGGCTGTGTTGACCGTGTCACCCAGCACCATCCCCTCCCCCTCTGCGCCGACCTCGACCGCCGCGTTGCCGGTCAAAACCCCGGCCCGTAGGCGAAGATCGGGCATCCCCACCTCGTCGCCGAGCACGCCCACCATTTGCGTCAGCGCCAGCGCGGCCCGCACGGCACGCTCGGCGTCATCCTCACGTGCCACCGGTGTTCCCCACACCGCCATCACGGCGTCCCCGATGAACTTCTCGACAATGCCGCCATAGCGCCCGATCAAGGTTCGGCAGCGGTCGAAATAGCGCGACAAAAGCTCCCGCACCTCTTCTGGATCGCGGTGCTCACTCAATGACGTGAAGCCGACTAAATCTGCGAAAAGTACGGTGACCAGGCGGCGCTCCGAGATGCTCGCTCCGACAGCGACCGCCGGTTTGGCAGCGCCGCCTTCTTGCAAGGCTGCGCCGCATTGCATGCAGAACCGCGCCCCGGAGATCGCCGGTTCCCCGCACGAGGGGCACGTCACTTGACGAGAGAGCCCGCAGTTGATGCAGAAGCGCCCGGCAGACGGTGTCGGCTCGCCACATGCGCCGCACTTCACCTGTTCGGCGGCGCTCACGCGGCGACCTCACTGAGTTCGTCGATCCGCTCGAGCCAGCGCTTGGCGCCCAGCTCCTGATAGATGACGCGTGCCTCGGCCAGCGCTTCGCCGTCCTGGCGGCGCCGGGCACGTTCCAGGAGCGCCTGGGCCAGCATCGGCCGCGCGCCGACATCGCGCAGGAGTCTGATCGCTTCGTCTTCAAACTGTTCAGCAGCGCCGACATCGCCGGCTCGGTGGGCCAGTTCGGCTCTCACCCGCGCGCGCCCTGCGCTCAGCAGCGGCGTCGTACGGGCCGGTGGCAGCACGGTGACGAAGCTATCGAGCTCGTTCATCGCCCCCTCGTCGCCGAGCGCGATTGCAGCCTCGACGCTCAACGCGAGCGAATCTGTGATGCCCTCCCTCGAGGCGGTGTCCAGATTCAACACGTCTTTTGCGAGCCAAAGCGCTTCCGCGGTCGAGCCGCGTTCCATCGCCGCCCGGGCAAGCACAAAAGCGGCGCTCACACGTAAGTCGACGTAGGAGGCGTCCCTGCGCCCAGTCGCTCGCGAAGCGCACCGTTCGACAAGTGCCTCATCCCCTCGTGCAGCTGCGATCGAGACGAGCAAACTCGCGATCGCGAGCTCATCGACCTCGGACTCGGTATCCAACAACGGGAGCCCTATCTGCATGACCTCGTCCCAACGCCCCAGAAAGTAGAGCGATGGGGCGAGCTGATAGCAGAGCAATCGACGTTCCCAGACTCTGTCTCCCCGCTCACGCGAGATCATAAGTGCGGCGTTCGCTTGCTCGACGGCGTCGACGAACGCGTCTCGCTCCATCGAGAGCTGCGAGAGGTTGAGGCGCGCGCGTAGCGCGACGGCGGGCAGGTCGTGCTGCTCCGCGAGGGCGCGACCCTCCCGCAGCACGCCGGCTGCTTCATTGCGACGCCCGGTGAGGACGAGGTAGATGCCCCGGTTGACAAGAGCAGTTGGCAGAAGCGTCCAGGCCTGCTCCAGCTCGAGCGTCGTCAACGACTCCTCGATCAGCGGTCCAGCCCGTTCCAGGTCACCCGAGAACACGAGCACCCCGGCCAGCTCGGAGAGCGCCTCCGCGCGCAGGATGTGGTCCGTGTGGGTCGGCATTTCGATGAACGGCTCCAACAGAGACCGTGCCTCTGCCATGTGGCCGAGGTAACGCAAAAGGTTGCCCAACGCCACCGCGGCGCGTCCTCCGGAGGGGATTCCGCCCTGCTGGTAGAGATCAACTGCCGTACGTAGCCGGGCTTCAGCGATCTCGACCTCTCCGCTTTGCGAAAGCGCTCTTCCCGCCTGCTCGAAGAGAGCGGCGCGTTCGAGCTCGTCCTCCGCCAGGGCAGCCGCCTCCCCGAAATACCGGTCGGCCTCCGATCCGAGCGCCAGCGATGCCGCCGCCTGCCCCGCTGCCGTGAGCCGCTCGCGAGCCGATGCACGGAGGGCGACTACATCCTCGGCCTCAGGGTCGGCGCGAATCGCCTCAAGGTAGTGCGAGGCAAGCACCTCGGCGACATCCCGCGCCTCGCCCGGCCAGGTCGCTTCAAGGTGGCGAGCGGCGGCGAGATGCTTGGCTTTGCGATAGCGACGCGAAAGCATGCTGTAGGCGACCGTGCGTAAAAGGCCCTGCAGGAACATGTACTGGCCGCGCTCTGGCGAGCGGGGATCGTCGTCACGGCCGAGGATCTGCTTGGCGACCAAGCCGACGAGTAGCCTCTCGGCCTCGCCCTCGGGCAGTCCGCTGAGGGCGGCCGCACCCGCCACTGTGAACGAATGGCCTAGGACGGAGGCGTCCTGCAGCAGCGAGCGCTCGGAAGCCGAAAGACCGTCGAGCCGCGAGGCGACTAGCGCGTGGAGCGTCTCGGGCACTTCGAGGTCTGAGACGTCGCCTTTGACCACGTACCGCGAGCCCTCCTGGACCAGGACGCCGCGGTCCTGCAGCATCCGGATCGTCTCGACTGCGTACAGCGGGATCCCCTCGGACTGCTGCACGATCTGCGTCACCAATGTCTCGGGCAAGCCGGGCGCAAGTCCCTCCAGGAGTTGGCCGATTGCCTGCGGTTCGAGCGGCTCGAGCGCCAGGGGCTGCCATGACGGTCGCCGCTCCCGGAGTTCGGGCCGACCGAGCGCCAGCACGAAGATGGGAAAGTCGGCCGACCACTCGAGCAGGTAGTCGATGAATTCGAGCAAGCCGCTGTCAGCCCACTGAAGATCCTCAAAGGCAAGGATCACGGGATCGATCGCGGCCATACGCTCGAAGAAGAGGCGCCAGCCCGAGAAGAGGTCGACACGATCGGCGTCGGGTCGCTCCTCTAAGCGCAGCAGGTGTGCCAGACGCGGCTCCACCAGCCGGCGCTCCCGCTCTTCTGGGACGTACTCCTCGACCGCGGCGCGCAGCTTCTCGCGGGCGGAAACGGGCGCTTCTTCCTCCTCGATGCGCGCGCGCGAACGCACCATTTCCGCTAGCGCGTAGTAAGCGACCCCCTCTCCGTATGACAAACATCTGCCTTGATGCCAAAAGCGGAACTCCTGGATTCCGTCCAGATATTTGAAGAACTCCCACAACAGCCGCGACTTGCCAGAGCCTGGCTCTCCGACAACTGGCACGAGGCGAGCCTTGCGCTCCCGCGCGCTCTCCTCCCCGGCTTCGACGATCGTCTCAAGCTCACCCTCTCGCCCTACAAAGGGCGCCTCCAAGCCCACGCTGCGTCGCGCGCCTCCGGCGCCCGCCACCACGCGCAGCGCGGTCCACGCCCGCACGGGCTGCTCGCGGCCTTTGACCTCGTGCGTCCCTGCGTCCTCATAGGCGATCGCCGCCTCGGAGGCACGGCGCGTGGTGTCATCCACGAGAACACTTCCGGGCGCGGCCACCGACTGCAGCCGGGAAGCAGTATTGACCGTGTCTCCCAACACCATCCCCTCCCGCTCGGCTCCGATCTCAACAGCAGCACTGCCGGTCAGGACGCCGACGCGCACACGCAGATCGGGCATCCCCACTTCCGCCCCCAGCACATTGACCATCTGCGTAAGCGCAAGCGCCGCTCGCACTGACCGCTCGGCGTCGTCCTCGCGCGCCACCGGCGTCCCCCACACCGCCATCACGGCGTCGCCGATGAACTTTTCCACCGTGCCGCCATAGCGACCGATCAGCGCACGGCTGCGGTCGAAGTACTGCGAGAGCAACTCGCGCACCTCCTCGGGGTCCCGGTGCTCGCTCAAGGAGGTAAAGCCGACGAGATCGGCAAACAGCACCGACACCAGGCGGCGCTCCGGCACGGCCTGTGAAGCCCCGCCGGCGCCGGCCGCGCCGTCATCCCCCAGCGCAGTCCCGCACGCAGGACAGAAACGGTTTCCCGGTGGGTTTTCGACTCCACAGTTCGGACATTTGCCCAGCTGCGGAGCGCCACACTGGGCGCAGAACCGGTCGCCGGCGGCGACCGCTGCCCCGCAGGTAGCGCACGCGCTCATGCAGGCACCTCGTTGAGCTGTTCGACCCGTTGCATCCAGCGGACGGCCTTCAGGTCCTCGCAAATCCCCCGTGCCTCCCCGAGCGCCGCCCCGTCGTGATGGCGACGCGCGCGCTCGAGCAAAGCTTGCGCGAGCAACGCCCTCGCACCGACCGACCGCAGCAGGGAGATCGCCTCGTCTTCGAAACCGCGGCTAGCCACATCGTCTCCAGCCAGGTGCGCGAGCTCGCCCTGGAGTCGAGCACGCGCCGAGCGCAACACCGGCGTGGCGAGCGCTGGTGGCAGCCCGGCGACGAACTGCTCGACCTCAGCGATCGCCGCTGGGTCCCGCAGAGCGATCGCCGCCTCGACGCTGATCTCATAGGACTCTCTCAGCGCATCACCGCTCACCCCGGGCTCGGCCCGCGCGATGAGGGTGAGGCTCAGCGCCTCTTGGAAGTCACCGCGCTCGAGTGCCTCCCTGGCAAACACAGACTCCGCGCAGACGCGCGTGTCGACATAAGTTGATCCGCGTCGTTCTTGCGCCAGTGCTCGGCACCGCTCGATCGTCGCTTGGTCCCCTCGCGCGGCCGCGATCCAGACCATCGAGGAGGCCGCGAACAACGCGTCCACGAACTGCTCCTGGGCCATGAGCGCCGAACCCATGGACACTGCTTCATCCCAGCGGCCGAGCACCGTCAAAGGCCAGACCATGAGGCCATGCCCTTTACGTTCGACCGATCGGTCGCCCCGCTCGCGCGCGATCGCGAGCACCTCATGCGCCTGATCGACCGCTCGCTCAAGCTGATCACTTTCGAGCGAGAGTTGCGTGAGATTAATCTGTGCGCGCAAGGCCGCCGAGCCTGCGTCGTGCTCCTCTGCGAGCGACAGTGCTTGGCGCAGTACGCCCGCACCCTCCTGTTGACGCCCGCGCCAGATCAAATAGACACCGCGGGTCACGAGCGCGTCTGCCAGGGCAGACCACGCCTGTTCGTGTTCGAGAGTCGTGAGCGCGTCCTCGAGCAACGGGAGCGCCTCGTCGAGCTCGCCGCCAAACGCAATCACGGCTGAGAGCGCGGCGAGAGCCTGCGCCCGCACGACCGTGTCCGGGCCATCATCGGCCGCACGAAGCGGCTCGAGCAGGCTGCGAGCGTCCTCCAACCGGCCGAAGTGATGGCGCAGCAGCTCGGCCAGGGCCAGGGTCGCCCGCCCCTCCTTGCCGGGGTCGCTTTCTCGGTAGAGCTCGATTGCACTGCGCAAACGCTGCTCGGCGGACTCTCCCTCCCCGCTACGCCACAGCGCGTGTCCGGCCTGCTCAAGCAGCGCAGCTCGTTCCGCGTCGGTGTCGGCGAGACTCGCCGCATGCTCAAAGTAACGGTCCGCCTCAGGGCCCAGCGCGAGTGAGGCGGCCGCCTGACCGGCAGCGGTCAGCTTTTCCCGTGCCAGGCTCCGTAACGTCGCGGCGTCATCCGCTTCGGGGTCCGCGCTGATCGCCTCAAGGTAGTGCGAGGCAAGCACTTCCGCGATGTCTCTCGGCTCGCCGGGCCAAGTTTGCTCGAGATGTCGCGCGGCGGCGAGGTGCTTAGCCTTGCGCGCCCGCCGGGTGAGCGTGCCGTATGCGACCGTCCGCAACAGCGCCTGTAGGAACTCGTACTGTCCCCGTTCAGGAGAGCGCGGGTCGTCGTCGCGCGCAAGGATCTGCTTGGTGACCAGCCCATCGAGAGCGGGTGCGACCTCGTCTTCCGACAAACCGTTCAGGACCGCAAGGCCCGCGGCCGTGAATGACTGTCCAAGTACTGCCGCGTCCTGAAGCAGTGACCTCTCCCTGGCGGTTAATCCATCCAATCGCGATGCGACGAGCGCGTGCAGCGTCTCGGGAACCTCGAGCTGCGAAATGTTGCCCTTGACGAGGTAGCGGGCGCCCTCGAGGACCAGCACGCCGCGGTCCTGGAGCATTCGCAGCGTCTCGACCGCGTACAGGGGGATGCCTTCGGCGCGCTCGACAACCTGGGTGACCAATTCCGGCGGGAGACCGGGCGCGAGCCCCTCAAGCACCTGCGTCACCGCCTGCGGCTCGAGCGGGGCCAGACCAAGCGGTTCCCAGGACGGTCGCCGCTCCCGCAGCTCCGGACGGCCGAGCGCGACTACAAAGATCGGGTAATCCGCCGACCACTCGAGCAGGTAGTCGATGAAGTCGAGCAGGCCGCTGTCGGCCCACTGGAGATCTTCGAAAGCGAGAATCACCGGCGAGTCTTGGGAGAGCCGTTCGAAGAACAACCGCCACCCGGAAAATAGGTCGGCCCTGTCAGCCTCGGGACGCTCATCCAGGCGCAAGAGGTGCGCCAGGCGCGGCTCGACGAGCCGCCGCTCACGCTCGTCGTGTACGTATTGCTCGACTACCGCACGCAGCTTGTCCTTCGCCGCCGCCGGGTCCTCCTCTTCCTGGATCCGGGCCCTGAAGCGAACCATCTCCGCCAGCGCCCAATAGGCGACCCCCTCGCCGTAGGAGAGGCATCTGCCCTGATGCCAATAGCGCACCTCCTTGATCCCGTCCAGGTATTTGAAGAACTCCCACAGCAAACGTGACTTGCCCGACCCCGCGTCACCGACGAGCGCCACCAGCTGTGCGGCCCCCCGCCGCGCGCTCTCCTCGCCTGCCTCGATGATCGTCTGGAGTTCGTGCTCTCGGCCGACGAACGGAGCCTCGAGGCCGGCTCCCCGTCGCGCGCCACCGGCGCCTGCGACCACCCGCAGCGCGGTCCACGCGTGAACGGCCTGCTCGCGGCCCTTAACCTGATGCGTGCCGGCGTCCTCGAAGGCGATCGCCGCCTCGGCAGCGCGGCGAGTGGCGTCGTCGACGAGCACAGCTCCAGGCGCCGCGATCGACTGAAGCCTAGACGCGGTGTTGACCGTGTCGCCGAGCACCATTCCCTCTCCTTCGGCGCCGACTTCGACCGCGGCGCCACCCGTCAGCACGCCTGCACGCACCCGCAGTTCAGGAACGCCGACCTCTTCGCCCAGGGCCTGAATCCGCTGCGTCAGGGCCAGAGCCGCCCGCACCGCTCGCTCGGCGTCATCCTCGCGGGCCACTGGCGTGCCCCACACCGCCATCACCGCGTCGCCGATGAACTTCTCCACCGTGCCGCCGTAGCGCTCAATCAGCGAGCGGCAGCGCTCGAAGTATTCTGAGAGCAGCTCCCGGACCTCCTCGGGATCGCGGTGCTCGGAAAGCGCGGTGAACCCAACCAGGTCGGCGAATAAAACCGACACCAAACGGCGCTCCGAAACCGGCTGTGAGGCGACTCGCGGGGCCACTTCGCCCGTGAGCGCTGTCCCGCACGAGCCGCAGAAGCGGTGATCGGGGGGATTTTCCGCACCACAAGAAGCACAAGCCCGCGCGAGGGAAGCTCCGCATTGACCGCAAAAGCGCTCGCCGGGGAGCGTTTGTGCGCCGCAGGACGGACAGACGCTCACGCCGCCACCGCAGCGCCAAGCCGCCGCGCTCGCTTGAGCCAGGGCCGTGCGTCCAAGGACTCAAAGATCGCCGCCGCCTCCTCTCGCAGCGGGTCTCCGCCGCGGTTCAAATGGGCCAGCAGCTCCGCATACTCGAGCTGGGCGCGAGCCAGGTAAAACGGTGTTTCCAGTTCCCGAAAAAGCTGCACCGCCCTGTCGAACAGCTCAGCTGCCCTTTCGGGCTCTCCCCGCTGCGCGGCCAGTCGCGCTCGCGCCCGCGCGACCTCGGCTTCCAAGAGCGGGATCAGTTGCGCGGGCTTTAGCCGGTCCACCTCTGCGAGCAGTTGCTCGACACGAGCTGTCTCGGAAGCAACGAATGCGCAGTCAACCGCTTCGGCGAATAGCGGCGGCACCTCCGACGAGCTCCCCCTGATCAGCTCAGCGACCGCCCCGCAAGCCTCGCCGAGGGTTTCGGCCGTATCTCCCAACTCGCGCTCGATCACCGCGTGTGCGACTTTTTCGGCTTGTGCCACCTGCGTCCAGCCGTGCGCAGTGCCGAGCCGACCGGCCAGCGTCTGGAGTCCATCGCTGTCCCCGCGGCCGGCCAGGACAACCGGCAGGGCAACGCTCGTCTGGGCCGACCAGATGTCCTCGGCGTGCTCGGTGACCTCGCGGGCGTCCCTGAGCACCTCATCCCAGCGTCCGAGCGCAGTCAGTGCGATCAGCCGCTGCGCCAGCTGGCGGCGCTCATCTGGTCGATCGCCACGCCGCCGGGCTCGCTCCAGCGCCTGGGTCAGCATCACCTCCGCCTCGGCAAAATGGCCCTGGGCCATCTCGTTCTCGGCAAGGTTGTAATAGGCCCGGCCCGTCTCCTCCCCCAGGTCCTGCTCCACCGCGAGCTTGACGGCGTGGGTCAGTAGCGCCGTTGATTCAGCCGGCCGGCCCCGCTCGGAGAGCACGTTGGCCTTGGTGATAAGGGCCGTGACGAGAATGCTGCCGAGGCGCTTGCCGTCGGCGATTCGCAGCGCGGCTTCGCCCTGCTCGAGCGCGACGTCCATGTCGCCCCGCATAAACGCGAGGCTCGATTTGCTGGCCGCCAGCATGGCCACGGCATCATCGTCAGAGCCGTCGTCGACGGCCGCGTAGGCTCGATCGATCCGTTCCCATGCCTCGTCGAAGCGTCCGAGTTGCTGCAGCGAGCTCGCTGCCAAGCCATCAACCCGGGCCGCTTCGCGCTCAAGCCGGGCGCCTTCGAGCAGCTCCCCCGCCTGGCTGAGCAAGGTCAGCGAGTCCTCAAGCTGGCCGCTGAGCCGAGCCGCCATCCCCGCCTCCCGCAAAAGCCGTCCCCGCGTCGCGGGCTCGGTGGCAAGTTCGGCGGCACGCTCGAAGTGACGTCGTGCCTCCGGACCGAGCGCCAGCGAGAGAGCCCGCCGGCCCGCCTCGGCGAGCGTCTGGCAGGCCGAGGCCCGAATCGCCTCGGCGTCGGGCGCATCCGGATCGGCCTCGACGGCGTCCAAATAGTGACTGGCCAGTACCTCGGCGATATCGCCGGCCTCCTCACCCCACGTCTCTTGTAGGTGCCGCGCGACGTCGAGGTGTCGCGCCTTGCGATCGCGGCGCGAGAGCGTCCCGAGGGCGATCGTGCGCACCAGGCCCTGCAAAAACACGTACTGGCCGCGCTCCGCCGACAGCGGTTCATCGATGAACGCAAGTACCTGCTTGGTAACGAGCGAGTCGAGCACGCGCTCAACCTCCGCCCGCGGCCGCTGCGCCACGGCGGCCAGCGTGGCCTTGGTGAACGACTGGCCTATCACCGCCGCGTCCTGCAGCAGCGCGCGCTCGCCTACCTCGAGGTTGTCAAGCCGGGCGGCCACGAGCGCCTGCAGCGTCTCGGGCACTTCGAGGTCGCGCACATCTCCCGTGACCACGTACCGGGCGCCGTCCTGGGCGACCAGACCGCGGTCCAAGAGCATGCGCACCGTCTCGACCGCGTACAACGGCACGCCCTCAGAGCGCTTGCGGATCTGAGCGGAGAGCTCCTCGGGGAGGCCCGGTACCAGGCCTCCGAGCAACTCGGCCATCGCCTCGTCGGGAAGCGCCTGGAGTGAGATGGTGGCTTGCCATTCCGGCCGGGCGACAACCACCTCTGGGCGCCCTAGCCCGAGCATGAACAGGGGGAACTCGGCGGACCACTCGAGCAGGTAGTCGATGAAGTCGAGCAGCCCGCTGTCTGCCCATTGCAGGTCCTCGAACACCAAGACCACAGGCTCGACAGCCGCGATTCGCTCGAAAAACAGCCTCCAACCCGAGAACAGATCCGCGCGATCCGGAGCGGTGCGCTGCTCGAGTCCCAGAAGATGGGCGAGACGAGGCTCCACGAGGCGCCGCTCCCGGTCGTCGGGTACGTGCTCGGCCACCGTGGCGCGCAGCTTGGCCCTCGCGGAGGTCGCGTCCTCCTCCTCGACGATCCCAGCTCGTGCCCTGACCATCTCCGCCAGGGCCCAGTAGGCGACGCCCTCGCCGTAGGACAGGCACCGGCCCTGGTGCCAGCGCACCACCTTCTGAATCCCGTCGATGTACTTGAAGAACTCCCACACGAGCCGGGACTTGCCCGAGCCGGCCTCGCCGAGGACCGACACGAGCCGCGCGCGACCTTCGGAGGCCACCGCCTCAAAGGACTCCACGATCAGCGCAAGCTCCCTATCGCGGCCCACCAGCGGCGCCTCGAGCCCGGCTCCGCGTCGTGCGCCGCCGGCACCTGCGACCACCCGCAGCGCCGTCCACGCATGAACAGCCTGCTCGCGGCCCTTGACTTCGTGTGTCCCCGCGTCCTCATAGGCGACAGCTGCCTCGGAGGCGCGCCGCGTGACGTCGTCTACTAGGACCGTCCCGGGGTCGGCCAGGGACTGCAGTCGAGACGCCGTGTTGACAGTGTCCCCGAGCACCATGCCCTCGCCCTCGGCCCCGAGTTCCACGGCCGCGTGGCCGGTCAGCACGCCAGCGCGGGCGCGCAGCTGCGGCATCCCCACCTCCTCGCCCAACAGCGTCACGGCCTGCGTCAGCGCCAGCCCCGCCCGCACCGCTCGCTCGGCGTCGTCCTCGCGCGCCACGGGGGTCCCCCACACCGCCATTACCGCGTCGCCGATGAACTTCTCGACCGTGCCGCCGTAGCGCTCGATCAGCGTGCGGCAGCGGTCGAAGTAGCGGGAGAGCAGCTCGCGCACCTCCTCGGGGTCACGATGCTCGGACAGCGCGGTGTAGCCGACCAGATCGGCGAACAGGACGGAGACCAGTCTGCGTTGAGATAGCGGCTCGACGCCGGCCGGCACCGGAGCACTCACAGCCGGCGTGGCCGGGTCGTGCACGAGTGCCGTACCGCACTCTGCGCAGAATCGAGCTCCCACCAGCACCGGTTCGCCACAGGCCGGACAAGCGGCCTGGACCGGCGACCCACAGTGGATGCAGAACCTCTTGCCCGAAGGAGTCTGGCCGCCGCAGGAGGCGCACGCCACAGTGGCCGCGGCGCTCAAGCCAGCACCGCCGCTTGGAATGCGTCGGCGCGCTCCAGCCATGGACGCGCGCGCAGCTGTTCGAACATCGCTCTCGCCTGCGCCAACAATGACGCCGCCTGCTCTTCTCGCCCGCTGGACCCGAGTACCTCCGCGTGCTCCAACAGGATCTGTGCCAGGTTGAAGGGCGCCTCGGTATCGCCCAACTCCCGCGCGGCCGCCGCCAAGCGCTCATCGGCGGCCTTCAAATCTCCTCTGCGGGCGGCGAGCAGGCCTTCGAGCCGCGCGGCGCCGGAGCGCAGCAACGGGCTGCGCATTGCCGGGGGTAGCTCCGCCACGAATGAGATCAGCTCCTCGAGGGCAGACTCGTTGCCGAGCTCGAGCGCCGCCAGGCCGGCCTCCAGAAAAGCCTCACGCCGGTCTTCGTTGGCGATCTCGCCCGGGCCGGTGGCGATCGGCATCGCGGTCTCGAAGGCCTCCTGGTTACGGCCCAAAAACCGCAACGCGATCGCCTTCGCGACAAGTGGGGTGGCAGCCCATTCGACGTTGGCGGTATCGCTCGCCGACTCGGTCAACGCCAACGTGCGCTGCACCGCCTCGGTCTCTCCCCGCGCCGACTGGAGCCGCGCGAGCACATGCATGTATCCCACCCGCGCGAGGTCGTTGGGCGACAGCTCCGGAGGCAGGCCATCCGCCGAGTGTCGTGCCAGGCCATCCCACTGGCCCAATCCAACTTTCGCGGTTGTGATCATCAAGGTGAGCAGCGGCTCCCACAGCCGATCGCCCCTCGACTTCGCAAGTTCCAGGCCGCGTTCTGCGACAGAGACGGTCTGGCGGAAATGATCGATCTGGAGCCAGTAGTCCGCCAGGTTGTTGTAGGCGCGCATCGCATACGAGCTGAGATCGTGCTCGAGCGCGATTGCGAGCGAACGCTCCCGCATGGCGCGCGATTCCTCCAAGCGGCCCTGCTTGACCCGGATCATGCCCAGCGTTTGAAAGGCGGCGACCACGGCCGCCCATTGCTGGAGCGGCTCGGCGATCGTCAGCGCCGCGTCTGCCGCGTCGAGCGCCTCCTCGTGCTCGCCGCGGAACGACAACAGATTGGCGAGCGTCGCGAGCGCCGCCGCGCGGTCAGGGCTGCCCTCGGGCAGTCCCGCGAGCGCCCGGCGCATGAGCTCCGTCGCCTCGTCGAGCCGGTCCAGCCGAAAGAGCGCTTCGGCGACCCCAGCGAGGGACATCGCCGCGTGGTCGGGCTCATCGTGGCGTTCGAAGATCGCGACGGCTTTGCGCAAGCGCTCGATGCTCGCGTCGAATTCGAGGTTCATGAGCGCGGCGCGGCCGGCCTGATCGAGCAGCGTCGCGCGCTGGATCTCGTCGCCCGCAAGCTCCGCGGCGCGATCAAACGCCCTGCGCGCCTCCGGCGCGAGCGCCAACGACAAAGCACGCTTACCGGCGTCCTCCAGCGTTTCGCAGGCGGAAGCACGAATCTTGGGCGCGTCCGCCGCATCGGGCTCGGCATCTGCGGCGGCAAGGAAGTGGCTCGCCAGCACCTCGGCGAGCTCAGGCGCCTCGTCTCCCCATGTCTCCTGCAGGTGACGCGCCGCCGCCAAGTGACGGTTCTTGCGGTCCCTGCGCGACAGGGTGCCGTATGCCGTCGTCCGCAGCAGGCCCTGAAGGAAGTGGTACTGGCCCCGTTCGGGGGAGCGCGGATCCTCGTTTAGCCCCAGCACCTGCTTGGCTACGAGCGCGTCGAGCGTGCCCTCGACCTCCTCCTGGGGGCGGTTGCTCAGCGCCGCGACCCCGGCAGGTGTAAAGGACTGGCCATAAACGGATGCGTCTTGCAACGCGGCGCGCTCGTTGGAGCCGAGCCCATCCAAGCGCGCTGCGGCCAGCGCGTGCAGGGTCTCGGGCACGTCGAGCTCGCCGACGTCACCGGTCAGCACGTAGCGGGCTCCCTCCTGCGCGAGCAGCCCGCGGTCGAGCAGCATGCGCACGATCTCGACCGCGTACAGCGGCACGCCCTCGGCGCGGCGCACGATGCGCGCCAGCAGATCTCCCGGCAACCCGGGCACAAGTCCCTCGAGCGCCTGTCGCATCGCATTGCCCGGCAGCGGCCCGAGCGTGATCGCCTGTGCAGCCCACTCCGGCCGCCGATCGAGGAGCTCCGGGCGCCCGAGGGCGATCACGAAGATCGGATGGTCAGCCGACCACTCGAGCAGATAGTCGATGAACTCGAGCAGGCCGCTGTCGGCCCACTGGAGGTCTTCGAAGGCCAGAATCACGGGCGCGTCCTCGGCCAGGCGCTCGAGGAACAGCCGCCATCCCGAGAACAGGTCGGCGCGGTCAGACGCTACCCGCTGCTCGAGGCCGAGCAGCTGCGCCAGTCGCGGCTCCACGAGGCGCCGCTCGCGCTCTTCGGGGACAAAGCGCTCGACCGCGGCGCGCAGCTTGACGCGCGCGGAAGCCGCGTCCTCCTCTTCTTCGAGAATCTCGGCCCGACCGCGGATCATCTCCGCCAGGGCCCAATAGGCGACTCCCTCCCCGTACGCGAGGCAGCGGCCCTGGTGCCAGCGCACCACCTGCTCGACTCCGTCGATGTACTTGTAGTACTCCCACAGCAGCCGTGATTTGCCAGAGCCGGCCTGGCCCACCGCGGCGACCAGACGCGCTCGCCGCTCTTGGACGGTGGCCTCGGCTGAGTCAATGATGTGGGCAAGCTCGCGGTCGCGTCCGACAAAGGGAGCCTCCAGCCCCGCGGTGCGGCGCGCGCCGCCCACGCCGGCCACGACGCGCAGCGCCGTCCACGCGCGCACCGGCTGCTCGCGTCCCTTGACCTCGTGCGTGCCGGCGTCTTCGTAAGCGATCGCGGCCTCGGTCGCGCGGCGGGTCACGTCGTCCACCAACACCGCGCCCGGCGCGGCCACAGACTGCAGCCGAGAAGCCGTGTTGACCGTGTCGCCCAGCACCATCCCCTCCCCCTCGGCCCCGAGTTCCACGGCGGCGTTGCCCGTCAGCACCCCAGCGCGCAGCTTCAGGTCCGGCATCCCCACTTCCCCGCCCAGCACGGCGACCGCCTGCGTGAGCGCCAGCGCCGCGCGGACGGCGCGTTCGGGATCGTCCTCGCGCGCCACGGGTGTTCCCCACACCGCCATCACCGCATCGCCGATGAACTTCTCGATCGTGCCGCCGTAGCGCTCGATCAGCGAACGACAGCGGTCGAAGTAGCTCGAGAGCAGCTCGCGCACCTCCTCGGGATCGCGGTGCTCGCTGAGCGCGGTGAAGCCCACCAAGTCGGCGAACAAGACCGACACCAGCCGCCGTTGGGCGACCGGTTCCGAGCTGCCCGCCCCGGTCGACCGCTGGGGAGCGGCGCTGTCGCCCTGCAGGGGCGAGCCACATTCACCACAAAAGCGATCGCCGGGCTCGTTCACGGCTCCACACTGAGAACACTGCAGCGCGAGTGGCGACCCGCACTGGGCGCAGAAGCGGCGCCCAGGGCGGTTCTCGGAGCCGCACGTGGAGCAGGACACGGTCGTCACCACACGCCGCTCCGCAGCTCTCCCACGGTCACCACGTCGCGCAGCACGGCCTCGCGCGCGAGCGCCACCCTGCGGCGCTCGCCGCGGTCCGCGATCGAAAACTTCTCATAGAGGTTCAGCAAGTGCTGTTTGACCGCCGCCTCGCTCACCCGCAGCGACGCCGCGATCTCGCGCACGGACGCCGGCTCACAAAACAGCTGCGAATCGGCCGCCGGACGGCACAACTCGATCAGCACGTCGCGCTCGCGACGCGTGATCTCGGGCGCATGCCCACCATGGATAGTCATTTCTTCTTGCGCGCCCCCAGCGGGACCTTACCAAAAGGCAAGCCCCGAGCGAGATCCCCCGCCCCCACGCTCGGTTCAACGCCGCAGGGGGCAAACCTACCACCGTGCGGGACCCTGCCCGCCGGTACGTTGGGCCCCGCAGGGGGCAACGGAAGGGATCTGGGAGTGAGAACGAAGCACGCGGCCATCCGATCCGTGGCCGCCGCCGCGCTCATAGGGGCAGCGGCTGCGCCGCCAGCGCTTGCGGCCGTCGCCAGGCGCACGGTTTACATGGGCAAGGTGACTCAGGGCGGGACCGCCCAGATCGTGGCCGTTGCGCCGCACGGCAAGGTGACGAGGATCGGTCTCGAGCTCAGCCACGTGCGCGCGACCTGCAAGCAGGGATCGGTCACCGCCGATTTCTTCGCCCTCGACGAGCCCGTCAAGCACGACGCCTTCTTCATCAGCAGGCATCACATGGTCTTCAAAGGCCAGTTCCAAAAGGCGTATCAATCCGTGCACGGGACCGCCCGCTTGAGGGGCGACCTGGGGCGATACACCCACTGCACCACCGGCACCCTCCACTGGAGCGCAAGGGCAGTTCACCGCTAATTCCCGCCGCTACCATCGATTCCAGGTGGATATCGGCGAGCACAACTTCAACTCCGCTGTCATCGAGCGCTCGCGCGAGGTGCCCGTGGTGGTCGACTTCTGGGCCTCTTGGTGCGGGCCCTGCCTGCGCCTCGGACCGGTACTGGAGAAAGCAGTGCAGGCCCGCGAGGGCAAGCTTGAGCTTGCCAAGGTCGACGTCGACTCAGAGCCACGCCTCGCAAGCGCCTTCCGCGTGCAGGGCATCCCCGCGGTCAAGGCGTTTCGCGACGGCACGGTGGTGGCGGAGTTCACCGGCGCCCAGTCGCCGACGGCCGTCGACCAGTTCCTCGACCGCCTTCTGCCCTCGGAGGCCGACCAGCTCGTGCGCCAAGGCGACGAAGCCGCGCTACGGCGCGCGGTCGAGCTCGAGCCGGCGCGCGCCGACGCCGCCGTGCCCCTTGCCCGCCTGCTCCACGCGCGCGGCGAGGACGAGCAGGCGCTCGAGGTGCTCGAGCCGGTTTCAGGAAGCTTTGCCGCGGACGGCCTGAAGGCACAGATAGGGCTCGAGCAGGCGCGCCCAGAGCTCAAAGAAGCCTTCGCCGCGCTCGATGACGGTGACGCCGAGCGTGGGCTCGATCTGCTGCTCGGCGCGCTGCAGTCCGCCGACGGCTCGCGCGACGATCTCCGCCGCGTGATCGTCGGCGTGCTCGACGAATTAGGAGTGGAGCACCCCCTCGCGCGCGAGACGCGCCGCAAGCTCTCCGCGGCGCTGTACTGACGCCGCGAGGGCGCTTTACCCGACGCACTAGCCGCTTGCTAGTTAGCGAGATTTTTGCTAACCTGCAAGCAGTCTCTCCTCTCTATCGACCACAAAGGAGCAACCATGGCCTCAACCGAGACCAAGACGCAGGCACCGTCGTTCGAAGGCGCCTTCGAGCAGCTGCGCGAGCAGGGTGAGCAGTTCTTCACCACCAGCCGCAAGGCCGCCAACCTGTACCTCGACGCCTACGAGAAGGCCGTCGACCGTACCGTCGACCTCGAGGTCAAGTTCGCGAACGTGACCAAGCAGGAATGGCTTCACAACGTGATCGAGGCCCAGGCCGACATCGCGCACGAGCTCGTCGCCTCTTACCGCACGCTGCTCAAGTAGCGCCGCCGCCGTCCGCGCGAGGCGGCACAATGTGCGAGCACCGGTGATCTCACCGGTGCTTTTGCACTTTTATGAAAGGCCTACTCGAAGCCTGGTACGAGGGTGCCGCGGAAGCGATCAGCGGCAGCACCTCGTACTACGCCAAAGCGCTGGGTGGCGAGCCGCCCGACCTGATGGGATGGCTGCACGCGGTGGGCTCGCGCAGACCGCCGCGCTGGAGCACGCCGCACGAAGTCGTGTTCGAGACTCCGATCGCGCGGCTGCGCGACTTCTCGGTGGCCAAGCCCCCTGCCGTGGTGCCCACGATCGTGCTGCCGCCGCAGGCTGGCCACGACTCCTGCATCGTCGATTACGCGCCTGACCAGAGCCAGATGCGTGTCGTGCTCGAGGCGGGGCTCGAACACGCGCTCTCGCTCGACTGGGTCGGCGCCACCCGCGCGACGCGCGACACCACCGTCGACGACTACCTCGAGGTAATCGACCGCTCGATCTCATACTGCGGCGGGCGCGCCAACCTGATCGGCGACTGCCAGGGTGGCTGGCTGGCGGCGCTCTACTCGGCGCTGCACCCAGAGCGCGTCAACACGCTCACGATCGCAGGCGCCCCGATCGATTTCCACGCCGGCGAGGCGGTCATCAACGAGATTGTCGACTGGCTCGCGCCTGGTGGGGACCTCCGCCTCTACGAGGCGATCGTCGCAGCGGGGGGCGGGGTGCTACGCGGCAACCACATGCTCGCGGGCTTCATCATGATCCGTCCCCGCGACGAGATCGCGCGCCAATTTGAGCTGCTGGCGAACCTCGCCGACCCCAGTCACCTCGCGCGCTACAGCGAATTCGAGGACTGGTTCAAGCACACCCAGGACATCCCGGGCGCGTTTTATCTGTGGATCGTCCGCCACCTGTTCTCGGGCAACGAGCTCGTAACGGGAGAGCTTGAGATCGGCGGTCGCACAGTCGAGTTGGCAAAGCTCGGCATGCCGCTCAATCTGCTCGCTGGAACAACCGATCACATCACTCCCCCGGCTCAGGTGTTCGTCCTCGCGGAGCACGCGTCGACGCCCGCGGAGCTGGTGCACCGCGAGCTCGTCCCCGGCGGTCACCTGGGCCTCTTCATGGGCCACCGGGCGCTGCGCGACCACTGGCCGACGGCGCTCAAGCACGTCCTAGCCCACTCAAGCTGAGCGCCTAGCGCGCCGTCCAGCCCTGGTCCATCGGCAGCGCGACGCCGGTGAAGGCAGCGCCGCTCGGGCCGGCCAGAAAGGCGACGAACTCGGCCACCTGCGCCGGCTCGATCAACTGCTTGACCGCATGCGGGGCGAGTATCACCTCCTCGAGCACCCGCTCCTCGGAGAGCCCGTGCGTTCGAGCCTGGTCGGGGATCTGGGCCTCGACCAGCGGCGTGCGGACGTACCCAGGGCACACGGCGGTGGCGGTTATGCCGTCCTGTGCGCCCTCGAGCGCGAGCGTCTTGACCAGCCCCAACACGCCGTGCTTGGCCGATACGTAGGCCGATTTGAAGGGCGAGGCGACGAGGCCGTGCACCGAGGCGATCACGATAAACCTGCCCGCGCCACTTTCGCGCAGCGCCGACCACGCCGCGCGCGCGAGCAAAAAGGGGCTCGTCAGCATCAGCGCGATCAGCAAGTGCCAGCGCTGCACCGGAAACTCCGCCACCGGGGCCACGTGCTGGACGCCCGCGTTGGGGACCACTATGTCGAGCCGGCCGAAGCGCTCAAGCGCCGCGGCGACCGCGCCGGCATTGGCCTCCACGTCCGCGAGATCGGCTTTATGGGGTAGGCCCGGTCCATCGGGGTCGGGCTCTACATCCACCGCCAGCACGTCGACGCCGGCCTGCTCGAGTCGGGCCGCCACAGCTCGGCCGATACCGCTGGCCGCGCCCGTGACTAGTGCGGCCCTGCCCTCGAGCTCGACGCTCATTGGCGCCGCGAGCGCTTGCCCGCCCGTGGCGAGGTGGCGACGAAAGCCTCGTAAACCTCGCGCAACGCGCTGCGCTGGCGCGCCGTGAGGCGCTCGTCCTGTCCGATTGCGTCGAGCACGGCAGTGCCCTCGCCACCGCCCTCGCCAGAGATCCCCGCCTGCTCGCGCAGCGTGTCGGCCGAGACCTGCAGCGTTTTTGCGATCGCCTCGAGCACCTGCTCGGAGGGAGCTCGCAGACCGCGCTCGATCTGAGAGAGGTAGGGATTCGAAATCCCGGCGAGGTGGGCGAACTGACGCATGGAGAGCTCCGCGAGCTCACGCTGCTGGCGGATAATTTCTCCTAAAGAGGAGGAGGTCTGGCGGGTGGGCACCGTCCCAATATATTGGCCGCACGATGATCGTCAGGGGCGCAGCTGTGGCGCTAGCGCTGACCGTCGCCACCGGTCCCACTCCCCATGGCAAGCTGACCCTGAGCGGCAGCTTCCGTGACGGCGCCACCATCACCGCCACCGGACTCAAGTGGACGCCAGCCCCGGGGTCGCCACAGAGCGTCGCCTACTCGTGGTCGGCGTGCAAGGGTTCGCATTGCACGCCGCTCTCGACCCCCGTGCGCCAGCCCTACCTGCCGAGCGTGGTCCTCGGGCCTCACGACGTGGGCAAGCGCGTCCGCGTACAGGAGACCGTCACCGACGTGCTGCGCAGCGGCCGCGAGCGCCACGTCACCAGGAGCTACGAGGCGCCGCACGCCGTCGCCCCCTGGCCCAACGGGAGTCCGCCGCGCGTGGACTTCGTCGACGGCCTGCCCGAGGCGCAGACGGCCTCGACCCGAGAACGCTTCGCGTTGTCGGACCCTCACGCCAACCGCGGCGACGGCAAGGCCACGATCCGCTGCGCACTCGACAACGGCCGTTACAAGCGTTGCTCGGGGTCCTATCTGACGCCCGTGCTGCACCTAGGCACCCATACCTTCAAGGTGCGCGCGTCCAACCACGCCGGCGCCCGCACCACCTCGTTCTCCTGGCAGGTGGTTTCACTACCGCCGCCGAGCGCATGCGGCGCGTGCTTCGAGCCCGGCCGTTCGCTCACCTGGGATTGGCAGCTGCAAGGAAAGCTCGCCTTCCGCAGAGTGGACATGTTCGACATCGACGGCTTTGACACACCGGCGGGCGTGCTGTCAAAGATTCACGCCCGCAAGGGCACGACCCTCCCGCGCGAGCGCGCCATCTGCTACCTCTCGCTTGGTTCGTGGGAGCGCTACCGGCCCGACGAAGCCTCCTGGCCGCGCGCGGCGCTGGGGCTCGCGCTTGGCGGCTATCCCGACGAGCACTGGGTCGACGTACGCCAGCTGCAGGGGCTGATGCCGCTGATCACGGCGCGGTTGCAGATGTGTGCGAACAAGGGCTTTGACGGCGTCGAGGTCGACAACATCGACGGCTGGAACAACCACTCCGGCTTTCCCCTGACACCGCAGGACGCCGAGGCCTGGCTGGCCGCCACCGCCAACAAGGCGCACGCGCTGGGCATGTTCATCATCTGGAAAAACGACCCTTACCTGGTGCCGTTCGGACGCCGGTATTTCGACGGCGCGCTCAGCGAACAGTGCTACCAGTTCGAGGAATGCACGACGCAGCAAAACGCCGGCATCACCTTCTTCCCCGATATGCGGTGCAATACGACGAGTTGGAAATGCGGGGTGAGCGAGTTTGCGGCCGCCGGCAAATGGGTCGGCGAAGTCGAGTACAAGTGGGGCGTGCACGGCGAGGACGGCGCGGTGTGCGACCCCCACCAGCGCTGCACGCCGCATTCCCACAACGGCACCCACACCGAGGTCCCCTACCGCACATTCTGTCGCGACGTCTACGACGGCTACGGCTTCTCGGCCTGGCGCGCCTACGAGTCAGACGCGATCAACGGGCGCGACTCGTTCTACTGCTGGGCCCACTACAAATAGAAGTTCGGGCGCGCACATGTGCGCGCCCGCCGGCCGGAACATGTTCCGGCCGGGGCCGGGGCGCATGCGCCCGGCCATAAGTATTTAGGAGTTGCCGTTGCGGATGATCGCGGCCTGGCCCTGGCCGCCGCCCACGCACAGCGTCGCCAGCCCTCGCCCCGCGTTGCGCCGCCGCATCTCGTGCAGCAGCGTGACCAGGATGCGCCCGCCGCTGGCGCCGATCGGGTGGCCGAGGGCGATCGCGCCGCCGTGCACGTTGATGCGCTCGGGCTCGATCTCGAGCTCGCGCAGCACCGCGAGCGACTGCGCGGCGAAGGCCTCGTTGAGCTCCACGAGCTCGATGTCCTTGAGCTCGAGCCCCGCGCGCGCAAGCGCCTTGCGCACCGCGGGCACGGGGCCGATGCCCATGATCTTCGGCTCCACTCCGACTGACGCGTAGCTCTCGACCGTGCCGAAGCTCTCAAGCCCGCGCTCGGCCGCCTTGGCCGCCGACATGACGACGATCGCGGCGGCGCCGTCGTTGACGCCCGAGGCGTTGCCGGCCGTAACCGTGCCCCCATCCTTACGAAAAGCGGCCCTCAGCTTGCCGAGCGTCTCGGCGGTGGTGCCGGAGCGCGGATGCTCGTCGTTTTCGACCAGCTTGGGGCCGCCCTTGGCGGGCACTTCGATGGGCACGATCTCGTCCTTGAACACGCCGCCCTCCACAGCGGCCTCGGCCTTTTGCTGGCTACGAGCCGCGAACTCATCCTGCTCGTCGCGGCCGATGCCGTACTGCTCGGCCAGGTTCTCGGCCGTGATGCCCATGTGGATGTCGTTGAAGGCGTCCCAGAGGCCGTCGTGGATCATCGAGTCGATCAGCTTGGCGTCGCCCATGCGGGCGCCGAACCGCCCCGCGGGCATCAGGTAGGGCGCGCGCGACATGTTCTCCATGCCGCCGGCGACGACCACGTCCACGTCTCCTGCGCGGATCATCTGCGAGGCGATCGCGACGGACTTGAGCCCGGAGCCGCACAGCATGTTGATCGTGGTCGCCGGGACCTCCTTGGGAATCCCGGCTCCGATCGCGGTCTGGCGCGCCGGGTTCTGGCCGAGGCCCGCCTGCAGCACACAGCCCAGCACGACCTCGTCGACCTCGTCGGAGTCGAGCTGCGCGCGCTCGAGCGCGGCCTTGACGGCATGGACCCCGAGCTCGGTGGCCGATACATCCTTGAAGTAGCCGCCGAATGTGCCTACGGGGGTGCGTACTGCGCTGACGATGACCGCGTTCTCCATTTGCGGCTTCCTCTCCTTGGGTGATCGCTTGAGCACTTCATATCGTAGGCGTACAGTGAAGGCGTGGAAGCCAAGACCACCGGCGACGGCAAGGGAGCCTCGCCCGAGGATCAGCTCAAGGCGCTCTACGAGCAGTCCGAGTCGAGCACAGCCAAGGCACTCGAGCAGCTCGTGGCCCGCCCGAGCTTCGGCGAACTGGTCGCGCTTTCGACCGAGAACCTGGCCGCCGTCACGCGGATGGCGAACGATTTCTTCGACCTCGTGCTGCGCAACCTGAGGCTGGCCGGCCGGGCCGATGTCTCGCGACTGTCGCGGCAGTTGCACCGCACCGAAGACAAGCTCGAGCGCGTGTTGCAGGAAGTCGAGCAGCTGCGCGACGAGGTCGCGCGTGGATCCAGCCGCAATGAACGCGGCTGAACGCTTCGCGCGCGCCCCGCTAGCGGCCGTCGAGCTCGCCAACATCGTGCTCACCACGGACGACGCGGCGATCGGCGCGACTCCGCGCGACGTGGTCTGGACCCACCGTGGCGTGACGCTGTACAGGTATCGCTCGAGCGAGCGGCGCTACGCGGTGCCGCTGCTGCTGGTCTTCGCGCTCATCAACCGCCCCGAGATCTTCGACCTGCGCCCGGGCAGCTCGCTGATCGAGTTTTTGCTCGAGGAGGGGTTCGACGTGTTCCTGGTCGACTGGGGCGTGCCGGACGAAGAGGATGCCGACACCGGCTTTGAGGAGTACGTGTGCGACGAGCTGCACTGGGCGATCCGCGAGACGTTGCGCGCGAGCGACTCTGACGAGCTCACGTTGGTGGGCTGGTGCATGGGCGCCACGATGTGCGCGATGTACTGCGGGCTCGAGTCGCGCCCGGCGGTGCGCAACCTGGTGCTGCTGACGATGCCGGTCGCGGGGCAGAACACCGTCTACGCGACGTGGGTCAACGGTGACGGCTTTGACCCCGAGCGGCTGGCCGCCGCCTTTGGCTCGATCCCGGGCTGGGCGATCGACATCGCCAACAAGCTGATCAAGCCGGTCACCAACTGGTACACCACCTATCGCCGGCTGGCCGAGAACGTGCTCGAGGGCAGCGCTCGGCGCGACGCCTACCAGGCGATGGCCAAGTGGGTGGGCGACAACCCACCCTTCCCCGGCCGCGCGTGGGCCCAGTGGCTCGAGTGGCTGTACCGCGACAGCGCCCTGCTCGGCGGGCGCATCCGGCTACGGGGCCACCGCGTGGACCTCAGCCGCATCGATCAGAACCTGTTGGTGATCACCGCCGCGGCTGATCACATCGCGCCCCGCGCGGGCACGATGCCCTTCTTCGAGCAGGTCTCGAGCGCGGATGTCACGCATTTTGACCGTCCCGGTGGGCACATCGGTCTGATGGCGGGTAGCGCTGCACGTAAGGAGATTTGGCCCGACCTCGCCGGCTGGCTGGCCGAGCGTTCGGACCGCTGAGGAAAGGAGAGGTCAGCATGACCACCACCACTTCGGACCAAAAGACGCAGACGGAGTCGTGGCCGGGCTACCAGCGGCCGCGGATGCACGGGCACGTCGTGTTCGTGACCGGCGGCACGCGCGGCATCGGGGCTGCGATCTGCCGCAGCTTCGCTGAGCAAGGAGCCTGCGTCGCCGCGGGCTACGGGGGCAACGCGGAGCGCGCGGAGCACTTTCTCGCCGAGCTCGAGAGCCACGGCGCCACCGCCAGCATCCACCGCGGCAACGTCGGCTCGGCCGAGGATTGCCGGCGCACCATCGAGGAGGTGATCGCCCGACACGGGCGGCTTGACGTGCTGGTCAACAACGCCGGCATCACGATCGACAAGACAGCGCTCAAGATGACCGACGAGGACTGGTACAAGGTCCTGGCGGTCAACCTCTCGGGTGCCTTTTTCATGTCCAAGGCGGTGCTTCCACACATGCTCGAGCGCGGTTCGGGGCGCATCATCAACATCTCCTCGATCATCGGCTCGACCGGCAACATCGGCCAGGCCAACTACGCGGCGTCCAAGTCCGGGCTGTTCGGGCTGACCAAGACGCTCGCGCGCGAGGCATGCTTCTTGCTGCAAAAGGCCGACAAGTTGACCGAGGACTCGGTCGGCATCACGGTCAACACCGTCGCGCCAGGCTTCATCGCCACCGAGATGCTCGAGCACATTCCCGAGAAGGTGCTCGACAAGATCAAGTCGCAGATCCCGGTCGGGCGGCTCGGGCGCCCCGACGAGATCGCCCGCGTCGTGCATTTCCTGGCCTCCGATTTGTCCTCGTTCGTGACCGGCGCCGTGTGGCCGGTAAACGGCGGTCAGGACATGTGAGCTGGTGGCTGAGCGCGCCCTGTCGGGGGCGCGCTCACTTCCACTTGGCCCATACGGGCGAAACGCCGGGCACCCTGAGCGCCTTTGCGCTGCGCTCGTCGAGGTCCCAGGTACGCCCGGTCACGTAGGGCCCGCGGTCGTCGACGGTCGCCACGATCGTGTGGTGGTCATGCCAGAAAGTCACCTTCGTGCCGCACGGGAGCGTGCGGTGTGCGACCCCGAATTTGGCGCGGAAGCCGCATGCCGTCTTGAGGCCGTCGTCCCGATACCAAGACGCCGTGCCGCGGGTATAACCGGGGTGGCGATGAACTGTGAGGCTCGAAGACTGCTGGGCGGCGGGGTGTGCGCCTGCCAGCGCAAACGAGCCCGGGGCGCAGAGCAGCGACGCACCGAGCGCGCCCGCGAGGGCCAGCGCCGGGGCGCACGCGCGCGCGGCCCGAGTCTTTTTTGATTGGTGATGCAGTCCCGGTGTGGGCCTCATCCAGAGGTCCTCCTGTTCGTGCAGTGACCGGCGCCTACGGGGTTAGCTGTCGGGCTCGCGCTTTGCGCTACGCCGCCAGCAGGCGGCGATTCGCCCCGCCGGGATCTCCCGAGATGGATCCCCCGCTCGCCTCCGCCCCGAGCGGAAGCGATTCGGCAAGGTCGCTTTCGTCCGTACCGTACACCGCAACACGGCTGGCGTCACAGATATGTGCGAGCTGCGCACATAAGCTGCGCTGCTTGGCGCCAGGGGATCCGCAGCGCGTGAGCCTGGCTCCCCACGGTTTGGCTTGCAAGAATTCGGTTCGTGGCTAACGCGGACCGCCTGAGCGGGCTCGACACCTCGTTTTTGCACCTCGAGCGCGACGCAGCACACATGCACGTGGCTGCGTGCGCAGTGCTGGAGGGACCGCCGCCCGCATACGCGGAGCTGGTGGAGGAGATCGCCTCCCGACTGCATCTCGTGCCGCGGTACCGGCAGCGCCTGGCCATGGTCCCCTTCAACCAGGGACGTCCGGTGTGGGTGGATGACCCATATTTCCAGGTCACCTTTCACGTCCGCCACACCGCCTTGCCGCAGCCGGGCGGCGACGCGGAGCTCAAGCGCCTCGCCGGCCGGCTCTTTTCGCAGTCGCTTGACCGCTCGCGCCCCCTGTGGGAGATATGGCTAGTCGAGGGCTTGGCGGACGGCCGCTTTGCGCTTTTGACCAAGACTCATCACGCGCTCGTTGACGGCATCTCGGGCGTGGATATCGCGACCGTGCTGTTTGACACCTCGCCGGACCCTGCCCCGGTGGCGCCGCCCGCGCAGGAGTGGATCCCGCGACCTCTGCCTTCGCGCGCGCAGTTGCTCGCCGACGCGCTGCTCGAGCGCGCTACGGTCCCGGCCGAGATCGCGCGGGGCCTGCGCGCCGCGCTGCGCGGGCCGCGCGCGCTCGTAACGCGCGCGGCCGAAGTAGCGGCGGGGATGGGCGCCTTCGCGCTTGGCGGTTTCGAGGCCGCCCCTCCGAGCCCGTTCAACGTACGGATCGGACCCCACCGGCGCTTCGAGTGGGTCACCGCAGCGCTCGGCGACTTCAAAGCGGTCAAGAACGCGCTCGGGGGAACGGTCAACGACGTCGTGCTGGCGGCGGTGGCGGGCGCGCTCGGCACCTATATGCGTGCCCATGGCCACACGACGGAGGGCCTCGAGCTCAAGGCCATGGTCCCCGTTTCCGTACGCGCCGAGGTGCAGCGGGGCGAGCTCGGCAACCGCGTCGCGGCGATGTGGGCGCCACTGCCGGTCGGACTAAGCGACGCGCCCGAGCGGCTCGAGCGGATCCGCCTGGCGATGGCCGACGTCAAGCAGTCCGGGCAAGCCATGGGCGCGCAGGCGCTGACCCAGCTGTCTGGCTTCGCCCCACCGACGATCATGGCGCAGGCCGCGCGGCTGCAGGCGCGCCAGCGGCTTTTTAATGTGGTCGTGACCAACGTGCCCGGGCCGCAGCTGCCGCTGTACGTGCTCGGTCGCGAGCTCTTTTACATGGCGCCGATGGTCCCGCTGGCCGAGAACACCGCGCTGGGCATCGCGGTCATGAGCTACAACGGCCAGATGACTTTCGGTCTCAACGCCGATTACGACGCCCTGCCCGATCTGGAGGCGCTCGCCGACGCGCTGCGCGAGTCGATCGACGCGCTGCAGCAGGCAGCGGGGGTGTCGCGGGCGCGCCCGCGTCGGCACGCGGGTAGGTCGGAGCGGCGCCTGCGCGTCGTCGAGACCGAATGAGATCGGGGTGTGAGCGCCGTGACTCTTAAGGCGAACTCGGCGCTCGAGTGGGTCGCGATCGCGGTGGTCTCGCTACTGATCGCCGCGGGCGCTATCGCACTGCTGTCGGGCTACTTCGCCGGTCAGGACACCGCCGGCGTGAGCGGCACCACGAACGGACCGGGGATTCCGGTCCGCGACATGGGTAACACCATCTTGCGCCGCGGCCAGACGCCCCCTCACTACACCTCGAACCCGCCCACCAGCGGACCCCACCTGGTCGTACCCGTGCGCCGCAACTGGACGGTGCTCACGAACAACCAGCTGCTGCAAGCGCTTTCACTTGGAAACGTCGTGCTCCTGTACGGGTCGCGTGTGGCACCGCACGGGTTGGGGCGGCTGGCCCAAAGCATCGCGGGGCCCTTCACGCGGGCGCTCGCTGACACAGGCCAGGCGGTGATCCTCGCTCGGCGGCCGGGCCTGGCGGGCGTGCTCGGGCTCGCGTGGACGCGCATCGTCCACGTGGCCAAGCCCACCGATCCGCTCCTGCGTCAGTTCGCGCAATATTGGCTTGGGCGCGGGGCGCCGGCGCCGAGGAAGGCGGGGGGCTAGGCGTTCTGCGGAGGCGTCGGCGAGGGCGGACGCGCAGCGGGGCGCACCGCGACTGTCATACGCGTCAGGGCGCATAAACGGCCCTCGTCGTCGGTGATCTCGACGTCCCATAGCCACGTTGTCCGCCCGCGGTGGCGGGCGCGCGCCGTGGCGTGAATAGTGCCGGCCGAGATCGGGCGTACGAAGCTGGTGTGATTGGACTGCCCCATCGCCTGTCTGCCGTCGGGGGCGACGGCGATCGCGGTGGCGATCGAGCTGAGGCTCTCCGCGATCGAGGCAAAAACGCCGCCGTGGACCAGCCCGTAAGGCTGCTTTAGCTCATCGCGGACCACCACCTCGCCTCGAGCGAGACCCTCTTCGAGCTCGGTCATCCGCAGCCCGAACAGGGCGTCGAAACCCTGCTTGGCGGTATCGGGCAGCGAGTCCATCTCGCGGTCACCTTACATGCGGCAGCTGGACCGCCGCGCGCAAGAGATCGTGCGAACCGCCGCCACCCGGCGGGCGCTGTTCTACGCTGTCTGCAGTCAATGACTTCGCTCCAAGACACCCATTCCGCGCTCGATCGCCTGCCGCCCGACCAGGGGGCGGTGGTGCAGATGGTGCTCGGGCGCGGCAAGAGCTATGACGAGATCGCGCAGCTGCTCTCGATCGACCGGGCCGCGGTGCGCGAACGCGCACTCGCGGCTTTTGACGCCCTCGGCCCGGCGACGCGCGTGCCCGCGCCCCGCCGCGCACTGATCACCGACTACTTGCTCGGGCAGCTGCCAGCGCGTGTGAATGACGAGGTCCGTGACAACCTCGCCGGCTCGGCCAGCGAACGGGCATGGGCGCGGGTGGTCGCCTCGGAGCTGGCTCCGGTGGCGGCACAACCGCTGCCTGAGATCCCGGTCACCGCGATTGAACCCGAGCCAGAGCGAAGGCGCGGCGAGGCGACGCCCGCCGACAGCCCTGCCACTTCAGAGCCGGACGAGGCGGAGGCTGGTGCGGTCGAGGGTGGCCGCGGAGCCGAGACCGAAGCCCTTGCCCCGGATGATGGTTCGGGGCCGCGACCGCGGTCATCCCGGCTCGGTGGCGCGATTCTGCTCGCCGCCGTGGCAGCTGCCGCGATCGCCGCGATCCTCGTTTTCGTCGTGTTCGGAGTCGGCGGCGGCGCCACCCACAAGGCCACACACGGGACGCCGATTAGTACGGGCAAGAGCTCCGCCGTTCCACTCGCGCAAATCAACCTCACCGCGCCGAGCGGCGGCAAGGCGGTCGGGATCGCCGAGGTGATCAAGGTAGGCAGCACGAGGGGGCTGGCGATCGTCGCTCAAGGGCTTGCGGCCAACACCAAACACGATGCCTATGCGGTCTGGCTGTACAGCTCGTCGTCTGACTTCTACCGGCTCGGCTACGTGCAACAGGCGGTCACAAGCAACGGCAAGCTGCAGACAGCGGGCCGGCTGCCGACCAACGCGAGCCACTTCAAGCAGATTCTCGTGACCCTGCAGACCGGGCCGGCGAACAAGCCCGGCACGATCGTGCTGCAGGGACCCCTGTCCGGGGTCTAGCCGCCCACCGCGCGGTCGAGCCCGGCCAGCGCCTCGTCGAGCCGTCGCGACATCGCGCGGCGAAAAAAGAACGTGCCGCCCGCGCGTGAATAGCCGCGCAGCTTCTGTCGCTGGGCGATCGTGACCTCGGTGCCGCGCGCGTGCCGTTCGAGCGTGATCTCGGTGGTCGCCTCGGTCAAGAAGCGCTCCCAGGGCGTGCCGGGAAGGTCCTGCTCGAAAAGCACGCTTGCGGGTTCTCCGTCCGCGGGTGGCTCGCTCGAGAGCACGCGGAAGTCCATGCGCATGGCCCGGCCCTTTTTAGTGGTGTGCACCTCGGTGAAGCGCTCGGCGCTCACCCCTTCTACTCGATCGACGCCCGGCCACCAGCGCGGGTAGTGGTGCGGGTCTGAGACCACCGCCCATACTGCGCGGGGCGCGGCGTCGATCACGCGTGTGCGGCGGGCGGTCGCCACTACTGGATCACGGATACGCGATGAGAGAGCGAATCGGGTAGCTCGCGAGCCGCTCGCGTCCGTTCAGGAAGCCCAACTCGATCAAAAACGCGCAGCCGACGACCTCGGCTCCGCGTCCTTCGGTCAGATCGCAGAGAGCCCGAGCGGTGCCGCCGGTGGCCAGCAAGTCGTCGTGGACCAGCACCCGCGCTCCGCCTTCGAAGGCGTCGGTGTGCATCTCGAGCGCATCCAATCCGTACTCGAGCGCGTACTCAACGCTCGCGACCTCGTATGGCAACTTTCCTGGCTTGCGCGCGGGCACGAAACCAACCCCGAGTTCGAGCGCCAGCGCGGCGCCCAGAATAAAGCCGCGCGCCTCAGCCGCAACCACCACCTCCGGCTTGAGCGGCTCTGCGATCTCCGCAAGCTGGACGACGGCGCCACTCAGCGCGTGGCGGTCGAGCAGCATCGGCGTCATGTCCTTGAAGAGGATTCCCGGCCGCGGGAAGTCTGGGATGTCGCGCACGTATGCGCGCAGGTCGAGCTGCTCCGGTTCGGCTGACGCCACTAGGTCGCGATGCTGCGCAGATCGCGGATCAAAAGCAGGTGCTTCAGGTGCGTGGTGACCGACGCCAGGTTCTCGAGTGCCTCGACGGCTTCGCGTCTGCGTTCGGGATTGCGAGAGCGCAGCGCCGGCGCGAGGATGCTCTGCAGCAACTGTGCCTCGCGGTCGGCGGAGCTTCGAAACACGCGCAGATTGCGCCCGCCGACGCCATAGCGAGCGAGCTCAGACACGGCGCGCACGATCTCGCGCTCGGTTTCGTCGAAGTACCTGCTGCCGGCGCGGACCTCGCCCTTGATCACGCCGAAGTCGACCAGTTCGCGCACCAGGTTGGGATCCGCTCCGGTTTCCTCGACCACCTCGTCGAGCGAATACAGGGCGCCGGTATCACGCACTGTCACCGCGGCGCGGCGCAGAGTCCGCCCGTCACCGCGTGACGCGACCTCGGGATCCGAACGCCCGCCCGCCAGTTCCTGGCGGATCACCCGCAGCGGCAGAAACTCGTCGCGCTGCAAGCGCAGGATGGTGCGAAGACGCTGGACATCGGTAGGGGTGTAAAGCCGGTAGCCGCCCTGGGTGCGGCGCGGGGTAAGCAGCTTCTGGTCCTCGAGGTATCGAATCTTCGAGATCGAGATGTCCGGGAACTCCTGGCGCAACGCCTTGCACACCGCTCCGATCGTGACCGACTTCGCTCGCGGCCGGCCGCTCTCTGGAGCCTGCGGCGCAGGGAGCTCGATCTCGGCCGCGTGTTCCTCGGTTGTTGCCATCAGTGGCCCTCCTCCCCGTTCGCCCTCGGCGCCTGTCCGCTTCGCGTCCTCATCAGCCGCTGAGGAACGCGAGTTTGTACTTGCCGATCTGAAGCTCATCGGCGTGCTGCAAGTGGTGGGTCTCGACGCGCTGGCGGTTTACGTACGTGCCGTTGAGCGAGCCCAGATCGTCCATGTGATAGCCGTCCGGGCGACGCACCAAGACGGCGTGGTCGCGGGAGACGGTCACGTCGTCCAAAAAGATGTCGGAGTCGGGCCGCCGTCCGACCGTCATGCGGTCCTTGTCGAGCGGAAAGGCCTCGCCTCCGCGTCCGCCGCCCGAGCGGATCACCAGCAGCGGACCGCGCGCCCGGACTTCATCGAGTTCCACCGCCTCGACCTCGTCGGTGTCGCCCACCTCGTAGCTGGCGGTGCTGGGATCGGCCGATTCGGAACTGCCGAGAAACGCACCGCAGCGCTGACAGTAATTGGCGCCGTCGGCGTTCGCGAAGCCGCATTCGGGACAGTGCTGAGCCACTCGCGGCGCGCCCCCTAATCGGTGTCCGTCGCCGGTACCCGACCGGCAAGAATGTCGGTCAGCTGCTCGACGTCCGCGCCCGAGATGACCTCCGCGCCGCCCTCGTGCTTCTTGCGCAGGCGATTCACCAGCTCGGCGCGCAGGATGTCGATCTTCCCGTGCAGGATGCGACGGCGATACGAGATCTCCATCTCCTCGGCGGTCAGCTCCTTGATCAGTTCCTTGAGCTCCTGATCAGTCAGCGAGCCCAGGTCGGGAAAAGTTTCCATGGCTTAGCTCCCACGCTGGTGGGCTTTGCGAGTATACGCCCGGAAATCTCCCAGGGTCAAGCTCAGCTTGAGAGTTTTCGCTGAGCCTGGCTCTCCAGAACGCCGCGCCGGATGTACAGAGCTGTTGCCGATAGCGACAACGCCATACCGAGGTAAAGCATTACGAGCGCGACCGTTTGTAGCGGGATCATCGCGAAAAATGGTGCCCCCATGATCGGCGCCACGCCGAGGCGGCCGAGCCAGTTGATGTGCAATTCGATGCCACGCCGCATCGCCAAGCGGCTCAGGCCCAGCATCACCAGCTCGCGCGCGATCACGACCACCAACGCCCACCGGGGCAACAGCTCAAAGCGCCACGCGACCACCATCCCCGCGATCACCAGCATCCGGTCGATCACCGGATCGAGCAGCGCGCCCAGACGGCTGTACTGACCCGTCAGCCGGGCGGCGAAGCCGTCGAGGTAATCGGCCCAGCCGATGCAGGCGAACAACACGATCGCGACCACGTTGTGACCGTGGCGGCTGGACAGGGCAAGCACCAGGAATACGGGGATTCCTGCGAGGCGCGCGTACCCGATTGCGTTCGGGATCGTCCACGGCCGCAGCGGACGGCCCTGGAGGGTCGGCTCAGGCGGTGCGCCCGAGCGGTCGAGCCCGAACAGTCGTCGCTTGGAGATGCCCGAGGCCTCGCTGGGCGCCTCGCGCTGGGCGCCTGCGTTCAGGGCGCCTCCCGCCACGCCACCTTGACCGCCTCGGCGCCGTCTTGCAGCGCAACTGAGCGCTGCTCCAGACCGCGCCGCACCATCACCTCGAGCTCACCCGACTGCAGCGTTCGGCGGCCGACGGTGACTCTCACCGGGCATCCGAGCAGCTCGGCGTCGTTGAACTTCTCTCCGGGGCCGGCGTCGCGCTCGTCGTAAAGGACGTCAAGGCCAAGCTGCTGAAGGTCCCGGTAGAGGCGATCCGAAAGCTCGCGCTCGTCGCTGCCGGGCACTCCCAGCGTCACCAACTCGACGTCAAAGGGAGCGATCGACCGCGGCCACGAGATCCCCCGATCGTCGGCGTACTGCTCGACGGCGGCGGCGGCAGCGCGTGCCGGGCCGAAGCCGTAGGAGCCCATCCAGACCAGCTGCTCCTTGCCGTTCTCGTCGAGGTATGTCGCATCGAGCGGCTCCGAGTAGCGCGTTCCGAGCTTGAAGATGTTGCCGACCTCGATCGCGGTTTCGATCGTCAGCTTGTGGCTGCCCACGGTGTCGCCTTCCACCACGCTGCGCACGTCAACGCGCTCGTAGGTGAAGTCGCGCCCGGGTTCGACGCCGCGCAGGTGAGCGTCGGGCTCGTTGGCGCCGGTTACGTACTGGCCGGGAGCGGCGCCTTCGTCAAGCAGGATCGGGAGATCGGTGCCGACTGGCCCGATGAATCCTGCCGGTCCGATGCGCCTCTGTACCTCCTCGGGAGTCGCTGGCCGGAACGGCTGGTGGATTGCGTTTGTGAGCTTGATCTCGTTGACGCGGTGATCGCCGCGCACGAGCACCAGCTTGAGCTCGCCATCGCCGGCCACGACCGGATACGCCTTGAGGAGCGCGCCGGCAGGCACCCCGAGCGCGCCCGACACCTGCTCCACGGTCGTAAGTCCTGGCGTCGAGACCTCTTCCGGCGCTGGCAGCGGCGCAGGTAGGTCCACCGGCTGGGCTTGCGCGCTTGCGACCTCCAGGTTGGCGGCGTAGCCGGGCGCAAGTGCTATCTCGTTCTCGCCCGCGGCGCACGGCGCCATGTACTCGTGCGCGCCCAGCCCGCCCATCATGCCGACGTCGGACTCGACTCGGTACCAACGGATACCGACACGGTCGCAGATGCGGTTATAGGCATCCTCGTGCTTGGCATAGGCCTCGTCGAGACCCTCTCGGTCGCGGTCGAACGTATACGCGTCCTTCATGATGAATTCGCGCGTTCGCAAAACGCCGGCCCGCGGACGCGGCTCGTCACGTTCCTTGACCTGGAAGTGGTAGAGGATCCGCGGCAGGCCTCGATACGAGCGCACTGTGGCGGCCACGTGCAGCGTGACGATCTCCTCGTGTGTGAGCGCGAGCACCATGTCTGCGCCCCGGCGGTCCTTGAGCTTGAACAGCTCGTCGATCTGGTAGCGCCCGGAGCGCCGCCACGGCTCAGCCGGCTGCAAGACCGGCATCAGCATCTCTTGCCCACCGATCGCGTTCATCTCCTCGCGCACGATCTGCATGACCTTCTGGTGCACCCGCCACCCCGCCGGCAGCCAGGACCATAAGCCGGACCCGACCTGACGGATGAGGCCCGCGCGCACCATGAGGATGTGGCTTACAGCTTCGGCGTCGGTGGGAGCCTGGCGCTCCGTGGGCAATAGGTAGGTGGACAGGCGGGTCATCGGCCGAGACCTTAGTCGTTGACTTTGGCGTGGGCGCGTTCGACTAAGGTTTCGACGGGCCGCGGCCACCCGCAGTAGGACCAGATTCGAGGAGGATGCTATGGACGCCTTTCGCCTGCGGGCACCACTGCTTGCGACCGTCGCTGCGCTGCTGATCGCGCCCTCGGCGGCCGGCGCGGCTACCGACCACGTCACGAGTCCAGGGGACACGGGCAAGAAGGGCCAGCTGCGGTACGTGATCGCGCACGCCAAGAACGGTGACGTCGTGCTGATCGGCAAGGGCGTCGATCCGAGCCTGACGCAGGGCGAGATCAAGCTGACCAAGTCGCTGACGATCAAGGGCAACGGAGCGCGCTCGACGACGATCAGCGCGAACCAGCTGTCACGCGTTTTTCTGGTGCCCAGCAAGGGAAAGACATCGCCGACGATCGCCGTTGAGGACCTGACCATGACCGGCGGCAAGACGACCGACGTTGTAGGGACAGACGTCATGTTCGGCGGCGCGCTGATTGCGTTCGCGGGAACGGTGTCTTTGACCGACGTCACGCTCACCGGGAACGAGGCGTTCACCAACTCGGCTACCACCGCCGAGGGCGGAGCCATCGCCAACGCGGGGGCGAACATGACGCTCGACCGCGTCACGGTGAGTGGAAACTCAGCCGTCAACCCCGCGGGAGGAGGTGGGGCCGTCGGCGGCGGCATCACCACCTTTTCATCCATGACAATCATCAACAGCACGATCGCGGGCAACACCGCGCATGAATCTGCCTCGAGCGCCTCGGTTGCTCAGGGAGGGGGAATCAGCAGCCTCGGAAAGACGCAGTTGATCAGCACCACAGTCGCGAACAATTCCGCCATCTCGCCCGCTGCTGGCAGCTTTGTCGATGGCGGCAACATTGTCAGCAACCTCGGCAAGGTCTCGCTGAGGAACACGCTCGTGGCCGGGGGGATCGCTGGTCAGGGTTCGAATTGCTCCGGCCTGGACTTCGCGGACAAGGGCCACAACCTCGAGTCGACAACGCCGTCGCAGTGCGGGCTTTCGGCGGGTTCGCCCGATCACGACCTGATCGGCTCAGACCCCATGTTCACGACCGCCCAGCCCGCCAACAACGGCGGGCCGACCAACACGCTGGCGCTCGGCTCGGACAGTCTCGCAATCGACTACGTCCCGCACGCCGACTGCACCGCCACCCGCGGCAAGCCGCTCAAGGTCGACCAACGCAAAAAGCCTCGGCCAGACGGACACGAGAAGCGCTGCGACATTGGTGCCTACGAGACTCAGAGGTAGGCAGGCACGGGGCTGATCGCCGCGGCCGACTGCCTCCCGCGCCCGGGCGATCCACGCAGGCTGATTTCCGTCTGATATAGAAGAACTGACCCCAGAAACGTCAGTAAGGAGCCTTTATGGCGTATGAAGTTCCGCCCCTGCCCTACGACTACAACGCGCTCGAGCCGCACATCGACGAAGAGACGATGCATCTTCACCACGACAAGCACCACCAGGCCTACGTGACGCAGGCGAACAATGCGCTGGAGGGCACCGAGTGGGCTGATCGTTCGGTCGAGGAGGCGTTGCAGAACCTCGATCAGATTCCCGAGGACAAGCGCCAGGCCGTTCGCAACAACGCCGGCGGCCACTACAACCACTCGCTGTTCTGGGAGTGGATGGGCCCCAACGGTGGCGGCCAGCCCGATGGCGCGCTGGCCCAGGCGATCGAATCAGCGTTTGGTTCGTTCTCAGACTTCCAGGCCAAGCTCAAGGACGCAGGGGTCAAGCGCTTCGGCTCCGGCTGGGCGTGGCTCGTCCACGACGGATCGGGCTTGCAGGTCGTCTCGACACCCAACCAAGACAGCCCCATCTCAAACGGCCAAACTCCCCTCTTGGGCGTCGACGTGTGGGAGCACGCCTACTACCTCAAGTACCAAAATCGCCGCCCCGACTACCTCGACGCTTGGTGGAACACCGTCAACTGGGCCAAGGTGGCCGAGGGATTCTCCAAGGTCTCCTAGCCGGCTTTGCGTTTGAGGCTGGCAGAGCTTCCGCGACTCAGCTGCGGTTTCTCGGCCAGCCTCCAGCGCGCCACGGTCCGCGACCGCGCGAGCGCCGCGTCTTCAGCGCCCGCTAGGCCCTCGTAAACCGGCGTCCGGCCACAGGCGAGACCTCCTCGTCGAGCTGGACGCGCTCGTCGACGCGCTCCTCGCCAGCGCCCGCGCCGTTCTCCTGCTCGACGGCGGCCGCCTCCATCGCGGCGATCCGCTCGGGGGTCAGCTCACCTGCGTTCTCTGACTCGATCTGCTCGAGCCATTGAGCGCCCGCGACTGCCTCGCCAGCATCGACGTCGACCTTCTTGGACGCCATGTACTTGTCGATCTCCGCGAACAGGGTGTCGACGAGCTCCTCCTGGGGCACTTTGCGCAGCGGCTTACCGCGGCTGAAGACGAGCCCCTCATTCTTGGCGCCGGTGATGCCGAAGTCCGCATGCGAGGCCTCGCCGATGCCGTTGACGGGGCACCCGAGCACGGCCACCTCGATCGGCTCCTCGTAGCTCTCGAGCCGGCGCTCGATCTCGGCCACCACTGTGTCCATATCGAACTGGAGGCGTCCGCACGTCGGGCAAGCGATCAACACCGGGCCGCGCTCGCGCAATTGGAGCGCCTTGAGAATCTCCCAGGCGACCTTCACCTCTTCCTCGGCGTGGAAGGTCGAGAGCGAGATCCGGATCGTGTCCCCGATGCCGTCGGCAAGCAGCGTGCCGAGACCTACGGCGGATTTCAGCGACCCCGACCACTTGGTGCCGGCTTCGGTGATCCCGAGGTGCAGGGGATATGGAATGCGCTCTGACAAAAGGCGGTTCGACGCGATCGTGTTTGGCACGTTGGTCGACTTGATCGAAACCTTGAAATTGCGGAACTCGAGCCGTTCCATCAACTCGACGAACTCAACCGCCGCGGTCACCAACGCCTCAACAGGGTTGGAACGCTCGAGCTCGTGCAGGTGCTTGGGCAGCGAGCCCGAGTTGACGCCGATGCGCAGTGGGGTCCCGACCGCCGTCGCGCGGTCCACGACCTGAGCAACTTTGTCGGGACCGCCGATGTTGCCCGGATTGAGTCGTACGCAGTGGGCCCCGGCGTCGAGCGCCTTCAGCGCCAGGGTGTAGTTGAAGTGGATATCGGCGATCACAGGAATGGGCGAATCGCTCACGATCGTGCGAAGCGCCTCGACATCCTTGTCGCGCGGCACGGCGACCCTCACCAGGTCTGCCCCCGCCTCGGCGACGCGCTTTATCTGGTCCATCGTCGCCCGCAGGTCTGCGGTCTCCGTCTTGGTCATCGTCTGCACAACCACCGGCGCGCCGCCGCCGATTGGCACGGCGCCCACGCTGATTTGCCGCTTTGAGGCCATGCGGCCAGTGTAGACGCGGCCCTTGAGGCACCTGTTAACGGGGTGTAGAGACGCTTCGGGCACCATGCCGACCCGCAGGCCGTGGTCACGCGCAGAATCGCTACGGTAGGGCCCCAGTGCCGGGCCGCCCGTTTCGACAGACGACCGCGTCCATGAGCATCCTCTGCGCGGCGCTCGCCGTGGGACTCGGCGCCTGCGGCTCCTCGAGTCATCACAAAACGAAGAGCCAGCAGACGCAGGCAGCGACGACCGGCACGACTACGCACAAGCCGGCACCTCGGCACAAGCCCAAGCCGAAGCCGGCGCCCAAGACCGTCGCCAAGACGACCCCCAACTCCACGCGGACCAATACCGCGCCCTCCCCCAGTCCCGCGAACGGACTCCGTCCAAACGGCAGCTACGCCCTGTACGAACTCTGCTCCGGTCACTGCACCGGGTCGGTCCCGGCCGCGCTCGAGCGACCCCTGCGGCTACCGGGCCTGGGTTCCGGCGGCTCCTGCCCGGTCTCGGTCGGAAAGGGCCCAGTCGAGCCGAGCGGATCACCCAACGTGAGGCTGACGCCGTTCGCTGGCAGTGCGTGGCAGGGCGCCCAGGTCACCTGGCGATCTGCGGCGAGCTACCACGGCCCGGTCCTGATCCGCGGCCACCAGGTCGGCGGAGCCGGCGTGGTGGGCTTCGGCGAGGGTCACGTTCCGTATGACCAACTGCAGCTGCTCGACACCGCCCAGGGCACGCCGCGCGGGCCCACCCGCATCTGGCCCTCGTTCATGCGCGTCCATGCGCCCGGCTGCTACGCCTACCAGGTCGATGGGACCAGCTTCAGCTACGTGATCGTGTTCAGAGCGAGCTAGGCAGTCTGTGATGCGCTGGCCTCGGCGCTCGCAGTGTGCATAAGCGCCCAAAGCCCCCAGCCGGGACGAACAGTGGATAAAAGTCTCCCTCACGAGAACTTTCTCGCCAAAGCGTTCCCCGGGCTGGCGCCTCGGGAAGTTAGTCACGCGCCCGGCCGACGGCTGGCGCGCGCCCGCCCCCCTGGAGAGCGCGCCGCTACGAACCCGAGTACATCGAGTCGATCTCGGCCGCGTACTTCTCCGCAATCGGCCTGCGCTTGAGCTTCATCGTCGGCGTCAGCTCGTCGCCCCCCGGCGGCCAGTCTTCGGGAACCAGCGTGAACTTCTTGACTTGTTCAACCCGCGCGAGACGCCGGTTGGCCTCGTCCACAGCCCCTTGCACGGCGGCGATCGCGGCCTGCTCGTGCGCCAGCTGTTCGAACGACACGTCGGACAGACCCTGCTGCCCGGCCCACATCGGCGCGAAGTCCGCGTCGAGCACGATCAGGGCGGTGTTGTATGGACGTCCATCGCCGATCACGCAGACCTGCCCAATCAGCGGCGTCGAGGTCTTCAGACGGGCCTCGATGTTCGCGGGCGACATGTTCTTGCCCGCGGAGTTGATGATGATCTCCTTCTTGCGATCGACGATCGTGAGAAAACCGTCCTCGTCTACGCGTCCGACGTCGCCGGTGTGCAGCCAGCCGTCACCGTCGAGCGCCTCGGCGGTCTTGGCCGAGTCGTGGCGATAGCCGCTCATCATCGAAGGCCCGCGCCACAGCACCTCGCCGTCGTCCGCGATCCGCACCTCCGAGTCCGGCGCGGGTGGCCCCACGGTGCCGATCTTGACCGCGCCGGGGCGATTGCATGTCCCGACGCCACAGGTCTCGGACATGCCCCACAGCTCGGCCAACTCGATTCCAAGGCCGTGGAAGAACTCGACCACCTCGACGGGCGTCGGCGCCGCGCCAGCATTGACCGCGATCGCCTCGTCTAGGCCGAGCATCGCGCGAACCTTGGAAAAGATCTCATCGTCGGCCTTGGCGACGCGGGCCTCGAGTTCCTCGGGCACCGGCTCGCCGCGTTGACGTAGGCGCACACGCTCGATCGAGGCTTGCACCGCCTCCTGGACGGGACGCCGTTGCTCTTCCGGCTGGGCGGCCTGCATGGTCTCAAGCCCCGCTTTGAGCTTCTCCCAAATGCGTGGCACCGCAAAAAACCAGGTCGGCTTGACCTGCGGAAGGTAGGAGACGACCTCTCTGGGGTTCGGACAGCAGGTGATCGTGCCCGCGTAGACGGTTGGGATGTAGTGGTGCGCCATGCGCTCCGCGATATGGGCTGCTGGCAGCCACGAGATCAGCCGCGCGCCGGGTTCGATGGGGATGATCTCTTGCAGCGTGCGGGCTCCGCCCATCACTGCGCGATGCGAGAGCTCGACGCCCTTGGGGTCGCCCGTCGTTCCCGATGTGTAGATCAGCGTCAGCAGATCATCAGCGGCGACCTCAGCGCAGCTCCCGGCACCATCGAACCCCTCCCCGGAGCGCTCGACGTCCTCAAGCGACAGAACTCCATCGCGCCCGGAGCCATCAACCACGATCACGTGCTCGAGCTTCGACAACCCCTCGCGCGCCTCGAGCATCACCGGCAAAAACGCCTCCTCGACGATCGCGACCCTGGCGCCGGCGTCGCCGGCCAGATACCGGATCGCTTCGGCGGGATACGTGAGATAGACCGAGAATGGAGTGGCCCCGAGCGTCGCCACCGCGAGGTCCGCGATGTGGAACTCAGGTCGGTTCGAGAGCATGATCGCTGCGGTGTCGCCGCGCTCGAGCCCTAGCTCGGCGAGTCCACCTGCGAGTGCATCGACCCGCGCGAGCAGCTCGGACCAGGTCAGGGACACCGCGTCGTCAAGCGTGCGGACCGCGACGAGATCGGGCTGGGCCGCGGCGGTGCGCCGCAGGGCCTCGGTGACAGTTGGCGCGTCGACCGCGCGCGCGGCTTCGGCGGATGTGACCGTGGTGGTCATGACGAGCCCGGAAACCCTAACGGACCTGGAAGCCCGGACCGGTGAGTGTCGAGATGTCGTTGCTCAGCCCGATCACGAAGACCAGAATGATCAGCACGAACCCGACCGCGCCGGCGCGCTCCATGACCGAGAACGGGATGCGCCTTCCTCGGATCTTCTCCGCCAGCGCCCAGAACACGTGGCCGCCGTCGAGCGGCAAGAACGGAAACAGGTTGACGACCCCCAGCGAGAGGGAGATCAGCGCGAGCGTCAACAGCGCCTGCGTCGCGCTGTAGGCGAACACCTGCTGCGTGACCTTGAACGCGCCGACGGGACCGTGGAGCTGCTTGCGCTCCTGGGGCTCGAAGATGCGCGCCACCGTGCTAACCGTGGTTCTGGTCACGTACCACATCTCGCTCAGGCTCTGGTGCGCCGCGGACACGGGCCCGAGCGACTTGATCTGCGGCGCGAACTCGAACCCGAGCAACATGCGCTTGTAGGCCGAGTGGTAGCGGGGACGGATGGACAGGCTCACCAGCCGGCCGTCACGTTGCACAACCAACGTGACGGGGGTCCTGGCCTGGCAGCCGTCCACCTGCGGTCCCGCGCACTTGTGGCTCGCTGTCGCCTGCCTGATCTGCGCCGCCGACAGGTGGTGCCGGCCGTCCACGGCCACGATGCGATCGCCGCCGCGTAGGTAGTGCGAGGCGGGTGCCTGCAGCGTGCCGGCGGACACCTTGGTGGTCGACCCCACGACCGCTCCCTGGGCAAGGTAGATCCCGAACAGGATGAAGAATGCGATCAGGAGGTTGACGACCGGACCGGCCAGGATCACCACGATTCGCTTCCACACCGGCTGGTTGTAGTAGGCACGTGGACGGACCTCCGGCGGTAGGTCCTCGTGGGGGTTCATGCCGCTGATCTTCACGTAGCCCCCCAACGGGATCGGGCCGATCCCGTATTCGGTCTCGCCTCGGCGCACCTTCACCAACAACGGCCCGAAGAACAGCGAGAAGCGCTCCACCCGCATGCCGACGGCCTTGGCGACCACGAAGTGGCCCGCCTCGTGAAGGACGATGAGGGCGATGAACCCGAGAAAAGCGAGCAGATACGAGATGGCGCGACCTCTAAGCGGGGGTGCGCAGAGCGATTAGTTCGCCCGCCAGCGCGCGCGCTCGCGCGTCGGCATCGGCCAAGGCGTCGAAGGAATGGACCGGGCCTGCGGGGAGCTGTTCAAGGGTCTCCTCGATCACGTCCGCGATGCCCAAGAACCCCAGGCGGCCGCTCAGGAATGCGTGCACCGCGACCTCGTTGGCAGCGTTCAGCGTGCACGGCGCGGTGCCGCCGGCGACCGCCGCCGCCCGAGCCAGCCGCAGACAAGCAAACGTTTCTGTATCGACCGGCTCGAACATCAGCGCTCCGAGCTCCACGAGGTCCAGCGGACGCACGGGCACATCGGTCCGCTCGGGATGGTTCAAGGCAAAGGAGATCGGCACGCGCATGTCCGGATAGCCGAGGTGCGCGAGCGTGGCGCCATCGCACAGCTGGATCAGGCTGTGGATGATCGACTGCGGGTGCACGACGATCTCGATCTGCGCGTAGGGCGTGCCGAATAGATGGTGGGCCTCGATCAGCTCGAGTCCCTTGTTCATTAGCGTCGCCGAGTCGATTGTGATCTTGCCCCCCATCGCCCAGGTGGGGTGGGCGAGCGCCTGCTCGACGGTCACATCGCCGAGCTCAGCCGCGGTGAGCCCACGGAATGGCCCTCCTGACGCGGTCAGGATCAGCTTGTCGACCGTCCCGGCCTGCTCGCCCGCGAGCAGCTGATAGAGCGCCGAATGCTCAGAATCGACCGGGATGATCTGCGAGCCCGTGGCCTCCGCCAGCTGCGTCATGAGCTCTCCCCCGACCACGAGTGACTCTTTATTGGCAAGCGCCAGGTCGATGCCCTCGCCGAGCGCCGCGACCGACGGCACCAGGCCCGCCGAGCCCACGATTCCGTTGAGGACGATGTCGCACTCGGTCTCGGTGATGAGCCGCACCACGCCCTCGGGGCCGCTCATCACCTCTCCCCCGGTCCAGACCTCGGCCGCACGCGCCGCGGCCGCCGGGTCACTCAGCGCGACGCGCGAGACGCCGTGAGCGCGGGCTTGTTCGAGGGCCTGCTCCCATGAGCTTTCGGCGGCCAGGCCGACGATCTCAAAGCGCCCG
This sequence comes from uncultured Solirubrobacterales bacterium, assembly GCA_963767295.1. GTDB lineage: Bacteria > Actinomycetota > Thermoleophilia > Solirubrobacterales > Solirubrobacteraceae > Palsa-465. The sequence goes on from CAVYDI010000002.1 coordinate 382,037, forward strand.
GGCTCGGCGCGAGCCACCACGTCCAGCGCCTGTACGCCGATCGAGCCGGTGCAGCCGAGGATGAGCAGACGACGGGGCATCGATCGATTGTATGAAGGCAGTGTTCAACCCCTGGCCAAGCTAGCTGAGGTCGGTGCTAGCTCGAAGTCGCCGACGCAGTCCCGGCGAGCAATGCCTGCAGCTCGGTCCCTAGCTGCTTCACCGAATCAGTGGCCAACGGGCGCAGCGGGGCCCGGACGTCGGGACGCACCGGCAGACCCTGAAGTCCCAGCGCCGCTTTGACTGAGGCTTGAAATGTGTGTTTCGATAGCGCTTCGCGCAGCGATTGCACGAGCGCAAGCCGTGCGATGCTCGGTTCGCGCACCAGTGCAGAGACCGGTCCGGGGAAGGCGGCCGCGACACCCGAGACGGCGCCCACTGCACCCAGCTCAAGCCCTTGGAGGATGAGTCCGTCCGAGCCGATAAACACATCCAGCCCCAGTGCGAGGTACGGCTCGACGCGCTCAAACGGGGCATCGGAGACCTTCATCCCTGCCAGATTGGGAGCCCGCTCGCGTAACGCCTCGATCACAGGCACCGGAATCGCGTAGCCACTGCGATCCGCATATTCGTACAGGTAGAAGGGCAACGGGGCGCACGCTTGCGCAGCAGCACCGAAATACTCGAGCAGCTCCACCGAATCCAACGCAAAGTAAGGCGGCGCGATCACCGCGACCGCGTCAGCGCCCGCCTGCGCAGCGTGAGCCGCCAGCCGACAGGCCTGGGTCGTCGTCTGTGCGCCGCAATGAACGATCACCCGCAGCGTCCCTGCGCCCCCGACCGCCAGCTCGGCGACGCGACGCCGCTCATCATCTCCGAGCAAGATGCCCTCGCCGGTCGTGCCGAGCACGAGCAGTCCATCAAGCCCGCTGGCACCGTAGAACTCGAGCAACGGCCCAAACGCGTCCTCGTCGAGCTGCTCGCCGCCCCCACCCAACGGCGTTACCGCCGCCGCAAGCGTTCCCGAAATCCGCTCGTCAGCCATGCCCCTAGCTGCCACGAGCCGAGGAGGCGGTTAGAACGCTGGCGGGGGACGCCCCAGCTTCCGCAGCGGGACCCAGGTGGGCATCAAGTTCGGTGACCTTTTCGGTATCGAGATGCACCCGGATCTCGCGGATCCGCCCAGCCTCGATGCGAATGAATTCCATTCCCGAGTTCTCGTATATGTACCCATCCGGGGCAACGATTCGATCGTGAAAGTGCATGAAGACTCGCATCTTCCACGGAGGTCCCGCGGCCGCGACGTCGTCGACGATGAACTCCGGCTTCAGTGAGGCGAAGCGGCGCATCCAGCGCTCGATTGCGAGCTTGCCCCGCTGCTCGCCGCCAAACGAGCTGGCACCAGGGAAGTAAAAGCGCGCGTCGTTGGCAAGGCCGAGCAACGCCAGACGCAAATCACCACAGCTGACCTTCTCATATAGCAATCTGACGACACGTCCGACGATCCAGGAATACATGAGTGCCTCCTGTCTAGTTGGGCCGCCGCGGGCTGATCCTCAGGCACTACCCGCCGCCACCGGGCTTACGACACCGAGCGAAGACCTGCTTTGTCCTGCTCCAGGTACGCCTGCTCGATGTCCTGCACGGTGGGCGCGCGTCCCTGAAGCGGCTGGGCGGCGGTCGGGACGCTGATCGCGGCCCGAACTAAGCCGAGCTGGCGCCCGACGATCCCGGGGTTCACGTGCGAGAACGCGGTTGCGGCCTCGCAGACGCCTTTGAGCATCATCAGGACATCGATCGCGCCGATGTCGTCGCGGATCGCGCCGGCCTCTTTAGCGCGCGTGAGCAGCTCGTCGAGCGCGCCTATCACGTCGGCGTGCGCCTCGCGGATCTCTTCGTTGGCTAGAAACTCGCCCGCCACGGCCTCGAACAGCGCCCGGTCAAGCTGCTGACGGCCGACGACCTCCTCGATGAATTCGAACAGCGCCGCTTCTGGATCGGAGGCGCTGAGCAGGTCGCGCCCGCGTGCTGCCGCCTCGTGCATGCGCTCGGCGACGATCGCCGCGATCAGGTGCTCCTTTGACGGGAAGTTACGAAACAGCGTCCCGCGTCCGACGCCCGCGCGCTCGGCGATCTCGCCGACCCCAACGTCCAGCCCACGCTCGCCGAACAACTCTTGTGCCGCGTCGAGTAGTCGGCGCCGGTTGCGCGCGGCGTCCGCCCGGAGGCGTTTTTCGTCGTCCGTCATTGCAGTCGTATTGTGGCCTACGCTGGCACCGGCTCGGCCGCCGGCTCCAAATCCAGCGCGGCGACATGCCGGCGCCTGAGCACCACCGCCATGATCACCGCGCCCAGCGCGAGCATCCCGGCGGCAACGCCGAAGGCGACGTGGTAGCCAGAGACGCGGGCCGCGAGCGCGGCGCCTTGCGTGACCGGACCGTGCAGGAGGCTCGACGTCTGCGACGCGGCGAGTGTCGAGAGAATCGCGAGACCGAGCGATCCGCCGACCTGTTGCGCGGTGTTGAAAAGGCCCGACGCGAGCCCAGCGTCCTCACCGTCGACCCCGCCGGTGGCAAGCAGTGTGATCGGGACGAATGTCAACCCCATGCCGATGCTCATCGGCAGCAGGCCGCTCAGCAGGTTCCCGACGTAGCTACCGTGGACCGGGAGCTGCGTGAGGACAGCCAAACCGGCCGCCGCCAGCGTGATCCCGCCGATCGCGAGGTTGCGAACTCCGAAACGCTTGATCAGCTGCTGCGCGGCGCCTGCCCCAAGGGCGATCCCGGCGGTCACCGGCAGGAACGCGAGCCCGGCCCGCAGTGGGCTATAGCCGAGGATGTCTTGCACGTACAGCGAGGCGAAGAAAAACATCCCGAACAGCCCCGACGCGACCAGCAGCAGCACCACGTCGGCGACCGCGAGCGTGCGGATGCGGAAGATGCTGAGCCTGATTAGCGGCGCGACGCTCCGACGCTCGATCGCCATGAATGCGGCCAACAGCACAAGCGCGGCGGCAATCAGACCGAGCGTCCGCGCCGAGCCCCAGCCGAACGCCTGCGCCTTGACGATCGCGTACACGAGCACGACCAAACCAGTGGTGACACTGATCCCGCCCGCGACGTCGAACGCGCGGTGCTTGGCATCGATTCTTGACTCGGGGACAAAGCGCAGCGTCAGCGCCAGCGCGATCGCTCCGACCGGCACGTTGACGATGAAGATCCAGGGCCACGAAACGAGGTCCGTGAGCACGCCACCGAGTAGCAGGCCGACGGCGCCACCGCCCGCCGCGATTGCGCTCCAGACCCCCAGCGCCCGAGCCCGCTCCTGCTGCCCAGTGAATGTCGTGGTGATGATCGAAAGCGCCGCGGGCGAAAGCAGCGCCCCGCCGAGCCCCTGGAGCCCGCGGCCGATGATCAGCATCGTCGGCGATGACGCCAGCCCGTTTAGCAACGAGGCGAGTGAGAACAGCGCCACACCGATGCTGAACAGGCGCTTACGGCCGATCAGGTCAGACGCCCTCCCCCCGAGCAACAGAAAGCCGCCGAAGATCAGCGTGTAGGCGTTCACCACCCATTGGAGGCTCGAAGGCGAGAAGTGCAGCCCTCGTTGGATTGACGGAAGCGCGACGTTCACGATCGTGGTGTCGAGCACGACCATGAACTGCGCCAGGCATGCGATCACAAGGATCAGCCAACGGTTGGTGGAGGAGGAGGAATCGGTTGCGAACATGAAGGCTCCTGCTGTGTAAACTGGACTGGTCGGTCCGGTTAGACTATCACGGAAGCGGACCGCTCGGTCCGGTTCTACGTGTGGCACTGCTCACACATAGCGGTCCACTTGCACGCGACCATCCCGATTTCCCTGCATCCGGGGCGCGCTGGAGGCGCTAGCGCCCCGCCCTGCCCGCCCTAGCCCCTAGTGCACGATCGCGAACCAGATGTAGTAGCCGCCGATCACGGTGAACAGGGCCGCGTCCGCGCGGTCGAGCGCTCCGCCGTGGGCGCCGAACAGGCCGCCGGTGTCCTTGGCCGCGGCGTCGCGCTTGATCATCGACTCAAACAGGTCCCCGAGGGGGCCCAGCACCGCCACCGCGACGCCCAGCAGGAGCGCGTGGCCGTTGGTCATCCAGGTGTTCTGCAAGAGCCCCGCCAGAACCAGCGTGAGGATCGCGGCCACGGCGCCGCAGAAGAGACCCTCGACGGTCTTGTTGGGTGAAATCGACGGGGCGAGCAGCCGTCGGCCGAACATGCGCCCACCCAGGTAGGCACCGGTGTCGCCCAAGAATGTTCCCGCCAGTACGTCGAACAGGATCGCGCCCCCGTGGGGTAGGCGGCGCAGCAGCTCTGCGTGCGCCATAGCCAGCGCGATCCACCACACGCTGAGCAGCGTGCCCGCGATTGCAAGCGTCGCCTGCTCGCGCTGGCCGCGCAACAGCACTGCCACGAACAGGGCCGGGATCACCGCCATCGCGATCTCGAGCACCACGCGTTCGCTGCCATAGCGCGCCGCGAGCACCATACCTACCAACGCGGCAAAGCCGATCAGCGGCACAGGCTTCCAGGACCCGAGCAGGCGGTACAGCTCGTGCATGCAGACCGCCCCGAGCGCGATCAAGAACAGCGCCCAGGCCAGGTGGCCGACGTCAATCAAGGCGATCACGACGATCACCGCGGGCACCGCCACGAGAATGCGGGCGCCGAGATCGGATGAGCGGCGCCGGCGTCTGGGTCGCGGCGCCGGTCGCGGCCGGCCGCGGGTTTGCGCGCGCCGCGCGCCGTCGCGTGGGACTGGCCGAGCCGCCGGGCCGCGCGCCTCGGAAGGCCGCGCCCCGTCGCGCGCGGCGGCGGGCCGCCGGGCCGCGCGCGACCTCGGTCGCCTCAGAAGCGGCACGCTATCGACCCCCCGATCATCGCCCGCCGAACCGCCTTCTACGGGCCGCGTACTCCTCGAGGGTCTCCTCGAACGCCTCGCGCGTGAAGTCGGGCCACATTTCGTCGCGGAACACGAGCTCCGAGTAGTGCCCCTGCCAGAGCAGGAAGTTCGAGCTGCGTCGCTCGCCGCTGGTGCGGATGATCAAATCGGGGTCGTGCATCTCTGGGGCGTACAGAAGTGCCCGGAACTCCTCTTCCGTGTTGCCGTCGAACGACCGCGCTGCGTCGATGATCTCCGCGCGGCCGCCGTAGTTGAAGGCCACGTACAGCGTGATGCGCTCGTTGCCCGCGGTGAGCGCCTCGGCCCACTCCATGCGCTCGATCAGCTCTGGCGGGACGGGATCGGAGCGCCGTCCGACGAAGCGCATGCGCACCCCCTCGTCGTGCAGCTCGGGCGTCTCCAGCTCGATTCGCCGCCGCATCATCGCCATCAGCCCGCTCACCTCGGCCGCCGGCCGCGACCAGTTCTCGGTCGAGAACGAGTACACCGTCAGCTCGCGGATGCCCAGGTCGACCGCGTCGCGCAGGCGCGCCTTGACGGTGTCAGCCCCAGCCTCGTGCCCGGCAAGCACGGGCAGGTCACGGCGCGACGCCCAGCGGCCGTTACCGTCGGTGATGATCGCCACGTAGCGAGCCCGCCCATCGTCGGAGAAGCTTGCCTCGTCGTCGGCGAGGCCCACGCCCTCCCACGACCCCTTCCAGGCCGGGCCCATCAGACCTCCAGGATCTCTGCTTCCTTGTGGCCGAGCAGCTCGTCAAGCTCGGCGATGCGCGCGTCGGTGACCTTCTGCAACTCCACCTCGGCGCGGTGCTCGTCGTCGGACCCCGCCTCCCCCGCCTCCTTGAGCTCACGCAGGTCGTGCATCACGTCGCGGCGGATGTTGCGCATCGCCACGCGACCGTCCTCGGCGATGCCGCGCACCACCTTGACCAGCTGACGCCGGCGCTCCTCGGTCAGCTCGGGCACGCCGAGGCGGATCAGGTTACCGTCGTTGTTGGGGGTCAGGCCAACGTCGGACTCGAGAATGGCCCGCTCGATCGACTTGATCGAGCTCTTGTCGTACGGTTGGATCGTGAGCAGCCGCGGCTCCGGAGCGGAGATCGTGGCGAGCTGCTTGAGCGGCGTCTGGGTGCCGTAGTACTCGACCAGGATGCGGTCGAGCAGCGCCGGGCTGGCTCGGCCCGTGCGCACGGAGCCGAACTCGTGGCGCACTGACTCCACCGACTTGCCCATGCGCTCGCGCGCGTCGACCAGCAGCTCGTTGATGAGCTGCGTCTCGGTCATGTCCGTACCAGCGTGCCCACGCGCTCGCCCGAGACTATCTTGCCGATGTTGCGAGCGCCGGTCATGTTGAAGACGACGATCGGCAGCTTGTTGTCCATGCAGAGCGCGAAGGCGGTCGCGTCCATAACCTCGAGCCCGCGCGTGAGCGCTTCGCGGTGCGTGATCTCGGGGATGAACTCGGCTCCTTGCTCGCGCGCGGGGTCAGCGCTGTAAACGCCCTCGACTCCGTTCTTGGCCATCAGCACAACCTCGGCGTGAAGCTCGGCGGCGCGCAGCGCCGCGGCCGTGTCAGTGGTGAAGAACGGGTTGCCGGTGCCGGCCGCGAAGATCACGATGCGGCCCTTCTCGAGGTGCCTGATCGCGCGCCGGCGGATATACGGTTCGGCCACCTCCGAGATCGTGATCGCCGACTGCACGCGCGTGGCGACGCCCAACTTCTCGAGCGCGTCCTGCAGCGCGAGCGCGTTTAACACGGTCGCCAACATGCCCATGTAGTCGCCGGTGGCGCGGTCCATGCCCTTGGCCGCCGCCGCCAAGCCGCGGTAGATATTGCCGCCGCCGACCACGATCGCTATCTCCACGCCCTGCTCGTGAACGGCGGCGATTTCGGCCGCGATCTCGTGCACGCTGCCGGGGTCGGTGCCGTACTCGCGCGCGCCCATCAGCGCCTCGCCAGACAGTTTGAGCAGTACGCGGCTATAGACCGGCTTGAGCGCCGAAGGTTGGTCTGTCAGCGTTTGAGCCACCGCTCAGGCACCGACCGCGAAGCGCGCAAACTGTCTGACGACCACGTTTTCGCCCGTCTCGGCGGCGAGCTCGGCTCGGAGCTGCTCGATCGTCTTGCCGCCGTACTTGTCCTCGTTGACGTGCTTCTGGCGCAGGAGCACGACGTCGTCGAGCCAGCTTTCGACCTTGCCCGAGACCACCTGCGCGCGCACGTGCTCGGGGCGGTCCTGAGCCTGCTCGGTGGCGATGCGCTCTTCGCGCTCGCGCTCCTCGGCTGGCACCTCCTCGTCCCGAACGGCGAGCGTGCGCTCACGCGCCGCGACGTGCAAGGCGAGGTCGCGCGCGAACTCGACGAAGCGCTCGTTACGCGCCACGAAGTCGGTCTCGCAGTCGAGCTCGACCATCGCGCCAATGCGATTGCCGTGGTGGATGTAGCTTTGGACGACCCCTTCACGAGCTTCCTGGCCGGCTCGCTTCGCCGCTTGGGCCTGGCCGCGCGCGCGGAGAATCTCGATCGCCTGCTCGACGTCGCCGCCTGACTCGGTCAGCGCCTCGCGGCAAGCCAGCACGCCCGCCCCCGTGCGGTCGCGCAGCGCCTTGACGTCGGCGGCAGTGACGGCGGTCATCGGCCGTCCTCCGTGACCGGCTCTGCTTCCTCGAGCGGCTGGGGGGCAGACGCCGGCGGGACCTCGGGTGTTGGTGTCGACTCGGGCGCCGGGCTATCCGGGGCCGGAGGCTCCGGGGCCGGGGGCACGGCAGGCGCGGCCGGGGGCACGGCAGGCGCGGCAGGAGTCTCGGCCGGCGTGGAGGCGGCCTCCGGCGCCGCCGGCGCCTCAGCCGCGGCCTTCTCAGCCTCCTGCGCCGCCTGTTCGGCCTCAAGGCGCGCCTGCTCTTCGGCTTCGCGGCGGGCGCGCTCTTCGGCCTCGCGCCGCTCCTGCTCCTCGGCCTCGCGACGGGCGCGCTCTTCCTCGCGCCTGAAGCGGCCGTGGCCCTGCGCGACTACATCGCCGATCGCCTTGGTGACCGCCGCGCACGACCGGATCGCGTCGTCGTTGCCCGGGATCACGTAGTCGATCCCATCTGGATCGCAGTTTGTGTCCACAAGCCCAATGATCGGCAGCCGCAAGCGCTGGGCCTCGCGCACAGCGATCGCCTCGGTCTTGAGGTCGATCACGAAAACCGCGTCGGGCACACGCTGCATGTCCTTGACGCCGCCCAGGTTCGCGCGGAGCTTCTCGAGGTCGGCTTGCATCGCCATGCGCTCGCGCGTCGGCAGCAGCTCGAGCTGTCCCTCCGTCTCGTAGCGCTCGAGGTCATGCAAGCGCTTGATGCGCTGTGAGATCGTGCCCCAGTTCGTGAGCAGGCCGCCGAGCCAGCGGTGGTTGACGTAGGGCATGTCGGCGGCCTCCGCGGTGTCGCGCACCGCGTCGCGGGCCTGCTTCTTGGTCCCCACGAACAGCACGGTGCCGCCTCTGCCGGCGAGTTCGAGCGCGAACCGGCGAGCCTGCTCGAGCAGGTCCTGGGTCTGCAAGAGATCGATGATGTAGATGCCGTCGCGCTCCCCATAAATGAAGCGACGCATCTTTGGATTCCAGCGGCGCGTCTGGTGACCGAAGTGCACTCCGGCCTCCAGCAGCTCCTTGATGCCGAGTTCAGCCACGTCTTTGCTCCCTTGTCGGTTTTGAACTAAGCCCAAACGGCGCTGGGTCGCGGACCTCGGGCCAACAGCACTTCCGGGCCGGAGGCAGGGCGCGACCACGCACGGTTGGGGTCGATTTGCCTGTAAATAAGTCTACGTGAGCAGGCGGGATACGGTAGGTTTAGCCGCAGCGGACCGTCGCCTTCCCCTACCTTCGGGCGATGGCTCGCGCGCGAACCGGACCTCCCTTCCCCTACCTCCGGTGGCTCGGTTCGCAAACAAGTAGGGCCAACGGGGCGGCTGTGGACGGGCCGCCCCGTCGGTGTTCAGGGGTCGGTCGCGAGGTCCAGCGCGCTTCGCAAATCGCCCGGCAACGGCGAGCTGACCTCGATTGGTTCGCCGCTCGCGGGGTGCGGAAACTCAAGCCGCGCGGCGTGCAGAAACTGACGCTGCAGTCCGTAATCGAGTCGGCCTCCATACTGGCGGTCGCCCACTACCGGGTGGCCGATCGCCTGCAGGTGGACCCGGATCTGATGGGTGCGGCCCGTATCGAGCAACACGCGCAGCAGCGTCGCGCGCGGCAGGAAGCGCTCGACGGTGAAGTGGGTGCGTGCCTCGCGAGGAGCGTCGGAATCGATCGACATCAGCACGCGGTCGCGCCGGCTGCGGCCGATCGGCGCTTCGACCGTGCCCGAGCGCGCATCGAGCGTTCCGTCGACGAGTGCCAGGTACTCGCGCCGCAGCCGCCGCTGCGCCAGCAGCGATTTCAGCGCGCGGTGCACGGCGTCGTTTTTGGCCACCACCAGCAGGCCTGAGGTGTCGCGGTCGAGCCGGTGCACGATGCCGGCGCGCCAGCCCTCCTCTCCCCCTTGCGCGATCCCCTCCAGCGCCTGCGCGAGCGTGCCGCTGCGGTTCCCCCGCGCGGGATGCACGACCACGCCCGCCGGCTTGTCCACGACCAGCAGCGACTCGTCCTCGTAAGCGATCCGGAAAGGCGCCGCCTCCCCGGCCGTGAACGGCACCTCCGGCGGCTCGTCAACTTCGATCAACTCTCCGGGAGCGACCAGGTGGCGCTTGCGCTGCCGGCGGCCGTCGACCTTGACCCGTCCTTCCTCAATCAGAGCTTGCGCGCGGGCCCGCGAGCCCAGGCGCTGCGCGAGGAAGCGGTCAAGCCGAACCCCGGCCGCCTGGTCGGGGACGGTCAGCGAGATTTGGCGGCTCCCCGCTCGAGCACGAACACAAGCGCGATCACGCCGAAGGTGATCGCTATGTCGGCGACGTTGAAGGCGGGCCAGTGCGGGAGCTTGATGAAGTCGGTGACCGAGCCGTTGAGCAGTCGGTCGACAAGGTTGCCGATCGCCCCGCCCGCCAAAAGCCCGGTCGGAACCCACAGTCCACGACGCGCGGGATGGCGGACGAAGTAGAACAGCAGCACGGCGAGCGCCACGAGCGTGGCCACCAGCACGAGCGCACCGCCGCCGGACAGAACGCCGAAGGCGACGCCGCTGTTGCGCACGTGGACGAGGTGGACCCCGGGCAGCAGCGACTGCTCGTGCCCGGACGCGATGCCCGCGGCTACGGTGCGCTTGGTCAACTGGTCGAGGCCGATGACCGCTGCCCCCAACGCGACCGCGCGCGTCGCCGCCGTCGCCCCTCGCACCCGGGTGCGTCGCGGTACTCGCTCTAACACGGTCACCGTCACCCGCCGATCACGCGCACCAACGCGTAGCGCACGAAGTAAAGGACGATGATGGCGATCATGGGGCTGAAGTCGAACATCCCGACGTTCGGGATGAAGCGCCGGAAGAGCCGCAGGTATGGCTCACACACGTCACGCAGGAACTTCTGTATCGCGTCAGACCAGCGCGCGAACGGAGGGTGCACGCCGGTCGAGAACAGCATGTTCAACAACACGTAGACGAAGATCAGGATGATGTAGACGTAGACCAGCGCGCTGATGTAGTTGGCGATGTCGCCTCGCACGGTCGCGAGCGCGATCACGAGCCACCCCGTACGGCGTCGATCGCCGCCTGAAACGCGGCGCGCACGCCGTGGCGCTCAAGCGCGTACAGCCCACGCGCGGTGGTGCCTCCGGGCGAGGTCACCTCGCGCCGGACCGCGAGCGTGTCGTAGCCGCGTTGCTCGAGCAGGGCGGCGGCGCCCACCATCGTCTCCACCACCAGCTCCGAGGCCAGGCGCGCGTTCAGCCCATAACGCACGCCCGCATCAACTTGCGCCTCGACGAGCAGCGCCTGGTAGGCGGGCCCTAGGCTGGCAATCGCACTCGCCGCCTCGAGCAGAGCCTCCGGCAACTCCACCACTTTGCCCAGCCTGGCGAAGAGCCCCAGGACCTCCGCTTCACGATCCGGGACGCGCTGCGGCTTGGCGTAGCACGTGATGCCTTTGCGCACCTCGACAGCGGTGTTGGGAACGAGTCTGAACACGGGCGCATTGGGATAGGCCTCCTGCAGCATCGCGATCGTCGTCCCACCCAACACCGAGGCGACGACCTTGGCGTCGCCGGCGATCTCTTGCGCGACCTCGTGCAGCTGATGGGGCTTGTGGCACAGAACGATCAGGTCGGCCCGCTCGGCGACTTCCCGGTTCGAGAGCGCCTCGCCGCCGAGCTCGCTCACCAATGCGGCCGCCCGCCCCGAGCCCGAATCCGACGCCAGCACGGCATCGCCCCAGCCCCGCGCCATCGCGCGCGCCATGTTGCCAGCCCCGATTAGCCCGACTCGCATGACATGAAATCTACTTGTCGTCCCGGGCCGCGCATGCGCGGCCCGGCCGGCCGGAACATGTTCCGGCCGGGCCGGCGCACAAGTGCGCCGGCCATCTAGAGATCAACTTTGGTTGAAGAACCCCTTCTCCACCAACCGTGCCCGCTCCTCGGCGGAGACCTCGACGTTGCGCGGGGTAAGCAGGAAGACCTTGTCGGCGATCCTCTGCATGCCCCCGTCGAGCGCGTAGGTGAGGCCGCTCGAGAAGTCGATCAGCCGCTTGGCCAAGTCCGTGTCGGTGGCCTGCAGGTTGAGGATCACCGGGATCGAGTCCTTGAACTTATCGGCGACGTCCTGCACATCGTTGAAGTTCTTGGGAGCCACGAAATGCACCCGCACATCGCGCCGGACGCCGTTGCCGCGGCCGCCGACCGGACGCAGCGAGGTGGTGCGCGGTTCTGCACCCGAGTCGTCGGCGAAGATGTCGTCGATTTCGTCGCGGCGCCGGCGCGAACTGAGCCGGCGAACGTTGGGCCGCTCGCGATAGCTGTTCTCGAGCTCTGCCTCTGGCTCCGGGTAGGCCTCGTACTCGTCCTCGTACTCCTCGTCCTCGGCTAAGCCGAAATAGACGAGCGTCCGGTGCCAGGTGTCGCGAAAGGCCATCTCGTGGCGGGGGTTCGATACTGGGGGAACTTTCCCTGCTTGAAAAGATTATGTCGCCTGGTACAGCGTGGTGCCGAGGCGGATGATCGTGGCGCCTTCCTGGAGGGCCACCCTGTAGTCCTGGCTTGTGCCGATGGAGAGATGCCTGAGGCCATGACGCGCGGCGAGTTCTCGCAACGCCACGAAATACGGGCGGCTCTTTTCTGGATCGGTGGCCATCGGCGGCATCGTCATCAGCCCCACGACCGACACCGGGCAGCGCTCGAGGAACGACGGGAGCTCGTCGGGCGCGATGCCGCCCTTGCCCTGCTCGCCTGAGACATTGACCTCGACCAGCACCTGAGTCTCCTTGGTGCCATGGCGGCGAAGCTGCTCGAGCGCCGAGTCGCTCGCCACTGAATGGATGTAGCGCACGTAGGGCAAGAGCGCCTTGACCTTGCGGCTCTGGAGTCTGCCGATGAAATCCCATGTGAAACGCTGCGGGTAGGCGTCGGCCTTCTTGGCCAGCTCCTGGGCGCGGTTTTCGCCCACGAGCGTGACGCCGGACTCGGCCAGCGCGCCGAGCTGCTCGAGCGGCAGGTATTTGACGGCCGCGAGGATCTCCACATCGCCGGGAACGCGGCCCGCGGCTGCGACCTCTTCGCGCACGCGCTCGAGATTCGAGCGCACGACGTCGGCATCCAGCGCCTCGATCAGCTCAGCCACGCGATCCCCGCCTGGCGCCCGGTGACGCCGCGCTCGCGACGGTGCGAGAAAAACAGCTCGGGCGCGCACATCGTGCACAGGTCGACGTCGTGGATCTCTATGGCGCCCGCCAGCTCGAGCCGGGCGCGGGCGATCGCTTTAAGGTCGAGCGTCCGCCCGTGGGTGCCGAAGTGCGCGTGCACCTCGTCGCCCACCTCGTAGCAGCAGGGACCCGCGCCTGGGCCGATGGCGGCAGAGACGGGGCCGCTCAGTGCGCCGACCGCGGCCTCGAGCACTCCTGCCGCCAATCCGCGCCAGCCCGCATGAACCATGGCCACCGCGCCGCGACCGGCGAGCATGACCGGCAGGCAGTCGGCGACCAGTGCCGCGAGACCGACGCCGCGCGTAGTCGTCGCCTGGCCGTCGGCCTCGGGCAGATCACGATTGGGCTGGCCGACCGTGACCACCCGGTGGCCGTGAACCTGGCGCATGAAGGAAAGCCGCAGGCCGAGCTCAACCTCCAAGGCCTGGCGGTTGGCGGCGACGTTACGCGGATCATCGTCGGTCTTGCGACCGAGGTTGAGGCTCGCATAGGGACCATCCGAGACGCCGCCACGACGGGTCGTAAAAAGCGCGCTCGCGCCGGGCAGGTCGATCGCGATGTGTTCGCCGTGAAGCGTGAAGGGCTCGGGCAAGCTGAGCATGAGCATGGGCCCTATTTAAACGGCCTCGAGCGCGGCGGTGAGCTCGGCCTCGCGGCCGGTGGCGTGGCCGTCGAGCTTGGCCTCGAGCGCGGCCTGTAGCGCCCGCCCGATCTGCGGCCCCTCGGGGACCCCCGCTTCGATCAGGTCGCCGCCATGGATCTCAAGCTTCACGTGGCGCAGCCCATCGAGCCAGCGCGCGGCTTGGGCGGCGGCGCCGTGGCCCCCGGCGAGCGCGACAAGCTCGGGCGAGGCGCCGGCGGCGGCGGCGGCGATCTCGGAGGGTCGCTGCGCGGCTGTGAGTTGGCGCGCAAGCATCGCCGCCTGGCCTGCCGCAGCCACGATTCGGTCGCGATCCCCGGCGTCGAAGGCGAGTCGGTCGAGCAGATCGCGCAGCTCGGCTGTCGGGACGTTTTCCGCGGCGGCGGCGAGCGCGACCAAGTCCGCCCTCCCGTCCGGGGGGAGTAACTCGAGCGCCGTGCGAGCCGTGGCGGCGTCGATCAGGCCGAAATGAGGGTCGATCGCGGTGTCGAGCTCGAGTTCGCCCAGCGCGTGCAACGTCGCGAGCGGGTCGGGTTCGCGCACGAGCAGCCGCAGTTCGGCGCCGATGCGCGGCCCGCTGACGGTCTGGAGCGCACTGTGCCGAGCGGCGTTCAGGGCGAGCTCCTTGGTGTGAGGCTCGATCGAGAACCTGAGCCTGCTTGCGTAGCGGGCGAGGCGCAGTAGTCGGGTCGGATCGTCGACAAAGCTGCGGTCGTGCAGGACCCGCAGCGTCTGCGCGCCCAGATCCTCCAGAGCGCGCGGATGCGCCTCCAGACGGCCCGTGTCGAGCGCCATCGCGATCGCGTTGACGGTGAAGTCGCGGCGCTCGAGATCCCGCTTGAGGGGGGCCGGGATGACCGTGGGCAGCGCGCCCGGATGCTCATAACTCTCGGCGCGAGCGGTCGCGATGTCGTAGAGATGACCGTCGAGGCGGACCGTGGCGGTGCCGAAGCGCCCGTGTGCAGCCACTTGCGCCTCCGGGATGCTGCGTGCCACCGCGATCGCGTCGGCTTCGACCACGAGGTCGAGTTCCTGAGGCGCCTGTCCGCGCAGCAGGTCGCGCACGGCGCCGCCCACAAGGTAGACCTCATCGGGCTGATCTTTTAGGTGCTCTAAGAGCACGCGTCCTGCCTCCAGCGCGCGTAGACGGCGAAGCAGCTCGTCTGGCGCGGGCAGGTCCATCGGCGCATCTTGGCGCGGGCGACGGTCGGAGGACCGCCGCGCTCATTACCATTGGTGTCCATGCGGAGCCCTTCGCGGCGTTGGCTGCGGCGCGGGCTCGTCGCCGGTGCGGTCCTGCTCGTCGCTATCGGGGCCGCGGTGGCGTACGTGCTGCTGAACGCGCCCGGCAACGTTTCCCATCCGAACGTCCACTTCACCGACTCCATCGCCAAGCCGCCGGCGCCCCGGCCGAAGGTGTCGAACTTCCAGTGGCCCTGGTACGGGTTCAATCAGGTGCGCACGCGCGACTTCCCGAGCTCACACTTGGACCCGCCATTCCATGTCGGCTGGCGCTTTCAGGATTACGCGCTGCTCGAGTTTCCACCCGTGCTGTTTCGCGATCGGCTCTACCTGGTCGACAACGACGGTTCGGCGAAGGCGATCAACAGCGCGAACGGCCACCGCATTTGGCAAAGCAAGGTCGGCAACCTCGCGGCGGCGTCGCCCGCGCTCGACGTCGCCCACGGGCTCCTATTCGTGCCCATCCTCTCGACTCACGGCCGCACTCCCGGCAACGGCAGGTTGGTGGCGCTGTCGATGAAGAACGGACACGTGGTGTGGTCGCATTCCCTGCCCGCCGGGACCGAGTCCTCCCCAATCGTGTGGCAGAACAAGGTCTTCTTCGGCGACCAGGCCGGCAATGTGTACGCGCTTGGCGTACAGCTGGGCAAGGTGAGGTGGCACTACCATGCCTCGGCGGCGGTCAAGGGCGGCCCCTCGATCTCGACCGGCACGATCTTCTTCGGCGACTATGGCGGCCGCGCATACGCGCTGAACGCGCGCACCGGCCACGTGTTCTGGACCGCAAATACCAACGGCGCGGAATTCGGCTTCGGTTCGGGCAACTTCTACTCGACCCCGGCGGTTGCGTTCGGGCGCGTGTACATGGGCAACACCGACGGACGCGTCTACTCGTTCTCGGCCCGAACCGGTCAGCTGGCGTGGGCGACCGCGACGGGGGCGTACGTGTATTCCTCGCCGGCGGTGGCCAACACGGCGGGCCTGGGGCCCACCGTGTACGTCGGCTCCTACGACGGGCATCTATATGCCTTCAACGCGCGCTCGGGGGCGATCCGCTGGACCCACAACGCGCGCGGTCGCATCTCGGGCTCTCCCCAGATCGTGGGCGACGTGGTCTACTACGACAATCTCGGGGCCAAGACGACCGCTGGTTTGAACACGCGCACCGGCAGGCAGGTGTTCTGGTTTAAGGACGGCGCCTTCAACCCCGTGATCACCGACGGCAACGTGCTCTACCTGAGCGGCTACTCGATGTTGTATGAGCTCAAGCCCGCGGGCGCGCGCTCCCACAAGCAGGCCAAAACACACCACTGACGAACCCTTAACGATCTACACAAGAACGTGCGTTCGGTCCGCTTGATATCCTTAATTTCGTATGCGTTGTCGTAGTGGAAGTCACTGTCAGCAGCCGGCGGCTCCGGGCCGTCGGTTCTGTGCCGATCATGCGGCCGAGCTCGATCGCATGCGCGAAGAGCTCAAAGATGCTGCCGCCGCGCGCATCGGTCGCGGCCGCCCCAAGCGGTCGTCAACCTGCTGCCGCCCGGGCTGTTATGAGCCCCGCGTCCCCCCGGCCGCGTACTGCGATGCATGCGCAGCCGCCGGGTACGTCGAAGAGGCGGCCTAGACATAGGCCCCGTCCGCGCCGCTTAGCGTCCGGACCGGGATCCCGGCCCGCGCCAGATATTCCTTGATCTCGGCCACCGTGTGGCGGCCGTAATGAAGGATGGACGCACACAGAACAGCGTCCGCCCCCGATTCAAGCGCCTGAAAAAGGTGCTCGGGCTCCCCTGCGCCACCCGAGGCGATCACCGGCACGGTGACGCTTTGGGCGACCGTTGAAGTCAGCTCGAGCTCGTAGCCGGCGGTGGTGCCGTCGCGATCCATGCTGGTGAGCAGGATCTCCCCCGCCCCCCGCTGCGCCCCCTCGGCGGCCCAGGCGATTGCGTCGCGCCCCGTGGGGGTGCGGCCGCCGGCGACGTACGCCTCGTAGCTGGCCTGCCCCCTCTTCGCATCGATCGCCAGCACCACGCATTGAGAGCCGAACGTGCGCGCGAGCTCATCTATGAGCTGCGGCCGAGCGAGCGCCGCGGAATTGACCGCCACCTTGTCCGCTCCGGCGTCGAGCACCGCTTGAGCGTCAGACGTCGAGCGCACGCCGCCGCCGATCGTGAACGGGATGAACACCTCGTCCGCGGTGCGGCGGGCCAGCTCGACCACAGTCTCGCGCTTGTTAGAGGTTGCGGTGATGTCGAGGAATACGAGTTCGTCCGCGCCCGCAGCGTCGTAGCGGGCGGCGAGCTCGACGGGATCGCCCGCGTCGCGCAGGTCGACGAAGCCGACGCCTTTGACAACGCGACCGGCGTCGACGTCGAGGCACGGGATCACGCGCTTGTAGTGCATCTAGCGGTTGAGGGCCCGCTGGCCCTCGGCGACTGTGAAGCGGCGCTCGTAGAGGGCCTTGCCGACGATCACGCCTTCGAGCTTGTCATGCTCGGTCTGCGGTGATCGCTTCGAGGTCTCGCAGCGAAGCGATGCCACCCGAGTAGAGGAGGCTGGCGTCGCTGACGGCGGCGATCCTCGCGATGCCTTCGAGGTCCGGGCCGGCGAGCATGCCGTCGCGGTCGATGTTCGAATAGATGAGGCGTTTAACGCCCCGCTTCGCCAGTTGGGCGGCAAGCTCGTCGGGTCTGATGTCGGTCTGGTCAAGCCAGCCCGCAGCCGGCAAGCTTGCCCTGGCGCGCGTCGAGTGACACCGTCACTTGCTCTCCGTGGTCGTCGACCAGGCGCCTCAGCAGATCCAGGTCGGTGTACGCGGCGGTGCCGATGATGACCCGCTGCGCTCCGGCGTCCAACGCACTTTTGACTGCCGCCGCGCTGCGAAGACCCCCTCCCACCTGGACGGGCACCTCGACCGCCTTCGCTATGCGCTCGACGTGCTCCAGATTGACCGGTCTCCCAGTGCGGGCGCCGTCAAGGTCCACGATATGCAGCGCGCGGGCACCATCGGCCGCCCACCGCCGGGCGGCCTCGAGCGGGTCTTGGTCGTAGACCGTCTCGGTATCGAAGCGCCCGCGTTCCAGGCGAACCGCCTTGCCGCCGAGGATGTCTACCGCGGGCCAGAGGATCATGCCCGGGCGGCTGCCTCGGGTGCTCGCCCCCGTACGCAGAGGTCGACGAAGCATTCGAGCAGGCTCAGGCCGCTGGCGGATGATTTCTCGGGGTGAAACTGGACGCCGAAGACGCGCTCGCGGGCGACGATGGTCGCGAAGCGTTCGCCGTAGTCCGTCGTGCCGACCACGGTGCGCGCTCTCGCGCGGGCGCGCCGCGAACGAGTGCACGTGGTAAAAAGCGGCGCCGCCTGGAGGCAGGCTGCCGGTAAGCGGTGAGGCGGCGACGAAGTCAACGTGGTTCCAGCCGATGTGCGGGATGGGCAGCCCGCCGGCTTTTATCTGGGTTACGTCGCCCGGAATCAGCCCGAGCCCTTCGGTGGGCTCGAGCTCCTCGGAGCCATCGAACAGCAGCTGCATGCCGAGGCAGATGCCGAGCAGAGGCGTGCCGGCTTGCGCCCGCTGCTTGAGGAGCTCGTCTAACCCCAGCGCCTTGAGGTTGGCCATCCCCTGCGGAAACGCGCCCACGCCCGGGACCACCAGGCCCTGTGCGGCGTGCAGCTGGCGATGATCGCGGGTGACCATTACGCGCGCGCCGACGTGCTCGAGCGCCTTCTCAACCGAGCGCCGGTTGCCCATGCGGTAGTCGACGACCGCGATCGTCACGTGAGCGTGCCCTTGGTGCTCGGCACGTCGTCGTCGCCGGAGTCGAGGCCCGTCGCTTGGCGCAGTGCCCGGGCCGCGGCCTTGAATGCGGCCTCGATCATGTGATGCGCGTTGCTGCCGCGCTGCACCGTGAGATGCAGCGTGAGCTTCGCGTTCGCGGCCAGCGCGCGAAAAAACTCTTCCGCCAGTTCGTGGTCGAAGTTGCCGACCGCACCAGGCGGGAGCTGCGCTTCGAAGGCGCACAGGCCGCGCCCCGACACGTCGATCGCGCAGGCCGCCCGCGCTTCGTCCATCGGCACGATGGCGTGTCCGAAGCGCACGATCCCCTTGCGATCCGCGAGCGCGCGGTCGAGCGCCTGCCCGATGCAGATGCCGACGTCCTCGACCGTGTGGTGGGCGCCGGTGTTGAGGTCGCCTGTCGCCTCGACGCTCAGATCGAGACGGCCGTGGCGCGCGAGCAGGTCCAGCATGTGGTCAAAGAAGCCGACGCCGGTTTGCCGCGCCCCGACGCCGGTGCCGTCGAGCGTGAGCGCGACGTGCACGTCGGTCTCAGAGGTCTTGCGGTCGATCCGGGCGGTACGCGTCATGTTTCCTGGCCATTGTGGCCAATGCGGGCTTCCATCGAACGCGCGTGCAGCTCGAAGCCCTCGGCGCGTGCGAGCGGAGCGGCGGCGGCCGCGAGCGGAGCGGCCGCGGTCACGGATACCTCGTAGAACAGTCTGCGGAAGGTGGCGGGCGACAGCGCGGAGGCGAAGCGGGCCGATCCGGCGGTGGGAAGGACGTGATTTGAGCCGGCCACGTAGTCGCCAAACGCGGTGCCTGCTTGGGCGCCAACGAACACGCAGCCGGCGGTCGTGACGCGTCCGGCGAGGGACTCGATTTGGGCGCCGATCAGCTGCAGGTGCTCGGGCGCGAGCGCCTGCGCCAGCTCCAGCGCGTGCTCCGTGTCGGGCACTTGGACCAGGCGCGCGACCGCGCCCGTTTCCGCGGCTTGCTCGAGACGGGCGTCGAGTTCGCTTAGGAGGGCGTGCGAGCTCGAGATCGCGACCACGAGCGTGCCCTCGCCGTGCTCGGCTTGGGCCATCAGATCGAGGCTTACCAGTTCAGGCGGCGCATCATCGCCGGCGATCACGGCCAGGTCGCTGGGGCCGGCGAACCCGTCTATGCCGACGTGCGCCGAGACCTGGCGCTTTGCCTCCTGCACATAGAGATTTCCTGGGCCGACGATCACGTCGACTGGGTGGACGCTCTCGGTTCCGTATGCGAGCGCAGCGATCGCCTGAACGCCTCCCATGCGATAAACCGTGTCGGCGCCCGCGAGCCGGCTCGCCGCTAGTACGGCGCGATGAATGTCGGCGTCCGCCGTGGGCGGGGACGAGACGACGATATGCCCCACGCCGGCCGCGCGCGCGGTGACCACCCCCATCACGACGGTGCTCGGATACGGCGCCCGACCGCCGGGTACATACACCGCGGCGCTGCTCACGGGGGCCTCTTTGACCGTGACGGTGTGCGTTTGAAACTCGACTGCACGGTCCGATCCGAGGCTTGTTTCGGCGACGCGGCGGACGTTCGCGCTCGCCGCTTGCAGACCGTCTCTGGCGCTCTGGTGCAGGGATGCGAGCGCGACGTCGAGCTCGTCCGCTGCGACGATGAGCGGCCGTGGATCGCTACCGGCAGTATCGAGCTTGCGCGTGTAATGATGCAGCGCGTCGTCGCCGCCAGCGCGGACAGCGTCAATGATCTGCGCGACCGGTTCCGTGACCGCTTCGCCGGCCGGCACCAGCGAGCGCAGTTGAGCGGCGAGCACGACCGGGTCGCCGCGCAGCTCGACGGTCTCAGACCGCACTGATCCGCTCCAGCAGCGCGACGATCGCACTCGCCTTGAGCTTGTGAGCGACAGGGTTGGCGATCAGCCGCGCGGTCGAAATGGCGATCTCCTCGCGAACCTCGAGTCCATTCTCTTTCAGGGTTGTCCCGGTCGCGCTGAGGTCGACGATGCCCTCCACCAGCCCGGTCAGCGGCGCCAGCTCGACCGAGCCCTTGACCTCCACGATTTCGGCCTGGCGTCCGGTGCGGCGAAAGTGCTCCCCTGCCACACGCGGGTACTTGGTGGCGACGCGCACGACCCCGAGCCGGCGCAGCGCCTCGGCTGCCCGGTCGGGCCCGGAGGCAGTCGCGAACACCATGCGGCATTGGCCGTATCCCAAATCGGCGAGCTCGTATACGTCGCGTTCTGACTGCTCCATCAGCACGTCCTTGCCGGTGATGCCGATGTCCGCCGCGCCTGCTTCGACGTAGGTGGGAACGTCGGAGGGACGCATGGTCACGATCCCGGCCTCGCGGAAGAGCAGCTTGCGCTCGTTGGCTCGCACCTCGCTCGTGTGGAGGCCGAGCCGGTCGAGCAGGTCGAGCGTTTCCTCGAACAGGTTGCCGCGGGGGACGGCTACGAGCAGGTCGCCAATGGCGGTCAAGTGGGGCTCCAGGTCCCGAGTCCTCGCTCCTCGCCGGCCAGGGCTATGTGGATGCCCTCGACGTTGAGGGCAAACCCGACGGCGGGGAGCGGCCGTCCGAAGCGCGCGAGCAGCTCGTCGTAACGTCCGCCCTGGCCGAGTGGTACACCGTGCGCAGGGTCGTAGATCTGAAACACCGCGCCCGTGTAGTAGCCGAAGTTACGGACCAGTCCGAGGTCGAAGATGATCTTGGAGGCGGCGTCTGCTGGCAGGAGCTCGTGCACGGCGCGAAGCCCGTTTAGCGTGTCCTGGAGCGGGCCGGTGCGCTCCTGGAGGATCTCCGAGCCGCCGCGGGTCTGTGCGACTTCCAAGAGCAGTGAGCGGTCCTGCTCGCCGAGCTTGAGCTTTCCGAGCTCGTTTTCGACGCCGACAAAATCGCCCTTGGCGAGCTGGGCGAGGATGCCGGCCCCTTGCTGACGAGGGACGCCGACGATTTCAAGCAGCGCTGGATACAGCGCTGCGTCGCCTAGACCCACCCTGTAGGTGCGCAGGCCGGCCGCGTCGAGCGCGCTACAGAGGACCGACAGGACCTCGGCAGTGCCCTCCGGACCAGGGAAGCCGATCAGCTCGATCCCTGCCTGGAGCAACTCCCGCGACTGGCCACGCTGGGGCCTCACTCCGCGGTAGGAGTGCTCGAAGTAGCAAAACCGCAACGGTGGCTCGTGCTGGAGGTATCTGGTGGCCGCGAGACGCGCTATCGGGACCGTCATGTCGGAGCGCAGCACGAGCACGTTGCCTTGTTCGTCGAACATCCGGTAGGCGGGACGTGGACCCGCCCACTCGGGGTGTTCGGAGCTCTGCAGTGGGCGTTCGTACTCGAGCGCGGGCGTGTGCACCTCGCCGTAGCCCGCGCGTTCGAAGACCTCGCGCACCCGGTCCGTCAGCGCGCGCAGTTCCCGCATCTCGTCGGGCAAGACGTCGCGGGTGCCGCTGGCGATCCAGTCAGTCATGGTGGCGGAGGCTTAGGGACGGCTCGCCGCTGCTCACGCAGCCACGGGCACGTCGTCCAAGCGCTGGATATGTGCCCCAGCGCGCGCAGACGCTCATCGATCCGCTCGTAGCCGCGGTCGATCTGGCGTACGTTGCCGATCTCGGTCTCGCCGTCGGCGCACAACGCGGCGATCAGCATCGCCATCCCCGCGCGGATGTCGGGCGAGTCCACCCGCTGGCCACGCAGCCGCCGGGGTCCGATCACGATCGCGCGGTGCGGGTCACAGATCGTGATCGCGGCGCCCATCAGCTGCAGCTTGTCGGTAAAGATGAGCCGGTTCTCGAACATCTTCTCGTGGATCATCACCGACCCTTCGGACTGCGTCGCGAGCGCGAGCGCGATGCTCGTCAAGTCGGCGGGGAACGCGGGCCACGGGCCGCTCTCGACCTTCGGCATGTAGTCGCCCATGTCGTTGCGGATCACGAGCTGCTGGCCGCCGGGAACGATCACGTCGGCACCGAGCAACTCGCTTCGCAGGCCCAGACGCTCGAACACCAGGCGGATCATGCGCAGATCCTCGGGTACCACGTCTTTGACCACGAGTTCGCCGCCGGTGACGCCCGCGAGCGCCATGAACGAGGCGATCTCGATGTGGTCAGGCGCGATTGTGTGTGTGCAGCCGCGCAGGCGGTTGACGCCGTGGACGGTCATCACGTTCGAGCCGATGCCGTCGATCGTGGCGCCCATGTGCACCAGCATGCGGGCGAGGTCCTGCACGTGCGGCTCCGAAGCGGCGTTACGGATCACGGTGGGGCCGTGGGTGAGCGCGGCTGCCATGAGTGCGTTCTCCGTCGCCATGACCGATGGCTCGTCCATAAGAAAATCGCAGGGGCTCAGTCCGATGGGCGCGGCGATCGCGACGTTCTCACCCTGCGCGACTGTTGCCCCGAGCGCGCGGAAGGCATCGAGATGAGGGTCGAGCCGGCGGCGGCCGATCACATCGCCGCCCGGTGGAGGCATGTTCGCGTGGCCGAAGCGGGCCAGCAGTGGCCCGGCGAGCAAAAACGAGGCGCGAATGCGCTCGGCGAGATCGCGATCCACATCGAAGCGGTCGACTCCAGCCGCCCTGATGGAGACATCGCTTGGACCGAGCCATTCGACGCGCGCGCCGAGCGACTCAAGCAGCATCAGCATCGCCTCGACGTCGGCGATCCGGGGCACGTTACGGAGGACCATTTCGTCCTCAGTCAACAGGCAGGCGGCCAGGATCGGCAACGCGCCGTTCTTGTTGCCGGCGGGGAGGATCGTGCCCGAGAGTGGCACACCGCCTTCAATGACGAACTTCTCCATGGGAATCGACGATCGGGGGGATCGATGTGCCGGATGGGCCGGCAGCAAGCTATGCGGGGCCTCAGGCCAGCCCCCGCGCTCAGCTAGGGTAACAGCCATGTGCGGGTGGGCTTGGTGGAAGTAGTGCAAGAGCGCCACGCAGAGGGAGCCGGTAGCCCCACACGCGACGCGCCAACACACGCCGTCTGCGTGTGCGAGCGATCCGACGGCGCATGGCCATGCGCGACGTGACTTCGGGCGAGAACGCCGAGATGTCGTCGGACGAGGGCGAAAAGACCATTTCGCCGGAGATTTCGCGCGATAAGGCCTGGACCCTCCTTTGCGAATGGACCGCTTCAGATTCGCTGCGGCGGCACGCGCTGGCGGTCGAGGCCGCGATGCGTGCCTACGCGCCGAAATTTGGGGGCGATCCTGAGCTCTGGGGCCTGACGGGCCTGGTGCACGACTTGGACTACGAGCGCTATCCGGACGCGGAGGACGGCCATCCGCGATACGCGATGCGCGAGCTCGCGGCCGCCGGCTATCCGGCTGATCTCGTTCGTGCCGTCGCTTCTCACGCGACTTACCTCAACGTTGCGCGGATCACTCCGATGGAACGCGCCCTGTATGCCGTTGACGAGCTCTGCGGCTTCGTGTTGGCGTGTGCCTATGTCAGACCGGAGGGACTTGCCGGGATGACTCCGAAGTCGGTCAAAAAGAAGCTCAAGCAGCCATCGTTCGCGGCGGCTGTGGACCGCGACGAACTACGTGAGGGCGCTTTGGAGCTCGGCGTGGACTTCGACGAGCACCTCTCGACGGTGATCGGTGCGCTGGCGGAGCGCCAAGACGAGCTGCTGCCGTCCGGCTGAGGTTGGAGCTCGCTCGTCAGGTGGTGGCGGCGGGGAGCACGCATGACTGAAGCCGTCCGGATCGTCGTGCTGGGGGGCGATCAGACCGGACAGGAACTGCTCGAGCAGGCGCTGCGGGTACTTGACCCCTCCGCGGTGGGCGTCGAGTTCGAACTCCAGCGGTTCGACCTGTCGCTGGAGCATCGCCGCGAGACCGCCAACCGGGTGGTGGTCGAGGCCGCCGAGGCGATGCGCTCCGCCGGGCTCGGACTCAAGGCAGCGACCATCACGCCCGAGGGCAAGGATGACGTCGGCTCGCCGAACCGGCTGTTGCGCGAGCTCGTCGACGGCCGCGTGATCGTGAGGACCGGCCGCCGGTTGCCCGGAGTGCCACCGGTGGCCGGGATCAGCGATCCGATCGCGGTCGTGCGCATGGCGGTGGACGACGCCTACGGCGCGCGAGAGTGGCGCGAGGGATCCGACGCCGACGAGGTCGCCTACCGAACCGAGCATGTGCTGCGCGCGACCTGCAGGGCGGTGGCGGAGTATGCGTTTCGAACAGCCTCGTCGATGGACGCGCGTGTGTACGGCGGGCCCAAGTGGACCGTTTCGCCGGTGTACGAGGGAATGCTCAAGGAGGAGATGGACGCGGCGGCCGGCCGCCATCCTGAAGTGCGATATCAGCCGGTGTTGATCGATGCGACGTACGCGGGCCTGCTCTCAGGCGCGGCCGACGGCCCGCTCGTAATCCCGGCTCTGAACCGCGACGGGGATTGCCTCTCGGACCTCGTCCTGCCACTGTTCGGCTCGATCGCGGGCGCGGAGTCCGTGCTGTTGGCGTTCGACGAGAGCTATGAGACCACCGTCGCGATGGCTGAGGCGCCCCACGGGACCGCGCCAGCTCTGTTGGGCAAGGACCTGGCGAACCCGCTGGCGATGATCCTGGCCTGCGGCGCCGTCCTGCGCCACGCCGGCGAGAGGTACGGGGCTTGCTTTGAGCGGGCTTCGCAGCGCGTTTATGAGGCTGCGCTGGGAACGGTGGGCTCTGGGATTCGGACGCCTGACCTTGGGGGTCATACGGGCACGACAGAGTTTGTGGATGCCGTGGTGGAGCGAATGCGCAAGGAGGCGCCCGGGGGCTGAGGGGATGTTCCGGCGGCCCGGGTTGCGTGGCGGCGAGGGCTGCGTTGTCGCTCACCAACGCCGCTGCCACGGCGCAAATCGTTCCGTCCGAGGGCCCCCTTACTCTTCGAACGTATGTTCCTCCTACTGCCCGATCGGCTCTGCGACTGGCTCGGCCGCCTTGATCGGGCCGTTGACGAGCTGCTCGTAGGAACACCATGGGAGAGCGCCCCTTCGTGGAGGGGGGAGTTGCCAGCACCTGCGACGCGCGCCATTGGGCCGCGGTACGCGGGTGACGGCAACCGAGTCGAGCCCGCAAAGCGTCCGCAGCCCCCTCTCCACCGGCGCCCACTCCAAGAGCGCCGATCGCGGCGTCCGGGAACGGTCGCCAATGCGCCGGCGCCCTGCACCTCTCCGGTCTCAGCTGAACGTCGCCAGGAGCTGCGTCGGCGGGTGCCAGAGAGGACGGGCAGAGCCCGTCCCGAACTGCACTAACGCGCGCTCCTCCCGATACCTCTGCGGCTGAGCTGCGGCGCGCCAAGTGCTCCTCCGGAGGCGATCAGGCCACGATGGCAGCGAGCCAGCGGACAACTCCTCGCCGCCACTCATTGGTGTGGTCGTCTGGAGCCCTTGGAGGTCTGGCGCCGGCCGAGACGCTGACCAAGCTCAAGCGGATTAACGCGCCGGCGTGCGACACCGACGCAAAGCCTCTGCCTCCGGGGCGCTTACGCGACCCGAGGCAGAGTCACTGTTGTCTAAGAAAACCGGCGGCGTCCTACTCTCCCGGGCCCTTGCGAGCCAAGTACCATCGGCGCTGAGGGGCTTAACTTCTCTGTTCGGAATGGGAAGAGGTGTTTCCCCCTCGCCATAGCCACCGGAAACCGGTAGAGACCGCTCTTCGCGGACCCTCAAAACTGCACAGCGCCAATGCACGGATATCAAATATCCGTCAAGCCCTCGACCCATTAGTACCGGTCTCCTACAGACGTTGCCGTCCTTCTAGATCCGGCCTATCAACCTGGTGATCTTCCAGGGGTCTTACTCCCTCAAGGGGATGGGAGAGTTCATCTCAAGGTCGGCTTCCCACTTAGATGCTTTCAGCGGTTATCCGATCCGCACGTAGCTAGCCTGCGGTGCCCTTGGCAGAACAACAGATACACCAGAGGTGCGTTCATCCCGGTCCTCTCGTACTAGGGACGAATCCTCTCAACTCTCCAACGCCCACGGCAGATAGGGACCGAACTGTCTCACGACGTTCTGAACCCAGCTCGCGTACCGCTTTAATGGGCGAACAGCCCAACCCTTGGGACCTACTTCAGCCCCAGGATGCGACGAGCCGACATCGAGGTGCCAAACCGGGCCGTCGATGTGGACTCTTGGGCCCGATAAGCCTGTTATCCCCGGAGTACCTTTTGTCCGTTGAGCGACGGCGCTTCCACTTGCTACCGCCGGATCACTAAGGCCTGCTTTCGCACCTGCTCGACCTGTCGGTCTCGCAGTCAAGCTCCCTTACTGCCTTTACACTCTACGCACGATTTCCGACCGTGCTGAGGGAACCTTTGCGCGCCTCCGTTACATTTTGGGAGGCGACCGCCCCAGTCAAACTACCCGCCTGGCACTGTCTGGCGCCCGGTTTCACGGCGCACCGTTAGAGATCCAGTACATCAAGGGTGGTATCTCAAGGTTGGCTCCACGCCGGCCGCAGCCAGCGCTTCCAAGCCTCCCACCTATCCTGAGCGAAATGCACCGAACCCCAATACCAGGTTGTAGTAAAGGTTCACGGGGTCTTTCCGTCTAGCCGCGGGTACTCGGCATCTTCACCGAGATTGCAATTTCACCGAGCCCCTCGTTGAGACAGCGTTCAAGTCGTTACGCCATTCGTGCAGGTCGGAACTTACCCGACAAGGAATTTCGCTACCTTAGGACCGTTCACGTTTGTTACTACCTCCATGGAGGCGGTCAGCCATTTCTGACTGACTCTCATGGTCGCCCATGAGGTCGGACTATCTCATCCCGCGGCCAGGTCTGCCGGCGGGCCCGGCGTATAGTCTCTGAGGATCCTCTCCATCGTGTAGCGGCGTTTGCCGCCACGGTTCATCCGCTCCCTGAGGAGCAGGACCTGTCGATAGTCGGCGTCAGACACGACTTGCCTCCCGAGCAGTTCTGCTGCTTCGGCGAACAAGTCGAAGTCACGTGCCTTACTTCCTACTAACGGAAACCGCCGGAAAAACGGGATCACGTACGCCCGGATGTCTAGGAGGCGATTGACCTCCCAGTACCAGCCGCCATTCCCCGCTTTTCGCATGGTCCCACATCCCAACGTCTCCTGAAACAGCTCGAGCGGGACTCGATCTGTCTGGGACACGTTAAACGCTGCCGAAAGCTTCCAACGTCTCGTGTAGTCGCCGCGTGGACGACACACGACCATGAAGCTCGCTTCTCCTAGCGCAAATCCGGCCAGGAAGTTCCCGAGCGTTGACGGGATTGCTTCGATGGAGAGTCTTTCCTGCTGATTGTCCGCACCCATCGCATTTTCACTGTACCGTCGCTATCGGACGGAACGAGTAGCGTGGGATACTCGGAGGTTCCAGCATATAGCCGAGTTTTACAACTACCTCGGTCGATAGTTACGGCCGCCGTTTACCGGGGCTTAGTTTCGGTGCTTCGGGCCGAAGCCCTAACACCTCCACGTAACCTTCCGGCACCGGGCAGGCGTCAGCCCCTATACGTCGTCTTACGACTTAGCAGAGACCTGTGTTTTTGGTAAACAGTCGCTTGAACCAATTCACTGCGGCCCCCTCGGGCTCCGGTCGCGAGGACCTTCACCCTACCGAGGCGCCCCTTCTCCCGAAGTTACGGGGCGATTTTGCCGAGTTCCTTAACGAGGGTTATCTCGATCACCTTAGTGTGCTCCACTTGCCCACCTGTGTCGGTTTTGGTACGGGCACGCGCTTCCTCCCTAGAGGCTTTTCTCGGAGGCATGGCATCCGGGACTCGCCGGCTTACAGCCAGCTGGCATCGCACCTCGGGTTATTGCGGCTCCGGATTTTCCTAGAGCCACCCCTACATGCTTACCCCAGGGCAACCATCGCCTGGGCTCCCATAGCCGTCCTCGTCCCCCCATTCGGTCAAACGGAAGCAACGTGGTACGGGAATATCAACCCGTTGGCCATCGACTACGCCTTTCGGCCTCGCCTTAGGACCCGACTAACCCTGAGCAGACGAACTTTACTCAGGAAACCTTGGGCAATCGGCGGAGGGGATTCTCACCCCTCTTTCGTTACTCATGCCGGCATTCTCACTTCCCGCGCCTCCACGGCTGGCTTACGCCGCCGCTTCGCAGGCACGAGAACGCTCTCCTACCGCGCGCAACGTCCGAAGACGTCACGCACCCGCAGCTTCGGTGGTTCGCTTAAGCCCCGTTACATTGTCCGCGCTCGACCACTTGACCAGTGAGCTGTTACGCACTCTTTCAAGGGTGGCTGCCTCTAAGCCAACCTCCTGGTTGTCTCGGCGATCAAACATCGTTTCCCACTTAGCTAACACTTAGGGACCTTAGCTGGCGGTCTGGGCTGTTCCCCTCTCGACGCTGAAGTTTATCCCCCAGCAACTGACTCCCGGAGTAACCGTGACGGTCTTCGGAGTTTGCCTGAAGTCGGTAACCTGGTAGGGCCCCTAGTCCAAACAGTGCTCTACGGCCGCCACGGAATTTATCCGAGGCTATACCTAAATATATTTCGGAGAGAACCAGATATCACTGAGCTTGATTAGCCTTTCACTCCGACCCACAGGTCATCCGCCCAGTTTTCAACCTAGGTCGGTTCGGTCCTCCACGAGGTCTTACCCCCGCTTCAACCTGCCCATGGGTAGCTCGCTCAGCTTCGGGTCTACCGCCCGCGACTATGGCGCCCTGTTCGGACTCGCTTTCGCTACGGCTTCGCTCATCGCTTAACCTCGCCGCAGACGAGTAACTCGCCGGCTCGTTATGCAAAAAGCACGCGGTCACGGCCGAGGCCGCTCCCACAGCTTGTAGGCACGTGGTTTCAGGTACTATTTCACTCCCCTTCCGGGGTACTTTTCACCTTTCCCTCACGGTACTAGTCCGCTATCGGTCACCAAGGAGTACTTAGCCTTGGAGGGTGGTCCCCCCAGATTCAGTCCGCGTTTCACGGGTGCGGACTTACTCAGGAACGTCTGCAGAAGGTTACGAACTTTCGCCTACGGGACGGTTGCCCTCTGTGGCGCACGGTTCCACGTGCTTCAGCTAGCTCGTAGCTTTGTCACTTCTGCCAAGCCGGCCACGGCCTGGACCAGACGTCCTACAACCCCCATCGCGCAACGCGTGACCGCTTACACGCGACAGGTTTGGGCTATTCCCTTTTCGCTCGCCACTACTCAGGGAGTCTCGGTTGATTTCCTTTCCTCGGGGTACTGAGATGTTTCACTTCCCCCGCTTGCCCTCGCCGCGCCTATGTGTTCAGCGCGGGATGACGCCGCATTACCGGCGCCGGGTTTCCCCATTCGGGAATCCGCGGATCAAAGGCCATTCAGCGCCTCACCGCGGCTTATCGCAGCCGTTCACGCCCTTCGTCGACTCTTGGTGCCAAGGCATCCACCATGTGCCCTTCCTATCTTGACGGTGATCTCGGTTGAAAGCCCGAAAGCTTCCACCCGGTGATACCCGTGTCATTGGCTACTGTGCAGTTTTCAAGGTCCGTGAAGAGGTGCCGCGCCTTAGGAGCTCGGGCGTTTCCGCCGAGCGCCAGCTAGCGCGCCGGTCTCTCAAAACTCAACAGCATGCGAGCCGCCTCACGGTGACCGTGTGCGGCCTGCCATGTCCGGTCGACGTTCTAGTGGCCGGTTTCTCAACAGCTCATGTAAGAGCCGGAGTAACCGGTGTCTCTCGAGGAGACTCCCTAGAAAGGAGGTGATCCAGCCGCAGCTTCCGCTACGGCTACCTTGTTACGACTTCACCCCAGTCGCGAGCCCCACCTTCGACGGCTCCCTCCCAAAAGGGTTAGGCGACCGGCTTCGGGTGTTGCTCACTCCCATGGTGTGACGGGCGGTGTGTACAAGGCCCGGGAACGTATTCACCGCGGCAGTGCTGATCCGCGATTACTAGCAACTCCGCCTTCATGCAGGCGAGTTTCAGCCTGCAATCCGAACCGAGACGCGCTTTAAGGGATTCGCTCCACCTCGCGGTCTTGCAACCCTCTGTACGCGCCAATGTAGCACGTGTGTAGCCCTGGACATAAGGGGCATGATGACTTGACGTCATCCCCACCTTCCTCCGGTTTGTCACCGGCAGTCTCGCATGAGTCCCCAACTAAATGCTGGCAACATGCGACGGGGGTTGCGCTCGTTGCGGGACTTAACCCAACATCTCACGACACGAGCTGACGACAGCCATGCACCACCTGTGATCCTGCCCCGAAGGGAAACCGTGTTTCCACGGCGGTCAGGAACATGTCAAGCCCAGGTAAGGTTCTTCGCGTTGCGTCGAATTAAACCACATGCTCCGCTGCTTGTGCGGGCCCCCGTCAATTCCTTTGAGTTTTAGCCTTGCGGCCGTACTCCCCAGGCGGGGCACTTAATGCGTTAGCGCCGGCACGGGGGGAGTCGACACCCCCCACACCTAGTGCCCATCGTTTACAGCGTGGACTACCAGGGTATCTAATCCTGTTTGCTCCCCACGCTTTCGCGTCTCAGCGTCAGTGCCGTCCCAGCGAGCTGCCTTCGCTATAGGTGTTCCTCCTGATATCTGCGCATTTCACCGCTACACCAGGAATTCCACTCGCCTCTTCCGGACTCTAGCCCGACAGTATCCGCCCGCCTCCCGGGGTTGAGCCCCGGGCTTTCAGAGCAGACTTACCGAGCCGCCTACACGCTCTTTACGCCCAATGATTCCGGACAACGCTAGCCCCCTACGTATTACCGCGGCTGCTGGCACGTAGTTAGCCGGGGCTTCTTCTGAAGGTACCGTCACTCCAGCCGGCTATTCACCGACGGAGCTTCGTCCCAACTGAAAGGGGTTTACAACCCGAAGGCCTTCTTCCCCCACGCGGCGTTGCTGCGTCACGCTTTCGCGCATTGCGCAAGATTCCCTACTGCTGCCTCCCGTAGGAGTCTGGGCCGTGTCTCAGTCCCAGTGTGGCTGATCGTCCTCTCAGACCAGCTACCCATCGTCGCCTTGGTAAGCCATTACCTCACCAACAAGCTAATGGGCCGCGGGCCCATCCCGATGCGGAGGCCGAAGCTTCCTTTCCCCACCAACCTTGTGGCCGGAGGGCACATTCGGTATTAGCCCGAGTTTCCTCGGGTTGTCCCAATCATCAGGGCAGGTTACCCACGTGTTACTCACCCGTTCGCGGCTTTGCCCCAGGCCGAAGCCTGGTTCGTCGCTCCACTTGCATGTATTAGGCACGCCGCCAGCGTTCGTCCTGAGCCAGGATCAAACTCTCCGTGAAGAACTACAAGACGGATTCACACTGGGCGAACCCGACTTCACAAAGAGTCGTCAGGGAGAGGTCCACCATCGAGCGCAAACAGCACTCGGAGGTGAACAAAAACCCTGGGCCTGGCTCCTGAAGCCAGGCCCTCGCGCCACACGGGGAGACTCGCGTACACAGCGAGCCTCGGGCGCAAGACGGGGTCAATCTTTCTCGCCGCCGGGCACGCGGCCAAAGGTGGAATCCACCAACGGCCGCCGCCTAGGCGGCGTCGAACCTGGACACACCATCTCGGCCGGGGTCGGCCGAGAACAGTGCGCATGCTGTTGAGTTTTCAAAGACCGTCGCACCTCTCCGGAGAGGTGATTCCTCTCGAGATGTGCCGGACCCAGGCAAACGACAAGCGCTCTGGGCCCGAAGCGGACTGGTGAGTATAGCGCCGCCGATGAGGCCGAGGGAAGCGCGGCCGACCTCACGGCCCGGGCAGCTAGAACGCCACCTGCACGGCCACGCTGCGCTGCCGCGGACGGTCATCGAAGTCGATCAGAACGATCTGCTGCCAGGTCCCGAGCGTGAGCCGGCCGTCCACGAACGGAATCGTCTCCGAGGGGCCGATGACGGCGGCCCGGAGGTGAGCGTGGGCGTTGGTGTCGTGGTTGAGGCGGTTGTGGGCATAGTCCTTGCCGCTTGGAACGAGCCGGTCCAGAAGCTCGGTCAGATCCTGGATCCCGCCCCGCTCATATTCCATCGTGGTGACCGCCACGGTCGAGCCCGTGGCGAAGACGGTGACCAGCCCCGCCTTCGCACCACTGCCTTCCATGACGCGGGCAACCCCATCGGTGATGTCGACAATGTGGCCGTCGCCCTCAGTCTGGAACCGCAGCAACCCGCCGTGAACGCTCATCGCGCGGGTTCGCTGCTCATTGACCGGCTCCGACGATATTGACGCGCGCGAAGCGCCGCTTGCCGAGCTGGAGAACCTTGCCAGCAACCTGCTCTGCCGGGAGATCAAGCGCGCCGTTCTCGACTCGCTTTCCGTCCAGCCTTACGCCTCCCTGGGCGAGGCTGCGACGAGACTCGGAGGTTGTGATCCCGAATGCTGCAGCCAGCAATGCCGGCAGGTGAACGACGCCGTCATCGGACGCCTCCCAAAGCACCTCCGGGATCTGCTCAGGTGGCTCGTGATCGATGTGAACCCGGTCGAACTCGAGCTGGGCCTCCTCGGCCGCCTGGTCCCCGTGGAAACGGGCGACCAGAGCGCGTGCCAAAGCACGCTTGGCGTCCCGCGGTCCAAGGTCCGCCGGCGGGTCGGAGCCCAACAGCAGCGGGTACCAACTCTCGAGCGATGTGTCCGGGATGCTCAGCGTCTTGCCGTAGATCTCGCCGGGGGGCTCGGTCACGCCGACGTAGTTGTCATAGGACTTTGACATCTTGCGCACCCCGTCGGTACCTGTCAGAAGCGGCATCGTGACAATCACCTGCTCGGGCACCCCGTACGCACGTTGGATATCGCGCCCCAGCAGGAGGTTGAACTTCTGGTCCGCTCCGCCCAATTCCACGTCCGCTTTTACGGCCACCGAGTCGTACCCCTGGAGCAGCGGGTAGAGCAGCTCGAGTATCGAAATTGGCTTGCGATCGGCGAAACGCTTCGCAAAGTCGTCGCGTTCGAGCAGCTGAGCGACCGTGCCATGTCGCGTCAGCGTGAAAAAGTCGGTGAGCGGCATGTCGAGCCACTCGCTGTTGAAACGAACCTCGAGCCGATCCGAGCTCAGAACGCTCAGCGCCTGCTCCTGGAAGGTGCGGGCGTTGGCGTCAATCTCGGCAGGATCGAGCACGGGCCGGGTGCTCGAGCGGCCGCTGGGGTCGCCCACGCGTGCCGTGTAGTCCCCCACGATGAGCACCACGTGGTGACCCAGATCCTGAAATTCGCGCAGTTTGCCCAGCACCACCGTGAAGCCCAGATGAATGTCGGGCGCCGTGGGGTCTATTCCGAGCTTGACGCGCAACGGTCGCCCGAGGGCCAGCTTGCGCTCCAGCTCCCCGTCGGGAAGCGAATCGACGACGTTTCGTTGAAGCCAAGCGGCTGCCGAGCCACCCCGCGGCGGGGCCTCTCCCTCAGCCGTAAAGCCTGTCGCGCCAGAGGCTTCCATCGGCGCCAATGCTAGACTCGCGGCGCCCGTGGGGGGCATCGCCGCCGAGGCCCCCGTTGCGCGGTGGCAAGCCGGGCTGCGACCGATTTACGCAGGCGCCGCCGACCAAACGAATCGCAGCGGATGAGCGATAACACGCAAACAGAGCGCTTTTTGCACTTACTCGCCCTCCCCTGTCCGGCCCGCGCGTCCTGGTGACCAGCGGCGTCGACGAGACCACCGAGGCGCCTGGCCGCGAGGAAGCGCCAGAACCAATCCCTTTCCCAGTCCGCCGGCGCGACGGCGGAGGACGAGGCGGCAGGAACGGCGGCCGACGAAGCGGCCGCGGGGGGCGACCGCGCCGCAAAGTTCGTTGGCTCCGACTAGTAGTGATCCTGGCCGGCTTCGGCTTTCTGGCGCTCGCCTCGATGGTCTTCGGGATGATGATGTCGGTCGCCTCCGACCTGCCGCAGTTGGAAAACCGTCAGCAGTACAAGCACGAGGCGAACTCGTTCATGTACGACGACCGCGGCCGGCCAATCGGCATCTTTGCACCACCCAACCACGCCGTGATCGTCAACTACGGGCAGATCTCCCCGGCGGTGCGACATGCGATCGTCTCCGTCGAGGACCGCCGCTTCTGGCACGAGCCCGGCATCGACCTGCGCGGCATTTTGCGCGCGGCCTTCAGCGACCTCACCGGCGGCTCCTATCAGGGAGCCTCGACGATTACCGAGCAGTTCGTCAAGAACGCGCTGGCGGAGCAGAACAACCGCACGATCTTCGAAAAGCTGCGTGAGGCGGCACTTGCCTTCCAGCTCACACACCGCTGGTCGAAACCAAAGATCCTCACGCAGTATCTGAACTCCGTCTACTTCGGCAACGGCGCATACGGAATCGAATCGGCTGCCCGCATCTACTTCGGCAAGGCCCATGGATATGACCCGAACGCGGCCACGGACGGATCCAAGGGCGGCTGCGGCGATTCCACGCCAAAGGTAAAGCGCCCGGAGTGCGCGTCGGTGCTGCGGCCCTGGGAGGCTGCGCTTTTGGCGGGGATGGTCTCTTCCCCCTCCAGCTACAACCCGGTCGCAAATCCTGCCGCGGCCCGTGCCCGCCGGACACTCGTGCTCAGAGACATGCTCGACCAGCACTACATTAATCGAACGCAGTACGAGCTCGGGCTGGCCGCGCCAATGCCGACCGCGGCGGATATTGAGCAGCCCCAGGAGCCGGCGGCGGCCCCCTATTTCACGAGCTGGATCCGGCCTCAGATCCTCCATGCCATGGGTCTCGGCCGGGGCGTGCCCGCGAGCGTCGCCGAGTACCGCGCGTATTACGGCGGCCTGAAGATCAGGACCACCCTCGACCTGCGCATGCAAAAAGCGGCCGATCAGGCGGTGTCATCGTCGTTGCCGCACGACCGAGGCATGACGGCGTCGCTGGTCGCGATCGACAACAAGACCGGCGAGGTTCGGGCGATGGTCGGCGGGCCGCTGGTCAACGGGCAAGAGGACTATCAGCAGCATCCGTTCAACCTCGCCACGGATGGTTTTCGCCAGCCAGGCTCCGCGTTTAAGCCGTTCACCTTGGCTGTCGCGCTCGAGTCCGGGATCTCACCGTCCTCGATCTGGAAATCGGCTCCGCAGAACATGTGGGTGCGCGTCCCTGGCGGCAGGAAACAGTTCGTCGTGCGCAACTTCGGCAACACCTACTCGGGTGAGCTCTCGCTGGCAGATGCGACCGCCGTCTCGGACAACTCGGTATACGCCCAGGTGGGCGTCCGCGTCGGCACGCCGCGGATCGCGCGCATGGCCACGCGCATGGGGATCCGAACACCCGTCTCCACCAACCCTTCGATGATCCTCGGTGGCCTGACCACTGGCGTCTCGGCGCTGGACATGGCCCATGCCTATGAGACGTTCGCCATGGGCGGGAAGAAGGTGTATGACCCGACGCTCGGATCAGGAGACCAAGGAGCCATCGGGATCCATTCGATTAGGTGTCCTGTATGCGTCCACTCGGGCATTCCGGCATATCTGGTCAACCACCCTGATTACAGGCGGATCATGCCTGCTCCGATCGCGGCAACCGTCCAGCAGCTCCTCACCGGGGTTGTCAACTTCGGCACAGGGACCAAGGCGTCGATCCCAGGTGTGTTGGTGGCTGGCAAGACCGGCACGACCAGCAACTACGGTGATGCCTGGTTCGTCGGCTGGACGCCACAGATCACGACCGCTGTTTGGGTCGGCTACCCGAACAAGCTCGTCGCGATGAAAACTCAGTACAACGGCCAGCCGGTCGAAGGTGGAACCTTCCCGGCGATCATCTGGCACGCCTTCATGGCTCAGGCGCTGCAGATATTCGCCCAGGAGAATCCCAGGTTGCACCTGACGATTCCGAACATCACCGCTCCGGTCGCACCCATAACAACGACCCCCACCACGCCGGCGCCGGTGGCTCCGGCGCCAAGCGCTCCCGCCACTCCGACGCCCAAGCCAGCTACGCCCACCCCGGCTGCTCCCAAGCCGACCGCGCCGACTCAGCCCGCCGCCCCAGCCCCCGGAACCGGGCCGCCAGGAACGGGCAAGCCGAACCCACCGGGCACGCCCAAACCGAAGACCGGCAAGCCCCCCAAGCCTTAGCGGACCTGCAGCCGGAATCAACCTGCAGCACGGCGCGACACGAACTTGCTGCCGGCTACGCAGAAACGCCACGGCAGCTCGAGCGCCTTTGTGATGCCGATGCGCCGCGTCACCACGACACGCCCTATATCCCGGCCAGGAACAGCTTCCGCGATGACCACCGGTCCGCGGCGCAGATCCGACCCGTTTTGCGCGAGCGCGATGCCGAGTGCCTGCGTGAGCTTGCCGGGGCCCGAGCACAGCCGCTCGATCTGTGTCAGGCCGCGTCGCTGCCGCATCTGATCGATCCCGTCGAGGGGCTCGAGGGCGCGGATCAACACAGCAGCACCGACTCCCTCTGGCTCCGCGACCGCGTTTAGCAAAGCGTGAATTCCGTAGGAGCGATAGACGTACGCGATCCCGGGGGGCCCAAACAAGACACGTGTGCGCGGGGTGAGACCGACGAAGGCGTGGCACGCCGGCTCGGAGTGGTGGTAAGCCTCGGTCTCGACGATCACGCCCGCGCAGCCGTCGTGCGTCACGACGCATCCGATCAGGTCGCGCGCGACGTCTAGGACGGGCCGGTCATAAAACCGCACGGGAAGACCGTCGCTCCGCGAGGCCGCGTCGGTTGAGGTCAAGCCGAGGCCTTCAGCGCTGCCCGCGCACGCTCCAGCTGCTCGCGCACGCGATCGAGGCTCGTCCCGCCCTCCGAGCGCTTGGACTCGATCCAAGCGCGTTCGGCCAGCAGGGCGTAGAACTCGTCATCCAGCGCCGGGGAGGCAGCGGCGAGCTGCTCGCGGCTCAGTTCGGACAAGCGTCGGTTCCCTGCCAAGGCGGTCTGGACCAGCGAAGCCACCACGCCATGAGCCTCCCGGAACGGGACGCCCCGACGGACGAGCAGATCCGCCACGTCGGTCGCGGCCAGAAATTCATCCGCCGCCGCCGCCTCGAGCCGTTCGCGTCGAAACGACAGCGTCGCAACCATTCTTTGCGCCGCCGCCAGGCACAGGCCGAGCGTGTCCACGGCGTCGAACAGGTGCTCCTTGTCCTCCTGCAGATCCTTGTTGTAGGTCAACGGCAGGCCGTGCATCACGCCGTGCAACGCGAGCAGGTGAGCGGCGATGCGTGGCGCTTTGGCGCGGATGAGCTCGGCCGCATCGGGGTTCTTTTTCTGGGGCATGATCGAGGAGCCGGAGGCCCAGGCATCAGCGACCTCGCAGAATCCGAACTCCTCGCTTGACCACAGCACGATCTCGGCGCCGAGCCTAGATAGATGGGTCGCGCAAGTCGTCGCCGCGGCGAGGTAGTCCAAGACGAAGTCACGGTTGGAGACCGCATCGATCGAGTTTTGTGCGACGGCATCGAAGCCCAGGTCGGCTGCGACCGTCTCTCGGTCGGTGTCGAAATTCACTCCGGCCAGCGCGCCCGCGCCCAGCGGCAAGGCACCGGCCGCGACGGCGACCTGCCCAAACCGAGTGCGGTCGCGCAGCAGCATCCAAACGTATGCGAGCAGATGGTGGCTGAGG
This sequence comes from uncultured Solirubrobacterales bacterium, assembly GCA_963767295.1. Classification (GTDB taxonomy): domain Bacteria; phylum Actinomycetota; class Thermoleophilia; order Solirubrobacterales; family Solirubrobacteraceae; genus Palsa-465. The sequence goes on from CAVYDI010000002.1 coordinate 419,899, forward strand.
TAGACGGGCTGCGCGCGCTGTAGGTGCGTGTACCCCGGCATCGCCCAGTCGAGATGCTTTTCGGCCTGCTGCAGTAGGGCCTCGGCCAGTGACCCGACCGCGTCGATCGCGTCCCGGGCGCTCGCGCGCACGTACATGGCCATATCGGTCGCGACCTGATCGTTGCGCGAGCGGGCCGTGTGGAGCTTGCCCCCCACGGGCCCGGCGATCTCGGCTACGCGTCGTTCGAGCGCCATGTGAATGTCCTCGTCCTGAGCGGAGAACGCAAACGAGCCCTGTTCGAGCTCGCGCGCAACGCGGTCCAGCGCGGTGACGAGAGCATCCCGGTCGGCGGCCGAGATGATCCGCTGCGACGCCAGCATCGCAACGTGGGCTCGCGAGAGCTCGACGTCGTAGGGCCAGAGGCGCCGATCGAAAGTGATCGAGTCGTTCAGGGCGCGGAACGCGTCGTCCGGGGGCTCGGCGAAGCGGGTCATCGGGCGGCGGATCTTAGAGCGGCGCGCCGCGCGCCCCGCGGCGCGTCAAGCGCGTTCGAGCGCCTCGCGTAGCGTCTCGGAAACGCGCTCCACCTGGCCCTCGGTCATCTGCGGAAAGAATGGCAACGCCAGGGACCGCGCGGCGACGTCTTCGCAGACTGGAAATTCGCCCTCGCGGTGACCGAAACGCTCGCGGTAGAAGCTCATCAGGTGAATGGCGGGGAAGTAAGGCTTGCTCGGTATTCCCCGTGCAGCCAGCGCGTCCACGGTCGCCTCGAGGCTGGTGCGGCGCGGGAGCTGAACCACGAACACAAACCACCCCCTGCGGGCGCGGCCGATGTCTTCGCACGGCAGCGTCAGGTCGTCTATCCCCGCCAGGGCGGTCCGATACAAATCGGCGATGCGCGCGCGCGAGGCCAACAGGTCTTCGAGGTGTTCGAGCTGCGCCAGCCCCAGCGCGCACCCGAGCTCCGATAAGCGGTAGTTGAAGCCGAGGCGGTCGTGGTCGAGCCGGGACAGGTCGGCCGCCCGGCCCTGGTTGCGCTCCGAATCGATCTGCGCCTTGACCGCAGCATCCGCCATCGTGACCACCCCGCCCTCGCCCGTGGTCAACTGCTTGTTGGGATAGAACCCAAATACCGCTGGATGGCCCCGGCCCCCGACCCGGATCCCTTCGGCGTCAACCGCACCGAGAGCCTCACATGCGTCCTCGACGACCGGTCGCCCCAGCTGCTCGAAGGCGGGCAGATCCGCCGGGTAGCCGAAGATGTGGACCGGCATCAGCGCCGCTGTCCGGTCGGTCACTGCCGCCGCCGTCGCCTCGGGGTCGAGATTGAGCGTGACAGGGTCTATGTCGGCGAAAACCGGGCGAGCCCGTTCATATACGGCCACGTTCGCACTGGCGACAAACGAAAACGGGCTCGTTATGACCTCGTCACCGTCGCCGACGCCGACCGCACGCAACGCTAGATGCAGGCCAGCGGTGCCACTCGAGACGGCGCTTGCAAGCCGAGCCCCGACGAAGGCAGCGAATGCGCCCTCAAAGCGCTCCAGAAGCGGCCCCAACGACAGCCGCCCGGAGCGCAGAGTTTCGAGCACGAGCTGCTCTTCGCTTTCGCCGATGACCGGCTTGGCCAGAGGAATCTGCTCCGACTCGGAAACCGACGCAGCAGCAACAGGCTGCGTCGCGGGGGCGAGGAAATCCGCCTCGGTCACCGACCCGGTGCCGTCACCCGCGGTTCGGCGCCGCGCTCGAGGCGCCCCTCCCCGACCAGCTGCATGCCGTACTCGAGTGAGTCGACCAGTGCCTCCCAGGAAGCCTCGATGATGTTCTCCGAGACCCCGATCGAGCCCCACACGTCTTCCCCATCGGACGCATCGAGCAGCACGCGGGTGACCGCGCCGGTGCCCTTCGCTTCGTCGAGGATCCGGACCTTGAAGTTGACGAGGTCGATGTCGGCGAGGTGCGGATGTATCTCGACCAGCGCTTGGCGCAGCGCGCGGTCCAGCGCATTCACCGGTCCATTGCCCTCGGCGGTGCGTACATAGCGCTCCCCGCCCACCCAGATCTTGATCGTGGCCTCGGTCTCCACCCGGCCGTCGGCTTTTTTCTCGACGATCGCGCGCCACGACTCGAGCCGGAACAACGGCTCGTACCGGCCGGTCTGCTTGCGCAGCAGCAATTCGAACGAGCCGTCCGCGGCCTCATAGTGGTAGCCGCGATGCTCGAGACCCTTGATCCGCTCGATGACCTCGGCCGCGTCGCCGTCGGACAGCTCGATCCCGGCGTCCTTGGCCCGTTCGCGCACCGTCCCCTTGCCTGACAGCTCAGAGACCAGCACGTCACGCCGGTTGCCGACCACCGCGGGATCGACGTGTTCGAATGTCGCTGGATCGGCGGCAACTCCGGCGACGTGCATGCCGCCCTTGTGTGCGAACGCGTTGCGTCCCACGTATGGCTGGTCTGGGTTTGGGGTGAAGTTGAGCAGCTCATCCAAGAAATGTGCCGTCGCCGTCAGCGACTGAAGCTGGTCCGCGGTCAGGCACTCATGCCCCAGCTTGAGCTGCAGATTGGGGATGATCGAGACCAGGTTCGCGTTGCCGCAGCGCTCGCCATAGCCGTTGATCGTGCCCTGAACATGTGTGGCTCCACGCTCCACCGCGACCAGCGAGCTGGCTACGGCGCAGCCGGCGTCGTCGTGGCAGTGGATGCCGATCTGGATGCCGCTCGCAGCAAACTCCTCTACCACACGCTTGATGGCCGGCGCGACCGTCTCGGGCAAGATGCCGCCGTTGGTGTCACAGCACACCAATGTGCCCGCACCAGCGTCTGCGGCGGCGCGCAAACACGCCAATGCGTAGTCGGCGTCTGCCGCGTAGCCGTCGAAGAAATGCTCGGCGTCATAGATCACCCGCTTGCCCTCACCGACCAGGAACGCGACCGTGTCGGAGATCATGCGCAGGTTTTCGTCGGGGTCGACCCTGACCACTTTCTGAAGGTGCAGCCTCCAGGTCTTGCCGACGACCGTACAAACCGGGGCAAAGCATTCCGCCAGCGCCGTCAGCGCGGGATCGCGATCGGCGCGCAGGTCGCGGCGTCGCGTCATTCCGAAGCCGGCGATCTGTGCGTTTTCGAAGCGCTCACGCTCGAGCAGCCCGAACAGCTCGAGCTCCTTGGGATTGGACGCGGGAAAGCCCGCCTCGATCACATCAATTCCGAGCTCGTCGAGCCGGTGGGCGACGCGCACCTTCTCCCCGACCGAGAGCGACATGCCCTCGCCCTGCATGCCGTCGCGCAGCGTGGTGTCGTACAGCTCGATCGCGGTCATGCTGGTGGCAGTCTCAGGCAACCTGGCGCGAAGGCACTTCGACCAGGTCTAGCCATTCCTCATAACGCGGATCACGCCCGTGTAGGGCGTCGTCGAACACGCCCTGGATTTCACGCGTTACCAGGCCCGGCTCGCCGGCGCCGATGGCATGATCGTCGATCTCTCGCACGGGCACCAGTTCCGCCGCTGTGCCGGACAAAAACACCTCGTCGGCCAGGTACAGCTCCGCCCGCGCGAGATCCCGTTCGACGACCTCATAGCCCAGGTCGCGAGCGATCTGGATCACCGATCGGCGCGAGATGCCGTCCAGGATCCCGGCGGTCTGCGGCGGGGTCGTGATCCTGCCCTCACGCACCGCGTAGATGTTCTCGCCGGTGCCCTCGGAGACGAACCCGTGCGCGTCCAGCAGGATCGCCTCCTCGTACCCGGCCTTGGATGACTCGATCTTGGCGAGCACGCTGTTGAGGTACTGGCCCGACGCCTTGGCGTGCGGGATCAACGAGTCGTGTGAAATCCGCCGCCAGCTCGCGACCTTGGCGCGGACGCCGTGAAGCTTGCCCTCCTCTCCGAGATAAGCGCCCCACGGCCAAACCGCGATCGACACGTCCACCGGGCAGTCGAGCGGATAGAGGCCCATTTGCCCATAACCACGAAACACAATTGGGCGGATGTAGCACTCGTTCAAGCCGTTGGCAGCGATCAGCTCGTGGGTCGCGGCGCGCAGCTGCTCCAGCTCGTACGGGACGGGCATGTAGTAGAGCTCGGCCGACTTGAACAGCCGCGCGAGATGATCCTGGTGGCGAAAGATCGCTGTTCCACGCTCTGTCTGGTACGCGCGCTCGCCCTCGAACACCGCGGTGCCGTAGTGCAGGCCGTGCGTGAGTACGTGGATCTTGGCGTCCTCCCAGGCGACTAGTTCTCCGTTGTGCCAGATGAGGTCCGCTTGTTCCACTAGGACTCCTTAGACATGACTGAGGACGGCGCGGGTGGCCTGCGCGGTGTTCGCATCCCCTCCGAGATCGGGCGTGCGCAGCCCCTCGGCAAGCGCCTTTTCGACGGCCGATTCTATCGCCAGTGCAGGCCCTTCCAGCCCGAGTCCGTGTCGCAGCATGAGCGCGGCGGACAGGAACATCGCGATCGGGTTGGCGGCCCCCGTGCCGGCGATATCGGGCGCTGACCCATGCACCGGCTCGAACAGCCCGGGGCCGCCGTCGCCGAGCGATGCGCTCGGCAGCATCCCGATGGAGCCGGTCAGCATCGCCGCCTCGTCAGACAGGATGTCGCCGAACATGTTCTCTGTCAGCACCACCTCGAAGTGACGAGGCGCCGCGACCAGGCGCATCGCGGCCGCGTCCACGAGGAGGTGCTCGAGCTCGATGTTCGGGAACTCTCTCCCGTGGAGCTCGTGAACGACCTCTCGCCAGAGGCGCGAAGTCTCCAGGATGTTGGCCTTGTCCACGCTCGTCACGCGCGAGCGAGCTGCCCTGAAAGCCACCCGCGCGACGCGCTCGATCTCGGCCCGCGTATAGACGCATTCATCCGAAGCGCTTGAGTCGGTTCGGGTCTTGGCGCCGAAATAAATCCCCCCGGTCAGCTCGCGCACCACCAGCAGATCGGTCCGTTCGATCAACTCGCGCTTCAGCGGGCTTGCGTCGTACATCGCCGGAAGCGGCTTGACCGGGCGCAGGTTTGCGAACAGCCCCAGCGCCCTGCGCAGCGTGAGCAGACCCTGCTCGGGTCGCGGCTTGGACGCGTCGGTCGTGTCCCAACGTGGACCTCCCGCCGCACCCAGTAACACCGCGTCGGCATTGCGACAGGCCTCGAGCGTCTCATCGGTGAGCGGCTCTCCGTATGCGTCAATCGCAGCGCCACCGAACAGCAGCTCGGCATACTCGAGCTCCCCGGGCACTACGGCATTGAGGACCTCGACCGCCGGTCCCATCACCTCGGGCCCGATGCCATCACCGGGGAGCAGCGCCACTGTGGCGGTCATGGTTTGCGCGCCGTCATATTGAGCCGCACGTACTCGAGCGTCAACGGTTGCTCGGTCCCGGCGAGGACCGCGTCGAGGAACGGCTGCTTGAGCTCTTCGGGAAGCACGTCGAGATAGCGCACGAGACACACGGTCTCGACGAATGGTCGCGGATCATCAAGTGTCACCCGCTTGGGCTCAAGCCAGCAGTCGACGTCGTCAAAGCCGGCGGCCTCGAGGCGCGCTGCGGTTTCGGCAGGCGTGGCAAAGTGCCCGGGCGGATTCCAGCCGTCCAGGGCGCGCGCAAACGGCTCCCGCGCCGCGATCCGGGCTACCACGCGCAGAAAGGCAGCGATGTTGCCAGCCCCGCCGCACTGCGCGACCAGCCGCCCACCGGGCTTGACAGCGCGATGCACCACGGCGAACAGGCGCTCGTGGTCGTCGATCCAATGAAAGGTCGCGTTCGAGAACGCGACGTCTACGGGTTCGGGAAGCTCCAGCTCGACAAGGTCCTGGCAGATGATCGTCGCGCGGTCGCCGAGCACGGCCCTCGCGTGCGCGGCCATCGACGGGGCCACGTCGACCCCGTAGACCCGCCCCCGGGGAACGCGGCGCACAAGCTCGGCCGTGACCCGGCCCGAGCCGCAGCCGGCGTCGAGCAGCACTTCGTCGCCGCGTAACGGATCGAGTCGCTCCAGCTGCTCGAGCGCCCACTGAAACTGGGGATCCGAGACGCGGTCGTAGGTACGAGCGTCCCAGTCGCGCGAGGCCTGGATCACAGCGCGGTTGTGACCGGGCCGAGCCGCTCGCGCGTGCGTTCGTAAGCGTCGATCTCCTGCTCTTTGGCCAGCGTGAGTGCGATCTCGTCGAGGCCGTGAAGCAACCGGTGCTTGGTCTCAGGGTCTATCTCGAAGTGCGCCGATCCGCCGGGCCAGCGCACCCCCTGTGCCGCGAGGTCGACCTCCGCCTCTCCGGCCTGAGCGATCTCGGCGCAGTGTTTGGCGGAAAGCTCGACAGGTAGGAGCCCAATTTTGGTGCAGTTGGAACGGAAGATGTCGGCAAAGCTCGGCGCGACGATCGCTTCAAAGCCGTAGTCCTCGAGCGCCCACGGAGCGTGTTCGCGACTCGAGCCGCATCCGAAGTTGCGCCCCGCGACCAAAATCGGATTGGGCGGCAGATCCCAACCCGGTTCGCGCGCCCAGTCGTAAAACAAGAAGCGACCAAAGCCGGTGCGCGCGACGCGCTTGAGGAACTGCTTGGGGATGATCTGATCGGTGTCCACGTCGTCGCGGTCCAGGATGCTGACCGGGCCCCGAATCACCTCAACCGCCTTCACCGCTCCCACTCCCTGATATCTACGAAGTGCCCAGTGACTGCGGCCGCGACGGCCATCTGCGGAGAAACCAGGTGTGACCGGGCCCCGCGGCCCTGCCGGCCCTCGAAGTTACGGTTGGACGTCGAGGCAACGCGCTCTCCGGGGGCCGCGATATCCGGGTTCATGCCCAGACACATCGAACAGCCGGCCCCGCGCCAGTCAAAACCAGCACGTCGGAAGATCTCGTCGAGCCCTTCGCTCTCGGCCTGCGTTTTCACGCTCTGAGAGCCGGGCACGACCATCGCATAGACATCCTCGGCCACCTTGTGCCCGTTGAGCATCTCCGCCGCCGCCCGGAGATCGCCGATGCGGGAGTTGGTGCACGACCCGAGGAAGACCCGGTCAACCCTGATCTCGGTCATGGGCGTCCCGGGAATGAGATCCATGTATTGCAGCGCGCGCTCGTCCTGAGGAGTGCCAGGCTCTGGGACCGCGCCGCTCACTGGCACAACCATGCCGGGCGACGTGCCCCACGTCACCATCGGGCTGATCGCGGAAGCTTCGACCGTCAGCTCGCGGTCAAATCGGGCACCGTCGTCGGTCCTCAGAGCGAGCCAATCCTCGGTGGGCAGACGGTCTGGCGCCCCCGGACGACGCTCCAGCCAGGCAAGCGTGGTCTCATCCGGCGCGACCATTCCAGCGCGGCCACCCCCCTCGATCGTCATGTTGCAGATCGTCATGCGGCCCTCCATGGAGAGCGTTTCAACAGCCGTGCCGGCGTACTCGACCGCGTGGCCGGCGGCGCCATCGACGCCCATCTGGCCGATCGTGGCGAGGATCAGATCCTTGGCGCTGACGCCGAAACCGAGCTCTCCCTCATAGCTAATCCGCATCGAGCGCGGCTTCGGCTGTGCAAGGCACTGAGTCGCCAGCACGTGCTCGACTTCGCTGGTGCCGATGCCGAACGCAAGCGCGCCGAAGGCCCCATGGGTGGCGGTGTGCGAGTCGCCGCAGACAATTGTCATGCCGGGCTGGGTGACGCCCAGTTCCGGACCGATCACGTGCACGATCCCCTGATGCTCGGAGCCGAGCGAGTAGATCGGGACCCCGAATTCCTGACAGTTGCGTTCGAGCGCCTGCACCTGCTCACGAGACAGCGCGTCCGCGATCCGTTCAGCCGCTGGGGTCCCATCGGTCGGCACGTTGTGATCGGCCGTCGCAAGCGTACGGTCTGGGCGGCGCACCCGGCGGCCCGCCAACCGCAGTCCGTCGAACGCCTGCGGGCTGGTGACCTCGTGGACCAGGTGCAGATCGATGTAGAGCAGCCCCGGCGCGACCTCGTGCGCCTCCCAGATCTTCTCGAACAGGGTCTTGGCCACCTAGCTCCTCCTTAGGCCCGCGCTGACGACTGCGAGCAGCACCGCCTCTTCGGGCCCGCCGTTTTCGAACCGGTGCGGTAGGTCCGCATCGAAAGTCACGCAGTCGCCGGGCGTGAGTTCGTAGTCCTGCCCGTCGCAATGCAGGGTGACACTGCCTCGCTCGACCACGGCCGTCTCACGGCTGCCGGGCTCGTGCATGGGCGGATCTCCTGCACCGCCGGTGGCGGTGCCTGCCGCCAGCGTGTGACGCGAGACCTCGGCCCGCTGTCCCGGAAGCGGCGGAGTCAGGATCTCGTAGCGATGACCTCGCGCGCCTTGCGGCCCTTTGCGCCGGTCGGAGCTCCTCACCACCACGACGGCGCCGTCCTCGTCCAAGCGAAGCAGCTGGGAAAGCCGCAGCTCCAAGCCGTTCGCAATGCGGCCGGCCACCTGCAGCGTCGGACTGGTTTCACCCCTTTCCACCTGCGAGAGCATGGGCGCGCTGACGCCCGAGCGCTCAGCCAGATCACGCAACGACAATGACATGCCCTCGCGCAGCGCCCGAATGCGGGGCCCGAGCGGGCTTACCCCGTTGGTCGCGACTTCAGCCACGTGCGTACGCTATCACATACGTTTGTCTGCCGATGCCTACGGCCCGCGCAAGACCAGCGCGAGCGAAGATCAAGTGCAGTGGATCGAGATGCTATCGACGAGCCACGCGCTCGTCTGCTGCACCGTGCGCACCGTTCCCGAGCATTGCTGCGTGGTATTGGCCTGGACGGACGTCGTTTGGACGGCAAACGTCGCCGCTCCGGCCGCGCTGCCCACCGGCTCGATCGCGTGAAACGTGATCGCACGAACCGAGCTCATCTCCCCTGCAAACGAGGCGTAGCCACCGAGCTCGTTTCGCATGTTTGTGTCCGCCAACGCCCAGGCCGTCGGGTAGCGATGCTGGGCGGCCGCTTCGTAGAAGTTCTCGACGACCGAGCGCGCCGCGCCGCTGCCAGCTTGCGGGCTGGGAGCCGAGGTGGTCGGGCTGGCGGGCGGCCGGGGGGCGGCGGGAGTGGCCGACGGGACCCCCAATAGGGGCGCGCTGGTGTTCACACGGCTCACGTGCGAGGCGTGAAACAGCCGCGCCGGCGCCGTCTTGCGCAAGGCGGGGGCCTTGACGATCACGGGCCGTGATCGCGCCGTGGACGTCGCAGCGCGCCCGACGGGCCGCCTGGCTGACTTCGATGAGGCAGTCCCATGCGAGACGACCACCGCCACCGTGATTGCGGCCGCAGCGAGCAGCGCCACTGGAGCGAGCAGCCGCATGCTGCGCCCAAAAGTAGGGGTGCCGGCAAAAATTTCGCGTCGTATCGACCGAGGTTCTCCACGCCGCCGTGGCGTGGGTGGCGAAGCGGCTGCCTCCGGTAAAGGGAGCTCAACGGGACTTGCCGCCGCGAGGCGAACCGCGGCGAGCGGACGCCCGCCGGGGCCAATGGTGTAACAGCGGTCGATCTCGGCTCCGGCAAGCTCGATCTCCGACACGAGACTGGCCGGAAGCTCGATGCCGGCGTCTCGCAGCTCGGCGTAAGTGACCGGCTCTCCGGCCCGCCGCACAAGCACGCGGACCAGCCTCTCCTGCTGATCGTCGCGCGCTACCGCGTCCGCGTGCGTCAAATCGCGAGACCCGCGCCCGCCAGTCTTGATAGTCATGACCCAACCTCCGTGACGGCGTTCCCACTACCTTCGGGCATCTCCAGTATGGAGGTGACTCGCACCGCCGAGGGTCAGCAAACGAACACTTTCGGCGTGGAAAACCCACCTAGCTAGCCTGCCACGCATGCTCTCCCGCCCCGACCTGCTCGTGCTCGGCGGCGGAGGGCTGCTCGGGCTCGAGTGGATGATGGGCGTGCTCGCGGGATTCGAGGACGCGACCGGCTTCGATCTGCGCGGGTGTGAGTATTTCGTTGGCACCTCCGCGGGTTCGATCGTCGCTGCGCGATTGGCTTCGGGCCGCTCGCCGCGCCGGCCCGCGGAGAAGCCGCCGCCACCGGAAAGCCCTCCACTTCCGGACAACGAAGGCCTCGGCGCAACAGCGCTAGAGGCCGCTCGCCGCGCTGCGGAGTGGACCCTGGCGGCCTGGTCACCGCTCGCACCGATGGCGCTGAGGCTGAGCAAACCGGGTGGCACGCTTCTGCGATCGCGGGTGCTGACCCGCATCAAGCCGCCGCGGCGCACGCTTGAGGATCTGGAGCGAAGTGTCGACAGCTACGGCGCGCGCTTCGACGGACGCCTGCGAGTCGTATGCGTCGAGCGCGCCACCGGCGAGCGGGTCGTATTCGGCGCCCCGGGTGCCCCGCGCGGCAGCGTCGGCGAGGCGGTGGCCGCCTCGTGCGCGGTGCCGTGGATCTTCGCGCCGGTGAAGATCGAGGAGCGGGAGTACGTCGACGGCGGCGTGTGGAGCGCGACCAACCTCGACGTCGCTCCCGCGGGCCGCGGAACCTACGTCCTGTGCCTGAACCCGACCGCCGGGCTGAGCGGCACACACACGCTCGTAGCGGTCGCGAGGAGGCTCGCCCGCTCGGCCGTTTCGATCGAAGCACTTACGGTGAGACGTCGGGGGGCGATCGTGCGCACACTCGCGCCGGACACCGAATCCTCAGCCGCGATGGGCGGCGACTTCATGGATCCGGAGCCGCGCGAGCGCGTGCTGGATGCCGGCTACACGCAGGGACTCAGGATCGCGAGCGAGCTCACGAGGCGCTGAGCGCCTCTGCCTGCGCGGTGTCCGAGACGAGTAACTCGCGCCTGCGCAACGCGTTTGACAGCGCACGTACGTAGGCGCGCCCCGCAGCCTCGAGGATGTCGGTCGATACACCCTGCCCGGAGCCGGTGACTGGTTGACGGCCCGCGCCCCCCAGTTCAAGCACGACCGAGGTTTCGCCGAGCGCGTCCTGGCCGCCGGTCACGGCGTCGACGCGGAACTCTCGCAGGCGCGCCTCGCACCCGGTCGCGGCGTTGATCGCGCGGAAGATCGCGTCGACCGGGCCATCTCCTGTGAAGGAGCCCTTCGCGATTGAGCCGTCGGCGATGCGCACGCCAACGGTCGCGTGTGGGGGTCGCCGCGAGGACGCTTCGACGTCGAACCACTCGAGCTGGAACCCGGCGGCCTCCTCGCGCAGCTCGTCGGTCATCAGCGCCTCCAAATCCAAGGCGGTGACGTGGCGCTTTTTATCTGCGATCTCCTTAAAGCGCCTGAAGGCCGCATTCAAGCCATCCCCCGACACCGCGAAGCCGAGCTCCTCGAGGGCTTGTTTGAGAGCGTGACGCCCCGAGTGCTTGCCGAGCACGATGGAGTTGGCCTCCAGTCCTACGGTGGTGGCGTCCATGATCTCGTAGGTCGTCCGCTCCTTGAGCACCCCGTCCTGGTGGATGCCGGCCTCGTGCGCGAACGCGTTGCGGCCGACGATCGCCTTGTTGGGCTGCACCGAGTAACCCGTCAGCCGCGAGACCAGCCGGCTGGTGCGCGCGATCTCGGTGGTGTCAACGCCGGTGGCCAGCCCCAAGAAAGGCTCTCGCGTGTGCAGCACCATCACGATCTCCTCGAGCGACGCGTTACCGGCCCGCTCGCCGATCCCGTTAATCGCGCACTCGACCTGGCGCGCGCCTGCGCGTAAGCCGGCGAGCGAATTCGCGACCGCGAGGCCGAGATCGTCGTGGCAGTGGACTGAAACGGTCACCGAACGCAGCGCCGGCACGAGTTCGTAAAGCCGCGTGAACATGTCCGCGTACTCGTCCGGCGTGGCGTAGCCGACGGTGTCGGGGACGTTGATCGTCGTGGCGCCCTCCTCGATCGCCGCATTGATCACCTCCGCCATGAATTCGCGGTCCGAGCGAAAGCCATCCTCGGGCGAGAACTCGACGTCGTCGACCAATTCGCGCGCGTGTGCGACTGCGGCCCGCGCCTGGCCGAGCACGTCCTCGCGCGTGGTCTGCAGCTTGTGCTGGATGTGCAGGTCGCTGGTGGCGACGAAGGTGTGGATCCGCGGCCTGGCCGCGTCCCTCACCGCCTCAAACGCGCGCTCGATGTCGGCGGCCGCCGTACGTGCCAGGGCACAGATCACCGGTCCCTCGACCGTGCGCGAGATCTCGCGCACGGCCTCGAAGTCCCCGGCCGACGTGATCGGGAAGCCAGCCTCGATCACGTCAACCCCCAGCCGAGCGAGCTGCTGGGCGATCTCGAGCTTCTCCTGCACGCGCAGCGAGATTCCCGGCGACTGCTCGCCGTCGCGCAGGGTGGTGTCGAAGATCAGTACTCGGTTGGGATCTCGAACCTCGGTCATGTCGCTCCTTTCAAACTCTCGAACTGCGGTCTTCTCGTGGTGGTGTGTGCGGCCCAAGGCCGCGACGCGCTATTCCCCCCGCAGGGGGAGGAGAAGAAGTCGCAGGTCGAACGAGGTCGACATGTGACGCGAGCGTACCAGCCTGCCGGCCGGGCGAGCGCTACAGGTTCACCGTGCGCCCCGCGACGAACCCCTCGCCGGCGACGATCTCATCGAGGACCTGTGCGGGAACCGCCGTGTCTGTGGTGATCACCATCGCCGCCAGCCCGCCGGAAGCCGGAGCCTCCTCCGGCGCTCGCCCCACCGCGGCCGAGACGATGTTGATCCCGTGCCCGCCGAAGATGGTGCCGACGCGGCCGATCATCCCCGGCACGTCGCGATAGCGCAGCAGCGTGACGTGGTCCTCAAGTTGGACGTCGAAGCGCTGTCCCCAAGCCTCCAATAGGTGTGGCCGGTGGCGGCGACCGATCAGCGTGCCGACGGCGCGCACCCGCTCGGAGCCGCTGACCACGCTCACCCGCAACAGGTCGGTGTAGTCGCGCGCGGCCGTGCGCTTGATCTCCGCCAGCTCGATGCCGCGCTCTTCTGCGATCGCGGGCGCGTTGACCACCCCGACCTCTTCCTCGGTGTGGCCGCTCAGCACGCCCAGCAGCACCTGGATCGCAAGCAGCCGCGTGTCGCGTTCGGCGATCCGCCCCAAGAACTCGCTCTCCACGCGGTCGATCGAAGAGCCTTCGGCGAGCGCGACGGCGATTCGCCCGAGCGCTCGGCACAGCGGGACGAACGGGCCGAGCAGCTCCGCGTCCTCGGCAGGAATGGCGGGCAGGTTGACCGCGCTCGTGGGGGCGCCTCCGGTCAGAGCGGCGACGACTTGCTCGGCCGCCTGAAAGCCCGCGCGGTCGGTCGCCTCCGCCGTCGAGGCGCCCAGATGAGGCGTCACGATCACGTTTGGGTAGTCGAACAGAGGGTGCTCCGTGACGGGTTCTGAGCTGAACACATCCAGCGCCGCCCCGCCGACCTTGCCCGAATCCAACGCTGCCCTGAGGTCATCCTCGACCACCAGCGACCCGCGGGCCACGTTCAGCACGCGCACGCCTTCGCGTGTCTTCGCCAGTGCGGCCGCATCGAGAAACCCCTCGGTCTCCGCCGTCTTGGGCAGATGCAGCGTGAGGAAGTCCGCGGCCGCATACACCTCGTCGCTGGAAGTGGCCCGCTCTGCCCCCAGCTCGCGGTAGCGCTCGGCCGAGACGTACGGGTCAAATGCGACGACCCGCATCCCGAAGGCCCGCGCGCGCTGGGCGACGAGCTGGCCGATGCGGCCAAAACCGAGGATCCCGAGCGTTTTTCCGTGCAGCTCAACCCCGGAGAACTTCGAGCGCTCCCACGCCCCGCCGGTAAGCGACGCATGCGCCCGAGGGATGTTGCGCGCCAGCGCCAGCAGTAGCGCCATGGTGTGCTCGGCGGCAGTGATCACGTTCGACTGCGGCGCGTTGACGACCACGATGCCGCGCTTGGTGGCGGCCTGGACGTCGACGTTGTCCACCCCCACGCCGGCGCGTCCGATCGCGCGCAGACGGCTTGCCCGCTCGATCAGATCCGAGTCGAGCCTGGTCGCGGAGCGGATGAGGATGCCGTCGTAGCCACCGATCCGCTCGGCGAGCTGGTCAGCTGTCCAGTCGGTGCCGAGCTCGACATCGAAGTGCGAGCGCAACAGCTCGACGCCTGAGGAGCCGATGTTCTCGGCCACCAGCACGCGGGGCCGCTGCCCCGCGCCGACCGAAGTCACCGCAACCGCTCCAGCACCCAGTCGATCGACGCGGTCAACGCCTCGACGTCGGCGGGGTCTGTGGCGGGAAACATCGCGATCCGCAGCTGATTACGGCCAAGCTTGCGGTAGGGCTCCACGTCGACGATGCCGTTGGCCCGCAGCGTGGCTGCCAGTGCTGCCGCGTCGACGTCCTCGTCGAAGTCGATCGTGCCCACGACCAGCGAACGCTTGGCGGGGTCGCTTACGAACGGGCGGGCGTTCTTGTGCGACGACGCCCACGCGTAGAGGTGGCTGGAGGAGGCGCTGGTCCGGGCGACCATAGCCCCCAGACCCCCGCCAGCGAGCATCCACTCGAGCTGATAGGCCAGCAGCAGCAGCGTCGCGATCGCGGGCGTGTTGTAGGTCTGATCCTTGCGCGAGTTCTCAAGCGCAGTGGCCAGCGAGAGAAACGATGGGATCCAGCGATCGCTTGCGGCGATCTCTTCGATGCGGGCGACGGCGGCTGGACTGAACAGTGCCAGCCACAGTCCTCCCTCCGAGGCGAACCCCTTCTGGGGAGCGAAGTAGTACGCGTCAGCCTCCTGGATGTTGACCGGCAATCCGCCCGCGCCGGATGTGGCGTCGATCAGCACGAGCTGGTCTGCGCCGGCCCCGGCCGGTCGCTGAATCGGCGCCATCACGCCGGTCGAGGTCTCGTTGTGCGCCCACGCGAGCACGTCCGCGCCCGGGTCGGACAACGGCTCGGGCGCGTCGCCGGGCTCCGCTGCGACGATGATCGGGGCCGCCAGGAATGGTGCGGCTGCGGTGGCGGCGGCGAACTTCGCAGTGAACTCGCCATAGCTCAGGTGCAGCGAGCGCTCGCGCACAAGGCCGCAGGTGGCGGCGTCCCAGAACGCCGTCGTGCCGCCGTTTCCAAGCGCAACCTCGTAGCCGTCGGGCAGCCTGAACAGCTCTTGCAGGCCGGCGCGGATGCCCCCGACGAGCTGCTTGACGGGCGATTGCCGGTGCGAGGTACCCATCGCTGCTCCACCCTCCGACGCGAGGCGCATCAATCGCTCCACAGGGATGCGCGACGGCCCCGAGCCGAAACGTCCGTCGGCCGGCTTGAGGTGCTCGGGAATCCTCAGAGCGGTCTCGGCGCTACTCATGAAACTGCGTGTCGATCCAATCCATGTTGGCGCGCAGCTCCTTGCCCACGAGCTCGACCTGGTGGCGAGCCTGCTCTTCGCGCATGCGAGCGAAGCTCTCCTGGCCAGCCTGGTTCTCGGCGATCCACTCGCGCGCGAAGTCGCCGGACTGGATCTCGGCCAGCAGCTGCTTCATCGCGGCCCGGGATTGCTCGCCTATCACCCGCTGGCCGCGGGTCATGTCGCCGTACTCGGCCGTATTGGAGATCGAATACCGCATGCCCGCAATGCCCTTTTCGTACATCAAATCGACGATCAGCTTCAGTTCATGCAGGCATTCGAAGTACGCCAGCCGGGGGTCGTAGCCGGCGTCAACGAGCGTTTCGTAACCCGCGCGCACCAGCTCGGTGACGCCGCCGCAGAGCACCGCCTGCTCGCCGAAGAGGTCGGTCTCGGTCTCGTCCTTGAAGGTGGTCTCGATCACGCCCGCACGGGTGCAGCCGATTCCCTTCGCGTAGGCGAGCGTGACAGAAAGGGCGTTTCCCGTCGCGTCCTGGTGAATCGCGACCAGGCCCGGCACGCCCGAGCCTTCAAGAAATTGACGGCGCACCAGATGGCCTGGACCCTTGGGCGCCACAAGCGCCACATCGACGTCTGGTGGGGGCGCTATCTCCTCATAGTGGATCGAAAACCCGTGGCCGAATAGGAGCAGGTTGCCGGCGGCGATGCCTTCGCTCGCGCCGCCCTCCCACACCTGGCGGTGAAGTTCGTCGGGAACGAGCATCATCACGACGTCCCCCCGACTCGCCGCCTCCCCTGGCTCGACGACCTCGAGCCCGTGCTCACGAGCCTTCTCCACGCTCCCCGACCCGGGGCGCAGCCCGACCACGACGCCCACGCCCGAGTCCTTCAGATTCAGCGCGTGCGCGTGGCCCTGTGACCCGTAGCCGATGATGGCGACGGTCTTGTCGTGCAACTGCGCGAGGTTGGCGTCGGCGTCGTAGAACATCGGACGCCGCAGCGTACAGGGACGGTCCGGCAGACCCGCGAAAGGACGTCACACTGCAGGGGCTCGGGACCTGGATTAATTGAGCTGCTTCGAGGGCGAGGCGATCGCATCATCAATAAGGGGGTTCCACGCGTACCCAGTCTCTGCGCGCGCTCGCGGCAGGTGCCGCGTTTTTCGCACCCTTCGCGTTTTCCGCGCTTGCGGCCCCGGCGAGCGCTCCCGGTCTGACCGGCGGCTCGCTGGCCCGCGGGGCGCCGCCGGCAGCGACGTGTGGTCGTCGGCCGACGTCTTCATTGGCTGCACCGAGGGAAGAACGGCTACTTCATCGGTGGCTACGTCAATGGAACGCCACACCTCGACAAAAAGCTCCAACCGAGGCAGGGCGACAGGGTCGTCCTGAGCGTCAGCGAGAGCTCCTCGAGTGCCACCGTTTCGGTCACCGACAAGAGGCACAAGTCCGTCAAGAAAGACTCTGACCGGCTCCGGTGCCACGAGCGTTGGCTACCCCTGGGTGGGAGATGTCTCGGGGATAAACCCGAAGACCAATAAGCCGTTTAAAACCGTGCGACTTCGGCAAGCTCGCCTACTCAGCATCGATGTGGAACGGAGCGTCCTGGGGTTCATACACCGGGACGGGGGACCTCACGCGCTACAACCGCTACAACGAAAGCGAGACGACGCTTGAGATTAAGACCGGCGGTCTCGACAGCACGGGCCAGGACTTCAGGACCGTCTTCAAGCACTCCTGAATCCGCTGAATATCGTTGGCCGGCGCACATGTGCGCCGGGCCCCGCCGGCACATGTGCCGGCGGGCCGGGCCGCGCATGCGCGGCCCGGATCCACCATTACCTCCTCACGCTTAGCCGCCCCCGAACTGGCCCTCGAGTGTCATCACGTCGTGCACGTACTGCTTGGTGCTCGAGTACATGCCGTGCTGCTGGACCGAGGACAGCCCTTGGTAGTAGCCGGCGGCCGCCAGCGCCTGGTCGCCGCCGGTTGCGCCGAGCAGCTGATGCAGCATCAGCACCCCGCCGCGAACGTTGTCGGTCGCCGATGCGGGAGCCAGCGGCACACCTCCGCGGTTGAGCGCGCTGCCGATCCAGTTCCAGGTGCCCGGCAGGATCTGCATCACCCCACGGGCGCCCACCGACGAAACCACGTCGTTGTTGAAGCCGCTCTCCTGCCAGCCGATCGCGGCTGCGAGCGAGGGCGGCACGCCGTTGGCAGCGGCGATCGACCCGATCTGGCTGGCCGTGACGCGCTGCGGCGTGGGATACGGCGCCGCCTTGAGGTTGCCGACCGCGGCCGACCCGACGGGCTGCGCGGTCGAGACCGAGCTCGTGGTGACCCCACTGCCGGGCAGGCGCAGCGTCGTGCCATAGAGAAGGGAGTGGCTTGGGTCGAGCCCGTTCAAAGACGCCAGCGCTCCGACCGTCGTTCCGGCACGCGCGGCGATCGCAGACAGGGTGTCGCCGGGTTGGACGACGTAGGAGCCGCCCGTCGAGGCCGTCGTCGTGGTCGACGTGGTCGCTGAGGTCGTGGTCGAGCAGCTCGGATCGTCCGCGTCGTTATCGCCGTCACATGCGCTCGAGCCCGAGTCGGTGCTGGCGCTAGCGGTCGGAGTGCTCGAACTCGTCGTGGTCGTGCCTTGGGGGGGAATGGCCAGAACCGACCCTGTAGTCAGTTGCGTGGTGGGTGAGATTCCGTTGGCCGCGGCGAGCTGGTCAATCGTAAGGCCGTCCGTGGCTGCGATAGAGGTCAGCGTTTCGCCGGGCATAACCGTATGCATGAAGTTGGCCTGTGCGGCCGAGGGGGCGACGAGCATCGCTGCTGCCACCAGCGGAAGTGAAGCCGTTCGCAGTCGCATGGCGCGGCAGTGTTCCCCACGAACGCTCGCGGCACCAACCGCTGCAACAGCCCTCCCAAAATGCAAGCGTGCATTCACAGCTGCTCCACCTGCCGGTGCACCGGACGACGGCGCGAGTGCGTCAGGCTAGGCCGTCGCGACTGCGACGAGGGTGCGGCCGGGGAGGTTCAGCGAGCCGTCGTCAGTCCGGTAAGGCTCGGCTGCAGACTGGATCGTCGCTGTCAGTTCGCCGCGCTCCCCGTCTGAGAGACGGCCCCAGGCGTCGGCAAACATGCGCGAGCAGTCGAGGGTTTCGGCGAGGTACTGATCTACGTTCTCGAAGTTGTGATCGACATCAACGTGGTCGATCACGACGTCGAGAAAGCCAGCCGACCCGAACAAATCTCGCAACTTTGGCGGCGAGTCCAGCGAAAACATTCCCGGCTGGCTGGGATCCGGTGGTTCGGCATGTCCGAGCTGCACCATCGCGCGGTTGGGGACGGTGGCCCACGGGTTGCGTTCGGGGGTGTCCCACACCGCCACCGCGGCACGTCCGCCCGGCCGCACCACGCGGCGAATCTCAGTCGCAGCCGCGGCTGGATCGACCACCAGCATGATCCCCCAGCGGCACAGGACAGCGTCGACACTTGCGGCGGGAAGATCGATCCACTCGAGCGCCAACTGCTTGAACTCGATGTTGTCCATCCCCTGCTCTCGAGCACGCTTGCGGGCGAGCTCGGACATCGCCTCGCTGACGTCGCTCGAAATGAGCTTGCCCGGTTTGATCCTGGCGGCCGCCAGGAAGCCGGTATCGCCCGGACCGGCGGCGAGCTCAAGCACGGTCTGGCCGGGTTGGAGCTCGAGGTGGTCGACCATCCACTCCGAGACGGGCAGGCTCATCGCCCACAGTTGATCTGCGCGTCTCCCCCATCCCGCCGCAGCGCGCTGCCAGCGTTCTTGCTGTTCGGCACGGAGCTCGTCGGGATCCATCAGCTGTTGCGAGTCGCCAGCCGTTCGCCGGTTTCGCCGAAGGCGGCCTCGATTTGGGCGTTCATGCGACGGGCGAAGATCGCCAATAACGCGTCGGAGGCGAGCGGGTTGAGCCGCTCGATCGCGCGATCCATCTCAGGCCAGCGGTCGGCCGGCATTCCGGCGCGCTGAAACGGCTTCCATACCTGCTCGATAAACACCCACACAAAGGCGCGCGCGACCGCGTCGCAGTGGTTCTCGATTTCCTCGAAAACGTCGAGCGCGGCGTCGAGCGAGATTCCCCGCTCGACGACCTCCTCGGCCACGGCGAGCAGAGATGGGCTGGGCGCCTCAAACGTTTCCGGCCCCACCGGGCGGAGCAGCCCCAGGCGCTCGGCCCGTTCCAGCACACTGGGCGCCTCTTGTGTTGGGACTTGAAACCTCCGCCCGAGCTGGGACCGGGTCAGGGTCTCGACCGGCTCGCGGTGGCGTTCGGTCAGGGCTGCTCGGAAATGCTCGAGTCGCTGCGCGGTGCCCTCGGCGTCGTCGAGCAGCCGCTTGATGCCGGCGAGGTTAAAGCCCTCCTCCTGCAGCTCCCTGATCAGCTGCAGCTGGGCGACGTGCTCGGCGCCGTAATAGCCGACGCGCAACCGCACTTCGGGGGGCGCGAGCAGACCCCGCGCCTGGTGCGCGCGGATGTTGCGCACGGACATCCCCGAGGCTGCCGCGAGCTGCTCAACCGTGAGCTGATTGGGCGAATCGTCATTGCCGCCGTTGTCGGTCACCACGCCCCAGATCATATCGCCACTTGATGTCACGTCGGGTGATGTGACACTCATTTGCCAGCAATCTTGCGTCAAGTCAGCTCCCGACGCAGGAGCTTGCCCGAAGCCGTCCGAGGCAGCGCCCGGGCGAACTCGAACTGCTTGGGGATCTTGAATCGCGCGAGGTGCTGCGCGCAGTGCGCTTTGAGGTCCTCTGGATCGACGGCGATCCCATCGCGCAAGACGACGGTCGCCACAACGGCTTCCCCCCACTCTCGATCGGGTCGGCCGTGGACCGCCGCGTCGGCCACCGCCGGGTGTGCGAGCAGCGCTTCCTCCACCTCCACCGGGGCAACATTTTCGCCCCCGGAGACGATCACCTCAGCCAGACGGCCCGTGAGCGTCAGCCGGCCGCCGTTGTCGAGCGCGCCGAGGTCGCCGGTATGCAGCCAGCCGTCGGCGGCGAGCGCCTGCTCTGAGACCGTTGGTCCGCGGACCAACACCTCTCCTGCGGCGGAGATCTCGAGCTCGACCCCGGGCAGCGGCCAACCGTTGGTCACGATCTGAGAGCAGGCCTCGGTCATGCCGTACGTAGGCGCCACCGGCACCCCGGCGGCGCCCGCGCGGTCGAGCAGTCTCGAGGGGATGGGGCCGCCGCCAAGCAGGACCCAGCGCAGCCCGGGCGGCTCACGCAGTCCCGCGTCGAGCAGGCGGTCGAGCATCGTCGCAACCAGCGAGATCATCGTCGCCGGCTCGGTCAGGTGATTCAGCGCGGCGATCACTGACTCGGGGTCGAAGCGGTCGTGCACGACTGCGGCCGTGGCGTAGATCGCGCTGCGAAACAGAATCGAGAGACCACCTACGTGGGCGAGCGGCAGCGGGCACAGCCACTGCTCGCGGGGATCGAGGCCGAGCGCGACCGCCGACCCCAACGCGCTCGCGAGCCAGTTGCCGTAGGTGAGCGGGACCGGCTTTGGCGCCGCAGTGGTGCCGGAGGTGTGCATGAGTGCCGCGACTTCGCCGGCGTTCGGGTAATGAACGTCTGTCAGCGGCTGGCCGTCGAGTGGCTCCTTCACCACCAACTTGGCGAGCCCGGTGCGCGACGCCCGTTCTTGTGAGGAGAGCCGCAGGTCTACCGGCACGGCGACCGCGCCGATCATCGTGCACGCGTGCAGCGCGGCGCAGAACCCCGCACCGGCGGGCAGCTCGAGCGCCACTCGGTCGCCGCAGCGCACCCCATGCTCCACCAGCGCACCCGCCGCTGCGCGCGCGCGGCTCTCGAGCTCGGCGTAGGTGACGCGCTCGTCTTGGGTCACGAGCGCGATCCGCTCGGGTCGCATGGCAGCCGCGCGGATGACCCAGGGGAGCATGAGCGAAACGGTAGTCTCAGCCGCAAGTTGCCGACCACCTGGGAGCCAGCAGCCGAGTACACCGATATCCGCTACGAGAAGTCCACCGGCGAGGAGGCGGGTATCGCCAAGATCACGATCAACCGCCCGGAGGTGCGCAATGCGTTTCGCCCGGAGACGGTCGTCGAGCTGATCGACGCCTTCGAGAAGGCGCGCGAGGATCTGGAGGTAGGCGTGATCGTGCTGACCGGCGAGGGGCCCGACGCGTTCTGCTCGGGGGGCGACCAGCGCGTACGCAGCGGGAGCGGGGGCGGATACGTGAGCGGCGCGGACCCCAGCGAGGCGGGCAAGCAGACCCGCGTGGGCCGCTTCCACGTCACCGACCTGCACGTCCAGATCCGGCGCCTCCCCAAACCGGTCGTGGCGATGGTGGCCGGCTACGCAGTGGGCGGCGGCCACGTCCTGCACGTGGTCTGCGACCTCACGATTGCCGCCGACAACGCCCGCTTCGGTCAGAGCGGTCCTCGTGTCGGCTCGTTTGACGGCGGCTTTGGGGCCAGCGTGCTCTCGCGCTTGGTGGGGCCGAAGAAGGCCAAGGAGATCTGGTTCTTATGCCGGCAGTACAGCGCCGAGGAGGCGCTGCGGATGGGGCTGATCAACACGGTCGTGCCACTCGACCGCCTCGAGGAGGAGACCGTTCAGTGGTGCCGGGAGATGCTGCGCATGTCGCCGTTTGCGCTGCGCATGCTGAAGGCGAGCTTCAACGCCGACGAGGACGGGCTTGCGGGGATCCAGCAGCTCGCCCACGACGCCAATCTCCTCTTCTATATGTCTGACGAGGCGCAGGAAGGCCGTAACGCTTACGTGGACAAGCGCAGGCCCGACTTCTCCCAGTTTCCCCGGCGGCCCTAGCGCGCGTGGCTTCGACGCGCTCGCGTGCGCGGCGGCCGACGTGGGACCCGGCCACCTCAAGTCCCCGTTCCGCCCGGATCTGGATGATGGCGGCGCGGGTTCGCACGCTCCCGGCCGCGATCGGCCCCGTTTTGGTGGGCACTTCGCTTGCCGGCTACCTGCACGTCTTCCATCCGCTGAGGTTCATCGCGGCGCTGATCGGGGCGATCTTCATCCAGGTCGGGACCAACCTGTCCAACGACTACTCCGACGCCCGGCGCGGGGCCGACACCGAGGACCGGCTCGGGCCGGTGCGGATCACGGCCGGCGGCCTGGTGCCGCCGCGGCAGGTTCTGCTCGCGACCTACATCTCGTTCGGCGTCGCCGTGCTCGCGGGCGTGTACCTGATCGCGGTCGCCGGCTGGCAGCTGCTGCTGGTGGGAGCGGCGTCAATTCTCGCGGGTGTGCTGTACACAGGCGGCCCGCGGCCGTATGGCTACGAGGGACTCGGCGAGCTGTTTGTGTTCCTGTTCTTCGGCATCGTCGCGGTCGCCGGCTCGTTCTTCGTCCAGGTCAAACACCTCGACTGGGAGGCCTTCGCGCTCGCGGTGCCAGTCGGTCTGATAGCGGCCGGGATCCTGATGGTCAACAACATCCGCGACATCGAGACCGACCGTCGTGCGCGCAAGCGGACGCTCGCGGTGCGCCTCGGGCGCTCGCGCGCCCGGGCGCTGTTCGCGGTCACGATCTACGCCGCCTACGTGTTGCTGGTGGTGACGTGGGTGCGCGGGCCCCTCACGCCGTTGGTGATGCTGCCTTGGCTGACGCTGCCGGTGGGGGCGGAGCTCGTGCGCGTGGTCCGCAACCGGATCGATGGCCCCTCACTGAACCGGGCGCTCGCGCAGACCGGCCTGCTTCAGCTTGCCTTCTGCTCGCTTTTGTCGGCGGGGGTTCTGTTCAGCCAGTGAGGGTTTCGCTCGAACGCGTCCGCGCTGTGATGCGGGCGCCGTATGCCGCGTCGTGGGGCTCTGTTTCTGAGCGCGAGCTGATCCTGGTGCGCCTCGAAAACGGCGCAGGCAGCGTTGGCTGGGGTGAGGCGGCGCCGCTGCCCGGATACGAGGGGGCGACGGTCGACGATGTATGGAGCGAGCTGGCGCGCTGTCAAGAGCTTCTCTGCGACGCCGCACCGGACCGACGTGGAGAACTGCTCGGCATGATCAGCGTCGCGGAGGCACGCTCGGCGATCGATCTGGCGTGGCGCGACCTCGAGGGTCGGCGCGTCGGCGAGCCAGCATGGAGACTGCTCGGGGCCAGCTCTGCGCCCGAGGTGGCGGTAAACCACACCATCGTCGCGGAGCACCCCGAGGCCGCCCGCACCGAAGCGGCGCGCGCAAGAGCCGCAAGCTTTGAGTGCGTGAAGGTCAAGGTCGGGACGCACGATGACACCGAGCGCGTTGCGGCGGTGCGCGCGGCTGCCGGGCCCGAGATGGCGATCCGGCTGGATGCCAACGGGGCATGGACGGTCGAGCAGGCCGTAGCGGCGCTGGCCGAGCTCGAGCGGTTTGACATAGAGCTGTGCGAGGAGCCGGTTCACGGACTCGCCGAGACCGCCCGGGTGGCCGCCAAAACGCGGATTCCGGTGTCGCTCGATGAGTCCGCGGGGTTGCCGGGCGCGCTCGACCGGCGGCTGTGCGACGCCGTGTGCTTGAAGGTTTCTCGCTGCGGTGGCATCAACGGTCTGGTGGCCGCGTCTGCTCGGGCGCGCGCCGCCGGATACCGGGTGTATGTGGCGTCAACGCTTGACGGACCGCTGGGGATCGCGGCCGCCCTGCACGCCGCTGCAGTTGTGAGGCCGGATTTGCCGTGCGGGCTTGCGACGCTGTCGCTGTTCCAGAGGCCGTCTCCGGTGACCACGACCACCGGCCGGATGTCTCCGCCGCCCGGGCCCGGCCTTGGGTACGGCTTACTCGAGTGGTATCGGACGGAGATCGGCTGACGCCTTTCTTCGATCCCCCGCGACGCTGGCAAACGATTTCGAATTTAGGCGTCGTATAAGCCGCGAAACCATCCAAACGGACTTGTGAACGGGTCTACGACGGGGTTAAGCGTCAGTGATCAAAGACGCCACCGTTTTTGGCGCCTCCAGATGGACCGCGTGGCCGGCGCCGGGTACCACCCTCAGTCGAGCACCAGGCATCGAGTCAGCCATCTGGCGAGCGATCACCGCGAACTTTTTGTCCCTTTCACCGACCACGAGCTCGACCGGCATCGCCAGCTCCGCCAAGCGATCCCACACCGGCGCCAGCGTTCCCGTGCCCAGTCCCCTGAGCGCTCGCGCCAGTCCCGCGGTCGTGTTTCGCAGCCGGTCCGCGTGGGCTCGCGTGAGGACTTCCGGCGGCTGGCCTGCAAGCACGGGCGTGCGCGCCCACCGTAGGGCGAACTCCTCAATTGCCTCGCCTTCGATCTCCGCGGCTAGTCGCTCGTCCGCCCGCCGGCGCGCCTCTCGCTGCGCGGGCTCGGCTATGCCGGGACTGGCCCCGATCAGCACCAGACGATGCACCCGCTCCGGATGCGTGAGCGCGAAGTGAAGCGCGATGCGGCCGCCCATCGAGTAGCCCACGAGCGTAAAGCTGGGAGCATCGATGCGCTCGAGATCTGAGATCACGGCTTCGAGGGCGACCGGCTCTACAGCGGCGGTACCGCCGTGCCCGCGGATGTCGGGAGCGATCGGCCGATAGCTTTCGCCCAGCGCGGCTATCACGCCATCCCAGCTTCGCCCAGTGTGGGTGAAGCCATGGAGCAGGACGACCGCCGGAGCCACAAACAGATCATGACCGCCGCCGATACCTACATGCTGCTGCGCGTTTTCTGCGACGAGCTCGCACGCTGTGGAGTGCGCTATGCGTGCACGTCGCCCGGATCGAGGTGCGCGCCGCTGGTGCTGTCGCTGGTGCGCGAGCCGGGGATTACGTGCTTCTCGCACGTCGACGAGCGCTGCGCTGGCTTCTTCGCGCTCGGCGCGGCCAAGGCCTCAGGCTTGCCGGTCGCGGTCACGTGCACCTCGGGAACCGCGACGGCCAACCTCGCGCCCGCGGTCATCGAGGCGCACCACGCCGGTGTGCCGCTAATCGTGCTGACCGCTGACCGCCCACCCGAATTGCGCGAGGTGGGTGCGGGTCAGGCGATCGACCAGCTCAAGCTCTATGGGAGCGCCGTCAAGTGGTTCTTCGAGGTCGGCGTGCACGACGCGTCCGTTCAGCGGCTGCGGTGGATGCGCACGCTGGCGTGCCGCGCCTACTGGACGGCGCTCGAGGGATATCCCGGCCCGGTGCATTTGAATTTCCCGTTGCGCGAGCCGCTGGTGCTGGACGAGCCGCTGCCGGCCGACCGCACCGCGCGCGGGGATCAGCAGCCGTATGTCATTCGTGAGCCCGTGGGCGAGCCGCCGCCGCGTTCCTCGGGCCCCGGCCCCCACCCTGCCGGTCGCCTGCTCGTGGTCGCCGGCGCCGGCACACCAGACCCGGTGGGCGTGGCCAGGTATGCGAGCAGCGAGGGAATTCCACTGCTGGCCGACCCGCTGTCAGGTGCGCGGCGGGGAGAGGCGGCCATCGGCCACTACGACCTGCTCCTGCGTGACCAGAGCTTTGCGGACGAGCACCGCCCTGAGTTCGTCTTTCGCCTGGGCGATCTGCCCACGTCGAAGCCGCTGCGCGCCTGGCTGGCATCGCTCGCCGACGTCCCCCAGGTCGCCTTCGACCCTCACGGCCGTTGGCAGGACCCTGCGGCCGTGGTGGGGATGCGACTCAGCGGACGGCTGCCGCAACCGGAGGGACTGAACGTCGCCCCCGGATGGCTTGAATCGTGGCGGGCCGCCAACGACGCCGCCGGCGAGGCTATTTCCCGCACGCTCGGCGAGCAGCTGTCGGAGCCACTCGTTGCGGCACGCCTGGGCGAGTGGCTCGGCTCAGAGGCGATCTTGTACGTGGCCTCTTCGATGCCGATTCGCGATCTCGAGGCGTTTCTGCCCGCACGTGCCGAAGCTCCTCGCGTTCTCTCCAACCGCGGCGCGAATGGAATCGACGGCACGGTGTCCTCGGCGTTCGGAGCTGCCGCGGTCTCCGACGGTCCGCTCGTAGCTCTGATTGGGGACGTCGCGCTCGCGCATGACGTCGGCGGTCTGCTGGCGGCGTCGCGGCTCGGGCTGAAGATCGCGATCGTCGTGCTCAACAACGACGGCGGCGGCATCTTTCATTTTCTCCCGATCGCAGCCGAAACGGACGCCTTCGAGGAGCATGTCGCCACGCCCCACGGTCTTGATTTTTCGCGGGTGGCCGCTCTGTACGGGCTCGGGTACGAACGTCCCGCGGCGGTTGCAGAGTTGCAGTTCGCGATCGAACGTTCGCTCGCCGGTGGGTCCGCTCTGATCGAAGTACGTACCGACCGCTACGAGAATCTCGCCTTGCACGGGCGGATCGGCGAGGCGGTGCGGGCGGCGCTGTGAGCGCCGCCCGCACCTCAGAGCATCAGTTCACTGCCCAGCCACGAAGGTGATTCCGGCCAAGGACAAGAACCCGGTCACTCCGCTACCGAACGGAGTGACGTTGCCACTGTGAGAGATCCTCACGCTTGCATAGTTCCCGCCACAGCAGTAGACGGGAAGAAAGAGGTTGTGGTGCGGCCGCATGCTGCTCGGAAGCACGAATGCTGCGACGTCGTCGCTGCCGGATTGGAGCGCACCGCGCAGGTGGACGACACCCAAGGAGTCTTTCGCGTAGCCCGGCGCTCCGGCACCGCAACAGCCCTGCTGCCATCCGTTTTCGAGATGCGCGTTGGTCCAATGGATGCCCTTGGCACCGAGGGAAGTGGCGGCGTACGAAGCGCCGCCGAGCGCCGCAAACAGCGCCACACAGGCGATGACGAGCGCCGGCGACGGTAGGCGTCGGCGTAGACGAGTAGTACCCATTGCTCCTCCTAGGTTGTAGACAGGTAACTCGCTGGGGATTGTCTGGCGCGGCCTCACACCCGTGTGAAAAATGCAGGCGGCGCTCTGGGACGCCCCCTGCATTCAGCTCAGCCGCTAGCCGCCCCGCGGGGGCGACCCGCCGAGAGCCAAGTCACTCGCCCGCCGCGTAGTCGATCCCGTCAAGCGAAGTGAAAGCGCCGACGTTGCCTCCGAAAGGAATCACGTCGCCGTTGTGTTCAATCTCGACCGCGCCGGTGGCTCCGCTTTGGGTGAACACCTGCACGTAGTCCCCTCGCGTCGCCCTATCCCGCGAGCACCGGCAGGAGCGCCTCCAATTTGACCTCAGTCTCGGCCAGTTCTGCCGCCGGATCCGAGTCGGCGACGATCCCGGAGCCAGCGTAACAACGGGCAATCCGCCCGCGCAACAGCGCGCAACGCAGCGCGACGCAGAATTCGCCGTCGCCGGCGGCGTCCGTCCACCCCACCGGACCCGCGTACCAACCCCGGTCCATGCCCTCCAGCGCGGGGATGAGTTCGAGCGCCGCGGTACGCGGTTCCCCCCCGACCGCGGGCGTCGGGTGCAGCAGGCTGGCTAGACCGATCGCGCTGATCGGTTCGGCCAGCTGCGCGCGGATCGGGCGTGCCAGGTGCTGGATATTCTCGACGCGCACAAGCACGGGTTCAGGGGCGACCGTCACCCACACCGACCTTGGCGCCAGGGCACGCGCGATGCGGCGCGCCACGATCGCGTTCTCCTCCCAATCCTTGTCGCTTTGCAGGAGCTGCTCGCCGAGGTGGTCGTCGACGGCCGGGTCGGCGCTGCGGCGCATCGACCCGGCAAGCGCCACCGTGCTCGCGCGCTGGCCCTCACGACGCACGAGCAGCTCGGGGCTCGCGGCGATAAATGCGGCGTCGCCCCGACCGACGGCGAACACGTAGCACGATCCAAACGCCTCCCTCAGCACCGCGAGCACCGCGGCGGGGTTGTGTTCGACTGGAGCATGTACCTCAACCTCGCGCGCGAGCACCAGCTTCTCGAGCGCTCCGGAACGAATCCGCTCGACTGCTCGCGCCACCGCTTCCTCGTAATGGCTCGGAGGCAGCGCGCTGACAACGTGATAGGTACCCGCCGGCGCTGGATCGAGCAGTGGCAGATCCGGCGGGACCCAAAGCCGCGCGAGCGACCGCGTGGCGCGCGCCAGCGCGTCGGCAGCAGTGTCATCGGGCTCGACCGTGACCGAGACCGTCAGCCGCGTCTCTGTGCTCCGGCGGCAGATCGCCACTTCAGGGATCACCAATGAGGCAGGCGCAAATCCCGACCACGACGGCGAGAAGCCGCCGTCGGCGGCGAAGGCAAAGCCGCCCACCGCCACCAGGCCGGAGCCCGGCGGACCTTCGGCCTCGTCGGCGACGGCGCTCGCGGCCAGGTTTTCCCAGCGCCGACCCACCTCGGCGAATCGTCCAGGCCGGGCGGCTTCGAGTGTGCGCACGGATCCCAGCGCCGCAAGGGCGAAGCGCTCGCGTTGGGGCTCCTCGAGACAGAACCAAGGTTCGCCGGGCAGCCGTGATGCAGTGACCACCGCCGAGGGGTCGACCCCCTCAGCCAGCGACGTGGTCACGCTGGCGAGCGCCACCGCGCCGGTCGCCCGCGCACGGCGCAATGCAGCGTCGATATGGCGCTCGAGACGGGCGCGCCCGGCCGCGTCGAGCCATTCCGGCCTGCCGGTCCTGACTTCCATGACCCGACTGTACCCTCGACGACGTGACCCCTCCAACCAGGCCACTCGGGGAGTCCGGTCTCGAGGTCTCGGCAGTGGGGCTGGGTTGCAACAACTTCGGCCGGCGCCTCGATTTGGACGGAACCCGCGCGGTTGTCGACGAAGCACTCGCGCAGGGCGTCACCTTCTTCGACACTGCCGACATTTATGGCCGGGGCAAGAGTGAGGAATTCCTCGGGCGGATAATCGAGGACCGCCGCGACGAGGTCGTGCTAGCGACCAAGTTCGGCATGGACATGGACGATGGCAAAGGGCCGCGCGGGTCACGCGATTACGTCTTGCACGCGGTCGAGAATTCCCTGCGGCGCTTACGTACCGACACGATCGACTTCTACTGGTACCACCGACCCGACGGGGTAACGCCGGTGGCCGAAACGCTGGGGGCACTCGACGAGCTCGTCAACGCCGGCACGGTGCGCGCGATCGGAGCGTCGAACTTCACCGCCGCACAGATCGAGGAGGCCGACGCCGCCGCACGCGAGCATGCGCTTGTTCAGTTCGCGGCGATCCAGAACGAATACAACCTGCTGGTCCGAGCCTGCGAGCG
This sequence comes from uncultured Solirubrobacterales bacterium, assembly GCA_963767295.1. Taxonomy (GTDB): domain Bacteria; phylum Actinomycetota; class Thermoleophilia; order Solirubrobacterales; family Solirubrobacteraceae; genus Palsa-465. The sequence continues at coordinate 449,191 of CAVYDI010000002.1, forward strand.
CGATGTCCTGCCGACCTGCGAGCGCCTAGGGCTGGGTTTCGTCCCCTACTTTCCGCTCGCTTCGGGCTTGCTGACGGGAAAGTACCTTCGCGACCGGCCCGCCCCGCCGGGGACGCGTCTGGCCGAACGGGAGCAGATCGCTACGACAGAACAGTTTGGCCTGCTGGAGGCGCTGGAGGGCTACGCACGCGAGCGCGGTGTTTCGATGGTTGACGTGGCGATCGGAGCGCTGCTAACGCGCGATTCAGTGTCGTCGGTAATCGCGGGTGCCACCAAGCGCGAGCAGGTGCGCGCAAACGCGGCAGCGGCGAACTGGCAGCCGAGCGCGGAGGATCTGGCGGCGCTGCGCGCTCTGCTTTAGGTTTCGCTACGGCCGCGGGCGATGGCAATCTCGCCCGTGCGGGCCATCTCCATCAGCCCGAAGGGGCGCACCAGGCGCTCGAAAGCGTCGATTTTGTCGTACGTGCCGGTGACCTCGACCACCACGGAGCGGCGACCCAGGTCAACGATCTTGGCGCGGAACACCTCGCAGATCTGCATCACCTCGGCCCGGCTCGCGCCATCCGCCGCGATCTTGAACATGGCCAGTTCGCGCGCGAGCGTCTCTTCCGGTTCAAGGTCCCGGATCTTGAGCACGTTGACCAATTTGTGCAGCTGTTTGGTCACCTGATCGATCGAGTGCTTTGCGCCATCGAGCGTGAGCGTTATGCGCGAGAAACGCTCATCGTCGGTGGGCCCAACCGCGAGCGTGTCGATGTTGAAGCCTCGCCGAGCGAACAGGCCCGCGATCCGCGTCAGCACGCCGGGCTTGTTCTCAACCAGGATCGAGAGGGTGTGTTTGCGCCCTGTGCGCAGCTGGCCGGCCGCCTCGAGCTCGTCAAGCGAGAGCAGTTCTTTTGTGGCCGGCTCGCCCATGACCCGTTAGCCAACCATGTTGCGAGCGGGCTGGCCCGCCGGGATCATCGGGAACGTGTTCTCCTCGCGAGTCACCCGCACATCGACAAGCACTGGGCCTTCCGTCGCCAGCGCTTCCTTCATGTCGGAAACCAGCGTGCGCTTGTCTTCGAGCCGCATACCGGTCGCTCCGTAGGCTTCCGCTAGCTTGACCAGATCCGGCCACTGGCTCATTTCGACGTGGCTGTAGCGGCGGTCCCAGAACAACTCCTGCCATTGACGCACCATCCCGAGGTAGCCGTTGTTCATCACGAATACCTTGATCGAGATTCTCTCCTGCACGCACGTCGCCAGCTCCTGGATGTTCATCTGCACTGAGCCATCGCCAGCGATGCAGACGACGGTCTGATCGGGGCACCCGACCTTGGCCCCCATGGCGGCGGGAAGCCCAAACCCCATCGTCCCCAGCCCGCCCGAATTGATCCACCGGCGCGGGCGCGAGAAGTGGTAGTACTGCGCCGCCCACATCTGGTGCTGTCCGACGTCACTGGTGACAATCGCGTCACCTTCGGTGGCGTCGTACAGCGCCTCGATCATGTACTGGGGCTTGATCTCGGAATCGGACGAGTCGTCGTAGCGCAGCGGGTGGCGCTGCTGCCACGAGCGAATACGTGACCACCACTCCTCGAGCCGCGCCGGGCTCGCGCCTAGCGCGCGGTATTCGGCCATCAAGCGCGGCAAGATGTTTTTCGCATCGCCGACGATCGGGATGTGCGCAGGTACGTTCTTCGAGATCTCGGCCGGATCGACGTCGATATGGATGAACTTGGCCCGCGGGGCAAATTCATCGAGCTTGCCGGTGATGCGATCGTCGAAGCGAGCGCCGATCGCGCAGATCAGGTCAGCCTCGTCCATGGCGTAGTTGGCCGCGCGCGTGCCGTGCATACCGAGCATTCCTAGCCACTGCTCGTGGGGTGCCGGGAACGCACCGAGGCCCATAACGGTGCAGGTGACCGGGAAACGATCCGAGGTCGCCAGCTCAATAAGTTCCGGCGCAGCGTTCGCGCTGACCACCCCACCCCCGGCGTAAATGACCGGCCGGCGCGCGTTGGCAAGCGCCTTGGCAGCGAGACGGATCTGTTTCTGGTTGCCCTCAGTCGTCGGCTGGTAGCCGGGCAGGCGCACATCTGAAGCTGGCTCGTACGGGATGTCGGCCCGGCTCAGATCTTGGGGGATGTCGACCACGACCGGGCCGGGGCGGCCGCTGCGCGCGATATGAAACGCCTCGTGGATCGAGCGCGGAATCTCGAGCGGGTGCTGGATCAGAAAGCTGTGCTTGACGACGGGCATCGTGATCCCGATCGTGTCGGCCTCCTGGAAACCGTCGGTGCCGAGTAGTTCGGTCCGCACCTGGCCAGTGACGAACACGACCGGGACCGAATCCATCATCGCGTCGCAGATCGGCGTGACGAGATTGGTCGCTCCGGGACCACTGGTGGCGAGCGCGACGCCAACCTGACCCGTCGCCTTTGCATATCCCTCCGCGGCGTGGCCGCCGCCAGCCTCGTGTCGCACCAGGATGTGACGAATGCCGGCGTCGTAGAAGGCGTCGTAGGTCGGCAGGTTGGCTCCCCCGGGGAGGCCGAACACGACCTCGACCCCCTCGGCCTTGAGACATTCCATAAGAGCGTCGACTGCGCGCATCGCTGGCGTCCTGGATCGGTTCTGAGTGCGCTCGGGCCGGCCCCGCGCGCGGAGAGCGGCCGAGTGTAGCGGCCGTGCGTCGCTGGGACGAGCGCTACGGCCCTATTTCGACGACCACTTCTACGCCGCGCGTTCGCGCATCTGAGCCTCGGAGGCAAGAGCTCTGTCCGGGAATTTCAGCTCGGCACCGCAGCCGGTGCACAGCGCGTCGTAGAGCTTGACGATCCGCCCGCACTCCGGACACTGGCGGCGCAGCTCCCGGCGCTCCGAGCGGTAGAAGATCGCCGTCAGCAGACCGATGAACGGGACGGCGAGCGAAATCACGAACCAGATCACGAATGAGGACCCCTTCGCCCTGCCCACGAATCCTCCGGCCAATCCGAACAAGACGGCGATGCCGATGTAGCCCAGGTCTTGCATTAGGCAGCCCTCGCTGTCGCTGTCGCCGCCGCCAGCGCTTCGCGACCATTTCCCGAAAGTCTGCGGGCAAGACGCCAGCGCGCGCCCGCGAACGCCAGATTGGCCAACGTCACAAATCCTTCCTCGTCGGTCCGCAGTGCCAGCAGCAAATGAGCTATTCGGTCCGAGCGCGGGAGCTCGCGGTCCGTTGTCCTCACGCAGTAACAGAGAACCCGGTGGCCTCCCGGCCGGACGAGGACGGCGCCCGCTTCGCCCAACAGCCACGTGCCCAGCCGCCCGCGCTCGAGTACGAGACCCGTCCGTGCTAGAAGATCGCGCGGCCGATGGTCGAGCAGGTCGCCGAGCAGGCCTCGCGCCGTGCGCTCTGGTGTGTGATCGCCCGGTTCGCCACCCAGGTCGCGGATCACCTTCGCCCCGCGCGCTGCATACAGCTCTGGAATTGCCCAGGCATGGATCAGCGCGATTGTTGCCACTGGCGCGAGCAGCGGCTTCAGCGCCACCAGCACGGCAGCCACTGCCAGGAACGGAAGCGTGTGCGCGATGGTGATCACCGTCCACAGATGTGCGCTGCGCTGCAGCGACAGCTCGCTCGCGCGCGGCCGCCACCAGACCTCGCCGAGCTCAGGGAGCGCGCTCAACTCACCCTCCGGCGATGGGGCTCCGGAGGATCACTAGAGGGGCGTCGAGCGGGAGCTCGCGCACGTGTTCAGCGCGGCCCTCGCCTGCCGAGACGACCGCGTAATAGCCCCGCTCGAGCTCCTCCCGGAAAGCGGCAACAGCCGCTTCGATCGCCACCGGATCCTCGGCGCTCCATTCCGCGAGCGTGGTGTGGCCGGTCTGGTCCATGCGGATGAGACGGGACATCTTCAAGCTCCTCTCGAAACTGGGTCCAAACAAATCGTACGCCCGTTTATGAGGCTCCCAAACGCTCCAGGATCAGCCGCCTGACCTCTCCCCCGTCGGCGCGACCCTTGGTCTCGCGCATCACGTAGCCCACGAGCGGGCCGATTGCCTTCATGTTCTTGGCGCGGACCTGTTCGGCGGCGCCGGGATCGCTGGCGATGGCTTGATCCACGAGCTCGGCCAGCTGCCCGTCCACTCCCAGCGCGCCCAGCTGCTCGCGGTCGACGATCACTTGCGGCTCGCCGCCTTCGACGGCCAGCAGCGACAGCACCTCGCGTGATGCGTCGCGACTGATCTGCTTGCGCGCGACCATCGCGGCGAGTGCGGCGAGGCTCTCGGGGGTGACGCGCGACGCGCGCGGCTCGAAGTTCGCGCCGAGTAGCGGAATCCAGTTGGCTAGCTCGCTCGGCGCCACGCCATCCGCGGACGCCACGGCCCTCTCAAAGTAGTCTGCGACCTCGCCGCGGAAGGCCAGCTCGCGGGCACGACTTGCGCTGAGTCCGAAGTCGCGCTTGAATCTCGCCGCGCGCTCGGCGGGGAGTTCTGGCAGCGCCTCGCGGGCGGCGTCAAACAGCTCGTCAGAGACCTCCAACGGCATCAGGTCGGGCTCAGGGAAGTAGCGGTAATCGTGAGCTTCTTCCTTGGAGCGCAGCGGCGTGAGGCGGTCGCCCGCGGGGTCGTAGTGCAACGTCTCCTGCTCGATGGTGCCGCCGGCTTCCAGGACCTCGAGCTGGCGCGCGAGCTCGGCGTGCAGTCCCCGCTCCAAGAAGCGGAACGAGTTCATGTTCTTGAGCTCGGTCTTGGTTCCCAGCGAGTCCGAGCCAGCGGGCCGCATCGAAACGTTGGCATCAACCCGCAGCGAACCCTGTGACATGTCGACGTCCGAGACGCCGAGTGCCTTGAGCGTCGCCCGCAGCAGCGTGAGCCACTCGCGTGCCTGCTCGGGCGAGCGCAGATCGGGCTCCGTGACGATCTCGACGAGCGGTGTGCCGCAGCGATTGAAGTCGACGACCGAGCGCTCAGCACCGTGAATCCGCCCGCTCTGAGAAATATGCTCGAGCTTGGCGGCGTCCTCCTCCAGGTGGGCGCGATGAATGCGTACCTCGCCCAGCCGTCCTCCACGACACAGCGGCTCGTCGTACTGGGAGATCTGGTAGCCCTTGGGGCTGTCTGGATAGAAGTAGTTCTTGCGGTGAAAGAGCGAGCGCCGCGCGATCTGGGCGCCGAACGCCAGCCCGATCATCGTCCCGAACTGGACCGCGCGAGCGTTGATCACGGGCAGTGCTCCCGGCAGCCCGAGGCACACAGGACACGTATGCACGTTGGGCGGATCGCCAAAGGACAGCTCACAGCCGCAGAACATCTTCGTGCGCGTCGCCAACTGCACGTGCACCTCCAGTCCGATCACAGCTTCGTAATCAGCCACGCGCCGCACTCCCGTCGAACCCGATCGCCCGTTCGAGCGCGAAGGCTGCATCCAGCAGGCGTGGCTCGCAGAATGCCGAGCCCGCGAGCTGGAACCCAACCGGCAACCCTTCGCTCAGTCCGCTTGGGATGGAGATCGCGGGGATGCCGGCGAGCGACATCGGCACCGTGCAGAAGTCGTTCATGTACATGGCCAGCGGGTCGTCAGTCTTCGCGCCGAGGTCAAACGCCACCCAGGGGCTGGTGGGCGTGACGATGAAGTCAAAGCGCTCAAACGCCGCTGCGAAGTCTTCGGCGATCTTCGTCCGCACCTTTTGCGCCGTGCCGTAATAGGCGTCGTAATAGCCGCTCGAGAGCGCGTATGTGCCCAGCATGATGCGGCGCTTGACCTCGCGGCCGAAGCCCGCGGCGCGCGTACGCTCGTACATCGTCGTCAGGTCGGCGTCGCCGTCTACCCGCAGCCCGTATCGAACCCCGTCGTAGCGTGCGAGGTTGGCCGACGCCTCGGCGGGCGCGATCAGGTAATAGGCCGAGAGCGCGTGCGGGGCGTGCTCGAGCCGACAGGGCTCGACCGCCGCGCCGAGCGATTGAGCCAGTTCGAGCGTCTGCTCAAAGCTCTTGCGCACGCCGGGCTCGACGCCGCCCTCAGGCCCGGTCAGCTCCTCGGGAACGCCGAGCCGGATCCCTCGCAGGTCCTCTGCGCTGGGTGCAGTGACCGGGTGCGGAAATGGGAGCGAGGTCGAGTCGCACGGGTCCCGGCCGACCATGTGGGCGAACAGCAGCGCCGCGTCGCTGACGTTGCGGGTCAGCGGGCCGGCCTGGTCGAGCGAGGACGCGAACGCGATCATCCCGTAACGGGAGCAGGCGCCGTAGGTCGGCTTGAGCCCGACGACTCCGCACAGCGCAGCCGGCTGGCGGATGGAGCCGCCGGTATCAGTGCCGATCGCCCATGGTGCAAGGCCGGCGGCCACCGCCGCCGCGCTCCCTCCCGAGGAGCCGCCGGGCACACGAGCGCGGTCCCATGGGTTGAGCGCCGGGCCAAAGGCGGAGTTCTCGGTCGACGAGCCCATCGCGAATTCGTCCTGATTGGTCTTGCCGAGGAGAGGTGCGCCAGCCTTGGCCAGCTGCTTTACGACCGTCGCCGTGTAAGGCGGGCGGTAGCCCTCGAGGATGCGCGAGCCTGACTGGCTGGGGACACCCTCGGTGCAAAACAAATCCTTGACGGCAAGCGGCACGCCGGCCAGGGGAGCGTCGGGTGCTGGTGACGTCGAGGGCGCCTGGTCTGCGACCCAGGTGAATGCATTGAGTTCATCGACCGCCGCGCGCTCCCGGTAGGCAGCAAACAATTCACCAGGTTCGACCTCCCGAGCACGGACCGCCGCCGCCGCCTGCGTGGCCGTGAGCTCGAGCAGGATTGTGCTCATACGGGCGCTGCGCCGGGGCTGGGCACGCCGAAGCTGCCGTCGACCGGCTCGGGCGCGCTCTCCAGCACCTCGTCGCGTTCGAGGCAGGGCTGCGGCTCATCCGGGCGCAGCGGCGCCGGTAGATCGACTACGTGCGAGGTCGGCGGGACGCCCTCGAGCTCAAGTTCGCCGATCTTCTCGATGTGGTTGAGCACGTGCGAGAGCTCGGCCGCCATTCGATCAAGCTCTTCGTCGTCGAGGCGTAGTCGGGCGAGGCGAGCGACATGGAGAACCTGTGCGCGGTCGAGCATCAGCGCCGATTTTAAGTGGCCTTCCTGGTCGGTCGCCGCGTTAGACGCTCAGCGTCTCGAGCTCGCCAAGCTCGGCGGGATCGCTTCCTCCCTCCTGACGCATGGAGGCGAATCCCCCATAGGCGATGGCCAGGGCGGCGAACAGGCCCAGGTAAGCGCCGGTCAATCGATCAAGCGAGCCGGTGGCGGGAAGCGAGGGGGGCGCGATCAGGACGCGTACCACGAGCGCGATCGTGCTGAGCGCCCCGAGCACGGTCGCGATCATGCTGAAGGTCACCGGTAGCGCCGGCGCAGACCGAGTGGCTTGAAGGTAAGCGAGCGCGATCGCGCATGCCCCCGTCAGCAGCAGCAGCCAGCGCAGCACCGGAAGCTCCTGCCAGCCACTCCACGAAGTCGCGCCGGGCAGGCCCGCGTGTCCCTCGCTCAGTCGTCCGCCAAGCCCGTACCACTTCAACGCGAACATGAACACCAGCAGCAGCAGGCCGCCGACGCCCGCGATTACCTCACCGGCGCGGAGACGAGAGAGACTGAACCCGGCCCGCTCTGTTGTCACACCGACACGGTCGCGGTCATGCGCTCGAGCAGCGTACGCGCATCGTGTTCTGACACCGGACGGATCTGTCCCTGGAACGCGAGCGTCCAGTGCTCGGGCGGCCATTTGCGGATGTGGTCGAGCTGGGCTGCCAACGACTCGGCAGGGATCCATTCCCGCTCGGCTAGCACCACCTCGGGCGACGTCGGGAAGCGCCACGGATACGGGTCTGCCTTGCCCGGCTTACCCGGCCAGATCTTGGTGCGCTCGTCGTATAGCTGGCCCTCCACGCGCACGCTGGCGGCGAACGCTTTTTCGCGCGTGATGTAGAAGATGATTCGGTCGCCGGGCTCGATCTCGAGTGCGCGGTTGCGGTTGCGCTCCTTCAAGCCGATCACGCTGAACGCGCGCACCTTGGTGGCTTCGAAATTCTCCGGCGAGCCGGTGAGGATCCAGGTCTGCGGCACGCGTGGGATGCTAGTGGCGCTTGAGCTGCGTGCGCGCGGCGTGCACCGTGTTGCGCAGCAGCATCGCGGGAGTCATCGGCCCGACCCCACCCGGCACGGGCGTGAGCACACCGGCTCGCTCCACCACGCGGTCAAAGTCGACGTCGCCGACCAACCCGTCATCGGTCCGGTTGATGCCGACGTCCATGACGGCAGCGCCCGGCTTGACGTGCTCGGGTCCGATCATGCGAGGCACGCCGACTGCCGCGATAAGCACGTCACCACGCGCGCACACAGCGGGCAGATCGCGCGTGCGCGAATGGCACATCGTCACGGTCGCGTTGCGGTGCAGGAGCATCTGTGCCACCGGCCTGCCGACGAGGTTGGAGCGCCCCACCACCACTGCCTCGGCTCCGTCGAGCGCCACGTCGTGCTCGTCGAGCAGCTCGAGGATTCCGAGCGGGGTGCAGGGCCGCAGCCCGGGCAGGTTTTGCATCAGCCGACCGGCGCTGATCGCCGTCAGCCCGTCGACGTCTTTTTGGGGCGCGATCAGCGCGGTCAGCGCCGCTCCGTCAAGGCCCTCTGGAACCGGGAGCTGCAGCAGAATGCCGCTGACTTCGGGGTCGTGGTTGCTCTCCTCGATGGCGGCCGCGACCTTCTGTTGAGTTGCGCCGGCGCCGAGGTGCCGGTGGTAGTCGGCGATCCCGACCTCGGCGGAGACGCGACGCTTGTTTCGCACATAGATCTCGGACGCGGGATCGTCCCCGACCAGGATGGTCGCGAGTCCTGGTCGGCGCCCCGTCTCTCTCACCAGCAGCTCGACGTCGTGCGCGACCTGCGCACGTACATTCGTGGCCGCCTCGCGACCGTCGACGATCGTCGCAGTCATGGTCGTTTGGAGATCGGCGCGAGGTCGGCCAGTAGTTTGCGCTCGATGCGGTCGGCGGCGAACCGGATCACCACGATCCCGCCTGGCTCGATCCCGGTCACCACCCCGTCGCCGAAGGAGGGATGGACCACGTCGTCGCCGAGCCGAAAGTCGACTGGCCGGCCTGCCGTGTCCGCGCTCGACCACCCCCCTGCGCCGGCGGCCGCGCGAGACCACGAGGCCGCGCGCGGGCGCGGCTGCTGCTCTTCCTGATCGGTCAGCTCGGCCGGAATCTCTGCGATAAAGCGGCTGCGCATGCCGTACGTGCGCGTGCCAAAAACACCGCGGCTGCGCGCCCACGTGAGGTAGAGGTCGCGTTGGGCCCGGGTAATGCCCACGTAACAGAGGCGCCGCTCTTCCTCGAGGCCCCCTTCCTCAAGTGATCGGGGATGAGGGAACACGCCCTCCTCGCACCCGATCATGAACACGATCGGGTACTCCAGCCCTTTCGCGTTGTGCAGCGTCATCAGCGTCAACAGCGCGCGGTCGTCTGAACGTTCGTCGGCGTCAGAGAGCAGCTGCAGCTGCTGCAGGAACTCAGCCAGGCCACGCTCTTCTCCGCGGCCGTCGCCAACCCCAGAGCCGGCCGCATCGAATTCGGCCGCGACGTTGACTAGTTCCTCGAGGTTTTCGATTCGCCCCTGCGCTTCAAAGGTGCGCTCGGCTTCGAGCGCCTCCAGGTAGCCAGTGTCGCGCAGCACGGCGTTGAGCACAGTGGCGACGTCGGAGCCGGACGCCACTCGCTCGTGCAGCACCGCCATCGTCGCCATGAACCGTCCCAGCGCCTTGACCGCGGGCGGGCCGAGGTTGGGCACCTGCTCGGGGTCCGCGGCGACATCCCAGATCGACATCCCCATTGTGTTGGCGAAGGCGAGCAGGCGCGAGACCGAGGTGGAGCCGATGCCGCGCTTCGGCGAGTTGACGATGCGGGTGAAGGCTCCGGCGTCTTGCGGATTGACGAGCGCCACGAGGTACGCGATCGCGTCCTTGATCTCGGCGCGCTCATAGAACTTCGTTCCCCCCACGACCTGGTAGGGAATCCCCGCGCGCACGAGCGTGTCCTCAAGCACACGGGATTGGGCGTTGGTCCGGTAGAAGATGGCGATCTCCGCTGGCGAGTTGCCCTCATCGAGCAGCCGCTCCACCTCTCCGACCACGAAGCGGGCCTCCGCATGCTCGTCGTCTAGCTCCCGGATCTTGATCAGGTCGCCCTCGCCGAGCTCGGTCCACAGGTGCTTGGGTTTCTGTGCTCGGTTGTTGCGGATGACCGCGTTGGCCGCGCTCAGGATGCGCTGGGTAGAGCGGTAGTTCTGGTCGAGCGTGACGACGTGGGCGTCGGGATAGTCGTCGGTGAACTCGAGGATGTTGCGGATATCTGCTCCGCGAAAGCTGTAGACGCTCTGGGCATCGTCTCCTACAACCAGCACGTTTCGCCGCTCCGAGGTCAGCAGCTTCAGCCAGCGGTACTGGGCGTGGTTGGTGTCCTGGTACTCGTCCACGAGCACATGCCGAAAGGTCGCGGTGTAGCGGTCGCGGACTTCCTGGAACATCGTCAACACATCGACTGCCCGAAACAGCAGGTCATCGAAGTCCATCGCGTTCATGCGGTGCAGTTCGCGCTCATACTGGCGGTAGACCTCCGCCACGGTGCGCTCGAAAAAGGAACCCACCATCTGGCCGTAGCCGTCGGCGTCCACCAGCTTGCTCTTGGCGTCGGAGATCTGGGTCTGGACGCCGGCAGGGGTGAACCGCTTGGGATCGATGCCGAGATCGTCGAGGCAGCGCTTGATCAGGCGACGCGAGTCCGCTTGGTCGTAGATCGTGAAGTTGCGCGTGTAGCCCAGCCGGTCGGCGTTCGCGCGCAACATTCGCGCGCAGGCGGCATGAAATGTCATCACCCACATCGTGCGGATGCGGCCGCCCACGAGCAGCTCCACGCGCTCGCGCATCTCGCCCGCGGCCTTGTTAGTGAACGTGATCGCGAGGATCTCGTTCGGATAGGCAGCGCCGGTCGCCAGCAGGTAGGCGATCCGATGCGTCAGCACGCGTGTCTTGCCAGATCCGGCGCCGGCGAGGATCAGCAGCGGGCCTTCGCCGAAGGTGACGGCCTCGCGCTGCGGGCCATTGAGGCCGGCGAGGAATGCGTCGAGGTCGGTCGTGGCTTGGGGCATCGGGAGGTCAACGGTAGCGGCCCCTGTCGTCGTCACCGGGACCCCGAGTCAGGGATGATCAGCCGTCTCCAGCCCCTCCATTGAAGGCATCTCATGTCCATCTCCGCTCTGCTGCTAGTACTCGGCGCCGCGGTCATTCACGCGAGCTGGAACCTCCTGCTCGCCGGCGCCGAGGACACGCACAGCGCGACAGCAGTTGCCGTGGTGGCCGGCGTGGTCGTTTTTGCTCCGGTAGCTGCACTGACCTGGCGACTTCACCAAGCCGCCCTGCCCTACATCATCGCCTCGAGCGCCCTTGAAACGCTCTACCTGGTGTTTCTCGCTTCCGCCTATGCACGGGCCGCGATGAGCTTCGTCTATCCGATCGCGCGTGGATCCGCGCCGGTGCTGGTGCTGTTGGCGAGCGTGCTCGCGCTGGGTGCGAGCTTCTCAGCGATAACCGCCGTCGGCGTTGTGCTCGCTGCGCTCGGAGTCGTACTGGTGCGAGGACTGCGCAGCGCCGGACATCCCGCCGACTTGCTGCTGGCGCTCGCGGTAGGGGCCTGCATCGCCGCTTATACGCTCGTAGACAAACGCGGAATCGCCCACGCCTCGCCGGCCGCCTATTTGGAGGTGGTGTTCGCCGCCACGGCGGGGGCCTACCTGTTCGGCGTCTGGCAAGTGCGGGGGGCCCCGGCGCTGCGCGCCGCATTCGGCGTGCGGACGCTTGTCGCGGGGATCGGCTTCTTCGCCGCCTACGCGCTGGTGCTGGCCGCCTTGAGACTGGCTCCCGCGGCGCCGGTGGCAGCGGTGCGCGAGTCAAGCGTCGTGCTGGCCACCGCGTGGCTGGCGCTCACACACCGCGAGCCAGTGACCAGGGAGCGCCTGCTTGGCGCATGCGCTGTCGTCGCCGGGGTCGCACTGATCTCATTTGGGTGAGACGCTCGTGAGCAATCCGCTGACAGAGCTTCGGGAAGCGAGCGCCACGGTCGCACAGCGAGCCCGACATGTCGCGATCGACACGGCCGCGCTCGATCGCTACGCGCCATCCTTAGCGCTCGAGCACCGGGTCACCGCTCCCGAGCGCCGCGCACACCTGCTCACCGGCACGCGCGAAGAGCTGGCCGCCTTCTGGCTCACGCTCGATGCGATCAACTTTGGCTCCGGCTGGTTTCCAACGCTGCGCAAGCGGCGAGGCCAGTCGGGCTACATGACGGTTGCTTCGAGCTTGCGCGCGCGCTTCAGCGACCAGGGACCGTGGAGCGCGGAGCAGCTCTCCCGCATCGATGCGGGTGACATCGCGCGCGCGCTCGGCCAGGATCCGTGGCACGAGCTGATGGAGTTGTTCGCCGCCTCGCTGCGAGATCTCGGCGACCATGTGGAAGGCGACTATGACGGGAGTTTCGCGGCGGTGGTTGATCGCGCCGGGGCCTCCGCGGTCGAGCTTGTGAGCGAGCTTGTGGGCTGGGGCTGTTTCGAGGACGTGGCTGAGTACGCCGAGCTGCGGGTTCCATTTCTCAAACGCGCGCAAATAGCGGCAGCTGATCTCGACCTCGCCCGCGTCGCTCATTTCGAAGATCTCGGGCAGTTGACGATGTTTGCCGACAACCTGGTGCCACATGTGCTGCGCCTCGACGGCGTACTCGTGTTCGACGAGGTCCTCTTGGCCCGCATCGAGCGCGGCGAGCTGATCGAGCACGGCTCGGCTGAAGAGATTGAGATCCGCGCCTGCGCGGTCCACGCGGTCGAACTGCTCGCAGCTGCGGCGGGGCGCTCCTCGTCAGAGCTTGACCGCGTGCTGTGGCGACGCGGCCAGCAGCCGCGGTACAAGGCCCGCCCTCGTCACCGCTCGCGATCTACGGCCTACTAACGAGTTCTGGGCTCGCCCACGGCCTCCGCGCGTGCCTTCGCGATAGCAGCGACCCCGTCCTCGCCGACCAGCAGCTCAGCCCGCAGCGTTCCGCTCGCGAGCGGATCGAACGCGGGGACGCGGTCACCCTCTGCCCGCAGCGGGTCAAGGGTTATTACCGTGGTCTCCCCGCCGACGGGCTCGGACGCAGTCGCGATCACGGTCACCGATCCACCTTCGACCAGCCTGCGTGCCGTCGCCAGGGCACGCCGGGCGGCGTGCTCGTGCAGCCCATCCAGGCTGTCAAGCAAGATCACGACGTCGCCTCCGGCCACAGCGACCGATCGCGCTCGGTCAATGGCGCCATACACAGCCCGGTCTTGAGCCGACGCCGGTGCGGCGAACGAAATCGCCTCCAGCGGTTGCACCGGGCCGGCCCGCCACTCGTGTACCTCCTCGGGGCGTACCCCCACCAGCACGAGCATCACTTCGATGTCTTCTCTCCCAGCCAGCGCGCCGCTCACACGCCGCAGCGTCTCGGATTTGCCCGATCGCGTGGGCCCCACGATCGTCGCACGCGAGCCCTTTCCGATTGGGGTGAACGACTCGATTGCGGAGAGGACAGGGTCTTCGGAGGCGAAGGAGAAAGGCTCGTCCGGGAACCGGGACTCGAGCGCTTCGAAGCGCGCCCGGTCGGACGCTGGCGCAGCCGGCGCTTCAGCGGCCTCTCGCTCCGTCGACGGCGCGGGCTCGTCTGCTCGTGAAGGCGCTGGCTTGGCCGGAGACTGCTCGGTGGGCGTAGCGCCCTCGTCCGCGGGCTGCTCGGTCGCCGCCGCGCGCGACCCGCCGCCACGGCGCCCACGGCGTCGACGCGGTTTCGCGTCCGCCTGCGGCTGCTCGTCGGAGCCTTGCTGGCGCGCGAGGATGACGTCGACGAGCTCACCGCGGCGCAGCAAGCGATAGCCGTCGATCGACAGCTCCGAGGCGATCGCGTGGAGATCCGCCAACGGGCTCTGCTCGAGCGCTTCTCGGTCCAGGACGGACATGGCGGCTGAATCTAGCGGGCGCCGCGGTTGTCAGCCCGCACCCAGCTCCCAACGCAGGCTGTCGGCCAACTGCAGCTCTGGATCAACCTCCGCCTCGCCCTCCAGCACGGCACGCACCGCCAGGAAGTCCGCCACTTCGGTCACGTCATGTACACGCAGCACGTGTGCACCTGCAGCCACTCCGAATGCCACAGCCGCAAGCGTCCCGCCAAGGCGAGCACGCGGTGTGCGCTCGGTGACTGCGCCTATGAAGTCTTTGCGCGAAGCTGCCAGCAGGAGCGGGCGGCCGAGCTCGTGCAGCGCGGGCAGCGCGCGTAGCACCGCGATGGTCTGAGCCGGAGTCTTGGAGAAATCCGGGCCGGGGTCGAGCATCAGCTGCTCGAAGGCGACGCCCTGCTTGCACGCGAACTCGATGCGCTGTGTCAGAAACGTTTCGACGGCGGTCACGATGCGCCCGTCGAGTGAGCGGTCGAGCACTTTTTGCTTGGGCGCGGCGCTTGTGTGCATGACGATCAGACCCGCTCGGCTCTGAGCACACACGTCTGCGAGTTCAGGATCGCGGAGACCGCTCGTGTCGTTGACGATCGCGGCGCCGGCCTCGAGCGCGGCCCGCGCGACCGCCGGTTTGTAGGTATCGACCGAGACGTACACGCCGAGCTCGCCCGCGATCGCTTCGATCAGGGGCACCACGCGTGCGATCTCTTCTTCGGGCTCGACTGCCGGCCGATTGGTAACCCCAGACTCGCCGCCCACGTCGATTATGTGGGCGCCCGCGGCGACGAGCGAGCGTGCCAGCGCGACCCGCTGCTCGAGTGTGCGCTGCGCTCCGTCGTCCGAGAACGAGTCGGGCGTGGCGTTGACGATGCCCATCAGCCAGGGGTGGCCGCCGAGCTCGAGCGTCTCGCCTCGGACCCGCCAGCGGCGAGCGGGCGCAATCATGCGGCGACTCCCAGTCCCTCAGCCTCGGCCTCTTGGCTAAAGCGGGCGACTTCGTTTTCAGCCCGCGTGGAGTCCCAACGTAGTTCCCTTGCCATTGCCTTCGCGACGCGCTGTGGAACCCCATAACGAATCACCTCGCGGGCCGCGAGCACGCCTAGCCGCGTCCGCCGCAGAACTACGTCGCTGACGCTGAGGGCCTGCTCACAACGGGCCGCATACACGGCCTCGGCCAGCAGGTCCGGGAAGTCGGGCACGATTGGCTGCGCGAGCTCTCCATGCTGCGCGGCGATCTCCAGTACGCCCACCGCCGCATGGCCGTACCGGCGCGCGAGCGCCCCATAGGCCTCATCGGCGACCCCCTCAACGAGCGGGAGGCTTCCAGCTTCGACTGGTTCGCCCAGCGGGATTTCGTGTGTCCGGCACGGTGCGGTGCGGCCATCGCGTTCAACGAGACGATCCACGGCCAGCTTTGCCATTCGCCGCCAGGTCGTGAGCTTGCCGCCGGTGATCGTGATCAGACCGCTCGAGGTCTCATACAGCTCGGCCTTGCGCGAGATGTCGACGGATTTGCGGCTGTCCCCGGTGGAGATCAGGGGGCGCACGCCCGCGTAGGCGCCGGTCACGTCGTTGCGTGCGAGCGCGGTGCCGAAGAAGGTGTTGGTCGCATCGAGCAGGTACTCGATGTCATCCAGCGCAGGGCGAACGTGGTCGATGTCGCCCTCATAGTCGTTATCGGTGGTGCCGATCAAGCTCCGACCGAGCCATGGCAGGGCGAAGATGAACCGGCCTCCGCCCGATGGAATGACCGCGCCAGCCTCGAGCGGAAGGTCGTCGCGCGCAAGCGTGATGTGGGTGCCGCGGCTAGGCCTGATGACCGGGACCTCGGCCTCGGCATGCAGTTCTTCGGGCTTGAGCCGGTCGGCCCACACCCCTGTCGCGTTGATCACGCTGTCGGCCCTGACGGTAAAAGTCGCGCTCGTGTGCAAATCGCTCACGACCACGCCTTCGGGCACCAGCTCTACGGCTTGCAGGCGGTTGGCGCAGATTGCCCCGAAGCGCTCGGCCTCCTCCAGCACAGTCAGCACGAGCCGGGCGTCATCGGTTTGGCAGTCGTAGAAGAGGTAACCCCCAGAGGGGTTGCGGGAGGCGAGCGCGGGCAGTAGCGACACCAGCTCGTCGGGCCCGATCAGCCTGTGGCGCGAGGGGCTCCAGTCGGCCTCGCCGTCGCGCCCGGGGTCAGTGACGCCCGGTCCCCGACCGCTGCGCGTGGCGGCGCGGCGTGCGCTACGGCGGCCCCGCAGCGACGGAGCTGCCATTACGTCGTACATGTTGAGCCCGACGCCGAACAACCGGTCCGGACGCGCGCCGTCGAACGCCGCCGCCACGAGCTGAACCGGCGTCACAAGGTGGGGCGCCAGCCTGACCATGAGCTGCCGCTCGAGCAGGGCTTCGCGCACGAGCCCGAGGTCGAAGCGCCGCAGGTAGCGCAGGCCGCCGTGCACCAGCTTCGAGGAGCGGCTACTGGTCCCCGAGGCAAAGTCCGCCTTTTCGAGCAGCGCGACGCTGTAACCGCGGCTCGCCGCGTCAAGCGCTACGCCCGCGCCAGTGATCCCACCGCCGATCACGGCAAGGTCGAAGCGCTCACCGGCCAGAGCCTCCACCGCCTGCGCACGCGACATCATCGCCAACCGAGGGTATCCGGCCACCACCACAACCAACTGCCGCGTTCTTGAAAGCCGCGATCATCGCCGACACGCACCTGCCCCGCGGGACACGAGCGCTTCCCGCCTGCTGCATCGAGCGCTTGCGGGGCGCCGACCTGATAATTCACGCCGGCGATCTCGCCGCGCTCAGCGTGCTTGCACAGCTTCGCGAGTTCGGCGAGGTAGTCGCCGTGCACGGCAACGTGGACGAGCCCGAGGTGGTCACCGCCCTGCCGAGCCAGACCGAGCTCGAACTAGGCCGGTGGCGGCTCGCGGTCATCCACGACGCAGGGCCGCGCGCGGGGCGGCTCGAACGCATGCGACGCCGCTTTCCGCGAGCCGATGCTGTCGTATTCGGCCACTCCCACATGCCGCTGCACGAGACCGCCGCAGACGGATTTCAGATATTCAACCCAGGCAGCCCCACCCAGCGGCGCCGCTCGCCGAGGCACACGATGGGGATCGCTACCCCCGGCGACAGCCACCTCACGTTCGAGCTGATCGAACTCAATTAAGCGTTGAGCGTCGCCTCGTCGGGGTAGCGCAGCGACAATGAGCGAAGAGCAACAGCCAGATCGCGGCGACGATCCAGAGCCACTCAAGCACGTCGACGCTGAGCGAGTGACCGATGAGGCCGAGCGAGTGCCCTCAGATGAGGAAGCGGACGAGGGCGCCGACCAGGCCAGCGCAGAGCGCGCTTAGCGGCTTACCCTGCCCAAGCGGCGCATTAGGGCCTCCACCGCTCTGCCAGAGTTTTCTCGGTAGATGAGACGTTGAGCGCAGAGTCGCCCACGGTCGTGCACGCGGTCGCCGACGGACAGGCGACTCCGCCAAGCTCGTTGAGCTTCGCATGACGCGGATTCGCCGTGTGCTGCAGTGACCACTTGCCGGCACCGGAGCGCTCGCCGAGCGTCAAGGTGCTCCCTGCCCCGTTTTCGTAGTAACCGACCGCGGTGCAGATATTTGCGGTTACACAAAACACCCCGTCCAGCGAAACATCCAGCGCGCCAGATGGGATCGGGGCAGGTTCAAGCGACCAGCGGCGCCCGTTCCATCGCTCGATCAACGCCGCGTGCACTGCGCCGTTCTGATACTTGCCCACGGCAGAGCAAGCGTTGACCGATGGACAGGACACTCCGTTGAGATAGTTGTTGCCACCGCCGTGGTGGTCCGGGGTGCTCTGAATCGCCCAGCCGTGCCCCGCCCAGTGCTCCACCAGCGTCACCGAGACGGAACTGCCGCTCTCGTAGTCTCCGGCGGCGGTGCACGCTCGCGAGGAGGGGCAAGACACGCTCGTCAGCTGAGCACTGCTCCCTCCCGGCGGGCGCCGCGTGGGTTGGATCGACCAACGGTGACCGTTCCAACGCTCGGCTAGCGGCCGGTATGGGCCGGTTGTCGCGTAGAAGCCGACGCCAACGCAGACGTGGGCAGACGGGCACGACACACCGTCGAGTTCGGTGTGCGTGGAGCTGCGGGGATTAGGGGTCCTCGCAATCGTCCACCTGCTGCCATTCCAGCGCGCTGCCAGCGTCCTCAGTTTGCCGCCGGTGCCCGCATAGGCGCCGACGGCCATGCAGGCGTGTGCAGACGCGCAAGACACGCTGGCGAGATCGACGAAGGTCGCGCCGGCTGGATTTTGCGGTCGCCCGATGGACCAGGTATGTCCGTTCCAGCGTTCGCTGAGCGCCTTGAACTTCAATGAGCTGCTTTCGTAGTTCCCGACCGCGAGGCAGTCGCTGGCGGATGGGCACGCCACACTGAACAGCCCGCTGGAGTGGGCGCCGCTCGGATTGGGTGTGTGCTGAATTGACCACCCGAAGCCGGCGGCCTGGGTGGAGCCTGCGAGCACGCAGGACGCGGCCGCAATTCCGCACATCACGGACCATCGCATACCGCCCCGGTTTCCTTTCACTCAGCTGCGCCCTCGCCGGCGAACGCCGAGACGAGATGCTATCGCTCAGAACGAGCCAGGTGGAGTTCGGAAAGCGAGACGCTGCCGGGCAAAGCGCCGCAGAACTGGATCGGCCGACCCTACTGCGCGGGGTCAGCCACGCCCTGCTGGCGCCGCTCCTCGATCACTTTGTGAATCCGCTCGAGCGTGTCCTCGGACATGCGCCGAATTTCCCAGTGGGTGAGCTTCAGCAGTCGCATCGGTGAGGTGGCGATGACATCTGCGTTCCGCGGGGCTCGGTCGATGAGGCCCATCTCGCCGATCACATCGCCCTGCCTGAGGGAGGCGACCTTCTTCTCATCTCTGATCACCTCGGCCGTCCCCTCCTCGATCGCGATCAGCTCAGTCGAATAGTCACCTTGCTTCATCAAGATCTGACCCTCGGCGGCGCTCGTCTCCGTCGCAAAGGTCGCGAGGCGGCGCGCCTCATCGGGCGAGAGATGCGAGAACAGCGGGATTGCGGTCAGGCGATTGGGATCCATCGGCGCACTCCTAACTCTGGGTCGGGCGCGACTCTACCTACAGCGACTGCACTTCGGCAGTGATCTCGCTCACTGACTTTTTCGCGTCGCCGAACAGCAGGGACGTCTTCTCTTCGTAGAAGAGCGGATTGTCGATGCCGGCGAAGCCGGAGGCCATTGATCGCTTGAGCACGATCACGGCCCCCGATCTATCGACCTCGAGGATCGGCATTCCGTAGATCGGAGAACCCGGTTCGTTCTTTGCCGCCGGATTGGTGACGTCGTTGGCGCCGATCACGAGCGTCACATCGGTGCGCGGAAACTCGGGATTGATCTCGTCCATCTCCCGCAGCAGATCGTAAGGTACGTCCGCCTCCGCGAGCAGCACGTTCATGTGACCGGGCATGCGGCCGGCCACGGGGTGGATTGCGAATTTGACCTCCACCCCCTTCGCCTCGAGCGTGCGCTCAAGCTCGCGCACGGCGTGCTGGGCTTGCGCGACCGCCATCCCGTAGCCTGGCGCGATCACGACCTGGCGCGCATACGAAAGCTGAATCGCGACGTCCTGAGCGGAAGTCGATTTGACCGTGCCGCCGGTCTCACCCGCCGCGGTCGGCGCTGCGACCGCACCGCCGAACCCGCCGGCGATGATCGCGGGGATCGAGCGGTTCATCGCCTTGGCCATCAGGCTCGTGAGAATCGAACCCGAGGCACCCACCAGCATGCCCGCGACGATCAGCGCGGTGTTATTGAGCGCGATGCCCGTGACCGCAGCCGACACGCCGGTGAACGCGTTGAGTAGTGAGATCACGACGGGCATGTCCGCGCCCCCGATTGGCAGCACGAGCATGTTGCCCAGGACTGCAGCGGCGAGCAGGATGCCCAGAATGAACAGCGCCTGTGAGTGAACTCCGGCAGCTAGTGCGATCAGCGAACCCAGGCAGATCGCGAGCAGCGCTCCGTTGACGAACGCCTGACCCGGGAGCTTGATCGGGCGGCCGGGCAGGAGCTCCTGCAGCTTGGCGAACGCTATGTTCGAGCCCCAGAACGACACCGAGCCGATGATCGCGGCCAGGAGCGAGGGAATCTCTGCCTTGAGCGGGAAGTCGCCACCGTAGTGATGGCGGTACTCGACCCAGGCGATCAGCGCCACGGCGCCGCCGCCGACCCCGTTGAACAGGGCCACCATCTGCGGCATCGCGGTCATGCGCACCCTTCGCGCCGCCGGGATCCCGACGGCGACGCCCAGCACCAACCCCAGCGCGATCAACCACGGAGTGGCCGAGCCGTGGAATGTCCCGGGGTGGAGCAGCGTGGCGATGAACGCGATCGCCATCCCCACGGCAGCGATGAGGTTGCCTCGCACGGCCGTGCGCGGACCGGTGAGCCCCCGTAGCCCCAGGATGAAGAGCGCGAAGGCGACGATGTACAGCCCGTTGATTACATTCGGGCTGACCGCGGCGATGGAGAGGATCAGCTCTGCTCCTCCTGCGAGGCGGAATCACCGCTTGGGGAGCGCTCACCATCGCCGGGCGACGGCTCCGGTTTGCGCTTGAACATCTCGAGCATGCGGTCGGTGACAAAGAAGCCGCCGATGATGTTGATCGTCCCGAACATGATCGCCACCACCAATAGCGCCTGCTCAAAGGCGCCGCTCGCGCCGGCGATCACCAACAGCGCGCCGAGCAGCACGATTCCGTGAATCGCATTGGTCCCCGACATCAGCGGCGTGTGCAGCGTGTTCGGAATCTTTGAGATCACCTCGAAGCCGACGAACGCGGCCAGCACCAGAATCGCTATCTCGATGACCGTGTTCACGCAGGGCTCCCCGCGCCCGCCGCCTCGCGCGCGGCGGCGTTGACTATCTCGCCGTCGCGCGTCAGACAGGCGCCCGCGATGATCTCGTCGTCGAAGTCGAGCTTCAGCCGCCCCTCCTCGATCATTAGCCCAAGCAGCGCCTGAATGTTGCGCCCGTAAAGCTGCGACGCGTGCTCGGCCATCGTCGATGGCACGTTGAGCGGCGCCAGGACCTTGACGCCCTGGTGCACGACGGTCTCGCCCGGCTCCGAGAGCTCGCAATTCCCGCCCGCCTCGCCGGCGAGGTCAACAATCACCGATCCCGGCTTCATCTTCTCCACCGCGGTCTTGGTGACCAGAATCGGGGCACGGCGACCGGGCACAAGCGCCGTCGTGATCACAACGTCGACCCTGCCGATCGCCTCGGCCATCAACTCCTGCTGGCGCGCCTGCTGCTCGGGCGTCAGCTCCTTGGCGTAACCGCCGCTGCCCTCGAGATCGCCGCCGAGATCGAACTCGAGGAACTTCGCCCCAAGAGATTCGACCTGCTCCTTGACCGCGGCGCGCACATCAAAGCCCTGAACCACGGCTCCCAGCCGACGCGCGGTGGCAATTGCCTGCAGCCCGGCGACCCCCGCCCCGAGCACCAGCACTGTCGCAGGCCGTATCGTGCCCGCCGCCGTCATCAGCATGGGAAAGAAGCGACCGAGCTCCTGGGCGCCGATCAGCGCCGCGCGGTAGCCCGCGACGTTGGACTGGCTCGACAGTGCGTCCATCGACTGGGCCCGGCTGATGCGAGGGATTGACTCCAGGGCAAAGCTCGTGACGCGCGCCTGCGCGAGCGCGCGAGCCCCTTCGGGGTTCGTCAGCGGCTGCAAGAACGAGATCAGGACCGAGTCCGAGCCCAGCAGGCCGACTTCCTCGTTGGTCGGAGGCGCGACCTTCGCCACCACGTCGCAGCCGAAGACCGCGCTCGCATCGTCGACCAGCTGGCCACCCGACTCCTCATACAGGCTGTCGGGAATCAATGCGGCGTGACCTGCTCCGCGTTGGATTAGCACCTCGACGGCCTCGGCCCCCTCTTCCGGCGGTCGCGCGAGCTTGCTCACGACCTCGGGAACAAGCGCGACGCGGCGCTCGCCCTCGGCGGTCTCCTTGGGGACGCCTATCTTCATGAGCCGGCGGAGGCTACCGATTTAGCGCGGCACAGGCAGGTAGCGACCGCCCGACACCGCGAGCGCGAAGCGGTCCCGCAGACGGGCGGCGTCCAGTGCATCAGCGGCGGCCACGACGCCCTCTGCATCGGTGCCTGTGATGAGCCAGGTGGGCGGACCGCCGCCCTGCGCGATCGCGGCGATCAACCCGCTCGAATGGCCGAGCGCCCCGGCGCTTGCGCCTGCGTCGTCGAGCAATTCGAGGCTTGTCCCGCCGCCATCAAAACGCGCGTAAACCCCGCTCAGTGCCGGTCCCTTAGCGAGCAGCAGCGCCACCACCTGACCGGTCAGCTGCTGCCACGGGGCGACTTCAACGGTTAGCGAGTCCTGACCTGACCCGGCGCCCAGCAACTGGCTCGCGACCGGCACGCCGAGCCGCGTCAGGGTGGAGGTCACGCGCTTGCAGGCGGTCGCGACTCCGCGCCCACAAGCGACCGTGGTGGGCAGCCGCTGGCCCCCCTGCCCGAGCAAGAAAGGCTGCGGAAAGGACCCGACCACGGCCTGGGCCCTCGCACCGGACGCGTGTAGGTCCCACCAGACGCGCTCTCCGGCGTAGACCCGGGCACGCGGGCGGGCGGCGACCCCGTCGATGTATAGAAACCAGCGGCGTCCCGCGCCGGTAGCCGTCCCAGCAATCGAGCTCACACTGCCCGGGCCGCCGGCGACCTTGAACCGCCGCCCGGTCACCGAATACGCCGAGCCCCCGCTTGACGGAAGTGTCACCGGGCCAGATGCCACATGCTCCCGGCCATAGTTCTTCGTGACGGTAACGGCGACGGGACCACGCTGGCTCGACCCCTGGAGCCCGCAGCCCGTTAGCAGCACGGCGGCGAAAGCGAGAGTCGCAAGCTGGACCCGCTCAACCGCCTCGTAGACTGGCAGGCGCACGATGACAGTGAACCTCACCCGCATCTACACGCGCTTGGGCGACAGCGGCGAGACCCATCTCGGCGACATGAGCCGCGTGCCGAAGACGGACCCGCGCATCGAGACATACGGCACCATCGATGAGCTGAATGCCCATGTCGGTTTCGCGCTCACGGTCGACGGCCTGTCGGCTGACTACGCCGAGTGGCTCCGGCGCGTCCAGAACGACCTCTTCGACCTCGGCGCCGACGTGTCCGTGCCGCTCGAGGACTCCTCCGGGCGCGAGCGGCTTCGGGTGCGCAGCGAGCAGGTCGCCTGGCTGGAGGAACGCTGCGACGAGGTCAACGCCACGCTCAAGCCGCTGAAGTCATTCGTGCTGCCCGGGGGCACGCCGGCGGCCGCGCAACTGCACGTGTGCAGAACTGTGTGCCGGCGAGCCGAACGCCTCGCGGTGGCCTGCGGCGACCAGATCAACCCAGAGGTGGTGCGCTACCTCAACCGGCTCTCCGACCTGCTGTTCATCCTCAGCCGCGGCGCCAACCGCGGCGAGGAGCCGCTGTGGGAGCCGGGGCGCTATCGCTAGCTGTTGTCGGGCCGCTTTTCCCGAACCGGCAGCACGAAAACGCTGCCCTGCTCGCGCACCACGCGCACCCGGGCCTCGAAATATCTCGCGACCGTCGCCTCGGTGAGCACGTCGTTGGCCGCGCCGGCGGCGACGACCCGTCCCCGGTCGAGGAGCAGCAGCCGCTCGGCGTACTGGGCGGCGATCGTGAGGTCGTGAAGCGCCGAGATGACCGTGAGTCCCGCGGCGCGCCGAAGCCGGTCGACCAACTCGAGCGCCTGCTGCTCGTGGCCTAGATCCAGCCCCGTGGTGGGCTCGTCTAACAGCAGGATGGGCGCTTCCTGGGCCAGCGCGCGGGCAAGCACGGCGCGCTGCAACTCGCCGCCGCTCAGCTCGCCCAGCGGCCGTTTCACGAAGAGCCCGAGCTCCAAGCTGTCGATGGCTCGCTCCGCCGCCAGGCGGTCCGCCCGCGACTCCGTCCCTAGGTAGCCGATGTGGGGCGTGCGCCCGAGCAGGACGTACTCGGCCACGGTCAACGCGGGCGGCGTCTGCGGGATCTGCGGCACGAGCGCGACTGACCGCGCGAGCTCGCGACGGTTGCTCGCATGTACCGCCCGGCCATGCAACGTGATGTCCCCGGAGAAGCGCACGAGACCTGCCAGCGCGCGCAGAAACGTCGTTTTGCCGGCGCCGTTGGGTCCGACCAGGGCCAGCCAGCCGCCGCGCTGGACCTGCGCCGAGACGTCTAGGAGCACGGCGCGGTCGCCCAAGCGGACGGACACGTTCTGAGCCGCGACTGCGGCCGGCAGCTCAGTTTTTTGGGCCGCGAAGCTCGTCACATCCCCATCCGCCGGCTCGTGCGCAGTACCACCGCAAAAAATGGCGCGCCAAAGAATGCGGTCACTACCCCCAACGGCAGCTCGGATGGCGAGGTCAGCGTCCGCGCCAGCACGTCAGCGAGCACCAAAAAGCCGCCACCGATGACCAGCGACAGGGGGACGATCGCCCGGTAACTGGAGGAAACGGCCAGCCGAATCGCGTGCGGGACGATGATGCCTACAAAGCCGATCAGCCCGCTCACGGCGACGGCCGCCGCGGTCCCGCAAGTCGCCGCGGCGACGATCACGAATCGCACCCTGCGCACGTTGAGCCCGAGACTCGCCGCCTCCTCGTCGCCGAGACTGAGTACATCCAGCATGCGTCGGTGGGCAACCAGGACCGCGGCGCTCACGGCGATGTAAGGCGCCACGATCAGACAGTCATGCCAGCTCGCGCTGGTGAGGCCACCCAGAATCCAGGTGTAGACCTGGACCAGGGTCTGGAAGTGCTGCTGCTGCACGAAGGTCTGGACCGCGGTCATGAACGCGGCCACGGTCACACCGGCCAGGATCAACGTGGTCGCCGTGCGTGCGCGGCCGGTGGAGCGACCGAGCAGGTAGGAAGCGACGACCGAGACCACCGCGCCGAGAAATGCCGCCACGGGCAGCAGCGCGCCCGCGCTGGTCCCGGCCGGGGTGTAGGCCACCGCCAGCGTTGCCCCCAGCCCAGCACCTGCGGCGACCCCGAGAAGGTACGGGTCGGCGAGCGGGTTTCGAAACGCGCCCTGATAGGAGGCGCCTGCGACCGCCAGCATTCCGCCCACCATCGCGCCGAGCGCCACGCGCGGGGCGCGCAGCTGCCAGATGATCGCGCTGTCAAGCGCATTCAGCGGAGCGTGCACATGCAGCAACGGCAGGTGGGCGAGCACGGTTTGGGCCACCGCCCCCCACCCAATCCCAATCGGGCCGGTGCCGAGCCCGACCATCAAGGCCAGCAGCAGAAAGGCGACCGCGGCCGCCCCCGACAGCGGCGGGACGCCGCGGGCGACCACTTGCGGGCGAGGCAGGCTTGCCGCCGTCGAGCCTCCCTCGACCGTCACGTCCCGTTGCTCGATTGACGAGCTCACCGGCGTCGCTACCCCTGCTGCCGCGCTTCTGCTCGCCGCACCGCCGCCGCGATCGTTTTCACGAACTGGACGAACTGCGGACCCCACTCAGACGCGAGCGAGTCGTTTACCGGAATGACCAGCCCGTTCTTGACCGCTGTGATGTTTTTCCAGCTTGGCCGCGCAGCGACTTTCGCCGGCGTTTGACCGCAGCAGACTGTGTCTGCAAGCACGATCAAGCCTGGATCCGAGGCGACGATGTACTCGCGCGAGAGTTGCGGGTAGTTGTTGGCCTTGCCGGCCTTATCGGCGATGTTCTTGAGCCCGAACATGGTGTAGACCGCCCCCACGAACGTGCGCGAGTCGGCCGAGTAGCCCGTCGGATCGAGCTCGTTGTAGACGGTCAGCGTGCGCTTCGGCCGCGGCACGGAGCGCACGAGCGACGCGATCTGCCCGCGCATGCTGTCGACTGCGCGCCTGGCGCCGGCGACGTTGCCGGTCGCGCGCCCCAGCTGCGCGAGCTGGGCATAGGCGCCACTGAAGTTGTCAGGCGCGGGCTCGAGCAGCACGGGCACGTTGAGCTTGGCCAGCTGCTCGGCGATGTGGTTGATGTCGTCGGTGATCACGACCAGATCGGGCCGGTACTTGGCGATCGCTTCGACACTCGGGTGGTAGGCAGAGAGCGTGGTGTGCGGCGCGCTCTTGGGATAGATCGAGTCGGAATCGACAGCCACGACCTGAGTGCTGGCTCCTAGCGCGAATAGGTCCTCGGTCGCGCTGGGTGACAGAGAGACGATCCGGCGCGGACGATGAGCGATCTTGACCGCGCCTGCTCCTGTTTTCAGTGTCACCGGGAAGCCCGCCGACGGCGCATCCGATGAAGCCGGCGAGGTATTTCCAGAGCTGCCGCAGGCGGAGACGACGGTGGCCGCGAATATCGCGGCCACGGTGACGGCGCGGCGCCACAACCGGGTCTTCGAACAGAGCATTAAAACCTCCGCAGATCGCGAAGGGAGGTGGTTCGCCGGCAGGGCGCCGCGCGAGCCGCCCTTCCTCCGAGGGCTTGAGTTCGCTCGGCGCAGCGCAGGCGACCTGGCTCGTCCTCGGTCAGGAATTCACGCCCTCGGAGGCATCACAGTTGCGGGACAGCGCCGGGATAGCACCGGACTTCGCTGCAACTGCACCGGCCGGGGATATGTGCCCGGCGGCGGGCAGTGTAACGCGCTCCGAGCGCCCTGGGACGCGTCGCGCGCGCCCGGCCAGATGGTTAGATCGGGCTAGCTACGCTCGCGCGCTGCCGGCGAATCCTGCACTGGCGAGGCCGGCTCGGCGGTCTGCTGGCGGATGATCTTGATCTCAGGCGGGCTGCCCGTACGCCGCAGGTGCGCGAAGTGCTCGATGTCCTCGGGCGAGGCCACCTCGACGCTGCACTCAGGTTCGAGCTCGAACCGTCCGGCCTCGTAGAGCAACTCCTGATAGCTGGGCATGCCGCCCCCGGCGCCGTTGTTGCGCAGGCCACCCTCGATGTCGATGTCGTGGCCGCCGCAGCGCAGCGTCCAGCGGGTGTTCTGGCTGAGCTTGTCGGGGTCGAGCTTGGTCGGAGATGCATCGGCGCCGCTCGCCGCCCCCGCGTCGACGCGCAAACGCGCGTGCTCGGCGGTAAGCGCTCGTCCCAACCGCTCGAGGTTGCGGCGATACGGCGCGGGCACGACCGCGACCGGCCCCTCGGCGCGTTCATCGCCTCGAACGGCCTCCGCGACCGGGCCGACGAGCACGAACTCCACCTTGTAGGCCTGCAGCCAGCGCAAAAGCGCGAGCCAGCCCGGCTTCAGGTGCTCTTGTCCTTTTGTGGGATTGGCAGGGCGGTACTCGATCCGGGGTAGGCGCTTGAACAGCATGTGGGTGCGTTTCGCCCCCACAGACAAGAGTCCTTCTTGATCTCCGATTTAGGCCGGCAGCGTGTCGAGCATCGCCAGTCGCCGGCTCAGCCGAGGGGCGAACCTGGAGATCGCGCGCATCACACGCGCCTCAGGAGTGACGACCGCCACAGGCCGGTCTTCGGCGATCGCCTCGAGGATCTCCTCGGCGACCTGCTCCGGAGTGAAGTTGCGCCGCTCGTACATGCGCGTGACCCGTTCCGCGACCCGCCGCTCATCCTCCCCCGCGTGGCCCAGGTAGCGCGCGTTGCGGGTGATATTGGTGTGCACGAAGCCCGGACACACTGCGGTCACCCCGATCCCGTGCGGGGAGAGCTCGGCGCGCAGGCACTCCGAAGCCATCAGTACCGCGGCCTTGGAAGCGGAGTAGGTCGCCAGCCCCTTCGAGGGCTGGAACGCGGCTGCGGAGGCGATGTTGACGATGTGGCCACCCTCCCCACGCTGCAGCATCGCGGGCGCGAACTGCTTGCAGCCGTGCACCACTCCCATCAGGTTGACGCCCAGCACGCGGCGCCATTCGCGCACCGGCGTATCGAGGAACAGGCCTGCGATCCCAACTCCGGCGTTGTTGACGACCACGTCGGGGACGCCGTAGCGCGCGAAAACGTGATCGCACAGGCGCTCCATCGCGCGCTCGTCAGAGACGTCGCAGGTGCATGTGCCCGCGCCGCGAATCTCGGCCGCCGCCTCAGCGAGGGCCGCGGAGTCGCGGTCCACGAGCACCACCCGCGCCCCGCGCGACGCGAGCGCGGCCGCGGTCGCCCGCCCGATCCCGCTGCCCGCCCCGGTCACTACGGCAAGTCGTCCCCGCAGCTGATCGAGGCCGCCGCCGCGCACCCAGGGGGCTCGGGAGGAATTGGCTCGTCCGGCCTCGACGTCGCTCACAAAGCCATCGATCCAACCCGCGAGCAGCCCAGGTTCGGTGCGCGGAACCCAATGCGTCGTGCCCACCAGCCGCCGCCTCAGCACTGGCGCGAAGCCGTCGGCCGGGTCGTAGTAGTCCGGCGAGATGAAGTGGTCTCGGGTGGGAATCACCACTTGCACCGGCAGGTGCGCGGTGCGCTCGGTCCGCGGGCGCAGCATGCGGCGGGGGATGTTGCGTCGGTAGAGGTTCGAGCCGCGACGCCCGTTGGCGGATAGCGACTGCGCCGGATAGCCGTCACTGAGCGGAACGCGCTCGGCGTAGCGCAGCCACCACGCCCAGCGGCCCGGGGTGAGCGCCCGCCAGACCAACGTCGGCACTCCCGGAATCCACAGCCCGGCGACGTACCACGAGCGCCGCACGCGACCGACGAGCCGCGCGAGGTGAGAGGGAGTCGGACGGCTCAGCAGCGCGCGTCCGCCGGCGGCCACCTGGTCCAGCGACGGGCCCGCCACGGCCGTAAACGAGGCGAGCTGGCCCTGGAAGCGCTCCAGCGCCGCGAACTCCCAACCTTGGATCGCGCCCCAGTCGTGTCCGATCAGGTGCGCGGGCCGGTGGGGCGACGTGGCTTCAACCACCGCCTCGAGGTCGTCGGCGAGGCGCTCGAAGTCGTACGCCTTCGGCCTCCGTGGCGCGCTTGACTCGCCCGCACCGCGGACGTCGTAGGCGACCACGTGATAGCGGTGAGCCAGACGCGCGAACAGCTCTTCCCATACCTCCTTGGTATCGGGATAGCCGTGGATGAAAACGAGCGTCGGGCGCGCGGAATTACCGGCCTCGACTACTGCCAGCTGCGCTCCGTCTGAGCGCACCATCCTCTTGACCGCGCCGTCGATCATCGCCGCTGGAATCTATACGCTGGCCGGTGGGTGAGAACCGTCCCTCCCAAGTCAGTGTGGGTCGCGTTACTCGGCGCCCTCGTCGCTGCCTGCGGTGGCGCCTCTGCCAAGGCACCGCACCACTCGCGGCGCGCTGCCTGCCACGCCACCTGCACGGCGCCGAGCGCTCCCCGCTCGACGGTGACCGGCAAGGCGACGGGCCAGCCCGGTAGGGCGGCGGTGCCGGTGCTGATGTACCACGTCATCAATCCGCCCATCCCAACCGCTCCCTACCCCGGGCTGTACGTGCCCAAAGCCGAGTTTGCGGCCCAGATGCAGGCGCTGAAGGCGGATGGGTGGCACGCGGTGACGATGGATCAGCTCGAGGCCTACTGGACGCGCGGGGTCCCGCTGCCGCCCGGCAAGCCGATCGTGCTCACCTTCGACAACGGCTACGTGTCTCAGTACACCAACGCGCTGCCCGTGCTCAAGCGCCTCGGCTGGGTCGGCGTGGAGAACATCCAACTCACTGGCCTACCGCCCTCGCAGGGTGGCCTCAGCGAGTCCCAGGTCCACGCGCTCGTAGCGGCCGGATGGGAGCTCGACACCCAGGGCATCAGCCACGCCGATCTGATCACGCTTGGCCCGAGCGCGCTCCACTACCAAACAGCTACAGCGCGGCAGATCCTGCGCCGGCGCTATGGGGTGCCGGTCAACTGGTTCGCCTATCCGTCCGGTCACTACAACGCGACCGTTATCCAGGCGCTAAAAACCGCCGGCTTCGCCGGCTCGGAAACCGTCGTCCCCGGCTGGGCGAACCCGCGTGAAAATCCTTTTCGCTTACCTCGGCTGCGGGTGCTGGGCGGTACCACCCCCCAGGCGCTGCTGGCCTTAGTCCAAGGCGTCCGCGGCGACGCCAGCCCGCCCGCGTCGTATCCGTAGGGCGCGGCTAACCTAGAGGTGTGGTCTTTGGGTTCGGTCATAAGACGGAGATAGTCGACGCGGGCAGCGCGCTGCCGGGTCGTGAGCGTCAAATCGAAGTTCCCTCCGCGCACGCGGTGCTCGGGACGCCGCTCAAGCCCCCGTTCCCCGAGGGGGTCGAGCGAGCGATCCTCGGCATGGGCTGCTTTTGGGGCGCGGAGCGGGTGTTCTGGCAGGCGCCGGACGTGTACACGACCGCGGTCGGCTACGCCGGGGGCTTCACGCCGAACCCCACCTACGAGGAAGTGTGTAGCGGCCGCACCGGCCACGCCGAAGTCGTGCTCGTCGCGTTTGAGCCCGCGAAAGTCAGCTACGAGGAGATCTTGAGGCTCTTTTGGGAGAACCACGACCCCACGCAGGGCATGCGCCAGGGCAATGATGTCGGCACCCAGTACCGCTCACTAATCCTGTGGACCTCTGAGGCCCAGCGTGAGGCGGCCGAAGCATCGCGTCAGGCTTACGGCGAGCGCTTGCGCGCGGCCGGCTACCCGGAGATCTCCACCGAGATCGAGCCGGTCGGCCCGTTCTATTACGCCGAGGATTACCACCAGCAGTACCTCCATAAGAACCCCTGGGGCTATTGCGGGATCGGCGGCACTGGCGTGAGCTGCCCGGTGGGCGCCGGCGTCACGCGCCAATAGACCCTGGACCTCCGAACCAAACCGTGGTTCGGCCTGGTCGGCGGCGTGCTGGTGCTTTTCGGTCGTTGCGCCACCGTTACGTTGCTTGCCTAGCGTGGTGTCGACGGGGTACGTTCGCGGTGGTGAGACGGCGGCGGGTGTGGCCAGTGGTGTTGGCGGTGGTCAGCCTGTCGTTGGTGGGTGCTGGGCGGGCTGCGGCGGCGCCATTCGTCTACGTCGTTGACTCAGGCACGTTCAGCGAGCATGATGTCTCCCAGTTCAACGCGCCGCTGTCAAGCTTCGAGGCGCTCAAGCCGCTGACACCTGCGACCGTCGCGGCCGGAAACACCCCGCAGGGGGTGGCGGTCACCCCCGACGGCACAAGCGTCTACGTCGCCGACAAGAACGACGGCACGATCTCGCAGTACAACATCGACTCTGCCACTGGGGTGCTCACTCCCAAGTCGCCGGCCACCGTCGCCACCGGAAGCGCCCCGCTCGCGGTGGCGGTCACCCGCGACGGCAAGAGCGCCTACGTCGTCAACGAGGGCGACAACACCGTCTCGCAGTACACCATCGACCCGAGCACCGGGGACCTGACGCCGAAGTCGCCCGCGACGGTCGCCACCGGAACGAACCCGTTCGCGGTGGCGGTCACCCGCGACGGCAAGAGCGCCTACGTCGTCAACGAGGGCGACGACACCGTCTCGCAGTACACCATCGACCCGAGCACCGGGGACCTGACGCCGAAGTCGCCCGCGACGGTCGCCGCTGGGATGCAGCCCGACGGGGTGGCGGTCACCCCCGACGGCAAGAGCGCCTACGTCAGCAACTTCAGCTTCGGCCTTGCGGGGACCGTATCTCAGTACGCGATCGACGCGGGCACGGGGGCGCTGAGCCCGAAGTCCCCGGCCACGGTCACCACCGGAAACGGGCCGGCCGGGGTGGCGGTCACCCCCGACGACCAGAGCGCTTACGTCACCGACTTCCTGGATAAGACGGTCTCGCAGTACAGCATCGACCCGGGCACCGGGTTGCTAAGCCCGAACTCGCCGGCGACAGTCGCCACCGGAACCGACCCCCAGGCGGTGGCGGTCACGCCCGACGGCAAGAGCGCCTATGTCACCGACACCGCCGCCGACACAGTCTCGCAGTACAGCATTGACCCGGGAACTGGGACGCTGAGCCCCAAGTCGCCCGTGACGGTGGCCGCCGGACTCGCCCCGATCGGAGTCGCGGTCGCGCCAGACGCCGATGTGGCGGTGAAGATAGGCGCCCCAGCTTCAGTGAAGAGCGGCTCGCGCCTGACCTACACCGTCACGGTCACAAACCGTGGCCCCTCGAGCGCCTGGCAGGTCGCGCTCAAGGACTTTTTGCCCTTCGGCACCCAGTTCCGAAGCGCCTCGTCGAGCAGCGGCCACTGCACCGCGCCCAAGCACCGCCGCAGCGGCGGCAAGGTGACCTGCAAGCTCGGCACCATCACCGCCGGCAACAGCGTCAAGGTGCGGATCGTCGTCAATGTCATCGCCAGCGCCGGCCAGGGCGAGATCACAGATGGCGCGAGCGTCACAAGCGTCACCCCCGACCCTCACAAGCGCAACAACAAAAACCACCGCCGCACCAAAGTCACAACCTAGCCCGCGAACCCCCTTTCCCCAGGACAAGTCGTCGTCCAGGGTTGGATAGGAGATGCGCGTGGTCGCCGCCACGCCTTGTCACGCAGCCACTGGAATCGGCTCGCAAAGCGCACCCCGTAGGCCTGACCCAAACGACAACCCCTGGGGCTATTGCGGGATCGGCGGCACTGGCGTGAGCTGCCCGGTGGGCGCCGGCGTCACGCGCCAATAGACCCTGGACCTCCGAACCAAACCGTGGTTCAGTCGGACGGTCCTTACCAGCCTGGTAGCGGCTTCCTCGTTTTGATCGTCGCGTCAGCGTCTACCCGCGCGTCAGGCTATTGGCCTAACGGCGCGTAGGCGAGCTTCGTCGTGCTATTGGAGGGGCTGCGGGGGATGCAGTGCACAAACCAAAACCACTCTTGGACTAGGAGGGGCAGTGCATCTAAGGATTCATCGGAGTCGCGCGTTTCTGGCGGCGGCGGCGTTCACTGCAGCGATCGTGGCCTCAGCTATCGCCGCGTCGAGCGCATCGGCCATCCTCGAGAGGCTTCCTGATGGGCAAGTCGTTTCCTACCAGCCCCTGCGCACCAAAGCCCCGGTCATACGGTTCGACAGCATTTTCAACAACATGGACTACAACGGCGGTCCGGTCATGCCGTCAAACGGGGTCCAGTTGGTGTTCTGGAGCCCGAAGGGTTATGGCGCGTACCCAGGTGCGGGCTCCCCGCCGCAGTACGTCCGCGGGATCGAGCAGTACTTCAAGGACCTGCAGCACGACAGCGGGACCGATCACAACGTCAACTCCGTTGACCCGCAGTACAACGACCTGACTGGCGCTTTCGCAAAGTACTCCGTCAAGCTCGGTGGGGTCATCCTCGACAAGGACCCGTACCCCGCGAGCCAGTGTCCGGTCAACGCCCCGGTCACCAACTGCCTCACCGACGCGCAGTTTCAGGCGGAGGTCGAGCACGTCGCCGCCGTGCACCACCTGAAAAATGGCCTTTCAAAGGAGATGTTCGTGCTCACGCCGCCCCACGTCGAGAGCTGCTTCAGCAACCAGGCATCTCAGAACTTTGGCGGCTGCAGCGTGGGCATCATTCCTTCAAAGCTTGCGGCCTACTGCGCCTACCACCAAGAGACGCTTCGGTCGCCCATGTGGTTTTACGCGAACGATCCGTTCGAGACCGGCGTGAAGATAGGTGGGCAGCTTGCGTGTGAGGACGGGCACCATCCCAACGGGCTCTCCGACGGCGCGATTCAGGGCGGCCTCAGCCACGAGTTCAATGAATCGGTCACAGATCCGATCCCCAACGACGCTTGGACAAACGGAGTTGGAGCCAACCACGGCTTCGAAATCGGCGATCAGTGCGACAGCCAGATGGGCAGCCCTATCGGTACGCACAACGGCCAGCCCTACAACCAGGTGATCAATGGCCACTTCTACTGGTACCAGGAGGAGTGGAGCAACGACACCAATCAGTGCGTGCAGCGCATCACGCTGCCGGCTAGGGTGCCGACGGCGGCCTTAACGGTTACCGCCGGCAGCGGGCTCGGGATGCGGTTCAATGCCACCGGCTCGACCGCGCCAGGCGGCGTCGCCGACTACAGCTGGCAGTGGAACGCGGTAACGAACGCACCAACCGTCGAGACCACGAAGCCCAAGATCAGCAACAAGTTCCCGGCTGCCGGGTTGTACTCGATTGGTTTGGCCGTCTTCGGACAGAACGGGCAGTCGATCGGCACCGGCGGGATCATCAATACCGGCCACAACGGGTTCGCGCGTGGGTTCACCTTCTCGCCATCGAGCGCCGCGGCAGGCCACGTCGTGCGGTTCACCGGTCTGACTAAAGTCAGCCGGCACCCCGTCACGAACTACCTGTGGGAGTTTGGCGACGGCTCGACCGGCTCGGGCCGCTCGCCCAAGCACACATACGCCCATCCCGGCACCTATACGGTCAAGGTCGTGCAATTCAGCGGCGTCGGCTCGGCGTTCCCGGGATCGGGTGCCGCGCCGATCTCAGTGGCGAAGGTCAAGGTCAAATGAGTCCAAGCTGAGCTGATTCATCGGTATCGGAGCGGCCGCCCAGTGCGGCCGCTCCGCCGACCGACGGTAATCTGCTCCGACTGTCGCTGGAATAGGCGCCTCCGCCTGACTGCCTACCGTTCCGTGGTCGCGGAACCGGAGTGAGACACTCCGACCGTGGCGGTGGACGTCTTGACTGAGATCGAGATACTGCGTCCGCGTGCGGAGGTGGCCGCCTTTGCTGCGGATCCGAGCAATGCGACCGCCTGGTACAAGAACATCACGGCGATGGAATGGCAAACCCCGCCGCCGGCGATCGTCGGCTCAAAGATCCAGTTTCGAGCGCAGTTCCTGGGGCGTACGATGAATTACACGTACGAGGTTTGCGAGCTTGAGCCGGGGCGCCGCTTCGTGATGGCGACGGCCCAGGGACCATTTCCGATGGAGACGACTTACAGCTGGGAGGACACCGCGAACGGAACCAATATGAAGCTTCGTAATCGCGGCGAGCCCTCAGGATTCGCTGCTCTCGCCGGGCCCGCCCTGGCGACCGCGATGCGCAGAGCCAACCTGGCGGATCTTCGCCGCCTCAAGGCGATCCTCGAAAGCTGAGCAACAGGAGCGATCACGAGGAGATTGTTATGGCCGCTGCACCGCCTCGATGTGTCGTCCGCCGTGCGGACGCCGTTGAGTACCAGCCGATGTTCATAGAGGGACGACAAATCGGGGAAGCTCACGAACTTAGAAACGAAGGGTCACACGGCAACGAGCATGAGGCGTGCCTTTGGCGCACGGACGCACCGGCGCGATACGACTACTTCTTTGCCGGGGACGAGTCGTTCTACGTCCTCGAGGGGTCCGTGAGTATCGACCTCGTAGAGACGGGTGAGCGCGTCGAACTCACTGCAGGCGACATCGCCTCGTTCGCCAGGGGCACGCGGTCGGTCTGGACTTTCAGCGAACCATTCAAGAAGTTCACCGTTATCTCAAATTGATAGCCGCCGTACGCGCCAGGCGCACATGTGCGCCTGGCCCGGCCGGAACATGTTCCGGCCGGCGGCGCCGCGCATGCGCGGCGCCGGTCCAAATATTTACTTCCAGATCTGACCGATCGGCTTTGCCTTGGCTGCGCTCATAAGGTGCTGTGAGATGCCGAACCCGTCTTCGAGTGTCCGTAGCAGGCTGTAGTGATTGAAGAGCCCGCCGCTCGAGTAAACGCCGGGTTTGACCTGCGGGCCGAGGGCGAGGAAGGCGACGTGGTGGTTGTGCGGCGTGCCGTCTCCCCACTCGTCGTAGGTGATGAGGATGAGGCCGTTTGAGCCGAACGCCGGCGAGGCCTCAATCCTCGAGACCTCGCGCTTGAGAAAGTCGTCGAACTGTGAGAGCCGGTTGGCCCCGCACGAGTCGTGGCCCTGCTCGCAACCGTTCGGGATGACCATGTTGAAACGCGCCATCTGGCCCTTGGCGAGCGCCGCGTTGAACGCGCTCATGTCGTCGGGACCAGTGGTTCCTGTCGCGATCACTTTGCGGATGCACTCGGGCTTCGGCGCCTTGTTGAACGCCTCGTTGTAGACGGCCCCCTCGATGTCGTCGTAGTACACGGCGGGGTTGTGGTGGGTCGAGTAGACGTTGTGCGACCAGTCGGTGCCCATGTCAAAAAACGCGCACGGATTGGCCATCGACTCGTTCCACTCCAGCCACGAGGTATGCGCGGCATCGAGCTGGTGAAAGATGTTGTTGATCGGCTCGTGGCAAAAGAGCTTGCCGGTGGCCATGTGATACGGCAGGGCGTCGTTGACCTCGCATTTCTTGAACTGCCCGGAGGTCATCGCGATGTAGTCAGACAGCGACCCACCGTGAACCCCGAAATAGTTCGTCAGCCACGCGCCGCGCGGCTTCAGGTGCGACACCAGGTAGGGAGTGTGCTTGGCGCTGAGCTGGGACAGGCTCGTGTTCTCACCGATCAGCAGGAACACGTGGCCGAAGCGCGGAACGCCGTCGAGCTTCGCAGGGGCCGTCTGGCGCGCGGCTGCCGAGCCGAGCGCGATGAGCGCCACGGCGGCGGGGATGATGAGGAGCGATTTGCGCATGCCGCACGGTAGTCCGGCACAGTAAGCGCGCGTTATGGGCTTCTGGCCGAGCTACCCGCCGGCCACGGCGGGCAGGATCGTGACTTCGTCGCCGTCGGAGACCTCGGTCTCGAGGCCGTCGAGGAAGCGGATGTCTTCCTCTCCCACGTACACGTTCACGAACCTGCGCAGGCCGCCGTCCTCCGCGATGCGGCTGCGGAGCTCTCCGTAGCGCTCGTAGAGGGAGTCCAGCACCTCGCCGACGGTCGCGCCCTCCACGGCGGCGGTGGCTTCACCGTCGGTGGCGGCGCGCAGCTGGGTCGGAATCTTGACCGTGACCGGCATGTTGTTCGAGCTATTTATCAAGCCGCGACGACAACTCGCTCGCTGGCCTCCTCGAAAGCCCGCACCGTGGGGTCGATCTGCCACGTCTGAAATGACCCGCGCACGCAGTCGAGTGTCTTGAGCCCGTCGCCGGTGATGTAGACCACCACCCGCTCGGAAGCATCGATCGCGCCCGCCTGGGCGAGCTTTTGCAGCACCGCCACGGTCACGCCGCCGGCGGTCTCGGTGAAGATCCCCGTGGTCTGGGCGAGCAGTCGGATCCCCTCAACGACCTCCTCATCGGTGACCGACTCGATCGAGCCGCCCGTTCGCCGCGCGAGATCGAGCGCGTATGGTCCGTCGGCGGGGTCGCCGATCGCGAGCGACTTGGCGATCGTGTCGGGCTTGACGGGGCGACAGACGTCCGTTCCGGCGGCAAACGCGCTCGCCACCGGGGAGCAGCCGGACGCCTGCGCGCCATAGAAGACAGGAAGCTCGCCGTCGACCAACCCGGCGGCGATCCACTCCTCGAATCCCCGCGCGAGCTTGGTGAACAGCGAACCCGAGGCGATCGGACACACGACCCGGTCAGGCAGCGAGAAGTCCAGCTGCTCGCACGTCTCGAAGGCGAGTGTCTTTGAACCCTCGGCGTAGTACGGCCGCAGGTTGATGTTCACAAATGCCCACTCGTGCTCGCCCGAGAGCTCGGTGCACAGACGGTTGACATCGTCGTAGCTGCCGTTGACCGCAACGACCTGCGTGCCGTACACGCCCGTGGCCAGGACCTTCTGTTCCTCGAGGTCGGCGGGGATAAAGACGTAGGAGCGCAGGCTCGCGGCGGCGCTATGGGCCGCCACCGCGTTCGCCAGGTTGCCGGTCGAAGCACACGCGAAGGTCTCGTAACCGAGTTCGCGTGCGCGCGCGAGCGCCATCGACACCACGCGATCCTTGAATGAATGCGTCGGGTTGGCGGCGTCGTTTTTTATCCACAGCTCTCCCAGCCCGAGGCGCTCGGCGAGCGCATCAGCTCGCAGGAGTGGCGTGAAGCCCGCCTGCAGCACTCCCTGCTGAGGCCGGGTCACGGGCAGGAAATCGCTGTAGCGCCACAACGAGTGTGGCCCGGTCTGGATTCGGCGGCGCAGCTCGCCGGGATCGTCCTCGACGCGCTCCACGTAGGAGACCTCGAGCGGACCGAAGCAACGCTCGCACACGTAGCTGGCGTCGAGCGTGTAGGTCGTCTTACATTCTTTACAACGAAGAGACTCTGGCGGCATATATGAAAAACCTCCGCCGGGGTCTGTGGTCGGAGGCGCTGAAACCGCCGCTTCCACATCTCCCAGGCTTGTCGTTGGAGCCTGATGGAATTGGCACCGTTCCCTGTCGGGAGGTTGCCGGGGTTTCGTAGGGCCAGTCCCTCCACCCCTCTTGATGCGTACAGCTATGTGCGAGTCAGTATACCGGCGACCGAAGTAACAACGGTCGCGCCTCGGTGTTGAGGAGGCGGCATGGCTGCCGCTGGTGGGTCCGATCAACTCGAGCGCCTCGAGGCGATGCTCGGTGTGAGCACCTCGGCTCCGCGCAGGCGCATGCTGTTGATCGTCAATCCCTATGCGACCACGGTCTCGGACCGGCTCAAGCACCTGGTCGTGTACGCGCTGCGCGGAAGCTACGAGGTCGCAGCGATCGAGACCGAGGCTCGCGACCATGCCACCGAGCTGTGCCGTCAGGCCGCCACCGAGGGGTACGACGTGGTGGTCGCGTTCGGCGGCGACGGGACCGTCAACGAGGCGGCAAATGGCCTCGCTCACACGGCGGTTCCGCTCAGCTGCCTTCCGGGCGGGAGGGTGAACGTTTACTGCCGCATGCTCGGGATCCCGACCGACATAGTCGACGCGACCGAGCATCTGCTGCGGATAGCGGACGAATGGCAGCCCAGGCGCGTGGACCTTGGCCGCCTCAACCAGCGCTACTTTGCCTTCTCGGCCGGCGTCG
The DNA here is from genome assembly GCA_963767295.1 of uncultured Solirubrobacterales bacterium. Taxonomy (GTDB): domain Bacteria; phylum Actinomycetota; class Thermoleophilia; order Solirubrobacterales; family Solirubrobacteraceae; genus Palsa-465. Next base: position 487,925 of record CAVYDI010000002.1, read on the forward strand.
GGCTCGACGCCAACGTGGTTCAACGCGTCGACGCCCGCCCACAGCTAAAGGCCCGCTACGGAGAGTGGTTCTACACCTGGACCGCGCTCAAGACGTTCAACCGCCGTTACCTCTTCAACCCGCCTCGACTCGAGGCTCAGATCGGATCCGAGCTCATCACCGGGGTCACGGCCATCGTCCAGAACGGGTCGCCGTACACGTATTTCGGCCACCGCCCGGTGCACATGGCCGCCGGGACCCAGCTGGACAGCGGCGAGCTCTGCGGGCTGGTGCTGGAGCGCGCCACGCCCGTAGACGTGCCGACGATCGTCTGGCGCGCCCTGTCGGAACGGGTCGCTCTCGGTAACCACCGCCGGGTGCGCACGTTCGATTCCGCGCGCGAGCTCGCGGTGCGCACGCGCGACGACCGCGTGCTGCCGCTCCAGGTTGACGGCGACTACATCGGCGAGGCCACGGAAGTGCAGTTCTCCGTCGAGCCCGAGGCGCTCGCGGTCGTCTCCTAGCGCCCAAGGGGGGGCGGAAACCGGCCGCCTAGGGGGTCTAGCGGTCGTGGACGCTTCCGGGCACCGACACCGTTTGCGCGTCACCGCGCGCGACCGGGTGGTGCTCGAGTTTCTAGCCGAGCACCGGTTGGTCCTGGCAGGGCACGTACAGGCCCTGCTCGGCGTTAGCTCGTCGGCGGCGACGAGAAGGCTGCGGGCGCTGGTGGCCGCGGGCATGCTGTCGAGCGAGACGGTGTTTCACCAACACCCGCCGTGTTTTCAGATCACGCGCCTGGGATTGGCACTGACCGGCAGCCCGCTGCCGAGGCCAAAGCTCGACTACCGCAGCTACGCCCACGACCTGGGTGTCGCCTGGGTGTGGTTGGCGGCTCGCCGCGGCTCCTTCGGCCCGCTGGCTGAGATGATCTCCGAGCGTGAGATGCGCTCGCGCGACGCGAGCGAGCGACACGACGCGCGCCGCCGAGGTCTCGGGGGCGCACGCGTGCCTTTCGGCGTGCCGCTCTCCCGCGTGCGGGCCGGCGGCGAGCTACAGCTGCACTATCCGGATTTGCTGTTGGTCGACAGCGCCGGGCGGCGGATCGCGGTTGAGCTCGAGCTGACGTCGAAAAGCCGCACGCGGCGCGAGAAGATCATCGCTGGCTACGCCGGCGACATTCGTATCGACGCGGTGCTCTACCTCGTGCAGGACCCGCGTGTCGCCCGCTCGGTCCAGGCCACGGCGCGCCAGTTCGGGTTCGAGAGTCGGTTGCACGTCCAGTCGGTTCGCTTCGGCGCCGGGCAGGTTCCTGCCGCAGGACGGGGTGCGCCGCGGGAGCACGGGCTGGCCATGCCTGCGATGAGGGCGCGCGGGGTTGCGTCGTCCAGCTCGGAGTTCGCAAGATGACAAGCAGGCAGCCCGATCGCGCTTGGCAGCGGCTGCTCGCGGCCGCGGTACTGGCCGTGCTGCTCTTCCTATCCCCGCCGGCATGGGCATCAGTCGCGCTCATCGCGGGGGCGAGCGGGGCGGTCCTGCTCGTGCCCTTGGCGGCCGCGAGACGAGGTCGAGCGGCGGCCAGCAGCGCCGAGCTCCGCGAGGCGGCGGTCGTGCTCGGCACCGAGCTTGACGGTGGCGCGCCGGTGGGGCTCACCGAGCGTCAGCTCGGCGCCCACTGCGTGATCCTGGGCGCCAGCGGGGCGGGCAAGTCCACCACGCTGCTGAAAATCCTGAGCGATCAGATCATGCGTGGCACCGCCGTAGTCGCGGTGGACATGAAGGGCTCGCCGACATTTGCACTCGCCCTGGCGCGAGCCGCGGCAGCCGCGGGCCGGGAATTTCGCGTGTGGACGCCCGATGGTCCCACCGTCTGGAATCCGCTCGAGCACGGCAACGCCACTGAACTCAAGGACAAGCTCATCTCCATGGAGCGTTTCAGCGAGATCCACTATCAGCGCGCGGCCGAGCGCTACCTCCAACTCGTCCTGCAGCTGCTCAAGCTGGGAAGCGTCCCGGGGCATCCCGCGACCCTGCACGACGTCGTCTCCCTGATGGACCCGTCGCGGCTTGAGGGCCTGCTGCGGACTGTGCCGGCGGAGTCAGCCAACCGCGTTCACCGCTACCTCGCCGAGTTGACCCCGGACCAGCTGAGCGCCGTCCGAGGGCTCGGAACCCGGCTGGCGATCATCGACGAGTCGCACACCGGGCAGTACCTGGGTGGCCCCCGCGACCCGCTCAGCGCCGCGGTCGGGCTCCCCTCCCCCACCGGCGACCAGATTGTCGACCTGCGCGCCGCGCTGCGAGGGGAGCAGATCGTCCTGTTCAGCCTCAACTCGAGCTCTTACGGAAAGCTGTCTGCCCAGCTCGGAGCGCTTGCGATCCAGGATCTGATCGCCGCCGTCGGCAGGCGGATGGGAGACCCGATGCTTCGAGCGCCCGCGGTGGTCGCGCTGGACGAGTTTTCGGGCCTGGACGACGATCGCATCGTGGCGCTCAACGTGCGCTGCCGTGAGGCCGGCGTCGGCTTTCTCGTGGCCACGCAGGAGCCGACCGACTTCGAGCGCGCCGGGCGCGGGCTGCGCGACCAGGTCTTTGGCTCGACGGCGATCAAGATCGTGCACCGCTTGGAGGTGCCGCACTCGGCTGAGTTGATCGCCAAGCTCGCGGGCACCGAGACGGTCATGGAGTACACACCGCAGCTCGAGCGCCATCCGCTGTTCGGACACCGGGAGACGGGCCGTGGCTCCTCGCGGGAGGTGGAGCGGTTCATAGTCCATCCCAACGTGATCAAATCGCTTCCCACCGGGCAAGCAGTGGTGATCACCAAGGTGCCCGAAGCGCGGGTTCGGCTGGTGCATGTGAGCACGGCGCGTCGGGCGCCGCAGGCCTCACCACACTCGTGGGATCAGACGCGCGCGCGAGGCAGCGAAGCGGCGGTAGGGCTCGCCGATGCCTTCAAGCAGCGCCCTTTCCTCGATGCGGATGCGGACCACCAGGCCGAGCGTAGGAATCACGGCCAGTACGGCGAGCGTGGCCCAGTTCCCGAGCGCTAGCCCGATCCCGATCAAGGTCATGACCAGGCCGGTGTAGGCGGGGTGACGCACCCAGCGATAGGGACCAGACTCGACGACCGTCTGCCCGGTATGCACGCGCACGTCGGTGGTGAAGAAGCGACCGAGAAGCGCCACCGCCCATTGGCGGATCGCGATTCCGGCCGTCATCAGAACCAAACCGATCACGAATAACGGCCAGCGCGCGAACGGGATCGCCGCGCGGTGCACGTGCGCAGCAAACAGAAAGCCGCCGAGCAAGCCCGTGCCAACCGAGACAAACACCGCCGCCAGGCTGCCCCGATCGGCGCGTGTCCCCTCGCGATTGAGGGCGCTCCTGACGCGCACGCGCAGCTCGCACAGCGCGAAGGTGCCGAGCAGTACGTCGAAGGCGATCCGAGCGCCCAGGTGGGTGTAAGCAAGCGGCGCCACCGCGCCGGTTTAGCACCGCGGGCGGGCGCGGGTGGAGTTGAGGTGGGGCCAGAAGTCCGTCACCTTCTGTCGCAGGCACTTGAGCGCTTAGACTCGCCCCATGCCGGGGCGCCGGGAGCGCAAGGTGGTGACTGTCGTCTTTGCCGACCTGGTGGGGTTCACCTCGCAGGCGGAGGCAATGGATCCGGAGGACGTCGCGGCCCTACTCGATCCGTACCACGCGCGCCTCAAGAGCGAGCTGGAGCGCTTTGGGGGCACGGTGGAGAAGTTCATCGGCGACGCCGTGATGGCGATCTTCGGCGCCCCGGTGGCGCACGAGGACGACGCGGAGCGAGCGGTGCGGGCGGCACTGGCGATCCGCGATTGGGCGTCGGATGAGTCGATCGAGCTGCGGGTCGGGGTCAATACGGGCGAGGTGGTGGTGACTTTGGGGGGCTCGCCGGCGGAGGGACAGGCGGCTGCCGGAGATGCGGTCAACACGGCCGCTCGGTTGCAGACGGCGGCTCCGGTCGGACACGTGCTTGTGGGCGAGCGGACCTTTCGCGCGACAGAGCGGATGATCGAATACGCGCCGCTGGATCCCGTCCAGGCGAAGGGCAAGAGCAACCCGGTACCGGTTTGGCGTGCCGTTGGGGCACGCTCGCGAGTCGCGCTCGAGCGCGTCCAGGGGGCGCGGTTGGTAGGGCGCCGGCGCGAGCTGGAGCTGCTCGTGGGCGGACTCGGGCGTGCCCGTCAGGAGCGCTCTCCTGAGCTGGTGACGCTGGTGGGTGAGCCGGGGATCGGCAAGACCCGGCTAGTCCATGAGCTGTATGACCGCATTGAGCGAGAGCAAGAGTTGACCTACTGGCGGCACGGGCGCTGCCTACCGTATGGCGAGGGTGTCACCTTCTGGGCCCTGGGCGAGATGGTCAAGGCGCAGGCCGGAATTCTGGAAGGGGACGACGAGGAGCAGGCCGAGCGGATGCTTCGCGCAGTGGTTGAGGACCCCTGGATGGAGTCGCACTTAAGGCCACTGGTCGGGCTCTCATCGGACGTCGAGCTCGGTAGAGACCGGCGCGAGGAGGCCTTCACCGCCTGGCGCCGGTTCTTCGAGGGTCTCGCCGACGAGCGGCCGCTGGTGCTCGTGTTCGAGGACGTCCACTGGGCGGACGAGAGTCTGCTCGATTTCATCGACTACCTGGTTGAATGGGCGGGTGGCGTGCCGCTGCTGGTGGTGTGCACGGCGCGACCCGAGCTGCTCACGCGGCGGCCCGGTTGGGGTGGCGGTAAGCCGAACGCGCTCACGATCTCGCTCTCGCCGCTGTCGAACGACGACACGGCGCGGCTGCTGGGCGACCTGCTCGAGCGCTCGGTGCTGCCGGCCGAGACACAAGCAGATCTGCTCGCGAGTGCGGGTGGCAATCCGCTGTACGCCGAGGAATTTGCGCGGGTGCTGCGGGAGCGCGGCAGAGTTGAGAGCCTGCCCGAGACTGTCCAGGGACTGATTGCGGCGCGCGTCGACTTGCTCGAGCCGGAGCATAAATCGCTCCTGCAGGGCGCGGCGGTCATCGGCAAGACCTTCTGGCTGGGCGCAGTTGCAGCGCTCGCAGGCCGTGAGCGAGAAGCAGTCGAGAAGCTACTGCACGTGCTCGAGCGCAAAGAGTTCGTGCGCCGGGAGCGGAGCTCGTTGGTCGCCGGCGAGGTCGAGTACGCCTTCCGCCACCTGCTCGTCCGCGACGTCGCCTACGGGCAGATCCCGCGTGCCGAGCGCGCCCAGGGACACCGGCGGGCGGCGGAGTGGATCGGCGCCCTGGGTCGGCCAGAGGATCATTCCGAGACGCTCGCGCACCACTACGCGCAGGCACTCGAGCTGAGCGAGCTGGCCGGACTCGACCGAGGTGAGTTCTCGGGCGTGGCGCAGACCGCCTTCGCCGACGCCGGCGATCGCGCATTCGCGCTGAACGCATACGAGGCCGCCGCCCGCCACTACCACGCAGCGTTGGACCTGCTTGAAGAGGGGGACGCACGCCGCGGCCGCCTGCTGGCGCGCTTCGCACGATCACTCGTCCGTCTCGAGGAGGTCGACATCGCTCCGCTCGAAGCCGGTGTGCGGGAAGCGCGCGCCGCGGGCGAGATCGAGTCTGCGGCAGAGATCGAGGAGGCGTTAGCGCACCACTTCTGGATGGCGGGCGAGCGTGACCAGGCGTTTGGGCACCTCGACGCGGCGCTGGAGCTGGTGGATGGACTGGGCCCTCGCCGGCAAAGGCTTCGGCGTTCGGGATGGCGGCGCGCCTGCGAATGCTCGCCTCCGACTACCACGAGGCGATCCCCTTTGGGCGGCATGCGCTCGCGATGGCGGAGCAATTGGGACTCGAGGAGTTGCGGGCAGCTGCCCTCGACGACGTCGGCAGCTCACGCTTTGGGATCGGGGAAGTGGAGGAAGGGGCCGTCGACCTGGCTCGAGCGGCCGATGTGGCAGCCGCCGCGAATGCGCCGTATGAGCTCGTGCGGGCGAAGAACAACCTCGCCTCCAAGCTCTGGGACGAAGGCAGAGTCCGAGAGGCCGTCCCACTGATTGAAGAGGCCTCCCAGGCCGCGGTGCGCTACGGGCAGTCGACCTTCGTGCGCTGGTTACGCGCAGTGCGCTTGACCAACGGCTATGTGCTCGGTGCATGGGACGAGGCATTTCACGGCGCTGAGGCGTTCATCGCCGAGGTCGAGGCGGGATCGCCGCACTACCTCGCGCCCCAGGCATACCAGGTCCGCGCGCTGGTGCGCATGGGCCGAGACCAGAGTCAAACGGTCCTGGCGGACACCCAGCAGGCGGTGACTCTCGCGCGGCGGGCGAAAGACCCCCAGATTCTCTTCCCGACGCTCGCGAAAGCGGCGCACGTCAATTGGGAGATGGGTGATCAGCGGATGGCGGTCGAGCTCGCGAACGAATTTCTGGCGGCAGTCGCATCCGGGCAGCCACTCGGGTATTCCGTCATCGCTGTTCACGTTGCCGCGTGGACGCTGGCGCGAGCAGGTCGCGGCCCCGAGCTGGCGAGCGCCCTGTCGCGACGAGGGCGGGTGCCCTGGGTCCAAGCCGCGATCGCGTTCGCAGGTGGCGACCCGATAAGCGCCGCGGATATCTGCGAAGAGATGGGCGTGCTCACGGAGGAGGCTTACGCCCGGCTGGTCGCCGCTCGTCAGCTTGTTGAGCACGGACGCCGCGCCGAGGCAGACGCGCAATTGCGGCTGGCGCTCGCCTTCTACCGCTCTGTTGGCGCGACGCGCTATGTGCGAGAGGGCGAGGCCCTGCTCGCCGCCTCCGCGTAGACCGCTAGCCGGCTCTGGGCGTGACGCGGTAGGCGTCGAAGACCGCGTCGATGTTGCGCAGGCGGTTGATCGCCTGGTCGAGCGTCCGGGTGTCTCCCACCTCCACCACGAAGCGGTTCTTGACCATCGGGTGGTTGACCGTGCAGCGCGCGTCGATGATGTTGATGCCGGCTTCGGCAAAGGTCCGCGACATGTCCTCGAGCAGGCGGTGGCGGTCCCATCCATCGACCTCGATTTCGACGCGGAACGAGGTGTCGGCATCTCCATCCCACGACACCTGGGTGAAGCGCTCGGGATCCTTCTTGAGCACCAGCACGTTGGGGCAGTCATCGCGGTGGATGGTGATCCCGCGCCCGAGCGAGATGTATCCGACAATCGGATCGCCGGGCACCGGCCGACAGCACTTCGCCAACCGCAGTGTGACCTCGTCGATGCCCTCGACGGAGATCCCGTAGCTGCGCGAGGAGGCCGTCGCGCGTGGTCCGCGACGGCGCGTCTTGAGCAGGTTGTCGGTGGCGGTCGGCTCCGATGCTGCGGCTTCTCCCTGCTTGAGCCGTTGCATGAGCTTGTTGACGACCGTCTTGGCGGAGATCTTGGCGCCACCGAGCGCAATGTAGAAGTCGTCTGCCTTGCGGAATCCCATTTCACGGATCACGTCGGCGAGCAGCGGTGAGCCGACGATCTTCTGGGCCGGAAGGCCCTGCTTGCGAAGCTGTTCTTGCAGCTGTTCGCGGCCGGAGTGCTCGGTGTCTTTGCGCGATTCGGCCTTGAACCAAGCCTTGATCTTGTTGCGCGCGCGCGTGGTGCGGACGAGCGCTAGCCAGTCGCGCGAGGGGCCACGCTCGCGCTTGGAGGTCAGGATCTCGACGATCTCGCCCGAACGGAGCTGATATGAGAGCGGCACGATCCGGCCGTTGACCTTGCTCCCCACGCAGCGATGGCCCACGTCGGTGTGGATTTCGTAAGCAAAGTCGAGCGGAGTCGCCCCGGCAGCCAGCGACTTGACCTCGCCCTTGGGCGTGAACACGAACACCTCGTCCTCGAACAGGTCGACCTTGAGCGACTCCATGAACTCGCGCGGATCCGCCAGGTCCTGCTGCCAATCGAGCAACGATCGCAGCCACTTCAGCTTGCTATCGGCGTCGCCCCCTGCGACCGCGCGGGAGCGGTCGGCGAGATCCTCCTTGTACATCCAGTGGGCGGCGACGCCGAACTCCGCTAGGTCGTGCATCTCGCGCGTCCGGATCTGGATCTCGAGCGGTCTCCCCTCCGGCCCGATAACGGTCGTGTGCAGCGACTGGTACATGTTGAACTTCGGCATCGCGATGAAGTCCTTGAAGCGCCCAGGCAGAGGCTTCCAGAGCGAATGGATCACCCCGACCGCGCCGTAGCAGTCCTTCACCGACCCGACGATCACGCGCATCGCGGTGAGGTCGTAAATCTCGTTGAACTCGCGCCCCTTCTTGGTCATCTTTGAGTAGATCGAGTAGAAGTGCTTGGCGCGGCCCGAGATCTCGGCTTCGATAACGAGCTCGTCTAGCTCCTTGTGCAGGTATTCCCCCGCCTGAGTCACGTAGCGCTCGCGCTCGGCCCGCTGCTGGGCGACCAGCTCCTTGATCTCCTTGTACTTGCGCGGGTGCAGTGTCTGAAACGAGAGATCCTCGAGCTCCCACTTGATCGCGTGGATGCCGAGCCGGTGCGCGATCGGCGCGTAGATGTCGAGCGTCTCGCGCGCCTTCTCGATCTGCTTTTGCTTGGACAGAGCAGCGATCGTGCGCATGTTGTGCAGGCGGTCGGCGAGCTTGATCAGGATGACCCGGATGTCCGTGGCCATCGCGACCATCATCTTGCGGTAGTTCTCGGCCTGCGCCTCGTCCCGTGACTGGAAGGTCAGTCCGGTGAGCTTCGTGACGCCATCGACGAGTCCCGCGATCTCGTCGTCGAAGACCGAACGCACGTCGTGCAATGAGGCGGATGTGTCCTCGACGGTGTCGTGCAGCAGAGCCGCGCAGAGCGTCTCGGTGTCGAGCCGCATCCCCGCGCAGATCTTGGCCACTCCGACCGGGTGCACGATGAAGTCCTCGCCGCTGCGGCGGCGCTGGTCGGCGTGGTGCACGCACGCGTACACGAAGGCCTCCTCGACGCGGGTGCGGTCGATCGTGACGGCTCCCTGATCCGCGTGCTCTTCGACGATCGCAAACAGATCGGACAGCAGCCGCCGCTGCCCGCTAGAAAGCTCATCGCGGCCGACCGAGGCCGGGGGACGACCCGCGACCACGCGGTCGACGGGAAGATGAGGCTGGACCGCGATCGAGTCGTGGTCGCCGTCGGCTGGCGGGGCGGTCCGAACGGCGCCTTGCTTCGCTGCGCGCGTGCCGCCTTTGTCTGCCCGCGTATCCGCCGCGCCACCGGCTTTTGCCGCGCGTCGGCGGCGAGTAGCCCTGCCGTCTGCACCGTTGGTTTCTGGGCGGTTGGCGGCGGCCGAGTCCTGCCCGTCGGCCGGCGCAGCCTGCTCTTGCGCCTTCCCGCGTCCGCGAGAGGCTCGCGTCACCCGCTTGGTAGGAGATCTTCGCCGTTCAGGAATCTCAATCCGTCCTTGTATCGGTGCCGGTAGACCCTGTACGCCGGCGAACGCTCCAGTGCGGTCGGCGCCTCGCTGGCGAGTGCCAGGGCCGGCAGTGCCCGGTCGAGGCTGACGAGCTGGAGCTCCGCGAGCACCCGGACCAGCCTTCCGGCCACTCGTGCTGGTAGGCCGTGCCGGCCCTCGCCGCGGAGCAGCTGCTCGAGCTCCTCGCCGGACACCCTCCCCGAAGCTCTGACGCGACGGTAGAGAGTGCCGAGCGCAGCACGTAGGTCGTACTCCAGCTCGTGCATCTGCTTAGCAAAGCGTAGCTCAGCATCTCCCCACGCCAGGTGGGTATACCCCACTCCGGCACGCACAAGCGCCGCGTGCTGATCGCTCGTCGGGGGATCGAGACCTACCACGTGAACGACGCTGCGAGCAAGTTGTGGCTCCCGGGCGAGCCCCGCATAGGACGCGAGCGCAAAGCCGCCCACACGGGCGCGGAGCCCCTCCAGCCGGCGCGGCACGTCGGCGCACACCCCGAGCACCGACTGGCCGGTTGCGAGCGCGTCACGCAACGCGACCAGCGGACTGTGGCCGCGGCGGTCGATGACCGCGCGGCCGTGGGCGGGCCGCGGGTTTGTTTGGAGCGGCCGATCGGTGTCGTTCTCGGGCCCGATCACCGCTTCAAGCGGAGCCGCGAGCTCCTCGAGTACCCCGGCAAGGTAGTTCTGCTGCTCGCCCAACACTTCGATTTGTGCGGGTACGCACGGCTTGGCGTGGCGCAGCACCAGGCGGGGCTCGACTACCCCCCGCCATTCGTTGCGCTCCAGCGCGAAGGTGGCGTCGAGCGCCTCGCCGGCGCCACCGGGGACGCGGCCGCCGCAGCCGAAGGCCACGGCGCGCGCTCGCGCACCGCCCGAGACCGCCTCAAAGCGCGCATGGCGGCCGTCGCCCATCGCGCAGGCGGAGTCGAAGCGAACGCCCGGAATCAATAATCTCGGCCGCGGGTTGGCGACTCCGTGGGGCTCCAGTGCCGCCAACTCCTCGGCCAAGCCGAGTCCGAGGTCAGCGGCCGAGGCGATCGCGTCCACGCGCTCGACCGGGGTGAGCAGCTCGTCGTTCAACACGGCGCATGCGTGCCGCTCGAATGCCTCGGCCAGAAGCTCCACGTTGTCGCGTGCGATGGTGAGACCGGCGGCCATCCGGTGACCGCCGTAGCGGTCCAGAAGTTCGGCCGTGGCGTGTAGCGCGCCGAGCAGGTCAAACCCAGGGATGCTGCGCCCCGAGCCCTGCGCCGGGCGGTCCGCGTCGAGCGCGACCAAGATCGCCGGCCGGTGGTAGCGCTCGACCACGCGCGAAGCCACGATTCCAATCACGCCGGGATGCCATCCCTCGCTTGCGAGCACATACGCATTCCGCGCCCCGTACCGCGCCACCTGGGCCTCGGCCTCCCAGGTTATGCGCTCCTCGACGGCGCGCCGTTCGGCGTTGAGCGCGTCGAGCTCGGCGGCGATCTCCTGCGCCCTGCCTGCGTCGGCGGTGAGCAACAGCTCAAGCGCCGCGTCCGCGCGTCGGAGGCGCCCGGCCGCATTGATTCGCGGCGCGAGCCGAAAGCTCAGGGCGTGCGCGTCGAGCGAACTGGGGTCGGTCCCTGAGACCTCGAGCAGCGCGCGCAGGCCAAGTCTCGAAGTGTTGGCAAGTGCGGCTATGCCTTTGCGTACGAGGCATCGGTTCTCGCCACGCAACGGCATCAGATCGGCGACCGTGGCGAGCGCCACCAGCTCGATGTCTTCCTCGGCCGTCGGCGCCTCGAGCGCCTGGGCGAGCTTGAAGGCAACGCCTGTGCCGCATAGCTCGCCGGGATACCCGCATAGGGTCGGGTGCACGACCGGACAGCACGGCAGCTCGCCGCCGGGGGGCGGGGCATGGTGATCTGAGACGACCACCTCCAGTCCCGCCCTGCGTGCGAGCTCGATCTCGCTGGTCGCGGTGATTCCGCAGTCCACGGTCAGTATTAGCTTCGTGCCGCGGGTGGCGAGGCGCTCGATCGTATTTGCGGAGAGGCCATAGCCGTCGTCCAGCCGGCTGGGAAGAAACCAGCCCACGTTTGCTCCAAGCGCGCGCAGCGCGCGCACAGTCACGGCGGTCGCGCACACGCCGTCGACGTCGTAGTCGCCATGCACGGTGATGCGCGTGCCGGCCGCAACGTGGCGCCGGATCACCGCTACTGCAGCCTCGATGCCGGCGAATGCGGCCGGGGGATGGACCTCCCCGGCCTCGATGAACGCACGCGCCGAGGCCGGCGTCTCAAATCCTCGCCGGATCAGGATCTGTGCGAGCACGTGACTTACGCCAAGCTCGCGCTCAAGCGCCTGCGCGAGCTCGAGCTCGTAAGGGCCAACCTCCAGTCGCGGGACGGGGCGCAGCGGCGGTTCGGAGACATCTGTACCACCGACCAGGCGCAGCGCCGGAGGGGTAGCGCCGGGTGCTGCGGTGCCGACGGCAGCTGGCAGGGCGAACTCGCTCACCCGGGCAGCGTATGAACCGCTCCCGACGGATCTTTGGGCCCAAAGCGGCTCTAGGCGCGTTTGTTACACGCCGCGGGCGATTTGGAGCGAGGGCGTGGCAGTTACGGCTTGCCGGCCGGCCCCGCCGGCCCCGGAGGAGTCGCCGGCGTGGATGACGAAGCGTGGCGGCGTCCGAACAGGTGACCGAGACGGGAAACCTCGTGCTCGGCCGCGGAGACCGGGGCGAGTACAGCGAGCAGCCCGTTGAGCTCCTTGACCAAGGAGTTGACCGAGTCAGTCAGCGCTGGCACAGACGTGGCCAGCGTCTCGACCACCTCGACGTGACGTTCCATCGACTCGGCCGCCCGGTGGATCGAGGCGACCGCCTCTTGCAGCTGGTGTTCGAGCTCACCGGACTGCGAAAGCAGCGCCTCGGCGTCTCGCTCCATATCCTCGGTGACGCCCAGCAGCGAGCGCAGCGGTCCGGTCAAGAAGTCCAGCGGTGCCACTTCAGGCGAGCACGCGGGGATGCATCCGTTCGCGACGGATGCCCTCGAGATAGACCAGCGCCATGCCGATCAGAGCGCCCGGTATGCCCTCGAGCGCGGTCACGAGGTGGGTGGAATGCCTGCCGGGGACGCTGAAGCCGTGGATGATCAGTCCGAACAGCGCGGCGCCCGCCAGTGCGCCAAGCAGCGCGCCAACGATCCCGCCCCAGAAGCGGTCGGGCAGCCAGATCGTGAAGTGCCAGAGCGCGAGACCCATGATGACCCAGGCAAGAAGGCCCATTACCAGCCCGCCTCCCACCGCTCGGCGCGAGTATGTGCAGCCAGAGCCATCAGCGACGCCTCCCGTGGCGGCGGCTGCGCGAGCGCGGCTTGGGTCGTGGCTTGGGCGCGGGCGCCACGCCCTCGTTCTCCGCAATGTCAGGCGCAGGCGCGGGCGGGCCGCGTCTGCGGCTCGGACGCCGCGGCGTCCGGCGCCGGAGCCGAGCGCGGGTCGGCCGGCGGCGCCGGGGGAGGTGCTTCGGCCGGCCTCGTGCGCGTCTGCTTGCCCGCTGGCCCCGCCGGCGCGGTACGACGCCAGCGGGCGCCGGCTTCTCGGGCTCGGTCTGTGGGCGAGGCGCTTGGTCAAGGTCGAGGTGTGGCGGCCGGCGACACCGCCGCTTCCCGCTCCTCGATTTCGAGCTCACGCTTCATCTGCTCAAACTCCGCTGCCGAGACGGTTTCGGCCTCGGGCGTGTCAGGCGGCCCGGTGCGCCGCGGCCGTTTCGCGGTGGGCTCGATGTCGGCGCCCACACCGCATACGCCGGTACGTGGCCGACCTCCGCGAGGATCCGCTCGCGGCGTGCGCGGTAGCCGGCCTCGCGCTCCTTCCAGTGGGTCAGGACGGGCGAGGCGATGAAGATCGAGGAATACGCACCGGAGGCAATGCCGATCAGGAGTGCGAAAGCGAAATCGCCCAGCACCCCGCCGCCGCCGAACAGGAGCAGCGCGATCACGGGCAACAGCGTGCACGAGGTCGTCGCCAGAGACCGCGTCAGCACCTCCGACATAGAGCGGTTGACGATCTGCGAGAACGCCGCGCGCGGCATGCGGGGGATGTTTTCCCGCACTCGGTCAAAGACGATGATCGTGTCGTAGAGCGAGTACCCGAGGATGGTTAAGAGCGCGGCGACCGTGTCGACCGTGACCTGGCGGCCCGTGAGCGCGTATACGCCGCTCGTGATCAGGAGGTCGTGCATCAGCGCGATCAGCACGGGCACGGCGAACTTCCACTCAAACCGCAGCGCCACATAGGCGGAGATCACCAGCAGCGAGGCGATGATCGCGATGATCGCGCTGTTGGCGATCGTGCGGCCGAAGGTCGGGCCGACCGAGTTCGCGTGGAAGTCTGCCCGTTATGGCCAATCTCGAAGGCTTGTTGAAATCGTTCTGGACGCGGTCCTTGGTGGCGCGGTCAATGAGCTTTGAGGAGATTTGGAACACGTATGTGCCCGAGCGCCTTGTCGGTGACCTTGCTGGACCGTGGCGCCTTTCGGCCCCGTTGGCGCACAACGTGACTTCGCACCTGTGCGGCCGTCGCGGGCTGCTCGAGGCCGACGGTGATGCGTGTGCCCGAGGTGAAGTCGATGCCGAGATTGAGCCCTTGCCGCCGACGGCCAGCGCCCCGACCAGCAGGATCACGCCCGACATCGTGAAGAAGTAGCGCGAGGCGCCCATGAAGTCGAAGCGCCACCAGGCGAACCGCCGCTTGCCCGCGCCGAGCGCCGATGGCTTGGCGATCAGACTCGAGCGTCCCATCGTCACGAGGATCGCCTGGGTCGCCATGACGGCCGTGAACAGGGAGACGAACGTGCCGATCCCGAGCGTGAGCGCGAAGCCCTTGACGTCCGCGGTGGCGAGCACGAACAGGATGAACGCGGTCATGATCGTGACCACGTTCGCGTCGATGATCGCCGTCAGGCCCTTGCGGTAGCCGGTGATGATGCCCTGGCGAATCGATCTGCCGGCGCGGATCTCCTCCTTGACCCGTTCGAAGATCACGACATTGGCGTCTGCGGCCACGCCGATCGTCAGGATCAGGCCGGCGATACCCGACAGCGTCAGCGTGACCGGGATCAGCTTGATCAGCGCGTAGAAATAGAGCGCGTAGGTGAGCAGGCCGGCGGTCGCGATAACACCCAGGATGCGGTAGTAGGCGAGCAGGAAGAGGATCACCACCGCCAGCCCGCGGCGCCCGCGATCAGGCCCTGGTGCAGCGCCTGCTTGCCGAGCGAGGCGGAGACCTGGGAGGTGGAGATCGCACGAGCTTGATCGGCAGCGCGCCCAGCCGCAGCACCTGAGCGAGCTGACTCGCCGAATTCGTGGTGAAGCCGCCGGTGATATCGGCGCCGCCGCCGATGATGCCGTTCGGATACTGGTTGAAGTCGATGCTGGGCACCGTCACCAGCTGCGTGTCGAGCGCCACCGCGAAGTGCTGGTTCAGCGGCTTCGGGTTCAGTCCCGTTACCGCCTTTCCGCGCGCGGCGAGCTGGCCGGTGACCGTCTGGAATTCGGCTGGCCCCTCGAGTTGAAGCCGAAGCTGACGTCCGGATTCCCGGACTGGTCGGTCGACGGCTGGGGGTTGGTGATGTCGTTGCCGAACAGCGCGACGTGGTCCTTGAGCACGTAGAACTGCGCCGTCGGGCTGGAGAACGGGACCGAGCCCGTTGAGTGAGAACTTGGGCGAGGTCGCCTGCAGGACCACCGTGCCCTGGGGCACCGTCAGGATCTGACCCTGCGATTGGGACACGCCCGCGGTAGGCAGCTAGCTGGCAAAGAGGGCGCGGGCGTTGGTCTGGCCGGCGCGCTGCACCTCGAGCAGGCAGCGTTCGCCGGGCACGGCCACGTTTCCTCGGTCGTGGGCCGCCGACGCGCAGGCCTTGCTGCCCGGGCGCGCCGAACATGAAGAACTCGGGCCGGCCCGCGCGCAATGCTGCTGTTTGCAGCCCGCGTTGGACACGGCGGGCTGCTTGGAGGCGAGCTTGACCGCGTCGTACAGCGGACATCGAGCCGCTGCCGGGCGAGCCGCCGCCCTGGCTGACGCGAGCGCCTGGCGCTGGACTGCCGTGAGCAAAGATTGGTTCTTCTCGAATCCCGGCGGAAGCGTTTTGAGCACCTCGGCGACCGTCTGGCCGTTGGACAGCAGCACGTTGGCTTCCCAGTCATAGAACTCAAGCCGCGCGGTGGTGCCCACCTCTTGCTCGGCGCGGTGGGTGTCCTTCACGTTGGGCAGCGCGACCGAGATCTGGTTGCCGCCCGAGGTCTGGATCTCCGGCTCCGCGACGCCTAGCTGGTCGACCCGCTGGCGCATGATGTCGACAGCCCGGTTCAGGGCGTTTTGGTTTACGTTCGACTGGGGGGTGCGCTGGGCTTGATAGACAAGCTCCACGCCGCCCTTGAGGTCGAGGCCCAGCACAGTCTTGTACTGGGTCAGGATCACGGCAGAGGCCGCGATCAGCCCCGCCACGAGCAGCAGGATGAATCCGTGGCGCCGGCGATCACTCATTACGCGCGCTGGATGCTAGACGCTCGCTTCGCGGGGAAATGCGCTAAGGCGAGCCGTGGTGGTTGCTCGGCGTGAGGACCAGCAGCACGCCGCCATCGTCGTCGTCGTATGCCGGGAAGATGTCGGCGACGGCGCGCGCGGGGAGATCGCCCTCCGCGTTGACCTCGACCGGCTTGCCCTGGATCCGGACCTCCCACTCGAGCGCGGTGCCCACGTGGTCGTTGCCATCCTCGAAGCGCAGGCCCAGCACATCGCGCACTGGGCGGCCCATCACCTGTTCGGTCTTCAGCCCGGTGAGCTCGAACGATCCCTTGCCGCAGTTGACGATGCGCCCGCCCGAGTCACACGCGAAGAAGGCCGCGTTCGGGGCGGGGTAATAGTCGTCGAGCAGCTCGATCAGGTATGCGAACCCGCACTTGTCACAGCCCCGGACCTCGCGGCCAAAGTCGGTCGTTCGATCGGTGGCCATCGACCTGTTCCCACAGTTGGGGCAGATGAAGTAGTGCTCCTTGGACATTGCAGGCGAGGATAGCCATCGCCTTTCTCGTACCCGCCGGACCCCGCGGCTCCGAGCCGGAGCGCGGGGTTTGGCGGGAGCGGCGTACGTGGGACGAGCGCTAGATGACCGCGGTCGCGTCGACCTCGATCATCATCCCGGGCAACGCAAGTCCCGCCACGCCGATCGCCGTCGATGCGGGCTGGGCGCCAGAGATGTACTCGCCCTTCACACGCGCGTAGTCGAACAGCTTGGTCGTGTCCGTCAAGTAGACCGTGAGTTTGACGATCGAGTCAAAGGCCGCGCCTGATTGCTCTAGCACCGTGCGGAGGTTCTCGAACACCTGTCGGGTCTGTGCTTCGAAATCGCCCTCGCCCACGAGCTTTCCTTCGGGCGAAACCGGGCCCTGGCCAGACAGAAAGACGAGCGCCTGCGCGCCCTCGACCCGCCAGGCCTGGGAGAAGATTGGGTCCTGCCAAGTCCATGGATTTACCTGACGCTTGTCCATGATCTCCGACCCTTACCCTACCTCGGCGCTGGCGGCCGCGGGAAAACGAGAGCGTGGCAGCCGCCAAGAAAACGCGGTCGATGGCCGTCAGGAACGCGACGCCCTGGCGGCCATCAGGAGATGTCTGTCAGCGCACCGGCGGAGGCGCCGGACCGTGTCGCTGCATCCCCATCTCCCGCTCGACCGCGGCCATCCGCTCCGCGTCCACGCGGGGACCGTCGGGCGGAGGTTGGAGCCAGGGCCAGCGCGCCGGTTCCGAGAGAGCCCGCACGTAGTCGTCTATGCCGGCGGGGGTCGAGAGCAGCAGCATGCGTGCAGTGTCGGACTCGGCGCGAAACGTGTGCGGCGTCCCTCCGGGCGCATATAGCACCGAGCCAGGGCCGCAGCGCGTAGCGCATTCCTCGACCCAGGATTCATCGCCGCACGCCGCCGGTTCCACAACCCACACGGTCAGCTCCCCTTCGAGCACGTAGAAGGTCTCATCCTGCGGGTGGGAGTGCAGCGGCGGCGCCGTGTTACGGGGCACTACCGCCTCCCACAGGGCGAACCGCCCCCCAGTGCTCTGGCCGTCGAGCTTAAACCGGGCGAGCGTGCCCAAAAACCACAGCGGTTCCGAGCTTGTTACCACCCGCGGCTCGCTGTCGACTGTCGCAGTCATTTTCATCTCCTCTCTTACGCGCTTTGGTTAGCGGGCCGTGGGATCGGGCGCGCCGAGCTTGAAGTCGTCCGGACGCCTGTAGACCTGGCCCGCAGTGCCACCGATGATCAGCACGCGGCCGCCTTGGGCGCCGCCGAAGAGCTTGCGCTTGATTCCGGGCGCCACGCGGGCCATCTGCTCCGGGTCGAGGGTCACTCGCTGACCGTCCACCGCGAGCTCGGCCGTTCCGCTGAGCATGAGATACACCTCCTCCTGGCCATCTTCGGAATGGTCGTGCTCGGGGTAGTCGGAGAAACCTGGCGGAATGTCAAACACCTGCATGCCAAAGGACTCGACGCCAAGCTCCGCCGCCGCTCGCTTGAACGACCCGTGGAAGATCGCCTCCATTGCGTCGATCTGCTTGACCGTGTATCCGGCCATCACCGCCTCAGGATTGCTGCTCATTTACGCCTCCTTGACTTGACACGCGGGCAGCGTCTCAGCCAAGGGTCGGCGGCGCATCGGTCGTTCTGCCTATGTTGGCGGCTCGCCCTGCCTATCTTGCGGGAGTAGCCCCTCGGCGCGCGCTTGCGCGATCGCAAGATGCCGATTGCGCGCCCCGAGCTTGCCGAGGATGGCGGAGACGTGGTGTGCAACAGTGCGCTGAGAGAGGTGCAGCGTCGCCGCGATGACGGAGTTCGTCGCTCCGGTCGCGAGGACCTCGAGCACCTCCTGCTCACGCCGCGTCAGACCGGCTGGATTTGCAAGCGTCGATCGCCGGGGACCGCGAGCTTCCCGACCGCTCCGAGCGGCTCGCTCTCTGCTGAAAGCCCGCGCCGCTGCTCCCGCCCCGAGTTTGTGCAGCACGGCCAGCGCTTCGCGCGCGGAGCGCTCGTCTCCGGGTAGCGCCGCGAGCGCAGCCTCATAAGGCGCCTCCAGCTCTCGCCAGGCGCGGATCGCCCTGTGCCAGTCGCTCGCGAGCTCAAGCACCACCGGCGTCGGTGCATGGGCAGGCGGTTCGAGGTCGACGCCAAAACGCCAGGCCCAGAGCGCGAGCTCGCCGGCGGAGCGAGCGAAGCGCGGGACCGCTTGAGAGTCTCGCGCGGCGCGCAACTCGCTCAACGCAAGCGCCCGATCACCAGCCAGCCAGGCCGCCTCGACCAGCGCCAGTCGAACCATCCCATGGCGTGAGCTCTCGGGCACGACCATCTGGCGCAGAAGGCCCCATGCGTCTTGTATCTCCCCCATGGCTGACGCGTCACCCCGCCGCGCCCGTATCAAGGCGTCGTAGGCGAGCGCCACCGGCCACTCGCCTTGTGTCTCGCGGCCGGCGTGTTCGAAGACCGCGCTGGCCTCTTCCCAGCGGCCGCGGTCGAGCAGGCTACGGGCGCGAGACAGGCGAATCGCCACGGCCGGCACGGGTGTGTGGAACTCCTCAAACAAAGGCTGCGCCTCGCCGTGCACTCGCTCGACGAGCGCGTGGTCACGTAGTGCAACCGCCACCGTCATCAGATTCACGTATACGCGCACGGTCGGGATCGTCAAACCCGCCTGGCGGGCGGCGGCGAGCGCCTCCAAAAGAAGCGCCGGCGCGTCGCGCAGTCCCAGCTGGCCACGAGCGAGCCCGACGCTGATCTCGATATCTATCCGGATTGGCTCGAGGCCAGCGCGGTCGGCGAGCTCGAGCGCCCGCGGGGCCATCGTGATCGCCGCGGCGGGGTCAAACGCAGTCGCTTCGGTGCGGATGCGAGTGCTGTAAGCGCTGGCAAGAGCGCCAGAATGACCGGTCGGCTCAAGCGCCGCAATCGCCCGCTCAGCCGCAGCCCTCGATTCCTCCAGCCGCTCCAATGACCATTGTGCCCAGGCGAGAATCTCCGAAGCTCGTCCAAGTCTCACCGGGTCATGCAGCTCGTCGGCCAAGGCCACGGCCTGCTGGGCCACCGAGACAGCGTCCTCCAGCCGTGGGCTGGAGAAGTTCAGAGCGCGCGCGTAGAGCAAAAGCAATTCGAACCGTTGTTCTGCCGAGAGGCTGGCACCGAGGCGAAGCGCCCGCTCGGCCTGCAGTGCCATCTCCCGCAGCGCGCCCATACGCTCGGCGTCCTGCGCTGCGCGGTTGGCGAACCGGCATGCCTCGTCGCTCAGTCCCCCGAGCTCTGCGTGGTGAGCGAGGCGCGCCGCGTCCGTTCCCTCTCGCTCGCTCAGCGCGCGGAACACTCGCGCGTGAAGTTCCGAACGGCGCGGCGGAGAGATCGACTGCTCGAGCGCCTCGCGAATCAGCTCGTGCCTGAAGCCAAGCAGGGCCCCATCGGAGACCAGCACCCCACGGGCCAGCGCCTCCTCCACGGCGTCCGGACGCTCGTCGACGAGCGAGCGGAGCAGCCACGGCTCGAAGCGCTGTCCGATCACGGCCGCGACGTCAACGACGGCGCGAGCAGCCAGGCTCAGGCGTCCTGCTCGGGCGAGCGCCGCATCGCGCACCGACGCCGGCAGCGTGCCCCCAGCAGCGATCGACTCCACGACCAGGAAAGGGTTGCCACCTGTCATGCGGATCAGGCCTTCGCCATCCAGACCAGCCTCCTGCGCGAGCTCGCTGACTGTCCGCGCAGAGAGGGCACCCAGCTTGACCCGGTCGATCGTGGGGCTGGTCGCGAGATCACCAACTAGCTGCGAGAGCGCGGGATTTGCCTGAAGCTCGTCGTCTCGATACGTGACCACCAGCGCCAGCGGCCGCCGTTCGAGCTGACGCGCCACCAGCCGGATCACGTCGAGCGTTAGCGGGTCTGCCCAGTGCGCGTCCTCGATCACGGCCAGCACCGGAGCCTGCTGACCCAGTACCTCGAGAATCCGTCGGACGAGCGCAAGCCTGTCGGCGCTACCGCGCTGCACCAGATCGGTCCCGCCGGCGGCGTAGACGAGCTCGCGCCACGGCGCGAGCGGAACGGGGACCGACAACAGCTCACACGCGCCGATCAGCACAGCCACCCGATCGCCGACGCGCTCGCGCACAGCCCGCACCAGCGAGCTCTTGCCAATTCCCGCTTCGCCGCCGACCAGGGCCAAGCGGCCGCTGCCGCGACTTAACCCATCGCCAAGGCGCTCGAGTAGCTCGAGCTCAGCGTCCCGCTCCAGCAGACGCGTCATCCCGGCGGCGATGCTATCCCGCTCGGGCTAGCGCTGCTGCTCGGTCGGCCTGATCAGCAGCTCGTTGACCGCTACGTGTCGCGGCCGGGTCACGATGTAGCTGATTGCGTCGGCGATGTCTTCGGAGGCGAGTCGCTGAACGTCGGCAAAGGTATGCGCGATCTGCTCGCGAATCTCCGGTCGATTGTGACCTGGGAGTTCGGTGTCGACCGCGCCCGGCTCGACCAGCGACATGCGCACGTGGCGCTCGGCGACCTCCTGGCGTAGCGACTCGCTAAACGCCCCGACCCCGTGCTTGGTCGCGTTGTAGACGCCCGATCCAAGTCGCGCGACGCGCCCGGCAACCGAGCTGATGTTGACCATGTCGGCGACTTTCTGCGGGCCGTTGTTGGCGGCATCAAGCAGATGCGGCAGCGCGGCATGAGCGCAATACAAAAGGCCGGCGATGTTCACCTCGAGCATCCGTCGCCACTCTTGCAGCGGCGCATCCTCAATCGGCCCGAGCAGCATTACGCCCGCATTGTTGATCAGTACGTCAAGGCGCCCGAGCTCCGCGACCACTCGTTCGGTCGCACCGCTGGCCTGCTCCGGCGACGCCACGTCGCCTCGACCACGAGCGCGCGGCCCCCGTCGCTGCCGATCCGCTTCGCGAGCTCCTCGAGCCGCTCGCGCCTGCGCGCCACCAGCGCGACGCTCGACCCCAGGTGCGCCAAGGCCAGCGCGGTGGCCTCGCCGATGCCGCTCGAGGCGCCGGTTACCAGCGAAACTGTTTCGGTAAGGGGCTCGGCCGTGCGGGCTTTATAGCAACGTCGCCTGACCCGGGGGTTCCAGCCCCAGATGGGCGAAGGCCCGCCGCGTGGCGGTCCGTCCGCGCGGCTTGCGCTCGATCAGACCTCGCTGCAACAGGTAGGGCTCGTACACATCTTCGATCGTGTCCTGCTCCTCGCCCACCGCCACCGCCAGCGTCGAGAGCCCCACGGGACCACCGGCGAACTTCTCGCAGATCGCGCGCAGGATCTCCCGGTCCAGGCGGTCGAGGCCTTCGTGGTCGACCTCCAGCAGCTCGAGTGCCTCGAGCGCGACCTGCTCGGAAACCGCGCCACTGCCCCGGACCTCGGCGTAATCGCGAACTCGCTTCAAAAGGCGATTGGCGACGCGCGGCGTGCCGCGGCTGCGCGCCGCGACCGCCTGGGCGCCGGGGTCATCGATCTCGACATCCAGCAGCTTGGCCGAACGCCACACGATCTTGCCCAGATCCTCGACCGAGTAATGCTCGAGCCGCTGCTGGATGCCAAAACGGTCGCGCAGCGGTGCGTTGACGAGTCCGGCCTTGGTGGTCGCCCCGATCAATGTGAACGGCGGCAGATCGAGCGTCACCACGCGCGCACCCGCGCCCTGGCCGACCGTGATCGGCAGCTGCCCATCCTCCATCGCCGGATAAAAGGTTTCCTCCAGCGCGCGCGCGAGGCGGTGAATCTCGTCCACGAAGAAGACCGCGCGCGGCTCGAGCGCGGTCAGGAAGGCCGCGATGTCGCCCTTGCGCTCGAGCGCTGGGCCGGACGTCTGGACGAAGTCCACGCCCAGCTCGGCCGCCACGATCTGCGCCAGCGAGGTCTTGCCCAGCCCGGGCGGACCCGCGAGCAGCACGTGATCGAGCGCCTCCTCCCTGCTGGCGGCCGCCTCGATCGCGACCGCGAGCTGGTCTTTGACCGCCGCCTGCCCCACGAAGTCGGCGAGCCGGCGGGGCCGCAGTGAGCGGTCGAGTTCCTCATCGCCCCACACCTCCGGCGTCTGCAGGCGTGGCGTGCTCACCGACGCGCCGACCTTAGAGCGTTGGCGATCAGGTCCTCGGCGCTTCCCTCACCCACGCCGTCAAGCAGCTCGTCCGCCTCGGCGGCGCTGTAGCCGAGCCCGACCAGCCCTTCTCGGGCGAGCGAACGCGGGTCATCAGCGCGCGTGATCGTGATCGCGCTGTCGGGCAGGGAAGCGCCGACCTTCTCACGCAGCTCCACCACGATCCGCTCCGCGGTGCGCTTGCCGATGCCTGGAACCGCCTGCAGCCGACCGGTGTCGCCGGTCGCAAGCAGCGTCAGCAGTTCGCGCGGGGGTCCCCCCGAGAGCACGGCCAAGCGCCACCTTGGGGCCCACCGACTGGACCGAGAGCAGCATCAGGAAGAGCTCACGCTCCTCCTCAGCGGCGAAGCCGTACAGCGCGAGCGCGTCGTCGCGCACGACCAAGTGCGTATGCAGCGTGGCCTGGCTGCCGACGGCCGGGACGTGACGCAGCGTCTGCGCGGAGACGGAGAGCCGGTAGCCCACACCGCCGCAGTCGATCACCACGTGGTCGGTGCGGCGCACCGCCACGGTGCCCGAGAGCAGCGCGATCACCGCCCGACCCCCGCGCTCGAGAGAGCGCGCGCAAGCGGCGCCCGGTTGCATTCACAAATGCGACCGCGAGCGCGTCCGCGGCGTGGTCGCGCTCGGGGCGGTGTCGCCAGGCCCAGCAGCCGGGAAACCATGTTCGCGACCTGCTGCTTGTCCGCGCCGCCGTGACCGCAGACGGCGGCCTTGACCTGCTGGGGCGTGTACGAGTGCGAGGGCACACTGCGTTGTCCCGCTGCGAGCAGCACCACACCTCGGGCCTGCCCCACCGCAAACGCGGTACGCACGTTGGCGCCGAAGTAGAGCTCCTCCATCGCCAGCGCGTCGGGCCGGTGGCGATCGAGCAGCTCGCCCACGCTGAGGTGGATATCGGCCAGGCGGCGCTCCGTTGCGACACCTGCGCGCGTGACGATCACACCGCTGTCGAGCGCCCGCAGCCGCGAGCCCTCGCTGCACACCACCCCGTAGCCGGTGCTGGCGGTTCCCGGATCGATGCCTAAGACGATCATCTGTTCGGAGAGACATTCTGCGCGCGACGCGCGGACGCCTCCCGGGTGGGAGCACTCCCGCGGACGCCTCCCGGCGGTATCCGAGAAGATGCGCGCATGGCAACCGACCAAAAACAAGTCGACTTCGCCGCCGAGGGCCTGCTCGAGGGGCTCGAGGGCAAAGATCGCGAAGCGCGCGAGGACTTGCTGCAGGGCCTGCTCGACCGTGGCGTCCCGCTCGAGGAGCTCAAGACGACAGTGGCGGAAGACCGGCTCGTGCTGCTGCCAGTCGAACGGGTGCTCGGCGGGCGCTATACCGCCGAGGAAATCGCCGATCGCTCGGGCGTCAGCAAGGACCTTCTGATTCGTGTCTGGCGAGCGCTTGGCTTCCCGTCCGCCGAGCAACGGGGGAGGCCTCGTTCACCGAGGAGGACGTCGCGGCGGCTAAATCGCTCGAGGCCTTCCTGGACGCCGGGATGTCCGAGGACGCGATGCTCGAGATCGCGCGGGTACTCGGGAGAGGGGACCTCGCGGCTGTCGGCGACGATCACCGGCAGCGTTCGTCGACACCTATCTAAAGCCCGGTGACACTGAGCGCGACGTCGCGCTTCGCTTCGCCGCCATGGCCAAGCAGCTGCTGCCGCTGATGGCGCCGGTGCTGAACGCCGCGCTCGCCTCACATGTGCGCGAGGCCACACGCCGGGGAATCATCAGCCGCGCCGAGCGCGAGAGCGGCCGGCTCGCGCGTTCCGAAGAAGTGTTCGTCTGCTTTGCGGACCTCGTGGGCTTCACGAGCCTCGGAGGGGAAGTCGGGTCCGAGGAGCTGGGGACGGTGGCGCGCCGCTTCGCCGACCTCGCCACCGAGGTCTCCTCGGAGACCGTCCGGCTGGTGAAGACGATCGGCGACGCGGCCATGTTCGTCTCGAGCGATGGCCGCCGCCAGCGTCCAGAGCGCCCTTGAGCTGGTCGAGGCCGTCGGCGAGGCGGACCTGCCGCTGCTGCGGGCCGGGATCGCCTACGGTCCGGCGCTCAGCCGCGCGGGAGACTGGTATGGGCAGTCGGTCAACCTCTCGAGCCGGGTCACCGGCGTCGCCCGCCCAGGGAGCGTGCTTTGCACCGAGGAGGTGCGCGACGCGGCGCGGATCAGTTCTCGTGGTCGTCGGCGGGCCGGTTCCGGCTCAAGGGGCGTCCGGGTCGCGTCCAGCTATATCGCGCGCGGCGCCCCAGGCGCCGGGAGAGGACGCGTCTAAGAAACGGCGTGGAGGTCGATGACGAAGATCAGCGTCGAGTTGGGCGGGATCTTCTGGCCCGAGCCCTTCTTCCCGTAGGCGAGCGACGGCGGAATGATCAGCTCGCGCCTGCCGCCGACGCGCATGCCCGGGATCCCCTGCGTCCAGCCCTTGATCACGCCCCCGGAGAGCGAGAACTGGATCGGCGAGCCGGTGCCGTCGTTCCACGAGGCGTCGAACTGCTTGCCGGTCTTGTACAGCACGCCCACGTACTGAACGCTGACGGTCGAGGTCGGGGTCGCGGCGGCGCCCGTGCCCTTGATCAGATCTTTGACCACGAGGTGCGTCGGAGGCGGTCCTTTCGGCACCGTCACCGGCGGCTTGCTTCGACAGCGCTGCGGGCAGCGTCGGCGGGGCGGCGGTGCGGTCAAGCCCGCCGAGGGCGCGAGCAGCGACGCCCTTCGCCTTCGGGCCGGAGCTGCCGCCACAGCCGGCGAGGACCAGGCCGCGAGCGCGGCGCCCGCGAGCACTGCAGCGAGAACCCGCCTCACGAGGCGATCCGCTCCAGAACCCCGGCGTCGATGTCGAAGTTGGCGTGTACCGCGGCGACGTCGTCTGACTCCTCGAGCGCGTCGATCAAGCGCATCAGGCGGGGCGCGTCGGCCTCTCCGACCGGCACGCGCGAGCGAGGACGCTGGGCGATGTCGGCGCTCTCGATCTCGACCGCGGCCTCCTCCAGCGCGCGCGCGGACTGCCGGCAGATCGCCGGGCTCGGTGATCACCTCGAGCACGTCGTCGTCGCGCACGATGTCCTCCGCGCCGGCGTCGATCGCCGGCATCAGGTCGTCCTCGTCGTAGCGGCTGGCGTCGACCGTGATTTCGCCGCGCTTGTCGAACAGGTAGGAGACCGAGCCAGGCTCGCCGAGGCTGCCGCCGTACTTGGTGAACGCGTGCCTGATGTCCGCGCCGGTGCGGTTGCGGTTGTCGGTCAGTGCCTCGATCAGCAGGGCCACGCCGCCCGGGCCGTAGCCCTCGTAGACGAACGGTTTCGATCTGATCGGCGTCGGAGGCTTCGCCGGTGCCCTTTGGCGATCGCGCGCTCGATGTTGTCCTTGGGCATGGAGGCTTCTCGCGCCTTCTGGATCGCGAGCGCCAGCGCCGGATTACCGTCGGGGTCTCCCCCGCCTTCACGCGCGGCCACGGTGATCGCTCGCGCGAGCTTGGTGAACTGCTGGCCGCGGCGCGCGTCCACGACCGCCTTCTTGTGCTTGATCGAGTGCCATTTGGAATGGCCTGACATCGGCGGCCAAGTGTAGGTCGCCCGCGTCGGTTACGCATCGCGGCTCCGTGCCAGTCGCTGCCGATCCCCGGAGATTTCAAGGCCTACGACATCCGGGGCTGTACGGCACAGACATCGACGCGGAGGCGCGTACCTGATCGGCCGCGCGTTCGCGCGCGTGATCTCGCACCTCGAGGACAAGCCGACCGAAGAGCTCAGGCTCGGCCTGGGCCGCGACATGCGCCTGACGCGCTCCCGAGCTCGCCGCGAGCTACCGCGAGGGCATGTGCGCCGAGGGCGCGAGCGTGCTCGACGCGGGCCAGATCGGCACCGAGATGCTCTATTACCTGGTGGGCTCGCGCGACCTCGACGGCGGGCTGATGTGCACGGCCTCGCACAACCCCAAGCGCCTACACGGGGGCCAAGCTCGTGCGCCGCGGCGCGCTCGCGCTCTCAGGAGACGAGGGGATCGACGAGATCCGCGACCTGCTTGAGGCGGGCCTCGGCGACGCCCGGGAGGCGGCGCGGCGAAGAGGTCGAGCTCTACGACGAGTTCCACGAGGCTACGCTGAAGTTCATCGACCCCGACGCGGTCAAGCCGCTGCAGCGTCGTGGTCGACGGCGGCAACGGGATGGCGGGCCGATGGTCGGGACCGCTGCTCGAGCGGCTCGGCCTCGACCTGGTCAGCGCCTACTGGGAGCCCGACGGCGAGTTTCCCGACCACGAGCCCAATCCGCTGTTGCCTGAGAACCGCGAGTTCATCATGGCCGAGGTGGTTCGTCAGGGCGCCGACCTCGGCATCGCCTGGGACGGCGACGGCGACCGCTGCTTCTTCATCGACGACACCGGCGCCTTCGTCGACGGGGACTTTCTGACCGCGCTGCTGGCCTCCTCGATGCTGCGCAAGCACCCCGGTGCGCAGATCCTCTACGACGTCCGCGCGAGCCGCGCGGTCCCGGACACCGTTTCCCAGGCCGGCGGGACGCCGCTGATCAACCGCGTCGGCCATGCCTTCTTCAAGGCGCGCATGCGCACCGAGGACAACGCCGTCTTCGGCGGCGAGGTCTCGGGCCACTACTACTTCCGCGACTTCTACTGCGCCGACTCGGGCTCGATTCCCGCGCTCCTGATGCTCGAGCTGGTCTCGGGCGCGAATCCAAGCTGTCCGAGCTCCTCGAGCCCTATCGCTCGCACTACTTCATCTCGGGCGAGATCAACTCCGAGGTTGAAGACCAGCAGGCAGAAGATCGAAGAGCTCGCCGCGCGCTACGACGACGCCCGGCAGCACCGCCTAGACGGTCTGTCGGTCGACTACGAAGACTGGCACTTCAACGTCCGTCCCTCGAACACCGAGCCGCTGTTGCGGCTGTGCCTCGAGTCGCTGCGCTCGCAAGAGGACATGGAGCGCCGCCGCGACGAGGTGCTCGCGCGCATCAGGTCATGACCGAGCAGCGGCGCCGACGCCCAGTTCACGCGGTCGACCGCTTCCTCGAGTTCACCAATCGGTCCTCTGCAGAGACCCCGTGTGGGCCCCGCAGCTGGTCGTCGCGGGCGCCCTCGCGATCGACCTGGTGCTCCCGAAGAGGCTCACGATCGGCCGTTCCTGGCTGTTGCCTGCGGTCGAGGCCACGTTGCTGTTCGGCCTTGTGGGCGCCTCGCCGCATCCGCGTCTGCGCCACTCACCCTGGCGGCGACGGATCGCGCTGCGCTTATCGCGCTGGTCAGCGCCGTAAACGTCTACTCGCTGATCGAGCTTGCCCACTATCTGCTGCACGGCGGCAGCGCCCACGGTCGCCCGCTGATCTATTCGGGGATGGCACTGTGGATCACCAACGTGCTGCTGTTCGGGCTGTGGTACTGGGAGCTTGACCGCGGCGGCCCGCTGGCGCGCGCGCAGCAAACGGACGCCAGCCCGACTTCCTCTTTTCCACATGACCGACGAGGTCCGGCGGATGGCACCGAATTGGAAGCCGGGGCTGGTCGATTACCTGTATCTGTCGCTCACCAACTCGGCGGCCTTCAGCCCCACCGACACGCTGCCACTGACGGCGACAGCCAAGCTGCTGATGGGCGGACAGGCGATCGTGTCAATGCTGATCCTGGTGCTGGTGGTCGCGCGCGCGGTCAACATCTTGTCCTGATGAGCACGGAAGCGATCGCCGCCGACGAACTCGAGCGCGAGATCCAGCGCCTCGGAACCGAGCCTCCACGCTTCGTTTCCCTCCGCGTTACGCCACCCCATACGTGCGGTCGACGCGCGGGCGATGGAGCTCGCGTCTGGCGACCGCGAACTCCGCGCGGCGCTGTTTCGCTTCGTGGACGTCGTCCCGGCCTGCCGGTCGCTCGACGACGTCGCGCGCCACCTCGCCGACTTCCTGCAGGAGCTGCCCGACGCCCCGCTGCCACTCGAGGCGGCGATGCGCGTCGCCCACACCAAGCCAGGCCGCGCCGCCCTGGGCGCCGCGGCCGCCAGCGGCGTCAAACACATCGCCCACCGTTTCATCGTGGGCCAGACGCCGGAATCGGCACTCGGCGTGCTCGCGGCGTTGTGGAACCGGGGTGTCGGGACCTCCGTCGATCTCCTCGGCGAAGCGACGGTGACCGCCCCCGAGGCGGATCGCTACGCGGCGCGCTGTGCTGCAGCGCTTTCTGAGCTCTCGCGGGCTGTGCGGAGCTGGCCGGAACGCCCTGCCCTGGAGCACGACGAAAGCGGCGCGCTTGCACGCGCGAATTTATCCGTCAAGGTCTCGGCGCTGACGCCGCTGCTGCGGCCCGACGCGCCGGATCTGGGACGCCGGGACGCGGCCCGCCGCTTGCACCCGCTGCTCGTCGACGCGCGCGAGCAAGGCGCGCACATCCACATCGATATGGAGTCGCTCGACTCCCGCGAGGCGGTGCTCGAGCTCGTGCTCGAGATGCTCGCCGAACCCGAGTTTCGCGAGGGGCCGTCGGCGGGCGTGGTCCTGCAGGCATATCTGCGCGACTCCCCCGAGCAGCTCGACCAGATACTCGACTGGGCCCGGCGTCATCCCCGCACTCAGCCGGTTCAGGTGCGGCTTGTGAAGGGGGCCTATTGGGACCACGAGCTGGTGCAGGCGCGCCAGCAGGGCTGGCCCGCGCCGGTGTTCGAGGTCAAGGCGCAATCGGATCGCAACTTCGAGGCACTGACGCGTCGGCTGCTCGAGGCCCGACCCCTGGTGCGCGTCGCTGTCGCGTCACACAATCTTCGCTCCGTCGCACACGCGATCGCTTACAACCGCCTGCTCGGGGCGGCGGACTCGGAGCTCGAGCTCCAGGTCCTGCGCGGGCTCGGGGACGAGCTCCAGGACGCGCTCGCGCACAACGGATTTCGCGTTCGCACCTACTGTCCCGTGGGCGACCTCGTTGCAGGCATGGCCTACTTGGTCAGGCGTCTGCTGGAAAACACCAGCAACGAGAGCTTTTTGCACGAGCAGGCCCGCAATGCACCGCTCGATGCGCTACTTGCACCACCGTAGCGTTTCTCCATAAGATTCTCGAGCAAGCAAGCCAGGGGCATGTTGGTTATCGGCAATGACTTTGCTGAGTGCGCTAATAAGCAGTAGATTGGCCCGCGCGTGAGTAACGGGAGGGCGCGTACACAAGTCGAGCTCGGGCTCGAGGGGTTGACTGATGCCCCCGCCGGCGCAGAGAACACCGCACTGGTGGCGGAGCGCCGCGCGTTGCACAGAGCTGCCAGAACGTCCGCGGGCGCGATCAGGCCACCTGGCCCGCGCGACGCCGTCTTTCGGCGGCTGCTGGCGATCGCAGATATGACGGCCGCGCTGGCGGGCATCATGGTGATCGGCGCCTTCACCGGCCGTGGCGTGCCCGCGCTGACGCTGATCGCGGTGCCGCTGATCGTCGTGATGGCCAAGATCGCCGGTCGCTACGACCATGACGAGGTCGTGTTGCGCAAGTCGACGCTCGACGAGACCCCGGCCCTGTTCGCTCTTGCCGCCGTGTTCGCGCTCGGCTGGTCCGGCGTCGCATTCATCGCCGGCGCTCATCTCGATTTGCGCGGTGCGGGCGTCGTAGTCCTGTGGGCCTCAACAGGTGTCTGTCTGGTCGCGGCTCGGGCCACCGCGCGCTCGCTCGCGCGGGCCGCCGCGCCGCCCGAGCGCACCCTGATCGTCGGCGACGCGGAGGCGCGCGCGAGGGTGACCCAATCACTGCAGTACGACCCCGGCGCCCGCGTCGAGGTGGTGGGCTACCTGCCGCTCGAGGGAGGAGACTCGGCCGACAGTCGGCTCGCGTTTGAAGAGCTCGAAGCCACGGTGTCCACGCTGGGGGTTGAGCGCGTGATGCTGGTGCCCGCGGGCGACCACTTCGAGGACGCGCTCGACCTCGTCCGTAGAGCCGCTGCGGCGGGGGTCAAGGTCTCGATCGTGCCCCGCCTGTTCGAGGTGGTCGGCTCGGCGGTCGAGTTCGACGCGATCGGTGATCTCACCATCCTGGGGGTGCGCCGGCCAGGGCTGAGCCGGTCTTCGCAGCTGCTCAAGCGCGCCATGGATCTCGCGGGCTCCGCGATTGGCCTGGCCTTCCTGGCTCCGTTCGGGTTGCTGGTCGCGGCCGCGATCAAGCTCGATACGCCGGGGCCGGTGTTCTTCCGCCAGGCTCGTGTCGGTCGAGACGGCAGGAGCTTCCGGATGGTCAAGTTCCGCAGCATGGTCGACGGCGCCGAGCGCGAGCGCGAGTCGCTCGAGGAACTGAACGAGTCTGCCGGGCTGTTCAAGCTCTCCCGCGACCCGCGCGTGACGCGCATCGGGCGCTGGCTGCGCGCCCTTTCGCTCGACGAGCTGCCGCAGCTGATCAACGTGCTGCGCGGTGAAATGAGCCTGGTAGGGCCGCGCCCGCTGGTGATTGACGAGGACGCGTTGGTCGAAGGATGGCACCGCGACCGCCTGCTCCTGCCGCCCGGCATGACGGGGCCATGGCAGGTGCTCGGGCCGCAACGACCGCCGCTCGCCGAGATGGTCAAGGTCGACTACCTGTACGCCACCAACTGGTCGATCTGGAACGACATCAAGATCCTCCTGCGGACGCTCAGCCACGTTGTCGGGCGACGCGGGGTCTGAAAACACTTTCTATGGCGCCGGCGGCGCATGCGCCGCCGGCCCGGCCGGCACATGTGCCGGCCGGCGGGCGCGCACATGTGCGCGCCCGATCTAAATTAGGGATTACGAATCTCGAACCCTTCAGCAACGAGCCAGTGCTCGAGCTCCGGCGCGCGTCAGTGCGCGGTCAACTGCGGGGCGCATTACGAGAAACTTGACCGCAAGCTGCCGCTGAGCGTCCCGGTGATGGTTGGTGCCCACCGGCGCGCGAGCTCAGACGAGTTTCTATCGACCGATCCGGGCGCGCCCGAGCGCGTCGTGGCGCGGGTTGCACAGGCGAGCGAGGACGACGTCGCCGCTGCCGTGCAGACGGCGCAGGAGGGTTTTCGCGCGTGGTGCCAGCGCAGCTCGGCCGACCGGGCGCTGGCGCTGCGGCGCGCGGCCGAGTGGATGCGCCAGCGACGGCTCGAGTTGGCCGCGCTCGAGGTGCGCGAATGCGCCAAGCCGTGGGCGGAGGCCAACGGCGACGTCTGCGAGGCGATCGACTTCCTCGAGTACTACGCGCGCGGGGCGATCGAGCTCGAGGCGGGTCGCACGCTGCTGCAGGTGCCCGGCGAGCACAACGAGCTGCACTACGCGCCCCGCGGCGTCGCCGCGGTGATCTCGCCCTGGAACTTCCCGCTCGCGATCCCCTGCGGCATGACCGCCGCGGCCCTCGCGACCGGCAACGCCGTCGTGCTCAAGCCCGCCGAGCAGTCCCCCGCGTGCGCGTGGCAGCTGGTGAACGCGCTGCGCGCGGGAGGCGTCCCCGAGTCGGCGATCTCGCTGTTGCCCGGCGCGGGCGAGGTGGGAGCCGCGCTCGTCTCCTCGCCGGGCGTGCACACGATCGCCTTCACGGGCTCGCTCGCGGTGGGGCTCGAGATCGTGCGCGCCGCCGGCGAGCCCGCACCCGGCCAGCAGCACATCAAGCGGGTTGTGGCCGAGCTGGGCGGCAAGAACTGCGTGCTCGTCGATGCCGACGCCGACCTCGACGACGCCGTGCCCGAGATTGTCGCCTCGGCTTTTGTGTACGCGGGGCAGAAGTGCTCGGCGGCGTCGCGCGTGCTCGTGCATGAGGCGATCTACGAGCCGCTGTTGGAGCGGCTGGCGGGGGCGGTGCGCGTGCTGGTTGTCGGGCAGGCGGAAGAGCTTGAAACAGTCGTGCCGCCGGTGATCGAGCGTGAAGCCCAGGAGCGGGTCGACCGCTATC
This sequence comes from uncultured Solirubrobacterales bacterium, assembly GCA_963767295.1. GTDB lineage: Bacteria > Actinomycetota > Thermoleophilia > Solirubrobacterales > Solirubrobacteraceae > Palsa-465. Next base: position 520,291 of record CAVYDI010000002.1, read on the forward strand.
GCGCACAGGCCGCCCGACAGGGCCGCGTAGTGGCCGTGGCGGAGCCAGTCCCGAACCACGGCTGGTTTTGTCCCCCGGCTGTGGTCACCGATCTGCCGGCGGACTCGCCGGTGCTGAGCGAGGAGGTGTTCGGCCCGCTGCTCACGGTAGAGGCGATCAAGGATCTCGAGCAGGGATGCGAGATCGTCGAGGGGCTGCCGTACGCGCTCACGGGCGGGTTGTTTGCGCGCGATCCGGCGACCGTGCGCTACGTTCGCGCTCGCACCCCGGTCGGCAACCTCTACATCAACCGGGGCACCACGGGGGCCAAGGTGGGGCGCCAGCCGTTTGGCGGCAACAGGCTTTCGGGCACTGGCAGCAAGGCAGGGGGTCCGGACTACCTGTTGCAGTTCGTCGAGCCTCGGGCCGTGACCGAGAACACCATGCGCCATGGCCTCGTGGTCGAATGAAGCATCCGTCCCAGATCTGAAAATTGGGCTTGATTTATGTGGGATATAGGTCGATCATCGGGGCAAGTCCATGGTCGTCCCCTCATCAGAGGCGTGGAAGCTGGCACTCGCGATGGCGCTGGGCGCCGCGATCCTCTTGGGCGCCTGGGGCGCAGCGCCGCGGCGGTCATTTCCCCGCGCTGAGCTGAGGCGACTTGTCGGCTGCGCGCTGCTGCTCTACGTGGTCGGCGCGATCGCATCGCTGACCAGTCACCCCACGCTGGCGGCGATCGCATACGCCTCGGGTATCAGCGTGTGCGCGCTCGCGCTGTGGCTCTCGCGCGGCTCAGACGCGGACGACCCACCCCGCGGCGGCGAGGATCCCTCCGACGAGCAGCCCCCGCCCGCTCCCGACGGCATGCCGCAATTTGACTGGAACGCCTTCGAGCGCGAGTTTCGTAGCTACGCGCGGCGGTCTTCGCGGCGCATGCCCGCGCGCGCGCCCTGACCGTTTTGGCTCAGCACGAGCTCGTGTAGGCGGCTCTCGCCCGCGAGCTCGGGGTGGAACGCGACTGCGACCACGTTGCCCTGGCGGACCGCGACCGGATGACCGTCGACAGCGGCGAGCACTTGTACCTCGCGGCCGTAACTTCGCACCCAGGGCGCGCGGATGAAGACCGCGTGTACGGGGCCGCCGGACAGCGTTTGAACTTCCAAGTCGCACTCGAACGAGCGCAGCTGGCGCCCGAAGGCGTTGCGTTCGGTCTCGATGTCGAGCAGACCCAGGTGGTCGCGATCGAGCATGATCATGCCCGCGCAGGTGCCTAGCACGGGAGTGCCTTGATGCACGAGGTCGGCGAGCGGCTGCGCGAGCGCCTCGCGCTCGATCCCGAGCGTCATCACCGTCGACTCACCGCCGGGCACGATCAGCGCGTCGAGTCCATTTAGATCGCCGGGCGTGCGGACCTCACGCGGCTGCGCACCCAGCCCGCGAATGATCTTGGCGTGGGCCTCGAAACCCCCTTGGAGGGCGAGGATCCCGACGGTCTGGGCCACTCGCCGCTACCAGCCGCGCGGAGCGAGCAGCTTCTCAGGCTCGAGCTTCGAGGTCTCGAGGCTCGTCATCGGCTGGCCGAGGCCGGTGGAGGCGTCCGCTACCCGCGCAGGGTCGGCGAAATGCGTGGTCGCCTCGACGATCGCGCGCGCGCGTCGCTCTGGCTCCTCGGACTTGAAGATGCCCGAGCCGACAAACACGCCCTCGGCGCCGAGCTGCATCACCAGCGAGGCGTCGGCGGGGGTCGCAATCCCCCCGGCGCAGAACAGGACCACGGGCAGCCGGCCGTCTCTGGCGACCTGGCGCACCAGTGCGAGCGGCGCCTGCAACTCCTTGGCGGCCGTCGGCAGCTCCTCGTCTCCGAGCGTGGTCAGGCGACGGATTTCCTGGCGGATCAGGCGCAGGTGGCGGACCGCCTCGACGATGTCGCCCGTGCCCGCCTCGCCCTTGGAGCGGATCATGGCGGCGCCCTCGCCGATGCGCCGCAGCGCTTCACCGAGATTGGTCGCGCCGCACACGAACGGGACCTTGTAGGCCCACTTGTCGATGTGGTTCGCCTCGTCGGCGGGAGTTAGAACTTCGGACTCGTCGATGTAGTCGACCTCGAGCGCCTCGAGCACCTGCGCCTCGGCGAAGTGGCCGATGCGCGCCTTGGCCATCACCGGGATCGTGACGGCCTCCTGGATGCCCTTGATCATCGAGGGGTCAGACATGCGCGCGACGCCACCGTCGCGACGAATGTCCGCGGGCACGCGCTCGAGCGCCATCACGGCTGCGGCGCCCGCGTCCTCCGCGATCTTGGCCTGCGCGGGCGTGACCACGTCCATGATCACCCCGCCCTTGAGCATCTCGGCGAGGCCGGCCTTGACCGTGAAGGTCGCCTCGTCGCGGCGCGTGCTGTCCCCGTTAGCGTCGAAACCCTCGGCCATTGCCACTGAGTTTAGTCACGCTCGATGTAGGGTCCCCGCCCATGCCAGAGGCGGTGTTCATCCCCGAGGGGGAACGGTTCGTGGCGACCGCGCTCGCGCGGGGACCGTGGGACCCGCAGGCCTTGCACGGGGGCGCGCCAGCGGCTTTGCTCGTGCGTGCATTTGAGCGCCTGTCGGTGCCGAGCGAGCTGATGCTCGCGCGTGTGACGTACGAGTTTCTGCGCCCGGTGCCGCTGGGAGCGCTGTCTGTGAGCGCGTCGGTCGTGCGCTCCGGACGGCGGGTGGCACGGGTGCAGGGAAGCCTCTGGGACGGTGACGGTGCCGAGTGCGTGACGGCGCGGGGGCTCTACGTGCACCAGACAGATGTGGATCCGCCTCGCTCCCTCGCGTCTTTGGTCGGCCCCGAGGCGGGCGCGGCGAACGATTTGCGCGCCGACCCCGAGCAGCCGGCGTTCGCCACCGACGCGATGGAAATCCGGTTCGTCGAGGGCAAGTTCTGGGAGCTTGGCCCGGCCACGGCGTGGTTTCGCCTGCGCGTTCCGCTGGTCGACGGCGAGCAGCCCTCCGATCTGCAGCGCCTGGCTGCCGCGGCCGATTTCGGCAACGGCATCAGCGCGGTCGTCCCGTGGAAGGGCCACCTGTTCATCAACGCCGACCTGACGCTGTACCTCGCGCGCGAGCCGGTCGGGGACTGGATCTGCCTGGAGTCCCAGACTCGTCTCGGGTCGGGAGGGATCGGGCTCGCCGAAAGCGTGCTGTCGGACGAGCACGGCTTCATCGGGCGCGCGCTGCAGGCGCTGCTGGTGCAGCGGACTACTTGAGCCGGAAGGCCTTGATGCGTACGTCGTAGGAGTGCGAGTCGCGTGCGTAGACGCCGTAGGCGAGGGCCTGGATCAGCGACAGAAGCGCGGTATGCGAGCGCACGAAGGCGGGCGTGTTCGACGAGTAGTAGAGCCTGATGCGGGCGAGCTTTGCCACCTCGGAGAGCGTCGCGTCAGTGATCGCGAGCGTGGGCGCCTTGCGGTGACGAGCGAGCTTCATAGTGCGCGTGATCAGCGGGTGCGGCCGGCCCGCTGACATGCCGACGACCAGCGTGCGCTCATCGATGCGGCTGAGGCGGCCCAGCGCCTCCTGTGACGGGCTCGCGACGATCTCGGCGCGTAGGTCGAGCAGCATCAGCAAGTGGCGCATGTAGCTGGCGAAAAAGGCCATCTGATCGGTGCCGGCGATCAAAATTCTCTCCGCCTTGACAATCGCGTCCACCGCGGCCTCTACGGCGGTGCGCGAGAGCTTGCGCGCGGTCTCTTCGACGTTCACGTGGTCGGCCGCCAAAGCCGACTCGAACTCGGTGTGGTCCAGCGAGAACAGCGGCGCGACGGCGGCCGCCACCTCTGCGTTCGGCGGCCGTCGTCGGTACTCGTCGCGCGCAGCTTGCTGCAGCTCCGGAAAGCCCTCAAACCCAAGTGCCTGCGAGAAGCGGACGACGGTGCTCGAGGAGGTCGAGGCTCTCCGCGCAAGCTCCTCGGCCGTCTGAAAGGCCGCTTCATCGAGGTGGTCGACTATGTACTGAGCGACGTCCTTCTGCGAACGCGAAAACTCATCGAAGCGGGCGCGGATGTAGGCCGAAAGTGCCTGGTGGCCCTGCCCCGCGGGTACGGGTTTGGGGACGGTCGCGGTGCCGTTGGCGGACTTGGTGACGGTCGCCTTGGGGACGGATGTTCCGGTCGTCTGGGGCGAAGGCGCAGCGGGCTTCATCGGCAGGCGACTGTTTCGACGCCGGTCGGGCCCGTTCCTTCAAGCGCGAACGCCCCGGTGCGCTATTCGCCGTCGTAAGACGAGCGTCGCGCTCGCCGCTGCTGGTTGCGCTGGTGCTCGCCGTACACCTGCGCGACCACGTAGACGATCAGGATGTTGACGACCACGCCAATGCCGAGGAACGTCACCAGCAGCGCGAATGTCTGTGAGAAGGCCTGATCCGCGAGCGCGAGCATCTGTTGGCGAAAGCGTATCTCACCGCTAGGGCCTGACGAGGCAACGATGGACAATACTAACCGTCAACTACAGACTGAGAACCTGGCCCGCGCGGCACGCGGGCCGCAACGTCGTAAAGGAGGCGCCGCCCCCGGCGTTTGCGAGCGCCGAGTCGCCGGATTAGCGTCTACCGTGCTGAGACTGGCCCGGTAGCTCAGTGGTAGAGCAGCGGACTCATAATCCGTCGCGCCCAGGTTCGAATCCTGGCCGGGCCATGCCGAAGGCCACACCTTTGGTCTCTAGTCCGCCTGTCGCGTGACGCTAGGTCTTCTCCGCGACCAGGGCGATCTTTCGGACGCGGCCTTCCCGGAGCCAGGCGCTCCAGAGTCTGTGGGCCACGAGCAAATCCTCGAGCGCCTGGTATCCGATCTGCGCAGCAATGTCCTGAGCGTCGGTGGCGAACGCGCCCAGCAATGAGTCCGCCACGGCACGGTGAGACCAACTCCAATCCTCTCGCCAGCGGACCACGAGCCCGACCCGCTCCAGGTACGTGAGCATGTCGGGCAGCGGAGTGAGCCAGACCGTGTCGGCGTCAGGCATGCTCCTTCGCTCCGACTCCGTCAGGGGCAGGCCCTCTTCCATGGTGAAGGCGAACCTGCCTCCGGTGACGAGCGCTCGGGATATCTCCTCGAGTAGGCGTGCTTTCTCGGGGAAGGCGAGCATGGTCTCGAGCAGAAGGACAACGTCGAAGGGACCGGATGGGATCGGGGGGACGCGCGAGACCTCGAACTGGCATGGAAGGTCGCCTGCGCTCTCCCGCGCCAGGGCAATGGCGCTTGAGCTGTAGTCCACGCCTAGATATGTGCAACCCCGCTCTCGGGTGATGAACCGTCCGGGCCCGGCGATTCCACAGCAGAGATCCAGCACCGACACCCCGAATGCGATTCCGGCCCGGTCCGCCAGCGTCCGAATCTCGCTGGCCCGCATGAAGCTCTCCTGCTCGACGAACTCACCCGGCGCATAGGCCGCCGTACGAGCCCGGGCGAGGGCACGAACGAACGAAGCGCGCTCGTCCTGCTTCATGGCTGCCCCACGCCGACAGCATAAGAGTCGCTTGCCCGCGGCCGGACCGCGCGGCAGGGAAGGATCGGCGTGGTGCTGGCGTCATTTCTGGCATGACGCCCGAGCACGGGGGAGCGGCCGCGGTCGCGACATTGGGCACTCCCCCCCGCGACCCGGCTCTCTCGACAACCGGTCTGTCCCGGCCCGGCGGCAAAGCGCGAAGGGTTCAGAGGGGCCTGCTGAGCGGGATGATCGCCCAGCTGCTGCTGGGCACAGCGCTCTTGGGAACCGTCTCACTCAGCGGCAACGGCCTCAGCGCAGCTGGTTGGGTCGTGGGAATCACCGGCGGGGTGCTCACCAGGTGGGGCTGGCGCGCGGCACTGTCCCACTTCCGCACTGATCGCCTGACGCCGGCCGACTGGGTGACCCTGGCTCGCGCAACACTCGCGGCTGTCATCGCGGCGCTTGTCGCGGACTCATTCCGAAAGCCCGGCTCCGTCACGGTGCTGGTGTCACTTGCGGCAGTCGCGCTGGCACTCGATGCGGTAGACGGATGGGTGGCGCGGCGAACGGCGATCCGGAGCCTGGGCGCGACTTTCGACGCTGAGGTCGACGCGTTCCTGATCCTCATCCTCAGCGTGTATGTCGCACGCTCAGCCGGCGCCTGGGTGCTTTTATCGGCGCGGCACGCTATGCGTTCTACGCCGCCGGCTGGGCCCTTCCATGGATGCGTCAGCCTGCTCCCGCCGCGCTACTGGCGCAAGTTCGTCGCGGCCACGCAGGGGATCGTGCTCACCGTCGCGGCCGCCAACGTTCTGCCCCTTGCTGTGACCCGGGCCGCGCTCGTCGGCGCGCTCGTACTACTGGCCGAGTCGTTCGGCCGCGACGTGTTGTCGCTGCGGTCGAACCGGAAAGCGACGGCCCGCAGAAGAGCCGCGGGTAAAGACGGCACACCCTCACATCTCGGCGCCTCCGACCCCGGACAGGGACGTGTGCGAAAGCTCTTCGCCACAGCACTCACGGTCCTGGCCCTTCTATTCGTCTGGGCTGCCCTCGTCGGGCCCGATCAGCCGATCCAGTTCAGGCCGAGCGCGTTCCTGAGGCTCCCACTCGAGGGTTTCATCCTCATCGGCGCGGCAGCAGTCGTGCCCCCGAAGGCTCGACGCGCGGTGGTCTGGGTCGTTGGGCCACTGATCGGCGTGGTGATCCTCCTGAAGATCCTCAACATCGGATTCTTCGCTGCCTTCGACCGGCCGTTTGACCCCTATCAGGATGTGAGCTACACCGGGGTGGGCGTCGAGACATTGCGGGCCTCGCTCGGAAGCGGCCAGGCGACGCTGATCCTTGTCGTCGTGGGGCTGCTCTTCATCGGCTTACCCACCCTCACGACGCTGGCATTACGTCGGCTGACGCGGATCGCGGCCGAGCACCGGAGCTGGTCGCTCAGGGCGATTGCCGGGTTGGGAACTGTGTGGGTGCTGTGCTGGGCGTTCGGCGCTCAGTTGCTCTCGCGCACACCGATCGCCTCCACGAGCACCGCCAGCCTTCTGATCGGTGAGGCGAATCTATTGCGGGCGGACATCCAGGACCAGGCGGTCTTCGCCCGGGAGATCAGTCACGATCGTTTCGCCGCGACTCCAGGCGATCAACTGCTGAGCGGCCTGCGCGGCAAGGACGTCCTGCTCGTGTTCGTCGAGAGCTACGGCAAGGTCGCGGTTCAGGGCACCGCCTTCTCACCGGCGATCGATGCCGTCCTGGCCCGCGGGACCAAGCGGCTGCAGGCCGCCGGCTTCTCTGCGCGGAGCGCCTTCGTGACAGCCCCGAATTTTGGCGGCATGAGCTGGCTGGCGCATTCCACCACACAGTCGGGCGTCTGGGTCAACAGCCCGCAGCGCTATGACCAGCTGATAGCGACTCACCGCTTCACGCTCAGCGACGCGTTCAACCGGGCCGGGTGGCGGACGGTGTACGACGCGCCGGCGAACGACCGTGCCTGGCCTCCCGGGAAGACCTTCTACCACTTCGACAAGCTCTACGACCGGTATGACCTCGGTTATCACGGTCCGAAGTACGCCTATGCACCGATGCCCGACCAGTACGTCCTCGCGGCCCTGCAACGCCTCGAGCTCGCCAAGCGCCACCGCCGTCCGCTATTCGCCCAGGTCAATCTCGTGTCGAGCCACACGCCGTGGACCCGGATCCCTCAGATGATCCCCTGGAACGAAGTCGGCAACGGATCAATCTTCAATCGCATTCGGACGAAAGACATAGGCAATGGCTCGGTCAGCTTTGCCGGCGAATGGACGTGGCTGGACATCCACGGATCAGCGGTCATTCGTGCAGCCTATTTCGAGACAATCCGATACACGCTGAACGCGTTGGTCTCGTTCTTGGCGCACTACCGGGATCCCAACCTGGTGGTGGTTGCCCTCGGCGACGAACAGCCCTGGACGATCGTAAGCGGGGATGACCCGGGCCACGAGGTCCCGATCTCGATCATCGCTGACGACCCGGCGGTGGTCAAACGCGTCGCCGGGTGGGGCTGGAGCGGTGGCCTGCGCCCGAGCCCGCGCGCGCCAGTCTGGCCCGAGAGCGCCTTCCGAGACCGCTTCCTCACGACGTTCGGCTCGCGGCCCACGACCGCCAGGTCGCCGTGACCGGAGCCCTAGACCCGGTGCTCGCATCCGCCGAGGATGCTCCGCGACATCGACTGGCGGGGCTGGACGGCATCCGTGGCCTGGCCGCGCTGTACGTGGTGATGAACCACATCTTCCTGCGCGCCTTTCCCGGCTACCCGGTGGACAACGCGCCGGCCTGGGCTGCCTGGCTCATCTACGGGCGGTTCGCGGTCGTCGTGTTCATCGTGCTATCCGGTTTCTCCCTGGCCCTGTCGCCGGCTCGCCATGGCTGGCGCCTCGACGGTATAGCCCGCTTCGCCTACCGGCGAGCTCGGCGCATCCTCCCCGCGTACTGGGCTGCCCTGGCCTTCAGCCTCGGAGTGGCGTGGCTGATCGTCCCTCCCCCCGGGCAGGGAATACCCACCACGAAGACCGTCCTGGTCAACGGTTTGCTCGTGCAGAACATCACTCGCGCGCCAAGCCCCAACCGAGCGTTCTGGTCGATGGCCGTCGAGACTCAGCTGTACATCCTCTTCCCCCTGCTGCTATTGCTGGTCCGCCGGTTGAGGGCGATCGTGATGCTCGCCGCCGTCACGCTCGTCGTCGTCGCGGTGGGGATCGTGGGTCCGCACGTCTCCCGCCTGGATACGTTCGTGATCCGGTCTGCGCCGGACCTCGCCGCGCTGTTCGCGGTCGGCATCCTGGCTGCCGGCATCGTGACCGCGAGCCGGGCCCGCAGGTCGTGGCCCTGGGGCTGGCTGGCACTGGCCGCGCTGGCGCCCGTGATCGCGGTGATCTGGTGGCAGGGCTCGGTGTGGACGCTCGATCACCTCTACTGGGTCGATCTCGCGCTCGGGCCAGCGATCGCCTGTCTGCTGGCCGCACTCGTCACCGGGCACGCGAAGCACCTCATGCGAGTACTCGACTCGCGACCGCTTCGTGAGCTCGGCCTGTCGTCGTACAGCCTTTACCTGCTCCACGGACCGATCGTCGTCGTCGTGTACGAGGAATTCGTGGCCCCGCGATTGCGTACTGGTGCACCCGCCTTTCTTCTGACGGCGGCGCTGGCAGTGCCGTTGACGATCGTGCTCGCGCGGATCTTCGCCGCGGTCTTCGAGATCCCGTTCCTCTCGCGCCGCACCCGGCCCTGGCCGGCTCGGCGGCATCAGGCTCAGGTGAAGCGGGTTGTGGCATGAGCTGGACGACGCGGGTTTGGGTCCGCTGGGTTGCCTCTGGTGTAACACTCGGCATCCTGGTCTGGCGGCTGGGAGCGAGCCCGTTTCTGGACGGCGTGCGCAAAGTCGACGCTAGGGCGCTGGCGGCGGCGGCAGGCCTCGTTGCAGCGACCACGGTGTGCTCTGCGTGGCGCTGGAAGACCGTCGCGCGCAGTCTCGGAGTGGACCTTCCGTTGCCCGCGGCGGTGGCCGCGTACTACCGCGCGCTGTTTCTCAACGTGACACTGCCCGGCGGGGTTGTGGGTGACGTCTATCGTGGCGTCAGCCACGGGCGCGAGGTAAGAAATGTCGGCCAAGCGATGCGGGCAGTCGTATGGGAACGGTTCGCCGGGCAGGTCGTGCAGGTTGCACTGACCGTGGCCGTTCTGTTCGCGCTGCCCTCGCCCGTGCGCTCGTACATGCCGCTCGTGGCGATCGGAGTCATGGCCTTGGTCGGCTCGGTCGTCCTTCTGGTTCGAGTGCGACCCGATGCCGAGCGGTCGGCGTGGGTGCGCATCCGGGGCGCGGTGGCTGGCGACCTCCGCAAGGTGCTCGGCCAGAGTAGGTGGGGGGAATCACGCTTGCTTCCGCGCTCATTGTGTGCGGCCACGTGGTCACGTTCTTGATCGCCGCGCGGACCGCCGGCGTCACGGCGCCACTGTCGCGGACGCTTCCTTTGGCGCTGCTCGTCATAACGGTCATGGTGATTCCTAGCGTCGGTGGCTGGGGGCCGCGGGAGGGCGTGGCGGCATGGGTGTTCGGCGCGTCAGGCCTGGGTGCTGATCGAGGACTCGTCACCGCGGTCGTCTACGGCGTCATGGTGCTCGTCGCCTGCCTCCCTGGCGCCGCCATCCTCGCGTTTTCATGGTCTCGTAGAAGCCGGTCTCCCGAGCGGACGGAAGGCCCGCTCGCGCAGGGAGCCGCAGATGCCTGACCGTCCGTACACGCTGCTGAGCTGCGCGCTGTCAATCGACGGCTATCTCGGCAGCGCGACGCCGCGGCGCCTGGCGCTATCCAACGAGGCCGACTTTGACAGGGTCGACGCCGTACGCGCCTCCTGCGACGCGATCCTGGTGGGTGCGGCCACGGTGCGCAACGACAATCCGCGGCTGCTTGTTCGCTCAACCGCCCGCCGCGAGGCGAGGAGGGCCCGAGGGCTCACGCCATCGCCGATCAAGGTCACGGTTACCGAGCGGCTGGAGTTGGATCCCCGGGCCGACTTCTTTGTCACCGGCGACGCGGAGAAGCTCGTCTACTGCACTAGCGAGCGCGTGGTCGATGCCCGCTCGCGCCTCGGACGGGTGGCGACCGTGCTCGACGGTGGTCAGCCGCTGGATATGCGGAGGATCAGCGAGGACCTCGGCCGGCGTGGCGTGGAGCGGCTGATGGTGGAAGGCGGCGGCCAGATGCACACCCAGTTTCTCACCGAAGATCTCGCCGACGAGCTCCAGCTCGTCGTCGCCCCCTTCTTCGTCGGCGACTCCCGGGCCCCGCGGTTCGTGCGCGACGGCCGTTTCCCATGGAACGAAGATCGGCGCGCGACCCTGTCCGAGGTCCGCCAGATCGGTGACGTGGTGCTGCTGCGCTATGCCCTCTCCCCACGGTTTCAGGACCACTGGGGGAAAACATCGATGCCGCCGCCGTCACTACCCGCCGCGACGATCCGTACTCAGGTGCTGGTGCCGATGCGCTTCGGCGACGGATACACGACAACCGCCCGAGCGTTCAGCTTCGACGGGCTCCTCGACGGCCAGGAGAACCTAGCCTTCGGGCTGGGCGATCGGGCCGCGCCCCTCACGTCGAGCGGGAGAGGGTCGGTACCGCTGGTCCGGCCTCACAGCGAGTGCCTCACCGGCGACGTGTTCGGCAGTGAAAGGTGCGACTGCGGGCAGCAGCTGCGCGAAGCAGTGGAACGCATCGCCGACTCAGGTGGCTACCTGTTGTATCTGCGCCAGGAGGGCCGCGGCATCGGCCTGTACGCCAAGCTCGAGGCCTACACGCTGCAGGACACGGGACTTGATACCTATGAAGCGAATCTTGCGCTGGGGCACCGGGAGGACGAGCGCAGCTACGTGGCCGCGGCGCAGATGCTCACGGCGCTGGGGGTGACTGAGGTCGCCCTGCTTAGCAACAACCCCGACAAGGCGCTGCAGCTCCGCCGGTTCGGGGTCAACGTCAGTGCCCGGGTGCCGACGGGGGTGCACCTTTCTGACGCGAACGCCCGGTACCTGGCCACGAAGGCGGCAAGGGGCGCACACACGCTCGACGTCCCGCTATCGGCGGGCTGAGACTCGCGCGGACGCGGGCGGCCGGGGCAGCACCAGCAGGTCGGCGTGATCCACGGTGACCCGCAGCTGCCCGGCCATTGCCGCCGCCACGCGCCGGCGCGTGTATGCGCCCGTCGGGCCCGTCAACTCGGGCTCCTGGTCGCACGCGGCACCGACCCAGCCTGCGAACCACTGCATCGCCAGATCGGCGTGTGAGGCCCCGAGCCGCCAGGGGCTGGCGCGCTCGAGGACCCGTGCCCCCAGCCGGCTGAACTCCTCGATGGCGACAGAAGGGGCGTCCGGCCCGAGGAGGCGGCCCCTCTCAGTCGTGCGACGCTGGTGTGCATCGAAGGCGGCCGCCACGCGGCGATCCAATCGCTCGGCTGGAGTCAACTCGACGCGGCCGACGACGGACATTGTGAGCAGCGCAGGGCACTCTTTCGCCACACACAAGCTCGCCAGCCCGGTCACCTCTTCAGCGGTCAGCATGTCCAGCAGCGCCGATGCAGTGATGAGCGTCGCGCCGGACAGGTCGCTCGAGTCCAAGCGACTGATGTCGGACAGCGTCGTCTCGACGGTGACCGTGGCGCCGTCGGCGGCCGGGCCTGGGAGGTCGGCGGTGGCGGCCTCCAGCAGCTCGGGGTCGCGGTCGTGCAGGACCCAGTGCTGCGGCCCGGGCAGGAGTGGTGCGAGCCAGCGGCCCATCGCCCCTGTGCCGCAGCCGAGGTCGTGGATCATCCGGCGCCCGGGGGCCGAGAGGCGTCGCGCGAGTTCTTCCACGAGGTCGCGGGCGCGGGCCGCCGCATCAGCGGGCTCACGCAGGGCGAGCCACCTCTCGCTAACGCGGACCTCCTCGGCGGTCATTGCTGCACCGCGATAAGGACGCCGGCGATGATCGATGCGGTGGTCGACCAACCGCAAAGCGACTGGCGCCGCTCACTGGCGGCCCGCCGCAACCCCGCTCTCAGCTCGGCGGTCCCGAGCCAGGACCCGAGCGCGCCGGCGAGTGCCTTCGGATCGTCCGGGGGTACCAGCAGCCCCGGGCGGATCCCATTGGCGTCGCGGCCGAGCGCCTCCGTCACGCCGCCGACGTCGGTCGCGATGACTGGTAGGCCCCGAGCCAAAGCCTCCGTCACCACCATGCCGTACGTCTCGGCGCGCGAGGCGAGCACCATGACGTCCGCCGCATCGTAGGCGTGGTCGAGGTCGGCTCCTGTCGATGTTCCCGCGAAGCACACACGGTGGGGAAGCTCGAGGTCGAGCAAGCGCCGACGCAAAGCCTCCACGAATACAGGGTCACGGTCCAGACTGCCCACGAAGACACAACGCCATGGCAAATGGGCCACGGCCGCCAGCGCATCGAGTAGCACGTCGTGACCCTTGTCCGCGGTTACCGCCGCGACCGACAACAGCGCCTCGCCGGTCGCAGTACCGGTTGCCGGTTCGGCGGCGGCTACCCCCGGCTCCGCGACGTGCACGCGGTCAGCAGGTAACGCGTACAACTCCATCACCCTGCGCCGGCTCCATGCGCTCGTCGTGACGACTGCAGCGGCGGCCGTGAGCATCGCTCGTTCCTGCCTCCGGACGTCGTCAGCACCGTCTTCTTCCGGGCGGTGACCCAGTGGCATGTGCACGAGCACGACTAGGCGTAACCGGCGCGCATGCGGTACCAGCACCTCTGGGGCCGTTGATGCGACCAGCCCATCGAGCAGCACGATGGCGCTGTCGGGGATCTGCCGTACGGCGTTATCGAGCGCGACGCATGACGCCCCGTCGGGTCGCGACCAGAAGCCGGGCACCGGGTGCTCGTTGACGAGCCAGCCACTCGAGGTGAGCCCTCGGCAGAGATTGCGGTCATAGGTGTTGCCCCCGGTCGGCCAGGCCGGGTTGTCGATGCCATCCGGCACCACGAAATGCACGGTCCTCACAGCGGTCGTTCGTAGCTGGCCCAGGCGACGTGCGACTCGTGCAGCGTGACCGTCAGCCCATCCAGTTCGCGGGCCGAGTCACCCAGGGCACCGGCCCGCACCCTCTCGGCGAGTCGATCTGCAACCACCCGTGCGAGCGCCTCACTAGAGGTGTTCATACCCGCGAATGCGGTCTCGTCGTCGAGGTTGTGGTAATTGAGTTCGGTCAGCACCGCGTGCAGCTGTTCGGCCGCTGCACCGATGTCCACCACGAGGTTGTCGGGGTCCAAAGCGGCGCGGCGGAATGTCGCATCGACGACGTACGTTGCCCCGTGCAAACCCTGGGCGGGACCGAACACGTCCCCGGTGAGGCTGTGGGCGATCATCATGTGATCGCGGACGGTCACGCTGAACACGGCCTACTCCTGGTCATAGGTGATCGTGTGACACAGCCCCGGCAGGGTTCCGGTCGCCATCCGCGTCATCACGTCGGGCAGCTCGGCGAAGCCGGATTGCCCGGTGACGAGCGCATCGAAGGCCGGGTCGTGCAGCAGGTCGAGCGCAAGCGCCAGCCGGTCGGACTTGGTACGGCGCCCGCTCCGGGCCGGTGAGAGGGTGCCAACCTGGCTGGCACGGATTGCTAGCCGACCGGAGTGGAACGCGCCGCCGAGCGAGAGCCGGACCCCGCTGTCGCCATACCAGCTGAGGTCGATGACCGTGCCCTCTGGTGCAAGCAAGTCGAGCGAGCGCTGGAGTCCGGCGGCCGTGGCGCTGGTGTGCACGACGAAGTCGCGGGTGCCAGCTGCATCGGACGGCGGTGCAAAGTCCACATCGAGTGCGGCTGCGACATCGGACCGGCTCGGATCGACGTCTACGAGCGTTACATCCATTGCCGGAAACCGGCGCAGCAGGCGGGCGACGCAGCAGCCGACCATCCCTGCCCCGACAACGGCCACCCGATCGCCGAGCAGCGGTGCGGCGTCCCAGAGGGCGTTTACGGCGGTCTCGACAGTACCGGCGAGCACGGCCCGACCGGGTGGCACCCCCTCGGGAATGACGGTCACGGCGCTGGCCGGGACAACGTACGCAGTCTGGTGCGGGTATAGGCAAAAGACCGTGCGGCCGCGAAGTTCCGCCGGTCCCCGTTCCACGGCGCCGACGTTGAGGTAGCCGTATTTGACCGGTCCCGGGAAGTCTCCCTCCTGGAAAGGCGCCCGCATCGCCGCATACTCTCGCGGCGGCACACGCCCTTGGAACACCAGCGTCTCGGTCCCGCGGCTGATGCCCGAAACAATCGTGCGCACGACCACGTCGTCGGGATCCGGCTCAGGCAGCGTGACGGGCCGAATCTCCCCGCAGCCGGGCGTGCGGAGCCAGAACGCGAGCTCATCGGCATGCACCGGCGTCACCTTGCCAGAACTCGGGATGGAGCCGGGCATCCATACCGGCACTGGCACGGGGCTGCGCGTGGATCCCGAGCGCCTGCTGGGTGGTCGCCGACATGGAACATCATCGCTGGAGGGCTGCCGAGAGCGCAGCAGGCTGGTTGTGTCTCCCTCTCACGTTCAACCTGAGCCTTTCGACGGTCGTCAACAGTCAGGACAGCGCCCGCAATCAAAATCTTCCCGGTCCCAACCGAGACGTCTGCGTCTTGTGCGTTTACGAGCTAGTCACGAGCTGCGATGCAGCCAGCGTTAGGCGGTGATGCGTCGGGAAGGATCGCCTCCCCACTGCGTCATTTAACGCGATGCCGCACAGCAGGAGCAAGAACCACAGCAAGCGAGATCAGCTCATCGAGACATACCGCAAGCGGGCCCGGCACTACGACGTCACCTCACAGCTCTACCAACCACAGTGGGCCCATCGCCGTAGGGCTATTCAAGCGCTTGAGCTCCGCCTGGGTGACCAGGTGGTCGAGGTCGCCTGCGGCACGGGCCTCAACTTCCCGCTGATCCAGCAGGAAATCGGCCCCGACGGCCGGATCGTCGGCGTTGACTTGACAGACGCGATGCTCGCGCAAGCTCAGCATCGGATCGCGGCCCACGGCTGGAGCAATGTCAGCCTCGTGCAAGCTGACGCGGCCGAGTTCGAGTTCCCGACGCGCGTCGACGCGATTCTTGCGACCTACCCGCATGCGCTGCTCCCGAAGTCCGGCCAGGTCATTGCCCACGGCGCTGCGGCTCTCTCTCCGGGTGGGCGGTGGGTTGTGCTGGATCTCAAGGTTCCCGACAACCTGCCTAGCTGGGTGGCCCGGCTCGCAATCGCAACCGTGGGGCGGTCCGGCTCCCTCGAAGAGTGGATGGTGCGCCGTCCCTGGGAGGCGATTCGCATCGCCATGCAGGACACGCTGGCTGATCTCTCCTGGAGCGAGTTGCTATTCGGGGTCGCATATCTCGCTGTCGGGTCCCGCGTCCCCAGGACCATCGATGAACCACTGCAGGGAAGTGGACGGGAGTGACGAGACGACTCAGGCAAGGTGCGCTCAGCGCTACCTCACGCAGCCGAACTGAATCAATAGGGGGCCACGCGAAATGGCGATCAGAACCGAGAGCCACATAAAAATAGCCAGCAGCGTCGCTGACGTATGGGCGTATGTCTGTGACGTCACACGCTGGCCGGAGTGGGCACCGACGGTTCTCGAATGCTGGGTGAGCGAAGGAGCTCCGCTTCAGCCGGGCTCACGGGTGGAGCAGCGGGCGAAGCTGATATTCGGGTTTTCTCGCCACCGGACCCAGGACGTGACCGCCGTCCAGGCGCCCCGCTGCTTAGCGTTCGCCGGGACGATGGGCTCTTCGCCGGCACGCTGGGGAATGGAGCTCGAGCCGGTGAACGATGGGCAGACCGAGGCCAAGATGTGGATTGAGGTCGACCTCGAGAGCGCCATGCGCGCGATCCCCGGCCGCGTTCTCAAAGGCAGGATTCAGCGGGTAAGTGATGGCGAGATGACCGCGATCAAGGCTGCGGTCGAGTCCGCCGAGCCGAAGACCCGAGCCGCAGCAGCCGACACGGCTTGATCGCGAAGCGAGCTCTGCCGCCGCACGCTGGCACGGCCGGGCCGAAGAGGTCTGCTCCAGCCTGTCGTGGCCACGCGGCGACCACCGGGATGACCTAGCGGGTGACGCGCCGGATCCGGTTGGTGCCGGAGTCTGCAATCACGAGGTTCCCTCCCCCGTCCACCGCCACTCCACCTGGTGAGGCCAGCCTCGCCTTGACGGCGGGGCCGCCGTCACCGGCCACGCCGGGAATGCCGTCGCCCGCTACTGCATAGATGTGCCCGGCCTTCATCGCCACGCCGTAAAAGGTGCCCGACTTGGCCGCCACCACCCGCACCCGGTTGGTGCCGGTATCGGCGATCACCAGGTTCTTGGCCGAATCTACCGCCACCGTCTCGGGGAACCCCAGTTCCGCGTTGATAGCGGGTCCACCGTCGCCAGCCCCCCCGGCGATCCCGTCCCCGGCCACGGTGTAGATATGCCCGGCCGTCATCGCCTGCCCGTAGTAGGTGCCCGACGCGGCCGCTACCACCCGCACCCGGGAGTTGCTGGTGTCAGTGATCACAAGGTTGCCGGAGTGGTCCACGGTGATGCCGTGAGGGAAGCTGAGCTCGGCGCCGGTAGCCGGGCCGCCGTCACCCGCGAACCCCCCGGTGCCATCCCCGGCGACCGTGTAGATACGCCCGGCCGTCATGACCTGCCCATAGAAAGTGCCAGTCTTCGCCGCCACCACCCGCACGCGGTTGTTACCCGTATCGGCGATCAGGAGATTCCCATTGCCGTCCAGCCCTACCCCCTGGGGGGCGTTCAACTCGGCGCTGGTCGCTGAACCTCCGTCACCGGAGAACCCGGAGCTGCCGTCCCCGGCGACCGTGTAAATGTCGCCGGCGGTCATGGTCACTCCAAGGAACTTTCCGGATTTGACGGCCACCGCCCGCACCCGATTGTTGCCCTCGTCGGCGATCATCACGTTCCCTGAGGCATCCATGGTTAGCCCGGCCGGGACGCTGAGTTCGGCCTGGCCGGCCGGGCCGCCGTCTCCGGAGGACCCGTAAGTGCCGTTGCCGACGACGTTGTAGATGTGGCCCGCAGCCATCGACTGGCCGTAGTAGCTCCCAGCCTGGGCGGCCGCAACTCGCACCCGTGAGTTCGAAGAGTCCGCGATCACCAGGTTGCCCGCGCCGTCCACCGCTACCGAGCCGGGGGCGTTGAGCTCGGCCGCCGTGGCCGGTCCGCCGTCGCCGGAGTAGAAAAGGCCGCCGGTGCCGGCCACCGTGTAAATGTCATGGGCCGTCATCGCCCGGCCGTAGAACTTGCCCGTCCGGGCGGCCACCACCCGGACCCGGTTGTTGAAGACGTCGGCCACCACGAGGTTGCCCTTGCCATCGACGGTCACGCCCTCGGGGATGTGGAACTTGGCATCGGTCGCAGGGCCGCCATCACCCACAAACCCCTCCTGTCCGTCGCCGGCCACCGCGTAGATGTGGCGCGCGATCATCTTGACCCCGAAGAACTTGCCGGACTTGACGGCGACCACGCGCACCAGGTTGTTGGCCCCATCGGTTATCACCAGATTGCCCGCCCCGTCCAGGGTCACGCTTTCGGGGAAGAGCCCGGCCTTTGTGGCCGGCCCACCGTCCCCCGGCGGGTGAGACGCACCATCGCCGGCGACGCTGTAGATGTCGCCCGCGGTCATCTTCACGCCGTAAAACCTGCCGGACCTCACCGCAACCACTCGCACGCTTAGGCCCAGCTCATCAGCCACGATGAGGTTTCCGGCCCGGTCCACTGTCATCGTGCGGGGAATGAGCCTGGCCTTGCGGGCCGGTCCGCGATTGCCCAATTTGGTGCCCTGCCCGTGTCCCGCAACGGTGTAGATGTCGCCCGTAGTCATCTTCAAGCCGTAGAAGGTGCCGGACTTGGCCGCCACCACCCGAATGCGCCGGTTGGTGTTGTCGGCGATGACCAGGTTGCCCTCATGGTCTGCCACGGCTGCGATGGGGGCGTTGAGCCTGGCGTTGGTGGCCCGGCCACCGTCGCCGGAGAATCCCGGTCGGCCGGTGCCGGCGACGGCGTAGATGTGACCAGCTTTCATCTTCACGCCGTAGAAAGTGCCGGAGCGGGCGGCCACCACGCGCACCAGGTTGTTGGCCTCGTCGGCGATGAGCAGGTTCCCTGCGCGGTCAAAGGCCGAAGACCACGCTTGCATGATGGCCTCCAGCGCCGGGCCGCCGTCACCGAGTGAGCGCAGTCCAAAGAGGGCGAGCGCGCCTGCGGCGGTGGTAACCCGGTCGGTGCGGGTGCTCAGCGACCTGACGACGCCGTCCGAGATGTAGACCCGGCCCGCGCGGTAGACCACGCCAGTTGGGCCCATCGCGATCTTCGTGGCCCGTCCCGGGCCGCCGACGCCCCCCGCGACTGTCTTGATGATGCCCGCCGCGGCACGCCGGGCGGGAGTGGCCGCGCGAGCGCTAACCGACGACAGCTGGCCTGCAACCGTGAGGACAATCACTGCTGCCGCGGCGACGCTGACCGTCCACCGCGTTACGAGCCCCCGCGTGCCTGTCCCTATGAGCACGGCTGCAACCGGGCCGCAGCATACCAGCGACGAGCCCGGCCTCGAGCTAGGCACCTCGCGCTCGGTCACGCTCGGTTAGCGCGGATTTCCTGTGAATACGCGGAACTGCCCGCCAGCGCGAGCTCTCGTCATTCGTCGCGCCCACGTTCGCATCCTGGCCGAGCCATTGGGACCGAGTGGCAAGGTCAGGTTTCGCACCCGCGGGGTCGCATTGGCGACGCTTACGTAGCGCTCCACGCTTGTGGACGCTGAGTCCTGCGGTGTGCCGGCGTTCGCGGCTGCAGTGGCGGCGTACTCGACGGCTCGCTGGTAGGCCGCGAGCGCCGATTTCACCTCGCCTCGGTACTCGAGGAGACGGCCAAGGCTAAATGCGCCGCTGGCATCGCCGCGCGCGTCGGCGCGCCGATAGGCGGCCTCCGCGCCGTCGAGGTCCCCCTGGTTCCTGAGCACCAAGCCAAGCTCGCGCGCCGCCGCCGGGTGGCCTAGGCGGTCCGCCTCCACGTACATGGCAATCGCCTCATCAAAGGATCCTCGGCCCTCCAGCAGACCCGCGAGGTTGAATACGCCGTTGACATCGCCGCTTTGCGCCGAGCGGCGATAGGCCCCCTCGGCGCCTTCCAGGTCGCCTTGCTGCTCGAGCAGGACGCCGAGATTGCATGCGGCGCCGAGTTGCCCCAGCCGGTCAGCTTGGCGGTATGCCGCCACGGCGCCCTCGATGTCACCTAGCCGTTCGAGTGCCGCGGCACGGTCAAACTCGATTCGCCCTTCGTGCGAACCTTGTCCGTTCACGCCACCGCCGTTCACGGTTCCCGAGGCGATCGCGTGCGAGGAGTCAGGACCTGCCGGTCTCGGCTGCGAGATCCCGGATCCGGCGCGCCGCGCCCTGCTTCGGCGACTAGCGAGCGACCAGGCGAACGCCGCCCCGAGCCCGGCTACGGCGAGGGCCGCGATCAGGCCAATCCACTCGGCGGGACTGAAGCCGTGTGCATGACGGCTCTGGGTGGTCCGGCCACGGGCGGAGCTGGCCGCGTTATGCCCACCCGGAGCGGGGACGGGGCTGGGCGTGATCGACCCGCTCGGCGGCACAGGCGTGCGCGTGGGGCGGATCGTCGCTCGAGGTGCTCTCGATCGCAGAGCGGCGACGGTCCGCGGGCCGGCGATGCCATTGACCGGCAAGTCGTGGCCAGCCTGGAATCTGATCACCGCCCGTTCGGTTCGTGGGCCATAGAGGCCGTCCAGCGGCCCCGGGCCGTAACCAGCTGCGGTGAGTTCACGCTGCAGTCTGCGGACCAATGTCGACCCGTTTTTCGCGGCGTAGCCGACGCCTCGACGGAGGAGTGGATGCGCCAGCGCGGCCAGTGTCCGCGGGCCGGCGATGCCGTCAGCCGGAAGGCCCTGCGCTACCTGGAAGCTGATAATTGCGCGCTCGGTCAGGGGCCCGTAGAAGCCGTCCACCGGACCTGGCGAGTAGCCAGCTGCTATGAGCCTTCGCTGCAGGGCTCTCACCGCTGCCGAGGCGTGGTCACCGGCGTGCGGTCCGAGTGCCAGCACTCGCTCGCCGGACCTCGTCGCGCGCACCGCCGCAGAGGCATTGGTTCGCGCCGCGGCAGGCTGGTGAAGCGCGGCTTTGGCCAGCGCGGGCGCCGACGTAAGCGCGATTACCATCACGCAAGTCACCGTCGTCAGCTTCAGTTGTGTGCAACTGCGACCTAAACCTCTGGAGCCATCTCCGTCCCTGGTCGGGTTGCCTGGTCCGCGGATGGCGGATTCGGTCGACCCGGCCTCCTGCAACGCCCTCCGCGAACGTGACATGAGGTCCTCCTATTGCTCGAGCTTGCCGAAAGAACGCATGCCGGCGAGACGGCCAGCGCGCGTCGAGCCGTGGTCGTAGTGCTCGGCTAGCCGGGGCGAGTGGGCAGGAGAAGCACCGGACCGGCCGGAACAGCGCGCGCAAATATGCGCAGTGACCGGCTCCTTCCCGGCAGGCGCTGGCAAGCCAGCGCGAGCATTGCCGCGATGGCAAAGAAGAAGAATGCCGGTACGCCGGCGGAACCACCGGTGCTACCTCCACCTAAGGCGGGGACCGTCGGAGCTTTTGCAGGCGCCGCCGCCCAAGGGACGGGAGCGCTCGTCGGGGACGAGTGGTCCGCTGCCACGTCCGACGAACGGAATGAAAACGCCTGAGTACTGGCTCGGTTGCCGAACGGGGTGGGTGCCTGGCCTGGTGGCGCCGTGGGCCCGGCGCCCGTGGAAGTCGACAGCGGCCGGATCCCGAGCGCCAACTGGCCGGGGCCAGAACGGGTGGTGAGACCGGTTGAGGTTGGCGGCGCGGTGACCCCGCTAAGGCCCGGCGGTGAGGTAACTGGAGGCACTGAGGCCGTCACGGTCCGCGTCAGCTGGGCGACGCGCTTTTTCACCGTCGGGATCAGCTGACCGAGGGGCTTGCGCACGGTCCGCGTCAGCTGGGTGACAGGCCTGCGCACCGTCCGCGTCACCGGGGCCAAGGACTTTGGCAGGGTCCGCGTCACCGACGGCTTTGGGGCCGGCCGCGTAGCCGGAGTCAATCGCTTCGGCGCGGGCGCCAAGGGCTTGGTCACCGAGCGGGTGATCCGCGTCAACGGCCTCGTCACTGAGTTGGTCGTCCGGTTTAGGGCCCGGGCAGCGTGCGGCAGAGAAATGCCGCTCGCAGTTGCACTCGACGCGAGCGCGAGCAGCAGCGCGATGCCCGCCGCAATCGGGATCAAGACGCGTCTTAGCCATGGCCCCTGCCGAGCCATGTACCCAGCCTACCCCTGGCCCCGCTGCGCGTCGAGGGGTGTCCATCTACCCCATACGTATCGCCGCACCGCAAGCGCACAGTTCGGCTGGGGGCGCCTCTCCCTCAACTCATGGTCAAGGCCACGCGGTCCGGATTCGAGCCGCCGGGTCTGAAACACACCGCCTTGGTGCAGGGCGAATTCGCTGCTCCTGACGGGTTTTCCGGTGTGAAACCGGTTCGCAGCTAGAACGACCGATCGTACGTGTCGAACGATCGATCGTTCTCGCCGATGGGCTCGAGCGGCATGCGCGCCTCCCCGATCGAGGGTTGGAGCGCTAGATTGACATCATGAACAAAGCGGCTCGTGGCGCGCCGGGACAGCGCCCGACCCGCACGCGCCGTAGCGACGGCGAACGAAGCCGCGAAGCAATTCTCGACGAGGCGGCCCGCCTCGCAACTGTGGAAGGGATTGGCGGGCTATCGCTCAGTCGACTCGCGGACGCAGTGGGTATGAGCAAGAGCGGTTTGTTCGCACACTTTGGCTCGAAAGAGGAGCTGCAACTCGAGACGATCGAGGCCGCCCAACTGCTGTTTAACAAAGCGGTGATCGAGCCTGCGTCGGGCGCCGCCACCGGGATCGAGCGATTGCGTGCACTCGCCGATGGATACCTTCACTACCTGAAGCGTGAGACGTTTCCTGGCGGCTGCTTTTTCGCATCAGCCCTGGCGGAAGTCGACATGCAGCCGGGTGCGGTTCGAGACCGTCTAGTCGAATTTCTCGGGGGTTGGCTCGGACGGCTTCAAGGGGCTGTCATCGATGCGCAGCGCGAGGGCTCGATCGATCCGACCGAGGACCCAGGCCAACTCACATTTGAAGTCGAGGCTTTCTTGCTGCTGGCGAACGCGCAGCATGTCGTCGCCCGAACGCCGGAGCCACTCGAGCGGGCGCGGCGCGCGATCGAACGCCGCCTTGCACCGCCCGTTACGGCTCAGAGTTACAGCCGGCGCCGGTCGGGTGTCATACGGGGGTCCAGCGCGCGCCGGGCGGCGACTCGCCTGACGGAATCTGTCGCGGAGCTCTTGGACCGCGGCGGTTAGCCGTTTGGCTGGTAGCGGAGCCCGTCGAGCGCGATCCGCAGGATGTGTTCGGTCTGAGCGCGGTCGCTGGCCGGAATTTTGGCGATCCCGATCACCATGTGCATGACGTCTGAGAACTCGACGTCCGGTCGGACTACGCCCGCCTCTTGGGCGCGCTCCAGAAGCGGTTCGCCGGCCGCGTACAACGAGGTCCGGCAGTCTCGAAAGAGCGGCGCGTCCTGATCGAGGTAATTAAGAAGCTCATGAGCGAGCGCGCGTTTGGTGGCGAGGTAGCCGATCAGGTGCTCGAACCATCCGTTGAGGGCTTCCCACGGATCCGCGCCGTCGAGCTGCTCGGCGGTGCGACAGACCTGCTCTACCTCGTTGACGTAGACGGCCTCTAGCAGCGCCTGCCGGCTGGGGAAATGCCGGTAAAGCGTCCCGATGCCGACTCCGGCGCGGCGCGCGATCTCCTCGAGCGCCGTCGATTCACCACCCTCGGCAAATGCCTCCCGCGCCGCCATGAGCACCTTCTCGTAGTTGCGCCGGGCGTCGGCGCGCATAGGGCGAGCGAGCAATGGCTCTTGGGTGATCTCAGTGCTCATCGGCTTGACAAACGGAGGGTGCCTCCGTATAGTTTCGGAGGGTGCCTCCAGATATTTCGGAGGTGGCCTCCAGTTTAGCCCCTTATGCAAGCCTCGACAACTTTTGGAGCCAGATGAAGCCTTTCTCCGTCCCCAGTGCAGAATCCGACCGCCGGCGGTGGGTAACGCTGCTACTCGTTTGCATGGCGCAGCTGATGATCGTGCTTGACATCACGATCGTGAATGTCGCGCTGCCCTCCATCCAACGCGATCTCCACTTCGGTCAGGGAGACCTGACGTGGGTCGTCAACGCCTTCTTGGTGAGCTTCGGCAGCCTGCTGCTGCTCGCGGGGAGGCTTGGTGACCTCCTCGGCCGCAAACGTGTCTTTTTGGTGGGACTCATGATTTTCACCGCGGCTTCGTTTCTCTGCGGCATCGCACCGAGCCAGGGTGCGCTGATCGCGGCCAGGTTCGTGCAGGGCATCGGCGCGGCCGCGCAGGCATCAGTGATCCTGGCCATCATCGTCACCGAGTTCGCCGAAGCCGAAGCGCGCGCCAGGGCCATGAGCGCCTACGTCTTCGTCTCAGTCGCCGGCGGTTCGCTCGGGCTTCTCGCCGGAGGGCTGCTGACTCAGGCGCTCTCCTGGCACTGGGTGTTCTTCGTGAACCTGCCGATCGGGCTCGCCGCGTACGTCCTCGGGCACAAGCTGATCCGTGCCGACGCTGGGATCGGGATAGAGCACGGCGTCGACTGGCTCGGCTCGCTGCTGGTCACGGGCTCGCTAATGAGTGCGATCTACGCAATCGTGCAGACCACCGGCCACGGCTGGCTGTCCGCGCAAGTGATCGGCTTTGGCGGCCTGGCACTCGCGCTCATGGCAGCGTTCCTGACGAACCAGGTACGGGTCGCCAACCCGATCATCCCGCTTCGCATGTTCCGCCTGCGGGGGCTGATCAACGCGAGCCTCGTCAGAGGCGTACTGGTCACGGGCATGTACTCGACCTTCTTTCTGGGCACGCTCTACCTCGAGCACGTTCGGCACTACAGCGCGCTTCAGACAGGGGCGGCATTCCTGCCGTGGACGATTACGGTGGCCGTCCTCTCCCAGGGGATCACGGCACGCCTGGTCAACCGCTTCGGTCCGCTGCTGGTGCTCACCGGCGGCATGGCCAGTGCCGTCATCGGGCTGCTCGTGTTCGCAACCGTGGGAGCGCACACCAGCTTCTTTCCCACAATTTTCCTCGCGTGCTTCGCGATCGGCCTCGGACTCGGCACCGCGTTCATGCCGCTGTTGACGCTCGCCATGGCCGACGTTCCGGCTGCCGACGCAGGTTTGGGATCGGGCATCACAAACGTCTCACAGCAGATCAGCGGCGCACTTGGCCTGGCGGTGCTCAGCACGATCGCGGCCAGTCACACCAAGGCCTTGCTCACGGCGCACCACGGCCTCGTCAGCTCCCTGATCAACGGCTACCACGTTGCGTTCGTGATCGGAGCGATCACGATCACGGCCGGCATATTGCTCGCGTTCGCGCTCCTGCGGCCCCGCCGTGCCCGACCGGAGCTCGAGCTTGCTCCCGCGCCTCGGGCACGACACGAGGCCGCCACCCTCAACGACATCGCAATCGAAAAGGAAGCAGCATGACCACTGATACCGATCTCCAGACCGCGGCCGCCCTGCCGGGCGGCTCCGACCAGACCGCGCAGGACTCGGCGCGCAGGCGGAATGCCCGGCTGATCTTCGATGCGGTCGTGTCCGGGTACATCCGCGACATCTCCGGGCGACGCCGCCAGCTGATCCAACACGCCACGCGGCGAGAGGCAGTCAGCACCGCCTAGGTCCTCCTTGGCCACCGTCCGTGTGCGAGCAAAGGCAGTCACGCGAACCTAAACTATGCGCCGTGTCGGCCGCTGAAATCGACGAATACCTCCGCGCACTCGACGAGCCCAAGCGCGGAACGCTCGCAACCCTTCGCCGCACGATCCTGGAGATCGTCCCCGATGCCGAGGAGGTGATCTCCTATCGGGTTCCGGCGTTCCGCGTGCGCGGGAAAACCGTCGCCGGCTTCGCGGCGTTCAAGGACCATCTGAGCTATCTCCCGTTCAGCGGCTCGGTGCTCGAGCAGCTTGACGCTCAGCTTGAGGGTTACTCGATGACCAAGAGTGCGCTTCACTTCCCCGTCGACAGCCCGCTGCCGAAGCGGCTCGTGGAAAGCCTCATCAAAGAAAGGCTCTCCCAGGCCGGCGTGCGTTAGCTCCTGGCGGCCCTAGTGGCCACGGCTAGGTGGGCGGTCGCGCGAGCGATGCTTCTAGCCGCAGGCCGAGACTACGGCGGCCCGGACGATGCCGACATACCAATCGGCCACCTGGTCCGGGCTCACATCGCGCTGCTGGAGCCACCAGTTGGCGAGGGACTCCCCCGCTCCGACGATCGCGTGCGCGAGGGCGTCTGAAGAAGGCGCCTGGACGGTGCCGTTCAGCGCCTCGTCCGCCTCGATCATCCGGCGAACGGCGTCGGCGATTTGCCCGCGCAGCTGAGCCACCTGCTGGGCCACGGGTCCCCCGGCGGTCATCTCGCTGAACAACACCTTCCATCCATCGCGGTTTTCCTGCACGAATGCCAAGAACTCGACGATCCGCGCGCGCAGCCGTGTGACAGGTGGGTCCCCCGGGCGTGCTGCGGCGACGAGTCGGGCCAGCAGCTGCCGGCCCTGCTGGTCGATGTAGGCGACGTACAGACCCTCCTTGGAGCCGAAGTATGCGTACAGCATCGGCTTGGAGACGTCGGCCAGCTCAGCCATCTCTTCCATCGAGGCTGCGTGGTAGCCGGCGCGGGCAAAGACACCGCCGACGACCTCGAGTATCAGCCGTTCGCGCTCGGCGCGCGGCATGCCTCGCGTGCCGGCCTTGCGAAGTGGGCGCGACTCCGCGCCCTCCGTCGCGCGCCCGGATGCCTTGCCAGGGTTTGAACGTCGTGCTGTCGGGGAACGGGTCGACAAGGTGCGTAACAAATCCTACTGACGTGAATATTACTTTGGAGTAACATTCCGTCGCCGTCGCTGACACGGTCGATCCGCCGGCGTTCAGCCTTTCAAACCTCGAGTAGATGCCGGAAAAGGGCGCCCCTCCCAACGTTCATCCGATCCAACGCCGCGTCTTTCGCGCTCTGAGTGCGCTCAGTACGCCGCTGCTGGTCGACGACTACCTGGAGATGATCAACCCGCTGTGGTCGACGCGGGAGCTCCGCGGTCGTGTCGAGCGGATCGAGCCCGAGACTGAAACTGCGTCGACGATTCTGATCAAGCCCGGCTATCGCTGGCCCGGGCACAAGCCCGGTCAATACGTGCGCATCGGAATCGACATCAACGGTGTACGCCACTGGCGCGCGTACTCACTGACCTCCGACCCGTATCGAGAGGATGGGTTGATCAGCATCACCCCCAAGAAGGTCGACGCTGGTCAAGTCTCGCCCTACCTCGTTTCAGAGGCAAAGGCGGGGACGATTGTCTCGCTCAGCAAGATCGAGGGTGACTTCGTTCTGGATGATCCGCCGCCCGAGCGCTTGCTGTTCATCAGCGCCGGTAGCGGAGTCACGCCGATTATGAGCATGCTGCGGCATCTCGATCACTACGACGAGCTGGGTGACGCCGTCCTGCTGCACTCCGCCCGGCACGCCGACGACGTCATCTTCGGCTCCGAGCTGCGGGACCTGGCGGCTCGCAGAGAGACCTTCAAGCTGCACGAGCAGCTGACCGGTGAACAGGGGCGAATCGGGCCCGCGGACCTCGAGCAGTTGTGTCCCGACTGGCCGGACCGTGAGATCTACATCTCCGGTCCCAACGAGATGCTCGATGCGTTCACAGAGCACGTCGACCGCCACGGCGACTGCGACAAACTGCACATGGAGCGCTTTCAGCCCAAACTCGGGTTAGGGCAGTCCGGCGAGGGCGAGGGCGGCACAATCAAGTTTCTGGATTCCGATTGCGAGACCGAATCGGACGGCCACGTCCCAATCCTCGTGGCCGGCGAGGAGGCCGGTCTCGAACTGCCATACGGCTGCCGCGAGGGCATCTGCCACACGTGCGTGGGTGAACTGCGCTCGGGGCGGGTCCGAGACCTGCGCAACGGAAAGGTGTATGGCCAGGAAGGCGAAGTGATTCGCACTTGTATCAGCGCCCCCGAGGGGCCGATCGAGATCGACCTTTGAGAACCGACTAGTGAGGACATCTAATGCAGACAACGAGTGAGAACGGGCAGCCCATTAACGGTCGAGTTGCCATCGCGGACAACCCACTGCATCGGCTCACGCCCGAGCAGATCGAGGAACTGGGGCGTGAGTTCGACGAACTGCACGAGCAGATCAAGGCCAGCCTCGGTGACCGTGATGCGCGCTATATCCGTTCGATGATCGCGCTCCAGCGACGCTTGGCACTGATCGGTCGGCTGACGCTGGTCGGTTCGCGTTGGCGGACCCCCTGGGCAATCGGATCATTCAGCCTCGGGTTGGCCAAGATCCTGGAGAACATGGAGATCGGCCACAACGTGCTGCATGGCCAGTGGGACTGGATGAACGATCCGGTGATCAATTCACGCGCCTGGGATTGGGACACCGCGTCGACCGCGGAAGCCTGGCGTCACTCACACAACTACGTCCACCACACCTACACGAACATCCTCGGCAAAGACCGCGATCTCGGCTACGAGGTCATGCGGATCGATCCAAACCAGCCCTGGAACCCGGTCTATCTTCTGCAGCCGTTTTACAACATCCTCTTGATGCTGCTGTTCGAGTGGGGCGTCGCCCTGCACGACCTCGACTTGACGGCGATCCGGGCGGGCGAGAAGGATCTCAAGGAGGTTCGCAAGGAGCTGCGGGGAATCGCCGGCAAGGCACGCACCCAGGTGCAGAAGGACTACGTTGCCTGGCCTCTGCTGAGCGGCCTGATCGCGAGCGGCGCAGACGCCGCGTACTTTGCCTTGAAGGCTCGCAACGAGGGTAAGCGCAGCCCCCGGGTTCAGGTCAAGCGACTCTCGCGCAAGCTTCGCCGGCAGGCACCGGCACAGGACCTGGTGCGCCAGCTGGCCGCGCGGAAATCATTTAGGGAACCGTTTCGGCGCACGCTGACAGCGAACCTGGTGGCGAACTTCATTCGCAACATCTGGGCTTACGCGATCATCTTCTGCGGGCACTTCCCCGACCAGGCCTACACGTTCACTGAGGCCGAAGTCGAGAACGAGTCTCGCGGCGGCTGGTACGTGCGCCAGCTGGTCGGAGCGGCCAACATAGACGGCGGCCCGATGTTCCATGTCCTGAGCGGCAATCTCGGCTACCAGGTCGAGCATCACCTCTACCCCGACATGCCGAGCACGCGCTACGGCGAGATCGCACCCAAGGTGCGCGAAATCTGCAAGCGCTACGGGCTGCCATACAACACCGGCCCGTTTTCTCAGCAGCTGGGGATGGTCCAGCGTTCGATCATCCGGCTTGCGGCCCCAGGCGGCAAGTCGCGGCCAAAGCCTGGCGCATACGACGGTCCAATGGTGCGAGGCAGAGGCGAGAGCGACGCGCTCAAGATCGCCGCCGCGACCGCTGCCGCGTTCATTCCCGCCGCGGTGGGGGCGGCCGTGGCGGCTGGACTGCGAGCAGCTGGGGCCGCGCGCTGAGCGGCGGACGCTCCTTAGAGCTAGCATCGAGACACCAGCGGATTGCCCACTCGGCCAGGGCGCGTCCTGCGTCCAGCCGGGTCCCGCGCCCACCTCAGGTTGGCGGCCCGCCCCGGCGGTCGGGAGTGTCATGCCACCCCAGGCAGACACAAAAGTCCTGGGACATATGAAGTAAAGGGCGATCTAGGACTGGACGGCCGGTAGCGGGCCCCCAATGGGGCCCGGCCGGTCGTATTCTGCGTCGCCCAATCTCGAGGGGCCGCTTCGCTGCGGCCTCCGCTCCTCGCAACGCTCTGAATAAGAAAGCGTCGGCCGGGGGATATGTCGTACTGAAGCGTCGTGCCGCCCGGCCGGGTCGCATTGATCTCGAGCCGACCTGGTGACATAGACGGCCAGACGAGCTGGCCGCCTGAGCGAGCGACGAGTGGAAGGAGAGCAAATGGCAGGCGCGGATCCGATCGAAGACGTCGACGAACTGCCGGGCGAAACGGTTTTTGATCAGCTCGGCAAGAAGATTGGGCAGGTGATCGAGGTCTACAAGCAAGACGGGGAACCCATGTGGGTGACCGTGGAGTCGTCCACTGGCATCGCGAGCGAGCGGGTGGTGTTCATCCCCTTGGCTCGGCTAAAGCTGGAGAGCGAGCAGATTCGCGTTCCATACAGCGTGCAGCACGTCAACGAGTCACCCGAGATCGACGCGAGCGACGAGCTGTCAGAGGAGGACGATTTCGCATTACGTGCCTACTACAGCGTCGGAATAGGCGATGGTGAACTGCGCGACGAAAACGAGAGGTCATACGCCTCGCGCGTGCCCGACGGCGAAGGCCCAGTGGAGAAGGGCTCCGGCTAGCCGCGCTGCGACCTACCGGCCTCGCTGACGGCTGAGCCGGTCCCGGCAGCTTTCGCACGTCTCAGCCGGACGTAACTGCCAAATCGATGACATCGACTAGCCGGGCTGCCAGCTGGACCCAGCTCTCGCCGCCGTCGTCGGTTGCCAGCAGCGTGCCTCCTCGCAGACCGACGAGCAGCCGTCCGGGCTCATTTGGAAGAGCGGCAAGCGCGTAGGGCATCCGGCGCAACTCGGGTGAGGCGCCCCAGGTATCGATCCGGACGAATCCGTTACCGCGGGACCGAAGCAGGAGCGCCCGGCCGTCTCCATCACCGTGTGCGTCAAATGGCGAACGGCTCACGGCGACGTACCAGAGGTCGGGGTCGGCGGGATCGAGCGCCTGCGCCCAGGCGTAGTGGCGGTCCAGCCCATCGTCTAGCCGGTGCCAACTCTCCCCCAGATCATCCGAGCGGGCGATCCCCTGGCCAGCGGCCTCGTAAAGGCGGGTGGGCGCGGCGGGGTGGGTAAGCAGCTGATGCGCGTCGCTGTAGGCCTGTCCGTTGTGGTCCGCCCATGACGCGCCGGCATCTCGCGAGCGCATGACGCCGCCGAGTTCAATTCCTACGGCCACCCAGTCTGGATCGGCGGGATGGAGCGCGATCGTACGCACGTGGTGGGTCCAGGGGCGGGGTGGAAACGACCACCGTGGTTCGCTAGGTAGCTCACGAAGCGCCGGCAAACCGCGCCAGCTGCGACCCCCGTCTAACGATCGATACAAGTTGCTCGGCTCGGTGCCGGCGTAGACGACCGAGGTCCTCGACTCTTGGTGCGAAGGCGACACGGCCACGGACATGACCCGGCGGTCTTCGAGCCCAACTTCGTCGTGGCGCCAGCGCTTGCCGCCGTCCTCACTTGCATAGACGCCCTGGTCGAATGTGCCCACGTAGACCCGGTCGGGGCTCTGCGGGTCCACAGCGATACATGTGGCGCGCACGCCTTTGAGCAGCGACTCCACCTCGCTTGCTCGCGCGCCGCCGAGCATAAGGCTGACTACTTCATCGCCCGTAACAGCAAACACTCGGGTGCGCTCAGCCACCGCGTCCACCGCGGGTCCGATCAGCTGCTTGACGAGCGCGGTCGTAGGACAGGCGAAATAGCGCGATCACATCCTCGACCTCGGTTTCCCCGCCGCTGACTGAAACGGTCACCCAGCCGCTGTCTGGCAGCACGTGATGGGCGCGCGCTCGCCCGCTCGCGATCAACTCGTCGCGAACGCGCCGCGGAAACGGCAGATCAGCAAAGCGGTCGCCGTGCAGGTGACCAAGCTCCCGACGGCCTAGTGTGAACTCGAGTCCGCCAAACCTGTGCGGAGCGGTTCGCACTCCGGGCCACGATCCGACTGCGGCAGCGATCTGTACCGCTGGCCCGTGCCGGCGGCTGTCCGGAGTCGGAGCCCGACTGGTCATCTCCAACCAGAGTAGTGGGGACCCTGTCTAGGCCGGAAGCGGGCTCGCGCTTTGAACCGCGCTCAGAGTAGGGAGGCAATGCCCGCATTTAGCGCAGGCTGAAATGTGACTTAGGTCGCCTCGGCGGGGTACTTAAGGAGTTCTCGCTCCGAACTCTGAAACCGTCCAAGGAGAGCAACATCGCTGCCACAGCCCCAGCTAATCAGCCCCGGCGCGCGAGCCTGACCGAGCTCGAGCCGCACAAGCGCGAAATCGTGCTCCATGGCCATCGAGTGAGCTACCGCACAGCGGGCCAAGGCGATTCGGTGGTGCTTCTGATCCATGGCATCGTCGGCTGTGCCAAGCAATGGGATCCGGTGTCCAGACTGCTCGCCGAGCACTACACCGTGATCGCGCCAGACCTGCTCGGCCACGGCGAATCAGCCAAACCTCGCGGCGACTACTCACTAGGTGCGTACGCGGCGAGCGTCCGCGACCTCCTGGTCGCGCTTGGCCACCGCAGGGCTACCGTCGTGGGACACTCGCTCGGTGGCGGAGTGGCGATGCAGTTCTCGTACGAGTACCCGCCGTTTGCCGAACGCCTGATCTTGGTTTCGAGCGGTGGCCTGGGACGCGAGGTGCATCCGCTGCTGCGAGCAGCCACTCTACCCGGCTCAGAGTTCGTGCTCCCCGTCATCGCGCATGAGCGCGTGCACAGGTTCGCGACGGCGCTAGGTGAGGCTCTCGGCCGGCTTGGCCTACGGGCGAGCCCTGACTTCGCCGAGATGATTCGAGGCTATGGGTCGCTTGCCGATGCCGGCGCACGGATGGCGTTCGTACACACATTGCGGGCGGTTCTCGACATCACCGGCCAGCGCGTGAGCGCCAATGATCGGCTGTACCTGGCCGAGCTGCTGCCGTCAATGGTGATCTGGGGCGATCACGATCCTTTGATTCCAGTTGCGCATGCTCAAATTGCGCACACCGGTCTGCCGGGGAGCAGGCTGGAGATCTTCAAAGGCGCCGGACACTTCCCGCAGCTGTATGACCCCGTCCGGTTCGCCCAGACGATGATCGACTTCATCGAGTCGACCGAGCCGACCCAGCTCGAGTTCAACGACGATGACTTCGAGCGGTTACGCAAGCTGCTGGCGCGCGGTGGGCGTAAGCGGCCCCAGCTCGCGCGGCGCGCCACGACGGGGTGACCCAGCCCTCGTCGCGCAAGTCACGCTACGACGTCGTCATCGTCGGTGGCGGCCACAACGGGCTGGTGGCAGCGACGATGCTGGCGCGAGCCGGGCGCTCGGTCTTGGTCCTGGAGCGGCGAGCGGAGGTCGGTGGTGCTGCGGTCAGCGCCGAGCTGTTTCCGGGCACGGGGGCGCGGGTGTCCCGGTACGCCTACCTCGTCAGCCTCTTCCCGGCCACCCTGGCCAAGGCGCTCGGGCTGAAGCTGCAGCTGCGCCCCCGGCGAGTGCTCTGGTACGCGCCGCAGGGAGACACCGGCGTGCTGATGAGCGCAGACGGTCGCCTGGATCCAGAAAATCGTTGGGCCAGCGGTGACCTTGGACCAATCGAGGCCTGGCAACAATTCCAGGCGCTGTTGGCACGGGTCGCCGCTCGCGTCTTTCCGACTCTGACGCAACCGTTGCTCGGCCGCGACCAGTTACGCCTGGTGATCGGTGACGAGGTCGCCTGGCAAGTCCTGTTCGAGGAGCCGCTAGCACGCTGGCTCGAGCGCACGTTTGCATCGGACCTGCTCCGGGGGGTCGCGTGCACCGACGGCGCGATCGGCACCTTCGCGCCCGCCGATGATGCGGCGCTGCGCCAGAATCGGTGCTTCCTGTACCACGTCATCGGAAACGGAACCGGACGCTGGGATGTACCGGTGGGTGGGATGGGGGCCGTGAGTGCCGAGCTCGCTTCGCTCGCGGCTGTCGCAGGAGCCGAGATAAGCACGCACGTCGAGGTAGTCGCGATCTCCACCGACGGCACCTCGGCGGAGATCGACTGCGCGGACGGAGAGCGTTTCCAGGCCCGGCACGTGCTAGCGAACGTCGCTCCGGCCGTGCTCGGCCGCTTGCTTGGCCAATCAGCACTCACCGACATGCCCGAAGGGTCTCAGCTCAAGATCAATATGTTGCTGGCCCGTCTTCCGCGACTACGCGACGCCGCGGTCGCCCCCGAGCAGGCGTTCGCTGGGACCTTCCATGTCAACGAGGGCTACAGGCAGCTACAGCGCGCCTACCGAGAGGCCGAGCAGGGCCAGATTCCGTCCGAGCCTCCGTGCGAGCTTTATTGCCACTCGCTCACCGACGCGAGCATTCTCTCGCCGGAGTTACGCGCCGCGGGGGCTCACACGTTGACACTCTTCGGCTTACATATGCCGGCTCGGCTCTTTCAGGAGCGGCCGCGCGACCGAAAGCACGAGGCAGTCAAGGCCACGCTGCGTTCAATCGACTCGGTGTTAGCGGAGCCGCTGGCGGATTGTCTGATGCGAGACAGCGATGGACAGCCGTGTCTCGAGGCCTTGACCCCGCCCGAGCTCGAGCAGGAACTGGCGATGCCCGGCGGGAACATTTTTCACCGTGACCTGGCCTGGCCTTACGCCGAGTCAGCGGCCGAGGTCGGCAAATGGGGTGTCGAAACGTCTCACCCCAATGTTTGGCTGTGTGGCGCTGGAGCGCGGCGCGGAGGCGGCGTGAGCGGCATTGCCGGACACAACGCCGCGCGTGCAGTGCTCGGGGCCGACTGACCGGCCGCTGTTGGCCGTCGAGAGGTGCTACCAGCCCGCGGTCGCAGCCCCCGACGCCAAACGGGGCTGCGGCACACGCAGGTCATAGTCCCCAAGCCGCGCCAGCCGCGCGCCCAGCGGGAAAACCACCGTGCGCTGCAACTCCTCCGGCACTCCCGCGGCGTAAGTCTTCGAGCTGGTGGCATGACCGATCGCAAAGGCGGCCAGCACCGGTACCTCGCCCTGTCGATCTGCAGCCCCTCGTCGCATCATGTGCGCCAATGTCTCAACGTAGGCGAGCGCAAAGTCGCTGGCCGGTTCGAATGACTGCAGAACGACCAGGTCATGTCTGCCGGGGTTGTATGCGTTTACGTGTGGCTGTCCGACCCGGACCTCCAGCTCCCCGCCGGGAAGGAGCTGTCGTTGGACGCCGTCCACCTTGGCGAGCCCCACTCCGGACTCCACCACGAAACGCTCAACGAAGTCACGATGCAGATGCGCAAGCGTCTTGCCGGTTCCGGGCTTAATCGTCCTGCGCACCTCCAGCGCGCCTCCGTCCGCGCCCGGGGCGTGGAGAATTTCCAAGACCGCGCCCGTTTTGGGGTTCTCGAACCGATCTCCGGCTCTTAGCACGATCGCGCTCTCCTCTTTCGTCTCGGATGCCCGCCTCGGATGCCCGCTCATCGCCACTCCGAGCACCGTCACCTTGTAGCCAAGCCAGCCTATCGACGCTCAGCGGCCGCGACCGATAGCTTCGCCGCTTGATGAAGCTCCCGCCAAGACAGCGCCGTGGCGGGGTCCAGCGCCCGCAGGTGAAGGCAAACCGCTCCTTTGACCCAAGACGAGTTGGAGCGCTCGAGTGCAAGGCGTGGGTCGCGTACTACAGGCAAGAGTGGCTTTCTCTGCTTTGGTCGGCGGTCGCGTTGACCCGACACACGTTTGCCCTGCCCTGGCCGGCGACGCTGTACGGGGCATGGCTGGTGCTGCGCGCCAATCAATTGTGGGCGCCGTTCCCCGACAACGACGCCGACGGCGCGCGTCGAACGATGGGGCGCTTTTACCGCCTCGTGGCGCGCTACCACAACGAGCGCTTCGATTCCGCACGCGCCGCACAGCTTGAGGTCGAATGGTGGCGCGTGCATCGAGAACAGCAACGCCTGCATCACATCGCCGAAGGCCAAGGGCTGGTTGATGCTCTCGCCGCTTTGTACGCGTATGTTTACGGCGTACCCGCGCAAGACGTGTGGGTCGCCGCTGAGCAGCGCGCGCTAGCGATGGACTACTCGGATCGCTGGGTCGAGCAAGGTTGCGAGTTGAGCAGCCCTCTGATCGCCCAGGAGCAGGCCGCGCTGATCCGGTCGTATGCCGGGCTGCTCGCCGCTGTTCACCGTGCGTAGCGCGGCCCCTGGCCCGCAGCGCCGCCCAAACTCTGGGGTACCCACCCTAGTGCGAGATTGCCCGTTACACCGGATAATGGCGTCAATGAGTGATGCCAGCGACGACACCTGCGGGGGCATGCAGGTGGGGGCGCGTGGCTGGCGGCTGTTGCGGTGGCACGGGGGTGGGAGCGTCTCGGGGCGGAGACGCTCTTCCGCCGCTGCGGCTTAGGCGCAGGAGCGCCGCGATCGCTTTAGGGGCGCGGTCGCGGCGCTTCTCCCTGGCCTCGCCGCCTCAGGCACCCGCCTTCGTGCAGTAGCCCTCGCCGTTTACGCCGTCTGTCCAGGCGGTGACAGCGGCCGCTCGTAAATTCGGTAACGCTTGACGATGCGCGCGGTAAGCGCCTCCATCGCGCGATTCATCCCTTCGTTGGCCTCGAGAATCCACCCGGTCTCGGCGCGGTGCATGTTGCGACGGAAGACCGAATCCCAGACGTCTCGATACAGCGCAGCGGCGACGCCCGTGTGCTGGTAGCTGGGCTTGACGCCGAGCGCGAAGACTCGAATCTCGTCCAGCTTGCGCCTGAGCAGCAGTGCTTTGAGCCATCCGAGAGGCAAAAGCCGACCGTTTATCTGCGCCAATATCTTGTTGTAGTCAGGCAGCGATAGCGACACGCCGGCAACCTCGCCGTCGGCGGTCTCGGCCACGGCCGCGAAGTCCTCGTCGAGAACTGGCTTGAGCTCTTTCGCCATGTGTTTTAGCTCGGCATCTGTGAGCGGCACAAAGCCCCAGTTGTGCGACCAGGCCTCGTTGTAGATCTCCATAAACCGACGGATCTCGGCCTCGAAGTCGCGCCGCCGCATGCGCCTGAGCCGGATCCCATGCTCCGGTTCCAGGCGGTCCGCCAACTCATCGATGATCGGCAGCATGTGGTCGCGGTTGTCGGGATTGATCTCCCACTTGTACAGGTCCATCGCCTTGACAAAACCGGCGCTCTCAAGCAGGCCGCGGTAGTAGGGGTGGTGCCAGTTCTCGAGTATCTGAGGCATCAGCTCGTGGCCTTCGACCAGGAGTCCGCACTCGTGGTTGGTGGTGAAGTCAAACGGGCCGATCATGCGGTCGCGGTTACGTTCGAGCAGCCAAGCCTCGGCCCGGTCCAACAGAGCGTTGGCCACCGCAGAATCCCGCTCGCACTCGAAGAAGCCAAAAAGTCCCCAGCGGTTCTGCTGAAACTCGCTAAGACGCTGGTCGATGTGCGCCGTGATGCGTCCCACGGGCTGCCCATCGCGCCAGGCCAAGAAATACTCCGCCTCGGCGTGTTCGAAGAACGGATTGCGTCGCCTGTCTAGGTGGCGCTTTCGCTCGGATAGGAGCGGCGGAACCCAATTGGCCTGGTCGCTATAAAGCCGCCACGGAAGGCGGATGAACGTGTTGAGCTCTCGACGACCGCGTACCGGCCGAACTTCAACTGTGCCCGCAGCAACCGCGGCGGCGCCGGAACGCTCACCCGGGCGTTGAGACGTCTCTCGCTGCTGCACCTCCTGGACCTCCCGGTTTCCTACGTCGCGTTCAGCGGGTCCACCATCACGAGACGTTATAGAACTCGACTGATGAACGAGGCTCGGCCGGCCGGGACGAACTGGCGTGACGCGATCTACGAGTTATCCAGCTTCGTGCGTCCGTCGGCGTCCGAGGGGGAGCGACGCGCCGCCGAATGGATCGCCGCACAGCTGCGAGCACGGGGACTCGACACGACTGTCGAAAGCGAGCCGGCCCATGGCGGCTACTGGTGGCCGCTCGGCCTCGCCAATGCGCTCGCCGCGGCGGGGGCGATCGCCGCCCGGCGATCGGGAATTCGCCGCCGCCTCATCGGTGGCCTGATCGGCGGGATCGCCGCCGCAGCCGTCTGGGACGAGGTCTCAGGGGGCCGGCTGTGGTTTCGGCGCGCGCTACTGCCAAAGCGCGCTACCTGGAATGTGATCGCTCGGCACGGCGCCCCAGACGCGAGTCGAACCGTCGTCGTGCTCGCCCACCACGACGCCGCTCACAGCGGGCTGATCTTCCATCCTGCCCTGCCGCGCATAGGCCCGCGGCTGGCCCCCCAGCTTCACGCCCGGGCGAGCCATACCGTGCCGATCTTGTACGGCGTCTGGCTTGGCCCCGCCATAGTTTGCGGTGGCGCTCTGCTGGGAGATCGACGCCTTGTGCTTGCGGGATTCTCGATCTCACTCGCCGCCGGCACCGTCATGGCCAACATCGGCGCCTCGAAGGTGGTGCCAGGCGCCAACGACAACCTGAGCGCTGTGGCAACGCTGATTGCCACCGCCGACGAGCTCGCGCGCCGGCCGATCGAAGGCGTGCGGGTGCTGCTCGTGTCAACCGGTTCCGAGGAGTCCTTTATGGAGGGCATGCGGGGCTTTGCCCGGCGCCACTTCCCCGAATTGGACCCTGCGTCGACTGAGTTTTTGTGCCTTGAATGCCTCGGAGGGCCGATTCTCGCCGTGCTCGAGGGGGAGGGCATGCTACGCATGCGCGACTACCCCGAAAGCATGCGCGCTTCGCTCGCCGGCGCAGCCGCGGCGGCGGGCGTCGAGCTGACGCGCGGTCTCCGCACGGTTGCTGCGACTGATGCGCTGATCGCGCTGCGCGCTGGCTACCGCACCGTGACGTTGGCATCGGTTGATGAGACCAAGTTTCCGCTCAACTACCACTGGCCCACAGACGCCCCCGAGGCGCTTCAGTGGCGGACGATCGAGGATGCGATCGCCGTCTGCGTCCAGTTCCTGCGGGCTCGTGGACAGGCGGTTTGAGCACGCCACACCGCGCGTGAGCGAAAGCCCAGAACACGCGTGTGCGCCCAGTTCTTGCGCGCTCGCGCCTGCGGGGATAGGCTTTCCGCGGAGAGGAAGGTTTTTTAAGCGTGCGACGGCAGCGTTTCTTCTTCAACCTTGGCGCCCTCGGAGGGGCTGTACTGCTGATCGTCGCCGCTGTCGCCTTTGGCCCCGGTGCAGTCAGGGGCGTGGGACTGGGCATCGGCATCGCCGCGTGCTCGTTGTCGCTGTTGTTCGTCGCCGGACTCGTTCACCAGAGACGGCTCGTTGGCTACCTTGAGTTTCACGTCCTGGGGCGCGGACTGGGCGTCTGGTCGGTGTTCGCGGGCGTGATGGCTAGCGTCGCGATCTGGCAGATCGTCGGCGTGGCGGTTTTCACGCCTCATGTCAGCCGCTGGTTGACACTCGCCAATGGGTTGGTCATCGCCGCGCTGGCATGCGCTGGTCTGATCGCGCACGAAATCTGCACCGAGCGCGTGGTGCACATCGTCGAAGTCGTCGAGCGCCCCTCGAACTAGCCAGGAGCGTCGGCTCCCGCCTTATCGTCGCGGCTCGTAACGGGCCAGACGTTGCTCGAGCTCATCAATCCGTTCGAGCAGCTCGCATGCCAGCACCGCCCCCTCGGCGTTCAGGCCAAGGTCGTACTGCAGGCGCGCCGCGCACGCGAGCCTGGAGGCGCCGCCGCTGTCGAACAGCGGCGCGTTCGCTGGACCGGCGCTCGGCTCTACTAGCCCGTGGGCCAAAAAGGCGCGCGCGAGCTCGGGTTCCAGACCAGCCTCGCTCGCAAGGCGTTCAAGGTCGACCAGACGCCGCCCGCGGCGCCTCCGAGTGTGCACGACTCGGAGCGATCGCGCGCGGATCGTGAGCGCCTTCATCGCTGGTCCTCCCGCGGCTCAAAGCGCGAGATTTCGGCGAGCTGCTCAAAGAGCTCGCGCTCTTTTGTTGAGAGATCCCTCGGCACCACGATCTGCACCTTGGCGTACAGATCGCCGTGCCCGCCTCGGGGGCCAGGCATTCCCTTTCCGCGCAACCGGAGCCGGCGGCCGCTCGATGAGCCGGCCGGAACTCGCACGCGCGACGTGCCGTCAAGGGTCCGCACCTTAACCGTGGCGCCGAGTGCGGCCTCCCAGGGAGAGATGGGCACGTCCACCTGCAGGTCGCGGCCGTCCACGCGGAAGTAGGGGTGTGGCCTGATGCGCGCTCGCAAAAACAGATCGCCCGCGGGCGCGCCGCTCCGGCCGGGGCCGCCCTTGCCCGCCAGACGGATGCGCTGCCCGTCACGCACTCCGGCCGGGAAGTTGACGTCGTAGCTGCGACCGTCGGCGAGCGAAACGCGTCGTCGTCCGCCAGCCGCGGCCTCCTCCAGGGACAACTCGAGCACGGCCTCCTGGTCGGTGCCGCGGATCGCGAAGTCACCCAAGCCGGAAGTGCCGGTCCCGCCTCGGCGGCCAAATAGGCCCTCGAACAAGTCCGAGAATTCCCCCTCTCCGAACTCGACACGTACGTCGCCCTCGGCCGAGCCGCGCCGGCCAACAAAGTCCTCGAAGCCGCCCCCGCCTGAGTCCTCGCCACCCGATGACCAACTCGTTCCCAGGCGGTCGTAGCGCTCGCGCTTCTCCGGATCGCGCAGCACCTCGTAGGCCAGGGAGATCTCTTTGAAGCGATCCTCGGCTCCGGTGTCCTTGTTCACATCAGGGTGGTACTGGCGAGCAAGCTTCCTATAGGCACGGCGAATCTCCTCGTCGGAGGCACCTCTTCTCAGGCCCAGCAGCTCGTAGTAGTCCTTGTGGCCGACAGCCATCCTTCTCGCCTTCTTATTTAGCAGCCGGCGTGGCCGCGGAGTCAGCCACTCGTCTTTGGCAAGCGCGATTCGAGCCACGCCGACAACTGCGCCGCGGGCATCGCTCCGACCCGGCGGTCTATCTCTGAACCGTCCTGCATCAGCACGAGGAGCGGGATGCCCTGCACGTTGTAGCGCCGGGCTAGGTCTGGCTCGGAGTCCGTGTTGACCCTGACCACCTTGAGCAACCCAGCACGCTCGCGCGCCAGCTCCTGCAGCACAGGCTCCACCAAACTGCACGGTCCGCACCACGGCGCCCAAAAGTCGAGTAGCACCGGCACCGAGCTGCAGGTTTCGGCTTCGAATCCGGCGGAGTCGGCGTCGACCAGCCACGGCAACTTGCGATGGCAGGCCGCACACTGCGGCACGCCTCGCGCAGCTGGCCGCACCCGGTTGGCCGTGCCGCAGCCGACGCAGCGAATGGCAGCTGCTTCCGTAGTTTGAAATTCACTTGACATCGCAATCATTTGTGAGCATAGAGGGCTCGCTAGCCCTTACACTGCGCCGCCGAACATGCGCAACGCAACACGTGCAGCACTGGTCACTGGCGCTTCGAGCGGGATCGGTCTGGCGATCGCCCGCATGCTCTTAGACGAGGGATTCGGGGTTACCGCGGTCGCGCGGCGGCCAGAGAAGCTGCAAGCGGCCGTGGCGGAACTCTCGGGCGAAAGTCGCGAGCTCGAGCCGTTCGCCGGCAACGTCGCCTCGGAAGACGTGGTGCGGGAAGCCGTGGCAGCCCACCGCGAGCGGTTCGGTCGGCTCGACGTGCTCGTCAACAACGCCGGAATTGGCATCGGCGGTCAGGTCTCCGAGATCGACGCCAAGGAACTCGATATGCAGCTTGGCGTGAATCTGCGCGCGATCGTGCTGTTTTACCGCGAGTGCGCCGAGCTGTTGAAAGCCGCAGGGACCGAGCACGGCAACGCGCTCGTGATCAACATGTCCTCAATCGCCGGCAAGTCGGGGCAACCGTGGCTGTCGGTCTACTCCGCCACCAAGCACGCGGTGATTGGGTTTACGCAGGCAATGAACAAGGAGCTCTCGGGCTCTGGCGTGAAATCTTGCGCCTTCGCGCCCGCGTTCGTGAACACCGCCATGACCGACTGGATTAAGGGCAGCGTGCCTCCCGAGCAGATGATCCGCCCCGAAGACATCGCCGAGGCCGCGCGCATGCTGCTGCGGATTTCGCCCTACTGCCTCGTGCCTGAGATCGTCTTCCAGCGAGTAGGCGAGGGAATGCCCTAGCCGGCCGGCTGGCGCTCGCGCGCCTTTGCCGCGCGTTGCACCCGAGCCAGCGCGTCCTCGTAGTCGTCATAGCGCCGGAAGATCCGCAGCCACGACCAACCTTCCCGCTGACGCAGCTCACTGGTCCGGTCCAGGTCCGCGCCCCGGGACCGCCCTCGAACCGCCGACGGCTGCACTTTGGCGGGTTGTGCCGGCGGACGGGTGGAGAGCAACCGTCTGTGCTCGGCCAGAGCAGCCGCCAGCCCCGGTCCGGATCCGTCTTCCTCGAGCAGGCTCGCTTCGAGATGGGTACGGAGCACGAGCAGCTCTCGCTCGGTTGCCCGGCGCGCGCGCCTCTTGCGCGAACCTCGGAAGGCGAACCGATCCCACGCCCGGGCGAAGGAAATCATGTCCGTCCGACCGCCGCGGCGGTGCGCGGCCAGCATCGGGCAGATCCCGCCCTCCCCGGTGTAGGCGCCCGCGATGATCTCCCCCGATTGGATGCCCTCGAGCATCGCAATCTTCGTGTGCCTCGGCAAGCACTCAACCACGCCTCTTAGCTCTGAGACCGTCGCTCGCCGCCGCGTTCGCATAGGGTTCTCGCTTCCTGGTCGGGCCGGAGGAGCACCTTATCCCCCTCCGTCGCGCGGCACAACTTACGTCCCCCAGGGAAAGGAACGTTGCAGACGATGAAGCTCGGCGTCCATGTCGGCTATTGGGGACTAGGGATGGGCCCCGAGGACCAGCTCGAGGTCGTCAAGGAGGCCGAACGGCTTGGCTACGACTCGGTCTGGACCGCAGAGGCGTACGGCTCTGACGCGGCCACGCCCCTGGCCTGGTTCGCCGGGCAAACCTCGACCATCCGGCTGGGGTCGGCGATCTTTCAGATGCCCGGACGCACGCCCGCGCTGACAGCGATGACCGCCGCGACGCTCGATCAGCTCTCGGGC
Source organism: uncultured Solirubrobacterales bacterium (assembly GCA_963767295.1). Taxonomy (GTDB): domain Bacteria; phylum Actinomycetota; class Thermoleophilia; order Solirubrobacterales; family Solirubrobacteraceae; genus Palsa-465. The sequence continues at coordinate 562,623 of CAVYDI010000002.1, forward strand.
GGAAGAATGATTCTGGGCATCGGCTCCTCGGGGCCTCAGGTGGCGGAGGGCTGGCACGGCCAGCACTTTGCACGTCAGCTTCAACGCACCCGGGAGTACGTGCACATCGTTCGCATGGCGCTTGCGCGCGAGCGCGTCGAGTTCAAAGGCAAGACGATCGAGCTGCCGCTCCCGGATGGCCCCGGAAAGGCGCTCAAGCTGACCATTGCGCCGGTGCAAGAGCGAATCCCGATCTATCTGGCGGCGATCGGACCCAAGAACACACAGCTTGCGGGCGAGATTGCCGACGGCTGGATCCCTACGTTCTTTTCGCCCGAGCACGTCGCCGAGCTGCGAGCGCTGCTTGAGGAGGGCGCCGGGCGTGCCGGGCGCTCACTCGAGGACTTCGACATCGCACCGACTGTGAACGCTTTCGTCTCTGACGACCAGGCGCTCGCCCGTAATGTGATGCGACCCGTGCTTGCGCTCTACATCGGCGGGATGGGCTCACGCGAGCAGAACTTCTACAACCAGCTCGTGGGGCGCTACGGGTTCGAACAGGCTGCAAGCGAGATCCAGGATCTCTATTTGGACGGCAAGAAGGCTGAGGCGGGCGACGCGATACCCGACGAACTGATCGACATGGTCTCCCTGTGCGGGCCGCGGGATGTCGTGCGCGACCGGCTCCAGGCCTATCGAGAGGCCGGGGTGGGGACGCTCATGATCACGCCAATGGCGTTCACCGCCCAGGACCGCATAGCCCAGCTCCGCGCCATCGCCGAGCTTGCGGGCTGAGCCGGGCCGCGGCCACGAATCGCTCGTCCCGCAAGGCCATGGGGCGGCTGCGCATCTTTCTCGGCGCCTTTGGCGATCCGGGCCACGCCTTTCCGATGCTCGCGTTAGGTAAAGCGCTGGTCGAGCGTGGCCATCAGGTCGGGTTTGAGACCTGGCGTCGGTGGCAGGGCCACGTGGAGGCGGCCGGGATGCGCTTCCTGGCGGCACCGGAGTACCCGGTCTTCCCCACGGGCGAGCGGCCCTTGAGTCCATATGAGGCGGTCGCGCATGCAACGCCGTCGACGCGCGAAGCCCTCGCCGTCGACGCGCCAGACCTTGTCGTGCACGACATCCTCACGCTTGCGCCTGCACTCGCCGCGGAACTCGAAGGACTGCCGGCGGCGACCCTCATCCCCCACGTGTATCCGATCACGGCTGCCCCCCTACCGCCCTACGCGCTTGGTGCGCGCTTGCCGCGTACACCGATTGGACGCTCGCTGTGGTGGACCTTGGGCCGGCAGGTGGAGCGCGGGGCCGAGCGAGGCCGGCGAGAACTCAACCAGACCCGTCGTCGCCTAGGTCTCGCCCCGCTAGATCACACGCACGGGGGGATCAGCATGCGTCTGGCGATCGTCGGCACCTTCCCGCAGCTCGAGTACCCACGCCGGTGGCCCGCAGGCGTGCACGTCGTAGGGCCGCTGCTGTGGGAGCCGCCGTACCACGAGATCGACCCTCCCGCGGGCACTGACCCATTGGTGCTGGTCGCGCCTTCGACGGCGCACGATCCCGAGCACCGACTGCTGCGATGCGCGCTGGCCGGACTGGCCCGGGAGCCTGTGCGCGTGCTCGCCGCCACCAACCACCGACCCCTCGACGGGCTGGTGCGAGTCCCGTCAAATGCACGGCTCGTGGACTGGCTGTCCTACTCGCGCACGATGCCCAAGTGTTCGCTCGTGATCACCCACGCTGGTCACGGGACGCTGGCGCGCGCGCTCGTCTCGGGCTGCCCCGTGCTCGCCGTGCCTCACGCGGGCGACATGGCCGAGAATGCAGCACGCGCGGACTGGGCGAAGGTCGGAGTGCGCCTGCCGTGGCGGCTGCTTTCCCCCGCGACCTTGCGTTTGGCGGTCCGTCGAGCCCTGGCGACGGCAGCGTTAACGAGTCGCGCCGGGGAGTTGGCGCGCTGGGCTGACACCAACGACGGCGCAACCCGCGCCGCCGAGCTCCTGGAACGGATGGCTGCTGCTCAGTAGAGAATCGAGGGCAGCCAGCTTCCCGCCGGCTCGGTATAGAACCCAAGCGTCATCAGGGTCGATTGCTGCACAATCCGCATGCCGCTGCTGAGACACCAGCGCAGCAGCTCGCAGTTGCGAGACGGGACCAGGATGCCGAGGCCCATGAATTGCTGGGCCGCGCCGAGCAGCGACATCATGTCCTCGTTTGTCTCGGCCACGGCATGCCAGCCGTAGCCAAAGCCGGTGGCGTAGCCCGTAATTCTCTGCGACCGTTCGACCACTCGGGCAGTGCCTGCCGCGATGGCATCTCTCAACTCAGCGTTACGGTCGTGTCCGTGAACGCGCACGCAGAGTGCGCCGCACACCCCCAGATCATCGCCCTCAGCCTGTCGCACACTATGGCCGGCGGTCGCTGGCGGTGAGCCCTGGAGAACGGACAGCGGTTCGCGCACCGCGAATCCGAGCTTCGAGTACAGCGCCAGGGAGCGGTAGTGATACGCGGTCTGGACGAGCCTCACGCCTGGTACCCCCCGTTCGCGCTGACGCCGCAGCGCCGCCCGCATCAGAGCCCGGCCCAGACCTACATCCTGAAAAGACGGGTCGACCACGACAGGGCCTATGCCGGCGATCGGGTCACGCTCGTCGATGAAAGCGCAGGCGAGTACCCGCCCCTGCCGCTCGGCGATCAGCCCGACCAGGCCATCACTGGCCAGCATCTGTGAAGCCTTGTAGTTAGTGAACTCCGGCGAGCCTGGCTCGATCGGGAAGTCGTGACGCGTGGCGATTTCGGCAAACGCGTCATAGAAGATGGCGCCGCAGCGCTCGCCGTCCTCCGCGGTGGCCGGGCGAATCGTCGCGCCGTGTGCCGCCGGTACCTCCATGAGTGTCTGGCCCTGCATTGGCTCTCCTTGGTCGGGAGCGCTCATGATGCGCGCCGGACGCCGCACCTGCTATCCCCAGTTTGAGGGGTACGATCCGGTCGCTGAAAGGGAGGGCAGACCATCATCAAGACGACGAGCGCAGCGAGGTGGTCGCACGACCGGCTGCTGACCGAGCTTGAGCGCCTTGCTTTGACGACGCGAGGACGAGTCGAGTTCTTCGACGAGGCGGCGGTTCGACTCAAGCGTGTGGTTCCGTTTGACGGCGCGTGCTGGCACACGCTTGACCCCGGGTCCAATCTCATCACCCAGCACCGTCTTCAAGACCTGCCCGACCGCTTCGAGGCCTTGGCCGACAACGAGTACGCGGTTGCGGACGTCAACAAGTTTGAGCAGCTGGCCGAGGGACGGCGCAAGGCGGCGACGATAAACGCCGCGACTGACGGCCACCCTGAACAGAGCGCACGCTTCCGCAATCTGCTCACGCCAGCCGGAGTCGGCCCGGAGCTACGCGCCGCGTTCGTCGCGGACGGGGCTTGCTGGGGCGCCCTGATTCTGGTGCGCCACGCAGGTCGATTGGAATTCACCGACGAGGAATGCGACTTTCTCACGAGCACCTCGGCCCTGTTCGCGCGCGCCGTGAGACGCGGACTCGTAGCCGAGGCGTCGGGCGCTGCAAGCGCGGCCGACGCGCCCGGAATGATCGAAATGGACGCGGCTGGCGAGGCGACGCGCGTCTCGGCTTCGGCCGAGCCGTTGCTGCTGGAGCTCTCAGGAACCACGGTCGAGGACGGGATCCGCGCAGCTGCAGTCCAGACCGTCGCTAGCGCGACGCGGGCCACGATCAACAGCCGCGCCCACCCCGGGACACTCCCCCGCGCAACAGTTAAGACAGCGGCTGGAACATGGCTCGTGGTGCACGGTGGACTGCTCGGTCCCGCCGAACCGGACGCGCACGTCGTCTTCCTACAGCGCGCTCACCCGACCCTGGTCGCGCCGTTGCTTCTTCAGGCGTATGGGCTCACGGTCCGTGAGCAGGAGGTGGCTCAGCTTCTACTGCGTGGCGCGACCACCGCGCAGATCGCGACCAGACTTCACATCTCGCCCCACACGGCCAATGACCACACCAAGTCCATCTTCGAGAAAGCCGGCGCGAGCACGCGCGGCGAACTCTCGGCGACTCTCTTCTTCGGCGAACACCTCCCGCGGATTCAGAACCAGGTCTCGCTCGGCGACGATGCCTCGTTTATCGACGCGCCACGACCGCGCGGGAAGCCCGACTAGGCGAGCCGAAAGCCGCTCAGTCGACGAAGCAGTACGAGTCGCTCGAAGCGTCGCCGCCTTCGAGTCGGGTCTGGTGGACGCGCAACCCGCGGAAGGCATCTCCGTGCGGAAAGAAGCCCGGCTCGATCGTCATACCGCCGTTCTCGGTGTCGGCGTGCACCTGTGCCATCCAGGCGCCCACCCCGTCCGGGTAGAAGACCTCATCCCAGGACGCGTACAGCGAGTTGGTGAAGTACACGCGGCGGCCATCGCGACTGATCTCAACCATCTGCGGCCCTCCGCGCAGACGCTGATCGGGCGCGGCGGGATGAGCCGCGCCTTCGACGATTCCGCCCAGCCGCACCGATCCGGTCTCCCTTGGGTTGTGTGGGTCGCTCACGTCGTATTGCTTGAGCTCTCCGGTACCCCAGCACGAGACGTACAGCCAGCGGTCGTCGACCGACAGGTCGATATCGCTGATCAGCGGCGGCACGGCACCGAAGGGCTGCAGCGCCGGCGGTAGCTCCGATGCCTCCGCCGGCTCAGCGGGGATCGTGATCGTCTTTTTGACTGACCACTGATCGCCGTCGCGATACCACAGCCACACGGATGCCGAAAGATCGGCGACGCTGATCACCACGCCGACGAATCCCCACAGCTTCTGCGGATTATGCGCAGGTCGCAGCTCGAGCACCATCTGATGCTCGTCGCCCAGGTCGATGCGCTGTTTGAGTTTGCCCTCAGACAGACTCCAGAAATCGAGGTGATGACCGAAGCGCTTGCCGAGCAGGTCTTCGGGATTGAGCCCGTTCTCGATCATCGACGGTGTGCCCCACTCGGAGGTAATCGCGACGTCGTCCTTGAGATGCCACCAGACGTCGTAGGCGAAGTACTGATCGCCGCGGTCGCGCTCCCACGCGCCGGTGACCTCGAAGGTGTCGTGGTCAATTAGTGCCACGCCGCCCGGCCCATCGTCGCCGTTCGCCGCCCCGAGGTTCGACATGAAAATACCGCCAGGCCCGCAGTGGACGGTGTGCGGTCGCGAGTAGCCGGCTTTCTCGGCGAGCTCTTCGGCCTCGATCGTTCGTACCACCTGCGGATTGCGGGGATCTGGCTTGGTGTCGAGCACGTAGGTGCGCGACGAGCGGATGCCGGGCACGATCAGATAGCGGCGCTCGAGGCCGTTTTGATGATCGTGTCCCTCGTGGCAGAGGGCGCTGGAGCACGCGTTCCAACCGAAGTGATGAAGCTCATTGCCCGCGGTCGGCAGCTCGCTCCAGCCGACCACCTGCCCACACGTTGCGGAGTCGACGTCACAGTCGACTACCGCCATTGCGTCGCGCTTGTTTCCCTCCGGATCGAAGGCTGCGACGTATGCGAGTCGCTCCGGTGGCGCGGCGATCGCCTCCGTCGGGGACCGATAAAACGTGGCATCGACGTCAGGCATGGAGCCTCCTCTCTGTTATCCAGGTGAGTCTCTGGATCTTATGCTGGCTGAAGTCCGCCGGGAAGCGAATCAATGTTCCTCGTGCGCACGCGCGTAGTCGATCAGCTCGGGGTCCTCTGAGGCCACGCGATCCATCCGCTCGCCGGTGCAGCTGCACATATCGATCACGACCTGCCCGCGAGCGAGTTCGACCGTGCGCCAGACGGCGCCGTTGCGCTCCCAATCCTCGAGCTCGGCGATCGTGACCGTTCTCATGTGGGGGCCGCCCCCGCCTTGCCCGCTGTGGCGGGGTAAACCTGGGCCCACTCAACGATGCGCTTCGATCCCTGCACGACCTGGCCGTCGTCGGCGACGAGCAGCGGAACCCAGTAGTTGCCGGTTAGCCGCTTGACCTCCCGGCGACCCGGAGTGACGTTCAAGATGCCAAGCAGGCCCGATCCGTATGAGCGGACTACCTCCGGCTCATAGCCCGCATCCCTCAGCGCCTCGTATGCGACGCCGCACGGATGACCGCCGGGACGTGGCGCCGGTTTCCAGGTGCCGTAGCAGACGTAGAGTTTCATGTGCGGACCCCTCGTCGCCTCAGAGCTCCGGGGGTGGGACTCGAACCCACAACATCGCGGTTAACGGCCGCGCACTCTGCCAATTGAGTTACCCCGGATTTAAGCCACTTGCTACCCAGGATCCCTGCTTGCTAGGGAGCCCGGTCGTCTGCGCTCCACTCTAGCGGCAGCGTCGCGATGCCGTTCTCCACCTCGGCGTGGCAATTCGAGCAGAGGAGGACGCACTTTCGTGCTTCCTCGCGCAACGTGTCGAGAGCGTACGCGACGCCACCGGCGCTGACTGGCATGCGCTTGAGCGCTGGATCGAGGTGATGGAACGCAAGGGCACAAGGATGGCGGTCGTAACCACAAAGACAACACCGTCCGCCGGCTTCTGTCACAAGAATCGATTTGACTTTCCGGCGCCGGCGGGAGACACACTCTGAGCGGCAACGCTTGCACCGGTAATAGCCACGGCCCTCGAGGAAGAACTCAGTTTCGCCGTGTTCACGGCAGTGCATCATGACTGTGAGTCGACCAGCTTCCCTGGCCGCGTGTAGTTCTTCGCGCGACCGCCCGCCGGCTGTGTTATCGGTTCGCAACCCGAAGCGAGTGAGCCAGTGACGCACGGTGCCGACGCTGCGGTCCACTGCACGCGCGATCTCCGCGAGGGTCATACCGGCCTCCACGAGTTCCTGCACCTCCTCGCGCCTGAGCCCGCCCTTCGCCGCATGCTTCGCGGCGTACGGCGACTCCAGTCCGTACTTCTTCATCCAGTAGGAGATCGTCGACGGGTCCTTGCCGAAACGCTTGGCGATCCGTTCGATGCTCTCGCCCTGGCCGAGCAAAACTTCGAGTGACTGCTTGTCCATCTCTTAATTCCCTCCGGTAGATGGGAACGTATGTTCGCATCCGTACCGGACGGAATCGGGCGTAAAAAGCCCTGCAAATGCCGCAGAAGTGTAACATTCATCGCTGCCGGGACCCCATCGTGCCTTAAGGCGCGGCGTGCCCACTGCCGAGCACCGCCCCGAGCCCGTGCGGCGCCCGCGCGCGGCCCTATACCGGCCGCTCTAGCCGCGCATCAAGCTCGGCGATCGCGCCCCGCACGCGCTCGCGCTCGGAGGCAAGCCGATGGACTGGGGCGCCTCCCCCCTCCTCCGCAGCCGCGCCGTTATCCCCGTCGGGTCGTCGACCCGAGACAAGCCGCGCGCGCCTGATCGCGCGTTCCAGCCGTGCCAGCTCCAATACCAGGCGCTGCTGCTCGATCTGCTCGGCGCGCACCGACCCGATCCGCCCGGCGCGCTGCACCAAATCGGCGATGGTGCCGGCGAGCGCCTCGTCGTCCGCCGGTAGGTCGCTCAAGGGGGTCTTCAGCCGGCCCCGCAAGTGCTCGGCCGCGCGGCGCAGGCGCGCGCTCCTGATGTGCTCGCCGAGCTCAATCTGCGCCAGGGCCGCCTCCCCAGAGGAAGGCAACGCCGTGCAGAGCGCCAGAAAGTCGAGCTCCTTGCGCACGTCCGGGTCGAGAACGTCCCGCGGTGGCGCCTCGGGCTGGGATCGAGAAACCGTCGGTTCGGCGCTCGCGAGCAACCCGCGAAGCTGCCCTTCGGACAATCCGAGAACGCCCGCAACTCTCTGCATGAGCTCGTCTCGCAACAGACTCTGTGCCAGCTCGGCAAAAACCGGCCGGAGCTCTCTCATTGCTTGATCGCGGCCTTCGGCGCTGCCCAAGTCCGCGCGGCCCAAGACGCGCTCGACCTGAAAGACAGCGAATGCCGCCGCGTGCTCCACGCGCTCGCGCATCGCCTCGACCCCGTCGCGCACGACCAGATCGGCGGGATCGCGACCGGCCGGAAGCGGCACGACACGCAGCTCTAATTCCCGCTTCTTGATCAGCGAGGCCGCGCGCACCATCGCCTCCTGCCCGGCGGCATCGGCATCAAGACAGAGCACCAGCACCGGAGCGATCTTCTGCAGCTGCCCAATCTGCTCCTCGGTGAGCGAGGTGCCCATGATCCCGACGGCGTTGCGCAGGCCGGCGCCGTGCAGCGCGAGCACGTCCGTATATCCCTCGACGAGGATCACCTGCCCCGCCCGAGCCGCCGCCGCGCGCGCCACCTGCACTCCGTAGACGATCTCGCGCTTGTGGTAGAGCTCGCCCTCGGCGGTGTTCAGGTACTTGGGCGGCTGGTTTTCGCGCATCGCGCGCGCACCGAACCCGACCACGCGGCCGCGTAGGTCGGTGCACGGGAACATGACGCGCTCGCGAAAGCGGTCATACACGCGCCCGGGCGCAGAGCGCGAGCGCTGGGCGAGCCCGGCGGCGACGAGCTCCTCCTCGCCGAAGCCCGCCCCCCGCGAGGCGAGCAGCATCCGGTCCCAGGCGCTGGGCGCGTACCCCACGCGAAACTCGCGCAGCATCTGTTCCGAGAGCCCGCGTCCAAGCAGATACTCCCGGGCGGCAGCCGCCTCGCGCGCCTCCCACAGGTAGCGCGCGTAGTAAGCGGCCGCGCGCTCAAGCAACGTGTACAGGCGCTCGCGCCGTTGACGGCGGGCAGCCGCCTCGGGTGCCTCGGCCTCCGTCTGCAGCTCGACGCCGAAGCGCCGCGAAAGCGCCTCGAGCGCCCCCGAGAAATCCAGTCCTTCGGTTTCCATCACGAACGTGAATGGGTCTCCCGACGCCTGGCAGCCGAAGCAGTGGTAGAGCTTTTCGTCTGGTGAGACGTGAAACGACGGGGTGCGCTCGTCGTGGAAAGGACACAGCCCGAAGTAGCTGTTCACGCCGCGCCGCCGAAGCTCCGTGCGCGAAGACACCAGCGAGACCATGTCGACGGCGTCCAGTACGCGGTCGCGCGAGTCGGATGTGTACCTAGCCACGCCGCCCCGGTCGACTAGTCATCCCAGTCGCGCTCGCCGCGGCACAACTCGTATTCCGGTCACGACGCGAACGCCACCGGGACGCTCAACTCTTCAAAGGCGCGGATGCAGAAGCGGTCGGTCATGCCAGCGAGGTAATCGGTTACCCGCTGAGCGACGGGTCCGGCCGGAATCGACGCTGGAACCTCATCGACCCGAGCGCAGTAGTGCTCGAACAGTGATCGCACCACGAGCTCAATCTTGGCGTGCTCGCGCCGTGCCTCCGGGCCCAGGTACACGCGCTCGAACATGAACTCGCGCAAAACGCTCATCGCCTTCGCCGCCGTCTCGCCCTGGAGGATCTCGCCGGCGGCAAACGAGTGCTCGACCAGGTCGTGCACGAGCGTGTCGATCCGGCGGGGGCCCGTGTCGCCGAGCGCTTCGATCGCCCCCTCCGGCAGATCATCGAGCCCGATCACGCCCGCCCGCACCGCGTCGTCGATGTCGTGGTTGATGTAGGTCACGCGATCGGCGTAGCGCACGATCGCCCCCTCGAGCGTGCTGGGCGGGTCGTGGTGCCACGAATGGCTGAGGATGCCCTCGCGCACCTGTGCGGTCAGGTTTAACCCGCGCCCGTCGCGCTCGAGCACGTCAACCACGCGCATGGACTGCTCGTTGTGGCGGAAGCGCACGCCGAAGCGCTCGGCGAGACAGCGGTCGAGCGCCTCCTCGCCGATGTGCCCGAACGGCGGGTGGCCGAGGTCGTGGCCGAGCCCGATCGCCTCGGCCAGGTCCTCGTTGAGCCGCAGTGCCCGCGCGATCGTTCGCGAGACCTGCGTGACTTCGAGCGTGTGCGTGAGCCTGGTGCGGTAGTGATCGCCGGCCGGCGAGACGAAGACCTGCGTCTTGTGCTTGAGGCGCCGGAACGCTTTGCTGTGCACGATGCGGTCCCGGTCGCGCTGAAACGGCGTGCGCAGGCCGCAGTCGGGCTCCGCGATCAGTCGATCCGCGGGGTAGGACCGCACCGCCAGCGGCGAGAGCTCGACCGCCTCGCGCGCGCGCACGCGTTCGGAGAACTCCGCGGCCACCGGCCCCCTGGGGTGTTCATACCCGACGCGCACGAGCGATTCGGTCATAGAGCCGATTCTGACAGCGCCGAGCGACAACGCCGCCCGATTTGCACATAACCGCAACACAACGCACCGCAGACAACTAAATTGAGCGCCGGGAGATGTCCCTGCCTGCGGTCAAATCGATCCGTGTCGCGCGGGTGTCACTTGTCGCGCTCGTGTTGGCAGCTGGGTTCTGCCGCCCTCAACCCTCAGGCGGCCTTCGCGTGGAAGCCGGAGCGGGGGCGCTACGGCATCGGGGAACTCCAGAACGTCTCGATCAAGACGAGCGGCGGAACGGTCTTGAGTGCGAACGTCTACTACCCGACCGATCCAAAGAGCGGTAAGGAAGCTGCTGGCAAGTTCCCGGTCATCGTGACCCAGACGCCCTACGGCAAAGACGACGCCAAGTACGCCGGGTCCAGCGAGCTGGGTCAACTCTCTGGCTACAACCCCTACCTGATCAGCCGTGGCTACATCGACGTGATCGCCGACGTGCGCGGGACCGGTGGCTCGACCGGGCAGTGGGGATTCTTCGACCCGGTCCAGGGTCACGACGGCGCGACGCTAGTCAACTGGGCGGCCAAGTTGCCTCACTCCGACGGCAAGGTCGGCCTCTACGGCGCCTCGTACATGGGCATCGACCAGTTCGCCACCGCGGTCGACGCGGGGCCGCGCCACGTCAAGGCGATGTTTCCGATCATCGCCGGTAACGACATCTACCGCGACACCGCCTTCGCCGGCGGTTTCCCGGATATCGAGTTCGGCGCCTTCTATCTCGGCATGACCGCAGCGCTCAACATCGTGCTCCCGTTCGAGGAGCAAAAGCAGAACCTCCCCACCGCTGAAGCCGACCATATCCACGACCTCCAGAGCTTCGATCTTGCCCTGCTAGAGAGCATCGAGACGGCCGGCCCGCGCGCCTACGACGGGAGCTACTGGCACGCGCGCAACCCGGTCAACGAAATTCAGAAGATCGTCCACGACCACATCCCAGCGTTCCTGGTCGGTGGTTGGTATGACCTCTTCCAGCGCGGAGAGCTGCTCAATTACTCCGGCTTTCAGAATGCGTACGACCACCGGCCTGTGCTCTCGCCGATGCGTGCCAACCAGCCCGTGACCTCCCGCTATCAGCTGATCCAGGGCCCGTGGTTCCACGTCACCGCCGGCCAGGGCCTGAGCTACCACGGCCTCACCATGGACGGCGTCGCGCTCGCCTGGTTTGACCATTGGCTGAAGGGCATCAACACCGGCGTCACGAGCACCAAGACGCCGCTGCACCTGGAGGATCTCTCGAGCCGCCGCTGGTATGACGCCTCGCGCTATCCGCTCAACCAGGCCAAGCCGACGACCTACTACCTGCACTCGGGCGGCTCGCTCTCGTCGACCAAACCGAAGAGCACCTCTTCTCCGGACAAGCTCGTATTCACCGGTCTCGAGATCCCTTGTTCGCAGGCAGCCGATCAGTGGGGCGCCGGCCTTCCCCAACTGGTGCTCAACTACTTCGGCATCACCGATCCGTGCGTCGCCAACGATCACGTCTCGCCGCTCGGCCCGGGCATCCAGAACTACACCACCGCGCCGTTCAAGAAAGCCACCACGCTCGCCGGCCCGATCGGCGCCTCGCTGTACGCGAGCTCGACCTCATCCGACAGCGAGTGGGTAGTGCAGCTCTATGACGTTGCTCCTAACGGCAGCGCAAGATCACTGACCGAGGGTCTGCTCGAGGGCAACCAGCGCGCGCTGAATCGCTCGCTTACCTGGGGCGGATCAAATGGTCGGCCGCTGCTCCCCTACCACCCGTACACGAAGTCCGCCCAAAAAGGAGCTCCCCTCGGCAAGGTGACCCGCTACGACATCGAGATCTTCCCCACCTTTGACACGCTGGCACGCGGCCACAAGCTGCGTGTCACGATCTCGACCGCCGACTTCCCCCACGCCCTGCCGACGGTCGCCCAGGCGCCCGGCCTGCTGCTCGGGATCTACAGCCTCGAGCACTCGCCCGATCACGCCTCGAGCGTCGAGCTGCCGTTGATCCCCGGCACACGCGGTCTGGCGCCCATCTCGCGCGGGCCTCTGCCGTAGGCGCTCGGTCCCCCCGACTCAAACAGCCCCACCAGCGGCCGCAGACGGACATGGCCGTGGTGCTCAGCGGTCTCCGAGATCGCTCGCTCGGCCTGGCGCAGAACGCGCTCGGAGGCATCGGGCGCCTGGGCTAAGGGCTTGCCCAGCGCCGCCACCAGGAAGCCATAGGCATTGGCGTCGAGCGGGAAGCCGTCGCTGGCACAGGAGGCGCAAACGACCCCGCCGGCGGCGGCGGAAAAGTTCTGCAGCCGGTCGAGCGCCCCGCACGAGGCACACGCGCCCAGCGCGGGAACCAGTCCGGCGGCGAGCAACAGCTTGAGCCGGAACGCCAGCCCGTTCGCGGCCCCCGCGCGGCCTGGTTCAGCGCTCAAAATCGCGAGCTCGTTTAGCAGTAGGCGGAATACCTCGGGGTGGGGCTCCTGAGTCTCAAATAGGCGCGAGACGGCATCGCAGGCGTGAGCGGCAGCGGCCAGCGCAGATGCGCTCTCGCGCAGCGCCGCGTGAGCCTCGATCGTGTCCACGCCGGTCACCGTGTGGAGCTCGCCCCGGCCCTCATGCAAGATCAGGCGCACGTGGAAGAAGGGCTCGAGCCGCGCCCCAAACCTGCTCCGCGCCCGACGCACTCCCTTGGCGATCGCGCCTATCCGGCCGGAAGTGGGGGTATATAGATGCAAGATCCGATCGGCTTCGCCGTAGCGGATCGAGCGCAGCACCACTGCTTCGGTCTTTAGCGGGGCGGGCATCCTAAACTCGGAGAAGCAATGAACCCGGTAACCGTCTACACAACCGACCACTGCGGCTTGTGCGTCGGCGCCAAGAAGTTGCTGGAAAAGCGCGGCATCACGTATCGCGAGGTCAATTTGTCACGGGACCCGGACGGGCGCGCGAGGCTTCAAGGCATGACCGGGATGTTCACCTTCCCCCAGATCGTGATCGGCGAGCGGCCGGTGGGGGGTTTCAAGGAGCTCCTCGCGGCCGACCGCGACGGACGCCTGTCCGAGCTGCTCGGCGACCTGGCTGCCTGAGCGCCCCGCTTTGATAGCGTCCGGCCCCTGCGATGAGGTGGCCGAAGGTGGGTACGGGGGCCGCTGTGGCGCTGAGCGCCGTCGCGCTCAGCGGCTGCGTGGTGTTTCAGAGCAGGCCGACGGCTGCGCAGACAGGCATCATCGGCGCCGTGCGGATCACGATCCACGTCTGCGCATCCCAGAGCAGTGGCTCTCCCCCTGGATCCTGTACCTACGAAGGCAACTCGAACTCCGACGCGCAAACGGATCCCTCGCAGCTCTTTCTCGGTTTTCGCGTTCCCAAGGGAGCCACGGCGCCGACATCCTTCAAAGCGGCCGGTGGCGCATTGCAGTTCAAGCTCAACCGGAGCTACACCAGCGAGCTGCAGCGGCTGGCCGAGCGGCCCGGGCAGGAGTGGTTCGGCTACACCTCTCGCTACTTCGCCTACAGCTCAACGTCGGGTAGGCAGAGCTTCAACGCCAAGGTGGCCTTCGGCCTCCCGCATGTGCACGGCGCGCCCTTCGCGAGCCCGTTCCGATACCAAGTCGTCGTGGGCGGGCGCCAGCATTCCGGCCACCCCCACGCCAAGGCGCCGATCAACTGCGGGACGTCGCTGACCAGCGGCAGCGCGGGTCCGAACTACGGGTTCATTTGCGTCGACGATCCTCCGCCGACCGCGCTCGACGTGGGTTACAAGCTCCAGACCCGCGACGCGACGATCATCGGCGGCAAGGCGGTGCGCGTGGCGCGTGGTCAAAGCGGCTTGGCCCACTTCGAGCTCGAGTTCGCGGGCGTCTCAATCCCCGCGGCGAGATTCACGTTCCACGCCACCAGCACCATTCGAGGCGCGTCGACGACGCCCAGCGTCAAGCAGATGATCCCCCCGAGCAACAGCACCTCGGCCATCGCAGTCACCGTAAGCGTGCCCGCTGGAGCCCACGCAGGCACCTACTCGGTGACGCTGACCGGCAGGCTCCCCGACGGCGAGGTTCTCAGCGCGACCGTCCCCGTGAACGTGCGCTGAGGCAACCCACTCTTGGCGCGCCCCTGATAGCGTCCCCGCCACGCCGACAAATGCCAACCAACGGGGGTAACAAGGTGATCTGGCGCAAGGCAGGGATGGGAGCGGTCCTCACGGCGAGCGCAGTCGCGCTCAGCGGCTGCGTGGTATTCAAGAGCGCCCCAACCGCAAAGCAGAAAAAGAACTCTGTGGTGATCACGGTCAAGGGATGCGCATCGCAGAGCAGCGGGACGCCGAGCGGATCGTGCACAAACGACGGCAATGCAAAGGTGGACGCACCCGGGTCCCCAGCCCGAGAGCAAGTCTTCTTGGGCTTTTTAGTTCCCACGAGCAGCAAAGCGCCAAAATCTTTCTCGGCTAGCACGGGGCCAGCCAGCGGAGGCCCCAAGCTCAAGTTCACCCCGATCAAGTCCTACGCAAGCCAGCTTCAGGCCAACAACCCCGCTCCCAGCGGCGAGCACTGGGTCGGATTCCGCACCGCGTACCTCCACTACAGCAATAGCTCCGGTCAGCAAAACTTCACCGCCAAAGTTCCCTTCGGCCTTGCAAAGCACGCCAAGGGCAAGTTCAAGTACGAAGTGACGATCGGTGGCCGCGCGACTGGCAACACCGGTGCCAACCCGGGCCAGAAGGTCAACTGCAAGGGCAAACCGACGAAACTGCAGGCCAACAGCGGCGACACCATGGTCTGGATCTGCGTCGACGACTCCGCCCACGGGAGCCTCAAGCTGCATTGAGCCCGGCGGTTCGGGCATGGTCTGGCGCAGGGCAGGAATAGGAGCCGTAGTGGCCGCGACCGGTCGCGCTGAGCAGCTGCGTGGTATTCCAGTCTCTGCCGACCGCGAGGCTGAAGCACGGCGCCGTACTGACTACGGTAACGGGGTGCGCGACGCAGGCGGGCGTCTCCTCGCCGCCGCCAAGCTCGTGCACGACCACCAACGGGAATTCCGGCGAGCGGCCAGCGACCGATAGGTCCCAGCTGTTCCTGGGCTTTCGCATTCCAACCCGAGCCACGGCGCCACGCTCATTCACCGCCACGACCGGTCCGACGGCGGGCGGTCCCACGCTGCACTTCACCGCCAGCAAGGCGTACGCGGCCGAACTACAGCGTCTCGACAAGGCGCCGAGCGGACAGGTGTGGGTGGGCTACATCTCGCAGTACTTCCCATACGACACGGCCTCGGGACAGCAGAACTTCACCGCCAAGGTGGCCTTTGCCCTGTCAAAGAAGCCGTCCATGCGCACCTTCCGATATAAGGTCGTCATCGGGGGGCGCCAGGTCACCAGCGGCGAGGCGAGCCGCAAAGAGCCAATCGACTGCGAGAACTCGTTGACGACGGGGTATGGCGGGCAAGGGACCAGCGTCAACTGGGTCTGCGTGGATGACTCGTTCTCGTCCTCGCTGAAGGTGAAGTAAGCCGCCGGCCGCGGCTGACCGCGCTCGCGCACCGGCCTTGGTAGCGTGCCGACGTGACCGACGAATGGGGGTAGGAAAGTGATTTGGCGCAAGGCCGGGACGGCAGCAGTGGTGGCGGCGAGCGCGATCGCGCTCAGCGGCTGCGTCGTGTTCAAGACCGCGCCAACAGCCAAACAGAAGGGGAGCTCGGTGGTGATCACGGTCAGGGGTTGCGCCTCGCAGAGCAGCGGCTCCCCACCCGGGTCCTGCACGAGCGAAGGCAATTCGGGGAGCAACGCAGGCCCGTTCAGGTCACAGGTCTTTCTGGGCTTCCTCGTTCCGACGGTCAGCAAGCCACCCAGGTCGTTCACGGCCACCGCCGGGCCTGCCAGCGGTGGTCACAAGCTGCACTTCACGCCTAGCAAGAGCTACAAGGGCCAGCTCCAGACCAACTCCCCCGCGCCGAGCGGCGAGAAATGGGTCGGCTACCGGACTGCGTACTTCGCATACAACGACACCTCCGGCCAGCAGAACTTCACCGCCAAGGTGGCTTTCGTACTGCCGAAGAGCGCTAAGGGCAAGTTCAAGTATGAGGTCACGATCGGCGGCCGCGCGTTCGGAGCCAGCGGCGCCAACCCGAAGCAGCCGATCGACTGCATGGGGTCGCTCACCACGGAGCACCAATCCGGCCCGGAAGCCTGGATCTGCGTCGACGACTCGGCCACCGGCAAGCTCAAACTGCACTGAGCCGCGGCCAGAGCGGCTGCGCGTCTTCATTTCTCCGCAGACGGCGAAGCGCACGCACAATACGGTCACGTTCACGGTCAACGGGTGTGCGTCGCGGAGCGGTGGCTCGCCCATGGGCTCGTGCACCCACGACGGGATCACACCGGTCAAGTGCGGTAGCTCGCTCACGATGGTGGGCTCGTCGATGTCTGGACCTCCGCAGCTCTGGATCTGCGAGGACGACTCCGCGTCAGGAAGCGCCTGAGCCCCGCACCGGCGCGGTAAGCCGCGGCTGCCGCTGACAGCGCGGACAAAGGTACGTTCCGCGCCCACCGACCACCAGTTTTGTGATAGGCCGCCCGCAGCGTGGGCACGGTTCACCTAGCCGGTTGTGCACCAGAAAGCGGTCCTGGAACGCGCCCTGGGTCCCGTCGATATGGCGGAAGTCGTCGATCGAGGCCCCCTTGGCGTCGATCCCGGCCTGCAGAGCCGCCTCGATGCCCTCCTTCAGGCGCTTGACATCCGCGCGCCGCAACCGGCCCGCCGGACGCAGGGGATGGATTCGCGCCCGCCACAGCGCCTCATCCGCGTAGATGTTGCCGATCCCCGCGATCCGTCGCTGGTCGAGCATGAACGCCTTGATCGGTGCACGCCGTCCGCTGGTGAGGCGATACAGATGGGCGATGGTGAACTCCTCGCTAAACGGCTCGATCCCGATACGCGCGTCCAGGTAAGCGTCCCGCGCCGCCGCTCCATGCATGAGGTGACCGGTGCCGAAACGACGGGGGTCGTTGAAGACCAGCACGTGCCCTGACGAAAGCGTCCAGCGCACGCGCACATGCGCAGGCTCAGGCACCGCATCGAACAGGACCACGCCCGTCATGCGTAGATGGCTGATCAGATATCGATCCCCGGACAGCTGCCAGACGAGGTACTTGCCCGACCGCGATAGGCGCTCGATCTCAGCACCGCTCAGCTCGGCCTCGACCACGCTCGGTCGCTCCGGCAGCGTCCAGCGCGGGTCGAAGATCTCGGCGCGCACGATGCGCTGACCTTCGACATGCGGCGCGAGCTGGCGCCGGATCGTCTCCACCTCGGGCAGCTCAGGCAAGGGCCGCACCATTGACGAACGACTCTCCCGGCAGGTCACCGGCATCGCGGCCGGCGAGCCAGCTCAGCACGCTCGCGCCCACGTCTGCGAGCGGCCCGTCGTGGCGACGCGAACGGTGGCCGGCGAAGCTCGCCAGCAGCGGCGCGTACTCGCGCGTGTGGTCGGTGTGCGGCGCGGCCGGGTCGCAGCCGTGGTCGGCGGTCAGCACGAGCAGATCTCCAGGGCCAAGCAGCGTCAGCCAGCGCGCGACGACGGCGTCGATCTCGCGTAGCGCGGCGTGGAACCCGCCCACGTCGTGGCGGTGGCCGTAGACCTGGTCGGTCTCGATCAGGTTCGTGAACACGAGGCCATGCTTCAGCGAGCGCATCAGATCCGTGGTGTGCGTGAGCGCGTCCGCGTTGGTGGCGCCGGGGTGCTGGACGTCGACGCCGGCGCCCGCGAACAGCTGGCCCGCTTTGCCCACCGTGTGCACTTCTACGCCGCGGTCATGGAGCTCGTCGAGGTAGCTGCGCGTGGGTGGCTCGATGGAGAAGTCGCGCCGACCTGCAGTGCGTCTGAAGTCGCCCGGCTCGCCGGCGAAGGGCCGCGCGATCACGCGCCCGACGGCGTGCTCGGCGGGGAGCGACGTACGCACGCGACGGCAGATCTCGTGCAACTCGCGCTCGGAGACGATGTCCACGTGGGCCGCGACCTGCAGCACCGAGTCCTGGCTCGTGTACACGATCAGCTCGCCGCCACGCAGGTGCTCCGCGCCGAAGTCGTTGATCGCGTCGATGCCGTTATAGGGCCCGTTGCAGACCACCTCTCGACCGCTAACGGCGCGCACGACC
This sequence comes from uncultured Solirubrobacterales bacterium, assembly GCA_963767295.1. Taxonomy (GTDB): domain Bacteria; phylum Actinomycetota; class Thermoleophilia; order Solirubrobacterales; family Solirubrobacteraceae; genus Palsa-465. Next base: position 580,880 of record CAVYDI010000002.1, read on the forward strand.
TCGACCACCGCGGGTGGAAAGCCATCCGGGTACGTGGGCAACGGCTCCCGCGCCACCACCCCCATCAGCTCCCAGTGGCCCGCCGTCGAGTCCTTGCCCGGACCCAGCGGATGCAGCCGACCGTGCAGGACGGCCTCAGGCGACGGCGGTATCCCCTCGAGCGGGACGATCGAGCCGAGCCCTAACCGCCCCAGCGCCGGCAGCTTGAGCCCGCCCGCCTCGCGCGCAAGGTGGACGAGCGTATTGGCGCCCGCATCGCCATAAGCGGAGGCATCCGGAAGCGCCCCGACGCCGCAGGCGTCGAGCACGACTACGAAGGCCCGTCGGCCAGCCACAGAAAAATTCTGTCATCGGGCCGGCACATGTGCCGGCCCGCCGGTCCGCACATGTGCGGACCGGGGCCGGGGCGCATGCGCCCCGGCCTTAATCCTCTCCGTCCCAATAGTCGAGTCGCTCAAGCCGCGCGATGACGCCCACGCCGCCGAAACTGATCTTGTTGGAGCGCGGGTAGTAACAGATATCCCCTGGCTCGCGGGTGCCATACGCGAGGTAGGTGAGCCCTCCGGCGCCGGCCCGGAACACGTGCGGAACCCGGGTCGCCGGTGGGCGCGCCACGACGTTTCCGGCCCGCACCGCGATCTCCTCATCGCCCAGGACCAGCGTCCCGTCGCCCGAGAGCATCACGAAGATCTCTTCTTCGAGCGAGTGGCAGTGCGGCGGCGCCGACTCCTTGCCGGGCGCGACCTCCACATGTTGCAGCCCTGTCGTGACCGAACCCGCCGCGAGAGCTAGGTTGCGGCGTACGCGCGAGATGCGGGGCCGATCCACCCGGCGCGGCTCGACGTCGTCGAGGTTCACGATCGTGGACGGCCGCGGTCCCGGCTCCGGGGGCAGCTCGGGCGGCCCGAGCTGCGACTCATAAACGAACTGGGCGGGCGCGCCCTCGATCGCGTAGGGATCCGAGCGCACCATTCGCGCGCCCACCAGAGAGCGCCCCAGCCGGGGGAAGCCAATGATCTCCTCGTGCAGCCGGCGGCCGAATGCCAGCACATCCAGCGCCTCCGGCGCGTGCACGGTGTGCGCGCCGTGATTGGACAGGTAAACGATGCAATCGCCGGCCCCAATCTCGGCGACGCGCCCGCCTTGCCACGACAGGCCGCTACCGGCCAGTACGAAGAAGATCTCCTCCTCCGCCCCATGCTCGTGGGCGGGCGTGGACCAGCCGCCCGCGGGCAGCTCTATTCGCCGCGCGCCCACGCCCTCCGACCCCGCAGCCTCGCCCAAGAGCGTCCAGCGCCCGCGGATGTGGCCGAGTTCGTAGGCGCGCGAGGGCGCCTCCTCGAAGCTCGTGAGACCCATCAGTCCCGCTTGATCTGGGCCCGCGGATGGGCCTCGAAGTACACCTCACGCAGCCGCTCGGGCGAGAGGTGGGTGTAGATCTGGGTGGTGCCGATATCGGCGTGCCCGAGCATTTCCTGCAGCGAGCGCAGATCGCAGCCTCCGGCCAGCAGGTGCGTGGCGAAGGTATGGCGCAGCGTGTGCGGGCTCATGCGCTGCTCGAGCCCGGCGGCGCGCGCGTGGCGCTGCACGATCTTGTAGAGCCCCTGGCGCGAGAGCCTGCCTCCGCGCGCGTTGAGGAACACGCGCGGCTCGTCGCGCAGGCCCACCAGCTTGGGCCGGCCGCGCTCGAGGTACTCGCGCAGCGAGCGCAAAGCGGCCGAGCCCACGGGCACGATCCGTTCTTTGGAGCCCTTCCCGTGCGGACGCACGATCCCCGCCTCGAGGTCGAGTTGGGAGAGCTCGAGCGTGATCGCCTCGGAGGCGCGCAGGCCGCAGGCGTACATCGTCTCGAGCAGTGCGCGGTCGCGCAGGGCGGCGGGCGAGTTGCCGCGCGGCTGCCGCAAAAGTGAACCCACCTCGTCGCGGCTCAAGACCTTGGGCAGACGCGCCCGTGAACGCGGCGCACGAAGCTCGGCAGTGGGGTCGCGCTCGAGGATCTGCTCGCGGCGTAGGTAGCGGTGAAACGAGCGCAGGCAGGCAATCTTGCGCTGCACGGTCGCGGGGGCAGCCTCAATTTCCGAGACGAACGCCCGCAGGTCGCCGGTCGTGACTGCAAGCGGGTCGATGCCTCGGCGGTCGAGGAAAGCGCCGTACTGCTGGAGGTCGTTGCGGTATGCCTCGAGCGTGTTGCGGGATAGCCCGCGCTCGAGCTCGAGATAGGCCAGGAAGTCGAGCATCAACTCGGTCAGGTGCCGTGAAGGCGAGCTCGCGGGTGCGGTGATGGTGGTCATAAGTAGGTATTCGCGTCCGCTGCCAGCGGTCCTGCGGCTGGGCGCAGCGGCTACGGGATACTGCGTGTATGGCGTTTGATTCGCTTTACACGCAGGGCTTTGCGCGCGTGGGCGCGGCCGTGCCGCACGTCCGCGTGGCCGAGCCCGAGTTCAACGCCGAGCGCACGATCGAGCTCGCGCGCCGCGCCTCGGAGGAAGGCGCGGCCCTAGTCGTGTTCCCCGAGCTGGGGCTGTCGGGCTACTCGATCGACGACCTACACCACCAGCAGGCAGTGCTGGAAGCGGTCGAGCGGGCGATCGGGCGCGTTGCGGCGGCCAGCGCCGCGCTCGCGCCCATGCTCATGGTCGGGGCGCCGCTGCGCGCGGAGGGCGGCGTGTTCAACACCGCCGTGGTGATCCATCGCGGCCGCGTGCTCGGCGTTGTGCCCAAGAGCTATCTGCCCGAATACCGCGAGTACTACGAAAAGCGCCAGTTCCGTGCAGCCCGCGAAGTGGTGCATGACGAGCTCAGGCTGCTGGGCGACCAGGTGCCGTTTGGCACCTCACTTCTGTTTGCAGCGGTTGATCTGCCGGGCTTCGTCGCGCATGTCGAGATCTGCGAGGACCTGTGGACGCCGATCCCGCCGTCCAGCTACGCGGCGCTGGCGGGTGCGACCGTGCTCGCCAACTTGTCCGCCAGCAACATCACCGTGGGCAAGCCCGAGTACCGCCGCCTGCTCGGCGCCTCGCAGTCGGGCCGGGCGATCGGCGCCTACATCTACACGGCGGCGGGTCTGGGGGAATCGACGACCGACCTCGCGTGGGACGGACAGGCGGTGATTTTCGAGAACGGCGATCTGGTCACCGAAGCGCCGCGCTTCTCAGACCTCGAGGAGCTGATCCTCGCCGACATCGATCTCGACCGCATTGCGTCCGACAGAGCCAGCATCTCGAGCTTCGGGGACGCGGTAGCCGACCACCGGCGCCGTTTGCGCGGCATGCGCACGGTGCAGTTCGAGCTCGGCCTTTCCTCCGAGCGGTTCCCTCTACGGCGCAAGATCGAGCGCTTTCCATACGTGCCCGCCGACCCCGTGGGACGCAACGAGCGCTGCGAGGAGGTCTACAACATCCAGGTGCGGGGGCTGCAGACGCGGCTGCTGGCGACCGGAATCGAGAAGGTCGTGATCGGGGTTTCCGGCGGCCTGGACTCGACCCACGCCCTCATCGTGTCCGCACGGGCGATGGACCGGCTCGGACTGCCGCGCTCCAATGTGCTCGCATACACCCTGCCGGGCTTCGCCACCAGTTCGACAACCCTCTCCAACGCCCACGCGCTGATGGAGGCGTTGGGCGTGCAAGGGCAAGAGATCGATATCCGGCCCGCGGCGACGCAGATGCTGAGCGACCTCGGCCACCCCGCCGCCGAGGGCGAGCCGCTGTACGACATCACCTACGAAAACGTGCAAGCGGGCGAGCGCACCTCGCATCTGTTCCGGCTTGCCAACCAAAACGGCGCGCTGGTCGTCGGCACGGGCGATCTATCCGAGCTCGCGCTGGGCTGGAGCACTTACGGGGTCGGCGACCAGATGTCGCACTACAACGTCAACGCTTCGGTGCCGAAGACGATGATCCAGTTCCTGATCCGCTGGGCGATCGACAGCTCCCAGTTCGCCACCGAGGCATGCGAAGTTCTGGCCAGGGTGCTCGACACCGAAATCTCACCCGAGCTTGTACCGGCAGGCAACCCGGGCCACGGCCTGCCGGACGCTGCGGAGGGCCCCGCTCAGCGGTCCGAGGACGTGGTGGGACCATTCGAGCTCACCGACTTCTTTTTGTACTACACGGTCCGCTTCGGATACCGGCCGAGCAAGGTCGCCTTTCTCGCCCACCACGCGTGGGGGGACCGCGACGGCGGCTCGTGGCCCGATCTGATCCCCGAGCACCGGCGCAACGAGTACTCGCTGGCGGAGATCAAGCATTGGCTCGAAGTGTTTCTGTATCGCTTCTTCGAGCTCAGCCAGTTCAAGCGCTCGGCCCTGCCCAACGCGCCCAAGGTGGGCTCCGGCGGCTCTCTGTCCCCGCGCGGAGACTGGCGCGCGCCCAGCGACAGCTCGGCTGCCGCTTGGCTGCGCGAGCTGGCCGAGAACATCCCGGGCTAAGCGCTTGCGATCGTCAATACCGCCGCGCCCCGAAAGCGTCCGTGACGAAGATCGTCGAGCGCCTCGTTTGCCTGCTCCAGCGGGTAGGTCGTGATGCGCGTCTGGACCGGAACCTCGGGCGCGAGCGCGAGGAACTCGTGACCGTCGTCGCGGGTTAGGTTGGCCACCGAGCGCAGCTGGCGTTCGTGCCATAGCAGCTCGTACTCGAACTGCGGAATCGGACTCATGTGGATCCCCCCGCAGACGAGCACGCCCCCGGGCTCGAGCGCTTTGAGCGCCGACGGCACGAGCCCGCCGATGGGCGCGAAGATGATCGCCGCCTCGAGCGGCTCGGGCGGCATCGCATCGGAGTCGCCGGCCCAGCCGACGCCCAGCTCGCGCGCGAATGCCTGGCCGTCGGCGTCGCCCGGCCGGGTGAAGGCGAACGCGCGCTTTCCCTGCCATGCGACGACCTGAGAGATGATGTGGGCCGCGGCGCCGAAGCCATATAGGCCGATCGTGGGGGCCTCGCCGCACATCCGCAGACAGCGATATCCGATCAGCCCAGCGCAGAGCAGGGGGGCGGCCTGTAGGTCGGGATAGCCCTCGGGAATTGGAAAGCAAAAGCGCTCGTCCGCGACCGTGTACTCGGCGAAGCCTCCATCGATATCGCGGCCCGTGAAGCGCGCGTTGGGACACAGGTTCTCGCGTCCCGAGCGACAGAACTTGCAGGTGCCGTCGGTCCAGCCGAGCCATGGCACGCCGACGCGTGAGCCGACGCGCTCTTTCCCTCCGCCTCCCTCGCGCTGCACGGTTCCCACGATCTGGTGGCCGAGGACCCGCGGCGGGTGATCGATCGTGACCTCGCCGTCGACCAGGTGCAGGTCGGTGCGGCACACGGCGCAGGCGTGAACCTTGATCAGAAGCTGGCCCTCTCCGGGCTCGGGCACGGGCACCTGCACCGCTTTGAGCGGCTCGTGGGGTCGCTCGAAAACCATCGCGCGCACGCGGCGCTTAAGCGTATGCTGCGGGCGTGGGGCGCGTCTTTATTCGGGTGCTCGCCGCCTGCGCGGCGGCGCTGGCGTTGGTGCCAGGCGCGGCGCTGGCGAACGACAGCCCGCCCGGGTTCTGGTACGGCACCGATAGCCCGTATATGAACGTCGCCGGCTCCGGCCCCTACCGCGAGCCGGTGATCGGCGGCAACTACGGCGGCTATATGGGCATGGTCGGCAGCTGGGAGTGGTGGCTGGGCTGCCACGGCGCCTTCCTGAACTGGTCGAAGGTCAATAGCGCCCAGGCGGACACGAACGCCCGCAAATACCACAAGGGCGTGGGCACGGGCGCGTACTGGTTCATGGGCGGGCCCGGTGTCGACCCGCACTACAACGGCAGCGCCTCGGAGGCCCACTCGTGGGGCGCGCGCCAGGCCGCGCGCACGCTGTCCGACATCCGCGGCCTGCCCTCGAGCCAGCGCGTCATCTATCCGGTGGTGTGGATGGATATCGAGTACCCCGGGATCTCGCCGGCGTCCGACAACGGCTGGAGCACGGTCTATACCTCGCCGTGCAGCGGCGTCGTAAAGCACCACGGCATCGCGCCGTCAGTCGACCGCGCCGACTTCAACGGCTACTGGGGCTACATTCGTGACCACTCCTCCTTCGCGCCCGGCGTCTACTCCGCCCAGGCCAACTGGCGCAGCATCTTCGGGACGGGCAGCGCTAGCTCGATTCCGGGCACCGACGAGTGGACGTACGAGCCCGAGACGGCGAGCCTCGAGCAGGGCACCGAGGGGCTGGTGCCTGCGCGGCGGCGGCTGTGCGCAATTCTTCGGCGGCGTCTCCACGAAGAGCAAGCACGCGCTGATGTGGCAGTGGTCCGGTGGCGGGGGCGTGCGCAACGGGTACGGAGACTTCGACCAAATTGACGGGAGCAGGGGCCCCTAGCCGCTTGGCGGCGAAGGTCTTATCGCTAGCGGCGATTGCGGCGGGCGTCTTATTCCTGCTGCCCACGCGCGCTCCGAGCGCCCAGCTACCGAGCACCCACATCACCATCAACGGCAACGGCGGCGACCGGGAATTCGACGGCGTCGGCGCGATCCTGGGCGGGGGCGGCAACGCGCGCTATCTGGTCGACTATCCGGCGGCGCCGCGCCGCGCCATCCTCGACTACCTGTTCAAGCCGGGATACGGCGCCTCGCTGCAGCTGCTCAAGCTCGAGATCGGAGGCGATGGAAACTCCACCGACGGCGCGGAACCGAGCATCGAGCACACCAGCGGCCAGATCGACTGCAACGCCGGCTATGAGTTCGATATCGCACGCCAAGCGCTCGCGATCGACCGGCGGCTGAAGCTGTATGGGCTGCAGTGGGGTGCGCCGGCGTGGGTCGGTGCCGGCGGCTCGCTGTTCACGGATGCGGACATCCGCTACCTGCTGGACTGGTTGCAGTGCGCTGGACGGCACGGACTTCACATCAGCTACCTCGGCGGGTGGAACGAGCGCGACGACGGCAGTCATGCGAGCTGGTTTGCGCGCCTTCGCTCGGCGCTGGACGCCCACGGATATCGCCAGGTGAGGATCGTCGCTGGGGACAACAGAAGTTGGGAATACGCCTCTAGCCCGAGCGTCGCCATCCTCGGCGTCCACGACAACTGCGGCTATCCGACTGGCCTGGCCGGAGCGCGCACAACCTGCGACGTAGCCCGAGCGGCGCTCGCATCAGGTAAGCCGCTGTGGGGAAGCGAGCTCGGCGCAATGGACCGCGCGGTGGGCAAGCGATGCCCGATCCCGTGTGCGCCGGCGATGGACCGAGCGTTCGTGCGCGAATACCTCGACGCGCGAGTCACCGGCGCGCTCGAATGGCCTGCGCTTGACTCGATGCCCGCCCGGGTGCTGCCTCACGAGGACCAGGGGCTCATAACCGCCGATCAGCCATGGTCGGGCAGCTATCGCGTCAACGCCATGACCTGGGCGATCGCCCAGATCACGCAGTTCGTCTCGCCGCCAACGCGCTCGGCGCGCAGCGGGTGGAGGTACATCGACTCGGCCAGCGGCTACATGCGAGGCAACCGGTCCGACGGCTCATACGTCTCGTTTGTGCGCGGTGACCGCAGCGCGTGGTCCACGATCGTCGAGGCAACAGCTGGGGTCAAGACGACTCAGCGAGCGGATTTCTCAGTGATGGGTGGCCATGGCCTAGCCGGCAGACAGGTGCACGTGTGGGCCAGCGACTTTAACCCGGGATCTTCACCGGCCAGGTGGTTCCGGCGGCTGGGCGATATCAAGCCGAAGCGCGGCAGGTTCAGCCTCACTATCAAGCCGGGCTACGTCTACTCGCTCACCACGACGACCGGCCAGGGCAAGGGCACCGCCTCCGCCCCCCGGCCGGCGCGGCTGAGGCTGCCCTACCACAGTCGGCTTGCTACCGGGGCCGACGGGGAGCCCTCGCAGCTTGCTCCCGAAGACGGCGCCTTCCAGCTCACGCGCTGCCACCCACCCGACCGGGCGACCACCTGCACGCAGCAAACGGCAGTAAGCCAGCCGGTGTTGTGGAGTGCGCACCCGACGGCTCGGCACCCTTACGCCCTGATTGGCAGCGACTGGCGCAACTACAAGCTCAGCGTCGACGTTCGGGTCTTGGGCTCAGGGTCGGCGGGGCTGATCGGCCGCTACGACGCGGCTGCGACCAAGCCGAGTCAGGGGACCTTCGACGGCTACACGTTTGACGTCAACACCGCCGGGACGTTTTCGCTGGCGATCGACAGGGCGGGCAGCCTCCATTCTCTCGCGACCGGGTCGGTGTCGTTTGCGTCGGATGCGTGGCATAGGTTGGCGCTGTCGCTGGCAGGCCCTCGCTTGACCGCGAGCGTGGACGGCCACCAGGTCGCGGCGGTATCGGATTCAAGGCTGAAAAGCGGCATGCCTGGAATCGAGACCGGGGGTTGGTACCCGGTCCAGTTCTCGGGTTTGAGCATCACCGGGGCTTGAGCGCGGGCGCAGGCGCTGCTAGCGCCGCGGCCTGCCGGGCGCTTCGCGCAGCGCCAACCACAGCAGCGCAATCAGCGTCTTTGAGTCCTCGCACTCGGCGATCGCGTCGTCGAGCCGCTCAAGCGGCCAGGGCACAATTTCGATGCGCTCGTTTTCGTCTTTCTCGGCATCTGGGTCGTCAGCGAGGTCGGTGGCGAGGAACAGCCAAACGCGCTCGTCGCTGAAGCCGGGGCTGGTGAAGAACGCCGCGATCTCCTCCCACTTGTCGGCTCGCTTGCCGATCTCCTCGGAGAACTCGCGCTTGGCTGTCTGCAGCGGGGATTCGCCTTCGACGTCGAGCTTCCCGGCCGGAATCTCTAGCGAGGCCGTGGCGCCAATCACCTCGCGTGGCTGGCGCGTCAGCCAGATCGAGTCGCCGTCCAGCGCGATGACCCCAGCCGCCCCCGGGTGCCAGACCTTCTCGCGTTGGTACTCCTGGCCATCGTCAAAGCGGTAGCGCTCGACCCCAGCCTTGATCATCCGCCCTTCGAATTGAACCTTGCTGCCGACCGCTTCAAACGCCATCGGCGGCCTTAGCGAGCCTCAACCCCATGTGCGGCCTCATCGAGCAGCGCAATCGCGACCTCGAACATCCCGTCGAGCGCGTCCACGCTGATGCGTTCATCGGGTTGGTGGTTTCGCTCGGTGCCGTCGGCGAGATTCGTGCACGAGAAGCCCGCAGCTTCAAATGCGTTGGCGTCCGAGGCGCCGCCCGTCTGAATGAGACTGGGCTCATACCCGCACGCGCGCAGCGCACGCTCCGCGAGCGCCACTTGGGGAGCGTTGGGGCGCGTCCGGTAGCCCCTGAACATCAGCTCGACTGTCACATCGAGATCGCATTCGGCCGCGTTCGCGGCGTCCTGGAGATGGTCGACCATCTCGGTCACAACCGCCTCCGCCCTGGCGTGGTCGAGGCTGCGCGCCTCGGCCACCAGCTCGCACCGTTCGGCGACCACATTCATCGCCGTCCCGCCCTTGATCGTGCCGATGTTCGCTGTCGTCTCGGGATCGAGTCGCCCCAAACGCATCGCGGCGATCCCTCGCGCGGCTGCGTGGATCGCGCTGCGGCCCGCCTCGGGCCGGAGTCCGGCATGGGCGGCGCGCCCGTGAAGCTCGGCCTCGAGCCGGTACTGGGTGGGCGAGGCGACCACGATCTCCCCCACGGGAGTCGCGTGGTCAAAGACGTAACCAAAGCGGCTCTGGAGCGATCTGACGTCGAACTCCTTCGCGCCCCTGAGCGCCACCTCCTCGCACACCGTGAACACGAGCTCGAGTCCCACCGGCGGCGGCTCCGGGGCGGTTTTGAGTCTCCGCGCGAGCTCGACCATGATCGCCACCGCCGATTTGTTGTCGGCCCCGAGGATGCCGTGCGTTCTTATTCTCAAAGCCGCCGTCGGTCAGGATCGGTTCGACCGCAGCGGTCAGGGGCACCGTGTCCATGTGGCCGCTGAGCAGGATCGAGTCGCCCGAGCCTCCGGGGATGCGCGCGAGCAGGTTGCCGGCGTCAGATCCGACTCGCGGGCCGGCGTTGTCCTCTGAGACTTCGACCCCTATCTCGCCGAGGGCCTGGGTGACCCAGTCGGCGCAGGCGCGTTCACGTCCAGAGGGCGACTCAATCCGGCAGAGCGTCTGGAACGTCTCGTGAAGGCGCTCGCGCTCGGTCTCGCTGGCGCGCCTCACCGGGTCGCCGGCGGCGGCGCGGGAGCGGGCGTTCGCGGCTGCGCTTCGATGCCCTCGTCCTCCGTCGCGGCGTCTTTGCCGGTGCGCACGTGCTCGAGCGCAGCGCCGACAAATTCCCTGAACAAGGGCGCAGGCCGTTCGGGTCGCGACTTGAACTCCGGGTGAAACTGCGAGGCGACAAAGAACGGGTGGGCTGCGGGGGCGAGCTCGATCGCTTCGATCAAGCGCTCGTCGGGCGAGGTGCCAGAGAACACCAGTCCCGCCGACTCGATTCGCCGGCGCAGGTGGTTGTTGACCTCATACCGGTGCCGGTGGCGCTCGTAAATCACAGGCTCTGAGTAGAGCTGGCGCAAGCGTGAACCGTCGTGGAGCTTGACCGGGTCGGCGCCGAGCCGCATGGTCCCGCCCATGTCTGCGATCTCCTTCTGCTCCGGGAGCAGGTCGATCACGGGGAAGGGGGTCTCGGGGTCAAACTCGGTCGAGTTGGCGCCTTCCATCCCTACGACGTTGCGGGCGAACTCCGACACCGCGATCTGCATTCCTAAGCAGATTCCGAGGTAAGGGATCGCTTTCTCCCGCGCGATCTGAGCGGCACGGATCTTGCCCTCGATGCCGCGCCCGCCGAAGCCGCCCGGGATCAGGATGCCCGCGGCCTGCTCGAGCCGTTTCGCGACGTCCTCCTCCCCCACCGCCTCCGAGTCCACCCACTCGATTTCGACCCTGCACCCGTGGTGGATCGCGGCATGGCGAAGCGCCTCGGCGACTGACAGATAAGCGTCCTCGAGCTTGACGTACTTGCCAACAAGCGCGATCGGGACCGTCTCTGTGGCCCCGGCCGCGCGACTGGTGATCTCCTCCCATCCCCGCAGGTCGGGTTCGGGCGCGTCGATCACGAAGTGCTCGGAGACGACGTAGTCGTCCACGCCCTCGGCGTGAAAGACGAGCGGGACCTCGTGGATGTCCTTGACGTCGCGCGCCGACACTACCGCCTCGACGGGCAAGCTCGCGAACAGCGCGATCTTGCGTCGGATGTCAGGCGACAGCGGCGCCTCTGAACGGCACACGACCATGTCCGGCGCGATACCGATACGACGCAGCTCATTGACCGAGTGCTGCGTCGGCTTGGTCTTGAGCTCGCCGGCGTGCCTGATGAACGGCACGAGCGTCAGATGGATGAACATGCACCGGCGGCGTCCGACGTCCACGGGGAACTGACGGATCGCCTCCAGGAAGGGCAGCGACTCGATGTCCCCCACCGTGCCGCCGATCTCAGTAATGACGAAGTCCGCTTCGGTCGCATCGGCCATCAGCCGGATCCGCTGCTTGATCTCGTCTGTGATGTGGGGCACCACCTGGACGGTCGCGCCGAGGTAATCGCCGCGGCGCTCCCGGCGGATCACCGTGTTGTAGACGCCGCCCGCGGTCACGTTGGACGCGCGGCTCGTGTTGGCGTCGGTGAAGCGCTCGTAATGGCCCAGATCGAGGTCGGTTTCAGCGCCGTCCTCGGTCACGAACACCTCGCCGTGCTGGTATGGCGACATCGTGCCGGGATCCACATTGATGTAGGGATCGAACTTCTGCAGCTGCACGTCGAACCCCCGTGCGACCAGCAGCCGCCCGATCGAGGCGGCCGCGATCCCCTTCCCCAGAGAGGACACAACACCACCGGTTATGAAGATGAAGCGCGTCTCTCCTGGTGCCATCGGTCTCTGGGAAGCTCAGTCTAACGGGGCGCTTGCACCGTACCGTGACGGGCGGACGTGGCGCGTCCCGGGGGGCGAGGGCTACGCCGCCCGCAGCAGCTGGCGGGCGTGCTCACTCGCGGCATCATCGTTTTCGCTCGCGCCCAGCATCCGCACAAGCTCCGATACGACCTCGTCGCCCTCCAGCCCCGAGACGAAGGCAAGCGTGGTCTCCTGGGAGGTGCGCTTGTCGATGCGGAAATGTGCGTCTGCAAGCGACGCGATCTGTGCCAGGTGCGTGATGCAAAGCAGCTGCTTGTGGCGCGCGAGCTGCTTGAGGTGCTCGCCTACGGCGCGTGCGGTGTGACCACCAATGCCGGCATCGATCTCGTCGAAGACGAGTGTGACCGGTCCGGGGGCGCCCTGAGCGGAGTCTGCGCTGCCGCCGTGGGCCGCGCTGAGTAACGCGAGCATCACGCGCGAAAGCTCGCCTCCGGAACCCACGTCCCGCAGTGGGCCAGCGGGAAGCCCTGGATTACCGGAGAAGGTGAACTCGACCTCGTCTGCGCCCCGGGGCCCGATGCCACCTGCTCGTGGCTCCAAGTGGACCTGGAATTGCGCATCCGAGAGGGCGAGCTCGTGGAGGTGAGCGCCAACGGCGGCGCTGAGCCGAGGCGCTGCTTTGCGCCGACGGCCCGACAGCTCGTCCGCGAGCCGTTCCAGCTCGCCGCGTTCCTGACCTAACTCCTGTGTGGCCACTTCTAGAGATCTGTCAGCTCGGTCCAGCTCTTCGATCCGCTCGCGGCAGCGTTGCGCGTGGGCGAGGACGTCGGCGACTGAACCGCCGTGCTTGCGCTTCAGTCGCGCGTAACGCTCGAGCCGTTCCTCGACCTCCTCGAGGCGCGCCGGGGAGTCCTCGAGCTCAGCGGCATAGCCGCGTAGCTCGCGGCCGAGGTCCTCGGCTTCGTAGAGCAGGGCGCCCAAGCGATCGCGCAGCGGCGCCAGGCGGTCGTCATGCTCGGCCGCCGTTTCGAGCCGGCGCACAGGCGCCGCGAGCAGCTCCGTCGCGCCCCCGCCGCCATCGGCGACAAGCGCCTGGACCCCCGCCGCAGCGGCCTCACGCAACTGCTGGACTGCCTGCAGCCTGCCCTGGTCGGCGACCAGCGTCTGCTCGTCGTCCGCTGTCGGGGCGAGCTCGTCAACCTCGGCCAGCTCGAAGGCGAGCAGGTCGAGCTCACGCTCGCGCGCACCTGCAAGCTCGGTGAGCTCTGAGACCCGTCGCTCGAGCTCTCCGAGGCGCCCGTAGGCGCGCGTCAACTCGGTGCGCAAGACGGCCTGCTGCGGGCCGCAGTGGGCGTCGAGCAGCTCGAGCTGCGTCGCGGCGATGGTCAGCTTGCGGTGCTCGTGCTGGCCGTAGAAGGCAAGTAGCTGACGCCCGAGTTCGCGCAGTTCGCCTACCGTGGCCGACCGCCCGCCGATGTACGCGCGCGTGCGCCCATCAGGCCAGAGCCGCCGCGCGAGCACGAGCTCTTCGATGTCGGAGGGCAGCCGCTCGGCCAGCTCGGGATCGAGCTCGGTCAACGAGAAGACCCCCTCGACATAAGCCTCGCTCGCGCCGGGGCGCACGATGCCATTGCGCGCCCTGCCGCCGAGCAGCAGGTCAAGCGCCTGGGCGAGCATCGTCTTGCCGGCTCCGGTCTCGCCCGTGATCACGTTCAGTCCCGGCGCGAGCTGCAACTCGGCCCGCTCGATCAACAGGAGGTTCTCGACGCGGAGCTCTTCAAGCATATGCCAGGAAATACCAGGTGGGGGCGACGGATCTTTCGCGAGACGCGCCGCTGGCCGGCGACACCGCAACTCGCGCGCACGGAGAAAAAGACCCACAGCGACGACCCCGTCCGGAGCTTTGGGTCTTTTTCCCCCGTGAGAGGGGCAAAAGACCCACAGCGGCGACCTCTCCTGCGGCTTTGGGTCTTTTTCCCCGCTCCCTCCCAGCTTGAAGCCGTCGGCGCAGCCCGTCATGATCGGCGTCCTGCGCCGTCGCTTTGTCACGCTCGCCTGCCTCGGGCCCCTGGCCACGGCGGCGTCAATTGCGCCGCCGCTGCTCGCCTCCACACCCTCTCACTCCCCCACCCTGCCCGGCACTCACTGCCCGGTGTTCCCCGCCGACAACCCCTGGAACCAGCGAGTCGACAAGCTTCCGGTGGCAAAGAACTCGGCCAAGCTGATCGCGAGCATCGGGCGCAACGCGCCGGTACATCCCGACTTTGGCTCGGGCCGCTACGCCGGTGAGCCGATCGGCATCCCCTACGCCATCGTCACCAATCGCACCAAGAAAGTGCGCGTCCACTTCACGTACGCCTCGCAGTCCGATCGCGGGCGCTATCCCATCCCGAGGCGCGTTCCGATCGAGGGCGGGCCCCACTCGAGCGGCGACCGTCACGTGATCGTGGTCGACAAAAACACCTGCCGCGACTACGAGCTGTTCGCGGCCTACCCCCATCACGGTGGGACGTACTGGACGGCCGGCTCGGGGGCGATCTTCGATCTGCGGTCAAATCACCTGCGCCCTGCAGGCTGGACTTCCGCAGACGCCGCCGGCCTGCCAATCCTGCCCGGTCTGGCCAAGTACAGCGAGGTCGCACGCGGCGCCATCAGCCATGCGTTGCGCTTCACCGCGCCCTGTACCGCGGCTCGGTACGTCTATCCCGCGCGCCACGACGCCCCCACCTGTGGCAAGGGCGTGTTTCCCCCGATGGGCCTGCGCGTACGCCTCAAGGCGTCGGTCAAGATCAGCGGCCTCCCGTACCAGGCCCGCGTGGTGGCCGAGGCGCTGAAGCGCTACGGGATGTTGCTGGCGGACAACGGCTCCCCGTGGTTTCTCTCCGGCATCCCCGACTCGCACTGGAACAACTCGGCGCTGCACCTGCTCGACAAGCTGACGGGCAGCGACTTTCAGGTTGTAAATACTTCTGGCCTGCCCCACCCTGGGCTCTAAGATCGCGCCAGCGACAGGCGCTCTTGCGGATCAGGATTGCCGCAGCCAACGAGAGGGGGAAGCTATGAGCACTCAGCAGATCAGCCCGGGACCCGTGCTGTCACGGATCTGGGAGATCTACCGCGACCAGGCGCCCGTTCTACTCGGAACCGCCGCAATCCTGTTCGTGCTCCAGTTCGTGGCGTACCTCGTGCTTGGCGGAGCCGCCAGCATCTCGGTCGCGATTCTGTTCTGGGTGCTCTCGATCGTCTACCAGGGCATGGTCGTGAAGCTGGTCCAGGATGTCCAGGATGGACGCCGCGACCACTCGGTCGGACAGTTGCTGGTGAGCGTCGAGCCCGTCCTGTTGGCCCTCCTCGCGGTCTCGCTGCTGTTCGCGATCGGGGTGGGGATCGGTTTCGTCCTGCTGATCATTCCGGGACTGTTCCTGCTGGTGATCTGGTCGGTCGTGGCCCCGGTGACAGTGGTCGAGCGACCCGGCGTGTTTCGCGCTTTCAGCCGCAGCCAGGACCTCGTTCGCGGCCACTGGTGGGCGGTATTCGGCGTCATCGTGATCGTCTACGTCGCCGTGCTGGTACTCAGTCTCGGAGTGGGGGTCGCCGCAAACTCGCTCGGGCCAGTTGGGCGCGCGCTACTGAACTTCGCGGTCACGGTGGTGACCGCTCCGGCCTGGGCGCTCGCCGCGTCGGTGCTTTATTTCAGCCTCGGGGGAACTGGCGGCACGCTCAGTCCAGCCTCGTGGGCCGGGCCTCAGCCGCCCGAGGCCGGCACAGAGCCAGCGCCGCCAACGGGCCCCCGCCCCACCCCCGGCGAAGCGCCCACACAGCCCGAGAGTCCTCCGCCTCAGCCCAGCGCCTCCTCATAGCGGCGCCGCCAGGCGTCCAAACTTCTCCCGCAGGCGGTGATAGAAGGTCGCACCCGCGACCTGGGCGAGAGCGCCCTGGGCGTCGACGAAGTCGACCTGGAGTTCTTTGCCGGCCTCGAGCGTGCCCGCCGGGCGACCGTCTACCGATACTTCGACCGGCTCTTCAAGGGATCTGTTAAAGACCGTGAGCGTGTCGCCGGGCGCCACAACCAGTGCTCGGGCGGTGAGGGAATGAGGCGCGATGAAAGAGACCGCAAAGCCCTCCACGCCCCAGGCCAGGATGGGACCGCCGTTGGCCAGGTTGTAGCCAGTCGAGCCGGCGGGGGTCGCGACCACTAGCCCGTCGCAACGGACCCGGCCGACCTCGTCGGCACCAACCGCGTAGGCCAGGTCGGCGACGCGCATGCCCTGCTGGCGGTGAATCGAGACGTCGTTGATCGCGAGCGCGCGGGGATCGCTGCCGGAAACGGTGACCCCCGGTAGCGAGAGGATCTCGAACTCGCCCTTGAACGCAGCCGCAAAGCCCTGCGTGCACTGGGCGCGGTCGATCGTCGCGAGAAACCCGATCTCTCCGAAGTTGACCGCGAACACTGGGATGCCCGTGCCGGCGTAGGTGCGCAGCGCCGTCAGGATTGTGCCGTCGCCGCCCAATGCGAAGCACATGTCGACGTCGAGGCTGACCTCGGCATTGAGTTCGACACCCTCGGTCGGATGGAGGTCGTGCTTGCGGGTCTCCTCGGCATCAAAGCGCAGCATCGCCCCGAAGCGGCGCGCCGCCTCGAGCAGTACGACCAGCGACGGCCCCGTCTCGGCGGGCCGCCGATGCGTGAAAACGGTCGCGGTTCGAATTTGCGAACTCACCGATGCGCCCCCGAACCCGCAGGCGACTCGTCGGCGTCGCCGGGCTCGGCGGCCAGCATTGCTGCTTCTAGATCGTCGAGTCCTCCCCGTTCTCGCTCGCCCAGCCAGATGAACGTCTCCCGGTTGCCTTTCGGCCCTGGCAGCCCCGAGCTCGCGTAGCCCAGCACCGAGTAGCCCAGACCCTGGGCCGCAAGGGCAACCTCTGACAGCACGCGCCGGCGTACGGACACATCGCGCACAACGCCGCCCTTGCCGACGTCCTCACGGCCGGCCTCGAACTGCGGCTTGACCAGCGCCAGGCAGTCGAACTGCGGGGCCGCGCACGCGAGCACGGCGGGCAGCACCTTCGCCAGCGAGATGAAGGAAACGTCGACCACGATTAGGTCGGGAGCGTACGGAAGCTCCTCGCAACGAAGGGTGCGGGCGTTGCGACGCTCGATCACCGTCACGCGGTGGTCGGTCCGCAGGCGGTAATCAAGTTGCCCGTAGCCGACGTCGACCGCGGCGACCCCGGCAGCGCCGTGACGCAGCAGACAGTCCGTGAAGCCCCCCGTGGAGGCGCCCACATCGAGCGCCATGCGGCCGTCCAGGGTCATATGAAACGCCCCGAGCGCATGCTCGAGCTTTTCGCCACCGCGAGAGACGTAACGGGCCTGACCCGCAATCTCAAGCTCTATCTCGGCGGAGACCAGCTGACCCGATTTTTCAGCCCGCCTGCGTCCTGGGAGCAGCAGCACCTGGCCGGCCATGACCGCCGCAGCCGCCCGGGAGCGAGAGGGAAAGAGCCCGCGGTCAAAGAGGAGTTGGTCGAGACGGACTCGGGTCATTTTGAGTGATCGAAATCACAGTCGGCTGGGGCGGGGCGAGCGACCATGTTGTTGGGTGGCCGAAACCCGGCTCCCGTCGTACACGCAGAAACATCTCTCCTCCCTCCACAGCGGCCCGCATGACGCGGGCCGTTGTCCTGAGCAGGGTCAATCATGCGCGTCGAGGAAGCCCGCAACGAGCTCGAGGAACTGCTGCGGGCGCTCCAGATGCGTGGAGTGGCTCGCGCCTTCCAGCAGTTCCCACCTGGCGTCCGACAGCGCGTCGACTAGGGGCTGCACGACCGCAGGCGTGGCTTCGTCGAATTCGCCCGATATGACGAGCGCGGGCACGTCGATCTCTCCCAGTCGCGCTGTGATGTCCCAGCCGCGCAGAGTGCCGATCACGTGGAACTCGCTTGGCCCATTCATCGTGTGGTAGACGGTCGGATCCTCAGCCATGCGATCGAACGTGCGCTGGAGCGGTTCGGGAAAGGGCACGATGCGGCAAAGGTGGCGCTCGTAAAAGCACATCATCGCCTCTTGGTAGGCCTCGCTGTCGGTCGTTCCCGCCGCCTCGTGCCTATGGAGCGTTTCCTGAACCTCCTCGGGTAGCAAGTCGCGCAGGCGGTTTGCTTCCTGCACCCACAGAGGGATGGAAGCGGGTGAATTGGCGATCACGAGCGAACGGAGACCAGACGGTCGGGTGACCGCGTGTTCCATCGCGAGCATCCCACCCCACGACTGACCGAGCACGTGATAGCGCTCGACGAAGCCCACGTGCCCAAGCAGTTGCGAGAGCTCGCGGCGGAAGAGCTCAACGGTCCAGAAATCCGGCGGGGCCTCGGGCATGTGCTGGGATCGCCCACAGCCGATCTGGTCGTAGAACAAGCACCGCCGCGGTCCCATCTCGGCGATCTTCGCCAGAGGCTCCAGGTAATCGTGGGCTGCACCAGGTCCGCCGTGTAGCACGACCACGGGCGCATTCCCGTCTGCGTCCGCGTCACCTACGACGCGAAACCACGTCCGGCCGGCTTCCCACTCCATGACGCCCTCGGTTGCATGCTCGTTCATGGCGGCGTGAATCCTCTGAGGTTCTGCGCTGGGCGCCGCTAACGCGACGACCGGCTCAACGCCGCAAGCCCTACCCGGCCGCCGCTTTGGTCTTCTGCGCCACCACCTCGCGCACTCGCTCGGCGATGCGCGTACCCGTGTAGCCGACCTCCTCGTGCAGCAGCTTGGGGGCGCCGTGGGTCACGTAACGGTCGGGCAGGCCGACGCGCAGGATCCGCGCTCGCGCAGCCGCTCCGCCCATCTCCGAGAGCGTCTCCCACACGGCAGACCCGAACCCGCCTGCGAGCACACCCTCCTCGACGGTCACGAGCAGATCGTGCTCGCCCGCGAGCTGGGCGACGAGTCCCGCGTCGATCGGCTTGGCGAAGCGGGCGTCCGCAACGCTGACCGCGATCCCCTCTTCAACGAGGATCTCGGCCGCCTCCAACGCCTTGCCAACGCCGGTGCCGTATCCGAGCAGGGCGACCCGCGGCCCATCGCTGCCGCTCGCCTCGCGCAGGATCTCGCCCGTGCCGATCTCGACCAGGGCTGGGCGGCCGGGCAGCGGTACGCCCATGGCGGCGCCGCGCGGATAGCGCAGCGCGACCGGCCCCCCGTCGTAGCGAAGCGCAGAGTGCAGCAGGTGCACGAGCATCGCCTCGTCGCGCGGCGCCATCAGCACCATGTTCGGCAGGCAGCGCAGGTAGGCAATGTCGAAGGCGCCGTGGTGGGTGGGACCGTCATCGCCAACCAGCCCGGCCCGGTCCATTGCGAAGACGACATTCAGGTTCTGCAGGCAGACATCGTGGACGATCTGGTCGTAGGCCCTCTGGAGGAAGGTCGAGTAGATCGCAGCGACCGGCTTGCACCCCTGCAGCGCCAGCCCTGCCGCGAGCAGCACCGCGTTCTGCTCGGCGATGCCAACGTCGAAGTACCGGTCTGGCAGCTCGCGCTGGAGGATGTTGAGCCCGGTGCCGGAGTTCATCGCCGCCGTGATGCCCAGCACGCGGCTATCGCGGCTGCACTCGCGGACCAGCGCCTCGCCGAACACCTGGGTGTACTGCGGCGGGGCAGGCACGGCGGCCTTGGCGGCCGGCTTGGCCGACGCCGGGCGCCCGTTTGCGATCGACTTCGGCTTGGCTGCGTGCCACTTCTCCATACCCTCGAGCCCGCCCTCCTCGGCGGGCGCGAACCCCTTGCCCTTGACCGTCGCGCAGTGCACCACGACCGGCCGCTCGGCCACCAGCGCGTCGCGCAGCGCGCGCCGCACGGCGCGCACGTCGTGCCCGTCGATGACGCCGATGTAGGCGAAGTCGAGCTCCTCCCACCACAAACCCGGCGCCCAGAACGCCTTCAGCGATTCCTTCATGTGGGGCCCAAACCGCTCGAAGGCCGCCCCGATTCCCGCTGGTAGACGAGTCAATCCTCCCTCGAAGTCCTCGCGCGCATGCCACAGCTTGGGGTTCAGGCGGATGCGGTTGAACTGCCGCGATAGCGCGCCCACGTTCGGCGCGATCGACATGCCGTTGTCGTTGAGTAGGACCACGATCGGGGTGCCCTGCCCTCCGGCAAACTGAGCCGCCTCAAACGCCACCCCGCCGGTCATCGCGCCGTCACCGACGACCGCCACC
The DNA here is from genome assembly GCA_963767295.1 of uncultured Solirubrobacterales bacterium. Taxonomy (GTDB): domain Bacteria; phylum Actinomycetota; class Thermoleophilia; order Solirubrobacterales; family Solirubrobacteraceae; genus Palsa-465. The sequence continues at coordinate 600,884 of CAVYDI010000002.1, forward strand.
ACGCGGCCGTCCTGGCCGTGCCCACGCCGCATGGCCTCCTTGAGCCCGACCGCGTAGCCGATCGCGGTTGACGCGTGGCCAGCGCCCATGATGTCGTGCCCGGACTCAGGGATCGAGCAAAAAGGCGCTAGGCCGCCGTACTGGCGGATCGTGTGCAGCTGATTCGAGCGGCCCGTGAGGATCTTGTGCGGGTAAGCCTGGTGGCCGACGTCCCAGAGGATCTTGTCGCGGGGTGAATCGAGCAGCGAATGCAGGGCCACAGCGAGCTCGCAAGCTCCCAGGTTGGCGCCGAAGTGACCGCCGATCTCGCCCACCGTATTGATGATGTGCTCGCGGACCTGCTGGGCGAGCTGCTGCAGCTCCTCGTCGGACAGCGAATGCAGGTCCTGGGGGCAATTAATGCGCTGCAAGAGGTCTGACATTCAGTGACTCCGGTTGGCGATGAAATCGGTGATCTGGGCGAGCTCGATGCCTCGGCCGGGGGCTGCGCGGTCCAGATGGGCACGGGCTCGCTGATGGGACTCGGCAGCCAGTCTACGCGCCTGTTCGAGTCCAAATTCGCTCACGTAAGTGCGCCTTCCCAACCGCTCGTCGCTGCCCTGCGGTTTGCCCAGCGTCTTCGTCGATTCGGTCACGTCCAAGACGTCGTCGACGATCTGGAAAAGGACGCCCAGCTCGTCCGCATAGGCTCTGAAGCTAGAGATTGTGTCAGTTGTAAGGGTAGTCACAAGCATTAGGACGCAATCAATGCTGGCAGCTATCAGCTGTCCGGTCTTGAGCTCGTGTAGCTGCCGCAGCCCCTCCGGTCCGGGCGGAGCGGTGGCGGCCACGTCGATGTACTGCCCGCCGACCATGCCTCGCACACCTGTGGCGACCGCCAATTCGCGGGCGGCCGCGAGCACGGAGCCCGGTTCGCCCTGCTGCTGGGACAAAAGCAGCGCGAAGGCCTCGGCGTAAAGCCCGTCCCCGGCGAGGATCGCGACGTCCTCCCCGAAGGCCCGGTGACAGGTCGGCTGGCCGCGGCGCATGTCATCGTCATCCATCGCAGGCAGGTCATCGTGGATCAACGAATAGGTATGAATCAACTCAACCGCCGCCGCTAACGGCAGCACCGTCGTCGGCTCCAGGCCGACCGCGGCCGCCGTGGCCAACGCCAGCACCGGGCGGATGCGCTTACCCGCCGCGAGCAGCGAGTAACGCATCGCCTCGTCGAGCCCGTCTGTCGCCGGATCACGCGAAAACTTCAGCGTGCGCAAATATTGCTCGACCTCGTCCTGGAGGTGCTGTGGGTAGGCGATCTCTTGGACGGACGTGCGCGTCGATTGTCCGGACCCTGCCACTACTGGCCGGCCGGCAGCGGAAGCTGACCAGGCAGGTCAGGCAGCGGCTCGACGGCCGCACGAGCCCGCTCGTCCATGGCGGCGCCGATCCTCGACATGCGCGAGGCAAGCCGCGCGCACTCGTCGACCGCCTCGAGTGCCGCCTGGGGCTCAAGGTCTCCCGAACGCAACCGTGCCGCCGTATCGCGAAGGCTGGAGGCGAGCTCGCTCAACTCGTCCGCGAGCTCGGTCATCTGGTCGGTCACCCTGGGGAGGGTAACGATCGCCGCACACGGCCAGATGTCCGCGCCGGGGCGGCATAACATCAGCGCAACATGCGGTCGATCGGGAGGCTGATCCGAGCCACAAGCGACAGGCAGCTCGAGCGCTGGTTCTCGCCCACATTCGAGCGAGCCGCTTTCGGCCTGCTCGCCCGCCGCTTTGATCCTCGCGCGGCGGAAGGCTTTGCCGGTCGGGTCGTCTACGAGCTCGAGCGACCAGCCACCGGCGGCGCGAACACCGCGTGGACGCTCGAGATCGCGGGCGCACGCGCGGTTGCCCGGTCGGGCGCCGCCCCGGACGCCGCCCTGCGGCTGCGCATGCCCGTGGCCGACTTCATGCGCGTAGCGGTGGGCGCCATCGACCCGGCTGAGCCGGTGCTGAAAAACCGCGCCAAGGCCAAGGGCGACCTCGCGCTAGCTGCGCGGCTGCCGGAAATCTTCAGGGCGCCGCGGCCGAGCTGATCTTTGGCGATTCACGTCGGAGGGGTCGATGGGAATCGCCATTAATCGTCCAGCGCCGCGTTGACCAGCGCGTCCGCGCGCGCGTTTTGCTCGCGCGGAACCGAGCGGATCTGCCAGCGCAATCCCCGCAGGGCCCGCAGCGCCTCCTCGTAAAGCGGTTTCAGCGCCGCGTTCTTGACGCGATAGGCCCCCGCCAGCTGGCGGGCGACCAGCTCCGAGTCGCCGATGATCTCGAGCTCGTCAGCCCCCAGCGCAACCGCGGTCGAGACCCCGCGCAACAGCGCCCGATACTCGGCGACGTTGTTGGTGGCGACCCCAATCGGCTCCGCGACCTCCTCCACCACGGTGCCCTCAGCATCAGAGATGACGACGCCGATCGCGGCCGGCCCCGGGTTTCCGCGCGCGCCGCCGTCGACGTTGACGATCAGCTTCACTCGGGCGGTGCAGCCCCGCCGGGGTCGGCGAGTTTGGGGAACTCGCCCACCACCCGGGCGCGGCGGCGATCCCTGACCTCGCGGCGGCCGCCGCCCGCTGACCCGCGCTCGCGCCGCGAGGATCTGCGGCGATCGACGATCACCGTCACCCCTGGATCATCGGCGTAATAGCGCGTGAGCTTCTCGAACAGCTCCTCCTCGAGCTCGGCCGGGATCACGCAGTAGATCATCAGCGCAGCGCGAGGCCGCCGTCCTCGTTGGCGACGGCGTTGCCTTCGCGCTCGAGCTCGTCGAGCTCGTCGAGCTCGGTTCCCTGGGCCTCGACGCGCACGCTCGGCATCTCGTCGGCGAGGTCGACCTCGTACCGGTACCAGCACAACTCCCAGGCCGCGACCACCGACACGATTGCCGGCTGGGAGTCAGAAGGCCTGACCGTGACCGCCGGCTGCCCGAGCGAGCGGGCAACCCCAGCGATCGTGCGCGTGTGCTCGGAGCCGTTGAAGGCCTTAATCGCCGAGGAGACTTTTTGATTCGGGCTGGTGGGCACCGCGTGCACGTGGCGAGGCTCGCGCGGCGCCTCACGCGGTTCCCGCGCGCGCGGCGAGTACACGGTGTACGTGCTCTCGGGCGACGGCCGCTCACCCGCCGGGGGCGCCACGACCTCGCGCTCCTCCGCTCCCGGGCGCCTCCGGCTGCGGAGCCACTCGCGCAGCGGGCGGTGGCGCTCGCGCGCACCCTCGCCGCTGTCAAGCGGGGGCGCGGTGCCCTCGCGCACCCAGCCGTCCTCGAGCGCGCGGGGGACGCACAGATCGCACACCCAGCGCCGCTCGCCGCCATCGATGTAGATCTCTGCGTGCTCGCCGCGCAGCAGCGTGCGACCACAGACGTCGCAGATGGTGTGGTGCACCGAGGGGCGGATGTCTCTCGTGCTCACGACTTCGAGCCTTCTAGCACCTTTACGCCTTGACCGCCTCGCGCTCGGCCTGGGCTTCCTGGACGACCTTGCTCGCGAGGTGCCCGGGGACTTCCTCGTAGCGCAGGAACTCCATCGTGAATTCGCCTTGCCCTCCGGTGATCGACCGCAGGTCGGGCGCGTAGGAGAGCATCTGCGCCATCGGCACCTCGGCCTTGACCTCGGTCATGCCGGCCCCCGAGGGCTCCATGCCCAGCGGCCGGCCGCGGCGCGAGTTCAAGTCGCCGATCACGTCGCCCACGGCGTCCTCGGGCACGGTCACCGTGACCAGCATGATCGGCTCCAACAGCACCGGCGCGGCGTCCGACAGCGCCTGCTTCATGGCCAGCGAGCCGGCCACCTTGAAGGCCATCTCGGAGGAGTCGACGGTGTGGTAGGAGCCGTCGTAAAGCCGCACCCGCACATCCTTGACGGGATAGCCCGCGAGGACTCCGTCCTGCATCGCCTCGACCACGCCCTTTTGGACCGCGGGGATGAAGCCCGACGGGATCACGCCGCCCTTGATCGCGTTCACGAACTCGAACCCCGTGCCGGGCTCGAGCGGCTCGATCTCGATGTGGCAGTCGCCGAACTGGCCGCGCCCGCCGGTCTGCTTCTTGTGACGTCCGTGGGCCTTGGCCGGCTTGCGGATCGTCTCCTGGTAGGGCACGCGCGGCGGCTTGAGATTGACCTCGGCTCCGAAGCGAGACTTGAGCCGCTCAACGATCACCTCGACGTGCACCTGCGAAAGACCGGCCACGATCTGCTCACCGGTCTGAGCGTCGCGATGCAAGTCGATCGTGGGGTCCTCTTCCTGCAGCCGGCGCAGGGCAGTGAAGACCTTGTCCTCGTCGCCCTTGCTCTTGGGCTCGATCGCGAAGGCCATGACCGGCGGCGGGAGCTTGATCTGTGGCATCTCGACAGCCGCGTCGCGCGATGCAAGCCAGTCGCCCGCACGCGTCTCCTTGAGCTTGGCCACGGCGCCGATGTCCCCGGGCCCGAAATCCGTCGCGTGCCCGGTCTTGGAGCCCTCGAACGTCACCAAGCTCCCGACGCGCTCCTTGCTGTGGGTGCGGGTGTTCAAAAGCTGCGAATCCTGCTTGATCACGCCCTGGTAGACGCGGAAAAGGTTGATGCGGCCCGCGAACGGGTCCGCCCGGGTCTTGAACACGTACGCGTAGGCGTCGCGGTCCTCGGCCGGCTCGAGCGTGAGCTCGCCCACCGCCAGGCCCCCGTGCTTGACGGGCGACGGGAGGTCTTCGACGATCGCGTCGAGCAGCCGGTTGGAGCCCAGGTTGCGGGTCGCGATGCCGCACGTGACGGGGTAGATGCCGCCGTGGTTGGTGCCGTCCTTGAGCGCGGCGACGATCTCCTCGTGGGAAATCTCCTCGCCCTCGAGATAGCGCTCCATGAGCGCATCGGAGTTCTCGGCCACCTCGTCCATCAGCTTCTCGCGGTATTCCTGGGCCTGCGCCTCGAGTTCGTCCGGGATCGGGATCTCGCTCGCGCCGGCCTTGCCCGAGCCGTCGTAGCTGTAGGCCTTCATGTCGACCAGGTCGATCAGGCCCGAAACCTCGTGCTCGGAACCGAGCGGGATCGCGGTCGCGACCACGTGCGAGCCAAACGCCGTCTTGAGCGACTCGAGCGTGCGGAAGAAGTCAGCGCGCTCGCGGTCGAGCATGTTGACGAAGATCAGTCGCGCCAGGTCCAGCTCCGCGGCTCGGCGCCACAGGCGCACAGTGTGCACCTCCACCCCCATCACCGCATTGACGACGAACACGGCCGACTCACACACCCGCAGCGCCCCGAGTGCGTCGGCGATAAAGCTCGGATCGCCCGGCGTGTCGAGCAGGTTGACCTTGCGCTGCTGCCACTCGAAAGAGGACAGCGCCAGCGAGATCGACATCTGGCGCGACTTCTCGTCGTCGTCGGCGTCTGACACGGTGCTGCCGTCTACGACCGTCCCGAGCCGGTTGATCACCCCGGCCTCGAACAGCAGCGCCTCGTGCAGCGAGGTCTTACCCGTCCCGCGGTGGCCGACGAGCGCCACGTTTCGGATCCGATCCGCGGCCTTGTGCATGCCTATCTCCTCTCCTGTCAAAAAAATTGGTTCCGGGGGCGCGCATGCGCGCCCCCGCCGGCCGGAACATGTTCCGGCCGGGGCCGGGCCACATGTGGCCCGGCCACTTTAATCAAGTTCTGCCGCCAGCTTAGACCGCAGCCTAAGGGCTGCCTTGGTGTGCATCTGGCTTACTCGCGACTCGGTTACGCCGAGCACCTCGCCGATCTCGCGCAGGGTCAGCTCCTCGTAGTAGTACAGCGCGATCACCAGCCGCTCGCGCTCGGGCAAGGCCCCGATCGCCTCCGCGATCTGGCTGTGGCGCTCAGCGCTCGCCACCGCGGCCTGGGGATCGAGCGCGTCCAGGTCGGGCATGAGCTCGAGCAACGGGACCTGCTCGCCCGCGCGCTCAGCGGAGCCCCACAGCTCGTCGAGCGCCACCAGCGTCGAGCGCGAAATCTCGAGCAGCGCGTCGTGCAGCTCCGCGACCGTGATGCCCAGCTCGGCGGCAAGTTCCTCATCGGTCGGCGCCCGCAGCAGCCGCCCCTCGAGCTTCATGTTGGCCCGCTCGAGCGCCCGGGCACGCGCCCTAACCGCTCTTGGCGCCCAATCCAGCGAGCGCAGCTCGTCGAGGATCGAGCCGCGGATGCGAGGGATCGCATAGGTCTCGAACTTGATGTGCAGCGCGGGGTCGAACCGCTCGACGGCGGCGACCAGCCCCGAGAGCCCGTAAGAGATCAGGTCTGCTTCCTCGACGTGGGCCGGCAGGCCCATCCCGATGCGGCCGGCGACGTACTTGACCAGCGGCGCGTAGGCCAGCACCAGCGCCTCGCGCGCGCTACGGTCGTCGGATTCGCGGTAGCGTCGCCACAGCTCCCGCAGCTCTACTGCCTTTACCCCGCCTTCGGTCCTCATCTCCCCCTGCACTATCACGCCTTGGGCGGCCTCCCTGAAAAGCTCGTCGGCATCCTTACCTACGCGCGAGGGTGTGCGCGCGCGTACGCCGAGCGCAGCCTGGCCGACTCAACGCGAGTGTAGACCTGCGTAGTGGAAATCGTGCTGTGTCCAAGCAGCTCCTGAATCGAGCGCAGGTCCGCTCCGCCCTCGAGCAGGTGGGTCGCGAAGGAGTGACGCAGAGCGTGGGGATGGGTCTCGGGCAGGGCGGCGCCACTCCGGCGGGCCCATAGACGCAGGCGCCGCCTGACATCCGAGGTCGAGAGCCGGTGGCCTGATTTCGAGACCAGCAGCGCATCGGACCCGCCGGCTGCCAGATGCGGGCGCCCGCGCGCCAGGTAGCGCTCAAGCGCGGCCAGCGCGTGTTCGCCGACGGGAACAAGGCGCGTCTTGCCGCCCTTGCCCTCGACGCGCACGAGCTCGGCGTCGAAGTCGACCGAGGCGACCGTCAGCGTCACGAGCTCCTGGGCCCGCAGGCCGCACGCATAGGCGAGCTCGAACATGGCGCGGTCGCGCAGCTCAAGCGGAGTGGTCGCGCCGATGCGATCCAGCAGCGACGCAACCTCGTTGGCCTTCAGGACGTGTGGGAGGCGCTGGGGCCGTTTGGGAGAGGACACGAGCTCGGCGGGATTGCCCTCCCTCTCGCCGAGTTCGATCTGGACTCCAAATAGCGAGCGCAGCGCGGCGAGCTTGCGCGCCACGGTCGCCGGCGCCCGCTCCTGTTCCGAGAGCGCCGCGGCGAATCGGCGCATTGCACGCACATCCACCACGCCGGGTTCCAGCCCCCTTTCCGTCGCCCAGCGCGCGAACTGCACCGCGTCGGCGCCATACGCCCGTTGGGTGTTGGGCGCGACGGCGCGCCGGCGTAGGTCCTCGGCGAACGCCGCGAGCGCGGCCTGCCAGGCGGGCGAGAGCTCGGCTTCCATCTGAAAACCGGCATTCGCCGCGAGGCTAGGGAAGCCTGCCGCTAGAAGACGTGTACGAGCGTGCCGATCGGCGTGTACTGGTACACCGAATGTGCCTCGGAGTAAGGCATCTCGACGCACCCGAGGCTCTGCGGATAGCCATAGCCTCCGCGGATGAACCCGTGCAGGGCGTCTCCGCCGTTGAAATAGCTGACCCACGGGATGCCCGGATCGGAATAGTGCGAGCCGTCGGGGTTGGTGCCGCTCATCGTCGTCACGGAGAGATGCTCGAAGACCGGGAAGGTGCCCTGGGCGGTCGGTGCTGACGGGATCCCGGTGTTGACCAGCCCGTGCTCGACCACCTTTCCGTTGTGCCAGGTCGTCTCGGGTCTCGGGACTCCCCTCGCTCACGCTGACGAACGTGTAGCCGAATGTCGAGCGCTGGTTCTTCATCGTGGCGGTGATCAGCGCCTTCCACAGGCCCGGTCCCGCGACCCCATCGGTCGTCATGCCGTGGTCTGACTCGAAGGCCATGATCGCCCCCCGGGTCATAACCCCGGAGGCGCCCGGCGACCAGAACGAGCGCAGCGCGGAGGGCACGTTGCCCCAGCGCCAGCTGAAGTTGCCGGCGGGGGCGTGCTGCGCTGCCTGGAGCTGCGCTGAGAGCGTGTTCGCGACGGGCTTGGAGGAATTGAACGAGACCGGCAGGTAGCCGAGCTGCGCGAGCATCTGCTGCACGCGCAGTATCGAGCCGCCGGGCACCGTGAAGGTCGCCGCTGAGCCCTGCGCCGTGGTGCGGCCGCCGACCAGGCCGACCCCGGCGGGCATCGCGACCTTCACCGTCGCGCCGAGCCCGTAGCCATACCCGGTGGGGCGAAAGACGAGCGTGTGTGACCCGGTCACGTGCCAGCTACCGGGGGTTGCGGGCGATAGCACCGGGTGGTTCTTGCCGAGCACGCTGCTGACGGGTTTCGAGAAAGTGAATGTGATCGGCTGCACGGCGTTGAGCTTCGAGCCGGGGGCGGGGGCCACCACCGCGCTCGCGCGGACCAGGCCCGCCGGGAACCAGCTCACCGGCTCGGGTGGGGCAGACTCCCAGATGCGAGGCGCCGCCCGGACCAGAATCGAGCCGGCCGGCGAGCTGTGGGGAATCGTCACCTTGGTCTCGGCTGCGGGCAGCACCGTCCGGTGGAAATTGCCGATCTCTCCGTAGGCAACGCGGCGGATCGGCTGGTTGAAGGTCAGTCGCAGGGGCGCGCCATGGGCTAGCGTCAAAAAGCCAGCGCGCAGATGTGCTGTCGGCGTCGTGGTCGTCAGGGTGACGTGCTCCGTCTTGCCGCTGAGCCAGGAGATCCAGCCCGGTCGGCGCACGACCACGTCGATTACCACCCGTTTGCCAACCGGCAGCGCCTTGCGCGGCCAGATCTCGTTGCCGTGCAACGTCACCGGAATCGGCGCTGTGTTCTCACCCGTGTTGACGATCACGCTCTGGATCGTGCCGCCGCCGACCGGCATGTTGACCGTCGCGAGGCCGGGGCCAGAGGCTGTGACGCTGGCGCTTGAGCTGGCGATTATAAGCGCGCCAACCACCAGGGCCGCGACGACGGCGACGAGGCCGATCACGACCACGTAGGAGCCGCGCGAGCGCCGCGGCGGGTTCAGCCTGCGGTTATAGAGCGTCGGATATCGCCGCTCTAGGCCCTGCGGGAGTTTGTAGGTAGGAAACGTTGGCCACTTCAGATCACCTGTCCCGGCCGCCCCTCAGTGGCCTGCCCGGGCCTCACTATCAAGGCTGGATCGTAGCGATCGCGTCAATGTCCGTTAGGTTAGGGAAGCTCTAACGCGTCACTGCCCCTTGCGCGGCACTCGAAACCAAGCGCGCGTATTTGGCGAGCGCGACTCCGGGATGCTTTCGGCGCGGCGCCTGATAGTCCTGCGCGCGCGCGGCCAGCTCGGCGTCATCGAGCGCGACCTCGAGCCGCCGATCGGCGGCGTCGATCGTGATGCGGTCGCCCTCGCGCAGCCATCCGATCGGGCCCGCTCGCGCAGCCTCTGGGGCCACGTGGCCGACCATCAGCCCGCGCGTCGCGCCCGAGAAGCGCCCGTCCGTGATGAGCGCCACGTCCTCCCCCAGCCCCTCACCGACCAGCGCCGCGGTCACCGCAAGCATCTCGCGCATCCCCGGCCCGCCGGCTGGTCCCTCGTTGCGGATGACGACGACATCGCCGACGTTGATCTGCCCTCTGGTCACCGCCGTCATCGCCTCCTCTTCAGACTCGAATACACGCGCAGGTCCCTCGTGGCGCAGGCGCTCGTGGCCGGCGAGCTTGACCACGGAGCCCTCGGGCGCCAGGTTGCCGTGCAGGATGGCAAGCCCGCCGGTCGGCTTCAGCGGACGCTCGAGCGGCGCAACCACCTCCTGACCCCCGGACTCGGTCGCCGCGTCGGCGTGCTCGCCGATCGTACGGCCGGTCACGGTGATCTCGTCTACGTGCAACAGCTCGGCTTGTTTGAGGCGGCTGAGCAAGAGCGGCACACCGCCCGCTTGGTAAAGCTCGGCGGCGGTGAAGCGACCGCTGGGCTTGAGGTCACACAGCAGCGGCGTGCGGCTCGAGATACGGTCGAAGTCGTCGATTTCAAGCTCGATCCCCAGTTCCCGTGCGATCGCCAACAGGTGCAGCACGGCGTTGGTCGAGCCGCCGCTGGACGCCACGGCGGCGATCGCGTTCTCGAGCGAACCCTTGGTGATGATGTCGCTTGGCCGCAGGCCGCGCTTGAGCACGTCGATCACCAGTTCGCCGGCGCGATAGGCGACCTGGGGCTTGTCGGCGTCCTCGGCCGGGACGAGCGAAAAGCCAGGCGGGGAGATTCCGAGCACCTCAAAGGCCATCGCCATCGTGTTGGCCGTGAACTGGCCGCCGCACGCTCCCGCCCCGGGCGAAGCCACGTCCTCGAGCTCCTGCAGGTCTTGATCTGAGATGCGGCCCGCGGCGTGGGCGCCGACCGCCTCGAATACCTCCTGGATCGTCACGGTCTGGCCGCGGTAGTGACCGGGCAGAATCGAGCCGCCGTAGAGCATCACGCTCGGCAGATCGAGACGGCAGAGGGCCATCACGGTGCCCGGAATCGTCTTGTCGCAGCCCGAGATCGCGATCACCGCGTCGAACATGTGCGCGTCGCAGACGAGCTCGATCGAGTCCGCGATCACCTCGCGGCTAACCAGCGAGGCACGCATACCGGGCGTGCCCATCGTGATCCCATCCGAGATCGCAATTGTGTTCAGTTCCATCGGGGTCCCACCCGCGGCGCGGATGCCTTCTTTGACCCTGGCGCCCAGCGCGCGCAGGTGGAAATTGCACGGCATCGTCTCGATCCAGGTGTTGGCGACCGCGACGATCGGCTTGGAAAGCGCCTCTCGGTCATAGCCGACGCCCTTCAGAAAGGCACGTGCGGGCGCGCGCCCCGGCCCTTCGGTCAGCGCACGGCTTCGGTGCTTTACGTCAAACACGCTGCGGGTGGCGCGGTTGCCCCGGGCCGTCTAGCGGTCGGCCGTCTCGCGCGCCGCTTGATCGCGCATGCGCGAGCGCTCCCACTGGCCGAGCCGCCAGAGGTCGCGCTTGACCTTGGTCGGGTCGTGGTGGCGTCCAGGAAGGTGCATGTTGGCCTCCTCGAGCAGCCGCCGCTCGTCCCCCGTGAGCGCCATCCACTTGGCCAGCACGTCGTCTGAGTCGGGCAGCAACTCCGAACCGTAGGGACGGTCCTGGTCGGGGAAGGTCACGCAGTATTCATTCAGCAGCCGACCCGTCTGCGCTAGGTAGGCGACGATCGGCTGGTGGGGATAGATGAGGTAGGCGTAGGCGCCCCCGCCGGGCTCGTTGGCCTCGGCCAGCGTGCCCCAAACCCGGATGAAGCCGAGCTCGCGGTACATGGCCCACTCCTCGTCGCCCACGCAGGAGCGCAAGAGCTCGCGCGCGCGCTGCTCAGCGCGCCGCTCGCGCCCCGGGTCGTAGGGCGCGGCCGCCGCGCGCTTGACGCGCGCCTTGTGCCGCTGCCACTTGCGCACCAACACCGGGAAGAGCTCCTCGGCCAGCAACGCGACGACGATGATTGCGGTTGCTGCAACGGCCAGGATCACCGCGGGTCTCCTGTCACCCGCCGGCGGCGCGTGGAAAGAAGATCACGCGCTCTGACTCCTGGGGGACCTCGTCAAAGGAGGTCACCATCCGTGCCTCCCCGCGGTCACCCCCGCCCGGGACAGCAGCCCAAAGGCCCTGATCCAGCTGGCGGCGAAACTCCTCGATCAGCCGCTCGCGGTCATCGTCCAGTTCCACATCGCCCTCAGCGATCACTACTTCACCGTGACCGGGCCTCATCCGCAGGAACCGCACGGCGGGATTATGCCAGAGGTCCGGCCCGGGTAATGCCTGTCGGCCGTTTGGGGTAATGGGCCTGCTCTGGCGAGCTTGTCGTCTGCGGTTCGGTCGGCTCCGTGCCCGTCAAGCCCAGCACGTCGACCGGCCCGGCGCCCGTGCCGAGCTCGCCGAGGCCGTTCTTGACCGCCTGCGCGGCCTTGCGTCGCGCAAATCCGGCGGCTTGCAACGGTTCCCATCCCCACGCGAGAGCCGACGCGAGCGCGGCCGAATGGGTGCAGCCCGAACCGTGCGCGGCGCCCCCGGGATGCCGCTCGCCCGGGATCGGGACGAGTTGATCGCCGTCGTAGAAGAGGTCGGTGGTGTCCTGGCCGTGGCCGCCCGTGACTACGACGGCCTCGGGACCGAGTTGGATCAGCGCTCGCGCGAGCTCCTCGGGTGTGGCCTCTGGCAGGCCGGTCAGGGTTCGCGCCTCAGGGAGATTTGGGGTTGCGACCATCGCGCGAGAAAGCAGCTGCTCGACCAGGGCGCTTTGGGCCACTGGCTCGAGCAAGATGGCCCCCGACTCCGCCACCAGCACGGGATCCACGACGACGGGGGGTCGTTCGTGGAGCTCGTCGAGCGCGTGCGCGACCGCTTCGATGGCGGCCTCATTGCCCACCATCCCAACCTTGACAGCGTCGATCCCGATGTCCTGCGCGACGGCTCGTATCTGCGCTTTGATCGTCGCGGGCGGAATCGGGTGGATGTCGGTCACGCCTGCGGTGTTCTGGGCCGTGATCGACGTGACCGCTGTCATGCCGTGGACGCCACAGGCCGCGAACGCCTTCAAATCCGCCTGGATCCCGGCGCCACCGCCCGAGTCCGAGCCGGCGATCGACAGCACGCGGGGAATGCGACGGGGCATGTCTTTGAGGGTGTCATAGGCGCGTGGGGCGCGAGGGAGTTACGCCACCACCACGAACCGCCCGCCGGCTTCGCGCCGGACGTACCCCGCCAACTCGAGCGCGGTCAGGCCGGTCATTACCTCCTCGGCCGAAAATCCCGCGCGAGCTAGGGCTGCGACGGTGTCCTGACCCTCGCGGATCACACCAAGCAGGCGTTCGAGTTCCGTCGTCAGCGGCGGCCGCGCGCGCTCGACGTGACGCACGGCCCCTTCACCGAACAGCTCGTCGAGCACGTCCTGGGCGCCCTGAATCAACGTCGCGCCTGACCGCACCAGGCCGTTTGGTCCTGTAGCAAGTGGCGAGGTCACGCGCCCGGGGATAGCTCCTAGGGGCCGGCCAAGCGTCCGCGCGCGTTCAGCGGTCAGCAGCGCCCCTGACCGCTCAGTCGCCTCGACCACGACGGTCATTTCAGCCAACGCGGCGATTATGCGGTTGCGCGCCAGCGGCGACCAGCGCCGCACGCGCGCATCTGCGGGCAGCTCTGAGACCACCGTGCCCGTGGCGACGATCCGGCCGTATAGCGCGCGTCGCGAGGACGGGTACGCCTTATTGGCTGCACCCGGTAACACTGCGACGGTGGGCCCGTGCGCAGCCAGCGCACCGGCGTGTGCCGCCGAATCGATCCCGAGCGCCATCCCGCTCACTACCGCCACGCCGGCTGTGGCGAGACCACGGCCGAGCGAGCGCGCCACCTCGAGACCGTATCCGGAGGCGCGGCGTGCTCCCACGATCGCAACCGGGTCTGCCTCGAACAGGGTGAGGGCGCGCTGTAGTCCGCCCGCCACATGCAGCACCGCCGGCGGCGCGTCCAGCGCACGCAGTCGCGCCGGGTAGCAGGGGTCGCAGCGACAGATCAGTTCTAGACCGGCCGCCGCCGCCTGGGCGCGAACGCCGGCGATGTTCAGTCGGTGCAACGCGGCAGTCACCTCCGCGTGGCGGCGGCCAGCAAGCGCCGCGATCAGTTCGTCGTCGTCCAGGGCGAGAGCGGCCTCGATGTCCCTCCCGACCCGGTCCAGTGAGCCGCTCAGCCGGTCGATCAGCCAGGAGCGAGCGAGGCATCGCTCGCAGGCGCGCTCAGCGTCAGGCAACAAGCTCCCCGCCGGCCGTAACCTGGTCCCCGGAAAACGCGCCCACTCGTTGGCGCAAGGCGAGCGCTGTCAGCACGTGCTCGCGCGATACGCCCGCAGCCCCCTCCAGATCCGCGATCGTGCGCGCCACCCTCAGCACGCGATGGCGCCCGCGCGCGCTCAGCGCGCCGACGGCGTATGCCTGAGCGACCGTCTCTTGTGCCGGCGACTCGAGCTCGATCAGTCTGCGGACCGCGCGCACATCCATCTCGCCGTTACAGGTAGCGGCGCTCCCTTGCAGCCGAGCGCGCTGCCGCGCCCGTGCCCCCGCCACGCGCTCGCACGCGGCTGCCGAGGTCGTGGCGGGAGGCGCCTGTAGCTCAGCTTCCGACGGCCGCTGCATGCTGACGAGCAGGTCGAGACGGTCGATCAGCGGCCCGCTCAGGCGACGCTGGTGGCGCCTGAGCTCGGGTTCGCCGCATCTGCACCTGTCCCCCACGCCGGCAAATCCGCACGGGCAAGGGTTGGTCGCCGCGACCAGCATGAAGGCCGTCGGGAATAACAGCGCGCGCTGCGCGCGAACGATGGTGACGAAGCCATCTTCGAGCGGTTGCCGCAACGCATCGAGACTCGAGCGCTGGAACTCAGCGAGTTCGTCGAGAAAGAGGACGCCGTGGTGGACGAGCGTCTGATAAAACACCTACACGACTGGACCATGACGAGAGTCGGCATATACGCGCGAATCAGTGAGGACCGCGACGAGACCCAGGCGGGCATTGGCCGCCAGATTGAGGACTGCGAACGGCTCGCTGCGCACCGCGGGTGGGAGGTCGTGGAGCGGTACGTCGACAACGACCTGAGCGCCTACCGCGGCAACAAGCGCCCCGAGTACCGGCGCATACTCGAGGACATCGGCGCGCGCCGCATCGACGCGGTCATCGTCTACCACCAGGACCGGCTGCACCGCCAGCCGCGCGAGCTCGAAGAGTTCTTCGATGTGTGCGACGGCGCCGGCCTGACCCAGCTCGCGAGCGTCTCGGGCGACATCGACCTCGCCACGCACGACGGCCGTCTTAAGGCGCGCATCCTCGGCGCGGTGGCCCGCAACCAATCAGACGCCGCCTCTCGCCGTCTTCAGCGCAAGGCGCTCCAGCTCGCTCAGGAGGGTGGCGTGGCCGGGGGCGGAACGCGGCCGTTCGGCTTCGAGATTGACTTCGTGACCGTCCGCGAGTCGGAAGCCGAGGTTATCCGCGAGCTCGCCCAGCGGCTGATCGCTGGGGAGACCCTGAGGACGCTCTGCAAGGACCTGAACGAGCGCGGCATCGCTACGCCAACAGGCCGGTCGTGGAGCCCCACTCCCCTGCGCCGGATGCTGCGTTCCGCGCGCATCAGCGGCCAGCGCGAGCACCGGGGCGAGATCGTGGCGGCCGGTCGATGGCCGGCCATCATCACGCCCGCACAGACCCGCCGGATCCGGACACTCCTTGACGACCCCGCCCGGCGCGCCGCGCGGCCCGCCCGCACCTACATGCTGCGGGGGCTGCTGCGATGCGCAGTCTGCCGGGCGCCGCTCGTCGCCCGCCCTCGCGGCGACGGCGAGCGGCGCTACGTCTGCCCCCACGGCCCCGGCTTGGCGGGCAAGGGTTGCGTGTACGCATTGGCCGAACCGCTTGAGCAATTCGTGGTCGAAGCGGTGCTCTGGGAGCTCGATTCCCCCGAGCTCGCCGAAGCGATCCGAGGGAATGGCCACCGCCCGACCACCGACTGGGACCGTCAGGTCGACGGGGCGCAGACCAAGCTCGATGAGCTCGCCAGCGCCTACGCTGGCGGCACCATCAGCATGCGCGAATGGCTTCTCGCCCGCGAGCCGATCCAGCAGCAGCTCGACGTCGCACGGCGGCAGAGCGCCCAGAACGGCCACGTGACGATTCTGGCCGATTACCTCGGACGCTCGGGGACGTTACGGCGGCGGTGGCCCGAGCTTGGCTTCGACCGCCAGCATGCCATTCTTGGTGCCGTGCTTGCCGAGGTACTTGTCGGGCCCGGCCGGCGGGGGTTCAACCGGTTTGACCCTAGGCGGTTCGAGCTAGTGTGGCGCCACTAGTCGCGCGCTCGCCGGCGCGCACGATTCCCGCAACCTGCTCGATCGTGGCGGAGTCAGTAACGCGTGGCGGGAGCCCCTGCTCGCGCCTCGAGCGCTCAGCCGCCTCGCGGGCCATGCGCTGGATCGGGGTCAGCTTCGGCTGCTCCCTTGCAGTCACACGCTAAAGCTAATGGCGGCCAGCGGTACGTCTGTGCCATCTCTGCAAAAGTGTCGGCTGACTCCGGGATCGCCCCGACGAGGCGATGACTCCGAGCGGAGCGGCTACGAGCTCGAGCGAGTCCAACCACGCCGGGGCACTAGGAACGCGGCATGCGGCCGTTCCATTTGGCAAGAGCTCGGCCGTGAGTGATTACTCAGCTGTGCCGGAGACCGCTGATGCTTACCTGCTCGTGGCGAATAGGAGGGCTTACGCGGGGCGGCCGCAGGCACCCGCATTCGTGAAACCGTGCTGATCAGGCCGACCGGCGTCGGAGGCTTGAGTCGTTCCAGGCCGGAGCGACGTCGACGTCGTTGAGCATCGTGGCCAGCGAGGGTGGACGGGCTTCAGCCCGACCGTGCCGTGGTCGGCGGCTTCTAGGCGGGAGTCGCCTCTAGGCGCTCGAGGTTCCTGATCGTGCGCTTGGCTTCGCGCGTGAAGATGGGCTTCCCGATCAGCTTGAACAGTGTCCCGAAGATCCTCCCGCGGGTGTTGTGTGTGAATTCGCGGATCCAGATCATCTCGATCTCGCTTCCGCTCTGTGCCGGTGTCGCTCGGAGTTCCCAGCTGCTTCTCGCCGGCTGGTAGACGTTCGAATCGGTGACGACTGCCTTGACTGAACTGGGCTGCGACCAGTCGTACCGGCATCGCTCCCAGTTGATGCCGACGCCGGCCGGTGTGCCCTCGGTGATGTCGGCGGAGGTCTGGTTGAGATCGTGGACCTCGAAGTGCGGGATCGAGACGGCGGGGAAGATCTCCGCACGCCGAGCTGAGAAGTCGTGGCCGGCCGCGAGCACCCGCTCGGGGGCCAGGCGGCTGTGGGTGGTGATGTGGATCGTGGTCATGTCGTTCTCCTTTGCGGTCAGGATTGGGCAGCGAGTCGGCGCGCGAAGAACTCGACCGTCGTTTGGATTGCGGCGGGCGGGATGTAGTGGCCGTGGCCGGGCAGGATCGCTAGCTCACCGTCGGAGAGCTGCCGGTAGGCGGTGATGGCCTGCTCGACGGTGCAGAAGTCGTCGCGGTCACCGGCAAGGATCAGCGTTGGAACGGTGATCTTCGCGAGGTCGGCGTACGTGTAGCCGGGATGCTGGGTGGTGCGGTCCCAGGAGAGGCGCAGGTATGTCCGCCAGTGCCCGTCGCCCTGACCGCTGTCCTGGTCGCACTTCATCAGCTCGAACATCGGGCGCATCTGCGTGGAGGACTCGAAGCCGCGTGCTGCCGCGTCCGGATCGGGCTCGGTCGCGTCGGGGCTGCCGCCGAGGATCTGGCGCATCATCGCGAACGTCGGGGCCTCGGGATCGAACTCGTCGAAGCCGGCGTGATTGACGATCGCTCGGGCTGTGTCCGGGTGCCGGATGCCGAGAATGGTCGCGGTGATCGCACCGTCGCTGAAGCCGGCGATCAGGGGCCGCTCGAGTCCGAGTGCGGCGCTCATCGCGGCGACGTCGTCGGCCAGCAGATCGAAGCTGATCGGCCCGCCGGAGTGCACCGTCCGGCCGCAGCCGCGCGTGTCCGGGGCGATCACGCGGAAGTTCTCGGCCAGTGTGTCCATATAGCCGGCATACGCGACGGGCACACCCGTCCAGATCGGGTTGGTGGAGACGATGCCGCCGTGCAGCAGCACGAGCGGCTCGCCCTGGCCCTGGTCGAGGTAGTGGATGTCGATGCCGTTGGCGTGAACGCGCTGGCCATACGGCGTCGTGGTGCTTTCCTGGGTGCTCATCGTGTCCTCCAAGCCGGGTTTCAATCGCTGCGGGCAGGCTCGCAACCGAGCCACGAGCCGTCATCGGGCATTCGCCTGATCTTTGGGACCTCGCGGATTCGGAGAAGGTCTAGGCGCCGTCTGGTGCCGGCGCGTCGCGCATCAGCCCGTGACGCATCGCGAACAGGCTGGCCTGCGCGCGGTTGGAGGCGTCGATCTTGCGGTAGATGTGTTCGACGTGACTGCCTGCGGTCTTCGGCGAGATCACGAGCTGCTGAGCGATCTGCTTGTTCGACAGGCCGCGCGTCAGGAGCCTGAGCACCTCGACCTCGCGCGCGGTCAGGCCCGCAGGCCACTCGCGGCGTCGGCCGACCCTGTGCCCCGCGGCCCGTAGCACGGTGTCGACGGCTTCACCGTCGAGTCGCCCGGCGGTGACCTCTCGGCGCAACTCGCCGGCCGCGTCCTGCGCGGCACGCGCCGGCCGATGTGGGCGCGGCTCGCATAGCGCCTGGTACACGTCCGCCGCGGCCAGCAACCGCGCCGACGTGCCGATCTGCTCGCCGGAAATGCCGCGGGGATAACCGGAGCCGTCGAGTCGCTCGTGATGCTGGACCGCGACCCTGCCAAGGCCCGCAAGTGAGGGCGCGAACGCGAGCATCCGCTCGCTCAGGTACGGATGCGTGCGCACCCGCTCGAGCTCGGACTGAGTCAGCGGCCCCGGCTTGTCCCAGACCGTGTTCGGAACCCCGAGCCGGCCGAGGTCGTAGACGCATGCCGCTCTACGAAGTTGGGCTGCGTCGGCGTCGGGAAGGCCGAAGCTCGTCGCGGCCTCGGTGACGAGCTCTCTGACGGCGTGGACGTGACCCATGATGTTCGGCGACTTCAGCTCGGCGAACTCGCCGATCGCCTCGAGCGCGAGGTCGAGCTCCGCGCCGACGACCTCACGCGCCAGCGCGGGCTCCGCCGCGATCACCGCTTCCCAGCTCGGCGTGTCATCGAGCTCGGTCAAGACCATCGGCGCCTGCTCGCAGAACGCCTCGACCAGCTCTGGATCGAACTGCGTGCCGCTGCGCTCGCGGGCCACCATCAGCGCCGCCTCGACGCCGCCGGTGCGCCCGAACACCTCGACCACGTCTGCGAGGTTGATCAGCCGCGAGCTGACAGCGATCTCCGCGCCCTTCATCCCGTAAGCGCCTTTGCCATCCCAGCGCTCGTACGTCTGTCGAAGGCTCTCGCGAACGTCCTCGCCGAGGCCCAGACGCTCTACGAGTTCGTCGGTCGCGCGGTAGTGGTTCTCTGCGAGCGACTTCATCGCTCGCAGCCCGTCCCCCATGAACGCCAAACCCACCCGGGTGCGCGTAGCCAGCGGTCGTTCGGGCCCGCCGACATGCTTGAGCATGAATGAGATCGCCGGGCCGACCTTGCCCATGTCGTAGTGGTAGTGCGCGTCTCGCTTCAGCGTGGCGTCATCCCCGAACCACTTCGCCTGCTCATAGGCGTCGGTGTGGCACCCGACCCACGCCAGCAGACCCGAGTAGTAGATAACGCCGCGCTCCGACTCCGCCAGCCCAAGCCGCTCACCCAGCCGAAGCGCGATCAAGCACGCACGGATCATGTGCTCCATCGGCTGCCCGAGCCCAAGGTCGGTACCCAGCGAGAGCAGCGCAACGAGCTCCGCAAGACGAACCCTCTCTCGAGCCACCGACGACATCTCCGGGACAGCCTATGCCGCGAAGACCGCCCCCACAACGCCCAGCGACGAGCCGCCATCCCCGGGCAGCAGACCCACGCGCCCTGCGTCACAGGCAATGTGCGGCTGGGCTGCTCATCCAACCGCGCCGGAGCGCTGTCGGCCGGCTCCTGCTCCCGTCGCGCGGGATGCATCTCGCCGTCCGGGCCGGCGCACTCCCTTTGCGCGGCTTGCAGGAACGCGGCGCCTTCGCTTCGCCGGGTGAATCCGACAGCCTCGTGGTCGTCGCCGGCGTGCTCGCCGACTTCCCCAACTCGTCCGTGGCGATAGCGTCCTGCCGGCCCGTCGTGCTCCTGCATCGCGCGCAAGGGAGCAGGCATCGGGTTCCGGCTCGGCTTACGGCCGTGGTGCGTCGCGCGGACAGGGCGTAGGCTGATCGCGTTCGGTGCGAGGAGCTTCGTGACTAACCTGGCGGCAGGCCGATGAACGTCACATTGTGGATGGCGATGTCCCTAAACGGGATCGTCGCGCGGGAGAATCAATCGGAAGACTTCCTTTCGAGTAACGACTGGGAGCTCTTCCTCGAGCTCATGCGTTCCAGCGACGCGCTCATCTGGGGCCGTGTCACGCACGAACTCTTCGAGCCGCTGGTCCGCCCGGAGTTCCAGGAGCTGCCGATCATCGTCGTCACCCGCAAGAACGACTTCGTTACGCAACCGGGCTCGATGCGCGCCGCCACGCCCGAAGATGCCGTCGGAGCGGCTACGCGCCTGAATGCCGACCACGTGTTGCTTGCGGGCGGATCTCAGCTCAACGCCGGCTTTGCCCGCTCAGGTCTCATCGACGAGGTCATCGTCGCGATCGAGCCGGTCATCGTAAGCCGAGGGATTCCCTTGCTCTCAGGCGACGCGCCCGACCTGCGGCTCGACTTGCGCGACATCGACCAGAGCCACCAACCAACGCTGCGTGTGCGGTACCGAGTGATGAGGGGATCGGGGTGACAGCTTCCACAGCTCAGAGGCTGCGAGAGCCGCTTCCGACGGCGGCTGTACCCCGCGGGCAGAAGCCCGATCACGCGACCGTCGCTAGAGCCAGCACGCCGGCTCTGGAAGCCTGGGTCGCACCCTTCTGCTCCCCGGGGATGTGAGCGTCATCGGCGCGAGGAACGGCGCTCTCGTCGCTCGTCCGGGACAGGAGCCGGCGAGGACCTCTCCCTCACGCCCGCAAGGCGCACGAGGCGAGAGCGACTTGTTAGGGCGTGAAGTCGGTCGGCGGCATTCGAGAGGGTGGCTCGACCGCTTCGACGAGGAACCCGAGCGCTTCCGCGGTGTCGTAGTACGCGGCAGCGCCGTCGCCGTCGGCGCCGAACGAGTGGATCCGAGCGATCGGGGGATGCCCGGCGGCCTCCATCTCGGCCGTCGTTCGCTCCAGCGACTCGACGACGTAGCCGATGTGGTGGAAGCCCTCTCCACGCTCATCGAGCCAGTCGGCGTGGATGCTCGGGCCGTCGAGCGGCTCGATCAGCTCGAATTGCGGGCTGCTGTCATTCAGCACCAGCCGCAGCGTCCAATCGGCTGGGCGGCCGCGGTACTCGCGACCCTGGCCCTGGGGCCCGAACACCCACCCCCGCCACGGGCCGGCGGCTAGCCGAGCGTCGAACTCCCGGGTCGCGCGCTCCAGGTCCCGCACGACGAAGGCGATCTGGAACGGGGCGAGGCCCTCGAGCGACGGGATCATGAGCGCAATCTTGTCGCTTTTCGCGCGATTGCGGCGCTCTCGGCACGCCCACGATCACTGCCGCTCCGGACGACGAGGAGCGGTGGCGATCGACGCTGTCGAAATCCGGTGATGCAGCAGTCTCCGGTCACGGCTGCGACGTCATCGACGCCAGCGGTGCTGGCCTCTCCTAAGCAGGCTCGAGCCCCGCTTCGATGCGGCGACGAGCATCTCCGCATCGCCCGCCTCGCACCCGCAACGCGCGGAAAGCGGGGCGGACGGCAAGATTTCACGCTGAGCGTGTACGGGGCGTTAGGATCGCGTCCTACCGGGCGGGGCCGATACGGTGCCCGTCGAGCAAGAAAGGAGAACCGCGTGCGGCTCGAGAAGAAGAGTTTCTCCTCCCCTGACGAGGTGCGGCCGATGAGTGGTAAGGGTCAGGTCGAGATCTTGAACGTCGGCGATGGCGTCGTCGGTAAAGCAACGTTCGAGCCGGGGTGGCGTTGGTCGGAGCACGTCAAGCCCCTGGCGGGTACCGATAGCTGTCAGGCAGCGCACCTGGGTTATGTCCTCTCTGGGCGTCAGAAGGTGATCATGGATGACGGTACCGAGCTCGAGTTCGGTCCTGGAGACGTGGTCGCGATCCCACCTGGGCACGACGGCGAAGTGATTGGCGATGAGCCATGTGTCGTGCTCGACTTCGCGGGCATGGAGCACTACGCCAAGAGCTGACGACGAGGACGGGCGACCGCTACCAGCCGGCGGGCGCCGACGACCTCTACCAGGAGCGGGCATGGAATCGAAGGCCATTGACCCGGTCGAGTTCCGCGAGGCTCAGCATAGGAACTGGGGCTCGGCTGCGGTGGGATGGATGGAGTGGAGCGCGTTCAATGACCGCGCGGATCGGCACATCAGCGAGCGGCTGGTGGAGCTCGCTGGCGTGCGGTCGGGAAGCCGGGTCTTGGACGTCGCCGCTGGCTATGGCGAGCCGGCGCTCACCGCCGCGCGTAGGGTCGGCCCGGAGGGCCGCGTTGTGGCCACGGACATCTCCGCCGAGATGCTCGCGTTCGGGCGCGAACGCGCGGCGGCGGCCGGCTTGGACAACGTCGAGTTCATCGAGTCGGACGCCTCGAGCCTCGATTTTCCGCAGGCGAGCTTCGACGCCGCCGTCTCGCGCTGGGGGATCATCTTCGAGCCTGACGCGGAGGCCGCCGCCGGACGCATCCGAGGTTTTCTGAAGTCGGGCGCGCGGATCGCGATTAGCTCGTGGGGCGAGCCCGATCAGGTCCCCTTCCTCTCGATTCCAATGAGAACAACGATGCGGCGGCTGGGCGTGCCCGCGCCCCCGGCCGGAACGCCCGGGCCCCTTTCCCGCCCCACCCCCTCTGCCCTCGGCGGGTTGCTCGAAGGAGGTGGGTTCTCCAACGTCGTCGTGGAGCAGGACGAGGTCACCTTCAAGTTCGACTCCCCCGAGCACTTCACAGCCTACGTAAGGGCGATCGCCGCCCCGATCCGGGCGATGATCGAGCAGCACGCTGACGAGGCCCACGAAGAGGCCTGGGACGCGATCACCCAGGCCGCGGCAGATGCGGGGGGTGGCTCGACGCCGCTGAGCTTCTCGAACGTGGTGCTGCTCGCCTCGGCGACCGCCTAGCGCCCGACTCGCGCAGCTCGAGAGGCCGACCACGACGAGCCCATAGGACGGGGCGCACTCGGGGTGATCGCACTACGAGAACGCGATCGATCTCCGCATCGGCCACGCCCCACCGGCGACCGCTTTTGCGCTGCGACGAGCACACAAGCTCGAACACCTCCTTTGCGCGGAAAGCGCAAGCCGAGTTTCCGCGCTCGGATCTGGGCCGCTGCTCGAAGGCACACCGCTATGGGGCGAGCCGTGCCGGCTCGCTCCCAGAGCGGTGTCCGGGCCGCAGGCCAGACTCACTGTGAGGGCTGTCGGGCCCGGCGGCGCTCGGTTCGCTGCGTCACTGCCGGAGCGCAGCGGAGGTAGTCACGCGGCGCGCAAAGCCCGGCGCCGCTTGGCGGTGGCGGGCTTTGTCAAACGTGTGCAACAAGTGACGGGCAGCTCTGGATGCGCCCGCCGGCGGGCGCTACGTTGGCCGGCGTACTGATGTTCATCGCATGCCCTGACCTTCTACCGGCGCGATCTCATCACGCGCACGAGGCCCATCATCGCAGGGGCTTCGGGGCAATCCTCGAGCAACTCGCTCGAGAGACCCACGCGCGTGACGCGATGCGGCGCCGCCTCTTGGTGCGCTCCGGCCATGACAGCTCTCGGGTCGCTGTCTGTGGCCGTGTGCGAGTCGACCACCACCAGTGCCGCCACCTTCTCCCCCGCGAGGAGCGGCGCGACGCCTCATGAGATGTACGAGGAACTTGGATCCGAGAGGCCTTCACCGCCCCAGAGCTCACGGTTACCGGCGGATCGAGCGGCGGCAGTCCCCAGCCCCGCTCGAATGGCACGAACACTGACCACCAAGGGGCACAACTGAACATCACCCTCCGCTGCGGGGGCCCGGACCTCTTCGACCCTGACGCCGGGCGCCGCCGCGGTCAAGGTCGGGCTTCGCCCTCCCTTCCCCTCGCTTCGCTCGGTGACAGCGCCGGCACCCGACGTCTTTCCACAATGAGGTCCGGGTGGCAGATTCAAGATCTGCTTCCGCTGGAAGCACGGGCTGCATATGACGTGGATATGTAGTCGGTCGGACGCCTCCTCCCCTCTCCCCCAAGCGGGCTTCTCAGTGGCGCCGCCTCCGCTGACCCACACCTGCCCCGGAACTTCACTCGAACAAGGCGCCGGGCGCGGGCGCTGTCACCGAGCGAAGCGAGGGGAAGGGAGGGCGAAGCCCGACCTTGACCGCGCCCGAACCCGGCGCCACAATCGCCGGTCCGGGGCAGATCGGCAGCGTAACGGCCGAATCAGTCGCTTTACCCGCTAAGCTTTCGGTAAAGCGATGAGCAAGCTGTCGAGCAAGCATCAGGTGACGATTCCAGTTCGGGTTCTGCACGAGGCCGGTCTGGATGCGGGCGACGAAGTCGTAGTCCGGGCCGTTGCTCCCGGTCGGATCGAGCTTGAGCGCGCGGACGATCTGATCGATCGCTACGCGGGCTCTCTGCCGGCCGGCACTTACCCAGCTGGGTATCTAGAGCGGCTACGCGAAGAGTGGCGTCAGTAGCGCTCGACGCCGACGTGCTGATCGCGTTCCTCGACCCTGGGGACGCCCAACACGAGCGAGCGGTTGAAGCGCTGCGCGCCAAGATGGTCGCTGGGGAGCAGTTGCTCGTAGGCGCAAGCGTCTACGCCGAGATCATGATTCGCCCGCTCCAGCGCGGACGTGGCGAGAAGGTCGACGAGTTTCTCACTGCGGCCAAGGTCACCGTGGTCGACCTCGACCAGGCGCTGGCGCGGCAGGCAGCGGAGCTGCGGGCTCGGCATCACGCGCTGCGTTTAGGCGACGCGCTCTCCCTTGCCACCGCGGTGTCGGCGGACGCCGACCTCCTGAGCTTCGACCAGCGGCTGCAGCGCATCGCCGAGCGCGAACGACGTCTTGACTAAGCACGTGACGGGCCAGCGCCTGCGGCGTATGGTGACCATAGCGACACCACCACGGAGGCTCGCCATGTTGCTGCGGTCATACGACTCACGAGCACCTGCACGCGTCAGCCTCGTTGCCGCGGCCATCCTGGCAGCCGGTGCATCGGTCGCTGGTGCAGTTTCGCTCGGACACGCTCGCACCCGCTCATCCCCAACCGCACGCCCGCGTGACGCGCGCGTCGTCGGCAACTTTGAAGTTTGTGGCGGCCCCGCACCAGGCCATTGCTGGCCGCAAAAGGGCTTCGTCAAGGTTGTCAACTCGAGTCACCACGTGGTCGCTCACCAGCGCACCAAAGCATCTGGGCATTTCGCCTTTCAACTGCGACCCGGGCGATACACCCTTGCCGCGAGAAACACCTCCGGCGCGCGGTGGAGGCAGTCCGTGAAGGCTGTCGCCCACCAGACAACGAAAGCCAACATCGTCATTCCCGTCCCCTAGGTCAGCGCTCGGGTTGTCTGCCTGCCTCTAGCGAGAACGGGGACGAGCGCTACGACCGGGCCTCCGGATACGCTCGATGAGACCGCGTCGCCAGTGGGTGTTTATTTAGACACTCGGGTGGGCGAGCGTTGCCTCTCCGGGTCGCGGGGGCGAGCCGCCACCAACGAGCCCGGCAGGCGAGATCGTGTGGTGCGGGGCGCGAAACGGACGTGTCGCGACCAGCCCGTCGGCGTGTAACCCCGAGACGCTCTGGATCCTGGTCACCTCGAGTGCCTCCGCCCTGGTCATTGGGGGCAGGATCGAGGGCAGACGACGCGCGAGCATCGTCTTGCCGGTTCCTGGCGGTCCTTCGAGCAAGAGGTTGTGGCCGCCCGCGGCTGCGATCTGGAGCGCGAGCACGGCAGCCGCGTGGCCCCTCACATCGGCGAGGTCGGGCACGGACATGGGGTCGGTGACGCGGGGTGCCGCGGGAGGCAGTGGTGGGAGGTCGGCTCCACGCACCACCGCCACTGCCTCGACAAGGCTGGCCACGCCAGCAATCGCCAGTCCTTCTACCAGAGCCGCCTCGCGGGCTCGCTCACGCGGCACGATCAAGCGGCGTATGAGGGAGCGGTGCGCGCCCTCGGCGACGGCGAGGACGCCTGGGGAGTCTCGAAACGCACCCGTGAGCGACAGCTCGCCGAACACTGCGTAGCGCTCGACGGTCGCGGTTGGAATCTGCTCGCTGGCGGCTAGCAGCCCGAGCGCCAAGGCGGCGTCGAATCCCGGGCCAACTTTGCGCAGGAACGCGGGCGCCAGATTGGCCGTGATGCGCCTTTGCGGGAACTTGAAGCCTGAGTTCTCGATCGCCGAACGCACGCGCTCGCGCGACTCCCGTACGGCGGCGTCTGCCAGCCCGACGATCGTGAATGACGGCAGCCCGTCGCGGATGTCGACCTCGACGGAGATCTGGCGCGGGTCCACGCCGTCAATCGCAAAGGTGCAGACGCGCGCGAGCATGCCTCACAACGCTAAGAAGAGAGCCGTCACACGTGGGTCATGGCGTGTGCAGATGCGGCATCGGCAGCGGCGATGGCCAGACACAGGATTGGCACAGGCGGTATCCCACCTGTGGCGCGCGTGCTCGTAGGGTCGGCGCGATGGCGCGCAGCAACGATCTCGGGCGGCTGGGCGAGCAGGTGGCCGCCGAGCATCTGGCGCGGCGGGGCTTCGAAATCCTTGCGCGCAACTACCGCACGCGCTGGGGAGAGATCGACATCATCGCGTTCGACGGGCACACGTTGGCATTCTGCGAGGTCAAGTCGCGCCGCCTGCCTCGCGGCGCGCGATCAGCTAAGACGCCCGGGCCGTCAACTTTCGAGTCGCTGCATCCCCGCAAGCGAGCCCAGGTACGGAGGATGGCTCGCCACTGGGTCAGCGAGCGCTTCAAGCGACCCTACGCATCTGAGATCCGCTTCGACGCGATCGGAGTGACCTTTGATTGGCAAGCCGAGTTCCTTAGGCTCGAGCACCTGGAAGCGGCTTTCTGACGCTTATCGTTCGGCGGCCTTCGCCAAGCGCTGGCACGCGTCGCGCACGGCTGAGCGGAGAAGGAATGCCGTCAGCGGCCCGGCATGCTCATATGTCGAGCGCCAGGACACCTGCGTGCCACCCCCGTCAGCTCGTGTGAGCGTGACCTCCGCGCGGTAGCCATGCACTCGCATTCCGTCCAGCAGCTCGTACCCCATACGCTCTCCGGGGACCCAGTCGGTGACCCGCTCGCGCAAGCGGAACGGGCGCCTGACGAGGATGCGGACCGCACCTGGCCCCTGCTCACCGCCGCCTTCGACCGCGACGTGGGACCACGCGCCCCAGCGCGACCACTCCGAAAAATCAGCCAGCAGCGCCCAGACACTGTCGGGGGAAGCCGACGTTGTGGCTAAGGCCTCGATTGTTGGCATCGGACGATCATCTCAGTTCGCGCGCTTCGACCAGCGCCGAGCGAGCCCCGCGCTCAGCCGAAGCTCAGCCGAAGCTCAATTGCTGGTAAGCGGCGGACTGAAACGAGAGGCGGTGAATTGGTGAGACCCCGAGTCGCTCAATCGCCTCTCGGTGCTCGGGGGTCGAGTAGCCGACGTGCTGAGCGAATTGAAAGCCGGGATGGTCCGCGTCGGCGCGGCGCATATACCGGTCGCGCGTTTCTTTGGCGATCACCGAGGCCGCCGCGATCGCGGCGCTGCGCGCATCGCCGCCGACGACTGCTTGCGCTCCCGGCTCGCCGAGAGCGAAGCCGTCGCTAAGACAGATGCAGCCGTCGCAGGCGACGCGCCGCAGAGCGACACGCAGCGCGGCGAGGTTGGTCACGTGGAGACCCCGGGAGTCGATGCCCGGGGCACATCTAGTGATGATCGCGACGCGCGCGGCCAGTCGCAGGATGATCCCGAACAGCTCTGCGCGCGACTCTGACGTGTGTTGCTTGGAATCGTTGAGCGCACCGAGTGCGCGGATATCGACTGGGCGCAGACGCTCGAGATCGAACAGCACGGCCGCGGCGACGAGCGGTCCCGCCAGCGAGCCCCGCCCCGCCTCGTCGGCTCCGGCGACATAGCGCACGCCGAGCGCACGGTCAAACGCGAACAAACGCCGGCCGGTGCGCCTTCGCCGCCGCTCGGCCTGCCGGCCTTCGGACTCCCGGCCGCGCTTCGCTAGCTCAGAGGAATCCGATCCGGTCGGGGGGCCAGTAGGTGAAGAAGGCGACGCCAATGACCCATTTGGCGGGTATGGGTCCCCAGAAGCGGCTGTCGTCGGAGTCCCCACGGTTGTCTCCCATCATGAAGTAATCGCCGGGCGGAACCACGATCGGCTTGGGCAGGTCGCATTCCGACCCACCCGGCCCACAGTCAGAGGTGCTGACGTAGGGGTCCTTCTCCCGGTGGCCGTTGCGGATTACGTGTCCGTTGACGATCGCGATCCGGTCTCCGGGCAACCCCACGACCCGCTTGATGTAGGTCTGGTTCGATTCCCGCGGCACGGGCTTGCCACAGGGTTGCTGGTGGCCGGGCCCTTGATTCGGGTTGCCACACGTGGGATTCATCGGGTCGGCGCCCACCGGAGGATGAAAAACGACCACGTCGCCCAGGCTGGGCTTGTCGACCAGACGATTAGTTAGGACCCGCTGCCCGATCGTAAGCGTCGGCTCCATCGAGCCGCTTGGGATGCGATAGGGCTTGACGATGAAGGCCTGCACCAGCAGCGCGATCCCGACCGCCACCGCAACCGTGACCACGAGCTCAATCAGTGACTTGATGCCGGATCTTGGCGCTTTCTTTGGTCGGCGGAGAACCGTCATCTACAACGACCCAATGCGATCGGGAGGCCAGTAGGTAAAAAACGCATCGCCGACGATCCAAGACTTGCGCACTGGCCCCCAGAACCTGCTGTCGTCGGACTGACCACGGTTGTCCCCCATCATGAAGTACTCGCCCTGCGGAATTGTGATCGTGCCCGGAAAGTTGCACATCGTTAACCCGCCGCACGGCTTCACGTAAGGATCGCGCTCCCGCACGCCGTCGCGGATGACGTGTCCGTTAAGGACTGAGATTCGGTCCCCGGAAATACCGACCACGCGCTTGATGAATGTCTCCCCCGACTGATGCGCCTGGGCTACATCACATGCGTGAGCGCCGGTCTGGCCCTGAACATTCTGGCCCTCGCGGGGGTCGGCGCAGCCGCCCTTGTAATCGGCCGGCGGGTGAAAGACGACGATCTCGCCGACATTCCAGCCGCCGGAGCCAGCGCCAATCCGGTTGACGAGGATCCGCTGGCCTATCTGCAGGGTGGGTTCCATCGAGGCGCTTGGGATGCGATACGGCTTGACGACGAACGCCTGCGCGAGAAATGCGAGTCCCGCCGCGGCGGCGATAATTGCCACAAGCTCGGCCGCCGACGCCAATCGCGACCGTCTGGGGCGTGTCACTCCTGCTCTTCGCTCGGGGAAGGCTCCGCGGGAGACGCGTCGTCTTCGGGCTCCGGAGGCGCTTCGGCAGCGGCCTCCTCTGAGCCAGCCTCGGCTTCGGCCTCCTCTGCCGGGCGCTCGTCTTCAGTGACGGCCTCACCGGGCTCCGGCTCGACGTACAGCAACTCGCGCTCAACCATTTCCTCAGGCCCCGTGGAGCGCCGCTCACGGACGCGTGCGCGCTTGCCCACGCGCTCACGCAGGTAGTAGAGCTTGGCGCGACGCACATCGCCGCGGGCGGCCACCTCGATGCGCTCGATCTTGGGCGAGTGCACCGGGAACGTCCGCTCGACGCCCACGCCGAAGGACTGCTTGCGCACCGTGAACGTTTCACGCACGCCATGCCCCTGGCGCTTGATCACGACGCCCTCGAACACCTGTGTACGGCGCCGGGTGCCCTCGATCACCTGGAAGTGGACACGCACCCGGTCGCCGGCGTCAAATTTCGGGACGCGGCGAAGCTGCGAGCGCTCGAGGGTGTCGATCACGGTGCTCATCTGTAACTGAGGGCTGACTCGCGCGGGGAAGATTCGGTAGTGCAACCTGAGAGCGGATGTCCCGCCCGCGCGGCGCGGCCTATCGTAGCGACTCGCCCTCGGCCTGCTGATTCCCAGCCCGCGAACGGCTCTGCGCCAGGCG
Organism: uncultured Solirubrobacterales bacterium; assembly: GCA_963767295.1. Taxonomy (GTDB): domain Bacteria; phylum Actinomycetota; class Thermoleophilia; order Solirubrobacterales; family Solirubrobacteraceae; genus Palsa-465. The sequence goes on from CAVYDI010000002.1 coordinate 630,727, forward strand.
CCAGTCTCGTATCCGGACGTGGTGGCCCGACAACAGAACTTCGGGGACCCGCCAGCCGCGGTACTCGGCCGGACGGGTGTAGTGGGGGTATTCAGGGGCGCCTTCCAACGCCTCGGAAAACGACTCCTCAATCGCTGAGCTTTCGTCGCCGAGCGCGCCAGGAAGCTTGCGCACGATCGTGTCGAGCGTCACCATCGCCGCAAGCTCCCCGCCGGCGAGCACGTAGCGGCCGATGGACAAGGTCCCGCTGACGAAGTGCTCCAGGATCCGCTCGTCAAACCCCTCGTAGCGGCCACACAGCAGCGTCAATGCCGACTCGCGGGCAAGTTCAGACACGAGCGCTTCATCAAGCACCGGGCCTGACGGCGTGAGTGCGAGGATCCGGCGCTGGTCCGGCAGCCCGACCGGGTCCACCCCGTAGCGCGCGCGAAGTGCGGCCTCGACGACGTCGACCCTCAGCACCATGCCAGCACCGCCGCCCAGCGGCGCGTCGTCTACCTGTCCCGCTTTCAGGGGTGTGTGGTCGCGATAGTTGACCAAGTCGAGCCTGTGTCCGTGGGCTAGCGCTGCAGCGACGTGGCGCTGGCGCTCGAACCACGCAAACGCCTCCGGAAACAGCGTGAAGACGTCGATTTCCACGGTTACGTGGCGGGCAGCAGATCCGCGCCGAGGAACTTCACGTCGAGCTCGATTTCGCCTGCGTCGATGTCGACGCGCACCACCGCGTCCGCCACCAGCGGAATGAGCACCTCGGTCGCGCCCGGGACCGATTGCACCGCGAGCGCCTCGCAGCTGGGTAGCGCCACCAACCGGGTCACGCGGCCGAGCGCCCTGCCCCCGCCAACGACTTGACAACGCTCGAGGTCCTCGGCCCACCACTCATCCTGCTCCAGAGCCGGCGCTTGGTCGCGCGGGCAGAGCAGATCAACACCGCGCATAGACGCTGCGCAGGCGCGGTCATGGACGTGCGCCAGCCGGATGATCGGGCGCGCGTCCGTTCCGGCCCTGCGCACGATTTCGCGCTCCTCCCCGCCAGCGAACACTGTCCTGCCCTCGCCCAACAGCTGCGCGGTTGGCTCAGCTACATGAAAGCTGCCGTCCAGTCCGTGGGGCCTCCCCACCCGACCCGCGTGCAACCAGCTCATGCAGCGTCGACGATGTCCACGAACACTCGGCGGTCGTGTCTGGTGGCGACGAACTTGATCACAGTTCGCAGGGCGGCCGCGGTCCGGCCACCCCGCCCGATCACCTTGCCGTAGTCATCGTCGGCGACTGACAGCTCGAGCACGACCGAGCCGTCCGCTTCCTGCACTTCGGTGACATCCACGGCCTCAGGCTGCTCGACCAGCCCCTTGGCCAGGTGCTCGAGCAGCTCCTTCATCGCCGGGCGGCTAAAGGATTCCCTGGGTGTGCAGCAGCTTGCGCACGGCGCCGCTCGGCTCCGCTCCCCGCGCCAGCCAATCGCGGACGCGGTCCTCGTCCAGCGAGACCGTTGAGGGGTCGGTCTGCGGGTTGTAGTGGCCCACGGTCTCGATCACGCGGCCGTCGCGCTTCGCGCGTTGATCGGCGACAACCACACGCCAGATGGGGTTCTTGCGGTTGCCGACACGGGTCAATCTAAGTCGCACTGCCATGCGTCGGAGGAGGTTAGCGACCCAGACGAGGCGGCGACCCCGTGGCGCCGGCCTGCCCCAGAAGCGCGCCAAGATCGGGCATTCGGCCCTGTGAGACCTGACGCATCAGCTTGCGCATCTGTTCGAACTGCTTGATCAGCGCCTTGACGGCCTGCACGTTGGTGCCCGAGCCGCGCGCGATGCGGACGCGGCGTGAGCCCTTGATAAGTTCGGGATGGCGGCGTTCCTGCGGCGTCATGGAGAGGATGATGGCCTGGACGCGGTCGAATTCGCGCTCGCTGATGCGCACGTTGCGCAGCTCCTTGTCGATTCCGGGGATCAGGCCGAGCAGCGACTGCAGCGGACCCAGCCGGCGCACCTGGCGCAGCTGCTCGAGGAAGTCGTCGAGTCCGAACTGCGCCTTGCGCAGCTTGCGCTCGAGCTCGGCGGCGTGCTCCTCGTCGTAGGCGTCCTGAGCCTTCTCGATCAGCGTCATCACGTCGCCCATACCGAGAATGCGTTGCGCCATCCGGTCGGGGTAGAAGCGCTCGAACTGGTCAAGCTTCTCGCCCGTCGACGCAAACAGGATCGGCTTGCCTGTGATCGCCTTCACCGACAGCGCAGCGCCGCCACGCGCGTCGCCGTCGAGCTTGGTCATGACGACGCCGTCAAACCCGACGGCGTCGGAGAAATTCTCGGCGACGGCAACGGCGTCCTGGCCCGTCATCGCATCGACTACCAGCAGCACCGTATGTGGCTTGAGCGCTTGCTTGATGCGCTTGAGCTCGTCCATCAGCTCGTGATCGACGTGCAAACGACCGCTGGTGTCGACGATCAGCACGTCCTTGCCCTCGGCGACAGCGCGATCGCGGGCCCACTTGGCGATCTGGACCGGGTCCTTGTCGGTTCCCTGCTCGTAGACGTCCGCCCCCGCCTGTCGCCCCACCTTGACCAGCTGCTCGACCGCGGCCGGGCGCTGCAAGTCGCACGCGGCGACCGCCACCGAGGAGGAGTGTTGTTCGCGCAGATAGCGAGCGAGCTTGGCGGTCGCGGTCGTCTTGCCCGAGCCCTGCAGGCCGGCCATCACGACGATCGTGGGTGGGCTTGGCGCAAACGAAATGTCTCGGGCGGCGCCGCCCATCAGCTCGGTGAGCTCGTCGGAGACGATCTTCACGACCTGCTGGCCCGGGTTGAGGCGGCCGACCACATCCGCCCCGAGCGCCCGCTCCTTGACGGCGGCCGTGAACTCCTTGACCACCTTGAAGTTGACGTCCGCCTCGAGCAGCGCGAGGCGGATCTCACGCATCGCGGCACTCACATCAGCTTCGGTCAGCGTGCCGCGGCCGCGAACGTCTTCGAGCACGGCTTGGAGCTTGTCGGCAAGCGTGTCAAACATCCGCTGTTGAGCCTAGCGGCCTGCCCTCAGGCGGCCACCAGCGCTCTGGCGAACTCGGCGGGGTCAAACGGCCGCAGGTCCTCGATCCCCTCGCCGACCCCGATCAACTTCACCGGCAGGGCCAACTCCTGCGCGATCGCGAGCGCAATGCCGCCCTTGGCGGTGCCGTCGAGCTTTGTCAGCACGAGCCCGGTGACCGGAACGGCCTCCGAAAACAGCCGTGCCTGGCGCAAGCCGTTCTGGCCGGTTGTCGCGTCGACGGTCAACAGCGTCTCGTGGGGTGCCTCGGGAATCTGCTTGGAGACGACGCGGCTGACCTTGGCAAGCTCCGCCATAAGGTCTTGCTGGGTGTGGAGCCTTCCGGCCGTGTCGATCAATACCACGTCTGCGCCGTCACGACGTGCGGCTGCGACCGCGTCGTAGGCGACGGATCCCGGATCAGAGCCCGGGTCGCGGCTCACGAACGTCGCGCCGGCACGCTGCGCCCACACCTCAAGCTGCTCGATGCCGGCCGCGCGGAACGTGTCCGCCGCCCCGATCACGACCGAGCGTCCGAGTCCGTGACGCAGATGCCACGCCAGCTTGCCGACGGTCGTGGTCTTGCCCGTCCCGTTGACGCCGGCAATCAGGATCACGGTGGGCTCAGCGCGCAGATCGATGCGGTCCTCGCCGGCGTTGGCTTTGTCAGCGAGCAGCTCCACGAGTCGCTCGGTCAGCTGCACGCCGCCGCTGAGGTTGCCCGCGCTCGCCTCGTGCTCGAGCGCGGAAACTACCTGCGCGGTGGTCTTGGCGCCCACGTCGGCGTAGATCAGCGCCTCCTCGAGCCGTTCCCAAGTCTCTTCGTTCGGATCTTCGAAGAGGGTCGCCTGTACCTCGGCGCTGAGCGCCTGGCGCGTCTTTCGCAGGTTCTCGCGCAGGCGACGCAGGCGCCCGCCGCCGCGTCGCCCCTGCGCGTCGACCTCTTCGCCGGGAGCCCCGGCGCTCGGACCGGCTGGCGGGGCGCCGTCCAAAATGAAAACGTCGCTCCAGTCTCTGGCCATCGCCCGGCAGCCTACGCCAGCGGGCTACGTGCGCCGAAGCGAGGCAGGCCGTCTTCGCAGAGCTCGTCCCACTGCGCCTTGGAGTCGACAAAGCTGCGGTACTGAGGACGGATGCCGGGGTCCTGGTCGAGCGTTCCCAGGCGGATCGAGACCTCCGCGCCGTCCGGCCACGCGCCGCCGAACAGGCTCGAGCCGCACCTGCGGCAAAACGCCTTGACCATCCCACCCGCCGGCCTGAAGACCTCGATCAGCTCCTCGCCCGCTAGCAGCCGGAAGCCCTCCCTCGGGACGCGCCCCTGGGCTAGCGCATCAGAGCCCGAGTGCTTGCGGCAACGCGAGCAGTGGCAGTAGTTGGCGCGGCGAAACGGGGCGCTGATCTGAAACCGGACGCCGCCGCACAGGCACGAGCCGTCCACCGGTCGCTCCTGAGAGGGAATCTCACGCATCCGAGCGCAGATCGAATTGCCAGTCGTTGCACGTCATAGCTTGCCCCTGATATTCGAAGTTGAACGATCCGAGCAATGAGAAACCGGCCCTTCGGCATAGGGCATTGGAGGGAGCGTTGTCGACCGAAGGAAACGCGTGGACGTGGCGCCGTCCGCCTTGGCGCCGAGCAGTTGCCAGGGCAGCACGGGTCGCGGCCGTGGCGATGCCCCGTCCCTGAAACGCCGGCACAACGGCCCAGCCGATCTCGTAAACCGGAGCTCCGTGCCAGTCCCGCTCCCAGAAACCGACCCAACCCACTCCGACGCCACTCGCTTCGTCGAGGATCTTGAACTGATGTGGGACCTCGCTTTCGTAACGCCGCTGGCGCTCGAGCAGCTTCGCCTCACTCTCCGGCCCGCCCAGATGCTCGGTCATCGCAGGGTCCCCCAAGCAAGCGCGCAGGAGCGCAAAGTCGTTTGGCCCCCAGGGCACGAGCCCGATCTGCGTACGTGTTTGCAACGGTGCTCTACAGCGTAATCTGCCGCCCCATTCCGAGCTGGCGCGCCTTCGCGAGCACGAGCGCCGCCGCGGCCGCGTCTTGCACTGCGACGCCGACGGACTTGTAGAGCGTGAGCTGGTCGGGTGAGCTGCGGCCGCTTTTTGTGCCGGAGACGAGCTCGCCGATCTCAGCATGCACATGCGCGGGTGTGATCAGGCCACGTTCGATCGGCTCGGTTAGATCGTTGCTGCCAGACGGGGCTGGCGCGAGCGCCGCACTGCGCGACTCGACGCACACGAGCGCATCGATGACCGTCTGGTCGTCGAGCTCACGCCCGGCCGGGTTGTAACCCACCGAGGTGACGTGCGTGCCGGGTGCGAGCCATTGCCGGCGAACAACTGGCTCGACGGAGTGGGTCGTCGCGCAGACGATGTCGGCTTGCTGGACGGCATCCGCGTATGAGTCGACGGCTCGCACGGTCGCGGACAGCTCCGCGCCGAGCTCCTCAGCCAGAGCGTGCGATCTGCCCCGATCGCGACCGGCAATCAGGACCTTCGTGATGGGGCGCACGCGCGTCACGGCGCGGACGTGCGAGCGGGCCTGCACGCCAGTGCCCAGCACCGCCAGCACCGCTGCATCCTCGCGCGCCAGCAGCTTCACGGACAGCGCCGAACCGGCCCCCGTGCGGACGGCGGTGATCTCGGTGCCGTCGAGCAGCGCCAGCGGCGAACCGTGCTCAGGGTCGAACACCGAGATGATCGCCTGGTGCGTCGAAGCGGCGGTGCCGTCGTTGTGGGGAAAGACCGTCACGAGCTTGGCCGCCAGGGTCCCGAGCGTGGGCGCGTAGGCGGGCATTGCGCCGAGCAGCCCGTCGCGCTCGGTCACGAACGCGGCGACTCGCTGCGGCAACGACGCACGTCCAGCACTCAGGTCGGCCATCGCGCCTGCAAGCGCTTCGATCAGCTGATCGAGATCGAGCAGCTCGCGGACTTCAGCGCGCGAGAGGACGAGCACCCGCACATCGTATGGCCGAGCCCTAGGCCCCGGCGTGGTCTAAGCCGCCGCGGCGGTGTCGAGCCGGCGGGAGATCACCTTGGTGATCCCGTCGCCGCCCATGACCACCCCATATAGCACGTCGGCCGCCTCCATCGTGCGCTTCTGGTGGGTGACCACGATGAACTGGGCGCGGTCCGAGAACGAGCGCAACAGCCCGAGGAAGCGGTCGATGTTCAGGTCGTCGAGCGCCGCCTCGACCTCGTCCAGGATGTAGAACGGGCACGGCCGCGCGAGGAAGACCGCGAACAAAAACGCGAGTGCGGTCAGCGACTTCTCGCCGCCCGATAGCAGCGATAGCCGCTGCATCCTTTTGCCGGCCGGCATCAGCTCGATCTCGATCCCAAGCGTTTCGGGCTCGTCTGCCATCTCACCCGCGTCAGCCGCCTCATCCTCGCTCGCGACCGGCTGCGCTCCGAGCGCGCGCGCGGGACGGTCGCCCGCGCTCACCAGCCGCAAGCGGCCGCTGCCGCCGGGGAACAGGCGGCCCACGACCTCCTCAAAATTTCGTGCGGCGGCCGCGAAGGTCTGCTCGAAGCATTCGTCGATCTGTTTGTCGGTGTCGCGGATAACAGCCTCGAGCTCGCGCAGGGCGGCCTCCAAATCGTGGCGCTGGTGCTCGAGCTCCTCCACGTGCGCGACCGCCTCCTCGTATTCGCGCTCCGCGAGGGGGTTCACCGGCCCGAGCTGTTCTCGCCGCCGCGCCAGCCGCTCGAGCCGCTGGCCTAGAGCTTCGCGATCCTCGGGCGCGAGCGGCTCTGAGCCCGGCTCGGGCGCGAGCTTGAGTGCTGACGCCAGGGCGGACAACTCCGCGTCCGCCTCCTGCGCCCGATCGCCGGCCCGCTGCGCGGCCACCTCGGCTTGCGTAAGCGCCTCGTTCTCGCGGTGGAGGTCGGCCTGCAGTTCCGCCTCGCGTCCCGCGCATTCCCGCAGGGCCACGGCGATCGCCTCTCCCGCCTCCCGATCGCTCTCGAGCTCCCGTTCGAAGCGCTCGAGCGCTAGCCCGATCGCCTCAGCGGCCGCCTGCAACGCCTCTGCAGCGTCTCGCAACACGGGGAGCGCGCGTTCATCATGCCTTGTCGCGGCCGCCAACTGCGCGATACCGGCCTCGCGACGCGCACGCTCGCGCTCGAGGCGGTCAAACGTCCACCGCTCCGCCTCGAGCTCGGCGGCCAGCCGTGCGTGACGTCCCCCTCCCGCCCCCGAGGCGCCCTCGGCGCGGCGCCGGTCGATCCGCGCCGCGAGCTCGCGCTCGACATCGGCCGCTTCATCACGCGCACGCACGGCGGATCGGTAGGTGGCGAGCGAGCCGTCGCGCTCCCCCGCGAGACGCTCGAGCGCTCCGACGGCGTCCTCGCGAGCGCGCTGGGCGGCGAGCTCTTCCTGGGCGGCTTGCTCGGTAGCGCCGATCAACTCCTCGCGGCGGTTGCGCTGGGCGAGCACCTGTTCGTCGCCAACCGCGGGAGCCTGCCGCAGCTCCCCCGTGTGCGCCGACCACGCGCGGCCGCTACGCGTGACCGCGACGCCCCCAAACTGCTCCGGCAAGCGGGCGAGCCCGTCGACGACCCACGTATCGCCTAGCAGGCGCTTGACGACCGCCACCGCTTCCCCGTCGCCACTGATGCGGTCGGCCAGCCGCGTCGCCTCCGGGCTTGGCGGCTCACCCGCCGGAGCTTCCGCGACGCTGTCGGCCACGATCACGCGTCCGCCCTCGGCCGCGCTGCGGTCAAGCAGCCCGTCCGCGGCGGCGCGATCCGGGGCGAGGACGGCACGCAGGCGGCCGTCGAGCGCGGCCGCCAGCGCGATTTCGTAGCCCGGCTCAATGGTCAGTCCGTCCGCGAGCGTGGGACCCGCGCCCGCGCTCGCCTCAAGCCCGCGTAGCGAGCGGTTGACGGCGGCCAGTTCACCCCCGATCCGGGCCGCTTCGCGACGCGCCGCCTCGAGCCTACGATCTGCGGCGTCGAGTTCGCTGCGGGCGGCCTCTAGACGCTGCTCAAAGTGGTCACGCGTGCCCACAGCGCTCGAAAGCTCGTCGTCGCGTGTCGCCACGATTTCCGCCGCCGACTGGCGTTCGCGCTCGAGCTCATCGAGCTCTGCCGCCAGTTCAGCCTCGCGTTCATGCTCCGCCTGCGCAAGCTCGGCTTCGAGTTTGGCGATCCGCGCGGCCGCGCCGCCGTCGTCGCTGTCGGCGTCCGCCGCCGCGCGCCAGGACTGAAGCCGCTCAAGGCCGCGCGCGATCCTCGCCTCCACCCTGGTCGACGAGGCGGCCACGCCCTCGAGCCGATCGCCCATCCGTTCGGCCGCCGATTGCGCGACGAAGCACCGCCGCGAAAGCTCCTCGTGTCGCGCGCCGCGCGCGGCCAGTGCATTCTCGGCCGACTGGCGCTCGCCCGCGACCGCGGCCAGCTCGCGCTCGAGCGCTTCCCGCCGGGCTCGCAGCTCGGCAACCGCCTCGCGAGCGGCGGACGACACCGCCCGGCGCTCGCGCACCTCATCGCGTTCGAGCTCCCAGCGGGCCTCGAGCGTTTGGCGCTCGAGGCGGGCATGCAGATCGGCCGCCTCGGCCTGGCGCTTCAAGGGTCTGAGGCGGGCGCGGGCCTCACGCTCGACGTCGAGCGCGCGATCGAGGTTCTGCTGCGTGCGCTCCAGCTTCAGCTGCGCGCGGCGGCGCCGCTTGCGGTGCTTGCCGAGTCCCGCTGCCTCCTCGACCAGGGATCGGCGGTCGCGCGGTTTGGAGCTGACGATCGACTCGACGCGACCCTGCGAGATGACCGAGTGCATCTCCTTGCCCAGCCCGGTGTCGGACAGCACCTCGATCACGTCCACCAGCCGACAGCGCGCCCCCGCCAGCCGGTATTCGCCGTCGCCGCCGCGGTCGAGCCGCCGGACTATCGAGATCTCAGGGGTGCCGAGGCCGAGCGAGCCCTCGCTGTCGTCGAGCACGAGCTCGACCTCGGCCCGCGTGGAGGCCTGGCGGCCGGGCGCGCCCGAGAAAATCACGTCCTGCATCGACTGCCCGCGGACGGCACCCGGGGACTGCTCGCCCAGCGCCCACAGCACCGCGTCGGTGATGTTGGACTTGCCTGAGCCGTTGGGGCCCACGATCACACTGACGCCGGGGCCGAACTCGAGCACGGTGCGCTCGGGAAACGACTTGAAGCCCTTGAGCGTGAGCGACTTGAGGTGCATCAGCTCAGCGTCTCCAACGCGGTGCGCGCGGCTTCCTGCTCGGCGTCCTTCTTGCTGCGCCCGGTCCCCCGGCCGAGTTCGGAGCCGGCGACGACCGCGCTGATCTGGAAGGTGCGCTCGTGCGGCGGCCCCTGTTCGTCGACGACCTCGTAGGAGACGAGCTCGCCCCGCCGCGCCAACCGCTCCTGCAAAGTCGACTTGAAGTCAGCGGGATGCTCAAGCGCGTCGTCGATCTCGGGGGTGAACGCTTGCACCACGGCTTCGGCGGTGCGCTCGTAGCCGTTTGCCATGTAGCAGGCACCGATCACCGCCTCGAGCACTGAGGCCATCACCCGCTCGGTGCCGGTGAGCGACTGCACCGTCGCCTCGGCTTCGGGCGGCGCGGCGGCCTGCAGCCGCTCCGCGATCCCGAGCCGCTCGGCTACGGCCCTGCACGAGCGGCCCGAGACCGCCTGTGCGCGGATCTTGGTCAGCTCGCCGGCACCGAACCGGTCGGCACCCAGACGCGGGTAGAGGTGCGTGGTCACGGCCAGCGCGAGCACGCTGTCGCCGAGAAACGCCAGCCGGTCATATGAGTCCGAGCGGCGAGTGGTCCACGAGGCATGCGTGAACGCCGGCCCCGCCAGCTCCTCGGGCAGATCGTCCAGCAGCCGCTGGAGCTGGAGCTCCCGACGGCCCTTTCTGGGACTCACTCTTGAGAGCCCTGCGTAGCGGTCGCCGACCCCCGCGCACCGGGCCCAACCGTGGCCAGCACGAAGTCGACCGCTTGCCCCACCGTGAGGATCTTCGCCGCCTGCTCGTCGGACATCTTGACGCCGTAGGTGTCCTCGAGCTCTTGCACGAGCGTGTACAGGTCGAGCGAGTCGGCGTCCAGGTCTTCTCGGAAACGTGTCTGTTCCTGAATCGACTCGGGGTCGATCTCAAGCTCGTCGGCGAGGTGCGCGCGGATCAGCGCGACGACCTTGGCGCGGTCCAGGTCCACGGTGCTCTCCGGATCCAGGGCCATCGGCGCTCAGACGGTAGCGGCGTGGCCGGACGGCAGCGGGGGCGTTTTGGCGTGGCCTGGCTTGCGCAGTGCGCCGGCCACCTCGAGCGCCGTGCGCGTGCGCGCGACCACGTCCTCGCGCACTCCTCGTGCGGCGACCTCGATCGCGTGCGCAAAACCTCGCCGCGTGAAGCGACCGTGAGCAATCACGCCGAGTTGACGCAACCCGAGCATGTAGGCGCCGCCCTGCGTCTCGGGGTCGATCTCCTCGCGCAGCGCCGTCATCGCCGGCGCCAGCAGCCAGCTTCCGCTGCGCGCACGCAACGAGGCTTGGGCCAGCTCGTCGATCGCGCGCATGGTGCGGGCCGAGACGCCCTCGATCACCTTGAGCGTGATGTTTCCAGTGAAGCCGTCCATCACGACGACGTCGGCCACTCCCGAGGTGATCTGGGTGCCCTCGATGTTGCCGACGAAGTGCAGTCCAGTGCCGCTCGCGCCGGTCAGCTGGTCGTGAGCTTCGATCAGCTCGGGCGTGCCCTTGCCCGCCTCCTCGCCGTTTGAAAGCAGCGCCACGCGCGGGCGCTCGGATCCGAGCACGGCCTGACAGAACGCCGCACCCATGTGGGCGAACTGAACAAGGTGCTCGGGGCGGCAGGCCACGTTGGCGCCGACGTCGAGCAGCAGCACCGGCCGCGCGGAGGGAATCGGCAAAGGCAGCGCGAGCGCGGGCCGGTAGATGCCGCGGTCGCGGCGGATGTTGAACAGCCCGGCCGCCAGCGCCGAGCCGGTGGAGCCGCCCGAGACGAGTGCCTGGGCCTTACCTTCGGCCACCGCGTGCGTCGCCTGCACGATCGAGGCCTCGGGCGTGGAGCGCACCGCGAAGGCCGGGTCCTGAGCCTTGGCGATCGAGACGGGGGCGTCTATGACCTCGACGCCGTCGGGCACCGATCCGATCTCGTCGCGCGGACCGAACAGGAGCACGCCAATGCCGCGCTGGGCGGCAAGCGCTGCGCCGGCTGCCACCTCTGCGGGGCCAAGGTCGGCCCCGCCTGCATCCACGGCCACCTTGATCATCGAGGCGGCGGACCGCTAGCCGGGTTGCTCGCCCGCGTCTGTCGCCACGACCTCGCGCCCCTTGTAATAGCCACAGGTGGGGCACACACGATGCGGCAGCCTTGGGCTGTGGCAGTGGGGGCAGGCGTTATAGGCAGGCGCGGGCAGCTTATGTTGTGCGCGGCGCTGAGCCGTGCGCGCGTGTGACTGCTTCTGCTTTGGAACAGCCATGGGGCGCCAGTTTAGCCACGCCCCTATTCGAACCTGAGCTCTGAGAGCTTCGCCCAGCGCTGATCCGGCTGCGCGCGATCGTGGCGATGCTCCCCGGCTTCGTTGAGATTGGCGCCGCACTCGGGGCACAGCCCCGCGCAATCGGGTCGGCACAAGACCTGCGTGGGGACCGAGAGCGCCAGCGCGTCGCGCGCCCAAGCGCGCAGGTCGAGTAGGTCGTCCTTCAGGTAGGGCGAGCGCAGCTCCGGGGCGCTTGCGGGCTGCGACACCTCGCGCGACTCGACCTCGAGCACCGGCGCGGCGGGCTCGAGGCAGCGCATGCATGGTCCCGCCAGCGAGACCTCGAACCGCAAGAGCAAGGCATACCCCTCCCCGGTTGTGCGCGACACGTCGAGCCTGACCGCAACGAGCTCGGGCTCGACGCGGTAGCGCTCGCCGCCGAGCGCAAACGGTTCGATGCCAACGTTCAGCTCGAGCCGGCGGCCGGCGCCGGAGCTCAGATGGAGCCCGCGGAGATCGAATGCGTCCGTGCGCGCGGGCATGGTTCTCAGGGTAGACATCAATAAATATGTCCCGGACCGCGCATGCGCGGTCCGGCCGGCCGGAACATGTTCCGGCCGGGGCCGGCGCACATGTGCGCCGGCCGTTCCCACTTTGAAGATCAGTCCCGAGTGCGCAGCTCGCGCTTGAGCACCTTGCCGGTGGCGTTACGCGGCAGCTCGTCGACAAACACGACCTCGCGCGGGACCTTGTAGCCGGCGAGGTTTGCCTTGACGTGATCCTTGAGCGCTTGCTCTGAGAGCGAGGCACCGTTCTCGGGCTCGATGAAAGCTCTGAGCCGCTGACCCCACTGGTCGTCCTGCACGCCCACGACCGCTGCCTCGCGCACTCCGGGGACGCCGTCGAGCACATCCTCAACCTCGCCCGGGTACACGTTTTCGCCGCCGGAGACGATCATGTCGTCGTCCCGGCCGTCGATGAACAGCCGCCCGCTGGGGTCAAAGTGCCCGACGTCGCCGGTCGACATGAGCGCGCCGAAGCGGGTCTTGTCGGCCCCGCTCGTATAGCCCTCGAACAGCAACTCGGAGCCCACGAAGATCACGCCGCTGGCGCCGGCAGGGACCTCGTGGCCGTCGTCAGAGAGCAGCTTGACCGTGGTCCCGCGCGGTGGGCGTCCGGCTGTCCCCGGCGCATGACGCAGATCACCCGGGTCGGCGATCGTCGCCCATGCCACCTCGGTCGAGCCATACAGGTTGTAGACGACCTCGCCGAAGTGGTCCAGCGCGCGGCGCGCGAGTGTGCCCGACAGCGCCGAACCGCTGACCGCGATCACGCGCACCGACGAGGTGTCATAGCGGCGCAGCACCTCGTCGGGCAACTCCACGATGCGCTGCAACATCACGGGCACCACGATGAGCCCGCTGGCGCGCCACTGCGCGATCGCCCTGACCGTGTCCTCTGCGTCAAAGCGACGGCGCAAAACCAGCGTCGAGCCCAGCGCGGTACCCAGGAACATGTGCGCAAAACCCCAGGCGTGGAAAAGCGGCGCCGCGATCAGCGTGATCTCACGGGCCCGCAGTGGGATGCGCGACAGCAATCCCGCGGCGGGCGCGAGTGAACCGGGACTGGCGCGGTTGGCGCCCTTGGGCGGCCCGGTCGTGCCCGAAGTCAGGATCACCGTGCGGCCCGGCTCGGCGGGCGGCGAAGGCGCGGTCTGGGCATGGGAGGCGATCACGTCGTCGAGCGATGAGTGGGCGACGCGCGTGCGGTCATCCACCCAGGCGACGAACGCGGCACGGCCTTCGCTCGCCTCCGCCACCACCTCCCAGAACTCTTGGTCGTAAACCAGCGCGGCCGGGTCCTCGCGCGCGACCACGGCCGTGACTAGCGGCGCGGCGAAGGCGGTGTTCAGGTACAGGGCGTGCGCGCCGAGCTTCGAGCAGGCGAGACTTGCCTCGACGAAGCCGCGATGGTTGCGGCACATGATCGCCACTCGCTGGCGGGCGCCGATTCCGTGGCGCGCGAACCCGTTGGCGAGCGCGTTTGAACGCCGGTCCAGCTGCTCGAAGGTGAGCGTGCCGAGCTCGTCCAGGAGGGCGGGCTCGTGGGGCCAGCGGGCGGCCGCGGCGGCGTATCCGCCGGCGAGCGTGGTTCCCAAACGGTGCAGCGCAAGCAGCGAGCGCACGACGCGGTCGGGTCGTCCTGGGCGTGCCATGCCGGCCTCGATGAATGTGCGCGCGACGAACAGCAGGTCCGAGATCCCGCGCGCCACCGCGTTGCCTGAGAGACGCCTGTGCACGCGCGAGAGTGAATCACGCCATCATGGTGCGGGGTGTCCATGTGGTTTCGCACCTACGGCTTCGCCGATGTGGTCGATGGCTTATTGATCGGCTGCTACCCGCTTGACCGCGAGGACGTGGCGATGCTCGAGTGGGCCGGCGTGCGGCACGTGCTCAACCTGGTCGAGGACGGGGAGTACAGACCGGGCGAGCGCGAGGAGGTTGAACGCGCCTTCACCGAGCTGGGGATCGAGGAGCGGCGGCTGTCTTCCCCGGACTACGGGAGCCTCCCGCCGGAGCTAGTCGACCGCGCCGTGGCGCTGCTGGGCGAGTGGCTCGAAGCTGGCCAGACGACCTACGTGCACTGCCGGGCGGGTTGGCAGCGCTCGCCGGCGATCGCGGCGGCGCTGATCGCGTCGCGCGAGGGGATCGATATCGACGAGGCGATCGCCCAGGTGCAGCTGCGCAAGCCCTCCGCCGACCCCCTGCCGCACCAGCGCGAGGACCTGTGGCGGTGGTGGCGGGCGCGCGGGGTCTCAGCCGCAGCGCGCCCGGTCGACGTCTCCGAGGACTAACGCTTTGGCGGATGACCCTTTCAGTCAGAGCGACTGGCTGTAGCTTCCGCTTTCAGGTGGAAAGCCTTGTGCGGCTTCACGCTCTTGGTCTGTGGAGCCAGACCTTTATTCAGCGAGGCCAGAGCGCGAGCGCAAGGACGCCGACGCAGGCGAGTAAAGCTCGTCGCAGACAGGAATGAGTCCGCGTTTGGGACATGGCCCCCTTTCTTTTCCGGGGACGATCAATCTCAGGCGCGCCCTGGCCCGCGGATTTTTCGACTAGCCGGCGGCCCGCAGCGGATGCACTGCAGGGCTGTCTTCTGAGTCGGGCGGGTCCCCGGGACCGTCGATGGCGACGGTGCGCGCGCCGACGGTCACCTGCTCGAGCTCGTGCAGCTCGCCGCCGGCGCTGACAACCCCGTGCTCGGCAAAGCGGCGCGCGCCGGGCATGACCCTCGCCTCATAGGAGCCGACGGCCTCGTTGTAAGCGTTCACGGTGCTATTGAGCCGCTTTCCGAGCGTCGCCAGGAGCGTTGACAGCCGCACCAGCCGCGCGTGGAGCTCGCGCCCGAGGTCCGAAATCGCCTGCGCCGACTCAGCCACGCGTTCCTGCTGCCACCCGTACGCAACCGCGCGCAGGATGGCGAGCAGGGTCGTCGGCGTGGCGATCAGCACGCGCTTGGACATCGCCTCTTCGATCAGGCCCGGGTCGGCCTCGAGCGCCGCGCCGTAGAGGTGCTCGCCGGGCAAAAACAAGACGACGAAGTCGGGCGTCGAGTCGAGCTGATCCCAGTAGCCCTTATCGGCCAGCGCGCGCACGTGCTTGCGCAGGAGTCGCGCGTGGTCGCGCAGGTGGCGTTGGCGCTCGTCCTCGTCGCGGGCCTCGTAGGCGTCGAGCACGCCCTGCAGGGGCGCCTTTGCATCGACCATAACGTGCTTGCCGCCCGGCATACGGACGATCGCGTCGGGGCGCAGCGAGGAGTCATCGACGGCGAGCGCCGCCTGTTCGAAAAAGTCGCAGTACTTGACCATGCCCGCTAGCTCGACGACATTGCGCAGCTGCATCTGGCCCCACTGGCCGCGGGCGTTGGGCTTGCGCAAGGCGGTCACGAGCGCGCCAGTCTCCGTGCGCAGCTTCTCGCCCGTCTCAGTGAGCGTGCGCAGCTGCGTCTCGAGGCGCCCGCGTGACTCCCGGCGCTCCTGATCGAGCCGCGTCAGCTGCTGATCGACGCGCCCGAGGCCGTCCTTGATCGGGGCGACCAGCTGCTCGACGGCTTGTTGGCGCTTTTCGAGCTCACCCTTGGCTTCCGCCTGGACGCTCTGAAGCTGCGCTTTGGCGAGCTCGGAGAGCTGCGCCATGCCCGACTGAAGCGCCTCGGCGCTGAGCGCCTTGAAGGTGTCCGACAGTCGGCTCTCGGCGTCAGTCAGCGTCTTGAGGCGCTCCTGCGACAGCGCGTGCTCGCGTTCGAGGTCGCCGTGGGCGCGAATCAGGTCGCGCTCGAGCGCGCTCGCGCGACCGGAGAGCCGCTTGAGCCGAGGGCCGAGCACGAGCGCCACGAGCGCGGCGCCCAAGAGCAGCCCGACGATGAGCCAGAGAGCAATCATGTGAGCCTTTCAGCATGGCGCGCAGGGCGGACGGAATACTGAGTCCGCTTGCGCCAGGCGCGTTTGGACCGTAGCTTTATCGGCACTTGTTCGGCGGAGACCCTCCGCCCTCGTCACCGGCGCGAAGGGGCAAACACATGCGCAAAGGACCGGTTATCGGCGTGGCGGCCGCGGCGTTGTGGGCGGCCGCGCCCGCATCAGCGAGATGGCGGATCGAGCGCACCCCTAGCCCGGCGTCCGCCGACAGCCACCTCGACGGCGTTTCGTGCGCTTCGACGCGTGCCTGCGTCGCCGTCGGCTACGCCAACAGGGGCCCGGGAAAGAACAAGCCGCTGGCCGAACGGTGGAATGGCAAGAAGTGGGCGCTTGCACGGCCTCCCCTCCCCCGCGGGGCTCTGACCGGCTACCTCGACGCGGTCTCGTGCGCTTCGGCGCGCGTGTGCGTGGCAGTCGGAGGCTACGAAAACCGGACCCGGGTGTTCGTGGCACTGACTGAGCGCTGGAACGGCAAGGGCTGGTCGCTACAAGACGCGCCCAACCCGCGAGGGAAAGACATTGAGCTCGATGGCGTCTCGTGCCCCTCGGCCAGTGTGTGCACCGCCGCTGGCACCTACGAGCGTGCCGGCATCTGGCTCCCGCTGGCCGAGCGCTTGAGCTCCAGGCGGTGGTCGCTCCAGCGCACTCCCGCTCCTGCGCATTCACCAGATGCCGAACTCAGCGGCGGCGTCTCGTGCAGCTCTGCGAGCGCGTGCACGGCCGTCGGGGTCTACGCCAACGCCCAGCAGACCCACGGCTACACGCTCGCCGAGCGCTGGAACGGGCGCGGGTGGTCGATCCAGCGAAGCCCGAACGTCGGACCGGCGTATTCCAGCGTTCTGCGCGGAGGCGTGTCGTGCACGTCGCGGGGGGCGTGCATGGCGGCCGGGTTCTCCCTCAGGCGGGGCAGCATCGGGTCGCCACTCGGTGAACGCTGGAACGCCAGCAAGTGGACTCTCGCGCGTCCGCCGAAACCTCCGGGCGCTGGCGATGCACGCCTGGCGGCCATGTCCTGCTCGAAGGCCAACGCCTGCTTTTCGGTCGGTACCTACACGCACGGGCTCTCGTCCGACCCGTTGGCCGAGCTGTTCAACGGCCAGAGGTGGTCGCTGCTGCGACCTCCGGTCCCGCGCCACAACCTCGGGGGGGACCTAAACGGCGTGTCTTGTCCCTCCTCGCGCACGTGCGTCCTGGTCGGAGATCGCGTGGACTACGCCGGCGACGCGTTCACGCTGGCAGAACGCTGGGGCGGCTGACTGTCGCGGGACGGCTCGCGCTGCGAAAATCGCGCCGATGAGCGACGGCGTCGTGCGCAGGCGAGTCACCATCCACGGCAGCGTGCAGGGCGTGTTTTTCCGCGACTCGACGCGTGAGCGGGCCCGGTCCCACGGCGTCGCGGGGTGGGCTCAGAACAGGCCGGACGGCTCGGTCGAGGTGGTGCTCGAGGGTGAGCCCGAGGCTGTGGAGCGGGTCGTGCGGTTCCTTCGCAGCGGCCCTCCGCACGCCGAGGTCGCGCGCGTCGATGTGGCTGACGAGGAGCCCGAGGGCTTGGACGGTTTCTCGATCCGCTAACGCTTTGGCGCCAGCGAGCGCGCGTGGGAGACGCCGCGCTTGACCCAGGGTTCCAGCTGGCGCTTGGTACCTACGCCCTTCGGGGTGACGCGCAACCATCCGGCCATGGGGCGGCCGCGCATGACCGCGACCGAGGCATGGCGCTTGGCGGACAGCGCGTCGCTCTGTTCGGGATCGACGCGCAACAACAGGCCGCCTTGCCCGCTGGCGGCGACGGCCATGTTGCCGCCGATCAAGAACGCCAAGCCGCCGAACATCTTCTTCTCGGTCACCGCCGGCTCGTCCGCGAGCAGCTCTCGGATGCGGTTGGCGAGGTTCTCGTCGTAGGCCATCGTCAGTCCTCCAGTGCTTGCTCGAATGCCTCGCGCGCTGCTTCGCCGCGAACCGCGAACACCACTCGCCGCAGCGTGGAGTCGCCTCGGAGATGGTTGCGCACCTCCTCGACCTCGATCCGCGCGGCCTGCGTGAGCGGAAAGCCGCCGACACCGGTGCCGAACGCGACCAGCGCGAGCGACCGAGCCGCCAGCTCGTCGGCCTTGCGCAGTGTGCTGGCAGTCGCTCTGCGGACGATCTCTGCCGAGGTTGGCCCGCCGAGCTCCATCGTGGCGGCGTGAATGACCCACTTGCACGGGAGGTCGCCCGCGCCGGTCTCAACCGCCTGGCCCAGTCCGATCGGGGCCCGCTCACGGCTTTCGCGCTCGACGGTCGCTCCACCCGCGCGCGCGATTGCAGCCGCCACGCCGCCGCCATGCAGCAACTGCGTGTTGGCGGCGTTGGCGATCGCGTCGACATCCAGCCGCGTGATGTCAGTGTCGAGAACCTCGATCGCGGCCATCTTGCGGCGGGATCGGGCTACGAGACTTCGGCCGGCTCTTCTTTGCCCGCCAGCCGGTCGCGGCCACGCTGGACCGCGGCGATGAACTTCGAAAGGTTGACCTCGAGCGTGTTGAGGATCTCGTCGGCGTAGTCCTCGGCGCCGAGGCGAATCTCGCGCTCGCGGGCGCGGGCGTCCTCGATGATGTCCTCGGCGGCACGCTCCGCCTGCTTGGTGACCTCTTCCTGTGAGATCAAGCGCTCTTGACGCTCGCGCGCCTCCTTGACGATGCGCTCGGCCTCGCGCTTGGCTTCCGCGAGCATCTCCTGACGCTCCTTGACGATCCACCGCGCCTGCTTGATCTCCTCCGGAATCGTGGCGCGCATCTGGTCGAGGATGTCGTAGATCTCCTCTTTGTCCACGCGCACCTGGTCGGTCAGCGGGACCGGCTTGGCGTTGTGGACCAGGTCATCAAGTTTGTCAATCAATACGAGGACATCCATCGCAAAACCTCTGTTTCGTCAACGGCTAAGCCGTTCCTTCAATGCCTTGGCGACCTCCTCGGGCACTAGCTCCTCGATGTCGCCGCCGAAAGTCGCAAGCTCTTTTACGCCGCTGGAGCGCAGGAAACTGTACTTGGCCGAGGCCATTAGGTAAACCGACTCGATCTCCGGGGCCTGACGGCGGTTGAGTTGGTTCATCTCGAGCTCGTACTCGAAATCGGAGATCGCGCGCAGCCCTTTGACGATTGCCATCGCCCCGCGATCGCGCGCAAACTCCACCAACAGCGTGCTGAATGGTTCGACCGAAACGTTGCCGAACGACCGCGTCGCGTTCTCGATGAAGCGCACTCGTTCCTGCGCCGAGAACATCGTCTTGCCCTTGCGCCACGGGTGGTCGACGACGCCGACGATCAACGAGTCGTACATCCCGCAGGCGCGGGAAATTACATCGAGATGCCCGTTGGTGATCGGGTCAAACGTCCCGGGACAAACTGCGATGCGGTTATCAGGGGCCATGGTGGATGTGAATTAGTGTGTCTCCGTAGCGGCGATGGTCGACCAGGTGCAGTCCTGCGAGCTCGAGCGGAGCCCGACGATCGCTCTCGACGATGACTGTCGCGCCTGGCGCCAGCACCGGCGGGAGCGCGGCGGACAG
This sequence comes from uncultured Solirubrobacterales bacterium, assembly GCA_963767295.1. Classification (GTDB taxonomy): domain Bacteria; phylum Actinomycetota; class Thermoleophilia; order Solirubrobacterales; family Solirubrobacteraceae; genus Palsa-465. Next base: position 650,230 of record CAVYDI010000002.1, read on the forward strand.
CCGCTCCCGCAGACCGCTCCCCCGGCTGTACGGAGGGTCGACGAACACCAGATCGTATTGACGATGCTCGCTTTGTGCGCGCTTGAGGAAGGCGCCGGCGCTCTGCTGAACCACTTCGGCGCTCAGATCGAGCTCCAGCAGATTGCGGCGAATGGCCGCAATCGAGGCGTGGTTGGAGTCGACCAGCGTGGCGGTTTGAGCGCCCCGGGAAAGGGCCTCGATGGCCAGCGCACCCGAGCCGGCGAAGAGGTCGAGCACTCGAGCCCCATGCACTTCGCGCAGGATCGAGAATACGGCCTCCCTGATGCGCTCCTGAGTGGGGCGGGTGCGCTGACCGCGGGGAGCATGCAGTGAGCGCCCTTTGAGCGTGCCGGCGATGATTCTCACGAGCGTCGAGCCACCGGTTACGCGCGGATGGGAGCTAACGCCTCGCCGCCGTAGCGCTCCTGGAGGGCTGCTTCTAGCAGCGCGTGCTCGGGGCGCTCGAGCTGTGGATCATCGCTGCCGATCCGCTCAGCATGCAGCCGGGCGCGCTCGAGCAGTTCGGCGTCGCGGGGTAGCTCCGCGATGCGGAAATGCGCCAGGCCGTGCTGGCGAACGCCAGTGAGTTCCCCCTCACCGCGCAGGCGCAGATCGATCTCGGCCAGCTCGAAGCCGTCGCCGTGCTCCTCCAGCGCTTTGAGCCGGGGGGCGGACTTCGACCCGAAGAGCAGACACAACGACGCGTGCGCCCCGCGTCCGATCCGGCCACGCAGCTGGTGCAGCTGGGAGATGCCGTAGCGGTCGGCATCCTCGACCAGCATCACGGTCGCGTTGGGCACGTCGATTCCGACCTCGATCACGGAGGTGGCGACGAGCACTTCGGCGGCGCCGCTCGCGAAGGCCGACATGGCGGCCTGCTTGTCAGCGGGGCGCAGCTGCCCGTGCATGAGCACGACGTTGAAATCTTTGAGTTCGCCGGTCCTGAGGCGTTCGTACTCCTGCGTAGCGGCGCGCGCCTGAAGCAGTTCTGATTCCTCCACCAGCGGACAGACGACGAACGCCTGGCGGCCGGCGTGCAGCTCCTCGCGGATGCGTTCGTAGGCACGCTCGCGCTCGCCCGGCGTCGAGCAGACGAATGTGGCGACCGGTTTGCGTCCCCGCGGAAGCTCGCGTAGCACGATGAAGTCGAGGTCGCCGTAGCCAGCGAGCGCCAGCGTGCGCGGGATCGGCGTGGCGGTCATGTGCAGCACGTGCGGACTGGCGCCCGGCGGCGCCTTGCGATCGAGCGCGACGCGTTGAGAGACGCCGAAGCGGTGCTGCTCGTCGATCACGGCTACCGCCAGGGAGGCGAACTGAACCGGCTCTTCGATGAGGGCGTGCGTGCCGACGACCAGCTGCAGCTCGCCGCTGGCGAGCTTGGCGAGGATGTCGTTCCGCCTGCGGGCCGGGGTCGAGCCGGTGAGCAGCCCCATTGGTATGGCGGCGCCGGGCATGAGCGATTGCAAGGTGGCGAAGTGCTGCTCGGCGAGGGTCTCCGTAGGCGCCATTAGCGCGGCCTGGCGCCCGTGCTCGACCGCACGGAGCATCGCGTATACCGCGACCACGGTTTTGCCTGAACCAACCTCTCCCATCAGGAGCCGCTGCATCGGGTCTGCCGATGCGAGGTCGTCGTCGAGCTGCTCAAGCGCCTTGGCCTGGTCGCCTGTGAGGCTGAACGGGAGTTGGTGCTCTAGCCAGTCTTGGGCGAGCGTGCTTGGCCCGTCGAGCTGTGGCGCGGCGGCGGTTTGCCGAGCGGCCCGCCGTCGCCTGAGCGCCAGCTGGAGTAGCAGCAACTCCTCGAACGCGAGGCGGTCGCGTGGATCCCCAGCTGACTGGGGAGCCTGCTCGGGAAAGTGGACGGCTCTTAGCGCAGCCTGACGGTCGGGCAGGCGTTCGCTGGCGCGCAGCGCGGCGGGCAGCGGCTCGATGACTTCTCGCAGATGCGGCTCGTGCTCCGCGATCAGAGAATGGATTTGTGTCGAGGAGAGGCCGTCGGTCGCGGGATAGTGCGAGACGAGGCCCGGGCCGGCTCCAGGGGACTCGGTCGTGCGCGCGTGCGCCTCGACGTTGAAGCGGCCGCGAGAGCGCAGGCGGCCGTGCAACAGGAGGCGCGTCCCGGCGGGATACCGGCGCACTAACCAGGGCTGGTTGAAAAACGTCGCCCTTACGGCGCCGGTGCCGTCGGCGACGAGCGCTTCGACCAGCGGCCGCATACCGCGCCGGCGCACCGACCGCGAGGAGATCGAGCGGACGTCGACCACCACGGTCGCTGCCTCCCCGGTCTTGAGCTCTTCGATCGTGCGCGACTCGCGCTGGTCGCGTGGAAGGTGCCAGAGCAGGTCGGCCACCGTTCGGATGCCCAGGGCCTTGGCCGCTTGCTGCGCCTTGGCGCCGTCCACGTGGAGCGGCTTGGCGAGTTTGGCGGGCTGCGGGTAGCGGACTGGAGCACTTTGCAGTTCGTCATTGTCGAGCGGGCGCTTGGTTGCGAAGGCGGTCGCGGACATCGTCGTGATGATGATGGTCGGCGCGGCGCGCGCCGTGGCGTCGCGGATCGGGTCGACTACTCCGCCGCCAGCAGCCACCACACCTCGCGCTGGCCGCCGTCGGAGAGCTCGAACTCGATGTCACCGGCCGCGAGCGTTTCGACCATGCGGTCGTCAAGCGGCACATGGGCACCACGCAGGCAGGTGATCAGCTCGGCGCCGTCTGCGAGGCGCTCGAGGACCGCGCGCAATGCTTCCCGTGGCTGGCCCCAGGCAACCAGCTCGCCGTCGACGAAGCCGATCGCATCGCCGGCCCGAAAGCGACCGCGATCGTCGTCGGTGGCCGCTGCCGCGACCGAGCCCGTGGTGACCGAGGCAAGCGTGCGCGTCATCAGCGCGGCGTTTTCGCTCGCGTCGCGGCTGCGATCAAGCACGGCCGCCGCGGCCAGGCCGGCTTGTTGGGAGTCTGATTCGACTACCACGACCGTCTTGTCGGAGAGCTCGGCCGCAAGCCGCGCAGCCCCAAGCAGCCCCGGGCCGTTTGGCAGCAGCAGGACTTGTTCGGCGTCGATCGCGTGGACCGCGGCGAGCAGGTCGTAGGTGGAACTGCCAGCCGGCTGCCCGTCGCCCGCCTGGCTGCCCTCGGGCACTCCGTCTTCGACCACACGCGCGCCGAAGCTTTCGAACAGGGCGCGGATACCAGGGCCGCTAGCGACCGCGACGACTCCGGACAGGTCGCGCTCGGGAAGGCTCACGCGCTCGTCGCTGAGCAGAGCCGGCGTGCGCATGTCGGCGATGTCGAGGTGCGAGACCGTGCCGACCCCCTCGAACAGGGCCGTGGCCGCGTCTGGGTCGTCGGTGTGAACGTGGACTTTGAGGGTCTGCGGGTCGCCCACCACCAGCACCGCGTCGCCGAGACGCTCCAGCGCCGAGATGTAGCGATGGGCCTCAAGCTCGTTCCCGGTCACGGCGAAGTTGGTGCAGTAGCGGTAGCTGCTCGAGGTGTGCTGCGGGTGAGAAACGCGGGCAGTGTCGGGTGGGCGCTCGAAGCGAGCAGGTTCTGATCCGCGCAGCGCGGCCGCGATCCCGGCGAGCATCACGGTGAGGCCATAGCCGCCAGCGTCCACCACGCCCGCCTCGCGCAGCGCCGGGAGCAGATCCGGGCCGCGCTTGACCGACTCGCGCCCGGCGTCGAGCGCTCGCTCCACCAGCTCGGCGATGACGAAGTTCTGCTCCATGGCCCCCGCGTCGGCGGGCAGGCGCGCTTCAGTCATATGCGCAAGCTCAGAGGCCATGCGGGCGCTCATTTCGCGCACCACGGTGAGCATGGTGCCCTCCGCAGGCGTGCGCACCGAGCCGTAGGCCTGGTCTGTCGCGCGGGCCATCGCCGCGCAGATCAGGACCGGGTCGACGAGCTCGCCGGGCCGGCTCGCGAGCTCCTCGGCAGCGCCGCGGATGAACTGGGAGAGGATCACACCCGAGCTGCCGCGCGCACCCAGCAGCGCGGCCCTGGCCACCGAGGCCACGATCTCGGCGCGGTCAATCTGATCGATTGCGCTCCGCTCCAAGGCGGTCGCGAGACGGTCGAGCTCCTGCACCAGCGCGCGCAGCGTCAACACCATGTTGTCGCCCGTGTCGTGGTCGGCGACGGGGAAAACGTTGAGCTCGTTTACCTCCTCGCGGCGGGACTCAAGTGCCGCCAACGCCGCCTGGACCACGGCACGAAAGCGAACGATGCTGGGGTCTGCCATCCCGCCCGAGGCTATGCCATCGCCGAGGGCCGGGCAAGCGCCGCGCTCGCTCGGGGCAAAGCGGACCGAGCCGGCGCCTAAGGGGCCTTGGTGACCTTGCCGGCCTTCAGGCAGCGCGTGCAGACATACACGCGCCGCGGCGTGCCGTGATCGTCGATACGGACGCGCTGCAGGTTGGGCTCGAAGCGTCGCTTCGTGGCGACCATCGAGTGGCTGCGGCTGTGGCCGAACGCCGGGCCCTTTCCGCATACATCACAGACCTTGGCCATGGCGGGCGAGTATAGAGCGGCGGCCGATTCAGCCCGCGGCGAGCTTCTCCTTGACCGCCAGTGTTGCGAGCGCCGCCTCGGCCGCCTGGCGGCCAGTGTCGCGCTTGGAGCCGCCGGTGACGCGGTCGAGTGCCTGCTGCGTGGAGTCCACGGTCAGGACGCCGAAACCGCACGGGACGAGGGTCTCAAGCTGCACGTCTTCGATGCCGCGCGCGGCCGCGCTGCATACGTAGTCGTAGTGGTCGGTCTGGCCACGGATGACGGCACCGAGACACACGACCAGCGCATAGCGGCCGGACCTGGCCGCGTATTTGGCGACCAGGGGTAGCTCGAACGCACCCGGTACATCGAAGACGTCGGCGACGGAGACCCCGGCCTCAGACAGCGCTTCGCGAGCACCTTGTTCGAGTCGCTCGGCCAGTTCCGGGTAAAAGCGGGCCACGCACAGCGCGGCTTGTCTCCCGCCGCGGGATGCCTCACGCGTCATGGCCCGGGGAAGCGTTAGTCCTCATCGGCGCGGGCGCGCCGGCGATCCGCCTCCTGCTCCTCGTGGAGCATCTGTTCGTCCAGCGCCAGCCCTTGGTGGTGGAGGATGTGACCGAGCCGGTCGCGCTTGGCCCGCAGATAGGCCTCGTTGTGGCGATTGGGTAGGTGCTCGATCGGGATCTGATCGGTCACCGAGAGCCCGTAGCCCGCCATGCCTGAGATCTTCTTGGGGTTGTTGGTGAGGATGCGGATGCTGCTCAGGCCGAGGTCCGCGAGGATCTGCGCGCCGATGCCGTAGTCGCGCAGATCGGCAGGCAGCCCCAGGCGGAGATTGGCGTCGACGGTGTCGAGCCCCTCCTCCTGCAGCTTGTAGGCCCGCAACTTGTTGAGCAGCCCGATGCCCCGTCCTTCCTGGCTCAGATAGAGCAGTACTCCGAGGCCCTCGCGCTCGATCATGTTCAGCGCAGATTCGAGTTGCTCGCCGCAGTCGCAACGCAGGGAATGGAACACGTCGCCCGTAAGGCATTCCGAGTGCACGCGCACGAGCACATCCGGCTGCCCGGCCACGTCGCCTTTCACCAGCGCCACGTGGTGCTTGTTGTCGATCAGGGAGCGGTAGCCGATGGCCACGAAATCGCCCAGAGCGGTGGGCAGGCTTGTCGAGACGACACGCTCCACCAGCTTGTCGTGCCGACGGCGGTAGGCGACGAGATCAGCGACCGTGACCATCCGTAGGCCGAGACGCGCGCAGTAGAGCTCGAGGTCCGGCACGCGCGCCATCGAGCCGTCGTCGTTCATGATTTCGCAGATCACCCCAGCGGGTATCAGGCCCGCGAGCCGAGCCAGATCGACGGCCGCCTCGGTCTGGCCAACACGCTCGAGCACGCCTCCGGTGCGAGCTTTCAGCGGGAACACGTGGCCAGGCTGAACGAGATCGCGGGGCGAAGAGCTGGGGTCAATCGCGACCTGGATCGTGCGCGCTCGGTCGTGCGCGGAAATCCCGGTCGTGACACCTTCGCGAGCCTCGATCGAGATCGTGAACGCCGTCTCGAAGGCGGACTCGTTCTTGGCCGCCATGAGATCGAGGCCCAGCTGGTCACACCGGTCGGGCGTGAGCGCCAGGCAGATCAGCCCGCGCCCCTCCTTGGTCATGAAGTTGATCGCCTCGGGCGTCACGAATTGGGCGGCGATCGTGAGGTCGCCCTCGTTCTCGCGGTTCTCGTCATCGACCACGACGACCATGCGACCGCGGCGGATGTCCTCGATGGCCTCCTCAATCGTCGCGAAAGAAGTCTTGGTCGAGCTCATCGCTGGATCAGCCTCTCGACGTATTTGGCCAGCACATCGACCTCCAGATTTACCCGGGCTCCGATCTCGAGGTGCCCGAGCGTAGTCCGTGTGAGCGTTTCCGGGATCAGGGACACGGTAAAGGATTGATCACCGAGTTCAGCGATTGTGAGCGAAACTCCGTCGACAGTTATCGATCCCTTTACCACCACGTAGCGCATTAGTTGCTCGGGCGCCTCGATCACGACAACGCGGGCGAAGCCGTCGGCGATAACGGAGCCAACGGTGCCGACGTCATCGACGTGACCCTGGACGATGTGACCGCCGAGACGGTCGGAGGCACGGAGGGGTAACTCGAGATTGACGAGCGTCGCCGCGGCGACGTTGGCCAGCGAGCTCCGCGCAAGCGTCTCGTTCATGACGTCCGCGGCGAAGCGCCCATCGCCGTCGGTTCTCGCCGTCAAGCAAACGCCGTTGACCGCAACCGAGTCGCCGTCATGGAGCTGTTCGGCGAGCGCGGCAGCCACTGTGAGTCTGACGCCTTCGGGACTGTGACCGATGTGCTCCAGCCGGCCCAGCTCCTGGATGATCCCGGTGAACACTGGCGCTCAGTGCCCGCCACGGTTGCCCGGGCTCACCACTCCTTGAGCCGCGCCCGGATCAGAACGTCCTCGCCCATGCACTGCACCTCCAGCGTGAGGGCGTGCACCGCGTCGGCGATCGCTTCCGCGCCCTCGCCCTCGACGGCGGAGCGGGCGGTCCTGCCGCCGAGCACGATCGGCGCCAAAAACAGCCGGATCTCGTCCACCTCGCCGGCATCCAGGAAAGCGCCGGCAAGGTGCGGACCGCCTTCGAGCAGGATCAACGTTATCCCGGCATCTCCGAGCTGGGCAAGGGCCGAGCGCACGCGGGCGGTCTCGTTCTCGCCGGGCGCGACCACCACCTCGGCGCCGTGGGTCTCAAGCGTGTCGGTGGCCGCCCGGGGCGCGGCACGCGAGACGACCACGGTCAGAGGCAGCCGCGGTGCATCGCGCACGAGCTGGGAGTCCGGCGACAGCCGCGCCAGCGAGTCGAACACGACGCGGCGTGGCTGACGCTCGACGCCTTCGACGCGCGCGGTGAGCTGCGGGTCGTCGGCCAGCGCGGTTCCAATCCCGACGGCGACAGCGTCCGCTTCGGAGCGCCACCGGTGTGCGAGCTCGCGACTGACCTCCGAGGAGATCCACTTCGAATCACCGCCGCTCGTCGCCACCTTGCCGTCGAGCGTCATGGCCGATTTGAACACCACCCACGGCCGCCCCGTGCGTGCGTGCTTGCGAAACGGCTGGTTCAGCAGCCTGGCCTGCGCCGCGAGATCGCCGTCGGCGATCACGACCTCGACGCCCTCGTCTCTGAGGATGCCCAGGCCGCGCCCGTTCGCGTGCTCGCTGGGATCCTCGGACGCGATTACCACGCGCCCGATACCAGCCTCCACGATCGCGTCGGTGCAGGGCGGGGTCTTACCGTGGTGTGCGCACGGCTCGAGCGAGATGTACAACGTCGTGTCGCGCAGGTCACCCGCACCGGCGGCCTGGATCGCTTCGATCTCGGCGTGCGGCGCGCCGAAAGCGGTGTGATAGCCCTCGCCGAGCATAATTTCTTCGCGCGCGATAACCGCGCCGGCCAGCGGATTGGGACTGACCCGGCCGCGTCCCCGCTCGGCCAACTCAATCGCACGGGCCAGATGGCGGCTGTCGGTCTCGGTTTTTAGCGTCACGGGGGCCTTGCTCGGGTTGACCCGAGCATAGCCCCATGCGCCTCACCCAGCCGCTACCCGAGCGATTTGAGCTGCTGGCAATTCGGGTCCTTGGCGGCTGCAGCGCGCAGCTCCGGATTGTGCTGTGGCGCCAGCCCCGACAGCTTTGCCTCCGAGTTCCGGATCGACTGCGATATCTGCGCTGCCGCCGAGGTGAACGCGCTCTCGCTGCTGGTCGGGAGCTGCCGCGCCTTGGCTGCTGCGGTCGAAAGCGCGCTCTTGATCGTGCCGAAGGCGTTTACGAGTTCGCTGGAGATCTGCGAGCCGTTGCTCACCGAAGGCGTCCCGGCCGCCTTGAGCTGGTCTTGGACGTGGGAGGTCGCATTGAGCAGCGAATCGACGAAAGATACGTACAGCTGTTTGCCGTGAGCAAGCGATTTGGTCCCCTGGGCATTGACTTCGAGCTGTGTGATGGCGCTTCGAAGTGAATTCGCCCACCCGGAGGCGGCTGTACACACCGACTTCACGTAGGTCGCCGCTGAGACGCCGCCCGACGAGGACGATGAGGATGACGAGGAGGACCCCCCGCAGCCAGCCAGCGCAATCGCCGCTGCCACCGCGCAAACAGCCAGGCCCGCTCGGGAGAATCGCTTGAAGTTTCGAAATGAAGTGGTCACGCAACGGAATCTAGCGGCAGAGGGTCGGGTGTGCGTGTTGCTAGGGACCCAACCGAGACGGCGCTCAGCCGCCCTGGAGGGCCCCCGCAGCGGCGGCGATCTCCGCGTATGCGGCTCCCGGGTCCGACGACTCGAAGACCGCCGAGCCGGCCACGAGCAAATTGGCCCCGGCGCCCGCGACACCCGCCGCGGTATCGCGGTGGACGCCGCCGTCCACTCCGAGCGCGACCCGTTGGGGCAACTCGTTCCGCATCCGGCGCAGCTTCCCATAGGAGGCGGGAATCAGCGACTGGCCTCCCCAACCGGGGTTGACGCTCATGCACAACGCCACGTCGAGCACGTCCTCGGCTACCTCCGAGAGGGCGCTCGTCGGCGTCGAGGGGCAGATGGCCGCTCCGGCGCTAACGCCGGCGTTGCGGATCGTCTGTAGCGCGTAGTGGACGTGCGGCGTCGCCTCCACATGGACGGTGATGTTGTCCGCGCCGGCGCGCGCGAAGTTTTCGACATGGCGCTCGGGGTGCTCGATCATCAGATGCACATCGATCAGCGCCCCGGCGTCGTGGACTAGATCCGCGAGCGCGCTGACGATCAGCGCGCCAAACGTGATCGGGGGTACGAAGTGACCATCCATCACGTCGACGTGGATGATGCGCGCGCCCGCCGCAAGCACCTCCTCGACCTGCGAGCCCAGGCGGGCGAAGTCGGCCGAGAGAATCGAGGGCTCGACGCGCAGCTCGCGCAACAACGATCGATTGGAGCCCTTGGCCGCCTCCGCGGCCGTCCCGCCGCCGTCGGTCACACTGCCCTCAGCATGCTGGCGTGGCAGTGGTTACAGGAGACCGCTGCCGTGCTCGACATGCGCACAATCGTCGAGTGCTCGCCGCAATTAGGACAGACCGAGGTGAGTTCATAGCGCCGTAGGCACCACATACAGCGGTAGTGGCCCGCGACTGCGGTCGGCCGAAGCCAGTCTTCGCCGCAGTTCGGGCACACAGGTCCAGTTTGTTCTGGCTGTGGGTCATTCACCCCGCGCGTAGGGTAGAGCCCTGACGAGTTGCCCGCGCGCGCCCGGTCTGCACCAGGACCTACCAGGCGTGGTGGCGAAGGTCAGCGAGACCGCCGCAGTCGGGTGATGAAGAAGCCGTCGGTTACGGTCGCGATGTGGCAGCAGTTGGCGCGAGCTTTCGACCTTGAACTCGCGATGGCGGTCGATAAAAGCATCAATCACTGACGTCGTCTCGGCCCGCGAGAGCGTGCAAACCGAGTAGACGAGCACGGAGCCCGGGGCTGCCGCCCCCGCGGCCGCCTCGAGCAGCTGCCCCTGGAGCTGCGCGAGTTCCGCTATCCGCGCGGGATTGGTCCGCCAGCGGATGTCGGGGCGCGACTGGAGCGTGCCGAGCCCCGAACAGGGCGGATCCAGCAGCACCGATTCGAACCGCGGCGCCGAATGCAACCGGGCGGCGTCCCCCACCTCGACGCGCACAGAATCTGCGTGCATGCGTTCGCACGTGGCCGTAAGCGCCTGGGCGCGGCCGGGATGCCGCTCGACCGCGACGATCTCCCCCTGATTGGCCATTAGCGCCGCGAGGTGCGTGGTCTTCGCCCCCGGCGCGGCGCACAGATCAAGCACCCGTCCTCCGGGTCCTGGGTCCAGCGTGCGCGCGACCATCATCGAGCCCCGCGACTGGCCCATGATCGCCCCCTGGCGCCAGAGCGCTGAGCCTTCGAGGTCAAACGGCCCCGAGAGCACCAGCCCCTCCGGGATCGAGGGGGCCGGACTGGGGGTCACCGGCAGCGCGCGGCTGACCTCCGCGACGCTGCTCGCCAGCGTGTTGACGCGCAACGCCGACTCCGGCGGCCGGTTGCACGCCGCCAGCAGCGCCCGCGCCTCCTCGGCGCCGAGTTCGTGCCAGAGCTGCTCCGCCAGCCACGTCGGGACCGAGTGCAACACCGCGGCCGACGCCGGCGTCGCGTCGTCGAGACTGGAGAGCAGCGAACGTGCCTCACGCCCCGCACGCCTCATGACCGCGTTGACGAATCCAGGCGCGCCGCCTCCGGCGCGCTTGGCCAGCTCGACCGTCTCGTTGACCGCCGCATGCTCGGGTACGGCGTCAAGGAACAGAAGCTGGTAAAGGCCGAGCCGCAGCGCCGCCAGCGCCACGGGATGGATTCGGTGCAGCGGACGGCTCGCGAGCTGCTGCGCGATCGCGTCCAGCGTCACGCGCCGCTGCACGGTCCCGTAGGCCAGGCGCATCGCCAAGGCGCGGTCGCGGGGGTCGAGCCCCACCGCCTCGGCGGACAGGGCCCGATCGGCGTAGGCGCCGCGCTCGAAAACCCGGCGCACGACGTTGAACGCGCATAACCGCGCCGGACTGACCGCGAATTTGGCGACGGCGCTCACCGCCGCAGTCCTCGCAGATACTCATCGCCGGCCATCGATCGGCGGCCCGGTGGGTGCACGGCGATCAGCTCGAGCGCTCCCTGCGCGCATCCCAGAACCGGTCGTTGCCCGGCGAGCGAGAGCTCGCCGCGGGGAGGGCCTGTGTCCAGCGCGCGAGCGGCGTCCACTCCGAGCAACGTGCCATCGTCGAGCTCTAATTGAGCGCCGATGTGTGGGTTCAGCGCCCGCACGACGCGCTCTAGCGCTGCCGCCGGCTTGTTCGAATCCAGGCGGCGGTCGGTCGGGGTGATCTTCCCGGCGTAGGTCGCGCGCGCATCGTCTTGTGGGTGGCACTCGGGACGCTCATCGAGGGTTTGCAGCAGCAGCCGCGCGCCCAAATTTTGCAATCGGGCGGCGAGCGCCCCGTAGGTGTCCGAGTCGCCGATTGGCTCAGCGACCTGGCTGCACACCGGTCCGCTGTCGAGTCCAGCAGTCAGTCGCATGATCGAAACGCCTGTCTCGCTGTCACCCGCGATGATCGCCCGCTCGATCGGTGCCGCCCCGCGCCAGAGCGGAAGCAGCGATGGGTGGACGTTTAGGGTCGGGTAGGCAGACAGCAACGGTTCCTTAATCAACGCTCCGAAGGCGCACAAAAGAAGGACCTCCGGGCGCGCATCGGCGATCAGTCCGAGCGTCTGGTGGTCGTTTACGGACTCCGACTGGAGCACATCGATTCCGAGCTCGCGGGCGGCGTCGGCCACAGGCGGCGCGGACATCCGCCGGCCGCGCCCGCGCGGCCGATCGGGGCGCGTCACGACCAGCGCCGGGCGGTGCACCGAGCCAGCGAGCCGCTCCAGCAGCGCGGCTGCGAAGGCGGAAGTCCCTAGGAAGACGGTCCGCACTTAGGGGGCGCCCCCGTCCGCACGGCCGGTGTGTGCGCCGGCGTCCATTTCGCGCGGGTCAGGCGACCTGGGCCTCGCGCAGCGCGCGCATCGCCTCCTTGCGCTGGTCGCGAGTCGTCCGGTCGAGGATCAGAACTCCGTCGAGGTGGTCGATCTCGTGCTGGAGCACGCGCGCCTCCAGTCCCGAAGCCTCGATCAGCACGCCCGCGCCGAGTTCGTTTCGGCCGCGCACGCGCACGTGGATGGGCCGTTCAACCTCGACCAGCACGCCGGGCAAGCTGAGACAGCCCTCCTCGGCGATCTCCTGGTCGCGACCCGCCCATTCAAGCTCGGGATTGACCAGGGCCGCCGCTTGCGCCGCGGGTGGGACGCGGTACACGAGCACCCGATGGAGCACGCCGAGCTGGGTGGCCGCCAGGCCGACCCCGAGCGCGCCGTCCATGATCGCGCCCATCCGCAGCACCTCTTGCGCCAGCGAGTCGTCAAATCGATCTAGCGGACGAGCCCGCGTGCGCAGCGCCGGATCTCCAAACTTGCGCACCCGCGCAAGCGCTTGCGCTCGCCGCGCTGCGGTCTCGGGGTCGAGCTCGGGCTCGTGGGCTCGGACCTCGCCCTCGATCTCCGGGTCGTCCGTTGCTCGCTCGTCACTCACAGCGACAGTTTAGGCGCGCCGTCAGCGATCAAACTCGAGCCGGACAGCGATCAAACGGGATCGACGTCCACGGAAACGCTGACGTCCCGCCTGTGGCGCGTGCGAGAGAACTCTTCGACCGCGGCGCCGACGGTAACGATCGCCGCGGCGCGATCGTGGGCCTTAATCAGCATCTGGCGCCGCGCGCGACCACGTATGGCGAACAATGACGCTGGCCCGAGAACGGTCGCCTCGGGCGGCTCGATCCGCTCGCGCAGCCAGGCCGCCGCCTTGTGCGCCGCCGCCGGATCGACAGCGGCCGCCACCACCCGGATCAGCGAGCTAAACGGCGGATACTCGAGTGCGCGCCTGCGCTCGAGTTCGTCAGCCAAGAAGCCGTCCGAATCGTGCCCCGACGCGTAGCGGATCGCGCGCGCGTGAGGTGCGAGCGTCTGCACCAGGACGCGCCCGCCCCGCTCGCCCCGGCCCGCCCGGCCGGCGAGTTGGGTGATTAGCGCAAACGTCCGCTCCTCCGCACGGAAGTCGGGGAAACGCAGCGTCTGATCGGCGTCGAGTACCACCCCGAGCGTCACGTCGGGGAAATCGTGGCCTTTGGCCACCATCTGCGTGCCGACCAACACTCCTGACCGTGCCGCGGCGAATCGCTGTAGCGCGCGTTCGCGCCCGTCGGCGGTCGCTGCGTCGGCATCGAGTCGCACGATCTCGAAGTGTTCGTCGCCGAGCGCTTCGCCGAGTTCGTGTTCGAGGCGCTCGGTCCCGGCGCCGTGGCGGGCGACAGTACTCGAGCCGCAGCGCGCGCAGTGCCTCGGAGCGCGCACCTGATGCCCACAGTGGTGGCACGCAAGCGCGCCCGAGCGGTGGAGCACGAGCGCGACCTCGCAGTTCGGGCACATCCAGACCCAGCCGCAGGACCGGCAAGAGAGAAAGCTTGACCAGCCTCGCCGATTCAAGAGCACGATCGCCTTCCCGCCGCTGCGCCGCAGCGCAGCTAGCGCGGCGCGCGTTTCCGGGTGAAGCGGGCGGTCGTGCCCGCGCATGTCGAGCAGCGTGACCGACGGGAGCGGCCGCGAGTCGATGCGCTCCGGAAGCTCCAGCCTTAGCGAGCGGTGAGCGGTCTCGGGTCGCGGCGTGGCGCTGCCGAGCAACAACAGCGCGTCGTGGTCGGCGGCCCGCCGTGCGGCGACCGCGCGGGCGTCATAACGCGGGTCGCCCTCGTGCTTGTAGGAGCCCTCGTGTTCCTCGTCGACGACCACCAGTCCGATGCGCCGCAGCGGCGCAAAGATGGCCGAGCGAGGGCCAACGCATACGCGCGCGTGCCCGCGTGCAAGCCGAGACCATTCGTCATGGCGCTGGCTCGGTCGCAGGCCGGAATGCAAAACAGCCACGCGGTCATGGAAGCGCTCCCGAAAGCGTCTCACGGCCTGGGGCGTGAGCGCGATCTCGGGGACCAGCACGATTGCGCCCTTACCTGCGGCGAGGACTGTCTCGACCGCCCTCAGGTAGATCTCGGTCTTCCCGGACCCCGTTACACCATGCAAAAGCAGCGGCTCGCGGCGACTGCCCCCCTCCAGGGCGCCGAGCACGCGGTCCAGCGCGTGACGTTGGGCCGCCGAAAGCGTCGGCCCCTCCTTTGCGGGTGGACCGCCGTTGGAAGACTCACGTCTACCTTTCGCGGCGCGGGGGCGCACACGCCGGGTGGCCCCCGGCGCCAGCACCAATCCCAGCGCGCGAGCAGGGGTCGAGCAGTACTCGCGCGCCATCCAGAGCGCCAGCGAGACGAGATCCGGCGGAACGGCGTCAGGGAGCACGGCTTCGGGCGCGACCAACCGCTCCGGTTCGAGGCTGGAGTCGCCGGCAAGCTCGACCACCACCCCAACCGCCCGGCTCCGGCCGAACGGCACCCGGAGTAGCGAGCCCACCTCAACCGCGGCGTGTTCCTCTCCGAGGCGATAGTCGAAGGGCCCCCGGATCGCGCGGGTGCGAGTGAGGGGTTCTACGCGGGCGATCAGCATGCTGGTCCACAGTAGAGTGGCCGCAGGATGACGACCGGGGACCTAGGTAGGGGGCTCGGCCAGGAGGGCTTGGAGGCGCAATTCGAGACCGGCTCCGCGGCGGCCGGCGAGCCTAGACAGACACTTAGCGCCGAGGAGGTTGTAGCCATCGTCGACCACATCCTCTCCGGACCCGGACGCCGTCGCCACCTGTTCACGTGGCTGCGGGCGCCGGGAGCCGACAACGAGGATTGGCTTGCGGTCGACGCGTACTACCCGGCCCACCGCTTGGTGGTGGTGTGCCAGGACACTGCTTCTGAGCACGAATCAGTGTTCAGTGAACTGGTCCCGGCCCACGGTCTGCGACTACTCGAGGTGCGCTTGGCCGAGTGCAGCGCGGGTCGGCAAGCCGCGAGGCAGCTGCTCGAACGCCGCATCGCCGAGCTTGGCCCGCCACCAGAGCCACGGGCAGCTCCTGCGGCCGCCACATCCACCTCCGCCGCCGTTGCGCCAGCGCGGCAGCCAGCCGCCTCCGGCGCGATGCGCGGAGCCGACACCGAAGCGGCCGGTGTCCTTGCCGGGATCGTGCTGATAGGCGCGCTGGTGATCGAGATCTACTTCGGGGTGGCCCAGGTCGGTTTCGGATCTGGGAATTTGCTGCTCGCGTTCGGGCTCTCGCTCGATGCGTGCGCGCGCGTGCTCGGCACGATCGCTGCGTGGCGCGCGAGGGAGCGCGAATGGGCGTGGTGGTGCGCAATTGGCGGTAGTCCGCTGGCCGTCGGCTTCGCGCTCATGCAGAGCAGCGGTCCGGTGAAGACAGAGCCCGCACCGCTGGCGGGCATCATCAGCATGGGGGCGGTCGCGTTACTCGCGCTCGCGGCGCTGATTAGCGCTTTCGGCGGCTGAGTACTACGCCTCGACGGCGGCCGCGCCCAGCCCCGCGGCTGCCCGCAGCTCCTGTGCCTTGTCCGTCCGTTCCCAGGTGAAGTCGTGATCCTCGCGGCCGAAATGGCCGTAGGCAGCCGTTTTCTGGAAGATCGGCCGGTGCAGTCGCAGGTACTGGCGGAAGGCGCCGGGCCGCAGGTCGAAGTGATCGTGGATCAGCTCGAGCAACCGCGAGCGTCCGATCTTCTCGGTTCCGAAGCACTCGACCATCACCGACACGGGATGCGCCACGCCGATTGCGTAGGCGACCTGGACCTCGACGCGGTCGGCGAGCCCTGCGGCGACCAGGTTCTTGGCCACGTAGCGCGCCGCGTAGGCGGCCGAGCGGTCGACCTTTGAGGGATCCTTGCCAGAGAATGCGCCGCCCCCGTGGCGGGCCATGCCGCCGTAGGTATCGACGATCACCTTGCGGCCGGTCAGCCCGCAGTCGCCCATTGGGCCGCCGATCACAAAGCGCCCGGTGGGGTTGACCAGGAAGTTCTTGACCAGCTTGGGCGGGTCGTACAGGTGCGGAGTGTCATGCAGCACGGGCTCGACCACGTGCTCCCACAGGTCGTCCTTGAGCAGGGACTCCGCTCCGTCACGGTGTTGGCTTGAGATCAGCACCTTTTCGACCTCAACGGGCCAGCCATCGACGTAACGAACTGTGACCTGAGTCTTCCCGTCGGGTCGCAGGTAGGGCAGAGTCTCGGCCTTGCGCACGTCGGCGAGTCGCCTGGCGAGCTTGTGCGCCAGCAAGATCGGCAGCGGCATGAGCTCATCCGTCTCGCGCGTTGCGTAGCCGAACATCATTCCCTGGTCTCCCGCACCCGCGAGGTCGAGCTCGTCGTCGTCGGCCGGGTCGGTGCGCGCCTCGTAGGCGCGGTCGACTCCCTGCGCGATGTCGGGCGACTGCTTGTCGATCGCGTTGATGACCGCACAGGTGTGGTAGTCAAAGCCGTACTGGGCATCCGTGTAGCCGATGCGCTTGATCGTCTCGCGCGCGACACCCGGGATGTCGACGTACGTGTCGGTCGTTATCTCGCCCGAGACGACCACCAGGCCGGTGTTGACCAGCGTCTCGCACGCCACCCGGCCGGTCGGGTCGTCGCGCATGACGGCGTCGAGGACGCCGTCCGAGATCTGATCGGCGATCTTGTCTGGATGGCCCTCGGTAACGGATTCCGAGGTGAATAGGAACTCGTTGTCTGAAAAGACGGTCATTTGATCTGTAGCGTGATCTCCGCGGTCGAGTCGGCGCGCGCCCTCGTCGTCTCCAGGCCGACCGCCCGGATCCGCTCGAGATCCGGCCGCAGCGCCAGATAACGCGCGCTGCGAGTCAGTCCCGTCCGCGTGGCGAGGCGCAGGAGCTGATTGAAGTCGAGAAAGACTAGCGATGTGACGGGCCGCGGCTGGTCTGGCAGCGTCAGCCGGTAGGCAGATTGATCGGCGACCGACTGTGAATGGCGCGCGACCTCGCCGATGCCCTGCAGGCTCGTGGAGATCACGACCAGGCCGCGGAACACGGCATAGGCGAGGTTCAGCCCCGGCGCAAGCGAGATTTGGCGCGCCGCCACGCCGGCGACCTGAACAGTGTTGAACTGCGGCACCTGACCTCCGCCTTGCCGTGGCGGGGGAAACAGATTCGCGAGGGGGCTCTCGAGATTTGCCAGCTGCTCCGCAACGCGGCGCTGGTTGGACGTGCGCGTCACGATGACCAGCGATGGGACTCCGCCGCGCACGGTCTCGACCGCGACCGCCGTCTCACCGGCGAACAGCTTCTCGAGCGCGCGCACGTTCACTCCCTCCGCCGCAAGCGCCACACCCAGGCGGCGGAGCAGCGGACCGAGGCGGCCCCCGACGCCCGCGGCGGCGCTCGTGCCAAGAACTCGCGGCGCCGAGCGCGGGAGGTCTGTCAAGTCGAGCAGCAGCAGCGAGCCCGCCGGCAGCACCTGAGCCAGCGAGGGTGTAAAGGAGCGACTCGACCCGAGTCCCGTTAGACGAGGGTCGAGAGCGGTGTGCAGGTGGACGTCGGCGCCGGTGCTCGTCGGCGAGATCGACAGCGCCGTCCCGACCAGCCCCGGCTGATAAAGCACCGCACCGAGCGCGCCGATCAGTCCGCCCTGAGCAGCCAGTAAGCGCGTGATCCCGTCGCCCGAGAAATAAGCGTCGATCACCCGCCCCGCCGGCTCGTCGCTGGCCGCGTGGACGTAGGCCGGAGTTGCGGCGAGCGAGCGTGTCCTGCCCGCCGCGGTATCGATAGCCGCCTGCACGGCCGCCGGCTGCCCGATCACCAGGTAGTGGCTTACGAACGCGAGCTCGGTGCCGGTCCGCAGCCGCTCCAACGCCACCCCGCGATAGCTCCCGGCCGGCGTTGCGCCCGCGCGGGCCAGGAAGCGCTGCGCGGCGGCGCGAGCCCTCACGTCGAGCACAATCTCGGACCCTGCGGTCGAGCTCCGCGTGCTCAGAAACGCGATCGCAGCTTCTCTGCCTAGCCAGGGACGGATGTCTGAGGAGAAGCTGACCTGGCCGCCCCCGCCAGCGATCTGCGCCAAGCGGTTGTCGACGACGGCGCTGAGGACGGGAAATGTGGGAAAACGAGCGCCCACGCCGAGCGCGGTTTTGACTGCCGCACGGTGGCGGTCGGTGGAGACGTGGATGTAAGCGAGCGCGTCACCAGGTACCACCTTCGCCGCCCCGGCCGCGGGCGGTTGCACCGACGATGCGGTCAGCAAGACGACCGCGACGACACCGGCCGCGATGACCAACACCAGGGCGAGCAGGGCGAGACGTCCGCGCCCGCTTCTCAACAGACTCACGATCGACGGCGTGCGCCGGTCACCTGTGGATGACTCGCCGGAGCCTTCTTGCGTCGAGGTCGTCACCCTAGGAATAAACCACCCCGGCGCGGCGTTCGCGCCGCTCGACGAAATCGATCACCGCTGGTACGCCTTCGAGTCGGAAGCGCTCCCGCAGCCGGTTCTCAAGGTAGTAGGCGTAGTCGCGCGTAACCCGCGAGCGTGAGTTCACCTGGATCGAAAAACGCGGCGGGCTCACTGCCGTCTGCGTCATGAACAGCAGCTTGAGCCGGTGTCCTTGGCGCGCGGGCGGCTGGCGTGCGGCGACCGCCTCGCCCAAGAAGCGGTTCAAGCGAGGGGTCGGAATCCGCTCGGCGCGGCGGTCAGCGAGCGCCAGCGCTTCGATCAGCAGACGACCGATGTTGCGGCCGGTCTTGGCGCTCGCGGTGAACACGCGCGGGCGCAGGCGCAGCTTCCGCGTCACGCGCGCGCGCTCGTGGTCCAGGTCGAGTTCGGGCTTCAGGTCCCACTTGTTCAGCACCAGCGCGGTGGCGCATCCGGCCCGCATCGCCAGCTCCGCGACACGGAGGTCCTGCGCTGTCACGCCAGCGGTGGCGTCGCAGACCACAAGCGCCACGTCGGCGCGTTGCGCCGCGCGCTGGGAGCGCAACGCGGTGTAGTACTCAAGTGATTCCGAGACCTTGGCTTGGCGTCGGAGACCCGCCGTGTCGACGAGAATCAGCTCGCGACCAGAGAACGACAGTCGTAGGTCGATCGCGTCCCGGGTCGTTCCCGCCTGCTCGGAGACGATCACCCGTTCTTCGCCGGCGAAGCGGTTCACCAGCGACGATTTGCCGACGTTGGGACGGCCGATTACGGCCAGCGCAACGGCGTCAGTTTCGCTCGACGGCTCGCCATCGGGTTCCGGACCGTTAGCCACAATGAGGTCCAGGAGGTCCCCTGTGCCGAGCCCCTGTGCAGCGGAGACGGCAACCGGCTCTCCCAGCCCGAGCGCGTGGAACTCTGCGGCGAGTGGCAACTCGCGCGCCGAGTCGACCTTGTTAGCGGCCACCACGACAGGAACCGGAGCCCGGCGCAGCAGATCCGCGAGCTCGTAATCGCCGGGGCGCGGGCCGGCCTTGGCGTCGACGACAAGCACGGCCACATCCGCCTCGGTCAGCGCCAGCCGTGCCTGGTCGCGGATCTGCGCAGCGAGGTGGTGGGTGTCCTCGAGGTCGACGCCGCCGGTATCGAACAGGGTCAGCTCACGGCCGTTCCAGTCGGTTGCGATCTCCTTGCGGTCGCGTGTGACGCCAGGGCGCTCGTGCACGATCGCCTCACGCGAGGCGCTGAGCCGATTGACCAGCGAGGACTTGCCGACGTTCGGATAGCCGACGATTGCGACCTTCATTTCGGGGTGAGCGTAGCCGCGGGGCAGTCAGAGGGCCGCTAGCTGTCATCCCTCTGCCGCGCCAGCGCGACCACCTGCGCGACGACCTCCTGGAGCGAAAGCTCGGTGGCGTCCAGCACGGTCGCGCCCGGGGCCGGCTTCAGTGGCGAGTGGGCGCGGGTGCGATCGCGCTCGTCGCGAATCGCCTGCTCGGCGAGGACGGTCTCCATGTCGCCGCCCAGCTCGGCCGCGCGACGTCGCGCGCGCTCCTCGGGGCTCGCGGTCAGGAAGACCTTGATTTCGGCATCAGGCGCGACGACCGTTCCGATGTCGCGGCCCTCGGCGACCCAGTCCCCGCGCGATAAGACCTGCCGCTGCAAGGCGACCATCGCGCGGCGCACCGCGGGATCGGCGGCTGCGCGGGAGGCGGCCTCGGAAACCTCAGGAGCGCGAATCGCGTCGGTCACGTCGCGCTCGTCCAAAAGGACACGTCCTTCGCTCTGCTCAACCCGCAGCGAGGGCGCGACTTGCGCGGGCTCGCGGCCCCGTTCGAGCGCCGCGAGCGCGACCGAGCGGTACATCGCGCCGGAATCGAGATATGTGAATCCCAGCTCCCGCGCCACGGCGCGCGCGACGCTCGACTTCCCAGCGCCCGCAGGCCCGTCGATCGCGATCACCATGGCCGCGAATCAAACGCACTTAACATCGCCGCATTCGCAGCCGAAATAGAGGTTTCGAACTTTTGCGTCACAGAAGCGCGGTTTCTGCCAATCGTCATTTGCGGCGCGGATCCAGCAAGGTTATGCGCGCTTCGCTCGCTCGTTCGTCTACGCAGCCCGCACCCGAGCGCAAACGCTCAACCCGCCAGCCGCTCGACATCCGCCACAAACCCCGGGTACGACACAGCCGCGGACTCAAAACCAATGACCTCGACTCCCTCGGCGGAGGCGAGCCCCGCCACGGCCCCGAGCAGCGCCAGCCTGTGATCCCCGCGCGCATCGAATACCCCGCCCCGTAACCCTCCGCCGCCCCGCACGACAAACCCGTCTGGCAAATCCTCGATGTCCGCCCCCAGCCCGCGCAGCCCCGAAACCACCGCAGCGATGCGGTCGGACTCCTTCACGCGCAACTCCGCGGCACCCCGAACGACGGTCTCCCCCTCGGCGAAGCACCCGAGCAGCGCCACCAGCGGCAGCTCGTCGATCGCCAGCGGCACCTCCTCGGCGGCGACCGACGTTCCCTCAAGCGGGCAGTGCCGCACGTCGATATCCGCGACCGGCTCCTCCTCCGAGAAGGACCCGAACGGTTCATCCGAAGAGGCCAGCACGATCCCTCCCATACGCTCGACGATCCGCAGAAACCCGGTCCGAGTCCAGTTCACCCCCACCCCCTCCAACAGCAGCCGAGAGCGCGGTACCAGCGCGCCGGCAGCGATCATGAACGCCGCCGAGGAGAAGTCGCCCGGAACGTCGATCAGCTCGAGCTCGAGCTCGTCCGCGTTTCCGACCGTCGTGGAGACCACGCCGCCGCCGACCACATCCCTGTGAATCCGCGCTCCGGCCTGCGCGAGCATCCGTTCGGTGTGGTCGCGGGTAGGAACCGGCTCGAGCACAGTGGTGGAGTCCGTCGTCAGTCCCGCCAGCAGCAGACATGACTTGACCTGCGCGCTCGCCACCGGCAGGCGGTATTCAATCCCCGACAGCTGCGCGCCCACGATCGTGAACGGCGGATAGCGCCCCGCGCTCGCTTCGATCTGCGCCCCCATTTGCTCGAGCGGCGCGGCGATCCGGTCCACGGGCCGGCGGCGGATTGACTCGTCGCCGTCGACCGTGAAGCGGTGGCCGCGCTGGAAGGCGAGCCAGCCGGGCAGCAGCCGCATCAGGGTGCCGGCGTTGCCGACGTAGATCGGGGTCGTCGGCGCCTGCACGTTACGCAGTCCTCCCCCTCTGAGCAGAAGCTCGGAGTTCCGCGTTTCGACGATCACGCCGAGCCGCTGCACCGCCGCCAATGTCGAGGCGGTGTCTTCGGCCTCCAGGTAGTTGCGGATGCGGACCGGCTCCGAAGCCATCGCGCCGATCAGAGCGGCCCGGTGCGAAATCGACTTATCCGCGGGCGCGCGCAGCTGGCCACGCAATCGAGAAGCTGGCTCAAAGCGAACGCTCACGAGGAAAACAGCTCCCGCCGGGCCGCGGCCGCGTCCTCGTTGAAAGCCGCCACGCGTTTTGCGTCCCCGGTCGCGAGCGCATCCCGAAACTGCTCGAGCGAAGCGACGGCCCTCTCGATCGCCGAGGCCAGCAAATCGGCGTTCTGTAAATAGATGTCAGTCCAGATCGCGCTCGGCGCGCCGGCCACCCGCGTCGCGTCGCGGAAACTCGGTCCCATCGCAGCCGGCGTATGCCCGGCGGCTCGCCTCGCGGCCAGCGCCTCAGAGACCAGAGCATTGGCCAGCACGTGCGGCAGGTGCGAGATGCTCGCCACCAGCCGATCGTGGGCTTCCGGGGCGATCTTCTGAACCCGCGCACCCAAGCCCTCGATCACCTCACGCAACCGCTCGTACCCCACACCAGTCGCATCTCCCGCCGGCGTCAAGTACCACGTCGCTGCCTCGAACAGGTCCGCGCGCGCATGGCCCGGGCCGGAATGCTCGGTACCCGCCAGCGGGTGTCCGCCCACGAAGCGTGGATCGCCGGCGAACGCTTCTACCACTGCACGCTTGGTCGACCCCACGTCGCTGACGACGCAGTCCCGGTCCGCGGCCTGCAGCGCCGCGGCCACCGTGGCGCGCAGCTGCCCGACCGGTACGGCGACGAACACAACCTGCGCGCCGGCCAACGCGTCATCGACGCTCGCGCAGGGACGATCGACCAGACCGCGGTCGCGCGCCACCTCGAGGGCGGCTGGGTCGCGATCGACTCCGGATACGACCGCCCCCAGTCGCTCCCGCGCCGCGGCGGCGATGGAGCCGCCAATCAGCCCGACTCCGATGACGGCGACTCGCATGCCCCAGAGGCTATGCGGCGAGACGCTCGCGGCGAGTCTTGACCGCCTCGGCGAGGCCCTCGAGCACCTCGATCGTCGTCGCCCAATCGATGCAGGCGTCGGTGATCGACTGGCCGTAGGTGAGGGCCTCCGCGGAGCTGGGGTCTTGACGACCCGCGACCAAGAATGACTCCAACATCACGCCCACGATCGCGCGATTGCCGGCGGCAATCTGGCGCCCCACTTCGGCCGCCACCAGCGGCTGGCGCCGGTAATCCTTGCCGCTGTTGTCGTGCGAGACGTCAACCACGAGGCGCTCGCTCAGGCCGGTGCCGCGCAGTAAGCCGAGCGCCTCGGCGATCCCGTCCGCGTCGTAGTTCGGGCGTTGACGACCTCCGCGCAGGATGATGTGGCAGTCGCTGTTGCCGCGCGTGTAAAGCACGGCCGGAGTGCCACCCACGTCGATGCCCGCGAACGCGTGCGGGACAGCCGCCGCGCGCACCGCGTCGACCGCCACCTGCACGTTGCCGTCCGTGCGGTTCTTGAAGCCAACGGGCATCGACAGGCCCGAGCCGAGCTGGCGGTGGATCTGGCTCTCCGTTGTCCGCGCCCCGATCGCTCCCCAGCTGACGGTGTCGGAGATGTACTGGGGCGTGATCGGATCGAGGAACTCGCATCCCACCGGCAGCCCCAGGGTAAGTACCTCGAGCAGCAGGCGCCGGGCGACACGCAGTCCGGTGTTCACATCGCTAGAGCCGTCGAGATAAGGGTCGTTGATGAGCCCCTTCCAGCCGGTGGTCGTGCGCGGCTTCTCGAAATACACGCGCATCGCTATGCAAACCTCGTTCCCCAGGCGTACCGCGAGCTCGCTCAGCCGTTGCGCGTAGTCAAGCGTCGCATCCACATCGTGGACGCTGCAGGGGCCGACGACCGCGAACAGACGATCGTCGTCGCCGCCCAGGATTGCCTGAACCGCGGCTCGGCCGCGGACCACGGTCTCGACCTGCTGCGGGGTGAGCGCAAGCTCGTCGAGCAATTCGCGCGGCGGCAGCAGCGGCACGACCCGCTCGATCCGCTGGTCGCGGACCGACTCGCGGGACATCGCACCGTCCGAGACGCGGCGGCGTCCGGGACCGGCAATCCCGGGGCGCACCTGCTGGCTGGCTATGTCTGTGCGATCGGTTGACCTCATCACGATCATCTCTTTGGTCCTTTCAGCGCCTGAAAACTCTACGGAAGGGGGCACGCACCGACGGGCGGCGTCGCCCAGAGGGGCGCGCACCAACGGGCGGGGCGTCGCCCAACGGAGGGGTACGGCGCTCGGGCTGACGACACGATCGGCCCACACAACAGGCCGCGGCGAGCTAGGACCGAGCGCCTAGATAAATCGCCAGGTCCAGGCCCAGGGGCGCGCGTAGCCGCGGCAGCTGCGAGAGCTCTGGGAGGTGGTGCCGCGGCTGGGCTTCATGCGCCGCCGCCGTTCTAGCAGACTCAGGTGCCTACAGCAACTCGGCCAACGCCTCGGCGAAGCGCTCGTTCTCGTCGGGGGCGCCGACCGTGACGCGCAGCGCCCCCGGTCCGCCCAGCGACGACCCCGCCCGCACCAGCACGCGTCGTTGCGCGAGCCCGGCCACGATCGCCCCCTCGCGCTCTGAGCGGGCGTCGGGATCCTCGTCTTCGGCGACGTGCACCCAGATGAAATTGGCGTCCGACTCGGCCACTCGCAGGCCGAGCTGCTCGAGTTTGCCCACCAGCTCCAGCCGCGCCGCGAGCGTCTGCGTCACCCGCTGCTCCACCGCGTCCTGATGTCGGAGCGCCTCGACCGCGGCGGCCTGGGCGGCGACATTGAGATGAAAAGGCTGTCGCACCTGCTCGACCGCTTGACGGAACTCCGGCGCGCCGCACAGCGCGTATCCAGCGCGCAAGCCGGCGAGGCCGTAGACCTTCGAGAACGTCCTCAGCACGACGAGGTTGGGATACTTGCGCAGCAGCTCGACCGAGGCGTAGGTGTCGCCCAGCGCGAGCGAGAATTCGGCGTAGGCCTCGTCGAGGATCACGCACACGTGCGCGGGGATGCGCTTCAGCAGGGCCTCGACTGCGTCTAGCCCCCAGGAGGTCGAGGTCGGGTTATTCGGATTGCAGATCAGCACTAGGCGCGTTGCGACGGTGATCTCCTGCGCCATGCGCTCGAGGTCGTGGTGGTCTTCGGAGTCAAGCGGCACCGCGACCGCGGTCGCGCCAGACGCCGGCGCCAGGTGTAGATACTCGCTGAAGGCCGGCCAGGCATAGACGAGCTCGGCTCCCGGCTCGAGCAGCGCCTCTCCCGCCGCGAGCAGAATCTCGCAGGAGCCGTTGCCGAGCGCGATCCGCTCTGGCGGCACGCCGTAGCGATCGGCCAGGGCCCGCCGCAGCGGGTGGTAGGCGGGGTCTGGGTAGCGGTTCGCTCCCGACACGGCGGCGCTGACCGCCTCGAGCACCTCCGGCAGCGGGCCGAAAGGCGTCTCGTTGGAGGCCAGCATTGCCATATCGCGCCCGAGGTCGTACCCCGACGCAACCGGATAGCGAGGGATGCGGCGGATCCGCTGGGCGAACTCGAGCGCCATCGGGGCTATTGTGCCGCCTCGAGGTCGCTGCGCAGCGAGCGCGCCTCACCCAGATAGGTGTGCCGCGGACGGTGGTCGTCGGCGCCGTAGTAGTGCACGAGCGCCCTGATGACGCGCGGCAGGGCGTTGGGCACCGGGATCTCCCGCGCGCACAGTAGCGGCACGCGGTCGAGCCCCAGTCGCCGCGCCGCGACGGCGGGAAACTCTGCGTCGAGATCGGCGGTCATCGTGAAGATGCAACTCACGATCGCGTCGGGGGCGAGCCTGTTGCGGTGCATGAGCTCTCGCATCAGCTCGTCGGTGGCGGCGAGGATCATGCTCGCTTCGTTGCGCTGCACAGTGGTGGCGCCTCGGAGCGCAAACAGCCGCATGGGCGCGGCATTGTGGCAAAGCGCTCAGTGCTCGTAGCGGAGCACCGCGAGCTGCGCGGCGCGGGCCACGGGGCTGCCCCTGAGCAGATTGAGCCCGTGCGCGTCCAACCACATGCCGGTGAACGGCGCGAACGTGATGACCACGAACACGCTCAAGGCCAGCGCGGCACGACGCAGGTACGGACCCGAGGCAAGCGCCGCCAGCGGCAGCAGCCAGATCAGATACCACGGCATCAGCCAGCCGAGGCTCATGATCAGCGCGAGCATCGCCCACCCCGCGCCCGCGATCCACTCGCGCCCCCGCAGCAGCTGAAAACCGACCACAGCAAGCACGCCGAGCTGCAGCGCCTTCAGCAGCCCGGGCGCCGCGCCTCCCAAGCCGATTCCCCACCCGAGTAGGTTGGGAAAGCTGTACGGGGTCAGCAGATCGCTCTGCCCAAGGATGTTGGGCGCCGAGAAGCCGAACAGCGCCACGCTCATGACGGCGAGCGGTATCGCTGTCAGGGCGACGCCGGCGAGCAACCGGCGGCGGCGGCCGACCGCCAACACCAGCAAAGGCAGCAGCAAGACAGCCGTGAACTTCACGAACACCGCCGCGACCAAAGCCGCACCGCTGGCGCGCTCCCGGCGCGAGAGCGCCAACGCGATCGCGCCGACCATGGGCACGAGCATGAAGAAGTCGTTGTGAAACTCGCCCACCCCATAGAGCAGGAAGATTGGGTTCGCGCCGACCAGCAGCACGGCATGACGCGGGTCGCGGTGCAGTAGACGCGCACATTTGCCGACCAGCCACACAAACGTGAGGCCGAGCGCGACCGTTACCACCTTCATCACCCAGTAACCGATCTGCAGCGGCAGCCACGCGAGCGGGTAACTCAGGACCGTGAACAGAGTGCCGTAGGGGCTACGCCAGTTGTGCCAGCTCGCGAGGATCGAGACCGGATCAAAGCGCTCGTTTGCGATCACGTGCGTGTACGGGTTGAGTCCGTGTAGCGCCCAGAGCCGCGCGTACCCGAGGTAGTTGAAGAGGTCGGTCATCTGCAGCGGTGGCGAAAGCACCAACACCACGCAGGCGGCCACGGTGAAGATCCAGATCACGCGCAGCGACAGAGAGCGCGCCTGCGCGAGCGCGACGCCGTAGGCGAGCAGCATGACCAGCGTCAGGACGCTGTAGCCGGACAGAACCTGCCAGGGAGTGGCCGCGATATGGCCCAGCAGACCGTGCAACGGGCCGGCCACCCAGCCCGGGAATGCGACGTGGCTGCTCCACACCAGCGGGGAGGGAGCATTGGCGGCGAACAGCACGACCGCCGTGACCGTGGCCAACAGCGCCGTCAGCGCCAGGCTGCCCGATAGCGCACGCCAGCTGATCCGCGTGTGCGCCACAACCGGCTGAGGGAGCGCAACCGCGAACTCTTCCGGCATGCGACCGAGAATGTCCGCCCCACTTAAACGACGGCGCGCGGACCGGTTGCGATCTCATTAAGTAAAAGAGGGACCCGGGCCGCGCATGCGCGGCCCGGCCCGCCGGCACATGTGCCGGCGGGGGCCGGCGCACATGTGCGCCGGCCAAAATGTTCTAAGCGCTAGAGAAACGGCAACGCAGCAGCGTGCCGAGCACGCGGAACCCGTCGCGCGCGGTCAGCTTCTTGCCCTCCTCGGTTGCTCGCGCACGGTAGTGGACGGGAACCTCGAAGATGCGCTCGCCACGTTGCACGAGACGGGCCGCGATCTCGGGCTCGATCCCGAACCCGGAGCTGCACAGCTGCAAGCTGCGGAACAGCTCCGTGCCCATCATCTTGTGGCAGGTCATGATGTCGTGCAGGTAGACGTTGTAGAGCACGTTGCAGGCCAAGGTGACAGCGCGGTTACCGAGCACGTACACGAACGAGTGGCTCGTGTAGCCGTCGAATGCGCGCACGCCGAAACACGCGTTGGCGCGTCCGTCGAGCAGCGGGGGCAGCAGCAGCCCCATGTCGGCCGGGTCGTACTCGAGGTCCGCGTCGAAGATCGTGGCGTGCTCGCCCCGCGCGTGCTCGAGCGCCGTCCTGACCGCCGCTCCCTTGCCCTGGTTGTGCTCGTGGGTCAGCAGCTGCACGCGGCGATCGTCCTCCAGCTCGCGCAGAAGCTCGCCGGTGCCGTCGGTGGAGCCGTCGTCGACGACCACGAGTTCGAAGTCCGCCGGCAGCTCCGTGCGCAGCACCTGCGCGATCGCCTCGCGCACGCGCTCGCGCTCGTTGTAGACCGGCATCAAGATCGAGAGCATGGGGCTTTAGCGTCTGATCAGGGCGGGCCCGACTCGAGCTTGTGCTCAACGCGTGCCGAGACCTGGCCCGCAGGCGTGTTGAGCAGGCTGACGTTGTGCTGTGAGAGCACATAGGGCGTGTACGGGCCTAGCGTCAGCATGAGAAACAGCGTCAGCGCGACGGTCGCCAGGCGCAGGCTGATGCCGCGCGCGAGCGCCGCCAGCGGCAGCAGCCAGATGACGTACCAGGGCATCAGCCACGCCGCGCTCGCGATCAGCGCGAGCATGGCCCACCCGGAGCCGGCTAGCCAGTCGTGGTCGCGACTCAGCAGCGTGCGCAGCAGCTGGTAAACGGCCACCAGCACGACCACGATCTCCATGTCGCGCAAAACCGCGTGCGTTCCGCCCTGGCCGTTGTACAGCAACCCCAGCACGTTGGGGACGCTGAACTGGGTGAGGATCCGGTTCTGATCGGCAACGTTGGGCAAATGTGGGCCGAACAGCCAAAGGCTGACCGCGGCCAGGGGCACGAGCAGCGCCACCACCCCGGCCACCAGCTTCGCGCGCCGGCCCCAGTCGCGCGCGGCCACGAACATGAATGGCAGCACGAGCACGGCGGTGAACTTGATCGCCACCGCGGCGAACAGCGAGGCCCCGGCTGCCACGTCGCGCCTCTGAGAAATAGCGCGATGGCCGCAGTGGCGCCCAGGAACATGAGCAGATCGACATGGAAGCCGCCGATCGCGTAGATCAAAAAGACCGGGTTCAGACCCACGAAGGCGACCGCAAGGCGCGGGTCACGGCCCAGTGTGGTCGCGGCCACCGACACCAGCCACAGTCCGGCCACCGCGGCGAGCACGGTCGCCACCTTGAGCGTCCAGTACGCGAGCGGCAGCGACAGCAGGCCGAGCGGATAGGTCAGCAGCGTGAACAGCTGCCCGTAGGGGCTGTGCAGGTTGTGCCAGGAAGCGAACAGATAGACCGGGTCGCGCCTGGCTTCGGCGATCACGTGCGTGTACGGGTTGAGGTGGTGAAGCGCCCCTATGCCGGGCATAGCCCAGGTAGTTGAAGAGGTCGGTGAGCTGGAGCGGCGGCGTCAGCAGCAAGAGCACCGCCAGCACCCCGATCACGATCCACAGCGCGCGCAGCGAGATCGTGCGCACCGTTGCGAGCGCGAGGCAGTACGGAAGCACCATGCCGACCACGAGCACGCTCATGCCAAGTTCGAGCGTGCTGCGGTCGTTCGGAAGGTGGCCGAAGAGTCCGTGCAGCGGGCCCGCGAGCCAGCCCGGGAAGGTCGCGGTCGACCGCGGGACGAGAATCGAAGGACCGGCGGCTGCAAACACGGCGATGGCCGCCGTGCCCGCGACGATCGCGGCCAGAGCGAGCCAGGCGACGTAAGGCCCGAGCGCAACGAGCGGCAGTGAGATGGCGGGTTTCGCGCCCGAGAAGATCCCCCGCGGGAGCGCGAGCGCCGGCCGGTACGACCGCTCGTGGCCGAGCCCGGCGGGCTCGTGGCCAACCCTGGGCGACCGCGCCGCGCTGGCTCTGGGTACTCGGGTTGCCGGCTGCCATCGCTTAAGTGTCGCCGGCCCACCGGCTGCGATGGCCGCCTCGGTGGCTACCCTCTCTCGCGTGAGCGTTGGGACGTTGACGCGCGAAGCGCGCGGGCCTGCGCGGCCCCGTGGCGCCTGGATTCAGGCGCTTGGCTTCGAGGGCGCTGCGGTGATCGCGCTGACGCTGGCCGCCGCGGCGTTGCGCTTCACGCTCTCGTCACAGCAGGGGTTCTGGTTCGACGAGGCCAACACGGCCCAGCTCGTCGGTTTCACGCCCGGGGAGATGCTCACGCTGATCAAGCATTACGAGTCCACGCCGCCGCTGTACTACTGCGTGGCGTGGGTGTGGGCGCGGATCTTCGGCTACGGCGAGGCGGGGCTGCGCTCGCTCTCGGCGCTGGCCGGCGTGCTCGCGGTGCCGGTCGCCTTCGGCGCCGCGGCCAAGCTGGTGTCCAAGCGCGCCGGGGTGATCGCGGCGGCGCTTGACCGCGTTTTCACCCGCTGCTGTTCTGGTACTCCCAAGAGGCGCGCGCGTACGAGTTCGTGGTGCTGCTCAGCGGCCTATCGCTGCTCGTGCTTCGCCTTCGCGCTGGAGCGGCCGAGCGGCCGCGCTGCTGGCCTTGTGGGCGGTGGCATCGCTGCTGGCGCTCTGCACCGAGTACTACGCGGCGCTGGTGGTCGTCCCCGAGGCGCTTTGGCTGCTGTACGTGCACCGCGGGCGGTCGTCCGCTGCGGCGCACCGGGATCGCGGTGGCGGTGATCGCGTTGTTCTCGATCCCGCTGTTGTGGTTTGCGATCGCCCAGAACAAGACCGGCCATGCGAGCTGGATCGCGCCGATCCCGCTCGGGGCCGCGACTCGACCAGGTCATTCCCCAGTTCACCGTTGGCCTGCAGCTGCCGGCGCACGCTGTCTTAACGCGGGTCGGGCGAGGCGGCGGCGCTGATCGGAATCGTGCTGCTGTTCACCCGCACTGGCCGGCTAGAGCGCCGCGGGGCGGTGATCGCCGGCTCGATCGCGGTGGGCGGCTTCGTGATCAACCTGCTGCTGATCGCTGGCGGGATCGACGACCTCATAACGCGCAACATCATCTCGCTGTGGATGCCCGCCGCGGTGGCGGTCGCGGGCGGGCTGGCCGCCGTCCGCGCGCGTTGGCTGGGCCTCGTGTGCACCGTGGTGCTGTGCGCGATCGGGCTCACCGGCCGGATCGCGGTGGCGACCACGTATGAGTTCCAAAAGCCCGATTGGCGCTCGGTCGCGCGCGCACTCGGGCCCCGTCCCCGAGCCGGGGTCACGCGCGCGATCTTGATCCAGCGCTACCGCGACCTGTTGCCGCTGAAGCTCTACATGCCGCGGCCTGAAGTTCTGGCCCAAGGCGACCATCGACGGTCAGATCCAATCGGTGGGCGCCCAGCGCCTGTCCGAGTTAGACGTGATCGCCATCTCTGCGCCGCGCGTGACGCTGTGCTGGTGGGGCGCTGCGTGCAACCTGACGCCGCTGGCGCTACAGCGCTCGTATCCGATTTCGGGCATGCGCGTGGCTTGGATTCGACACGCGCACCAGTTCACGATCATGCGCCTGGTCTCGCCCCGCCCGGTGGCGGTCACGCCCGCGATGGTCTCGAGCGCGCTGACCGGGACGACGCTGCAGGCTGACGACCTCCTGGTTCAGCCCTAAGTGAATCGACCTCGGCTTTGGTGAGGCGTCTGTAGCTCCCGGGCTTGAGCGCGCCCAGTCGCACGTCGCCGATCGCGATTCGCTGCAGTGCCTTGACCGGGTGTCCGACCGCGGCGCACATGCGTTTGACCTGGTGCTTGCGCCCCTCGTGGATCGTGAGCTCGAGTGCGGAGGCCCCCAGTCTTCGCACTCGGGCGGGGGCGGCCGGGCCGTCGTCGAGCTGCACTCCGGCTCTCAGCGCTTGCAGCGCTCCGGCTTTGACCGGCGCATTGCCCACCTGTGCGCGGTAGGTCTTGGGCACCTCGAATCGCGGGTGGGTGAGCTGGTGAGCGAGAGCGCCGTCGTTGGTGAGCAGGATCAAACCGGTGGTGTCGAGGTCGAGCCGGCCCACCGGGTAAAGCCGCGCCGGCGACGCGACTAGCTCCACCACGGTCGGTCTCCCACGCGGATCGTGTGCGGTGCAGATGACGCCCGCGGGCTTGTTTAGCGCGTAGACGGTCGGGCGGCGGACGGGCTGCACCGAGGTGCCATCAACCTTGACCGCCGCCGCGGGCCCGACGGCGCGAGCTGGGTCTGTGACGCGCTCGCCGTCGACGGTCACTCGACCTGCCCGCACGAGCTCCTCGGAGGCGCGCCGGGAGGCGACTCCGGCCTGGGCGAGGTACTTCCCAAGCCGCATGTGTTGGGATCTGTTTCGAACTGGCGAAGCCATCGCGGGATTGGTCTAGACTGCCCCCGGATGCTGTTGGGGACAGCTTTCGGGCGTAGAGCCCAGAGAGCAGCGTTGGTTTTTGCGCTCGTGGGCGCGGCGGGCGGCCTCGCCGCCGTCGATGCCGGCACCGGCGCGGCGGCCACGTCGCAGTCCGCGAACGCCGCGGCGCTCGCGAAGCTCTACGCTGCCTCCTCGCGCGGCCTCGATGTGCTCCCGGTGCCGGGAACCCCGGCCGCGCCGGTGGGAACGCCGATCGATTTCCCCGCGATCACGCCGGCACAGATCGCTTCCGTCAAGGCAGTCGGTTCGCGCAGCGGCGCCCACACCGGCGTGCTCAGCGCGCAGCCCGACAATCAGGGCACGCAATTCGCGCCCGCGAAGCCCTTTACCCCCGGTGAGCAGGTCGCCGTCACCGCGCTGCTGCGCTCTACCGCCGCCGGGGCCGCCTCCGGGGCGCCTGGATCCACCAAGCTGCGCTTCTCCTTCACCGTCGCAACCCCGGTCAGCACCGTGCAGGCCGGGACGTTCTCTTCGCCGGCCGCCGCGCTGCGGGCCAGCCCGGACACGCTGGGCATGACGCCTCAGGGCCTTGCCGGTACCCGCGCGCCGGCCGGGTCCACGCATTCGTTTGTGACCGAGCCCAACTTCCACGCGCCGACTATCACCATGGTCGGCAAGAACCCGGACCGCGCCGCGGGCAACATGTATCTCGATGCGCAGAACACGGGCCAGAACGCGCCGTACATTCTCAACGGCGCCACCGACCTGCGGTGGTACCACCCCACCGCAGCTCACGCCTCCGGGCACGGCCCTGCCGCCTTCGACGTGCGCATTCAGAAGTACAAGGGCAATCCATATCTGACCTACTGGCTCGGTCACCTGAATATCCCGCCCGGCGACGGCAGCGGCGTTGGCGTGATGCTCGACGAGCACTATCAACGCGTCCACACGGTCACCGCGGGTGCTGGCTACCAGCACAACGGCCTCGACCTGCACGAGTTCCACGTCGAGCCCGACGGGACCGCGTTCGTCACGGTCTACGCGCCAGTGCGCACCGACCTCCGCTCGGTGGGGGGTCCCAGCAACGGAATCGTCTTCGACTGCATCGCCCAGCAGATCAACATCGCCGACAACCACGTCGTATGGGAGTGGGACGCGCTCAAGCATGTGCCGGTCAATGCCTCCTATCTGCATTACAACGGCGGCGGCTATGACTATTTCCACATGAACTCGATCCAGGAGCTGACCAACGGGCACATCATCATCTCCGCGCGCCACACCTGGACGATCTACTCGATCAACAAGAAGACCGGCAACATCGACTGGAAGCTCGGCGGGCGTCACTCCACCTTCTTCAGAGACCGGGGCAGCCACGTCTACTGGCAGCACGACGCCGAGATGCACAACAACGGGCTGATGACGGTGTTTGACAACGGCTGGAACGGAGGCTTCCGCAACGAGAGCCACTCGCGAGCGGTCCAGATCCACCTTAACTTCGGCAGCAAGCACGCCACGCTCGTTCGCGCCGACGTGCACTCGCCGCCCGTGCTTTCCGCCAGCATGGGCGAGAACCAGCTGCTGTTCAACAAGAACGTATTCGTCGGCTGGGGCGCCGCGCCCACCTTCTCGGAATTCAGCCCCGGCGGTAGCCAGCTCTACAAGGGGTTGTTCCACTCGCATGTCGACTCCTACCGCGCCTACCGCTTCGCGGACTTCACCGGCAAGCCCAACGGCACGCCCAAAATCGCCGTGCGCAACGCCAAGTCGGGGCGCGTGAACGTGTACGCGAGTTGGAACGGGTCGACTCAAGTCGTCCGCTGGCGTCTGCTCGCGGGGTCGAGCT
Source organism: uncultured Solirubrobacterales bacterium (assembly GCA_963767295.1). Taxonomy (GTDB): domain Bacteria; phylum Actinomycetota; class Thermoleophilia; order Solirubrobacterales; family Solirubrobacteraceae; genus Palsa-465. The sequence continues at coordinate 683,962 of CAVYDI010000002.1, forward strand.
CCGGCTCGCTGCACCAGGTCGCGACCAAGTCCTGGAACGCCTTTGAGACCACGATCGGGGCCGCGAGGGCAAACTACTTTCAAGTCCAAGCGCTTGGCTCGAACGGCAAAGTGCTTTTACACGGCAAATCGCCAGTCGTCCACGGCTAGTCCCGTCCGGGCGCCGCTCCGAACGCGGACGCCCCCGAGATTCACAGAGAGCAGGTTCTGATTATGAGACACGTACCTAGAGCTTTTTGCGCCGCGGCTTTGCTCGCCGCGATTGCCCTGCTGGCAAGCATCACGGGCGCCGGACGCGGAGGAGTCGCGCGCGCCGCGACATCCCCGCTGCCTTCCGTGGCGCGCGGGCTCGACGTGCTCCCATTTCCCGGTACACCCGATGCCGCACCGGGCACACCGATCGACTTTCCCGCGGTCTCGCCCGCGCAGCTCGGCGCCGTGAAGGTGGTCGGCTCGCGCAGCGGCCTGCATACCGGGCGCCTGAGCGCCCAGCCAGCCGGTCACGGGACGGCGTTTACGCCAAGCCGGCCATTCGCCCCCGGCGAAAGCGTCACGGTGATGGCGGCCGTGCATTCGTCGTCGGCCGCCGCCGCCTCGGGCGCCCCGGGAGCGCGGACGCTGCACTTCTCATTCTCGGTCGCTCGAGCCGGGAGCTTCGTGGCCAGCGCCTCGCCGGCCGCGAGTCCCGACACGCTGGGGATGTACGGGGCCTACGCCGGAGCAAACAACTCCGCGAACACGCATTCGTTCGTGACCCAGCCCAAGTTTCATCCGCCTATCGTCACCCTGAGCGGCAAGGACACCGACACCGCATCGGGCGACATCTTCCTCGACGCGCAGAACTCGGGTCAGAACTCTCCGTACGTCCTTGACCCGCGCGGAGATCTGTTGTGGTACCGGCCCACCTCGGGGGACGGGACCGGCCCGGCCGCCTTCAATACCCGCGTCCAAAGCCTCAGCGGCCAGCCCGTCCTCACCTACTGGGAGGGCCACGTGGTCTTCCCGCCCGGAGGCGGCGAGGGCGACGGCGTGATCATGAACGAGCACTATCAGACGATCCACAGGGTCACCGCTGGCGCCGGATATCAGAAGCGCGGCACCGATCTGCACGAGTTCACGCTCGGCCAAGAGGGGTCTGAGCCAACCGCCTTTGTGACTGTCTGGGCGCCCGTGCAGGCGAACCTAACTTCGGTCGGCGGGCCGGCCAGCGGCACCGTGTTCGACTGGGTCATCCAGGAGATAGACGTCAATACCAACAAGGTGATCTGGCAGTGGCACTCGCTCGGGCACGTGCCGATCAGCGATAGCTACCTCAAGTACACGCCCGGCCAGCCCTACGACTATTTCCACCTGAACTCGATCCAGCAGCTGTCGAACGGGCAGATCGTCATCTCTGCCCGCCACACCTGGGCCGTGTACTCGATCGACAAGGCGACCGGGAAAATCATGTGGGAGCTGGGTGGCAAGCACTCGAGCTTCAAGATGGGCGCGGGCACGAAGTTCTCCTGGCAGCACGACGCCACGCTCCAAAGCAACGGGGTGGTCACGCTGTTCAACGACGCCCGGGGCGGCGGCCAGGTGACCCGAAGCCAGTCGAGCGCGCTTTCGATCGCCACCAGTCTGAGCAACCACACGGCGACGCTGGTGCATGCGTACACGCACAAGCCGCAACCGGCGAAAGCTCCGAGCATGGGCAGCACGCAGCTGCTCGACAACGGCGACGTGTTCGTCGGCTGGGGCGCCAGTCCCTATTTCTCGCAATACACGGCGGGCGGGACGCAGATTTTCGGCGGCGCATTTCACTCGCCGGTGGACTCCTACCGCGGCTATCGCTTCGGCAACTTCGTGGGTCAGCCGCTGGGTCAGCCGGCGATCGCGGTGCGCAAGTCCTCGCTGTCGGGCCACGATGCCGTCTACGCGAGCTGGAACGGCGCCACCGGCGTGGCCAAATGGCAGGTGCTTGCGTCCTCGAGCGCCGGCGGCTCGTTCTCGCGGGTCGGCTCAGCGGTGCCGTGGTCGAGCTTTGAGACCTTCACACGGGTCCCTTCAAGTGCTGGTCCGTACTTCAAGGTAGAGGCGCTCGACAGCGGCGGAAGCGTGATGGCGAATGGGATTTCCAACGCCGTCAAGGGGCCGTAGGCCTGTGGCGCTGAGAAGCCGGCGGGGAATGCGCCGCGGCGCGCGCAGGGTCGCCTGCGCGACCGCCCCGCTAGCGGCGTTGATCGGCCTCGGCACGGCTGGGCTCGCCGGCTCGGGTGCGACCGCTCTGGCCGCGCACTCGACGCCCACTTACGCGCAGGGGCTAGACGTGTTGCCGTTCCCCGGCACGCCCGACGCGGCCCCCGGCACCGCCGTGGACTTTCCCGCGGCCTCGGTGGGCCAGATCGCGCGAGTCGGAGTGGTGGGGTCGCGCAGTGGCGTCCACGCTGGCCGGTTGAGCGCCCAGCCTTTTGGCCACGGGGCGGCGTTTTATCCCGACCGGCCGTTTTCGCCCGGCGAGCGTGTCACCGTGACTGCCCTCCTGCGGTCCGCCGCGGCCGCTGCAGCCTCGGGCGCGCCGGACGCAAGGCGGCTTCAGTTCTCGTTCTCGGTCGCGCGCGTCGTGGGCACCGATCCAGCGGGCGCGCGGGCTCCTCTCGCCGGGCCCCAGCGGACAAGTTCGTCGGCACGGCTCACCCACAGCTATATCTCCGCGCCGACTCTGCACCCCCCGATCGTGCACATGAGCGGCAAGGACACCGACACCGCGTCCGGCGACATCTTCCTCGACGCCCAGAAGGACGGCCACCCCGGCACGTACATCCTCAATGCCAAGGCCGACACGCGGTGGTTTCACCCCAGCCCCAAAAACTCCGAGTTCAATCTCCGCGTCCAGGGCTACCACGGGCGGCCCGTGCTGACCTTCTGGCAGGGGGGCATCACGTCGTTCGGTCTCGGCCACGGCAAAGGCGAGATCCTCGATCAGAACTACAGGACCATCCACACCCTCACCGCCGGCAACGGCTTCCAGAAGCAGGGCATCGACCTGCACGAGCTCACCCTCGGCCACGAGGGCAACGAGGGCACCGCATTCGTGCCGATTTGGAATGAAGTCCCGCGCAACCTGAGCTCCGTGGGGGGCCCCGCCAACGGCACCGTCATCGACTGGATCATCCAGGAGATCGACGTGCAAACCAACAAGGTGATCTGGCAATGGCACTCGCTCGCGCACGTGCCGATCTCCGCGAGCTACCAGCGCTACATCTCCGGCCAGCCATACGACTACTTTCACCTGAACTCGATCCAGCAGCTTGGCAACGGCCACCTGATCATCTCGGCGCGCAACACCTGGGGCGTCTACTCGATCGACAAATCGACCGGGAAGGTCACCTGGCAGCTGGGCGGCAAGCACTCGAGCTTCAAGCGCGGCCCGGGCGCGAACTTCGAGTGGCAGCACGACGCAGTTCTCCACAACAACGGCCTCGTGACGCTGTTTGACGACGCCGCCCCTCCCCCCAGGGAGAAGCAGTCGCGCGCGCTTGAGATTCACATCAGCCTCAACAAGCACACCGCGGCGCTGACCCACCAGTACTTCCACAACCCCGCCACCCTGGCCTACAGCCAGGGCAGCGTGGAGGTGCTCCACAACCACAACGTGTTTGTCGGCTGGGGCTCAAGGCCGTATTTCAGCGAGTACCGGCAGGGCGGCTCGCGCGTCTTCGGTGGCTCGTTCCCGACCACCGTGCAGTCCTACCGCGCCTACCGCTTCAACAATTGGGTCGGCAACCCATTGCAGCCGCCCGCGATTGCAGTGCGCAAAGCATCGACCGCCGGGCGCGACTACATCTACGTCAGCTGGAACGGCTCGACCAGGGTGGCGAAGTGGCAGGTGCTGCGCTCATCGAGCAAGAGCGGCTCGTTCAAGAAGCTGGGCTCGCCGGCGGGCTGGTCAAGCTTCGAGACACGGATCCAGACGCCCAAGGCCAACTACTTCAAAGTCGAGGCGCTCGACTCGAGCGGGCACGTGCTCCCGCACGGCATCTCGGGGGTGGTCGCGGGGGCGTAGGGGCGCCTTCGTCGCGGCGACCCCCGGTGGACGTCAACCGACGAGTGCGTTTTGACCCTGGCGCGTACGGTCCGCCTCAAGTAGAGTCTCGGCGGGGCTAATCGACTGTTGGGGGCAGTATGAGACAACTCGGAAGTAGGGCTGCGGGCATCGCGTCGCTGGCGCTCGTCGTCGGTGTCGTGACGGCCGCGGAGGTGACCGGTTCTGGGGCGGTGGCGCTGGCCGCGCACGTCCGCTCGACCCCGCCGCAGGGCCTCGATGTGCTGCCGTTCCCGGACACGCCTGACGTATCTCCAGCGAGCCCGGTCATCTTTCCGGCGGCGTCGCCGGGTCAGATCGCGTCGATTCGCGTGGTCGGATCCCATACGGGGCTGCACAAAGGCCATCTGAGCGCGCAGCCCGCCGGCCACGGGGCGGCGTTCTATCCCACACGGCCGTTCTCATCTGGCGAGCACGTCACCGTCACTGCGGTGCTCAGTTCCGCGACTGCCGCGGCCGCTTCGGGTTCGCCTCGATCGAGGCGCCTGAGTTTCTCGTTCGGAGTGGCGCGCTTGATGAGCGACGGCAGGACGGGGGCGCCGACAGGTGTCCCGCCGGACGTGCCGACGGCGAGCTCGGCGATCAGCGCTCGAGGCACGACGCGCAGCTTCGTCACAGAGCCCCACTGGCACGTCCCGATCGTGACGATGACCGGCAGGGACCCCGATCCCAAGCAGGGGGACATCTTCCTCGACGCCCAGAACACCGGACACCCCGGCCCGTACATCCTGAGCCCGAAGGGCGCCCTGCTCTATTACACCCCCGCGCCAACCTCGGTCTTCAACGCTCGCGTGCAGAGCGACAACGGGCACCCGGTGCTGACGTATTGGCAGGGCGCGGTGGTCGGGCCTGGCGTCGGCAGGGAGGGCAAGGACATGATCGTCGACCAGCGCTATAAGACGATCCACGTCGTGACTGCGGGCGGGGGTTGGCAGAAGCGCGGCACCGACCTACACGAATTCACGCTCGGCCACGAGGGCAAGGAAACCACAGCCTTCGTGACCATCGCGGCGCCCGTGCAGGCCAACCTGACCTCGGTCGGCGGGCCCCCGAGCGGGACCGTCTACGACTGGATCATCCAGGAGATCGACGTCAATACGAACAAGGTGATCTGGGAGTGGCAATCCCTCCATCACATTCCGCTCACGTGGAGCTACGCGCACCCGGTACCTGGCCAGGTCTACGACTACTTCCACCTCAACTCGATCCAGCAGCTGGCCAACGGTCGCCTCATCCTGTCGGCTCGACACACGTTCGCGGTGTACGCGATCGACAAGCACACCGGCCATGTCATCTGGCAGCTCGGCGGCAAGCACTCGAGCTTCCGCATGGGAACGGGGACGCGCTTCTCATGGCAGCACCACGCGACGCTGCACAACAACGGGCTGATGACGATCTTCGACGACCACAACGGGAGTGCGTCGCGGGGACTCGCGCTTCATATCAACCTGGGGGCGCACAGGGCCACGTTTGTCAAGGCCTGGTACCACAAGCCGAACGCCTACTACGCGCTCAGCCAGGGCAGCACCGAGATCCTGGCCGACCGCAACGTCTTCGTGGGCTGGGGATCATCGCCCCATTTCACCGAGTTTGGGCCGGGCGGCGGGCAGCTGTTCACCGGCTCATTCCGCGGACGGGTGCAGTCCTACCGCGCCTACCGCTTCAGCAACTGGACCGGGAATCCTATGCAGCCGCCGGCGATCGCGATCCGCAAGGCAAGCACGCCGCGCCACGTACACCTGTTCGTCAGCTGGAACGGTGCGACCAGGGTCAAGTATTGGCGCGTGCTGGGCTCGAAGTCCAAGACCGGCACGTTCACGAAAACGAAGGGGACCGTACCCTGGACGGGCTTTGAGACCAAGATCTACGTGCCCGATTCCGCGGGGCCGTATTTCAAAGTCCAGGCGCTTGACGGCAAGCGCCAGCCGCTGAAGGGCGGAACCTCGCCCGTCATCCACCTGTAGCAAATGGCTCCGTAAGGCCGGAGGACGCGTGCTCGGCGCTGCATGCTCTGCGCCTGCCACGATGGGTGGGTGGACCTACAGCTGCTGGAGCAAACCCTTTCCGAGCTCGAGGAGCGCTCGTTTCGCGTAGGACAGGTGCTGAGGTGGGCGTTTCGCGGCGCCAAAGGGTTCGAGGACATGACGGACCTGCCGGTCGCATTGCGGACCGAGCTCGCCGCCCGCGTGCCGTTCTCGACGCTCACCGTCGAAAAGGAGGCGCGCGCCCGCGACGGCACCGTAAAGATGCTGTTTTGCACTGCAGATGGACGCCCGGTCGAGGCAGTGCTGATGCGCTATCGAGACGGGCGCCGGTCCGCGTGTCTCTCGTCGCAATCCGGCTGTCCGCTGACCTGCACCTTCTGCGCGACTGGTCAGATGCGCTTTGGGCGCAACCTCACTAGCTCGGAGATCCTCGACCAGGTGCTCCTCCTGCGCCGCGTCGAACCGCCCAACCATGCGGTCTTTATGGGTATGGGCGAGCCGATGCTGAATCTCGACGCGGTGCTCGATGCATGCCGTCTGCTGCCCTCGCTCGGGATCACTCATCGGCGCACTGCCATCTCTACGGTGGGCTGGATCCCCGGGATCGAGCGCTTAGCATCCGAGTCGATGCCGCTCAGGCTGGCGCTCTCGCTGCACGCAGCCGACGACGCGTTGCGCTCCGAACTGATGCCGGTCAACGACCGCTACCCGCTCGCAGATGTGCTGGAAGCCTGCCGCGAGCATTACCGCCGCAAGCGGCGCAAGGTGTTCGTCGAGTATGTGATGCTCGCCGGCGTCAACGACACCCACGCGCAGGCCGCGGCGTTGGCTAACGCGCTTGATCCGCTGGCGTTCAAGGTCAATCTGATCCCGTATAACCCGACGGCTTCGTCCTATGTGGGCTCCTCGCCAAAGGCGATTGGCGCCTTCCGGGCGGAGCTAGAGCGGCGCGGTCTTGCGGTGACGGTGCGGGTGCAGCGCGGGCGGGAGATCGACGCGGCGTGCGGCCAGCTGGCGGCCGGTGCGCGCGCTTAGAACACGTACGGCGCGGTGACCGAGTTGGCCGCGAGTGCGTCCCACTCGGTGTCGTCCAGAGGTTGAGGCCGATCGCGGTCGCGATCGACTGGACATAGGAATCCAAACGGCTCCGAGCCGGCGTTCAGCCATCGGTGGGGTACAAGCGGCGGCACGTGAACCGCGTCGAAGGGCGCACACGCGATGACCTCGTGGCCGACAAGGGCCCGCCCGTCTCCCCGCACCACGATCACGAAATGGGCGTGGCGATGTTTCTCGAGACTCGAGTAGCCGTCCGGCGCAAACTCGAAATACCGAAGCTCGTATTCCGCGGGCAGCTCATCCGGGCGAGCGAGCGTGTGCCGGCTGACGCCCTCGAACCCCATCCCCCGCGCCGCTGCGTCATCTGAAGCCTTGTACGCCCGGGGCTCGACGTCTGACCACCGAAACTGCTGCGGGTCAAAGCGCAGGTGCGAGTGCATTTGATGGCCGCCCGCGGCGTCGGTTTATGCGCTCGCGCGAGCCTCGCCCGCTCGCAGCAGACGCTCACGCAGCTCCGCCTGCAGATCGGGCGAGGGGTCAAAGGTCGCGAGCTCGGGCAGGTCGTCGAGCGAGCCCAGCCCAAACAGGCGCAAAAACAGCTCCGTCGTGCGGTAACGCACTGCCCCGAACTGCGATCGACCGGCTTCCTCGATCATGCCCCGCTCGAGCAGCGTGCCGACGGCAGATTCGGCGCTCACCCCCCGGATCCGCGCGATCTCCGGCCTCGAGACCGGCTGCATGTAGGCGACGATCGCCAGCGTTTCCGCCTGGGCCGCCGTCAGAGGCGGCGTCCGCGGCCGGGCCAAAAGCCGCCTCGCCGCGGGCTCCGCGTCGGGGTGCGTGGCGAGCACATAACCGCCGGCGAGTTCGCGCACCACGAGGCCGCGGCGGTCAAATTCGAACTGCTCGCGCAGCCGTTCGACGGCGGTCACGACCTCGTGCAGCTCTGCGCCGGTCGCGTCCGTGAGCGCCTCGGCGCTGACGGGCTCGGAAGAGAGGAACAGCAGCGCCTCGATCACGCGTTCGAGCTCGAGCGTCATGAAGCCACCTCCGCGAGCACGCGGGCGGGCTCGGGTGCACGCATCACGGTGATCTCGCCGAACGGCTCTTCCTGGCGCCAGGTGACCTCGCCCTGCTTATACAGCTCGAGTAGGGCGTAGACCGTAACCGCGATCGTCACGCGGTCGGCTCGCTGCACCGCCTCCTCGAAGCTGAAGCTGCCCCGCCGCAGAAGCTCCCGCAGGCGCCCCAAGCGCTCGGCGACGGTCACCCGCGGCGCGACCATATGGCGTACGTCGACGGGCTCTGGGTGGACGAGAAGCTCGCCGATCGCATGCGCCAGTCGCGCGGCCGCATACGTGGGCCGCGCTTCTTGAAGCGAGGCACGCCGAAGCGCCGGCGGCAACGGCGCCGAGCGAAAGCGGTACCGCTCCTCCCCGTCCAGCCGCTGACGCAGGCTGTCTGCGACGGCGCGGTAGCGTGAGGCGTCGAGCAGCCGCGCGAGTAGTTCATCGGCCGCCTCCCCGGGGTCGAGCTCGAACTCCTCCTGCTCTTCTCCGGGCAGCATCAGGCGCGATTTCAGCTCCAGCAGTGCCGCGATCAACACGAGAAACTCGGTTGTCGCCTCCAGGTCGAGCTGGTCGCTTTGGTCGAGGTAGTCGATGTAGGAGATGACGACTTCCGCGAGGTCTACCTCCAGCAGGTCGACCTCCTCTCGCAGAACCAGCGTCAGGAGAAGATCGAATGGTCCGGCGAAGACGTCGAGGTCGAGCTCGAGATCGGCCAGTCGCACGAAAGCAGAAGTTAGCGACGTGGTCGGACCGGCCCCACGCCCATGGCTTCGCGAACGTCGGCGAGGGTGTCCGACGCCAAGGCGCGGGCTTTGTCGGCGCCTTGGGCGAGGATCTGCTCGAGCCGGCCCTCGTCCTCGCGCAGATCCTCGTATCGCTCGCGCACCGGCGCGAGATAAGCGACCACCGCGTCGGCCACCGCCTGCTTGAAGGCACCGTACCCGTGTGAGTCGAACTCGCGCTCGATCTCCTCCGGATGCGTGCCTCGGACCGCGGCCAGGATCTCAATCAGGTTCGAAACGCCCTGTTTGTCAGGAGCGCGACGCACCTCGGTGCCGGAGTCGGTGACTGCCGAGCGCATCTTTCTGATGACCGCCTCGGGGGGATCGAGTACGTAGACGGTGCCTTGAGGACTGCCGCCTGTCGTCGACATCTTGCGGTCCGGGTGCTGGAGATCCATGATCCGGGCGCCGACCTCCGGATAGCGCCCTTCAGGTACCACAAGCGTCTCGCCGAAGCGGTCATTGAAGCGCTTGGCGATATCGCGCATGAGTTCGATGTGCTGGCGTTGATCGTCTCCGACAGGGACCTCATCTGCCCGATAGGCGAGCACGTCGGCGGCTTGCAGCAGGGGGTAGAAGAGGATTCCTGCCGACACCAGATCGCGCCCAAGCGTCGCCGATTTGTCCTTGAACTGATGCATGCGGTTGAGGTCGCCTAGCGCGGTCACGCTGGAGAGCAGCCAGCAGAGCTCCGTGTGCTCCTGCACATCCCCCTGGCGAAAGAAGATGCAGCGCTGCGGATCCAGTCCGGTAGCCAGCAGCGTCGCCGCGGTGTCGTAGACAGCCTCGCGCAGGCCCGCGGGCTCGTACGGAACGCTCGTGGCGTGCAGGTCGACGATGCAGTAGATCGCCTCGCCGCGATCCTGACCCGCGACGTACTGGGTGATGGCACCGATGAAGTTGCCGAGGTGCTTGCGCCCGGTCGGCTGGATGCCCGAGAAGATGCGGGTCATATCTGGGGCGATATCGCGCCGCGAGGACGCAGCGCGGGCGGCTGGCGGCGGGCGCGGTTTTGCCGCGCGAGCAGCCAGGCGGCGACCACTCCGCCCACAGCGCCGGCCACGTGGCCTTCCCAGGAGACGTGCGGCTGGGGCACCAGGCTCAACAGCAGCACCCATCCCCAGATCAGCGCGACGATGAATCCGGTGAGGATCTCGAGCACCCGCCGGTTGAAGAAGCCCCGCGTGAGCAGGTAGGTGGCATAGCCGAAGACAATTCCGCTCGCGCCGACGGTGTCGCCGCCGGGCGAAAAGAGCCACGTGCCGAGGCCTCCGACCACCACCACTATCAGCGTGATCAGCGCCAGCCGCGCAGCGCCGCGTAGGGCGATGATCAGGCCAAGAAAGATGAACGGAATCGTGTTCGAGATCAGGTGGCCAAAGCTCGCGTGCAGGAAGGGTGCGGTGAGAATCCCCCACAGGTGATCGAGGCTGCGCGGATAGATGCCCGCGGCCGTGTCCAGACGGTATGAGTCGAGCGAATTGATCACCTGAAGAACCCACATGACCACGACCATCACAAACAGCAGCTCGAAGCCGCCGACTGAGTTCTTCCAGCGGCGGGCCACGGGGCCGCTACGGTCGCGCCCCAGGGGCGTGGGCTGGACTGATTGCACACTCATACTGCAAAGGATCGCATCCCGGCGGAGTGTGTCCAGTGCAAAGCGCTTTTTAGGCGCCCCACGAGGTCGACCGACGACGCCTGGCGAGGGGTCCAGATGCGACACTCGGCGCTCGAATGGACCCAACCGTCGCCGCCGGAGCTAATGAAATCGCCGCCCGCGCCGAGCGTGAGCTCGAAGCGCTGGTGGCCGTTTCATCTCCCTCCGGAGACCTATCCGGCGCCGAGGAAGCCGTCGCCGTGTGCACCGCGCTGCTGCCTGTAGATGCTGGTGTCGAACGTCTGGAGTGCTCCACGCCCGGCGGCGCTCACGACATGCTTGCGTGCATTAAGGGTCGAGGTAGCAAGCGCATCCTGCTGCTGGGCCACATCGACACGGTCATCGGCCACGGCGCGCACAGCCCACTGCGACGCGAGCGCGGTCGCCTGTACGGGCCCGGAGGCTCGGACATGAAGGGCGGCGTGGTGCTATCGCTGGGACTGTCTCGCGTGCTTGCGGCCAGCCCGGAGCTATTTGCCGAGCTCTCGGTGCTGCTCGTCACAGACGAGGAGTGGCGGGTCGCGCCGTTTCGCCACGTCGAGCGCTTCGCCGACTATGACGTGTGCCTGTGTTTCGAGGCTGGCGAACGAGCGCCGGGGGGTGGCGAAGGCGTCATCGTCAAACGTAAGGCGGCCGGCACCCTGCGCGTGACGGCGACTGGCCGGGCGGCCCATTCCGGCAGCGCTCCTGACGAAGGCCGTAACGCGCTCTTGGCGCTCGCGCACGCTGCGCTGAAGGTTGCCGAGCTGCATGACCCCAGCGGCCCCGATCGGCTCAGCGTGGTGCCGACCGTGCTTCGCTCGGGCGAAGCGCTCAACGTTGTGCCCGCTGCGGGAGAGCTCCTCTTCGACATGCGTGCCGATCGCCTCGAGGCGTTCCAAGCGGTACTAGGGGCTGTTCCGGCCGAGCGCGACGGCGTCGCGCTCGGGCCGTCGCTGGAGCGCAGTTGGCCGGCGATGGACACGCGGACAAGGACTTCGACCTTGCTGGGACGAGCCAGCGAGCGCGTCGGGCGGCCCGTGGTGGGAATGCCACGTGGGGGGGCCAGCGACGCCAGCCACTTTGCGCCGGCAATTCCGCTGACGCTCGACGGCTTGGGACCGCGCGGTGGCGGCGCCCACACGCCGGACGAGTTTGTGCTCGCATCGTCGTTACACGAGCGCGCTGAGGTGGCCCTCGCCGTCGCGCTCGAGGCGCTCGACCACGGCTCGTCGTGAGACGGCTGGGCGTGGTCGGCCACATCGAGTGGGTCGACTTCATCCCAGTTGCTCATCACCCCCGGCCAGGCGAGGTGCTTCACGCGTCGGGGAGCTTCGCCCGCGCTGCGGGTGGTGGAGGGGTAGTCGCGGTGGTGTTGGCGGAGCTCGGCGCGGAGGTTGATTTCTTTTGCGCGCTCGGCGACGACGTCCACGGCCATGCGGCCGCCGACCAACTCCAGCGCCGCGGCGTGCAGGTTCACGTCGCCTGGCGCGATGAGCCGACTCGGCGAGCGGTGACGCTGCTCGAAGGCCACACGGAGCGGACGATCATCACGATCGGCAAGCGGCTGGACCCGCTCGGGTCCGACGAGCTGCCGTGGAAGCGTCTAGAGCAGGCCGAGGGGGTTTACTTCACTGCCGGGGACGAGGACGCATTGTGTGATGCGCGCGCCGCCGGCGTGGTGGTCGTGTCCCCTCGCGCCCGCACCGCGCTAACGCACCCGGGCCCGCAGCTCGACGCACTCGTCTACTCAGGCCATGACCACGACGAAGCACAGTGGGCGAAGCGGCTCGACGGTCGAGCAGAGATCGTCGTTCAAACCGAGGGAGCTGCCGGCGGCCGGTGGCGGACCAAAGACGGCCTCGAGGGCCGCTGGGCCGCTTTGGCGGCGCCGGGCGAGGTCAAGGATTCCTACGGCTGCGGGGACTCCTTCGCCGCGGGCTTCACGTTCGCGCTGGCGCACGGCAGCTCGCCGGGCCAGGCGGCGACGTTCGGCGCCGAGTGTGGGGCGCGCTGTCTGACGCGCGCGGGCGCGCCGTAGAGCGCGGTGGTTGACCCGCCCGCGCGCGGGGCGGGCGCCGCGGGGGCGGCCTGTGACGCAGGGGCGGCGTGTGACGGCGAGGGGGCGGCGTGCGACGCGGGGGCTTTATCGCGATCTTTGGCGATTCTCATCGCCCCCTCGGATGCAAATCGCCAAAGATCCGAGTCAGGCCAGGTCCCACGGCGCCAGCGCTACTCGCATCTGCTCGTGATCGAGCCCCGCACCGAGACAGCACAGCAACGCGATCCGCGCGGCCGGCGCGGCGAGGAAGGGGACGCAGATCGCTTCGGTCGCGCGCAGATCGACTTCGGAACCCTCAAACCCGTAAGTCTCGACCAGCATCGAAGACCGCTCCGGCCGGCAGGTGATGAGCACCGGGATGCGCGCCGCGGCCTCCCGCACCGCGTCCAGCACGGGCTGTGAGACATGGCCAGCGCCGAGTGCCACGAGCACGACGCCGTCCGCACTAGCCGTGGCGTGGCGCAGCAGCGCCCCGTCGTCGCCCAATCCCGGGCTCACGATTTCGACTCGACGTTTGAGCTGGGCGACCGCGAGCGCCGGCGCGCGCTGTGCGCGCACGTGCAGCCATAGGCGGCCCTCCACCACCCGTCCGAGCGGCCCGGTCATTGGCGAGCCGAACGCCGTCGGACCAGTGCTGTCCACCTTGCGCACGGAGGTGGCGGCGTGGATCTCGCCCGCGAACACCACCACCACCCCGAGTCCGTTTGCGGATCGAGCGCCCGCGACCGCGACAGCGTCGAGCAGGTTCGCGGGACCATCGGCGCCCGGCCCGGTGGCCGGTCGGTTTGCCCCCGTGATCACGATCGGCGCCTCGGCCTCGTAAACGAACGCGCACAGCGCGGCCACCTCCTCGAGCGTGTCGGTGCCAGTGGTGAGCACGACGCCGGCGCCATCGCGGGCGGCGGCAGCCGCACGCTGCGCGAGCTCAAGTGCCTGATCAAGCGAGAGATGAACGCTTGGCACACCGAGCAGAGTCTCGATCTCGAGCTCGGCGACATTGGCTAGCGCCGGCACGGCCTCGACCAGGCCTTGCGCGTCGAGCGAGGGCACGGCGCGCTCCCCCGCCATCGAGATCGTGCCGCCGGCCGCCAGGAGGCGGACCGGGCGATCCAATGGCCTCAGCGGCGCGGACACCGCCGCCCGACGCCAGATCGGTCTCGCGCGCAGGGCAAGAGCGCTAGCTGGGCTGACGCACGACAGGTCGCCGTGCCGCACCCGCCTCGTCGAGCCGCCGCACCGGAGTCGTGTAGGGGGCCCCGTGTGCCACCTCCGGGTCCTCGCGTGCCTCGCGCAGGATCTCGGCGATCGACTCCGCGAAACGGTCGAGCGACTCCTTGGTCTCGGTCTCTGTCGGCTCCACGAGCAACGCCTCATCAACGATCAAGGGGAAGTACACGGTCGGTGGGTGTACGCCGTGGTCAAGCAACCGCTTGGCGAGGTCAAGTGTTTTGATCTTGAGCTCACGCTTCATCGGCGAGCCCGAAAGCACAAACTCGTGCATGCAGAGCCGGTCATATGCGGCCGGCAGATACTTGGCGACGCCCTCGCGGCGCAGCCGCGCGAGCAAGTAGTTTGCGTTCAGCACGGCGGTTTCGGATACCTCCCGCAGACCCGCGGCACCGAGCGAGCGAATGTAGGCGTATGAGCGCACGAACACCCCGTAGTTGCCGTGGAAGCCGCGCAACCGGCCGATCGATTTAGGCCGGTCGTAGTCGAGGTCGTACCGAGGCTCGGCGCCGTTGGCGCCCGTTGGCCTGCGCACGATGACCGGACGGGGCAGGTAGGGCTCGATGCGCTCGGAGACCGCGATCGGGCCGGCACCGGGACCGCCCCCGCCGTGGGGCTGGGTGAAGGACTTGTGCAAGTTGAAGTGCACGATGTCGAAGCCCATATCCCCGGGGCGGCTGATGCCCATGATCGCGTTGAGATTGGCGCCGTCGTAGTACAGCGTCGCGCCGACGCCGTGCACGATCTTCGCGATCTCCTCGATGCCCAGCTCGAACAGCCCCACCGTGGAGGGGTTGGTGAGCATCAGACACGCCACGGCCTCGTCAGCCTTCGCACGTAGGTCGTCAAGGTCGACGTTGCCCTGGGGGTCTGTCCCCACCTTTACGACCTCGTAGCCCGCCATGGTCACGGTCGCGGGATTGGTGCCATGGGCGTTGTCAGGCGTGAGTACCTTGGTGCGCTGCTGGCCGCGATCCTCGTGGTAAGCGCGCGTCAGCAGCACGCCCGCCAGCTCCCCGTGTGATCCCGCAGAAGGCTGAAGCGATACGTACGGCAGGCCCGCGATCTCAGACAGCGCCTGCTGAAGGCGCCACATCAGCTCGAGCGCGCCCTGTGCCCGGCTCGGATCCTGCAGCGGATGCAACCGGGCGTGACCGTCGAGTGCCGCGACCCGCTCGTGCAGCTTTGGGTTGTGCTTCATGGTGCACGAACCGAGCGGGTAAAAGCCGGTGTCGAGATCGAAATTGCGCTTGGACAACCGGTTGTAATGGCGCACCAGCTCGGGTTCTGAAACCTCCGGTAGCCGGGGCGGCTCCGACCGCCGCAGGCGGGCGGGCAGGATGTCGTCGAGCGAGCGTTCGGGCACATCCAAGGGCGGGGCAACGAAGGCGCGCCTGCCCGCTTGTGAGCGTTCGTAGATCGTCAGCGCGTCATCGGCGGCCTCGCCGAACCAGCGAGGCATGATCTGCTCCCGCGGTGTCTTGGCCTCGGTCGCGCTCACGCCCTCGCCTCCACCCGTGGAGTCTCAGCTTGGACCGCGGCCGCCAGAACTTCGCAAAGGCGGTCGATGTCGGCGCGCGTGCGGCGCTCGGTGATCGCCACCAGCAGGCCGTGGGCGAGTTCCGGATAGTCAAGGCCGAGCGGATGACCGGGGTTGACGCCCGCTTCGCGGCAGCGCTCGAGCACCGCTCCAATTGGCGCGTCGACCGAGATCGCGAACTCGCGCACCACCGGTTGCGAGTGCACTAGCGAGACCCCAGAGATCTCTTGGAGCCGCTCGCGCGCATAGGCCGTGCGCTTCACCAACAACTCTGAGAGCTCGGTGATCCCCTGGCGGCCCAGCCAGGACAGATAAATCACGCCCGCAAGTGCATTTAGCGCCTGGGCGGTGCAGATGTTCGAGGTGGCGCGTTCACGGCGAATGTGCTGCTCGCGCGTCTGCAAAGTGAGCACGAAGCCGCGACGGCCGTCTACGTCCCGTGTGGCGCCCGCGATCCTCCCAGGCAGCCGGCGCATCAGCGCCTCCGTCGAGGCGAAGAAGCCAAAGGACGGCCCGCCGAAGTCGAGCCTGCCTCCAAGCGGCTGGCCCTCGCCCACCGCCAGGTCGACGCCGCATTCGCCCGGCGGTCTCAGGATGCCTAGCGCAATCGGATCGCACGAGCAGATCGACAGCGCCCCCACCTCGCGGGCGGACCCCGTGAGCCGTTCGAGATCCTCTACCGCGCCGAGGAAATTGGGTTGTTGCAAAACGACCGCACTGACGGAGTCATCGAGCTCCGGCAAGCTGGTGATCCCGTCGCTGAGAGGCGCATCGACGAGCTCCATATCCCACGCGTGCGCCAGCGTGGCAAGCGATTCGCGCGCGTGCGGGTGAACCCCCTGCGAAACCATGAATCGGCGTCTGGAGTTCTCGAGCTTGGCCACATAACCGGCTGCGGCGACGGCGCTCGGTCCCTCGTAGACCGAGGCGTTCGCGACCGGCAGTCCGGTCAGCTCGCAGATCGCGGTCTGGTACTCGAACATGCCCTGCAGCGTTCCTTGCGAGACCTCCGGCTGGTAGGGCGTGTACGGAGTCAGAAACTCCGAGCGCTGGGTGATCGCATCGACCACAGCGGGCACGTAGTGGTCGTACATTCCCGCGCCGAGAAACGACAGCTCGGACTCAACCGAGATGTTGCGGGCGGCGAGAGCGCGCAGCTCCTCGAAAACCTCCTGCTCTGAGCGGGGCTCATCTAGCTCGAGCGAGCCACGTAACCGCAGCGCCTCCGGGATGTCCGCGAACAGCTCCTCGATCGAGTCGACGCCGATCTCGGAGAGCATCTCCCGGCGGTCTGACTCGGTGGTGGAGACGTAGGAGGTCATGGCCTCGTAGCGCTGGAGCTGAACATGTTCAGCTCACGTTAGCGACGCCTGATAGGCGTCGGCGTCCATGAGCGACTCTTTCTCGCCGGGATCAGACAGCTTGACTTTGACCAGCCAACCGTCGCCATACGGCTGCTCGTTGATGGCCTCCGGCTGTTCGGCCAGCGCCTCGTTGACCGCGGTGATTTCGCCCGAGAGCGGAGCTATCACGTCGGAGACAGCCTTGACCGATTCGACCTCCGCGTAGGGGTCGTCCTTCTTGACCGTCGCGCCGACCTTCGGGAGGTCGAAGTAGACGACCTCGCCGAGTGCGTCTTGCGCGTACCAGGTGATGCCGAAGGTCGCCTGGTCGCCTTCGACACGGGCCCAATCGTGTTCTGAGTGATAGAGCAGATCGTCGGGATAGCTCGCTTGCGCCATCTAGGATGCCTTTCGGTACAGGGGCTTACGTTCAACCGTCGCGGGGCGGACCGTTCCCCGCACATCGATCTCGATCGCCGTGCCCGGGTCAGCTTCGCCGGTGGAAACGTACGCCATTCCGATCCCTCGCCTTAGGCACGGCGAGAAGGTGCCGCTGGTGACCTCGCCGCCGCCCACGACCGGATTGCCCGAGCGAGCGATCCCTGGCCCCTCGATCGCGAAAGGAACGAGTCGCTCTGGCGGCGGGTCACTCCGGGCGGCCGCGACCGCCTCTGAGCCGATGAAGCCCGTCTCCTCTTTGCAGCACCAACCAAGCCCCGCCTCGATCGGACCACGGTCTTCGGTCAGATCGTTGCCGTAGAGGTGAAAGCAGACCTCGAGTCGTAGCGTGTCACGCGCGCCGAGCCCGACCGGGGTCGCGCCGGCGTCCACCAGAGCGTCCCAAACGGTCTCGGCGGCCTCCGGCTCGAGCAGTAGTTCGACCCCGTCCTCGCCGGTGTAACCGGTGCCGGCCACAAGCATGCGCGCACCGGCGACTGTCTGCATGCAGCACTGCATGCGCGCCGGCAGTGCTCCACCCGCGAGCCGTTGCACGAGACTCCTCGCATCCGGCCCCTGCACGGCGAGCATCGCGTACTCGTCTCCGCGGTCGCTCAGGTCAACCTCGAACTCGTTCGCGTGCTCCCGCAGCCAGGCGAGGTCCTTGGCGCGGTTGGCGGCGTTTGTGACCGTGAGAAATCGGTCGTCGGCGAGCCGATAGGTAAAGAGGTCATCGAGCACGCCGCCGTCCTCTCGGCACATCACGCTGTACTGGGCGCCGCCCTCGGCGACGCGCTGCAAGTCATTGGAGAGGACGCGCTGCAGAAACCGCTCGGCCTCCGGGCCGCGGGTCTCGACCTGGCCCATGTGCGAGACGTCGAAGACTCCGACGCCACGGCGTACCGCGATGTGTTCTTCGGTGATTCCCGTGTACTGCACCGGCATCTCGAAGCCGGCGAACGGCACCATGCGGGCCCCGGCCGCAACGTGCCGGTCATACAGCGGGGTGCGAAGCTCCGCCAACCTAGCTTGCGGCTCGCGTAGGCAGGCGGGCCCGGGCGCGTCGCAAAGGCCGCATTGCGAGGTTGACGTCGGCAACATGCGGCTCGAGCCGCGCCACCGCCGCCTCAACCGCCAGCATGTGCTCGCTGAGCTCGTCGATACGGTCGTTGAGGGCCTGCATCTCGCCCTCGATCCGCCCAACGGCGCCGTGCATGCCCACCATCTCCGGGTCCATCGACGCGACGTGACCGCGGATTGCGCGAAGCTCGCGCGCGACCTCGGGCAAGACTTTGCTCAAAAAGCGCGCCGTAGAGACCAGGTCGGCGAGCGGCTCTGCGATTACGCGCCCCAGTGGAGAACGCATCCATCCCCGTGACTGGCCGGGCTCCGACCGGTCAGCTTCGGCCTGCGCCGAGAGCTCATCCATCGCGTCGGCACTCTAGCAGCGGACCATGGCCCCACTGCGGCGCAGGCGACGTGCTCTGCGGGCGCACGGCTGAGTGCTTTTTGCGCTCAGCGGAGTGCTGTAGGCCGCTCAGCGATCCTTGAGGAAGGAGGGGATGTCGATCTCGTCGTCGCCGATCTCGAGCGACGAACGCTGGACCTCATCCATCGTGACATCGCGCTCGCGCCGCGGGCCGCGTTGCGCCGCCCGCTCGACCCCGGCCCGTCCGAGGCGCCCGTGGTCAAACCCGGTCGCGATCACCGTGACTCGCACCTCCTCTTGGAGCGAGTCGTCGATCACTGCGCCAAAGATGATGTTGGAGTTCGCGTCAGCGGCGCTTTGCACGATCTCGGCGGCCTCGTTGACCTCGAAGAGCCCGAGGTCGTGACCGCCAGAGATGTTGAGCAGGATCCCCATCGCCCCCTCCACCGACTCCTCCAGCAGCGGCGAGGAGATCGCAATCTTGGCCGCCTCGGCCGCTCGGTTTTCGCCGCCCGCGGTTCCGATGCCCATCAGTGCTGTGCCGGCGTCGCGCATGATCGTGCGCACGTCGGCGAAATCGAGGTTGATCAGGCCCGGGATCGTGATCAGGTCGGTGATGCCCTGAACGCCCTGGCGCAGGACGTTGTCGGCTTCTCTGAAGGCGTCGAGGATCGTCGTGCGCCGCTCCACGATCGTGAGCAGCTTCTCGTTCGGTATTACGATCAGCGTGTCGACGTGATCTGAGAGCTCGTTTATTCCGACCTGAGCCTGGCGTGCGCGCTGCGTTCCCTCAAACGTGAACGGTCGCGTAACTACACCGACGGTCAGCGCCCCGATCTCGGTCTTGGCGATGTCAGCGATGACCGGCGCGGCGCCAGTGCCGGTGCCGCCTCCCTCCCCAGCGGTCACGAACACCATGTCGGCGCCCTTGAGCGCCTCCTTTATCTCATCCCGCGATTCCGCGGCCGCGCCACGCCCCACGTCGGGGTTGGCGCCAGCACCCAGACCGTGGGTGAGCTCGTGGCCGATGTTGAGCTTGATGTCGGCGTCGGCCATCGCCAAGGCTTGTGCATCCGTGTTGCAGGCGACGAACTCCACCCCACGCAAGCCGGCGTCGACCATGCGATTGACGGCGTTGGTGCCGCCGCCGCCCACGCCGACGACCTTGATCACTGCCAGGTAGCTGCCGCTTTCCATGTCTCCCGTCCGACCCTCGAGTTCGAGTTGAGTGTTTCTGTGGGGCCTTCGCTGTAAGCGGAGTTTTGCACGTTACGTGCTGGCGATACTTGAAGTCAATGGCGGGCCAGGCGGCCGCAACTTTCGTTGCAGATCGAGGAACTCTCAATCGGGCCCCGAGTGTCGCCCACGACTGGGGCTCTACCTCGGGTTGAGGGTTGGCCGCGGTTACCCGCCTGATCCCCTTATCCCGCCGCGGGACGCTGCGGGTCGGTGACGTCGATGTAGGTTGCGCCGGCGGCGCCACGGTTGGCGAGCACGGCGGTTACGGCGATCCACTTCGCGCGCAGTTGGGTTGGGGTGCCGAAATACAGATTGGGACCGCGGCGCAAGCGCAGCGCGATCCCGTGTGCGGCGTTTTTGATTACGCCGATGACGTGAATACGCAATCGACCAGGTGCGGCAGCCAGCACCGCTAGCTCCTGCTGTGCGCGCCGATCTGTCACCCGCGGCCCCACTGGCAGCGCGCGCACTGCGATCACCGGCAGCGCGCGCGGTGGCATCAGCTGACGCAGCACGGTTCCATCAGCGGAAACCGCGAGGCGGCGGCCGGCGGCGCTCACGACTGCCGCTGGAAGCTGCTCGATCACGCGGATCCGAAGCCCGTGCGGGAACTGGGTCGACACGTGCAGCGCTCGTACTTCGGGGAATGGCTGCACCGCCGTGTGGAGCCGAGAGGTCTGAATGTCCAGCGTGCTCATTCCTCGCGCCGCTGACATCAACGCCGCGCGGATCCGGCCGGCGCTGGTACCGGAGAGACCCGTCACGGTCACGCGCTTGATCGCGACCACCGACGAGTCGCGAAACCACAGCCACGCGCCGCCCAGCGCCAGCGCCAGCACGAGCAGGACCACCACGCGTGCGGGGCCGAGTCGGCGCAACACCGCCGCCGGTGCCCCAGCCGCGGCCGCCAGGTGTCTGCGGGGGCCGACCGAGAACACGCGCATCGGCGCGTCGGAGCCGCCGACGTGCAAGCGCGGTTTGAGCAGGCGGCCGTTGGTCGTCGCTTTTCGTTGGGTGCGGGGCTGACGTCCGGTCGAGCGTCCGGGCAGGGACACTGCCGGCATGCGCGGCAGACGCAGCCCGCGTCGCGGTCTGGTTGCCGTCACCCGCGGCTCCGCTCAGCGAAAACGAAGACGACGCCGGCGAGCACGCACTGGAGTTTCTTCACCGCTTGCCCCAATCGGCGGGAAAGGCGACCGGGCCCAGGGCTTGAACCTCTGGCTCAAGCTGGATCCCAAAGCGCTCCTTCACTCGCCTGCGGCCCTCCGCCATCACCGCTACGACGTCGACGGTGGTGGCATCGCCGTGGTTCTCGATGAAGTTGGCGTGTTTGAGGGAGAACCCAGCGCCGCCGATCCTGAGGCCGCGGCAACCGGCCGCGTCGAGCAGCTGGCCCGCGGTTTGCCCGCCGGCGCGGGGATCGTCAGGGTTTTTGAAGGTCGAGCCGAACGTTTTTATCCCCGATGGCTGCGTCTCCTTGCGGCGGGTGCGCAGCTCGGCGAGCTTGGCCTTGACCTCAGCCGGCGGGGCGGCCTTCAGGGCGAAGGACGCAAAAGCCACGACCTCGCCGGCAGCGACGCTGGAGCGACGGTAGGAAAAGCCGAGCTGTGCGGGCGTGCGCCGGTCCGTGCCAGAGGGCGTCGCCACGTCGACCCACTCCAACACGCGCGCGAGCTCACCGCCGTACGCGTTGGCGTTCATGCGCACGGCTCCCCCGACCGTGCCAGGAATACTGACCCCGAATTCGATGCCGGCCAGTCCGGCTTGTGCAGCACGGGCCGCGACCGACGGCAGGCGGGCGCCGCCGCCACAAGAAATGCGGTTGTCGGCCACCTCGATCTTGTTGAGCTCGCCATCTAGCTTCAGCACTAGTCCGCGGACGCCTTCATCCGCCACCAGGAGGTTCGACCCCGAGCCCACGACCCCTACCCGGTGCTCGGCACCCGCGGCCCAGCCGAGCAGTTGCTCGAGCCGCTCAAGCGTGCCCACGCGGGCAAACAGCTCGGCGCGGCCGCCGGTGCGGATCGTCGTCAGGCGCGCGAGCGGGTAGTCACGCTCGACGCCAGGAGGAAGACCGGACATCGCTCGCAGGGTAGATCCCCAGTCGGCCGCCTCGAGATCGAGTCAGGCATTGGCACCACCACCGTCCAGCAGCGATCGTGCCAGCGCATCCACGTTGCCGGCGCCCATCACCAGGCACAGATCGCCCGCCCGCAGCGTCGCCTCGAGAAATGCGTGAGCCTCGGAGAAGCCTGGCAGCCACGCGACCTGGCGGCCGCCGGCCTGCTCGGCCGCCGCGCCCGCGACCAGGCGCCCATCGACGCCCGCAAAGTCCTCGGCGCGTTCGCGCGCCGGGTAGACGTCCAGGACCATCGCGATGTCCGCCTGGCCCAGGGCGCCGCCGAATTCTCGGGCCAGCGCCGCGGTCCGGGAGTAGAGGTGCGGCTGGAAGACCGCCACCAGCCGGCGCGGTAGATAGCTGCGCGCGGCGGCAATAGCCGTCGCGACCTCAGTCGGGTGGTGTGCGTAATCATCGAGCACGACGGCGCCGGAGCGGGTGGTGCCCAGCGGCTCCAACCGCCGTCGAGCGCCCTTGAAGTCGCGCAAAGACGCGGCCGCGAGCGCGGGGTCCGCGCCCGCGAGCACGGCGCATTCGAGCGCGCCCGCGGCGTTGACGGCGTTGTGCGCGCCGGGGACTGACAGCACCACGTCGAGGCCTCGCCAGCCAAAGCGCGAGCCCCCGGGCTCGAGCACTGGGTCAGCAGCGTCGTACGTAATGGCCCCTGGCGGGGCCAGTGCGCGCAGCGCCGACCGGTTCCAGACCACGGCTGCGGCGCGGGCGCGCGCTATGAATTCACGCAGCGTGGCCTCGAGCTCGAGTTGCGAGCTGTACGTGGAGTGGTGGTCGAGCTCGGCGTTTGTGAGCAGCGCCACCTCGGGCTCGAGGTTGAGCAGGGAGCGGTCGGACTCGTCCGCCTCGACCACGATCCACTCCCCCCTCCCCCACCCGGCGTTGTAACCGGTCGCGCGCAGCTCGCCGCCGATCACATACGACGGGTCCAGTCCGCAAGCGCTCATCACGTGTACGACCATTGCCGCGGTCGTCGTCTTGCCGTGTGTCCCCGTGATCGCTATGCAACGGCGGAGCGCGGCGATTTGCGCCAACAGCTCGGAACGGTGAAGCTCCCGACCGCCGGCGGCGACCCGTTCCGGGTTAGACGCAGGGACGGCCGTGGAATAGACAACCTCCGCCCCTGCGGAAACGTTTTCGGCCGCGTGGCCAATCACCGTCTCGATTCCCCGCTCCCGCAGGCGCTCTGTGTACGCCGAGGGCGCCTGGTCAGAGCCGGTGACCTTCGCGCCCAGCGCCTGCGCGACGAGGGCGAGGCCGCTCATCCCCGCGCCGCCGAGCCCGACGAAGTGAAGGCGCCGCCCGGCAAAGGCAAGCCCATCCTGGCCAGTGCCGCCCGCGTCGCTCACGGCTTTTTCTTTTCCCCCGCCGCCGCGAGTACCTCTGCGGCGATATCTGCCGCCGCCGACGGGCGGGCGATCGCGGCGGCGGCGTTGGCCAGTGCCGCGCGCCGCGGCTCATCGGCGAGCAGCCCGCCCACCTCCTGCGCGAGGCGCGCTGCGGTCAGCTCCGCGTCGGGGATCACCACCGCGGCGCCGGCGCGCTCCATGAAGCGAGCGTTGAGCGTCTGGTGGTCGGCGGTCGCGTACGGGTACGGGATCAGCACGACGGGACGTCCGTGGGCGGCGATCTCAAACAACGACCCGCCCGCTCGCGCGACGACCAGATCGCTGGCCAGCAGCGCCTCGCCGAGGTTGGGGATAAACCCGCGCAAGTCGTAATGCGGCCCCGGCGCTTGAAGCTGGTCGATGTTCGCCTCCCCTGCCGCATGCAGCACCCTGAAGCGCGCGCCCTTGAACGCCTCGATCGCCGCCGCGTTGATCGAACGCGCCCCCTGCGAGCCTCCGAAAACGAGTACGCAGGTCTCGTCCGGGGCGATGCCGAAGCGAGCGCGCGCCGCGGCCCGGTCGCTTGCCGGAGTGGGCACCGGACGCCCCACCACCATGTAGCGGTCTCCGTCACGACCGGCGATCGGGAAGGCCAAGCACACCCGCCGTGCGAACGGAGCGAGCAGGCGGTTGGTCAGGCCGAGGTAGCTGTCGGCCTCCATCAGCACGAGGGGTACGCGTTGCACGGTCGCCGCCAGCCCCGTCGGACCCGCCACATAGCCGCCGGCCCCTAAAACGGCGCCCGGGCGGAGCTCGCGCAGCACCCCGAGCGCGCGCGCGACTGCGCCCGCGTCGGTGATCGCCGCGCGGACGCCCGTCGCCACGCGCCCGCGAGTCCGAGGAAACGGCTTGACCTGAAGCGTCCTGAGCTCATACCCGGCCGCGGGCACGAGCTGCGCCTCGGCACGGTCGGCGCCGACGAAGACGACGTGCGCTCCCTCAGCCCGCAGCGCGTCTGCGACCGCTAGCGCGGGCACCACGTGCCCCGCGGTCCCGCCGGCGCCGATCACGATCGGCGCTCGAGTCACGGCTGGGGGCCTCCACCACCTGCAGGCGCTTCGCGGGGCGCGCGATATTGAGCAGGAGCCCGACGGCCGCGAGCATCACGCACAGATTGGTGGGCGCGTAGGAGATGAACGGCAGCGGCACGCCGGTCAGCGGGGCAAGCCCCAGCACGACGAAGATGTTCAAGACCCCCTGGCACAGGATCAGCGAGGTGAGACCGCTCGCGAGCAGCTTGGCATATCGATCCCGCGCCCGGCGGGCAGTACGGAAGCCCGCGTAGGCCACCATGCCGTACAGCACAGCGACCAGGCCGATACCGAGCACGCCCAGCTCTTCCCCGACGACCGCGAGGATGAAGTCCGTCGGCGCCTCTGGCAGGTAGAAGATCTTCTGCACTGAGCGCCCGAGCCCGACCCCGAACACGCCGCCTGATCCGAGCGCGATCTGGCCCTGGACAGCCTGAAAGCCGGCGGTTGATTTCGTCGCCCACGGGTTCAAGAAAGACTCCAGACGCGCGCGCTGGTAGGGCTCGGCGAGCACGAACAGCAACACAATCGCCACGCCTGCCACGCCCAACAAGAACAGCTGGCGGGCCGGTACCCCGGCGGCAATCAGCAGCGCCGTGAGCGCGAACACGATCACCAGCGCGGTGCCCATGTCTGGCTCGAGCGCGATCAGCAGACACGCAGGGCCCGCGACGAGCAGGACGGGCGTGATCAGCGCCGCGAGTCGTTGACCGACCCTGCGCGGGTGGTCGGCCAGATACTTGGCCGTGTACAGGACGAGCGCGAGCTTGACCAGCTCGGAGGGCTGAAACTGGATCGAGCCAAGCGCGAACCAGCGCCGCGCACCCTGGACACCGCGCCCGAAACCGGGGACGAGCACGAGCAACAGCAGGGCGCACGAGCCGATCAGGAGCGCCTTCACCAGGCGCTCGTCAAGCAGCGCCAGGCCGCGTCGCGACAGCACCTGCATTGCCACGACACCGAGCGAGCCGAACAGCACGTAACGCAAGAAAAGGCCCGTGCCGAAGCCGCGACCCGACAGCACGCCGGGCGGCGATGAGGCGCTGTAGACCATGACCGCGCCAAACGCGAGCAGACACAGCGTCGCCGACATCAGCATGCGATGCTCGATTGGCGGGGCGGCAGCGCTGGCGCGCCGGGAACGGCCGCGTCGCGCGCCCAAAATGGCCGAAAGGGCCGGCCGGCCGCGCAGGGAGGAGGCGGGACTCACAGCGCCTCCACGAGCGCGCGGAAGTGTTCTCCGCGCTCCTCGAAATCGCGGTACTGGTCGTAGCTCGCGCAAGCCGGAGACAGCAGCACTACCTCACCAGGGCGAGCGGCCTCGTGCGCCGCGCGCAAGGCCCGCTCGAGATTGCGAAGCGCGTACAGCGACACCCCCGTGTCCGCAAAAGCGACTCCGAGTTCAAGCGCGGCCTCCCCGATCAGGTACGCGGAGCGGCAGCGCTGCGAAACCAGCGGCGCGAGCGGCGCGAAATCCTGCTGCTTAGAGCGCCCGCCGGCGATCAGATGCACTCCGCTCGCGTACGACTGTAGCGCGACCATTGTCGAGCCCACATTGGTTGCTTTGGAGTCGTTGACATAGGCCACTCCGTCCTTGACCCCCACAAGTTCGAGCCGGTGAGCGACGCCGCGAAATGTCTTCAGTCCCTCAACGACGGCATCGCGATCGAGTCCGCGTGCGAGGCAAGCAGCCGCCGCCGCCATGGCGTTCGCGCGGTTGTGTACACCGGGCAGCGCGACCTCATCCACCGCGAGCAACGATTCCCCCCGCCACCACAGCCGGCCGTCGCGATCTTGCAGAGCGGCCTCTAATCCAGAGCCGAATACCACGCGCTCGGCCCAGCCGCCGAGCTGGTCCACCGGCAGCTCAAGCCGTTCGGGCTCGGGAACGACGGCCACGTCGTCGCGGTCCTGGTTGGCAAACACCCGCAGCTTGGCCTCGACATAGCGTTGCACCGTGCCGTGGCGGTCGAGGTGATCGGGTGACAGATTGAGCAGCACCGCGACCTCGGGAGCGAACGCCTCGGTGTCCTCCAGCTGAAAGGAGGAGGCCTCGCACACCACTGTCGCAGCCGAGCTCAGCGTCCCCACAAGACTCGAGGCGGCCGTACCGACGTTGCCGGCCACGGCCACGGACGCTTTCGCCTGCCGATAAATGTGGCCGATCCACTCGGTCGTGGTGGTCTTGCCGTTTGTGCCCGTCACCGCCACGAACTCGTTCGGCAGCAGCCTCCAGGCCAGCTCGAGCTCGCCGAGCACAGGCACCCCACGCGCACGCGCCGCCGCCACGACCGCGGCATCGTAGGGAACACCGGGGCTCTTGATGAGCGTCCCGGCGCGGGCGGCAAGGACGTCGCCTGACGCATCCAGATGTACTTCGACACCCGCTTGGGAAAGCCTCTGCGCCGTCTCCGGCAAGGAGCCCGCCTCGCCGGCGCCCGCGTCGCAGCCGATGACCTCCTCCCCCCGCGCGCGCAACGCCAGCGCCGCGGCGACCCCCGACCGCGCGAGCCCTACAACAAGAAATGGTCCGGGCGGAAGCGGCGGCCGTGCCTTCACGTCCCCGATCCCCGGTCATGGGCGAGACGCCTCGCTCTCGAGGGGCCCCTCCGAACGCCGTTAGCCACGGATGGTCAGCTGATAGACGACAAAGCCGATCGCCGCGCACGCGGCCGCGATGATCCACAGCCGGAGGATGATCTTGGTCTCCGACCAGCCCCGCAGCTCGAAGTGGTGATGAATCGGCGCCATCAGGAAGATGCGCTTGCGGAAGGTCTGAAACGAGATCACCTGAGCCACGACCGAGAGCACCTCGACCACGAACACGCCCCCAATCAGGATCAGCAGGATCTCGGTCTGCGTCATCACGGCGAGCCCGGCGATCGCTCCTCCCAGCCCCAACGAGCCGGTGTCCCCCATGAACACGCTCGCGGGAAAGCTGTTGAACCAGAGAAACCCGATGCAGGCTCCCACCAGGCAGGCGGCGAGCATCGTCAAATCGCTCTGCCCGCCGGTGATGAACGTGATCGCCACGTAAGCGAGCAGCACGATCGCCGCACACCCGGCCGCGAGGCCGTCGAGCCCGTCGGTGAAGTTGACCGCGGTCGTCGAACCCGCGAGCACGAGGAAGATGAAAACGGGATAGAACGGGCCCAGGTCGATGTTGACGTCGAAGAACCACACCCGCACGTTGGGATCGAGCCCCACGCGTTGAGTGGCGACCCACCACAGACCGACCGCGATCGCGAGCGTTACCAGCAGCTTGGTGCGCGCCCGTAGACCGAGGGAGCGGCGCTTGACGATCTTGGTGAAGTCGTCGATGAAGCCGAGCAGTGCGCACGCGAGGGTCGCGCCGAAAACTCCCATCGACTGCCAGTCGCGGTGCGAGAGCACCAGGAACGGCACCGCGATCGCCGAGAACAGGATGATGCCGCCCATGGTCGGCGTCCCGGCCTTGCGCAGGTGGCCCTGCGGCCCCTCCTCGCGAATGTTCTGGCCGAATTCGCGCCGGCGCAAAAAGGCGATGAACTTGGGGCTCATAAACACACACAGGAGCAACGACGCGGTGCCCGCGATCAGGACCCGGCCCGAGATGGACCCGGTGTGAAGTACGGCCAGAGCCGCCATCACCCTTGGCCCGCGATCAGCGAGGAACAGACGAGCTCGAGCCCCACGCCGCGCGAGCCCTTGACCAGCACCGCGTCTCCGGGCGCCACCAGTTCGCGCACGAGCGCTGCCGCTTCGGCCGCGCTCGCTACCGCGTGCACCTCGCCTCCGAAGCCCTCGGCCATCGCCTCGGCCAGTGGCCCCACCGTGACCAGCACGTCTACGCCGCTGGCAGCCGCGTGGCGGCCAGCCTCGACGTGGAATTCGCGCGCCGCGGATCCCAGCTCGAGCATGTCGCCGAGCACGGCTACACGCCGCCGCGATCCGGCCGCGAGCGTGCTCGCGGCGAGGTCATCGAGCGCCGCGCGCACCGACATCGGGTTGGCGTTGTAGGAGTCGTCGATCACCGTAATGCCGCCGGGCAGCTCGGTTCGTTGCCCGCGGCCAGGCGAAAAAGCTACCTCTACCCGCCCGTGCGGGATCACGCCGACGGCGCTGGCGGCCGCCGCGGCGGCGAGCAGATTCAGGCGCAGGTGGGGCTGGGCGAAGGGAACTTCGAGCTCGACCTCGCGTCCGCTCAGTTGGATCGTCACGCGGCCGTCGGCCTGGTGGGAGTTAAAGCGGACGTCGCCTCCAGGGCCGAAGGTGATGATGCGCAGCTCGGGGCGCAGATACGGCTCCAGCAGCGGCTCGCCGACCGGCACGACGGCGGTGCCGCCGTCTCGCAGCGCGGCGATCAACTCAGCCTTGGCGGCCGCGATCGCCTCCATTGACCCGAGCAGCTCGAGATGGACCGGGCCGACGTTCACGATTACTGCCACATCAGGCTCTGAGATGGCGGCCAGCTCGGCGATCTGCCCGGCTCCGCGCATCGCGTGCTCGAGCACCAGCACCTCGGTCCCGTCGGAGGCGGCAAGGATCTCGAGCGGCACCCCGATCTCGGTGTTGTAGTTCGCGCGCGTGAATCCCACCTTCCTGGCGGGGCGCAGCAGGGAAACGAGGATGTCCTTGGTGGTGGTCTTGCCTGTCGAGCCGGTGACGGCGATCACGGCGGCGCCGAGCTCGCGCCGCCAGGCGGTGGCGATCCGCTGCAGCGCAAGCAGCGGATCGTCTGCGGACAGCACGACCTCATCGGTACCCGCGAGGCGGTCGGCGTGGGGCGAGGCCACGAGCACACCCCAGGCGCCGGCGGCGAGCGCTTGAGCGGCGAACTCGCCGCCGTCCACGTGCTCGCCGCGCAGCCCCACGAACAGCGTCCCCGGCTCGACCTGGCGCGAGTCGATCGCGACCCGCTCAGGCCCAGACGCGCGACCTGCCGAGCTGGCTAGGCGGGCCCCCGCGGCGCGCGCCAAGCGCTCGGGACTCCAGGCACGCACGAGACCCTCAGGAGTGGGCAGGCACGCCGCGGAGCACCTCGCGGGCAACCACCCGATCGTCGAATGGCACCTTGTACCCACCGGCAAATTCCTGCCCCTGCTCGTGCCCTTTGCCGGCGATCACGACGACGTCTCCCGGCTGTGCCGCCGCGATCGTCTCAGCGATCGCCTCGCGGCGGTCCGCGAGCCAGGCCACCTCGCCCGCACCGGCGAGCACCTCGGCGATAATCGCCTCCGGGTCTTCCGAGCGAGGATTGTCCGAGGTGACCACCACGTGGTCTGCCATCCTTCGCGCGACCGCCCCCATCAACGGCCGCTTGCCGCGGTCGCGATCGCCGCCACACCCGAACACCACGTGTAGGCGGCCGTTGCCCACCAGCTCGCGCGCCGCGAGCAACACGTTCTCGAGCGAGTCCGGGGTGTGCGCGTAGTCGACAAGCACCGCGAAGTCCTGACCCTCGTCGACCGTCTCGAAGCGGCCCGGGACCTGGTGTGTGCGCTGAAGCGCGGCGGCCGCTGTCTCGGCCGACACCCCGAGCGCACGCGCGGCTGCCAGCGCTCCGAGCATGTTGTAGACGTTGAACGCGCCCCGCAGCGGCGAGCTCAGCTCGAGCCGCCCTTCCGGGGTCACGGCGGTGAAACGAGATCCCCGCAAATCGGTGCGGACCTCGGTGGCGCGGTAGGTCGCACCCGCGTCCACCAGCCCGAATGTGATCGCTCCAGGCACCTCGTCCGCAAGCTTGCGGCCAGCCGGGTCATCGGCATTGATCACCGCGATGCGCGGTGCGAGCTCCGTGAATAGCCGGCGTTTGGCGGCGAAGTAGTCCTCCATCGTGGTATGGAAATCGAGGTGATCGCGCGACAAATTGGTGAAGATGGCCGCTGCGAAGTGGATCGCGTCCGCGCGGTGCAGGGCGAGCGCGTGCGAGGAGACCTCCATCGCGCAGGCGCGGTCGCCTGCATCGAGCATCGCCCGAAACGTACGCTGTAGGTCGATTGCCTCCGGGGTGGTGCGAACTACATCGTGCTCGACCCCCCCGATCACGCTCTTTACCGTGCCGAGCAGGCCCGTCGGCCGCCCCGAGGCCTCGAGCAGCGCCCGCACGAGATACGCGCTCGTGGTCTTGCCGTTGGTGCCGGTCACGCCCACTACCTCGAGCGCGGCGGTGGGGTCGCCAAACAGGCGCGCCGCGGCGGGAGCCATGGCCGCGCGCGCGGAGGGCACGACTATCTCCGGCACGCCGGCGTCAAGCGTCCGCTCGGTGACCAACGCCACCGCGCCTCTCGCGACCGCCTCAGCAGCGAACTCGTGCCCGTCGCGGGTCATTCCGCGCACGCAAAAGAACAGCGTCCCCGGACCCACGACGCGGTGGTCGTAGGCGAGGTCGGTGACCTCGAGATCGCGAGCGGAGGGCGGGGCGCCTGAAATCACCTCGTCCAGCCGCATCGCCAGGTGAGTGTACTCAGGGGTGCGGCGCGCCCTAGAAGCTCGTCCGGCCCCTCTTGCAAGCGTCGCTAGCGTGGGTTTATGCCGAAGTAGGGGACGGCCCAGCCGATGATTTTCTGGAAGGCGGGCGCGGCCACCGAGCCGCCGAAGATCCCCCCGTGCGGCTGATCGACGACCACCAGTCCCAGTAGACGCGGATGGTCGGTGGGAACCATGCCGACGAACGAGGCGATGTATTCGCTATTCGAGTAGCGCCCGCCGACGGCGATGTTGGCCGTACCAGTCTTACCGGCCATGTCGTAGCCCGGAATCGCCGCTCCGGATGCCGTGCCGCCGTCGGCGAACACGCCGCGCAGCATCGTTCGTAGCTGGGCTGCGACCTGCGGCGAGAGAACGCGGCGGCCCTTGGCCTCCGGCACGGGCTTGCCCCCGACCGACTCGACCATCTGCGGCGAGCGCAAAATGCCCCCGTTGGCGATCGCGGCGTAGGCGGCGAGAACCTGCATCGGCGTGACGGATTCGCCCTGGCCGAAGGGAAGGTTGGCCATGGAGGAGCCGGAGTACTGCCACCAGTGTCTGACGATGCCCTGCTGCTCTCCCGGCAGATCGACGCCGGTGGGCGCGCCAAAGCCGAAGTGGTGCACCCAGTAGTCAAACCGCTTCGCACCAAGCTTGGCGCCAATCTCAACCGCGCCGATGTTGCTCGAGAACTTCAGAATCTGGGCCACCGTGAGCGTCTCGTAGCCGTGCACCTCCGCGTCGTGGATCGTGCGATTGGCAACAGTCAGCGACGGCGGGATTTCGAACTGCGTGTTCGGCTTGATCAGCCCATCCTGTAATGCTGCTCCGACCGTGAACGCCTTGAACGTAGAGCCGGGCTCGTAGTTCAAGCCGACCGCCCAGTCCGTGTACGCGCGCGCTTGCGCGGCGGTGGGGTTGTTGGGGTTCAGCCGCGGCCAGTTCGCGAGCGCGAGGATCTGCCCGGTGTTCGGGTTCATCACGATCGCGGTCGCCCCCTTGGGGTGGTACTGGGCCGCGACCCCCGCCAGCACCGCCTCGACCTCGGTCTGCAGCGCGGAGTCGATCGTCAGCCGGAGCGTTCGGCCGGGCTGCGTGGGACGCAGAGCCTGAATTGAGATGGGCTGCCCGCGCGCATCGTCGATCGTCTTGCGCACGCCGTTGACGCCACGCAGCGCCTTGTCGTAAAGGTATTCAAGCCCGCTCAATCCCTTGTCGCTCCAGCCCACCATCCCGATCACCTGGGCTGCGAGCGTGTCGCGCGGGTAGACGCGTCTGACCTCGGGCGACAGCGAGATGCCGTTGATGCCGAGACGCATGATCGCCTGGGCCTGGTCGGCCGGGAGCTGGTGGGCCAGGTACACGAAGCCGGTGCGGGGCTTGGTCACCTGCTTGAGGACCTGGGTCGGCGACTGCCCGAGCAAGGGGGCCAGACGAGCTGCCACCGACTGCGGGCGGTGGATCAAATACGGGTCGACGACCACGTCGTCCGCGGACTCCGAAAGCGCGAGCTGGACCCCGTTGCGGTCGGTGATCGTGCCACGCGGCGCCGGGATCGTGCCGACGCTGACCTGCTCGTTGGCCGCGGCGTGGCGCAGACTCGACGCCTTGATCGTGCCGAGCTCGGTCGCGCGGGTGATGCCGATCAGCAACAGACCGACGAACCCCAGAAAAAGCACCCGGAGCCGGCGGTCGATCGAGGTGAGCGTGCTCACGGCACGGTCGCGGGGGGAGCGGTGGTTGTCGCGGTCGTGACGGTCGAAGTTGTCTGGGTGGTCGTCGCCGGGGCAGAAGCGCTGTGCCGCGAAGTGGAAGTAGCGGTCGTCGTCGCCGGCGCTGGCGGCGGCGGTGGCAGCAGTGGCATCGAACCCGCGGTCGAGCTGTTCATGGCCTGCAGCGCGGCCACGAAGACCGCTGGATCAGGCGCTTGGATGCTCGCGGCCGCGCGGCGCGTGTTAGCCGACCCCGCTCTGAGGAACGTGATCGCCTCGGGACCGGGCATGATCATCCCCATGCGCGCCCCCAGACGCTCGATGCGTCCTGGTGCAGAGTCAGCGGCCACCTCGGCTCGCAAAATCTGGTTGCGGCTCTGAAGCGTGCTCGCGAGCTCGATCGAGCGGCCCGTCGTGGCATTGAGCTTGAGCAGCTCGACCTGCATAGCGACGATCCCGCCGAGCATCAATCCGAGCAGCGGAATCCACGCCCGGCCGCGCACGAGGCGGTCGAGCAGCGCGTGGTCGGGCAGCCCGCGCAAGAACTGGCTGAGCCGCTCGAGGACCGAGCTACGGGACGCTTCGCGAGCCCGGGCGGGCCGCGGCGCGGGGCCGGATACCCGCCGGGGAGGCCGATGGCGCGGTACCGCAGAGATCTGCGCGCGGCCTTGGGCGGACGCCCGCGCCGGGCGCGCCCTCGCCGGCTTGGTGGCGACGTCAGTCACTTGGCTTGACCTCCAATTTGCGCGCGGCGCGGAGATGCGCCGAGCGGGAACGTGGGTTTGCCGAGAGTTCGCCCGGAGTCGGTGTCAGCGCACGGCGGGTCAGCAGCTCAGCCTCTGGCGTGCGGCCGCACGCGCACACAGGCAGATCGGGAGGGCAGATGCAGCCGCGCGCGCGGTCCGCAAGGAACCGCTTGACCTGACGATCCTCGAGTGAGTGAAACGAGATCACCGCCAGCCGGCCGCCGGGCGCGAGCAGCTCCCAGGCGATGGGCAGCGCGGCGGCGAGCTGTGAAAGCTCATCGTTGACCGCAATCCGCAGCGCTTGGAAGGTGCGCCGCGCGGGGTGGCCACCGGCGAACTGAGCTGGCGTCGGAATAGCAGCTTTGATCACCTCGACCAGCTGTCCGGTTGAGTGCAGCTCCTGGCGCCCCCGTGCGCGTACGATCGCCCGCGCGATCCGGCCCGCGTAGCGCTCCTCGCCGTATTCGCGCAGCAATCGCGCCAGCCGCCTTTCATCCCATTCGTTGATGAGCTGTCCGGCGGTGAGTCGCTGCTCGGTGTCCATGCGCATGTCCAACGGCGCGTCGTAGGTGTAGGAAAAGCCTCGCGCCCACGCGTCAAGCTGCAGCGACGACATGCCGAGGTCGAGGTAGATCAGGTCCGCCTGACGCCCTTCCTCGTGCAGTTGCGCAAGCGCTCCCGCGAAGTCGCCGCGCATGAACTCCATCCGCGTCGGCAGTTCTGCGGCGAGCTCGGCGAAGCGCTCCTCGGCGGCCGGGTCGCGGTCGATCCCGAGCAGCGATCCCTCCGAGCCGATGCGGTCCGCGACGAGTCGTGCGTGTCCGCCGCCACCGAAGGTGCCGTCGATCGCCGTCTCGCCGGGCTGCGGGTCTAGCACCGCGATCAGCTCTCCGGCGAGCACGGGAACGTGCGTCTGGGCCATATCAAGCAGTGTCGGCAAAACTCGCTGCGATGTCGGGGATACGGACGAGCACGTCTTCCGAGTAGGACTGGTAGGAGGCGCGGTCCCAGATCTCCAGGCAGTCGCCCGAGCCGGTCACGACGACCTCGCGGTCGAGCCCGGCGTAGCGCATCAGAGGGGGAGGGATCATCACGCGGTTGGCCGAATCAAGTTCGGTGTCATGCGAGTAGTTAAAGAAGAAGCGCCGCAGCTCGCGGGCCTTGGGCGCGATCGGGCTGAGGCTGTCGAGGGTCCGCGTCGTGTAGCGGTCGTAATCGTCAGGAGTCCAAATCGCGATCGAACGCGGCGCGTTCGAGTTGGTCTCCGGCGAAGCGGCCAGAACCACCCCTCCCGACAGCGCCGCGCGGAACTTCGCCGGAACGGTGAGACGGTGCTTCGCGTCGAGCGCGTGTTCGAACGTTCCACGGAAGGTCAAGGGATATCTCGCTCGGGCGGGAACTCGAACCCGGGTGGCTGGGTGGGAGGAGCCCTGCCACCCGGGTTCCGCATGCGGCCGCCACAGTACCCCACTTTCTCCCACTTTGCAACCCAAATGGCATTGGGTGACCCACCACACCTCCGCCGACACCACCTAGCGGCTGGAATTCCCCGTATTTACAGGGAAAACGCGGTGGGAGGCGCGTTTTCTCACCCCGCGCCGGCGTGCACGATTCGGTGCAGGTCGCGCGGCTGATCTAGATATTGCAGAGGGCTAGCCGGTCAGCAGGGGCCCGCTTGCCGCGGGCCCCCATGCCGACTAAAGCGACGGCTAGACCGGGTACTGCACCCTGCCGTGATGCTTCGAGCCCTTGACCTGGAGGATGTAGCGGTCACCCGCATTGAGAACCCCCAATGTGCCTCCGTAGGCGATGCCAAAGCGGAACACGATCTTCGTGGGTGACCACGATCTGACGACTATGCCGATGCAGCTGCCTCTGTTGGCGGTGCCTTTGCCGGCTCGCCACGGCCCCGTCTTATCCAGGAACCACAGGCCGCCCGTCCCGTAGCGGAAACCGTTTTTGGGGCCATAGGTACCGCATTGATTGCTCGCGTCCGAGTAGCTGGTCGGCGGCTTTTTGCCAAAGCCGGTTCCGGTTACCGTGATGATCGGCTTCGCGGAAGAGCCGGAGAAGGTCACATGTTTGACGGCCGGAGCCGTGGTCTTCGCGCTCGCCAAACCTGCCAGCGGCACCGTGGCGCCGACGAGGCCCGCAAGAACCGCGAGCACGGTGATGAATCTGCGCATGATGCGCCTCCCTTAGGTAGACATTCTGCCCACCGACCCCCTGCCAGCGCCCCCAAGCATGCCCCCAGGTCGCTGTTGAGCCGGCGCGGGCAAGCTACCACTTTGGCTGGCCGGCAAGGCAGAGAAATTGCCGGCCGGAACATGTTCCGGCCGGCCGGTCCGCACATGTGCGGACCGGGGCCGGCGCACATGTGCGCCGGCCGTATCGAGTGTGTTTTTCAGGCGGAGTGGGTCACATCGCCGCGAGTGCGCAGCGGCAGCTCGAGCACGACCCGGGCGCCGCGGTCACTCGGCGCCGCCGCCACGCGGCCGCCGTGGTCGCGCGCGAGCTGAGACGCGATCGCCAGGCCGCGACCGCGCATGCCCCTCCCCCCTCTGGGCCGCGCGGTGAGCTCGGCCACGGGTGCGGGCAGACCCGGACCGCCGTCGGTCACCTCGACGCGCACGCTGTCGCCTTCGACGCGCCCGCAGACCTCGACCAAGCCGCCGCCGTGCTCGACCGCATTGCCCACCAGGTTGCCGACGGTTTGCGAGAGCCGCACCCGATCGCCCAGTACTACCGCTTCGCCGACCGGCCAACTCAGGCGAAGCTCTGCTCCTTGCTGGGCCGCTACTGGGCGCTGCGCCTCGACGCAGTCGGCAACGACATCGCCCAGCTCCAGCCGCTCGAGTCGCAGGCCGACGGTTCGACCTCCTATCGCGCTTGATAAATCTTGCACCGAGCGCGTGATCCGCTCGAACTCGCGCTCCAGCGCGCGCAACCCCAGAAGCGGGACCTCACCCACCCGCAGCCCGAGCTCGAGCGCCAGGCGAGCGGCAGTCAACGGCCCGCGTAGCTCATGCGCCGCGCGCGCGATCTGTTCGAGCTGGCGGCGGTGGCGTCGCTCTGAGCCCGCGGCATAGACGGTCACGAACGCCGCCGCAACCCAACCGCCAACCTCGAGCGCCGCTATCACGACAGCGAACCGTCCACCAATCGGTAGCCCACTCCCCAGACGTTGACGATGAAGCGGTCGCCCGAGAAGGCAAGCTTCTGACGCAGCCGGGATGCATGCGAGTCGAGCGTCCTCGTGCGACCCATGGAGCGGTAGCCCCACACGCCGCGCAACAGCTCCTCGCGCGTGAATACTCGCGTCGGGTCGCCGGCGAGCGCCCGGAGCAGCGCGAACTCCTTCTTGGAGAGCTTCACCTCTCGCTCGTGTAGCCAAACTTGGCGGCCGAGTGGATCGATCTCGAGCGGCCCGATTCGAAGGCGGCCGGGACCGGGGCGACGCCGCCCGCGGCGCAGCAGGGCCGCCACCCGGGCCTGGAGTTCCGCGTAGGAAAACGGCTTGGTGATGTAGTCATCGGCGCCGCGCTGGAATCCCCGCAAGGTGTCTAGCTCCGTCGCCTTACCCGAGAGCACCAGCATCGGGAGGTCGGGGTCGAACTTGCCCGCCACTCGGTCCGACGCGCGGATCTCCGCAAGCAACTCGAGTCCGTCGCCATCGGGCAGAGCCAAGTCGAGGATCGCCAGATCGGGGAACTCCGAGGCGATCATGCGCTCGGCGTCGCGCGTGCACTCTGCCTGGAGCACTTCGTAGCCGTCGGCGGTCAAATTGTCGGCCAGAAAGGTTCGCGTCGAAGGGTGGTCTTCGACTAGCAGGATGGTGGCGGAGGGTGGTCTCATGCCCCTCTGAGGTGGGCCGTCGCGGCGTCTCGCCCCCGATCGCTGCAAAACGTTTGCAACATCGCTTTCAGCCCCGCGCCTGGGCAGGATTCGCACATATGATCCCGACGGTTCATGTACCGGCGTGGGAACTACAGCTCAGGCGAAGACTTCGTTCTCGAATACGGAGAATTGCGCTTCACGTTCAACGAGCGCGACTTCCGTGAGCGCTGCGAACAGGCAGCGCGCAAGCTCGGCTTTCTGTGGGGGCCGGTGGAAGAGGACGAGGCCGAGGACCTGGTCAGCCTGGTCGTCAACGGCGAGGTCTCAGACCCAGCCTCCCCGCTCGGCGAGCACGTCAATGACTGCTGGCCAGAGCTGGTCGGTCCGTCCGAGCGCTCGCTCGTGCATTGGCTGCGGCGGCTTATCTTCCGCGGTGCTTGGCTTGACCAGCGCGTCAAGGAGGGTGAACTGGACGTCGTCTTCGATGGAGAGCGTCACCAGTTCGTCTACATCCAGCCTGAGCGCAACGGGGAGCCGATCGAGCTGGCGCCCGAGCCGAGCTGGAACCGCGTGGCGTACGTCAAGCGCTAGTCCCCCACGCGGATAGCTACCGTACTCGGCGATGCCGGGACGCGTGTGGATCGTGATGCCGACTTACAACGAGGCGGCCAACCTCGAGGCCATCCTGCACGCCGTTGGGAGGGAGCTCGAGCGCAGCGTGAGCGGCGAGTACCACGTCCTTGTGGTGGACGACAATTCGCCCGACGGCACCGGAGCGATCGCGGATCGACTCGCGGCGGAGCTGGACTGGCTTGAGGTGCTACATCGCCCAGGCAAGGAGGGGCTCGGTCATGCCTACCGCGCCGGTTTCGCACACGCGCTCTCCGCAAGCGCCGAACTGCTGGTCGAGATGGATGCTGACTTCTCGCATGACCCCCGCTACCTGCCCGATCTGATCGAGGCGGCTGGCGAGGCGGATCTCGTGCTCGGCTCGCGCTACATCTCAGGCGGTGGAGTACGCAACTGGGGCTTGCTACGGCGCGCGATCAGCCGCGGAGGCGGCTGGTACGCGCGCACCGTCCTGGGTGTGCCGGTTCGTGATCTCACCGGAGGTTTCAAGTGCATCCGGCGCGAGGTGCTGGAGACCATCGAGCTCGAGACTATTCGAGCGGACGGGTATGGCTTCCAAATCGAGGTCACCTACCGCGCTCTGCGGGCCGGCTTCAAGGTGGTCGAGGTACCGATCGTGTTCGCCGATCGGCAGGCAGGAGCGAGCAAGATGTCCACCCAGATCGCGCTCGAGGCGATGCTGCTCGTGCCGCGCCTGCGCGGGTGGACGCCGACGGCCCGCCGGCAGGAACTCAACTCCAAGGTCTGAAAGACTGTCTAAGCCCCGCAGACGGCGTCGGCGGCGGCATCCGGCGCCGTGCACGCGCCATGCGTGCATAACGTGATCACAAAACGGACAACCTGAAACCGATAGGCAACATCGGCATGTTTAGATCATGAGCGCAACCGCCCCTCTCGGCGTCGAGGCCCAGCAGGGCACGTATGAGCTGGAACGCGTTCCGCTAGCGCGGCGCGCGGCGGTCGGCGACTGGGCCGGCCCAGCCGCTCTTGGCGTACTGCTCGTGAGCGCCCTCGTGCTCTCGATCTGCGCCGCCAGCACCGACGCGGTGTTGCCGCAGTCGGTGCGCCCGATCCCGGATTGGCTGGCAGGCCCGTTTGGCGGCGTCGGATTCGACCTTCACGGGGGCGGCGTGATGGCCACGCTGGGCGTCATGTTCACCGCGTACGTGTTTGCGGTCCGCCACTCCGAAGGGCTCTCTCCGAAGACGGTGTTGATGTGTGTGGCCGCTTTCCAGGCGCTGACGCTGCTCGCACCGCCTCTGTTCTCGACGGACGTTTTCAGCTACGGGGCTTACGGGCGCATGGGCGCGCTCTACGGGGCCAACCCGTACCTGCACGGGCCCTACGCGATCTCGCTAGATCCGCTGTACCCGTTGATCGGCGCCAAGTGGGTGAACACCCCGTCGGTATATGGGCCGCTGTTCACGGCGCTGTCCTACGTCTTTGCTCCCCTCTCGATCGCCGCCAGCGCGCTCACGTACAAGGCGATCGCGGCGCTTTCCGGCCTGGCAGTGGTGGCGTGTGTGTGGAACGCGGCCCGCTGGCGCGGCGTCAACCCGGTACGCGCGGTGGCGCTTGTGGGCCTCAACCCGCTGCTCGTGATTTATGGCGTGGGTGGTGCGCACAACGATTTGCTGATGCTCGCGGCGTCGACCGCGGGGCTGTACGCGATCCTGCAACGGCGAAATCGGACGGGCGGCGGGCTGCTTGCAGCTGCGACCTGGATCAAGCTGACCGGCGCGCTTTTGGTGCCGTTCGCCCTGGTGGGCGCCGGCGGGCGTGGTCGCGCGCGGCGAGAGATCCTGATTGGGGCCGTCGCGGTCACCGCAGTCGTCGCCATCGCCAGCGTCGCGCTGTTTGGCGCAGGGCCGTTGCACCTCCCGGCGACGATCGGCGCGAGCCAGCGCGAAGGCGACTGGCACAGCATCCCCGGTTTCTTCGCCAACGGACTCGGGTTGACGACCGTCGGGCACGTCATCGGGATCGTGCTCGCGGTGGTGTTTGTGATCGTTTGCGTGTGGCTGCTGCTGCGCGTCAGGCGCGGTCAGCTCGACTGGCTCGATGGCGCCGGCTGGGCCACGCTCGCGATGCTCGTGACGGCAAGCTCGCTGCTGCCGTGGTATATCGCCTGGCTGCTTCCGCTGGCCGCGATCAGCGCCGATAACCGGCTCAAGCGCAGCGCCATGACCGCCAGCGGGGTGATCATGGCGATTCAGTTGATCGGCTATATCCCGCACGTTACGACGACGCTGTAACCGCCTTCCGGGCCCGTACCATGGACGGGATGGCGACTAACGTCGACGCCAAGTCGGAGCGCCCGCGCAGCCTCGGCCTGCTCAGCGTGGTCGCGCCGATATACAACGAGGAGGCGGTCATCGAGGCCTTTTACGGGCGCGTGTGCGCGGCGCTCGAGGGGCTTAGCTTCGAGCTCGTCCTCGTCGACGACGGCTCGCGCGACGGCTCGACGGCGATTCTCGAGCGGCTGGCCGATTCAGACCCGCGCGTGCACGTAGTGCTGCTCTCCCGCAACTTCGGGCACCAGACCGCGTTGACCGCCGGACTCGATCACGCGCGCGGCGACGTGGTCGTGATGCTCGACGCCGACCTCCAGGACCCACCCGAGCTGATCCCCAGGATGCTCGACCGCTGGCGTAACGGCTGCGATGTCGTGTACGCGGTGAGGCAGGCACGCTCGGGCGAGTCGCAGTTCAAGCTCAAGACCGCAAAGTGGTTTTACTCGCTGTTCGACAAGCTCGCCTCCGTCGAGCTGCAGCAGAACTCGGGCGACTTCAGGCTG
Organism: uncultured Solirubrobacterales bacterium; assembly: GCA_963767295.1. Lineage (GTDB taxonomy): Bacteria > Actinomycetota > Thermoleophilia > Solirubrobacterales > Solirubrobacteraceae > Palsa-465. The sequence goes on from CAVYDI010000002.1 coordinate 724,574, forward strand.
CTCGACCGTCAAGCGCTCGACGCGCTGAACTCGATGCGCGAGCGCCATCGGTTCCTGCGCGGCATGACGGTGTGGGTCGGCTTCACCCAGGCCGCGATCTCGTACGAGCGCGACCCCCGCTACGCCGGCGAGACGAAGTACACGCTGCCCAGGATGATCCGCTTCTCGCTCGACGCGATCCTGTCTTTCTCACACCGGCCGCTACAGCTCGCGACCTTGACGGGATTCGTCTTCTCGGCGCTGGCATTTCTCGCGATTCCGGTGGTGATCATCCTGCGCGTGCTCGATAACTACATCCCCGGCTTCGCGACGATCACGATCGTGGTGCTCTTACTTGGCGGGATCCAGCTGATCGCGATCGGCATTGTCGGCGAGTACGTCGGCCGCATCTACGACGAGATCAAGGGCCGTCCGCTTTACCTCGTGCGCGCACGGCGGAATTTGCCGGCCGGGGCGCGCAAGGACGAGCCGGTCTCGGCGGTCGCGCGCGAGGGCGAGTAGGCGGGGCGCCGGGCGCCGCGCGCCGGCGCGGTCAGACAGCGCAAACTCCGCGCGGCGGACCAAGGTCGCGCGCGTGCGCGGACTTTGGGCAGTTATGAACGCGGCGCGCACAGGGTGCGCTAGCCCCCCGCGGGGTTTGGCCCGGCTCTGGAGGTCTCGGCGGCATGCGGAGTCGGCGCCCCGCCGCCGTCGGCGCTTACCGCCCGCTCAAGGGCGGCGATCCGCGCGGCGAGCGCCTTCAGCGCATCCGCGATGGGGTCGGGCAGGTGGACCCAGTCTGCATCCGGTCCTTCTGGGCGGCGGCCCTCCACCCGCACGGGGTGTCCGGGGTTGCCCACGACCGTCGAGTGTGGCGGCACGTCGTGGATCACCACCGAGTTGGCGCCGATTTTCGACCCGTGGCCGACCGTGATCGGACCGAGCAGCTTGGCGCCCGAGCCGATCGTGACGTTGTCCTGCACCGTCGGATGCCGTTTGCCGGTCTGAAAGCCGGTGCCGCCAAGCGTCACGCCCTGATAGAGGGTCACGTTGTCGCCGATCTCGGCCGTCTCCCCGACGACCACGCCCATGCCATGGTCGATGAAGAAGCTGTGACCGATCCTGGCCGCGGGGTGAATCTCGATTCCGGTCAGCATGCGCGATGCCGCGGCGACCGCGCGCGGCAGTGCCGGCACCGAGGCGCGGTAAAGCGAGTGCGCGAGGCGGTGCGCGAGCACCGCCTGGACGCCCGGCCAGGTCGCGAGAATCTCGCCAGCAGCTACATCGCGTGCTGCCGGGTCGCGGCTTTGCGCCGCCCTTACGTCGCTGCGAATCTCTGCAGCCGCGCGGGCGATCAGCTCCAACCCGAACATCAACAAAGCGTAACGACGGGCGAGCGCCGCCTCTCCGCGGCGCGGCCCTCCCCTCCCCCTTAGGGAGCGAAGAACGGTGTGGAAACGTAGCGCTCGCCCGAATCGGGGAGGATCGTGGCGATCCTCGCCCCAGCGTGTTCGGGCCGACGCGCAACCTGCAGCGTTGCCCACATCGCCGCGCCCCCAGAAATACCGGCCAGAACTCCCTCTCTCCGGGCCAACTCGCGCGCGGTCTGGATCGCGTCGTCGTCGTCGACAGCGATGACCTCGTCGATCAGCTCCCGGTTCAGAACCTCGGGAACGAAGCCAGCCCCGATGCCCTGGATCTTGTGTGGGCCGGGGCGCCCCCCGGAAAGCACGGCAGAGGCTTTCGGTTCGACCGCGATCAGGCGAGAGCCGGGACGGCGCTGCTTGAGCACCTCTCCCACCCCGGTGATGGTGCCCCCGGTCCCCACTCCCGCCACGAACACATCGATCCGGCCATCGAGCGCATCCCACAGTTCGGGCCCGGTGGTGCGGCGATGGATCTCTGGGTTGGCAGGGTTCGAGAATTGATCGGGCAGGAAGAAGTCATCGCCTGCAGCCAGACGACGTGCTGCGTCAACCGCTTCGGTCATGCCGCCCAAAGACTCGGTCACCTCGACCCGCGCGCCATACAGCCGCAGCAGCCCTTCGCGCTCCCGGCTCATGCCCTGCGGCAGCGTCAGCACGATGTCGTAGCCCTTGGCCGCGCATACGAACGCAAGGGCGATCCCGGTGTTCCCGCTCGTCGCCTCGACGACAGTCGTCCTGCCCGGCTCGATGCGTCCCTCGCGCTCGGCCGCTTCGATCATCGCCACGCCGATGCGGTCCTTCACGCTCCCACCTGGATTGAAAGACTCGAGCTTGGCGAACACCTCGACGCCTTCAACCCCCATCCGGGTGATCTCCACCATCGGCGTACGACCGACGTGCTCAGCGATGTTCGACGGGATCTGCGGCAACGTGCGCCGCGAACCCTAAGAGATCAGGCAGCCGGTCGCGTCGCGCTTCGACTAGCGCTCGCAGCCGGCGGAAAGCCGGTTGCCCTAAACGGGCACATCTGCTTGCAACAAACCGATCCGCTTGCAGGATTCCTGTAAATCGCGATATCTTGAAAATCGGTAATACGAGCCGGTGGGACCGCCGTGTCAGGGCTGGCGGCGGGCCATCGTTCGAAGTCCTGAAAAAGGGCTACGAAAGGGGAAGAAGACGATGACGGCAGAAGCTCGGCGCCTACGCCGGAGCAGGGAGGCACTGCATCGTTGTGTGCCTCGACTGGGAAGTATGAGGAGGGCTCTCCTCCTCAGCGGTATTGCACTGGCCACACTCGGAGCGACCGCGTCCTTCGCGGCCGTGGCGGCCCACCACGGGCACCGCGGCAAGTTCTCGTGCGAGGCAGTGGGGGCCAACATCGGCGGGCATACGTTCGCCGTGGCCAATAAGAAGTACACCCCGTGTTTCAACAAACTCGGGAGAATCAACAAAGCTGGGCGGACGCTGAAGCTGACGAAGATCGGCGCGGTCACGGCCAGCACGCGTTTGAAGGGCAAGCGCAAGCAGCCCCGCAATGGGACGAGCGCGCTCGCCAGCGCCAGGACGGCAAAGGTGACGACCGGCCTGCTGGGTAAGAAGGGGCTGACGATCGGCGTTGCCCAGTCTTCTGTCAAGGAGACCTGCGTGGCCAAGGGCCACAAGCTCTCGTTGCATCAGACGAGCAAGTCGTTTGTCGCCTACATCGAGCTCGGCGGCAAGCGGACGAACGTCGGCAACAAGTCGATGAAGATCTCGCTCGGTCCGCTGGGCACGATCTATCTCAACCGAACGCTCAGGAGCGGCCACACGCTCATGCGGCGGGCGGTCGAGATTGATCTACTCGGCACGAAGCCGACGATCATCCTCGCGCAGACCCAGGCTGGTTACACGAGCAACCCGTGTAAGTAAGCCCTAGAGGATTCCTGACCGATACGTAGGGCCCGGGGGCCGGCGTTCTCGCCGGCCCCCGGTCTATGCGGGGGCTCGTTGGAGGTCATACTGGCGGCAGGAGCAAGTGTGAGGAAAGCACTCGCTATCTCGATTGTCGCCCTCGTAGTCGTCGCAGCCGCTGTCTCCGTTGCGCTCAATTCGTTCTCCCCCGCCGGAGAGCCGGTTCAGCAGCGCGAGGTCGCTGCGCACCGCACGGGGCCTGCGATGCCAAGCTTTGGCACACCACAGCGCGCGTCGAGCGTCGTCTGTCCGTCGAGAACCGGGACCTTCGTTAGATCTGGTACATCGCCACGCCGGCAGCCTGAGCCTCGGCCTCGGCCACCTCGGCGACCGTCGAGCCTGATAGCACCGCGCGCGTAGCTTGCGCGGCCTCGGCGAACACGCCCGAGGCGCCCCGCCCGACGGGGCCGTCGAGTAGCTCTACAACCTCTAAGACGCTCAGCCCGGCCGGAGGGCGGGCGAAGCTGTACCCGCCGCCCACGCCTCGCTGGGAGCGCAACACGCCAGCCCGGCGTAGCGTCGCGAACAGTTGCTCGAGGAACTGGACGGGAATATCGCGCCGCCGCGCCAGCTCGGCGATCGGCACGGGATCGTCGCCGCCGTGCAAGTAGAGCTCCACCAACGCCGCGAGCGCGTATGGGGACTTGCTCGTGATCGAGATCATCGGCACCCTCGATGATTGCAGTTGGCGCAGGCTCAGGGTGCCTGACGTCGGGCCGCGGGTCTGAGTCCAGACCGCTGCTAGATCCAGCCTCGCTCGGTCGCGATCAGCACCGCTTGGGCGCGGTCACCAGCGCCCAGCTTGCCGTAGATGTTGTGCAGGTGCGAGCGCACGGTGCTCGACGAGAGGCCGAGCTCGGAGGCGATCTGCTTGTAAACGAGGCCGCGCGCCAGCCCGCGGAGGACCTGGGCCTCTCGCTCCGAGAGCGGGCTTTCGCCGACTGGCCGGCGCGGCGGACGAGAGCCCGGCACGGAGATCTCGTACATCAGCTCGCGCAGGCGCGGAATCTTGACGCCCGCGCGTCGCGCCACCGACAGCAATGCTGCGGGCGAGACCATCCCTCCGGTCGAGTAGTGGGCGAGCATGTCGGCCAGCCGTACGAGCGTCTCCTCCCCCTCCCCGTCATCGGCGTGATGGTGCTCGATCACCCTCGCGACAGAGTTGGGAAGACCCCAGCGGCGTGCCAACACGCCGCCGACAAGGGCGTGGTCAACCCCCAGCTCGCCGCGCTCGCGCTCGATCCGCTCTTCGGGCGTGGCGGCGTCGCCGTGTACTCGCTGGGGGTAGCCGGGATACGCGTGCACCAGCACGAGCTTCCCGATGTCGTGCAGCAGCGAGGTTGCCGCCAGCCGGTCGCGGCTGCCATAACCGAGCTCACGCGCCAGCCGATCGGCCGCGATTTGCGTCGCCCCAGCATGCAGCCGAAAACGCTCCGGGATCTCTTGCCAGACGACCGTGCGCTCGAAGAAGTCAAACGTGTCGGCGCGATCGGCGATTGCGTGCACCGCCTGGGGCGAGAGTCCGCCCACCGCCTCGGGCACGCTTTCCACTTGACCGCGCCGGGGCCCGGACACATGGTTGGCGAGTCGCAGCACCGCGATGGTCAGCGCCACGTCTGACTCCACCGCCTCGACCACCTCGGAGGGCGAGGGGTCATCGTCCGCGAACAGGGCGAGCAGGCGCTTGCGCGACTCGGCCAGAACGGGGAAGGCTTCAAGTGCCTCGAAGGCCGCCGTCAGGCGCCGTCCATGGCCCTCGTTATGCCGCCGTCCGCGTACCGGCGGCGTCTCCTCCGCGGGAGTGGATGCGATAGATGCCATCGATGTGGCTGCTTGACCTGGATCTGCGGTCGGGCAAGCGCACCGGCTACCTGCCCGTAACACCAATATCGGCAGTCCGAGCGCGGAGCTTTAGCGGTCGTCGGCGGCCGTCGCCCGCGCAAGGGCGCCGTCGATGCGCTGCAGCGTCTCTTCGCGTCCTAGCGTCGCGACGCTCTCGAAGATCCCCGGCGAGACCGTGGTGCCAGCGATTGCCACCCGCACGGGCTGAAAGACGTTGGCCGGCTTGGTAGCGCGCCGGGCGACGACACCTCGCAGGGCGGCTTCGACGCCGCCGACATCGAACGGTTCGACCTGGGCCAGCGCCTCGCGAGCGTCTCTGAGGTTCTCGACCGCTCCGTCGCGAGCGAACGTCTTCTCAAAGGCGGCCGGATCGTCCACTGGCCCATCGAACAAAAACGCGACGAGCGGCCAGAAGTCGGCCAGCGTCTGGATCTTCTCGCGCGCGATCTCGACCGCCGGGCGCAGACCCTCGCGGCCGGTGTATGCCTCGAGTCGCCGGGTCAGCTCGTCGGTGGAGAGCCCCCTCAGCCACTGCCCGTTCATGTGACGCAACTTGTGCTCGTCGAACACGGCGGGGTTCCTCGAGACGCGCTCGAGCCGAAAGCGTTGCGTGAGTTCTTCGAGCGTGAAGTGCTCGCGGTCGGGCGCGAAGCCCGCTCCGAGGAGCGCGATGTAGTTGTCGACGGCCTCGGGGAGGTACCCGGACGCCCTCAGCTCCTGGACCGAGGCCGCGCCGTGGCGCTTTGAAAGCTTGCGCCCGTCCGGCCCGTGCAATAGCGGCAGGTGAGCGTAACGGGGCGGTTCGGCGCCCAGCGCCTTGAACACAAGCAGCTGCTTTGGGGTGTTGGAGAGATGGTCCTCCCCGCGCACGACGTGCGTGATCTCGGCGTCGAGGTCGTCGACCGCGACGGCGAAGTTATAGAGCGCCGATCCGTCGGCGCGCGCGATCACAGGATCATCCTGGCTGGCGTTGGGAAAGCTCGTGACCCCGCGGATGATGTCGTCAACCAGCGTGGCTCCCGAGTCGGGCACGTGCAGCCGCACCGCTCCCTCCTCTTCGGGCTCGCCGCGAAAGCCGCGGTCGGCACCCAGGCGCTGCTTGTAGGCGCGCACATCGTCAGCGGTCGCGCGCGAGCGATAGGCGTGCCCGGAGGCCAACAGCTGTTGCACGAGTTGCGCGTGGCGCGCGGCGCGCTGAGACTGAAAGACCGGCCCTTCGTCCCACTCAAGCTCCAGCCAGCGCAGCGCGTCGAGAATCTGCTCCACGTTCTCCGGCGTCGAACGTTCGCGGTCGGTATCTTCGATCCGCAGCACGAGCGTCCCGCCCTGGCCGCGGGCGAGCAGCCAGTTGTACAGCGCTGTGCGTGCGCCCCCGATGTGTAATGCCCCCGTCGGCGATGGTGCGAAGCGAACGCGCATGAAGATCCTTTCCGAAAAAAGATGCTAATCGGCGCCCACGTGTCGAACAGCGGAGGTCTCGACAAAGCCGTCGAGCGAGGCGTGGAGCGTGGCGCCCAGGCGATCCAGATTTTCAACCAGTCACCACGCATGTGGCGCCCCACTCAATACAGCGACGATGATTTCGCTGGCTTTCGTGAGGCGGTTGGTGCCAGCCAGATCAAGAGCGTGCTGATCCACGCCGTCTACCTGCTCAACTGCGCCTCAGAAGACCGTGAGGTCCGTCAAAAGTCGCTGCGCTCGCTCACACATTCGCTGCGCGTCGGCGACGCGATCGGCGCCGCCGGGGTCGTGCTTCACGCCGGCTCGGCGAAGAAGGGAGAGGTGAAGCGGGCAATCACACGCGCCGGCAAGGTGATCCGCGCGGCGCTTGACGCCTCCGACAAATGCGAGCTTCACCTGGAGGACACGGCGGGCGCGGGCGGCACGCTCGGGCGCTCGTTCGAAGAGCTGGCGGCACTAATGGACGCGGCCGGCGGCGACCGTCGACTGGGCATGTGCCTGGACAGCTGCCATCTGTATTCCTCGGGCTACGACATAGCCACGCGGGAAGGGCTCAGCGAAACGCTCGCCCACGCAGATCGCACCGTGGGGCTTGACCGCCTCCGCTCGCTGCACTGCAACGACTCCATGACGCCATTGGGATCCAACCGCGATCGTCACGCACTGCTTGGACAGGGCACGCTCGGCGAACGGGGCTGCGCCGTCTTTTTGTCGGAGTCCAAGTTCGAGCGTTTGCCGTGTGTGCTCGAGACAGGCGAGGAAGGCGCGCCGAGCGCCGCAGACGTGGCGCTCGCGTTCAAGTTGCGCAAGCGAGGGCAGGCGGCGCGCAAGCGGGCAGGCCGGGGGCGCACGTCCAAGCGGTGACGGCGCGCGCGGGGGCGCGTAGTACGTTCGAACCATGCCTCACCGCGTGCTTGGGATTCTCGCTGTGGCCGCTGCACTCGCCGGCTGCGGCACCATGAATGGCGTGACGACGACGAGAGCGCCAAGCGGCAAGCGTCCGCCCACAATCAAACCGACCTGCCCAAGAAGCGATCGGGCAAAGCCCGTCAGCAACGTTGCGGGGGCCCGGTCCTCGCTCGTCCCCGGCCACCCAGAAGCGGTACTGCTGTGCCGCTACAGCGGGCTGAATGGTCGGCCGCGGCTAGCGCTGGTGCGTGCCCGCACCGTGACAGACCCTGACACGGTCCGTCGCTTGGCGCACGAACTGGACGCGCTCCCGACGGCGGGGTCGGGCGTCATCAACTGTCCCGCCGACTTCGCCGACTCGGTCATCGCATATTTTGTGTACGCGACTCCGGAACCTGACCCGGTGACCGTCGATCTCAGTGGCTGCCAGGCCGTCGGCAACGGCCACGGGCAGCGCCTCGCGGGCATGGCGCGGTCGCCCATCGCGAGTCAATTGGAAGTCCTGACCCGCAGCTCAAATGGCGCTTAAAGCTCGAAAGATCGACGCCGGGACGGACGATGGGAATAAAAACGCTCCCCACGTGCTCAATCTCGGCATCGTCGCTCGGCCGTAAACGTCTCCGAGGTTATGACCCGCGAGGTGTTCGAGGACCCCCGAGAAGCGGTCCCGCAATAGCCCGACGCGCCTAGGCCGCGCCCGCCGACCGCACCGGTTCGCCCGCCGACCGCACCGGTTCGCCCGCCGAGTGGACCGGAGCGGCCCCGTTCAGCATCGCCTCCCCGAGCAGGGTGCGCAGCTCCGCGTCCAGCGCGGCGCTGCGAGCGACGCGGAATTCGGGTCCGAGCCTCAAGCGGCGGCAACCTCCGGACATCTCCAGGTCGAGCACCAGCTCGGTCTCGCCCCGGTAGCCCGAAATCAGTTCCTTGAGCTCGACGAGGACGGTCACCGGGAGCACGCCCGCGTCGAGCCGCAGCCGCAGCGGCTCGGGCGCAACAGCTTTCGCCGAAGCCGCCGCGACCGCGGACTCGATCGCCTCCTGGCTTGGCTCGAAGCGTTCCACCTGCTGGACGATCACGCATGTCTTGTCGCGATCCTTGTGGTCGACGCGACCGCGGACGAGCACGATCGTGTCGGGTGCGAGCGCGCCGTCGCTCGAATCCAGGGCCTTGCCAAACACGACCAGCTCGACCGACGCCTCGAGATCGTCGAGCGTCGCGAACATCATCCAGTCGCCCTTCTTGGTTCGGATCCGCTTTGACTCGCTGACCATGCCGCCGATCGTCACCCACTCTCCGTCGCGTCGCCCCCGCAGCTCGGACACCGGGCAGTCGACGCGCTCGCGCAATGCCGCCCCCACCTCCTTCAGCGGGTGCGCGGAGATGAACAGGCCGATGGACTCCTTCTCGGCCGACAGCAGCTCGGCGCGGTCGAACTCCTGAGAAGGGATCGGCGGGTGAGCCGGCGCAAAGGAACGCCCGTCCCCGGTCCCCGCCGCGCCGAGCGCGGGGCCGCCCAGGTCGAAGATCGATCCCTGGCCAACGGCCAGGTCGGCTTGCGTCTTGGAGCCGGACGCCTGCGCCTGCTCGAGCACCTGCAGCATCCCTTTGCGTGCCGCTCCGGTAGAGCCGAACGCCCCGCACTTGATCAGCGCCTCAATCGCCTTCTTGTTTACCGCGCGACAGTCGACCCGCGCGCAGAAGTCCCACAGATCGGTGAACGGCCCGCCCTCCTCGCGCGCCCGCTTGATCGCCTCGACCGCCTGGTAACCGACGCCCTTTACCGCATCCAAACCGAAGCGGATGTTGCAGTCGACGACTACGAACTCGTGGTCTGAGAGGTTGACGTCGGGCGGCAGGATCTGGATCCCCATCTGCTCGGCCTGGGCGACGAAGAAGGGCACCTTGTCCTTGGTGTCCATGACCGAGGAGATCAGCGCCGCCATGTATTCGGCCGGATAATTGGCCTTGAGCCACGCGGTGCGATACGCGATCAGCGCGTAACACGCGGAGTGGGACTTGTTGAAGCTGTAGTCGGCCGAGCGCTCATTGGCTGTCCACAACTGCTCGATCACGTGCTCCGCGGTATTGGAGGCGCGGCACCCGGCGATGAAATCTGGCTTGAGCGCGGCCATCTCCTGGCGGTTCTTCTTGCCGATCGCCTTGCGCAGGTTGTCCGCCTTGGCGCCGGTAAAGCCGGCGATCTCCTTGGCGATCTGCATCGCCTGCTCCTGGTAGACGACCACCCCATTGGTCGCCTGGAGGATCGGACGCAGCCGCTCATCGGCGTAGGTGACGCCCTCGGGGTTGTGCCTGCCTCGCGTGTAGGCGGGAATCTGCTCCATCGGGCCGGGCCGGTACAGCGCGTTGAGCGCGATCAGATGCTCGAACTCGGATGGCTTGACGCGCTTGAGCGTCTCGCGCATGCCCTCGGACTCAAACTGGAACACGCCGATCGAGTCGCCCCGGGTCATCATTTCGTAGGTCTTCGCGTCGTCGAGGGGCAAAGTGGTCATGTCGGGTCGGGCGTTAGTGGAGCGCTCGATGATGTCCAGCGCATCCTCGATCACATCCAGGTTGCGCAAGCCCAGAAAGTCCATCTTCAGCAAGCCAATCTGCTCGATCGGCTTCATCGTGAACTGGGTCACGGTGCGCAGCATGCGCTCGCCGTTCTCGCCAGTGCCCGCCTCCGCGATCTGCAGCGGGGCGATGTCCGTCAGGGGCCGGTCGGCAATCACGACCGCGGCGGCGTGAATCGAGGAGTTGCGCACGATCCCCTCGAGCCCCCGGGCGACCTCGACGATCTGGCGCGCCGTCTCGTCGCGGTCGACCTCCCCCCGCAACGGCTGGCCCGGCTTCAGGCAGTCGTCGAAGCTGGGTGGCCGGCCCATCACAGGGTCGGGAATCAGCTTGGCCAGCCGGTCGCCGATCGCGTACTCGTGGCCCAATACGCGCGCCGCGTCGCGCGTGGCGGCGCGCGGGAACATCTTGCCGAAGGTGACGATCTGGGCCACTGACTCCTTGCCGTACTTCTCGGTCACATATCGGATTACGCGCTCCCGGCCGCGCACCGAGAAGTCGATATCGATGTCCGGCATCGACACCCGCTCGGGGTTTAGAAAGCGCTCAAAGAGCAGCCCGTAACGCAACGGATCGACGTCGGTGATACGCAGCGAATAGGCCACGATCGAACCTGCCGCGGACCCGCGGCCGGGACCGACCGCGATGCCTGAGTCCTTCGCGTACTTGACGAAGTCCCAGACGATCAAGAAGTAGCCGCTGAAGCCCATCGCCTCGATCACCGAAAGCTCGGATTCGGCTCGCTCGAGCGCTTCGGCGGGCGGCGGATCGCCGTAGCGGTCACGCAGCCCTTCCTGGACCTGGGCGCGGAGGTATTCGTGCTCGGATAGTCCGTCGGGCGTTGGATAGCGAGGGATCAACTGCCGCCCGAGTTCGAGCTCGACGTCACACCGCTCGGCGATCTCGAGCGTGGAGTGCAGCGCCTCGGGCCACTGTGCAAACGCGCCTGCCATCTCCTCGTTGGACCGCAGGTAGAACTCGTTGGTTTCGAAGCTCAGCTTGGGCTGGGCAAGGGTGGACTTGGTCTGCACGCAGAGCAGCGCGGAGTGGTTGCGATAGTCCTCGCGGCGCAGGTAATGGACGTCACCCGTGGCCACCAGGGGGCGGCCGAGCTCACGCGCGATGCGCACGATGCCCTCGTTAACTCGGTCCTGTGGCGCGAGACCGTTTTTCTGTACCTCGAAGTACACGTTCTCATTACCGAAAGCCTCGAGCAGCTGCTCTGCGTGTGCCTTCGCCTCGGCGGAGCGATCCGCGAGCAGGTGCTGGCATAGTCGCGACTGCAGACACCCCGAGAGCGCGATCACGCCGTCGGCGTGCGTGGCCAGTTGTGCCATGTCAACGGTCGGCTTGCCGCGCTGCAGGCCCTCGAGGAAGCCCGCCGAGGACAGTTTGACGAGATTGCGGTAGCCGCCCGACGTCGCGGCCAGCAGCGTCAGGTGAAACTGCTCGACCTTGCCCGGTCCCCGCCGCGAGTGATCGTCCACGAGATAGACCTCGCAGCCGAAGATCGGCTTGATGCCGTGCTCGCGGCAGCCCGTGTAGAGGTCGACCGCCCCATTCATGACGCCGTGGTCGGTCAGGGCGAGAGCTGGCTGTTCAAACGCCGCTGCGCGCTCCGCGAGCTGGTCGATTTTGCACGCCCCGTCGAGCAACGAGTACTCGGAATGGACGTGGAGGTGCGCGCAGGAAGTGCTCATCGCGTGGCTGGCCGAGCATAGGGATCAACCCGGACGGGAGCCGGGCCATCAGGGGCTATTTGCGGGCTTAGCTGGTTGTGGCGCGCGCGAACCAGCGCTGCACGAGCTCAAGCGGCGCGAGCGCCCCGAGCACGCTCACGCCAGCCGGCATCTCATCGCCCAAAACTGCAAATAGCTCCTCGTCGAGGCAGCAGACGGTGGTCGACACCGGGCCCGGGGGCTGCTTCGTGCTGACCGCCGGCCTGGTACGGCCATGCACCGAGAGGTACGTGATTCGTTCTGGGCCCTGGTGCGCGATCGCGAAGCGATGGCCGGTGGTCCAGCCCGGCTCGATTGCGTAGGCCACGACCGTGAAAGCGAGCACTGGGTCGAGGCGGACGCCGGCATCGCGAAGCTGTCGCGGGGTGGCCCGCAGCCGCGCCAGCGGGATCAGCCGCGAGACATCCCCGGGCGAGCACTGGAGCCGTGCCTTCTCCCACCCGATCCGGCGGCGGACCCGTCCCTTGACCAACAGTGGTGCCAGCGCCTCAGGCGGTCCGGGAAGCTGCGCGATCGGCGGCAGCTGCGCGAGTGCGTGAGCTGGAGGCAGCGCGTCCAGAAATCCCCCCGCCGCCGGCGGGTCGCGCTTGGCCATGCGCTTCAGCGCCCGCAGGACCCACGAGTTCTTACCCGGTGGACGGACCTCGCTGGGCTGCGGGGGCTCTGAGTCAGGCGCCGGCGAAGCGTCCGGCTCTTGCGCCGCCGGCTGCGTCGACGCGGCGGGCGTCGGACGATCCGCGCTTTCCGCCGGCGAACCCGCGAACAGCGTCTCGCGCAGGCGCGCGTGCGCGAGCGCGATTCGCTCGGGCGCGACTGGTCCGGGACCCCCCGAGCGTGGTCCGCTGGCACGGGGCGCGGGAAGCGGCCACTCGGGCCTGCGGCGCTTGCGCGGCGGCTCGGGCTCGAGCTGAGCGGGTTTGACCAGCGGCCCGATCGCCTCTGTCAGGCGATGGACCGCTTGGATCAGGTCCATGAGCCGTTGCTCGCGCGCCTCGAATTCCGCCAGGCGGCGCTCGATCGAAGCCAGACGGGACTCCAGCTCCACCGGGTCCACGGGCACGCGCATGACGGGCGGCTCGCTGGCCACGCGCCCTTCAAACCGCTCGCTCACGGCCGCGAAATTACGCGGCGTCCCGGACAGATCGAAAAGTGGAGTGCGACGCGCTAGCTGCGCGCGCGCCGGCTGGCAAGCGCGGCGCCCGCGCCGCCGAGCACGAGAGCGGTCCCGCCCGCGACCGCGGCGTTCCGCGGCAGGTTGGGAGCGCGCCGCCGGACATACCACTTGCCCGCGTGCCAGACCATGTAGCCAAGAATCTTGTAACCCATCGCCGCGATGCTACCCGGCCCGGGCGGCCCTCACGCGGAGGCGGCCAACTGCGGCGCTGTCAGGGCTCCCGCTCCCTCATCCGCCACGCCATGCGCGACTGCAGCGACCACAGCTCGATGAACCCGGGGGCGGCGGCCTGCGAGAACAGTCCGCCGGATTCGGTGAAGGTCGCGAGCTGCGGGTCATAGACCGCGTTGGCGGACGCGCGTGTGACGACTCGCGCCAAACCCTTATAGAGCTTCACCCCGACCGTCCCGGTCACCTGCTGGTTGACCGCGTCCATGTAGGCGTCGAGGTCGGATCGCAGCGGCTCCCACCACAGCCCGGCGTACACCAGGTAGGCCCAGCGCTGGTCGAGCAGCGGCTTGAGCTGGTTCTGGTGGATCGTGCCCACCAGCCGCTCGAGCTCCGTATGCGCCAACAACAGGATCGCGGCTGCTGGAACCTCATAGATGTCCCTGACCTTGAGCCCAACGATCCGATCCTCGAGGTGGTCGACGATGCCGACGCCGTGACGGGCGCCTACCGCGCCAACGCGCTCGATCAGCTCGACCAGCTCGAGCCGCTCACCGTCCAGCGCGACGGGCACGCCGCGCTCAAATTCGACGGTCACGGTTTCAGGCTCGTCGGGAGTCTCCTCGGGGCGGGTTACGAGCGTGAAGACGTCGTCCTCGGGCGCATGGTCGAGCTGCTCGATCCAGCGACCCTCGCTCGAGCGTCCCCAGAGATTGTCGTCGACCGAGTAGGGCACAGACTCCGTGCCGCCCTTGACCACGATGCCGTGGCGGCGTGCGTAGGCCGCCTCCTCCTCGCGGCCCATGAGCCAACTGCGTACGGGCGCGATCACCTTGAGCTCGGGCGCGAGCGTGGCGATGGTCGCCTCGATCCGCACCTGGTCATTCCCCTTGCCGGTGCAGCCGTGGGCGATGGTCTCACAGCTCAGCTCACGAGCGTAGGCCACCGCGAGCTTGGCGATCAGCGGACGGCCGAGAGCCGTGAAGAGCGGATACCCCTGGCCGTAAACTGCGTTTGCCTTGATCGCCCTCAGCACGTACTCGCGGGCAAACTCCTCGCGCGCATCGACCACGCGCGCGTCGACCGCGCCAAGCTCGAGCGCCTTGGCCTTGACAAGCTCGTAGTCCTCGCCCGGCTGGCCGAGGTCGACGGTCAGCGCGACGACAGCGGCATCGTATTCGTCCTGGATCCACTTGAGCATCACGCTTGTGTCGAGGCCACCCGAGTAGAGCAGCAATACGCGCTTGACCTGGGCGGGGTCGGCCAGATACGAGGCGGTCGGCTGTAAGTAGGGCTGGGGACTCACAGCAGCGACTGTAACCGGGACAGCGCCTGGTCCACTTCGTCTTGCGAGACGATCAAGGGCGGCTCGAGACGGATGGTTCGTGGACCGGTGGCGCCGATCACCAACCGCCGCTCGAGCAGCGCGCGGCGCGCCAGCTCGGGTGCTGAGCCCTCGCGCAGGTCGAAACCGACCATGAGCCCTCTCCCCCGCACCCCTTCGAGCTGCGGAAGCGCCTCGAGGCTCGCCATCAGCCTCTCGCCCAGCGCCCTCACGCGCGCCAGTAGTTTTTCATCCGAACAGATCTCGAGCGCGACGAGCGCAGCCGCCGACGCCACCGGGCCGCCCGCGAAGGTGGATCCGTGGTCGCCGGGCTCGAACACGTCGGCCAGGCCCGGGCCGGTCACAAGCGCCCCTACCGGGAGTCCCCCACCGAGCGCCTTGGCGGCGGTGAGCGCGTCCGGCACCACTCCGGTCTGCTCGTAGGCCCATAGCGTGCCGGTGCGGCCCATGCCGGCCTGGATCTCGTCGAACACGAGCGCGGCGCCGGTGCGGTCGCACGCCTCGCGCGCGGCGACCAAGAGCCGCTCGTCGAGCACGATGATGCCGCTCTCGCCCTGGATCGGCTCGAGCAGGACCGCGGCCGTGCCCTCGTGCACCGCGCCGGCGAGCGCGTCGGGGTCCTTTTGCGCGACCCTGAACCCCGGGACGAGCGGCGCGAACGGCGCCTGCTTTGACTCCTGTGGCGTGGCTGACAGCGCGCCGTAGGTGCGGCCGTGAAACGCGTCCTCGAGCACCACGACTTCGCCACCCGGCCTGGCCTTGCGTACCAGCTTCAGCGCGGCCTCGTTGGCCTCGGCGCCCGAGTTGGTGAGAAAGACCTTGCCGCCCAGCGACGAACGCGAGAGCTCCGAGCACAACCGCAGCGCCCCCTCGCTGTAGAACAGGTTCGAGGCGTGCATCAGCCGGCCGACCTGCTCACGCACCGCCTCGACGACGCGCGTGTTGCAGTGCCCGACGTTCAACACCGAGATGCCGGCGAGGAAGTCAAGGTACTCGTTGCCGTCCGCGTCCCAGAGCCGCGTTCCCGCGCCGCGCACGAAGGACACCGGGAAGCGCGCGTACGCGGCAACTGCGTAGTCGCGCTCAAGCGCTTGTAATTGTTCGACCGGCGCGCATGCGCGCCGGTCCCGGCCGGAACATGTTCCGGCCGGCCGGTCGGCACATGTGCCGACCGGATCTTTCATGAAATTTTTGTTCCCTGGCCCGCGTCGGTGAACAGCTCGAGCAACAGCGAGTGAGGCAGGCGCCCATCGACGATGTGCGCGAATGACACCCCGCCGTGGATCGCCTCGAGACATGCCTGCAACTTCGGTCGCATGCCGCCCGAGACCGCATTCAGCACCCTCTCCACGTCGGTCGCCGAGGCCTCGGAGATCACGCTCGTGGAATCGGCGGGGTCGCCCAGCCACCCCGACACATCGGTTAAGAAGATGATCTTGTAAGCGCGCAGCGCCGCCGCGATGGCGCTTGCGGCCTCGTCGGCGTTGATGTTGTACGAGTGGCCATCCGAGTCAGCGCCGATGCTCGCCACGACCGGGATGTAGTCGAGCGCCACATGCGTGAGCACATCCACGTCGACACGCTCGATGCGCCCCACAAAGCCGATGTCCTCGCCGCTGGGGGCGCTCTGGCGCATGACCCTGAAGAGCAGGCCATCGTCTCCGCACAGCCCGACAGCCGGCTGGCCGTGGCGGCCCAGACGCAGCACGATGTCCTTGTTGACCTTGCCGACCAGCACCATCTTGGCGATCTCGACCGTCTCGGCATCGGATACGCGCAGGCCATCGACGAAGCGCACCGGCAGGTCGAGCCGCTCCATATAGGTGGTGATCTCGGGGCCGCCGCCGTGGACGACCACCGGGTTCATGCCGACGTACTTGAGCAGCACCACGTCGCGCGCGAACTCCTCCCTGAGCTGGGGGTCGCGCATCGCCGCGCCGCCGTACTTGATCACCACCGTCTTTCCGTGGAACTCGCGGATATATGGCAGCGCCTCGAGGAGGGTGGCGATGTCTCTCACGTCGTGTACTCCGAGTTGAAGTGCACGTACTCCGGCGAGAGATCGGAGAAGAAGACCTCGGTCTCGTCTGCCCCGCCGGGCAGCGTGACCACGTACTCGACCTCTTCCCCGAATGCTGCCGCCTCCCCCACGACCTGCCCGGCGCTCACCACCAGGCGGCCGTCGATCTCGAGATCCATCATCGCCGCCGGACCTGGTGGGCAGACCATGCCCGCGGCCTGCAGTATGCGGCCGAAGTTGGCGTCGCCGCCGTGGAGCGCGGTCTTGACGAGATTCGAGTTTGCGATCGCGCGCGCGACCCGCTCGACCAGTTCCCCCGGCCCGCGCACCACGATGCGGCCCACGCGGGCGGTGCCCTCGCCGTCGGCCACGATCTCAAGTGCGAGCTGGCGCAGCAGCGCGTCGAGCGCCTCGCCCAAACGCAGCTCGGCCTCGCTCTCCGGGCTGACCTCGACGCTCGAGGCGCCATTGGCGAGCACGAACACAGTGTCGCTAGTGGACAGCTGGCCATCGACCGAGATACGGTCAAACGAGCGCTTCACGGTCACGCCGGTGAGCAAATCGGCTGTCTGTGCGGACAGCGCGGCGTCGGTCTGGACGAAACAGAACATGGTCGCGAAGCGGGGCGAAATCATGCCCGCCCCCTTGGCCTGCGCGGACAGGGTGACCGGGCCTGTGGGCAACTCGACGCGCAGCGAGGCCCGCTTGGGTCTGCGGTCGCTGGTCAGAATCGCACGCGAGAAATCGTCGGCGCCGCGACCGAGGCTCGAGGCCGCCTCGCGCACGCCTGCCAGCAGCGGTGCCCGCGGAAGCTCTGTCCCGATCAGCCCGGTCGAGGCCACCCCGACCTGCGCGGGCTCGATGCCTAGCAGCTCGGCGGCGAGCAGCTGCGTGGCACGCGCCGTCTCGAGGCCCCGCTCGCCATCGCTGGTGTTCGAGCCGCCGGAGTTCGCGACCACCGCACGCAGGCGCGCGAGCTCGGCCTCGCGCGAGACGGTCACGGGCGCTCCGACACGCGCGTTGGTCGTAAAGCGGGCGGCAGAGACGGTGCCCGCGACCTCGGAGAAGAGCACGCCCACGTCGGGGCCCTCGGTCTTCAGACCCGCTGCCACGCCCGCGGCAAGGAAGCCCTGCGGCAGCTGCCCGGGGTCGAGCTCGGTCACATGTGTCGGCCGCTGCACCCAGCGAGAGCGAAAGAAGGCGCGCGTGGCGGTCAACTGATGCCCTCCCCCTCCGGCCGGCCGAACATCAGGTTGAGGTTCTGCACCGCCTGTGAAGCCGCCCCTTTCCACAGGTTGTCTATTGCGGCGAAAACGATCGCCCGCCCCGTGCGCGGGTCGCGATGGGCCGAGACGCGGCAGATGTTTGTCTCGCGCACGTCCCTCACGCCAGGCGGCGCGGAGGCCAGCTCGACAAACGGCTCGTTCGCGTAGCTCTCGGCGTAGAGCTCCTCCAGCTCGGCGCCATCGCCGTCGCGCAGGCCCGCATAACAGGACACGAGCTCGCCCTGGTCGAGCGGCAGCAGGTGAGGGGTGAACGTGATTTTGATCGGCGCTCCCAGGGCAGCCAGCTCCTGCTCGATCTCGGGTGTGTGGCGATGGCGCGGGACGCCATAGGCGCAGACGTTCTCGTCCACGGTCACGAAGTGGGTCTTCTCGGTCGCCGCACGGCCGGCGCCGCTGACGCCCGATTTGGCGTCTATCACGGCGTCCTCGAGCAGGCCCGCGCGCGCGAGAGGACCGAGCGCGAGCAACGCCGCCGTCGGGTAGCAGCCCGGGTTGGCGACCAGATTGGCCTCGCGGATCAGCTCGCGATAGCGCTCGGGCAACCCGTACACCGCGTCGGCGAGCAGGTCGGGCGCCGGATGGTCGCGGTACCACGCCTCGTAGGTGGATGGGTCGCGCAAGCGAAAGTCGGCGCTCATGTCAACGACGCGCACGCCGTGTCCCCTGAGAGCCGCGACCAGAGGCGCGGCCTGTCCGTGGGGGTAGGCGACGACGGCGGCGTCGACCTGGGCGTGGCGGTCCAAATCGAGCTCCTCCAGCTCGAGCGGCACGCGGTGATGCGGATAGAGCTCGGAGAGCCGCTTGCCCGCCTCAGAGCGCGCGGTGATCGACCGCAACTCGAAGGCGGGGTGGCGTTGCAGCAGCCGTGCCGTGAGCGCGCCGGTGAAGCCGGCGGCCCCAAAGACCGTGACGCTAGGCATCCCTGACCCGCCCCTGGAGCCGGTCAATCAGCGCTTGCTTGATCGCGTGGCGGCGCTCGGCGACCTCCTCGTCGGTGAGCGTCCGATCGGGCGCCTGGTACTCGAGGTGGAGCGCGAGCGAGACGTTGCCCTGACCGACGCGGTCGGGGTCGCGGTAGGCGTCGAAGACTTCGACCGTCTTGAGCAGCGGCGCTCCGGCCGCCCTGATCGCCTCGATCACCTGCTGCGCCGAAACGTCTTCGCCCACGATCACCGCGAGGTCCTCGCGCACGCTGGGGAAGCTCGTGAGGTCCTCGTAGATAGGCACTCCACGCAGACGGTCGAACGTCGCGTCGAGGTCGAGCTCGAAGGCCGCGACCGCGCCTTCGAGGTCCCACTGAGCAAGCACCAGCGGGTGGATTTCGCCGATCCAGCCGACGGCTGCCCCTCGACGTGGATGTCGGCCGCGCGTCCGGGATGCAGGAACGGATACTGGCCGCGCTCGACCACCCAGTCCGCTTTGAGCCCGTCAAGCAAGCGTTGGAGCGTGCCCTTGACGGCGAAGAAGTCCGCCTCCGGCGGGGACTGCTCGCGCCAGCGTCGTCGGCCTGACCGGACCGCTCAGAAGCGCCGCGGCATGATGGGCCTCATGCGGCAACCGGTCCGCTCCGGGCAGATATACCGCGCCGAGCTCGAACAGACGCAGTGCAGACACGCCGCGCGCCCGGTTGCGCGCCGCGACGTCGAGCAGCGAGCCGAGCAGCGTTGTCCGCAGCTCGGACTCAGCGGAGGACATCGGGATTGAGCAACTCGACTGCGCGGTGGTCTTCGAGTCGCAGGCGCCGCGCGAGCTCGGGCGAGGTAAAGCTCCAGCCGACGACCTCGTCTAGCCCCTGGCCGACGAGCGCGTCCGCCGCCTGGCGGCGAATCCGCTGCCGGTGCGTAAGACGGCCCGAGGCCCCGTGGCGCGAAGGCAGCGTGGCGGGGAGCTTGTCGACGCCGTCGATGCGCGCCACCTCTTCGATCACGTCCGCCTCGCGCGTGACGTCGTCGCGGCGGAAGCGCGGCGGTTTGACTTCGAGCCCATCCGGGGCCTCGGCCGTCTCGAACTCGAGCGCCTCGAGGATCTCCTGGCAACGCACACGCGGGATCGGCATCCCGAGGAGGCTCGTGACGCGCGCATCTCTGAGCCGAATCGAGCCCGGAGGGGGCCCGGACCGCCGACGTCGATCGTGCCGGACGCGAGGCGAGCGCCGGTCAGCTCGAGCATCAGCTTGGTGGCGAGCGCCTGCGCCTCGCGCGCCTGCTCGGGCTGAAGCTGCTTCTCAAAGCGGCTCGAGGCCTCGCTGCGCAGCCCGAGTGTGAGCGAGGTGCGATGGATGTTGGGCCCGTTCCAGGTCGCGACCTCGAGCAGCACGCGCGTGGTCTGCGCGGAGACCTCGGAGCGCTCACCGCCCATCACGCCCGCGATCGAGGTGGGCCCATCCGCGTCGGCGATCAGCACCATGTCCTCGTCGAGCGTGCGCAGCTGCCCGTCGAGCGTGCGCATCGTCTCGCCCTGCTGCGCGTTGCGGACCACGAGTTTGGCGCCGGCGACGCGATCGAGGTCGAACGCGTGCAGCGGCTGCCCGGTCTCGAGCATGGCGTAGTTGGTGATGTCGACCACGTTTGAGATTGGGCGTTGGCCGGCGGCCATCAGGCGCGCCTTCAGCCACGGCGGCGAGGGACCGATGCGCACGTCCTCGAACACGCGCGCTGTGAAGCGCGGGCAGAGCCCCGTGCCGGTCTGCACCTCGACCGTCGCCTCTTGAATCGGTCCGTCGGTGCCCGGGTCGTCTTGCCAGGGCGGAGCGGTGATGGGCGCGCCGGTCGCGGCGTGGACCTCTCGTGCGACGCCGTAGACGCCAAGGCAATCGGGGCGGTTGGGCGTGATCTCGAGCACCAGCACGTCGGTGGCGAGAGGGATGATCTCTGTCAGTGGGCTGCCTGGAGGCGGCGGCTCTCCGTCGAGCGTCACGATGCCCTCGTGGTCGGTGCCAATCGCGAGTTCGTCCTCGGCCAGGATCATCCCGTGCGACTCGACGCCCCGAAGCGTCGCGGTGGTGAGCGCGCGGCCGTCCGGGAGCACAGCGCCGGGCGCAGCCACCGCCACCATTTGGCCCGCTGCGACGTTGGGGGCGCCACACACGATTTGCGCGCGCGTGCCGTCGCCGAGGTCGACCTCGCACACCTTGAGCCGTTCGGCGTTCGGGTGCTGGTCGGCGCGCAGCACCCTGCCGATTAGATACTTGTCGGCCGTCGGCGGTCCGTGGTGCTCGACGCGCTCGACCTCGGTACCGCTCATGGCGAGTTTCGTGGCGAGCTCGTGTGCGTCCAGCCCAGGGTCGCAGTACTGGTACAGCCATTCGAGCGGCGCACGCATCAGAACTGCTCCAGCAGGCGGACGTCGTTGTCGAACAGCAGCCGCATGTCGGTCACCCCGTGCTTGAGCTGCGCGATGCGATCGATGCCCATACCGAAGGCGAAGCCCTGGATCTTGTCCGGGTCATATCCGCTGTCGCGCACGTACTCGAACACGTTGGGGTCGACCATCCCCGCGCCACCGATCTCAATCCAGGCCGTGCCCTTACACAACGGGCAGCGCTCGCCCTCGGCGGTGACGCCGTCCACGCAGTTGAAGCAGGAGACGTCGAACTCGACGCTCGGCTCGGTGAAAGGAAAGAAGTGCGGCCGCAGCCGAACTTCGCGCTCGTCGCCGAAGATCGCGCGTCCGAAACGCAGCAGCGTGCCCTTGAGGTCGCCGAGCGTGACGTCGGTGTCGACCGCGAGCCCCTCGAGCTGATGGAACTGAGGCACGTGGGTTGCGTCAGAGTCCGGGCGGTAAACGCGGCCGGGGACGACGATGTAGAGCGGCGGTGGCGCGTGCTCCATGGCGCGGATCTGCATCGGGGAGGTGTGCGTGCGCAACAGCGGCGTACCTGAGTCGAAGATGTCCTGCGCCGGCTTGACGTAGAAGGTGTCTGTCTCGAGCCGGGCCGGGTGGGTGACGCTGTGGTTGAGCGCGTCGAAGTTGTAGTAGACCGTCTCGACCTCGGGCCCCTCGGCGACGTTGAAGCCAAGGCCGATGAATACGTCCTCGATCTCCCTCCTCGTCTGGGAGACCAAATGCAGGTGGCCGATCGAGGGCGCCGGGTCGGCGGGCAGCGTGACGTCGAAGCGGTCGCGCTCGAGTCGCTCCTGTAGCTCGTTGGCGGCGAGTTCCCCGACTCTGTGGTCGATCAGCCGCTCCAGCGCCTGACGCACTTCGTTGGCAGCCTTGCCGGTCGCCGCCCGTTGCTCAGGGGGCAGCTGTGCGACGCGCCTGAGCAGGTTGGGAAGCTCAGCTTTGCGCCCCAAGTAGCGGATGCGAAGCTCTTCCAGCGCGGTGGTCGAGTCGGCCTGTTGGACCGCTTGCTCGGCCTGCGCCTTGATGGTCGCGATCTGGTCTAGCGCGCTCATCGCCGGTCCATCCTAAGCGTGAGCTCGTAGAGGGCGACGGTCGCCGCCATGGCTGCATTGAGCGAGTCCGAGCGGATGGGGATGTGAGCGACGAGGTCCGCGCTGTGGATGACGTCTCGCGGCAGCCCCTCGCGTTCGGCGCCGACCATCAGCGTGAGTTCTGCGATGCGCTCGAGCTGATCGAGCCGCTCCCCCTCGCCGGGGACGAGCGCGATCTTTGTTCCAGGCAGCTCCGCGATGGCCGCGGCGCTCTTGGTCAGCGGTACCGCGAAGATCGCGCCCATCGACGCCCTGACGGCCTTGGGGCTAAACGGGTCGGCTGTGCCGGGCCCGATCGCGACCGACGCGGCGCCGAAGGCTTCCGCCGAGCGGACGATCGCGCCGACGTTGCCGGGGTCGTGGATCCCATGCAAGAGGACGCAGAGCGGTCCGGTCGCGCTTTTTGCCCACCGCTCCTCATAGACGCCCAGCGCGCGGGTGCCCGAGGCGATGCCCGATGCCGAGGCCAGCAGCGACGGCTCGACCTCCGTCCCCTGAAGGCCGCTGCCCTCCGCCACGTAGCGCTCGACGGCCTCCCAACCGGCGCGGTCGGCCGCGGTCAGCAGGTCTTCTCCCTCGGCCACGAAGCTCCCCGAGCGCTCGCGCCAGCGGCGGCGCATGCGCAGCTTGCGGATCTCCTTGAGTCTGCGGTTGTGCTGGCCTGTGATCGTCATGTCGTCTCAAAAGCAAAAAGGGCGCCGGCTCAGAGGAGCGGCGCCCGGTCGGTGGTGCTGGTCTGCCGGAAGGTGGTCAGCCGGCGGCCAGCGCCTCGCGGGCGCGCTCGGCAAAGCGTCGAAAGGTGTCCGCGTCGCGGACGGCAATGTCCGCGAGGATCTTGCGGTCAAGCTCCACGCCGGCGAGCTTGAGTCCGCGGATGAACTGTGAGTAGGAGAGGCCGTGCTGACGCGCGGCCGCATTGATGCGCGTGATCCACAGGGCGCGGAAGTCGCGCTTGCGGTTGCGCCGGTCGCGATAGCGGTACTGATCGGCCTTGAGCACCGCCTCCTTGGCCTTGCGGTAGTGGCGGCTGGCGTCTCCCCGGTAGCCCTTGGCGAGCGCCAGCGTGGCGCGGCGCTTCTTGCGAGCGTGCGCTCCGCGCTTGACGCGGGTCATCGCTTGGCTCCCTTGCCCTTGGTGGCGGGGGCGGCCTTGTGCTCGGGAACTGGGGCGCGCTTGGGCTTCGGCGCGGAGGCACCGAGTAGCTCCCGCACGCGCGGGCGGTCGTGCGTCGAGATCACCGCCGGCTCGGCCTGTCGCCGTTTGCGCTTGGCCGATTTCTTCTCAAACATGTGACTAGTGAACGCGCTGCGCCCGCGCAGCTTGCCGGAGCCGGTGCTGCGAAAGCGCTTCTTGGCGCCGGAATGGGTCTTCATCTTCGGCATGGTCGGCCGTCTAGTAAACCAAACGGCTGCAAGCGGGAACTGCCGCTAAGCGGGCGCGGCTCCGTCGCCGTTGCCGGCGCCGTCTGCGAGCTCAACCGCCGCCTCACCTCGGGCTCCGTTTGACGAGCGGTCCTTGTCGCCGGCCAGCACAGCCTTCGAGGGTGCGAGCAGCATCGTCATGTTGCGTCCGTCCTGAAGCGGCGCCTGCTCGATCACGGCGATTTCTGAGAGCTCACCTGCCAAGCGGTCCAGCAGCGCGGTGCCGCGTTCTGGATGGGTGACCTCGCGGCCACGGAACATGATCGTGATCTTGACCTTGTCCCTGCCACGCAGAAACCGCTCCACGTGGCCCTTCTTGGTGTCGTAGTCGTTCTGCGCGATCTTGGGACGGAACTTGATCTCGCGGATCGTGACCTGCTGCTGGTGCTTGCGCGCGGCCTTCTGCTTCTGTGACTGCTCGTAGCGGTATTTGGAGTAGTCAAGTACGCGAGTGACGGGCGGGCGCGCTTCGGGCGCCACTTCGACCAGGTCGAGATCGCGCTCCTGGGCATAACGCAGCGCCTCATCGGTCGGCACGACGCCGACCTGTTTTCCGTCGACGCCAATCAGCCGGACCTCGGGAACCCGGATGCGATCGTTGATCCGAGTTTGATCCCGTTCCGGCGGGCGCCGGTCAAACCTCCTGGGAACCGGCACTAGCTGAGCTGGAGAGAAGCGGTCAAGCGGTGCCGGACGAGGTGTAAAGCGCTACATGGATCAACGGGCGCCAGTATAGCGGCGGTTTCTGAGCCCGCCCGGGGTATTTGCGCGGCTTAACTTCGCGCGCGCGTGACGCACTCGTTGATCGGAGCACGTGGCAGAGACGGGCTCGTTCAGACGTGCGGGGCGCGCCTGCGAGTCTGCTCAAGCACGCGGGCCGCAAACTCGTCTAGCCCAAGCGACCCCTTGTCACCGCCGCGGTGCTCGCGCAGTGCGACCTCCCCAGCGTCCTGCTCGCGGTCACCCACGACGAGCATGTAGGGAATTTTTTCCAGCTCCGCGTCTCGAATCTTCTTTGCGACCGACTCCGTGCGCGCGTCGAGCTCGGCGCGGATGGTGGCGTCTTTGAGACGGTTCGTTACCGACTGTGCGTACTCAAAGTGGCGGTCTGCGATCGGCAGCACGACCGCCTGCACGGGAGCGAGCCAGACCGGGAACTCACCCGCATAGTGCTCGATCAGAATGCCGATGAAGCGCTCGAAGGAACCCATCAGCGCGCGGTGGATCATTACCGGCCGATGCTCCGCGTTGTCCGCTCCCGTGTAGGCGAGCTCGAAGCGCTCGGGCATGACGTAGTCCAGCTGTACGGTGCCAAGCTGCCACGAGCGTCCGATCGAGTCGGTCATGTGCAGGTCGATCTTCGGGCCGTAGAAGGTCCCCTCCCCAGCCGCAATGCTGTAGTCGACGCCGCGCTGCTCGAGCGCCGCCAGCAGGCCGCCCTCGGCGCGGTCCCACATCTCCTCGGAGCCGATCCGCTTGTCCGGACGCGTCGAGAGCTCGGCGCGCGGGACGAAGCCGAAAGTGTCGTAGATCGCCTGGCCGAAATCGAGGCAGCGGTTAACCTCTGCGGGGACCTGTGCTTCGGCGCAGAAGATGTGGGCGTCATCCTGCGTGATCTGGCGTACGCGCAGCAATCCGTGCAGCGTGCCCCCGGGCTCGTGGCGGTGGACCACTCCCTGTTCGGAGAAGCGGATCGGCAGCTCCCGGTAGGAGCGGCGCTCCTCCTTGAAGAGCTGCACATGCGCGGGGCAGTTCATCGGCTTTAGCCCCATTGTGCGGCCCTCGATCTCGGTGAAGTACATGTTTTCGCGGTAGACGTCCCAGTGGCCGGAGGTCTTGAACAACTCGACGTCGTAGAGGATCGGGGTCTTGACCTCGCGGTAGCCGCGGGCGGCGTTCTCCTCGCGCCATAGCTTCGTGAGCTCGTTCCAAAGCACCATCCCGTTCGGCAGCCAGAAAGGCGCGCCGGGGGCGAGATCGCTGAACATGAACAGACCCAGCTCGCGGCCGAGTTTGCGGTGGTCGCGCGCACGCGCTTGCTCGAGCCGCGCCAGGTATTCGTCGAGATCCTGCTTGGAAAAGAACGCCGTGCCGTAGACGCGCGTGAGCATCTTGTTGTCAGCGTCTCCCCGCCAGTACGCACCCGCCACCGACTGCAACTTGAAGGCCTTGACCGACTTGGTCGAGGGCGCATGCGGACCGCGGCACAGATCCGTGAAGGGCCCGTTCGTGTACAGCGAAACTGTCTGGACGTCCTGGTTTTTGACCAGATCGGCGATCAGCTCGACCTTGTAGTCCTGAAGCTCGGCCTGGAAGCGCGTTTCGGCCTCGCCGGCCGGAAGTTCGTCGCGCACGAAAGGCTCGTCGGCATCGATGTGCTTCTGCATCTGGGCCTCGATGCGGGGAAAGTCGGCGTCGCTGATGTGGGTGCCCTCGGGGAACTCGAAGTCGTAGTAGAAGCCATCTTCGATCGGGGGCCCGATTGAGATCTTGACCCCCGGATAAAGCTCCATTACCGCGGTCGCGAGCACGTGGGCGGCGTCATGACGGATTAGCGAGAGGGCGTCGGCACCGCTGCGCGCCGTGATGACCTCGAGCGGCTGAGTCTGCCCGTCGCTTGCGGGCAAGCGTCGGGCGAGGTCCCTGATCTCACCGTTGACCTTGACCGCCAGCGCGGCCCTGGCCAGGCCGGGTCCGATGGCGGCGGCAGCATCGGCGCCGGTCGCGCCTTCCGGGAGCGTAAGAATGTTGCCGTCGGGCAGCTCAAACTGCATGGGGGCCGGATCCTACGGCTCGCTCGCGGCGGGGATCTGTTCAATGGGGGCTGCGCGTCGCCTCGTCTAGGAAGACGGGCTAATGTGACTCGGCAGGACCCGCCTGCCGAGCATGCCTTCGAGAGCAGACCTCATCAGCATCATCGACGCTGACGCAGACCTGGGCGAGCTGCTCGGCGAGGAAGACCGTGCGCGCGCGCGCCGCGAGGCGTTGACGCGCGTCAAGTCCCTATCGGCCGGCGAATGGGACGCCGCCAGCGCGGTTCAGCCGGATGTCCATCATCGGGGCTTTCTGGTGATCGACGGGCTTCTGTCACGCGAGGTCGACGTGCTCGATCGCAGCTGCGTCGAATTGATCGGGCCCGGCGATGTATTGCGCCCGTGGAGCTGGGATGAGGAAGGTGCCCACGTTCACGCCGAAGTCGGCTGGAGCGTGCTCGAACCGACACGGCTCGCCGTGCTCGATCATGGGCTTGTGCGTCGCATGAATCCGTGGCCAGCGCTGGGCGTCGAGTTGTTCGCCCGCGGGACGCGCCGGGCCCACCACCTCGCGGTGGTTTTGGCAATCGCGCACCACCCGCGCGTCGATGACCGTTTGCTCCTGACTCTGTGGCACCTGGCCGAGCGCTGGGGGCGGGTGCGACCCGACGGGATCGCGGTTCCATTGCCGCTTTCGCATCAGCGTCTCGCCGGTCTCGTGGGAGCGCACCGCCCGTCGGTCACGACGGCGATGGGAGCGCTGACGCGGTCAGGTGCCATCAGCCGCAGTAACTCGATCTGGATCCTGCACGGTTCCCCTCCCCCGCAGCTACGCCATCACCGCCTGGTTGCCGCGATGAGCTGAGCAGTGGCTCGGGGAGGCTCGCGGCTGGACGTCGCGCGGCGCGACGGCCGGTCTGCGGTTGGCGACCGGCCGTCGGCCATGCTCGCTAAAGGCGACCGGCGACGAGCGCGAGCACTGCAAGCACCGCGATCAGAAAGAGCAGCGGGTGTATGGCGATGCCGCCAACGATCGCGAGAACTACCAGTAGCACAGCCAATGCGATGAGCATGCACAACCTCCGGTGTTGTGGGTCATGTCGATTTATGCCCGCGAGCCGCTGGCGTGACGCAAACTTGTTGCTGTACGTACGTCTGCGTGCATACGTCCGCCTGGGGGCAGCATTGGCCGCCACGCGGGCGCTACCCTCTTGCTCCCCGGGCGATTAGCTCAGCTGGGAGAGCGCCGTCTCGACAAGGCGGAGGTCGCTGGTTCGAGCCCAGCATCGCCCATCTACGGCATCCCTGTGAACGCAGGGTCAACACGATGGGAAACCGCAGCGAGGGGGCCAACACGGGAACGCCCACCCACTTCCTCGTTTGTGCAGCGACCGCGCGGGTAGTCGCATGCCATACGTTCGAACGGCCGAGCGAGGAGGCTCAAATCGTGAGTTCAGCGGCGACCCGTACGGTTGGGAAAGCTGCCCTCAAGCGTTTGTCAGGGTCCCGAGCCAGCCCGCTCCATGCTCTGATGGCCGCGGCGGTCGTTGGTGTCAGCGCTGCCGTGGTCACGTACCGCTTGCTGCGAAGCGGCAGCTGAGGCCGCGACGAAGGTCGGGCTCAGCGGCGACGCGCGGCTCGGCTGAGCAGCAGCCCGCCCGCGATCCCGAGTGCCCCAGTCACGACCGAGATGCCGATCTTTGCTGCAGGAGCGCCAATCGTCTCCTCGCGCGGCAGAGCGCTCGCCGCTGCACGTTGCGTGAGTGCTTCACGCTGCGACCCTGGACGCTTCCCGCGATCAGGGCTCGCACCGGGGGAGTTGCCGTTGCTCCGGCGTTTGGGCGTGGTGCCTGAGCGCTTTGAGCCGTCTCGTGCTCGTGTCTGTCCTTGACGAGGCTTTTTGTTCGCGCCGCCCTGGGCTGATTGCGATCGGGTGCTAGGTGCACGCGGGGGCCGGCGTCGCGTCGCTGGGTCGGAGGGTTCGCGGGAAGCTAGATCGGTCAGATCCACGAGCCCCAGCTCGGACACCGGCCGGAGTGGCACTATGCCGCCCTCCTGTCAGCCGCTGCGTGCGCCTTTCGCTGAATCTTGATCTCGCTGGGGGATAGAAAATCCACCCGGGGCCAAAGCTCTGTCGCCAGTCGATAGACGTCGGCTTGCGCCTCGCGCGTGCCGCGGTTTCGCCCATCGAGTAAGACCAACGGCACGTCTTGGGTGATAGCGGTCCGCCACGCCGCTCGGGCTCGCAACTCGGTTCGCGCTACCGGAACTTTCAGTCGTCGTGCGAGCCGCTTTAGAGCTTCAGAATTAAGCCGGTAGCTCAGCTGCGAATGGTCGCATTCAACCCTCACCAGGCTCTTGATGCGCACCTGGGCGCCTCTGCGGTTCAACTTCTCAACTGTCTGGGTCAGGCGGCTGAGCCCCCGAAGCGCATTGCTGTCCCCCATCTTCACGGGACAAATGATCTCGTCGGCCACAAGCAGCGCCGAGACCGTCAGCTCTCCGACGTTGGGCGGACAATCGATCAGCACTCGATCGTAATTCGATAGGAGCGGCTCCAGCGCGTCCTTCAGCTTGAACACTCCCATCGTCTCCGAGCGCAGCTGCGTATCCAGTGCCTCCGCTCGTTCGTCACACGGCACCAGATCCAGCCCAGGTGCACCGTGTACGTGAGACAGAACGACGTCCTCGACTGGCACCGAATTCCGCGGTGCCAGCACGTCAACGACAGTTGCCTCGAGGCCAGCCGGATCGACAGCGAAGGCGAACGTCAGGTTCGCCTGCTGATCGAGATCGACTAACAAGGTGCGAGAGCCAGCGTAAGCCCACTGCGACGCGAGGCTTCCGGCGAGCGCCGTTTTACCGGTCCCACCCTTTTGTGCTGCGATTGCTGTCACGACGGCCGCCGGCATCTCTTCCCCTTCGCTATTCGACAGGTAGCTTCAGCCTTCCTGCCGGGCGCGTGATGCATCGGCGGACAACCGTGTGGTCGCCTGCCTCGCGGTCAAGACCAGCAGCCACCCGCGGTGTAGCCGCGACACGCAAATGCATACAAGGCGCCGTACTTCCTGCCTCTGAGGACTGTCCCGTGCTGGTAGGCGGGGGCGTTATGCGCCACCAAGACAAGCCAGCGATCGCCGCTCGTAGTTTCTAACGCAGCGTGATGCGGGTATCTGACATATCGCTCACACCAGCAAAGGACGAGTGATGCCACAACCAAGGCAGCGACCCTCAACCGAGACTGGGCGTGCGAGCACGAAGCGACGCACGCCCGCCAGCAAGCCCAGCAGCCGCGCGACCCGTAACGGCGGTCCGCGCTCAAGCGACAAATCCGTCAAAGCATCGAGCCGCAGCAGCGGGCCGTCAAAGGGCGGCTCCTCGCGCGGAAGTTCGCGATCGCGCTCGAGCGCGCGCTCTGGCTCTGGAGGCGTCGGAGCACAATCAAGCTCTGACCCTGAAAAGTCGACTTCGCGAGCATCGAACTCGAACGACAAGGGAACCCGTAACAGCTCTGGTTTGAAGTCTGCTGCGCTGCCGGTAGCGACCGCGATTGCGGGAGCGGCGGCGGGTGTGCTTGGCGGTGTGGCGCTGAACCGCAAGGGCGGGCAGAAACGCAAGGTGCTGGGCGCCTCAATCCCGGCCATCGGGCAGGGCGCCGAAATGGTTGCGCGACAGATCGGGCAGGCGGCGTCTCAGCTGGGTCGCCTTGCAGCCGAGGTGCACGCAGCGCGGGAGCAGGCCGCCAAAGTCGGCAAGGCATTGTCGTAGACGGCTGGCCATAGAGACTGCTCGCAACTTCCGCAACGCCAGGCGCGGCAGTCCCTGTATAGCGCTGATACTGATGGTGTCCCGCTCGGCGCCAACGCAAGCCTGCCGTTGGCAGACTTGCGCGATCATGTGTGGGGAGAGGGGGCCGTCGTATGAAGCGGTGCGCCGCCGCGCTGAGCAGATTCTCAAGGCCGAGAGCCGGAGAGGGTTACGTCGTGCTCAAGCGAGAGCGGCCCAAGCAACAGCCCATGCTCGTGGCGCCCCTAACAGCGGCAAGGCTCAGGCCACCGATCAAGGCAGGCCTTGACTATCTGCGACAGCAACCGCCGCGTGTTTGCCGGCTCTCAGTCCTGTCTCAATTGCGCCGTCGATGAAGCCGGCCCAACCGTTGGCGATGTCTGAGCCCGCGAAGAGCACCCGACCCTCGGGTTGTTGCAGTGCCGCATGGTGGTGCTCGTACCACCCGGGGCGGTGTATTGCCCATGTGCCGAGCGAAAACGGGTCTGCGAGCCAGTCGTGGGCGGTCGCGTCGAGAACCTGGTAGCCGGGCAGGAGTTGATCGAGCGAGGACTGCACCCAAGTCGTGTCGTGGGGATGACAGGCGACGGCATCGGGTCCGAAGCCGATCAGATCCTGGCTGCCATCCTCGAACAGCACGTCGCTTGCGAGGTACCCGAATGGATGGCCAGGGCGGATCGAGTTCGTTAGCACCGGCTCCCCGCGCGCGTGTATGAAGATTTTTATCCCTCTGGAAGCCTGGCCGAGGTCGATCGCACCCTGCTTTGCTTCGGATAGAGGCGGGGAGAAGCTGATAGCCCCGAGCGCGTTGAGCGGCAGGGCGATGATTGCAACACGGGCGCTGAAGCCCTCCCCGTCGGCTGTCTCCACGTCGAGTCGGCCGCCGTGTTGGGCGATCGACTCCACCGCCTTGCCCAAGCGGTGCTCGAAGGGAGCGGCCGACGCGATCGCATCAAGTAGGGCGCCCGTTCCCTGAGCAATCGTCACCCGACCGCCCGTGAACTGCGTTAGGGCCAGGCTGTAACCAGAGAGCGCGTGCCAGCGGAGCACCGCCACGGCTCCCGCGTCACTCAGCGGGGCGTGGGCCAGCGACTCGAGCTCGGCGACCAGGACTTCGTGCTCTTCGGCATCGAGCTCGAGCTGCTCGATCCGTGCCTCGATCGAGAGACGATCGAAGTGTTTTAGCTTGTCGATCGCGTGTAGCGGGTCGTGTGGCAGCGGAAGTGCCTCCTCGACACCCTCGACGAATCGATCCCACCCCCTCTGTGCAATCGCGTCTCGTTCCTCGAGCGTCGCCGAGCGTCGCGCCCCTCCCACATACCAGCCGGCCCGCTCGCCCGCCTCGTCGAGCGCCAGCGCGAGGCCCGCGCGCGTGATCTCAGAAAAAGTATGCGGCTGATGCCAGTGGACCCACGCACCGCCGTACTCGATCTTCCGGCCGTCCCACGGAGCAGTCCACGTTCTGCCGCCAAGGCGGTCTCGGGCCTCGAGCAACAGCACCGAACAACCCCGCAGCGCCGCCTCGCGCGCTGCCGTGACGCCCGCAAAGCCGCCGCCAACGACGACTACGTCATGCATGGATTCGTTCGCGCGAGGAGGGCACTGCGTAATCTCGGGAGATACCGCGGCGACGCACTGCTGCGTCGACGGCAACCGCGCCCTCTTCTCCCACCACTACTGGGTTGAGCTCCACGAGCTCAAGTGAAGCTTCGACGAGCAGTTCGCCGGCTCGCAGCGCGAGCAGTGAAAGCGCTCGCACGTCGATCGCCGGCCGGCCCCGCGCCCCGAACAGCATCGGCGCCCCTCGGAGATCGTGCAAGGCCCGCTCGATGCGGTATGGAGTGGCCGGCAGGGGGATGATCGCCACGTCGTCCAGGACCTCGGTCCACAGACCTCCGATCCCGAGCACCAATGCAGGCACAACCGCGTCGGACTTCGCCGCGACCATCAACTCGACACCAGCGGGGACCATCCGCTCGGCTGAGATGGTGCCCCCGCAATCCGCAGCGAGCGCCGCGAGATGGGAATACGCGGCAGCGGCGTCGTCCAAAGACCGGAGGTCGAGCACGACCGCGCCAAGCTCGGACTTATGACGCAGGCCGGGCGCGCTCACCTTGAGAGCGATCGCTCCACCCAGCTCGGCGAGCGCCGATGCGAGATCGCGCGCGTCGCTTACGGGGCGACTGTCGGCGACGGGGACCCCGGCAGCTCTGAGCAGTTCCTTCGCCTCGACCTCGGAAAGCCACTCGCCTGCGGTAGCCGCCGCAGGCGCGGCTCGCGCCAGCGATGCGATCTCCTGCAATCGCCGTGGATCTCCTGGTTCCGAGGCCATCGCCATGATGCAGCGCAGGCCGGTGCGCAGCCCGGCGGCGGCCGCAATGCCACTCCGCGCAAATCCCCACGCGGCCGCGTCGTCGAGCAGCTCCGGCAGTGTTGAGCAAACCATGGTGGGGACGCGACCTCGCCTTGCTGCCCACATGATTCCCTCACGGACGGCGCGCCACGATGCCTCCGTAGCGTCGGACAATCCAGGAGGCTGGTCGTAGAAGACCAGCACCTGGTCGATGGCTTCGTCCGCTGCCAGAGTCGTGATGAGCTCGCCTAAAGCCTCGCGATTGCCCCACAGCATGGCCGTATAGTCGAGCGGGTTTGCAACTGTGGCGGCCGGCGGAAGCATCCTTTCCAAGCGCTCCCGAGTGCCCGCCCCGAATTTCGGCAGGCGCAGCTTGTTGCGGTGAGCTTCGTCTGCGGCCTGCGCCGAGTCGCCGCCCGAGCATGTCGCCACCGCGAGGCCGGGGTTACGGGGCAAGCGCGGACATACGGCCAAAGTCTTGGCGAGCTCGAGCAGCTCGTGGACATCCTTCGCCCAGGCACACCCGGCTTCTTCTGTCAGTGCCCGGAAGATCCGCTGATCGCCGGCCAGAGCCGCCGTGTGCGCAGCGGCGCTGGCAGCGCCCGACTCCGACCCGCCAACCTTCAACACGGCGACCCGCACCCCGGTTTGAGCGCAAGCAGCCAGGCTGTCGCAAAGATCCGGACCGCCGTCGTCCTCGAGGTAGAGGGCGATCGACGAGACGCCCTCCTCGGCAGCCAGAAACTCGAGATAGTCCGCCGTTCCGAGGACGGCATGGTTGCCGCCGGCGACCACCGTGTGGAAGCGCAAACCTCGCTGTGAGGTGAGCGCATTGACGGCGACGTTGCCACTCTGGGAGATGAGCGCAACCGATCCTGGCTCGCGAGCGTCGAGCGCGTCCCCCCACAGTGCCGCGCGGGCGTGCATTGCGACGATCCCGTTGCCGTTGGGCCCGCAGACTGGGAGCCCGTAGCGCGCCGCCACCGCTACCAGATCGTGCTGCAATTGCCTGCCCTCGGGCACCTCGGCAAAGCCAGCGCTGATAACCACCGCGCCCCCGCAGCCTCGCGCTCCGGCCTGCTCAATCACAGTCGCGACGCCGGCCGCCGGGATCGCCACGAACACCGCATCGACCGCATCGGGCAGATCGGTCAGGGTCGGCACGCACCTTAGCCCCATGACCTCCTCCCGGCTCGGGTTGACCCCCCAGATCTCTCCCGGATAGCCGAGCGCGGCTAGGTTGACGAGCGCCTGGTGACCGTAGCTGCCCGGCCGCTCGCTGGCGCCAACTACGGCGATCGAGGACGGTCGGAAGAGGCGCTCGAGGGCGGCCCGCATCAGTGGATCGTCGCCTCGACCCCGCGGCGCTCCAACGCCCGGGCGATGATCAGCCGCTGGATTTCGCTCGTTCCCTCCCAGATCCGGTCGACGCGCAGCTCTCTCAAAAACCGCTCAGCGACATTGCTGCGCAAGTACCCGCGACCGCCGAATATCTGCACCGCTCGGTCAGCGCAGCGCCAGGCTGCCTCGCTCACGAACAGCTTGGCCATGGAGGCCTTGGCGTGTACCAACTTGGGATCGGCGTTGGCGTCCACCAGCCGGGCAACTTGAATCGCGAGCAGTCTGCCAAGCGCGGCGTCGGTCGCGGAATCCGCAAGCGGGAACGACACTCCCTGGTAGTCCATGATGCGCCGACCGCCCTGCCTGCGAGAGAGAGCCCACTCTGTCGTCTCGTCCAGCAGGCGCCACATCGCGCCGAGACCGTGAGTCGCGATCCCAAGCCGCTCCTCGGTAAACCACGCCCGCTGCAACACTTCGCCATTGCCGACGCCACCAATTACCGTGTCGGACCCAACCTCGACGTTCGTGAATCGCACTGTCGGATGCCCGTGCGGATAGTTGTGCGTGAACTTGGGGCTTTCGACATATTCGACCCCAGCTGCGCTCGGCTCGATGAGAAACAGCGTGGGGAGCCGCTCCGTTCCGTCCACCACATTCGCCATCACGATCAGCACTCGCGCAACATCGCCCGAGGTGACAAACCACTTCTCTCCGTTGACCAGCCAGCCGCCGGGGCAGGGTGATGCCGTAGTCGCGATCCCGGCCGGATCCGAGCCCGCCTCGGCCTCCGTCACTGCGTAGGCGTCTCCTCCCTCTCCCCGAAGGGCCGGGACCAGGTAACTCTCGATCTGTGCTCGCGTGCCTTGCATGAGCACGTTGTAAGCGTTGGGCACGTTCCAGTGAAGTCCATTGGTCACGCGTCCGAACTGTTCATTGACGACGAACCACTCGACCATTGACCAGCCCTGGCCGCCGAACTCTGGCGCAAAGCGTCCCCCGTGCAAGCGCGCGGCGATCGCCTGCCGCTTGATCTGCTCCACCGTCTCGTGCGGCAGGGCTCCACCACGCTCCTCTGCCTCAAGCTCGAGCGGCATCAAAACGTCCTCGACGAACGTCCGCGCGCGCTGCTGAAGCTCGACCAGCGACGGATCGAGTTGCAGCGGTGGATCTAACGCCAGCGATGGATCGGGCGAGACGGTGCTCGTGCTCACGGTTCCCCCTCGGGTTTGTTGGGTTCGCTCAGGATGCGGGTCAGGTGAACTCGGTCTGAGGTGGTCCATTCTGCGCCTCGTCCGCGCAGGCCGAGTAGCAGGTTGTGGTGGTTGGAGATCACGGCGACGGCACACGCCCGCGCCCGCTGGACATCCGCGTCCACGTCAGCGGCGCGGCTATCGATCAGTTCGACTACTCCGTGTAGGTAGGCCAGCCAGGCTCGGTGGCTACCGCGGAGGATCAACCGCTCTATGCGAGCACTTTCGGCGGAGACCGCGATCGGCGGGGCCGGCCTGCCGAGAGCCAGTGTGGCCACGGCCGCGGGCAGTTCGCGCTCGGGCTCCGGCGTGATCGACAGCCAGGTGGCAGCGCGAACCATGTGCGGGTAGACTAACAACAACTGATCACAAAGTCAGGATCGTGCGACCCGCTTTCGCACGGCCCGGAATCGAGGACAGATGTCGGCTTCGGCAGCGCCCACCTCCACCGCTTCGGGAAGGCCTTTTGGTTCCACGGCGCTGCCGCCGAGCGCACATCGGACCGCGCTGTCGCGTCGCTTGTACACGGACCCCTCGCTCCTCCCGCACGAGCAGGAGCTGATCTTTGAGCGGACGTGGCAGCTGGCCGGGCATATCTCCGCGCTGCCTCGCGCGGGGAGCTACATGACCGCCAACGCCGGAACACAGCCCGTGCTGGTCCTACGTGACGAGAATGGCACTCTGCGGGCGTATCGGAATGTGTGCCGGCACCGCGGATCGCGGCTTTTGAGCGGGTCGGGCCAGTGCAAGGCAGCGATCCGCTGCCGCTACCACGGCTGGACATATCGCTTCGACGGAACGCTGATCGGGGTCCCAGAGGCGCGTGCGTTCGGAGAGCGCCTGGACAAGGCGACACTAGGCCTGCTGCCCGCTCGGGTAGAGGAGTTCTGCGGGTTGATATTCGTCAACCTCGATCCCGATGCCACGCCCCTTGCCGACCAGGTCGGCGAGCTGCGTGAACGCCTGGCGCCCTATCGCATCGCCTCGCTTGAATCCTTTGCCCCCGCAAGCGACACGCAGCCCGCGAACTGGAAGGTAATCGTGGACAACTACATCGAGGGCTACCACATTCCGATCGCGCACCCAGGTCTCATGCGGCTGCTCGACTACAAGCACTATGACGTCGAGTGCCACGAGTCCTACGTCTGGTTCGAGGCGCCACTGCGGGACAAGGCGAGCAGCAATCGGATGGAGCGCCTGTACGCCCAGATGGTGACCCCCATGCCCGGACTCGGTCCCGAGGACCGCCGTGTCTGGCGCTACGCGTTCATTTACCCGAACACGACAATCGACCTGTACCCCGACCAGGTGAACACTTGGCAGATGCTGCCCGACGACGTGGACCGGACCAGTGATGTTTATGGCTCCTACCGGCCGCCCAACAGCAGCCCGCGGACACGGCTGGTGCAGTGGCTCAACCAGCGCCTGAACACCCTTGTGCTCGACGAGGACATCGACCTCGTTGCGAATGTTCAAGCGGGCCTGCAGACGCGCGGTTACGAGTGCGGGCCGCTATCTCGTCGCGAAGACGCAGTCGCGTGGTTCGCGGAGCGCGTGCGTAAGGATCTCTCCCCAGTGCTGGCTGACGATGAGCGCACCGACGGGTGATTTAGCCCCGACCGCCCCCGCCGCTCCAGGGGGCGAGGCGGCGTCGAGCGACGACGCGCGGGCCAGCGCTCGAGAGCGCATCCTTGCCGCGGCGGTTCGTCGTATCGCCAGCGAAGGAATCGACGACGTGCGGATCGCCAGAATCGCCACGGACGCGGGTGTATCTAGCTCCCTCGTGCATTACCACTTCGATACGCGCGACGCGCTGCTGGCGCAGGCCCTCGAGTACTCATACACGCACGCCGGCGATGTCCGGATCTCGAGCGGCGAGCTGCCGGTGGCCTCGCATGCCGAGCGGCTCGCGTCCATGATCGACCAATGCCTGCCAAGCACTCCGTCGCTCCAGGAAGACTGGGTCCTGTGGGTGGAGCTATGGCTGCGCGCGGTCCGGCACCCAGATCTGCGCCCAGTTGCTGATCGACTCTATGGCAGGCTTCACGACTGGTTCGCGACCGAGATCGCAGCCGGCGTGCGCTCGGGCGAATTCGCTGGCTGCGATGTCGACGCGGTCGCCGATCGAACGCTGGCGTTGATCGACGGGTTCGGCGTCAGGTCGCTTATCGGTGATTCGCGCGTTTCTCTCGAGCGCGCGCGTCATACGGTGCAAGGCGCCTTGGCGCAGGAGTTGGGAGTGGGCGAGCAGCTCCGGTGAGCTTCAGCGATCCCCGTTGAGCGCGGCTCTGGCAGCGGCGCGGCCGGTGCGGACCGCACCTTCCATATAACCGGCGACCCAGTGGTCGGAGCCGGCGACATAGAAAGGGGGCTCGTGGGTTCCGTGCAGCGGTCCCACGCGGGTGAGGTCCCCCGGCGCCCAGCTCGAGATGTAACCGCGAGTGAACGGGTCGGCGCCCCAGACACGCTCGAGCACTGCGGTGTGCTCTCTGGCTCGTTCACCATAGAGCTGGACCAAACCGTCGAACACCGCCTGCGCGCGGGCGTCGGGAGGAGCCGCGAGAAAGGCCGCAAAGCGCTCCGGCGGCACCAGGAGCGAAAGCACGCCTGACTGCTGAGGCCAGGTCGAGCCGAACAGCCATTCGCTCTCGGCCAGTCCGTTCTGGCCCGCTGAACGCCAGAACGAGTGCTCGTAGGCGACGACTAGCTTCGCCGCCAACGCGTGTCGCTGCGCACGTAGGGAGCGAAGCCGTTGGTCGCTCAGGCCGACAATTTCGACTTCTCGGAGCGGCCCCGCCGGGATCGCGCAGACCACCGCCGCGGCGCTCACGACCTCGCCGCCCTCGAGGCCGACCTTCACCATCCGGCCGTTAAGTTCGATACGGCGTGCCACCGCGCCAAGCCGCAACCGCGAACCGAGCGCAGCCGCCATGCTCAGCGCCACCGCGGCCGAACCCTCCGCGACGCGAAACCCTTCCCAGACCGAGAGGTCATAAAAGCTCTCGCCATTCGCGGTGGCGTGCTTGCGGAGCTCCGCCAAGAGCGACGTTCGCTCCGGCGCGTCGCAGGACAGCGATAGCGATGCCAGTTCATAGCGACGCTGAACCGCCGGAAGCGCCCCTTGGTCCCGTAGCCACGCGCCGATGCTCATACGGTCGAGCTCGCGCGCGTGGGGGTGAGACCACGGATCCTGCGGATCCACTCCGGCGGCAAGCTCCGCGAACGCTCGCTCTACGCGCCGATTATCGGCTCGCTCCGTGTCGCTCATCCAGGGCGGCTCGTCGCCGACGAACACGCCATCCACCAGTCCCCAGCTCATTTCCCCAGGCTCGGCCACATAGCTGGGCTCGATTGTCAAGCCGAGCTCCTCCACCAGTTCTCGGTAAGACCGGTGGTGCTCACCGAACACCTCGCCGCCGGCCTGCACAACTCGGCCGTCGGGCAGGGTCACGGCTTCGACCCGTCCCCCAGGACGGCCACGCGCCTCGAGGACCAAGACGTCGGCGCCGGCGCGCGCGAGGTCGCGCGCCGCCGCCAACCCGGCAAGTCCCCCGCCCAAAACGGCGACGTCGATCAGGCTCCTAACACCTCATTAACGACGCTCGCTTGACAGCGGCAAGCAAGCGTCATAGTTTTCTGAACGTCAGTCAGTATACGAATTTGAAGTGCTGCTGGCAGCCGAGAAATGAGCCCGCGACCAAAGCTCGATCACCTGCGCAAGCCGCAGATCGTCAATGCGGCAGCGGATGTCATCTATGAGCGGGGCTTGCTCGATACGCGCATCAGTGACATCGCCGAACGAGCTGGGACGAGCTCACCGACGATCCTCTACTACTTCGAATCCAAGGACAGGCTGTTCGAGGAGGTGGTCGAGCACAGCGACCGCGAGTTCTACGAGCGCCTCACCGAAGGGCAGGCTCGGCACGACCGCGCGGCCGACAAGCTCGTGCATCTGATCGAAGAGACCAGCCTGGGACCGGGCGGGATCAACGACTACACGCTGTGGATGGAGATGTGGGTGCGTGCCCGCCGTGATCGGACTGTCCGTAACAACTACTTCAGGCTCAACCTGCGGGAACGCAAGCTGATCGCGGACATCGTCCGCGAGGGGCAGGCGAACGAAGAGTTTCGTCGGGATGCGGATCCCGAGGAATTTGCATTGGTGCTGAGCGGGCTGATGGATGGGCTCGGCGTCCAGGTGACGCTCGGACAGCCCGATGTCACACCGGAGCGGATGGTGGCGCGTTGTGTTGCGCTCGCCTCCGCCGAGCTTGGGTGCGAGCTGCACCCGAGCCGAAAGCTCACGAGACTTTCGAAGAGAGGAGCGAGGGCATGACCAGCGACGGACAGGCGTGGGGCAGCGGCGACAACGGAACCGATCGCCGAACGTTCATCAAACGCAGCGCCCTGGCCGCGGCCGGCGCATCGGTCCCGGGCTTGCTGGCCGCTTGCGGCAGCTCGACCGCGCCGGTCGGAAGCTCGACGGCGGCTAACCAAGGCCCTGGCGGCCTCCCGCTCGCGCGCGCAAATCATCCGGTGACACTCCCGATTTATTCGGACAACAAGGCGATCGCTTCGGGCCTCAAGCCAGAGCCGGGACCGCTGCAGCTTTACAACTGGATCCAGTACATAAACCCGGCGGTCATCACCGCGTTCGAGAAGAAATACAACGTCAAGGTGAGGCTCAGCACGTTCGTCACGATTGAAGAGGCGATCGCAAAGCTCACGAGCAAGCAGGTTCAGTACGACGTTTTCTGGCCCACCGCGGGTTACATCGAGGAGATCGTCGCCGGCAAGATCGTCCAGCCGATCAACCACAGTTACATCCCCAACCTGTCAAAGAATGTCTGGGCCTCCTTGCAGAACCCCTGGTACGACCAGGGCAGTCGTTACTCGGTGCCTTACACCGTTTACACGGTGGGGATCGGATGGCGGGCGGACAAACTCCCGAACTTCCACCCAGACAAGCTCGCCAATCCATGGAACGCGTTGTGGCAGATCGGGCCCTCGATCAAGGGCCGGGTCGGCATGCTCGACGACGAGCGCGACGGCATGTCGATGGCACTGCTTCGCAACGGCATCACCGACGTAAACACCTCGTCGGCGCGTGACGTAAATCTGGCCAAGGAATCCTTGATCCATTTGGTCGGTGCGACAAACCTGAAGTTCGACACCAACGAGTACCAGCGACTCGCGGACGGCGAGCTGTGGTTGCACGAGGCGTGGTCGGGCGACATGGCGG
This sequence comes from uncultured Solirubrobacterales bacterium, assembly GCA_963767295.1. Classification (GTDB taxonomy): domain Bacteria; phylum Actinomycetota; class Thermoleophilia; order Solirubrobacterales; family Solirubrobacteraceae; genus Palsa-465. The sequence continues at coordinate 765,033 of CAVYDI010000002.1, forward strand.
CATCCCCCTATTACGTCCCCAAGGGGACACCCGGCAGCGTGTTGCGGTACTGGTCGCCGTCTAGTGGCAATGGTCCGATCAACAACGACATGATGTCGGTCCTCAAAGGCGCCCAGAACCCAGTGCTCGCGCACCTGTTCCTCAACCATGTGCTGGACACGCAACAGGTGTTCTCAAACTTCTCGTTCAACTACTACCAGCAACCCATCAATGCGATGACGCCCGAGGTTCTGGTCTCAAAGAAACTAATCCTGCCGACACTGAAGTCGACGCTGATCCGCCGCAGCCAGTTCGATCATGGCTACGTTGAAGGGGCGCTGTCCCAGCAAGCGCAGGTGCTATGGGAGAACGCCTGGGCCGCCGTCAAGTCGGCTTGACCCGAAGATCGGCGGCAAACCATGAGCGCCATCGAAGCTGGGACGAGGCGGCTCCTGCGGGCGCGCCGCACCTCGACCCGCGCCGGAGAGGCGCGCGTATGGCGACTGTTCGCGCTGCCGGGGGTGCTGTGGCTGGCGCTCTTTGTTCTGGTGCCGACGTATGCCGTGTTGGCCGTGGCGATGGGGAGGGTCAACTTCCTCTCCCAACCCGTGCCTGCGTGGTCACCGGCAAACTGGAACACCGCGTACGTATCGCAGGCTTTCTCAGGAGCATTGCCTGGAGGCGAGTACTGGCCCGCGGTGCGCAACACGCTCGTGTTCGTGACGGCCTCGCTCGGGCTGTGCTTCCTGATTGGCTATCCGGTGGCCTACTACGTGGCGAGGCATGCAAGCCGCACGAAAAAGCTGCTGTTGGTGCTACTGATAGTGCCGTTCTGGGTCAGCTATTTGCTGCGCATGTTGGCGTGGATCGGCCTGCTAGCCCCGGACGGGTATGTCAATCAGATCTTGCAGGGGGTGGGCATTGCCAACCCCCCGAACTGGCTGAACGGCAACGCCTACTCGGTCATCCTCGCGCTCGTATATGGGTACATCCCTTACTTCATCCTGCCCGTGTTCGCCGGGCTTGATCGCATCGATCGCAGCCAGATCGAGGCCGCGCGCGACCTCGGATGCACTCCCTTCCGGGCGTTCTGGCACGTCACGCTGCCGCTCAGCCGGCCGAGCGTGCTCGCCGGAAGCGCCCTCATCGTCCTGCCGATGTTCGGCGACTACTACACGAATGACCTGATCTCGGCGTCGCCACGCACGAACATGCTCGGCAACGAGATCAACCTATTCGTGCAGGGCGGGCCGGAGAAGTATCTCGGGGCGTCACTGGTGTTGGTACTGATGGTGATTCTGCTCGTCGGGATGGCCTACTACCTCTACCAGACGGCCCGCGACGCGCGGAGGTTTGCGACGTGATCGTGGCCGACGACGGGTTCGCAACATGAGCGCGGTGAGTCAGCCGCCGCCGCTCGAAGCTCCGGCAGGCGGGCCCAAGCGCCGTTCCACGCTGATCAGCCGCCTGCGCAACCCTTGGGGACAGCCCCGCTTCCTTGTCGCGACAACCTGGCTGTACATCGCCTGGGCCTTGGCACCCGTGCTACTCGCGATGCTGTTCTCGTTCAACGCGGGGCGCTCGCGCAGCGTGTGGCAAGGGTTCTCCACGCGGTGGTGGTGGGGCGATCCGGTGCAGTCGATCTTCCACGACCCTGACTACACGAGCGCACTTTCACAGAGTCTCAAACTGGCGGCGCTCGACATGCTCATCGCGACACCGCTCGGGGTGATGCTGGCTTTGGGACTCGCTCGCTGGCGTGGCCGCGGCTCGTCGGCAGCGAACCTGCTGATGCTGATGCCGCTCGTCACGCCGGAACTCGTGATGGCGGTCTCGCTGCTGCTCGTTTTTACGCAGTTGACCTTCGTTCCGTTCGGCCTGGTCCACCTGGGAACGACCGCTCAAATCGTGGGCCAGGTCACGTTCTCGCTCTCGTATGTCGTGGTGATCGTGCGGTCCCGCCTCGCATCGATTGGAAACGAGTACGAAGAAGCTGCGCGGGACCTCGGAGCCACTCGCCTGGGCGCGCTGCGGTTGGTGCTGCTTCCGTTGCTGCTGCCGGCCATTGCCGCCAGCACACTGATCGTCTTCGCGCTTTCGATCGACGACTTCGTCGTCACGCAGTACATGTCCGCCGGCTATTCGACAACCACGATCCCGATGTACCTATACGCGAACGCGCGCGGAGGTTCGACGACGCCGGCATTGAACGCGCTGGCGACGATCCTCGTGGTCGTTACGCTGCTCGGAATCGGCGCTGCGTACCTGGTCTATACGGTCCTCACGCGCCGAATTCAGACCAAGGAGAGTTCGGCGCTGCAAGAGCTCGCAGGCGTACAAGGGACAACAGCCTGAAGGGTGGAAAGACGTGGCTAGCGGAGAAATCGAACTCAAGGGACTGACGAAGCGCTTCGACGATGCTGTGGCCGTCGATGCGATCGACGTCTCGATTCGCGGCGGCGAGTTCTTCTCTTTGTTAGGGCCGTCCGGGTGCGGAAAAACCACGACGCTGCGGATGATTGCGGGCTTCGAACGGCCGACGGGAGGAGAAATTCTGCTCGATCGCGTCGACGTCGCGCAGGTCCCACCCCATCGCCGGAATGTCCATACCGTGTTTCAGAGCTACGCGCTGTTCCCGCACAAAAACGTGTTTGACAACATCGCGTTCGGCTTGCGCCGCCACAAGGTGCCGAAGGACGAGGTACGCCGACGGGTGCAGGAGTCGATCGAGCTTGTGCAACTCCACGGCCTCTCACGGCGGCGGCCAAACCAGCTGTCCGGCGGACAACAGCAGCGTGTCGCGCTGGCACGAGCGTTGGTTTTGCGCCCAGCGGTGCTCCTGTTAGACGAGCCGCTCGGCGCGCTTGACGCAAAAATCCGCAAGCAACTGCGGCTCGAACTGAAGGCACTACAGGAGGAAGTGGGGATCACCTTCGTGTTCGTGACCCATGACCAAGAAGAGGCGCTCAGCATGAGCGACCGGGTGGCCGTCATGAATGCGGGGCGTATCGAGCAGATCGGAACTCCGGCGGAGGTCTACGAAGACCCGGCGACGGTGTTCGTCGCCGACTTTCTCGGTGTCTCGAATATGACCGATGCAAAGGCGGTGTCGGGCAATGCGTACGAGTGCGTTCTCGAGATAGGCGAGTTCAGGCTGCGCGGGGCCTGCGGAGATGTGGGCGCCCGGGGGCCGGTGAAGATCGTCGCGCGTCCCGAGCGCGTGCAGTTGCGGCCGTTCGACGGCGGCGAGCGCGAGAACTCTCTACCGGGGCTGGTCGAACGCACCGTCTACGTCGGCGCAACCGTACAGGTGATCGTGCGACTCGCGACTGGGCAGCAGATGCAGGCTCAGATAACCAACACGGCGGCCGCCGCGGACTACCTCCAGGGCAGCCCCGTCCTCGTTCACGTCCCTCCGGACGCGCTTCGAGTATTGGCCGGCGGCGCGGAGGCAAGCATCGAACCCTCCGAGCATGCTTCCCCAGCCGAGGCGGTGGCCGCGCGGGGAGCGTAGGTGGCCCGCTGGCCCGCCAGTAACACCGGCCCGAGCGTGAGCAACATCACCGCCGCAAGTAGGAGGAGCGGTACCGCGTCGCTCGTGGCATGCGAGAGAGTGGCGGCCGCGGGGGCGCCGATCGTCTCCCCCACTCCCCAGGCGAGGTTCAACAACATCGTGCCGAACGCCACTGCGGCACCGATCCGCTCGACCGCATCCGTCATCAGCGACATCGCCGCTGTCGTGGAAGCGGTTATGGGACCGCCGAGAGCCAACACGGTGAGCACCGCCAGCGGCAGCGCCGCCTGAGGGACGGGAAGCGTCGCAAGCAACACTGCGGTCAGGCCCAGGCCGATGCTCAGCGGCAGGAAGTTCCCGCTCCGATCGGTCAGGCGCCCCAGACCCGGAGCGAGAAGCATGCTGAGGAGCGATGCCACGATGAAGGTGACGCCAATCGCCACACCCGAAGCGCCGAAGCGCGCCAGGCGCAGTGAGAGCAACGTCCCGGTCGCGCCGAATGTGCACGCGACGAGCAGAATCAGCCAGAACCCGAGCATGAACTGGGAACTTGTGAGCAGAGCTCGCGGTGAGGCGTTGGAGCCCAGCGCGGCACGAGGAGGCTCGGAGTGCGTGAGAGTCAACCCTGTCAGCGTCAGCGAGACGACACCGACGCCTGCGAAGACTGCGGCCGTTCCAGCGGCCGCGGCGGCGGTGCCGACGATCGGCCCCAGAAGGGTGCCGAAAACAGCTGACGCGATCACGGACCCGAGAGCCTCCCCCCGCCGCCCTCGCGGAGCGATCGCGATCACCCACGCCAAGCCTCCGCTCCAAATAAACCCGCATCCGACTCCCTGAACGAAGCGCAGACTGTCGAGCACAGCAAGTTGCGAGCCGAACCCGAACGGGACAATCGCCACCGTGAAAAGCAGTAGACCGATGACAGTCGTGCTTCGGACGCCGAACCTCGAAGCGATCCACCCGCCGAGCAGGGAGCCAGGCAGCATCCCAGCTGGATAGGCGGCCGAGAGAAGGCCGATCGCCGGCTTTGAAACGCCGAACTGGTGCGCGTAGTGGGGCAGGAGAGGCGTGACGACCGAGTAGAGAACTGACTCGAATCCGAGCAACACACGCATCAGCGCCGTGGTGCGAGCATCTGGTCCGCGGGCGCGCCGAGCCGATGACGGCCACCGCAGCCGGGTGAGGTTCACGACCTGACCAGCGCCATGCCCAGTCGGCGTAGCCGCGGCGCGAGGTCGGATGGCCGGCCACTGGCGAGTTGCTCGACCAGTAGGCCATCGGCCGCCGCGAGCAGGAGCCGCGCATCCGCGAATGGATCAGTTGAGCCGGCGAGGGCAAACAGCCGGCGGAGCTCCTCGAGGTACGCCTTCGTCCAGCGTTGCGTCACCTCGCGCAGCGCCGGACGGCGGGCAGCTTCGAGCAGCAGCGCATAGGTCGCGAGCAGCGAGCCTCGGCTGGCCTGCCCCGTCTCACGGATCGGGTCGAGGATGGCTTCGACCGCGACGTCTATGAAGTCGTCTTTTGAGCACCAGCTCACGAAGGCGTGGAGTCGCGCGATGTCGCGATCCGCCGCGCGCTCGAGAGCCGCCGCCAACAGATGCTCCTTGGACTCAAACCAATATGTAGTCGAAGCCAGGGGCAGGTCCGCCACCTCAGCAACTCGGCGGTGGGTGACGGCATCCGCGCCGACTTCAGCCACGATACGAATGACAGCGTCGAGCAGAGCTTCGCGCCGGGCGGTTCCCCTTGGGCGGGGCGTCGCAATCGGCCCACGTCGACGCGGGCCGCGCCGACGCCGGCTGGTCGGGCTGGCCGTGCGCGCAGCTCGCTCCCCACCCGTCATCTGCATAGTGGTACAAATGTACCGTTTCTCCTCTGTGATGACGTTGGGCTCCCTGGACATATGAAGGCAGCGCGCCTGGTCCGATTCGGCGATCCGCCCGCGTTTGAGCTGACGGAAGTCCGTGACCCCTCCCCCAGTCCGGCCGAGGTCGTCATTGAGTTGCGGGCGGCGGCACTCAATCGCCGCGATTGGTGGATCTGGACGAAGCCCGGTTCCACCTCGCTACCCGTGACGCTGGGCTCCGACGGCGCGGGGATTGTCAGTGCAATTGGCGCCTCTGTCACGGACCTTGCGGTCGGCGACGAAGTGGTGTTTGACCCGACGCTCGGCTGGGGTGAGATCGAGGAATACCCGAGCTCAGAGTTCGGCATCCTCGGCGCCCCGACGGAGGGCACGTTCGCCGAGCGCGTGGTCGTACCGGCGGCCAACGTCGCCATCAAGCCGGCGCGGCTCGGCTGGGAAGAAGCGGCCGCTCTCAACCTGGGGGGACTCACCGCGTGGCGCGCAACCGTTACGTGCGCCGGCGTTGGGCCAGGGCAGACATTGCTCGTCACGGGTGCCGGTAGCGGCGTTGCCACGTTCGTGATTCAGATCGGCGTCGCGCTCGGGGCTCGCGTCTTCGTGACCTCGTCCAGCGAAGAGAAGATTGCCCGGGCACGTGCGCTTGGAGCGCAGCGAGGAGTGAACTATCTCCACGACGATTGGCCAGAGCAGCTGCGCGAGCATGTCCCGGGTGGCCTTGACTCTGCCGTCGACAGCTTTGGCGGACCGGCCTGGGAGGGCGCTCTGCGCGCGCTTCGGCCTGGGGGAACCCTGGTGACATTCGGCGATACGTCTGGCCCCAACACGACCCTCACCACCGCGGAGGTGTATTGGCAGTGGCGGCGCGTGCAGGGAACGTCGATGGGGAGTCCACGTGAGTACAGGGCGCTGCTCGCGCACGTCGAGCGGGCTTCCTGGCGGCCGGTCATCGACAGCGTCTTCCCGCTGGATCAAATCGACGAAGCGGCGCACCGGTTGACGTCGGCCGAGCGATTCGGCAAGGTCGTGCTGGTGGTGTCGTGAGCTCTGTATCGCCGCCGGTGACCGCGCCGCGGCCTCTCCGGGGCGCAAGTTGTGGATGAGTGGGCAGAGTTGACTGACCCGGGCGACTTCGGCCAAAGTGCTCGGGACGCGGCGGTCCGCGTCTTCGCCACCGCCGTGGATCCGTAGGATTGCGCGGTGGCGACCGCACCGCCGTTCGTCTCACCCTTGCGCGCCGACGCTAATGCGGGCCGTGTGGCGCTCGTCACGGGAGGCGGGACTGGAATCGGACGCGCTACCGCCTTCGCACTCGCGACGACCGGCGCTGACGTAGTTATCTGCGGGCGCCGCGCGGAGGCGCTCACCGGCACCGCCGGCATGATTGAGCGGGCGGGCGGGCGGTGCCTAGCCGTACAGGCCGACGTTCGCGAACCAGCTCAGGTCGAGCGGCTCGTCGACTCCGCACTCGAGCGTTTCGGCTGCATTGACGTGCTCATCAATAACGCAGGAGGGCAGTTCCAGGCGCCGGCGGAGAAAATCTCGGATAACGGCTGGCGAGCCGTCGGCCGCCTGACCCTTGACGCCACATGGAGCGTCACACGAATGGTCGCGACTCGGTCGATGATCCCACGCAAAGGGGGCCTCATCGTGTTCCTCGGCTTCAGCCCGCTGCGGGGTATCCCCGGCTTCGCTCACGCGTGCGCAGCAAGAGCTGCCGTGTGCAATCTCGCGTCGGGACTGGCGCTCGAATGGAGTCAACACGGAATCCGTTCGGTCTGCGTCGCGCCAGGCACGGTCGGCACCGACGCACTTCTCGACTATGGGCAGGACGCCGTAGAGCGGTGGCGGCGCAGTATTCCTGTAGGCCGGCTTGGCGCCCCCGAGGAGGTTGCGAGTCTGATCGCTTTCCTCGCCACCGCGGCTGGTGCCTACATCACTGGGACGACGCTGGTCATCGACGGCGGCGCCGATGCATGGGGATCAGCGGAGGAACCTCCCGTTGGCTGAGCTGGTCGAAGTGACTCGCGACAAGCAGACCTGCATCGTCAGGCTCCGCCGTGAGCACAAGTTGAACGCCATCTCCCATCAGATCGAGCGCGAGCTCTGCGCGGCACTCGAAACCGAGCAGGTGCGCGAGGCTGCGTGCGTGGTGTTCACCGGCGGCCCGCATGCGTTTTCCGCCGGCGCAGACCTGGACGAGATGCGGGGACTCACGCCGGCCTCGATCGTCTCGTACTACGAGGAGACGGGCGACTTCGTGGAACGAGTAGCCGACCTGCCGCAGCCGACGTTCAGCTCGATCTCCGGGTACTGCTTGGGCGGCGGCCTGGAGCTCGCGCTCGCTACCGACTTCCGCATCGCCGACGAGAGCGCGATCTTTGGTCTCCCCGAAGTGGGGCTTGGGATCCTCCCCAGCTCTGGCGGTACACACCGACTCGTGCAGCAGCTGGGAAGCGCACGAGCCAAGGAGCTGATCCTCTTGCGGGACCGTATCTCGGCGCAGGCGGCCTGGCGAACTGGCCTCGTTACCGAGGTGGTGAGTGAGGGCGAGGCCTTCTCGCGCGCGCTCGCGCACGCGGCGCGGATCGCCGAACTACCACAACTCGCCGTGCGAGTCACAAAGCGCGTAATCGATTCGATCGCGGACGGCGGCCGGGCTACAGGGCTTGATCTTGAGCGGCTGGCCTACGGGCTGCTGTCCCAGACGGCGGACGCAGACGCAGCGACTGCCCAGCGGCTGTCGCCCGGCAAGGCCGGCCGCGACGCGACAACGTCGCAATGACCGACGTCGTCGTGGTCGGCGCCGGCTTCGCCGGCCTCGCCGCGGCCGCTTCACTCGCGGGTGCCGGAGTCGACGTGGTCGTCCTCGAGGCCCGTGACCGAATCGGTGGTCGAGTGTGGTCGGACAGCGTGCGGGCGCCGGATGGCACCTCTTGCACAGTCGAGCGGGGCGCCGAGTTTGTGCTCCAGGGATATACGACGATGGAGGGTCTGGTGGACGAGCACGGGCTTGCGCTCGTCAGTACTGGCATGAGCTACTACGTGCGCGAGCCATGGGGCGTGAGTGGCGTGAGCGCGGAGGCTCTTGGGCGCGCGGGGAGAGCGATCGCGAGCGCCGCCCGCGCCGGCGCGGGCTCGGTGAGAGACGCGGTGGCCACCGCCGGCCTCTCGCCGCCGGTTGCCCAGGCGGTGCTCGCCCGAGTGGAGATCTCGTCTGGGCTCGAGGCCGGGCACCTGACGCCAATGGTGCTAGATCACCTCGCGTCGTTCGAACCGCTTCCCAGCCACCGAATCGCCGGCGGGAACGGGAGGCTTGCGCGCGCCCTCTCCGAATCCTTGGGGATTGGGCGAGTCAGGCTCGACACCCCCGCCTTCGCGCTTGACCGCCGAGGCACACGGATCCGAGTGCTCACCGATGATGGCGAGGTCGAGGCGGATCGGGTGGTACTGACTTTGCCTGTTCCCGTGCTCCGTAGCTTGACGATCGATCCTCCCCTGCCTGATTGGAAGCGGCGCGCGCTCGCGCGTGTGGAGATCGGACACGCTGCGAAGCTCCACATCGCGCTGGGCGGCTCTGCCGCTACTAGCGCGGTGATGAGTGTGCCGGACAGGTTCTGGTGTTGGACGGCCCTGGATCCAAACGGCCGGGTGGCGCCTGTTCTCAACTGCTTTGCCGGCACATCATCCGCGCTAAAACGCCTCGCTGTGGATGACGGACCGGCTACCTGGATAGAGCGCGTCAGTGACGTACGCAGGGATCTTGAGCTGGTCACGGAGGCGGCGGTGATGACCACTTGGCACGACGATCCTTGGGCCCTGGGGGCCTATCGAGCCAGCGGCCTCAAAGCCGTTGAAGAGTCCGAGCTCACCGCGCCGGTTGGCGCGGTGCATTTCGCGGGCGAATACACCGCTGGGGCACTGAGTGGTCTGATGGAAGGCGCCCTTCGAAGCGGGCTGCGGACAGCCGCGGAGATTTGTCGAGTCCATCGCCTCAAGCCTCGTTATGCGGCCGATACTTGAGCACGCAGCTTTCCGGCAGTTGCGTCAGTGCATCGTGGTCGCCTTCGCCGGGTAGTAGAGCCTAGTCAGTCAAACCGAGGAGGAGAAATGGGAGATCGCACGCAACGACTCAAGGGGAAACTCGAGGAGGTCAAGGGCCGCAGCAAGCGCGAGGCCGGGGTCGCCACCGGCCGACCGGGAACCGAGACCCGCGGTGCTGGTGAAGAGCTCAAGGGGAAGGCGCGGAACGCGGTCGGCCGAGCCCGTAGCGCAGCCAAGAAGTCCACACGCTAGTCGCAGCCCATGGCCCGGACATAATGGCCCTCGGACTGAACGGACTTGCACGCCGACCACAACACGGATGCGGCGCAAGGTTTTCAAACGGCGCGACATAGCACCGTTAGGGTTACTTCGTAGCAAGCCAAAAAGGAGGCGCCATGCAGTTCCTCGTCGTCGGCGAGCATCCGCCCGACCTTTGTCCCTCAGCTAACGAGAAGATCCGCAAGCTGGCCACCGAAGGGGGCCAGCAGATTCCGCAGCTGGCTGAGCAGCTCGGCGTCAAGATCAACGCGACCTACGTCCCGATGACCAATCACAAGGTGTTTGTGGCCGTCGAGGCAGACAGCATCGAGGCCGTGCGCGAGCTGACCTGGCAGGGCCGGCTGAGTCAGTGGAACACGGTTGAGATCTATCCCGTCGCTACGCTCGAGGAGGCGACCCAGCGCAGTCACGAGCTGCCGATCGTCTACTGACTTCGCGGCGCCTCTCGCCGCCGCCAAGCGCTTGTCGGATCGCGGATTACCGCGACTGCGCCGACCTGCTCCGGCTGATCGCCGAAACCTGCTCTGCGCCAGCTCTGAGTAGTGTTGAGATGGGTTCTCGACTTGAACAGGGAGGCAGCCATGGCTACAACAAAGCAGCCGAGATCGGCCGACGCGGTACGGCCGATCCCAGAGTTCGATGGGGTTTATGACGTCTGGCCCCGTGGGGCTCGGCTCAAGGCGATACGAGAAGCAGCCGAGGCTTATAAACGGCGGTTCCAGCAACAAGGAGCGATCCGAGGCGTACGGTCAGTCGACCTCGCGACCGCGCCATACCTGACGAAATACGCGTTCCACGGCGCCGCCCGCAGCGCCAATCCTTACCTTTCGATGACCAATCGCATGGTCACCGTTCAGTTCGAGGACTTCCAAGGCGACCTACGCACGCTTATATGGGAGCCTACGGAGCCCGACGGCTCAGCCGAAGCGCCGTTCTACTCCCAATTGATCGCGCGCACCGAGCGCAACCGCTTGTACAAGGCGCTCGAGCGGTTCACGTATAAGCTCTACAGCACTCCGGAAGAAGCACTCAAGGGGACCGGAATCAGGCCCGAGGACGTCGACTACCTGAGCTTCGATCACTTGCATGTGCAGGATCCGCGGCTCATCCTCCCCCACTTCCCCAACGCCAAGTTACTGGCGCAGCGCAAGGAATTGGCCACGCTTACAAGCCTGCATCCGATGCAGTGGTACTGGTACGTCGACGGGGCCATGGATGGCATCCCTGAGGACCGGACGATTGTCCTGGATGGCGACGTCGAGCTCGGTCATGGGGTGTCCCTTGTTTGGACGCCGGGGCACACCGACGGCAACCACTCATTGGTGATCAACACCGAGGACGGCGTCTGGGTCTCGTCTGAGAACGGCGTCGCGGTCGACAACTGGCAGCCCGAGCTTTCGAAGATTCCAGGCGTTGCGCAGTACGCCTCAGCGCAACGGCGCGAGGTGTGCCCAAACGCGAACACGCTCGAGGATTCGATCGATCAGTACGACTCGATGGTCAAGGAGAAGACGCTCGCCGACTTTTCATCCCGTGACCCCCGCTGGAAGCAGATCCTGCCGTCAACCGAACTGGTCGGCTGGAAGCGCCAGTGGCCGGTGGTTCCAACCCACCACCACGGGCCGTTGGCCTTAGGAACGATCGTGGCCGGCGGGGGGAACGGCGCGAGGTCTTACTGAGCCTCGGATTGCGTGCCAGCGGCGCTGGCGCCCCTCCGCGGCTCGCCTTCGCCCAACTCGCCGGGGCCACCATTGGCCTTGCTCGCCCCGCGCGGGCTTGCGCGTGATCCAGCCGACACCGGGGGAAGGGTTTCAGTCAGCGCCGAAAAGCGCTTCGCCTCCGCCTCTCCGATCGCAGTCAACTGCTCGCCGATCGCCCGTATGTCCTCGACCAAGCGCCTGCGTTCGCGCCAGATGGTTTCGGCGCTTTGGGCAAGCTCCCGTGCGCGGCTCTCGGCCGCGTCAAGCAGTTCTTCTGCCTCGCGCCGTGCCTCGCTCAGGAGGCGGTCGACCTCTTGCTTGGTCGCGACTCGGATCTGTTGCGACTCCCGCGCGGCGGTCTCGCGCAGCTCTGTGGCCTCGCGCACGCTCGTCTCTCGCAGGTCGGTTGCCTCGCCGGTAGCCATCTCGCGCAGCGCGGCCGACTCCTGCTGCGCGGTGGTGCGCAGTTCGTGGGCGTCGTTTTGGGCGGCATCGCGCACCGCGTCAGCCTCTCGCTGCGCGACGTCTCGCGCCGCGTCAGCGTCATGCTGGGCCGACTCCCGCACAGATTGGGCCTCCGTCTCTGCCTGACCGAGCCGATCGTCCGCCTTCGTCCGAGAGCGCGCCGTGATGTCTTCGGCGGTCTGGTGGGCGCGCTGCAGCAGTTCACGGGTTTCCTCGCTCACCTCTTCGAGCGCGCGGCGCACGGCGGACTCGGGGGACGCGGTCATCTCGAGCTCCGCAATAAGGCGATTGACGTCCTTGACGTAGCTGTCGACCGCCGTGCGCTCGTAGCCACGCATGGCCGTGGGAAAACGGATGTCCCGTGCCTGGTTGATAAGCCGCATGCGATCGGCCTGGTTAATGCGGCCGCCCAGGCGCCGCGATGGGGGCTGGGCAGCCTGTGTTTCGCTGGCTTGCGCGGCCGAGAGCTCAACCGACGCCTTATCTGTATAGCGCGCGATGTCTGCCTCGACTCCCTTACCAGGATCGTTGCCGCGCATCTCCGAATCGGTCATCGGACATCAGCTCCCTTCTCAGGATTCACGCAGCGGCTTAACGCTTTCAAACTACCCCGTCGGTCAAGGTGGCATTTGTCAGCCAACGCTGCTTCCATATAGGTGAAAACCCTAACGTGTCGCTAGCATTCGTTGACTCATCAACTATAATTTGCGTATGGCCACCACAGCAGTTGATCTAGCTGGCGCTGCCCTCGACGCATGGCGGAGCTACTTGCAAAGCCACGCCTCGATCCTGCGCGAACTCGACGCCGAGCTGGCGGCCGAGCACGGGATGACTGCGCGCGACTACGAGGTGCTCCTGTATCTCGCGCAGGCACCGGACCGCAAACTGCCCATGTCGGCACTCGCCGAGCGAACGATGCTGACTCGCTCAGGGATAACACGTCTCATCGACGGTTTGGTGACGGCCGGCCTGATCGAGCGAGTCTCCTGTGCGGAGGACGCGCGAATCTCCTACGCCTCGCTCACCGACGACGGTCACGAAAAGCTTCGTCAAGCTGGAGGGACTCACGTCGCAAGCATCCGCCGCCTCTTCTTGGCTCACTTCAGCCATGCCGAAGTCGAGCAACTGGCCGCTTTGCTGGGCCGCCTCCCAGGGGCTGGCGCAAGCGACGTCCAGTGCACCATCGAGTGACCCCTTGCGTATCAGCGCCAGGGCTCGGTGGTGACATCCAGCCGGTCATGTTCGGTCATCGCTCGCTGAGGCGCTAAGACGACGCGGGGAAGATACTTGACGACGCAACAATCTTTGCTAAGATGGTTGTGTAGTCAAGTAGTCCCCAACTCTAGGAGACCAGATGTCAGCTACAACCCTTTTCACCGACCACATTCCTGTCGGCGTTTACAACGTCGACCCAACGCACTCAAACGTCGGCTTCGCCGTCCGCCATATGGGCATAGCCACGGTACGCGGGAGCTTCCAGAAATTCGAGGGCAAGGTCGACGCGACTGGCGATGCGCCAGCGCTCGAGGGCATTGTGAAGGTCGCGAGCATCACCACCGGCGAGGAACAGAGAGACGGTCACCTCCTCGCGCCGGACTTTTTCGACGCCGAGCGCTACCCCGAGATCCGTTTTCATTCGACGGCAACCGAGGTTGCCGAGAGCGGAACGATTCGCCTCACTGGCGAGATCGAGATCAAGGGAGTGAACCGGCCGATCGAACTGGTCGGGACGGTTGCTCAGGGCGGCGTCGACCCCTGGGGCCACGAGCGGATCGGCTTCGAGCTGGAAGCCGTCATCGACCGGCGTGATTTCGGACTCAACTGGAACCAGACGCTTCCCGGCGGGGGGTTGCTGGTCGCGAACGAGGTCAGCCTGCTGGTCAGTGTTTCGGCCGTCAAGGAGTAGCCAGATGCGGGTGCTCGCGATATCTGGAAGCCTGCGGGCAGCGTCGTACAACACGGCGCTGCTCCGCGAGGCCGCTCGGCTGGCGCCATCCGAGATCGAGCTCGACCTGTACGAGGGCCTCGAGCAGGTGCCGCCATACAACGAGGATTGGGACACCGATCGTGCTCCGGCGGAGGCGGTGCGCCTGCGGCGCGCGGTAGCGGCTGCCGACGCGCTCCTCATCTCCACTCCCGAGTACAACGGCACGGTGCCCGGGCAGCTCAAAAACGCCATCGATTGGGCTTCGCGGCCCCCTGGAGAGCGTGCAGCACTGTGGGGCAAGCCGGTGGCCGTAATCGGCGCGAGCACCAGCCAGTACGGAGCCATGTGGGCCCAAGACCATCTCCGCAAGGCGCTTGGTCTGGCCGGAGCAAGAGTGCTCGAGTCAGGCTTGGCAGTCGCGCAGGCCGGCGAGAGATTCTCCGACGACGGAACTCTTGTCGATGGGGAAATGCGCGCGCAGCTTGAGGGTCTGCTCGCTGAGTTGAGCGAGTATGGCTACATGCTGCTTGCGGCCTGACACACCTTTCGATCCTTGGCTGAGGGCGGCTACGGACGTGGCCGCCCTCAGTGGCGCCGCTACCCTTCGGAGCTCACGGGCGACGTGGCGGAGTGGTTACGCAGCGGCCTGCAAAGCCGTCTACACCGGTTCGATTCCGGTCGTCGCCTCTGCGCTGGATGCGCACACAGCACGCTCACCAAGTAGCGTCGTGGCGTTCCATGACACCGTAGGCGTCCCGCAACCGGACGCCACCAGGCAGCTCGCCCCTGAATGTCCCGAACGGCTGCTCGTAGTCGCTGCGGATGACCCACAGGTTTTCGCGTCGCCTGCGGACAGCCTCTTGCGTAAATATCAGCGCGGCGCCGTCCGCAAACCGGACCTCCGACAGGTCCGCCGAAAACGTGACAGGGCCGACCTCCCGCGGTCGCCCGTCGATCCAGACGGCGCGCTCACTGTCGTGGTCGCCATCGTTGATACCGCTTACCAGATTCCAGGCGATGCGCCGGTCGGCGATGTCCGTACCGACTCCGGCTGACCACTGCCACCATGTGCGGCGCGGCGGATAGCCGGCCCAGTCATCGATGAATGCCCAGTCCCCCTCGACGAGGTGGCGGTTGCCAGACAACACGACAGCGCCGCTTGCAGGCACGCCGGCTTGCTTTCGAGTCCACACATAGCCCTCGTCGTACGGGGTTACCACCTCGATTCCGGCGCCTTCAGCAAGCTGCAGCTCGATCTCCACGTCACGATCGCGGACACTGAGCCGACCTGGGGCGATGTGTACGCCTCCTTGGCTCAGCTTGGTGCATTCACGTAGCCGGCCGCCGCGACGGTCCCACACCGCCCAGAACGATTGCCGAAGCGGGCCGATACGCACTGCGCCCGCGCAGAGCGAGAGTTCACTGCAGTAGACGCCGGCGTAGCGCCAGCGCTTGAGCAGTCGCCCCGCGCGGATCAGCGGCATTGGCCCTGGGGGTAACGCAATGTCGCCCGGACGGCCGTCTCCCGCGCCTCGATAAGGACGAGCAGCACCCATCGCGGCGCAGTTTCGCACCGTGATCGACCTGGCAGCCAGGGCTATACTGAGCGCCGCTTGCGGCTGTAGCTCAGTTGGCTAGAGCGTCTGCTTGCCATGCAGAAGGTCGAGGGTTCGAGCCCCTTCAGCCGCTCTGAAGAAAGCCCGCTGATGGTGGGGTTTTGTTTTCCAACGGGGCCCGACCGCCCGCCCACCCCCGTCGTACAACAGGGCTGCACACCAAACGGTCCGGCCAGACGGCCGGCGGGCAATCTTCTGTTTGACAGCCCGCCAAGGCGAGCCAAACTCGCGGACACGCGGACCAACCTCCCGACGAAGGTCCTAGAGCGTCCAGCGGCTCTGCGGTGATGTCTCCGCCCCCGTCGCCGGTGTTGAGCGTCTTCCTCGGCTCGATGAGCAGCACCAGAGTTTCTTCCACGCGTCAGGGCAGTGCTCGACCCCACGGGGGACGACGAACAGCTCCCCTGGCTGCAGTTCGACGTCCCGATCACGCAAATGGATTGCGAGGTGACCCTCGACGACGAGGAAGAAGTCATCGGTGTCGTCGTGCTTGTGCCAGACATACGGACCTATGATCTTCGCGATCTGAGCCCGCTAGCTCGTTCGCTTTCTTACAGGGATCCCGAAGCCGGCGGCCTCGTCGAGTTGCTTACCGGGGAGCGAGCGGTTCCGAGGGCGAAGTCGTTCGGCTCGTGTAGGTTCTCGCCGTAGCGGAGTGATCCGCGTGACGCTCGTGAGCGTCGTGGCGGCTATTCGGTCGGTGTAAGTGGGTATGAGTCTTCGTAGCGGTGGACTTGGATAAGCGGGATGAGCCGTCATGCGCTCAGCTTTGGACGCCCGGGGCGCGGCTGGTGGGTTGGGAGCTCGGGAGCGGATGGATCGGCCGCGGTGCTGGACGTGGCGGCTCTGAAGAGCGCGGCGCGAGCGGCGATCGTCATGCCGGCGCTGTTCGCGTTTGCGGACAAGGTGATCGGCCAGCCGCAGACGTCACTTTTCGCGGCGTTCGGAGCGTTCGCGCTGCTCGTGCTGACCGAGTTCGGCGGGCCCCCGAGGATGCGCTTCCTCGCGTATCTGGGGCTTGGATGCGTCGGCGCGATGTTCATCACGCTCGGGACCCTTTGCTCGCGAAGCCCGTGGCTTGCGGCCGCCGCGATGGCGGTGGTTGGGTTCGTCGTTCTCTCCTCGGGAGCGTTGAGCGGTTACTTCGCGGCGGGCGCGACCGGGGCGATCCTCACGTTTGTCCTGCCAGTGACGATTCCGGCGGCCAACTCGGCGATTCCGGACCGGCTTGAAGGCTGGGGCCTCGCGACCGCCGCCGCGATTTGTGCCGTCAT
Organism: uncultured Solirubrobacterales bacterium; assembly: GCA_963767295.1. Taxonomy (GTDB): domain Bacteria; phylum Actinomycetota; class Thermoleophilia; order Solirubrobacterales; family Solirubrobacteraceae; genus Palsa-465. Next base: position 781,695 of record CAVYDI010000002.1, read on the forward strand.
GCTCTTCTGGCCGGTTCGTCGACGCGCCGAACTTCGCCGCGAGGCTGCACGCGCGATGCGCAAGGTCGCGGATGTCGTGGACCCGGACGCGGAGCAGGTGGCCGTACGCACGCGCCTCGCCGGTGAGGCGGTTGACGGTCTGGCCGGGGGCTTCCTCGGCACCCAGCACCGCCCCACTGGTCCGACCCGACCGATGGCTGCGCTCGCGTCGATCCCCGACGAGCTTGACTGGCTGCTGTCGTTTCTCTGTCCACAAGCCGGGCGGGTCGAGCTCGAGCTTGCCTGCCAAGAGGACGAGGAAGCGCTGGCGGCGGCGGCAGACGTGCTCCGTGTGAGCGCCGAGAGACTCGAGGGTCGCGACGTTCGTCCCGATTTCCAACGGTTGGACGCGGCGCGCGCCGCGGTCGCCAGCGCGCTGGTACGACGGCTGCCGGAGCTTCCCGCCGACACGCCCATTGGGGGGGTGCCCCGAGCGCTGGGGCCGCCATTCAGGATCCGCGCCGCGACCTACTCAGCTCGTCAACTCGCTGTGTACGCACTACGCGCGACCGGAGCGGATGCGCCAGCGCTCGATCAGCCCGACCGTGCGCGACAGCCGGCGCGTGCGGCTGTGGAAGCGACAGAGCAGCTGGCCCGCGAGCACGCCAGCATGCGCTCGGTCTGGTTTCAGAACGCCGTACGTGGCGCGGCCGGGCTCGCGATCGCCGTCTACATCGCGCAGCGGACGGGTCTTCAACACGGGTTCTGGGTGGTGCTCGGAACGTTGTCGGTGCTTCGCTCGAACGCCCTCGGGACCGGCTGGTCGATTCTCAGCGCGCTTGCGGGCACCGCCGTTGGCATCATCGTCGGCGCGCTGCTCGTGATCGGCATCGGCATGCACGAGCCGGTCCTGTGGGCCGTGCTCCCGGCCGCGGTGCTGCTCACCGCTTACGCTCCTCGCGCGATCTCGTTCGCCGCCGGCCAAGCGGGCTTCACCGTGGTTCTCTTCATTCTCTTCAACCTGATCCAGCCGGTCGGTTGGAAGGTCGGGGTGGTCCGGGTCGAGGACGTCGCGATCGGCTTCGCGATCAGCCTCGGCGTGGGTCTCTTGTTCTGGCCGCGCGGCGCGGCCGCGCTTCTGCGACAGGACCTTGCTACCGCATATGCGGGTGCCGCGTACTACGTCGTAGCCACGGCCCGCCAGGTGATCGAGGGCAAAGGATCCGAGGATGCAGTCCGTGCAGGCCAGACCGCTGAGGCTGCTGCCCACCTACTCGACGACGTGTTTCGGCAATACCTCGCGGAGCGGTCGGCAACAAAGATCAATGTCGAAGATGTGGCCGCCCTGGTCGGCGGCGCATCGCGCGTCCGCCGCGCAGCACAATCGCTCGCGGCGCTCGGGCAGATGGCCGACGGTGACGTGTGGCTCGAGCGATGCGGCCAGAACCTCGACCGCGAACTCCAAGCTCTCGAGTCTTGGTACGTCACCCTCGGCGATTCGCTCGTGAATGGGCTCCAGGTGCCGCCGCCGCATCTCCGCGACGACGAGGGCGCCGGCAGGCTCCTCGCTTGCGTGCGCGAAGCTGCCCGTGCCCGCGACAAGGCGACGGTCAACGCCGCGCTCGCGCTGCTGTGGACAAGCCAGCATCTCGAGAACCTCTGGCGCCTTGAGACCGACCTCGCTAGGCACGCGAACGCCGCCCGCCCCGCATCATCAAGCGGTGGAGCGCTGCATAGGCCCAGGATTCCTGTCTCATGACGCACCGTACCGCTCACGTGCCTCACGCCCGAAAGGAGGGGCGATAGTGGGGTCGGCCTGGTCTCTCCCGGCGAGCTGAGCGGGTGTGGACGTTATCGAGGCGTCGCTAAGGCGCTCGCGCACCCTGCGCCGTCTCAGAGGCGAAAGCGATCGCTAGAGCGATGCTCGCTTTCCGCGCTAGGCGGGTCTGCGAGGGAAGACGGCTGGGGTGCGCGCCGCGGAAAGTAAGCGGGTCAGGCGCTCGGCGCGACAGGTGTGTGGGCGGTAGCGAGGCCGCAAATGATCGCGGCGAGTCCCTCTCGCCATCTGGGTTCGGCGAGGTCGGGATCGAGGTTTTCGCGGAGTTCGACCGCGGCGAGTCCTTCGCAGACCGCGTCGAAGTGGAATGTGACCTCGTCGATACGATCGTGGTCGATCAGGCCGGCGTCCGCGAGCCGCGCGATCCTCTGCTTCAGAAGGTTGAGTGCGACGATCGAGGCGTCCCGGACGATCGGCCGGTTCCTGAGCGGGGCGTCGGGCCGAGTCCCGAACGCGATCCGGAACAGCGACGGGTGCTCGACCACGAACCTGCGAAAGACGAGCCCGGCCTCGACAAGATCATCGATCGGGTCCGGGAGCGCCGGGAGTTGGCCGACTCCGTCACGCAACAGCGCGAATGCGTGCGCTCCGAGCGCGTCCATCAGGCCCTGCTTGGAGCCGAACAGGCTGTAGACGGCGCGGGTCGTTGTGCCAACGGCGTTCGCGACGCCGCGGATCGACACGGCATCAGGTCCATTTTCCTCAGCCGCACGTTCCGCTGCAGCGAGCAGCGCAGCGCCCGTCCGTTCGTCGTGCTCTCGCGGCCGTCCCACACTTGACAGCATATCGTGACACTGATACGATACAGCGTATCGAAACTAGTGCATTGGGGGGAATCGGTGTCAGCGAGTGTCAGCACAACCCAGCTTGCCTACGACGACCGCGGGTCCGGTGTTCCCGTGCTCCTGTTGCCCGGCCTGACGTTCGACAGGACGGCCTGGTCGCCGATCATCGAGCGCCTCGGCGGTGGCGTGCGCACGATCGCGATCGACCTGCCCGCCCACGGGGAGAGCGGCGGTCGCCCGTGTTCGGTGTGGGAAGCCGCCGCACTCGTCCACGAGTTGGTCCGCGAGCTGGGACTCGAGCGGCCGGTGGTCGTCGGCCACTCGATGGCCGGTGCGATCGCCTTGAGCTACGGGGCCGCTTATCCGGTGCTCGGGGTGGTGAGCGTCGATCAGCCGCTGGACGTCCGCCCGTTCGCGCAACTCGTTCGGAGGCTGGAGCCGGCGCTCCGGGGACCGGGGTTCGAAGCTGCGTTCAAGCCGTTTGAGCAGAGCATCGGACTCGAGCTCGTGCCCGAGCCGCTGCGCTCCCGGGTGATGGCAAGCCGGCACATCCGCCCGGAGCTCGTCCTCGGGTACTGGGCAGAGCTGCTGCAATCCGATCCAGACGAGCTCCAGCAGCGAATCGATCAGACGGCGCGCCAAATCAAGGACCCTTATCTCGCGGTATTCGGCCGCGAGCTCGAGCCCGGCCAACGCGACCACCTCGAAGCCTGTATCGCGGCCGTGCAGATCGAGGAGTGGCCAGGGTCAGGACACTGCGTCCACCTGGTCGAGGCCGATCGCTTCACCACTCAGCTGCTCGCGTTCATCGAGTGCTGCGCGAACGACCACACGGGGGTGTCCACGGCCGCCGCGCCGTCGCGTCCGTGACCCAGTACCGCGCAGACCCAAAAGCGGGTCCGAGCGAGTACTCCCATGCGCGCCCCGCTCCTCGCCAAACGCAGGTTCGTTGCAAAGCAGTCGCTGATCGGCGCCCGTCAAGAATGAAAGCGAGCGTCGCGAAAGTGCCGCATTCCACCAAGGGGAGGTACGGGCGGTGATCACTGCAGACCGCTACAGATAGCTGGAATCAGGGCTGTCCCCGCGTTCGTGAGCGGCTACGTATGAGCTCAGCTGAGTAAACACTGACTCCACTCGCCGAAAGTCGTCAATGGCAACCGGCGGTAGGCGCTTGAATTCGCCTCCTCAAGATCAGCCGCGCCCAGGCTGACGGTTCTCGTGCTGGGCGAGCTGGCGCACGGCCACTGGGTCACTGCCGGGAAAATCAGCATGGTTAGCCACGCCACCGGCCTTTTGTATACACCCGCGCGACCTGGCCTCAAAGAGGATTTAGAGACAGCTAAATCGTCTTCGGATGACGGCTCCATCGCTTGAGTTACCTGCGGTCACAGCGTGAGCTGGCTAGGCAGAGACAGTGAGCGCGGCAACGGCAAATGATCATGACGGGCGCCACGGCTTTGACTGCCTTTTTGGACGCTGGAGCGTGGCGAATCGAAAACTCCTCAATCCGCTCAATGCCGATTGCACGGATTGGCGTGACTTGCCGCATCGGTTCAGAGCGAGCCGTTACTGACGGGCATGGGGCAACCTCGATCGATACGTCGCTCCAGAGTTTCGCCGGTTCACCGACTTCTTATTTGTGCTAGCTCGACAGTCTCTCCGCCCCGCGAGTTGAGGATGGCGGAGGCGACTGACGACATGGGACGGCTGTCGGCACTCGTCCGGTTTCGCGATCGGCCAGGTGTTTCAGCCGCTCGAGGCCTCCGCGTGGCTCGCTACCTGCTGCTTGGCGAACAGCGGCCCGGTCCAAGTTACCCCGGACCCAAATCGGCGCGCCCGCAGGTCGCCATTGCAGTCATCCCTTCTGGGGCGTCTGATCTATGAATGCGATCGCCCCCTCGCCGCGCTAAGCAGGTTTTGAAGCCGAACTTAGTGCGGAGACGGCGTTTCAAGAGCGCCGGGCGGCAGCGCCGAAGCGCTGCCGCCGCTTGGCTCATTAGGGCAGGACGATCGGAACCAGCTTGTCGCAGTAGGTGCTGTCAGGACCAAAGGACCCGCCGCACTTCTCCGTCTGAGCGAACTGATTCACGCCTCCGAGATTGTTGGTCTCGTCCGAAAAGTCGACGCCGTAATGGACCCCGCTCGATCCCTGCGTATACCAGGGATAGATGCAGAACGGGCCGCCATAGCTCGTGCAGTCGGTAGGGCCGACGAACGAGTTTCCGAGCACCTCGGCCTTCCCACCGGTGTCCGAGACGGTCGCCCACCTAGTGGGGCGCGAGCCGTTGAGCATCACCGACTTGACCTGGATGGGCGAGGTTCCCGCCCACGCCGGGCGGTTGAACGACTGGCAGATCGTCTGCCCGGGCACGCAGAACTGCGAGGCCGGATTCGTGAATGGCGAGGTGTGGCCGATCTCCCACACGAACGCGTTCGGCGTGTCGTGGACGCCCCCCCACGCGAGTGAGTTGCCGATCGTTTGTGTGTCAAACGCCGGCAGGAGCGGCCCATCCGCACTGTTGAGGACGATCGTCCCCGAGTCGCCCGTGGCCTCGTCGCTGACGTCGATGTGCCATCCCTGGCTTTGTGAGACGACATGAAAGTGGACATCGATCGTGTCGCCTGCGTGCATGATGAGGGGTTGGTGCTTGGAGCCAGTCGTCAACATGGCGTTGAACGCGGCTGGCTCGTGGAAGACAGGCTTCTGTCCGGTCGCGTGGATGCTCCAGACCGGTGAGCAGACCGAGTACGTGTTCGGCGCGTAGGACACGACGAAGCCGCCGTTGGGGGTGCAGTTGCGGACAATCGAGTCCGGATAGAACTGCACTTCTAGGAACGCTTGACCGAACAGGCTCTTTGGGTCTTTGACCGTGCCGCCGAACCAGAACGCCGGCCCAGTCGCCGACACGTTGAACGAGCGGTCTGTCGGCAGCACGAACCTCCACGCCAAATTTTGCGCAGAGTGGGGCGCGCTCGACACCGGATCGAGTTCTGGCTCGTCGTGGCCCGAGCAACCGGCCGAATATCGAACCTCGAATTTGCCCTCGATGTAATTCGGAGCGTGCGCGATGCAGCCTGATCCAAGCTTTCCTGTGCTTGTCGCGCTCGCCTGTGCGGTCCAGGCGAACACAGCGAGCGCGGCGAATAACGCCGCAAGAGGTCTCAACCTCATCTCAACTCCCCCTCTCCCTTCATACGTGCCGCGGAATAGTGGGAGTTGTATCCGAAACCCCCGTCCGATACCGCATTTTCCTTCGCCTTGAGTTGCCCATAAGTGCGGCGGCGGCCGGCGGGGGTTTTGTAGAGCTAAGCAGCGTTTAGCCGCCCAGCTGAGGCATCACTTGATCGCAGCCATGATGCTTCGGCTCTTATCCTTGAGGGTAATGGCGCCGATCATCTCCACCACCGAGGTTGCGCGGCCGGTGGAGGAAGTGTTCACCTACGTCATAGATCCGAGCACCATGGCCGAGTGGCAGCAAGGTGTCGTGAGTGGGCACTTGGATGGCCCGACGATGCGTGTTGGTTCTAAGTGCACGACTGTTCGGAGGATTGGGGGTCGTGAGCGTGACGTGGTCACGGAGATCACCGAGTACGACCCTCCGCGGCGCTGGGCAGACCGAGGCATCAGCGGCCCGGTCCGCGCCATCGTCGCGGTAACGGTCGAGTCCTTGGTTGCTGGGTCGCGGTCGAGGGTGACGATCGAGCTGGACTTCAGCGGCCATGGGATCGGAAGGCTGCTGGTTCCGCTCATTGTCCGTCGCCAGGCCGCCAGGGAGATGCCAGAGAACATGAAGCGTTTAAAGCAGCGGCTCGAGGCCAGAGCGTAATCCTCTCCGATGCCCACGAGCACCTGCTCCTTCGCCGAAGGAGCCTCGCGGGCAATTCGTTAGCCGCCGTAGGGTGCCATGCCGAGAAAACGCTGGTGGCGCCCAGGGGTGCGTGCACATCTCGCAAGGCTGGCTACCGTGAGGCGTCGTGCAGATACCGACCGAGAGCGGCGGCTTGAGCGAGCTACTCGCACGGCACGGCTACATCGAGGCCGAGGAAGAAGCCAAGGAATTACTTACGGCGGCGGAGGGCGATGACCAGCGCCTAAGGGATCTTGTCGCTCGTCGCCGTACCGGAGAGCCATTGGCGTGGATCACGGGAACCGTCTCATTTTGCGGGGTCCAAGTGCACGTCGATCCCGGTGTCTATGTACCCCGCTGGCAAAGCGAAGCGCTCGCACGCCGCGCGGTCGAGTGCTTGCCTCGCGAGGGGACGGCGGTCGATCTGTGCACCGGCAGCGGCGCAATCGCCAAAGTAATGATGCTCGAGCGCCCGCGCGCCTCGGTCGTCGCGTGTGATATAGACGATCGCGCAGTCGCTTGCGCTGCGAAGAACCATGTTGAGGTCTACAAGGGCGATCTGTTCGCCGCACTACCGGCCACGCTTGTCGGCCGCGTTGACGTCGTGGTCGGCGTCGTACCGTACGTCCCCACGCCTGAGCTCAGGCTGCTTCAGCGCGACACGTTTACGTTCGAATCAGAGCTCCCCTACGATGGCGGCCCGGACGGCGCCAGGGTCCTCAGGCGCGCGATGAAGGACGGGCGCCGCTTTTTGCGGCGTGGCGGAACTCTCCTGCTGGAGCTGGGCGGTGATCAAGTAGACCTACTCAGCGAGGAGCTTCAGCGCTGGGGCTACCGCGCAACTGCTGTTCTGCGAGACGACGAGGGCGACGTGCGCGCACTCGAAGCAGCGCTAGGGGTGTAGGCCGGCTTTTGCCGTCAGGTGTCGGACGCGATTATTACGTCAGATGCCTTGATGATCGCGGTCACAGACGAACCCTCGGCAAGTCCCAACTCCTCGGCCGCCTCGACCGTGATGGAGGCGACCAATCGCTGGCCGGCGACCTCGAGAACCACGTTGGCGATCGCCTCTCCTCTCGTAACGCTGGTGACCGTGCCGGTGAGCTGATTTCGGGCGCTTAGTTTCACGACAGACCCCTTCTATTGAGCAACGACGAGGTGCTGTGGGAGATCTTTGCAGTTCCGATCCACGCCGCCGCAATGGGCGTTAGTGATATCAGTCCAGAGCCCAGAGGTAGTGAATGTCGGGCGCGCCCTCCTCGTTTTCGCCCTCGGTCCGCTGCACTTCGCGGAAGCCGTGACGAAGATAGAAGCGCTGGGCCCGCTCGTTTGAGACAAAGCACCACAGCTCGAGCCGAGCTGGGCGTTGACGTTTGGCGACTCGGAGCAACTCAGCTCCTATGCCGGCGCCGGTAAGCCGAGGTTCGACATACAGCTGGTCGATCCAGTTTCCGTCTAAGGCGAGCATGCCGACGACCCCTTCGGGCGAGCGGTCTGCCACCCAGCACTCGAGCCGAGGGATTACGACACGCGCGACCCAGTCCTTCACATCGTCAGCGTCATGCGCGAGCGGCGGAATGCTCCCTTCTAATGCAGCTGCTCGCCGCGAGCGCAGATACAGCTTTGCGACCGTCTCAGCGTCGGAAGAGATCGCGCGCCTGACGGTTCCGAACACACTTGGCGGTGAACCCACAACCACGGTCAGCGGCCAGTTAACCGACGAGCAGCTTGAAGCCGTGATCCCAGGCGCCGCGCGCGCCGCCGACTTTCACCCACGCGATGCAAATTGCCTCAAGCTCACGCGAGCCCTCGATACCGCCGATGTCGACCGTGTCAGTCCAGCCGAAGTCTGCCAACACGTCCCGCACCGCGCTCTTGGCGTCTTCGTCGTTGCCGGCGATCAGCATCGTCGGCTCGCCCGCCGAAAACTGCGGGTGCACGAAGTAGGTGTTTCCGATCGTGTTGAATGCCTTGACCACCCTTGCGTCCGGAAGGGCTCGCTGAACACTCTCGCCTAACGAGTCGTTGCCAGCGATCGAAAGTCCGGGCGGAAAGCCTTTTGAAAAGTCGAGCGGGTTCATGGTGTCGATGACGACTTTGCCGCTGAAGTTGCCCGCGCCCGCAGCCGCGATTGCTTCGTCGGCCGCGTCGCCCAGAACCGCGAGCACGAGGAGCTCGCCATGTTTGGCGGTCTCATCAAATGTGCCCGCACGCACGCCGTGACCATCGGCGGACAGCCACTCCCGCAACTCGGGCTTGGCGGGGTCGCGCGAACCGATCATCACGTCGTGGCCGCGGCTATGGAATCCGGTCGCTAAGCGACGTCCAACCTCACCCGTTCCCAATACGCCCACGCGCGTCCGCGGAAGTCGTCCGCCGACCATCGGTGCTCCTCTCGCCTCGGTGCAAGGTCAATCTACCAGCCACGTGGTCGCCCACTGACGAACCCCCTTGTGGACGCGCAAGCTCCCCCATCGCGCTCAAGCCTCACCCCGCAATCGCGCTCTGGACCGCGAGCACGGCGATAGCAACCGCGATGATTCCCGCGGCGAGCATGAAGAGCGCTGCCAGCAGGCGCAGCGCGATCTCGCGGGATGAGGCTTCGCCCTCCGGAAATCGTCGTCGACCTTCGCTCATGAGCCGGCACTCAGAGTGATCGGGGCGACCAGATGCTTGCCGTTGATGTACGTGAGAAGGAACATTCGCCAGACGCCGGGCTCGGGAAGCAGCACGCCGACCTTCAGTAAGCCTGGCTGGGTCGAAGTACCAGTCACCCGAGCTGCACCCAGGACCGAGGTGCAGTAGCGAGCCCCCGGACTGCACACGTGGGTGTGGAAGTAGTCGAGCGATCCTTGGTGAATGAAGATCGCGTGCGCGAGCGCGCCGCGCCAAGTGCCGAATGCCGCCTTGGCACCGTGTGGGTCCGTGACCTTGATCGTCAGGAATGTCGCTTGGATCGCCTTGAGGTGCACATGGCCCAAGACTTGGAAGCGGTAGCCGTCGACCGTCTCCACGGATCTCGGGGAGGAAGCTTCTGCGCGTGGTAGGCGCCGCGTACGTTCACCCAAGTAAAGAGTTGAAAATTGATCGGCGCGCCGGAACTGGTGTGCGCGGGATAGGCGTCAACCACGATCCTGTAGCGCCCCGGGCTGGGAAAGACAACCGGCTGACTGACGCGCCCGGAGCTCGCGATGTCGGAGTCGTCGTACTGGATGTGGCTGTCGTCGGAGCGCACGATGATCAGATCGACGCCCTCGTGGGGCGCACAGCACGTTCGGTAGGCGGTAAGCGGACGGCCGGAAGGCTGCTGGATCGTGAAGGAGAGCTTGGTCGGCCGACCGGGAAGAACGGGCCGGCTGGGCTGAAAGCGATCCAGCCGGTAAGTACCCGCCGGCGCGACGTGCGGCGCGGTGACGGCACTGCTGCCAGCGCCGCCGCAACCAGCCAGTGCGCCCGCCGCCGTAAGCGCCGCGGTAAGCGCCCGTGCGGCCCGCTTCGACGCACTCCGAGCTACACGGCGACGCCCATGCCCCCATATATACGAGCTGATTTGGTCGTTCATGTTTGGTCCTCCGGGGTTGAGAGCAGCGTCGTTAGCCGTTTGCCTGGTCGAGTATCAGGGCGCTGAAAGGAGTGCCGGAGTTGGGTGTGATCTGGAAGGTCAGCCCCCAGTTCCCGACCATTACGAGCGCCGGGGCGGCGCGCGAATACACCCCGGGCGCGGTCTCGGTGAGTTGGTACTCCTGCTGAGGCATCTGCATCGTGGTCATGTCGAAGGTGAGGGTCACGTTGGCGCCTCGCACGGGCCGTCCGTTCTTCGTTATGCGCAGTGCGAAACGATTCGCCGCGACGGCTCGATTCGGGGACACGAGCAGCTCCAACCGATAGCTGCCGCGAGTGACGGCATGGACCACGCGACCGGGGCCCACGCGGGCCAGGGCTGAGTTCTGCAGCGCGAACGCCGGAGGTGGGGGCGCCAGGCTGGAGAGGACGGCGGCCGCAAAGACCACAGCGGTGACCAGCAGTAATTCACCGCTGACCAGCCGGCGCAATAGGCGTGCCGCCGGCTCCCCCACTTCCGGTCGCCACTGCGCTTCGATTAGACGTGGGCGGGAGCGAAGAAGGTTGCCCGAGGCGATGAGCAACGCCGCGAGCAGCAAGCCGGTCTTGACGAGAAGCGCCTCTCCATAGCCCGTCCGCCACAGGGCGTCAAGTGCGGGCAAATGCTCAACCGCCTCTCCAATTCCGCTTCCCACCAAAATGAGCACGGAGCCGAATGCGACGGCGGAGAACCTCGGCACGCCTACCGCTAGAGCGTCGACCCGCACCCGAAGCGGCAGCGTGACCCACAACACCAGCAAGCCGACGAGTCCCCCGAGCCAGACTGAGCCCGCGGCTAAATGCAGCCAATCGAACAACAGCGTTAGGCCGCGGGGAGAGGTCTGCGCCGCATGTCCCGCTGTGCCCGGCAAGATCAGCACGGCCCCCGCAGCGAGTAGCGCGCCACCTGTGGCGGCTAACTCGGCCAGGGAGCGCCGTTCGCGCTCGGGACGGTCGAGCCAAAGCGTCGTCCATGCGGCCAGCGAAAACAGCGCGAAGCACAACTCGAGTTTGAGGATTGCGCGTCCAAACGCCGTCACTCCAAACAGCGGGACCAACGCCCCGACGTCGAACACGGAGCGCAGCGAATCGTTTGCAGTCGCGAAATCGAGATACACCGGAGTGGCCACAAGGCCCAGAACCGTGGCGAGCACCAACGCGATCGAGACTCCGCGGAGACTGACCCCGCGCACGCGCCCGACCAACGGTCGCAGGATTAAGCAGCGCAGTACGAAGAGTCCGATCGAACCCATAACACCTACGAACATCAGCCAACGTGTGATCAGAAGCTGGACCGAGGTCGAGGTTGCGGAGACGCTCGGTACGTGAAATCTCGGGGGCGGTCCCGGATTCGGGCCCACTGCGTAGGTGAAGGCACCCTGGACAGGGTGCCCATCGACGGAGATCGCGCGCCAATAGATCAAGTACCACCCCTCCGGGAGATGCGCCCGCAGCGGCACGATCAACGTGTCAGGATTCGCGGGCGCGCGCTGCGGGGGGCCGGTTGCCTCCTGGCGACCGGCGGCATCGGTGACCGAAATGATCGCGAACCGTGGCTCGACTGGCTCGTCATAGGTGAGCTGAACAGTCGAGGGCGGGCCGTTGAGCACCTGACTCGCCGCCGGGATCGTCTTGACCAAATAGGCGTGCGCGGACGCGGCGGTGGGAAACGCCAGCCCGACCGCAGCAGCGACGAGCGCGCAGGCAATCCCGGCCCTCCCCCTCACGCGAGTGTCCGCCTTCGGGTACCGCCCAGAAGGGCAAACGCTCCTGTCAGCAAGCCGAGTGCGCCGATTACCAGGGCGATGATCGTGACGACGGAGATCCCGCCTCCCCCTAGCGAGCTCGACGATTCAATCGTGGGGGCCGGTGCTGCCGAAGATTCCGGCCCGGCCCAGTTCACGATCGAACCATCCGAGTATGTCTGTTGCACCCTGAAGGTGTACGTCTTGCTGGTCGACGGCTGGGCGAGAAACTGAAACAGCGAATCCTCGCCCGTCGGAGTGCGTCCGCCCGTCCACGTCACGCGTGTGACCACGGCGCTGTCGCCGGACCCGGTCTGTTGGACGCGCTGATGCCATCCCGGGGGTGGCGGCACGAAAGAGTCGATGCCGAATCCCGAGGGCACCGTCATCACGATCTTCGTGGTCGTGAGGCCCGCCTTCTCGGTGGGCACCGCCAGGCTATAGAGCTGGAGCTTGTTCGCTATGGACACAGGCGGGCTGATCCGCGCGTGCGCCCACGCGGCCGCGGGCAGTAGTAGACCGGCAGTTGTTGCGACGACCGCAGCGATCGCCGCTCGCGAGATCGCGGGTATTACCTTCATCTTGTACCGACCTCCTAGGTTGGGAATCAGTCCGGTATTGAGCAGGCCAAACAGAGCGCCCGCTTAGTAGCGCGTACGACTGATCCGGCACAGGCGCGCGGCTGCTGCAGCTCGCGGTCAGCAGACGACGCGCCGCGGCGGCGCCTGGAAGCTCACATCATTCGAACGCGAGTGTGAGCGAGGGTGGTCCGCGGCCGGACCAGCCGTCTGACAACGGCTCGAGCCTGGGAATGAAACCGTCACGTGGGAGGACTAACCCGGCAAGCCCGCAATCGCCACGCGCCCTCTGGCCGTGACGCTCCGAAACCTCCCGTAAGACCCAGCGCGCGCCGTGGAAGACGGCCGCCAGCACCAGCCCGACCGCGACGGCCGCCGGGATAGACCACCAACCGCCGTATCCGAAGATGCCAGCCAGACCGCCAGGGTGGCCGGTGGCGAGCATTCCCTCCAGGAACTCCTGGGTGACGTAGATCGCAACCAGGCACGCCGCGCAGATCAGCCACAAGGAGGCAAACGAGATCGTGTAATGCGGCAGCGACCGATGACCACCGAAAGCACGGCCGAGCGCTCTCACGAAGGCACCGAGCGCCAGTCCGAGCAGCAAGACGATCCACGGGACTGCCGAATGCAGATACGAATGCCCTTGGCGCTCGAGCTCCATTCCTGCTTGGCTGCCAAACGCGAGCCAGTACCGCAGCTGGTGCACCGCGAACGCAGCCGCGGGCATCAGCGCGACCGGCGCAAGTCGCCTGACTACGACTCCGCGCTCAAGACGAGCGGTCATCCTGCCAAGCAAGATATCGCTTCGCGAACTACCCGCAGGTAGGACTAGCGGGTATCCGATGGCCGGGAGCATGGCTCACGATGCGAGTCGGCGCAGCTCATGCTCCACATCCTGGGGATAGAACGGCCATATGAACAGCGCGCGTTCGTGGCCGCTTGCATCGAGGATGTAGGCCGCAGCCGTGTGGGATACCGAGGTGATCGTCTTGCTCCCTACCTTCCGCCTCGCGATGGCGACGGCCAGCCGGTAGCTCTTCCACACGACCGCCAGCTGCGAGCGCGATCCAACTGCCCAGCGCCACTGGGGTACGAGGTCCCACACCCGTGCGTCCTTGATCAGGTTGGCGCGCGCGTCGGCGTAGGGGTTGACGCTTACTGCCAGCACCTCTGGCCGCTGCGCGGCGGGCACGCGTTGCACCGCCTCGTCTATGACCTTCGCCTCGAGCGGACAGACATTGCGGCAAACCGGATCGATGAAAGTGACGATCACCTCGTGTCCGCGGTAGACAGCTAGAGACACCGGGCCCCCGGACTGGTCACGCAGCGAGAAGTCCGGTGCACGTCGCTGGCCAGCCGGCCATGTAACCGGCGGAGGAGTGACCACTGAGCTCGCTTGCACTGACGTTGGACCGTGATTGGCGGAGGAGCCGCCGCGTCCTGCGGCAGCCGAGAGTTTGATCGCCGCGGCGACGCCCCCGGCGCCGAGAAGGACCGCCGCGGTGACCGCCAAGTGGATCCTGAGCGGGAGCGGACCTCGTAGCGTGGCGACCCGGCGACGCGTTCCCAAAGCCGGTCGCCGTCGTCTGGTCCGCACCACCACGATCATCGCAGCGCTACCGACGCAGACGACCGTGAGGATGATCAAGATCAGCGCGACGGGAGCGCCGCCGCCAGAACGGGCGGGAGCAGCCGCCGTGCTTGACGTACTCAGCACCGAGGGCGCGACGTGCGCTGCCTCCGCTAGCCGTCGAACGCCAGCCAGCGCCGCTCGCGCAAGCCCGTCACGTGCCGCGCCGATCGGGATCTTGGCGAGGAGACGATAAGCAGGTGCGCTGGAGTGACCGGGCCAGTTGAAGCCGAAGCCATGAGGGCTGACCACCAAGAGCCGCTGCTTATAACCGAGCGTCAGTTCCTGGCCGAGAAACTGGGCGTAGGTACGAGGCTGGCGGAACAACTCGGCGACCGAACCGAGGTCGTACGAAGTCGCGATGATGGCCACGCGGATCGTGAAGCCAGCGCGATTTGCATCCCGCACGAGATTGAGTACCTGATGCTGGGTGGACGAGAGCGACCCCGATGCAGAGGTCAGAAAGACCTGGTTCGCGAGCAGGTAGTCACTCGCCGGGTCGCCGTCTGCGCGCGCGCTACCGATCGGTAGCCCGGCCATAGCGACGGCCGCAAGCATTATCGCGACTCCCGTGCGCCTGGCCATAACCGTTATGCGAGGTGCCACAAGCACATTGTGACCCCTCGCTGCCAGGTGACTCGCTACCCGTGCTTAGGTTCCCGGCGGGAACGCGTACGAGGTATGCGGTGGCACGTAGGGGTCCTACCTCGACCACGATCTCCGCATGTTGGACGAGCGGGACTGACCCCGGCGGGCCTTGCCACCGCCGGCCGTCGACAAAGACGACGACCTGATGGCCTGCCCGCGTCGGAAACGATGCCACCCTCAGCGCGGACAGGGGCTCGCCCCAGCTGCGGAAGAGGTCTGCCAACGACACGCGCGCACCACGGCGCACGAGCACAAGACCCGTCGGATCCAGCGTCACGAGGCGTCCGTAACAGCGCGCAGAGACGATGCGACCCGCTGAGGAGGTTCGCGGCGGCAAAGTACCGATCCCCACAGGGATCAGCACGACGCGATTAGCAGCGAACACTTCGACGTGCGCGCCGAACCTCGGCCCGATGCGACCATCACAAGCTCCGAACACAGGCCCGTCGGCAGGCGGGTGAAAGCGCGCGCCTTCGCCAATTGGCCGAGCCTCGAGTGCCAGAGCGCGCGGGATCGTGGGGGTCGAGGAGGCCCCGCCAGAGGAGCCACATGCAGCGACGAGACCCGCCAAAACCAGAAAGAGACGCGTCGTCGAACTGCCGCGCACTGCCGTCCGGCGGCGATCAGTCACACCAGCTCCAGCTCGCTGTCGCCCCCTCCTTGCTGCTGATCGGCGCTGCGCTGGTTGGCTTTCGTCTCGTCGTCGTACAGTCGGAAAACCAGAAACAGGAGGCCCGCCCCGCCCGCCAGGGCCAACACCGACGCCGACCGGGCGACGAATGCGGGCAGAGCGACTAGGACAAAGCCGTGAAGCAGCGTCGGAACCAGCACGGCTCCCTCCCACAGCGCGATGATGGCGATCGCTAGATACGTGAAGTAGCTGGCCCTGCGCGCAAGGATGCGCGATAGCGCCCACGCAACGAATGCCAACACGAGAGCGAGTTCGATCAGTTGGAAGGCCGACAGGCCGGGGCGCCCATGTAGGTCGCGGCCAAGAGCTGCCGTGACCGTGGCGGCCAGCGCCGGGAACGCGAGCGTACGGGCCGTCCAGCGATCGAGCGCGGGGCTCTTTATACGCCACGCCGCGAGCAGGCAGAAGAGCAAGACGACGATCGGCCAGAACCACACAACTGAAGGATCGGCAGCGTGCCATAGCCCACCCGAGATCGCGCTCACGCGACCGTTCACGACGATTGGAATTCGCCAAGTGCCGACATACGCCACCCCCGGCACTAGAGCGACGGAAGCCAGCGCATGAAGACGGCCGTCGTGCCAGCTGTAGTCGTGACCGCTCGTTACAGGCTGCCAGCGCGGCGGCGTATGACGTCCCAAGCTCGCTGGCGGCGTCTCGGCGACCGGTGTCTGGTTGAGGTAGTACATCGCGGACTTGTGGTTGACCTCGACGCCCGCGCGTGTGAAGCGCAGATAGGGCGCGCCGCGATAGTCGAGCACCACCAAGGTTTGGTTGTACGGGACCTGGAGCCACATGCGCAAGTCTCCATCGACGACCTTCGCCTGCACACCGGCGGGCGAGCTGCTCACCTTCGCTAGGTAGCTCGAAGCGACGGGATTGATCGGTCCGTGGGCCATCGCCGCCGCCGGAGCTATCGACAATGCCAGCAATGCGATGCCGGCAAGCGCGAAAACTCGCGCCATAGACTTCAGGCTCACCGCCGGTGGCCTTGGCGATTTGCACCCAGGCCGCCTGCCAGCCGCCGCCCACCGCCAACTGCGAGCCTTCCATTCAGATGCCCCCGTCCGCCCGTCCACTTGCCCGGCTCGTCGCATTTACGGCCATGTTGGCACTCGGATTCGCTTGCGGCGCGGCACCAGCACGCGCGGACGGCGACCCGGCCTCCGACGTGCTCGCGACCCAGCCCCTATTTCTGCCACAAGACGCTGGCCTACCAGTCAACCAGCAAGCTGCGCTCGCTGACCTGTTGGAAACAACGCGTCGAATCGGTTATCCGATCCGCGTGGCATTGATTGCGTCGCCCACCGATCTTGGGTCAGTTACGGAGCTTTGGCGCCAACCACAGACGTATGCCCGCTTTCTGGGCCAGGAGCTGTCGCTCACCTATCGCGGGCCACTGCTGGTAGTGATGCCGAACGGCTTCGGTTTCGCTGGCTTCTCAAGGCCGATCACCAACCCGCGCGCCGCGACCGCAGGCGTACGCCTATCGGACGTCGGGGGCGGGCTGGGAAGTGCAACTGTCGAGGCCGTCCAGCGGCTGGCCGCGCGCGCCGGCCATCGCCTGCCGACGCCCACCGCCACGGCCGCACCACCACACGCCGGTGCGAGCGATCCCACCCAGTGGATCGTGCTGGGAATCGGTGCCGTTGTGATCGCTGCGGCATGGATTGAAAGCCTCCGGACACGACCGCTGCGCCTGAGACGTAGCTCGAGTCCGACGGCATGAAGGGTTGTGTGCCTGATTTTGCTCAGCCGCTCCTGGAGCAGGACGTCAACCGCGACCCGTTCCGTCAGTTCGACGCTTGGTATCGGCAGGCGGTCGCTGCGGGCATCCGGGCCCCGGAGGCAGCCGCGCTCGCCACCGCCAGTAGCGACGGAGCGCCCTCGGTCCGGATGGTGCTCGTCAAGTTGGCCGATGCGGACGGCTTTGTCTTCTACTCAAACTATGCGAGCCGCAAGGGCACGGAGCTCGCCGCCAACCAGCGCGCGGCGTTGTTGTTTTACTGGGACGTGCTCGGGCGCCAGATCCGGATCGAGGGCCGCGCTGAACGCATCGGCGCGGCCGAGTCGGCTGCATATGTGCGCAGCCGCCCACGGGCGAGCCAGGTGAGTGCGCTCGCCTCGCCACAGAGCGACGTCGTCGCGAGCCGGCAGCAGCTCGAAGAATGGGTCGCGGATATCGCTGCGCGCTACGAGGCCGTCGAGCTGCCGCTGCCCGAGCAGTGGGGCGGCTTCAGGTTGAAGCCCTCAACGCTTGAGTTCTGGCAACACCGCGAGGATCGGCTCCACGACCGGTTGCGCTACACACTTGACTCCCACGGAAGCTGGCTGCTTGAGCGGCTGGCGCCATAGCTGAGCGGCTGCGCTGGGCTAAGAGATAGCCGACTGATAGACCAGCGCGCGCTCTGGATCGCCAGTAGCGGGCTCCTCGGCACCCGCCAGGCAAAACTCAGGCGCGGGTCCGAGCGCCAGCTGACGCTGCCATACCCCCGGCTCCCGTACCTCGCTCAGAAAGCGCTTGTAGGACTGATCCGCAGGCTTGCTCACCCAGAGCGTTGTCCGTGGCGCCCGTCGTTCGCCGCGGACCAGCCCGTACACGGCTCCCCACCCCTCCCCCGTCACACCCGCCACGGCATCGTGAGGCTTCGCGCGCCGGTCCGAAATCGCCCGAAGATTGAGCGCCCCCAGCTCGGTCCAGCTTTCCACCAGGTACCAGTCCTCGTAGGCGCCGCCGCTGACAAACGGCACTGTCTCGACCCGGAAGCTCGCCGAGCAGACGCCGAGCTCGAGGTGAAATGCACGCAGCCGCGATTCGTAGTCAGACGAGGACACGCTCGCACGCGGTCGATGCCAAAAAACGTAGGCCAACATCCGTGCGCCAATTATCGGCCTCGCTTGTCCGTGTCCCGGGGAACATTCCCGTGCTCCGATCCCATCATGGAAGTTGAGCCTCGCTATTCGAACAGGGCGTCGACCGAGACTTCGATCCGCCGCTGTGTCGCGGCCTCAGCGACCTCGCTCGCCGTGTCGTGCAGTCGCCTGATCTTGCAGAGCCGCTGCACATCCTCGGTCAGAAAGCGCGACGGCTTTCCGTAACCGTGCGCGTCATCGATCCCAGCGGGTCTGTGGTAGTAGCGCAGCGGGACGAAGAGGTGCAGCTCGCGCCGAGCGCGAGTCATCGCCACGTACAGCAGTCGCCGCTCCTCGTCGACCGTTTCGCTTGACCCCGCGGCCATGCAAGCAGGGAAGTTGCCGTCGTAGAGCGCGAGCACGTGGACAGCCTCCCATTCGAGTCCTTTGGCCGAATGGATCGTCGAAAGCACGAGGTAGTCCTCGTCGAGGTGCGGCGGCCCGGCCAAGTCCGCGCTCGAGGTAGGAGGCTCGATCACAAGCTCGGACACAAACTGGTCTAGCGCCGAGGCGCCACGCGCTGCTGAGACCAGCCGTTCGAGGTCCTGTAGGCGCAGGGCGCCGTCTGGATAACGGGCCAAGATCAGCGGCACCAATGCTGCGCACAATCGCTCGGCTCGTTTACCGGCGGATCGCTCGATGCCGACGTCCTGAAGTGCGGCGATGACCTCGTCGGCCAGTGGCCGGGCGTCAGCCGCCAGCTGCTCTCGGGCCCGGGCCCAACCAGATAATCCATCGGCTCCGGACGTCAGAAGGAGAGTTAGGGCGCGGCGGGCGCTAGCCGGTCCCACACCGTCGAGCAGCTGGAGCACGCGGAACCAGGAGATCTCGTCAGCGTGATTGTCGGCGAGCCGAAACAGAGCAACCAGGTCTTTGACGTGCGCCGCCTCTAGGTAACGCAGCCCGCCGTACTTGACGAAAGGGATGTCACGACGGGCGAGTTCTAGCTCGAGCAACGCGCTGTCATGACTGGTGCGAGTCAACACCGCTTGTTGGCGAAGATCCATGCCGCGCTCTCGCGCCTCTAAAACGTGGCGGCTTACTTCCTCGGCCTGCGCGGACTCGTCGCGGCAGAACACCAGCTCCGGCAACGTGCCGCCCTCCCGCTCGGTCCGCAACTGTTTTGGAAAAGCGCCCGGCGCCTGTGCCGACACAGCATTGGAGACGTCAAGAATGGGTTGCGTCGAGCGATAGTTGCGCTCGAGCTTGATGACGGTCGTGTCCACGAACTGGCGTGGAAAGTCGAGGATGTGCTGCGCCGACGCGGCTCTCCAACCGTAGATCGCCTGAAAGTCGTCACCGACCGCCGTCAATTCGTGGCAGCTACGGCGGAGCCCGCGCACGATGTCCACCTGCAGGCCATTGACGTCCTGATATTCGTCGATGAGGACGTGATCGAATCGAGTCTCGAGCTCGCGCCCGACGACATCGTCTGTCGTCAAGGCTCGCCAACACACGAGCAGATCGTCGAGATCGAGGACGCCTAGAGATCGTTTACGGGCCGTATAGGCCTTGAACAGCGCGGCTAAATGGTCGCGATGCTGTTCGCACCACGGAAAGGTCTTCGCCAGGATCTGCGCAAGCGGCCACTGGGAGTTCACCGTGCGCGAGTAGATGTCGAGCAGCGTCGACTTCTTTGGGAAGCGCCTGCCGCGTTGTGCATGCCCTTGCTCTTCGCGCAACAGGTCGAGTAGATCCGCCGCGTCGCCGGCATCCAAGAGCCCAAATCCCGTCGGCAACCCAAGCGCCGCCGCGTGGCGACGGACGAAATGGTGCCCGACCGAGTGAAAGGTTCCGCCGAGCACGCCCGCTCGGCCAGCCGGCATCCCGATCATGGCGCGCGCTCGCTGGAGCATCTCTCGTGCGGCCCGCCTGGTGAAAGTCAACAGGAGGATGCGCCCTGGTGAAACGCCGCGGCTACACAGCCAGGCCACCCGTGCACAGAGCGTTGTCGTCTTTCCCGTCCCTGCTCCGGCGAGGATTAGCAGCGGACCCCCAGGATGCTCGACCGCCTGGCGCTGTTGGTCGTTGAGGGCGAGGAGCCACTGCGGCTCGGAGCAGGCTTGAGCGCCCGCTCTGGCTTCCGAGCGAACTTCGAACATGCGTTCTGACCGTAGCCTCGGCTTCGGACGGCAGCGTGACGAGCTGACCTACCTACGCCCGGCTTAAGGCCCCAGGCAGCTCTGCGGATCAGCAGCAAACATGAGCCGCCCGTGGGCGGCCGGTCTACTCGGTCGGATCCTCCCCCGGACGCTCGCCAACCTCGTCGCCTTCGGTCGGATCCTCATATGGATCCTCACCACGCTCGATTCCCTGCGATGGATCGGCGCCCGGTTCGGTCACGCCGGCTTGGCTCGGGTCGTCGCCTGGGCCGGTGCCAACGCGCGTGGTCGGATCATCGTCGTGGCCAGTGCCACCACCCTGAGTTGGATCTTCGCTTACCGACATCTCGTCTCCTCGCTGCCCACGAAATTCTCTTCCCGCCAGCACCCATTCGCGCCACGGGAACGTCTAAGGCACGGTTTATCACCAAGGGTCGGTCTTGGCAACGAACCATCAGGGCCCGCTCAGCGGGTCGCGGACCTGCAGCCATCGCTGACCGATGAATTCCGCCTCAGACGGCGGTCGTTAGCGACATGTGCGACTTCCGGGTGACCGCTCTGGCCAATGCGTCAAATGACGTAGTCGCCGACGGCCGGCCTTGGGACATTGCTCATCACTCGGGCACCTGCTCGAGGCCGAGACAGCAGGAGGAGAGAGCGATGAGCACTTGGACCACGCAAACCACCGTCGATTGCGCCCCGCAGGAGGTGCTGGCTGTACTGACTGATCCCGATGCTTGCGCGCGGTGGTCACCGATCGCGTTTCGGATTGAAGAGTTCGACGGCGATCGCCTGCGCACCGGCAGCAGGGCGCGCATCGCGGGCGGCTTGGCGGGCATCTCTGTCGCCTTCGAGATCGAGGTCGAGCACGCGGATCAGCGCCGCCTCACACTCACCGCGCGAGGCCCCATCACGGTCGACGTCGAGTACGAGGTTTATTCGGCCGCGCGTGGCGGTGTCGAGCTGTGGGCGACCGTGACTGTGCACGGGGCGCGGTCGATCCGTGGCCGGCTGATCGCGACTGCTCTGGAAGCGCTTCTGCGCGGGGGGGCGCTCAATCTGGCTCTGCGCCGTGTTACCGGTGAGGTCGTGCGTACGGCCGCCGAGCTGACGCACGATCGGCCCTCCCGAGGCACGCTCGCAGGCGGATTGGTCGCCGCATGAGCGCAACCGCCGCGACGGGCGCTTGGCGCCCCGCAGACCACTCTTTCGCCCACTCGGCCGCGACCGCTTGGCGCCCGGTGGCTCGTTTCGTGCGCTCGCATCCGCGCTGGCTGCTCGCGGGCGCGATTAGCGCGGCAGCGGTCGGCGGTGCAATTTTGCTCGCGCCAGTCTTGGGACGGCTGCCGAGCGAGTTGCGCGTGATCGGGCGCGGACACGTGGGCTGGCTCGCCGCCGGGCTCGCGCTCGAGGCACTGTCTTTTGCAGGGCAGGTGGTCCTTTTCCGCGCCGTCTACCAGGGCAGCGGAGCCAACATCGGGTATCGCGATTCGTACGAGATCACCCTCGCTGGCCATGCTGCGACCCGGCTGCTGGCCAGCGCCGGAACAGGTGGTATGGCGCTTACTGCATGGGCGCTACGCCGCCGCGGGTTGGCACCCGGCGAGATCGCTCGCCGCATGGTCGCGTTTTTGATCTTGATGTACGCCGTTTACCTGGTCGCGCTAATCGTCGGTGGCCTAGGCCTGTGGACTGGAGCTCTCGGCGGCGGGCACTCGGTCGCGCTGACCTTGGCCCCGGCGGGCCTGGCGATCGTCGTGGGCCTCGCCGCGACAGCTACCCCTGCGGCGGCCGCGCGCTTGGCCCGGCTGCTGCGACGGGCACCGGCGCAGCGGCGCCGTTTTGCGAAGGCGAGCGCCAAGCTGGCAGCGGGAATCGAGGCCATCGCCGACGGCGTGCGCCTCGCCTGGTCGCTGATCCGAGAGCGCCGCGCCGGGTTGATGGGCGCACCACTGTGGTGGGGTTTCGACATCGCAGTCCTATGGGTGAGCTTTAAAGCCTTTGGCCCGACGCCGGCACCCGGCGTGGTTCTGATGGCTTATTTCGTCGGCACGCTCGCAAACATGTTGCCGCTGCCGGGGGGAATCGGCGGGGTCGAGGGCGGGATGATCGGCGCCTTCGTCGCCTTCGGAGTGCATCCGGAGCTCGCCGTCGCCGCGGTCCTCGCCTACCGCCTCTACGCCTTCTGGCTGCCCACGATCCCGGGCGCGATCGCCTACCTTCAGCTGCGTCGCACCCTCAACCTCGGCCACGAGCCAGCCCTCGCCACCGCCTGACCAGCCGTCGAGCCGCGACGGATGCGGACTGCCTCGTCGTCGCGCTTGCTTTGATCACTGCTGGCATGCGCGCGACCGGCTTTGACCCTGACGTAGACCTAGACGATTGGCTGGCGCAGCCGGCGGTGCGCGTCTCGCACCAGCGCGAGAGTGAGTCCCGCCCGGAGCAGCTGTGGCAGGCGACCCGTGAGGTGCGATTGTGCGAAACGCGGCTGCTCGGCCGTCTCGTGCGCTGGCGGATTCCCGGGGTTGCGGGAGAGGCGAGGTTCGATGACCTGTTCCGCGAACCGCCCTTCGCGGTGCTGCAAGAGAGCGAACTCGCGCTCGTATCCGGGATCGTGGGCCGGATCTGGACGCTGCGGCGCGACTATCCCCAGCTCACGGGTCCGGAGGATTTCCGCTCTTGGAGCAAAAGCGGAACGGCTCGGGTGCTTTTCGCCAACTGGGTCGAGCCAGGGCTCGACCGAGGCAGCGTTTTGCACTCCGAGACACGGGCCGAACCATTCGGGGTCCAGGGACGGATCGGGCTTGCCAGCGTGCGGCCCTTGATCCGCGGTTTTCAGCAGCTCATCGCGACGGACGCGATGGGAGTCGCCGTGCGGCGCGCCGAGAACTCTCATCCGCAGACGCGCTAGCGCCCCCGCTCCGCGAGACTCCTAGCCGAGACGCGCTCTGTCAGCCCCGAGCACGCGACCCCGCAGCATCGGAATCGTGGCGTCGTTGGCGAACTGTTCGCCACTGATGCCCGTCACGAAGTGGCCACCCCGAGTGAGGCCCCGGGCCTCCAATCGGCGCAGCGCCCACAGGACCTCACGCCACGGCACCGCGAGGCGTTCCTTGAGGTAGACGTCGCGGAAGACCACGCCCCACCGCAGTAACAGCTGAGCTGCGACAGCCTCGGCTAGCTCTTCTTTCTCTTCGATCGCTGCCGCGGCAGGCAGCAGCGTCCAGCGTCCTTCGACACCATGACGCCAGGCGTCTCGTCGTCCGCGCGTGCCGGGCTTGGGGTACTGTCGCTGGCGGCGGGCAAAACGCGATCTAGCTTGGAGCAGGGACCGAATTGCGAACCCGTCCGCGGTGATGAGCCCACGCGCAACGCCGTCCCACAGGCCCTCCTCGATCTCCGCAGGTACAAGGCCGGTGATGGATTGGAGCTCGGAGTGAAAGAGCGCTCCGCGAGTGCGCAGCGCGTCGAGGACGGCTCTACCTGGCCCTGTGCTGGGCTCGGCCGGCTGCGCGCTGCCCCTGTGCGCCTGTAGGAGCCAAGGCAAATCCTCACGCAGCATGAACGTGATCGGAGTCCGTCGAGACGGCGTCTTGCCGGTCGCGACGACGGGCTCCGGTGTCTCCGTGGCCGGCGCCACGAGAGAAAGGCGTCCCCACACGACCTCACCGGAGAGGCACAAATCATCAAGCCACTCCGAGCGGTACGCGTGAACCCGTCCGGTCAGCATCTGCTCCCATTCGCCGGCTGGCGATTCGGAGCCCTGGAGCTGTTCGACTACGTCGGTCACGCCACTGCGTCCGTAGAGCTGTGTTTGCGGCGCGAGATGCCACCACCGCTGCAAGAACTCCTCCCACTCCTGCTGGCTCACGGGCCGTATTTGCGCCCGGCGGCGTTCGCGGGTGTAGCTGTGAATGCGAGCAAGCAGCCGCCGAGCACACCACTGCTCCCCCCGGCCGGGCTCATACTCGCCGGCAACCGCAAATCCCCGCCCACGCAGGGCCTCGAGGGCAATCTTGGCCACGCCCTCGGAAAGGCCGGTCGCGACCGAGAGCTCATCGCACGTCACCGGCCCCGAGATCTCAAGGTGACCCTGAACCGCGCTCACGGCAGTGTCGTCGCGGTTAGCGGCGTCAAGTTGGTGGGCCAGGCCAGCTGGCAGGGGATGGTCGGGCACGAAGCGGGCGGCGGGAAATAGCGCCTGCAGCTCGGCCCGACGCTCGGTCGCTCCCCACCAGAGCCTGGGACCCCCGTCATCCCGAACGTGGAACGCTCTGCCGGTCTCCATCAGCAGCTCGAACTGCGCCCGCCACTCCTCCTTGGGACGTGTGACCACGAGCGAGAGCAGGACGTCGTGCAGTTCGTCGGGATCTCGCACCTCGGGCACCGCCTCGCGCCGTACACGCTCGATCGCCGCCGCGTCCAGACGCCCGAGCTCTCGCGGTTCGACCGGTAGGCCTCGCCTCAGTGGCACCGCTCGAGAGCGCCGCTCGCCGATTTCCGCATCCTCGTCGAGGTAGGTGAACGGCGCTCCGTTCAGAATTTCGTGTGCAAGCACGCTGGGCTCGACGGTGTCCACGAAATGGAGCCGGACATTTCCCTCCTCGAAGCGGCGGACGAGCGTCTTGAGCCCGTCGATGTCCATCGCCTCGGTCAGGCAGTCGTGCATTGTCTCTCGCACCAAAGGGTGATCGGGAATCTCGAGCGGACCCGCAGGTGCGTTGTCCTGACAGCCCGCGAGCGAGGGGAACACGGCGGCCATCACATCGGCCGCCTCCATACGCTGGATGTTGAAGGGATTCAGACGCCCGTTCTTAAACCGCAACACTGCGAGCGACCGGTTCAGATTCCACCGCCAGCGGGCCGTGAACATGGGGCTGCGCAACACAGCTTGAGAGACGGCGTCCTGCACGTTGTGGGAGCGCAGGAAGGCGGGAACGTCCTCGAGCGGAAACGAGTGCTGCGGCCCCAGCGACAACAGCGCAGCATCGTTGCTGGCCGCGGCCTGGAGCTCAAAGTCGAAGTTGAGACAGAACTTCTTGCGGAGTCCGAGGCCCAGCGCGCGGTTGATGCAAGAGCCCAGGGGCGCGTGGATGATGAGCTGCATGCCGCCGGTTTCGTCGAAAAAGCGCTCGAAAACGATGTCTTCGTCGCTGGGGAGCACGCCACCAAGCTGCGCCCGACCTACGCGCAGGTAGTCGACCACCAGGGCGGCGGCCACTTCATCGACCCCGGACACGCGCCCGACGTACGCGATCGCGCTTTCCCGTCCCGCGGTATCGAGGCGCTCGGCGACCGCGCGACGCAACTTCGAAACCTCGTGCGAAAGCTCATCCGTGCGACCGGGTGCCTCACCGAGCCAGAACGGAATTGTCGGGTGGCGGCCGGCCGCATCGCGCACCCGGAGGACGCCGTTGGTCACTCCCGCTATCTGCCACGGATGCGTCCCGAGCAGGAACACGTCACCCTGCATCGACTCGATCGCGAAGTCTTCGTTGACCGTGCCCAGAAACACGTCTCCGGGCTCCAACAGCACCCGGTAATCGCCGGTCTCGGGGATTGCCCCGCCGGAAGTGAGGCTGGCGAGTCGGGCGCCCCGCCGCGCGCGTAGTTGCCTGTTCACGCGATCGCGATGTACGTAGTTCATGCGCCGGCCGCGACCAGTCTCGATTCCCGCAGACACGAGCTCGAGCACCTCTTCGAACTGCTGCTCAGTTAGATCGCGATACGGCCAGGCGCCCTTGGTCAGCGCGAAAAGCTCCTGCTCGGCGACGCCCTCCTCTCCCCTGGCGGCCACCTCGGCCACGACCTGTTGGGCGAGGACGTCAAGCGGCCGCTCGGGCGGATGCAGTGCATCGAGGCGACCGCGCTTCACCGCGGCCAACAGCGCCGCACATTCCACGAGCTCGTCTCGGGTCGTGGGATAGATCACTCCCCGTGGGACGCCGTCGCGCTGGTGGTTCGCGCGTCCCACCCGCTGTAAAAAAGTCGCGATGCTGTGGGGCGAACCGAGCTGACATACCAGCTCTACGGGGCCCACGTCGATGCCGAGCTCAAGCGACGCCGTCGCCACCAGCGCTCGCAGCTCGCCCGCGCGAAGGCGTTGCTCGACCCGCTGGCGGCGCTCGCGCGAAAGGGACCCGTGGTGAGCCGCAACCTCGTCCTCTCCCAGCCGCTCGCCGAGTAGATGTGCCACCCGTTCTGACAAGGCCCTCGTATTCACGAACACAAGCGTCGTACGGTGGCGAGCGACGTGGCCAGCGATGTGGTCGAGGATCTCGGCGAGTTGATCGGAGGAGAGGGCCGCTTCGAGCTCGCCGTCAGGCAACTGAAGCGAGAGGTCGAGCGCCCGCCGGTGCCCGCTGTCGACGACGGTCGGCAGTGGCTCTGTGGCGCCCACCAAGAGTCGCGCCGCCGTCTCGATCGGCTTGACGGTCGCTGACAGCCCGATCCTCACAGGCGGGCTCTCCGTGGCGGCAGCCAATCGCTCGAGCGAGAGGGCTAGGTGCGAGCCGCGCTTGTCGCGGGCGAGCGCGTGGATTTCGTCCACGATCACTGTCTCGACGGTCCGCAGCGTTGCTCGCGAGCGCTCCGCTGTCAGGTACAGATACAGAGATTCGGGCGTCGTGACGAGCAAGTTGGGCGGCCGGCGCAGCATCATCTGCCGCTGAGAAGAGGTCGAGTCGCCGGTGCGCACGCCCACCGTGACCGGAGCGGGCTCATAGCCGAGCTCGCGCGCGACCTCGGCAATCTCCTCGAGCGGCTCCTCCAGATTGGCGTGGACGTCCACGGCCAGTGCTTTTAGCGGACTCAGGTAAACGACCTTGGTCATGGCGTCGATCGGTTTGCCCGCGGCGTGGGCGTGATACAGAGCGTCGATCGCCGCGAGGAAACCCGCAAGCGTCTTTCCGGAACCAGTTGGGGCGCATACGAGCGTGTGGCGGCTCGCCATGATCGCCGGCCAGCCCCCTGCTTGTGCTTCGGTCGGCCCATCGGGAAAGCGGCGTTCGAACCAGGTCCGTATCGCGGGATGAAACTGCTCGAGCGCACCTGAAGAAGCGATCTGAGCCGGCGGTTCGAGCAGCGAGGTCATACCGACCAGAGAATCACATTCGCAAGACGCCGATGGGAGCTAAGCGAAGTCAGGCGACCGTCTAGGGCACTCCACTGTGTGTCAGATTGCCGACCGGGCGCGATGGGGCGTGTTTAGCTGTGGACGGCGCTTGAAAAGACAAGCCGCACGAAACCGCACCCAGCCGCACATGCAGGCGGAGCATCCGCGCTCGCACGCTAGCCCCTGGACCCCGCCGCGCGAGGATCGTGCTCATCGCGAGTTGAGTGTCGACTCTGGCGCCGGCGCCGTCGTCATGGCCACCGGGATCGTCTCGATCGGGCTGTCGATGGACGGCCAGGCGCTGTTGTCGGACATTTGGATGGTCGCCACCGCAGCGGCCTGGGTGCTGCTGGCAGCGCTAGCCGCAGCGCGGGCAAAGCGCGACCGCGAGTGGCGACACGCCGCCGTGCGCTCGCCCGCGAGCCTGACGGCTGTCGCGGGTACGGCCGTGCTTGGTGCACGGCTTGAGACGGCAGGATTCGCGGCCGTGTCGCTGATCTTGCTCGCGGTCGCCGCGTTGATCTGCGTGCGGCTCGCCGTCGCCATCGTCCGCGCGTGGCCGCTCCCGAGCTCCGGTAGTTCCTTCATGGCGACCGTCTCACTCGAATCCCTGGCCGGACTGGCCGCGCTTGAGGCGGGCGCCGGGCGACCGATGTGGCTGATCTATCCGGCGCTGGTCCTGTGCGCACTGGGCCTTGCGCTCTACTTGGTCGTGTCGGCTCGATTTGACCCACGCGAACTGCTACGAGGCTTGGGCGATCACTGGGTCGCGGGCGGGGCGCTCGCGATCTCCGCGCTCACGCTCGGCCTGATTAGCCGTGCCGTTCTACGGCAAGCTGCCCTGCATCACCTCGGTCGGCCGGTCGCCGACCTGTCAGCCGTGATCTGGATCCTCAGCGCTCTCTGGCTGCCGGTGATGCTCGCCGGCGAGCTGGTCGCTCCACGTCTGCGCTACAACGTGCGCCGCTGGTCGACCCTGTTCCCAGTCGGGATGTATGCCGTCTCGGGCTTCGAAGTGGCACACGTTTCGTGGCTGGCATTCGGGGGGTCATTTGCGAGGGTGTTGATCTGGGTGGCCATGGGCTTGTGGTTGGTCCTAGCCGCGGGGATAGGCCGTCGACCGCGGAGCGCGCTGGCTGCCAGCTAGGCCGCCTGCTCTAGGGCCAGATCGATCAGCGCGTGCTCCTCCTCGAAGGTCAGCGGGCGCCAGCGGGCGCGCTCCTTTTCCCACACAAAAACGTTTACGTCGACCACGCTGCGGACGTCTTTAAGCGCCGCCAGCGCTTCGGCGATGCCGACTCCATCCACCAGCCGCTGACGGGTCATCACATCGACAATTCTGAACTTATGCGGCAACCTTGGCGTGGCAGGCTCCGGCTTACGCGCGCGGCTGCGCCTCTCCGGCCGGATGAACTCCGGCGCGACGTCCTGGGAACGCCGCTGCACCTTTTCGAGCGGCACCATTTGGGCACCGGTGCCCTTCGTTTCTGTCTGCAGGACCCAGGTTGTGGCCATACCTCGAGGATAGAGCGGCAGCGAAACCTGTCCGCACCTAGAGTTCAGGCCGCGGCCCCCGAATCAAGGAGAACCAATGGGTTTCGACCAGTACCACGAGCCACCCGACGAACTGCCTGGCGCCACGCGCACCTTCGCTCGTATGTGCGCCTCGCTAACCGAGGAGGCGGAGGCGATCGGCTGGTACGAGCAGCGCATCGCCTTGGAAACCGACCCCGAGGCGGTCTCGGTGATGCGCGACGCGCAGGGCGAAGAGTTCAAGCATTTCAGCATGGACCTCGAGTACCTACTGCGCCGAACGCCCTCGTGGCGCGAGGTCGCTCATGGAATCCTGTTCCAGACGGGCGACATCGTCGAACACGGCGAGGAGGCGGAAGCGGAGGCGTTCGAAGGAGGCGCAGGGGGAAGCACCGGCGCCTACGAGGACGGATCGCTCGGCATTCGCAGCCTCAAAGGAGCCTCAAGATGAACCACCTTCTCCGCAGCCACGCTCCGATCAGCGACGCCGCCTGGAAGCTGCTCGACGAGGAGGCCAGTGAGCGGCTCACCCCGGCGCTTGCCGCACGCAAGCTCGTTGACTTTTCAGGCCCACACGGCTGGGAGTACTCGGCGACCAATCTCGGGCGCATCAACACGCTCGGGTCCGCGCCCAGCGACGGGGTGAGCGGGCGCCAGCGGCGCGTCCTATCGCTAGTCGAGGCGCGTGCCGACTTCGAGCTTTCGCGGGAAGAGCTGCGCAATGCCGATAGGGGAGCGCGGGACGTTGATCTTGAGTCGCTCGACAGAGCCGCCCATCAGATGGCGATCGCCGAAAACGTCGCCGTCTTTCATGGGTGGGAGGGCGCGTTCACCGGGATCGCTGAATCCTCTCCGCACGAACCGGTTTCCCTGGGGGAAGTCGCGGAGGGCTACCCCACGCGGGTGGCCGGCGCCGTCGAGCGGCTCCTTTGCAATGGGATTGCCGGACCTTATGGACTGGCGCTCGGGCGTGAGCAGTATCGACGAGTCGTTGAGACCGCCGAGCACGGCGGCTATCCGCTGCTCGATCACCTGCGCAACATCCTTGAAGGGCCGATCGTCTGGGCGCCAGGCGTTAGGGGAGCGATGGTGGTCAGCCTACGTGGAGGCGATTTCCTCTTTGAGTCTGGCCAGGATCTCTCGATCGGCTACGACTCCCACGACGCCGAAGTCGTTCGGCTATATCTCGAGCAGAGTTTCAGCTTCCACGTGGCGACACCTGAGGCAGCGGTGACTTTGACCGCCTAGCCGCGCGGCCGCGTCCGCTGTGCCCGGTGGGCGCTCATCGACCGTGCGCGCTAGTCAGGGCCCTAGGCCCACGGCGGCTCGAAGTGGGCCGAGATCCGCTGCTCCAAACACCACGCGGTTGCGTGTGGCGACGAAGACCAGCTCAAGGTTTACGCCCGCCTCGGCGATCTTTCGAGTCAGGTCGGCTAGCACGCCCGGCCGGTCCTCAACGTCGACAACGACGACCTCCCGCTCGCGGCTCACCGCGAGATGCGAGATCGCGAGCGCGTGCTTTGCCGCCCCGGGGTGGGGAACGAGAATGTGCAGCTCTGCCGTCCGACCCGGGCCGATGCAAGTCGCAGCTGCGATGTTCACACCCGCGTCACTGATCGCCGCCGCCACCTCTGCCAACGCGCCGGGCGTGTTGTCGATATCGATGACGAGGTCCCAGGGCATCCGAGCGCACCGCGCAGCCTAACGCCGCCCCGTGGCCGTGTCTTGGCCAACTCGGGTGGGTAGCCCCTCGCGATGCCGAAATCCATTTGGAACGGGACGATCACCTTCGGGATGGTCAATGTCCCGGTCAAGTTGTATTCCGCTACCGAGTCCAAGACGGTCCATTTCCACGAAGTCCACGCCAAAGACCGAGCGCGAATCGAGCACCGACGAATCTGCTCCAAAGAGGACAGAGAGGTTCCCTACAAGCAGATCGTCAAGGGCTACGAACTGGCCGAAGATAAGTACGTGGTGCTCTCCAAGGAGGAGGTCAAGGCCGCGGCCGGTGATCGCGGCAAGGTCATCCACCTGCGCGAGTTCGTGTGCGCCGAAGAGATCGATCCGGTCTTTTACGAGAAGACGTACTACCTCGGAGCGCGCGACGACCAAGGCGCGTTCCGTCTTCTATACGCGGCACTGCGCAAGACCAAGCGCGCGGGCATAGGCCGTTTCAGCTTCCACGACCGGGAATATCTGGTCGCGCTGCGCGCTGGCGAAGACGTGCTCGTCATGCACACGTTGCGCTTTCACGATGAGCTGGTCCACGGCGACGAGCTCGAGATAGAGCAGGCGAAAGCTCCCTCGCCCAAGGAGGTAAAGATGGCCGGCCAGCTGGTAAAGACCCTGGCCGAGAAATTCGACCCCGGGGCCTACGAGGACACTTACCGGGACGCGGTGCTTGACCTGATTAGGCGAAAAGCCAAAGGCGAGGAGATCGACCTCGTGGCCCAGGAGGAGCCGGACCACGGCGAGGACCTCGCTGCGGCTCTCGAAGCCAGCCTCGCGGGAGGTAGAAGCTAGCGATGGCGCGCCCCCTGTGGAGCGGCTCGCTGAGCTTCGGATTGGTAAATGTTCCCGTACAGCTCGTAAGCGCCGCCCGAGACCTCGATTACCACTTTCGTCAGCTGCACGACAAGGACAAGGCTCCGATCGAGCAGCGCCGCTTTTGCTCCAGGGAAGACCAGGAGGTCGCCTGGGAAGAAGTCGCCCACAGTTACGACCTGAACGGCACGCAAGTCGTCGTAACCGAGGAGGAGCTTGCCTCCGTGCAGCCGCGTAAGACGCGCACGATCGATATCGAGTCGTTCGTCGAGCTCGATGAGGTCGACCCGATCTATTTCGATCATCCCTACTTCCTGGTGCCGGCCGGTGAGAGCGAAGGCACGCTTCGTGCGTACCGGCTGCTCGTCGAGGTGATGGCGAAGCAGGAACGAGTGGCGCTCGGGCGGTTTGTCATGCGGACCAAGGAATACCTCGTCGCGGTCCAAGCGCGCGAAAGCGCGCTCTCGCTGACCACGATGATCTTCCACGACGAGGTGCGCGCGACCAAGGCGATCCCGACCGGCGGCAAGAAACCCTCAAAGAAGCAGGTCGACAACGCCGCAGCGATCATCGAGGAGCTTTCAACAAAGTGGGACCCCGAGCGCTACCAGGACTGCTATCGCGAGCGGCTCAGGCGGGTGATCGACGCCAAACGCAAGCGCAAGACCGTTCGGGCTCCCAAGCGTGAGACGGAGCCCGCCCCCGTGCCCGACCTGATGGCTGCCCTTGAGGAGACATTGGAGCGGCTGCGCACGGGAGCGGACCCACCCGAGGAGGAACCGGAGCGCAAGTCGAACGGGCGGGCCGCGCGCAAACAGCGCTCGAAATCGAGCCGATAGGCCCGCCGCGGGGGAGCCTGTAGGCCAATTCAACTGCCGTCAGGCGAACTACCAGTTGGTGCGAAGATACGAAGCATGGCTCCGATCAGCCGCGGCTTCACCGGCCGCCGGAGGCCGGTCGCAGACCCCAGTCGGGTCCCACCCGGCCAGTACGTGACCAACGACTTCCCCGTGCTCTCGGCGGGACCGACGCCGCACACACGGCTTGAGGAATGGAGCTTTCGGATAGATGGCGCCGTCGAGGCACCGGTAGCGTGGAGCTGGGAGGAGTTCCTCGCCCTGCCCGCCGACGAGGTCACGGTGGATATCCACTGCGTGACCAAGTGGTCGAAACTCGACACCAGCTGGCGCGGCGTATCGGTCGACAGGCTACTTGGAGCCGTCGAGACGACCGCCGAATTTCTGACCGCATGGTCAGACGGTGGGTACACCACAAACCTCGCGCTCAAAGACGTCAGCCACGGCCGCGCCTGGGTCGCATACGAGTTTGGAGGCGCGCCGCTCGAACGCGAGCACGGCGGCCCTGCGCGCCTGCTTGTGCCGCATCTCTACTTCTGGAAGAGCGCCAAATGGCTACGGGGCTTGACGTTGACCAGCGAGGACGCGCCTGGCTTCTGGGAGACCTACGGCTATCACAACCGCGGCGATCCATGGCTAGAGCAGCGCTACCAGGGAGACTGACCTGGCAGCTGACTAGGGTGCTCGAGCTGGTGGATGAGACGCCGCGCTGCAAGAGCATCGTGCTTGACGCGCCCTCTTGGCCATTCCACCAAGCCGGCCAGCACGTGGACGTGCGCCTGACAGCTGAGGACGGCTATCAGGCGCAGCGCAGCTACTCGATCGCGTCAGGACCAGAAGACGACCAGCTCGTGCTCACAGTTGAACGGCTGAAGGACGGAGAAGCCTCGCCCTACCTTGTGGACGTTCTTCGTCCCGGTGACGAGCTGGAGCTACGTGGTCCGATCGGCGGATACTTCGTGTGGGGCACGGAGATGGGAGGTCCGTTGATGCTTGTCGCGGGCGGCTCGGGGATCGTTCCGTTGAGGGCCATAGTTCGTCACTGGGAGGCGGTCGGGTGCCCAGTTGGCGCGCGGCTCCTGTATTCAGCTCGCTCCCTCGAAGAGGTGATCTACCGCCATGAGCTCGAGCAAGCAAGCGAGCGCACAGCGCTTAAGCTACACATCGCGCTCACGCGCGAATGGCCCCAGGACTGGGGTGGGCACCGCGGCAGAATCACGTCCGAACTGCTGCGTTGCGCATCCTGGGCCCCGAGCGAACACCCTTGTGTTTACGCCTGCGGACCGACGGGCTTTGTTGAAGCCATAGCCGAAGCGCTCGTCGGCGCCGGACATGAGCCGACGCGAATCAGAACCGAGCGCTTCGGCCCTACAGGGAACTGAATGATGGAGCCGCTCGATGGAAACGCGATCGCGGGCACGCTTCGGGAGCTGTTCGGGGTCGAGATGACGACGACAACCGGCGTGTGCCGCGCATGCGGCAACGCGGCCATGTTGGGCGAGGTTCGGGTGTACGACCGCGCTCCCGGAGCGGTTGCGCGCTGCCCGCAATGCGACAGCGTCGTGTTCGTGCTCGTCGCGGTTGGCGGCCAGAGCCGGATTCATCTCGTAGGCCTCGAATTGGCGTAGGCGTGCGGGTGTGCCAGCGCCTGCCCGGCGCCGCGATGAATTCCGCGCACGCGCCCAGTCTGTTGGATAAATCCCGCAACCTAGGAGCTGACCATGGGAAAGATCGAGGTACACGAATTCATCTCGCTCGACGGGGTGTTCGAGGATCCGAGGTGGACGATGGAGTTCGGCTATGACCCCCGCATGGGCGAGGACGCTCGCCGCCATCATGGGATCGTGCAAGGCGATCCTGCTGGGACGCAACACATTCGAGATGTTCGCGCCCGCATGGTCAGCCCGGACAGCCGAAGACGACCCAGGCGCGCCCTTTTTCAACGAGTCGCCGAAGCACGTCGTCGCGTCCGTCGCGCCGAAGGTCGAGTGGTCCAACTCCACCGTGCTGGGTCCCTATGACGGCGACGCGATCCGCAAGCTCAAGCGGGAGACCGCGGGCGATCTCTACGTCAGCGGCAGCGGCACGCTCGTGCGCGCGCTGCTGCGCGACGGCCTGATCGACGAGCTGCATCTGATGGTCTATCCGGTCGTGCTCGGTTCCGGCATGAAGCTGTTCGAAGACGCCCCCGCGGCGAAGCTCAGGCTAGGCAAGACTGAGGCCTACGAGAACGGGGTCGTGCACCTCGACTACCGGCCGACGTCGTAGCGCTCGCTACGCCGCCGCCGGCGCCAACGCCTCGGCGACGCCAATCATCGAGTCGCGGGTCACCAGCCGTACGAGCTCCCCCTCAGCCATCCGCTCGCTTGCGGCGGGACGACGGGGGACGACGATGTAGCGCATGTCAGCGGTCGAGTCGAGCACCCGGAGCTCGACGTCCTGCTCGAGCTCCAATCCGAACTCACCTAAGACGCCGCGCGGGTCCGAGACCGCGCGTGAGCGGTACGGCAGGCTCTTGTACCAGGCCGGCGGAGGGCCGAGCAGCGCGCGTGGGTAACACGAGCAGAGCGTGCACACCACCATGTGGTGGACGCGGTCCGTGTTCTCGACGGCGACCACCACCGGCGAAGGACCGGGGTCCAACCCCAACTCGAGCGCCGCCGCCCGCGCGTCGTCGAGCAGGCGCTGCCTGAACGGGGAATCGCTCCAAGCGCGGGCCACGAGCCTCGCGCCATCCGCCGGCGTGCGCGACACGAGCCAGTCGATCTGCGCGCGCACGTCGCCTGCCGTGACCACACCCTTCTTGATCAGCAGCCGCTCGAGCGCCCGCGCACGCGCGGCCACCGGCGCCTCTACTCCGTCTGTTACCGGGGCGTGCGGGTGGTCGTGACTCACTCGTTGGGCTCCAACCAGTGCTCGTACAAATCGGCGTGCAGGCGGTCTTCGTCGGCGCCGCCATAGGCCGGCCAAAGTTCGCGCTGGGAGAAACTGACCCGGTAGAGCGGCAGCGGCGGCATTCCGTCGCCACCATGGGCCAGATCCTCGGGGTTACGAAATGGCCCCGAAGCAGCCTGAACCAACCCGGTCTTGCCCTTCAGGTAAGCGGGCGTGCGGTGATGGCCCGTGTGCCGGCGCTCGGACACGCGCACTTGTTGACCCACTCTGTACCTCATCTCGACGCCTCGCCGTCGAGCTCACCCGCGGCTAAAACGTTCTTCTCGCACAGCAGGAGCTCGACCGAGTACAACCACCGCTCGTAATAGGCGGCCCGCTCGTACTCGGCCGGGGGCATGCTCTCGATCCCCCGCCGAAGTTCATCAACCCGTATCACGCCGCCGGCCATCAAGGTGCTGGCGAGGGCATCGGTCAACACCTCCCAGTCCTCGAGTTCGTGCTCGCTGCGGTCGATCGGCTGGTCGCCCGGCTGACCGCCGCGGTCGTGAACGGCTTGCTCCGATGCCTTCATCTCCGCGCGAGTCACTCTATACCGTGACCCTCGCGCCGTCGCCCGCCCGAACCTCGAACGCGCCCGCAGGGATCTGGGCGCCTGGTGGCATCAGGCCGAGCGCGTGGCCTCCGAACCCGCCGCCGACTAGGCGTGCGCCAAGCGCTCCCGCGTCACGGAGGTGCGCGACCGCTGCATCGAGCGCCGGCGTAGACACCTCATAGAGGTCGCGCAAGCTGTCGTGGGCAGCGTTTAGTAGTTGTCCAAGCGCAAGCCAGTCTCGGCTCTCGAGTGCGGCGATCGCCTCCATCACCCGGCTGTTCTCGCCGACGACATGGCGCACCCGGTTTGCAAGCGGCGGGGGCAGGCTGTCCGCTTGCTCCAGACTCGCCTGCCGTAGCGTCGCGACCCCGAGCAGCGCACACGCTCGCTCGCACTCTGCGCGGCGCTGGTTATAGCCGGAGGCGGCGTTCCGATGAGCTTCCCCTGAGTCGAGCAATACCAGCCGGTGGCCGTTCAGCGCCAGCGGGACAAGTCGGATATCGAGCGACTCGAAGTCGATCGCCACGGCGTGGTCACGCGCTCCGAACAATGAGGCGATCTGATCCAGGAGCCCGCTGCGCACTCCGACCCAGACGTTCTCGACGCGCGAGCAGAGCTTCGCGAGCTCGATCCGCTGCTGGTCATTGAAATCGATCACCCCGGCGAGCCCACTCAACGCCGTGGCCACGGCGACCGCGAATGCAGCCGAAGACGCGAGGCCGGCGCCCCTCGGCACAGTGCCGCTGATATCCAGCCGCGCCCCTGGCACCTGGTAGCCGCCGGCGACGAGCTCGGCCGCTAGCCCTCTTACAAACGCCCGCCAGCCGGCTGCGTGCTCGATTGCGTCCAGCTCGAAGGTGTCTTCCTGACCGAGGTCGCAGGCCCGAGCTTCGATCTGTGGCTCACGCACCGCCACGGCGCGCACCGTCACGCCTTCGCCGATCGCGAACGGCAGCGCGAGCCCTGCGTTGTAGTCGGTGTGCTCGCCGATCAGGTTCACCCGCCCGGGCGCAAAGCTGGTCAGCCTCGGTTGGCTTGGACACATCACTGGCGGTTAACAAATCAAACAGCGGGCTTCTGGGCAGGCCCACGTGGCCAAGCTAACTGCAATCTCTCTGCGCCGCGCCCCTCCAGGCTATGATCGCTCGAGGGAGCATCACGGGTGGCAACTGAGATCGATCGCATCGTGCCCGCCGCAAGCGCTCTGCACGGAGACCATCTCTGCTGCGCATTCGATTCAGCTGCCCAGCAGGAAGAGCTCGTGATCGACTTCGTGCGCACGGGCCTCCAGCAAGACGACCGTGTTTGGTATTTCGCCGATACCAGCGAGCCGCAGTACGTGCTCGACGTGTTGCAGGGCGCCGGCGTGAACGTCGACCAAGCGCTCGCCCGGGGCCAGCTCTCGGTATTCACCGCCGAGGACTCGTACCTGACGCAGCTGCCGTTTGAGCCCGAGCGCATGCTGGCCTCGGTCCATGCAGCTGTCGACGACGCTCTGGCGGCTGGCTACAACGGCGTCCATTTCCTTGGTGAGATGGAGTGGGCCACGCGCGGGGTCCCCGGCGCCGAACGTCTCGAGGAGTGGGAGGCGCTGGTCGAAGAGTTTTACGCCGAGCGACCCGCGACGGGGCTGTGCCAGTTCTCGGGCCGCCACTTCGAGCAGCGCCGCCTGCAGCGGCTCGTGGACATCCACTCCAAAGTCGCGCGCCTGCCGGCGGTCAGCGAAGACGGGCTTTTGCGCGTCACCGAAGCCGGACCGGACGACGACGGTGTCCCCTGGTTGCGACTGGCGGGCGAGGGGGATTTCGCGAGCATGACCGTGCTCGAGCGGGCCCTGGCCGAGGCACGGCGCGGCGCGACAGACGTTCACATCGATGCCTCTCGGCTGCAGTTCATGGACCTCTCGGGTGCACGCTGCCTGCTGGAGACGGCGGTGAAGCTCGGCCCTCAGCGTCGGATCGTGTTGCACCAGCCGCGTCGCGCGATCAGGCGTTTATTCGAGGTTCTGGGCGAGCACGGAGAATCGGTCGAGCTAGTAGCGTGACCTCTGCGGCCCCGCCGGCAACTGTCGGCGCGCCGCTTCCCGCGTGCGCCTGGCGGGTAGCACGCCTCAACGTGTAGATGGCAGGAGCGCTCCGATCCGAGGCGCTCACCGGCCAACGGTGGCGTCCATTTCATTGGCTGGTGCGAGCCGGCTTTTTCGCCCGCGGGGTGACCTACGGTCTGATCGGTGCGTTCGCGTTCGCGCTCGCCCTCGGCGCGGGGGCCTCCGGGACGGCTCCGAGCCAACAGGGCGCGCTCGCGCTCATCGCAGGCAGCGTGCTCGGGCGCATTACGCTCGTTGCAATCGCCGCCGGGCTGCTCGCCTACGCGCTGTGGAAGATCGCCCAAGGGATCCTCGGCACAGGTCCCGAAGGAGGCGGAGGGCCTGGGCTGAAAGACCGGCTGGCCAACGGTTTCGGCGGTCTCGCCTACATCGGTTTCTTCGTCATCGCGCTGCGCGTGCTTGCGACCGGCAATGGCGGCAACGCCAATCAGCAGACCAGGCACGCCGCCGCGGGCGTTCTCGGGTGGCCAGGTGGTCCAGCGCTGGTCGCGATCGGCGGCGGGATTCTGCTCGGGGTCAGTCTCTACCAGATCTACGAGGCGGGCACTGGGGCGTTCGCGAAGGACGATCGCACCGGGACCATGAAGCCCGAACAGCGGCGCGCATTCATGCTGGTAGGGCGGGTGGGGTTGTCCGCTCGGGCACTCGTGTTCGCGCTGGTGGGCTATTTCCTAATACGCGCAGCAATCGACTTCAACGCCAACAAGGCGGTCGGCGTCGACGGCGCGCTGACCCGCCTCCACCATGAGCCGCTCGGTCCTTGGCTGCTCGGCATCGTCGCCGTGGGGCTGCTTGCGTTCGCCGCGTTTTCGTTCGCGGAGGCGCGCTACCGCAGGCTTTAGGCGTGCGCGGGGCGGCGAAAGCCGGGGTCGGGATGCTCGCTGTCGTGCTGTTGGGTGCTTGTGGCGGCGTGGCCACCTACGCCGGCCAGATTCAGACCACGCGCTCGCCGAGAGCCTCGCTGGCCCACGGTCCTCCGGCACACATCGCCGTGGTCGTACTCGAGAATCACGAGGCCGATCAAGTGCTGGACGATCAATCGGCTCCCTACATCAACCGCCTCGCCAGGGAGTACGCGCTCGCCACGCGGTACTTCGCGATCAGCCACCCATCGCTTCCCAACTA
This sequence comes from uncultured Solirubrobacterales bacterium, assembly GCA_963767295.1. Taxonomy (GTDB): domain Bacteria; phylum Actinomycetota; class Thermoleophilia; order Solirubrobacterales; family Solirubrobacteraceae; genus Palsa-465. The sequence continues at coordinate 820,821 of CAVYDI010000002.1, forward strand.
CTTGGCGCTGACGGGCGGATCGACCTTCGGCATACAGAGTGACTGCACTGACTGCTCTGTACCGGGTGCAGGCCTGACCGGCCAGCTCCAATCGCGGGGAATCTCGTGGAAGGCGTATATGGAAGACCTCCCTCACCCCTGCTTTACCGGCGCCCACGCCGGCGCGTACGCAAAAAAGCACGACCCGTTCGTGTACTTCCGTGTGCTAGTCGGAGACAAGGCCGCGTGCGACCACGTGGTACCGATCAGTCGGCTCTCGGTCGATGAGCGGGCCCATGCCCTCCCCCGGTTCGTCTGGATTACGCCAAACCTCTGCCATGACGCGCACGACTGCGGCCTCCGAAGTGCCGACCAATTCCTGGCGCGGCTGGTGCCGCCGCTCCTGTCGCAGCTCGGATCCGACGGCGTGCTGTTCGTCACCTTCGACGAGGGCACCACCGACAGCGCGTGCTGCAAACTCGCCGCGGGCGGCCAGATCGTGACGATCGCGGCCGGCCCTGGCGCGCGCCGGCACGTCATCTTCGCGACCCCGGTCGACCACTACTCGCTGCTGCAAACGATCGAGGACCTCTTCGGTCTGGGGCGGCTACGCGGCGCCAACTGCGCCTGCACGCCGTCGCTAGCACCGATGCTCAGGTCCGGGTAGAGCGCAGCTCGCGCAGGACGGCGCCCAGGATCCCGTTCACGAAGCCGGGAGCATCCTTGCCACAAAACTGCTTGGCGGTCTCGACGGCCTCGTCGATCGCTCCCTCCGCGGGGATCGGTTGATCGGCCGGAACCTCCCCGGGGTACAGCAACTCCGCCAGCGCGACGCGCAAAATCGCCCGCTCGAGGGGCGCGATCCGCTCGAGCGACCATCCACTGGCATTCGCCGCGATCAGTTGATCGAGCTGGGTCTGACGGTCTCGCGCCAGCTGCGCGAGCACACGCGTGAACCGGTGCGCGTCGCGCGCGAAGACCTCGTCGAGGGGACGGCCGAGCAGGTCTGATTGGTAAAGGGCCCAGACCGCCGCCCGCCGCTGATCCGACCTCAGCATCCGAGCTACAACCTACGCGCGCGAGACGTATTCACCTGTGCGCGTGTCCACGCGCACGGCGTCGCCCACGTTGATGAACAGCGGGACCTGCACGCGCGTGCCGGTCTCGAGCACCGCCGGCTTGGTGCCTCCCCCGGAGGCAGTGTCACCCCGCACGCCGGGGTCGGTCTCCCTGACCTCCAGGTCGATCGCGCTTGGAAGCTGCACGTCGGCGGGTCGTTCGTCGATGTAGAGCAAATCGACCTGCTCCGATTCCTTCATGAAGCGCAACGCGCTCGAGATGGCCGATTCAGGGATCGTCAGCTGCTCGTAGGACTCGGAATCCATGAAGTGGGCGTCATCCCCATCGCGATAGAGGAACTGCATGCGCCGCACCTCGGTCCGGACCGAGCGGAACTTCTCCCCAGCGCGAAACGTGCGATCGATCACCGCGCCGTCGCTTGCGCGGCGAAGCTTCGTCCGCACGAACGCGCCACCCTTGCCGGGCTTGACGTGCTGAAACTCGAGGATCTTGAAGACTGTGCCGTCGACCTCGATGTGATTTCCGTTGCGAAACTGGTTTGTGCTGATGGACATGGAAGCTCTAGCTTAGGAGCGGCCGCGCCGAGACGCGCGTAGCCCGGCCACGAAGGCGGCGCTCCAGCCAGAAAGCTTCAGGCTTCGCGCTCGCTCGCCGTCTCGTCCTCGGCCACCGCTGAGGTGCGGTCGCGCTCGCTCGCCGTCTCGTCCTCGGCGACCGCTGAGGTGCCGGTGAACTCGTCTCGCTCTCGCTCGTCGATCAGCTCGTGGTCGGCCATGCCGCGCTCGTGCAGCGCTGCACGCTCTTGGTGCAGCTGCGCCTCGGCTCGTTCGCGACGCGCCTCCTGCTCGGCAATTCGGGCGCGCTGCTCAGCCTCGTCGGCGCGCTGAGTACGAGTCTCGGCTTCTTCGCGCTGCTCGGTAACGGCGCGCTCTCGGCGACGGCCGAGTTCACGCTCACGGCTTTTGATTCGTGCCCGCTCCCGCATGCGCGGCAAAGCGAACAGCAAACCGATCAGAACTACGACGACGACCACGATCACGACGATTGCCCAAACAGGCATTTTGTCCTCCTTGTCGGGTGACTTCTTCCCTAAAGCCCCGCGCGGATGCGTTACTCCTTCTTAGCCATGCGCGGTGTCACGAACGGCTCCTCCTGCGCCGGCTGTCCCGCTTCCAGGCGCCGACCGCGCTCGAGTTCGGCGTTCATCTCCGCGCCAAACAGCACGACCACATTGGAGACCCACAGCCAGATCAAGAACACGATCACGCCGCCGAGGCTGCCGTAGGTCTTGTTGTAGTGACTGAAGTTGGCCACGTAAAAGGCGAACGCGAGCGACGCGATGATCCACAGCACGACCGCAACCAACCCGCCGGGCGTGATCCAGCGGAAGCCCGGCTGTCGCACATTCGGCGCAGCCCAGTAGAGGATCGAGAACATCAGTGCCACCACGAGCAGCAGCACGGGCCATTTGGCGATATCCCACACGGTGACTGCCGTCGAGCCAACCCCGAGCACCTTCCCGACCTGACCCGCAAGCCCGCCCGTGAGCACCACGGCCAGCGCGCTCATGGCGAGTAGCAGCACCAGCACGAGCGTCACCCCGACCTGCAAGGGACGCTTGAGCCAGAAGGGCCGGCCCTCCTCGATCTCATAAATCGCGTTGGAGGCGCGCATGAACGCGCCGACATAGCCAGAAGCCGACCACAGCGCGAGCGCGATGCCGACTACGAACAGCACTCCAGCGGCACCCTGGCTCTTTTGCAGGTTCTGAATCGCGTGCGAAAAGATCTGCTGCGCGGGCCCGGGCGCGACCTTGCCCAGGTTCTGGATCAGCGGCTGCGTCGCGGACTTGCCGATCAAGCCAAGAATCGAGACGAGCGCCAGAAGGGCCGGAAAAATCGCCTGGATGCCGTAATAGGTGAGTGCGGCCGCCCAGTCGGTCAGATTGTCGGCGCTGAACCCCCGGGCCGAGCGTTTGAGCACGCCAACCCATGCGTCGCGGCTGAGCTTGGTCGGCCCTTTGGGCGCCTCGCAGCTCGGGTCGGACCCGCCTTCGACACTCGCGCGGCCCGGTTCTGACTCGTCTTCGCCAGCGTGGCGGCCAGAGTCGGTTCGATCGTCCACAGCTTCGCCCGCGCGGCTCGAGGAGCCTTCCCTAGCTTCGTTTGCCATGCCCGAGGGATACCCAGAGCTGCAGCTCGGGAACCCGGAGCCGGAGGCCTACTCGGTAACGATCAGCCGCTTCGTGATCTCTGTCAGGATCTCGGACCCGTCCTCGGTCACCACCACCAGGTCCTCGATCCGGACCCCAAAGCCGCGCGTGATGTACACCCCAGGCTCGACCGTGACCACATTGCCGGCTTGCAGCTGAGCGTGCGAGCTCTGGGAGAGTCGTGGGCCCTCGTGCACGTCGAGTCCCACTCCGTGGCCAAGGCCATGCCCGAACTCCTCGGCGTGGCCACCGGCCTCGATCACCTCTCTTGCGACGGCATCGACTTGGCGACCGGAGCGACCCGCTCTGACCGCCTCGACCCCGGCCAGCTGGGCCTCGAGCACCAGCTCGTAGACGTCCCGAGCACTCTGGCCCGGGTCGCCGGCGGCGACCGTGCGCGTGCAGTCCGAGCAGTAGCCGTCGAGCCGGGCGCCCCAGTCGATCACCACAAGTTCTCCCGGGCGGATCTCCACATCCCTGGGCACCGCATGCGGGCGGGCGCCGTGGTGACCTGCTGCGACGATCGTGTCGAAGGCGGGACGGCGCGCTCCGCGCTGCACCATGTCGTGCTCGAGCGCAATCGCCACCTCGCGCTCGGTGCGACCCACCAACCCATCGCGCAAGAGGCGCTCGAAGGAGGCGTCGGCAATGGCCGTCGCCGCCCTGATGGTCGCGAGCTCTGCGGCATCCTTGACCTCGCGCAGCGATTCCACCAGGCCGGCGGTCGCCACCAGCTCGATCCCCTCGGGTAGCTGCTCGCGCAGCGCGGCGTGCTGATGAACCGAGAGGTGGTCGCCCTCAAAGCCGAGCCGCGTCTGGCCCGCGCCGAGGGTGTCGGCGACGCCCTCAAGCAGATCCGTGGAAGCCGCGATGCGGCTGTCGTAAGACGTCTGCACCTCTTCGGCGGATTGCTCGCGGTAGCGGAAATCCGTGGTGAAGGCGCGTACACCTGGGCCGACCAGCGCGATCCCGTTTGAGCCTGTGTACCCGGTGAGGTACCGCACGTTGACCAGGTCTGTGACCACGAGGCAGTCGAGCTCCGCTCTCGAGAGCAGCGCAGCGAGGCGGCTTGAGCGTTCTTCGATCGATCGGGTCGCGCTCATAGCAACTCGTCGCGCAGGCACTCGAGCGCGTCGCGGTAGCCGGCCGGTCCTTTGCCCATCACGCGCGCGAGGCAGAGATCTCCCAGCACGTCGCGGCGGCGCCACTCCTCCCGCGCCGAGACATCCGAGAGGTGCACCTCGACCGTCGGTAGCGCCGCCAGCTCAAGCGCGTCGTGAATCGCGTAGGAGTAGTGGCTCCACGCACCCGGGTTGAGCACGATCGCGTCCGCCATGCCTTCGAGGCGGTGTAGGTGCTCCACAAAATCGCCCTCGTGGTTGGTGTGAAAAAAGCGGGTGACGAGTCCTAGCTCGACGGCCGCGTCGGAAATCTGACGCTCGAGCTCAGTCAGACTCAACCCTCCGTAGTGTGCTGCATCCCGCCGGTGGAGCTGGTCCAGGTTTACGCCGTGCATCACCTCAACGCGGTTGCGGATGGAAGCGGTACCGCTCACTTGGCCGCGAACTCTTGCACGGCGGCGCGCAGCTCAGCCGCGTCGACCCGGCAGCCCGGGCGCGGTGACCCCGGACGGTCGAGCAACACGAACGGGACGGGACCGCCGTCACGCCGCTTCTTGTCCGCTGCGGTAGCGGCGACCACGGCGTCGGGATCGGCGCCGTCCAGTCGCGTGGGCAGACCCCGCGCCTGGAGCAGCGTTCTTACTTCCTCGAGCAGCTCAGGCTGGCCCGAGAGCCGCAGCGCCGCCAGCAGCCCCAAGCCAACCGCCTCGCCGTGGCGGTAGCGGCTGTAGCCGGTGACGCTCTCGACCGCGTGCGCCACGGTGTGGCCCAGGTTCAGCACCTGGCGCAGCCCCGCATCGCGCTCGTCCAGAGCCACGATCCGCAGCTTCGTGCGCACGCACGCGGTGATGATCTGCGCCGAGACGGGGTCTGCGCCGGCGCGCACGCGCTCCCACAGTTCACCGCCCGCGAGCAGGGCGGTCTTGACGACCTCGGCGAAGCCGGCCGCCAGCTCGGCCTGGGGCAGCGTCGCGAGCGCATCCGGATCCGTGATCACGGCCGCCGGGTGGTGGTAGGCGCCCACGTAGTTCTTGGCGTCAGGCAGATCGACGCCGGTCTTGCCGCCGTAGGCGGAATCGACCTGCGCGACGAGCGTTGTCGGCATTTGCACGTAGCGGATACCGCGCTGGTACGTGGCGGCGCAAAATCCCGCCAGGTCCCCCACCACGCCACCGCCGAGTGCGACCACGACGTCGCCGCGGGTGACCTGCGCCTGAGCGAGGGCACGCCACACCACGTCGGCCTGGGCGACTGTCTTCGAGCGCTCGCCCGGCGAGATAATCAGCCGTCCGGCGTTTGCGCCCTGCGCATCTCCGTACAGTGCCGCCACGTTTTCGTCGCTGACGACATAGCGCCGCCCTTGGATGGCTGGCGGCCAGAAGGAGAGCAGTCCGGATCCGATGTACGCCGGGTAGTCGCCCGACGCGCTCGCCGCCCACAAGAGTTTGGCTTCCGGCGGCAGCTCGCGCAGGGCCTCGAGCACCGCCGGCAAAGCCGCGGAGCGGCCCGCCGGCACGGTCACATCGGCAAGCCCTCCGTACAAAGGCTCGCGCTCGGTGTAGAGCGCTTCAAAGCTACCGTGGTCGCGAGCGAGCGGCCGGCCGGCGCCCGCGCACCTGTTCCATGCAGTGGCCCGGTCGACGTCCATCCACACGACCACGCGGTCGCCGCCGGTGAGCGCGCCGCGGACCCGCTCCGACACCACGGCGCCGCCGCCCAGCGCCACCACCTTCGCCTCGCGGCTCGCGAGCAATTCGAGCGTCAGCTCCTCCTCGCGGGCGCGGAAGGCCGCCTCGCCTTCCTCGTCGAAGACGCGTTCGATCGGCTTGCCGAACGCCCGCTCGAGCTCAACATCGGCGTCGAGCGCCTCGCAACCGAGCGCAGCGGCCGCGGCGCGGGCCGCGGTCGACTTGCCCGAGCCCATGAAGCCGATGAAGGCAAGGCGGGTCACGCCTCAGGCACCGCAGTGACGCCGGCGCGCCCCGCGGACTCTCGCCACCCGATCCTTTCTCTGTACGCCCCGACGGCGGCGCGCACGTCGTCGATGTGATCGCCACCGAACTTCCGGCGGTAAGCGTCGGCGAGCACAAACGCGACCATCGCCTCCCCCACCACAGCGGCCGCCGGCACCGTGCACGAGTCGGTTCGTTCCCGCAGCGCCTCGGCAGGCTCGAGCGTCGCGATGTCGACCGAGCGCAGCGGTTTGGTCAACGTCGGCAGCGGCTTCATCGAAGCTCGCACCACCAGCGGTGCGCCGGTTGTCATCCCCCCCTCGAGCCCGCCCGCACGGTTGGTCTTGCGGAAGTAACCGGCCTCCTCGGAATAGAAGATTTCGTCGTGGGCTTCCGAGCCGGGCAAGCTCGCGACCTCGATCCCGTCGCCGATCGCGACCGCTTTGATCGCCTGGATCGACATCATGGCCTGGCCCAGGCGGCCGTCGAGGCGCTCCTCCCAGGAGACGTGTGACCCCATCCCAGGCAGCACTCCGAACGCTCGCACCTCGAACACGCCGCCAAGCGACTCGTTGGCCTTTCGCAGCCTGTCGATTTCGCCGACCATCGCCGCGCTCGCGTCGGCGTCCAGGCAACGGACGGGCGAGGCGTCCACCTCGTCGAAATCCTCGGGCCGCAGGTCGTCACGACGCGGAGCAGCGACTCCCGCGATCCGGATCACGTGCGAGAACACCCGCACACCAAGGACCCCGAGAAACGCCTTGGCCACGGCGCCTCCGGCGACGCGTGCGGCGGTTTCCCGGGCGCTTGCGCGTTCGAGGATGTCGCGCACATCGCTCAGACCGAACTTCTGCGTGCCCACGAGATCCGCGTGTCCGGGCCGAGGCAGGTGGACCTCGGGGACCGCGTCCTCGACGGGCCAGGGGTTCATGCGCTCGGACCAGTTGGCGTAATCGCGGTTGTGGACCTGGAGCGCGATCGGGCTGCCAAGGGTGCGGCCATGGCGGATGCCGCCCGTGGCCTCCACGCGGTCACGCTCGATCTTCATGCGGCCACCGCGGCCGTGGCCGAGTTGCCGCCGCGCCAGGTCGCGATCAAGCGCCTCGCGCTCGAGCGCGAGGCCCGCCGGCATTCCTTCAACGATGCACGTAAGTCCGGGGCCGTGCGACTCCCCGGCGGTCGTCAGGCGAAGCGCCATGCCGGAAAAGGTTACGGTCCCTGCGGGTCCGCGGGCCCGGCCTCTTGCGCATCGCGACCGGCCTGGAAGCGGCCGCTGCCGCCGCACCAGGGGCACGTCACCTCGTGGCGCTCACCGCCGAGCGTGCTGATCAGCGTGCCGGTCCCGCGGCAGGGTCTACACGTACTGCGATCGCCGGCGTCCGGGCTCACCGCGCGACCGCGACCAGCACGCCGTCGCCCACGGGCGTGATCGTGCCTGTGAGCCGCTCATGCGCCAGCAGCCGCTCGTTGAAGGCCCGCGCCTTCGAGATCTGGTCGTCGGTCCAGTGACCGTCGCTGCGGCCTTCCGCCACCGTGCCGCCCATCAAGACGTTGTCCACGGCGAGCATGGCACCTTCGCTCAGCAGCGGCACGAGCGCGTCGAAGTAGTCGCCGTACTGCGTCTTGACGCCGTCAATGAAGGCCATGTCGAAGCCCGACTCGAGCTCCACCAGGCCCTCGCGGGCGTCCTGCAGGCGCAGGTCGCAGCGTTCCGCCACGCCCGCCCGCTGCAGATAGTCGCGCGCGGCGTCGTGGCGCTCGCGATCGATCTCGAACGAGACGATCGTGCCGCCGTCCGGCAGAGCTCGCGCCAGATACAGCGTGGACACGCCGATCGCGGTGCCGACCTCCACGATGCGCCGCGGGCTGCGGGCCAGCGCCAGCGCGTGCAGCAGCGCCCCGGTCTCGGGCACGACGATCGGGATCCCGTCGCGGGCCGCGTGCTCCTCCATCTCGGCGAGCACGGGATCTGGCGGCTCGCGCAGACCGTTCAGGTAACGCTCGACTGCCTCGGTGACAATCATCGCGGCCGCACGATAGCGGCCTCGCGCATCGTCTCGAGCGGCGCCGGGTGGCCGGTGAACAGCTCGAAACTCAACGCGCCTTGATGCACCAGCAGCTCAAGCCCGTCGACCGTGGGGATGCCGCGATCCCGCGCCGCGGCCACTAGCGTCGTCTCGGCATCGCCGTATGCGAAGTCGACGACGCAGCCATAGTTACCGACATCAACCGGCAGCTCTTCGAGCCCGACCGGCGTGCAGTTGACCAGCAGATCCGCCGGCCGGGTCGTTTTTACCGGACTGCCGCCCAGCTCTCGCGCGCGCTCGAACCGCCGGCTCCAAACGAGTACCTCGCGTGCGCCCGCGTCTTGCAGCGCCCAGACCGCGGCGCGAGCACTGCCGCCGGCGCCCAGCACCAGGCAGCAGGCACCCGCGGCCGCCAGCGGCAGCGCGGCGATCAGCGCGGGCGCGTCGGTGTTTTCGGCCCATGTGCGTCCGTCATCGAACAGCAGCGTGTTCGCCGCCCCGATCGCACGGGCGCGGTCGCTCGCTTGGTCGGCCAGCGAAAGCGCCACGCCCTTGTGCGGGATCGTCACGTTGGCCCCGCGAAATCCCGCTCCTGGTAGCGCGCCGACGGTCTCGGCGAACAGCTCCGGCGGCACGGGCAGGAGCTGGTAGCGCCAGTCCGCGAGCCCTATTTCAGTAAGGGCAGCGTTTTGAATCGCGGGCGAGCGGCTGTGGGAAACCGGCCACCCGAGCACGCCAAGGCGCACCGCGGTCAGCAATTGATGGGCGAGCGGTGAAGCCGCGCGCGCGCCTGCTGGTAGGCCTGTTGCTCTTTGAGGAATTGCTGGTAGGTCGAGGCGAACGCGAGCGCGCCGCCGGCGCAGGGCTTGACCACGAAATAGAGGTAGTCCGAGTGAGTCGGGTGCGCGCCCGCCTGCATCGCCGCCAAGCCCGGGCTGTTGATCGGCGTCGGCGGCAGGCCGGCGTGGATGCGAGTGTTGTACGGCGACGGGGAGTTGAGCTGGGCCTGGGTCAGGGGCTGGGTGTAGTTGCCCGTGGCGTAACGGGTGGTGGCATCAATCTGAAGCGGCATGTGGCGCGCGAGGCGGTTGTAGATCACCGATGCGACCTTGGCCTGGTCGGAGGCCTTCTGCGCCTCGCCCACGATCATCGAGGCGACGATCAGGACGTCGTAGCGGGTCAGGTGGTGCGCCCGGGCGTACGAGAAGTTGATGGTCGAAAACTGCTGTTTGAAGCTCTCGAGCTGGTAGGTGACCAGCTTCGGGATGCTGATCGGCTCGCGCATCTGGTAGGTGTCGGGGAACAAGAAGCCCTCGAGCGAGTGCGTGTGCGACGGCGCGCCGTAAGCGCTCGGGTCCAACAGCGGCGAGCTGCGGGTGTCGGCGAAGTAGCTGCCCGCGACGCCCTGCTTGCGCAGCAGCTCGTCGAGATGCCGGCGCGTCTCGCCCGGGATGATCGTGACGCCCGTGACCCGCGGCGGCGGCGGCCCCGCCGACAGTGCCGCGAGCACCGAGCCGAAGCTCATCCCCTCGCGCAGTTTGTAGGTGCCTGCGTGCAGCTTCCCGCCGTCGCCCTCGAGCGCGACGCGGAGCTTGAAGAAGAAGGTCGAGCCGATAACACCGGCGTGCGAAAGCCGGTTGGCGACGGTGCCCACGCTCGAGTGCGTTGGGATCGTGACAAGGACCGGGTCTCCGCCCGAGCCGGCAAATGGCTGAAACACCTCGACCGCGAACCAGATCACGACGGCCAGCACAACCACCGACACCAGCGCGACCACCCGCCTGCGGCGAAAACGCGCCGAACGAGGCGCCGGCCCTTCAAACAGCGACGTCGTCAGTTCAGGCTCGCCGTCTGAACTGGAGCGGCGCAGCTGACGCTCGCGCCGCGCGGCCTCGCGCTCCTCGGGGCTGCGGTTAATCACGCGCCAGCGCCTCCAGCCAGCCTTCGAGCAGCACCGCGGCTGCGCGCGAGTCCTCGCTGGACTCCCCACCCAATCGGGCCGCCAGCCGTGTGGTGAGCCGCTCGTCGTAGAGCTCGACCGGCACGCCCACGCGGGCCGCCAGCGAGTCGGCGAACGCGCGCGCCTCCACGGTCTGGGCGGTCTCGGCACCAGACAACGACACGGGCAATCCGACGACCACGCGCTCGGCGCCCAGTTCGTCGACCAGTTGTGCGAGCTGGCTCAGGCCGCGACGGCTGGCGGGTTGGCGCACGGGCGCAAGCGGCGTCGCGATCGTGCCGCTGGGGTCGCTGACTGCGCAACCGCAGCGTGCGGAGCCGTAGTCGAGCGCGAGCACCCTCACAGCGCGGCTCTCTCGTGTTCGGGTGCGCGCATGCGCGCACCCGCCGGTCCGCACATGTGCGGACCGGGGCCGGCGCACATGTGCGCCGGCCAAATCATCTAAGTGCCGCCTCGATCGCTGCGCGTGCGGCCTGCAGCGCTTCCGGGAGCTTGGCCGGGTCGCGACCTCCGGCGCGCGCGAGCGTGTCGCGGCCGCCACCGCCGCCCCCGGCCACGGCGGCCGCCGCCTTCACGATCTCGCCGGCTCGCAGGCCGCGCGCAACCAGTGCGGGGGCGACCGTCGCTACCAGGTCAACGCGGTCCTCGCCCGCTGACCCGAGCACGATCGCGGCGTCGCCCAACTTCGCCCTGAGGCGGTCGGCGAGCTCGAGCAGCGCCTTGCCGTCGGTCGCGGCGACCGCGGTCACGAGCGTGCGCGCGCCGTCGTGCTCAACCGCGCTTGTGAGCAGCTGCTCGACATCGACCGCGCCGGCGCCATCTCGGCGCTTGGGCGCCGGCTTTTGTTGCAGCTCGGAAACCGCGTCGGCGACGCGCTCTGGAGGCACGCGCAGCAGCTCTGCCGCCCCCGTCAGCACGCGCTGGTGCTCGCGCAGCAACTCGATCGCGGCGGGCCCGGTCAGCGCCTCGATGCGACGCACGTTGCTGGAGCTGGCGCTCTCGCGGGCGATGAGGAAGACGCCGATCTCCGCCGTATAGCGCACGTGCGTGCCGCCGCACAGCTCGCGCGAGAAAGTGCCGTCGCCGACCTCGACCATGCGCACCACGTCCCCGTACTTCTCGCCGAACAGCGCCATCGCGCCGAGCCGGCGGGCCTCGGCCAGGGTCGTGGTCAGCGCGCGCACGGGCTGGTCCTCGAAGACCCAGCGGTTGACCTCGTTCTCGACATCCGAGAGCTCGGCTTCGGTCAGGGCGCGGCCGTGGGTGAAGTCGAAGCGCAGCTTGTCCGGCCCCACGTACGAGCCCGCCTGGCGCACGTGGCTACCCAGCCGCCGGCGCAGTGCCGCATGCAGAAGGTGCGTGGCCGTGTGGTTGCACTCGGTCGCGTGTCGTGCGGCGCGATCGACGTGGGCGTGAATGCGCTCGCCCAGCTCGAGCTCTCCGTGCTCGGGCACGAGCGCAACGACCTGGTCGTCGCCCAGTCGCAGCACGTCGTCGACGCGAGCGCGGCAGTCGCCCTGCGCGCACTCGACGTAGCCCGAGTCGGCCACCTGGCCGCCGCCGGTGGCGATAAAACGGTGACTCGACGAGCTTCGCGAGCACGCGCCCGTCCTCTTTTATGAGCGCGCCCACCGTGGTGTCCTGATCGGTGGCCCGGTAGCCGACAAAGTCGGTCTCAAAGCCCGCCTGGCTCGCTAGCAGGGCCGCCTGCTGACGCAGCGCATCGGTACGGACGCCGCGGCCGCGTTCTCGGGCGCGCGAGCGCTGCTCCTCCATCAGTGCTTCGAACCCCTGCTCGTCGATGCCCAGGCCTTGCTCGGTAACGAGCTCGAGCGTCAGGTCGATGGGAAACCCGAAGGTGTCGTGGAGCAGGAAGGCGTCCTGGGCGGAGATGCCCTCGGCGCCCTCCTCGCGCGCGCGAGCGATCAGCTGGTCGAGCAGCTTCGTGCCCTGCTCCAATGTGCGGCCGAAGCTCTCCTCCTCCGAGTTGAGCCACATCGCGATCGCGTCGCGCTGCTGGTGAAGCTCCGTGTATTCGCTGCCCATCAGGTCGGTGACGACGGTGGCGTAGCGCTCGAGGAAGCCGGGCTCGAGTCCGAGGCGGTGCCGGCCCTGCAGGATCGCGCGGCGGATGATCCGCCGCAGGACGTAGCCGCGGTCTTCGTTTGAGGGCACGACGCCGTCGGCGATGAGAAAGCTCATCGCGCGCGCGTGATCTGCCAGCACGCGCATTGCGAGGTGGTCTCGTTTGTCTTGGTCGTAGCGGCGCCCGGAGAGCTCCTCGCCGAGCTCGATCAGAGGCCAGAACTGGTCGGTCTCAAAAACCGACGGTTTGTCCTGGATGATCGCGGCCAACCGGTTGAGCCCGAGGCCGGTGTCGATGTTCTCGGCCGGGAGGGGGCTGACGACGTTGACCGGCTGCTGGTTGAACTGCATGAAGACGAGGTTCCAGTACTCGAGGAAGCGCTCGTTCTCGCTCCCTGGGAGGTCATCGGGGGCGCCGAACTCGAGCCCGCGGTCGAGGTAGAGCTCCGAGGAGGGGCCGCACGGACCCGGCGGCGGCAGCTCCCACCAGTTCTCCGAGCGTGGGCACTCGACGATCCGCTCGCGCGGCACGCCGATGTCGCGCCAGGCCGCGATCGCCTCCTCGTCGGGGCCGACGCCGAGCTCTTCGTCGCCTCCGAACACGGTGATCCAGATCTTTTCCGGGTCAAAGCCAAAGCCCTGGATCGACAGCTCCCAGGCGAACATGGCCGCCTCGCGCTTGAAGTAGTCGCCGAACGAGAAGTTGCCGAGCATCTCGAACAACGTGAGGTGTCGGGTCGTGGTGCCGATGATCTCGATGTCAGCGGTACGAAACGTCTTCTGGCAGCTGGTCGCCCGCGCATGGGGCGGCTTCTCCGTGCCCAGGAAATAGGGCTTGAGGGGGTGCATGCCCGCCACCGTGAACAGCGCCGAGGGGTCGTGTCCGGTCGGGATCAGCGACGCCGAGGGCAGCTTCAAGTGGTCGCGGTCGACGAAGAACTCGATGAAGGTGCGGCGTATCTCGTCCGATGTCATGGGGGTCTGAGTGTAGGTGGGGCGCCGCGCTGAAAAAGACCCAGGGGCCCTGAGCTCGCGCCCGGCCTTGGGTCCTTTTCCCACTCAGACGGGGACAAGGACCCACACTGCGGATCGAGAGGTGTGGCTTGGGTCTTTTTCGTCAGGAGCCGGCCGGCACGGGTTGCGACTCGAGGGCGGCGCCTAAGGCTCGATCGAGGCGTTCGAGCCACGGCTTCGCCTCGAGGCGGGCGAAGATTTCGCGCGCCTCGGTGAACAGCGGCTGCGCGTCACCGCTGCGATCCTGCGTGGTGAGCCATTCAGCGTGCTCAAGTCGCGTGACGGCGCGGTGGAAAGGCATTCCAAGCTCGTGGAATAGGCCGCCCGCGCCTTTGAACCGGTGCTCTGCCTCTTCGGCGTTTCCGGCCCGCGCTGCCAGTTGCGCGCGGAAGCGGGCCACGGTGGCGTCGAGGAATTGCGGGCGCTGACCCGGCGGAAGCAGCTCGATGAGCGTGAGCAACTCGTCGGTCTTGTCGAGCTGGTCGAGCTCGACCGCAGCCTGGAGAGCGAGCGCCAACGCTTCTTTGACACTGTCGTGCCTGACCCCCAGAACATCCCGGTCCGCGAATGCAGACTCGGCGACTGCCAGCGCCTGCGCGCGGTGACCTTCGGCGAGAAGAATCTGTGCCCTGGCGACGCCGTACAGACAGCGCTCTTGGACGTCAGCCGAGGCCTCGAGCTCCCTCAGCGCGGTCGCCAAGGCCTGCGCCTCCTCGAGCCGGCCTCGGTGGACAAGCACGGCGACTGCCGGTTGCAGAGCGGAGCCCGCTGCGATGCGGGCGTCGGTCAAGTCCTCGCGGGGCAGCTCGTCTCGCATCGTGAGGACGTCGTCCCAGGCAGCAAGGGCGTAGAAGGGGAAGCTTTGTCCGAGGCAGTGCCACTCCCAGTAGCGGTTGCCGACTTTGCGCGCGTACCCGAGACCCTGGCGAACGACGTCGGCGGCCTCCTCGTAGCGATCGCTTCCGCTCAGGACATCGGCCAGGTTGTAGTAAGCCCTGAGGGCCGCGGAGGGCTTGTCGTGCTCGAGAGCGAGATCGAGCGCGTGTTGGAGGAGAGCAAGCCCCTCGTTCCGGCGCCCGAGTGTTGCGAGGAGGTGGGCCTTCGTGTTCATGGCGTGTGAGAGGATCTCCGGCAGCATCAGCGCTTCCGCCAGTGCGAGCGCTGTCTCGATCCTCGCGTAGGCGATCTCCGTGTCGCCGGCGAAGTACCTGAACCTCGCGACCTGCGCCGCGAGCGAAGCGACGTCCGCGTCGGGTTCCTCCCCGAGCAGCACGGCCAAGGAGCGCTCCATGTTCTCGAGGCCCTCCTCGAGCCGTCCTCGGTCCCACAGGATCTCGGCGTGCCGAGCCGAGACCCGCGCCGCGGAATGGGCGGCGCCCTGCGCCTCGAACAACTCGATCGAGCGCTCAAAGTGGCCGCTCGCTTCCTCTGTGCGCGCCCCAGTCGCGGCGGCTATCCCCGCCCGCTCGTGCAGCTCGGCCTGGCCGAGCAGATCGTCGGTCAGCTCGAGCGCGCGCTCGAACGCCTGCTGGGCCTGCACGTTCGCCGCCAACGACGCCGCTCGTTCCCCGGCGCGGGTGAACATCTCGCAGGCCTCGGTGCGGATCTGGCCGGCATCTGCGTCGTCGGGCGCCGCGGCGTAGGCCTCCAGGTAGTGGGAGGCCACGATCTCGATCGCCTCGCCCTCCTCCGCGCTCGAGAGCGACAACAGGTACTCCGCCGCCGCCAGGTGCTTCGCCTTGCGCTCCCGCTTCGAGACGGTCTCATAAGCCACCCATCTCACGAGATCCTGAAGGAAGGAGTACTGGCCGTGCTCGGGCGAGTGGGGATCGGCCTGGATCGAAAGCATCTCTTTGCGGACGAGCGCGCCGAGCAGCTGGTCGAGCTCGGCTTCCACGATCGCGGTCAGCTCCTGCAGGCCGCGCTTGGTGAACACCTTGCCGAGCACTGACGCGTGCTGGAGCAGGTGTCGCTCCGCGGGTGTTAGATTGTCGAGCCGGGCGGCGATCAGTGCCTGGAGGGTCTCTGGCACCTCAAGCGTCTCGATCGAGCCGGTCGGGCGGTAGACCTCGCCGTCGCGGGCGAGCAGGCCCCGGTCCAGCAGCATGCGGACTGTTTCGACCGCGTACAAGGGGATGCCCTCGGCGCGCGAAAGGATGTTCGCGCGCAGCTCGTCGGGGAGACCCGGCACGAACCCGATAAGCATCTCGTTCATGGCTTGCGGCGAGAGCGGCTCCAGATAGAGCGAGGTGAAGCTGCGCCGACCGGCTCCCCAAGCGGAGCGTTTGTCGGCGAACTCGGGCCGCGCGAGGACGAGGACAAACAGCGGCAGGCTGTGAGACCAGTCGAGCAGGTATTCGATGAAGTCGAGCAGTCCCGCGTCAGCCCACTGCATGTCCTCGAACACGAGGATCGTCGGCGCCTGTTCGGCGAGCCGCTCGAACAGGATGCGCCACGCGGAGAAGAGGTTCTCCTGATCGCCCGCGGGCGCCGGCTCGAGCGCGAGCAGGTGGGCCAGTCGCGGCTCAACCCACCGCCGCTCCTCGTGGTCGCTGAGGTGCTCGGCGAGCGCCGCCTGAAGCTTCGCGCGCGCGAAGGACGGGTCCTCGTCCTCCACGATCCCGCAACGCATGCGCACCATCTCGGCGAGCGCCCAGTACGCGACTCCGTCTCCGTACGCGAGACACCGTCCGCGGTGCCAGCGCACGGTCTCGACTAGCCCGTCGATGTACTTCTCGAATTCCCAGGAGAGGCGCGACTTGCCAATCCCGGCGATGCCGCCGACGGAGACGAGATTAGCCTTCTTCTCCTCGGTGGAGGCGTGGAAGAGCTCCTTGACCAGGCGCAGCTCGCGGTCTCGTCCGACGAACGGAGGCTCGAGACCCTCGACCTTCAGCGCACCGGCGCGGCCGCCCGTGACCCTGAGCGCATGGAAGAGCGGAACCGGTTCGACCTTCCCCTTCAGCTGGTGGGCGCCCGCCTCGGCGTAGGCGATCGCGGCCTCGGTCGCGCGCTTGGTCGACTGGCCTACGAGCACGGAGCCGGGCTCGGCGGCCGCTTGGATGCGCGAGGCGGTGTTGACGAGGTCGCCCGCGACCATGCCCTCGGCCTCGTCGCCGAGCGTCACCGCCGCTTCGCCGGTGAGCACGCCAGCCCGCGCGCGCAGCCCGCCCGCCCCGACCTCGTCGCCGAGTGCGGAGACCGCCGCGACCAAATCGAGCGCGGTGCGAACGGCGCGCTCCGCGTCATCCTCCTGTGCCGTGGGCGTTCCCCACACGGCCATCACAGCGTCGCCGATGAACTTTTCGACCGTGCCGCCGTAGCGCGAGATCAGGCGCTTACAGGCCTCGAAATAGCGCGAAAGGAGCTCGCGCACCTCCTCGGCATCGCGCGTCTCGGAGAGGGTCGTGAAGCCGACGAGGTCCGCGAACAGGACCGAGACCAGCCGGCGCTCGGCCACGGGAACAGTCGGAGTGGCCTCCGGGAATGGTGAGGCGGCAAGGGCAGTCCCACACTCGCCACAGAACTTTTGGCCTGCGGGGTTGGGGGCATCACAGGAGGGACAGATCGCGGCCAACGCGACCCCACATTCGCCACAGAACTTCTGGCCCGCCGGGTTCTCCGCCCCACAGTTAGAACAGACGGCCACTGCGGGTGAATTATGCCCGCGTGATCGTGCCCCAGCCGATTATTTGCTCGCCGTCCATCAGGCAGGCGAGCTGGCCAGGGGCGGGGCCAAGGGCGACGTCGGCGAGCTCAAGGCAGGCCTTGCCGTGCCGGCCTGGGGGCAGGTCTTCTGCCAGGAGGGCGCGCAGCGGCTTTGAGCGGTAGCGGAGCTTTACCTGATTCACGCGCGCGCCCGCGCGGTGCAGGCGGAGGTTGCGGACCGTCACAGAGCGTGCCTCGAGGGCCTCTCGGGCGCCCACGGTGACGCGGCGGCGAACGGGATCCTTGTCGATCACGTACACGGGCTCGGCGGCGCTCACGCCCAGGCCCCGGCGCTGCCCGACGGTGAAGTGGTGCTGGCCGCGGTGACGGCCCAGGACCCGACCTCGTTGGTCGACGATGTCGCCGGGATAGTCGCCGACGGCGCCGTGGCGCGCGAGAAAGCGCCCGCGACTCGTGCCTACGAGGAAGCACAGGTCCTGGGACTCGACCTTGCTGGCCACCGAGAGCCCGGCCTCCTTCGCGATCGCGCGCACCTGTGGCTTGGTCAGCTCGCCGAGGGGGAAGCGCATCCGCTTCAGCGAGTCCGGTGCAAGCGCGGCCAGCATGTAGGTCTGGTCCTTGGCCGGGTCGGCGGCTGCCCGCAGCAGCGGCCCCTCGGGGTCACCGTCTTGCGCTGTGCGTGCGTAGTGGCCGGTGGCGAGCCCCTCGCATCCGAGCTTATCGGCGAAGTCGAGCATCGCGTCGAGGCGCACGTGGCCGTTGCAACCCACGCATGGGTTGGGCGTCTCGCCGGCGGCGTAGCCGGCGATGAACGGTTCCACCACCCCGGCGCGAAACTCCTGCGTGAGATCGAGCGTGAAGTGGGGCAGGCCAAGCGAGTGCGCGAGGGCTCGCGCCTGGGCCACCGCGGTCGACGAGCAGCAGCTCCGTTCGGCGTCGTTTTCGTAATCGGCCCACAGCTCGAGCGTGACCGTGGCGGTGTCGGACTGGCGAGCGGTCAAGAGCGCGGCGACCGCGCTGTCGACCCCGCCGGAGACGGCGACCAACACGCGCTCGCTGGGATCCAGCGAGGCGTGCTCACGGACGGCTTGGCCGAGTGCGCGCGCCAGCGCTTCGGCCGCTAGCTCGGCGGCGTGGAACTTGCCGGGGCTGAGTCCGCCGAGCTCCTGCGCGATCTGGTGTGCGCCGATCTTTGCGGCCTGGAGGATCGAGGTGTCGCGCACCAGCGCGACCGCGGCGCTGCCGGCGGCCAGCGTGGCGCCGCAGCCGCGGGCGTCAAAGCCGGCGTCCGTGACCCGGTCGCGCCCAACGGCGATTGCGAACTGCAGCTCGTCACAGCACGCATAGCCGCCCACGTGTGAGCTGCACGCTCTAGCGGGCGCGTGCTGATAGCCCTGAGGCGAGGTCAGGTGGTGCTCGAAAGCTGGCGCATCCATCGGTCCTCAGCGTAGCCGCAGCCCCAGTTCGCGCAGCTGAGCTTCGTCCACGGGCGCGGGGGCGCCGGTGAGCGGATCGGCGCCGCTGGTCGCCTTGGGGAAGGCGATCACCTCACGGATGTTGTCGCGGCCGGCGATCAGCGCGACGATGCGGTCGATGCCCATCGCGATGCCACCGTGCGGTGGCGCGCCGTAGCGCAGCGCGTCGAGCAGGAAGCCGAAGCGCGCCTGCGCCTCCTGCTCGTCGATACCGATCAGCTCGAAGATGCGCTCCTGTACCTCCGCGCGGTGGTTGCGGATCGAGCCGCCGCCGATCTCCGACCCGTCCAGGACGAGATCGTATGAGCGTGAGAGCAGACTGGCAGGATCTTTCAGATCGCCGGTGGGGGCGGTGAAGGGGTGGTGCTCGGCCTCCCAGCGCTGCTCCTCCTCGCTGTACATGAACATGGGGAACTGGACGACCCAACGCACGTCGTGGCGATCCGTCGGAATGAGCTCGAAGCGCTCGGCCAGCTCGTTGCGCATGGCACCGAGCGCCTTGCCGGTGGTCTTCTCGTCACCCGAGATGATCAGCAGCAGATCGCCGTCGACGGCCTCGAGCAGCTCGTCGACGGCGCCCATCTCGGTGCGGGATAGGAACTTTGCCACCGGCGAGCGCCACCCCTCTTCCTGCACAAAAGCCCATACGAGCCCGGCCGCGCCGTGCGAGCGTGCGAACTCGGTCAGCGCGTCGAGCTCCGCGCGGGCCAGCTCGGCCCGTCCCGCGTTGAGCCCCCTGACGACGCCGCCTTGTTCGAGCGCGCGCGCGAACACCTGGAACTCGGTGCCCCGCAGCGCGTCGCCGAGATCCCTGAGCTCGAGCCCGAAGCGCATGTCGGGTCGGTCGGTGCCGTAGCGGCTGACAGCCTCGGCAAAGGTCATACGCGGCCACGGCGGGCGTGGGACGGCGAAGCCCTCGCGCTCGAACACGGCGCCCATGACGGCCTCCATCGTCTCGATCACGTCGTCCTCTGCGACGAAGGACATCTCGAGGTCGAGCTGCGTGAACTCGGTCATGCGGTCGGCCCGAGAGTCCTCGTCACGAAAGCACCGCACGATCTGGAAGTAGCGCTCAAGGCCGCCGATCACCAGCAGCTGCTTGAACAGCTGGGGTGACTGAGGCAGCGCGTAGAAGGAGCCGGGTTGCTGGCGCGCGGGGACGAGGAAGTCACGCGCGCCCTCGGGCGTTGAGCGCGTCAGGAAGGGAGTTTCGATCTCGAGGAAGTCGCGCCCGTCGAGTACCTCCCTGATCGTGGCGATCACGCGGTGGCGCAGCTCCAGCGCGTCGCGCATCGGCGCCCGGCGCAGGTCGAGTGCGCGGTGGCGCAGCCGAAGCGTCTCCTCGACCGCGACGTCCTCGTCGATCGGGAAGGGCGGGGTCTCGGAGTCGGCCAGGGCCTCGAGCTCTGCGACCACCAGCTCGATCTCGCCCGTCGCAAGGTTGGGGTTGACGTTCTCGGGCGCGCGGCGGTCCACCGTGCCTGCCGCGCTGAGCACGTCTTCGGCTCGCAGCCGGTGGGCCTTCGCGTGCGCCTCGGGAGACGTCTCGGGATGAAAGACGAGCTGCACGATCCCGGAGCGGTCGCGCAGGTCGATGAAGATCAGGCCGCCGTGGTCGCGGCGACGGTTGACCCAGCCCGCGACGCGCGCCTGTGAGCCCGCGCGTTCTGAGGTCAACGAGCCGCACCAGGCATCGCGGTACGCGTTGGAGCGCGGCGGCTGTCTCACGGGCCGCAGGGGCTGATTGCTGGGACCACGCGCTCGAGGTCCATGTCTTGCTGATCGCCGGAGCTCATGTCCCTGAGGCTGGCCACGCCGTCTGCGTTGAGGATCGCGACGTAGCGGGCGCCGATCCGGTCAGCGTGCTTGAGTTGGCCCTTGAGCGAGCGCCCCGCCAATTCCTGCTGCGCGCTCAGCCCTGCCAGGCGGGCTCTTTGCGCCAGCGCGAAGGCTTGCTCGGCGGCCGCTTGATCCGTGCACGCGATGAAGAGGTCGACCGCGGCCGGAGGCACATCGCGAGCCTCGGAGGCGAGCAGAATCCGCTCCACCCCGGTCGCCCAGCCGCAGGCGGGCGTCCGCGGGCCCTCGAGTTGCTCGATCAGGCGGTCGTAACGCCCGCCCCCGCCGACCTCGGATTGAGCGCCGAGTCTGTCGCTCTCAAACGCAAACAGCGTGCGCGTGTAGTAGTCGAGCCCGCGCACGAGCGTGGGATCGATCTCGTATTTCAGCCCCGCGTGATCGAGCAGCGCGCGGACCCGGGCGAAGTGCTCGACGTCCTCGCCCTCCAGCCGCTCGAGCAACGTCGGTGCGCCGCGCATCACCTCGCGGGTTCCGCGGTCCTTGGCGTCAAACGCCCGCAGCGGATTGGCGTCGATGCGTTCCCGAACTTCGGTAGCTAGCTGCTGCTCGTGCGCGTGTAGATAGCGCTTGAGCTCCTCGCGGTATTCGACGCGCGTTTCCGGCGTGCCGAGACTCGAGATCTTGAGCATGACCTCGCCCACCCCCGCGGCCTGCAGCAGTTCCGCCAGCAGCACGATCAGCTCGGCGTCGGTCTCCGGCGTATCAGACCCGATCGCCTCCGCACCGATCTGCCAGAACTGCCGGTAGCGGCCCCGCTGGGGGGCTTCGGCACGGAAGAAGCTCGAGCAGTACCACAGCTTCACGGGTTGGGGCAGCTTGTGCATGCCGTGCTCGATGTACGCGCGGCAGACGGGCGCGGTGCCTTCCGGGCGCAGCGTCATTGAGCGCCCCGCGCCGTCGTCGAAGCTGTACATCTCCTTGCGCACGATGTCGGTCGCCTCCCCCACTCCGCGCGCAAAGAGCTCGGTCGCCTCGAAGGTCGGCGTCTCGATCCGGCGATACCCGGCAGCGCCAAGAATCCGCACTGCATGACCCTCGAGCGCCGCCCGTCGGGCAGCATCCTCGGGGAGCACGTCAAACGTGCCGCGCGGCGCTTGGATCACCGCTTCAGCGCGAGCTCGCTCAGGAACGGATTGGTCGCGCGCTCGCGTTCGAGCGTCGTGATGCCCATGTGGCCTGGATACACCGTCGTCTCGGCGGGCAAGGAGCCGAGCAGCGTCTCGATCGAAGCAAGCAGAGTGGGCCAGTCCCCGCCGGGGAGGTCGACGCGGCCCACCGAACCCTGAAACAGCACGTCGCCCGAAAACACGGCCTGGTGGTCTCCGAGCGCGTAGCTGACGTGGCCGGGGCTGTGGCCCGGAGTGAAGATGACCTCGAACTCGAGCCCCGCCAGCTCCAGCCGTTCGCCCCCCTTCACGGTGTGATCGGCGTCGTAGCTTTCAAACGGCCCGAAGCCTGGCCATGGAACGAAATCCATGATGTTGGCGAGCACCTGCGTCTCCAGCTCAGGGCAGTAGACGGGCGCGCCCGTCGCCCTCGCGACCGGGGCCACGGCGCCGACGTGATCGAAGTGGGTGTGGGTGATGAGGATCGCCTCGACGGTCTCGATGCCCAGCTCGTGCAGCGCGTCCAGCAGCCGGTCGGCCTCCTCCCCGGGATCCACGATCACGGCCCTGTCGGCGTCCTCCGTGCGCACGATGAAGCAGTTCTCCTGCACCGGGCCGACCGTGAACGAGCGTACGTCGATCATCAGTCCGCTATCGCTTGCTGCCGCTTTGGCCGGCCTGCTTGCGTCGCTGCCGCCGGCGCCAGAGGAACAGTTCCAGGTAGTAGCCCGCAGGCACATAGATCGCGAGCGCGATGGCGGTGAAGACAAGCGCGACCAAAAACCGGTTGTTGCCCTTCGTCGTCAACAACAAGAGGATGAACAGGAGCGCGGAGGCGAAGCCGGCGCGCGTCAGCGACGATTTCCAGGTGGGCGCCTGGTTGAGCCGCTTCTCGCGGGCCTCGGCGCGCGCCACCTGCTTGCGCTCCTTCTCGGACGGTGGCCGCGAAGTCCTGCCGCGCCGCTCGACCGTGCCGGCGGCGGTGCCGCGGTGCTTGCTACGCCGCTTTCGCTTGGTCTGCGCCATGGTTGATTGGGAGCTTACGCGCTGTGTAGGAGAGCGTCCTCAATCGTGCGCCTGTTTTTGATCACCAGATCCATCGGCAGCGTGGCGAGCGAGCGTTCCGGGGCGAGGCCGACCAGCTCGACCGCGGCGATAGGCGCGTCGCGAGTCACGGCTCGGACGACGTCGCCGGGCGTCGTCGTGACGTAGTCCTCGATGTTGGTCGACACCTGCGCTATGCCCCGATCGGGGAGCCACAAGCCGAGCGCGCGCACGCCCGACAGGCCCTCTTCGCCGCCCTGACGGATGCGCCGCGCGATTGCTCGCGCGTCTTCCACGGTCGCCGGCGACGCGAGCTCCAGGTTCAACGCGATCAGCGGCGGGCGCGCGGCGACCAGTGCTGCGCCTCTGCGCGGGTCGAGCGCGTTCGGGCCAAAGTCGGGCTTGAGCTCGCGCTGGGCGACGCGAGTCGCGAGCTCGTCGGGACCGCCGCGTCGCAGCTGTGCGCGGGTGCGCCCCTGGGCCAGCTCGCCGTACAGGAAGACCGGCAGCTGCAGCTCGGAGCCGAGCAGGTCGGCGAGGACCAGCGCTTCCGCGCACGCCGCCCCGCGGTCAGCGGGCTCGAGATAGACGATCGGCGCGACGTCGACCGTACCGACGCGGGGGTGTACGCCTCGGCACTCGCGCAGGTCGACGCGCCTGAGCGCTTCTTCGGCGCCCTTTAGCACCACTTGTGCGAGATCGCCCGGTGCGCCCGCCAGCGTGTAGACGGAGCGGTCATGGTCGGAGTCCAGATGCACATCGAGCAGGCGGCCATCAAAGGCGGAGGCGATCGCTTGGACGGTCTGGCGGTCACGCCCAGCGGAGATGTTGGGCACCGCGAGGAGCGTCGGCTCGCGTGCCTTGGTGCTCAGGCGGCTGCCACCTCGTCGAGCACGAACCGCCCCTGCTCGAGTACGGCCTGGCCGTCGATTTCTAGCGACGCCTCGAGTACCACCACATCGAGGTGGATGGGGACCGAGACCGAGCCTCCGATCCCGGCGCTCGCCCCGAACGCGACGTGGACCGTGCCGAGGATCTTTTCGTCCTCGAGCACAAAACCGGTCAGCCGCGCGCGGTCGTTGGTGCCGACGCCGAGCTCGGCGAGATTTGTCCCGAGCTCGCCGTGGGCCTCCAGGCGATCCATCAGCTCCGGGCCGAGTCCGCCATCCGCTTGCACAAGACGGCCGGCGCTGATCGTGAGCATGACAGGCTCGTCGCTGATCCCGAGGGAGCCGACGCTCGCCGCGACGATTCGGCCCTCGCCGTCTGCCGGCGCGATGAACCCTTCTCCGCACGGCAGGTTCCCAAAGGCGCCGCGTGCCGTCAGGTCGCCGTCGTCGGAGATCCCTGGACGGCCGGTGAGATCGAAGGTCACGTCCGACCCTCTGGGACAGGTGACGCGGGCTTGCCGGCCGTCGTCGAGCAGCGCGGCCACCTTCTGCGAGCGCACCGCCATGCGTTCGAAGTCCACGGCCATCACGCGCGCGAGCATCTCGGCGCTGATCCCCGGCATGGTGGCGCCTCGTGCGCCAGCCTCGCTGGCGCGTTTTCGCGCGGCGGTGTGACTGAGGGACCTTGTCGTCGGCGCGATGTACACGTCGCAGTTAGACAGCGCTGCCGCCACGGGCCGCGGCGGCTCTGTCCCGTCGGTGGCGCGTTCGTCGATGATGGCCAGCACCGCCTCCGCGCCTGCGCGGCGCGCTTCGTCGTGAAGCGCCTCGCCGATCTCCAGCTTCGCCGGGTCGACAATCACGAGCACATCTTCGGAGTCCTTCACCCCCAGGCAGCGATGGATGACCGTGGTCACTGCTGGGCCGAGCTCGGTCATGGACGGATCATATGGTCCGGAGTCTGCGCCCCGCCTGCCCACGCGAAGTCGGCAGGAGGAACGTCGACGCCAGCAATCTGACAATTGGGGCGTCGAACCTACACGCCATTGCCCCTTTTGGACTGTGAGCGTGCACGTAACGGGCAAACTCCGCTGCAGCGAACGGTTCTATCTTGCAGGCTCGCTGTAAATCTCGTTATTTTGAAAAACGGTAATACGAGCGCGATGGAGCGCCGCTGCCAAGCCTGACGGTGTCCATCGTTCGGCAGCTCTGCGTGGAGCTAACCGAAAGGGGAAGAAGACGATGACGGTACGAGCTTGGCGGCGACGCCGTGGCATGGAATTGCTGCGCCGTTACATGCCACGAACCGCGAGCATGCGGAGGACTGTCCTTCTCACTGCGATTGCACTTGTAACACTGGGGGCAACCGCCTCTGGTGCGGCGGCACAGCTAAATGTGTATGTCGGGTACGCGGACACAAAGCGTGCCACTCCCAATCACTTCCCGACACCGTGGGCCCCCAGCGTCAAGGTGTACGGGACTAAATGTTCGGCGAAGCAACCGTGTGACACCAGCACGCTCCGGTTTGTCAACAACAGCAAGAAGACTGTGACGGTCAAGTCGGTCGTGGTGAAGTTCAGCACGTGTGCCTTTAATTCCTGGCCGCACAACCTCAGAATCCGTCCGGGCAAGCAGATCGTTTTGTCCAGCGAGGGTCACCGCGGCATGACTGGGTGTTCCAAGAAGATCGACGGCTTCGACGGTTCCGAGATCGGCCCCCACGGCAAGTACTGGAACG
Organism: uncultured Solirubrobacterales bacterium; assembly: GCA_963767295.1. GTDB lineage: Bacteria > Actinomycetota > Thermoleophilia > Solirubrobacterales > Solirubrobacteraceae > Palsa-465. The sequence continues at coordinate 846,033 of CAVYDI010000002.1, forward strand.
GACACTGCAACAACTCCCATGTGGTTCCACAGGTGTTCCTCACCACGAGCGGGGGCAAGAGCAAGTTCCGTGACACCGCTCAGGTGTTGAACAGCGGCGGGTTCGACAAGGCCAAATGCGGCAAGAAGAAGCGCAACGAGTCGTCGCAGTGGAGCCTGATCGGACGTCAGGCATGTCCCTCCGCGACGCTTTCGCTTGCTCCCCGGAGCCAGAAGGACGCGCTCGGCACGAACGCGAAGCTGATCGCGACCCTCAAGAACAGTGGCGGCCGGCACTGTGGCCAGCCGCTGCGCGGCGAGAAGGTGGGATTCCGAGTGCTCTCGGGTCCGAACAAGGGCAAGACCGGCTCGGCCTTCACAAACCAAAAGGGCAAGGCGACGTTCGCCTACAAGGGCAACAAGAAGGGGACCGACCAGGTCCAGGCGAGCGCCAAGAACCCGGTCGGGAGCATCCGTTCGAACAAGGCGCGGGTCATGTGGGCCAAGTCCTCGCATCACCATGGCGGCCATCGCGCCGGCACGTTCTCGTGCGAGGGCACCGGGGCGAACATCCTCGGCGCTCTGTTCGCCGACGCCAACCACAAGAACAACCCGTGTAGGAGCGACCACGCCAATTTGGTCAACGTCGGGCCGATCCCGGTCGCGGACGCAACCGTGAAGGCACTGGCCGCCCACACCCATCTGAAGGCAGGCAAGCTGCCGAAGGCGGGTGACACGGCGAGCTCTGACGCCAAGGTCGCCAAGGCGACCGTCGGTGGCGTGCCCGGTCACAACATCGTGATCGGCGCGGTCACCTCGCAGGCCAGCGAGACCTGCGTCTCGAAGGCCGGCAAGCTGTCGCTGCAGCGCACAGCCAAGTCGAGGGTCGCCTACATCAAGATCAATGGCAAGAAGACGCTAGTCGGCAACAAGTCGATGAAGCTCTCGATCGGCAAGCTCGCCACGATCTACCTCAACCGCACGATCAAGACCGCTAACTCGGTCACGCAGCGAGCGGTCGAGATCGATCTGATGGGCAAGCCGCTGGTCATCCTCGCCCAGTCCGAGGTTGACTCCACCGGCAACCCGTGCGCGACCGCGTAAAGGAAGCCTGACCGACAGGGGGCACCGGGGGCCGGCGTTCGCGCCGGCCCCCAGCCTTTGCGCTAGGTTGGAGTCGCGGCCAATGAATCGCGAGCAACTCCGCGCAGCGCAGAAGCCGATCAAGGAGCGCTATAGAAGCGAACCCGAAGCTGCGCTGATCACCTTGCAAGCCAAGGGTCGGCTCGACGAGCAAGAAGTCGCCTGCTCGGTGGCGACCGGCCGTGCTCTGGTGCAGGCCGGCCTCCACCCGGCGACCGGCGGCGCGGGGACGCTCGCGTGCTCGGGCGACATGCTCTTGCAGGCTTTGGTCGCGTGCGCCGGCGTGACGCTGCGGTCGGTCGCGACCTCGCTCGAAATACCGGTCACCGGGCTCTGTCGAGGCGGAGGGAGATCTCGACTTCCGCGGCACGCTCGGGGTCGACGGCGAGGCCCCCGTCGGATTCACGGAGATCAGGCTGAGCTTCGCGCTCGAGAGTGACGCCAGCGAGGAGCAGCTCGAGACCCTGATGCGGCTCACCGAGCGCTACTGCGTCGTCTACCAGACGCTGGCAGGCGGCGTCCCGGTCACGGTGCAGCGACACCGGGGTTGACTGTGACAGCGCAGCCCAGGCGCTAGCCTTGCTGCCCGTCGCGCCGGAGTAGCTCAGTCGGTTAGAGCAGCGGAATCATAATCCGCGTGTCGGGGGTTCGAGTCCCTCCTCCGGCATCCGAAGAACTCCGGCCGGGTTGGATTATCCGAGCCGGACCTTCACCTTGGCGCCGGGGGTCAGGGTCTTTCCGGCTGCGGGCTTTTGCCGCTTGATGGTGCCCGTGGTCTGACCTTTGGGCCTTACCGTCCCCGAGCTTGCAGCTGGCTGCGTGGAGCGCCTTCTTGGCGGCCTTCAGGGTTTTGCCCTTGAGGTCCGGAACGACGCAGTCCAGCGCGACCTTGACCGAGACCGGGAGCTTGAAGTAGTAGCTGAGATAACACATATTTGTGATATTTCGGTTATATGTGATATAACTGCTGTATGCCGCGCGATGAAGAGATCACCTTTGCCGACCACGTCGGCCGTTTTTACGCGAGCCGCTACGGCTATCCGCCGATGGTGGGTCGCGTGTTGGGCTATCTGCTCGTCTGCGATCCGAAAGCTCAGACGATTGCGGAGCTGAGCGATGCGCTGCTGGCAAGCCGGACTGCGATCTCGGGTGCGCTGAACGTGCTCGAGCGCACCGGCGCCGCGCAGCGGTCGCGAGCGGCTGGCGAGCGGATGGATCGCGTACGCCTTGATTTCTCCTCCGCCCAGTCGCGCGGCTTCGACATCTCCGAGTATCAGCAGCTGGGCGACCTGGCCCGGGAGGGTCTGGAGGTGCTCAAGGACGAACCCCCGGAGCGGCGGGCGATGTTGCTTGAGATGGCTGCCTTCGCGGATTTCCTCGTCGAACGGATGCGCGCCCTTCAAGTGGATTGGGAGGCGCATCATGATGCGCTTCGCGCCTCAGGTGAGTTGCCCACATAGGCCGGCCTGTAGATGCCACGGCCAACCTCGACCACGAACAGACGCCTGGCTGAGTCCTCGCCGGCGATCACCGTCACGGACCTGCGCAAGTCCTTCGGCGACCACCTTGTCCTCGGCGGTGTCGAACTGAAGGTGGAGCAAGGCACGGTCTTCGCGCTCCTGGGACCAAACGGAGCGGGCAAGACCACGATGATTCGCATCCTCGCGACGCTGCTCGAGCCCGATCACGGCGAGGTTCACGTGGCTGGCCACGACGTCACACGCGAGCCCGAGGCCGTGCGCGGAGCAATCGGGTTGACCGGCCAGTTCTCCGCCGTCGACGACCTGCTCACCGGACGCGAGAACCTGGCGCTGATGGCCGATCTGAACCACCTCGCGCGCGCCGACGCGCGGACACGCATCGAGGAGCTGCTCGACCGCTTCGAATTGGTCGAGGCTGCTGACCGCATGGTCGCCACGTACTCGGGCGGGATGCGCCGCCGGCTGGACCTCGCGATGACGCTGATCGGCGCCCCGCAGATCATCTTCCTCGACGAGCCCACCACCGGACTTGACCCTCGCAGCCGGCGGACAATGTGGGACATCGTCCGCAGCCTTGCCAGTGAAGGCACGACGGTCTTTCTGACCACCCAGTATCTCGACGAAGCAGACCAGTTGGCTGACCGGGTCGCGATCCTCGACGCCGGCCGCCTCGTGGCAGTCGGGAGCGCGAAGGAGCTCAAGCGGCGAATCCCCGGCGGCCGCATCGATCTGACGTTCGCCGACGCCGACGCCCAGCGCACGGCGTCGGGCGTTTTGCGCGTCCCTGGTGGCGATGACGACGACCTCACGTTGCAGATCTCCACTGACGGCAACGTCGGCAGCCTGCGCCGGATCCTGCGCGAGCTCGATCAGGCCTCCATCGACGTCGTCGATCTCTCGATTCACACGCCAGATCTCGATGACGTTTTCTTCGCGCTCACCGGCCGGGAGTCTCAATCGGAGGACGAGACCCCCAGGGAGGAGGTCTACTCGTGAACGGCGCCTACGCCCTGCGCGATTCAACCACGATGCTGCGGCGCAACCTGCGCCACCTGCAGCGGTACCCGGGCCTATCGCTGTTTCCGATTCTTATGCCGGTCATCTTCCTGGCGCTGTTTGTCTACGTCTTCGGCGGCACGCTGGGCAACGGCATCACAGCCGGCGGGGGGCGCGCCGCCTACATCAACTTCCTCACTCCCGGAATGCTTCTGTTCACGGTGGTGGGCGCTGCACAGATCACCGCCATCTCCGTGGCCAAGGACATGACCGAGGGGATCATCGCTCGGTTTAAGACGATGCGGATCTGGCGGCCCGCGGTCCTCGCCGGTCACGTTCTCGGCAGCCTTTTCTTGACTCTCATCAGCCTCGGCGTCGTGATTGCCGCCGCGCTGCTGGTCGGCTACCACTCCGCCGCCGGTCCACTCCGATGGGCAGCCGCCCTTTCGTTGCTCGCACTTTTGGCGACCGCGCTGATCTGGCTATCGGTCGCCTTCGGGCTCGTCGCAAAAAGCGTCGAGACCGCGAGCAACATGCCCATGTTCCTCATCCTTTTGCCCTTCCTCAGCAGCGGCTTCGTGCCCGTGGCATCGATGCCCGCGGGTCTGCGGTGGTTCGCGGAAAATCAGCCGTTCACGCCGATCACCAACACCGTGCGGGCCCTGCTCGCCGGCGGGCACCTCGGCACCACGGCGGCGACCGCGGTCGTCTGGTGCCTCGCAATCACCGCCGCTTCGTATCTATGGGCTAGATACCTCTACAACCGCCGGCCTGCTAATTAGACGCGATGCAAAGGACAACTAATTGGCACAGGTCCTGGTCATCAATCAACTGACGCTTGACGGCGTCATGCAGTCGCCGGCTCGCCCAGACGAGGACCCGCGCGATGGGTTCTCGCACGGGGGCTGGGCGGTGCCAGGTAACGAGGAGCGCATCATCGCCAAGACCGGGGAGCGCTTGGGAAGCGACCGCGTCTTTCTGTTGGGTCGCATGACCTACGAGGACTTCTACGAGGTTTGGGGCAAGCAGGTCGACCATCCTTTCGGCGCGGCGTTCACAGAGACACACAAGTACGTCGCCTCACACACGCTGTCGGAGCCGCTGCCTTGGGCCAACTCGACCGTTCTCGGCGGCGATGTCGTGCGCCGTGTGGCCGAACTCAAAGAAGCGCTATCCGGAAAGCTGGCCATCTTCGGCAGCGGAGAGCTGATCCGCTCGCTCATGGCGGCAGACCTGGTGGACGAGTGGCTGCTGATGATCCACCCCCTCGTGCTCGGTGCTGGGCGCCGCTTGTTTGCGCCCGGCCAGGCCGCGCGGCTGCGGTTGGTCGAGGCCGAAACAACGGCCACCGGCGTGGTTATCGCAAGCTACGTGTCGAGTGCCGAGTCCGCCGCTTAGGCCGGCTCGATCTGAGCTCGCGCGAGGATCTCCTCGATCACCTGCGACTTGGCGTCCGCGTAGTGGTTCATCGTCGGCCAATCGCGGGCGGCGAGCCGTCGCTTGACGCGTTCGTATAGAGCCCGATCCTCGGCCGAGCTCCGCAGCCGATCGCGAAAGCGGAGCTGGCGGCGCTCCCAGTCGCTCCCGGCGCCACACAGATGAACGTGGACGTCGCGCGCGGGGGTGCGGAACATGCGGTGGTCCCTTTCGCGTACGCGCAGCCGATAGCCGGCTCGCTCGAGCGCCGGCAGGTAGGTGGCTTCGTCCTCGACGTCGACCACGCTGACATCGATGTCGACAATCGGCTTAGCCGCCAATCCGGGCACGGCGGTCGAGCCGATGTGGTCGATCCGCACTGCCGTCGGGCCAAGAGCGCTCGCAATCCGCTCGCGCTCCAGCAGGAACCGATCCCGCCAGCGCGGGTCGTACTGAACGATTTCGATCCGGCGCTTCTCGGGACCGCCGATCAGCTCGGTGCCGGCAAGCTCGGGGTCGTAGTCGTCACTCACAAGCCGGCATCCCACATTCAACCCTCGCCTCAGCCAGACTCTTCGAGCGCCTCCTGCAACCGGCGCCGCGCGGCGTTGATGTTCTGCGGCCGGCGGCGCATCTCTCGCCACGGATCTCCGTCGCGCTCGAGTCGCTTTAGCACCGTTCGCAGGGTCCAGCGATCCGCGCGCGTGGCGGCCTCCTCCAGCTCCTCGAGGTGCAAGGGCGTCGCCACCGGGGCGCCAGGCCGTGGCCGCACCGCGTATGGAGCGACCGCCGAGTGCGCGTAGGCGTTGCGCATGATGTCGATCAGGATCCGGCCCTCGCGCTTGGCCTTACGCTGTTCGGTGGTGAATAGCGCGGGCTCTCGCCGGCTCGCCAGCGACGCCACGTCACGCGCAAAGGCGCGGACCTCGTCGAAATCACCACTGCGCCTGAGCGGCACGGTCAGGTGGTAGCCGCGCGATCCGGTTGCCATCGGCCACGGGTCAAGACCGAGCTCCCGCAGCAGCCCAGCCATCTTGCGCGCGGCCTTTCTCACTTCGGCGGGCTTCTCCTGGGAGGGATCGAGGTCGAAGATGAGGCGGTCGGGCCGCTCAAGTGCATCGTTACGGCTGAGCCACTGGTGCAATGTGATGCAGGCCTGCCCCGCCAGATACACGAGCGAGGCCGCGTCGGTGGCTGCGACATGGTCGACCGATCCCCCGCGTTTGGGCACCCGCACGCGCGCGATCCACTCGGGGAAGTAGCGACCAGCGCTCTGCTGCATGATCCGCTCTCCGCCGATCCCGTCCGGATAGCGCTCGAGATTGAGCGGCCGCTTGCGAATGTGTGGAAGCATGGCCGCGGCCGCCTGGCCGTAGTACTCCGCCAGCTCCGCCTTGGTGATGCCGCACGGGAAGAGCGGTTTGTCGGGACGGGTGATCTGCACTCGGCGCCGGCCAGCGTGGATGGTCGCGCTCATCGGCTGGGCCGTTCGCGCACGACCTCGCGTGCGGGCTTGTCGTAGCGCAGGCCCTGAAATCGAGGGTGGCGCAGCTTGCCGTCGCGCGTCCACTCCGAAAAGGCGATCTGCGCGACCAGCTCGGGCTCGGCCCAGTGTGCCGCCCGAGGCACGCCGCTGCCTGAAGTAAATGGCGGCGAATCGCGCTGCCGGCGTTCGAGCTCGTCCCCCACGAGATCGAGCATCTGCCGGTCAAAGCCGGTGCCGACCTTGCCCGCGTAGCGCAGCTTGCCGTCCTCCCAGTACCCGACCAGCAGCGCGCCCAGACGCTGGCGCGACCCTTTGGGCGCAGTCCAGCCGCCGATCACGAGCTCCTGGGCGTAGGAGCATTTGAGCTTCAGCCACTCTCGCGAGCGGCCCGCGACATATCGGCTCGCGGCGCGCTTGGCGATGACCCCCTCCCACCCACGCTCGCATGCCTGCGCGAATGCTTTCTCGCCGTCACCCGCGCGGTGGGTGGTAAAGCGCAACGGACCTCGAAAATCAACGGCCTGACGAAGCTTTGCCTTGCGCTCGCGCAGCGGCAGCCCCCGGATGTCCTCGCCGTCGAGCTCGAGCAGATCGAATAGGTAGTAGTAGACCGGCACTCCGCTGCGACGAGACCGCTCCGCGTCATGGATCTGCATGCGCCGCTGGAGCTGCTCAAAGCTCGTCTGGCGGCCCTTGAACGCCACCACCTCTCCATCCACGAGCAAGTCAGGGCCGCCGCTCGCTAGCGCGTCAACCAGCTCGGGGTAGGTCTCGTTGAGGCGCTGGCCACTGCGCGAGATCAGGCTGACCCGGCCGTCCTGGCGCAGCGCGCCACAGCGCTCGCCATCGAGCTTGCGCTCGAAGATCCAGTCGGGATCGGAGAACGCCTGGTCGCTGAGGACCGCCTTCATCGGCTGATAGCGCAATGCCCGGGCGCCCTGGCGCTAGGTCAGATGACCTCGGTAGCGGTCCTCCTCCTCGACGGTCCGCTCAGCCGTGGGGAGCGCCTCGAGCCGCCCGTCGGGAATCGGCTGCCCGCTCTCCACCGACAGCCCGTAAGTCCCCTCACGCAGCCTCTGCTCCGCGCGCTCGACGGCGGCGAGCTGGTCTTCGAGCTCGTGGCGTCGGCCCTCGTCTCTCTCGTCCTGATAGAGGTCTTCGGTGTCCTCGTCTCCGGGCTCCAGCCGCGCGCTGCCTTCCAGCGGCCCCTCGCGCTGCAGGGCTCCCAGCGCCTGCTCGAGCCGTGTCCGCTCGCCGCCAAGCAGTTCGCGCGCGCGTTCCGCATCCATCGCTCAGCCCCCACCCCCGCGCGCAAGCCCCTCGATCTCAACTCCGGCCACCTCAGGCGCCCCGTCCGTCCCGGTGCCATCCTCCGTTTGCGCCGCCACCTGTGCCTCCCGGTCGCGGATCACCGCCTCCTGCGCGACGAGCCGATCCTGTTCGGCCCGGGGTCCGGAACCCTCGAGATACCAGTGCCGGGTCATGCTCGCGATCCAGACATCCTGCGCTGGCGTGAGCCCAAAGCGAGTGATCGTCAACTGATGGCCGGTGAGGTCGGAATAGAGCAGCTCGAGCGTGATCGGCTCGCGCGACTCGATCGCCTCGACGATCTGTGCGCGCCCGGGATCGTTTGGATTGCGCAGCGCCCCCTGCCACATCCCGATATCCCCGCCGGGGATATACAGGTCCCGTGACTGGCGGTGGAATTCATTCTCTGGCGTGGGGTTGGGCCGCGTGCTATTTGTGGCCGTGCCGGCGCTCACAGCCCACCCCTGGCACACGCCAATGCCGGTGCCCACGTTGCGCAGACTGACCGCCAGATACACGGTGCCGTCGACATGCTCGGCCGTCGCGCGCCCACCGGCCGCTTTGACCCAGTGTCGGTCGACGAACATGATCTTCTGCACCGGATCGTCGAAGCGCGATGGAGAGAACAGCGGTCGCCGCTGTTCTTGCAGCGCATCCTCGGCCAAACGGGCCGAGCGGTTGGCCGACCGCACCGAGGCGAAGGTGGCGACCGCGAGTACGAGCGTCCCGCCCGCGGTGGCCAACGACGATATGGTCGCCCAGTCGGTCGTCGCTAGAGACAGCATTGGGCTCCCAGTGTGTCACCGTTTGCGAGCATGCAGCTCGACGGAATTCATCACATCACGTGCATAACTGCCGATGCCCGTGCCAACGTCGATTTCTACGCGCGGCTGCTGGGATTGCGCTTCGTCAAAAAGACCGTCAACTTCGACGCTCCGGACGTCTACCACCTCTACTACGGCGACGAGCAGGGCGCGCCCGGTTCGATCCTCACGTTTTTCGAGTTCCCCAGCGCCGCCCCGGGGCGCGCCGGCGCGGGAATGATTCACCGGCTGTGCTGGCGCGTTGGCTCTGAGGACACACTGCGCTTCTGGCGCGAACGCCTCGCACGCGAAGGGGTGGCACTCGAAGACCAAGCCGACGGCGCAGGCGCGCTCGCCTTTCGCGATCCCGATGGCCTCGCGCTAGAGCTCGCGGTCAGTGACGGCGACGACGAACCGCTGCCCGCGGTGGCCGAGGACATCCCGCCCGAACACGCGTTGCTCGGTTTCGAGGGCGTGCGCGCCTACACCGATGCGCTTGGCCCCGAACAGGAACTCCTTACGGACGGCATGGGTTTTGCGGCCACCGGGTCTGGGCGCTACGCGCTCGACGGTGGCAACCGCGGCGCCTCCTACGCGCTCGATCCGCCTCCCGCCGCCGGGGTTCAGGGGCCGGGCACGGTCCATCACATCGCCTGGTGTGACCGCGACGCCGAGCACGGAGCGTGGCGCGAGCACCTGCAAAAGATCGGCATGCGGCCAACGCCGATCATCGACCGCCAGTACTTCTTGAGCATCTACTTCCGCGAGCCGGGCGGCGTCCTATTCGAGATCGCGACGCCAAGCCCCGGGTTCGCCGTCGACGAGGACCCCGCGCACCTCGGCGAGGCGCTGCGCCTGCCGCCGCAACACGAGCATTTGCGCGAACAGCTCGAAGGGTCGCTGACCCCGCTTGAGAACCCGCGCGCGAAGGCCTTGCCGCAATGACTGCCGACCTCGACCTGCTCGAGCATCAGCTGCGTCCCGCGCGCGAAGCGCCGGCGGGCGCGCTGGTGCTGCTGCACGGCCGTGGCACCAACGAGCTCGACCTCGTGCCGCTACTCGACGAGCTAGACCCCGAGCGCCGGCTGATCGGCGTGACCCCCCGCGCCCCGCTCGAGCTGGCACCCGGCGGTTTTCATTGGTACATCTCGCGCCAAGTCGGCCACCCCGACCCCGCGACCTTCGACGCCGCTTACCAAACGCTCGCGCGGTGGCTGGACGCGCTGCCCGAGGCGCTTGGTGTGCCGTGGTCGCGGTCGGTGCTGGGGGGCTTCTCGATGGGCGCGGTGATGTCTTACGCGCTCGGGCTCGGTAAGGGACGCCCCGCCCCGCTCGGGATCCTCGCGCTCAGCGGTTTCATACCCACCGTCGAGGGACTCGAGCTCGATCTGTCTAACCGGAATGGGCTCCGGGTGGCGATCGGGCACGGCACCGAGGACGCGGTGATCTCGGTCGAGTTCTCGCGCGAGGCCCGCCGCCGGCTCGAGCAGGCCGGGGCCAACGTGCTCTACCGCGAGTCGCCGATCATGCACGGCGTCGACCCCGATTTCGTGCCGGTGCTGAGGAGCTGGCTCATGCACATCTTGCCCGCAGGGCCGCGCTGAGGGAATAGGCTCGCGCTCGGGCGCGCAGTATGCCCCTTGCCTACCAACCAGCCAGAGGAGGGATCGTGGCGACGATCATGCAGATGCACTGGCGCGAGGCGACGCCAGACCAGTACGACCAGACGCGCGAGCGCGTTGGGTGGGATAGAGACGTTCCCGCGGGGGCGAAGCTGCACGTTTCCGGGTTCGCCGACGACGGGCTGCATGTGGTTGACGTCTGGGAATCCGAGCAGGCGTTCGGCGACTTCATGCAGCAGCGGCTACAGCCGGCGATCGCCGAGATCGGCATCGAGGGACAGCCCGAGGTGAAGTTCTTCCCACTGCACGGCGTCTTCGCGCCCGCGCTAGGCCTGGGCGAGCAGCGATCAGACATCTAGTCCCAACGCTTAACCAAAGAGAGGAAAAGATGGCGGTAGGTATTCGCATCAAGCTCGCGGGCGTGACCCAGGCGCAATTCGAGGAGGTAGACCGGGTGGTCGGTCGCGGGCCATTCGACGGATTGATCTTTCACGCGTCCGGTCCGATCGACGGCGGCTGGGGCGTTTTGGACTTCTGGGAGAGCCGCGAACAATTTGACCGCTTCGTCGCCGATCAGATCGGACCGGCGATGGCGCAAACCGGAGCGAACGTGCAGCCAGACATCAACGAATTTCCCGTGCACGAATATCTGAAGCCTTAGGCGTCAGAAGGCAATCAGCCGACGGTCTGCGCCCGCACGGGGCCGCCGCGCACCGGCTGGCCTTCGAGCGCGCGGTGCTCGTTGTCGCGGAGGCGTGGCTCGTAGTGTGAGAAGAAGACCTTGCCGACGAGGTCGCGGCGGCTGCGCACTCCCGTCTTCTCAAAGATGTTCTTCAGGTGCTCCTGGACGGTGTGAGGCGAGACGACCGAGGCCTGGGCGATCTGGCTCGTCGGAGTCGCCCTGGAGCACCAGCCGCGTCACTTCTTGCTCGCGCTCGGTCAGGCCGTAGGCCGCCATCAGCAGCGGCGCGATGCGGGCGGGGTGAGCGGGTTCCACGATCACAGCGACGCGGCGGCGTCCGTCGGAGACGAGCGACGCACCGTGCAGCACGATCCAGCGTCCTGAGCGCGAGAGCACGCGCGCGAAGGCGATCTCGCCCTGGCACGTCTGGCTGTCCGCGGTGCGCAGCGCCTGAGCCGGCGACCGCGAGCACCGCGGCGGGCAGCTGCCCGGCGGCCCGCCAGTCGCCGTCGGGCAGCTCCTGGAGCCAGTGCTCTACGCCAGGCGTCAGCGACTCGACCTCCCACTGGTCGTCGAGCACCAGCAGGCCGGGCGCTTCCGGGCCCTCGGGGTCGGTGGCCTCGCCGATCAGCAGCCCTCGCCGCGCGCCCTCGGCCAGATGCGTTGAGACAGTGCGCAAGAAGCTCGAGTTCGTCGGCGTCGAACAGCGCTGGCCGGGCTCGCGGTAGAGGGCGAGCGCCCCCCAGATCTCGCCCGATGCGGTGCGCAAGGCCGGCGAGCGCCTCCTGCTCGGCGCCGAGCGGCTCCATCGAGAGCCGGTACTTGGCGCTCGGCTCACGTCGCCGCCGGTCGCCTCATGCAGCGTGGCCACGCCGCGCTCGGAGCGCGCGACGTCGGCCATCTTGTTGTAGTCGTCCTCGTAGTACTCCAGCGCCAGCCACTCGGGCGGGATCTCGGGCAGTCCGTCGTGGAAATGGCTCGTCGCAAGAAAGCGACGCCGGGTCGAGCGTGTAAAAGCAGGGGGTGCGCGTAGAACGGGACGGCGGGGCGATCACGTCGGTCGACATCGCGCCAGAAGGTGACGAGATCCGATCCGCGGCCGGCGAGCTGCGCGATCCGGTCGGCGGCGCGCTGCTTTGTGTAGCTGCTCACGGCGAGCATGCTAGAGGCGCCGCACAGTCAGTCAAATACCAGGTTCTTGGTACAGACGGATCTCTTTATCGCGGCTAGCTTGCTCCCGAAGTCCTGCACGAAAGGAGCAAGCGTTGACCACGCAGACATTGGAAGCCGTGGCGGTCAAGCATCGCCGGGGCGAGGCACGCTGGTGGCTGGGGCAGCTCGCCGAGATCAAGGCGACCGCCGCAGACACGGGCGGTCGACTGACAATCGTCGAAGTGACGTGTGCACCCGGGTTCGAAGCGCCGCTGCACGTCCACCATCGCGAGGACGAGGCCTTCTGGATCCTCGACGGCGAGGCAACCCTCTATGTCGGGAAGGCGGCCATCGAGGTCAGCGCCGGTGACTACGCCTTCGGACCTCGAGACATCCCCCACCGCTACAGCGTGGGCGAAGCGGGCGTCCGGATGCTGTTCATCTGCACACCGGGCGGGTTCGAGAACCTCGTGCGCGAGATGAGCGAGCCGGCTCGGACCGCCACGCTGCCGCCGCCCGGCGCTCCACCCGATCTCGAGTGGGTGCGCGCGGTCGCCAACAAGCACGGCTGCGATCTACTTATTTGAAGCCGGGCGCCGCCGGCGGCACATGTGCGCCGGCCTACAGTGGATTGAAACAGCCGTAAATCGTGTACAGCGGGTTGACCACGCTGCCCCCGTGCGGGACCGACATGGTCTGCTGGCCGATGAAAGCCGGTGGCGACTGCGCCTTGTAGCAGCCATCCCAATTCACGCTGAGGTCATAAGCGACCGTGGTCGGCTGCGAGGGCAAAGCCCCGGTCGAGGGGGCGACGATCTGCATCGAGCAGATCCACTCTCCGGGCCCGTTGGGCGCGCTTCCGCGCCGTTTGCAGCTGGGCAGCGCGACCGGCAGCGTCTCTCCACGCGGAACGTGGTGTCCGCGCTCCTCGATCTGCAGCACGGTGAGGTTCTTGAAGTTGGCGACGAAGTCGTGCTGCAGGCGGCTGGGGGTCACCCCGGCGGGGCCCCAGCTACTGGCGATCGCGATCAGCGCGATCGCCGCCGCGAAGGCAGCCACCACCCGAACCGGTCTCCCCCACCCCGGCCTGCGGGCGACAGGCATGCCGGCGAAATCGCGCTTGCGCAACAGCGCCCACGAGATATCGAGGCAGGCCACGGTCCAGAGCACGCTGACGCTCAAAGCCACGATCAACTGCCCGAAGTACGGGTGCGCGTTAAAAGAGCCCGTGCCAGCCGTTGAAGGCCGAGGCGACGAGCAGCATGTGCACCCACACGCCGGTTCCGACCAGCAGCAGGAGCTGCATCGCGAGAGCGGCGACGAAAGGCCCGATCACACCCACGATCCCGCTGCGCGTGGCGATCGACAGCAGAACGGCGATGCTCATCAACGCCAGCGTCGGTGGAATGCACACCAGCCAGCTCACCAGCGTGAGCGCGAACGCGTGGCTGGCGGAGAACACCGTGCCGCTGAGGCTGACGAGCGGATGGGCGCCGACCAGCACGACCCCGGCGACCAGGCCGGCGGCGGTGGTCAGCAGCACAAGGCCAACGGTGAAGGTCGCTGCCGCCAGCAGCTTGCCGACAAATACCTCGCGCCGCGTCACCGAGCGCGTCAGCACCTGCTTCCAGGTGCCGTAGCGGTCCTCGGAGGAGAACACGTCGCCCGCGACGATGCCGGCTATCAACGGAAACCCCCACGCGGCCGCATTACTGAGCACGACAAGCGCTACCGAGAACCCGGACGAGTGCACCCACACGCCGTACAGGCTGTCGTTCGGGCTTCCGCTTTGGACCTTCAAAAGTGCCGCGAAGATGAACGGCACGACCACACAGGCAAGGGCGACCAGCCGAATCAGAAGCTGCGAGGACAGCTTGCGGCTCTCGGCGCGGTAGACGCTGCGAACGCCTCCGGCGCGCTTTGCGCGCGCCGGCGCGGCGGCCACGCTGGTCGCGCTCACGTGCGCATCGCTTCCCGATCCGGGGCTCGCGCGTCCGCGGTAGCGCGAACGCCTTCATCCGCCGGCTCGCCCGTCAGCGCGAAGAACATCGCCTCGACCGGGCTTACCAAGAGCTCGAGGCGGCGAACCGCGACGCCGGCCGAGCCCAGCGCGAGCACATAGCCGTCGAGCCCCCCCTCATCGACTGAGAGCTCCAAGCCCCCATCACCGTGGGGAGTGGCGCGCACGCCGGGGCGCTCGGCCGCCAGCTCGAGCGCGCGGCGGTCGTCGCTTGTCAACAGCCGATGTGCCGACGCGGGCGCCTGTGCTTGCATCTCCGGCGCGGTCCCGTCCCACGCGACCTGGCCGCGGCGCAGCACGGTGAAGGTGTCACAGACGCCATCGACCTCATCGATCTGGTGGCTGGAGAGCAGGATCGCGACGCCGTCGGTGGCCAATTCCCGCACGAGCGCGCCGACCTCACGTACCCCTGCGGGGTCAAGGCCAGCAGTGGGCTCATCGAGCAGCATCAGCCGCGGCGCCCTGAGCAGCGCGGCAGCGATGCCGAGGCGCTGCTTCATGCCCGTCGAATATCCATTCACGCGGTCGTCGCCGCGTCCGGACAGACCGACCCGCGTCAGCGCCTCGGCGATGCGCGACCCGGGCTCGGTGCCGTCGAGCTCGGTCAGCAGCTCGAGGTTCACCCGACCCGAGAGGTAGGGGTAGAACGTCGGATCCTCGACGAATCCGGCCACTCCTTGCAGCGCGAGCGGGTCGTCGCTGTCCAGCTCGCGGTCAAACAGCGCGACCTCGCCCGCGTCCGCTCGCACCAACCCGAAGAGGATGCGCAACAGCGTCGTTTTGCCCGCGCCGTTGGGCCCGAGTAGGCCTCGCACCTCGCCTTCTTGCACCGTCAGATCGACCCCGTCGAGGGCGCAGGTGGACTCAAAGCGCTTTACAACGCCGCTGGCACGGACCGCTGCCACGAGCCGCAACTATACGTAAGCCCTCTCGCGCGCCGGCGCACTCGCGAACGCACTCTGTCCGAGCCCTCAGGCCTTCCTCACGCTGTTCCCAGCGGGCGGTGTTTCGATCGGCTGCGCAATCCGACGAAAGGAGGCAAGGTGATCAAACGCACCACCCTCGCGGCGATGGCGGCCGTGTTGGCGCTGGCGACGGGAGGCGGTGTTGCGCTTGCTGCCACCCACGGTAGTTCCTCCTCCAGCAGCGGTTCTAGCCGGACGCATCAGAGCTCGTCCACCACGACGAGTTCGCCCAACACGAGCACCAGCTCGGCGCGCTCCGGGACGCGGGACAACTGCCCGCACCACTAGACGCCGCTTCAGGCAATCCTCCCCACTCGGTAGCGGCGTCCGTTGTTGTTCAGCGGGCGCCGCCGCCTCTTTTGGCGCGGCCGCGGCGGTGCTACGGTCCGCCCGAGCGTGAGCGCGACCACGACGCCCGGCCCGGCCGCGGAGGCCGATCAGCGAAGTCCGCGCCGCCCCCCGCTGCCTCCCTCTTCCCCGCCCCGCGCGCTGCTGCGGGCGATCGCGTTTGTGGTCGGCTCGGCGAGCCTCGGGGCCGAGATCGCGGCCGCGCGCCTGCTAGCACCGTACTTCGGGGCATCGACGATCATCTGGGCCAACACGATCGCCACCGTGCTCGTCGCGCTCGCGGCCGGCTACGCGCTGGGCGGTCGGCTCGCGGACCGCCAGGCCGACCTGCGCGGGCTGTGTTACATCGTGCTTGCTGCCGCGGTACTGCTCGCCCTGGTGCCGTTCGTGGCCGACCCGTTCCTACGCCTCTCGGTTCAGGCGCTGGGCGCGCTCTCGGTGGGCGGCTTCCTCGGCTCGCTTGCCGCCGTGCTTGTGCTGGTGGCGGTACCCGTGCTGCTGCTGGGCACCGTCGCCCCGTACGCCAACCGGCTGGCGCTGGCGCGCGTGAGCGAAGCCGGGACGGTCACCGGGAGCCTGTACGCGATTTCGACTGGGGTCGCTGGCGGGAACGTTTCTGGCGGCGCTGCTGCTGATCCCCGTCGTCGGCACGCATCGCACGTTCGGCATATTCGCGCTGGCGCTGGCGCTCGTGGCGCTGCCGGGAACGGGCTCCTGGCGCTTTGCGGCCGTACCGCTGGTGCTCGCCGGCCTGCTGTTCGTGCCCCCACCGGGCATCGGCACCGACGTCGCGGGCGCCCGGGTGATCTACGAGACCGAGACGCCATACCAGTACGCGCGCGTGGTGCAACTGCGCTCCGGGGAGCGCTGGCTGCAGCTAAACGAAGGTGTGGCGATCCACTCGGAGTACAAACCGGGGGTCGTATCTGACCGGTGGCTACTGGGACGATTTCCTCACGCTGCCGCTGATGGACGAGCGCGGCGCGCCACGCCGGATCGCGATCCTGGGCGACGCGGCCGGCACGGTGGCGCGTGCCTACGGCCACTATTTCCCCACCACGCGGGTCGACGCGGTCGAGCTCGACGGGGAGCTGACGACGATCGGCAAGCGCTACTTCGACCTGCGCGGACCCGACCTCCACCTCTACACAGCCGACGCCAGACCGTGGCTCGAGCAGAGCACCGCGGCCTACGACGACATCTTCCTCGACGCATATCGCCAGCCCTACATCCCGTTCTATCTCGTCACCCGCGAGTTCTTTGACCTCGTTCGCGCCCACCTGCGTCCAGGCGGCGCCGTGATCGTCAACGTCGGGCCATGTCCCCGGCTCCGATTCGCTGGAGCAGGTCGTGACCGCAACGTTGCGCGCGGTCTTTCCGGTTGTGATGCGCGATCGGGTCAGCAAGGACAATTCGCTGCTGATCGCCAGCGCAGCGCCGCTTTCGCGCGCTCGCATGCTGGCCGGGACTCGTGCCTCTGCGCCGCGGCTGCAAGCGCTCGCCCGGGCTGTGTCTAACCGGCTCGAGCCGCCGCTTCGCGGTGGCACGGTCTACACCGACGACCGCGCTCCGGTGGAGTGGCTAACGGACCTCGCGCTCGTGCAGTACGCGACCGGCCAGCGGTAGCGCGGGGGGAGCGCCCCGGCCCAGCCTGCGCGACGCTGGAATGCCGATCGCGAGGCACACGCCACAGGCGATCAGCAGCGCGACATGCACCTTCGTCGCGTGAACGCCGCCGGCGAGCGCGATGCCGGCCAAACCGGCGCCAACCGCGGCGCCGAGCAGCCGCCCCACCGAAAGCACCGCGGACGTGCGGCCGTGAGAGGCAAGCGGGGTCGCGTTGAGCGCCGCCCTCGAGGTCGGCACGAACAGCATTCCCAATCCCAGGCCCACCGGGATCAGCGGCAGGATCGTCACGGGGCTGTGAAGCGGCATGCCCGGGATGCCGAGCGCGAGCAGGCCGATGCCCGCGGAGAGAAACCCCGCGATGGCTGGGAGTCGTTCGCCGTGTTGGTCCACGAGCCGCCCCGCCAGCGGCGCGGCCGCACCCACGAGGAGCGCCACCACGACCAGCACGGCAGAGGCGCCCAGCGCGGAGAAACCTGCGGCGCGTTGCAGGTACTGCTCGGCGAGGTAGAAGCTGCCGATCATGACCGCGAACGTGAGCGCGGCGATAAACGACGCCGCGATCACGGTGCCGTTGAGAGCCGGATGGCTGGTCTCGTCGCCGTGGATCGTGGCCGGCACCGAGCGCAGGATGCCGGCCGCGGCGACGAGCGCGAGCGGCACGAGCGCCCACCAGTCCGCCCGCCAGCCCAGCCCGACCGTCAACAGACCTCCGAGCACCGGCCCCAGCAGGTTCGAGATGCCGGCGCTCGCGCCCCAGATTCCCAGTGCGCTTCCGCGGCGGTTGGGAGGAAAGCCACTCACCGCGCCGGCGAGCGCCGCCGGGCTCACGAGTCCGGCCCCTACGCCTTGTATAACTCGCGTCGCGATCAGCACTCCGATCGTCGGCGCGACCGCGCCGGCGCCCGCGCCGACCGCAAACACAACGAGCCCAAGCAGGGCCAGACGACGCGCACCGAAGCGATCAACCAGCGATCCCGCGGGAAGTAGCGCGAGCGCGTAGGCGATGAAGTAAGAGCTGAGGACAACCGCGGTCGAACCGTTCGAGACGTGCAGCCCGTGGGCGACCGAGGGCAGTGCGACCGTGATCAGCGTGCCGTCGAGCTGGAGCAGCGCGGCGGCGGCAGTGCACGCGGCCAGCCGGCTCCATGCGCCTGGCGGAAGCGGGTCGCGCGCGCGCTTCGCGCGCCGGGCATGCGAACGGTTCAGGGCGGCCACGACCACCCATTATGCGAAACGAGGGCGTTCAGCGAAGGGGTCCGCGGATGAACACGTCCTGCAGTCCGTTTGTGTCGCCAGCCACGAGGTTCGCCGCGACCGAGTCAAAGGCGACCAGCTTTCCGTCGGCCGAGATGGAGCCGTCGAAGCTGCGGTCGTCGGCCTGCCCGTTAGCGGAGCTCTGGCTGATGAGCGTTGTCCGGTGGACGCTCACGTCGCGCACGAAGACCTGTTCGCGGCTCGTTCCGCCGGCGACCAAGTTGGTCGCATCCGAGGTGAAGGTGACAAAGCGTCCGCTGGCGCTGATCGCTGGGTCCACCAGGAAGCTCGCGTTGTTGGCCTGGCGCCCGGAGGAGCTGACGCTCACGCGTCGAGTGACCTGCGCGTGAAGGTCGCGCACGAGCACATCGAGGACGTGGTTGGTGTCGCCGGCCACGAGGTTGCTGGCGCTCGACGTAAACGCGACGTAGCGGCCGTCGGCCGACAGCGAGGGAGTAATGCTGTTGCCGTTCGCCTGGTGGCCGGAGTGGGGCACGCTTGCGAGTTCGGTCTTGTCGGTCTTGAGGTCGCGCACGAATACGTTCTCGTACGGCCCCGCGTGTGCCACGAGGTTGCTGGCTGACGAGGCGAAGGCCACGTAGCGGCCGGCGGCCGCCATTGAGGGGTCGAAGCTGGCGCCGTTGCCGGCCTTTCCCGCCGAGCTGCGCGACACCAGCAGGGTCTTTTTTGTCTTCATGTCGCGCACGAAAATCTGCTGGTTGCGCGAGCCGCGTCGCGCCAAGTTGGCGGCCGACGACGCGAAGGCAACAAAGCGGCCGTCGGCCGAGATGGAGGGCTCGACGCTGGCGCCGTCGCCCGGCTGTCCAGACGAGCTCACGCTCACGAGCCGCGTGGTGCGGGACTTCAGATCACGCACGAAGATCTGCTGGTGGTGGGTCCCGCCTACCACCAGGTTGGTAGCGACGGAGGCGAAGGCCACGTAACGGCCATCGGCCGAGATCGAGGGCTCTACGCTGGAGCCGTCGGCTTGGCGTCCAGACGCGCTCACGCTGACGCGCCGCGTCGCGTGGCTGCCGAGCTCGCGCACGAAGATGTCCGAGGCGTGGTTGGTGTCGCGGGAGACCAGGTTTGTCGCGGTTGACTGAAACGCGACAGCGCGTCCGTTTGCCGACAGCGCCTCCCCGGTACGGGCCCCACTCGGGCCTCCGACCGACTGCTGGCCGGAAGAGCTGACGTCGACCCGGCGCGTGGTGGCTGTGGTCGTGGCAGACAGGGCAACCGGCACAGCGGTTGCGAACGCCGCAAAAAGGATCATCGCGAGGCGCCCCAGCCGCCACGTCGTTAGCTGTGCGAGCGCACGTGGCACAGGCGCGCGAGGCTAGCGATTCACGCGCTCGCCGCCGAGCCCCTTCGCCCGCCCGACCCCCATCGGAGGCGTAACCTCGACGGACAGTGTTTGCGGGCATGCACTTGGCAGAGTTTCTGCCTCCGGCCGTGGCCACGGTCGTGTACCTCGCTTTCTACGGCCGGCGCGTCCGGACGCTGGCAAACGAGGGGCGGCCGGTCGCCACCTGGCGCGTGGCGTGTTTCGTCTCCGGCGTGCTGCTGCTGGCCGCGCTTCAGATCGGGCCGCTCGACACGCTCGCCGACCAGAGGCTGGTGGCGCACATGCTCCAGCACATCCTGATCGGCGATATCTGCTCGCTTCTGGTGGTGCTTGGGATCACGGGCCCGGTGATCCAGCCGCTGTTGCACTTCCGCCTGACCCGCCCGCTGCGGAAGCTGGCAAATCCCCTGGTAGCGCTCTTTTTGTGGGCGCTCAACATGTACGGCTGGCACCTCCCGGCCGCCTACCAGCTCGCGATCCGCTCCGACATCGTCCACGCCGCCGAGCACGCCTGCATGTTTTGGTTCGGCTCGTTGCTGTGGCTGGCACTGATCGGCCCGTTGCCCAAACCCAAATGGTTCACCGGCTGGGGCCGACTCGGCTACATCATCACGGTGCGCTTCGCGGGGGCCGTGCTGGCAAACGTGCTGATCTGGGCCTCCTCCGTTCTATACCCCACGTACGCGACCACCGACCGCCCGCAGGGCGTGAATCCGCTGTCCGATCAAAGTCTTGCCGGCGGGGTGATGATGATCGAACAGATTTTTTTGACGACGCTGCTGCTGGGCTGGCTCTTCTATCGCTTCTCGATCCAAGACGAAGAGCGCCAGCAGCTACTCGATCTGGCCGCCCAGCGAGGCATCGAGCTGAGCGAGGACCGCGCGGCGCGAGCGGCCGCGGCCGGGGCGGCGGCCCGCTTGCGTGAGCGGCTCCTGAGCGAGGACGGCGAGTCGCCCGACGCCGGTCAACCGCTCAACGGCGCCCCAGCGCCAGCACCAGCTCCTTCACCGCGCCCGGATACCGGTAGCTGATACCGCCGTGGCGACCTTCAAAGAACTCAAGCGAGTATTGGACCCCCGCCCGATCCAGCTCGGCGGCGAAGGCCTGCGCCCCTAGATCCAAAAAGAAGTCGTCGCTTTTGCCAGCATCGAGGTAGATGCGGCGCATGCTGCGAAGCGCCTCGGTATTGCGCGGCGCCATCCGCACCGGATCCCACTCGAGCCAGCGTGCCCAAACCTCGTCCACCAGCCGCCCCGTCTCGATCTCGAAGGGCAGCAGGACGGTGCCGGGGTCACCCGGATCCGGGGAGTACGCCGCCGCCATTGCGTAGGCGTTGAAGGGTGCGCCTTGAATGTCCCAGTCAAAGTGGTCGGCATCGTGCAGCCGTTCCAAGAAGACCTCGTACGAGCCGTCGTAGTGGTCTCTGAGTATGCGCGCGACTTTCGGGAACTCGGGTAGGTAGCAGCACTCAAACAGAGCGTCCCCGGCATGCGAGGCGAAGGCGCCGAAGACGTCGGGCCGCGACATCGAGACCACCATGGCGCCATAGCCGCCCGAGGACTTTCCGGCCAGGCCGCGGTGTTCGCGGCCCTCCAGCGTTGGATAACGCTCGTCGATGAACGGAACTACCTCGTCACAGAGATAGTCCATGTAGCGGCCGATGGCGGGCGAGTTGATGAACTGCGAGCCGCCGATGGACGTCCAAGCGTCGACGAAGATCACGAGCGCAGGCGGGCACCCGCCCGCGGCGAACATGGAGTCGAGCCGTTCGACCATCGTCGGTTCAAACGCCGAACGCGCGAGCCACTGATCGAGCTGGCCGCTGTAGCCCTGGAGCACATAGATCGCGGGTAGCACTTCGCCCAGCGCGCCCGGTGCGCGGTAGACGTACAGCGGTCGCGTCGCGGGGTCACCGAGCGGGTTGTCGGCGAGCACCTCGGAGGCCACGACCAGCCGCTCGAGCGAGCCCTGTAGTGGTGGCTCCCAAGGGGCCCCCGGGGCTTGTTGCAGTTCGCGGAGCGCCATAGTTCCGAATGTATAGTGAGCCGAGGAGCGAGAGTCACAAACCCCGAAGGCCGTATGACCACGGAACGCGTTCAGAGCAGCACCCAAAACGGCGCTGGGGCTGACATCGACGCGGTCGAAACCACGGAATGGATCGATGCGGTCGATGCGGTCGTCGAGCACGATGGTCCCGCGCGCGCGCGCGAACTGCTGAGCCGCGCGGTCGAGCGTGCGCAGCACGCCGGCACCGGCCCCATCGCGACCCTCAACACGCCGTACGTCAACTCGATCGCGGCCGAAGATGAGCCGGAGTTCCCGGGCGATCCCGCGATCGAGCGGCGCCTGCGCTCGATCGTGCGCTGGAACGCAATGGCGATCGTGGTGCGCGCGAACAAGGTTTCCTCTGAACTCGGCGGTCACATCGCGACCTACCAGTCGGGCGCGACGCTGTACGAGGTCGGCTTCAACCATTTCTGGCGCGCGAGCTCCGACGACTCGGCGGGCGACCTCGTCTACTTCCAAGGCCACTCCTCACCGGGCATCTACGCGCGCGCGTTCCTCGAGGGTCGACTCTCGGCACAGCAACTAGACGGCTTCCGCCAGGAGGTCTCCCGTCCGGACGGCTTGAGCTCCTACCCGCATCCGTGGCTGATGCCCGACTTTTGGCAGTTCCCCACGGTGTCGCTCGGAATCGGCGCGATCACCTCGATTTACCAGGCGAGGTTCATGAAATACCTCGAGGCCCGCGGCATCGCTTCCACCGGGGGACGCAAAGTTTGGGTGCACCTCGGCGATGGCGAGATGGACGAGCCCGAATCGGTGGGCGCGATCTCGCTGGCCGGACGCGAGCACCTCGACAACCTGATCTGGGTCATCAACTGCAACCTCCAACGCCTCGATGGCCCGGTCCGTGGCAATGGCCGCATCATCGACGAGCTCGAGTCGGACTTCCGCGGCGCGGGCTGGAACGTGGTCAAGGTCGTGTGGGGGTCGCGCTGGGACCCGTTGTTGGCGCAGGACACAGACGGCCGCCTGGTGCGGGTGATGAGCGAGGCGGTGGACGGCGACTACCAGACCTACAAGTCGCGCGACGGCGCGTACGTGCGCGAGCACTTCTTCGGCCGCGATCCGGTGCTGCTCAAGCGCGTCGAGCACATGTCAGACGACGAGATCTGGCTGCTCAACCGCGGTGGTCACGATCAGAGCAAGGTCTTTGCCGCCTACGACGCGGCCTCCCGTCACGCGGGCCAGCCGACCGTGATCCTGGCCATGACGATCAAGGGCTACGGCATGGGACGCGCCGGCGAGGGCCAGATGATCACGCACCAGGCAAAGAAGATGACCGAGGAGGCGCTGCTTGCGTTCCGGGACCGCTTCGAGCTGCCGCTCTCCGACGAGCAGGTGCTCGCGGCCGAGTACTACAAGCCCGCCGACGACTCGCCCGAGATGCGTTACCTGCGTCAATGCCGCGAGAGGCTCGGGGGCTCACTCCCGGTGCGACGGCGACGCGCAGAGACGCTCGAGGTTCCGGCGCTTCAGACCTTCAAAGGCCAGCTCGAGGGCACCGGCGAGCGCGAGATATCGACCACGATGGCGTTCGTACGGATCCTGGCCGCGCTGCTGCGCGACAAGCGAATCGGTCGGCGGGTCGTTCCGATCATTCCCGATGAGTCGCGCACGTTCGGCATGGAGGGCCTGTTTCGCCAGATCGGGATCTACTCACCCGTCGGCCAGCTCTACCAGCCGCAGGACTCTGAGCAGCTCATGTTCTACAAGGAAGACCAGCACGGCCAGATCCTCGAAGAGGGGATCACCGAGGCGGGCTCGATCTCCTCATTCATCGCCGCCGGGAGCTCCTACTCGACGCACGGCGAGCCTATGGTCCCGTTCTACATCTACTACTCGATGTTCGGCTACCAGCGGGTGGGAGATTTGGTGTGGGCGGCGGCCGACGGTCGTACGCGCGGCTTCCTGCTCGGCGGGACGGCCGGGCGCACCACCTTGAATGGAGAGGGGCTCCAGCACGCCGACGGCCACAACCACGTGCTCTTCTCGGTGGTGCCCAACTGCGTCGCCTATGACCCCTGCTTCGCCTACGAGCTGGCGGTCATCATCCACGCCGGACTGGAGCGGATGTTCGTCGGCCAGGAGGACGTCTTCTACTACATCACGCTGATGAACGAGAACTACCAGCACCCCCCGATGCCCGACGGTATTGAAGAAGGCATCCTGCGCGGCATGTACCCGCTGCGCTCGGGAGGCTCGGCGAAGTCGGGCAAGCCTCGGGTGCAGTTGCTCGGCTCGGGAACGATCTTGCGCGAGGTGCTGGCGGCGGCCGATTTGCTCGCCGATGATTTCGACGTCGAGGCGGACGTGTGGAGCGCCACTTCGTTTAACGAACTGCGGCGTGACGGCATCGCGGTCGAGCGCTACAACACCCTGCATCCGACCGCCGAGCAGCGCACCCCGTACGTCACGGAGTGCCTGTCGGGCGACAAGGGCCCGGTTGTCGCCGCCACCGACTACGTCCGTAGCTACCCCGACCTGATCAGGCCCTGGGTTCCAGGGACCTATCGCGTGCTGGGGACCGACGGCTTCGGCCGGTCGGACTTCCGTGCCGCGCTCCGCGGCTTCTTCGAGATCGATCGTCGCTATGTCGCATTGGCGGCTCTAAAAGCGCTCGCGGATGACGGCAAGCTGAAGCCCACGCGCGTCGAGGAGGCAATCGAGCGCTACGAGATCGACCCCGAGGCGCCGTTGCCGACCACCGTATGAGCACCGGCGCGACTGAGGCCGTACCGGTCGAAGTTCCCGATATCGGCGACTTCGCCGATGTACCTGTAATCGAGATTCTCGTCTCTCCGGGCGACACAGTCGGCGCCGAGGACCCGCTCGTGACGCTCGAGTCCGACAAAGCGACGATGGATGTGCCGGCCCCGTTCGCCGGGACCGTCAAGCAGCTGCAGGTGCAGGTGGGCGACCGGGTCTCGGAAGGGTCGCCGTTGCTCACATTGGAACCGGCGGAAGCCGACACGCGCGACGACGGGGAAACCGAGGACTCGGGGCCACGCGCGCGGGACGGAGCCAACCAAGATCAGGCGCCCGCCGAGCATGCCGGCGAGGAAGACCAGGCGCCTGCGCAAGACGCCGCAGGCGTGGCTGAGGCGGGCGCTGCGGACGGCGACTCGGGCGAGTCGCCCGCCCCCCCGCAGCGCCCACCGGCACGGCAAGTGCCTGCCGAGACGACTGACGGCGGCGGTCCCGTCTATGCGAGCCCCTCGATCAGGAGACTGGCGCGCGAGCTCCAGGTGAACCTCCAGTCGGTCAAGGGCACGGGCCGCAAGGGCAGGATTACGCGCGAAGACGTCCGACGCGCTGCGAGTTCGGCTCCCACGCAACAGACTGCGCCAAGCGCCGGCGCTGGTCTCGAGCTTCCGCCTTGGCCCAAAATCGATTTCGAGCGGTTCGGCCCCGTCGAGCGTGTCGAGCGCTCCCGCATCCAGCGCATCTCTGCCCCGAACCTCGCGCGCAACTGGGTGATGATTCCTCATGTCACCCAGAACGATGAGGCCGACATCACCGACCTTGAGGCGTGGAGAAAGCAGCTAAACGCCGAGCAGCAGCGGCTGGAGGATGGCGTCAAGGTGACGATGGTGTCGTTTCTCGTGATCGCCTCCGTGGCCACGCTGAAGGAGTTCCCCGCCTTCAACTCATCGCTGGACGGCGAGCAGCTCGTGCTCAAGCGCTACTACAACATCGGCTTCGCCGCCGACACCCCGGGCGGGCTCGTGGTCCCGGTAATCAAGGACGCCGACAAGAAGGGCCTGCTGCAAATCGCGCGCGACCTCACCGAACTCTCCGGCAGGGCGCGCGCGGGCAAGCTCGCCCCGGGCGACATGCAGGGAGCGACTTTCACGATCTCTTCGCTCGGTGGTATCGGCGGTACTTCGTTCACCCCCATCATCAACGCGCCCGAGGTGGCGATCCTGGGCGCGACGCGCTCGGCGATGAAGCCGGTTTGGAACGGCTCCGAGTTCGTGCCACGGCTGATGCTGCCGCTCTCGCTGTCTTACGACCACCGCGTGATCGACGGCGCCGCCGCGGCGCGGTTTGTGGTCCACCTGGTCAAGGCCCTCTCCGATCTGCGGCGGGTGCTGCTGTGAGGCCGCGTCCATGAGTGCCTTGAACGAGGTTCGCGTTCCCGACATCGGTGAGTTCACGGACGTGCCGGTGATCGAGATCCACGTCTCGCCCGGTGACGAGGTCGCACAGGAGGACCCGCTGGTCACGCTGGAGTCCGATAAGGCCACCATGGACGTGCCCGCCCCGTTTGCGGGCACGGTCAAACAGTTGCAGGTCAAGATCGGTGATCGTGTCTCCGAGGGCAGCGTGCTGCTGACGGTCGAGCCGGACTCAAAAGAAGCTTCCGCGCCATCGAAAGACGGCGCCGACGAGACGCCGACTGCCGTGCAAGAGCGGCCTGCGCGATCGCAAGTCGCCCAGGCGGAGACTTCGCGCGCGTCGGTGCAGCGCGAGCCCGCGCCGCCTGACAGCGACGGTCGGGAGAGCGACCGCGATGCCCAGGTCGTCGTGCTCGGCTCTGGGCCGGGTGGGTACACGGCTGCCTTCCGGGCCGCGGATCTCGGCCTCAAGGTCATCATGGTCGAGCGCTACGACCGGCTGGGCGGTGTTTGCCTGAACGTCGGCTGCATTCCGTCGAAGGCGCTCTTGCACGCCGCGCGAGTGATCGGCGAGGCCGAGGAGATGGGCGCGCACGGGATCACGTTCGGCAAGCCCAAAGTTGCCCTCGATCCGCTCCTCTCCTGGAAGGACGGCGTGGTCGGCAAGCTGACCGACGGCCTGGGTGGTCTGGCCCGCCAACGCAAAGTCGAGATCGTCACTGGCAGGGGACGGCTGACCGGACCCCACACGCTGACCGTCGAGGACCGCGAGATCACATTTGACAATTGCATCATCGCCGCGGGCTCGGAGGCCAGCTGGCTACCGGACCTACCCGAGGATCCGCGGATCGTCAGCTCGACCGGCGCGCTCTCTCCCGACGAGATTCCCGAGCGCTTGTTGGTGATCGGGGGAGGAATCATCGGGCTGGAGATGGCGACCGTGTACGACGCGCTCGGCACCAAGGTCACCGTGGTCGAAATGCTGGACCGACTGCTGCCGGAGTGCGATAGCGATCTCGTACGGCCCCTTCAAAAGCGGATCGAGCCCCGCTATGAGGCCATCAAGCTCGGCACCAAGGTGGCTGAAATAAAGCCCCAGAAGAGCGGCCTCAAGGTGGCGTTCTCCGATGACTCGAGCGCGGTTTTTGACCGCGTGCTGGTCGCGATCGGTCGCACACCCAACGGCGGCGCGGTCGGCGCGGAGGCGGCTGGCGTGGCGGTCGACGACCGCGGTTTTATCCCCGTCGACCACCAGATGCGCACCAACGTCACAGGCGTCTACGCGATCGGCGACATCACGGGCGCTCCGATGCTCGCACACAAGGCTTTCCATCAAGGCACTGTTGCCGCCGAGGTCATCGCCGGTGACCACGGAGCGATGTTCGACGCACGCACGGTGCCGTCGGTCGCTTACACCGATCCTGAGGTGGCGTGGATGGGGTTGACCGAGCGCGACGCGCGCGCGCAGGGGACCGAGTTCGAAAAGGCCGTCTTTCCGTGGGCCGCCTCCGGCCGCGCGCTGGGCCTGGCGCGTGACGAAGGGCTGACCAAGCTCTTGTTCGAGCCCGGCTCAAAGCGCCTGCTCGGCGCGGGAATCGTCGGTGTCAACGCCGGCGACCTGATCGCAGAGACCGTGCTCGCGCTCGAGATGGGAGCGAACGCGGAGGACATCGCGCTGACGATTCACCCTCATCCCACGCTGTCCGAGACCGTCGGGCTCGCCGCCGAGATGGCGCAAGGAACGATCACTGATCTGATGCCACCGCGGCGCTCACGCGCGCGCAGTTGATGGAGCACTTACTGCGCGCTAACGCGCGCGGTTTTCGCTCGAGGCGGAGGCGGGTCGCGCCGGAACCGCGGGAATCGGAAATTCCTCGGCCGCCAGCACGTCGTGGGGGTCCGGGATGCCCGTGGGATCTGGGGGAAGGACCACCGGCTCGTGGTGGTGTAGGTCCGGATCCGGAGCCGGCACGGCAAATTCTTCGGCGGCAAGTACGTCGTGCGGGTTCTCCGCGGAGGACTTCTCAGGTGCGCGTGAAGGGTCCACGGCCACGCGCGGAGTGTCGCAGATCTCTAGCTACCCCCGGCTGACCCGCTAGCGGATTGGGATGCGGCGCAGGGTGTCCGCCTGGGCATCGGTCACCCACAGGTTGCCGGAGGTCACCGCAAGCCGGATCGGAGTCGTTCCCGCGAGGCGATCGGGGTCTGTTCGGCCGGCAAATGCGAGTGTCGCTGTGACGCGGCCGTCGGCCGGATTTACCCGTGCGACCGTTCCATCTGAGTAGTTCAGCGCCCATACCGAGCGGTCACCAAACGCAAGGCCGGTGGGTTGGCGCCCGAGGCCGATCGGGATGCGCAGAACCGATTGACCCGAGCCTAAATCGAGCTTGTCGAGGCCGTTCACATCGTCGGCCAGCGCGACCCAGACTGCTCCCCGAGCGACCAGCAGCGCGGTGGGAACGGCAGTTTCGCTCGTGCTCGCCAGCGTTTTGCCGCTGGTGGGGTCGAGCTCAATGACGCCGCCGGTGCCACTGGAGGGCTCGCCCGCGGCGCCCGCGAGCCCAGGCTGCGGTCCAAACGCCACCCACACCGCACCCGCGCTGACCGCGATCGCGGTCGGGAAGCCGGGAAGCTTGAAGCTGCGCTGTGCACCTCCGTCAAGCGGAGCCCGCGTGATCCGCGAGGCAAAGCGGCTCGCCGCCCAAACGGCGCCGTCTCCGGCGGCCAGGACGTCGACGGGATATTGGGTCTTCAGGCGCCGCACGACGTGCCCGCTCGCCGCGGAGATCTCGGCCACCGGCCCCTGAGGACCGCTGTTGGTATTGCTCAGCTCGCCCACCCAGACACCCCCCGCGCCCGCGGCCATGGACTTCGCGTCGAGCGCGATCTTGCGCAGCTGGTGACCGCGCAGATCGAACTCGCGCACCGGTCCGCCGAAGTCGGCGACCCAGATCCTGCCGCCCGCTGCGGCGAGGTCGTGCGGATTGTCGCCAGCGGGGAACGTCCTTGCCGGCGGGTGTGCAACCGTCGTCGCCATCGCAGTCGCTCCGGTCTGGTGATGCGTGCTCCCCCGGTCTGACCCGCCCGTGCTCCCGCAGCCGGCCGTTACCAAAACTGTCGCCGCGAAGGTCGCCAATTCTGCCATCCATCGCCGCGCTACATACATCGCGGCCGCCCGAGGCGCCTCTCTTCCCATCTCATTGGCCCCTTTTCTCACTACAGAAGCGCAGGCAGCATAGTTCGCCAGCTT
Source organism: uncultured Solirubrobacterales bacterium (assembly GCA_963767295.1). Taxonomy (GTDB): domain Bacteria; phylum Actinomycetota; class Thermoleophilia; order Solirubrobacterales; family Solirubrobacteraceae; genus Palsa-465. The sequence continues at coordinate 875,099 of CAVYDI010000002.1, forward strand.
CAGCGGGCAATCCATCGGGGCGCATAGCGAGCGACCTGACTGTCCCGGGGTCCTCGACCGCGCCCCGCTAAAATCTAAGTCCACACGACTGAGATCGGCGCGCGTGCGACCTTGCCCACTGCTATGATCTCCTTACCTTCGATAAGTTACTATTGAAAGAGTAGGAAAGCTTCTAATGTCAACGACCCGCCTACTTCTGGTCCCGCTTGACGACGTCGTCGTCTTCCCGGGCATGTCTCTGACCCTCGCTGTGGAGACCGGCGACGAGGAGAAGGTGCTGCTCGTGCCGCACCATGACCAGGAGTTCGCCAACGTCGGCACGGTGGCCGAAGTGAGTGAAAAGGTTCGCCTGCCCGGCGGCGCGCGCGCAGTCGCGTTGCAAGGTTTGCACCGCGGGATCGCCGGAGCGGCGCACACGATGCCCGACGGACGGCTTTACGTCGAGGTCGAGGAGCGTCCTGATAGCTCGAGCGGACCCCTCGACGGCCACACCCGCAATCTTGAGCGTGAGTACCGCGCGGTGGTCGAGGAGATCCTCGAACTGCGCGGCGACGACGGCCGCATCTCGGCCTTCGTGCGCAGCATCACCGAGCCCGGCACGCTGGCCGACACAAGTGGCTATTCGCCTGACCTCTCGTACGAGCAGAAGGTCAAGCTGCTGCAGACGATCGATATCACCGAGCGGCTCGAGCTGGCGCTTCAGTTTCAGCGCGAGCGGCTGGCCGAACTACAGGTGCGTAAGCGCATCCGCGACGACGTCGAGTCAGGCGCCGAGCGCCAGCAGCGCGACTACTTCCTGCGCAAGCAGATGGAATCGATTCGCAAGGAGCTGGGCGAAGACGACGCCTCGATCATCGAGGAGTACGAGAAGAAGATCGAAGAGGCGGGCATGCCAGAGGCCGCCCGGGAGCAGGCCGACAAGGAGCTGCGGCGGCTTGAGCGCATGGGCGAGCAGTCCGCCGAGTCAAGCGTCATTCGCACGTACCTCGACTGGCTGATTTCGGTCCCGTGGAGCGACCGCTCGGAGGAGCGGCTTGATCCCGAGCACGCCCGCGAGGTGTTGGATGCTGACCACGCTGGCCTGCAAGACGTCAAGGACCGCATCGTCGAGTACATCGCGGTTAAGAAGCTGCGCCGCGAGCGCGGAATCACGGAGGACCCCAAGACCTCGGGCGCGATCCTGACCTTGATCGGACCGCCCGGGACCGGCAAGACCTCGATCGGCGAGTCGATCGCGCGTGCGACCGGCCGCAAGTTCGTGCGCATGTCGCTCGGCGGTGTGCGCGACGAGGCCGAGATCCGCGGTCACCGGCGCACGTACATCGGCGCGTTGCCGGGCCGCCTGGTGCGGGCCCTGCGCGACGCAGGCACGATGAACCCCGTAATCATGCTCGACGAGGTCGACAAGGTCGGCGCCGACTGGCGCGGAGACCCGAGCTCAGCATTGCTCGAGGTCCTTGACCCGGCGCAGAACCACAGCTTCCGCGACCACTACCTGGACGTCGAACTCGACCTGAGCGGCGTGCTGTTCATCGCTACGGCCAATGTTGCCGACACGATTCCCGGTCCGCTGCTCGACCGTATGGAGGTCATCCGCTTTGACGGCTACACGACTTCCGAGAAGGTCGCGATCGCACGCGGGTATCTGTGGCCTCGGCAGCTCGAGCGCAACGGCCTGAAGCCGGAGGAGGTCGAAATCTCAAGCGACTTGCTGCGGACGATCGCAACCGAGTACACGCGTGAGGCTGGCGTGCGCCAGCTTGAGCGCGAGCTCGGGACGCTGCTGCGCAAGACGGCCACAAAGATCGCTTCGGGAGCGGCAACCGCTCCGGTCACGATCGAGCTGGAGGCAGTGCGCGACGCGCTCGGCCGTCAGAAGCACTTCCAGGAGTCGGCGATTCGGACGGCTGTCCCTGGCGTGGCGACCGGTTTGGCAGTGACCGGGACCGGCGGTGAGGTGCTGTTCGTCGAGGCGACCAGCATGAACTCGGGCAAGCACGGCGGCGGCCTGACCCTCACGGGGCAGCTTGGCGACGTGATGAAGGAGTCGGCTCAGATCGCGCTCTCCTACGTTCGCGGACATGCCGACGAGCTCGGAATCGAGCCTGGATCCTTCGAGGACCAGGGCTTTCACGTGCACGTTCCGGCGGGCGCGATCCCGAAGGACGGCCCGAGCGCGGGCGTCACCATGGTGACCGCACTTGCGTCGCTGCTGTCGGGCCGCCCGGTCCGCCACACGGTCGGGATGACCGGCGAGGTGACTCTCCAAGGCCGAGTTCTCCCGATCGGTGGCGTCAAGCAGAAGGTCTTGGCCGCGCACGCGGCCGGTTTGACCGACGTGATCCTGCCCGAGCGCAATCGCGGTGACCTCGACGACGTCCCAGAGGAAGTGCGCGACGCGATGTCGTTCCATTTCGCGATGACGATCGACGAGGTCCTGGATCGGGCGCTCGAGCCGGCGGCACTCGCCGCGGCCGCCTAATCCATTCAAGGCGCTTATCGAGACGCTGCTCTTGGGTAGTAGGTTGAGTGAATGACCACGACCACCGAATCCCAAGAGCAGCAAATCCTCGAGGAGGTTCCCAAGCAGCTCTACGTCGGCGGCGAGTGGCGCGACGGCGCGGAGGGAACGTTGGCAGTCGAGGACCCAGCCACGGGCGAGACTCTGGTCGCGGTCGCCGACGCCTCGACCGACGACGCGCGCGCGGCGCTCGACGCCGCCGTCGAGGCGGGTCCCGAGTGGGCCAAGCATCCCCCCCGCGAGCGGGGCGAGGTCCTGCGCCGCGCGTTTGAGGCGATCACAGCGCGCGCTGACGAGCTCGCGCTGCTTATGACACTTGAGATGGGCAAGCCGCTCGCCGAATCCAAGGCCGAGATCACCTACGGCGCGGAGTTCTTGCGCTGGTTCTCGGAGCAGGCGGTGCGCATCGACGGGCGCTATGCGGTCGCTCCCAACGGGCAGGGACGACTATTGACGATGAAGCAGCCCGTCGGCCCATGTTTGCTGATCACACCTTGGAACTTCCCGCTCGCCATGGGAACGCGGAAGATTGGACCAGCGGTCGCCGCCGGGTGCACGATGGTGATCAAGCCCGCGCAGCAGACGCCGCTTTCGATGTTGATGTTCGTGAAGATCCTGGAAGAAGCCGGGCTGCCGGGCGGGGTCGTGAACCTCGTAACCGCCTCGTCCTCCAGCAGGACGATGGCGCCGCTGATCGAGGATCCGAGACTCCGAAAGCTGTCCTTCACCGGTTCCACGGAGGTCGGGCGAAAACTGATGGAACAGGCCTCCGGCAACCTGTTGCGCTTATCCATGGAGCTCGGCGGGAACGCGCCTTTCATTGTGTTTGAGGACGCCGATCTCGACGAGGCGGTCAAGGGCGCGCTGATCGCGAAGATGCGAAACATCGGCGAGGCGTGCACCGCCGCCAATCGCTTTCACGTCGCGGCGCCGGTCGCCGAGGAGTTCGCCAAGCGTATGGCCGAAAAGCTCGGCTCAATGCAGGTGGGCCGCGGCACAGAGGAAAACGTCGAGGTCGGCCCGCTGATCGACCAGGATCAGCGCGAGAAGGTCGCCTCGTTGGTCGACGATGCCGCCAATCGCGGTGCGCGCGTGCTGGTCGGCGGCCACGCTCGCGACGGCGCCGGCTACTTCTACGACCCTACGGTCATCACCGACGTCCCGGATGACGCGCGCCTGCTGCGCGAGGAGATTTTCGGCCCGGTCGCTCCCGTCAAGGGATTCGACTCAGAGGAGGAAGCCGTCGCAGCCGCCAACGACACCGAATTCGGCCTCGTGGCCTACGTCTACACCCGCGACCTCAAGCGAGCTCTACGCGTGGTCGAGGCGCTCGAGACCGGCATGGTGGGACTAAACCAGGGCATGGTCTCGAACCCCGCCGCCCCCTTCGGCGGCATCAAGCAGTCGGGCTTCGGCCGCGAAGGCGGACCCGAAGGGATTCAGGAGTACCTCGAGACGAAGTACGTGGCGGTGAATCTGTAGGCGGGGTAGGAAGGGAGCCGCGCGTTTCAGCGGGTTGTAACCCTACGCGACGTACGTCCGGTGCCGCTTCAGGTAATGACTGTGACTCACCGCCCGAGTGATCTTGTAACTATGTGACTCCGGTCAGCGGCGCGTCGCATTCTCGGCCTGTGTGTGCGAGCTGGCTGGCTGCCTTAGGGCGTCGGCCCGGTCACCCGGCGGACAGTCTGCCTGCGTGCTTGATACGCGGCTTGCCCGCTGGCGCGCGCAGCGGATCATGCGGTGGCGGTGCTGGGTCGTGCGGGTTGTGGCAGGCGGGGCGGGCGCATTGGTAGTCTGTGGCGCTGGGTGAGGAGTTAGGTGGCGCAGGGTCACGCCTATGCAACCGCGCCGTCCCGGGGTACGAGGGCGCTGCTGCTTTTCGATCGAAGCGACAGCGACGTGTCGTACGACGATCGGGCTGGAAGGCGACGTTCGCTTACTAGCCCGTACGGCTAGTCATGCTCGTAGCCGAGCCTGTGTCCTAGCCAGGCAAGCAACCGTAACAGTGACCTCTGAACAGCGACAGGCGGCCCGGTGAGAAAGAACTCCGCGTCAGCGACCCCAGTCGCGGCCATTCGCAGCGGGTTTGCGCGACCACGAGGATTGATGTGACCAGCTCGATCAAGGGCGAAGCTGCGTTCAATGAACTGGCCATACGCCAGAGCCGGTCGTAGCTCGCCGCGCACGTCGGCATCTGCTCCTGACGCCGGTTCGATCGTATGCGCCTCGCCAGGCGGCGTCACAACATGCTCCCCCGCGGTGAGAAGCCGTTCGCGCTCGCCGGAGCGCGAACGTACGGTCCCGCGTACGACAGTGATCCTTTCCTCTTGTCGAGGATGAACGTGCATTGGGATCGCCGGGGCGCCAGCCTGCATCGTCATATCGAACGCGAGCACGTCGGCCCCCACTTCGCGCCACGTCAGGGCCAAGCCCAGGGTTGGCGACTCGATCTGCTCCCCGATCTCGATTGCGCAACCCTACCGGCACTCCGGCCCACCGTGGCCCTCACTTCTCCTCCGGGCTAAAAGCAGCAGCGCGACATGTTGACCGTCGGCGTGTCGCTTGAGCCGGTGTTCAGCTTTGAGAACCGGCCGGCGCTGATCGAGCGGTCAGGTGCTGCCCGGCATCAGTTGAGTGCTGGTCGCTGTCGCCGAGCGCCGAGTCGTCGTCGGACGGCGCGCCCAGCAGGGCGTCGGCGGCCGGGCTCTCAGAACCGCCCTGGGCGCCAGGCTCCGGGGAGATCCTCGGGAGCATGCTCTTGCTGATCGTCTTCGTAGGTCTCGCTCATCGCCTCAGCGCTACCCGTTTTGAGGCGCTGCGCTCGGTTTGTCCGGCGGCATTGTGGAACCGCGAGCGGTCGTCAGGCCAGACAGTGACGCGATTGCCCACGCTATGGTCACGCGGCCGATGATTTCGAGCGCAGAACCTGACGTCCGTGAGAGCGAGATCACGGTGCGCCTGAGATCAGTTCAGGACCTCTTCGACGCTTCCGGACGCGACCCGCTGTCCTCGTCGCCGTTCCGCTTTCGCTCAGGGGTAGATGAGCTCGTCAACGAGCTCGGCCCGAGACGCCTGGGAAGTGTCAAGCGGGCCGCGATTGTGCTGCCGCTATCGGAGCTCGAACCGGGTCTCGAGCAGCAGCTGAAGCGCGCGATCACGGCCTACTGCGAAGTGCGACTGCGCGAGACCGACAATGACCTGCGCGCCTTTCGCAAGGATGGCTGGCGAGCGCTCTTGGTAGGCGCGATTCTCTTCTTCGCCGGGTTGGCGGTGGCGACGATCGTGAACAGGAGTTCGGCGTCTGGGCTGGTCAAGGCCTTCTTCGGTGACGGGCTAGCAGTGGTGATCGCCTGGATCGGGGCCTGGTATCCGCTCGACACGCTCATCAACTACACGCGTCCGTATCGCCGCACCAAGAAGTTGCTCCGGGCCCTCAGCCGGATCGAGATATCGGTCAGGGCGGACTGAGCACCATGTGGCGAACCGCCTACGCGGCCTGCAGCTCGGGCGGAAGCGCCTTCGGTCCGTTGGGGTAAAGCCACTCCAGTTCCCCCGGCGTCAACTCGGTCGAGTGTGTTACCTGGCTCTGGTGGCGCCCCAACCACGAGTCACAGCTGATCAGCCTCAGTGTCGTTGCACAGCTGGCGGATCTCCGCGGGATCGACAAGCAGGCTGCTGAGGGCCTCAAGCGCCAACCGGCTTCGGTGAGACGATCAGTTTGGCCTTGCGGGTGGTGGTCTTGCCGGGGCGGACGGTCGCGCGTCCGCGTCCCGCGGGTCGGCCGTCGATGGTGATCGCGCCTTTGTATCGCCCGCTTCTGGCCAGGGATCGAGCGTACCGCTGGTCGGCGACCGCGCCCAATTCGCAGCCGACTCCCCGGCGTGCCTGCGCGCTTGGTATCAGCCTCCGCCAGAGCTATACAAAGCTAGACACCCCCTTTTCGATCCAAGCGGAAGCATTGGCCGTAGAGGTGCAGCTTGCTTCCTCCGACTCGGTGAAGATGGGGCGTATGTCTCATTGACCCGCCTTTCCCGTTCCGTTAGGCTGCACTCCTACCACGGCACTCAACAAACGAGGGGTTGGGATGCCAAAGGTTTCGCAGGACAGCGCACAGCTGGAGGACTACGGGATGGTCGAAGACCGCCACGCCGAATTAGACGGCTACACGGTCAGCTTCGCCACCTTCCGGCAAGACATCGACCACAGGCCGATCCTCAAGGGACTCCCCGATGACAGCTGCCAGTGCCCCCACTGGGGACAGGTGCTGAAGGGAAGCTGGACCGTCCGCCAGGGCGACCGCGAGGAAACGAGGGTCGTCAGGTACACGGCGTTCTGCTTGGTCGGAGATCCATAGGACGCGGCGGCGATGACGCCAGCGCCGTCGACGCTGGGGGTGCCCATGATCGGTCCAGAGCTAAACCCGGTTTGCCAGCCGATCAGGCCGGTCGCGGGATCGACTTCGCGCAGCGAGCCCGGATACGTCGTTCCGCCGATCGTGGTCCCGTTGCTTGCCAGGTACAGCTGCGAGCCATCGTATGCCGCCGCTGAAATGCAGTCACCCGGACCCTGGCTGGAGGCGTTACCAATATGGTCAGACCACACGGGCCCTGCGGCCAGATCGGATGTCAGCAACGCGTAATAGGTGCCGTTCTTGTTGCACGCACCGACCATGTTTGTGGGGGTGCCACTTATCGTCGCGCTCCAGATCGTCGGAGAGCCGCCGAAGTCGCTGTCACCCCGGCCGCCTTGCGTAGCCGGAACTGTCCAGATGTCCTGCTGCGTTAAGGATGGACTCAGCTTGATAATCGAGTAACCGAGACTGCCTTTAGGCCCGTTACCCGTGGTGATGTAAATCGACGAGCCATCGCTAGCCGGACTCGACCAGATGCTCGCCCCGACCGTCGCCGGCGGCGTCGTCCAAAACGTGCCCTGGAGCGCGCCGGTGGTCTGGCTGAACGACTTCAACCCGCCCCGCACCAGCGGTTTGTCGCACTGCGAACTGACGCCGCGTAGATATTGCCGTTGGCGACCAGCGGCGAACTCCACGCGTAGTAGTCGTTCGCGGTCGACGATGGAATCGCCACTGCCGCGGGCGGCCAGACATCGGCGCCCGTGGCGGCGTCCATCGCGTAGAGGTAACCGGTGGCCCCGTATACGTAGACGGTCGGGTTGCCGCTCGTCGGGTCAGGCGCGACGGTCGCGGTCGATGTAAAGCCTTCGCTCCCGCACGTCGTCTTGGTCACGTAACCGATGAACCGCGACCAGATCACCTTCCCGGTGCTCTCGTTGATCGCGTAGAAGGTGCGTTACGGGCGCCGATATAAACGACCCCGTTGTAGACAGTCGGACTGGAATAGAACCCGCCCAGACCAGCCGGCGCCTTCGGCCAGAACTTCCACGCCAGCGACAGATTCGCCGCGTTACCGGATGTGATCGTCGTGGCCGCGGCATTTTGTGACGTATGACCCGGCAAGAAGAGATATTGCGTCCAGTTGGCAAACGTCTGGCCGGCCGCAGGTGAAGCCGCCAAGACAAAGGCGAGAACCGCCGCCGCGAAGGCGGCTGCTGCCGACCTCACGCGGTCACGACGCATTCGAGTTAGCCCCCACCTGTCAACCCCACTCCCTGTCGCATCCTCTCCGCGCTCATCGAAGAAGCGCGGCGTAATTAGGTCACCCCTGCTCGAGATCGCGATGGAGTATCCGAAGCCGCGGCAGCTTCCGTCGCGGGCGAATTGGCCCGACCAAACGGCTGCCTCTCTACCTGGCCTGCATCGCCACCGTTGCCATCAGCCGACGACGAGAGGACCGAGCTCCCGGCGATTCATCAGCCCGTACAGATAGCCAGCTGGGGCGTTTGACCTCAGCGTGATTACGGCGCGGACGACGGTGAGTCCGTTCGCGTCGGCTCGACCCACGGTGACCGACTGAACGTTGCTGCCATAGCTGATGCCACGGCAGCCCCCTGGGAGGCTCTCGCAGAGCGGTGCAGGCAGGGACTTGACTCGGTACGCAGGCGCATGCGGGCTGAGCGCCTTCTCCAGCCGTGCGATCTGCGGTGCGGCGCTGCTCGCGGCGCGATCAGCAACGCAAAGCACCTCTTTCACCGGAGCTGACGCGCTGGCGGGACGCCGGTCGCCGATCGCGACCAGCGTCGCGCTCGTGGAGATGCCCAGCGTGCGCGGTGGCGCGAGTGCCGCTGCCACCACGTTGCCCAGGCACGTTGCAGCGGCTCTGTAGCTCGGATCTGCAGCAAGCGAGCGGCCCCCTCCGAGGATGGCATCGACCGGCAGTACTGCTCCACCAGTGGCGAAGGTGTGATCTTCGGCGACGGACCGGTTCAGCTCGTTGCTCACTCCGGACACCACGCCGAAGGGGTCCTTCGGAAAGAAGTGGACGGTGTACTCGCGTCCGATCGCGAGAAACGATCTGCCGTGTTCCTGCAGACGTTTGGCGCCGAGCGATACAAGCCCGTGCGTGATTGCGGCAGTCTGCACGCCCGACCCGAACAGGCGGGTTGCCGTGTTTGGCGGCTCGCCGATTTGAATCGCGGCGTCGGCCGCGAAGACGTCGATTCCGGTCCTCGGCGTAATCGCCGGCTCCTCCGACGCGAACCTGCTCGCGCCGATTCCCCAGATCCCATTCCACCGCTGGTTGGGAGAGGCGCTCTTGAAAGCGCTTGCACGGCTCGGCAACGCCGCAAGCTGCCGCACCACCCGGAGGTCACTCCACTCGAGGTAGGACCGAGCGAAAGACGAGTCCTTGACCGCTGCCAGCGCCTGGCTCACGCTCGTTGGTGGACTCGAGGCTGGTTGCGTACTGCTTGAGCCGCACCCCGTCAAGCCGAGAGCGCCCGCCATGCAACACATTCCGATGATTGCCCGCCTCACCATCGCCCCAAGGCGCAGAAGCATACGCCGCGGCCGGCAAGGGCGCGGGGCCCGGACGCGGCTCGTAATCCTAGGGGGTGTGCCTGGGGCGAAAAATCGCCGGGGGTGGGACGATCGTGGCTCGGAACGAAATGCGGCCAGGCACTCGGGGTGCCTGCACGCTACATAACGGCATCAGGCGACCTGGACGGTCGCGAGGCCACCCTCGTCGCTGAGTCGTAGCAACGGGAGGGTGATGGTGCGCGGGTGTGGGGTCTTGTCTTCCAAGCGATTTTGCCGGCGGTTGGCAATTGTGCTGCTGGTATTCGGGGGCTTGTTGGGTTCGTCTGCATCGGCATCAGCATCGCCGATCAAACACGTTGTCGTGATCTACATGGAAAACCACAGCTTCGACAACGTGCTGGGGTACTGGTGCAACGCCAATCCTGGGCGCTGCCCACAGGGAGGCATGCCGGCATCCGTGACGCTTTCGGACGGCAGCGTGGTGAAGCCTTCGGTTACGCCTGACACCGTGACGGACGTCCAGCATGACGTGCAGGCGCAAGTGGCCGCCATGAATATTCAAGGCGGCGTACCGCAGATGAATGGCTGGCAAAACATCCCCAACAATGGATGCTCTGCGGGCGCGAACTGTGGATGTTCCGCGGCCACGAACTACCAGTGCATCAGCGGATATTTGGCGAGCCACGTCCCGAACATCACGGCTCTGGCCAAGAAGTTCGCCATTTCCGACGACACATTCTCGATGGGGGACTCGCCTTCTTTTGGCGGTCACTTGTACGCGGTCATGGGCTCGCTTGATGGCTTCACGGGCAACAATCCGCTCACAGCACCGGGCGTGGCACCCGGCCCTGGATGGGGCTGCGACTCCGACAAGGTCGCGGCCTGGATCTCCCCTACTGGAAAATTCGAGCGGATCCCGAGTTGCGTGCCGGATTTCAAGTTGGGCCTGGCCAATGGCGGGGCCTTTGAGCCGACCCCGGCGGCCTATCACGCCACGGTCTTTGACCAGCTCGACGCCGCGCATCTGTCCTGGAAGATTTACGGCGCGGCAAGTCCTGCGGAAAGTAGCTACATATGGTCGGTTTGTCCCAGCATCGCGGAGTGTCATTACACCGCCCAAACCAAAAATTTGGTTGAGGCGAGTCACTTTGAGACCGATGCCAGCTCCGGTACTCTGCCGGCCTTCTCGCTGGTTGTGGCCGGGGGCAAAAACCTGACGGGCGCTTCCTGCCACAACAAGTTTTCCATGACCGCCTGCGACAACTACATCGGCAAACTTGCCTCAGCAGCCGAGAACGGTCCGGAATGGTCCAGCACCGCAGTCTTTATTACGTTCGATGACTTCGGTGGCTTTTACGACCAGGTGCGACCGCACACGAACCCCGACGGGACTCAACAAGGGCCACGGTCGCCACTGATCATCATGAGCCCGTACGCACGCCCGGGATACACCGATACCAGCGCCAGCACATTCGCCGGCATCCTCGCCTACACCGAGCACAACTTCGGTTTATCAGCGGTGAGCGTCAACGACGCGCAGGCCTACGACTTCAGCAACGCGTTTAACTACAGCCAGACTCCGCTGAAGGCGATTCCGATGCGACAGCGACCGCTGCCTCCGTCCGCTCGGCACATATCGCCCAATGCGGCTGGGGACGACCCTAGCTAGGGCCCGAATCCGGGGACGTCGCTCGCGGTGCATGCATTAGCAAGACAGGACAACCCCAGGCCATCTTCGATCGTTCGCACGGTCGAGTAGTGGTCGTAGTAGCCAGAAAAGGTGCCGGGTTTTACCTGGGGCCCGAGTACGAGCATCATCGTGTTTTCATTAGGGCTCGTCTTCGAGGTCGTTCCCTCGTCGAACGTAATGAAAATGACTCCGTCGTTGCCGAACGCGGGCGATGACTCGATGGCCGGGATCTCTTTCTTGAGGAAGTTGTCGAACTCCTTAACTCCATAGACGCGGGCCCCGGTCGAGTTGGGGCACCAGTTGTACCCCGCCTCGCACAGGTTTGGAGTGACGAAGTTGTATTTAGGAACCGACCCCAGCGCCAGAGCTGCGTTGAAGCGGCTCATGTCGTCACGCCCGGTCGTGCCAGCGGGAATGTCGTACTTCGCGCAGTCGACCGGGTAATTGGGCCCAAGCCGGTAAGTAAGCGCCGGATTGTGCCCAGGTTTGTAGGCGTTGTGGTTCGCGTCAGAGCCGTACTTGCTCAGATAGCAGTTCGACGGCATAGATTCGTTCCAGACTGTCCAGTTCGGATCGCCTAACTGCGAAAAGATCGACCGCACGTCTTCTGTGCACGGCCCTTTGGTCTGACACGGGATGAACTGTCCGGACGTCAGCGCCACGTAATCAGCGGCCGATCCGCGTGCGACCGCGTTATAGCCGGTCAACCAGGCTCCTTGTGGTTTCAGGGTGTTCACCGTGTAGGGCGCCGCTGAGGCGGTGATCTGGGAGAGGATTTTGTTCTCGCCCACGATGACGAAGACATGGCCAAATTGCGGCACCGCGGCCTGTAACGCCGGGTTGGTTTCCGACGTGCCGGCGGAGGCCGAAGCAACGAAACCAGCCAGGGCGCCGAGCGCAATGACCACCCCAAGAGCAGCCCGCCGACGCAGATCCGTGGACACCGCTTTTCGCGAGCCCAAGATCGTCCGCGCCCCGCGCACGGTCCGCGGCGACGGCGGTATGCCGACGAAACCCGTCACGCAGGTTGACGCGTCACCGCGCCGCCTCGAGACTTCGGCGTTCGCCAGCCACATGTGAGAACTGCGGGCCGCACGCATGACCACCTCCCTTTCGCTTTGATCCAGGCGAGGGTGTCCCCGGTCCACCCGGTCGCTGGAGCCTCAAACTGGACCCGGCTCTGACCGGCTCGGGCGCACTTATCAGCGTCTGAATGATTCCACCAAAGCAAGCTCTTTGCCCCGGCGCCCAACCTTAGTGTTTGGTCGGTAGCTCTTCAACCGGCACTCGAGTACCGCCCCATCGAGCCGCAGAACTGGGTGCGCCCTTACAGGCCGAACGTCGCTCGTAGATCATCACCTGTGGGAAACCCTGTTGTTGCGTCGCCCGCGAAGGGCGGCACTCCGAGAATCGAGGCGATCGCGTTCAGCGTGTCGTAGTGGTTGAACCACGTCGATGACGCCAACGCCGGAGTATTGGGGCCAACGAACACCGCGGCGGCCGAGCAACTTGGATACAGCGACGCGTCGCCGTGCGTCTGGTCCCAGCAGGCCTCGGGCATCGTCTTATCCGCTCCGGTGCCCTCGTCGAACAGGATCATCAGCTCTGTATTGCCCGACGCGTATTCGGGGCTGTTGAGGATGAATGGCACCCACGCCGCCAGCCACGTGTCCAGATTCTTGATCCGGTTCGTAGTGCAGTAGCTCGGGCCGAGCGAAACGCTGTGGCCATCGTCGCAGAGGTTGGGTGCGATCCAGGTCAAGTTCGGCAGCGTGTTGTTGTTTACATCGCTAGTGAAATTGCCGGTGGTCACGGTGGGGCCGCCCGTTGTACTTGAGGCAGAAACGAGCGGGACATCCCGGACACTGCAGGACGTTGAGCCTTTGACGTGCAGGTCCGAATAGAACTGGGGCGGGTTGTGCCGTGCTGCATAAAGCTTGGTGTTGCCGGCATCGCAATTGACGGGCATGCTCTCGGCGTAGCCCTTCCAGGTCTCGCCAGCGGTGGTCAGCTCATCGAAGATGTTCTCCTGCGACTGAGGGCAGCCCCAATAAGCGCAATCGACGGAGTAGGCCTTGCCCCGCGCTGTCCCAGAAGTCAGCTCTACGTAGTTCGGCGTGGATGGGTGATCCGTGTTGTGGTAATTCGCGGCCAGACCACAGCTATTTGCCAGACCGTTCAAATAGGGCGCCTTCGCACTGCCGATGACCGCGTTTGCCGACTCGTTCTCTTCCATGATCACGATCACGTGCTTGATCGGCACCGGCGTGATTCCGGTGTTGCACGGGTTAGATGCGGAGGGTGCTGCTCCCGCTCCCGATTGAAGCGCACCGGTTACGTGGAAGGTTCGTTGGCCCCTGGCGCTGGGCCCGTGCGGGGCTGGCGCCTGGGCGTTCGCCGGCGCCGCCATCGCGAGGGCTACCGCGGCGACGAGCGCCGCAAGTAGACCGCTGCGCCCGGGACGTACGTTTCCGGCAGGTTGGCTGCGGAGATATTGAAGTCGAGACATCTCGTCTCCCATTTACAGCGTCGGCGAAGGAGAGCCTTCGATCCTTTGGGCCGCTCCGATTCGAGTTGCCCCGATGGAGCAGATCCCTTCGTGTCAAGCCTGCCATCCTGAGCACCACTTCGCCCCAGGGGGGCACCCCAGGGTTTTGCTCGAATGCCCACCGTGTGAGGCGATCACCGGCTGCGTCATCCGCCGCGGACCTAGTCCGCCGGGGGCTCGAGCCCCTTGAGTAGGATGCGCGCCTAGTCCTTGGGGATATGCGCTTGGGGCGATTTCGTTATCACGCGGTGCTGGTTGCTGCCGTGGCCGCTTCGACGGCGGCCGTCTCGCTGCCCAACTGGGGCGCTGCCTCGGCGAGCCCACGGGCACCAGCCGCGGGGGCGCTGACCGACGTCGGCCACGCGGCCGCTCTCCCCTCGGGCACGAGGAGGCTCGGCCCGCTCGCCGCCCGCTCCCCGATCCGACTAGACGTCACACTGAAGCCCCGCGACCCTGCTGCTCTGGCCCGATTCGCAGCTCAAGTCTCCTCGCCAGGCTCGCCGTTTTACGGCCGCTATCTCCGGCAAGGCCAGTTCGCGTCCCGGTTCGGCCCCACCCCCGCCACGGTGAGCGCCGTGTCCACGACTCTGCGCCGGCTCGGGCTGCGTCCGAGCTCGGTCTCCCAGAACCGCTTGATCATTTCGATCCACACCACGGCGGCAGTCGCCGAGCGCGCCCTTCGCACCCCGATCGATCGCTTCGCACTCGCCTCCGGGCGCCTCGTATTCGCCAACACGGCCGCGCCGAGGCTGCCTGAGGCGATCGCGCCGCGCGTGCAGGCCGTCGTCGGCCTCGACGACATCGTGCGCCTGGTCCCATCGAGCGGCGCGCGCCGGGCCGCACCGCAGACACCTTCTGCCCCTACGGCGGGCCCCGGCCCCAAGCCGTGCTCGGGCGCACGCCGCAGCGGGGCCGAGACGGCCGACAAGCTCGCCTCGGCGTACGGTTTCAAACCGCTCTACTCGGCGGGCTACCTCGGCCAGGGCAAACAGATGGCGCTGTTCGAAGCGGGCGCGTACAGCGCCAGCGACGTGAAGACCTACCAGCGCTGCTACCACACCTCGACCAAGGTGACGGTCACCTCGGTCGACGGGGGAGTCAAGGTGGGCAACGGCTCGCTCGAGGCGACCTCCGACGTCGAGGATCTGATCGGCCTGGCGCCCAAGGCACACATCCGCGTCTACCAGACCAAGAATCAGTTCCAACCGAACTGGCTCGACGAGTGGACGAAGATCGTCGACGACAACAAAGCTGCGGTGGTCAGCACCAGCTGGCTTGCCTGTGAGAAGTATCTGCCGCACGGCTTCGCCCAGTCGGAGAACACGCTCTTTCAGCAGGCCGCAACCCAAAAGCAGACCGTGCTCGCGGCCAGTGGCGACTATGGCTCAGAGGCTTGCGATCAGTTCGGCGGTTCGACCAAGCTGTCCGTGGATGACCCTGCAAGCCAGGTGTACGTCACCGGCGTAGGTGGAACGCAGTGGAAGAGCCGCACTCCGCCGCGAGCAGGCGAGCGGACTTGGAACAGCCACAAGTCGGGAGCCGGTGGCGGCGGTCTGTCCTCCCTCTGGGCGATGCCTGAGTGGCAGACCGGCCCAGGCGTGGTCAACAAATACTCAAGCGGCGCGCCGTGCAAGGCCAGCGTTGGCTACTGCCGCGAGGTCCCCGACGTCTCGGCGCTCTCCGGCGCTCCGTATTACGCCTTTTACTGCAAGGCCGGGGACTGTTCCAGTGTCGGCGGGTGGGGATATTTCTGGGGAACAAGCTTCGCCACTCCCCTATGGGCGGCTGCAATCGCGCTCGCCGACCAGAGCTGCGCCGCTCATCCTCGCGCGGGCTGGCTTGATCCCACCCTGTACTCGCTCGCCAACTCGAGCTCGTACCCCCACGTGCTGCACGACATCACCAGCGGTAACAACGACTTCACGCACAGCCACCACGGTGATTACCCCGCCAGCTCCGGCTACGACCTCGCGACGGGGCTTGGAACCCCGCTGCTCGCCGCCAAAGGTGGCTCACCGCCAGGCCTCGCGGCCGCGCTCTGCCCGTAGACCAAAGCGGTCTCAGCCCGCCCTGGAGCGATCCGCCAAACGCACCCACCGACGCTGAGCGACGCGCTAGCTGCCGGATGGGAAGAAGGCGAGCCGCTGGATTGTCGTGTCGGTTCCGACGGTCTGCGAGTCCCCGCCCACGTAGACGCCCGACGCAGTGACGCTCACTGATGATGCCCAGCCGGCCCCGCGGCCGGTGCTGGTGGTGTTGTTGAAGCTCGTGACGGCCTTGCCGTAACCCGGATCGGCAGGATTGACGTCGATCGCGCCGATGCCGTAATGCTCCTCCTCGGAGGCCTTGACCTTGACCCCGTTGATGTAAACGGCGTGGTTGAGCGACTTGTTGTGACCGCCGGTGTAGACATACTGGCCGGTGTCGTCGACGGTGAACAGCGAGTCAAACCCGGTCACGTTGACGATCAGTGGGTGCGGCGTGTTGGGGTTGCCATCGCTCTGGAAGCGCGAGAAGGCGTCACACAGCGCGCCGTGGGCGCCGTAGGCGTCAAAGCCGCCGCCACCACTGGCGGCGATGTCGAAGTAGGTGCCGGTGGGATCCCAGTCCACCCCGCGCGCCCAGGTGTCTTTGGAGTTGCAGTTGCTTGAGTTGCTCGCGTTCAGGTTGGCGGGGTCATTCCACGCGTCCACGGTGGCGGTGCCAGTCGAGTTGATGTCCAGAACTGCCACCTCGTGGTGTGATACGCCGCCGACCGTGGTGAAGTTGCCGATCATCACCGCCTGTGTCTGCTGCGGATTGATCGCGAACCGCCACGCCTTCGTGGTCGTCGTCGAGGTGACCAGACCCGAGACCGACAGCTGGGTGCCGGTCAGCGCGCCGGTGACCGGGTTGACGAACGCCAGCGCGGTCACAGGCTTTCCGGCCACGTGGTTGAACGTCCCGCCCAGCCACAGCGTGCCGTGGACGTATGCCACGTCGTTGACGATGCAGCCGCCTCCCCCCTGACACACGTCGGCGTTGAACGGCAGCACCGATCCATTTGTTGCGCTGACCGCCGCCACCCCACGCCGCCCCACCCCGACTGCGCCCGGCGATCGCGCTACCTGCGTGAACTGGCCGGAGACATAAATCGCGCTGGCGCCGTCGCTGGTGATCCCGGTCACGGCGGAGTCCAGATACGCGGTCGTGTTGTTGGACTGCGCCGACTTGTAGAACTGTGGCTTCCACGAGGTATCCACCGCCCCGGTGGTGGCGCTGAACCGGAAAATATTGTGAAAGCCCGCCGTCGTGACCCCGGTGGTCCGGTCTTTCACGCTGCTGATGATCCCGCCCGCATAGATCCAGTTGCCGATCTGCTTTAGCACCAGCACACGCCGGCACAGGTTCTGGTTGGCGCTGGGATAGCACTGCCCGCCGGGCACCGCGGGCGTCTTGTCGCTGGCCTGGCCGGAAACCAAGCCGGTGATCTGCTGCCCACCCTGCGCTGCGCCGGCGACGAGTCCGGCCGCGGCCAAGCCCAGCAGCAGCCACATCGCCAGTTTCCGGGCGACCCTCATCGTGCGTGTCCCGAGAACCCGGTGCCCTCGTCCAACAGGACCATCACCTCCAGTGTCGCTCTAAGCCTATCGCCGGCTGTTGAGTAGGAATAAAACCCACACTGGCAGCCCCAGGTCCGATCCTTGAGCCGTCGACGCGGCGCCCGTCGGGCAGAGACGCTAACTTCGAGGGAGCTGGCGAGGAGGCCCTACCTTCGACTCGACGACGGAGGCGCAATGAAACTCGGCCGCTACATCACGCTCATCATCACGGCCGCGATCGCCGGAATCGTGGCCACATCGAGCTCCCTGGCGTCAACACAAGGCGCCGCAAAGGGCAGCGGCTGGTCATCGCCAAAGCTCGTCGACCCCGCGTTCGTGGCCAAAGCCGTGTCGTGCGGGTCGGCGAAAGTCTGTGTGGCGGTCGGCGGCGGCGCGGCGCGCAACTACGGCGGAGGCCACTGGGGCCCGGCGCACGCGATCGATCCGCACGCCGGAGGGGCGGGCCTGTCCTCGATCTCCTGTCCCAACGGCTCGTTCTGTGCCGCCGTCGACGGCGCCGGCAACGCGTTGACCCACTCCAGTGGCGGGTGGGGCGCTCCGCACAGGATCGATTCCCACGGCCATCTCACGTCCGTCTCGTGCGCAGGGAGCTCCTTCTGCGTCGCTGTGGACAGCCACGGCGACGCTTTTACGTACCGTGGCGGGGGCTGGAGCGGGGCGCACAGAATTGATTCCCACGGCCGCCTCGTCTCGGTCTCATGCGCGTCGACCTCATTCTGTGTGGCGGTCGATACCAGCGGGGATTCGGTCAGCTACCGAGGCACAAGCTGGAGCAAGTCGCACCGGATCGACTCGCACGGAGGCTTGACGGCGGTCTCCTGCGCGTCGGGCAAGTTCTGCGCCGCGGTGGACAGGGCCGGACGCACCGTCGATTACAACGGCAGGGGTTGGGGCGGCCCTCGGTCCCATGATCCGAATGGCGGCGGCCTGACATCGGTCTCGTGTGCCGACAGCGCACTTTGCGCCGCCGTTGACCGCAAGGGCCACCCGCTGACCTTTGTCAAGGGCAGCTGGAGCGGACCGAGGGCGAGTTACGTCTATGGCGGGCTCGACTCCGTCTCCTGCGCCCGGTCTTCCTTGCTCTGCTTCGCCGTGGGAACTGGCGGTGGGTCGCTCGCTTTCCACAACTACCGCTGGTCGGTTGCGCTCATTGGCCAAGGCAGCCTCTCGGTCTCCTGTGCGACCACCGCGTTCTGTGCCGCGGTCGACTATGGCGGTCGCGCCGTGATGCGGAGGGGCAGCTCGTGGAGCAAGCCAACGTCGATCGACGGGTCCGCGCTGACGGCGGTGTCGTGTCCCAGCACCAAGTTCTGTGCCGCGGTCGACCGCAGCGGCCGGGCCGTCATTTATCGCGGCGGCTGGAGCTCGCCGAAGTCAATCGACGCTGGTGGCGGTGGTCTGACGTCGGTTTCGTGCGCCTCGTCGAGCTTCTGCGTGGCGGTGGACGCCAACGACAGGGCGACCGTTTATCACGGCAGCTCCTGGAGCTCGCCCAGGGCGATCGACCACCACGGGGGTGCGCTGACCTCTGTGTCGTGCCCGACGGGCTCGTTCTGCATGGCGATCGACCAGCACAACGCGATCCGCTACAAGGGCAAGAGCTGGCAGAAGCCGAAGAGGATCGACGTCAAGGGCGGCACCCTGCAGTCGATCTCGTGCCCGTCGCCGCTTGCCTGCGTCGAGGTCGACTACGAGGGCGATGCTCACTACTACCTCAAGGGAACCTGGAGCCCACCGAGAGGACCGGACAAGGGCTCTCTGTTCCACTCGGTGTCGTGCGCTGCCATCTCCTTCTGCATGGGCGTCGGGCAGCCCAAATTCTTGATCTACCACGGCGCCCTGCACTGGATCAGCCCGAAGAAGCTTTGGACCAACCCCAAGCCGCTCGACGCGACGGGCATCCTCAACTCGGTCTCGTGCCCGGCGAAGTCGTTTTGCGTCGCCACCGACCTCAACGGCCGAGCGTTCACCTACAAGCGCTGACGGCCCGGGTCGGGTAGATGGCGTCCATCGGCTCGCTCGACTCCGACTTCGCGCAGCTCGTATCGCAGCTCGATTACTCGCTGTTCGTGGTCACCGTGGCCCAGGGCGATGAGCGCGCGGGGTGTCTGATCGGTTTCGCCTCACAGGTATCGATTCACCCATCGCGGTTTTTGGCGTGCCTGTCGGTCAAAAACCGCACCTGCCGCCTCGCGCGGCACGCCGCTTCACTGATCGTGCATCTGGTGCCGCAGCAGGCAGACGAACTCGCACAGTTGTTCGGAGGCGAAACCGGAGACGAGGTCGACAAGTTCGCGCGCTGCGACTGGACTCCGGGGCCGGGTGGCGCACCGGTGGTGGCAGGGCTGGTCAACTGGTTTAGCGGGCGAGTCCTGGAACAGGCCGACTTCGGAGACCACGTGGGCTTCTTGCTCGAGCCCGTCGAGATCCATCACGGGCAGTCGCAGGAACCTTTCACATTTAGGCGCGGTCGCTGGATCGACCCTGGGCACGAGCCGTGATGCGGGCGAGCGCGCACGGGCAAACCAAGGTGGTCACGCGCGCCCCTGCCTGGGTATACAAGAGCAGCCCCTAGGACGGAGGACGTATGCCAGCTGCAACACCGCTCAGAAGTTTTGTGGACACGCTCGAACACACCGCGGCGCTCGACGCCGTCGGCAGACCAGCGGGCAAGTTTGTCCGCGGGCTCTTCAAACCCGGCGCGGTAAAAGATGCGCTCAGCGGCACGTGGCTTGGCCACCCGGTCCATCCCCCGCTCACCGACGTCGTGATCGGCTCGTTTTTGGGCGCCTCGCTGCTGGACCTGCTCGGCGCCGACGGCAAGGCGCCCGAGCGCCTCCTCCAAGTGGGAATCCTGGCCGCCGCGCCGACGGCGCTCACTGGACTCAGTGACTGGGCCGACGCGGAGCCCGCCGACGACGCGGTCAGGCGCGTGGGCGTCATTCACAGCGCAGCCAACAACACCGCGCTGGCGCTGTATGCGACCTCGCTCGGCGCGCGGCGGCGCGGCTCGCGCGGAGCGGGCATCGCGCTGGCACTCGCAGGCACCGCGGTGATGACCGTGGGCGGATATCTCGGCGGGCACATGGCCTACATCCGCGGCGTGGGGCCAAACCAGACTGCGTTTGATGCTGGACCCGAGGACTGGACGGGGGTCGAGAATGCCGGCGAGCTCGCCAACGGCGAACCGCGAGCCGCGCTCGCGGGAGACACGCCGGTGCTGCTGCTGCGCCACGGCGACGGCATCCACGCGATTCACAACCGTTGCTCGCATCGCGGCTGCCTGCTGACCGAGGGCGAGGTCGAGGGCCATGTGGTCACCTGTGCATGTCACGGCTCGCGTTTCGACGTCAGGGACGGCTCGGTTCTGCGCGGCCCGGCGACCGCGGGACAACCCGCGTTCGAGGCGCGCGAGCGCGACGGCCAGATCGAGATCCGTCTGCGCGCACGCGGATAAGCAGAACTCGTCAACGGGTCTGCGATCCGCGATACTTGCGGCCGTGGGCCAGCAGGTCGCAGCGCAGGCCTTCAGTCGGGAAGACCGCCAGCGCTACAGACGCAAGGTGCGAGCGTGCCTCGATGTTTTCGCGCGCATGCTTTCCGAGTCGCGCTTTCACCCCGAGAAGCGGTCATTCGGCCTCGAGATCGAGCTCAACCTGACCGCCGACAGCGGCGATCCGGCGCTCGTCAACGCCGCTGCGCTCGAAGCGATCGCCGACCCCAACTTTCAGACCGAGCTCGGCCAGTTCAACGTCGAGATCAACATCGCGCCGAGGCTGCTCGAAGGGGAGGTCTTTCGCCAGCTCGAAGGCGACGCCCGCACGAGCCTCAACGACGCCGAGACGCAGGCGCGCACCGTCGGGGGGCACATGATGATCATCGGCATCCTCCCCACGCTGACGACCGCTCACCTCAACGCCGAGACCTTCAGCGCCAACCCCCGCTACGCGCTACTCAACGAGCAGATCTTTGCTGCGCGGGGCGAAGACCTGGAGATCGCGATCGCGGGCGTGGAGCGGCTCTTCACTCACGCCGACACCATCGCGCCCGAGGCGGCGTGCACCAGCGTGCAACTGCACCAGCAGGTGGACCCTGACGCATTCGCGCCGTACTGGAACGCCGCGCAGGCGATCGCGGGCGTGCAGGTCGCGGTGGGCGCAAATTCGCCCTTCTTCGCCGGCAAGGAGCTGTGGCGCGAAACCCGGATCGCGCTCTTCGAACAGGCCACCGACACCCGCCCCGAGGAGCTCAAGAGCCAAGGTGTGCGCCCGCGAGTGTGGTTCGGCGAGCGCTGGGTCACCTCGATCTTCGACCTCTTCGAGGAGAACGTGCGCTACTTCCCCGCGCTGTTGCCCGTATGCGAAACGGAGGATCCGCTCGAGACGCTCGAGCGCGGCGACGTGCCCCGCCTGGGCGAGCTGCGATTGCACAACGGGACGATCTACCGCTGGAACCGCCCCATCTACGACATCGTGCGCGACCAGCCACATCTGCGCGTCGAAAATCGAGTGCTGCCCGCCGGCCCCACCGTCATCGACATCCTCGCCAACGCGGCCTTCTATTACGGCCTGCTGCGCGTGCTGGCCGAGGAGGAGCGGCCGCTGTGGACGCAGATGTCCTTCTCAGCCGCGGAGGAAAACTTTCACAGCGGGGCGCGCGAGGGGATCGATGCGCGCGTGTACTGGCCGGGCGTTGGCGAGGTACCCGTCGCCGAGCTAGTGCTCCGCCGTCTGCTGCCGCTTGCGCGCGAGGGGCTCGAGCGCTGGCAGGTCAACAGCGCCGACGCCGACCGGCTGCTCGGGTGCATCGAGCGCCGATGCGTCGAGCTGCGAAACGGCGCCTCGTGGCAAAGCGAGGTCTTTCACCGCCTCTATGGCCGAGGCATCGACCGGGCCGAGGCGCTACGAGAGATGACGCGCCGCTACCGCGACCACATGCACAGCAATGAGCCCGTGCACGCCTGGCCGCTGGACTAGGGCGCGCGGCGCAGACCCAACGCGTTCCGCTGACGCGCGCCGGGGCGCGCGGTTGTGACATGAACCACAGCTCCGGCGGCTACTTGTCCTGGAACTCGTAGGCGCCGACGTCGCACGCTGGCTCGCCCTTGTCTGGCCGGGGGCGTCCGCGCTCGTCGGTCTTGATTGAGGAGGGGCAGCGCGCCCTCGGGATGAAGTCGATGAGCGGGCTGCCCTTCAGCAGCGCGACCGTCTCCCCCGGACCGCCGTGGTCGGCGAGCTTGCCGAGCTTGGGGTTGCCGTGCGTGCGGTCGTGCGGGCCGTTGAGGCCGCACGACTTGGCGTCGGCGAAGTTGTAGCCCTGCGAGCTGGCGGTGGTCGTGCCGTTAAGCAGACAGTCCTTCTGGCCGTGCGGGGCCAGCGCAAAGATCGATCCGAACGGCTTCCACACACTGCCGCTGCTGACGAGGTTTGCCGCCGCCCCGCCCGAATTGCGTGCCGCCGTGACGTACACGAACGTGCCGGTGCCGCCGTCGTTGTTGAAGCCGCCGGCGTTGAAGTCGCCGTTGCCCTTGTCTTTGTTGCTGGCGATCGTGACATTTTTGAGCGTCGATGGGCCGCCGTCGGACAGAACGCCCCCAGCCCCGTCAGATTGCTGGCTCGTATCGGTGGCGGTCGCCTTGTTGTTGGCGACTGTCGAGTTCGAAATCGTCACGGCACCGCCCTCGGAGACCACCCCGCCGCCGATGATGGCGCCGACGCCCTTCATCGTCGCGCTGTTGCCCGAGATGTCCGAGCCGCTGATGCGAAGCGGGCCGCCCTCGCTGATCACTCCTCCCGCGCCGACGGACCCATCCGAGCTGCCAGACATGTGGTTGGCGGTGATCGAGCAATGCGAGATCGTCACGGCGCCGGATTCGACATCGAGCCCCCCGCTCACAACCGAAGAAAAACTCGGCTCGGTGGCGCTGTTGCCCTCGATCACGCAGTCGCTGAGATGCACGGCGCCCAAGCCGATGTCGACGACGGCGCCGAGGTCCTGCCCGTTGAAAGAACTGTCCGCCTGGGAGCCGGTGATCGTTACACCCTCGATGGTCAACCCGCCGGGGCTGCCGAACTCGATGAAGATGCCGTTGCCGCCGTTGCCGTCGATGACCGTGCTCTTGGCGCCTGCGCCACGAATCGTGAGGCTCTTCGCGAACTCGACCGGCCCGTGCGTGAGCACGTAGTGCTTGTGCTTGCTCGAGGGGACCGAGATGGTGTCGCCCGGGGCAGCAGCATCGACCGCCTGACGCAGCGAACACGAGGAGTGACTGGCGCACTCGCCGCCCGTGGGCTGGACGTCTTTGGTCGTGTTGACCTTGATCGTCTTCGCGCTCGCGCTTGCGGCGAACGCGAGCAAACAGACCAGCGCGACGCCAAATGCTGCTAGGCCCCGCTTTGGCGCCGTGCTGATCAGTGCTGGCCCCCGGTCATCGATTGCCAGGTACGGATTTTGCCTAACTGTTTGCGGCTTCGCCCCAGGGTGGCACCCCAGGATTAACTCGTCACGCGCGCGCCTCGGCGGCGTTAGGATCCACTCAAGCGAACCTAAGGGGGTATTGATGGGACCGCGTGCCCGGTTTCGCCTGATCGCAACAAGCACGGCGTTCATATTGGCGCTCGTTTTCGCGCCCTCTGCCCTGGCCAATACCTACACCGTCACGCGCACCGACGACCCGACCCCAGTCGGCTGCAAGAAGACCAACTGTTCGCTGCGCGAGGCGGTCATCGCCGCCAACAAGCATGCAGGCCCGGACACGATCATGCTCCAGGGCGGCAAGACCTACAAGCTCACGATTTCGAGTGGCACAGAGGGCAACGCGAGCTCCGGCGACCTCGACATCCTCGACACGGTCAAGATCACCCGCAACGGCACGAAGCGGGCCAGCATCAACGCCGACAAGATCGACCGGGTCTTTGAGCTGCCGCCCACCACGTCTGCCAAGGCGACGCTCGTGGGGCTGGTGATCGAGGGCGGCAAGGCCCCCAATGGTGGAGGCATCAATGTCGAGCACGGAGCGGTGAAGCTGATCAACAGCCTGGTCAAGGGAAACCGCTCAACCTTCAACGATGGCGGCGGAATCGACGTGTTTGAGGGCAGCTCGGTAACGGTCCTAAGGAGCTCGATAACCGGCAACCACTCGGCTGATGAGGGTGGGGGCGTCGCGAACGGCGGGCGCACCGTCATCGTTGATTCGACTGTCAGCGGTAATCGCTCGATTATCAGCGGTGGCGGCGTCACCAACTTCACGAAATTGACGATGCGCAACGACACCGTTGCCAACAACAGCACCGAGGAGAACGGAGGCGGCGTATCCAACTTCCACAGTGCGACCCTGAATGACGTCACCGTGGCTCGTAACAAGGCCGCTAGCGCCGGGGGCTCTGGCGATATGGGCGGAGGGATTTTTGTTGGTGGCGGCACGTTGACGATCTCTAACTCGCTGATCGCCCTCAACACGCTCGGTGGCACCACTAGCAGTGACCCCAACTGCGCTGGGGCGTTCACCTCGAAGGGCAACAACCTGCGCACGACGAGCGACTCGGGCTGCACCGGCTTCACTGGACCCGGCGACTTTGTCCGCGCCAATCCCAAGATCGGGCAGCTCGCCAACAACGGCGGGCCGACTGAAACGATCGCGTTGCTGGCTGGCAGTCCGGCGATCAACAAGGCGAATCCCAAGACCTCCGAAAAGCGCGACCAGCGGGGGCACAAGCGCGACCGCAAGCACCCCGATATCGGGGCGTTCGAGGCGTCCGGTTAGGCCGGGCCAGCTCGCCCTCGCACGCCGCTGTCGGCGTCGCCGCTCTGACCGTCACCGCGCAAACTCATTCGGTACGCTGCTCGCGCACCGCAATAAGGCGGTACCGGCGCAGAGGCAACAACATTGGGGTGTGCGGGGCCGGTCTCGCGCCGATCGAGAAGCGAAGTTCTAGGAGGCTTCATGAAACGACGCGTAGCGACAGTCGCTGTGCTCGCGGCCGCGACGGCCGCTGTGGCCGGCACGAGCACGGCGAGCGCGGGTGGCCCTCCGCCACCCACTTCTACCAATGGCCACAAGGTTCACCTGGTCGCGAACGGGCTGGGGACGCCGACCGCGTTCGCCTTCGGTGACCACACCGTGTTTGAATCCGACGCCGGCAATGGATCGAGCATCCCGGGCGGCGTTTACGTGCTCTCGCACGGGACGGCAACCCGTGTCAAGGGTTCGCCTCCGGTCTCGTTCGGGATCGTCTGGCACAAGGGCACGCTCTATGTCTCGGCGGGCTCGAAGCTGCTCGCTTGGAGCGGCTGGAACGGAACCAAGTTCGCCAAGCAGAAGACCATCTACACGGCGCCGAAGCATTTCCCCGGCTTCAACGGCCTGGGCTTCGGAGCCAATGGCCGTCTGTACGTGGGCGTGGACGTCGGCCAGACCAACGACCATGGACCCGCGACCGCCCCGTACCAGTACGACTTTCTGTCGTTTGACCCCTCGGGGGGCAAGCCGCAGATAGTGGCCAAGGGCATCCGCCAGCCATGGCAGATGGCCTTCCCGGCCGGCTCGAACTCGCCGTTCGTGTCCGACCTGGGCCAGGACTCGGGCGCGACCAACCCGCCCGACTTCCTGCTTCGAATCAAGCAGGGACAGAACTACGGATTCCCGAAGTGCAACTGGACGACCCCGTCGAAGTGCAAGGGCGACACGAAGCCGTTCAGGTTCTTCAGCGCTCACACGGACGTGATGGGAGTCGCGATCAACGGCAAGCGCCTGTACATCTCCGAGTTCGGGTGTTGCGGCGGGCCGCTGCAAGTGGCCTCGATGCCGATGTCGGGCGGCAAGGTCAAGCCGCTGCTGACCGGATTCGTGGCACCGATCGTCGGGCTCGGGATCCACAACGGCGTGCTCTACGTCGGTGACCTGGCAGGCGACGTCTGGAAGGTCAAGCTCTAGCTAGTGCAGCGGATATGCGGACGGGGTTCTCACGGAGGCAGAACTCCCGTCCGTACCGCCCGCGAGTTAGTAGATCAGCGCGACGCCAACTGCCCTTAGGCCCCACTTGGCGTCGCACTGATCGAGTTAATGCGCCCGGTCCTGCGAAACGGCAGGTGCCGATTGTGACTAACGACGTCGGCCCTTCGCCCCAGGCTCCCACCCAAGGATTAGCCGCTTCGCGATCGACGGCAGTTAGAGCTCTAGCTCGCCTTCGCGTATCCCTGTAGCCCGCCGAAGTCGAGCATCACGCACGCCTCGTCGCCGACGGTCCAACCATCGTGGCCGGGCGGCATGTGGAAGGTGTCGCCGGGGCCGAACTCGCGCTCGGTCCCGTCGTCCATCTTCAGCGCCATGCGACCCTGCATCACGTAGCCGATGTGCTCGACCTGGCACGAATCGGTGCCCGCGATCGGCTTGACGTTCTGCGACCAGCGCCAGCCCGGCTCAAACGTGCCGCGGCCGATTGCGTGCCCGTTGAGCTCCACCAAGTCCACCCGGCCCTTGCCGTCGGTGAACTCCCGCACCTCGTCTGGGCTGTCAAAGCTCTTGCCCATGAGATCTGCCATTCCGGTCCCTCCTGACTAGAAGTGTTGTTAGGTGACTAGCCTACTAGCCGCGCTCCAGCCGCTCCAGCTTTCGACGTCGACCGCGAGCACGGCGCCCACCGCCCGCTGCTGGGGATAGCGCTCGCGCAACAGCGTCACCGCGCGCCTGGCCTCGGGCTCATCTGGTTCGAGCACGCGGCCCCGCCCGTCGGCGCGCGCCCACCACAACGCGCTCCAGTCCTCGTCGTAGTGATCGGCGAGCAGCACGACCGCCGGATTCTCGCGCACGTTGCGCATCCGTCTTAGCTCGGCGGTGCGCTTTGGCTTGGCGTCCACGACGGTGTAGATGCTGTCGCCCTCGACGGCGAACACGACTGGCACCAGGTGGGGCTGCCCGCTGGAGTCCGCGGTCGCGAGCCGCGCGACGCGCGCGCTCGCGAAGCGCTTCCGGGCCTCGGCCGCCGTCACGCCTCGCCGTTGAGCTGCGCGATCGCCGACTCCCAGCGCTCGAGCGTTTGCTCCACGCGGCTGCCGTTGGCGGAGGCAAGCCAGTGCACGACCCGCCGGCAGCCGCCATCGCGCAACGGCTCGAGCACGGCGGGATCGGGCGGCACCCCTATCACCATCAGGTCGATCGGGCGCTCGGCCCGGGAGCAAAGCTCCCTGTAGCGCTCCACGATCTCACCCCCGCCGCGAGCGTGATTGGGAAACCAGGCGTCGCCGAAGGCAAGCACGCGATCGAGCACGGTCGGTCCGTTGCCGCCCACGAGCACGGGCGGATGCGGGCGCTGGGCCGGCTTCGGCCACGACCAGATGCGCTCAAAGCGCACGAACTCCCCCTCGAAGCTGGCCTCGTCCTCGGTCCAGATCGCCTTCATCGCCTCGCACTCGTTCGGCGAACAGCGCGCATACGCGTACGTGGATCGGTGCCGTGGTTTTGCATCTCCTCGCGATTCCAGCCGGCGCCGACGCCGAACTCGAACCGCCCGCCGGAGAGATGGTCGAGCGAAGCGACCTCCTTAGCGGTGGTGATCGGGTCGCGCTCGACCACGAGGCAGATGCCGGTGCCGACGCGCAATTTGGTGGTCGCGGCCGCCGCCGCGGTCAGCGCCACGAAGGGGTCGTAGGTGTGGCTGTACTTGCGCGGCAGCTCGCCGCCGCCGGGGTACGGGGACTGCCGACTCGCGGGAATATGCGTGTGCTCGGCGACGAACAGCGACTCGTGGCCGCGCTCCTCTACCAATCGCGCGAGGGCGCCGGGACCGACGCCATCGTGGGTGGGGAAGTATCCGACTCCGAATTCCATCTCCAGAGAGCTTAAAGATCGGTGTTCGGGCGCGCACATGTGCGCGCCCGCCGGCCGGAACATGTTCCGGCCGGGGCCGGGCCACATGTGCGCCCGCCGAAAATTAGGCGAGGCGTTGCGACCAGCCGCGCGAGGCGCTCGTCCCAGCGCGCGCCGGCGCTCACCATCCACTGCATGGCGCCGGTAAACGGCGCGGGCGTGAGCCGGTAGCGGGTCTCGCGGCCCTCGTGCGAGACGCGCACAAGCCCCGCCTCGCTCGAGCGTCGTGAGGTGCTTGCTGATCGCCTGCCGGGTGATCGGCAGCTCCTGCGCGAGGCCCGAGGCGGTGACCGAAGGATGCGTCGAGAGCAGCTCGACAACGCGCCTGCGGGTCGGGTCCGAGAGCGCGGTGAAGACCGCGCCGACTGGCTGGCTCTCGGTTCACGCCACGGCTCGCCAGCATCCGCGGCCCACGCGCGGCGCGCGCGAGGCTCTGCTCGAGCAGGACTACCGACTGCCTCGAGCTCGGCGACCGGCACCTCGACCACGACCAGCCGCGTGCCCTCGGGCACATCGTCGAGGACGAGCTCGACGACCGTCTCGGGTCCGTCCTGCTGCGACCAGCGCAGCACGACCCGGCGGTGCTCGCACAACTTCTTCGACTGTCGCCGGGACCGATTCGCCGCCGTGGCGCAGCCAACCCTGCGCGCCCGGCTCGAGTTCGAGCTCGACGTCGTCGGCGAGCCAGCCCGACTCGTGATCGCACGCCACGCCGTCTCGCGGTCGACGGGGAGCGTCACCTCCCGTCTGACCGCCACATCCTCGATCGCCATCTCAGGCCTCCTCTGGATCGATAACGCGCAACCACAGGTTGCAGGTCTGCTACTCTCATGCAACTTCACGGTTGCACTTTACCGGATTGGGACTCCCATGCCACTCGTGCCCATGGTCGTCGAGCAGAGCGCCCGCGGCGAGCGCTCGTTCGACATCTACAGCCGCCTGCTCAACGATCGCGTGGTCTTTCTCGGCAACGAGATCGACGACCAGATCGCCAACCTCGTCGTCGCACAGCTGCTGCACCTCGAGGCCGACGACCCCGACAAGGACATCTCGCTGTACATCAACTGCCCCGGCGGCCAGGTGTACGCGGGTCTGGCGATCTACGACACGATGCAGTTCATCAAGCCCGACGTGCAGACGATCTGCTGCGGGATCGCGATGTCGATGGGCGGCGATCATCCTGGCCGGCGGCGCGCGCCGAAAAGCGCGCGATCCTGCCCAACGGCCGGGTGTTGATCCACCAGCCGACCGGCGGCTTTCAGGGCCAGTCGACGGATATCGAGATCCACGCCCGCGAGGCGCTCGCGCTGCGCGCGCGGCTCGAGGAGATCGTCTCCGCGCATACCGGTCAGGAACCCGAGCGCGTGCACGCCGACATGGAGCGCGACCACTACATGACCGCCGAGCGAAGCCGTCGCCTACCGGCATCGTCGACCGCATCCTGCGCGAGCGCGGCGGTGCCAACGGCCGGCGGCGAGCCGGTGTCGCGGTGATCTACGCCGCGGGCTGAGGGCGTCCGGCGCAGGCTCGTACAGCGACGAGCGCGGTCGACGCTCGCGATCGAGCGTGTGGCCGGTCAGCCCGAGCGCGACGTCGATGTCGGCCTTGATCACCGTCGAGCACGTGGCGGACGCCGGCCTCGCCGCGCGCCGCCACCGCCCAGGCCCAGGCGCGCCCGATCAGCACCGCGCGCGCGCCGAGCGCGATCAGCTTGACCACGTCGAGGCCCGTGCGGACGCCGCCGTCGGCGAGCACCTCGACCCGGTCGCCGACCGCGTCCGACTACGTCGGGAGCGCTCGCGCGGTCGAAGGCACCGAGTCGAGCTGGCGCCCGCCGTGGTTGGAGACGATCAAGCCGTCGACGCCGCTGTCGGCCGCGCGGCGCGCGTCCTCGGGGTCGAGCACGCCCTTGACCACGAGCTTGCCATTCCAGTGCTCGCGCACCCACGCGAGGTCGCCCCAGGTGACGCTTGGGTCGAACTGAGCGTCGACCCAGTCGCGGAACGCCGCCGGCGTGCGCGCGCCCGGGACCGCGCGTTCGAGGTTGCCGAAGGTCAGCGGCTTGCCGCCGACCGGCACGTCGGCGATCCAGCGCGGATGGGTGGCGATGTCGAGCCCTCGCAGCAGCTTTGGCCCACAGAGGCGGCGTCGCCGACCACGGCGTTGCGGGTGTCGCGGTGGCGGGCGCCGACCACGGCGAGGTCGATCGTCAGCACGAGCACCGGCGCGCCGACAGCCTGCGCACGCGCCATCAGCTCCTGGGCGTAGCCGCGGTCGCGCATCACGTAGAGCTGGAACCACGGCGGCGCGGAGGTCGCCCGCGCGACCTCCTCGACGCTACAGATCGAGACGGTCGACTCGACGAACGGCACCCCCGCCTGCTCGGCCGCGCGCGCCGCCTGCACCTCGGCCCGCCGCGCGAACATTCCGCCGAGCCCGACCGGCCCGAGGATCACCGGCATCGCCAGCTCCTGCCCGAGCACCTCGACCGCCTGGTCGCGCACCGATACGTCGCGCATCACGACCTGGCGCAGCAGCACCCGCTCCAGGTCGGCGACGTTGCGCGCGCATCGTGGCCTCCTCGTAGGCGCCGCCGTCGACGTAGTCGAACAGCTGCCGCGGCAGCCGCCGCCGCGCGAGCTCGCGGTAGTCGAGCACCGTCGCAGGCGCGAGACGCATCGGGCGATCGGCTCTGAAGCGCACGGGCGCGAGCGTAACGGCTCGGTCGCGCAGTCGAGATTTCGGCCAGGGGGATAAGGTCCCGCGGCGATGAACGGCGCGCAGGCCCTGATCCGCACGCTCGTGGACGCCGGGGTCACGAGGTGCTTCACCAACCCGGGCACCTCTGAGATGCACTTCGTCGCCGCGCTCGACGCGGTGCCGGAGATGCGCGCCGTGCTGGCGCTGTTCGAGGGCGTCGCAACGGGCGCGGCGGACGGGTACGCGCGCATGGCCGACCGCACCGGGCGCGACCCTGCTTCACCTGGGGCCCGGGCTCGGCAACGGGCTCGCGAACCTGCACAACGCCCGCAAGGGCAAGGTTCCGGTCGTCAACATCGTCGGGGACCACGCCACCTACCACACCAAGTACGACGCGCAGCTGCAATCGGACATCGAGACAGTGGCGCGCAACGTCTCGGCGTGGGTGCGTACGTCGTCGAGCACGGCGCAGCTGAGCCGCGATGCGGTCGAGGCGATCGCAGCCGCTCTCGGGCCGCCGGGCGCAGGTCGCGACGCTGATCCTGCCGGCCGATGTCTCGTGGAGCGAGGGCGGAGTTCCTGCCGAGCCGCTGCCGGCGCCGGCACTGCACGTGGCGGGCGACGAGGCTGTGACCGGTGTCGCCCGCACGCTTCGCGACGGCGGCGCCCGGTGCGCGTTGCTGCTGGGCGGCAGGGCGCTGCGGGCCGACGCGCTCTGGGCGGCTGCACGGATCGTCAGCCCAGACGGGAGCGAAGCTGTTCGCCGAGGTCTTTCCCACCCGGCTCGAGCGGGGCGCGGGTCTCCCCGCGATTGAGCGCATCGCGTACGTGCCCGAGCTCGCCTCGGTGCAGCTGCGCGGGCTCAAGCATCTGGTGCTCGTGGACGCAAAGGCCCCGGTCTCGTTCTTCGCCTACCCGGGGCGCAAGAGCTACCTGGTGCCCGACGGCACCGAGGTGCACGAGCTCGCGTCGTCGGAGTCAGATGTGCTCGGCACCCTTGAGGCGGTAGGGGCCGCGGTCGGCGGGGGCGAAGCCAAGCCGGCGCTGCAGGCAGAGGTCAGGCCAGCGCGGCCGACGGGGCAGCTCACCGCCGAGACCGTGTGTCAGGCGATCGGCGCCTTGCTGCCGGAGGGCGCGATCGTCTCAGACGAGTCTCAGACCTCGGGCGTCACGCTCGCGGCGTCGACCGCGGGGGCGCCTCGACACGACCTGCTGTCCCTGACAGGGGGCGCCATCGGACAGGGTCTGCCGCTCGCGGTCGGGGCGGCGGTGGCGTGCCCCAACCGGCCCGTGTTCGCGCTCGAGGCGGACGGGTCGGCGGCCTACACGATCCAGTCGCTGTGGACGATGGCGCGAGAGCAGCTCGAACGTAACCGTGGTGCTCTTCAACAACCGCTCATACGCGATTCTCAACATGGAGCTCGCGCGGGTCGGCGCCAAGAACGCAGGGCCGAAAGCGGATGCGCAGCTCGACCTGCACCGGCCCGATATCGACTTCGTGGAGATCGGCGACGGCTTCGGCGTGCCCTCGGTGCGTGTCGAGACGGGTGAGGATCTGGTCGAGGCGCTCGAGATTGCCGCCGCCGAGCCGGGCCCGCACCTGATCGAGGCGGTGGTGCCGACCACGTTTACGCCCTTCCAGCTGCGCGCGATGCCTTACGCGCTGCGCGTCCTGGAGCGACTGCCCGCGCCGCTGGCGGGGGCGGTCAAGCGGCGTTTTTATCCGTAGCTTCTATCCCCAGAGGCGGCGGCGTCGGCTGGGGGTGCTGGGACTAGCTCTCCCAGCCGATCTCGTCGCCGGTGTCGAGCTTGCGCCAGAAGTTGATGCCCGGCTCTGAGGTGGCGCCAGCCGCCTGCATCATCGGCGCAATGTTCTCCCGTTGCTCTTCGAAGAATGACTGGAAGCTCTGCTCGTCGGGCCATTCGTCGATCACCATGATTTGGCCGTTCGAGCCGTAGAAGCGGTGGGCGATGACCCCGTGCCGCTGGGCCGCCTCGCCGACCGAGCGCATGTGGTCGGGTCGGTCCTTCGCATACTGCTCGAACTTGTCCGGGTCGCCCTGCATCCACAGGGTCATGATCACTGACACGTCGTCCTCCTAGGTTCGATTCGAGGAGCTATTCGACCAGAGGCGGGGCGGTCGGTCAACCCGTGATGCAGTCCGCGATACTTCCGGCGTGGGCCACGTTACCGTCGACGAGCTGCTCCAAGATGCCCGGGCTCGACTGCAACGGCTGAGCCCCGGGCGGGCGCACGAGGCCGTGAACGCGGGCGCCCACTTGATCGACATCCGCTCAGAGCTCCAGCGTGAACGCGACGGAGTGATCCCCGGGTCGCGATTCATTGCCCGCAATGTCCTCGAATGGCGCTGTGATCCGGCCTCGTCGTGGCGCGACCACGCGATCACCGAGGGACGCGCCCGAGTGATCGTGCTCTGCGATGAGGGCTACCAATCCAGCCTCGCAGCCGCGACGCTCCAGCAGCTCGGGCTGGTGGACGCCACAGATGTCATCGGCGGCTTCCAGGCCTGGAAGGCAGCTGGCCTGCCGGTCCGGCGCGCGGGTGCGTAAGCGCTAGGGACCCGGGGAGGGCCAAGGTTGCGGTACAGTCGCGCGCGGGAGTGGTGCGCGAACGGGGTATCGCAGAGTGGGGACGATTGGCTGCGCTTGGGCGTGGCCTGCTTTTGCGAGCCGGCGCGCTCGCGGTGGCGGTGTCGGCTGCCGTCTTCGTTGCCTCGGGGTCGGCGGCTACGGGTGCACGGTCGCTCGCGGTCAAGCCAGCGCCTGTGAGCTGGCTGACCTACGGCTTCGATGTCGCGCGCACGGGCTACAACCCCGACGAGACGGTCCTCGGCGCCAACAACGCGCGCCGTTTGCACAAGGAATGGAGCACGGACCTGGGTGGAGCGATGATCGCCCAGCCGGTCGTGGCGGCCGGGGTCAAGGTCCACGGAAAGGCGACGAATGTGCTCTATGAGGGCACCGAGCACGGCGGTTTTTACGCGATCAGGGAGGGCGACGGACACGTGCTGTGGCACCAGAATTTCGGCTCGGTCACGACGTCGTGCAACTTTTTCCCCCATCACCTGTTCGGAATCGGGGGGGCGGGCACGATTTCGTTTACCTCGCACGGCAAGGGCGTCGTTTATCTGGCTGGTGGCGACGGAGCAGTCCACGCCCTCGACCTGGCGACTGGCACCGAGAAGCGAGGCTGGCCTGTACGCAATGTCTATAACCCCAAGCGGCTGCAGGTGTTCGGAGGTCTCACCCTCTTCAAAGGCAGGCTGTACGTAACGACCGCGAGCCTGTGCGACGACCCTCCCTACCACGGAGGCGCGATCGAACTGAGCGTGCCCCGGCATAAGGTCGTCGACCACTTTTATCCCGCCGGACCTCCGTCTGGCGGCGTCTCGGGGGGCGGCATTTGGGGTCCCGGCGGGGTGAGTGTAGACGTCGCCAACGGCGACGTCTACACGGCGACAGGTAACGCGCTCACGGAGCCGGAAAATTACCGTTACTCCGAAGCTGTCGTTCGACTCAAGCCGTCACTCGGTGTGCTTGGCTCATCGGCTCCACCACTCGTCGGCCAGGACGCGGACTTCGGCGCAACGCCGATCCTGTTCAAGCCCGCCGGCTGCCCGCACCGGCTGCTCGCCGCCAAGCAAAAGGCGGGCGCTTTGTTCACCTACACGACTGGCAACATCCGCGGTGGCCCACGACAGCGGCTACAGGTCGCGGATGTCAATCACGGCAGCTTTAACGGCATTCCCGCGTGGGACCCGGCGACGAACATTCTCTACGTCAGTAACTCTTCGAACTCCAACAGCGCGAACTTCAAGCGCGGAATGGTCGCGCTGAAGGCGGGCGCAGACTGCAACCTGTCGCTCGCGTGGCAGCGCCTTCGCGGGCCCACGGGCTCCAACGTCAGCGTCTCTCCACCCACAGTCGCGAACGGAGTCGTCTACTACGGCGACGGCCGCGGTAACACGGTATTCGCCTTCAACGCGAAGACCGGCCAGCCGCTATGGAGCCGGAGGTTCAGCGCCGGCGTCTACGCGGCGCCCACGGTGGTCAACGGTTTGCTGCTCGTGCCGACCTGGGACGACCACCTGTACGCCTTCGCGCTGCCGGGCAAGAGATAGCCAGTTTCAGAAACTGGACGATCGGGAAGCGCAATAGCTCGATTGTTGTTGGTCCGCGCTGTTGGACAACGGCGCGGCGACGACCGGGAGGCTTAGATGGGAGTTGGCACATCGCTATTTCTGATCGCCGTCGGGGCGGTCTTGCGCTTTGCGGTGACCGTCTCCACGCGTGACTTCAATCTGCAGACGGTCGGCCTGATCCTCATGATCGTGGGCGCGGTCGGGCTCGCTATCTCGCTGCTCTGGCTTTTGGTGTGGTCAGATCGGCGGCGCGAAACCGCCGACTATCGCGACGCGCCGCCGCCCCCCACGCAGCCGTATCGCTGACCCTCGCCGCGAGTGGCGCCAGCGCGTGGCCTCGGGCCTGGGGTGCTGACGCCCTAGAGAGGTTTGCATATGCAATGCTGTAGCACGTGGCGGAGGGACTGACCCTTGGCGAGGCGGCGAGACTACTCGGCGTAAGCCAGGACACGCTCCGGCGTTGGGAGCGCGCAGGAAAGCTGCATACGCACCGCGACGAGCGTAACCGCCGTTTGGTAGCTCCCGAGGAGGTGCGACGGCTGCGCGCCTCACCCGATCGCCACCGCACCGGCCGAACGCTTTCGGCTCGGAACCGGCTGGCGGGTCACGTTCGCTCGGTCGAGGCCGACGGCGTGATGGCTCTGGTGGAGATCGAAGCGGGGCCGTTTTTGCTCACCGCCGCCGTCACCCGCGACGCCGTCGAGGAGCTCGGCCTGCGGCAAGGTGACCCGGTCACGGCGACGGTGAAGGCGACGTCCGTGATGGTCGAGCGGGGCGAGTGAGACTGACCTCGCCTGGACGCCCGCGGCTCGCGATGGCGATTGCGACGGCCACGCTGGCCATCGCGGCTTGCGGGTCGGGCTCGTCAAGCGGAAAGGGGAGCGTGTCGGTGCTCTACGCCGGGTCGCTCGCCAACCTGATGGAGCACCAACTGGGGCCCGCGTTCTCGCGCGGCTCGGGATACGGCTATCAAGGCTTTGCGGCGGGGTCCACCGAGCTCGCCGCGCAGGTCAAGAGCGGAGTACGACGGGGCGATGTGTTCATCAGCGCGAGCCCGAAGGCCGACGCCAAGCTGCAGGGAGCGGCCAACGGCAACCACGTCATCTGGTACGTGACATTCGGCTCGTCCCCACTCGTGATCGGCTACAACCCGCACAGCTCGTTCGCGGCCCAGCTCAAGTCCAGGCCGTGGTACGAGGTCATCACGCAGCCCGGAATAAGGGTCGGCCGGACGGACCCCAAGCTCGACCCGAAGGGCAAGCTCACCGTCAAGGCCATGGACCAGGCGGCAAGTGCGCTGCATCGGTCCGAGCTCAGGACGGCGCTGTCGCGCTTTCCCGTTTTCCCGGAGGAAGACCTGGTTGGTCGGCTCGAGGCGGGCCAGCTGGACGCGGGCTTTTTCTATTCGGTCGAGGCGACCGCCCAACACATCCCCACGGCCTCGCTTGCGCCCGTGCACGCCAGCGCCACCTACACGGTCACGATCCTCAGAGGCGCGCCCAACAACAAGGGCGCCCAGGCTTTCCTGAGCTTCTTCCTGGGGGCGAAGGGCAAGGCGATGCTCTCGCGCAACGGTCTGAGCCTGGTGGCCCCCGCCATCACCGGCCCGGCGTCCGCCGTACCGGCGAGCGTTCGGCGACTAGTCGGCGGCTGACCGCGGTGGCTGCGGACGTAGCCGACGGCTCGCCGCGCCAACGTCGCGGTGATGTGCTGGCGGCATCGATGCGCAACCCGCTGCCTTGGCTGGGTGCGCTGCTGTGCCTGTATCTGGTGGCGCCGCTCGCGGCCTTCGTCGTGCGACTTGCGCACGGTGCCCCAGGCACACCGGGGCTCGGGGGCGCACTGGCGACCTCGGTGGTCACCGCCACCATCTCGACGGCGATCATCGCCGCACTGGGCGTGCCGCTCGCCTATGTCCTGGCGCGAGCAAAGGGGCTCGCGGCAGGTCTGGTGACAGCGGCGGTCGCGCTGCCGCTCGCGCTGCCGCCGCTGGTGAGCGGCATCCTTCTGCTGTACCTGGTCGGGCCCTATACGGCGCTCGGGCGTCTGTTTGGCGGCGGCCTCACGGACTCGCGCGCGGGCATCGTGCTGGCCCAGACGTTCGTGGCGGCGCCGTTTCTGGTGATTGCCGCACGCGGCGCCTTCGCAGCGGTCGACCCCGAGCTCGAGGCCGTCGCCCGCACGCTCGGATACCGGCGCGTGGCCCGCTTTCTCAAGGTTGCGCTCCCCGTGGCCTGGCCCGGCGTGCAGGCGGGGCTGCTGCTCGCGTGGCTGCGCGCCTTTGGCGAGTTCGGTGCGACGGTGATCGTCGCCTACCACCCCTACTCGCTGCCTGTCTACACGTTCGTTCAGTTCGACAGCACCGGCTTGAACAGCACGATGTTGCCCATCGCGGCCGCACTCGCGGCTGCCCTGGTCGTGCTCGCCGTCACGCTGTTACGCCTACGTCCGGGACAGTCGAGGCGGCGCTCGCATGCCACCCCGGCAGCGGTCTCGCCTCCGGCGAGTTCGGCAGCGCCGCTTCGGTTCGCGCTGCGAAAGCGGCTCAACGGCTTCGAGCTCGCGCTTGCCCACGCGGGCGAAAGCCGACGGCTGGCGTTGCTCGGGCCCTCAGGCGCGGGAAAGACACTCACGCTGCGAGTGCTGGCCGGCATCGCGCATCCCGATCAGGCTGAGATCACCACCGGCGGGCGACCGTTGCATGCGCTTCCGCCGGAGCGGCGGGGAATCGGCTACCTGCCACAGCACTCGGCCCTCATGCCGGGCCGCACCGTGTGGCAGCAGCTGACCTTCGGCGTCGACGCCGACCCGGGCGTCGCTGCGTGGTGGCTGGGCCAGCTCGGGCTCGCGGGACTCGAGCCACGGCTTCCCGATCAGCTGTCGGGCGGACAGCAGCGGCGGGTGGCGCTCGCGCGGGCGCTGGCACGCAAACCGGATCTGCTGTTGCTCGATGAACCGTTCAGCTCGCTCGATACGCCGATCAGGTCGGAGCTGTCTCGAAAGCTGAGGGCGATTCAACGCGAGGCGGGCCTCTCCACCGTGCTCGTAACGCACGACCCCGAGGAGGCCGCGCTACTCGCCGACGAGGTGATCGTGATTGATCAAGGCAAGGCGCTCCAGCAGGGCCTCACCGACGAGGTATTTGCGCGACCGGCATCGCCACAGGTCGCGGCGCTGCTGGGAATAGCGAACACTTACTCGGGCACGGTTTCAAGGCCGGGCTTGGTGCGGACGGCGCAGCTTGAGCTTCATGCCCCGACGGGAGAGATCCCCGCGGGCGCCGAGGTGACGTGGGCGATCCGTCCAGAGGACATTTGCATCCTCCGAGAGGGCGGGCGCTACGGCGGGACGCTGATCGATGCCGTGAGCCTCGGGAGCAGCTGGGAGCTGACACTCGAGCTCGGCGAAGTTCAGTTGACCGCTCGCTCCCGGGATCGGCCCCTCGCTCCTGTCGGGTCTCCCGTGTTGCTCGACCTTCCGGTCTCGGCGATAAGCGTCTGGGGCGCTGGGGAAAGCGCTGCCTCAATCTGAGCTGAATCCGACTCGTATTCAGGTTATGCTCCACGCGTGACGACCGTTACGCCGGTACGCCGTAAGCCCGTACAGCGCCGCAGCCGCGCGCGGGTGCAGAGGATCCTGCGCGCGGCCGAAGACGTTGTGGTCACGGCCGGAGTCGAGGTGCTAACGACGCGCGAGGTGGCGCGGCGCGCACACGTCCCGGTGGCGACCCTGTACCAATACTTCGCCGATCGCGAGGCGATCATCGCCGCGCTGATCGAAGGGCATATCGGCTCGATGGACGCGCGGTTGAGCCGAGCCCTCGCGGCACTCGAGACCTACAGCGTGCGCACGATCGTCGAGACGGTGATCGCCGCTTATCGAGCGGATTATCTGGAGCGACCGAGCTATGTGGTCCTGTGGTTCCAAGGACGTGCCGGCACCGAGATCGCAGCGCTCGTAGCCGAGCGGGGGCGCGCGCTCGCCGATGCGTTCTATGACTTCGGGATCACCACTGGTCTGCTGCGTCGGGATACGCCTCCGATGGTGCTGCGGCTCTGCTTCGAGGTGGCAGATCGTTTCCTCGAATCGGCCTACCGGTATGACTTACGCGGCGATGACCACGTGGCCGCGGAAGGGACCGAGATGATCGTCTCTCACCTCGAGCGCTACGTCACCCCGGCCGGAATCGACGGCATTCCGGCGGTGGATGTGTCAGTGCGCTGGCAGCCCCCGGAGCGACGTTGGGAGCTCGTCGCGTGAGCGCGGTGCAGCGCAACCGAGAGGCACTGATCATCGTGGCGCTCACCGACGCGGTGGCAGCGCCGCAGCCCCCGCTGCCTCGTGTAGCGGAGACCGACGCCGTGGCTGCGTTCGACCGCTGGCTCGCATACGCGCCGCGCGCGAACCGAGACGCACTGCGGCTGGCGTTGCGCATGCTCGACCTCGCGCCGCGGGCACTCGGCTATGGGGACCGTTTGCACTCGCTGCCGCGCTCAGAGCGTGCTCGCGCGCTCGAGGCGCTCAAACGCATCCCACTCGTGCGCCGGGTCGCTGAGGCGCTGTGCGCTGCGGCTTCGATCTCTTACTTCGGCGACGACGGTGTGCTGCGAATGCTCGGCTATGACGCCCAAGAACGAGTCGCGCGCGGTCGTGAACTGCGACGAATAGAGCTGCGCCCGTGACCGCGGCCCGTGATGCCGGCGGGACGGCCGCTTACACGAACGGTCGCGGCGCCTACCGTCCACGGAGCGTCGGAATCGTGCGGGGGGAGGCCATCACCGGCGATCTGGAGCTGCGCGCCGACGCGGTCGTGATCGGCTCGGGCGCCGGAGGCGCTCCCACAGCCAAGGAACTGGCCGAGGGCGGGATGCGCGTGATCGTGCTCGAGGACGGCGATCACCACAGCGTCGAAGAGCTCACTGCCCGCCCGCGCGATGAGCTTCCTCGCCTTTACAGAGAGGCTGGCCAGACGGCAACTCTCGGCACGCCCCCGATCATGCTTCCGCTCGGCCGCGGCCTTGGCGGCACGACGTTCGTGAACTCCGGAACCTGCTTTCGCACGCCCGCGTCGGTGCTCGACCAGTGGCGATAC
Source organism: uncultured Solirubrobacterales bacterium (assembly GCA_963767295.1). GTDB lineage: Bacteria > Actinomycetota > Thermoleophilia > Solirubrobacterales > Solirubrobacteraceae > Palsa-465. Next base: position 915,174 of record CAVYDI010000002.1, read on the forward strand.
GACTCCGGCTTTGACCCCGGCGATATGACGCCTTGGTTTGAGCGCGTCGAGCGCGAAATCAACGTCGTCCAGGTACCGAGCGAGATCGCCGGGCGTAACGCTCTGCTGGCCAAGCGCGGCGCGGATGCGCTCGGATGGTCGGGTGGCTTTCTGAAGCGCAACGTCCGCGGGTGCGTCGGATCCGGTGTATGCGCGTTCGGATGTCCCACGAACGCGAAGCAGCACATGGGCATTACCTACGTCCCCAAGGCGTGGGACGCGGGCGCAACGACCTACACACGAACGCGCGCACGGCGGATCATTACTCAAGGCCGGCGGGCGACGGAAGTGGTCGCGACCACGGCTGCGGGGGGAAGGCTGCGCATAGGAGCAGAATTCGTAGTGGTGTGCGCCGGCACGATTCACACGCCGATGCTGCTCGCCGCCAGCGGCCTCGGTCGTCGATCGGGGCAGCTCGGGCGCAACCTGTCGATCCACCCCGCCACCGCGGTTTGGGCGCTCTTTGACGAGCGCGTCGACATTGCCCGCGGCGTTCCGCAGGCCTACTACGTCGACGAGTTCGCCGCGCAGGGCATCATGTTCGAGGGCATCGGCGGGCCGCCCGACTACGTGGCACTGGCGACGCCATTCATCGGCGAGCGCCAGCGCGAACTGATGCTGGAGTACTCGCACCTTGCCCAGCTCGGGTTGATGGTGTGCGATCGCTCCCGCGGTCGGGTTGTGCGCGCGCTGGGACGCCCACTCATCCGCTACGACCTCGGTGACCGGGACGTGGCGACATTCAAACTCGGTCTCGAGCGACTGGTCGAACTCTGGTGGGCTGCCGGCGCCCGTTCAGTGCTGCTGCCAGTTGATGGCCTGCCTGAGTTGCCTCGCAATCACGGCGCGTCGCTGGCGAAGCTGCGTCTCCGCGCTCGAGACCTCAAGCTGATGGCGTTCCATCCCCTCGGCACCGCACGCGCCGGCGGCGACCCCGATCAAGCCGTAGTCGACGCGAATCTGCGCGTGCACGGCATCGACAACGTGTGGGTCAGCGACGGGAGCGTCGTCCCCTCGCCGCTCGGTGTAAACCCTCAGGAGACAATCATGGCGCTCGCGACGCGCCTCGCGTACCACCTGCTCGGTCGCGCTTCGCGCTCGGAGCCCGAGCCCGCCACGGTCGATTCAGCGAATCTGACATGTCCTTTTTGATCGACCCTCCGTGGCTCTACGCCAACGGGCTCGTGATTGGCGCTGCGGTGCCTGAGCGAGCGCAGACTCCGCTCGCGGCCGGCACGGTGGTGACGTTTCTCGGTGTTTCTATCTCGCTGTACTTGGACCGTCCCTGGACAAGTCCGATCTGGCGCCTGTGTCGCGCGCGCTCGGGACGCGACTGGATGCTCAACTCGGGATTGCTGCGGATCGACGATCGACGAGCTGGGCCACTGACACACGCAGTATCCGCAGCTCTCTTCACGACTTATCCGCTGTGGCTATGGCTCGGGCTGCGCGCCGGACGACGTAGAGCTCTCAGGTGAACCGCCCGAAGACGCTACGGTGAGCGCGCCTGCCCACCTGGCGGATGCCGTTTTTCCGTCTGTCGCGAGCGGCCGCGGTCACTACGAGTCCTACTACCTACGCGCGGTGGCGCCGGATCGAGCCGCGGCCGTGTGGATCCGCTACACGGTGCACAAACGACCGGGACAGGCGCCAACGGGATCGCTGTGGTGCACGGTATGGGACGGCGAGCACCCGCGCGCGGTCAAGCAAACGCTTCCGGATCCCGCCGCGTCGTTGCCGTGGATCGCGATCGGCGACAGCTCCTTGGGGCCGGGCCACGTCGAGGGGCGAGCCGAAGCGGATGGCCATCACGCGGCGTGGCATTTGAGCTACGACGGGGACGCCGGCCAGGTTTCGCACCTACCCTTGCGCTGGCTTTACCGGGCGCCGCTTCCGCGAACCAAGACCGCGTCGCTTGTCTCAGATGCTCGCTTTGACGGCCGTGTCGAAATCGATTCGAGGTCTACGGAGCTTCGCGGATGGCGCGGGATGGTCGGCCACAACTGGGGCTCGGAGCATGCAGAGCGCTGGATCTGGCTGCACGGAATCGACTTCGCCGACGCGCCGGACGCCTGGCTTGACTGCGTTCTGGGTCGGCTCAGGATCGCCGGCCGGACCACACCCTGGATCGCCAACGGCATGATGTGCCTCGGGCAAGAGCGCGTTCGGCTCGGCGGGATCGCGGGAGCGCGTATGACGCGCGTCGATGAACGGCCGACAGCTGCAGAGCTCTCGCTCCCCTCGGCTGTGGGCACGGTCGAGGTCAAGGTCACCTCGCCGGAGGGCCAGACCGTCGCATGGGTATACGCGGACCCCGGCGGCAACGAGCACCACTCACTGCACTGCTCGGTGGCCGCGATGGAGATCCGGGTCGGGTCGCGTCGGCTGCAAACCGCCCATGGGGCCAGCTATGAGCTCGGCGTGCGAGAAGCCAACCACGGCGTTCCGGTGCAGCCGTTTGCGGACGGCTGAAGCCTTCCCCGTTAGCCGGAAGCGACCGGCTCGCGCAGCGACTCGAACACCGTCTTCCATCGAGCGGGGTCGGCGTCCTCGGGCGCGTTGAGCATGATGCGCGTCGCGATTTCGCCATAGCGGCGGCGAATCTCGGCAACCGCCTGCTCGGGCGTGTCAACGACCGAGAACGCGTCCATGATCTCGTCGTCGATCAACTCGCCGAGCCGGTCCCAGGCGCCAGCCCTTGCCAGCTGATTGAGCTCCCGCTGAAGGTCGCCCCAGCCATGCAGCTCGAGCACCGGCCGGTACGCCGGCGTCGAACCGTAGAACCCGATCTGGCCGCGCACGAACTCGCTTCCGGCGGCGAGTTCGGCCTCTGAATCGCGAGCGACCACGAACCCGGGCGCGATGATCTCGAAGCCGTCCAGCGAGCGGCCGGCGCGCGCGGCGCCGCGCTCGAGTGCGGGAACGGTTACCTCGCGCAGGTATCGCTCGGTGCCAAGCACGTGGCAAAAGACGCCGTCGGCGACCTCGCCCGCGACCTCCGTCATCTTCGGCCCGACCGCGGCCAAGATGATCTTCGGATTGCCGTGCGGATTGGGTCCGGGGTTGAAGAACGGCGTCATCAGCGTGTGGCTGTAGAAGTCGCCGCGGAAATCGAGCCTCTCCCCCGTCTCCCAGGCGCTCCATATTGCGCGGATTGCCAGGATGAATTCGCGCATCCGCGGGGCCGGGTGCGACCAAGGCATGGAGTAGCGCCGTTCGATGTGAGCCTTGACCTGCGAACCCAGACCCAGCATGAAGCGGCCGCCCGAGAGCAGCTGGAGATCGTTGGCTTGGAGCGCGATCGTCATCGGGTTGCGCGCGAACGCCACCACGATGCCCGTGCCGAGATCGACATGCCCGGTTGACTGCGCGGCGAGCGTACAGGAGATGAATGGATCCGCCTGCGTCTCGGTGGTCCAAAAGCCGTCGTAGCCGAACTGCTCGGCGCCGGCGGCCGCTGGGCCCGCGTCCGGAGCCGCGGAGATGTAGACCATCGAGTCGACCTTCATCTGGCGCGGCATCGTAGGGGGAATTGGTTGCCGAGGCCGCGAACGCGCGCTCCTTCTTGAAAAATCGCCGGTCCCAGGCATAGTTCTGGGAGTGCTAGGAGTGAGCACGCTGTACACGATCCCCTCACAGCTGCTTGGCACGGGGCCGAACCGGGAGCTGCCGTTCAGCGTTGTGAACGGTGGCCTGGGAGGAAATTCGAATGGCTCGGCTTTTCTGGCCACCACTGGTCAGCGAGACGGCTTCCTGCTGCTCGTCGCGTTCTTGGTCACCTTCCTCTTCATCCGCACGAGCGCTCGGCTGATTCGCAAGCAGGTTTCATGGTGGCCCGGGAACGTGACGACGGGCGGGGGACTGCACATCCATCACCTGGTCTGGGGGATCTGTTTGGCATTGGCGTCGGGCTTTTTGTCGATCGCGCTGCGGCCGAGCGGGTTCTGGGGAGCGGCACTGGCGGTCTTGTTTGGCATCGGGGCGGGGCTGACGCTCGATGAGTTTGCGCTGTGGTTGCGCCTCGACGACGTTTACTGGACCAACGAAGGCAGGGCGTCGCTAGATGCTGTGATCGTCGCCGCCTTGCTGGGTGGACTGGTCGTGCTCGGCCTGTCGCCAATCGACTCCTCCGCCAAGGGATGGTCGATTGTCCTCGCGCTGTTGATCAACTTGGTGCTTTGCCTAATCGCGATCCTCAAAGGGCGGCTGCTGCTGGGCCTCATCGGGATGTTCATTCCGCTGGTCTCGCTGGTGGCAGTGATACGGCTGGCTGCGCCAGCCTCGCCCTGGGCTAGATGGTTCTACCGGCCCGACAGCCGCAAGCTGTCGCGCTCCGAAGTCCGGTTCGCGCGGCTGCGGGCTCGGCAGGCCCGAATCATGGACCTGATCGGCGGTGCCCCGACAGCAGTAGCGTCCGGCGTCGTGCCCGAGCGGGACGAGCCGGCCAAGCTCGACCGATAGCGCTCAGCGCTCTATACCGAGGGGTGGCGCTCGTTTTGTGGCCCGAGCGTCGCGTGTCGGCGTCCCGCGGGCGCGCCTGGGTTAGCTGGAGCGCTTGTAGACCCGTACGGCGAGCGGCCCGAACACGAGGAAGATGCCGGCGATCGACACCAAGGCCTGCCAGAGGTGTGGCTCGAGCGGGCCGCCGAGCGCGAGCGCACGCATCGCGTCGATGACGAAGGTCACCGGCTGGTGGTTTGCGAACGCCCGTAGCGCGCCGGGCATCGAGGAGACGGGCACAAAAGCGGAGCTGACGAACGTCACCGGAAACAGCCAGATCAGCCCGAAGGCCTGCACTGCCTCCTCGTCTTTGATGGCGAGGCCGATTGCGCCAGAGATGCAGCAGATCGCGAGCCCGAACGCCTCGGCGAGCAGCACCATCCCGATCGCCCCCGCCACGCCGTTTTGAAACCGGAACCCGACTGCGTAGCCGACGGCGACGATCACCAGAATCGTGATCATCATGCGCACGGCGTCGGCCGTCAGCCGTCCCCCGAGCACGGCGCCGCGAGCCATCGGCATCGACCGGAAACGGTCGATCACGCCGAGTTGGCTCTGTCTGGCCAGGCTGATGGCGGTCGCAAAAGACGCGAACGCCGCGGTCTGGCCAATGATCCCCGGCATCAGGAAGTTGACGTAGCCGCCCGGCGTTCGCACCGGGATGGCACCGCCAAACACGTAGCGGAACATCAACACAAACATCACCGGTTGGACGACCGTGAACATGATGTATGCCGGCACGCGGATCCACAACAGCAACTCGCGCTTGGTCAAGGTCAAGGTGTCGCGCACCGCCCAGGTGGCCCGTTCTGCCGGGCTTGGCGCGCGTGCCTGGAGGGTGGCAGTGCTGGTCATCAGCTGGCCTGCTTCGCTTCTTCGCGCCGGCGCCGGCGACGCCCGCTCGCGCCCGCCTGCTCGGCCGGTTCATCCTCGGCCGCGTGACCGGTGAGCGCGAGAAAGACGTCATCAAGCGACGGGCGTCGGAGCGCCAGCCCGTCGGTGTCGATGCCGGCGGCGTCCAGGCGCCGCACGGCCTCGATCAGCAGCCGGGAGCCGTCCTCGCCGACGCCCAAGCTGACGCGACCGGCCTCTTCGTCGAGTTGCGGATCGCTGGGTCCGAGCCCCGCGAGCGCCTCGGCAACGACAGACAGACGCTCGCGGTCTGGAAGCGGAACGGCGAAGTCCAACATGTCGCCACCGATCCGATTTTTTAGCTGCTGGGCTGTGCCCGCGGCGATCACCTTGCCGTGGTCGATCACGACGATTTCGTCAGCCAGCTCGTCGGCCTCGTCGAGGTACTGCGTGGTGAGCAACAGCGTGGCGCCGTCTGAGACCAGATCGCGGATGATTTCCCACATCCCGAGCCGGCTGCGCGGGTCAAGCCCGGTCGTGGGCTCATCGAAAAAAAGCACGGCCGGGTGTGCAACCAGGCTCGCCGCGAGGTCAAGCCGGCGCTTCATGCCCCCCGAGTAGGTTTTGGCTGGGCGGTCCGCCGCGTCGGCGATGTCAAAACGCTGCAATAGCTCCTGGGCGCGAGCTTTGGCCTCCGCTCGGCTCAGGTGATACAGGCGGCCGAAGATCTCCAGGTTCTCCCGGCCGGTGAGCTCCTCCTGGATGGCGGCCGACTGGCCGGCCAACCCGATCAGCCGGCGCACCGCGCCGGCCTCGCGCACGACGTCGTAACCCCCTACTAGCGCCCGACCACCCGTCGGAGCGGTCAGCGTCGTCAGGACTCGCACCGCCGTGGTCTTGCCCGCGCCGTTGGGCCCGAGCAGACCAAGCACGGTGCCTTGCGGAACGGCAAAGTCCACGCCGCGGAGCGCTTGCACGTCACCGTAGGACTTCGCAAGCTCCTCGACGAGGATGGCCGGCTGGCTATCGCCCGTCACAGCTCACCGAGATCGATCTAAGCACACACGGGGTTACGGCCATCTAGTGCTATGACTCAGCCGCTGGCCGCGACTCATCGGGCGACGGGCTCGCGACGCAGACCGTAATCCCGACTCCTACTTCCTCCCGACCGTCACATGCGGGTAGTAGTCGCGTGGAGTGCTAGGCGCAATGTTGCCCCAGGGGTATTTGGGCTGAAGGCTGCAAGGCACGTTGGTGGCGCCGGGAATTGCCCCGGCGAGCGTTGAGTTGCCGACGTTGTTGCAGTCTGAGGCGAGCAGTCCGCCGCGACCGACGTACGCCAGAGCGCCGGGTGTGATGTATGCGTTGTGGCGGTTGGTGCCAGGACGCTCTGACTGGCCGAAGAGCGACTCGTTGTTGACGGCGAACATCGCGCGCAGATACCTGCGCAACACGCCGCCCTTGGACGGCGCGCGCGCATTGAGGAACGCTGCCAGGTTGGCCATCGCAGCCGTGATCTCGCGCGGGTACAGCTGGATGTAGTTGATTATCGGCACCACCTGGCGCGCCGCCGCGAGCAGCGGCCCGACCGTGCCGTTGAAGGCGATCGTGAACGAGCCGATGGCGGGCAGCGCCTTGTCGGCCAGGTTCAACAGCCTGGGCGCTTGGTGGAGCAGCTTCACGGCAGGACCGGAGAGCTGTACGACCTCCGAGAGCGCTGGGCGCAGGAGCGGCGCCACGGGCATCAGCGCGGCGAGCGTCGGCTTTGCGATGCCGAGCGTGCCGTTCAACGTCAAAAGCGTCTTTCGCAGCTCGTATAGGAATAGCGGCAGGGAGTTGACCGTTCGCGTCAACTGCACGTTCCGGGCCGCGGTCGCCGACAGCACGCGGTCACCCGCGGTAATGAGACTCTGCACATCTGCAGAGCGGTTACCGACCGTGGTCATGACCGCGCCCAAGTTCGAGATCAGGCTGCGGACGTCGCCCTGTTGTTGGTTGAGCAGGCCCACCACGGCGTCCAATTCGCTCGTGGTTGGGTCAAGATTGCCGATCGCGTCGTTGAGCGCCTGGCTCTCGCCGCTGAGAGAAACCGACGTGCCGTCCAGAAACTGCTGCAGCGCGCGCTGGGTTTGAGGCGTGAAGGAGTTCAGCACCTGGTCGAGCGCCACCGCCCGTTGCACGTGAGTCGATGGAATCGTCCCCCCGTCGGGCAGCTTCGCGCCGCCGCCGGTGCCCGGCGAGAGCTCGATGAAGCCCTCGCCCAACAGCGTCTTCTGGCGCAGGATGGCGCGCGTGTCGCGCGCGATTGGAGCGTATTGCTGGGACAGGTCCATGGTCACCTGCGAGTTGACCCCTTGGGCCTGGATGCCGGTTACCTTGCCGACGTTGATGCCCGAGATGCGCACGTCCGCGCCGGTCACCAGCTGGCCCGTCTCGGGAAACACCGCGTGGATGACGTATCCCTTCGGCGCAAACGGAAACGGCCCGCGCAACGAGGTCCAGACCAGCGTGGTCAGCCCGATACACGAGAGCACGAAGCAGAGCGCCACGATGATTGCCGAGCGTTTGGGGGCTTGCGTAACCATTGCGCTAGGCGCTCACTTGCAGCCGACCAGGCTGCCGAGGTTTGAGCCGAACAGCTGCTCGAGGTAGGTCCCGAAGCTCCCCTGCAGCTGCGAGCACGACAGGCTGTTGAGCAGCCTCCAGCCGCCGCCGTTGGCGTCGTGGATGGACAGGAAAGAGTCGCCGTTGTGGACGAACCACGCGAGCCAGTAGAGGAACCCTGGGTTGCCGTGGCCGGGGTCATACGCGATCTCGTTGGTGACCGCGCCGAGGACCCTGAACGAGCTCGACAGCGGCGGCACTTCCTGTTCCAGGTTCGAGAGCGCCGGCTGTAGCTGCTGGGCCAGCGGCAGGACCACGTGCACGAACGGCGGGATCTTGTTCAACGGCAGCAGCGCGGCGCCCTGGAAGAGCGTGCGGCTGTCGCGCAGCGTGGCCGGTAGGCGGCGTGCGGTGGGGATCAGCGCGGTCGCGGTCGGTCCGAGTGCGTTGGAGAACGGGACCAGGTCGCCGAGCGTCTGGCGAGTGGTACTCAACACTCCCGGCAGCCGCAGGATGGAGGTGCGCAATGCCTGGTCCTGGCTTGCGAGCGCTTGCACCGTTTGGTTGCCGGCGCGCACCACCGTTTGCAGTTGTGAGTCCTTGGCCGCTACCGCCTGGGTCAACGTGCCGAGGTTGTGAACTATCTGCGCCAGCTCGTGGCGCCGCGCGGCGAGCAGGTCGCCGATCTGGCGGAGCTGGACCGAGGTGGGACCAAGGTTCTGCAGCAGGTGTTTGATGTCGTCGCCTCGGCCGCTGACGCCCTGGCTGAGGTCGGTGACCAGGCTGGTGAACCAGGTCCGGGTGTCGGTGTCAAGCGCGGCGGTGAGCTCGTCCGAGTCCGTTGGAATGGTCGTCTGGCCGATCGGGATCGTGCCGCCACGGGGCAGGAGACCGGCCGCCGGCGTGCCCGGGTTGACATTGATCTCCATGTCCTTGAGCGGCGTATTGGGGAACAGCGTCGCGCTCGCGTTGCGGTACAGATCGTGGCCGGGAAGCTTGCCCGGGTCGATCTGCATGTGGATGACAGCCTGCCCGTCCTTCAGCGAGGTGCCGGTGATCTGCCCGACCTTGACCCCGGCGATGTTGACGGGCTCGCCCAGCCCCGGCACGACGCCCGCGGCGCTCGTGAAGGTGCCGTTGACCGAGACGAAGGACGAGAAGGGGTTAGGCAGCCGCTGTTGGAGCAGGATGTAAACCGCGGCGGCGATGCCCACGATCCACAGCGCCAGCAGCACCAGGAAGGAGCGTCCATAGCGTTTGAGCTGGATTCTGAGCCGATCCATCGCTAGCGGCCGCTCGCAGACGCAGACAAGCTCGGCACAGGCTGAGTCGAGCAGGACACATCGGGTCTGAAATCACCGGCATTAAGGTCCCCAACCCAGTGGGGACGAGCACCCTCGTACGAGGGTGTGCCGCCGCCCTGGCCAAGCAGCGACCCCAGCTTGCTGACGCTGAGCGAGTTGTCGCCGGTCGCGCCGATCACCCGAATCCAGTAGCCGTTGCCGTCAAAGTTCTGCACGGCATTGGTCAACCCGCTCAGCAGGTGAACGAAGTCCTGCCAAACCGGAGCGCCTGTGGATAGCGATCCATCCGGGACGGTTCGCTTGAGGATCGGCGTGACGTGCGTGCGCAGGCAGTCGGTCACACCCTTGGTGACCGGGAACAGCGTCCCCATCTCATGGACGGTCTTGGGGAAGCTCACGAAAGTCGTCTTGAGCGCCGTGATGAGCTTGGCTCGCTCGGCCGGGCGCAGCACAGTGGCGAGCTTGACCACCGCGCGCGTCACGCCGGCGACGATCGGCGGCGCGAGCCGCAACGAAGGATCGAGCACTTCGGCGAGGTGGACCAACGGCGGCAGCGCCCGGTCGACCGCGGTGAGCGCCGGCGGAGCCACTCGCAGGGTCTGATCCACCCCTGAAATCGTCTGCTCGAGCGCTCCATCGGTCGACGCCAGCGCGCCAGAGGTTCGGTCGAGCCCGACCACCAGGTCAGTGAGGGGAACGGAATTGGAGGCGAGTGTGGTCGTGACGCTGGAGGCCGAGCTGAGCAACCGTCCAACATCTCCAGGCTGCGTTCCATGCAGCCCTTGAGTCACCCAGGCGATGTCCTTGAGCGTGGGCGTCAGCTGCGGAATCGCCGCTTTCAGTCCGCCTGCACCGCTGTTGGTCGCGCTCGGCGCCTCGCTTCCGGGCGCCGCGAAGCCGGTGTTGAGGTTGGTCAGCGTGGTTTCCAGGCTGCGCCGCGCCGCGAGGTTGAAGGTCGAAAGCACCTGGTAGAACTGCACCGGGTAAGCGGTGTTCGAGACCGGGATGGTGAAGCCGCTCTGCGCGTTGGGCGCGCTCGGACTGCCAGGGTCGAGCTGGACGTAGTAGCCGCCCTCCAAAAACAGCCGGTCGCGGATCGTCGCGGTCGCGTCGGTATGCACCGGCAAACCGCCCGAATCGAGGGTGAAGACGAGCTTTGTGAACGAGCCGTCCGGCTGTGCACCCGTGACCTTGCCCACATCGATGCCGGCGATACGCACCGGGGAGCCGGGAATGATGTCGACGCTGTTGCGGACGACCGCGTACATCTTGAATGGGTGTGAGAGAAACGGCAGAGACTTCGTGAATGCCCAGTAGGTCCCGAGCGCGGCGAGCGCGATCACGATCCCCGCAACCAGCAGGGGGTTGACCGGCTTGCGAGCACGGCCACTCGTCCGACGACGCGCGATGGCCGGGCTCATCGGTAGGTCCCCTCCAGCCCGGCTTTCTTATAACGCTGGGTGACGCCCGGGGGCGGCGAGGTCTTGGGGACGATTCCACCTGAGAACGCGGCCGGACTGCCGATCGCCTGCCCGGAGGAGTAGGGCAGGTTGCCCGCCTCGCAGCGGCCCGCTCGCTCGACCGGGTAGTAGTTCAGATGCAGCTCGGACCAGGGCTTGTTGGCTTCGGCGGCGAGCGCCGGCACGACCATGGGGCTGGTACGCAGCCAGGTGCCGAGCTTGTCGCCCTCGGAGAGCGGGTTGTCAGGGCCACCGAAGTTGCGCGCCCACATTCCCTCCGTGTTGCAGCCAAGCTGCGCAGGTGCCGCCGCCTCGAGAATCGCCCCCAGTCCCACGAATGCCGAGGCGCCAAAAGTGGCTAAGTCGTTGTTGCCCAACACGGTGAAGACCTGCGTGGCGGCCGGGTTGCGCGCCAGCCGCTGCACGTCGGCCAGCGCGCGCTCCAGTGCGCTGGCGAGTTGCGGCACGCGCGCGTAGACGGGCGTGGCGGCGCGAATGATCTCGTCGAGTCGTCGCGCGGCGAGCGGCAACAGCGCCGCCCCGGGCTTCAGCGCTTGCACGAGTGTGGCGGCGTCGACGAGCACCGGCCGCGCGTTGGTGAGCACGGTCGTGGCGACAGACTCCGTCGGCGGCGTCTGATTCAAGGCTCCGCCTAAATTCGAGCGTGACAGAGCGTCGAAGGTCTTGGCTCCGTCGGCCAGCAGGGCCGAAATCGTCGGCGCCACGGGCGCCAACGCGCCGGTGGTGGCGGCCGCGCCCGCGATGAACTGGGGCAGGTTGGTGCTCGGGGAAGCAAGCAGCCTCAGCAGACTCGATAGTGGGCCGATCAGACGTCGGACCTGGTAGATCGTGTCGTTGAACTGCGCTCCGCGGCCGGCCACGGCATCACCCAGGTCGTAGATGACGTTGCGCAGCCCGTGCGCGGTGGCTGGGCCGAACACGCGGAAGGCGTCAGAAAGATCGACGATCGTGACGTTGTGGTGCTGATTTGTGCCGAGCCGAAAGGTGCCGCCATCGGGCATTGCTGGGGTCTGGCGCGTGTTGCGGTCATGGCCTGGTAACAGCTCGAGGTACTTGCCTCCGAGCGCGGATTGAACGCGCACCTCGTACTTGGTGTCGTACGGCAGGGGCTCGAGACTGCGCTGCAGCCGCAGCTCGAGCCGAGCGAAGGGCTGGTGGTAGCCGCGGTCTGCCCCCGCGGGCTCAGGTGTGACCGTCAAGACCTGGCCGACGAGCGCGCCGCCGATTCGCACAGGCGCGTTCTTGACCAGCTCAGCGGCGTTGTTGACGTCGACGTTGACCGTGTACGAGGGGGTGAACGGGAGCCCGTTCTCGGCGATGTACGACAGGTACACGGCAATCGTCACGACCAGGATCGTGAGCGTCCCGATCAGGATCGGGTTATCGAAGACTTCGCTCGCGATGCTGCGCCGTGTTCTCATCGCAGGAGGTAACGCATCAGGCCCTGAAGCGAGCGGAGCGTCGAGGACGCAGGCTGCGCGGGCCGGGTCGGAGCCGCGGGCTGGCTCGGGGTCGCCGGCGATGCGGCCTGCGTCGGGCTGGCGGACAGCTTGGAAAGCCGCGTTCCAGGCACCAGCGGCGGGAGCTTGTGTGCGGTCGCGGCCGTCCCGGCCGTCGCCGGCGCGGAGCCGTAATTGGCGCCGCAGCCCGCTACCGGGGTAGTCGCGTACAAGAGACAGGCGCCGTTTTGGATGTCGTCGAGCGCGATGTCGAGCAGGTGCGAGTTCTTGTCGTAGCGGGCCAGCGCCGCCCCGACGTAGTACGGGATCCCGAGGAAGTTCTCGAGAAAACCGCTGTCCTGGAGACTTGTGAACAGCCTCCCCGAGAGCTTTGTCTTCGGCAGCGAGCGGTGCGTGTAGGAGCGCAGAGTCCCGACCAGGGGCGTCACCTGCCGGATGGCCGGGATCGCCCGGTCAAGCGCCGAGGACAGACGTGCAAGTCCAGGCTTGGCGGCGGCCACAAATGGGCCGAGATCCGTGGCGACGCGGTTGAGCTCTGGAGCCGAGGCGTGCAGCTGGTCGAGTAGCGGAGTGCCATCGCGCGCGACCACGTCGAGCTGCTGGAGCGAGGGCTGAGCTGCCGCGAGCAGCGCGGGTAGGCGGTGGATCGCCAGCTCAAGGCTCGAACGATGGGCGGCGGTGGTCGCCACCAGCGAGGCGGCACGACCGATGAACTGCTGCGCCGTCGCGGTGTGATTCGCGGCCTGCTGCGCGATCGTGTTGGTCGCGTCGAGGATCGCGGCGAGCTGCGCGCTTTGGCGAGAGAGGATGCCGATCACCCGGCGCGCGAGGGCGAGCGCTGGGTTCGCGCGGTAGAGGATCGCGTTGAAGTCCTGGCCGCGGGCGGCGGTGCCGATCCCAAGCTCGTTGATCAGCATCGAGACGCGCTCGCGCGTGGGCAGGTTGAAGATGTTGAACAGGTCGAGCAGGCTCACCGGTTCAGAGGTGTTGGACACGGGCACAGTCGGCGGCTGCCCGTGCACGCCGTGCAGGACCGGCGCGGGCGGGCTGCCGGGGTTGCACTCGACGAAGTTCTCCGCGATCAGCCCTTGCGGCTTGATCGTGCAGGTCGCGTTGGCATGGAACGGCATGAACTGGGAGCCGACCGTGCCGACGATGCGCGCTTTGAACGAGGTCTTGGCGCCAGTGCCGGTTTTGATCACGGAGACGTTCGTGATCGTGCCCGCGTTCGCTCCTGCGACCTTGACCAGCTGGCCCGGGATGAGCCCGCGGGCGTCGTCGAAGATGACCGCGAAGGTGGCGCTGGAGGAGCCCTGAGCGCTCGTGGCGCGGACCACCACGGCCACCGCCAGGCTGATCACCAGCGCGGCGAATATTGCGGCCAACCGCCTCATTGGTTGTTCCCCGGCTTACAGACCGTCTTCGCGCTGTCTGGGTGGTTCCACGGGTTACCGCCGTGGGGCGATGGGTCCGTGGCTCCACCGGGGCAGGGCGCGAGCTGGCCATAGACCGTGCCGTTGAACCCGGGCAGCTTGTTGACGATCGCGTTGAGCACCGACAACAGCCCCGAGTACGAGCCCGGGCCAAGCTCGAGTGCGGTGCGCAAAAACTGCCCGTTGGCGTCGTAGTAGCCACCGCTGTATCCCCCCACTCCGCCGAAGAAGCCCGACACGACCTCCGGTGTGTACGGACGCAGCCCCGACAGCACGGGCGTGAGCGGGGGCAGCGAGCGGTGCAGCGAGTTGATCGCCGGCACGGCCTTGCGCACCACCGGCGGCAGCGCCCCCAAGACCTGTTCGGCGGGGGCGACCAGGCCCTGGACCTGGGTGATCGTGGGAATCGCGTCGCGCGCCGCCGGGACGACCTTGCGCAGCAGCGTGGCCAGCTTAGGCGCGAGCGGGCGAAGGTCGCGCAAGGTCGGGTTGAGGACCCCGAGCGAGTAGCGGACATCGGTTAGTACGTGTGAGCCCTGGCGGAGCACGCCCGGGGCGCGCACGAGCAGGTCCTGTAACGCCGCGCGCTCGGCGGCAACCCTGCGCAGCGTCGCGGCGGTGTTCGTGACCGCCCCGCCCAGGGCGGAATCGTGGGCGGCCAGCGAACTCGACACCTGCGCCGTCGAGGACACCAACCGCTGCAGCGAGAAGCGGTCGGCGACGATCTCGGCGCCGAGGGCGCTTGTCTGGCTGAGCGCCGGGTTGAGATAGGCGACGGCCGAATTCGCCTGCTGCGGCGTGCGGCCGGACATCAAATAAGCACCGGTCTTGATGACCTTCTGCAGCGAGGCGCGCACGGATGGTGTGAGCGAGTTGAGCAGCGTGTCGAGGTCGACGATCCCGCGCGTCTGCGTGGGCGGTAGCGTGCCGCCAGAGGAAATCGGGGCACCGCTGCCGGGCAGCAGCGCCACGAACCGGTTGGACTCCCCCGTCAGCGACAGCTGGCCGATCTGCGCGATCGTGCCCTGTCGCAGCGGCATCACGCTTGAATCCGAGATCGACAACGTCACGTCGGCGAGACCGTTGGGCGTCAGGCTCATACCTGACACCGAGCCAACCGGATGTCCCCCGACCGTCACCAGGTCGCCGTTGACGAGCTGGCCCGCATCGCTGAACTCGGCGTGCAGCGTGTAGCTCGAACCGCCGGTGATGAGAATCACCAGAATCGCGACAGCCGCGAGCGCGACCGCGGCGAGCGCGACGGAGCGCGCCAACTGCTGGCGGGCCATATTCCTCTATCCCCCGATCGGAGCGTGCGCGTTGCCGCCCCAGAACAGCTGCGTGCCCACCAGCCCGATGGCGTGGATGCCGAGGATGTTGGCGACCATCGACTGGGCCGTCGCCTTGCCCACGCCTACCGGCCCGCCGCTCACGTGGTAGCCGTAATAGATACACACGAGCACGATGAAGGTCGCCATCGCCATCACCTTGACCAGCGCGAAAACGAAGTCCTGCGGCGACTGGAACTCCCAGAAGAGTTGTAAGTAGCCCCCTGGCGACACCTGCCCGAGCTGGATCACCACCGCCATGTAGGAGGCGATGTAGCCGACGCCGACGGCCAGGAAGTACAGAAATGGCAGCACCAGCCAGGTGCCGAGCAGTCGCGTCGAGCCCAGGTACAGGACCGAGTCGAAGCCCATGACCTCGAGCGCGTCGATCTCATCCGAGATGCGCATCGAGCCGATTTCGGCCACGAATCCCGTCCCCACCTTGGCGGCCATCATGTAGCCGAACGCGTACGGGATGATCTCGCGCAGATCGCAAACCGCGACGATCGCGCCCGAGGCCGAGCTCGCCCCCACCGATTGCGCGCCGTAGGCGCCCTCGATCCCGCACTGCAGACCGAAGATGAACACCAACCCGAGCACGATGAGCGCCGAGCCGGTGATCAGAATCCCCGCCTGGCGCACGGTCTCACCGATGAACCGCAGTACGCGGCCGTTAAAGACCTTGACGCAGATCCGCCAACAGAACAGCGAGGCCCTACCGAAGGACTCGAGCGCGGCGAGAGGTCGATTGAGCGCGCTCATCGCGGCGTATTGAGAGCCGGGTGTGTCGCCAGCAGCGTTTGCGTGAACACGTAGTCGACGGCGCCGATGGCGATGAACGCGAGCACTACGGCCTGATTGACGGCACGCCCCACCCCCTGCGCGCCGCCCGAGGCCGTGAGCCCCATGTAGCAGCACACGATCGCGATCACGCCGCCATAGATGACGGCCTTGACGAACATCGCGGTGAACTCGATCGTGGTCGCCTGCGCGAAGAAGTCGTTGAAAAACGGTCCCACCTGCGCGCCGTTGGAGATCGTCACCAGTACGCCGCCGAGCGTCCCGAACAACAGCGCGTAGATCGTGAACAGCGGCGTCAGCAGCATCAGCGAGAGAAAGCGCGGGACAACCAGACTCTTGATCGGGTCGACCCCCAGCACCATCAGGGCGTCGAGTTCCTCCCGGATCTTCCGCGCGCCCAGATCCGCGGTCATGGCGGTGCCTGCCACGCCCGCCATCACGATCGCGCAGATCAATGGCGCCAGCTCACGCATCACGAGGATCACGAACAGCTGACCGAGCCGGTCCATCGCCCCGACCAGGTGTAGAAAGTCGCCGATCTCGATCCCCGCCGGCCCATACGTGAACGCAAGCGAGGCGAGAATCATCGGGAACCACCCGAGCCGCAGGGCAAAGAGGAACTGGTCGACCAGTTCCGGGCCGTAGGTGTACGGCGGCGTCACCGCCGCGACGATCGTGCGTCGGAGCAGCAGGACCATCGCACCGACAGTCTCAATGAACCCGCGCATCGGCCCGTAGCCGAATCTCAAGATCGCAGACATCCTGCCGCTTCTCCCTACGCCGCGTGCCTGGATCACGCGACGCAGCGCCATCATATGCCGCCTGGGCTCCACGCCGCAACGCGCAACCGTCGCGGGGGCCCTAGCTCAGTAGGACTTCGGCAACCCCAGCGAGTGCTGGGCGACGTAGTTGAGGATCATCTCGGCGCTCACCGGCGCGGTGCGCAGCAGCCGCGCGCCCCACCACAGATCGGAGACGCCGTACTCCAGGGTAAATCCGTTGCCACCATGCGTCTGGATGGCTACGTCGACACAATGGACCGCGGCCTCGGCGGCCGCATACTTCGCGAAGTTCGCGGCCTCCCCCACCCCCGGCGCTCCCGCGTCGAACAGCGCCGTCGCCTTGGCGGTCATCGTCCGCGCGAGCTCGAGCTCGATCTTTGCCTTGGCCATCGGGTGCGCGATTCCCTGATGAGCGCCGATCGGCGCGCCCCACACAGCGCGCTCGCGCGCGTATGAGGAAGCCTTTGACAGCGCTCGGATGCCGGCCCCGGTCGCGAACGCGGCCAGGATCATGCGCTCGGGGTTGAGCCCGTCGAAGACGGCCGCCAGGCCGCCCTGCTCGCCGCCGATCAGCCGCTCGCGATCGACCGAAACACCGTCGAAGAAGAGCTGCCACTGGCGGTCGGGGCCGATGAATGGCATCGGGATCGCCTCGCGCGTGAACCCTGGCGCATCGACGTCGACGATGCACATGCACACGGGACCGAGCTCGCCGTCCGAGTCGCGCAGGCGAGCGACCACGAGCACCGCGTCGGCATCCTCGAGGCCGGAGATGAACACCTTTTGGCCTGAGAGCAGGTAACGGTCGCCCTCGCGGCGCAGCTCCGTACGCAGATTGTGGGAGTTGGTGCCTGCGTCGGGTTCGGTGATCGCGAACGCCACGCAGGTTGTGCCCGCGGCGATCCCGCGCAGCCACGCCTCCTTCTGCTCTTCGTTGCCGTGGCGGATCAGGATCGAGCCCGTGATCGCCGAAGAGACCACCAGCATCAGCATTCCCACGCCGGCGGCCGAGGACTCCTCCGCGACCCAGTTCAGGCCTGTCATCCCCATCCCGCCGCCGCCCCACTGCTCGGGGATGTTGGCGCCCACGAATCCCTTCTCGGCCAGCGCTTGCCATAGCTCCCGTGGCGGCTCGCCGCGCTCATAGCACTCGCGCGCGTAGTGCTCGCCAAAACGCGAGCAGATGCCGCGGACGGCCTCGCGGATCGAGCGCTCCTCGTCGCTCTCGACGAGCGGCAGAACTGCGTCAGCGCCAGCTGTGGTCGCGGCCATTGCTCAGTGACGCACTATGACACCGCCACGGGCTGCTCGGCGTCGCTGAACGTCTCTCCTCGCTCGGCCTTCTCCACCAGCGAGGCCGGCGGCTCGAAACGCTGGCCGTACTTGCCGGCGAGCTCGCGTGCGCGCGCGACAAACGCAGCGGGTCCGGACCCGTGGACCGTGTGCTGGTACCCGTTGATGTACTGCAGCACGCCGCCGGTCCAGCCGGGGAAGCCGATGCCGAGGATCGAGCCGATGTTCGCGTCGGCGACCGACTCGATCACACGCTCATCCAAGCATTTGACCGACTCGAGCGACTCGGCGAACATCATCCGCTCCTCGAGGTCGCGCAGGTCGATCTTCCACGGCTCGGTGACCGCCGGGAAGGCCTCGCGCAGACCGGGCCAGAGCCCGACGCGCTTGCCCTCCGCGTACTCATAAAAGCCGCGGCCCTCGAGCCGTCCGGGCCGATCGAACTCGTCCAGCATGCGGTCGATCACCTGCTCGGCGGGGTGCGCGTCCCACCCGCTCGACCCCCCGGCCTCCACGGCGGCCTTCGACGCGTCGCGGATCTTGCGCATCAGCTTCATGTTGAGCTCGTCGGATAGCTGCAAGACCGGCGCCGGGTATCCGGCCTGCGAGGAGGCCTGCTCGATCGTCGCCGCCGGTATCCCCTCGAGCAGCATCGCGATGCCCTCGTTGATGAACGTGCCGATCACGCGGCTGGTGAAAAAACCGCGCGAGTCGTTGACCACGATCGGGGTCTTTTTGATCAGCTTGGCCACGTCGAGTGCCCTCCATACCGTCTCCTCCGAGGTCTCGCGGCCCTTGATGATCTCGAGCAGCGGCATCTTGTCCACGGGACTAAAGAAGTGCAGCCCGATGAAGTCCTCCGGGCGCGAAACGCCCTCCGCCAACTCGGTGATCGGCAGCGTCGAGGTGTTGGAGCCCAGCAGCGCGTCCGGCTCGAGGTGTGGCTCGGTTTCGGCGTACACCTGCTTCTTGAGCGACGGGGCCTCGAAAACCGCCTCGATCATGAGATCGCAGCCGGCGGTGTCCGCGGGCTCGTCGGTTGGGTGGATGCGCGCCAGCAGCGCGTCGCCGTCCTCGCGCGTGGACCGACCGCGCTCGACGGCCTTCTCGACCAGCTTGACCGAGTAGCCCTTGCCGCGCTCGGCGGCCTCGCGCGAGACGTCCTTGAGCACGACCTCGATCCCCGCCTTGGCGCACACATACGCGATCGCGGCGCCCATCATGCCGGCGCCCAGCACGACCACCTTGCGCGGGCGGAAGGTCTCCACGTCCGAGGGGCGCCCGCGTGCACCGGTCGCGCGGTTCATGTCGAAGAAGAAGGCCTGGATCATGTTCCTCGCGACTTGGCCGGTCGCAAGGTCCACGAAGTAACGGCCCTCGACCTCAAACGCGGCGTCTAGGTCGACCTCCGCGGTCTCGACCGCCGCGGCCATGATGTGGTGCGGCGCCGGGTAGTTCGCGCCCTTGATCTGCTTGCGCAGGTTGGCGGGGAACGCGGGTAGGTTCATCGCCAGCTTGGGGTTCGCAGGCGTGCCGCCGGGGATCTTGTAGCCGGGCTCGTCCCAGCGCTGTACCGACTCTGGGTGTTCGGCGATCCACCGTTTGGCCGCCGGCAGCAGGCCCTGCACCGTGGGCACTATCTCGTCCACCAGCCCGACCTCCTTGGCCTTGGCGGGACGATGACGCTGTGCCTGCAGCAACGCCTGCATCAGCGCGTCGGTGATGCCGAGTAGCCTGACCGTGCGCACGACGCCGCCAGCTCCGGGAAGCAGCCCGAGCTGGACTTCTGGGAAACCGACGACCGCCTTGGGGTCATCGACGATCACGCGGTAGTGAGAGGCGAGACAGATCTCGAGGCCGCCGCCCAGTGCGGCGCCGTTGATCGCCGCCACGACCGGCTTGCCGAGCGTCTCGATCCGCCGCAGCAGCGCCTTGATGCTGCGCACCATCTGCCCGACCTGCTCGGCGTCCTCCTCGCGCGCCTCGCGCAGTTCGTTGAGGTCTGCGCCAGCGAAGAAGGTCTGCTTGCCCGAGGTTATGACCACGCCGGCTATCCGCTCGCGTTCCGCCTCGAGGCGCTCGACGATCTCAGACAGCGCCGCGGTGAACCGCTGGTTCATGGTGTTGACCGCCTGATCGGGGTCGTCGAGCGTGAGGACGACGACGCCGTCGGAATCTTGCTCCCAGCGAATCAGCTCCATCTAGATCGCCTCCACAACAGTCGCGATGCCCATACCGCCACCGACACACAATGTCGCCAGTCCGTACTTGCCGCCGGTCCGGTGCAGCTCATCGACCAGCGTGCCGAGAATCATCGCCCCGGTGGCGCCAAGCGGGTGGCCCATCGCGATCGCGCCGCCGTTGACGTTGACCTTCTCCATCGGCAGGCCCATGTCCCTGACGAAGCGCAGTACGACGGCCGCGAACGCCTCGTTGATCTCGACCAGGTCGAGGTCGTCGACCGTGAGGCCGGCGCGCTCAAGGGCCTTGCGGCTCGCGGGCGCGGGACCGGTGAGCATGATCGTTGGGTCGGCGCCCGAGAGCGCGGTCGCGAGCACGCGGGCCCGCGCCTTGAGCCCCAGCTCCGAGCCCGTCTTCTCGTTGCCGACCACCACCAACGCGGCCCCGTCGACGATCCCCGAGGAGTTGCCGGCGGTGTGCACGTGCTCGATCTTCTCGACCCAGTGGTAGCGCTGCAGCGCCACGGCGTCAAAGCCGCCAAACTCGCCGATCGCCTTGAACGAGGGCTCCAGCCCGCCCAACGTTTCGACGGTGGTGCCCGGTCGGATGTGCTCGTCGCGGTTGAGCACGACCTGGTCGTTGAGATCTCGCACCGGGATCACGGACTCGGAGAACTTGCCCTCCTCCCAGGCCTTCTGCGCCTTCTCCTGGGAGCCGGCCGCGAACGCGTCCACGTCGTCGCGGCTGAACTCCTCAAGCGTCGCGATCAGGTCGGCGCTGATGCCCTGGGGCACGAAGTAGCTGTCGTAGTTGGTCTCGGGATCGGTCGCCATCGGACCGCCGTCAGAGCCCATCGGCACGCGCGACATCGACTCGACTCCGCCCGCAAAGACCAGGTCCTCCCAGCCCGAGGCGACCTTCTGGGCGGCCACGTTGACCGCCTCCAGCCCGGAGGCGCAGAAGCGATTGAGCTGTACGCCCGCGACCGTGTCGGGCAACCCAGCCTTGATCGCGGCGGTCTTGGCGATATCCATCCCCTGGTCCCCGACCGGGGAGACGCAGCCAAGCACGACGTCTTCCACGCGCTCGGGATCGAGGTCCGGGTTGCGTTCGAGCGTCTCGTCGATCAGGCCTACCACGAGGTCGACCGGCTTGACGGAGTAAAGCGAGCCGTTGTGCTTGCCCCGGCCGCGGGGCGTACGGATCGCGTCAAATAACAGCGCTTCGGAATTCGTCATCTCGGGCTCCTGTAAATAAGTGACACCCCTGTCGGTTAGCATAGCTGGTCGTGGCCGCCACCAGCACGCCGAAACGCCGCATCCCCGCTTCAGCGCGCCGCGCGCTTTTGTTCGACGCCGCGCTCAAGGAGTTCTCGACCCACGGTTACGAGGGCGCCTCGCTCGGGCGCATCGCCCGGGAGGCGGGCGTGACGCGAACGGTGCTCTATGACCACTTCCCGTCCAAGCGGGCGCTGTTCGGAGCCCTACTCGAGGCCAAGCACGACCAGCTGCTCTGTCATCTCCGCGAAGCGATGTCCAGCGGGGTGCCGAGCACGGAGCGGATCGAGGCCATGCTCGACGCGTTCCTGGCGTTCGCCGAGCGCGAACCCGAGGCGTGGCGGCTGCTGTACCCCGACCACGCGCCCGTCGATCCCGAGGCCGCCGCCGACTACCGCCGCCTCCATCGCCAGGCCAGCCGCCTGCTCGGCACGATGCTGGCGCCCGACGCCCGACGCGCGGGTCTGGATCCGGCCAGCTCCGTGGCGCGCGCGATCTTTGCGCTTCAGCAATCCGCGCTCGAGGGGCTCGTGCGCTGGTGGTACGCGCATCCGCGGGTGACGCGCCAGCAGGTGCTTAACGCCGCGATGAAGGCGCTCTGGAGCGGGATCCAGAGCTAATAAATCTGTCCCGGGCCGCGCATGCGCGGCCCGGCCGGCCGGAACATGTTCCGGCCGGGGCCGGTGCACATGTGCGCCGACCAATAACTATACTTTATGAAGCGTGCGCACATTCAGGAGACTGCTCGGCTTCCTGACCCCCTATAAGAGGGCGGTCACTGTCTCTTTCCTGCTCGCGTCCGGCGCAATGGGGATGACGGTGCTGATCCCGCTGCTGACCGGCCGCGCGATCAACTCGATCAGCTCCCACCATCGCCACACGCTAACGCTGCTCGTGATCGCGATCGTGATCGCCGGCATCGGGCGCCTGATCTTGAGCGCGTGGCGCCGGCTGGTGGCCGGGCGCGTGTCGCTCGGGGTCGAGCTCGACCTACGCAACCGGCTGTACGAGCACCTGCAGCGACTCGAGCTCTCGTTCTTCGACCGCCAGCAGACCGGCCAGCTGATGTCGCGCGTGACCGTCGATTTACAGTCGGTGCGGTTCTTTCTCGGCTACGGGCTGATCTTCATCGGCCAATCTGCCCTGACCATCTTGCTCGCCGCGGCGGCCATGTTCGCGCTCCAGCCCGGCCTGGCGGCGCTCGCGCTGGCCCCGGTGCCGTTCGTGATCTTGATCGCGCGGAGCTACGGCCGCCGATCGCGACCAGCGCTCCAAGAGGCCCAGCAGCGGATCGCCGAGCTCACCGCGGAGGCCGAGGAGAACGTCTCCGGCGTGCGTGTGGTGAAGGCCTTCGCGCAGGAGCGGCGGCAACTCGAACGGTTCGGGCATTCGGTCACGCGGGTCTTCGACCAGCAGATGACTGCGACCCGCATCCAGGCTCGCTACGGGCCCATGATCAGCTTCCTACCCAACCTGGGCCTTGCCGCGATTCTGCTGCTCGGGGGCCGAGAGGTGGTCAGCGGCACGCTGACGCTTGGAGCGTTCACCGCCTTCTATGCCTACCTCTTGATGCTGATTTCGCCGATGCGCACGCTCGGCTACATGCTCTCGGCTGCGCAGCGGGCGACAGCCTCGGGCGCGCGCATCTTCCAGATCCTCGATCGCTCGGTCGAGATGACCGTGCCCGAGGGCGCGCCGCCGCTCCCTCCGGGGACCGGGCGAGTGTCGCTCGAGGGGGTCGGGTTGGTGTTCGATGGAGCGACGCAGCCAGCACTCACTGACGTGAACTTGGACGTTCCGGCGGGACGCACCGTCGCGCTCGTCGGCGCCATGGGCTCGGGCAAGACAGCGCTCGTCTCCCTTCTGCCGCGGCTCTACGACGTGACCGCGGGGTCGGTGAAGCTCGACGGCGCCGACGTACGCACGGTCGACGCGGCCTCGCTGCGGCACGCCGTTGCGATCGCGGGGGACGACCCCTTCCTGTTTTCCGCCACCGTGCACGAGAACATCGCCTACGGGCGTCCCGACGCGACATTTGAGGAGGTCGAGGAGGCCGCCCGCGCGGCCCAGGCCGAAGACTTCATCAGCGAGCTCCCGAACGGGTACGACACGCTCGTCGGCGAACGCGGCTTCACACTCTCGGGCGGCCAGCGCCAGCGGCTCGGGATCGCGCGCGCGATCGTCGCGGATCCCCGCGTCCTGATCCTGGACGACGCAACCTCGTCCGTGGACGCCTCGACCGAGAACCGGCTCAAGCTCGCGCTCCAGAACGTGATGGCAGGGCGCACGACGTTCATCATCGCCCACCGCGCCTCGACGATCGCGCTGGCCGATGAAATCGTGGTGCTCGAGCGGGGGCGGATCGCTGCCCAAGGCACGCACGACGAGCTGCTCGAGCGCTCGCCGCTGTACCGCGAGATTGTCGAGAAGGGTATGCCCGACCAGGTGTTCCTGACGGAGAAGGAAGCGGAGGCGGTGGGGCTATGAGCTCCCGCCTGAAAGCGGCGCGTGCGCGGCTGGCCCGCACCTCCGGCCGAGGGCGCAAGCTGCGTGGGCTCGCCGAGCTGCTCGCGCCTTACCGCTGGCGCGTGCTCGGGATGCTCGTCTCGCTCGTAGCGGCGACCGCCGCCGCGCTCGCGCCCGCGCCGCTGGCGAAGCTCGCGATCGACGACGGCATCCATAAGCACGACCTCGGCAACCTCGACCTGATCGTGATCGCGTTTCTGGTCTCGGCAGTCGTCTACGCGGTCGCCTCATACGCACAAACCTACCTTGTCGGGTGGGTCGGCCAGCGCGCACTGCAGGACCTCCGGGTCAAGCTGTTCGCGCACCTGCAGCGACTCTCGATCGGGTTTTACTCGCGCAACCGCGCGGGCGTGATCATCTCGCGGCTGACAAACGACGTCGAGGCGCTCGACCAGCTGGTCGAGGACGGCATGGCGACTCTGTTCCAGTCAGGACTGACGCTGCTCGGCGTGGTGGGGATCCTGATCGTCCTCGACTGGCACCTTGCGCTGCTCACCTTTTTGGCGCTGCCGCTGCTGTTCGTGGGCGCGCTGCTGTTTCGCATCGCTTCCGCCGACGCCTACCGGATCACGCGGGAGCGCATCGCCGCGATCACCGGGTATCTCCAGGAGACGCTGTCGGGGATGAGGGTGGTGCGCGCCTTCGCGCAGGAGCGGCGCCACATTCGCAAGTTCGCGGAGCTCAACGAGGAAAACCGCGCGGCGAACATGAAGACCGTCTATTTGAACGCCGCGTACTTCCCGGCGGTCGAGTTCCTCTCGGCGCTCGTGACGGCGGAGATTCTCGTGATCGGGGGGATCGAGGCGATCACCGGGCACACCTCGACGGGCGTGGTGTTCGCGTTCATCGCCGCGCTCAACAACTTCTTCGACCCGATCCAGCAGCTCTCGCAGCTGTACACGACGTACCAATCGGGCATGGCTGCGCTCGACAAGATCTTCGAGCTGCTCGACGAGCAGCCCGAGCTGGTGGACGCTCCCGGGGCGGTTGCGCTGCCGCGGATTCGTGGCGAGCTGCGCTTCGACGGGGTGTCGTTCAAGTACGCGGCCGACTCGGACGACGCGTGGGCCTTGCGCGACATCGATCTGGAGATCCCGGCCGGGAGCACCGTGGCGCTGGTCGGCGAGACCGGTGCGGGTAAGTCGACCCTCGCCAAACTGGTCGCGCGCTTTTACGACCCCACCCAGGGGCGCGTGGTGCTCGACGGGCACGACCTGCGCTCGGTCACCGCACACTCGCTGCGCTCACAGATGGGCATCGTGCCCCAGGAGGGGTTCCTGTTCTCGGGCACCGTGCACGACAACATCGCATTCGCGAAGCAATCCGCTTCGTTGGAGGAGATCGCGGCGGCGGCGCGTGCGGTGGGCGCCGAGGAGTTCATCCGTGAATTGCCGTCGGGCTTCGATACTCAGGTCGGCGAGCGCGGCGTGCAGCTGTCGGCAGGTCAGCGTCAGCTGATCGCGTTCGCACGCGCATTGGTCGCGGATCCGCGCATCCTGGTGCTCGACGAAGCCACCTCGAACGTGGACGTGCACACCGAGGGTCTGATCGAGCACGGGCTGCGGCGGTTGCTCGCGGGTCGTACCGCGATCGTGATCGCCCATCGCCTCTCCACCATCCGCCACGCGTCGAACATCGTCGTGCTCGACCACGGGCAGATCGTCGAGCAGGGCAGCCACGACGAGCTGATCGACGCGGGCGGGCGCTACTTCGAGCTCTACCAGGATTGGGCTGAGCGGTTGGTGGCGTGAGTGGGGCACGCGCACGCGGTGCGCCTCACTGCTTGAACGTGTTCTAGACGGCGAGGAACCTTTTGGCGACCGGGGGCGGTTTATCCAGGTAGAGCCATGAGTCGCCTCAACGCCGGCATCGAATTCGAGCAGTTCGTGAATGACTCCGTCGATGAGTTGTGGCGAACCGCGCACCTGATCGTTTGGGACGAGACCGAGGCGGAGGACCTCGTCCAAGAGTGCCTGTTCAAGGTCGCCAGGCGGTGGCCGCGGGTGAGGAGGATGAAGCATCCGCGCGCTTACGCGCGGCGGGTGCTGGTCAACCTCGCACTCGACGGGCGCGCACGGCGCACTCAGCACCATCAAGAGCTGGACGGTGCGGAGCAGGTGGATGTGATCGACGACAGCTCGATGGGCGAGCCGAGCTCCATTGCAGTCCGCGACGAGCTGCTCGGCGCGCTCGCTTCGCTGCCGCCCCGGCAGCGCGCTGTGTTGGTGCTGAGGTATTTCGCCGACCTGCGCGAGTCGGAGGTGGCTGAGATCCTTGGTTGTCCCATCGGGACGGTCAAGAGCAGCGCCTCACGCGCGCTCGAGCGGCTGGAGCGGACCTTGCGGCCCATTCCCACTAACTAGGAGACCGTGACGATGACCTCGACACAGCTAGAAACCGATTTGCGCGACACGATGCGCGAGCACACCGCGCACGTGCCGCCCGACGCCATCGCGCGGCTGCGCGCAATCGATTACCACCCACGCTCGCACCGGCTCCAGCCCCAGCTCGCGCTGGGGGCAGTGGCCGGCGCTGCCGGCGCCGCCGGCGCCGCCGCCGCGGTCGTTGGACTCGGAACCGGCGCCGCGCCGGCATTCGCCGGCTGGACCGCGAAACCGACTACGGCTTCACGCGCGCAGGTTGCGCGTGCTGAGGCGGCGTGTCGCAAGCGGCTGGCGCAAATGCCGAAACCGCCAGTGCCGCCGGGCGTACCCAAGCTTTCCGGGCCGTCTCCCGCCGTCCTTCCGGTCGCATTGGTGGATACACGTGGCCCGTTCACCTTCGCGATCTTCGCCGGCAGTCACGAGAGTGCCTCGTGCATCACCGGCCCGGGATTTGTATCGCTCTCGGGGACGCGCGCCGCTCGCCCATTCCCCCTTGGAAGCGGTCAGGTCATGCTCTCGATTACGCACACGAGTCGGCGCGGGCACCCATACTCATTCGTCGAAGGCCACGCAGGGGCGCACGTGACTGGCGCTGCCTTACAGCTGAGCGACGGCCGCTCCGTGCGGGCGACTATCTCGCACGGCTGGTTCGTCGCGTGGTGGCCCGCAAGCAGTGACGTGAGGGCGGTGGAGATCACGACACCGTCTGGCACGCACACGGAGAAATTCGGCGCCCTGCCGACGCCTCCGGGTTCCGGCGCGCCGACGTCAGCTAGCGGCTCTCTGAGCACGGGCCGCGGCAAGACTCACGGACTAGTCATCCAAGAGCAAACAACGAGCCGCCCTAAGCCTTAGGTTCACGCCATGCGGGCGCGCCGGTCGGGCGCTCTCGGGCTCCGTTTGTGCGCGGGTAATACCCTCCGCTTCACGATGGATGGTGAGCGGGTCAGGGTCGAGGTGGCTGACCGTGTCGCGGTCGTCACGCTGACGCGGCCGGACAAGCACAACGCGCTCGACGTGGCGATGTTCGACGGGCTGATCGCGGCTGCTGAGCGGTTGTCGTCGGAGTCCGGCGTGCGCGCGGTGGTGCTGCACGGCGAGGGACCGAGCTTCTGCTCGGGGCTGGACGTGGCGGGCGTGATGTCAGACGGGCTTGACGGCTTGGTTGCGCGCTTGGATGAGCCGCCACCGAACTGGTTTCAGCGCGCGGCTTACGGCTGGGCCGCGCTGCCAATGCCAGTGATCGCGGCGATCCACGGCGCGTGCTTCGGCGGCGGACTGCAGATCGCCCTGGAGGCGGACCTCCGCATCGCCGCGCCAGACTCGCGCCTGTCGGTGATGGAGATCAAGTTGGGACTGATCCCCGACATGTCCATCACGCGCACGCTCCCCCGCCTCGTCCGCATCGACGTCGCCAAGGAGCTCACCTACACCGGCCGCGTGCTGAGCGCTGCCGAGGCCCTCCAGCTCGGCTTGCTGACCTGGGTGACGGGCGACCCGCTCGCGGCCGCCCGGGGGCTGGCCGCGGAAATCGCCTCGCGCTCGCCCGACGCCGTGCGCGCCGCCAAGCGGCTCTACGAGGAGGCGTGGACCGGATCGCCCGAGCAGACGCTCTCGCTCGAGGCGCGGCTGCAGCGCGACCTGATTGGATCGCCGAATCAGCTAGCCGCGGTGAGCGCGGGGCTCACGAAGCAGCCGGCGGAGTTCGCGGATCCGTAGGGGCGGCGCCGCCGCTTGTGGCGTTGTGGCCGAAGCTCTTTTCGTTCCGCCACACCGGTGATACATAGGCCATCTGAATCTACTGGGGACGAAGGATTTGAACCTTCACTACCAGGGCCAGAACCTGGCGTGCTGCCGGATTACACCAGTCCCCAAGGTTCGAACTCCGAAGCGAGTATAGGTGCGGCTTGATGCGGTCGCCCGGGGCGGGTAGGCTCCGTCCGGAGCAGATGCGAACATATGTTCGTGAGCCCCGTTGGCGAACAGATCATCGGTCTCCACCGGCAAGGAGTTCGCTCGATTGAGATCGCACATCGCCTCAACGTCGCGCAAGCGACGGTTCACTACCACCTGCGTCAAATGCAGCGCGCTGCGCTCGAACCGCTGCCGTCTGTTGACCCACCGTTCACTCGCAAAGCGCGAACCCAAGTGAACACGCGGGAACGCGTTGCCGCGCTTCTGGCCAAGGGCGTCAGTCGGGTCGAGATCTCACGACAACTTGGCATCAGCAAGCAAACGGTCTCGTATCACGCGCGCAGACTCGGCGCCCCGATCGATGAGCGATTCGCGAGGCGCTACGACTGGAAGGTGGTGCAGGAGTACTACAACCAAGGGCACAGTGTGCGCGACTGCGTGCGCGAGTTCGGCTTCAGCAGTCAAACATGGCATCAAGCCGCGCTTCGCGGCCTAGTTACGCCGAGGCCCGCCTTCACACCGCATGAGGAGTTTTTCGCGCTCGGGAAGCCGAGGAATCGTGGACATGTAAAGCAGCGGTTGCTCCGCTTGGGTCTCAAGGAAAACAGATGCGAGCGGTGCGGAATCGCCGACTGGCAAGGCGAGCCACTATCTCTCTCCCTCCACCACGTCAACGGCCAGCGCGACGACAATCGGGTTGAGAATCTTCGGTTGCTGTGCCCGAACTGTCATAGCCAGACCGAAAATTACTCGGGGCGCAACGGGCGCTCCGGCCAAAGCGGAGGCCTTGGCAAGCACTCCGACGCGCCACGACTGGAGGTATCGGACGAAGCGTCCGATACAAGCGCCTGAGCTACGCTCCCACCGCGTTGCGCGTCCTCGGCTTCCCTATTGAGTCGCCTCAGGCGATCGTCGATCGGGCGGTATCCGATATCGCGGCGATCGCGAGACTGGCGCGCACGGTGCCAACCCAGTTCGACCGCAGGCTCACACTGGGCGAGGAGATGGTCGCGATTGGTCACGCGGTGCTCGACATCGCCGAGCGGCTTGACCGCCGCGCCGAGGCGGTCCTCTCAATTGGCGAGCGGATCGACGCACGGGCGACTGAACTCGTCGATCTCGGCAGCCACATGCAGAAGCTCGGCGAGGAGGTGGATGCCCGAGGCGCTGAGATCGTGGACCGGGCTACGCGGGTCGTTGAGACCGGCTCGGAGCTAATCGGCGTGCTGCCGGCGTTGGAGCGGGCGCTTGAGATGGCGAGTCCACTCGAGGGGTCGATCGACCGCTTTGGCCGGCTCGTTGACCGGCTTCCCGGAGGGGCGGCGAGGCGGCCTGGAGGGTCGGTGGCGCCGGGCGCCCCAACAGAATCCACAAGCTCTGAAGTTGGAGAAGCGGGCGCGCGCTATCCCGCGTACTAGCGCTTAGATTTCCCAGCGATCTCGTCGCCGCCCGCGTCGACCCCTACACAGACTGTGGTTTTTCCCGGCGAGCATGAGACGGCGTAGAAGCCCCATCTGTTGTCGACCTGGTGAAGTGTCTTGACCCAGGCGGACTTGCCTCCGGTCGGGTGCGTAGATTCAAAGGCGTACCCATTGTCGTCCCCCATGACGCATAGCGACGTGGACGCGCACGACAACCCAAACGGGGTGTGGAAGTGCTTGTCGACCGCCTGAACCTTCCACGGCTTATCGGTAGTCGGCGTGGTCGAAGTCAAAACGTCTCCGCCTGTCGCGGTCTGATTGATCGCGACGCACAGCTTCGTTGACGGGCACGAAACAGCGGCGAACTCATCCGAAGCGACACCGGGGTGAACGGTCCACGCGGACATGCCGCCGGTCGGGTTCTTTGACGAGACGGAATTGCCGTGGTTATCGACGGCGACGCAAAACGACTTCGAGTGGCACGACACCGCGTCGAGGGCATTTCCGGGGTCGACCAATACTGGCGTCCATGCCGGAAGCCCCCCGGTCGGATCGGTCGACGTAAGCACCTGTCCTCCACTGTCGACCGCCACGCAGAGCGACGTGGAGGGACACGAGATGCCGTCGATCGCGTTGGTCCCGTCGATGCTCGTCGCGGCCGACCACGTCGCAGGCTTCGACGGGTGAGTCGATGCGGAGATCCTGCCGAGGATGCCACCCGCCACACAAAGAGTCGGCCGGCACGAGACGCTCAGCAGGGGTTCGTTGTCGACGTTGTGCCTCTTCCAAGCCGAACTGCCACTGGTGGGCTTGGTGGACACGACCACATTGCCGGCGACGCCGACCGTCGCACACAAGGTTTTGGTCGGGCACGAGACCGCGCGAAGCGAGTGGTTCGTCCCTTCGGGTGGGTCGATCACGAACCGATGACCCCATTTGATCGGCATGGACGTGCTTGTCGGTGTTGCCAGCGCGACAGGCGTCAGCACGCACGCCAGCGACACGCCCGCAAGCACGGCACGCTTTACGACGCGGCTGCGCGCGAAGCGCTCCACCTGTCCGCTCGTCTTGTCAGCCCCCATGGCATCCTCGCCTGTCCTCGGTTTTAGAGACCACCGAGCCTAAAGAGGTTCGTTAGGAGAGTCAACGGCCTCTCGGTGCGGTTAACGGCGCCGCCTTTACGAATTCTCTACGCGGCGCAGCGGATCTTTAGCGGGATCTTGACGGGGCGGGATCTAGCTTCGGTAGCACAGATGAGGTCACTTCGTGGCAGTGCGCGCCAAGGTGTCGGCGAGGTCGATGGCGAGGCGACTCGCCCCCGCTCGACGTTGCACGAAGCTGCTCATAAGACGGACGTGATCGACGCGGACGGCAACGGTCAGACCGCGACGAAGGTGCGCAGCTTCAACGAGGCCGCGCACAAGCTCGATGAGCTCCCTGCATACCACGAGGAGGGACACGCCCCAGCCGAGCCGGCGTTTTTACGCGAGGAGAACCGAGACGTCGTTGCCAACGCAGGGCGGCTGGTGCTCGCGCTCGGAGCGCTCGGGGTCGTTTACGGCGATATCGGCACCAGCCCCCTCTATACGGAGCAGGTGATCTTCACGTCCGACCGCGCTGCGGCGCACGCGACCATCGCGGGCGTGTACGGAATCGTGTCGCTGATCTTTTGGGCGCTGGTGATAGTCGTCTCCATCAAGTACGCCGGCATCATCATGCGTGCGCACAACCGCGGGGACGGCGGGATCATGGCGCTCACTGCTCTGGTCAAGCGGCGCCGCATGATGCGCGGCGTGCTGCTTGTGATGCTCGGGGTGTTCGGAGCGTCTCTGTTCTTCGGCGACGGCATGATCACGCCCGCGATCTCCGTCCTCGGCGCCGTGCAAGGACTCAACGTGGTGTCCCCCACGCTGGCGAACCTGGTTGTGCCGATCTCGCTGGCCATCCTGGTGGGACTGTTCCTGGTGCAGCGGTGGGGCACGAAGGCCGTTGGCTGGATGTTTGGCCCGGTGATGCTGCTGTGGTTCGTCGTGATCGGTGCGCTCGGTGTCAGCGAGGTCTCTTCGCATCCGGGCGTACTGGCCGGCCTCTCGCCGGTCTGGGCCGCGCGCTTCATGCTCGACCACGGTGTCGCGGCGTTTCTGACGCTCGGCGGCGTGGTCTTGGCCGTGACTGGAGCCGAAGCCCTATACGCGGACCGCGGGCATTTCGGCGCTTGGCCGATCCGCTTCTCTTGGTTCGTACTCGCATTTCCGGCCCTGGTGTTCAGTTACCTGGGGCAGGCAGCGCTGATTCTCGCGCACCCGGGCATCGTCCGCCAAACGAACTTCAACCCGTTCCTGCTGCTGGTGCCCTCTGGATGGAGAATCCCCATGATCTTCCTCGCCACCGCCGCGACCATCATCGCCTCCCAGGCCGTGATCACCGGCTCTTACTCAGTCGCCCGACAGGCGATGCAGCTCGGGTTCCTCCCGCGTTTGAGGATCAGGCACACCTCGGACATGGAGGGCCAGATCTACGTTCCCGTGATCAACTGGTCCCTCGCGATCGGCGTGGTGGTGCTGGTCGTGGCGTTCCAATCCTCGACGCGGCTCGCCGACATCTACGGGGTCGCCGTCACCGCCACCTTCGTGCTCAACACGGTGCTGTTCCTTGCGGTCGCCCGTGGCCTCTGGCACTGGTCTAAGTTGAGGGTCGCCTTGATCGGCGCTGTGCTGCTGACCGTCGAGGTCGCGTTCTTTAGCTCGAACATCGCCAAAATCGCTCACGGCGCATGGCTTCCGCTCGCCGTTGGGCTGCTGATCTCACTGCTGATGACCACTTGGCGGCGCGGCCGCCAGATCGTGACCCGCAATCGGACCGCCCAGGAGGGGTCACTGCAGGAGTTTTTGGTCGAGCTGTGCCGGACGGAACCGCCCGTCGTCCGCGTGCCCGGGACCGGGATCTTCCTCAGCCCCGGCAAGGAGACGACGCCGCTCGCACTCCGCGCCGAGGTCGAGCACAACCACGTTCTGCAAGAGAAAGTGCTGATCGTCTCGCTCGACACGGTTGGTATCCCGAACGTGAGCCCGGGCGAACGCTTCGCGGTCCAGACGCTCGGCAACGGCCGCTTCAAAGTGACGCACATCACCCTGAGGGTCGGCTACCAAGACAGTCTGAACGTGCCCAACCAGCTCGCGCTCGCCCGCAAGCACGGCTTCCTCGAGCGAAACCTCGACCTTGAGAACGCGTCGTACTTCCTCTCGCGGATCACGATCGCGCCTGAGGCGAACGGGACGATGCCGCCGTGGCGCAAGGCGCTGTTCTTGGGCATGGCTCGCAACGCGGCGAGCCCCATCGAACACTTCGGTCTGCCGTGGGCGCGAACCGTCGAGATGGGATCGCAGGTACCGCTCTAGCGGCTAGGTAGGCGCGTCGCGTAAGCGATAGCCGACTCCGGGCTCGGTGATGAGGTAGCGTGGCCGCGACGGGTCGCTCTCGATCTTGGCTCGGATATGCGCGATGTGGACGCGCAGGTAGTGCGACTCGTCCACGTATTGAGGACCCCAGACGTCGCGAAGCAGCTGGCGTTGGGTCACCAAGCGGCCCGGATGTTGCGCGAGTACGCGCAACAGGTCGAACTCGATTGGGGTCAGGTGCACCTCGTGGCCGTCGCGTAGAACCTTGCGGTCCTCCAGATCGATGGTCAAGTCGCCGATCTCGATCTGGGAGGCGTGGCCGGCGTCAGGCGATCGGCGCAGAACGGCCCGCAGACGAGCCAACAATTCGTCGGTCCCGAACGGTTTGGTCACGTAATCATCGGCGCCAGCATCCAGAGCCCGCACCTTCTCTCGCTCGTCGCCAACCGCCGAGAGGACCAAGATCGGAAGCCTGCTCCAGCTGCGAACCTCTTTGCAGATCGACACGCCGTCCCCGTCGGGGAGAACGAGGTCGAGGACGAGGGCTTCCGGCGGCCGCGTCGCCAGCGCGGCGAGTGCCTCGGCCTTCGTGTAGGCGGCCTCGACCGCGTAGTCCGCGTTGCGCAGCACGATCTTCAGACCTCGGACGATCTCAGGCTCATCGTCCACGACCAGGACGCGCGTGGCGTGCGACATGACTCAGCCTTCTGCGGCGCCCGCCAGCGACACGCCGTCTCGCTTGTCGCGGGGCTGGGGCACGACAGGGAAGCTGACCGCGAATGAAGTGCCCTGATCGACGGCACTCTGGACGGTGATTTCGCCCCCATTTGCCTCGACGAAGCCGCGGCAGATCGCGAGGCCAAGTCCAGAGCCGCCGGCGCTCTCCCCGGCCCCTGAAGAACGGCTCGAAGATATGGGCCCGATGTTCGAGCGGGATGCCGCGACCGTGGTCGATGAAGCGCACTGTGACGAGCGCCGGGCCCGCCCCGCCGCGGATCTCGACTGGCGCGTCGGTGGGAGAAAACTTGATCGCGTTCTCGATCAGGTTCGAGAACACGCGCTCGAGCTGTGCGGCGTCGGCGCGCACCAGCGGTAGGTCGATCGGCAGGCTGAACTCGATCGGGTGCTGGCCGTGGAAGCGCCCGGCGGCCGATACGGCGACGTCGTGAAGATCGCACCAGTCGGCGTGCGGCGCGAGCGCGCCGGCCTCGATGCTGGACATGTCGAGTAGGTCATCAACAAGCTTCGCCAGCCTTGCGCTCTCCGCGTCGATAGCAGCGATCAGCTCGTCTCGCTCGCGCGTCGAGATCCCCGGCGTTCGTAGCGCCGAACCGGCGGTAGCGATGGCCGTGATCGGCGAGCGGAGGTCGTGCGAGATGGCGTGCAAAATGGCCGTCTTGACGGCCTCCGTCCGCTTGGCCGCCTCCGTTTCGGCCGTACGCCGGAGCGCTTCGTCGCGTTCCACGGCGACATCGATCAGCGCAGCAACCGGCGGTATCGCCCGCTCGATGAAAGCGTCGTCATAGCGGTGCTTGCCCGAGAGACACAGCCACGCGTTTCTAGAGCGCAAGGGCAAGGCAACTGCACGCTCCCCGGGTTGCGTGACCGGCGCCTCAAGCACGACCCGCGCGCTCGTCGCGCCCGCCGCGTCAGCTATTCGGTTGCCGACGCTGTCGAGCTGAGCGGACAGGCTTTCGCCGGCGAGGATTGCGGCGGCGGTGTCCGCCAGAAGTTCAGCCTCGTGCTCGTGGGCGGTGGCGACGCGTGCTCGTTGTTCGGCTTCTGCCGCCCGCTGGCGAGCTACCGCGGCGAGGCGTCCAACGACGACGGCCGCGATCAACAAGCACGATTAGCTCAACCACGTCCTGCCGGTGGGCGATCGCCAGCCGATGACGAGGAGTGATGAAGAGGTAGTTGAGCGTGAGGACGCTCAGGACGGAGGTGATGAGCGCGGGAAGCTCACCGCGCCGGATGGCAAGCGTGAGCACGGCCAGCAGGTAGACGATCCCCAGTCCGGCGGCGGGCGCGGTCGACTGCAGCGCGGCGATGGCACCCGTGGCGATTCCGACCGCCGCGATGATCTCCAGACCGACCACCGCGACCAAGCGCGGATTTACCGAGCGACGATTTACGTGTGTATGTCCGCCAACTGACACACCACCAAGGCTAGCCCCGCCGAGGCGGAATCACTGCAATTTTGGGGAGCCCGCGCGTCTCGCTAACAGCGACGCCAAGCGAGGAGCGTTCTGGCTTAGGTCGCCGCCCCGCGCGCGCGGCGCCCGATGTGCCGATCGCCTGTCGCCTTGTCGCCGTTGGAAGCGAACTGCGAGGTGATGCGGTCCTCGAGGCCGGGGTCCAGGATGAGCAAGACCTGATCCCCAGCGTTGATCACCGAGTCCGACTTGGGCACGAAGCCACGACCGCCGCGCAGCACGGAAATGATGAGCGCCCCCTCGGGCAGCGTCACATCTTTGATCTGATGGCCGGCGGCGATCGAGCCTTCCCCGACCTCGAGCTCGATGATCTCGAGTCGCTCCTCCTCCAGGGCCAGCAACTGCACCAGGCCATAGGCGGGAACTTCGTGCTCGATCAGACGGAGGATCAGGTCGGTGGCCGACACAGCTGGCTGGACGCCGAGCAGCTTGAAGTGCTGGAGGTTGCGCGGATTGTTGACGCGGGCCACGATGCGCTCGACCCCGTACTTCTCCTTGGCGACCTGGCAGATGATCATGTTGTCCTCGTCGTCGCCGGTGACGGCAATCACCAGGTCCGCGCGCTGGATCCCGGCCCGGTCCAGGACCCACAGCTCGGTAGCGTCGCCGTACTGGACGACGTGCTCGAGCTCCTCCTCCACGACACGGTAGCGACGGTGATCCGACTCCAGCAGCGTCACTTCCTGGTCGTTGACGATCAGCTCACGAGCAAGGTTCCATCCGACCTTTCCCGCTCCAGCGATGATGACGTACACGGTCCCTTCCCCCCTTACGGTCCTAATGCAGCGCTGGATGCCTGCTCGATGGCCTCCTGCGTGGGACTGATCGTTTGCAGTCCTTGTTCGGCGTACCACGCGGCCCGACCCGGATCAGCCACCCGGACGACGACTCTGGGTACCTTGAACCGCCGTTGCGCGATCTGAGCGATCACCAAGTTCGTGTTATCCCCGCGGGTCGCGGCGAGGAACACCTGCGCGCGCTCGATACCCGCGGCCATGAGCGCGTCGAGCTCGAGCGCGGCGCCGACGGTGAACTTGCCACCGGCGTCCTCCCACGTGGTGAGCTGGTCTTTGTCCAATCGCTCGTGCGACAGCGGGTCAGAATCGATTACCGAAACCTCGTGTCCTGCTTCGAGAGCGCGACTCGCAACTGCAGAGCCCACGCGCCCCGCGCCGACGATCAGAATGAACACGGCAGGCACTTTAGCCCGCCTGCCCGTCGGGCTGCGCGAGTTAAGGTGAGGGGCGCTGGCGAATCACCGCATTTGACTGAAAACTCTTCTGCGGTCCAAACTCCTGGCTACCCTGGTGTAGACGGGGAACGAAATGATTTCTGAGCATCTGGGCCCCATGGAGGTCGCGAGCTGATGCCGCGCACGATCTGGCGCGGGCGCAGCTTGCGTGACGGCGATCACAAACTGGAAGTAGCCGAGCCCGTCCCGGCGAGCGACACCGCCGTGCCGGCGTCCGACCAGGTCGCTGCGGCGCCGGAAAAAACGAGCCGACGCGTGCTCCACGAAGCCGCGCACAAGTTGGAGGCGCCATCCGAGGCCGCCAAGCGGGCGAAGCCACCGCCTCGAATCTTCGACCCCGAGCGCGATGTGGTGGCGCACGCAGGCCGCGCGGTGCTGGCGCTGGGCGCGTTGGGGGTTGTCTTCGGAGATATCGGGACGAGTCCGCTCTACACCGAACAGGTCGTCTTCACGGCGCACCGGTCCGCAGCTACGGCCACTGCCGCCGGCGTATACGGGATCGTCTCGCTCATTTTCTGGACGCTGGTGCTGGTCGTCTGCGTCAAGTACTCCGGCGTGATCATGCGCGCCCACAACCGGGGTGACGGCGGGATCCTCGCGCTCACCGCGCTGATCCGGCGCTGCAACGTCTCCCATCGGGCGCTCCTAGTGACGCTGGGCATCTTCGGCGCGTCGCTGTTCCTCGGCGACGGCATGATCACGCCGGCGATCTCGGTGCTGTCGGCGGTGGGGGGCTTGAACGTTGCAACGCCCGGCCTGTCACATCTCGTGGTCCCCATCGCTCTCGTCATCCTGATCTCACTGTTCATGGCCCAGCGCTGGGGCACTGGCGCGGTGGGCGCGCTGTTCGGGCCCGTGATGTTGGTGTGGTTCACCGTGCTAGCGATCGTCGGGGGCCACGAGGTAGTGCTTCACCCCGCCGTTTTGCAAGGGCTGTCGCCGACCTACGGGGTGCAGTTCTTTATCGACCATGGCGGCGCGGCCTTCCTGACCCTCGGCGCCATCGTGCTGTGCGTCACAGGGGCTGAGGCGCTTTATGCCGACCGTGGCCACTTCGGCACCGGCCCTATCCGGTTGTCCTGGTACGTAGTTGTTTTCCCCGGGGTGCTTCTCTCATACCTTGGCCAGGCAGCGCTCATCCGTGCGCATCCGGGCCTCGTTGGACCCAACTTCAACCCGTTCTTCCAGCTGATTCCGTCCTGGGGGCGCGTCGCGATGGTGTTCCTCGCGGCCGCGGCGACGGTCATCGCATCTCAAGCTGTGATTTCGGGTTCCTATTCGGTGGCCAAGCAGGCGGTCCAGCTTGGCTTCTTGCCGCGGCTCACGATCAAGCAAACCTCGAAGGAGCAGGGTCAGATCTACGTACCCGGGATCAACTGGGCGCTCTGTATCGGCGTGGTTGCGCTGGTGTTGATCTTCCGGAGCTCCTCACGGCTGGCCGAGATTTACGGCGTGGCCGTGACGGGCACGTTCATCCTCGACACGGTCTTGTTCTTGGTCGTGGCGCACTTCATGTGGGGCACTTCGAAGGCAAAGTTGATCCCCTTGGGAGCGGTTCTACTGACGGTCGAGGTCGCATTTTTCAGTGCGAATATCGTGAAGGTCGAGCACGGCGCCTGGTTGCCCCTCGTGGTCGCGGTCTGTCTGTCGACCGTGATGCTCACCTGGCTCCGCGGCCAGGTGATCGTCACCCGCAACCGCACGAAGAAGGAGGGATCGCTCACCGAGTTCTTGGACGGTCTCGCGGCGCAAGACCCACCGCTGAGAAGAGTCCCCGGCACGGCGATCTTCCCCAATCCGAGCAAGGACACCACGCCGCTCGCGCTCCGCGCCGAGGTGGAACACACGCACGCCCTGCAGGAGAAGGTCGTGATCATCTCCGTCGAGCGGGTCAGCGTGCCGCACGTCGACCGCGACGACCGATTCGTCGTCAGTCGCATGGGACAAGGTCTTTTCCGCGTCTATCACGTCGTCGACCGCGTTGGGTACCGCGACGTTCTGAACATCCCCGCGGCGCTTGCGCTCGCGCGTAAGCAGGGCCTGGTCGAGCGCAACCTCGATCTGGAGCACGCGTCCTACTTCGTCTCGCGTATCACCATCGCGCCTTCTAGTGAGTCGGGGATGAGGACCTGGCGCAAGAAGCTATTCATCATGATGGCGCGCAACGCCGCCAGCCCAATCGAGGCCTTCAAGCTCCCAGCCGAGCGCACCGTGATGATGGGCTCGCAGGTCAACGTTTAGCGCGCACGAACGGCGCGCGAACCGGCGCCGGCGCCTACGTGATGATCGGGATGATCAGCAGCGCGACGATGTTCGCGACCTTGATCATCGGGTTGATCGCGGGCCCCGCGGTGTCCTTATAGGGATCGCCCACGGTGTCGCCGGTGACCGCGGCGGCGTGCGCCTCGGACCCCTTGCCCCCATAAGCGCCGTCTTCGATCAGCTTCTTGGCGTTGTCCCACGCGCCACCGCCAGAGGTCATCGAGATAGCGATGAACAAGCCCACGACGATCACCCCGATCAGCAGCCCGCCGAGCGCCTCGACGCTGATCAGGCCCACGATCAACGTGAACACGATCGGGATAAGCGCCGGCGCGATCATCTCTCGCTGCGCGGCCCGGGTCACCAGAAGTACGGCCGTTCCGTACTCCGGTGTCTCGGTTCCCTCCATGATTCCGGGCTTCTCGCGGAACTGGCGGCGTACCTCCTCGACGACCGCGCCGCCCGCGCGTCCCACCGCTTCCATCGAGAGGGCCGCGAACAGGTAGACCATCAGACCACCGACCAGCAGTCCGATCAACACAGGCGGGTTGCCCAGCGAAAAGTCAAATTTGCCACCGAGCTCCCGCTGGAAGGCGTCGAACAGGACCAGCGCAGCCAGAGCGGCTGAACCGATCGCATAGCCCTTGGTGACGGCCTTGGTGGTGTTGCCGACCGCGTCGAGCGGGTCGGTGACGTTGCGCACTTCTTCGGGTAGGTCGGCCATCTCGGCGATGCCGCCGGCGTTATCGGTGACGGGACCGAAAGCGTCGAGCGCGACGATCATGCCCATCAGAGATAGCTGCGCCATGACCGCGACGCCGATCCCGTAGATGCCCTGTGTGCCGCCGCCCGCGAGCTTCCAGGAACCGAGGATGCCGAGCGCGATCACGATCGCCGGAGCGGCCGTTGCCTGAGCTCCCTGGGCAAGCCCCTGAATGATGTTGGTCGCGTGGCCGGTCTGTGAAGCGCGTGAGATCTTCTTCACGGGCGAGAATCGGGTCGAGGTGTAGTAATCGGTGATCACGAACAGACAGGCCGTAATGCCCAGACCGATCACTGAACACAGGTAGAACTTCCACCAGGCCGGAGCGGCCACACCGCTGTGCAATGTGAGTCCGTGCATGAGCCAGTAGGTGATGGGCGCGAACACCGCCGCCGCGATCCCGGCGGAGAGAATCAGCCCCTGATACAGCGCCCGTTCGACGTTGCCCGCTCGCGAACGGACAGCGAATGTGCCGATCAGCGAAGCGATGATCGAGAGGCCGCCGAGCACGAGCGGGTAGATCGCGACCGCGGCGTCTTGCCGGAAGAGGAGGACGCCCAGCAGCATCACGGCGACTGCCGTGACCGCGTACGTCTCGAACAGGTCGGCCGCCATGCCGGCGCAGTCGCCTACGTTGTCGCCCACGTTGTCGGCGATCACGGCCGGGTTACGCGGATCGTCCTCGGGGATGCCGGCCTCGATCTTGCCGACGATGTCCGCTCCGACGTCGGCGGCCTTGGTGAAGATGCCGCCGCCCAGGCGAGCGAAGATTGAGATCAGCGAACCGCCGAAGCTGAGGCCGATGAGCGCGTCGACCGCATGGCGCTGGCTTTCGCCCGCAATCCAGGTGAGCACGCCGTAGTACCCGGCGAGACCGATCAGCGCCAGCCCCACGACCAGCAGCCCGGTGACCGCTCCGCTGCGGAAGGCGGTCTGAAGAGCGCGCCCGACGCCGCCGCGCGCCGACTCGGCGACGCGAGCATTCGCGCGAACGGACACGTTCATGCCGATGTAGCCGGCTGCCGCAGAGAACAGGCCGCCGATCAGAAAACCGATCGCGACGCGGATGTTCTGGAGCGGGATCAGCAGCACGAACACGACGATGCCGACCCCACCGATCATGATGTATTGGCGGTTCAGGTACGCCGAGGCGCCCTCCTGCACGGCCGCCGAAATCGCCTGCATGCGCTCGTTGCCGGGCGACAGCGCAAGCAGCCCGCGCGCGGTAAGCACGCCATAAACGATCGCGAGGGAGGCGCACACAAGCGCGACCAGCACACCGTGGTGCGTCAAGAAGCTGGACAAGAAGATCCTCCGAAGAAGTTCTCAATTCAGGCCCGGCGCGCGTAAAGGGCGCCAAGCAACTACAAAAGGGCCACCACCCGCGCAGGCGGGCGGGGCCCACATCAACGGCGGCGGAGTCTAGCGTGCGGGCGCCAAGCCCGTCTCGAGCTTGTCCGAGCTCCGCGTCGGATTTTCCGAGCGCCCGGGCCTAGGCAGAGCGTGCTAGCGCTGGCCCGGTACCCAAAGTCGCCCGCTGCGTTGAGCCGGCCCGGGTTCGTCGGGACCCTCACCCTGCGCTGGTTGAGCTTCGCCCTGGGGCTCTTGTGCCGGCTGCGCCGTAGAGGCTGGCGTCTCGGGAGCGGGGGTCGCGGCAGCGGGCTGCGCGGCGCTGCCGCCGATCTTGACGAACGCCAGCTGCAGCTGCGAGAGAGCGTCACGGATGGGACCGACGTGGTCCGGCGAGCTGCGCTCCAATAGCGGTATCTGCGCACGGATGGCGTCGATCGCGACTCGGACCTGGCCGACATCACGCTCTTCCTCGGTACCGGGCTGTAGCCCGGTGCGACGCATGCCGAGGTTGACGAGCGTGACGACGTGCTCGAGTAGCACATGCTCTACGCGGATCTTCTTGATCTCGGCCTCGTAGGCTGCGCGTAGCTCCTCTTCGGTGGGGGCGGCGCCTTGCTCACGCCCGCCTTCGCCCGTTGCACTCACCTTCTCACCTCCGCCGCAGTTTCAAAGGCAGCATAGGTTTCGCGGGTCTCCTCGACGCTGGCGGCGTATGCCTCGGCCAGCGTGGCGCCACTCTCAAGCATCCGGCGCTGCCGCTGGGCTCCGTTCAACTCGGGCAGCGCGACTTCGATGCCAAGCTCCGCCCTTATCGGCGCGGTCCACGCGAGCAGGCGCTCCAGGCCCTCTGCGGCTGGGTATTCGCAACGCTCATCCAAGTCCAGAAGCTTGCCATCTACGCCATGTCTGATGGCTCGCCAGAAGTTCTCCTCGATCTCGCGCCGCGGCGCCGATCGAGCCGGTACGCCCTCGTCGATGTCACGCGCAGCCTGTCCGATGCAGGCGACGATCAATGACGCGAGCGCCTCAGACTCGGTCGCCGTCGCCTGAGCGTCGCAGAGCCGGAACTCGACCGTGCCGAACGCGAAATGCGGACGGATCGACCACCACACCTGGGTGTACTCGACGATCGAGTTAGTCCGAACGAGCAAGTCGACGTAGTCGGCGAACGCCGCCCAGCTGCCGAACTCGTCGGGGATCCCGCAGCGCGGAAAGCTTTTGGTGAAGATCTGGCTGCGTGCCGAATGCAGGCCCGAATCGCGGCCGTCGAGGAAGGGCGAGTTGGCAGAGATTGCCAGCAGCAGCGGCGCGACCCGCCGCAGCCGGTCGCATACGAGCACGGCGCGGTCGGCGTCATGAATGCCCACGTGGACGTGCAGCGAAAACGTGTTGTTGCGCCACGCGACGTACTTGAGCCCCTGTTCGACCCGCTGGTAATGCTCGGTCTCGATGATGCGCTGCTCGCGGTAGTCGGACCAGGGATGTGTTCCGGTCGCGCCGAGCGTGACGCCGCGCTCCGCCGCAAGAGAGAACAGGCGTCGCCGATGGTCTCGCTGGGCTTTGATCGCCGCCGCCAGATCCGAACCCCGTCCCGAGCGGATCTCGATCTCGGAGCAGATGAGCTCGCCCGTGATCGACTCCGCCAACACTGGATCGGCCGTGGCCCCCTCCCGCAGCTCCTCGAACCGCTGCACGAGCCCCAGGTCGACCGGATCGAGTAGTGCGAACTCCTCCTCGAGGCCGACGGTGAAGTCGACCGAGTCCGCAAACGCCGCGCGGGCGTTGTCAAGCTCAAGTACCAAGGACTACGTGAGGTAGAAATACAGCGCGTATAGGAGGTCGACGGCCGGGCTCGACGTATGAACCGTCACCTCCGGCGGGACCCGAATGAGGGCGTCGGAGTAATTGAAGATGATCTTCACCCCAGCATCGGCGATCTCGTCAGCAAGATCCTGGGCCGCCGAGGTAGGGACTGCCAGCACGGCGACGACGATGTCCTCCTCCTCGATCACCTGACGTAGCCCGGACACGGGCTTGACCTCGAGCTGGCCGATGCGTGTACCGACCTTGTGCTCGTCCGCGTCGAACACCGCGACAACGCGAAAGCCGTGGTCGGCGAAGATGTCCGAGGTCGCGATTGCCGTGCCGAGATGACCGGCCCCGAACAGCGCGATGTTGTGCTGTCCGGAGGTATGCAGGATCTTGCGAATCTGCGTCAGCAGCGAGTCGACGTTGTAGCCGACCCCCCGCTTGCCGAACTTGCCGAAACCGGACAAGTCGCGGCGTATCTGCGTCGAGTTAACGTGCGTGTAGTCGGCCAGCTCCTGAGACGAGATCGTGAGCTTGCCCATCTTTCGTGCCTGGGTCAGGACCTGGAGATAGCGAGATAGGCGCGCGGCGATGCCAAGGGAGAGCTTTTCCCCTTGCTTCTCGATCCCCGGTTGGGCGATGGACCGATCGCGGCCGACCGTGTAACTCATCCCCTTTGCACTCTACTTCAGCCGGTGCGCCGCGCTGGCTGAGAGCGCACGTTCGAACTCGCCCTCGCGCACAACTAGCTCGAAGGCCTCAACCCCGTCGATCGTGACAACTGGGATCCGCTCCAAGTAGGCGCGCAACAGGCGCTCATCGTCCTCGATGTCGCGTTCTAAAAGCGCAAACGGGCGCCGCGATCGCACCCGATGCAGCACGTCGCGCGCCTCGTCGCACAGGCAGCAGCCATCTCGGCCGTAAAGCACGACCTCTGTCATGCCGCCAGCAGGCGCTCGCCACTCGCGTACACATCGAGCTCGAGATAGCGTGGATAGGGCAGCTGCTCGACGAACCTGGCCGCGCTGGCAATCATCGCCGCGTTGTCTGTGCAGAGCGCCGGCGCGGGGATGTCGACCGTGACGCCCAGGCCTGCCACGCGCTCGCGCAAGGGGCCGTTGGCGGCGACCCCTCCTCCGACCGCCAACCGGGCGCTGCCGGTTAGGTCGAGCGCCCGCTCGACGCGGATCACAAGCGCCTCGACGATCGCATGCTGATATGAAGCCGCGAGATCAGCTCGTCGGCGCTCGATCTCTTGCTCGTCGAGCTCGCGCACGCGGTAGAGCAGCGCTGTCTTCAGCCCGGCGAAGGAAAAGTCGAGTCCCTGCAGCCGCATCGCCGTCGGAAACCTGAACGCTGCGGGGTCCCCCTCGCGTGCGAGGCGCTCGAGCGCGGGGCCACCTGGATACCCCAGGCCGAGCATACGAGCGCCCTTGTCGAACGCTTCGCCCGCGGCGTCGTCGAGCGTCTGCCCAAGAAGTCGTGGGTGCGGCCCCCGATCTGTGACATGGGCGAGCAAGGTGTGGCCGCCGGAAGCGACCAGGCTCACAAAGGGCGGCTCGAAAGGGCGGGGCGCAAGAAAGCTGGCCGCGATATGGCCATGGAGGTGGTCGACCGGCGCAAGCGGCAGCTGATAGGCCGCCGCCAGCGCCTTGGCCGTGGCGAGCCCTACAAGGAGCGCCGCGATCAGCCCCGGTCCGCGCGTGACCGCGACCAACGATAACTCAGCGCGTGACACCGCTGCCGTACGCAGCGCTTCCTCGACCACGCCCCCGATCAGCTCGAGATGGTGCCGGGACGCGATCTCAGGTACCACGCCGCCGTAGCGGTCGTGGATTCCCTGGGAAGAGATCACGTTCGCGCGGATCTCCCCCTCCGCCGTGATGACCGCCGCGCAGGTGTCGTCGCAGCTGGTCTCGAGCGCGAGGATCATGTTTCGGACCATGGCGCAGCCACGCCGGCTCGCCACAT
Organism: uncultured Solirubrobacterales bacterium; assembly: GCA_963767295.1. Taxonomy (GTDB): domain Bacteria; phylum Actinomycetota; class Thermoleophilia; order Solirubrobacterales; family Solirubrobacteraceae; genus Palsa-465. The sequence continues at coordinate 959,775 of CAVYDI010000002.1, forward strand.
GATCAGCGCGTCTTCCCCGGTGTCCTGGTAGTAGCGCTTACGCATGCCGGCGGGTTGAAAGCCAAATCGCTCGTACAGCCTGATCGCGGGTCCGTTGGAGGTCCTTACCTCGAGGGTGTATGCCGCGTCACGGCCCGCTCGCGCAAACAACTCCTCGATCAGGGCGGTACCGAGTCCGCGCCGCCGGACATTCGGGTCGATGGCGATGTTCATCAAATGCCAGGCGTCACCGTAGCGAGAGCAGATCAGGTACCCCAGCAGTCGTGGGCTCGCGCGGCGCAGCCCACGGCCGTCGGTGTAATCCCCCTCTTCCACGGCTCCCAGGCATACGCCCGATGGTCGCGATAGCTCCAAGACAAACATTGACAGCGACCACGGGGTTGGAAACGAGCGCCGCTCGATCGCGATCACCTGGGGCAGGTCTGCATAACCGAGGGGGCGGATCGTGGCTGTGCTTTCAAGCGTCATGGTGCGGGGGCGAGGAATTGCCGTGCGGGTTGGGCGTCAGGGCTACGCAGATAACAGGCGTGGATATCGTCCGGATGCCGGGGCGCAAGCGACCGCGCCAAGCGCAAGTGGTTGGCGGCAGTGACCAGGTGTAGTTCCGAGCGATCGCCGGGAACTCGGACACCTGATTGCTCGACGACCTGCCTGAATGCTAGTGCGCCGTCCCCAATCGCCAGCGTCTTGGCGGGCTCGATACCTCTGGCGACAAGACGCTGCGCAAGCGCTTCGGGAGCTATTGCGCTCGGGGTCACGAGAGGCTCATCCTCGAGTGCTCCTGCCGACCAGGCAGCCGCGAACACCTCGCCGCGCCTCGCGTCAAGGATCGGGCTCACCGTGGCTAGGTCGCCTTGACTGCCAACAGCTACCTGGCCGTTCAAGGCCAACGAGTGGAGCGTCGAAACACCGACGAGCTCAACCGAGCGCGCCTGCGCGAGAGCCCTGGCGGTAGCGATGCCTATTCGCAAGCCGGTAAACGTTCCGGGTCCGAGGCCGACCGCGATCCTGTCGAGCTCTCCAAACGACGTACCCGCCTGCTCTAGCAGCTCGGTGATCAGCGCCAGTAAGCGCGTTGTGTGCCGCGGGCGCTCTCCCGTCGGCGGATCGTCGCGGGTCTCCAGAACCTGTTCCAGGTCGGACATCGACAGCGCCACTGACGTCGCCCGTGTCGCCGTGTCAAAGGCCAGAATCTTCAGGCTGCTCACTCCTCACCGGCCGATGTGCGAGCGCGACCCGACCGCCCGCCACGATCTCGATCCCGCGCAGCTCCTGACCCGCGTGCTCGATCGTGACGCGCCACGCGACCCGCGGAAAAGCATTGCGCTCCAGTAGCTCGTCCGGCGGCCATTCGATAAACGCGATCGTGTGAGGGTCCAGATAGTCGCCCAGCAGCTCCGGCTCCTCGCGGTCGAGACCGTCGAGGCGAAACAGATCAAGGTGGGAAATTGGCACAGAACCGACATACCGCTGCCCGATCGTGAACGTCGGGCTGGTGACGGGCACCGTCACTCCGAGCGCTCGGCAGGCGCCACGCACAAACGTGGTCTTGCCGGCACCGAGCTCGCCCGCCACCAGCACGACGTCTCCCGTTTTCAGACGCGCTGCAAGCCCCGCTCCGACGGCCTCAGTCTCGGCGGGGCTGGTCGTGCTGACATGCTCAGGAACGTCTCGTTCATCGCCGATGGATCCACGCTCGCTGGGGCGTCCGGGGCCCCGTGTGTCGGCGTTCACTTGATGCCGTTCTCCTTGCAAATCCACTCAAAGAGACTTTAGGAGCTTGCCCGCTAAACCACCTGATGCGTCCAGTACCGTCATCGGCGACGTGAGTCCTCGGACGACAGGACCAGATCTCAGGGGAAATTCGCAGCGGGGGCCCGGTCGGCTGCGCCAGCGCTATGGCCCGGCGCTCGTCGTCATGCGCGGGTCGGATACCGCCAAGGCCGCTGGGCTGGCGGGCGCGATGATCGCAAACAACGCGCTCGCTCTGGCGGCAACGGTTGTCTTCGCGCGGTTGATCGGCGACTACGGCTCACTCGCGGCACTCGTCGCCTACCTCTTGATCCTCACCGTTGCAGGTCAAGCGATGCAGGTCGCGACGGCTCGCGAGGGCGTGCTCGGTCACCTTGGCGTCGGCGAGGCTCTCCTGGCGACGCTCAGAAGATGGACGCGCTCGATGGCCGCCATCACGGTGGTGGTGACCGTAATCTCGATCATTCTGCGCCAGCCGATCGCCAACCTGGTCGGCGTCAAGCAGCACGCCTGGGCCGCTGCTGCCGGACTCCCGGCAGGCTGCATTTATCTAGAGCTGTCGTTACTTCGCGGCGCGCTCCAAGGCGTCGGGGACTACAAGGCGGTCGGCCTCAGCCTCATCGGCGAACAGGGGGGCCGGCTGATATTCGGGACGATCCTGGCGCTCGCGGGTCTCAATCTCGCGGGCGCGTATCTGGGATCGCTCGTGGCCTATGTGCTGATGGCCGCGTACTGCGCGGTCGAGCTGCGGCGGAGGTTCGGGACCGAAGTTGAGGTTGGGGCGCGCGACGGTGCGGCCACTCGCGCGGCCCGAGGCGCGGCGGGTTTATGGACGCATGTGCGCCACGCCTGGGTCCCGATCGCGGGCCTCGCCATCATTCAGCTGCTCCAGAACATCGACCTCATTGCCGCCAAGCACCGCTTTCCGGCCGACCTGGCAAGCTCCTACGCAGCCACTGCCGTAGCGGCCAAAGTTTTGATCTGGGTGGCGATGGGTGCCGGTTTCTACCTTGTGCCCGAGTGCTCGCGGCGACAGGCTCAGGGCAAGGACACCCGGCTGGTGCTACTCAAGACGCTCGCCATCATCGGCGTCTGCGCCGTGCCCTGCTTGCTCATCTTCGCTGTTGCCGCGCACCCCTTGCTGGCAATCGTGTTCGGCACGCGCCGCGCCACCGCTTCCGCATCGCTACTGCTGCTGGGTGCCGCATTCACGGTGCTCGCGGCAACCTACCTGGCAGTTCAATACATGCTGGCGCTGAAACGGACCTCGTTCCTGGTCGTGCTTGGGGCCGTTGCCGTCGCTGAGCCTGTGCTGCTGCTCCAGGTCGCACCCGGACATCCCGCCGGATTCGCGGCAGTGGTGCTCGCGGTGCAGGCGGTCGGTGCGTTGCTCGCGTTCGCGCTCGCATTGCGCAGACCACCCGGGACGCCACCGGCCACGCCCATGATTCCTGAGGCCGTGAGCAGCGCGGAAAACGCGACGGCTTCGGCGGCTCAAACCTGAGTTGAGTCGAACTTTTCCCGGCCTTCCTCCCACGAGAGTTAGGGTCATCGGGACAACTGGTCTTCAGCCCACTGCTAGGGAGGCTGAGAGCGAGCGAGAGGAGGCGAGATGGCTGTCGTAAAGATCATCGAGCTGGTCGGGAGTTCCCCGTCGAGCTCAGACGATGCAGTCAAGGCTGCGCTCAAGGATGCGCAGGCCACGCTTCGCAACATCAAAGCGGTAGACGTGGTCTCCGTCGGTTTGCGAGGCGAGAACCTTGACGAGTGGCGGGCCCACGTCCGCGTCGCGTTTTTGATCGAGCGCGTAAGCGAATAAGCCGTAGCCAGCGTCCGCCGGCGAGGCGCTGGACTTCAGAACAACCCGAGCTGCGCCGCGGGCTCGAGCCCTTCCACAAGCGGGGAGACCTGCTCGGATGGCGCTTGCTCGGACTCGAGCTCGGGCGCGATTTCCGCGATCTCCGGCACCTCGATGATCGGCTCGGGCTGAGGCGGAGCGCCTTGGGCCAAGAGCTCCGGGATACGACGGAAATCAACTCGCAGCGCCTCCAGGGTTGACCCGGTATAAAGCGCCGCAGCAGGGTGATACAGCGGATAGAGCCGCACGGCTCGCGGACCGACCATGCGAACTTCCTCGTGCCCGTGCAAACGCGAGATTCCCGTGACATCGGCGCGCAGCAGCTTGGTGGAGAAGTTTCCGAGTGTGCAGATCATGGCTGGCTGGACCAGCTCGATCTGCTTGTGCAGGTATCCCTGGCAGGCCTCGATCTCGCTTGGGTGCGGGTCGCGGTTGTCGGGAGGGCGGCATTTCAGAACATTGCATATCCACACGTCGCCGCGCTCCATCCCGATCTCGGATAGCAGCTGATCGAGCAACTTCCCTGCTGCCCCAACGAAAGGCAGTCCCATCCGGTCCTCGTTGGCCCCCGGGGCCTCGCCGATGAACATCAGCTCGGCATCGGCGTTGCCCGCACCAAAAACGACCTTGGTCCGAGTCTGGTGCAGCGGGCAGCGGAGGCAGCCCGACGCTTCGGCATAGACCTGTTTGAGCTCTTCGCGACGTTCGGCGGCGGTCGCCACGGACTCTGATGGTAGAAGGGTGCAACGACGTCCCGCAGCGGACGATCCCGCAGTCTGCGAACACAAATGCGCCACGCTTACGTGACCGGTCACACACAGCGGGCCGCGGTAGACCCTCTACCAGCCGGGTATCATCGGGCGAGGCCGTCACCGTTTTGGGACGGACCATTTAGACCTTCATTTCACCTCCAAGCCGACCGGTACCTCAAATGCGGGAACTGGAACGGAATTCCCTCGACGACCCTGCCTGCCATTCCGGGGCGTCTGCCACGCCTGGCTTGCGCCCTGGGTCGCGGTCGTCGACCCGTACGACCCCGCAACCGTCGAATCCGAGTCGCTCGACGAAGCATGGTCCGCCGCACGTCCTCGCGCTCGTCGGAGAGGGCCGTTTGGGCACGGCGCTCGCCGCGGCGTTGGCCGGTAACGCTCCACCGCAGTGGGAGCGTGCCGGGCCTTTCGGCCGCGGTTACGACGGCGCTGGGGCCGACGCCGTCCTTTTGTGCGTTCCTGACGCAGAGATCGTCGCGGCCGCTGCCGCGATCCGGCCCGGTCGCCTCGTGGGCCACTGCTCCGGAGCTACACGACTAGACGTACTCACCCCCCGCGAGGCGTTTTCCTTTCACCCGCTTTTGCCGGTGGTCCCAAGCCAGTCGAGCTTCCGAGGCGCCGGCGCAGCGATCGCGGGCACCAGTCCCGCAGCACTTGATTTCGCTGCGTCGCTCGCACGAGCGCTGGGCATGAACGCGATCGAGGTCCGCGAAGAGGACCGCGCCGCGTACCACGCGGCCGCTTCGATCGCCTCGAACTTCCTGATCACCTTGGAAAGCGCCGCCGAGCAGCTCGGTGCCAGCGCAGGTGTCTCGCGTGAGTTGCTGGTGCCACTCGTGCGTGCAACGGTGGAGAACTGGGCGGCGCTGGGTCCTGAGCGAGCGCTCACCGGGCCGGTCGCCCGTGGCGATGAGGAGACCCTCGCGGCCCAGCGACGCGCGATCGAGACCAGAACACCGGAGCTGCTCACGCTCTTTGACGAGCTCGTCGACGCCACTCGGCAGATCGCCGCTCGCCCCCGCGCAAGCGAGCTGGAGCCCACAGCGGCATGAAAGCGATCCGCACCATCCCCGCTCTGCGCGAGGCTCTGCACGAGGCCCGAATGAACGGCCACACGCTCGGGCTCGTGCCAACCATGGGCGCGTTCCACGAAGGCCACCTCTCCTTGATGCGGCGTGCGCGCGCTCAGTGCGACGTCGTAGTGGTGTCCCTGTTCGTAAACCCGATGCAGTTCAACGACCGCTCGGACCTCGACGCGTATCCCCGCGACGAGCAGCACGACGCGACGCTCGCCGAGCAGACCCACGTCGACTTGCTCTTCGCCCCTGACCATGCCGAGCTCTACCCAGACGGGTTCGCGACGCGGGTCACCGTCGCCGACCTCGGCGAGGCGCTTGAGGGCGCCCACCGCGGACCAGGCCATTTTGCAGGCGTGGCCACGATCGTGGTCAAGCTCTTGAACATCGTGGGGCCGAACGTCGCGTACTTCGGCCAAAAGGATGCTCAACAGACGGTCGTGATCAGGAGACTCGTCCGCGACCTTGACATCCCCGTCCGCATCGAGGTCGCCCCCACCGTCCGGGCACCCGACGGGCTCGCCCTGTCAAGCCGAAACCGGCGGCTGTCGTCGGCAAGCCGAACCCGGGCGGCGAGCCTTTACCGATCGCTCCAGGTCGCCGAGCAGGCGATCAGCTCAGGCGAGCGCGACCCCGGCGCTGTGGCCGAGATCGCCCGCCGGGAGTTGGCTGTGAACGGAATCGAGCCCGAGTACTTCGAGCTGGTCGATCCCAACGACTTCACACCCGTCACGCGGCTCGATCGCAGCGTGCTCGCGGTCGTCGCAGCCTCGCTGGACGGAACGCGCCTGATCGACAACCACCTGATCGCCGTCCCTTCCGCCCGCACCACGGGCGGCTTGGTCGTACAGCACACCACCAATACCCCGGCCGACAACGACACCGCGAGCCTGCTCGCGGAGCCCTCCGCCTAGGAAGGAAGATATGTCCGCTACACCCCAAATCCCTGTACCCCAGGACCTGAGCGGCCAGCTACCGATGACGCTGCCCCGCCTCGCTGAGAAAAAGCGACTCGGGGAGCCGATCGTGATGGTGACCGCGTATGACTATCCCTCGGCGCAAGTCGCCGAACAAGCGGGAGTCGACCTCGTGCTTGTCGGAGACTCGGGCGCGATGACCGTCTTGGGTTATCCGTCCACCGTGCCAGTGTCGGTCGAGGAGATGCTCATGCTGGCGGCGGCGGCGCGCCGTGGCCTCTCCACCCCACTGCTGATCGGCGATCTCCCCTTCGGCTCTTACGAGATCTCCGACGAGCAGGCCGTCAAAACGGCTCACCGCTTCATCAAGGAGGCTGGCTGCGACGCCGTCAAACTCGAGCGCGGAGGGACAAGCGCCCAGCGGGCGCGCGCGATCATCGCGTCGGGCGTTCCCGTTATGGGCCATGTCGGCCTCACTCCTCAGACGGCCACGACGCTCGGAGGCCACCGGGCCCAGGGGAAGACGGCGGAACGCGCTCTGTCGGTGGCTCGCGATGCCCTCGCGCTACAGGAGGCGGGCTGTTTTGCGGTCGTCTTCGAGGCGATCCCAGCTGCCGTGGCCGAGGAGCTGGTCCCCATGCTCGAGGTCCCGGTGATCGGGATTGGCGCGGGTGGCGCGACTGATGGCCAGGTGCTCGTTTTCCACGACCTGCTCGGGATATACGATGGGCACGTGCCGCGGTTCGTGAAGCGCTACGCCGAAGTAAAGGAGCAGATGGTGGCCGGCCTCACCGAGTTCGCGGCCGACGTCCGCGCCGGCGCGTTCCCCGAGTCCGAGCACGCCTACACGATCGACGCCAGGGAACTGGCGCGTTTCCGGCAGCAGCTGCCACAGGCCCTGAAGTCCGTACAAGTCGGTTCCGCGCCGTGACGCCCCGCCTCTCCGGCGTCCTGGTCCCGAACGAGCGGGTCTACTTTGAGCTGTTCGAGGAGGCAGGGCGCAACGTGCTCCGCACCGCACAGTTGCTTGACGAGATGCTCTCGAACTACCCCGACAGCCGGAGCCTCGCGGTGGAGATCAAGCAGTGCGAGCACGAAGGTGACCGGATCACCCACGACATCATCCATCGCCTCAACCACACGTTTGTCACGCCGATTGACCGGGAGGACATCCTGTCGCTCGCATCGGCCCTCGACGACATGGTCGATTACACCGAGGAAGTCGCCGACTACATGGGGCTGTACCGAATCGAAGCTCCCATGGACCAGGCCCTCGAGCTGGCGCGCGTGCTTCATGACGCCGCCAAGCAGGTCGCCGAGGCGATCCCGCACCTCCGCGGTTTCCACGACGTCTCTCGCTATACGGTGGAGATCAACCGCCTCGAGAACGAGGGCGACCGCATCACCCGCGGGGCCATGGGGTCGCTGTTTGACACCGGCATCGATCCCATGGTGGTGATCCGCTGGAAGGACCTGTACGAACGGCTCGAGTCGGCAATCGATGCCTCGGAGCACGTGGCGTACATCCTCGAAGGCATCGTTATCAAGAACTCTTAGTACTCGATCTGCCTCAGCACACGGGCGGGAGCGCCCGCGGCCACAGAGAACGGCGGGATGTCATTGGTCACGACCGAGTTGGCACCGATGACGCAGCGCTCACCGATCGACACGCCGCCGGTGACTACGACGTGCGCGCCGCACCAAACGTTGTCGCCGACCCGGGTGGGGCCCTTTGTCGCGAACCCCTGCCACGGCACCGGCTTGTCCGGGTCGTCGAAGCGGTGATCGGCATCGGTGACAAAACAGCCGTTGGCGAACATGCAGTGCTCCCCGATCTCGACCAGCTCCGCAGCGGCGACCATCACGCCGAGGTTGAGGAAGCTGCCCGAGCCGATCACGATCCGCCCGGGAGCGGGCGCGGTCAGCCACACATCCGGTTCAAACAGGGCGTGCTTGCCGATCACGAGGCGACCCTCCCGCAGCGTCTCGAGCACGTTGCCATGCAACGGCCAGCGCGCGAACGCCTCGCGCCGCATCAGCTCCCAATGGATCCGTGACCGGTTCCACGGCAGCGCGTTGCGCTCGTAGAAGCGCCATTTCTGTAGCCAGAGCGCCAGCCGCCGAAGATCAACGGCCGGAGCCGAATCCTCGCTCACCGCGGCCGCAGTTCCGCTCGAAGTCGACCTTTCACGGGCTCAATACTGCCGCCCGCGAGCGAGTCGCGCTAAGCGGCCAACCCCGAGGAGGCGTCTGTGCTTGTCGCGTGGGCCGCCAGCGCCTCGCCAGCAGCCTCCGGCTGGGGACGCACAGCCTCGGCACGCAGGCCCTGCGCACCCGCATCCGCACCCCCACCCGAGACTTCCGGGCGAGCGCGCGAAGCCTTCAGTCCGCTTCGCCCATAGAGCTGTTGGCGCACGACGAGCTCGACTTGCGCCGGGTCATCTCCGTATCCCCCGTGCGAGCGCGAGCGCGAGCGGACGCTCACAGTCAGCGCGCCAAGCAAGATCACCCCTAGGGCGATCACAACGGCGAGGACAACCAGCGTTACCTCCGACTAAAGGCTAGGAAACAGCGGCTTTTACGGAGGTTAGCGGCCGGCCGTTGCCCCTCAAAGAGGTTTCCCCCCGAGGTAACACACCCTTCAAAAATCCACCTGTATAGGACCCCTCGACGGCCGCAACTTGTTCCGGCGTCCCCGTGGCGATCACCTGTCCACCCTCATCGCCACCCTCCGGCCCGAGATCGATGATCCGATCCGCAACCTTGATCACGTCGAGGTTGTGCTCGATCACGATCACCGAGTTCCCGGCCTGCACCAGTCGCCCAAGCACCTCGAGCAGGCGCTGGATGTCAGCGAAGTGCAAACCCGTCGTCGGTTCATCGAGGATGTACATCGTGCGGCCCGTGGCCACTTTGCAAAGTTCTGCTGCGAGCTTCACGCGCTGTGCCTCGCCGCCGGAGAGCGTGGTTGCCGGCTGCCCAACTCGCATGTACCCGAGCCCCACGTCAACAAGTGCCTGGATACGGCGCCGGATCTTCGGGATGTGGGCGAAGAACTCCAGCGCTTCCTCAAGCGGCATCTCGAGGATGTCGGAGATGTTCTTGCCTTTGAAGCGCACCTCGAGCGTCTCGCGGTTGTAGCGCTTGCCGTGACACTGCTCGCAGGGCACGTACACATCGGGCAGGAAGTGCATCTCGATCTTGATTTGCCCGTCTCCGCGGCACACCTCGCAGCGCCCACCCTTGACGTTGAACGAGAAGCGGCCCGGCTTGTAGCCGCGCGCGCGGGCTTCCTGCGTCTTCGAAAACAAATCCCGGATCTGGTCGAAGAGCCCGATGTAGGTGGCGGGGTTGGAGCGCGGCGTGCGTCCAATCGGGGACTGATCCACGTAGATGACCTTGTCGAGCTGCTCCAGTCCGCTGATCCGCCGGTGAGCACCCGCCCGCTGACGCGTGCGGTGCAGGCGGTTTGCGAGCGCCTTGTAGAGCACCTCGAGAATCAGCGTCGATTTGCCGGACCCTGACACGCCCGTGACGCAGCACAACACCCCCAACGGGACCTTCACGTTGATCTGCTTTAGGTTGTGCTGCGCCGCGCCCTCGATCAGCACATGACCGCTCGGGCGACGCCGGCGGCGCGGTACCGCAATAGTTCGAACGCCCGCAAGGAACTGGCCGGTCAAAGACTCCGGCACCAGCGCAACCTCGTCCGCGGTTCCCTCGGCCACCACGTAACCGCCGTGCTCGCCGGCACCCGGGCCCATGTCCACCAAGTGGTCTGCGGCTTGCATGGTGCCCTGGTCGTGTTCCACCACGAGCACCGTGTTGCCGAGGTCCCGTAGGCGCTCGAGTGTTCCAATCAGCTTCTCGTTGTCGCGCTGGTGCAGCCCGATGGAGGGCTCGTCGAGGATGTAGAGCACGCCCACTAGCGATGACCCGACCTGGGTCGCCAGCCGGATCCGCTGCGCCTCGCCACCGGACAAGGTGGCCGCCGCGCGCTCCAGCGTCAGGTAGCCGATCCCGACGTTGTCTAAGAACTGCAGCCGCTCCTGGATTTCGCGCAGCACCAGGCGAGCGATGCGGTGATCATGCTCAGAGAGCTCCAGACCTTCAATCCACTCCAGTGCTGTCCGCGCTGAGAGTGCCGTGAACTCGTGGATCGCGGTGCCGGCGACCAACACCGCGCGCGACTCGGGCTGCAGCCGCGCTCCGCCACATTCGGGACACGCCCGGAGCGTCATGTACTCCTCGATCTTTTCGCGCGAGAAGTCCGAGTCGGTCTCGCGGTAGCGCCGCTCGAGGCTCGGAATGATCCCCTCGAAGCGGGTCGCATACGAGCGACGCCGCCCGAAACGGTTGCGGTAGCTGAGCTGTACGCGCTCACCGTTGGTGCCGTGCAGGAAGAACTGTCGCTGTTTTGCCGGCAGCTGTGCCCACGGCGTCTCGAGGTCGACGCCATAGCGCTCGGCGATCGCCTGTATGAGCTGGTCGTAGTAGTCCGACGCACTGGCGGCCCACGGGGCGATCGCACCTTCACCGATCGATAGGCCTGGGTCGGGCACTACCAGCTCGGGGTCGATCTCCATTTGCGACCCAAGTCCGGTGCAGCGAGGGCACGCCCCGTGCGGGGAATTGAACGAGAAGATCCGTGGCTCGAGCTCGACCAGGCTCGGTCCATGGACCGGACACGCGAACCGCTCGGAGAAGATCAGCGATCGGCCCTCGTCGACGAGCTCGATCTCCACCAGACCGGCGGCGAGCGCGACCGCCGTCTCGATCGAATCGGCCAGCCGCTTTCGGACCTCGTCCTTCATGACCAACCGGTCGACGACCACGGCGATGTCGTGCTTGAACTTTTTATCGAGGTCGACGTGCTCGTCCAGACGCCGCAGCTCGCCGTCAATCTTCACGCGCGCGAAGCCCTCAGCGCGCAGCTCCTCCAGTTGCTTGCCGTACTCCCCTTTGCGTCCGCGCACGATCGGCGCCAGCACCATGAAGCGCGTATCGGGCGCGAGCTCCATCACCTGATCGATGATCTGCTCGGCCGACTGTCCGGAGATCGGACGTCCGCAGATGTGACAGTGAGGGTGACCGATCCGCGCCCACAGCAGCCGCAGGTAGTCGTAGATCTCGGTCACCGTCCCGACCGTCGAACGCGGATTGCGCGACGTCGTTTTCTGGTCGATCGAGATCGCCGGTGACAGCCCTTCAATCGAGTCCACGTCGGGCTTGTCCATCTGGCCGAGGAACTGTCGCGCGTATGCGGAGAGCGATTCGACGTACCGCCGCTGCCCTTCGGCATAGATGGTGTCGAAGGCCAGCGAGGACTTGCCGGACCCGGACAGGCCCGTGATAACCGTCAGCGACCCCCGCGGAATTGCGACCGTGATGTTCTTGAGGTTGTGCTCTCGGGCGCCCGAGACGATCAGTTGCTGACCCACTCGATCGAGTCTAGCCCGGCGAACAGACGTTCCCCCTGGCGCCTATCCCTGGACGCTGGCGTAGACCTCGTCGAGCAGCGACCTGCGGTCCTGGAGGCTGAAGTTTTCAGCCAGGTAACGGTCGGTTTCCTCCCGGGGCGTGCCGTTTAGAGCCATGTTCAGCGCGATCAGGCGGGCGCCCTCGTTGTCCTCCGCCCTGGTCGGCTCGAGCGGCGCCTCGGTAGCCAACGGCGTCGGCTCGGGCGGCTCCTCGAGGGTTGAAGCGGCCGGCTCCGGGTGTGAAGCGGCTGGCTCGGGAGTGGAGGTGAACCGCTGGGGAGTTGACGCGGGCGGCTCGGGAATCGACGCCGGCGTCTCAGGCGGCGCCTCGGGAGCGCCCTCGACGGACTCAGCCTCCGGCTCGGAAGGTCTAGCCGCCGCCCTGAAGGCCGAAGGCGGTGGAGCGGGCGGTGATTCCGGGACTGCATCCTCCGGCGGCCGGTCGCCCACCTTCGCGGACTCGGCAGAAGTCTCGGTCTTCTGGCGGGTGAAGGCCGACACGGCGATGGGCGTGGTCGCCGCCTCCGAGCGGCCCTCATCGCCGACCGGTGCGGTTACTGGCTGCTCGACGTCGGTCGACCCCTCCACCGCGGCGGCGCTCGCGGCGGTGGGTTGTTCGGCGACAGGTGCCTCCACCCCCTCTGGCCGGCGCGCCGCAGCTGCGCCCAGTTCACCAAGCTCGCCCTGCAGCCGCTCGAGCTCTCCCCGCAGACGCTCGGCGGCAGCGCGCAGCGACTCGGTTAGAGAGTTCAACTCGCCGTCGATCATCCCCAGGCGCTCGAGCATCTTCGAAGTCGACTCCGACACGCGCCCGACGTACTCGTGCGCCTGCCCGACCGCTTTGTCCCGCGCGGCCGCCGCCTCGTGCGTGGCCTGCTCGCGCTGGTGCGTCGCGATCCGGACGGCCTCGGCGCGCAGCTCGCGCGCCTCCTGCTGCGCGCGGGCCTGGATTTCCGCGGCGCCGTGCTCCGCCGCCTCGACGATCCCGCGCACCTGCTCGGAGATCGCCGTCGCAACCGGCTCGACCCTGTTTTCGGGTGCTTGCCTGAGCTGCTCGACCTGGTCGGCGATCGTGCTCAAATGGGCGTCGACCGCGGCGGGATCGTAGCCGCGGCGGCCGATCGGAAAGTCTTTCTTCTCGATGCCTTCTCGTCCCAGGGCCACGCCAACTACCTCCCTCTCACACTGGATCTCCCAACGGTCGGCAGCGTACCCGACCGCAGCCGCTCAGCCGGTCGCCAGGATTTGATCGCGCTGGCGCTGGAGATCGCGAATCTCGTCGCGCAACTTGGCCGCGTACTCGAACCGAAGCTCCTCGGCCGCCTGCAGCATTTCCTCCTCGAGCTCCACGATCGTGCGCTCGATCTCCTCGGGCGGCATCCCGTCTGCGGAGCGCGTTCTGCGCCGGCGCGAGCGCGGGACCTTGGAATCGCTCTGCAAAAACTCGGCGATGTCGGAGATGCCCTTGACGATCGTCTCCGGCGTGATCCCGTGCTCCTCGTTGTAGGCGACCTGGATCGCCCGCCTGCGGTCGGTTTCCTCGATCGCAGCACGCATCGCCTGCGTCTCTTTGTCCGCGTACATGACCACTCGGCCCTCGACATTGCGCGCGCAGCGGCCGATCGTCTGAATCAGGGAGGTCTCGCCGCGCAGGAAACCTTCCTTGTCGGCATCGAGGATCGCGACCAGCGAGACCTCGGGTAGGTCGAGGCCCTCGCGCAGCAGGTTGACGCCCACCAGCACATCGAACTCGCCCAGCCGCAGCTCGCGGATGATCTGGATGCGCTCGAGCGTGTCGACCTCGGAGTGCAGGTAGCGCACGCGGAACCCCATCTCGAGCAAATAGTCCGTCAAATCCTCGGCCATCTTCTTCGTCAAGGTCGTGACAAGCACCCGCTGCTCGCGGTCGACGCGAGCGCGGATCTCGTTCATCAGGTCGTCGATCTGGTTGCGCGTCTCGCGCACCTGCACCTCTGGATCGACGATGCCCGTCGGACGCACGATCTGTTCCACGATCCGCGCGGAACGCGCGCGCTCGAAGGCGCCGGGCGTCGCCGACACGAGCACCATCTGTGGCGTGATCGACAGAAACTCGTGGAACGTCTGAGGCCGGTTGTCGAGCGCGCTCGGGAGTCTGAAGCCATAGTCGACCAGCGTCTGCTTGCGCGAGCGGTCGCCCTCATACATCCCGCCCAGCTGCGGCACGGTCTGATGCGACTCGTCGATCAGGCACAAGAAATCGTCCGGGAAGTAGTCGAGCAGGCAGTACGGCCGCGAGCCTGGCGCCCGGCCGTCGAGGATGCGCGAGTAGTTCTCGATCCCCGAGCAGAACCCGAGCTCGCGCAGCATCTCCATGTCGTACTGCGTGCGTTGCCGCAGCCGGTGTGACTCGAGCAGCTTGCCCTGCGCCTCGAGCTCGGCACAGCGCTCGTTGAGCTCGCGCCCGATCCCCGCGACCGCGTCTTCGATCATGCCCTCGCGCACGTTGTAGTGCGTGGCCGGCCAGATACCGACGTGCTCGAGGTCGTCCTCGAGCAGCTCGCCAGTGAGCGGGTCGAACTTCTGCAGCGTCTCGACCTCGTCGCCGAACAGGACGATCCGGTAGGCGTCCTCGGCGTAGGCGGGGAAGATCTCGAGCGCTTCGCCGCGCACCCTGAAGCTGCCGCGGCCGAGCGCCGTGTCGTTGCGCGAGTATTGAATCGAGACCAGCTTGCGCAGCAGCTTGTCGCGGTCGATCATCTCCCCTTTGCGCAGCGTCTGCAGGTTCTCGTCGTAGACCTCGGGCGAGCCCAAGCCGAAGATGCACGAGACGCTGGCCACGATCAACACGTCTCGACGCGCGAACAGGGCCGCGGTAGCGGAGTGACGTAGGCGGTCGATCTCTTCGTTGATCGCCGAATCCTTCTCGATATAGAGGTCCTTCGACGGGACGTAAGCCTCGGGCTGGTAGTAGTCGTAGTAGGAGACGAAGTACTCGACCGCGTTGTTGGGGAAGTAGGTACGGAACTCGTTGCACAGCTGCGCCGCAAGCGTCTTGTTGTGCGCGATCACCAGCGTCGGCTTCTGGACCGCCTCGACCACGCCCGCCATCGTCATCGTCTTGCCGGTACCGGTCGCTCCCAGCAGCGTCGAAAAGCGCTCGCCTTGACGCACGCCCTCGGCGAGCGAGACGATCGCCGCAGGCTGGTCTGCGGTGGGCCGGAAAGCCGGGTCGAGTTCGAACTTTGGCATTACCTTCAGCCTAGCGGCGCACAAAGTCACTCACCTCGGCCGCGCCCGGCACGGGAGGAGGAACCATGGCCGCCGGACGTCCAACTTTCTCCTGCCTCGCCAAAGCGGCGAAGGTGTGGTGGATTTTGGCCGGTGCGCCAGTTCTCCCCACCCCACCTCGCGGCGCTGGCAGTCACCGTCGTAGCATCGGCGGCCGCAGTCTGGGAGGCGAGACGGGGGCGCGAGTCTGCGACGGCGGGCTGGAGGTGGGCGCTCGCGCTCGTCATCTTCGCGGCCTGGGTCGGTGAGTACGTTGCGGATGCCGTCAACGCCACGTACAGCGCCAAATACACCCTTCCCCTCCAGCTCACCGACGCGGTCTCGGCGGCCGCGATCATCGCGCTCATCACCCGCCGTCAGCTGGCGGTCGAACTCACCTACTTCTGGTCGCTGTCGGCCAGCCTGCAGGCGCTGCTCACGCCCGACCTCGCCCAGAACTTCCCCAGCATCTACTACTTCACTTACTTCGGCTACCACGTCGGCGCGGTCACGGCGGCGATCATGCTCGTGTTCGGCCTGCGCCTCTACCCCAGGCCGAGAGCGGCCCTAACGGTCTTCGCTTTCACGTTGGCGTGGGCGGGCGTCGCCGCGATCGGCGATCTGCTCACCGGCGGCAATTACATGTACCTGCGCGCCAAGCCGGTACACAACTCGCTGCTCAGCCTGCTTGGGCCGTGGCCGTGGTACATCGCGAGCACCGCGGCACTCGGGCTCGCGCTGCTGTTGGTCTTGCAGCTGATCGCCGACGCCGTGCGCCGACGCAATCGCGCCCTCGCGCTTAAAGCGGCCGCCTAGCCGTAGCCGAGCTGCTTCGCGTACACGCGCCGGTACGCGCGCTGCGCCGAGAGCACCTTCTCCACGTACAGCCGTGTCTCTCCGAAGGGGATCTGGCCGATGCTCAACGGATGGCCGTGCGCGCGGGCCTGCGCGACCCAGCTATCGACGTTCGCCAAGCCGGCGTTGTAGGCGGCCAGCGCCAGCGGCACCTGTCCCCCGTAATGGTCGATTAGGTAGCGCAGGTAGTAGCTGCCGTAAGCGATGTTGACCTGCGGCGTGGCCAGGTCGGACACGCGAAAATCAATGCCTCCCGAACGGTGCGCAAGAAACTCGGCCGTCTGCGGCATGAGCTGCATCAGGCCCTCGGCACCCGCCGACGAGGGGCGCGGATCAAACTTTGTCTCGGCGTAGATGACGGCTGCGACCAGCGCGGGATCGAGGTGCTTCTGCGCCGCCTGCTGGCGAATGATGTCGGCGTTGGTGAGCGGCAGAGAAAGCTCGTTGATCGCCTTGCGCGCGATCGGGAGCGACATCGCCACGACGATGCCGGCGATCGCGGCCGCGCCCAGCAGCAACAGCCAGCGGCGCCGCCTCACAGCGCGCCGGCGGGCGGGCGGGCCGGTCCCGCGCCGAGCGGCCACGCTGGCGGCCGGTGGGCTCATTGCGCGCTCACCCGCTGAAGCTTCTCAAGTACGACCGACAACTCGGCTTCTAGTTCGGCCAGACTCCCATCGTTGACGACTACGTATGTCGCTCTTTGCGCCTTTTCCTGCTGAGAAAGCTGGCGCGCGAGGCGCTCGTCCAGCGAGGCGTGCGCGCGCGTGGCCGCGCGCCGCTCGCGCACAGGCTCGTCAGCGACGATCGCGACCGTCGCATCAAACGCCTGATCCATGCCCGACTCGAACAACAGCGGCACCTCCACCACCACCGCCCCAGGCGCGGGCTCGAGCCGCCTCACCTGCTCGCGCCACGCGAGCATCGCGGCCCCCACCCGCGGCCACAGGAGCTGCTCGAGCCACGCTCGGTCTGCGGCGCTGGCAAAGGCGCGTTTCGCGAGTGCGGGCCGGTCGACGGGACCGTCGGGTGCCACCGAGCGCCCGAACCGCTCGATGACTGCCGCCCGCACCTCGGGATCGTCATATAGGTCGTGCACCACTTGATCGGTCGAGAGAACCGCCGCTCCCAATCGTTCCAGCACATCGAGCGCGGTCGATTTGCCCGCGCCGATACCCCCGGTCAGTCCCACGAACGGGACCACCGGGCGGCTAGGACTCGTCGGGGGGCGGTTCGCTTTCGGGTGCGGGCGAGTCACCGTCACCCGACGGCTCAGCCGAAGCTGCCTCGGCAGGCGGCTCAGCCACTGCATCCTCGACAGCCGGCTCAGCTAAAGCTTCCTCGACAGCCGGCTCAGCTAAAGCTTCCTCGACAGCCGGCTCAGCTAAAGCTTCCTCGGCAGGCGGCTCAGCTAAAGCTTCCTCCGGAGGCGGGGTCTCCGCGAACACGTCCTCCGAAAGCCCAAGCTCAGGCACATTCTCTAGGTCGCCGGCGTCTTCAGGCCGCCGCAGTGGAAGCACCTGGCCCTCGACCCGCTTGATCGACAACGACAGCCGGCGCCGCTCGGAGTCGATCTCAAGAATCTTGACGCGCACGACGTCGCCCGGCTGCACGAGCTCGCGGGGGTTCTCGACATGGTGTTGCGCCAACTCGGATATGTGGACGAGCCCCTCGACCCCATCCAGGATCTCGACGAAGGCCCCGAAGGTCACGACCTTGGTGACCGTGCCCTCGAGCTCGTCGCCAATGTTGTAGGTGTCGACCACGCGCTGCCACGGGTCTTCCTGGGTCTGCTTGAGGCCAAGCGAGATGCGCTGACGGTCGCGGTCGATATCGAGCACCTTGACCGTCACCTCGTTGCCGATCGAGAGGATCTCCGACGGGTGATTGACGTGCGACCAGGACAGCTCAGAAATGTGGATCAGACCGTCGATGCCGTCGAGATCGACGAACGCGCCGAAGTCGACGATGTTGGAGATCCGGCCCTGCACGACGTCGGCCGGGTGCAGGCGGTCGAGGATCCGTTCACGGTCCTCCTTACGCTGCTCTTCGAGCACGGCCCGACGCGAGAGCACAACGTTGTTACGCGACCGGTTTAGCTCGATCACCTTGGTCTCGATCTGCTGACCCATGTACTCGTCGAGATTGGGTACGCGACGGATGTCCACGAGCGATGCGGGCAAGAAGCCGCGCACGCCGAGATCGACAATCAACCCTCCCTTGACGACCTCGATCACCTGACCCTCGACCGGCTCGCCCGAGTCGGCGGCCGACTCGATCCGCCGCCAGGCCTTCTCGAAGCGGGCGCGCTTCTTCGACAGGATCAGACGGCCGTCTTGGTCCTCCTTGGTGAGCACCAGCGCGTCGACGTTTTCGCCCAGGTGGACCTCGTCGGAGGGGTCGACCGACTTGCGGATCGACAACTCGTAGGAGGGGATGACGCCTTCGGACTTGTAGCCGATGTCGACCAGCACCTCATCGGCATCGATTCTGACCACTGTGCCGCTGACCACGTCGCCCTCGCGGAAGGGGTGCAGGGTGGCGTCGTAGTTGGGAACGATGCGGCCGTCGACCTCGAGCAGAAGACCGTCCGAGCCCTCGACGACCTTGGCGTCGGGCGGAGCGGTCTCCGGCATGGTTGTCGTTTGCGCCATCCGCCCGGAGAGTAGCGGCTCCCCCCTATCATCGGACCCCGATGCCACGGCGGGCCACCAAGCGAGGCGCGCAGCGCACGCCGCTTCAACGCGACTGCGACGTACTGATCTGCGGCGCCAGCTTCGCGGGTCTCGCGGTGGCGTGCGAGCTGCGCGGTAGCGGCGCCGAAGTGCTCATGATCGACCGCTACGAGATCGGTGAGCGGCAGACGTCCGCCTGCGGCATTCCCACCTCGTGGCTATACGCGCTCGAGCTCGGGGGCGCCTTACAACAGACGTTTCCCGAGCTGGTCGTCCATACGCCGCATGGGTCGGTTCGCCTCGATCTCCCCTGGAGCTTCTCGACCTTCGACTATCGGACGCTGTGTGAGCTGTTGGCGGAGAGGGGCGATTTCGAGTTTGAGACCGCCACGGTCACGCAAAGAAGTGAGACCGGGTCGGCACATGTGCCGACCCGCCGGCCGGAACATGTTCCGGCCGGGGCCGGGGCGCATGCGCCCCGGCCAAAGATGATTGAGGTGGAGACTGATCGCGGCCGCATTCGGGCGCCGCTGGTGATCGATGCCCTCGGCTGGCGCAGGGTGCTGGGCCTGGGCGAGCCGATCCAGCCGCCTGAGGCTTTTCTCTCACGCGGGCTCGAGGTGCATCCGTTCGGCTCAGGAGACGCGCTCGAGGTCTGGATCGACCGCTCGTACGTGCCGGCGGGCTACGGCTGGAGCTTTCCCGCCGACGAGGAGGTGCGCGTGGGCGTGGGCTCGTTTGACCCGCGCTTCCACGTCAAGGAGCCGACGGTGCGGCTCGCCTCCGAGCTCAGGCGAGACGCGATCCGCTACCAGGGCAACTGGATCCCCCATCGGCTGCGACCGGCGACCGACGAGGGCGTCTTTTTCGTCGGCGACTCGGCCGGCCACTGCCTGCCGCTGACCGCCGAGGGAATCCGTACCGCGCTCTACTTCGGGCTCGCGTGCGGGCGCGAGTTGCGCGCGGTGATCGAAGGGCGGCTCGAGCGCGAGCACGCGCTGCAGCGCTACAGCTCCTTCAGCGCCTCGCATCGGTGGAAGTTCGAGCTGCTGTTGCGCTTCCAGCGGCTGATCCCGCGCGTCGCGCCGCGGCTGCTGGCGCGCTCGCTGAAGGCGATGGAGCGCAAGGCGTTCGTCGACTGGGCCTTCGGCAATTACCTCGAGATCGCGCACCCACGGTTCGCGGGCCGGATGGTGCCCGCGTGATCTCGCCAGAGAAGGCGCTTGACGTAATCAACGACCGGTTCGGACGCTTCCCCGGCTACCGGTCGCTGCACGCCAAGGGGGGCCTGTATCGCGCGAGCTTCACCGCATCCCCCGGAGGGGGCCGGCTGACGCGCGCGGCGCACATGCAGGGCCAGCCAGTCGACGCGCTGGTGCGCTTCTCCAACGGCTCGGGAAATCCACGTTTGCCCGACTACGCGCCCGACGTCCGTGGTATGGCCGTCAAGTTCTTTTTGCCCGACGGCTCGCGTACCGATATCAGCGCGCAGACGGTCCCGCACTTCCCCGTTTCGACGCCAGATGACTTCATCGAGCTCATCCGCCTGAACAGCGGCAGCGTGTCTCGCGTCTGGCGCTTGCCGCTTTTTCTCGCGCGACACCGCGGGATCACAAAGAGATTGAAGGTAAACGCCGAGGCGCTCCGCCCACTTTCCAGCTACGCCGGCGTCCGCTACTACGCCGTCCACGCCTTCAAATGGATCGACGCGCAGGGAGGCGAGCGCCACGTGCGCTACCGCTGGGAGCCCGAAGAGCAAGAGCCGAGCCTGGCCATGGTCGAGGCTCGCCAGCGCGGCTCGGAGTACTTGCAGGAGGAGCTGCGCGAGAGGGTGAAGCGCGGGCCGGTGCGCTTCACGCTCATGCTCCAGGTCGCCGAGGAGGGCGACCCGGTCGACGATCCCGCTGCGGCCTGGCCCGATGAGCGCGAGACGGTGACGGCGGGGACGCTACAAGTCACTGCCCCCGAGACCGAGCACGAGAAGGACAACGTGCTCGTGTTCGACCCGGTGCGCGTCACGGACGGAATCGAGCCGTCCAACGATCCGGTGCTGCTGTTCCGGCCGCGCGCCTACTCGGTGTCGGTCGAGCGGCGGACGGCCGACGGCGCCTGACGGCGCCGGCGGAACCGCCGGTCTTATTTGACAGCCGCGCGCGAGAAGACGCGGATCGAAATCGCCGCCAGGGCGACCGCGAACACCGCCACCACGGCCAGGCTGAGCCAGGCCTCGGTGACGACGTTGTGCATGCCCCATATGTCGTGCAGGCCCTTGCCCGAGGGGTCGACGAACGCATAGCGCATCAGCGCGAGCGCGTGCGTGAGGGGTATGAATTTGGCGACCGCCGTCAGCGGCGCCGGCATCGCGCTGATCGGAAACAGCGCGCCGGCGAAGAAAAATGGCAGGATCGCCAACGCCGGGGTGGCGCCGATGTAGTCCTCCTGCTTGGAGACCTTGCTCGCCACGGCCTCCGCGAGGCCGTACATGAACACGGTGAACAGCAACGTCGTGGCCCCGAACCAGGCGATGCCCGTGGCCGTGATGTGGAACTGCGCGCCGCGCAGAGCGGAGAGGCCGATCAGCACGATGACTTGAAGCGCGGCCAGCGCTACCACGACCACGAGGTTGCCGGCAACCAGATACCCGCGCGGCAGGGGGGCGGCCAACAGCTCTCGCTGGGCTCCCTCATGGCGGTCGACGATCACGCTCAGCCCCGCGAAGATGCAGGTGAGCGGGACGACCAGTCCGACGGTGCCGATCCCGACGAACGCCTGGTAGTCGATGGTGGAGTGCAGGCCGCCGGTGGCGACCTTTAGCGCCGGAGCTACCACCACGGCGAGCAGCATCGGTCCCAGCAGGGGGACCGCGATCTGCCGCGGGTTGCCGGCGGTCAGCAGGGCCCGCCGCCGGGCCAGCGTCAGCAGCGCGCCGAGGCGGAAGCTGCGCTCGCTGTTCCTTAGCCGGGGGAGCGGTATGGAGTGTGCAATTGCGGACATTTCGTTTCATCCCTCTCTGGTGTGTTTCAGGCCGCCTGCGCGAGGCGGCTTCCTGTGAGTTGCAGGTAGACGTCGTCGAGGGTGGGGACCCGTGTCGAGAGCTCCGAGGCGTGCGTCCGCAGTCCCGCCAGGACATCGGTCGCGGTGTGACCATGGAGCGGCACGGTCACGCGCGCACCGATCACGAACGCGTCGTCGCCCGCGAGACGCTGCAACTTGAGCGCGGCGAGGTCCGCGTTCGGGTCGCCATCGGACCGGAACTCGAGGATCTCCGAGCCGAGCCGCTCGAGCAGCGCCTTGGGACTGTCGAGCGCGACCACCGTGCCCTCGTGCACGATCGCGACCCGGTCGGCCAGCCGCTCGGCCTCGTCGAGATAGTGCGTGGTCACGAGGATGGTGAGCTCATGGCTCGCGCGGAGCCCCGCGACCACGTCGAGCAGTTCGTGGCGGATCCTGGGGTCGAGGCCGACGGTGGGCTCGTCCAGGAACAGCACCTTCGGCTCAGATGCGAGCGCGCGGGCGATCTCGAGCCGGCGGCGTTCCCCGCCGCTGTAGCTCTCGACCTGCCGGTCGATCAACTTGGTGAGCCCGAGTTGATCGACGAGCTCGCCGATGCGCTTGTGCGAGCCGACGCCCCAGAGACGGGCGTGGAGCTCGAGGTTGGCGCGCCCGGTGAGGGAGCGGTCGACGACGGGCTCCTGGAACACCACGCTCGAGACCTTGCGGGCCTGGAGTGGCTGCTTGACCACGTCGTAACCGCCTACGAGCGCCTGTCCGCCGGTGGGGGCGATGGTCGTGGTGAGCATTCCCACGGTCGTCGACTTGCCCGCGCCGTTTGGCCCGAGCAGGCCGAAGACCTCGCCGGGATTGACTTGGAAATCGATGCCCTTGACGGCCTGAACCCCGCCTCGGTACGTCTTTGTCAATGACTTCGCCTCGATGGCATGCATTTGGGTTCCTCCAATCGTCACGTTTGCCTGATTTGGCTCGTCAACCGGTATGACGTAACCCGACGAGAGGATGTGACCATGGACTTCACCGACCAGTTCGAGCGAAACCGAGACCACTTGCGGTCGGTCGCCTACCGCATGCTCGGGTCTTTGAGCGAGGCCGATGACGCCGTGCAGGAGGCCTGGATGCGCTTCCGGCGCGCGGATGCGGCGGAGGTCGAAAACATGCGCGCGTGGTTGACGGTGATCGTCAGCCGGGTGTGCCTCGACATGCTTCGCACGCGCCGTGCCCGCCGCGAAGAGCTCTTCGACGGCTCGTTGCCGGAACCAGTCGTCACGGCCGAGGACTCGCTCGGCGACCCCGAGCACGAAGCACTGGTCGCCGACTCGGTGGGTCTGGCGCTGCAGGTCGTGCTGCAGACGCTCACCCCCGCGGAGCGGCTGTCGTTCGTGCTGCACGACATGTTCGGGCTGCCGTTCGAGGAGATCGCGCCGATCGTCGAGCGCTCCGTTCCCGCCACACGTCAGCTCGCGAGTCGCGCGCGGCGGCGCGTGCGCGGTGCCGAGCCAGGCTCCTCTGGCGCGACGCGCTCGCAGCAGCGGGCGGTGATCGAGGCGTTCTTGAAGGCTTCGCGTGAAGGCGACTTCGAGGCTCTGCTGGAGGTGCTAGATCCCGATGTGGTGATGCGGATCGACCAGGGGCGGCTAGGCCCATTCACCGAGCTCCGCGGCGCTCCCGACGTGGCGGGCATGGTGGTCGCGCAGGGCACGCCGCGCGCTCGGTTTGCGCGACCGGCGATCGTCAACGGCGCCCCGGGCGTGGTGGTCGCCATTCGCGATCAGGTGCTGGCCGTGACCGCCTTCACGATCGCCGAGGGCCGGATCACGAGTCTCAACCTCGTGGCGGACCCGGACAAGCTGCGGCGGGTGCAGGCGCCGGCGGATTGAGGCCGACGGGCCGTCACCCTCCCTGCTTGGCGAAGAACGGCTGCGGCACCCCAAGTCGTCCATCGGCCCACGCGATGTAGAGCACCTTGCCGACGACGAGATCGTCCGTGTAGTCCCCGAAGTTGGGGAAGATGTCCGACGACACCGCGTTCCAGTTGCTGGAGACGTTCGTGATGCGAACGTTGGCCTTCGGCGTCTTGGTCGTGGTGGGGCTGACCTTTATCGCCGCATAGAGGTCAGTGCAGGCCTCGCACGACGGGTTCGAGTTGCGCCGGTCATACCAGACGACGTCCAGCTTGCCGGACTTGTCGGCGTTGCGCACCCCAGGGAAGAACACCCACTTGGGGCCCTTGTTGTTGTTCAGCCGCACCGGGTGGCTCTGCACAGCGGCGAGCGTCCCCAGCTTGTAGCTCTGCATGAGGATCTCTCCGGTGGGCTTCCTGCCGTCATTCCAGAGGATGCTTACGGTCCCCGCGGGGTCGCTAACCGCGATCCGCGGGAAGTCATTCAGCGCAGGGGCACCGCGGTTATACCCCGGAGGGAACGCCGAGTCCATCGAGTCGATGGTGATCGAGGCCAGTGCCTTGGGTGTCTTACACGGCGACACCGCGGTCAGCGTCAGGCACGACAGCGGCAGAGCGGCCACCTTCTCCTGCGTCGGGGTGCTGCTGTGGGTGCAGGGAGGATTGAGGAAGTTGGTCGCCCAGTTGTACTCCCAGGCCACATACACCTCGCCCGTGTTCTGATCGACCGCGGGGTAGGCACCCTCGGTCTCACAGTTGACATTGGTCAGCGGATATACGAAGTAAGGCGTGGTCGAGGTGCCTGCGTGGCAGCTCGGATGCGCCGCCAGGCTGCCCGAGATGTTGCACACCGCGAGCTCCGCCTGACCGTTGTTCGAGCTGGTGAACCGGGTGTATGTCGAGTACAGACGGCCCCGCTTGGCATCCAGCGCCAGGTAGTCCTTGTCGAGGAACTGACTGCCAAATCCGCCGCTGATCGCGCCGGCGGCGACGATCGTAGGTTTGCTGTTGCATGACAAGGTGGCGCCGCTGGCCGTGCACGTGTCGAGCGCGATGTCGGAGACACCGTTGAACTGGTTAATGAACAGACTCTGTATGTAGAAGTAGGTCGTCCCGCCTGACTTCCATCCCTCCACGCTCGGGTCGCCGGAGTACCGCCACGAGCCCGCGCACATGTTGTTCGGCAGACCGCCCAGGTCCTTGAACGACTTCCCGCCGTTGCTGGAGAAGCCATAGCCAGTGGTCTCCTCCTTGAACTGCGCCGCGCAGATGGACGGGTCGATGTTGAAGCCGGTGGAGTCGTTCCAGGCCTCGACCACGTACTTGCCCACCGCGGCGACCGACTCTTCGCTTTGACCGTAGCCGCGCGCACCCGCGGCAGAGACGTCCTCGCGCGGGTTCGCAGCGTTGACGTTCTTCGGCGTGGACGGCTTTCGCGGCGCATTGTTCGTAGCGGTCCTGGGGGAGCTCCTGACGGCTCCCTGGCAGTACATGTGCGCTCCCGCTGACAGGCCGATGGTCTTGTCCAGGCGGCTACAGATCGGGTTCTTGGTCGTTGTGCGCGTGGTGGACGCCGCTGCGGCGGGAATGACCAGCGCGGCGGCCAGCATGGCGACCAGGAGACCCCGAGCGGGTACGCGGCGAAAACCGGCGGCGAGGCGTGTGGTCATTGAGACTCTCTCCTTTCCTGCGCCCGCGTCCACCGCCCAGGCGGCCCGGCGGTGGACCGAAACGGTGGCCCGATCCTTTCAGGCGCCGGGCCTGTCAGTCAAGCGCTATTTAGCGCTTAACCAGTCGGTCCCAATCCCGACGTCGACCGCCAGCGGCGGATGGGTCGCAAACGCTTGCGACATCTCCCGGCAGGCGATCTCCTTGACCTGTTCGGCCTCCGACTCGGGACCCTCGAACAGCAGCTCGTCGTGAATCTGGAGGATGAGCCGGGATTGGAGCTCCGCCTGCTTGAGCGCCTGGTCGCAGCGGACCATCGCCACCTTCATGATGTCGGCGGCGGTGCCCTGGATCACCATGTTGACGGCGAAGCGCTCGCCCTGCCGGCGGATCTCCCAGCGCCGGGCGCGCAGCTCCGGCACCTGGCGGCGGCGGCCGAAGAGCGTGGAGACGTAGCCGTGCTCGGCGCCCTGGGCGATCGTGTCCTGGATGAACTGCGCCACCTTGGGGAAGCCGGCGAGGTAGCGCTGGATGAATTCGTCGGCCTCCTCCTGCGGGATGTCGAGCCGGTCGGCCATTCCCCACGCCGATAGCCCGTACACGATGCCGTAGTTGATCATCTTCGACTTCGAGCGCATGCCCGGATCGATCTGGTCGGGGGTCACGCCGAACACGCGGCAAGCGGTCGCGGTGTGAACGTCCTCGCCGCGCTCGAAGATCTCCTTGAGCGCGGGCTCGTCGGCGATGTGCGCGAGCAGCCGCAGCTCGACCTGTGAGTAGTCGGCCGACACGAGCAAATCGCCGGGCTCGGCGACGAAACAGGAGCGAATCTCGCGCCCCAGCGGCGTGCGGATGGGGATGTTCTGGAGGTTGGGATTGTTGGAGGACAGCCGGCCGGTGGTCGCAGCGGTCTGGTTGAAGGTGGTGTGCAGCCGCTTGTCGGGACCCAGCAGGAGGGGCAGCGCGTCCAGGTAGGTCTGCGGCGAGTTTTGTCAGCTCGCGCCAGCGCTCGATTTTGGGAATCACCGGATGCTCGTCGCGGATCGCCTGCAGCACGCGCGCGTCGGTCGAGTAGCCGGTCTTGCCGCGGCGCTTGCGCGAGAGGCCGAGGCGCTTGAAGAGAATCTCCTCGAGCTGCCTGGGGGAGCCGAGCATGAACTCTTCGCCGCACAGGTCGAAGATCTCGCGCTCCAGCGCGGCAGCCTCATCCTTGACTCTGGTCGAGATCTGCGCCAGGCGTTCGGTGTCGAGCTTGCTGCCCGCGATCTCCATCTCGCGCAGCACGCGGACAAGCGGCAGCTCGACTTCGTTTAGGAGGTCGGTGAGACCACGGGCCTGTATCTCCTCGCGCTGCCACTGCGCGAGCGCCGCAGTCAGCAGCGCGTCCGCCGCTACGGGGTCCTCGAGCTCCGCGGCGAAGCCGCGCTCCTCCCACAGCTCGCGGAAGGGATAGGCGCGCCGCGCCGGCTCGAGCAGGTAGGCGCCGATCTCGGTGTCGTGCGCGAGGTATGCCGGGATCTGCTTGAGCGACTTGGCGTCGTGGGCCACCACCGGCCGCTCGCCGATCGCTACCACCACCTCCTCCGGACCGTGGGAGGCGCCCGCCAGCACGCGGCCGTCGTCCTCGGGGTAGACACCGAAGCGCCACTCCGAGTCGGCGGCGAAGAGCGCGTCGTCGGGCTGGTTGGGCGGCCTGACCGCGAGCGCCACCTCGGTGATGGGCAGCGCCTTGACCTCCGTCAGGCCGGCCTGTTGCAGACGCGCGCTGAGCGACTTCTCGGCCACCGGGGCGGGCGCCGCGGCGTCGGCAGAACCGAGCGCCTCCTCGAGCCGGCGCAACGGCTCGCGCAGCTCGAACTGTCGAAAGACCTCTCGGAGTCTCGAGCGGTCGGGGGCCTCGCTGGCGAACGTCTGGACGTCGAACTCGATCGGGATGTCGCGTTTGATCGTCGCCAGCGTCTTGGAGATCCGCGCGGCATCCGCGTGCTCTTTTAGGTTCTGCTGGCGCTTGGCTCCCGAGATCTCGTCGACGTGGCCAAGCACTTCCTCGAGCGTGCCGAAGCGCTGCAGCAGCTCCGCGGCGGTCTTGTCCCCGATACCCGGGACCCCGGGGATGTTGTCGCTGGTGTCGCCCTTCAGCCCGATGAAGTCGGCGATCAGCTCGGGCGGGATGCCGTAGCGGTCGACCACGCCCTCGCGGTCGTACACGCGGGTGTCGGTGATGCCGCGCGAGGTGGTCATGATGCGCACGCCGTCGTCGACCAGCTGATAGGCGTCGCGGTCGCCGGTCACCACCATCACCGGGACGGGCGGATCTGCGTGCCGCGCTTGCTCGACGATCGAGGCGATCACGTCGTCGGCCTCGTACCCAGCGACCGCGTAGTTGCGGTAGCCGAAGGCATCGACCAGCGGCTCGAGGTGGGGCCACTGCTCCTTGAGCAGGTCGGGCCGAGATGTGCGCTGGGCCTTGTACTGCTCGTAGAGCTCCTTGCGGCCCGAGCTGCCCGCGTCCCACACCACCAGCGTGGCCTTCGGGCCGTAGTCGGTCATGATCTTGACGAGCATCGAGGCAAAGCCAAAGATCGCGTTCGTGGGCTGTCCGGTGCTGGTCGCGATCGACTCGGGCAGCGCGAAGAAAGCCCGGTAGGCCAGGCTGTTGCCGTCGATCAAAAAGAGCTCGTCTCCCACTTGTTTGAGCCTAGCTGCCGCCAGCTTGCCCGCACTTCCAACTACCTGGAAAACGCGACAAATCTGAAGCTTTGAGCGCGCCCCCTAAGATCCGCTGCCCCGTGCCCGCCACCCCCAGCGCCCAGTACAGCCTGACGCTGCGCGTCGAGATCGACGAGCGGCCCGGGATGCTGGGGAAGGTGGCGAGCGCGATCGGCGACGCCGGCGGCACGATCGGCGCCGTCGATCTCGTGCAGATCGACCACGACCACACCATCCGCGACATCACGGTGGCCACGGGCGCGGCCGACGACTGGCCCCGCTTGACCGCAGCGGTCGACGCAGTCCACGGCGCACGCGTGCTCGACACCACTGACCGCACCTTCACGGCGCACATCGGCGGCAAGATCGAGTTGCACAACAAGAGCCCGCTGAAGAGCCGCGACGACCTCTCGATGGCGTACACGCCGGGCGTGGCGCGGGTGTCGATGGCGATCCACGATGACCCGGATAAGGCGTTCCAGTACACGATCAAGCGCAACGCGGTCGCGGTCGTGTCCGACGGCACCGCGGTGCTCGGGCTTGGTGACATCGGCCCTCGCGCGGCAATGCCCGTGATGGAGGGCAAGGCGATGCTGTTCAAGGAGTTCGCGGGTATTGACGCCTTCCCGATCTGCTTGGACACCAAGGATCCGGACGAGATCGTGCGCACAGTCAAAGCCATCTCGCCAACGTTTGGGGGCGTGAATTTGGAGGACATCTCCGCGCCACGTTGCTTCGAGATCGAGGACCGGTTGAAGGCCGAGCTGGACATCCCCGTGTTCCATGACGACCAGCACGGCACGGCGGTGGTGGTGATGGCCGCGCTGTTCAACGCCCTGCAGTTGACCGGCCGGCGGCTTGAGGACATCGCGATCGTGATCTACGGCATCGGCGCGGCCGGGATCGCGGTCGCTCGGATCCTTTTGGAGGCCGGCGCGCGCCACATCATCGGGGTCGACTCGCGCGGGGCTTTGCATTCGGAGCGTCCGGATTTCGTGGACGGCACGATGCACCCAATCAAGCGATGGCTGGCGTCGGTGACGAACTCGGAGCGGCGCTCGGGGGGGCCGGCGGAAGTGCTCGAGGGTGCCGACCTGTTCATCGGGGTGAGCGGGGCTCGTGTGATTCCCGCACAGGCACTCGAGCGCATGGGTCCCGACCCGATCGTGTTCGCGATGGCCAATCCGGTTCCTGAGGTTGCGCCCGAGGAGGCCTCCCGGTACGCGCGCATCATCGCCACCGGTCGCTCCGACTACCCCAACCAGATCAACAACGTGCTGTGCTTTCCGGGGATCTTCCGCGGCGCGCTCGACGTACGCGCCAGACAGATCACCGAGCCGATGAAGATGGCCGCCGCGCGGGCGATCGCGGCGATCGTTTCGCCGGACGAGCTGCGCGAGGACTACATCATTCCCTCGGTCTTCAACCGTGAGGTCGTCGGCGCGGTCGCCGGTGCGGTGGCGGATGAGGCGCGCGAGAGCGGTACTGCCGCCGCCGGGGGTGCGGAGATCGGCTTCGCGCACACCGAGGAGTTCGGATTGTTGCCAGGACGATGAGGGTTGGGCTCACCGGATCAACCGGCCTGATCGGTACTCGGCTTGTGGCGGCGCTTCTCGAGCGTGGCGACGAACTCACGGTCTTCTCACGAGGAGCCGCGCGGGCGCGCGAGCGGCTCCCTGAAGTGAGTGACGTCGTCGAGTGGGACCCGCTCGTTGGGCCGGCGCCGGCGTCGGCGCTGTCCGGGCTCGACGCAGTCGTCAATTTGGCCGGCGAGCGGGTCGACCAGCGGTGGACCGCAGCGGCCAAGCGAGGCATCTTCGAGAGCAGAGTGACCGGCACGCGCAACCTGGTGGCTGGCCTTGAGCGTGCCGAGCCCCGGCCCGCCGTGCTCGTGTCTGCCTCCGCGTCGGGCTACTACGGCGACCGAGGTTCCGAGGCACTGGAGGAGGACGCGGGCCCGGGCGACGACTTCCTCGCCAGTGTGTGCGTGGCTTGGGAGGAGGCCGCCGAAGCGGCGTCTCAGTGGGGTGTCCGGGTCGTAAAGATCAGGACGGGGGTGGTGCTCGATCGCTCGGGCGGCGCGCTCGGCCGCATGCTGCTGCCGTTCCGCCTCGGACTCGGTGGTCCCGTGGGTTCCGGTCGCCAGTACCTGCCCTGGATCGCGCTCGACGATTTGGTGGGGATATATCTGGCCGGTGTAGACGACCCGGCGTGGTCCGGGCCAGTCAACGCGTGCGCCCCGGAACCGGCGACCAATCGCGAGTTCTCGCGCGCGCTCGGACGCGAGCTGCATCGGCCCGCGATCGTGCCGGTGCCGCCGCTCGCGCTGCGGGCGGTGTTCGGCGACATGTCGATGGTCCTGACCGGTGGCCAGCGCATGCTTCCCGCCCGAGCGCTTGCCGGCGGATATCAGTTCCGCTACCCGGAGCTGGGGCGGGCGCTGGAGGCGGCACTCGGGAAGCGGTAGGGCTGGGCGGGCTACAGGGTCGCGCGTCCCAACGCGTGGGCGACGTACCCGACCACGACCAGCGGCTCGTGCTTGACCTGATCCCGACTGACTCGATTTGGATCGACGCCGGCAGCCTTGACCGCCGCGTCCTTGCGTCGGTCGCGATCGAACGCTGACCGGCTCGTGTGGAAGCGGTAGCCATCGACCTCGAACGCGACCTTGTGCTCCGGCCAGTAGAAGTCGACCGTGTAGCCCGCGATCCGGACTTGAGTTTCAGGGATCGGCAGTCGGGCCTGGCGGATCAATTCGAGAAAGAGCCGCTCGGCTTCGGATTGAGTGATCCGCGAGGGGCCGCGGTGATCCAGAAGCTCGTTCAAGGTCCGGGCGCCTCTGTGATGCGATGCGCGTCTCACGACGTCTTCGAACTCCGCCCGATCCACGAGCTTCAAGACCACGAGGGCTTCGTCAATCGCGCGCTCGAGTTCGCGCGCGCCGGCCACGGCAGCGAAATCGAGCAAGGTTCGAGCCGGTGACGTGACTGGGAGCTGCTGGTGAATGCGTACGTCGCGGCGAAGAAGCTCAGAAGCACGATGGAGCTCGATGCCCGCCCGTTTGCGTCCACGGTCACCACCAGCGATCGTGACCGCGACCGCGCCGTCCTCCGCCGGTGTAAGTCCCCAGTGCGCTGCAGCGGATCGGTGGCTCAATACCGCCCGTTCCCCGCACGCGAGGAGCGCCGCAGTTTCCCGCGCGAGCTCTAACGGGCCGGCATCGAGGACGACATAGACGCCGCTGTGCTCCGATCGTAGGAGCCCGTGGTTGAGCATGCGATCGATAGTGCGCGAACTGACGCCCGCCGCGAGCAGCTGTCGGCGGCTTACGCGGCCGCGCTGGAGCCTCGCAACCGCAACCAGCCGCTGTTCCGGAGTCCCGGAAACGGTGAAAAAGCCCCGCAGCCCCAGGATTCGGACCCGCCCAGGGGCTTTTTCCACCCCAGCGGTGGAAGAAGACCCACGGTCCCCGGCGGGGTCTGAGTCGTGGGGCTTTTTCCTGGGCTTATGCGCCGCCACAGCTCGACGGTTGCACGCCCAACGCCTAAGCGCCCCTCGAATTCACTGACGCGTCACGGGACGTAAGACTTTTTCGACGCTCTCGCCCGCCACGAAGCACCGCCGCCCGCGCGCGCCTCGCGGACTACCCCCTACGGCCTCAACCCCTCCGCGAACACCGGCGCGCCGTTCTTCCCGATCCGGTACAGCCCGTACGTCCCCAGCGTCGAGCTCCCGTCGCGGTCAAAGCCGTACGCCCCAAGCACCGACTGGCGACTGCGGAGCCCGACCAGCGCCGCCCGCACCGCGGCCTTGTCATCGCCGTGCGAGCCGAGCGCTGCGATCGTGTCGAGCCCCAGCCTCATCGCCTCATATCCGTACGCCGCAAGCGCGTCCGGAGGAGACACGCCATACGCCGCCCCATAGGCGGCAAGAAAGGCCCGCCCCACCCTGCTGGCGCCCAGGTTGCCCGCCGGCAGCGTGCATCTGAACGGCCCGCGGATGCCGGGAGGCAAGGCCGCTGTCACCGACGCGGTGCACACCCCGTAGGAACCGAGCACCAAGCGAAGCCGCCCCACCGAGGAGAGATCGATCAAGAACGCCACCGCCGCTGGCGTCGCCGCGCCCGCGAACACCACGCAGTCGTCGCCCTGCGCCTTCGTGCCGGCCGCCAGCGCCCCCGGCGCTGTCAGCGACTCGTCGTGGGCGATACGCACGCCGAACTGGCCCCGCCTGGCCTCGAGTTCTGCCGCCAAGAAGCCGCCCTCGACGCTGCCGTCGTGGACCACCGCGACGCGCCGGCAGTGGGCGCGCGAGAGCTGCTCCAACTGCACCGCGGCCTGCGTCGCGTCGGAGGGCGCGAGGCGAAAGAAGGTGGGCCGGCCGGTCGGATCGAGCGATCCCGAGCGAGCCGACATGGCGGTGCTGAGCGGGCTCAGCTGCGCCACCCCCGCCGCGTTGAGCAACGGCGCAGAAATCTCGCTGCTGGCTGAGTCCAGCTCGCCGATGTAGTACACCGTGGCCGGGTTGGTGCTGGCCGTGCGCGCGTTGCGCGCGACCTGTGCAGCGCCGCCGGAGTCATCCAGCAGCCTCAGGCGGACGCGCCAGCGACCAGCGGCGCCGCCCGCGCCGCTCAGCGCGAGCTTGACGCCGTCCGCGACCGCCGTTCCTTGAGCTGCCCACACGCCGCGAAGCGGCAGGCTCGCGTAGATGTTGAGCGTGGTGTGGCCTACCAACGGCCGCGTGTGCTGGCGTGCGCCCTGACCGCCGCACGCCGCGAGTCCAAAAACTACGCCAAACCCCCACAAGACCAGCAGCGCGATGCGACCCGGGCGAGGCACGCCTACCCCGCGACGGTCTTCCAGAAGCGAAGGCTCCCCGACACCACCCTCCAGACGCCGTAGTCGGTCATGGTCGTGTTGCCGTCCGCATCGATCGAGTAAGTGCCGAGCACGCTCCGTCGGCCGCGCGTGTGGAAGATCGCGTTGACGACCGCCGAGCGGCGCACCGGCCGCCTCCCACCGTGACTTGCCCGGTCGATCGCGTTCAGCATCAGGCGCATCGCCTCATAGCCGAGAATCGCATCGGGCTGCGGCGGGCCGTAGCGGCGCGTGAAGGCTGCAAAAAAGCCTCGAGCCTCGGGCGGGTAGGCGCTCTCGCCGAGCGCCGGCGAGGTGATCAGCACGCGTGCGTCGTCGGCGAGCGGGATGCCGCCCGAGGCCGGCGAGACATACGTGCTCTGGGCGACGCCAGCGCCCGCGAAGATGCGCGCGTGCGGAAGCGCGCTCGCGATCTGCTTGGTCACGGGAACCGCGTTTGAGCCGCTGATCGCGCTGATGAACACGCAGTCGGCCCCGCTGGAGGCCAGCGACTGGGCCAGCGCCACGTAACTAGTCGCATGGGGGTCGAATTGCTGAGTCGCGATCACATGGATACCCGAGCCCTGCGCGGCGAGTCCGAAGCTTGTGGCGAGGTCTTCGCCGTCGACTTCGCCGTCGTCGAGCACATACGTCTTCGTGCAACCCATGCTGCGCTCCAGTTTCACCTGTACCGAGGCCTCAACGGCGTCGCTCGGTACCACGCGCGCGAACGTGCGCACGTGCGTGGGGTAATACTTGCCCGGCTCTCCAGGGGAAGCGCCCGCTCCATTGGACGTAAGTCCCACGGCTGAGCTGCGGGGGCTGATCTGAGCGATCCCCGCGCCGTTGAGAATTGGGATAGAGACCGCGCTCGCCCCCGAATCGAGGTCGCCGATGTAGCCGATCGCGGTCGGGTCGCCGGCGGCCTGCACCGCGTTTGAAGACGTCTGCCCAGGATCCCACTCACCCTGCGCGATCGTGGCGTCGTTGAGCGCCTTGAGCACGACCCGGTAAGACCCGATCCGGGCGTGGCTTTGATCCACAGCTAGACGGGCTCCGTCCACGACTGCTCGGCCGCTCTCGGCGGAGGCTCCCTGTAGGGGAACGCCCGCGTAGATCGTCAGCTTCTTGCCCGCAATCCTGTTCTTGGCGACCGCGTCCACGCTGCCACAGCCCGCCACCGCGACCGCCAACGCGAGCGCGCTCGCCAGTGCTGCCCCGAAACTACGAGCCACCGGGCACTTGCACCGACCGGAACGGCGTCAGCGTGGAGCCCTTCGCGCGGGCGAATACAAACGGGGCAATCGTGGGGTTGCCTGAGCCGTCGATCGAGTAGGAACCGAGCACGGATGAGCTGGTGCGAAAGCGCATGAAATCGCGCACTACCGTGTTGCGCTGGTTGGCCGCGGAGCCCGCCTGCTTGAGCACGTCAAGCACCGCCGAGACGGCCGCATAGCCAAAGATCGCCTCCGGAAACGGCTGGTGACCCTGGGCGGACTGAAACGGCTTTACAAACTGGTCGCGGCCCGCGGCGGGCAGGTCACGCGTCAGAAAGCCCGGGCTCGAGACATAGAGCTGCCCCTGGCCGGCATTCGACGCCAGGCTGTCCGAGTAGAGCGCCGAAGGGGCGAAGCGCTTCACGTTGCCGACGGCGCTGAAGAACTTGCTCGCGGCGCGCAACGAAGTCCCGCCGTAGAACACCGCATCGGCGCCAGAGGAGCTCACGCTCGAAGGATTCGGCGGACCGGACACAGCCGACAGCGAAGTGCGCCCATCGTGCGCGACGGCGAACGCGATCGCCCTCCCATAGGACGACGCGTCATTCGCCACGTACAGCTTCTTGACCCCAAGCGAGCTCATCTCGGCGACCTGCGCACGCGCTTCGGCCGCTGTCGTCGGCACAACCCGCGCGAACGTACGCCCGTAGGTTCCCTTGGACTCGTAATAGATGCCCGGTGCGCCCTTGACCGCGGGCGTGGAGTCGGTCAGCTCGAGCGCCGTATCGGTGGGGCTGACCTGGAGCACATCCTGGGCGTTGGTGATCCCGATCGTCCCGCCCGAGAGCCCCGGCTCGGGCTCACCGATGTACGCGATCGCACTCGAGTCTTGAATCGCCGTGCGCGCGTTGCTGGAGGCGCTGCCGGTAAGCACGACCGGCTTCACGGTGAACCTGGTCACCTCGTGTGAGGCGGTCGAGAATGCCTGCCGCTCGGCGGCAATTACGTCGGGCGGCGTCCCGGGCGGGGCGCTCACGTAGATCTTGAGTTGGTTGCCCGTGACCTTCTGCGTCGTCGCTCCCTGCGCCGTGCACCCGGCCAGCCCAGCCGCCAGCGCGGCATACGCCACCAGCCGCTTGGAAAGGTGCATTACTGTCGCCGACCCGGCAGGAACGGGAGCAGGTTCCAGAGTCCGTAGGCGATGAACATGATCGCGGCCACGATCAGCATCCCGTCGAAGCCCTTGACGTTCAGCGCCCACAACACGATCCACAGGCACAGTGCCGCGGTTGCGGTGAGAACCAATCCCATCGAGGAGGGGATCGTAGCGGGCTCGCGTCAGGGGGCGGAGAGCGCCGCGCGGAACTCCGAGACGAGCTCACCGACCGCGGCGGCGGCGTCATCCTCCTCGGCCGCGGCGCGCACCAGGCGGCTACCCACGATGACCCCGTCGGCGCCTGCCTCGACCGCCCGACGCGCGTGCTCCGGCGTGGAGATGCCAAACCCGACCGCCACCGGGAGCTGCGTATGGGCCGCAATGCTCGCCACCAGCGCGCGCAGACTCCCGTCGACGCTCGGGCGTTCGCCGGTCGTGCCCGTCAGCGAGACCGCGTACACGAATCCTCGAGCGCGCCGCCCGATGCGCTCGCGCCGCGGCTCCGGCGTGGTCGGCGCGGCCAACGGCACCAGCGCGAGTCCGCGCGCGTCGCAGACCTCGAGCACAGCGTCGGCTTCCTCCAACGGCAGGTCAGGGACGATCAGGCCGCTCGCGCCGGAGTCGAGCAGCTGGTCGGCGAAGCGCTCGAGACCCCGCGCGTAGATCGGGTTGGCGTAGCACATGAGCACGACCGGCAGGTGCTCTGCCAGCCGCGCGGCGACTCCGAGCACGTCGTCCAGCGTGACGCCGGCTCGCAATGCCTCCGTGCCCGCGGCGTGGATGACGGGCCCGTCCGCCAGCGGATCCGAGAAGGGCACGCCCAGTTCGACCAGCGACGCCCCGGCATCCGCGTACGCGCGCCCGATCTCGACGGAGCTCTCGACGTCCGGGAAGCCGCCCATCAAATAGGGCATCAACGCCGCGCGCAGCCCATCGGCCCGCGCGGACTCAAACGCGGCCGCGATCCGCTCGATCCCGTTCACTGGTCGAGCAGCGCCATGGCCTCCGCGAGGTCCTTGTCGCCCCGCCCCGAGAGACCCACGAGGTCGAGCTCGCTGGAGTCGGCGCGCAGCGCGAAGGCGAGCGCGTGCGCCGGCTCGAGCGCGGGGATGATGCCCTCCAGGCGGGCGCATAGCGCGAAGGCGTCCAGCGCCTCTGCATCGGTGACAGCCTGGTAGCAGGCGCGGCCGGTATCCCGCAGCCAGGCATGCTCGGGGCCTGTGCCGGGGTAGTCGAGCCCGGCGGAGATCGAGTGCGCCTCGAGAATCTGCCCGTCCTCGTCCTGGATTACGGCCGAGAAAGCGCCGTGCAGCACGCCCGGCAGGCCGGCGGCCGTGAGCGGCGCGCCGTGCCGGCCCGAGTCAATCCCCTCCCCCGCCGCCTCCACGCCGATTAACTCCACCTCGCGATCGTCCAAAAACGCCGTGAACATGCCGATCGCGTTAGAGCCGCCACCCACGCACGCGATCACCCGCGCGGGCAGCCGTCCCGCCTGCTCGACCACCTGGGCGCGCGCCTCGTCGCCGATCACGCGCTGCAAGTCGCGCACCAGCGCCGGATAGGGCGCGGGACCCACGCACGAGCCGATGATGTAGTGGGTCGTCTCGACGTTGGCCACCCAGTCACGGATCGCGGCCGAGACCGCCTCCTTCAGGGTGCGCGCCCCGGTCTGCACCGGCTCCACGCGCGCGCCCAGCAGCTCCATGCGCTCGACGTTGGGCCGCTGGCGGCGCATGTCCTCAGTCCCCATGTAGACCACGCACTCGAGCTCGAGCAGCGCGCACGCGGTGGCGGCCGCGACGCCGTGCTGCCCCGCGCCGGTCTCGGCGATGATGCGCCGCTTGCCCATGCGGCGCGCCAGAAGGGCCTGTCCAAGCGCGTTGTTGATCTTGTGCGCGCCGGTGTGGTTGAGGTCCTCGCGCTTTAGGTAGATCGGGCGGCCCGCAGCCTCGCTCAGCCGGCGGGCGTGGTACAGAGGCGAGGGGCGACCCACGTAGTCGCGTAGAAGCGCGTCAAGCTCAGAGCGAAAATCGGACTCGTCGCGCAGCGTGCTCCAGGCCCGCTCGAGCTCGTCCAATGCGGGCATCAGCGTCTCTGGCACGTACTGACCCCCGTAGGAGCCAAAGCGGTGCTCGATAGCGCTCATTCTGACCCGGCCCGCGCATGCGCGGGCGGGCAGCCGGATGACTCGGGCGCCGGCCGATCAGGCGAGGCTGGACGCCGAGCGGCCGGCAAGCCCGAGCGATCATGATCGGCCCGGGGCCGGGGCGCATGCGCCCCGGCCACTTGATTTGCAAATGCCTTCAACTTGTCGGGGTCCTTGCGCCCCGGCGCGGCCTCGACACCGCTCGCGACATCGACCGCAAACGGGTGCACCACCTCGATGGCCTCGGCGACGTTGTCTGGCGTCAGCCCGCCGGAGAGGATCATTGGCACGGGCCCGCGGTGGGCGCGGACCAGCTCCCACTCGAACGTCTCGCCGCTGCCCCCGGGGCGACCCGGCACGTAGCTGTCGAGGAGGTGGTAATCGGTGTGAAACGCCCCCAGCGCCTGGATGTCCGCCCGCGAGCGCACCCGCACCGCCTTGATCACCTTGCACCCGGTGCGCCTGGCGACCTCGGCGCAGAACGTGGGCCCTTCGTCGCCGTGCAGCTGGACGGCGGTCAGCCCGACCTGCTCGTGAACGCTGGCGAGGTGCTCGAGCGTCGGGTTGACGAATACGCCCACCACGTGCAGCCGGCGCCGCAGCGCGCCCGCGACCGCCACCGCGTCGACGATCTCGCAGCGCCGCTGTGACCCGGGCCAGAAGATCAGCCCGAGCGCCCAGGCGCCGGCGTCGGCCGCGCGGTGCGCATCATCCAGGTTGGTGATGCCGCAAAACTTGATTTTGGGAGCGTGTGCCACCGCTCCCACATCGTACGGACGCCCCGCAGCTTGGGCGGCTTAGCGCCAGGCTCGCGAGCAGTCGTTTGACGGTGTCGATCGGCACGGCGAACGCGATCCGCGAGCCGCCGCTCGATGCAACCTGTGAGTCGACACCGATCACCCTGCCGTCGGCGTCGAGCAGCGGACCGCCCGAGTCACCGGGGTACACGGGCATCTGTGTCTGGATCACGTTGGCAATTGAGTTGCCGGTCGGGGTCGGAAGCTCGCGCTGCAGCGCCGAGACGATCCCGCTCGTCAGCGTCCTATCCGTGCCGAACGGGTCGCCAAGCGCGAGCACTGGATCGCCTACGCGCACCGTTGTCGAGTCGCCAAGCTTCAGCGGATTGAGGCGCGGCATCGCGCCGGCCTTGACGCGCAGCACCGCGAGATCGTCCGCCGGATCGGAACCGAGCAGTGCGGCCGGGACGGTCTGGCCATCGCGGAACTCGACGTCGACCCCGTCGTCCGCGTCCGCCCCCGCGACCACGTTGTATGTGGTGAGGATGTCGCCGGCGGCGTCGATCACGAATCCCGACCCGGTCGAGATCCCACCTTCTCCGGGCCTGCCGACGCTGAACGGCGTGCGCGCGGCCTTCGAAAGCAGTGCGCGCACGAACACGACGCCCGGCGCGTCACGAACGTAGATCGCGTGGGGAGTTAGCGCTCTCGCCGCGCTCGGCGACTGCGCGGCCACGGGAGCCTCCTCGACCACCGTCTGAGTGCTGCGCTTGCCGGTCACACCCAGGACCAGGAAAGTGCCCGCGACGACCAGGCCGCCGATCACGGCGGAGGCAAGCGGCTGCACCAGCGACTTCATGGCGCTACGAGTGTTGGACCGAGGGGTCAAGTGAAGCTAAACAATGCCCGGCAGGCCGCCTCGATATTCGGAGCGCGCATCAGCGACTCGCCGATCAAGACGGCGTCTACCCCCTGTTGGGCCAGCTGCTCGAGTTGCTCGACTCGGCTAAAGCCAGACTCGGAGACCACGGCCACGCCTCGAGGGACGTGCGCCATCAGCTCCAAAGTGGTGTTGAGATCCACCGCGAGGGTCGCGAGATCGCGGTTGTTGATGCCGATCAGCGTGGCCCCAAGCGCAGCGGCGGTTTCGAGCTCATCGCGGTCATGGACCTCGACTAGCGCATCGAGCCCGAGCGAGATCGCTTCGGCATGCAGCTCTTGCAGCTCGTCGGGGCGCAGCGCCGCGACGATCAGCAATATCGCATCGGCTCCGGCGGCCAGCGATTCGTGCAATTGGAACGCGCTGATCACGAAGTCTTTGCGCAGAATCGGCAGCCGGCTGGCGGCACGTGCTGCCCGCAGGTCGTCCAGCGAACCACCGAACTGCGAGGCCTCGGTCAGGACTGAAAGCGCCGCGGCGCCGCCGCGCTCGTAGGCCGAGACGACCTGCTCGAGCGGGAGGCCATCGCGGATCGTGCCCGCCGAGGGGGAGCGCCGTTTGTGCTCGGCGACCAGCGACAGCCCGGGGGTGGTGAGCGCGGCTTTGAACGGTCGCACCGGATCGGTGCCCAGCCGGTGCTGCTGCGCGCGCTGAAGCTCGTCGTCGCTTGTCGCCCGCCGGCGCTCCTCGACAGCGGCCCGCGTGGTCGCGATTAGCTGTCGCAGCGCGGTCATGCCCCGCCTGCGAGCTCGCGCGTGCGTGCCACCAATTTTTCCAGCAGGGCTTGCGCGGCGCCGCTGTCGAGGGCCGCCTGCGCCACCTGCACGCCTTCTTGGAGCGAACTCGCGCGATCGGCCGCGTAGATCGCGGCCCCTGCGTTGAGCACCGCGATGTCTCTCGCTGCGCCGGGCTCGCCCGCGAAGATGCGCCGAGCGACCGCCGCGTTGGCACCCGGGTCACCCCCGGGCACCGCCTCGGCGTCGGTGCGCTGGAGACCTACGCGTTCTGGCGAGACCTCATAGCGTTCGAGCCGGCCGTGCTGGACCTCGACCACGCTCGTGGACGCGGAGATGCTCAGCTCATCCAGACCATCCTCGCTCGAGACGACGAGTGCGTGCTCGGTGCCGAGCCGCGCCAGCGCACCCGCGATCGTCTCCAGATATTCGGGGTCGGACACCCCGATCAGTTGCCTGGTGGCGCCCGCGGGGTTGGTCAACGGCCCGAGGAAGTTGAAGATCGTCCGCACGGCCAGTTGGCGGCGCACGGGCACCACATAGCGCGTGGCCTGGTGGTGGGCGGGAGCGAACATGAACCCGAACGAAAGCTCCTCGATGCAGGTCGCGACCGCCTCGGGTGTCAGGTCGATGCGCACGCCCAGCGCTTCGAGCAGATCGGCTGACCCGGACAAGCCGGTGGCCGAGCGGTTGCCGTGCTTGGCCACCGTGCAGCCCGCGGCGGCGGCGATCAGAGCCGCTGTGGTGGAGACGTTGAAGGTTCTACGCCCGCCGCCCGTGCCCGCGGTATCGAGCAGGTTGTCGCGACTGACGGGAACCTTCGCGGCGAGGGCTCGCATCGCCTGGGCCAGGCCAGCGAGCTCCTCCACGGTCTCGCCCTTGGTCCGCAACGCGATCAAAAAGCCGGCGATCTGGACCTCGGAGGCGTTGCCGGCCATGATCTCGCCCAGCACCGTCGCGGCCTCCTCCTGGCTCAGATCTCGGCCAGCGCACAGCGTCTCGATCGCGCCTGTGATGAGGTCGGTCACTGGACCGGCTCCCTGGGCCTCACGCCGCTTGTTCGAGGAAGTTCTGGAGCAGCTCGCGGCCCTGCTCGGTAAGCACCGATTCGGGGTGAAACTGGACCCCCTCGGCGGGCAGCTCGCGGTGGCGCACCGCCATCACGATCCGATCCGAGTGGGCGCTGCGCTCGAACGCGCCGGGCAGCTCGGGGTCGACGACCAGCGAGTGGTAGCGGCCGACCTCGAGCGGCTGCTTGAGGCCGCGGAAGATGGACCGGCCGTCGTGCTCGATCGTGGCCGTCTTGCCATGCACCGGCTCGCCCACGACGACACGTCCGCCCCAGGCCTGCACCAGCGCCTGATGGCCCAGACACACACCCAGCGTGCGGATGCCCGCGAGCGGAAAGCGGCGCACCGCGTCGAGCGAGATGCCCGCGTCGTCCGGCGTGCACGGGCCCGGCGAGACGATCAGGCGGTCGTAGCCGCGGATCAGCAGCTCGTCGACCGAAGCCTGGTCGTTGCGCACGACCTCAACCTCGGCGCCGAGCTCGCCCAGATACTGGACCAAGTTGTAGGTGAAGCTGTCGTAGTTGTCGAGCACCAGCACACGCACGGGCGTTCAACGGTAACGTGACGCCGTCTCATGTGGAGGTGGCTTGGCGCGGCTATTGGGTTGGTGGCGGCGACGCTGGCGCTGACCGCGCCCGGCTTTGCCACCCCGTCGGGCTCGACGCATCCCTGCGCAACGCACATCCCGATCGCGGGGCTTCCGAAGCACGTCACGGTCATGCGCGGGGGGCACAAGCTGTCCTCAAGTGGTCACCTGTTTTTGCAACGCAACGACAAGATTCACGTCAGCCACGGCGCGAACCTCAAGTTCTCCTACGCGGGTAACGGCTATCGGCTGCACAACAGCCTCGTCAGCCTCACGTGTCAGCGCCTGCTCGTAGCGCTCGGCTCGCCGCAGCGGACGGTGCTGGCCGTAACGGTCAAGTTCGGGCTGGTGGACGTGACTCGCGTGGGGCGAAACCCGCGCACGGCCGCGATCGTCACGCGGGAGATGGTGGCGCTGGGGACCGTCACCGGGGGCCATTTCGACGTTACCCGCTCCTCCAAGCAAAAGCAGACGCGGGCCTCGCCACAGTCCGGACTGACAATTGTCTTTCAGCCCTCACATCCCCTGGCGAGGGTCAACACGCGTGTGACCTACACGGCGATATCCGACTCCCGTGGCCTGCGGCTCGACGTGTGGCCGTCCCCGATCTCCCCGCAGCAGCGCGCCACCAACGCCGGCGACAGGCTGCCTCGTTTCTGGGCCGACGGCCGCTCGTGCTCGGTCGGCTGCAGGGCCCCGGGAAGGCCGGGGTGGCCATTGAAGCCGTTCCACGCCCAGCACACGATCCGCTCCGCGATCAACGAACTGCGCACGTCGGGCTTTCATGTCGCGGAGGACATCGACGCCAGCAACGGCCAGCCTGTCTACGCGATCGAGTCCGGCACGGTGAACATCCGCTATCCCGGTACGCCCGACGTCAACGTAGACGTGGGGCACTTTTACTACTGGCACATCACCCCCTCGGTCCACGACGGCCAATACGTGACCGCGTACAAGACGGTGCTCGGTCACGTGATCTACAACTTCAAGCACGTCGCCTTCTCGGAAGTGACCGGACCCGAGCAGTACATCAACCCACTGCGTCCCGGCGCGTCGCTGCGGCCCTACTCCGACACCGAGCGGCCGATCATCGGCACGCCGCATATCTATTCCGACGGACGCGTGATCGTGGGCGCGTTTGACCCGCAGAGCCACATCGATCTGCACTCCACCTACGAGACCCCGGTGCTGGCGCCGGCCGCGCTCGCTTGGCGCATTTACAACTCGCACAACCACGCGGTCACAGGGCTGCAGTGGGCGCTGCGCGGCTCTCAGGTCTACCCGCCGGGCGACATTTCGCGCGTGTTCGCCCCGGGCGCCAAGAACCCGGGCTTCAACTGCTTTGCCTTTCACCGCATCTGCATCCCCCGCTGGGTCTACTGGCTCGCGGGCGGACTGACCGAGCGCCTGCCGCTCGCGAGCCTGCACGGACGCTACCGACTGACGCTCTACGCCTGGGATTGGGCCGGCAATACCTCCGCGCGCGATTACTGGTTCAAGGCCCCGCTCGCCGGCCCGTATCAGCGCGCACCGAGCGGCCGCCCGAAGGCGAACTTCGACTACCAGTGAGGGCTGCCTTTCCCGGCGCAGGTGTCACGGCTGGCGCCTCAGTCAGGGGGAACGTCGGCGGTGATGATTTCGGCGCTCTCGTCGGTGATGAGAACGTTGTCCTCGATGCGGATGCCGCCGAAGTCGAGCATGGTGTCGACGCGATCCCAGTTCACCTGCTCGCGATGCTTGCGACGCTTGGTGGAGTCGCTCAACAGCGCTGGCACGAAATAGATTCCGGGCTCGACGGTCACGACCATGCCGGGCTCGAGCGGCAGGTCAATCCGAAGGTGAGGGAACGGCTTGGCGTCGTGTTGGCGCTCTCGCAGGGGAGTCCCTCCGACGTCCCGGATACCCAGCCCGACTAGATGTCCGATGCCGTGGGGAAAGAACAACCAGGCAGCGCCGGACTCCACGAGCGACTCAGGGTCACCGCGCAAAAGCCCAAACGAGACGAGGCGCTCGGCTATCACCAGTCCGGCGGTACGGTGCACATCGCGCCACTCGACGCCGGCTCGGCATTGCTCGATCGCCGTCCGCTCGGCCTGGAGAACGGCAGCGAACAGTTCCTGCTGCTGTGAGCTGAGCCGTCCGCCGACCGGGTAAGTGCGGGTGATGTCGCTGGCGTAGCCGAGATGCTGAGCGCCGGCATCGATCAGCACCAGTTCCCCCACGCGGAAGCGGCGCGAACTCGGGGCAAAGTGCAGCACGGCAGAGTTGGGGCCGCTGCCGACGATCGTGTCATAGGCCATCGCCTCGGCGCCATGGCGGAAAGCCTCCGCCTCCAGCTCAATCTGCGCCTCTCGCTCGGTGATCCCCTCCTGCATGAGCCCCCTCGCGGTCGCGAAGGCAGCGCGAGTTGCACGCTGCGCAATGCGCATTCGCTCCAGCTCGACCTCGTCCTTGCAACGGCGCACCTCGGCCAACCCGAAGCGCAGCTCTTGCGCGAGGGGCCCATCAGACGCCGCGTCAGGCAGGGGCGCACCGAGCCACGCCACCGCGCTGGCACGCCGCGCCGCAAGCCAGTCTGGCAGTGCGTCGGTCGTAAGCACATCGGGCTCCGCGCTGGGAGCTCCTGACCACAGCCGTTCGCCGACGGTGACCGGAGCAAGAAACTCGGTCCAACCCTCATGCGGGTCGAACGCCAGCACACCACCCGGGCGGTTACGGTCTGTCAGGTAGTAGTACTCCGAGTGGGCTTCGTACCTATAGGTGGCATCGTCGCGGCCGGGTCGATGGATTGGCTCGCCAGCGCCGATCAGCACGATCTGATCGCGCAAGTCCCACGCTTGGCCCACCGCCGCCCGTCGGCGCCTCAGCTCCCGCTCGATATCGCTCCGATCTGCTTCAGCCACTTGGCCGGTCCGCTCCTCAGTCCGTTGGACTCACCGCGTGGAACTCAATGCGATAGACGAGCGTGTCGGCTTCGATCGGCCCGGCACCAGCGAGGACGTGCGACGAGCCGGTGAGTCGGACCGACAGCGTGATCTCTCCGGCCAGGACATCGCTGCGCAATTCGGGACTGAACTCCATCTGCAGTGTCGTGAAGCTAGTCCGAGCCGCGGCGGAGCTTTCGCGTCGTCTCCGGCAGCCGGGCACTCAACACCCCGCCGAGGAGCAGCAGCACTCCTGCGGTGGCGACCACGTAGATGCCGAAACTCGGCGAACCCTTGGCGAACCGCCAGTAGGAGTCGATGTTGGCCGTGACGTAGACGCGGTCGCCGGTGCTCTGGTAGATCGCGATCGCGAACAACCCAGCGCCTGCCACCAGAGGGACCCAAGTGCGAGCTCCGCTCGAATAGTGGCGCAAGAACCCAACGATGCCCAAGAGGCTGCAGACGATGATCAACACGCCGCTGCCTGTTTGAAGCATGGAGTTGACCGTTAGCGGTGCGACCGTTCCGAGGTTTCCGTAGTTGATGCCCGTTGAGTGCAGGTGGGTCTGGACCTCGAGCTTCGGAAGAA
The DNA here is from genome assembly GCA_963767295.1 of uncultured Solirubrobacterales bacterium. Taxonomy (GTDB): domain Bacteria; phylum Actinomycetota; class Thermoleophilia; order Solirubrobacterales; family Solirubrobacteraceae; genus Palsa-465. Next base: position 1,004,651 of record CAVYDI010000002.1, read on the forward strand.
ACAGGGCGACGAGCGCGAGGGCGATGCCGACCCCGAGCGTGACCAGACCCAAGATGTTTGGCGGGACGGACTTCGAGTCTTGCTCGAACATCACTAGCGAAGGACGCGCTGGCGTCGCGCGACCTCGGTCGCCTCGCGTGAAGCGATCCACTCGGTCACCTCGTCGAGCGCGGTGGCGGGATCGAATGCTGGAAACTCCTCTAGAAGTGGGGCAATGTCGGTGATGCCGAGGACTTCCATAGTCTCGCTGCGCAGGACTTCCTCGAGAGATGGCCCCGCGTCAAACTCGGTGGAGATACGTTCCGCGAGGGTCAACCAGCGCCGCGCGCTTTCTGGGTCCACCGCCGCGGCGTAGCGGGCAACGAACCACAGGGCGGCCACCGCCACCGAGTGCACGCCGTGGCCACTCGCGAGCTCGAAGACCTCGGCCAGGTCGGGTTGCTTGATCTCGCCGTCCACCGCCCAGCGAGCGAGCAGACATGCTTCCAGCGCGCATACGAGCATGTAGCTGTGGCCTATGTCTCTGGCGCGCTGCACGCTCGACGAGGCGTATTCGTATGCCTCCTCGAAGCGGCCCTCGACATACGACTCACCGAACAGCGAGTAGTAGACCCAGCCGAGCACTCGCGGGCTCGCTTCCGGCGTGATAAGGGAGAGTAGGACTGGATGCAGCCGATCCATCTCGTCGCGGTCGCGGGCGGTTATGGCGTCAGCGAACAGCTGCGTTGTGGCTATGCCCGATGCTTCCTGGTCCCCGAGTTCGGCCGCACGCTCGGCAAAGCGCCGTTGCCATTTTCCGCCCGACTGCTCGAGCGCGGCAACGACGCGTAAAAGCGCCAGCTCGTCCACGCCGGAAATCGGAAAGCGGTCCAGTAGTCGCTCCGCGAACTCGCGGCTCTCATGCCCGAGGTTGCCCGCGATCCATAGGGGACGCAAGCCCAGGGCCAGCGCCGTGGCCGACTCTTGATCGCCCGCCTCGATTGCGCTGGCGAAGGCGCCGCGAAAGTTCGCATGATCGGCACGCAGGGGGACCGATAGCTGGCCAACCGCGGTGCCAGCATCAAATGCGGCGCTCGCCGAGGGGACCAAGTGAGCAAAGTAGCGCCGGTGACGGGCGTCGATGGCCTCAGCCTCCCCCGCATCGCGTGACTGCTCGCGCGCGAATGCGCGCACCAGCTCCAGCAACTCGAAGCGCCCGTCATCGCTCTGGCGCCGGACGAGGCTTGCCTCCTGGAGCTCAACCAGCTCGGTTGCCGGCGTCCGCCCGATCACCGCTTCAAGGGCTGCCGCCGTGAACCCCCCTCGAAACGCACCCGCGGCGCGGACGGCCTCCTGGGCCGAGCCAGTCAGCAAGTCGTAGCTCCAGCTGATCGTTGCACGCAACGTCTGATGGCGTTCTGGCAGGTCTCGTAAAGACCGCTCGCCGACCAGCAGAGGTCGCGAGAGCTGTTCGTGAATCTCCGCAAGCGTCACCAGGTGAGAGCGAGAAGCCGCGAGCTCGATTGCGAGCGGCAGGCCATCGAGGCCCTGGCAGATCGCTGCCAGAGTTCCATAGCCGTCTGGGTCGGGATCAAACGCTGGGTCGGATTGGTGGGCCCGATCGACGAACAGTTGGACCGCTGGGCTCCCCGCGATCTCATGCTCAGATGCCCCGCTCGGCAGTTCAAGGGGCTCCACTCCGAACAGACGCTCGCCACGAATCCGCAATGGTGCGCGGCTCGTGATGAGCACGTTCACGTGAGGCGCTACTTCGAGCAACTCGGACACCAGCACGGCGACCGAGAGGAGATGCTCGAAGTTGTCCAAGACCAGAAGCAGCTCCATGTCACGCAGGTACCGCCCCAGCCCATCCGCTCCCGGCCCGTCAGTTCCCGCACGATGCCCGAGCGCGGTCGCGATCTCAGCGGCGACAAGCGCTGGATTCGTCAGTCGCTCGAGCGCCACGAACACGGAGCCGTCCCGGTAGTCCGCCTCGATCCGGCGCGCCAGCTCGAGGCCCAGACGGGTCTTTCCGACCCCGCCGGCTCCGACGAGCGTAAGCACGCGGGTGCTTTCGTCGGCCATGAGCGCTTGAATCGCATCCAACGCCGACTCACGCCCGATCACCTTTGTCACGGGCGACGGGAGATCCGAAGATCTCCGCGCCGCCGGGTCGCCGTGACCGGCGTCCGACCGTCGCCCGTCTTCGTTGCTGGGAGCGAGGAGCGAACCGTCATGCTGAAGGATGGCCGTGTGCAATCGGACCAGCTGCTCCCCGGGTTCGATTCCGAGCTCGGAGGCAAACGCGCGCCGTGCTCGCGCGAATGCATCAAGCGCGTCGGCTTGCCGGCCCGATCTGTATAGCGCCAGCATGAGCTGAGCCCACGGCCGTTCCTCGAAGGGATGCGCCGAGAGCAGCGTTTCGAGCTCGGCCACCAGCTCACCGTCTGCTCCCGCTGCTAGGTCGGCGTCGATCCGCAGCACAAGTGCTTGCAGACACCGTTCCTCCAACGCCCGGCGCCAGTGCGCAAGGCTCCCCTCGGCCGAGACGTCGCATAGAGGCTCTCCGCGCACCAGACCAAGAGCCTCGCGCAGCAGCGGACGAGCTTGATCTTGGTCGGCTCTGGCCTCCTCTACGAGCGCGTCGAACCGCGCGCAGTCGACCTCAAAGCCGTGGCTGCGCAGCGCATACCCAGCCGCTTGGCGCTCAACGAGGTCGCCTGTCAGCTCTCGCAGCTTCGACAGGTGCACGTGGAGGGCCGAGACCGCACTTGCCGGTGGACGCTCTCCCCACAGCTCATCGATCAGGCGATCGCGCGACAGCGGCATGCCATCCGCCATCAGCAGCAACGCCAGCAGCGAACGCTGACGACCGCTTGGAAGCGGCACCGCGTTGCCCTCGCGCTCGAGCAGCAGCGGTCCAAGCACCCCAAATCGCGACACGCCCTCGGTCACGAGCGCAGGGTACAACCAAGCCCCTCGGGCGCTTGGCAATCTCGCCCGCAGCTTGCGGGGTTGGCACCACGGTCAGGCCAGTGGGATGAACCGCTTTAGCTTGCCGGTGGCGGCGTGGCGTTCTATGCGGGCGACGGCGGCGACCGCAAGCTCAGGGTCGCTGAAGTCATAGCTTCGCAGCGCTTGTGCCAGCTGTGCCTTGAGCTGGGCCAGGTCCGGCGAACCGACGACGGCGATTTCGGCTCCAGTCGCGGTTTGGCGGACCTGATATTCCGAGATCGCTGGGTCGGTGCCGAGCACGTGTCGAAATGCGCTGGCGGGGATGGTGGTGTGGCCGTAGCGGAAATCGTCGTCGCGGCGGCCCGCGACCGTGGCGACTCGCATAAGCGCGCTGCCACACGGGCATCCGCCCGGGAGCAGGGCGACCTCGTCGCCGAGGTCGTAGCGGATAAACGGGAAGGCCCAGTTGGCGAGGCCCGTGGCGAGCGTCCGCGCCGCAGGTTGATCGCTCGGGACCGGATGTCCGTTTTCATCGACCCGCTCGAGCACCACCTCGTCCTCGCAGATGTGAAGGCCATCAGCGTGGCTGCAACCAACGGCCTGGACCCCAATCTCGGTCGAACCCCAAAGGTTGTGAATGGGGGCACTCCAAGCCCTCTCGATCGCAGCCCGGTCCTCGTCGCTCAGTGGCTCCGAGTTGGTGCTCACGCGCGTCGGCTCGATGTCCAGCTCGCCCGCCAAAGCGGCGCGAGCGAGTCGGGCGATCACCGAGGCATAGCCGACCAGGTGTGTGGGACGCGCCCGAGCCACGGCTGCTCGGACCTGCTCGAAGGGGTCGCCGGCGGCGATCACGAGCGTGTCCATCGCCTCCGTAATGGCCACATCGAAGAGCGGCGTACTCGCGTGCGGCGGCCCGCCCGCCTCCAGCACTACTAGCCGCGTGGGGCGTAGCGCTTCAGCGCCGCGGCGCTCCTCCCGAAGCTGCATCCGCCAGGCCAGACAGGCCAGCGTTGTCAGCTGCTGCCAGTCCCACACATACACGCCGCGCACGCCACTCGACCCGCCCGAGCTGAACACCTGGCAGCCCGAGGGCGTGTATGAGAACCATGCTTGCTCGGCAAGGATGCGCTCAGCTTCAGCGTGAGTGAGGCCCGGAACGGTGACGATCGCATCCCACTCTCGCTGAGCCTCCTCCTTCACCATCGCCGGCAGCCGCGCGAGGTCCTCCACTCCCATCGAAGACGGCTCAAGGTCACCGATGCGCTCGGCGTGAAACGGACATCGCTCGCGGGCGAAGCTCAGCAGCGCCCGCAGCCGCTCGAGTCGGTAGCGCTCAATCCGCTCCCGCGGCCACTCCAGACGCGCGATGTGATCCTCGAGCGCCGCACGTACTGCATGCAGATGCGCAGCGCGCAGCCTCTCATAAGCGCCCTTCGCGCTCGGCTCAGGTGTCAGGCTGGGACTCAGCGGGGTGGCCGGTCGCGATCGCTTCGGGCTGGCCTGGATGTGCCGGTGGCGGCGGATCAAGTCGTCGCGCTAGATAGACCCCCAGGAGCGCGGATGCGGCCCCCAGCCCGGCCGAGGCCCCGAACGCGGCGGCTGACATGTTCTCGCGGGCGACGATGCACGAGACGCAGTCCGCCGTGTCCGAGAGCGCCGAGCCTTCGAGCCAGCCTCGGACCGGCGTTCCGCGGTCCAGCGCGATGACGGTTCCCAGCCCGAGCGCGATATCCCGGGCACCGAGCATGCGGGCAAACAGCGGTCCGATTCCTTCGGATTCCCTCCGACCGCTCATCAGGCGAGTCGCCAGGCGGGGTGCGGCTACTGCCGCGGCACCGATGGCCATGCGGCAGCGCGCGGCAAACATCGCGAGTTGCGCATCTTCCATGTGCGCGATCGTACCCGGCTCGGGAGCTAGGGCCAGTCCGGCTGCGCGATGGCCAGCTCGATCGCCGCGAGCACGGCGCGCGCCTTGGCCTCGGACTCGCGCTGCTCGAGCTCGGGCTTGGCGTCGGCGACCGTCCCGCCGCCCGCCTGCACGTGCGCTACGCCGTCCTTGACCACGACCGTGCGGATGTGGATGCAGGTGTCGAGGTCGCCCGCGTAGCTGACCCAGCCGATCGCGCCTCCGTAGCCGCCGCGTTTGACCGGCTCGAGCTCGTCGATGATCTGCATCGCGCGAACCTTGGGGGCGCCGGAGAGCGTGCCCGCGGGCAGAACCGCCTTGAGCGCATCAAGTGCGCCCAGGTCCGCTCGCAGCGTGCCGCTGACGTTGGAGACGATGTGCATCACGTGGCTGTAACTCTCGACGGCCATGAACTCGTCGACCTTGACCGTCCCATAGGCGCACACGCGGCCCAGATCATTGCGTCCGAGGTCGACCAGCATCACGTGCTCGGCCCGCTCCTTGGGGTCTTCGAGGAGTTCCTGGGCCAGCCGTAAGTCTTCTTCCGCGGTCGGACCCCGTGGACGCGTGCCGGCGATCGGCCGCGTCGAGACGCGGTCGCCGGCGACCGTGATCAACGGCTCAGGGCTGGCGCCGGCGATTTCGAAGTCTCCGAAGTCGAGGAAGTACATGTACGGGCTCGGATTGACCGCGCGCAGCCCCCGATAGATCGAGAAGGCTTCAACGGGCACCGGCGCGGACCACCGCTGCGAGGGCACCACTTGGTAGGCGTCGCCGGCGCGGATGTACTCGATGATCCGCGCGACCGCCGCTTCGAATTCCCCCGGGGCCATGCCCGAGCGAAACTCGGGAGCCGGGTGGGTGGCCGGCTTGTGCGGCGCCGCGCTCGGGACGGCCTGCTTGAGCCGCCGACGGACGCTCGCAATCGTGTCGATCGCGCGTTGATAGGAGCTGTCGAGATCGTGGTCGGCGTAGGCATTCGCGAGCACGGTGATCGTGTGGCGGAGGTGGTCAAAGACGACCACCGGGTCGGTGAACATGAGCGCCAGGTCGGGCAGACCGAGCGGATCGGGATTCGGCGGCCCCAGAGGCTCCAGCGTGCGCACCAGGTCGTATGCGAACAGCCCGACCGCTCCTCCTGCGAAGGGCAGGTCGACGTTGGGAGCGGGGACGAACTTCCTAAGTTCCGCGGCCGCGATCGCATACGGATCGCCGCCGTCTGCGAGCGACCACCGCAGGGTGTTCCGAGGGCGAAAGCCGATGAACGAGTAGCGCCCAACCCGGCCATGGTCGGCGGACTCCAGAAGGAAAGAAGGCCCGTCCCCGCGCAGCTTGAGGAAGGCCGAGACCGGTGTCTCGGTGTCCTCGATGAAGGTCTGCGAGACCGGAATCAGGTTGTGCTGTTTTGCGAGCTCGCGCGCCTCCGGCAGGGTCGGGCTGACCCGCCCAGCGAGGTCGGCGCGACCCTGCTCAGCGCTCGCGACGGCCATCGAGCACCCGCTCGGCGTCGGCGAGGCCGAGCTCGCGGCCGCGGAGCAGAACCGCCAGGTGGTACAGGACGTCCGCCGCCTCTTCTGAGACGCGTTGCGATGACTCGCTCTGAGCCGCGCGAACCACCTCCGCCGCCTCTTCGAGGACTTTCGCCCCAGCTCTGGCGGGATCGTCGAGCAGCTCTGCGGTGTACGAGCCGGCTGGCCGCGTCAGAGCCCTTTGGGCAATCGTGCGCTCGAGCGTCGGCAGGACCTCGTGGGTCGCGGCCGGCTCGAGCTCGCCGCGGTGAAAGCATGTGCGCTCGCCCGTGTGGCAGGCAGGTCCTTTCGGATCCACCAAGGCAAGAAGCGCATCGCCGTCACAGTCGTAGCGGATCGCTTTGAGGTGGAGCGTGTTGCCGGACGTCTCTCCCTTGCGCCACAACTCGGTTCGAGAACGACTGAAGAAGTGAACCTCCCCGGTGTCCCTGGTTTTGGAGAGCGCCTCTTCATTCATGTAGGCCAGCATCAGTACCTCGCCGCTGCGCCAATCCTGCACGACGCACGGAACCAAGCCTTTTTCGTCAAAGACGATTTGCGAGTCGTCCATTTGAGTGGCGATTCTGCCAGCCGGTGACCGCTGGCCCGGAACTTTGCACATTCACATCCGAGGGGTGGATGCGAACGTCCAAAGATCCGTTGGGCGCACCGCGGTGCTCGACCGGGCGCTACTCGATGCCCAGCCGGTCGAGGAGCTGCTCGTCCGCGCGCCAGTGCCGGCGCACGCGAACTGACAGCCCGAGATGAACATGCACTCCGAGCTCACGCTCGATCTCCTTGCGAGCGGCGGTCCCGATCGCCCTCACCATGCGCCCGCCGGCGCCGATCAGGATGCGTTTCTGAGATTCCGTCTCCGTTAGCAACACCGCGTCGATGCGAACCAGATCGTCAGCGCGGTCGATCTCCAGCACCTCGACCTCGACCGCGTGGGGGACCTCTTCTCGTGTGCGACGGAGGACCTGCTCGCGCACGAGCTCAGAAAGCAGCACCCGCTCGGCCTGGTCGCTGTGCTGACGAGACTCGAAATAAAACGGGCCCTCGGGTAGTAGGGCGCTGACCGCCTCCAGAAGTGGGCCTACGCCCCTCCCGGTTCGGGCCGAGACGGGGAAAATGTGCTCGGCAATTCCGAACTGGTCAGCCGCATGGAGGGTTTGGGCGGTTTGAGCCCGGTCGGCGCTATCAAGCTTGTTGACGGCGATCACCGTCCACACCGAGGACTTTGCCAGCAGGTCGGCGATGAAGCGGTCGCCTGCGCCCACGCCCTGGAGTGCGTCGAGCACCAGCAGCGCGCCGTCGGCTTCATTTAGTTCGCGCTCGACCCGGCGCTGCATGCGCGTTGTGAGCGCATCGCGGGGGCGTTGGACGCCGGGGAGGTCCACCAGCACCAGTTGCCAATCGGGCCCCGTCGCCACGCCGCGGATTGCGCGGCGGGTCGTCTGCGGCTTGTCGGAGACGATCGCGACCTTGGCGCCGACGAGCGCGTTGGCGAGTGTCGATTTGCCGACATTGGGACGGCCGGCGAGCGCGACGAACCCGGAGCGGGTCATTGGGCCTTGAGGATCCGAGCTTGCAGCGCCAGCATCTCGCCGCCGTCAGTTTCGTGGTCCATGCCGGCAAGGTGAAGCGCGCCGTGCACGACCGCTTCGCGAATGTCTTGGGTGTGCGCGGGACAGACGAATATGTCGCCGAGCTCACGCGGCCCGGCGGCTGGGCGGTTCTCGTCGATCGCGAACGAGAGCACGTCAGTTGGCTCGTCGAGCTGGCGGTAGCGGCGGTTGAGGTCTCGGATATGGTCTTCGTCGACGAATGTGAGCGCCACGTGGCCATCGGCGAGGCCGGCCTGCGCGAGCGCCTGTCCGCACCAGCGCAGCACCTCCGAGGCGGTAACCGAAGCGGGTTGGTCGCCGAGGATCTCGATCTCGAGGGCGCTCACGCCCGCTTGCGCGCGTGAAGCCCCGGCGCCAGCCGCTGGGCGTGCTCGTCATAGGCGGCCACGATCCGGCGCACCAGCTTGTGTCGCACGACGTCCTCCTCGCCAAAGCGCACGAACTCGATCCCCTCGATCTCACTCAATACATCCCCCACAACGACGAGCCCCGAGTCCTGCTCGCGCGGGAGGTCAATCTGAGTGATGTCGCCCGTGACCACCATCTTTGAGTTGAACCCGAGCCGCGTGAGGAACATCTTCATCTGCTCGGGGCTGGTGTTCTGGGCCTCGTCGAGGATGATGAAGGAGTCATTCAGGCTCCTACCGCGCATGAAGGCCAGCGGCGCGACCTCGATGATTCCTCGCTCCAGGTGGTGAGTCACCCGATCGGGATCAAGCATGTCGTGCAGGGCGTCGAACAGCGGACGTAGATACGGGTCGACCTTGGCCATGAGGTCTCCCGGAAGAAAGCCCAGCCGCTCCCCCGCCTCGACTGCTGGGCGTGTGAGGATGATGCGGTTGATCTCGCGGCGGCTCAATGCAGCGGCGGCGAGCGCTACCGCGAGAAAGGTCTTGCCGGTGCCGGCGGGACCGATCCCAAAGGTGATCGTGTTGCGACGGATCGAGTCGACGTAGCGCTTCTGATTGACCGTCTTGGGTGCCACCTTGGTCGCCCGGTGGCGCCACACCACGTCCTCGAGGATGCGGGCCGGCGAGGTGTGCTCGTCGAGCGCGCGCGTGACAGCCTCGATCGTGCCCGGAGCGATTTCGTGGCCCTGGGCGATCAGCTCGGAGAGCTCCCGCACCACCGCCGCTGCGTCGTCGACCGCCTGATCGGAGCCCTCAAGCGTGAGCACATTGCCCCGCAGGCGGATGTCGCAGTCGAGGTGTCCCTCGAGCGCGCGTAGGACAGCGTCCTCGCTGCCCGCCAACTCAAGCGCTACGGCGTTGTCGAGCTCGAGCTGCTTGCGCACTAACTCAGCGCCTCGCGCACACGCGCCGACGCTCGCTTGCCGTCGACACGGCCGCCGGTTTTGGCCATCAGGGCCTTCATCACCGGGCCCATGTCCTTCATCTCAGAGGCCCCGGTTTCCGCGATCGCCTGCGATACGAGCGCCTCGAGCTCCGTGTCGTCGAGCTCGGCGGGCAGATAGGTGTCGATCAGTTTCGCCTCGGCCTCTTCGCCCTCGGCGAGCTCTGGACGGCCGCCGTCTCGGAACTGCGAAGCCGCCTCGAGCCGGCGCTTGCGCTCGCGGCGAAGGACCGCGATCTCGTCGTCGTTGCCGTCCTTGGCCGCCTTCTGCAGTTCGGACAGGAGCAGGCGCAGCGCGCCGACCCGGGCAGTCTCCCGCGCCTTCATCGCGGATGTCATGTCGGAGCGGACCTGTTCGAGCACGGTCACCCGAGTGAGGATAGAGGCCGCTCCTGATCCGGATTGGCCAACCTGTCAGCAGGTCGGCTTGGGCTTGAGGTCGGTCGCCGGACAGACCGGCAGCAAGGTCGGGGCTCGAGGTGGCCGCGAGAAGTTGAAGTCGCGGCTGAGATCTCCCAGCAGCGGCAGCGACTCGCGCACGTCAGGCCGTGGGTCGGGGCGTCCGTCGGTGCGCGGGTTGAGACGCTCGCTGTTCAAAAAGTCGTTCTCGATGAACTTGTTGAATGCATCGAAGCTCAGGATGTGGTGGTCGACGTAGCCGCGCCGTGCGTACGGACTGATCACGAGTCCAGGAACGCGCAGGCCGTAGCCGTTACGGTCGGCCGCAGGTGGCACGACGTTGTCGTAGAAGCCGCCCCAGTCGTCCCAGGTGAGGAAGATCGCGGTGGAGTGCCAATCAGGGCTTTGCATGATGGTGTTGATAAGCCCGGTGACGTAGGTCTGACCGGCGCTGACGAGCGCCCGCGGATGGTCCGACACGGTCCCGTTCGGATCGATCCAGGAAACCGCGGGGAGCTTGCCCGCTTTGGTGGCCGCGAAGAATCTCTTTAGCGACTGGACGTTGGAGCGCTGGTGGTCTTGGCCTACGTCCGTAAACCAGGGCAGGGGGTTCCAGATTCCAGGCGTAGTGGGGCCCTGCTTGACGGGCTTGCACGTCACCTGCGTGTCGACCTCACAGTCGGGCTCGGTCCCCTTGAAGACGTAGTACGCCCAGCCGACGTGGTGACGATGAAGCAAGTACGTGAGGTCGGTCCAGGCGTAATGGGGGCCGCCCTGTGGGTGGGCCACGTTTTCGAGCGCGCTCTTGCACGACGAGGCTCGGTACGCGTTCGAACACACCGCCGACCACTCGGACACCGTGTACAGGTGCGCCGGCAGGCTCCACGATGAATTCGGCTCGAACATGTGGTCCTGAAGCACGAAGTCGTGCGCGTAGCGCCAGTAGTTGGGGAGGTCGGCGGCGGTGTGGTAGCCCATCACGTTCAGACAGGCTCCGTGGCCAGACTGCCGGCACACGCTGCAGCCAGGGTGGTAGGCGCGGCAAGGGGTTCCTCCAGTTTCTGCTTTGTCGACGAACCCGTTCATCGCGCAACCTGTCCGCTTGCCCACGTTCTTGCACGCCATGTCCGCGGTCGCGTCCGCGGCGGCGTGAGGGCCTCCGAAGTCGCTGTTCTGACGGTCATGGAAGGGCTTGACGCAACCACCGTTCAAGTGGTTGGGGACGCACGGCAGCTTGCCCGGGTGACCCGCGAGGCCCGGAATCCCATCGGCCCGCGGATACGTTCCGAAGTACTGATCGAACGAACGGTTCTCCTGCATGATCACCACGACGTGCTTGATCTTGTGCAGGTTGCTCACCGTCAGGCGCACAGGGTGTGACGCGCTGGGTCGCGAGGAGTCGGCCACGGCGCGGATGGCAAAGCTGCCTGCCTGGGCGAACCGATGGGCGAAGCTGAGACTCGAATCCGCGCGCAGTGTCCCTCCCGCGATCGTCGTCCAGGTGCCGCGTTCGAGCATTTGTAAGGAGACCCGTTGCCCTGGACGCGGCGGGTTGACTCGCGCGCGCAAGGTCACGATCTCACCGGGAACGGGCAGCGTCTGCGACGTCAACAACGAGACGCGCGTGGGAGCGGCGCTGGTGGAAGCGACGGCCGCACCTGCTCCGGCCAGCAGCGTGGCGCCCACCGACAGCGCGAGCACGGCTCGACGCCTACCCAGCCGTCGGGCAGCGTTCTTTAGCGAGTTATGCACCTGCCCCCATCCCCACCGTGCACCCTACCGCCGAGCCGGGATTGGCGTCAATCAACAGAGACGTCAGCGCTCTAACAGCAATGCCGTCCAGCCAGCCGAATTCCGTCTTCGCGTCTCGCGCAGGCCGGAGGGCGCAAAGGCGGCCCCGACCGCGCTGGCTTCGTCCGCCAGCACCCCGCCGGCGATCACGCGGCCCGGTGGTGACGAGTAGTCGGCAAGCTCAGACGCCCATCGGGTGAGCAGCGGGGCGAGCAGGTTGGCGGTGACGGTTTGCGCTGACGGGACTCGCTCGGAACGCAGGTCAAACCTCCGCGCCTCGAGGTCGACCGCGTTGGCGACCGCGTTGAGCCGCGTGGCCTCCACCGCCGCCCGGTCGTTGTCGAGCGCCAGGACCGGCGCGAAGCCGAGCCTCGCCGCGACGATCGCTAGCACGCCGGAACCGCAGCCGAGATCGACTAAGCGGCCCCGCGGCTCGAGCTCGAGCATCAGCTCGAGGCACAGCCGCGTGGTCGCGTGGGCGCCGGTGCCAAAGGCCTGTGCCGGGTCGATCACGACGTCGAGCTCCGTGGCGCCGGACCTCTCCCACGGCGGCCGGATCGTGATCCGGTCAGCCACCACCACCGGGCGGTGGTACTCGCGCCAGCGCTCGCACCAGTCGTCAGCTATCTCGGCGGTAGAGATCTCGACCAGCGCGCCGCCAACCGCTGCTCGCAAGTCGGGCAGGGCGGGCAGCTCTCCGGGCGCGCCGTACACGCCATACTCCATCAAGCCCTCGCCAAGATCGACCTCCTCGACGCCGGCGGGCACGAGCTCGAGCAACTCGGCGAGGACAACCTCGGCGTCAACGCGCCGGACGCGGACCGCCAGACGGATCACGGTTGAGTCGCCCGGGAGCGGGAACCACGCGTCAAACGCCGAACGCGCGACGCAGCTTGCCGAACACGCCCTCCTCGGTGCGGAGGTTGTGGTCGGTGAGCGAGTCCACCAGCTGTTCGGTCAGCTCACGCTGTTCGCGAGAGAGCTGCCGCGGCACGATCACGTTTGCAACCACACGTAGATCGCCGGTGCGGCGGCCTCGCAGCGCGGGCATTCCCTGACCACGCACCTTGAACACTTCGTGTGGCTGCGTGCCGGCCGGAATCTCGAGCTCCACTTCACCGTCGACGGTTGGAACCTGAACCGTGGTGCCAAGCGAAGCCAGCGGGGCAGGCAGATCGACAACCGTCACGAGGTCGTCGCCGTCGCGGACGAAACGAGGGTCCTCGCGCACGCGGACCTGGACGTACACGTCACCCGGTGGGCCCCCGCGCTCGCCGGCATGGCCCCGTCCCGCAAGCCTGATGCGCTGGCCGTCTGCGATTCCGGCCGGGATCTCGACCGTCAGCTCCGCGCGCTGTACCTGGCGGCCCCGGCCCCGGCAGGTACGGCAGGGGGTCGTCGCGATCCGCCCGTCTCCGTCGCACTGGTCGCACACCGTCGTGCGCATCATCTGGCCAAACGGCGTCCGCGACACAGTGCGCAGCTGGCCGGTTCCTCCGCACCGCGGGCACGTCTCGATCGGCGTCCCGGGCTCGGCGCCGTTGCCGTGGCAGTGCTCGCACACCGCGATCACGTCGTAGCTGACTGGCACCGAGGCCCCGTGGGCGGCTTGGGGCAGGTCGATCTCGGCCGAGACCACGACGTCCCCGCCCTGCATCGCGCCACCGGCACGCGCGCCGCCGCCGAAGATGTCCGCAAAGGGTCCCCCTCCGCCGCCGAAGAACGCTTCGAATATGTCCGCAACGGAGCCGAATCCTTCAAAGTTCGGGGCGTAGCCTCCGCTGCGCAGCCCCTCGTGCCCGTAGCGGTCGTAGACGGCGCGCCGCTCGGAGTCGGATAACACCTCGTAGGCCTCGGCCGCTTCCTTGAACTTCTCCTCGGCGTCAGGGTCCTGATCGTTTACGTCCGGGTGCAACTCGCGCGCGAGCCGGCGAAAGGCGCTCTTGATCTCGGCCTCGGACGCGGTGCGCCCCACCCCGAGCACCTCGTAGTAATCGCGGCGAACCTGTCCGGTGCTCATCGCTCGTCGTAGTAGTCGGTCACGAACCGGGACAGCTGCGCGGCCGCTTCTCGGACGGAGTTGATGGCGCGTCCGTAGTCCATGCGCAGCGGCCCGATCACCGAGACGGTGCCGAGGCGCCGCTGCGGCAGTCCATAGCTGGCCGCCACGAGCGCGAGCGAGTGCAGTGCAGGAGAGTCGTTCTCGGCTCCGATTCGAACCAGTACCCCTCGCTCGGCCAGCGCCGTCCGGAGCACCGAGAGCAGCGTCACGCGCCGCTCGAGCATGTCCATCAGCGATCGCAGCTCGGATATATCGCCGACTCGGTCGATCTGCAGGAGGCGGGCAGCGCCCTCGACGTACATGGATTCGTGCGCTGACTCCTCGAGTTCGGTGAACACGGGGGCCAGCGCACCGAGGAAGTCAGACTCGATCGCCGCAAGCGATGGGTCGTGCAAGCGGGAGTGGATCATCCGCGCGCCGAGCCCGAGGCCCACTAGGCGCTCATTGAGATAGCTGCCCGCCCACGCGGCCAGCCCGGCATCCACGGTGTGGTTGAAGGTGAAGATTCGCTTGGTGACCCCGCCCGTCGAGGTGATCACCACGACCATCAGCACCTGGGGCTGGAGCGGCAGAACCTCGATGTGGCGGATCGTCGAAGTCTCGATCGGGGGCGCGGTGACGATCGCGAGCAGGTTGGTGACTTGGGAGAGCGTCTCCGAGGTCACCCGCATCGCCTCGTCGAGTTCTCGGCGGACCAGCGACAGCGCCATCGTCGGCCGGCCCTCGCCCTCGGCTCCGGGGAGCAGGCGGTCGACGAAATAGCGATATCCGGCCTCGGTGGGCACGCGCCCGGCGGAGGTGTGGGGGTGGGCCAGCAGGCCGAGTTCCTCGAGGTTCTGAAGCTCGTGCCGGATCGTGGACGGGCCCCACTCAACCCCGGCCGCGAGTGCCTTGGAGGCCACCGGCGCACCTGCGGCGAGATAGTCCTCGACCAGGCGTCGCAAGACGAGCTCCTGGCGCTCGCTCAAGACGTTTACTTGCCGTTGCGCTACCACCATCTCGATTTTAGGTGGGGTGTCCCCCATGCCGGGTCCTACCGGTCACGCCCGCTTGAGCGGCCCCAGAATCTTCACCCGTGGACCGGAATCCGGTGTACGCTTTTCCCGCTAGTGAAAGGGAGTGCTGTCGGGTCGACCAGCCGCGAGGATGGCTTGTCGAGATGACGATCGGCGGAGGAGGGTTTTCGTCATGGCCAGTGGTGTGACTCGTCGTCAGTTCGTGCGGGCCGGCGCAGCCGCCGGCGCCTCGATGCTGGCCTACAACGAACTGATCTCGCGCGCGCTCGCCAACCCCCCACGCTGCGGGCGCCTCCAGGACATTGAGCACGTCGTGATCCTGATCCAGGAGAACCGTGCGTTTGACCACTACTTCGGCTCCTACCGCGGCGTGACCGGCTTCGCCGACCCCAGCGCGCTGACGCTTACCGACGGCAGCGGGCTGACGGTGTTCGCCCAGCCCGGATATCCCGGCGGCTACGACGGCAACCACCTCTATCCGTTCCACCTCGACTCGTTCCACAACGGCGAGTGCACCAACGACATCAACCACAGCTGGGGGCCGCAGCACGCCTACTGGGACAGCGGCAAGATGGACGGCTTCGTGACGGGCCATCTGGCCGCCGACGGCAGCGCGAATGGCCCCCTCACCATGGGCTACTACAAGCGCACCGACCTGTCGTTCTATTACGCGCTCGCCGACGCCTTCACGATCTGCGACCACTACCACTGTTCGGTGATCGGACCTACCGACCCCAACCGCCTCTACTCCATGTCGGCGTGGCTTGATCCGGCGGGCACCCAGGGCGGCCCGATCCTGTCGACAAGCTCGACGCGGGTCGATCGCTTCGGCACGCTCAGCTGGACCACGATGCCCGAGCAGCTCCAGGCGCGGGGGATCAGCTGGAAGGTCTACGGCGACCCCACTGGCAACTACGGCGACAACGTGCTGCCGTACTTCAAGCAGTACATGACCAACCCCGTGCTGACGGCGAACGCGCTCGTGCCCAACTACCCGCTGTCGTTCAAGGCCGATGTCGCGGCGGGGACGTTGCCGCAGGTCTCCTGGATCCTGGCGTCCCTAATCGACTCAGAGCACCCGCCCGCGCCCGAAGAGTACGGCGAGGTGGTGGCCGCCGACATTCTCAACACGCTCGTCTCGAACCCGTCGTTGTGGTCCAAGACGGCGCTGCTCATCACCCACGACGAGAACGGCGGCTTCTTCGACCACGTCCCGCCCCCGACGGCGCCCGCCGGCACCGCGGGCGAGTACATCACCGCCAGCCCGCTGCCCTCCGACGCGTCCGGTGTGGCCGGGCCGATCGGCCTCGGCTTCCGCGTGCCGCTGCTCGTCGTCTCTCCCTTCGCCCGCGGCGGCTTCGTGTGCCACGACCGCTTCGACCACACCTCGTTGCTGCGCTTTTTGGAGTCCCGCTTCGGCGCCGAGGTGCCCAACCTCAGCGCGTGGCGTCGCGGCGCGGTCGGCGACCTGACGACCGCTTTTAACTTCGTCAAGGTCAATCCCTCGGTCCCCTCGCTGCCCCAGCCGTCGCGGCTCGACTCACGCGTGACGATGAGCAGCTGTGCGACAAGCGCGCCGCTCGATCTGGCCACCGACACCACCAACAGCCTCAAGGCGCTGGAGGAAACGCTCGTCGCCTCCTACCCGGTGACGGTCAACACGCAGCGCCCGCCCCAGGAGGCCGGCACCGCGCCAAAGCCCAGCGGCCCGGTGGCGTGTAAGCAGTAGCCGCGCGCGCTCCTACTCGACCGCCACCTCCGCAACCCCATTCCGGATGATGCGCCGCCCCGCCTGGCGCGCTTCGCAGTCCACCTCCGCGACGCCGTCCGAAACCGAGCGCACGGTGCCGTTGATGACAACCTCCTCATCCAAGACGCCCATCCCGCGGAACTCGACCGACAACCGCGTCAGCGACTCGGGGCCACCGCCAGAATCAGCCACCACTCGGGCCACCTGCGCCATCGTCCACAGCCCATGCAGGATGCGGCCGGGAAGGCCCACACTGCGCGCGAACGCCTCGTCGATGTGGATCGGGTTGAAATCGCCCGACGCGCCCGCGTAGCGCACGGTCACGTACGGATCCGGCCTCACGGACTCCGAGAACGAGTTCCCCTCCGAAAGCGTCAAGGCGCCGCCCTCACGATGTTGGTCCAAACCCCGGTGCACACGGTCTCGCCCCGATGGTTGTTGGAGACCGTCTCGAATACGTAGAAGCGCAGCTCATGGCGCTGGGCCACGTCCTTGACCGACGCGACCGTCGTGATCTCGTCGCCCGCAACCACCAACGGTCCCCAGCGGAACTCCTGCGCTCCGTGCACCAAGTGGGCGAAATCAATCTCAAGCGACGGATCGAAAAGACCCTGCACCACCGCCGGCCCCGCGTAGACGACCGCGAACATCGGCGGCGCGACGACATCCCCATAACCGGCGGCGCGTGCAACCTCCACGTCGAAGTGCAGCGGGTTGGCCTCGCCGACCGCGGACGCGTACTCCCTCACCTTCTCGCGGCCGATTGCGTAAACGATCGGGTCGTATGTCGTGCCCACCGCCATCAGATGATCACCGGCACCGTGCCGCCATCCACGGACCAGGCGGCACCGACGACGTTCGACGCCGCCGCCGAGCACAAAAAAACGATCACCGCCGCGATCTCCTCGGCCGAGGCGAGCCGTCCGACCGGAACTCGCGCCGCCTGGTCGGACAGCACCTGTTCGCGCCCGATGCCCTGCGCCTGCGCTTGCTGATCGGCCAGGCCGCCCGGCGCGAGCCATAGGGAATCCGCCACCGGTCCGGGCGCGACGGCATTGACCAAGACGCCCTGGTCGGCGAACTGATCCGCGAACGCGCGCGAGAGCGAGAGCTCGGCGGCCTTCGTGACTGAGTAGGCCATGTTGGTCTTCGAGGGGCGCTTGCCCGAGGAGGAGCAGACATTGACGATGCGCCCGGAGCCGCGCTGTGCCATCCAGGGCGCGACCGCCCGCATCAGCCGCATCGGCCCGAGCACGTTGAGCTCCCACTGGCGCTGCCAATCGTCTTCGCTGAGCTCTCGCAGCGAGCGCACGGCGCTCGTTCCCGCGTTGTTGACGAGCGCGTCGACTCGGCCGAAACGCTGAAGGCAGGCCTGCAAAAGGCGCTCCCCCGCGTCGCGCTCGGTTACGTCGAGCGCCAGTGGCTGGGCGCCCGGGCACTCGGAAGCGACAGCCTCGAGCGAGTCCGCGCTCCGCGCCACGAGCAACGTGCTCGCCCCCTCGCGCGCGAGCAGCGCCGCGGTCGCGCGGCCGATCCCACTCGAGGCGCCTGTAACGACGCAGACGCTGTCACGAAGCCCGAGCTCCATCTGGCGCTAACGTTAATGACGTGGCACGCCGCACCATGCTGAGGGCTTCGGACGCGGATCGCGAGCAGATCGCTGAGCGGCTGCGCAAGGCGGCCTCCGAGGGGCGGTTGCTCGCCGAGGAGCTCGAGCACCGGCTTGGCCACGCGCTCAAGGCCAGGACCTACGGCGAGCTGGACGCGCTGGTCGACGATCTTCCCGCTGAGCGCGCGACCGTGCCCCGCTCGCGTGCCGTCACCTATCTCAGGCCGGCGCTGATCGCGCTGGGCGTGATGATGCTGGTGGCAGCCGTGCTGGCGGTCGTGGCGCTCATCGTCACCGGCACGATCTTCGTCGGTGGCGCCTGGCTTTTCATTGCGTTCTGGTTTTTTGGCCGCCGCGGCTGCTACCCCCGGCGTGGGCGGGGCCGCCTGCAGCAGCGCTACCACTCGGCGGGCTACGCACCCTGGCGTTAGGCCCTAGCGCGGGCCCGCGCCGCCCAGCTCCAGCACGGCCAAGAACGCCTCCTGGGGAACCTCGATCCGCCCCACCTGCTTCATGCGCTGCTTGCCGCGTTTTTGCTGCTCCAGCAGCTTGCGCTTGCGCGTGATGTCGCCGCCGTAGCACTTCGCGATCACGTCCTTGCGATAGGCCTTGATCGTCTCGCGCGCGATGATGCGCGCGCCAACAGCCGCCTGCACCGGCACGTCGTACTGCTGGCGGGGAATCTTCTCGCGCAGCTTCTCGACCATCGCTCGGCCGGCGTCATACGCCTTGTCCCGATGCACGAGCATGGACAGCGCGTCGACCGGGTCGCCCGCGAGCAAGATGTCGAGCTTGACGAGGTCTGACTCGCGCATGCCGATCGGCTCGTAGTCCAGGGAGGCGTAGCCACGGGTGCGCGATTTGAGCTGGTCGAAGAAGTCCAGCACGATCTCCTGCAGCGGCAGGTCGTAGGTGATCTGCACGCGCTCGGGCGAGAGGAAGTGGATGCCCACGTGCTCGCCGCGACGCTCCTGGCAGAGCTCCATGATCGTGCCGATGAACTCCTTGGGCGCGAGCAGCTGGGCGCGGATGAACGGCTCTCGCACGGAGGCGACACGCGCGGCATCGGGCATGTCGTTGGGGGAATGCACGGGGGTCACGCTCCCGTCGGTGAGCGTCACCTCGTATTCGACCCCGGGCATGGTCTGCAACAGCTCGAGGTCGTACTCGCGCTCGAGTCGCTCGCGCACGATGTCCATGTGCAGCAGCCCCAGAAAGCCGCAGCGAAAGCCGAAGCCCAACGCGTCCGAGTTCTCCGGCTCGAACGTGAGCGCGGCGTCGTTGAGCGACAGCTTCTCGAGCGCGTCCCGAAGGTCGGGATAGTCGTCGGAATCGATCGGATACACCCCGCAGAACACCATCGGCTTGACCTCGCGGTAGCCGGGGAGCGGCGCGGGCGCCGGGTTGCGAGCGCCAGTCAGCGTGTCGCCGACCCGCAGCTTGGTCACGTCCTTGATGCCGGTGATCACGAAGCCCACATCTCCGGCCGATAGCGACTGGGCCGCCGCCATCTGGGGCGTGAAGAACCCGATCTCGTCGATCTCGGCCGAGGTGCCGGCCTGCATCGCCCGGATCGCCTCGCCGCGCCCGAACACCCCGTCGACGACCCGCACGTACGCGATCACCCCCCGGTAGGGATCGAACTGGGAGTCGAAGATCAGGGCCCGAGGGGGCGCCTGGGGGTCGCCGCTGGGCGGTGGCACGCGGGCGATCAGCTCCTCCAGCAGCGCCTCGACGCCCTCCCCCGTCTTGGCGCTGATGCGGGCGACGGCGTCGGGCGGCTCGCCGAGCAGGTCGGCGACCTCGACCGCCACCTCGTCGGGTTGGGCGCCCGGCAGGTCCACCTTGTTCAGACAGGGGATCAGCTCGAGTCCCGCGTCGAGGGCCAGATACGTGTTGGCGACCGTCTGCGCTTCGACGCCCTGCGAGGCGTCGACCAGCAGCAGCGCACCCTCGCAGGCCGCCAGCGAACGGGAGACCTCGTAGGTGAAGTCGACGTGCCCGGGCGTGTCTATCAGGTGCAGCTGGTAGGTCTGACCGTCGCGCCGCGAGGTGTAAAAGACGCGCACCGCTTGCGCTTTGATCGTTATGCCGCGTTCACGTTCGAGCTCCATCGTGTCGAGCACCTGGGCCCGCATCGCGCGCGGGCCGATGGTGTGCGTCAGCTCGAGAATGCGATCGGCCAGCGTCGACTTACCGTGGTCGATGTGCGCGATGATCGAGAAGTTGCGGATGTTTGCCTGTGAGCTCACTGTTGGACATCAAGCGTAGGGGCGATCGTCTCGGCGGGACCGACGGTAACGAGCTGTTGACCTGCGCCGCCGCGGTAGTGCTCACCGCCCTGCTGCTCGCCGAAGGGGTCACGATCGTCCGCATGCGCGGTCTTGTCACCGCGCACATGTTCATCGGGCTCGTGCTGATCCCGCCGGTCGCGCTCAAGCTGGGCAGCACCGGCTACCGCTTCGTGCGCTACTACACGCGCTCGCGCGCCTACCGCGACAAGGGCCCGCCCCTGTTGGCGCTGCGGCTGATGGCTCCCGTGCTGGTGGCAACCACAATGCTGGTGTTTGTCACCGGCGTGTTGCTGCTGGCGCTCGGTCACAAGTCTGGTCTCTTGCTCGAGCTGCACAAGGTCAGCTTCATCGTCTGGGGAGTGACGTTTGGGGTCCACTTCCTTGCCTACACCCCGCGCGTGCTGCGCTCGCTGCGCATCGCTGCGCAGTCACGCCGTCTCCGGCGCCGGAGTGCGAGCGATGCTGATCGCGGCTGCACTCGGCGGCGGGGTCGCGCTCGGACTCGCGCTACTGCCCCAGATGACGGGCTGGCACGCCTAAACCCGGCGCAGCCTGCCCATGACCAGGTCCTCGATCTGGCGTGCCTCGGGAATCCGCATCGCCAACACGAGCTTCGCGTAGAGCGCAGCCGCAACCAGCAGCGCCACCCCGATCGAGACGATTTCGGCTACCAGCGAGGCGCCGAGCAGGTCGTCGAGCAACACCCACAGACCGCGCGCGACGGCCGCCGCGATCACGCACGCGACCAGGATCCGCACGGTGATCATGAGCGTCTGGCGGCCGTCGAGGCGCCCGCCGAGTCCGACCCGCAGCCGCGTGAGCTGGAGCCAGGTCATGACCGCGTTGGCGATCGCGGTCCCGATCACCAGCCCCGCGATCCCCAGCGGCTTGTACAGGACGATGCTCACGATGATGTCCACGATCATGTTGAGCGCCGCCAGCCGCGTCGGGATCCAAGGGCGCTTGACGGCGAAGAAGCTGCGTGTCAGCAGCAGGTTGACCCCGGCGAAGGGCAGGCTGAAGGCGAACCAGAACAGCGCGATCGAGACGAGATGGGTCGAGTGCGAGGTGAAGTGCCCGCGCTGGTAGACCAGCCGGGTGATCGGCGTCGCCAGCACGATCAAGAACGCCGACGCCGGCAGTAGCAGCAGGTTGATCTGGCGCATGCCGTTGCCGACGGTGCTGCGCATGCCGTTGGGGTTGCGGTGGATCGCGAGCCGGCTCAGCGTCGGGAACAGCACGGTCGCGACCGCCACGCTGAACACCCCCTGGGGAAGCATGTAGATGCGGAAGGCGTTGTCGATCGCAGCGGGGGCCTGAGTCGAGACGAGCGAGCCGAAGGCCGAGTTGATGAGCTGGTCGAGGTTGACGATCCCCAGCCCGATCGTGACCGGCAGCATCAGCGCGAATACCTGCCGCACGCGCGGGTCGCGCCAATCGACCGTCAACTGCAAGCGGAAATCGACCCGCCGCAGCGCCGAAGCCACTAGCACCAGCTGGACGAAGGAGGCCACGAGCCACGCGACCGCGAAGGCGTAGATGCCGAGGTGGCTGTGGAAATGAGGCCGCAGCACCACCAGCAGCACGATGATCACGAGGTTCCAGACCGCCGGCGCGATGGCGGGCATGGTGAACTCGTCGAAGGACTGCAGGATTCCGACCAGCAGTCCGGTCAGACCCAAAAGCAGCACCACAGGGAAAAGCACCCGTGCCAGGCCGGCCGTGAGCGCATCGTTGGCCGCACTGAAGTTACCCGTGAACAGCGGCATGATCACGCCCGCCAGCGCGATCAGCAGCGCAGTGATCGCCCCCAGCCCGATCAGGATGATCCAGAACAAGCTCGAGGCGAGCCTGAACGCGTCCCGTTTGCGTCCCTGCTGCAGTAGTTCGGTGAACACGGGCACGAACGCTGCGGACAGTGCCGCCTGGGCAAACAGGTTGGCCACCAGATTGGGGATCTGGTAGGCGAAGGTGAATGCCGACCTAGCGACGGTTGTGCCGAAGAAGCTCGCCGCGATGATGTCTCGCGCCAGCCCGGCCACGCGCGAGACCGCAGTCGCGATCGAGAAGATCGCGGCGCTCGAGGCGAGGCGCCGGCGGGGACGGGGCACGCGCGGGGCGTCGATCGTGTCTTCGGTCACGGTCATATATATGTCCCGGCCCGCGCATGCGCGGGCCGGCCGGTCCGAACATGTTCGGACCGGGGCCGGCGCACATGTGCGCCGGCCAAATCAATGACGCTAAAGTAGCGGCCGCCCTCCCTGATATGGCCAACATCCATTCACAGAAAAAGCGCATCCTGCGCTCCGAGCGCGAGCGGCTCGAGAACCGACGCTACACCTCCGCGATCAAGACGTACTTCCGTCGCCTCGAGCAGGCTGTCGCATCGGGCGAAGACCAGTCCGCCGACGACGAGCACCGAGTGCTGGTGCGCACGATCGACAAGGCCGTCAAGCGCGGCGCGATCCACCGCAACTCTGGCGCCCGCAAGAAGTCGCGCGCCGCTCGTCTGCGGCGCGGCGGCTGAACGCACTCTTTCACCCCGCGATCCGCTCGATCGCGACCACGACCGCGGTGTCCTCGCTGGCGGCGCCCGGTCCGCCGCCCCGTGTGGCCAGCTCCAGGTCCGCGAGTTGCTCTAGCGCCCGGCGCAGTTCTGCGCTTCCGCCGCGCCGGGCGTCGGCGATCAATCTGTCGGCCGCGCGCGAGGGCATCTTCAGCCCCCGCTTGACCTGGCTGACAGCCTCGCCCTGTCCGAGCCGCTCGGCGACCTCGGTCGCTTGACGCAGCCGCTGCACCATCCAGTAGACGATCCCTGCGACCCGCTCGCCCTGGGTGCGCAGCGCCAGATAAAGGGTTATCGCCGACTGCGCATCGCCGGCCAGCAGCGCGTCGGCCAGCGCCCAGACTTTGCGCTCCCCGGAGGGCGCAGTCATCTCCTCCACCTGCTCGGCGCTCAGGTGCGCTCCCTTACCCAGCTCGAGTGCGAGCTTCTCGAGCTCTCGCACCAGGCGCTGCTGGCGTTCCCCGACGTGGTGCACGAGCGCTCGCGCCGCTTCCAGATCGAGCTGCAGGCCGAGCTGCCCCGCCTGCTCGATCACCCAGCGCGGCAGCTCCCACGGCTTGACGCTGCGTTGCGCCTCGATCAGCCCGCCGGCCGCTCGCACGGCGTCGTGTAAGCCCGAAGGAGCGCTCGAGCGGCCCTCCTCGCGCGCGAAGAATACGACCGTGGTGTCGGGGGGCATCGTTTCGAGCGCGGCGCGTAGCGGCGCGATCTCCTGCTCGCGCCAGCGCTCGACGCCGTCGACGATTAGAAAGCGGCGCCCGAGCGCGAACGTCATCGCGCTGAGCGCGCCGACCACCGCCTCCGGCGTGGCGGCCTCGCCCTCGAACAGCTCGACCCCCTGTGCCCCACTCGCCTGCTCGGCGAGCGCCCGCAGGCGCGCGCGGCGCTCCGCGATGCGGCCGTGATCATCGCCGTGGATCAGGTAGGCGGGCCTGAAACTTGGCACGCGATTCGCTAGCGCAGCACGACGTTGACCAGCTTGTCCGGCACCACCACCACCTTGACGACCTCGCGCCGGTCGAGGTGAGCCCTGACGCCGCGGGCCTCGAGCGCGAGCCGCTCGAGCTCGTCACGCGAGGCTCCGGTGGGCGCGAGCACCCGGTCGCGCACCTTGCCGTTTACCTGCAACACGAGCTCGAAGGTGTCTGCCTGAAGCATCGCGAGATCGGCGTCGGGCCACGGTTGCAGCCACACGCGCTCGCCCGTCAGCAGCGCGTAGACCTCGGCGCCCAGGTGAGGCGCGAAGGGAAACACCAGCGAGGCGGCAGTCGCGGTTGCGAACCGCCGCGCCGCCTGGGCTGCGCCGCTGTGTCGGTAGATCTCGTTGACAAGCTCCATGATCGCCGCGATCGCCGTGTTAAACGCGAAGCGGTTGGCGAGGTCGCTGGTGACCTTCTCGATCGCCCAGTTGGCCTTGCGTACCAGCGCTTCGTCGTCTGGTCCGGCGGTCGGCGGCTGCTCGACCGACCCGGGCTCGCCCGACAGCTCGTCGCCCAACCTGTAGAGGCGGGAGAGAAATCTGTACACGCCCTCGACACCCTCGTTTGACCAAGCGGCGTCCTGATCGGCGGGACCGATGAAGAGCACGAAGGCGCGGGCGGCGTCGGCGCCAAAGCGGTCCACGATCGCGCTCGGCAGGATCACATTGCCCTTGGAGCTCGACATCTTGTTGCCGTCCGGGCCCAGAATCATGCCCTGCGTGAAGAGCGCTTCGAAAGGTTCCTGTACGTCGAGCAGCTCCATGTCGGTGAGCGCCTTGACGAAGAAGCGGGCGTACATCAAGTGCAAGATGGCGTGCTCTACGCCGCCGATGTACTGGTCGACGGGCATCCAGCGCCTGAGCACCGCGCGGTCCCAGGCGGCCCGGTCGTTGCGGGCGTCGCAGTAGCGCAGGAAGTACCAGCTCGAGTCGACGAAGGTGTCCATCGTGTCGGTCTCGCGCGTGGCTGGGCCGCCACAGTTCGGGCACGACGTTTGGACCCAATCCTTGGCGCCCGCCAGCGGTGCGTGGCCCCTGGGCTGGTAGTCGTCGATCTCGGGGAGCTCGACGGGCAGTTGGTCCTCGGGCACGGGGACCATCCCGCACTGCTCGCAGTAGAGGATCGGGATCGGGCAGCCCCAGTAGCGCTGGCGCGAGACGAGCCAATCGCGCAGCTTGTAGCTGACCGAGGCGTGGCCCTTGCCCTCGCGGTCGAGCCACTCGACAATCTCGCGCGCTCCCTCGACGGCATCCTCGCCCGTGAACCGACCGGAGTTGATCAGCCGCTCGTTCTCCGTGTGGGCGACGAATGCGTGGTCCGCGGGCGCATCGCCCTCCGCGGGAGCGACGACCTGCCGGATCGGGAGCTCGAATGCCTTGGCGAAGTCGAAGTCGCGCTGGTCGTGGGCGGGCACGGCCATGATCGCGCCGGTTCCGTATTCCATGAGCACGTAGTCGGCGACGTACATCGGAATCTGCTCGCCGTTGACGGGGTTCGTGACAGTGCGGCCGAGCGCAACACCGGTCTTCGGTTTCTCGGTATCCCCCCTTTGTTCTGAGGACTCGCTCGCGACCGAGTTGACGTACTCGTGCACCGCTTGCTCGTGTTCGGTTCCGGCCGCCAGCTTGAACACGTCGGGGTGCTCGGGCGCCATCACGAAGAACGTCGCGCCGAAGAGCGTGTCCGGCCGCGTGGTGAACACCGGATAGTCGAGCTCGAGCTCCTCGCAGCGGAATAGGACCTCGGCCCCTTCGCTGCGCCCGATCCAGTTGCGCTGCATCGCCTTGACGTGCTCGGGCCAGTCGACCAGCTCGAGGTCATCCAGTAGCCGGTCGGCGTAGTCGGTGATGCGGAAAAACCACTGCTCCAGCTGGCGCAGCTCGACCTGGCTGCCGCAGCGCTCACAGCGACCGTCGATCACCTGCTCACGTGCCAGCACGGTCTGATCGTTGGGACACCAGTTAACCGCGGCCTGCTTGCGATACGCGAGCCCACGCTCGAACAGCTGCAAAAAGATCCACTGCGTCCAGCGGTAATAGGCGGGGTCGGCGGTCGAGAGCTCGCGGCTCCAGTCGATCGAGATGCCCCAGCGGTGAAACCAGTGACGGTAGGCGGCGATCGAGCGCTCCGTCGCCTCCCGCGGATGGATCCCGGTCTTGATCGCGTTGTTCTCAGCGGGCAGCCCGAAGGCGTCGTAGCCCATCGGGTG
Organism: uncultured Solirubrobacterales bacterium; assembly: GCA_963767295.1. Lineage (GTDB taxonomy): Bacteria > Actinomycetota > Thermoleophilia > Solirubrobacterales > Solirubrobacteraceae > Palsa-465. The sequence goes on from CAVYDI010000002.1 coordinate 1,030,656, forward strand.
CAGCACCTCGCGGCCGGTGCGGCGGTGGAAGTGCGCGATCGCGTCGCCGAGCGCATAGTTCTTCAAGTGGCCGATGTGCGGCTCGCCGCTCGGGTACGGGAGCATCTCGAGCACGTAGGACTTCTCGGCGTCCGCGTCAGGGCTGACGGGGACCTCCCACGCGCGCTCCCGCGCCCACAGCTCCTGCCACTTGGGCTCGATCTCGTCGGGGCGGTAGCGGCGCGGCTCGCTCATTTCGTCTCAGATTAGTCCGGGCCCGTGTACTACGCTTCGGAGCGCAACACGCCGGGGCTATAGCTCAGTTGGGAGAGCGCCTGAATGGCATTCAGGAGGTCGCGGGTTCGAGCCCCGCTAGCTCCATCTCAGGAGTTCCTGGACTGCGGTTTCTTTTCTGAGCCGCAGAGCCATTTTCAGCCAAAGCATCCTCCCCGAGCGGGCGACAGGGTGGGTTACGCCGGGACGCTCCGGGGGAGCGCCAGGGGCCATGACCTTTCCGTCTGTTCGATCGTGACCAGCCACCCGGCGGCACTGTGCACGACCGAATTCGTCTTCACCAAAGGGACGATCTCGGCGCAGTCCGCGGACTTCCGAAGAGGCCCGGCCGCGCACGCGACGATCACCGGCGGTCGTGGCGTCTATAACGACACCGGGGGCACCATCGACATCAAGTCGCTCAGCGCAACAAGGAACACCTACACGTTTCATTTAACGCACTAGACGGCGGCGGACGCGCAGTCGCCGGTGACGAAAGCAGAAGTCAGCGCCCGGCCCGGGCGGACGATTGCGTTTAGCCCGATGCGACGGCCCGCCGCAGAGGGCGGGCCGTACACAACCGGGTTGACAGCGTGATCTACGGGTGCTCGCAGATCGCCCAGACGTAGTAGGTGATCGGAAAGGTGTTGTCGTTCTCCACCGTCACGTACCAGCTGACCGCACGGGTGCCAGTTCCCGTGTGAGAGAAATTGCCGCTCTTGTCAACCGGGCCACTGTCCTTGACGTAGGTCAACGTGCTGTCCGCCCCAGTACGCATCCCCGCCCCGCCGCCTGTGGCAAAACTGCCGCTCGGACAGTGGGCGTACTTGGAATGGCTGCTCGATGGGGCCACGTGCATGGTGGCTCGAACGACGGTTGGCTTCGGCGCGCTTGAAGCCAGATTCGGCACGGCGTATGCGCCGCCCCCGAGCGCCATGAACAGCGCGGCCGTAGCGACGATCAGCGCCGGCGTGGGCCGACGCGGCTTGATGTGGTGCATCAGGTACCCCCTTGGAATGGACGCGGCGACCGTATACACACGTAACTCAGTTCGGCAAACAAGCTAACGAGGCGGCTCTGACGCTTCCGCAATGATCGAAAAGCAACCGTCTCGACGGCGCTGAGCGGATCGCTGGGGTGCGCCGTGCTCGGTTTCGCCGGCCGCTTATCGCCCATCCCGAGAATCTGTGGGAGGGGCCAGTTTGACCCCCTTCCTCCTATCCTGCCTACAAATTCACGGATTAGGCAGAAGGGACCGGAATTTGTCCCCCCTGCTCGCTATTCGCTTCGCGGCTGCCCATACGAGGCACCCGGATTGGACAATGCTTCGTCGCTCGGATGCTGATGCTCGAACAACTCGGCCTGATCCCCAACCCAACCGCCACGGATTGAAGGGCTTGCGCGCCCAGACCGAACAAAGCGATGCGTCGCGGCGACGGGTCGCTGCTAATGGCCGATCGGCAGGGTCAGCATGATGACGGCGAGTGCGCCTAGAAGGGCGACTGTGCGCGGAACCATCGGCGCACTGCGATCGCGGAGCAAGCGCACATCGGCGCGCCAGCCGATCGGTGGGTGAATCAAAGCGCGGTCGATGGCTCTGGCAGCCGCCGGACGCGCAGCACGCCGGTCAGCATCGGGAGGGTGAACTCGCCGCGGGCGGTCTCAGGTCTGCCCGCGAGGAACGAGCGGATCCGGCGCAGCGTGGCCTCTTGTTCGGGCTCAGGCATGACCAGCAGCCCCGCGCGCGTCGCGATTGTCGCGACGAGGGAGTCGGCGGTGCGGCGCTGGCCGTGCGGGAACTCGGCCTGCTCGGGCGAGCCGAAGCGGGCGACCACGTCGGCGTCTGGAAGATGCACGCCAGCCGTCGCGGCGCGCCAGCTGCTGAGCGTGTCACGGGGCCCAATGGCCGCACTCCCGCTGACCCGCTCGAATCCGGCGACCCAGCCGATCCGGTCGTCGAGGACATTCCACAGTCCAGCCAGGATCCCGCCGGGGCTAAGGACCCTGGCTATCTCGGGCCCCGCGAGAGTCATGTCGAACCAGTGCAAGGCGTGGCCGGCCAGCACGGCATCGACCGACGCGTCCCGCAGCGGGATCGCCTCGGCACGACCCGCCAGGGCGCGCACCGCCGGCAGCGCGCGGCGCAGCTCGGTCAGCATCGCCGGGTCGGGCTCGACCGCGGTGACTTCGGCGCCGAGGCCGGTGAGCGCGGCGGTTAGCTTGCCGGTTCCGGCGCCGAGATCGAGCACGCGCGGGCCGGGCGCGGGCGCAAGCGCCCAGCTCACCGCGGCATGTGCGTAACTCGGGCGGTGCTCGGCGTACGCGGCCGCCGCTGCGCCGAACGACGAGCCGAGGAAGCGCCGTTCGTGTTGTTCCACCGGTGACGCTGTCGGCGCTACCTAGCGAGCGGCGCGGCGGTCCCGAATCAGGGCTGGTTCAGGAATACGTCCACACCTGAGGTCGTGCCCACGGCGAGGTCGAGGCCCTTGTCGCCATTCAGCCTGCCGGCGACTACGGCCTGGGCGCTCGCGCTGCCGCTATAGGAATTTGGGGATTTGAACGTGCCGTCGCCTTTGCCGAACAAGACGCTTGCCCCATACGGGGACAAGTAGTTGCCGGTCGCCACGTCCAACTTGTGGTCACGGTTGAAATCGCCGACCGCGATCCCGTTTGGCCCCGCCCCGGTTGTGGGCGAAGCCGTCGCGGCCTGCAGCGTCCCATTGCCGTTTCCGAGCAGCGTCAGGACATCGCCTCCGTTGTAATTGGCGAGCGCGACGTCGAGCTTGCCGTCGCGGTTGAAATCACCCAGCGCTACGGAGCTGTAGGAGTTGCCCGCGCCCGCCGGCGACTTGCACTTCGACCCTCCGAGGGTGCCGTTAGCCCTCGTCAGAAAGACGCACACCCTGGCGGCGTTGTAACTAGCGGTGACCACGTCCGGACGCTTGTCGCCATTCATGCGCCCGACCGCCAAGCCCGCAGCGGCTCCGGAGGGGGTCCTGTAGTACTTCGGGGCCCGGAAGGTCCCGTTGCCCTTCCCGAGCAGGATTGCAAGCGCCCTTGCTCCGGTCGAGTCGTAGTTACCCACGACGAGGTCCGTCTTGCCGTCCCCGTTGAAATCGGCAGCGCGTATCTGCCACGCGCCAGGACCGACGGAGATACGGCCAGCGTCCTTGAAGCCGCCACCCTTCTTGCCGAGAAAGATCTCGACGCTGCTTTTGTGGGTGGTCGAATAGAGGTTGTAATTGGCGACCGCGAAATCCTTGTACTTGTCGCCGTTGAAGTTGCCGATCGTGACGCCCTCGGGCCCTCTCGGGTCGCGAATCTTGATCTCGGGCTTGAACGTGCCGTTTCCTTTGCCGAGCAACAGCGAGACGTGGCCGCTCGGTGTCCCGACGGAGCTGTCATTGGTGGCGAGGATGTCGGCTTTCCCGTCGCCATTCAGATCGCCGAGCGCGACGCCGTAGACGGTTCCACCGGTGGGGATCGTTGTGACAGGTCCGAAGGTACCGAAGGCAAACGCCGTCCCTGCGGAGGCGGGCGAGCCGACGAGGACCACAACGAGGATCGCTAAGCGACGTTTCATCTCTGGACTTCCCCTTTCGTGTCTCCGGTGGCCCTCGCGCCGAGTAGCGCCCCGCGGCGATCCTACCAGCGCTCGCCGTCCAGTCCGATCGTGCGACAGATGATCAGACGCGGGCGCAGCGCCAGCGCACGCTTGCCGCCGCGTGCTGCTGGGCATACGATCCCCGGCGTTGGAGAGGATCACTGCTGACGCCGAAGGACGGCGCACCGGCGGCTCCGCGCCGCGCCACCCGCTCGAGCCACTGAGCGCCGAGGAGATCCGTCGCGCCGCGCAGATCGTGCGCGAGCAGCGCGGGCTGAGCGAGCGGTGGCGGTTCGCGTCGATAGAGCTGCGGGAGCCGTCGAAGGGGATCTTGCGTGCCTGGCAGGAGCGCGTGACGGCCGGCGGTGAACCCGCAAATGAACTCGCCCGCGAAGCGAACGTCGTGTGCTTCGACCGCGACCGGCCCCATGCGGTCACGGCGGTCGTGTCGCTGAGCGACGGTCGGCTCGTGACGTGGGAGCCGCGGCCCGGCGACCACCCGCCGATCTCCAACGACGAATACGACGAGTGCAACGCGACGCTGAAGCTCGACCCGCGCGTGGTGGCGGCGCTCGCCCGGCGCGGGATCACCGACATGGACCTGGTGATCATCGACGTGTGGGCGTTCGGCGGCGAGCTCGTGCCAGAGCGCTACCGGGGCGGGCGCGTGGGCTGGGCGGACGTCTGGCACCGGGCGGGGCCAGACGCCAATCCGTACGCAAACCCAGTCGTGGGACTGCACCCCATCGTCGACCTCTCGACGATGGAGTTGCTGGATCTCGGCGACGACGGCGACGGTCAGCCCGCGCCTGAAGTGAGGGGCGAATACGTGCCCTCGCTGCTGGCGGGCATGCGACCGCGCGAGGCTCTCAAGCCGCTTGAAATCACCCAGCCCGAGGGTCCATCGTTCACTCTCGACGGTCGTCTTTTGCGCTGGCAGCGATGGTCGATGAGGCTCGGCTTCAACTACCGCGAGGGACTGGTGATACACACGCTGGGTTACGAGGACGAGGGGCGGGTGCGTCCCATCGCTCACCGGCTGTCGTTCGCGGAGATGGTCATCCCCTACCGCGACCCAACGTCCGAGCATTACCGCCGCACGGCGTTCGACATCGGAGAGTGGGGACTCGGCTTCATGACGACTTCGCTCGAGCTCGCCTGCGACTGCCTCGGCGAGATAGCCTACTTGGACGTCGCCCTGCACGACTCGCGCGGCGAGCCGCACACGATCAAGAACGCGATCTGCATCCATGAAGAGGACGCCGGCGTGCTGTGGAAGCACGTCGACGAGCGGACCGGCGCGGAGACACGCCGCATGCGGCGGCTCGTGGTGTCCTTTCACGTGACGGTGGCGAACTACGAGTACCTGGTTTATTGGCGCTTCTACCAGGACGGCAACATCGAATGCGAGGTGCGCGCGACCGGGATCATGATCACGACCCCGTTCGCCGACGAGCAGCCCCCGTTCGGCGCGCTGGTCGAGCGCCGGACATACGCCCCATACCACCAGCACTTCATCGTCGCGCGCCTTGACCTCGACATCGACGGCGAGAACAACACCGTCTACGCGGTCGACTCCGAGCCCCTCCCGGTCGGGCCGGACAATCCCGACGGACTCGCGCTGGTGCAGCGGGCCACCCCGCTGCGCGCAGAACTCGACGGACGCCAGGACTTCGACTGGCGCGCCCAGCGAAGCTGGCACGTGGTCAACGACGACGTTCGCAACGGGCTCGGAACCCCGGTCGCCTACAAGTTGGTTCCGGGCGGCGCAATCCCGGCGCTTATCGACGAGAGTTCGGTCGTGCTGCGCCGAGCTGGAGTGGTGCAGCACACGCTGTGGGTGACGCCCTACCACGAGGACGAGCGCTGGCCATGCGGCGAGTTTCCCAATCTGAGCTCGGAGGACATGGGTCTCCCGCGCTGGACTTCCGCCGACCGCCCGATCGAGAACACCGACGTCGTCCTGTGGTACGTGTTTGGCATCCACCACATCACGCGGCCTGAGGAGTGGCCCGTGATGCCAGTCGACACGGTGTCGTTCTGGCTCAAGCCGGTTGGGTTTTTCGACCGCAACCCCGCCCTGGACGTGGGGCCCGAGCCCGGACACCGGGGATGACCTTCGTGCACTTCACTCGTCGCGGAACACCCGCAACCAGCCAAGGTCCTCCACAGCCGATCTCGGACCTGCTGGCCTGGAGGAGCTGATGGCGACGTCGATTCAAATCGAACCGATCGGGGTGGTCCGGTCGACGCTTCGCGACCGTCGGGACGCGCCGTGCCAGGCTTACCGAGGTGCGCCCGCAGCGGTGCTCGAAATCAACCGAGACCTAATCGCGGCACTCCATCGAGTCACGCCCGGCATGCAGCTGATCGTTGTGACGTGGCTTCACGAGGCCGAGCGCAGCATCCTGGAGGTTCATCCCATGGACGACGAGCGCATCCCCCTGACGGGGGTATTCGCCACTCGCTCGTCGGATAGGCCGAACCCGATTGGGCTCCATCGGGTCACTGTCACCGACATCGATCCACCCACGACCATCCACGTCGACGCTCTCGAAGCAATCGACGGCACCCCCATCCTTGACTTGAAAGTCGCGCTAGACCGGTCGCCAGACGCCTGAGCAGACGGAGTGACGCGGCCTAGCCGTGCTCGCTGAGGACGTCGCGAAGCTTGGCCGCGAAGGCCTCGGGTTGGCCGGCGTACCCGGAGGGACCGTCGAGGAAGCCGCCATGGTGGCTGGGGAAAACGGTTGCGTGCTGGCCGAGCTGCTCGGCGGTGGCTTGCGCTGTCCGGCCGGTAAATGTGCCGTGGGATTCCTCGCCGACGGCGATCACGATGCGGGTTGGCGCAGCGGCGAGCGCGTCGAAGTCCGGGCGATAGCTGCTGACGCCCCAGGACCGGTCCGATAGCAGAGGCGAGTCGCGGGAGCCGTCGTCGTCGGTCGGCATCCCGAATGCGGCCGGGTCGGGGGCGCCCTGGGCAAAGAACTCGTCGGTGAACTCGCCCCGCCAGGACGTCATCGCAATGAAAGCCGCCATGCCGGCGTTCGACCCCTCGGCCTCGTAGACGTCGCGAACCTGAGCGCGGGCGCGCTCGGCCGCCGCTGAGTCGGGGAGGACAGCGATGAGCGGTGGCTCGTGTGCGACCAGGGTGGTGATGTCGCCGGGGTTAGCCGCCACAAGCGCCAGCGCGGTTACCGCGCCTCCGCTGCTCGCGAACATCTCGACCGGGCCGACATCGAGCGCCTCGATAACGTCATGCACGTCGCCCGCCTGCACGGTGGGGAGATGCTCGACCCGGCCGTCTCTGCGAATGCTGCGGCCCAGGCCGCGCGGGTCATACGTGACCACCGTTCGATCGCGGAAGTGCGACGCCAGCGCGCTAAAGCCACCGGCTGTCATTGGCTGACCGATCATGAACAAAGGCGGGTGTCCATCCACAGCGGGCCGCTGGCCGTGCACGTCGTAGGCGATATCCGCCTCGGCGGTCTGGAGCATGCGCGTCGTGGTCATGCCTTGTTGACCCTACCTACGCGTAAATCTCATCGGCGCCGACGGGTGGTTGAAGGGTGTTTTCAGACGCCGCCGCGCCAGGTGTGTCCATTTCGCCGTTTTGGATCGTCGTATGGGTGTTGAGTCAATGACCAGACCTCAGGAGGTCTCGATGCACCCGACGATGATGATGACGCTGGCCAATGAGGTTGCGAAGGAGCGCCAGAACGAGCGGCAGAAGTTCCAGCTACGGTCGCAGGCGGCCGCCGCTCGCGACCAAGACTCAAGCGAAGCACAGACGGCGAGCGGGGTCGCGCGACGGTTTATCGCCAGCGTTAGCCTGCGGCCCCGGCTGTCCTAGCAGTTGCCGTGTAACCGGACACCGAGAGAGCGAGGACTTGCGATGAACTACGTGGCATTCGTAGGCACCGAGGGCCAGACCTCCGAGGAGGCCCTGGAGATCATGAATCGCGACTTCCCGGCCTATTTCGAGGAGATGGATCGCCGTGGCGTGCGGCTGCTCGGTCGGGAACTGGACTTACCGGAGACGGCCGTGACTGTGCGCGTTCGCGGCGGCGAGACGCTGGTGAGCGACGGCCCGTTCGCGGAGACCAAGGAGTTCGTGGGCGGCTTCGACCTGCTCGATTGTGCCGACCTGGATGAGGCGATCGAGGTGGAGTCCAAAAGCCCGGTGGCCCGCTTCCTCCCCTTCGAGGTCCGACCGGTCCGAGAGGGCTTGCGGCTCGGACCTGGAATGCCCGCATTCGCGCGAGGCGACGACTCTGGGGGCGTCCCATACCTGCTGATGGCGTGGGTCGGTGTAGCGCCGGCGCCCCCACTGGACGACCCAGAAGTCATGCAGGAGTACGAGAGCTGGCGACTGGAGCAGGAGGGACGCGGCGTTCTCATCCTTGGGAGCGGGCTGGGTGGCCCGGAGACGGCCACCACTCTGCGCTTCCGTGACGGGGAGATGCAGCTGAGCGATGGTCCGTTTATGGAGACCGAGGAGTTCATCGCTGGCATCGATGTCGTCAGCTGCGCTGACCGCGAGCAGGCGATCGAACTCGCGGCCGATCATCCGCTGGCGCGCGATCACGCGATCGAGGTACGCCCGTGCTACAGCGGATGACCACGCCGGAGGTCCAGCTCGCCGTTGACGCGGCCTTTCGCGAGGAGTGGGGGCGGGTCGTGGCCACGCTGATCAGGCGGACCGGTGACTGGGACCTGGCCGAGGAATGCGCGCAACAGGCATTTGCGGAGGCGCTGCGACGCTGGCCGGCCACTGGCATCCCTCAGCGCCCCGGCGCGTGGCTTACGACCGTCGCCGGCAACCGCGCGATCGACCGGCTTCGCCACGAGCGGATGCGGGACGCCCGACTACGGGAGGTCGCGGCTTTGCTCGATGACAGATCCACGGATGAGGACGCCACGGGGGTGGACGACGGCGATGAAAGCGGGATCGAGGACGACCGCCTTCGGCTGATCTTCACATGCTGCCACCCGGCGCTACCGCTGGAGGGCCGGGTCGTACTGACGCTTCGCGCGCTCGCCGGTTTGACGACTACTGAGATCGCGAACGCGTTCCTCGTGCCGGAGCCGACGATGGCCAAACGGCTGGTCCGCGCCAAGCACAAGATTCAACGCGCGGGGATCCCGTACCGAGTTCCGCCGGCGCATCTGCTGCCAGAACGCACCGGCGGCGTGCTCGCCGTGCTCTACCTGATGTTCAACGAGGGATACACAGCGTCAACCGGCGATGACCTGATCAGGGTGGACCTGTGCGACGAGGCGATCCGGCTGACGCGCCTGCTGAGTAGGCTGATGCCCGACGAGCCCGAGGCCGGCGGCCTGCTTGCGCTGATGCTGTTCCAGCACTCTCGGCGTGCGGCCCGGACAGACGCCATCGGCGACGTGATCACGCTGGACGAACAGGACCGCTCTCGCTGGAACCGGGAGGAGATCGACCAGGCCAACGCGATTCTCGGGGCGGCTGTTCGTGGCAAGGCGATCGGGCCCTACCAGCTACAGGCGCTGATCGCGGCCTGCCACGCCAACGCAACGGACGCCGACACGACCGACTGGTCCCGGATCGCTGCCCTGTACGAGAGGTTGCTCGAGATCACCGCGAACCCGCTGGTCAAGCTCAATCACGCCGTCGCCATCGGGATGGCAAATGGCCTCGAAGAAGGCCTCGCGCTCGTGGACGCGGATCGTGGCGTCCGGCGAGCTGCGCGGCTACCACCTCCTGCACGCCACCCGCGCGGACCTCTTGCGCCGCCTCGGTCGCAACATCGAGGCTGCGGAGGCGTACCGGGAATCGCTGAACCTGGCTCGGACCGAGGCCGAGCGTCGATACCTGACCAGACGACTTCAAGAGGTCCGTCCTGCTCCAAGCGATTGACGGACCATTTTCTGGCTTGTACGGTCGCTCCTACGAAGCAGGGCAAAACTAACTACGGCAGTTCGGGGGCAATGGGATACGTCCATCGGATCGTGAGAGCCGTTTGCCAGCGGTCACCGTTGTCGTACGTGATCGCGTCGCTCGTCGCTGCCGCGGCGGTCGGCTCGGCGGCCGCGCTGGCTCGGCCGGCGCTCACGGGCTCGCCGGCGCAGGCTTTGGGAGTCGACGGCTCAAGCGGCCTCGACGTATTGCCATTTCCGGGCACGCCGGACGCGCCTCCGGGGACACGCATCGACTTCCCCGCGCTAATGCCCAAAGAGCTCGCCTCCGTCCGGGTCGTGGGATCGCGCAGCGGCTATCACGCCGGCACCCTCAGCGCGCAGCCAGACGGCCGCGGTACCCAGTTCGCGCCCGACCACCCGTTCCGAGCGGGTGATCGGGTGTCGGTCTCTGCGAAGCTGCGCTCCGGGGCGGCCGCGGCCGCCTCAGGCGCCCCAAGAGCGCGGGTATTGCATTTCTGGTTTCAGATCACCGCCCCGCTGCCCTCGCTGAGCGCTGCGGCCTCGCTCGACTCGGCCGCGTCTGAAAACGCGCCAGGCGCACCGGGACCCTCAAGTGCGCCCGCGCGTTCGAACAAGCCACGCACGCACAGCTTCCGTTCCGCTCCGCACCTGCATCCGCCGGTGGTCACGATGGTCGGCGCAGACACCGATAGAACCTCGGGGAACATCTTCCTCGACGCCCGCCACTCCGCGCAGAACGGGGCATACATGCTCGACCCTTCCGGCGGACTGCTCTGGTTCGGCCCGGTGCGGCGTGGGCAAGTCGCAAGTGACGTGCGCGTTCAGCACTACGACAACCACCCGGTGATCACTTACTACCAAGGCAGTCCCAGCCGTGGCGTCGGCGTGCTTCTCAATCAGCGCTACCAGCGCATCCACAAAGTCACGGCCGGTGACGGCTACCAGCGTCAAGGGATCAGCACGCACGAATTCGAGCTGACGCCAGAGGGAACGGCACTCGTCGAGGTGCATGCGGCCGTGCGCACCAATCTCACCTCGGTCGGCGGCCCACCGAGTGGCGTGGTCGGCGACTCGATCATCCAGGAGATCGACATCGCGACCAACAAGGTGGTGTGGGAGTGGAGCGCGCTCAAGCACATACCGCTGCGCGACTCATACGCCACCTACCACCCGGGGATGGCGTTCGATGCCTTTCATCTCAACTCGATCCAGCAGACTCCCGGTGGCAACCTGCTCGTCTCGTTTCGTCACTTGTCGGCCGTGCTCTCGATCCACAAGAAGACCGGCAAGATCAACTGGGAGCTCGGCGGCAAGCACTCCAATTTCAGCATTGGTTCAGGAGCCCACTTTTATTGGCAGCACGACGCGAGGCTGCACGGCCATGGCTTGCTCACCGTTTTCGACAACGGCGCCGGGTTGGCCAAGAGCGAGACTCAGTCCCGCGGGCTGGAGATCGCGCTACGCGGGCGCAGCGCGAGGCTGGTGCACGCCTACTTGCACACGCCACCCGTGCTCGCATGGAGCCAGGGCAGCGTGCAGATCCTGCCGGGCGGCAAGGTCTTCGTGGGCTGGGGGTTCTCGCCGACGTTCTCCGAGTACACCCAGTCTGGCCGGGAGATCTTCAGGGCGTGGTTCCGTTCGCCAGTGCAGTCGTACCGCGCCTACCGCGATTCCTGGACAGGTGATCCGCCATGGTCTCCTTCGATCGATGTGAAGCCAGGCCCTGGTCACAAGGTCACGGTCTATGCGAGCTGGAACGGGGCAACCCGGGTCGCGCGCTGGCGCGTCCTAGCCGGCGCGAGCAAGACGGCGCTCAAGCACGTCGCGGGGGCAGCACGACGGGGCTTCGAGACACCGGTCACGTTCCACACCAAGGCCAAGTATGTGGAGGTTCAGGCGCTAGCCCCAAGTGGGCGAGTGTTGGCCAGCTCCCGGCCCATCCCGAGCCGAGGAGGCTGCGGAGGACCGTACTGCTGACATGGGTCGTCGGCGCGGTTAGCTGTCGCTCGCAGTGGTGTCCACCGGCACGAGGATTCGCGCGCGCGGTGTACTGCCTAATCCTGGCGATGCCTCCTGCGAATTCCAGACGTTCGTCTCAAGGAACCGCTTGAACGCTTTGGCCTGCTCGACGCTCTCGAACTCAAGCCAGACGTAGATGTACTTTTCGTCATCGGTGGGCTGGTGAACAGCCTCCGATCTCACACCCGCATTCGCACGGGCCTGCGCAAAGCGGGCGAACGCGCCGCGCCAGAGACTGAGGTCGGTGATCGAGTGCTCGATGTGGAGGGTGACCACGCGCTAATTGTCGCAGTGGCACGGCTTGGCGCGGGGCCGGTGTGCTGGTAGGGTTCCCGGCGAACACGACCAAGGGGGTAACTCTATGAGGGCAAGGATGCGCCTGTCGGTTCTCGCGGGCATCATCTGCAGCGCGCTTGCGGTTGCAAGCGTCGCATGGGCCGCGGGCGCCAAGACAACGGTCACGCTCAAGGGGCCTGATCACGTATATGGCAAGGTCAAGAGCTCGAAGAAGAGTTGCTTGGCCCGCAAGGTGTTCATCTTCAAGCAGCACGGGTCATCCCAGGACCCCAAGACCGATCAGAGGGTCTACTCAACAACCTCTGACAACACCGGTCGCTGGGATGCGGGCAACCCCGGCCTCGGTCACGGCAAGTTCTACGCCGAGGCAAAGAAGAAGACCGGCTGCAAGGCCGGCTTCAGCCCGACAGTGCACTTCTAAATCAGGTGGTGGCGCGGGAGCGCGGCCGATGGCCGCGTGCCCGCCTGCCGCACTGCGTTCCTGGCCCGCTCACCGCTGGTCCTGTCCGTGGCTGCGGGGGAACGTGCCGTCAGGGCCGAAAACAGGGGCGTCCTCAGCCTCTCTCAGTTACCCGGGAGCGAGGCGCTCGCGCTTGGCCGCCTCGAGCGCGGCTGGTGGATCGAGCGCGCCCTCGCCTGAGGTGAGGGGAAGCGCCCGGTCTGTCAGCTCCGCGGCCTCGGCGCCGCTGACGGATTCGTCTGCGAGTGCCAGCGCCAACAGCACCTGACGCATCAGCTCTGGGTTCTGAAGGTCGGGCGCAGGACCGGGGGGTGGCAGCCCACGGACTGAGGCCAGCAGTCGCGGGGCCTCTCCCCGCCGCCAAAGAGTCTGCCGGGGTGACGGTCCGGGATGGTCGCCACGATCGCGCCCGTGGCGGGATTGACGAGCGCCACCTTGCTGCGCAGCCCGTGTCGCTCCAGCGCCAGTTTGTACCCGGACACCCGCAGATACCCGAGTTGGGCGGCGAGCTGGGTGAAGGCGGAGACTTCGGCCTCGCTCTTTAGCCGAGGCTGGTGGAAGGAGACCTGCGTGCCTGCATCGGGCGCAGCGGGGTCAGGGTCCGGCGCCACAAGCAGGAACACCTGAGACCCGAGCCGGCCCGCCCCCACTCCCCCAATGTCGGCGAGCAATTGGTAGCCGCTCAGCCCAAGCGCGCCGAGGATGCCCGGAGGCAACGGATTGGCCGCGAGATGACCTGAGGGGTGCGACACGCGCTCAGTTACCGAGAAGGTTGCCGACGATGCCGCCGACGAGGTCGCCGCCCGAGCGCTGCGAGTTTCCGCCCGCGCCTTCGGCGACTGGCGGGTGGAAGTAAGCGCTCTGCAGGCCGACGCGGCCCGGACCCGTGAAGCGGTTAAGACGAGATTGCCGCCACCGCTCAGCAATCCGGTTTTGAACCCGTACACCTCCTGGCTCATTTGCACGGAGTGGTCGCGGTATACCCAGCCTCCCGGCTCGATGTCGATCGATTCGCCCGCCTCGAGCTGCTTCTCGAACAAGTTGCCATAGCCGTGAATCCACACGACGCCCTCGTGGTCTCCAGCGAAGAACTCGTCGACCCAGAAGCCGCCCCCGTAGAGCATGTTGGCGAACCCCTTGATGCGGCTGTAGTCGTACTCCACGCTGCGGGTGGCGGCCAGGAACTGATGCTCACGCGCGACGATCCCGCTTCCCGGCGCGAGGTGAAGCGCCGCGATGTGACCCGGGGCGTCGCGGCTAAATGCGATCTCCCCAGACGATTGCGCCTCGAGCAGCAGCAGCGGCATGCCGCCGAATACCCGCCGCTTGAGGCCTTTCTTGAGAGGATGCAGGCCGACCTGCATGTTCGGGTACTTCCACAACAGCACGTGATGCTCGAAATAGACCGGCACCTGCCCGTCAAGAGCCATGTGGAGGACAGGGACGAGCTCGCCCTCGAGCCGGTAGCTGACGCCCGGCGCGGTCCCCTGGGTGACCTGCGTCGGCAAGATCTGTGGTGCGGTCGCCATTTCTTTCTCCTTCTTCGGCTGTAGTGCCCGCAGCCTAACGCGCTTGGGCTGGAGATTTAACCCGTCGCCGCGAAGCGGGCTGTGGGCGAGGAGACGACTGTTAGCTAGGCACCGCGTAGATCTTGCCGCCGCGCTCGATCACATGCTTGGCCGGCAGGGGCGTTACCGCCGGCCCCTGAAGTACCGCTCCGGTACTGGCATCGAAGATCGACCCGTGGCACGGACATACGAGCTGCCCGCCGCTGAACCCCACCGTGCAGCCGGCGTGTGTGCAGACGGCGCTATGTGCCGACAGCGCGCCGTTAGACCCACGCACCAGGATGTCAGGACCGCCGTTGAACGGGTCGTGGTAGTAGGCGGCCTGCCCAGACGGCAATCCGCTGGCTGACCCCAGTTCGTGCGCGCCAGCGGGCACGGGGCTCGAATGCGGCGTTGGTCGCTGGTGGACAGCAGACTTGTGCTTGCTGCTCGCGGTCTTCGTGGGCGACGCGCTGCCCAGCGTCCTTACCGGGGCGCCTCCCGTGTAGCTGCCCTTAGCGAGCGCGGCAAGCCCTCCGATCACACCCGTCAGCAACGCGGTCGCGCCGAGCCCGCGCGCCAGCAGCGAGCGACGGGTCAACTCCTCGGAGCTCAGAGCGGCTGAGCCGGCGGTGACCGAACGTCTGGGTGGGGACGCTGTGCGCGCGGACGCCCGCGCCGCGGCTTCCTCGATCAGGTGATCCAGCGCCGGCTGGCCGCTGGCTCCGGTGAGCACAAACGGTAGCCATGCGAACACGAACACGATGTCGGAGCCGAGAAAGTACGGGTATGTGTTCCAGCTGTTGGTCAAAAACAGCAACAGGTTCAGCGCGAGCCCGACTAAGGCGGCGATACGCGTAGCGAGCCCGGAAACCGTAAGTAGGCCGACCGCGATCTCGGTGAGCGCGACCGCGACTCCGGCGAAGCCTGGCGCGGGCAACGCGAAGAGACGGAGGATGAAGCCCCCAGGCGTTCCGTTCGCAAACTGATGCAGCTGCGTACCGATGTACGTCGACGCTCCGGGGTGTAGGAATCCAGGATCGGAGAGCTTTTGCACGCCTGCGTACACGAACGTGACCCCCAAAAACAGCCGCACTGGCAGGAGCGCCAAGCCTGGCGGCAGCCGCTCAAATCTGCCGTTTTTCTTGCGAGCTACGCGCGTGCGCCTCGCATCGACGCCGTCCCGGGTCGCGCCGAAGCTTTCGAGCCGAGCTTCGATCTCGTCGAGGGGCTCGCGGCGACTCGTCATCGTGCAGCGCTCTGGTCGGCAGATCCGGTCACGGAGCCAGTCTAGGAAGTGATCTGTTAGCGCTTTCTAAAGTGCCATGAGTCGCAGGGCGTTTGCCGACGAGTACGGTCGCTACCCTGTCGGCCGGAAGGGATCCCATGATCGATGTCTCGGCCTGCGCTGTCCTGTCGAGCCATCCCACGCATGAGCTTCGATTCACGAGAGCCCACATCCCGAGAGCGCGTGCGTGTTCGAAGCACCGCCGCGGAACCGAGGAGCCAGGGCCTGGCTCCTCGGCGGCCCGCCAGTTCAACGTCAAGCGCGGCGAGGACCAATGGTCGCGGGTCGGGGGTGGCGGGCCCGCGCCGTCCGAGGCCGAACATGGCGAGAGGCGCCGGCGGACGGACGGTCGCGGCGCAAACCGCAGGTCGCGGGCCGCGCCCAGTGAGGTCTTCTCGTGCACCGTCGCGGAACGTACGGGCCGAAGAGCGACGACGCGCCCGCGCGCGCCAGATTGCTCGTCGCCGGGCGGTGGCGTTGGCGGTTATCGTGCTGGACCTGATCGTCGGTGCGGTCGTCGGCGCCTCAGCCGGGACCAGGCCGCGCACAGCGGCCGCGACTCGCCATTCGTCCTTATCGCGACGCCACTCGCCATCAGCGGCCACTACGGGTCAGGGAGCTGATGCTTTGGACCGCTACACGAACCCGCTACGGGCAGTGACCAGCCTTACCCCAGGCCGGATCGATATGGGGGCTGACTACATCGCCTCCGGGCCGCTGCTCGCGCTCGGCAACGGCACAGTGACGATGGCGAGCAACACGGACACCGGCCCGCCGAGCTGTTACGGCCGGACCTGCTGGCCCGTAGGCGGAATCGTTGTCTACCGGCTTTCAGACGGCCCGTTCGCCGGCAAGTACGTGTATGCGGCGGAGAACATCACAGTCAAGGTCACGGCGGGACAGGCGGTCAAAGCCGGGCAACGGATCGCGATCGCCCACGCCGGCTATCCCTACATGGAGACTGGCTGGGCCTCTGGCAGGGGCGCCCAGGCCCTTGCGATTGCAGATGGCCACCAGTATCGAGCTGGCGATCCCGGCAACTGGTCGACGATTGAAGGACGCAACTTCGACAAGCTCCTGATTGCGCTTGGAGCGCCATCAGGAGACCTGCAGCCGAATACTCCACCCCAGACCATGCCTGCCGGTTGGCCCGCGGTGTCTTCTTCCCAAGGCAGAGTCACTCCGCCACAGTCATCCAAGCCGCTGCCGCAGGGCTCAACTCCGGCCGCCCCTTAGCTTGGATCAGGTCGGTCCGCTCCGACGGGACCGGGCGACCACCGGTACCAGTACGCTCGGAGGTCGGCCGGATTCGATTGCCCGCTTCAGCCTGGTCCCGTCCACCACCTCGGCATGATGACGTTCCGACCACTGAGATCTGATGCCCCCTAGCCGCCAAAGCGGTGGGATGCGAGACCCCGCGAGTCGGCGCCCGCGGGGCCGGGTGCGAGCGCGCAGCCGTGTGCGTACGCAGCAGATCGCGCGCCGCCGTGCCGTGGCACTGACCGTGCTGGCGTTGCTGGTCATTGTTCCCGTGGTGGTGGCGGCGCAGCCAGAGGGCAAGACACGGCAGCGGCACCGAGCCGCTTCCGGTGTGTTCCGCGGGCAGCTACTCATAGCCGACCGCGGCAACAACCGCCTGCTGCTTGTCGACGCCCACAAGCACCTGCTGTGGGAGTACCCGACCGCCACTCGGCCACCGCCCCAAGGAGGCTTCTACTTCCCCGACGATGCCTTCTTCGCCGAGGGCGGCAAGGCCATCATTTCCAACGAGGAGGACAACAACACGCTTGTCCTGATCGCTTACCCATCCGGACGGGTGATGTGGTCCTACGGCCACCCCCGTGCCACCGGCTCGGCGCCCGGATACCTCAACCAACCGGACGATGCCTATCTACTGAAGAACGGCGAGATCACCGTCGCTGATGCCAAGAACTGCCGCATACTCGTCATCAGGCCCGGTCAAGGCATCGTGTCGCAGATCGGTACCACCGGTTACTGCGTCCATGCGCCACCGAATGGGATCGGCTACCCCAACGGCGACACGCCGCTTGCGGACGGCAACTTTCTGATCTCTGAAATCAACGGCTCCTGGGTGAGCGAGTACATGCCCACGGGGAGGCTTGTCTGGACAGTCAAGCTGCCAATCGCGTATCCGTCCGACCCCCAGCAGCTCGGACCGAACCTGTACATGGTCGCCGATTACCACAGGCCCGGCGGCATCTATGAGTTCGACCGCCAGGGCAACATCGTGTGGTCGTATCACCCGAATTCCGGCCCCGGGATGCTCAACCACCCGAGTCTGGCCGAGCGCCTGCCCAACGGCTTGATTGCTGTCAACGACGACTATCGCAACCGAGTTGTGCTGATCGACCCGAAGACACAGCAGATCGTTTGGCAGTACGGCGAGACCGACCACGCTGGGACAGGACCAGGTCAGCTACGCATTCCGGATGGCTTTGACCTGCTGCAGAAGGGCGGGCAGACGCCAACTCACCCGAGCACCGGATAGCGCTTCGAGCCACCGGATTCCCGGCCCAAGACGGTGGGTACGATGGATGCATGCTCATTGAGATCCTCATCCTGATCGCGATGGGCCTCGTGATCGGAGGGCTGGCGCGACTGGCCTTGCCCGGGCCCGATCCGATGGGCCTTCTCACCACCGCCGCCATCGGCATCGTGGGCTCTGTGGCTTCCGGTTTGATCGTGCGCCTCGTTTTTCACCGCGTGGGTTGGAGCTTTTTGATCGCGCTGGTGGTCAGCACGCTGATCGTCTATGCAATCCGACGCGCGCGCGGCGGCCGCGTCGCCTCGCGCCCCAGCCGGTACTACCGCTGACCGATCGACTCGAGCTCGAGGGGCTCTAGGCGCAGGGGGACGCGGGCCGGCGCCCAAAGGCCGCAGCACGGCTCACACCGGAGGGATAATCGGTTGGTGTCGACGATCTACGTGACCGGTCACCGCAGCCCCGATACCGACGCGATCGCTTCGGCGATCGGGTACGCCCAGCTGAGGAGCCGGCTCGACCCCTCCAACCGCTACGCGCCCGTGCGACTCGGGCCCTGTAACGCGCAGACGCGCTGGCTGCTCGAGCGCAGCGGAGCGGATGAGCCGCAACTGTTGCCGCACGTCATGTTGCGCGCGTGCGACCTGATGCAGCGGGAGTTCCCGCTCGCCGATCAGGAGGAGCCGATCCGCGACGCAGGTCTGGCGATGGCGCGTGCCGGGCTGGATCTAGTGCCCACTGTCGATGGTCAGGGCGCGCTGGTCGGGGTCGTGACAGAGCGCACGCTCGCGCGACGCTACGTGCGCGAGTCACGCGAGACCTCGACGCTTGAGGCACCAACTTCTACCAACGCCGTCGTCAGCGTCCTCGATGGTGAGTTGATCACCGGCGGGGACAAGCGGCTGGCGGGACGCGTCTGGGTGCACTCGATGGAGGTTGGTTCACCCAGCGGGATCTCCCCGGGGGACATCGTCGTCACGGGAAACCGCACCGACTCACAGCGGCTCGCGTTGGAGTTAGGAGCGGCGCTACTAGTGCTGTCGAATGGATCGCGACCAGAGCCCGACATCGTCGAGCTCGCAGACCAGCGCGGCGCGGCGATTGCAGTTTCGCCGCTCGATACCTATGTCTCGGGCCGCATGATCACCCTCGCAGCGCCGTCTCGTGCATTTATGGAAGACGATCCGCTGACTGCTACGGCCGAGTACCTGGTTGCCGACATCTCCGAGCAGATCAAGGAGATCCACTACGGGGCGGCCGTCGTGATTGACCCGGGCCGCAGGCCAATCGGGCTGTTGACCCGCTCGGACCTGGTCGCGCCCGAACGGCGGCGAGTGATTCTCGTGGACCATGCCGAACAGGCGCAGAGCGTGGCGGGCATTGAGCAAGCCGAGATCGTCGAGATCCTCGACCACCACCACATAGGATCGATCGAGACGCGCGTCCCAGTCAGGGCCACCTTTGATCCGGTCGGATCGACCGCAACGCTGGTGGTAGAGCGGTTCCGTCAGAACGGAATGGAGCCGACGCACGACGTGGCCACGATGCTGCTTGGCGCTGTCCTGTCTGACACGGTCATCCTCAATTCCGTTACCACCACCGAGCGCGATCACGCCGTGGTCTCCTATCTCGAGCGGGCCTTGGCGGTCGACGCGGGCGCCCTGGGGCGGGAGATGTTCGAAGCGACCGCAGATGTCTCGGAGGTCTCAGCGGCGGAGATCATCTCCGGAGATGCCAAGGAGTACCAGCTCGGCGGGGGCCAAACGATCGCGATCGCACAGGTCGAAGTCGTGGGCAAAGGCCTGCTGGACCGCTCGGGCGAGCTGCTCGAGGCAATGCGGCGAGCGCGAGAGAACAGGCGGCTGCACCTCTACGCCTTGATGATCACCGACGTCCTCGCCAAGAGCACCGACCTCTTGGTCGCGGGCGATGTGGCGGCGGTCGCCCGTACGCTCGGCAAGGACGCGACCGACTCAAGGATCGAGCTCCCGGGCGTAATGAGCCGTAAGAAACAGGTGGCCCCGCAGTTGCTCGCGGCTCTGTAGCGGCAGGGGCCGAGGCTTTGGGGACCGCTATGGAGCGGACGCGCTGAGGGCCGGCTCGTTGAGTTCTCGCAGCGGCGCCTCGGCCCAGAGCTGCTCGAGCCGGTAGTACGAGCGGGTCTCGGGGGTAAAGACGTGCACGACCACGTCGAGGTAGTCCATCAGTATCCAGCGAGACTCGGTTAGCCCCTCGACACGCTGGGGCAGGAGGCCGTGATCCGCCTTCAGGCCGTGGTGGATCGCGTCGTGAATCGCCTTCACCTGGCGGCCCGAGCGACCGCTGCAGACCACGAAAAAGTCGGTGTAGCCGATGAGTCCGCGAAGATCGAGTTGCACGATGTCAAGCGCCTTGCGGTCGGCGGCGTGGTGAGCGATGGCGCGGGCGAGCTCCTCTGGCGGCATCACTTGATCCGCGTTCAACGCGCTACCTGCATGCGAGTCGTCGCCGCCGGGGCCCCGGCGTAAAGCTTGTGGCGCTCCATGTAGCGGACCACCTCGTCTGGAACGAGATACCGGATCGGCTGTCTCGCCTGTACACGGCGTCTGACCGACGTGGAGGACACAGCGATCTGCGGCATGGAGAAAAAGCGCACCTCGCACCCGCTGGACACGCGCGCGAGCGCCGACTCGATCGCCTCCCGGGGCGTACCGGGGCGGTCCGCGACTGCCAAGGTGGCCAATGACAGCACCCGCTCAGGTTCACGCCACTCCGGCAATCCAGCGGCGATATCGCCTCCGACGATCAGGTACAGCTCGCTGTCTTGGACGGTGGAGTGCAGCTTTTCAAGCGTATCGACCGTGTACGACGGACCCTCCCGGCGTAATTCGAGGTCGGACACGGCGAACCGCTCATCACCGCGGATCGCCACCCGGCACAGCTCGAGTCGGTGACGTGGGCCCGGGTCGTCTTCGCAGCGCCTTGTGCGGCGGAATACGGGCGGGTACGAACAGCACCTCGTCAAGCTCCAACTGCGCGTAGGCCTCCTGCGCACAGACCAGGTGGCCAAGGTGGGGCGGGTTAAACGTGCCGCCGAGAACGCCGACTCGCACTAGTAGGCCCAGGGTCCTCGCGAAACGCGCGCTGCGGATGTCGGCCGGAGTATTTCCCGCGCTCGTCCCAACAGCTATGCCCTGACCTGCCCATCGCCTTCGATCACGTACTTGTACGTGCACAGCTCCCTCAGGCCGATGGGACCGCGGGCATGGAGTTTCTGGGTCGAATTGCCGATTTCGGCGCCCATACCGAATTCGCCGCCATCGGTGAAACGCGTCGAGGCGTTGACATACACGCAAGCCGCATCGACGCCCAACTGGAACGCGCGTGCTGCATAGGTGTCGTCTGTCACGATCGCCTCGGAATGGCCCGAGCCGTGCGCGTTGATGTGCGAGATCGCATCGTCGACCGAGTCGACCACGGCCACCGCAAGCTCAAGCGCCAGATACTCGGTGTCCCAATCCCGCTCGCTGGCCGGCAGCATCGAAGTCTGCGGCGCTGCCGCACGCGCGCGCTCGTCGCCGTGCAAAACGACCCCGGCTTCGGCCAATGAGGCCAGCACGTCAGGCAAGAAACGGTCGGCCGCATCGGCGTGCACGAGCACAGTCTCCGCCGCGTTGCAGACGCCGGGCCGCTGCAGCTTGGCGTTGAGCACGATCGCCTGTGCCCGCTCGAGGTTTGCACTGCGATCCACGTAGACGTGACAGTTGCCCGAAGCGGCGTAGATCACGGGCACCGTCGCGACCCCTTTGAGTGCAGCCTTCAGCCCTTCGCCTCCGCGAGGCACAATTAGGTCGACCAGTCCAGTCTGCGTGGCGAGCTCGGCGATCTCATCACGGCCACCTTGGAGGAGGGTGACCGCGTCCTCGGGCAGCCCGGCAGCGATCGCGCCTGCGATCGCGATCTCAGCCAGCGTGGCATTGGAGCGCCTGGCCGCGGATGAACCTCTCAGTACAACCGCGTTGCCGGATTTCAAGCACAGAGCGGTGGCATCGATCGTGACATTCGGACGAGCCTCGTAGACGAGCGCGATCACCCCTAGAGGGACGCGTACCTTGCGTACATCGAGGCCGTTGGCAAGCCTGAATCCGTCGATCAGCTCTCCCACGGGTTCAGGTAGCGCAGCGATCTTCCGGACGCCGGCAACCATGGTCGAGATGCGCCCACGGTTGAGCGCCAGCTTGTCCAGAAAGGCATCGGCGTAGCCGCCGCCGCGAGCCTCGTCGAGATCCGCCGCGTTCGCCTCGAGTACCTCGTCAGCGCGGTCGCTGAGCGCAACCGCGATCGCCTCCAGCGCAGCATTCTTGGGCGCGGATGACAGCGTCTGCATGGTCCGCGAGGCGCGCTTGGCAGCCGTGCACGCGACGGTAACGGATGCGGTGATGGTCGACACCGTGCTTAACGTTACGCGAGCACGAAATAGTCGCGGTGGACCGCCTCCTCCGACGCGCGCGGCATGAGCTCGCGCACCGCCGCGGACTTCAGGCCCTGGATCCGGCGCAGCTCGACCGAGGAGTAGTTGCAGATCCCCTTTCCGATCGGGTCGGAATCGTGCGCCACCTCGACCGCGTCGCCGGCCTGGAAGGTGCCGAGCACGTCGGTGATGCCGACCGGCAGCAGGCTGGTACCGCCATCGCGGAGGGCGCGCGCGGCGCCGGCGTCAACGACTACCCGGCCCCGCGTCGGCTTGGCGTACTTGAGCCACAGCTTGAAACTCGAGTAGCGGCCTTCCTGAGCTGCGAAGCGTGTGCCGACCGCATCACCCGCGGCGGCGCGGAGAATCGTTGTGGGCTCGAGGCCCGACGCAATGATCGCGGGGATCCCAGCCGCGATGGCCATCTCTGCCGCCAGCACCTTTGACCGCATGCCGCCGGAGCCGAGCGGCGACGTGCCCACTCCGATCTGAAGTCCCTCGAGCGCGTTCGGCTCGAGCACCTCACCGACTAGCTCGGCCCCCGGTTGCAGCCGCGGGTCAGCCGTAAAGACCCCAGGTGCGTCTGTGAGCAGCAAGAGCTGTTGCGCCCCGAGCAGAATCGCCACCTGGGCGGCGAGGAAGTCGTTGTTGCCGAACGAAATTTCGTCTGTCGCCGTGGTGTCGTTCTCGTTGATCACAGGGACAACGCGCCACTGGAGCAGCCGGTTGAGCGTGTGCCGCGCATTCAGATAATGAGTGCGCGCGCTCATATCGAAAAAAGTCAGCAGGACCTGCGCGGTCGGCACCCCGCGGGCGCGCAGCAGCTGGTCGTAGACCTGGTAGAGCTTTCCCTGCCCGACCGCGCTCGCGGCCTGAAGCTCATCCACAACGCGGGGGCGCATCTCGATTCCCATCAAGCCCATGCCACGCGCGATCGCGCCGCTGGTGACCACGACCACCTCATGACCCGCACCGTGAAGCTGCGCGAGCTGGTCGCAGATTCGTTCGAGCACCTCCAGGCGCACTTCGCCGCGCGTGTCGGCGACGATGCTCGACCCCAACTTGACGACCAGGCGGCTCATCTGCCGGGGAGGTTAGGGCGAGTGCGGGCCATTGACGCCCGCAGTCAACGTTGGTACAAAGGCTGCGCCCGAGTCGGCCAAAGGTACGGGACTGAACCGCGCCACAGCCCGCCTGATCAACGGGCCAGGGACACCTACAGACGGGAGGCAGTAGATGCGCAAGAGAATGGGCATCGGAGCAACGATCTTTGCCTGTGTGGTCGCGGTGGCACTCGCGCCGGGCCTCGCGTCAGCCACGAAGACGCACGTGTGCTCCGGGACAGAGAAGTCTCCCGGCGTGCTCTCGGGCACCTACAACTCCCCCGTGGAGGTCAAGGGATACTGCACGGTCAACAAGGGGCCTGCGACGGTGGCGGGGAGACTGCGGCTGATGACCGGATCGGTGCTTTTGGCCGCGTTCGGAGAACATAATTCGCGCCTGAGCGTCTTGGGAAATTTGGAGATCAGCACCGGCAGTACCGTCGTGCTGGGCTGCAACCCCACCTCGTTCGCCTGCCTCGACGACCCCCACCCTAAGCATCCCACGCTCACGAGCCCGGGGACCGTAGATGGCGACGTGATCGCGAACGCACCACTGGCGGTGATCATCCACAGCACCACGATCGCCGGCGATGTCCAGCAGACGGGTGGCGGTGGCGGCTTCAGTTGCAAGGTGCCCAAGTCCGGACCGTTCGCGGCCTTCAAGTCGCCAGTCTTCAGCACCTACGAGGACGACATGGTTCTGGGCAGTGTCTCGGTGTCGAAGATCAAGACGTGCTGGCTGGGCCTGGGCCGCCTCAACGTGACCAATAACATGAGCCTCCTCAACAACAAACTTGGGGACCCTGATGCGATCGAGGTCCTCAGCAACACGATCCAGATGAACCTGGTCTGCCGTCACAACAGTCCCCACCTGTGGGACAGCTCTGAGAAGTCAAAGGGTCTGTATCCGCGACAGCTGCACCGCAATACCGTAAACGGCACGCGCTCTGGTCAGTGCGTGAAGGCGGGACCGCTGACAAAGGGCGGCCCTCCCGCTGGCGGTCCGTTCTAGCGGGTCCGTTCTAGAAGTAGCGCGACTGTCCCCGGGGCATCCGCCCCCGGGACGGCCTGCACGACTTCGCGAGTACCCGGGGCCGCGGATGCGCCCCCGGGCTAGGGCACAAGCGCCCGGACGAATATTTTCAGGCCTCGCGCACCGCGCCCGTGGCGCCGCTGGCCATAGGCAGCGCATAGAAGATCGCGATTGCCGCGCAGATCGCGAGCGTCGCGTACTGCGAGACAAAGGCCAGAGCGGTGGCAAGCCCATACGGCACCAGGCCGGTCACGAATCGCGCCAGGATCCGACGACGTTCCTCCTCTGGCAGCTGGGTGTGGAGCAGGTGGGTCTTGCGCATCAGGATGTGCCAGTTGAGCACCGTGAACGCGATCGACATCAAGAGAAACGCCCCGGCATACACCGCCGCCGCCAGGTGCTGGCCCTGAGACTGATTCAGGTAGCTGGAGAGCAGATTTGTGGCGAACGGCAGCAGGCCAATCGTCATCAGCAACAGCAGGTTCAGGATCAGGATGGCGTGATCCGCCGCGCGCAGCCGGCCGATCACGATGTGGTGATTGATCCAGATGATCCCGATCGTGATGAAGGAGGTCGCGTAGGCGTCGTAGGCTGGCCACCTGCGCCCGAGCTGGTGCGCCAAGCTGTGCACCGGGGGCGCCGGTACCACGATGTTGAGCACCAACAGGGTGATGGCGACGGCGATCACGCCGTCGGAGAACGCCTCGAGACGATTGATCTTCACGCCCTGAGGTTCGGCGCCCGCAGGCCCGGTCCTGTAGGGGCTACGCAGTCAGCCTGCCCGATCACCTCGGGGCCCCGCGACGCCTAGACGCGCTAGCCCTCAGGCGGAGCGGTGCTCTGGGCCATCATTTGCACCACGGATTCCTCGGCACGCCCGCACACGGGTTGGGCATGGTCTTGAGCCCTTTGGGCAGCGGGTGAATGACAACCTTGGTGCGGCGAGGATAGTGCGCTCCCGCGGGGCAGCTCACCGGCACCCCCGCAAAGAACGAGATCTGGGAGTCGCACGCCACCTGCGCTAGGAAGATCGGGTTGGCATTGGGCAACGCGGCGTTGCCCTTGCACTTTGGGTACTGGGATTGCGCGTTCGAGGGCGAGCTTGTGGGGGCGCCGCCACCGACCTCCTTGTTGCCGTGATAACAGTCGTTCGGCTCGTTCGGCTCGAGATTGCTCGCGCCGAAGTCGCCGTTGGTCGGATTGCCGAAGAACCCGTTGTGCTTGTAGCGGTTGTGCAGCAGGGCATCTCCGTACTCGTCATAAAGGCAGAATGTCGCGACCTGTGTGCCCCCGGTGCACGGTGGGCCCGAGTCCGGGAAGGGAACGAAGATTGTTCCCCATGCTCCGTTGTGCACGAACAAGTTGTCCATGACGGTGTCGTTGCGGCCTCCTGACACTGACATGCCGGTGCCCACAGGTCCGGCCGCCGCCAGGCCGGCGGAGGCAATGTTCGGATTGTTGTTGTCGTGCACGTAGTTGTGCATGAACACCCAGCAGCGACCGGCCATATGGATCGGGCTCGACACGCCTTTGGGGCAAGCCCCGTTCTGGGGCGGCGGGTTATCGCCGTTCTGGCTGTTGGTGTCGAACCCGTCCTCGTTGTTGTCGAACTGCGAGTGCTCGACGATGAGCCTGCCACCCGAGTTCGAGCCCGAGTACCCGAGCGCGTTGTACTCGGCCCATGCATGGTTGACCGTCTGGTTACAGACTTGCCGGCAGGCGCCGATGTAGAGGCCTGAGTCGTTGAAATTGCTGGCATAGAGGCGGTCCCACGTTCCGCCCGACCAGTTGCTCGAAAAAATCCCGTAGGCGGCCGCCGTCGCCTCGCCCCGGTAAAACGTGCTGGTCGTGGTCAAGTAGGAGCCGTAGAAACCCCACCCGCCAACCTTGCCGCTGTCGGCGCCGCCGTTCCACCAGATCTCGTTGCCGTTGCCGGCGTTGCCACCGGAGCCGTTGAGGAAGTTGCAAGCGGACAAGTTCTCAACGGAGACGTGGTCGGCCTTGTAAACCATGATTCCGTTGAGGCCGACGGCGGTCTTGGCTTTCTTGGGACCGAGGTTTTGTGCTGCCTTTGCGCGCGAGCACTTCGCAGATCCAGGCTTCGTGCCGTCGACCACGACCGTGTTGCGGTTCATCCCGCGCAGGTGCAACCGCGGCGTGGTGATCAGGATTCCGGCGGGCGTACTGCGAGCGCCCTTGGGCGCTCTGAAAGACTTGGTCTTCCAGTCGCCTGGCGCTACGAGAATCCAGTCGCCGGGTCGCGCAGCGTCGACAGCTGCCTGGATCGAGCGGTACTGGCCGCGGATCCCGTGGTAGGTGCCGACGCGGAGGACCCGCACGGCGCTGGTCGATGCGCGCGCGGTTGCGCCAGCGGCATAAGCGATCGCGATCGCGCAGGCAACTGTCCCCAACCCCCATAGGGCCGCCCCGCGACGGCCGATGCCACGCTCACGCCTCTGCACCGCGGCGGCATCCTATACCTCCGGATGTAGTTCGAACGCCACTCCCGCGATCTCGACATCGTCTCCGGGCTGAAACCCCTGGCGCTCCAGCGCGCGTACCACTCCGATTCCGGCGAGGCGGCGCTCCAGGTGAGCGAGCGCCTCATCGTTGTCCAGGTCGTACCGCGCGACAAGCCGTGCCACCCCCGTGCCGGTCACGCGCCAGCGCCCCGGTCCGATCGACTCGATCTCATATGTCGCGTCAGCGGCAGGGCGGTACGTACGGTGCTCGGCCAGCGCGCGCCGGTCAGCGCCCCCTTCCGTCTCGCCGGCGTCAGCGCCCGCCGAAAGCGGCGGCACCCGCCGCAGCAGCTCTCGACCGAGATCGGCCAGACCTACACCGGTTGCGGCCGAGGTCAGAATCACGGGCACGTCCGGACCAAGGCGCGCCGCCCATTGCGCACGTGCCGCAGTTGCGGCGACGGGATCGAGCAGGTCTGCTTTTGACAGCGCCAACACCCGGGGCCTCGTCGCCAGTCGCGGATCGTGCAGATTGAGCTCGCGTTCCACGGCTACATAGTTATGAGCCGGATCGGAGCCGTCGAGTGGCTGGACGTCAAGCACGTGCACGAGCAGTCGCGTGCGCTCTACGTGGGCAAGAAACTCGTGGCCGAGCCCGGCCCCCGCACTGGCTCCTTCGATCAAGCCCGGAATATCCGCGACTACCAACTGGCGGTCGTCCCCGTCGAGCGTGCCGAGCACCGGCTCGAGGGTCGTAAATGGATAATCGGCGACCTTGGGGTGCGCGCGCGTCAAGCGCGCAAGTAGCGACGACTTGCCGGCATTGGGTAAGCCCACAAGGCCGACGTCCGCGAGCAGCTTGAGTTGGAGAGCGACCCATGTCTCGTCGCCCGGGAGACCGTTCTCCGAGAAGCGCGGCGTCTGATGCGTCGGACCGGCGAAGTGCTTGTTGCCGCGTCCGCCCGGACCACCGTGTGCGACGATCGCTCGCTGGCCCGGCGACACAAGATCGTGCTGGGAGCCGTCGCGTTGCACCAGCACGTGCGTTCCCGGAGGCACGGACAGCTCAAGCGTCTCTCCACGGGCGCCGTGTCGCAGCGATCCCTGTCCATGACCTCCCCGCCCCGCCCGGAAGTGCGAGCGGCGGCGATAGCGCTCCAGGTCTCGCAACGACTCGTCGCAGACGAGCACGACGTCGCCTCCTCGCCCGCCATCGCCGCCATCCGGCCCGCCTCTGGGCACGTGCGCCTCGCGACGGAAGCTGACGCAGCCGTTACCGCCGGCGCCGGCGGTAACGAAAAGACGCGCGCGATCGAACACGCTGTCATTTTCGCCGCCGCGCGAGTTGGCGTTACGTCGCCGGCGCGGATGCCACCGACGACCCGCAGTACTTGCACCGCGACGCCGCGAGCGGCAGGTCGTCGGAAAGGCACTCAGGGCACGCCTTGGTCGGCGCAGGATCACCGAACACCGTGATGCCGCGCCGCGCCGAGTAGGCACGGTAGGGCACCACGATCGCGAAGTAGATGACCGCCATGAAGACGATGAAGTAGATGATCGCCGAGACCAGCGCGCCGAAGTTGAGCAGCTGGCCGTTGACGTGAACGCCGAGGCCGGTCACGCCACCGCCACCGGCGGCATTGACCAGCGGCGTGATCACGTTGTCGGTAAACGCCTTGATCAGCGTGCTGAAAGCGAGCGCGATCACCAGGCCGACCGCGATCACGATCAGGTCTCCCTGCATCAGGAAGTTTTTGAAGCCTCTG
Organism: uncultured Solirubrobacterales bacterium; assembly: GCA_963767295.1. GTDB lineage: Bacteria > Actinomycetota > Thermoleophilia > Solirubrobacterales > Solirubrobacteraceae > Palsa-465. The sequence continues at coordinate 1,059,356 of CAVYDI010000002.1, forward strand.
ACAAAAGACACGGGCGCCTCCTTTAGTCCCGAGTTGACAGCTGGGAGCATATGCCGCCGCCCAGACCGAGCGGGGCCGAGAACGGGCCCGTTCACGGCTCTAGTCAGAGCCGAATGACGCCACTCGATCGAGTGCCGTGCAGCGGCGTCAGTCGAGTCCGATGACGCCGCTAGGTGGCGCTATTCGGACTGCGCTTCTGGGGCTTTGACCGAGATCACTCGGCCGCGGCGCCCGCGCGTGAACTCCACGGTACCGCCGGAGCGTGCGTAGATGGTGTCGTCGCGGCCGATGCCGGCGCCGTCGCCAGGTTTGAAACGCGTGCCGCGCTGGCGCACGATGATTTCACCGCCGGACACTTGCTCGCCGGCAAACACTTTCACGCCCAGGCGCTTGGCGTTCGAGTCGCGGCCGTTGCGCGAGGAACCAAGACCTTTCTTATGAGCCATCTTTCTCTTCCTTGTCCTTTGTGGCGCGCTTGCGAGGGGCGGAACTGGCCCGCTGTCGGCTCGAGCCACCGGACCGCTGGCGGCTGCCGCGCGCGGGCGCGGTGGTCTCGCCCTTGCCCTTCGCCGAGGAGCGCGGCGCGCGGCCTCCGGTCTCGATCGCGGTGATCTCGATCCTCGTCAGCTCCTGCCTGTGGCCGGTGCGGCGCTTGTAGCCGCGCTTGGGCTTGAACTTGACCACGCGCAGCTTGGGGCCTCGCTCGTGACCAACCACGCGGGCCTGCACGCGCGCTCCGGAATCGACCAGCTTGTCGCCATCGACTACAAGCAAGGGCTCAAGCGCGTACGTCTTGCCCTCCGCGACCGGGAGACGCTCGACCAGCAGAGACTGCCCGCGCTCTACGCGGTACTGCTTGCCGCCGGTTTTTACGATCGCGTACATGATTAATGCGCGGGCATTGGCATTTGAGCTCTAACCCGTCTTGGCCTCTGAGCGGCGCCTGCCGCCCCTGCGGCCGCGCCCCTGCGGGCGTGATGATGATAGGGAATCGCCGTCATCGGCCGGCAAATCGATCAGCGAGGCCGTTGCGCCCGTGCGTCCCGCCTCCTCGATGCGTACGAGGTGCTTCTCGCCCACGTAGGGGGTCCCGCCCTTGACCTCGATGATGTAGCCGTCGACTTTAGCGACGGCGTCATCGGCGCGGTACATGTGCGGTTCGACGATCTCGACGTACACCTCCTCGCCGGTACGAAACGGGAGTGCCCGTTCTAGCACCGTCTGACGGTCGCCCTCGAGCAGCACGTCGAGATGCTCGGGCGGAAGCCCTTCTGAGCCCTCGAAGAAGAACCACTTGCCTGTCTGCTCCTCGAGCGCACTGAGAGCGCGCGCGCCGTCGCGCGTGAATTCGGTGCTCACCCTGGGGTTCATCTGGACCAATAGCGCCTCGGCATCGGTGCGCGCGGCGATCTCCGCCAACCGGCGCTCGAGCTCGATGGCAATCGTCTCCTCGGACTTGACGACCCCGTCTCCGTGGCAAGTGGGGCAGGGCTTGGTCATGATCTCCCGCACCCCTTCCGTGATGTTTTGACGCGTCATCTCGACCAGCCCGAGGGGGGAGATCTCGACCACAAAGGTCTTGGTTCGGTCCTCGTCGAGCGACTTGCGCAGGGTCTTTAGCACCGCCTCGCGGTTACGCGCCCGCGCCATATCGATGAAGTCGATGACGATGATTCCGCCGATGTCGCGGAGGCGCAGCTGACGCACGATCTCCTCGGCCGCCTCCAGATTGGTGCGCGTGATCGTGTCCTCGAGCCGTGCCCCCTTGCCGCGACCCGTGAACGACCCGGAGTTGACGTCGATCACGGTGAGCGCCTCGGCGTAGTCGATCATCAGGTAGCCACCGCTCTTGAGGTCCACCCGACGCTCGAGCGTCGAACCGATTACCTGCTCGACGCCGAAGGCCTCGAACAGCGGCTCCGGGCCTTCCCACAGCTCGACCCGCTCCACCAATTCGGGCGCAGTGCGCGAGAAAAAGGAGATCAAGCGGTGATGCTGTTTTGCGTCATCGACGATCGCGCGCTCGAACCAAGACGAGAAGATGTCCCGCACGACGCGCACTGACAGGTCCGCCTCTTGGAACACCAATGCAGGCGCCGAGCTCTCCTTGACCCGCCGCTGCAGGACTTCGTTGAGCTTGAACAGATAGACGAGCTCGCGCTCCAGATCGGCGCGCGTCGCTCCCTGAGCGGCGGTGCGGATGATCGCGCCGGCCCCCTTTAGGTCGAGCTTGGCGGCTTCCTTGCGGAGCCGCTCGCGCTCGGGCTCCTCGAGCCGGCGCGAAACGCCGATCCCTTCGCCGAAGGGCGCCAGCACCATGTAGCGGCCGGCGACCGTCAGATCCATTGAGAGGCGCGCGCCCTTGGTTTTGAGCGGGTCCTTGACGACCTGCACGACGATGTCCTGCCCGGGCGAGAGCATGTCGGTGATCTGTCGGCCTTCGCGCGCGGAACCGCGCCCGCGCCGGGGGACGTTGACCCCCGGCAGCACGATCTCGTCTACGTGCAAGAAGCCGTTCTTCTCGAGCCCGATGTCGACGAACGCAGCCTCGAGCCCGGGCAGCACGTTGTCCACCCGGCCCTTGTAGATGTTGCCGACGATAGACCGGTTTCCGCGCCGCTCTAAGTAGAGCTCAGCGACCCGGTATGCGGACGACTCCCGCGCCGGTTTACGGCGCCGAGCGTCCGGCCTGCTCGCGACGGTTCCCGTCGCCTCCAGTAGCGCGACCCGGGTTTCACCCCGGTCGACGCTGACCAGTACTTGTTTCTTCAATTCTCATTCAGTCCTTTCTCCGGCTGCGCCTCTGAGGCGCAGCCTCACAACTTGCCCCGCGAGCCCTTGCGGCCTCGCGGCGGTTGGGCTGCGTATGTAGTTCGCGCAGCCTCACGAAATCAGTTGCCGGGCCTTTGTTTGAGCCGCAATCCGTGCATGGATGTGGATCGACTCGAGCAAACCCACGGCAATCAGGGTCACCACCACCGAGGAGCCGCCATAGCTCACTAGCGGGAGTGGGATCCCGGTGATCGGCATGATCCCGATCGTCATTCCAACGTTAATGAACACCTGGACCATGAACATCCCCAGAACGCCCCCGGCGATCAGCGTCCCGTACAGGTTCTTGGCCAGGGTAACGATGCGTAACGTGCGCCAGATCAGCAGCGCGTACAGCGACAGCACGACGGCGGCGCCGACGAACCCGTAAGTCTCGCCCAGGGCGGAGAACACGAAGTCGGTGTTGGGCGCTGATAGGTAGCCCAATCGAGTTTCCGTCGCGTGAATGCCACGGCCGGTCTTGCCGCCTGAGCCGACCGCGATCAGCGACTGGTGGATGTTCCAAGTCGCACTTCGCGGGTTTTGCGAGGGATGCAAGAACCCCGTCAGGCGTTGCACCTGGTAGGGCGAGAGCACGTGCACGCCAAATGTTGGAGCAACGACCAGCACCAGCGCGATCGCCGCGACCGCGGCCACGGCCAGCGCCAGCAGGTGCTTCCACGAGCTCCCCGCGACGAACAGCATCACGAACCCGATCACGGCGAAGACGATGCTCGTGCCGATGTCGGGCTGAACGATCACCAGCAAGGCGGGAATCAGCGCGAGCAGCATGATGCGCGCCGTGGTCGAGTGCTCATGCAGACGCCGCGAGCGGTCCGCGAGGAACGCCGCTAGCGACACGATCAGGAGGATCTTGCCGAACTCCGATGGCTGGGCCTGAAACAACGGCAAGGGGATCCACCGATGGGAGCCGTTTACGGCCGGCATCCCCAGCACGATCACGTTGAGTACGAGCATCAACCCGTACAAGCCGTACTTGTATTCGCGCAGGCGGGTGTAATCGATGCGGGCGAGCACGAGCGCCGCGACGACTCCGATCCCCGCATACAGCGCTTGGCGCTGGACGAAATACGACCCCGAGCTTGGGGTGGCGCTGCGCAACGTGATCAGTGAGCACGCCACCAGGCCCAGCGCGCCCAGCGCCAGCAGTGGGTCGGACCGCCGCAGGATGCGGAGTCGCTCGGGAGCCTCCTCGGAGGCCGCTTGGATCGCGGTCACGTTCACAGTGTTTTCGAGCTCCCCGCGATGTACTTGCCGGACTTGCCGAAGAACCATTGCGAGAGAATTTCCCGCGCTACGGGCGCCGCGGCGACCGCGCCGAAGCCGCCCTGCTCGACGTGTACGACAACCAGGATGGGCTTGCCCGTCGCCCAAGCGGGCACGAAGCACGAGTACCAGGAGTAGTCCTGCTGGCCGGTGTACTGAGCGGTTCCGGTCTTGCCGTACACCTGCTCGGGGAAATTGCCCATCACGTCAAACGAAGTTCCGCCGGGCGACTGCGCGGCCTGGTGCAGCCCCTGCCGGATCGCACTCAGGTAGGCAGGGTTGATCTTCAGGTGGCGTAGCGGTGGAGGATCGATCTTCTGTAGGACGGTGCCGTTGGCCGACTCGATCGCCTGGCCCACGTGGGGACGGACGATCGTGCCGCCGTTGGCGATCGCCGAATACGCCACCGCGAGCTGCAGCGGCGTGACCTGTACGTCGCCCTGGCCCACGGCGAGGTTGACGTTGTCGCCGATCGACCACGGGCGCCCGTCCGCAATGCCGCAGCTCGGGACACGACGTTTGCGCTCGCATTTGCGCTCGAGCTTGTCGATCTGTGCCCGCCACGCGGGCGTGGGCAGGTTGCCGGCCACCTCGCCGCCGAGGTCGACCCGTGTCCGCTGCCCGATCCCGTACTGGTGCGCCCAATGCTGGAGCGCCCCGCCCTGCGGATGGGAGGACGGATTGGCGTTGAGCAGCGCCCCGAGGTTGTAGAAGAAGACGTCGTCGGAGACCCGCAGAGCTTGAACGAGGTTGAGCACGCCATTGGCGACGTGGCCCGCGTTGTAGCGACACTGGGTAGCGATGCAGAACTTGCCTGTGTCATCGAAGGTCTCGTTCAGCCCCCAGGCCCCGGACTGAAGCGCCGCGGTGGCCGTGATCGGCTTGAAGGTGGATCCCGTAGGACCGGCGCTCTGAATCGCGCGGTTGATCAGTGGGAATCTTGAGGCCGGGTTGTTGAGCTGGGAGTAGACCTGGCGAGAAACCGGCTTGGTGAAGATGTTCGGGTTGAACGTCGGCAGCGAGCCCATCGCGTATATCTGGCCGTTTTGGGGGTTCATCGCCACGAACGAGCCAGCGTCAGCGGGCGGGTTCGAACTGATCGACTGCTGCAACGCGGCCTGGCCCACCCGCTGCAGGTTCATGTCCAACGACAGCCTCAGCATGTGTCCGGGGACGGGCGCCCTGCCTGGCAGCGAGCGGACGTAGTTGCCGGAGGCGTCGACCAGCACGCGCTGGGCGCCGTCGGTCCCCTGGAGGTACCGGTTGTAGTACCACTCGAGCCCGGCCTGTCCCACCACATCCTGTTCGGCAATGCCCTTGTAACGGGGATCTTTCAACTCGACCGGGGTGATCGGGCCCACTGTTCCGAATAGCTGCGCCGCCAGCGGGCCGAGTGGATAGCTGCGCTGGTACACCTGCTTGACCTCGACGCCCGGGTACAGGTTTTGACGCTCCAACAGATAGAACTGGAGATCGCGGCGAACGTTGGTTTTGACAGTCACGTTCGCGTATGGGATCGCGGCTCGCTGCTGAGCCACGGCGCAGGGAATTGGCGCGAGGTGCTCGACCGCGGGCTGTTGGTTTGGGACCGCCACAGGGCACCGGCGCGGTTTGGTCGACATATGCAGCACCGAGGCCAGGCGGTGGTACTCGGCAGCCCTGGCGGCCTGGGAGCGGGGCAGGTTGGGCACCGAGAGCTGAACGTCCAGCGCACGTGTGTTGTCGACCAAGAGGTTTCCGGCGCGGTCGAGCACATCGCCGCGTGGCGCGGGCACCGAGATATCGCGGACACTGCCGTTGACGCTCGCCTGGGCGAGGTAGTGCTGACCCGACAGCACCTGCAGGAACCAGAGTCGGAAGAACAGGATCCCGAACATCGCGAGCGCGAAGGAGCCCAGCAATGTGACGCGCCGCGCGAGCTGCGGGGTCAGCATCGGGGGACGGCGCTGGTCAGAAGGCGGCTGGATCACTTGAGCGGAGAGGCGAAGTCGGTCGACCGCTGGATCGGGCTGAGGCCACCGGTCGTGTAGGCCCGGCGGCGCCGGCGACGGGGGTCATCGGGTACCGCGCCACCGAGGACGCGCCGGACCAGCGCGTACACCGGCAGCGCGATCAGCGTGTTGATCAGGATCGTGATGAAGATCTGCTGCAAGAGCAGGAGGCTGACCGGCGCATCGACCCCGAGCAGGAACTGGATCAGGGCCATGCCGATGCCCGCTATCGCCGTCGCGGCCGCGCCCCCGGCCAGCGGCACCAGCCCGTGCGAGGGGTCGTATAGCTCACGCACGCGCCCGGCCCAGTAGCCGATCACGATGTAGAGCAACGAAGTGATCCCGAGCGTCTGGACGAACACCAGATCGACCATCAGACCGCTGCCAAAGCCCATGATCGCGCCGGCCATGGAGCCGCACAGCAGACCCACCGACATGATCACGAGCGGCATCAGATCGGCGGTTACGCCAAAGATCGTGATCTGCGAGACCGCGACCTGCTGAACGAGCACCGCGCCGAACGCGAGCGCCAGAAGCCGCAGGATCAGGTTCGTGCGCTCGCTCACGGCACCTGTGCGCGGACGCTGCCGCTATGCGGCGCGGTCAGCACCTGGACCACCGACAGATGGCGCAGATCGGCAGCCGGAGAAACCTGGACCTCGTTGTTGTTGATGAGGCTGTTTTCGCTGGCGTTCGAAACCTGTCCGATCGGGATTCCGCGCGGGTACAGGGAATTAAGCGGCCCAGCCTTGTAACCGGCGGTAACCACGAGCTGTCCGAGCTGCGGCCCGGGCTGACCGGGCACGATGCGGGGCAAGTCCTGCAGCAGCAGCTCGTTGGGGTTGCCAACCGCTGGGATGAGCAGGCCGGTATCGCCGTTCTGGTCCTGAACCTGGGCCGCCACGTTGACCGCGTGGTCGGTGATCAGCTGCACGATCGAGACGCTCGGCGCGACGGTTGAAACCTTGCCGACCAGCGCCCCGTCGCCCACAACGGGGTCATCCACCTGAATCCCGTCGTTCGAGCCCTGGTCGATCTCGATCGTCTCGTACCAGAGCGTCGGGTCACGGCCGATCACGTCCGCCGTCACCGGTCTGTACGAGTCGATGTTGAGCTTTGAGTCGAGATGAACCTGCTTGCTCAGCTGGCGGTTGAGGATCTCGGCATTCTGCGCAGCGGCCAACTCATCCGTGAGCTTCTGCACCTTCTTGCGCAATTGGACGACCTGGGAGCGAGCGTGAAACGTGTCCGAGAACCAGTTGGCGACGTCGCGAAACGGCGACAGCACAGTGCTGGCGCCTTCTTGGATCGGGGAGAGCACCTGCACGATCCCACGCTGAATCGAATGCAGCGGGCTACTCGGCGACTCGCCGAAGTATGCGGTAAGGAGAATCAGGGAAACGCAGACGAGCGCTGCCAGTGCGGCCCGTCGGCGCCGAACATATTTGTTGTGCACGGGAGATCTCTCTCCAAGAGCTTGCTCCGCGCCGCTTTACCTAAGGAACACATTGGACCCTAGTAGCGGCGATGGCGGTTGCGTGAATTCTTGCTTGAGCGGTGGATGGCCTCGAATTCCTCCAGCGACCTTCCGGAGCCAACCGCGACGCATGTCAGCGGCGACTCCGCCAGATGTGCGGGCATCTGCGTCTCATCACGCAGACGCTCGTCCATCCCCTGCAACAGCGACCCACCTCCTGCCAGCATGATGCCACGGTCCATGATGTCGGAGGCAAGCTCGGGGGGCGTACGGTCGAGCGTCTCCTTGACCGCGTCGACGATCTGGGAGACCGGCTCTTCAAGCGCTCCCCGAATCTCCTCACTCGTCAGCACCACTGTCTTTGGCAGGCCCGAGACCATGTCGCGGCCGCGGATCTCAGCCTGAACCTCCTCCGCCATCGGAAACGCCGAGCCGATCTCGAGCTTGACCTCCTCGGCAGTTTGCTGGCCGATCAGCAGCTTGTACTCGCGCTTGACGTAACTGATGATCGCTTCGTCGAGCTCATCTCCGCCCACGCGGATCGACTGCGAGACCACGATCCCGCCCAGCGAAATCACGGCCACTTCGCTGGTGCCGCCGCCAATGTCGACGACCATCGACCCCGTCGGCTCGCCGACCGGCAACCCGGCACCGATCGCGGCCGCCATCGGCTCCTCGATCAGGTAAGCCTGACGCGCACCGGCTGAGAGGCACGCCTCCTCCACGGCGCGCTTTTCGACCCCGGTGACTCCGCTGGGCACGCAGACGACCACACGCGGGTGAGCCCAGCGGTTCTGGTGCACTTTCTGGATGAAGTGCCGCAGCATTTCCTCGGTCACCTCGAAGTCCGCGATCACCCCGTCCTTGAGCGGCCGGATTGCCTGGATCGTGCCTGGCGTGCGGCCCAGCATGCGCTTGGCCTCGATGCCGACGGCGTGGACCTCGCCGGTGCGCGAGTCGACCGCCACCACGCTCGGCTCAGACAGCACGATGCCGCGGCCGCGGACATAGACCAGCGTGTTGGCGGTCCCGAGGTCGACCGCCATGTCGCGGCCACCGAATCCGGTCAGATACGTAAAGAAACCCATGTATACGGAGGGGGCGGGAGCGCCAAACGGAGCGGCGGAATGACGGGAAGCCCCAACCAGGCTGCCTGCTCCGTTCGAGTGGCGAGTGTACAGGGTTGCAGGGAAAACGCCCCTCCCCCGCTCCCGCTGGTGGCGAATTTTTTCGCTCCGGCGGGTCCATGCGCGCGAGTGGCTGCGGACGAGAGTATTCGCCCACTTCAGAGGCTCCTAGCGCCGAGCGAGACGCGCAGAACGCTCCAGAGTTGGCGCGGTAAAGCGTCGAGTCGAACTGTAAGCGTCACACAAGCGCGGGCTGCGCCAATCTTCCCTGGCCGCGCCGGTCCGTCGAACTTAAGCGTCTCCGAGCGCAAGCTCGCCCGCCATTTCCAGCAGCAGCGCCACCGGCAGCCCGACCACATTGAAGTAATCGCCCTCGACCGAACGCACCAGAGCCGCTCCTCGGCCCTGGATGGCATAGGCCCCGGCGCGCTCGCGCCACTCCCCGGTAGCCAGATACCAATCGATCAGCCCTTGGTCCAAGGTTCGGAACTCCACCGTCGTGGTGGCGGCCGAAGTCCGCGCCCGTCCGTCGCCGCCAAACAGGCACAGGCCGCCGATCACGAGGTGGCGGCGTCCAGACAGCGCCCGCAGCGTCGCCCGCGCGTCATCGACCGAAGTGGGCTTGCCGTAGATCGTCGACCCCAGCGCAACGACCGTGTCGACCCCGAGCACCGCCGTGCCCTCTGCGGCATCGGCGACGACCGCTGAAGCCTTGCGGTAGGCGTTCTCGACCGCGACCTCGTGTGGCGGCCCGACCGAAAGCTCCTCGATTTCCGGCACGGAGACCCAGAACGACACCCCCAGCTGTTCGAGAATCGCTCGCCGCTGTGGCGAGCGAGAGGCCAGGATCAACCGAGCTCGGGGAAGAACAGCGCCACCTCGCGAGCGGCCGACTCGGCCGCGTCGGAGCCGTGCACCATGTTCTGGCCGACCGCGATCGCGAACTCGCCGCGGATCGATCCTGCATCCGCCTGCAGGGGATCCGTGGCCCCGATCACCTGACGCGCAGCCTCGACGGCGCGCTCGCCCTCGAGCGCCATCGCCACCAGCGGACCCGACGTGATGAACTCGACTAGCTCTCCGAAGAACGGCTTGCCGGCGTGCTCCTCGTAATGACGCTCGGCCAGGTCGGCGCTCATCGTCATCAATCTCAGCGCGATCAGCCGCAGGCCCTTGCGTTCAAAGCGGGCGATGATCTCGCCGGTTAGACCGCGCGCGAACGCATCGGGCTTTACGAGGATCAGCGATCGCTCCATCAGGCCGTGTCAGCGGCGCGCTATGGCCGGCTGGTCTGGGGACGGCTGGGCATGGGCGCACCGGGGGGCGCGCCGGGCGCTGCCGGCGGCCTCGCGGCCGGCGGCCTGCTCATGCTTTGGCGGACGGGAGCGGGGCGTGCAGCAGCCTGCCCGTCGGTGAGCTGAGCCGTCGAGGGTTCCGGAGCCGGCTCGCGGCGGCGCCGCACGCGCCGTGCCGTCGGGGCCGCGAAAGTGACCTCGGATTCGCAGAAGGGGCACAGCTTCCAGCCTGGCTCGAGCGGCTTGCCGCACACACGACAGGGCTCCTTGAGCTTGCGCAGGCAGTTCGGGCAGCGCAAAAAGTCCTTTTCGACCGGGAAGTCGCAGTGCGGACAGGTGTGATAGCCGAGCTGCGCGAGGCGCGCCTCAGCCGCCTGCATCTCGAGGTCGCGCTCGCGGACGTCCTCGAGGTACTCCGGCGGGCGCACGATCGCGTACACGATCGAGCCCACGAATGGAAATAGCGACGCTGCCGTCGCACAACCGACAAGCATTGGGTCGGCGATGCGGCGGCGCGCGTCCGCGTACGTCCAGTACACGAGCGCGAGCCAGATGATTACGAGGAACAAAATCAGCAGGTTCACCGCGAGGTTGAGCCCGCTGTTTTTGATCCCGAAGACGGCGAAGGCCATCATTGCCAGTGCCAGTTTAGTCTGAAGCCGCTCAGTCGAAGGTTGCAGTTCCCTTTACAGGAACACCCGGCCGAATAGGTACCCGATCCCGAAGAAGACCAAAATCACCAGCGCCACAAGCAGCGCAACCAGACCGATCATCGTCAGGAACCGCGGCTGTTCGCCGGGCCTGCCTGTTGCCTGCCTGGTTGGTTCACCGCGCGTGGCCATGTTCCTCCCCGTGCTCATGCCTTACAGCATCGAAGCGTGCGCGAGCGCCTCGGCCCCAAGAAGATCTGCCACGAGGTAGATAGAACCGGTCGCCACCACGACTCCCTCCCGGCCCGCCAGTGCCCGTGCGCGGGCCAGTGCAGCTCCGGGAGCGCCCACGACCTCCGTGGGCGGCCCCTCGAGCTGGCGCGCGAGCGACTCGAGTGTCGGCGGCGGCAAAGCACGGGGATTATGAGAGCTCGTGCAGATGAGTGCGTCGCAGCTGCGCAACAGCGCGCGCAGCATCGCCGCCGCGTCCTTGTCATCGAGGATGGAGACCACCGCCACGACCGGCTTGCGAGCCCCCGCCACGTCGGGCAGTGACTCCACCAGCGCGGCTATCCCGTCTGGATTGTGCGCGCCGTCCAGCACCGTCAGCGGATCTGCGCCGACCACCTGCAGCCGGCCCGGAACCATCACCTCAGCAGCTGCGCGGGCGACCGCACTCTGATCCAAGTCGCCCAGCAACGCCTCCGCCGCAGTCCGCGCCAAGGCGAAGTTGCGCCGCTGGAAAGAACCGAGCGCCGCGAGGGCGACGCCCGGGTCCGGGGGCGCGTACGCGATCGAGGCTCCTCGCTGGGCGGCCACTCGCCGCGCCACCGCGAGCGCGTCAGGGTGCAGCCCGGAGCCCAGCGCCAGCGTTGCGTTCTCCTTGACGACGTCGAGCTTCTCGCCCGCGATGTGGGTGATCGTGGGCCCCAGCCAACGCGTGTGCTCGAGTCCCACGGTGGTCAGAACCTGTACCGAAGACGGGATCACGTTGGTCGCGTCATAGCGGCCGCCCAGGCCCGCCTCGATCACCGCCACCTCGACTCCCCGCCGCGCGAGCTCTGAGTAGGCCGCCGCGGTCAGCACCTCGAACTGAGTTACGCGATCTCCCTCCGCGAGCGAGCGGTCCACCAGCTCGGCCGCGCGCGCCGCTCGCTGCACCGCGGCTGCAAAGGCCGCCGCGTCCAGATCGCGCTCGCCAATCTGGATCCGCTCGACGAACGAGACGAGATGGGGCGAGGTGTATGCCCCGGTGCGCAGGCCGTGGCGCTCGAGAATCGCGGCGATCATGCGCGCGGTCGAGGACTTGCCGTTGGTGCCCACCACGTGGATCGAGCGGAAGCTCAGCTCGGGATGTCCGAGCGCGGTCATAAGCCGCCGCATGCGGTCCAGCCCGAACCGCATGCCGAACAGCTCGAGCGAGCGCAGGTAGTGCTCTGCGTCGGTCAGCGTCCAGGCCCGCTCGCGATGGCGCGCGCTCATAGCGACCCGAGCTCGTCCGTCAGCCGCGCGAGCTTGTCGCGCTCGCCCTGCACGACCGCCGGTGGCGCCTTGGACACGAAGGCCTCGTTGGCGAGCTTGATGCGCGCGCGCTCGATCTCCCGCTCGAGCCGAGCCCGCTCGGCGTCACGCTTGCGCGCAGCCGCGCCGGGGTCGAAATCTTCGCCAGAGAGAACCTCGAGCATGCCGCCAGGGATCGGCACCGAGGCCACGGGTGCCTCGCCGTTGTGCGCGAACGCGACCCGGGCAAGCCGGCTGACGTGCTCGGCGGTTTGCTCATACCCGGCCGCCGCGAGCCGCGCGGTCACCTGAGCGCCGGCCTTGAGCCCTGCTTGGTCGCGCCAGCGACGGATGGCCTGGACCGCCTCGATCGTGCGCCCGAGCACCTCCTCAGCCTCCCCGTCGAGCGCGGGCGCTGCCCCCTCTTGGCGATCGGCGAGCAGACCCTCGGTTCCCGGTACGTGGGCGTAGATCTCCTCGGTTACGAACGGGATCAGAGGGTGCGCGAGCGCCAGCGTCTGCACGAGCACGTACAGCAACGTGGCCTGCACCTCGGGCTCGCCGTCGCGCAGCCGGGGTTTGACGAGCTCCAAATACCAGTCGCACAGCTCGCCGTAGACGTAGTCGTATAGAGCGAATGCCGCGTGAGCGAAGTCAAAGCGCTCGATTCGGCCCGAGACCTCGTCCCGCGCGCGCGCCAACCGGGAGAGGATCCAGCGGTCCTCGATGCGAGTCGGCCGAGGTTTGCCGCGCGCGGCGGGCGACACTCCGAGCAGGATCAGACGGGCCGCGTTCCAGAGCTTGTTGGCCAGCTGTCGTCCCTGCGCGATCTTCTCCTCGGAGAACTTCACGTCCTGGCTCGACGACATCGCCAAAAGGCCCCACCGCAGCGCGTCGGCGCCGTAGGCCGGAAACTCGCCACGCTGCTCGAATACCGGCGGTCGGGGCCCGCCCTCGATCAGGTCCATGGGATCGATGCCGGTGCCCAGCGACTTCGACATGCGCCGCCCGTCGGGCGCTTGGATGATGGCGTGGATGTGGACGTGCGCGAACGGCACCTGGCCGGTGAACTCGAGCCCCATCATCACCATGCGCGCGACCCACAAGAAGATGATGTCGCGCGCCGTGACGAGCACATCCGTGGGGTAAAACGCGCGCAGCTCCGGCGTCTGCTCCGGCCAGCCGAGTGCGGCGAATGGCCACAGCGCGCTCGAGAACCACGTATCGAGCACGTCCGGGTCGCGTTCCCAGCCAGCGCCGGAGGGGGGCTCGACGCCGACATAGGTCTCAGAACCCCGGTACCAGACCGGCAGACGATGCCCCCACCACAGCTGGCGCGAGAGCACCCAGGGGCGGATGTTCTCCATCCAGTCGAGGTACACGCGCGCCCAGCGCTGGGGGTGAAAGCGCACACGCTTGTCGCGCACGGCTTCGATCGCCGGCCGCGCGAGCTCGTCCATGCGCATGAACCACTGCAGCGAAACGAGCGGCTCAACCCGTTCGCCCGAGCGCTGTGAGAAGGGGACGGTGTGCAGGTAGTCCTCGGTACGAGAGATCAGCCCCTGCTCGTGCAACTCGTCGACCACCGCCCCCGCGGCCTCTGCGACCGTGAGTCCGCGAAAGCGCTCGGGCGCGCTAGCGGTGATGCGGCCGTCTTCGCCGATCACCGTCACCTGCTCGAGCCCATGGCGTCGCCCGATATCAAAGTCGTTGGGGTCGTGGCCCGGCGTCACCTTGAGCGCGCCGGTTCCGAACTCGGGGCGCACGTAGTCATCGGCGATGATCCGAAGTCGCCGCCCCACGAGCGGGAGGACGGCGGTCTCGCCGACCAGGCGTTGGTAGCGATCGTCCCCGGGGTTGACCGCGATTGCTGTGTCGGCCAGCATCGTCTCGGGGCGCACCGTCGCGATCGTGATCGCCCCCGAACCCGACGCCAGCGGATACTCGACGTAGTACAGGGTGTCAGTGACCTCGACGTCCTCGACCTCGAGGTCCGAGATCGCCGACCGGCTCCCCGGATCCCAATTGACCATGTAGCGGTCGCGGTAGATGTAGCCCTTTTCGTACAGGGCCACGAACACCTCGAGCACTGCGCGCACGTACGCGGGGTCGAGCGTGAAGCGCTCCTGCTCGTAGTCGCAGGAGGCGCCCAGGCGCTCCAGCTGCCCGATGATCTGGCCGCCGTAGCGTTCGCGCCACTCCCAAACGCGCCGCTCGAATTCCTCGCGCCCGAGCTCCTCTTTGTTCGTGCCCTCGGCCTCGAGCATCTGCTCGACCTGCGTTTGTGTGGCAATGCCGGCGTGATCGGTGCCGAGAATCCATTTCGCCCGCCGTCCCTTGGCGCGCGCGTGGCGGATCAACGCGTCCATGATCGAGTCCTGGAAGGCGTGGCCCATGTGCAGCGATCCGGTCACGTTCGGAGGCGGTATCGCGATCGAGTAGTTCTCCGCCGCTGTCGCGAGGGCCTCGGGGTGAAACAGCCCGGATTCCAGCCATCGGCGCGCGATCCGCGGCTCGACCTCTGCGGGGTCGTAGCGGGTCTTGTCCTTCAGCGCGGCCACAAAGCCAGTCTAAGTAGCCGCCGGCACATGTGCCGGCGGCCCGGGCCGATCACGATCGGCCCGCCCGTTCGTTCCCGACGGTCGCTGCGTCGCTTATCCAACATGACGCTCGACACGGTCGAGGGACCGATCGACCTGCTGCGCGATCCCGCGGGCGCGCCGTCCTGCGACGAACTACGCCGGCGCGCGGATCGGATCGAGACCGACGGGATCGCCGTCCTCGTTGCCTCGCTCGACGACCTGGAGGCGATGAAACGGTCGTTGGGGAGCGCCAAAGACATGGTCGACCTCGAGGAGATCGAGGTCATCCGCCGCCTGCGCGCGCGGAAGTAGCTAGGCCGCTTCTTGTTCGGGCTCGGCCACCGTCACCAAGGTCGGCGGCACGCCGTTCTCGATCGTCTCGCGCGTGACCACGCACTTCTGCACGTCACGGCGGGAGGGCAGCTCGAACTGGACCTCGAGCAGCACCTCCTCGACGATCGAGCGCAGCCCGCGCGCACCGGTGTCGCGCTCGAGCGCCTTGTCGGCGACCGAGGAGATGGCGTCGTCGGCGAACACGAGCTCGATGCCGTCGAACTGGAAGAAGCGGTGAAACTGCTTGACGAGCGCGTTGCGCGGCTCGGTCAGGATCTCCATCAGCTCGTCTCGCGAGAGCTGATGAATCGCCGACATCACGGGCAGGCGGCCGATGAACTCGGGGATCAGGCCGTACTGGATCAGGTCCTCGGGCAGGCAGTGCTCGAAGATCTCGCCGGTGTCGCGCTGGTCCTTGGACTGGATCGCGGCCCCGAAGCCGATGCCCTGGTGGCCGATGCGCCGCTCGATCACCTTGTCTAGGTTGGCGAACGCGCCGCCGCAGATGAACAGCACGTTGGTCGTGTCGATCGAGAGGAACTCCTGGTGCGGGTGCTTGCGCCCGCCCTGCGGCGGCACCGACGCGGTCGTGCCCTCGAGGATCTTCAAGAGTGCCTGTTGAACCCCCTCGCCCGAGACGTCGCGCGTGATCGAGGGGTTGTCGGCCTTGCGCGCGATCTTGTCGACCTCATCGATGTAGATGATCCCCGTCTCGGCCTTCTTGACGTCGTAGTCGGCGGCCTGGATCAGCTTCAAGAGGATGTTCTCGACGTCCTCGCCGACGTAGCCGGCCTCTGTCAAGGCGGTCGCGTCGGCGATCGCGAAGGGCACGTTGAGGATCCGCGCCAGCGTCTGCGCGAGCAGTGTCTTGCCGCAACCCGTCGGCCCGAGCAGCAGGATGTTGGACTTCTGCAGCTCGATCTCGTCCTCGTCGGACTGCATCATCTGCACGCGCTTGTAGTGGTTGTAGACGGCCACCGATAGCGTGCGTTTGGCCTGCTCCTGACCTACCACGTACTCGTTGAGCACGTCGTAGATCTCGCGCGGCTTGGGCAGGTTGTCGATGTCGAAGCTGGGCTGGGCCGACAGCTCCTCATCGATGATCTCGTTACAGAGATCGATGCACTCGTCGCAGATGTACACACCCGGCCCGGCGATCAGCTTCTTCACCTGGCGCTGGGACTTCCCGCAGAAAGAGCAGAGAAGCTGTTCGTTGGAGTCCGTGGGGCGTGCCATCCGGTGTCTCTCCGACCAAGGCGGCTGTCTCGCCGCCTCGTACAAAGACTAGTGCTTCAGTGGTGCGAGATCACCCGGT
Source organism: uncultured Solirubrobacterales bacterium (assembly GCA_963767295.1). Lineage (GTDB taxonomy): Bacteria > Actinomycetota > Thermoleophilia > Solirubrobacterales > Solirubrobacteraceae > Palsa-465. The sequence goes on from CAVYDI010000002.1 coordinate 1,075,724, forward strand.
CGATGATCCCGTACTCCTTAGCCTCCTCCGAGTTCATGAAGTAGTCGCGTTCGGTGTCCTGGCGGACTTTGTCGAGGTCTCTGCCCGTGTGCTTGGCGATGATCTCGTCGAGCCTGCGGCGCACTCCGATGATCTCCTGCGCGTGGATCTCTATGTCCGTGGCCTGCCCTTGGAAGGCCGACGAAACCTGGTGGATCAAAATCTTTGCGTTGGGCAGCGCCATGCGCTTGCCGTGCGAGCCGCCCGCGAGCAGCAGCGCGCCCATCGACATCGCGATGCCGACGCAGATCGTCTGCACGTCGGGCTTGATGAACTGAATCGTGTCGTAGATCGCCAGCCCCGAGTAGACCGAGCCGCCCGGCGAGTTGATGTAGATCGAGATGTCCTTGTCGGGGTCTTCAGACTCAAGGTGCAGCAGCTGAGCCACGATCAGGTTGGCGATCTGGTCATCGACGGGCGTCCCGAGGAAGATGATGCGCTCATTGAGCAGCCGGCTGTAGATGTCAAACGCCCGCTCGCCGCGGGAGGTCTGCTCGACGACCATCGGTACCAGTGGGCTCATGACTCTCGCTTCTTTCGCTTCCCAGGCCGGAATCCTCCCGAGTGGGGGCCCCAGCCTGACCGGAATCCTCCCCAGGCCCCTGATGGCCCGGAAAGTCGAATGTAGCAACGGCGGTTGGGCGGTCGGCCGGGGCGGCCGCTTCTCAGCTCTTGCGGCGGCGGCGCGGCTGTTTGGGCTCTGAGCCGGGCGTCCACAGCTGAGACGACCCCCCCTCGCCCGACTCCTTCTCCGGCGTCCACAGCTTCTCTCGTGCGCGGGCCTGCTCCGCCGCGATCGGCTTGGCCTCGCGCACGAGCAGCGCGACGGCCTGGCGGCTCGCGATCTCGTCGCGCAGCGGTTCGAGTCTGCCGCGGCGGCGCAGATCCTCGAGCAGTTTTTCGGGCTTTCTGTCGTCTTGCTCGGCTAGCGGACGCAGCTCCTCGAGCACCTCGTCGTCTGAGGGGTTGATGTCCTCGGCGGCCACGACCGCGGCGAGTACGGCCTCGCGCTTGAGCGCGGCCTGGGCTTCGGGCTCGGCCTCGCGCGCCAGCGTCTCTTCGTCGGAACCCGCGATGCGCAGGTATGCCTCCTTCGAGATCCCCTGGTGTTCGAGCGCGTGCAGGGTGTCGGCCACAAGCTCGTGCGCGCGGGCGTGGACCAGCTTGTCGGGCACCTCAACGCGCGCCCGCTCTACCGCTGCGTCGACCGCCGCACGCTCGAATTCCGCTTGAACCGCGCGCTCGTCCGTTTCCTTGAGGCGCGTGGCGATGTCCTCGCGCAGCTCGTCGAGCGTGTCGAAGCCGGCAGCCTCTGAAGCGAGCTCGTCGTTGAGCTCCGGCAGGCGCTTGGCCCTGACCTCCTTGACGGTCACCTCGAAGTGCGCGGTGCGCCCGCGCAGATGCTCCGGATGGTCGTCGGGGAACGTCACCTCCACGGTGCGCTGATCACCCGCCTTGGCCCCAATGAGCTGCTCGTCGAAGCCCGGCAGCAGGCGCCCGGTGCCGAGCTCGAGCAGCTGGTCGCGGCCCTCGGCGCCCTCGAGCTCCTGACCATCGGCCTGACCGGTGTAATCGATCACGACGAAATCGCCGCTCTCGGCGGGCCGGTCCTCCGTCTCGAGGGTTGCCAGGCGCTCGCGCAGCCCAGCGAGCTCCTGTTCGACCTGCTCGGGGTCGGCCTGGGGCTCGCGCCGGCCGACCTCGAGCCCCTTGTACTCCCCCAGGCGCGCCTCGGGACGTACGCCGATCTCGATCGAGAAAGCGAACGGCTCGCCCTCGGACGGGTGGTCCTCCAGCTTCAAATCGGGATCGCCGACAGGCGAGATGCCCGCTCCGTCGATGGCCTCCTGATACCACCGCGGCAGGGCGCTGTGCACCGCCTCGTCCACCACCGCCTCGCGTCCCAGCCTGCGGATCACCACCGGCGGCGGGACCTTGCCGCGGCGAAAGCCGGGAATGCGCAGCTGGCGGCCCAGCTCACGCGCGGCCTGCTGTACGCGGCGCTCGACCTCGTCGGACGGGACTTCGGCGCTCACACGCACGCGTGATTCAGGCAACTCTGTGACTGTCGTCTTCACGGGCATGGGGTTCTCGGACGATAGCTTCAGTTGCGTGCGCGCCACGCTCTCCCGTGTCGCCGGCTGGCTCGTGACCAGTCCGCTCGCGTTCTTCGTCGGCTTCGTGATCGAGCTGGGGGCGTACTGGCTCTCGACGCTCAGGCGTCGGAGGCCGGCGTCCTGACGAGGTTTCGCACCTCGCGCAGCGCCACCGGCAGCGTCGTCATGTCGTAGCTGCGCGACGCGCGGATGTCGGCGAGGATGCCCTGGACGCGCTCGACCGCGTTCTCGTGGCGCTCGCGCCAGGCTTCGAGCGCATCTTCGGCGCTCGCCTTGCCATCCGCGCCCTCGAGCACCTCCTGGGTGATCGCGCGGTGCAGGCTGTAGAGGTCGTCGCGCAGCGCCGCCCGCGCGAGCGCCTGCCAGCGGTTGGCGCGCGGCAGCTCGATGATCCGCTCACGTAGCCAGGTCAGCATGATGTTCGAGCCGATCGTGAAATAGGTCTCGGTTACGGTCTCAAGCGGTCGCGCGGTGACCTCGGCGACCTCGACGATGTCGAACACCGAGACCAGCACCGGCATGCTCGCCACGCGCGTCGCGAGTTCCTCGGGCACGCCGGCCTCGGTCAGCCCCTCCACTCGCTCCGAGAAGGCGTTGCGGTCGGCTTCGTCGAGCGCCTCCGGCAACGCTTCCTGCAGCGCGCTTGCCCCGTCTTGAAAGCGCTTGGTGGCGGCCTCGATCTCGATGCCGTCGGGGTGCCCGCGCACCAGCCAGCGAGTGGCCCGCTCCACCAGGCGACGGCCCTCGATCAGCATGCGCAGCTGTATCGCGGCATCGACCTTGTTGTCCAGTGACTCGACGTGCTGCCAGAACTCGCGCATCTCAAACACCTCGCGCGCGACCGCGTAGCCGCGCGCTAGCAAGGAGGCCACGCAGCCCGTCTCCTCCTGCAGCCGGAAGGCGAAGGTTGTGCCCGCTCGGTCCACGAGCTGGTTGGCCACCACGGTGGCGATGATCTCGCGCCGCAGCCGGTGGCTTTGCATCTGCTCGCTGTAGCGCTCGGGCAACGGCGAAGGGAAGTAGCGCTCGAGATCGTGACCAAGGTAGGCGTCCTCGGGCAGGTCGGAATCGAGCAACTCGCGGTAGAGGTAGATCTTGCAATAGGCCATCAAGACCGCCAACTCGGGCGAGAGAAAGCCCTTGTGCGCGGCCTTGCGATCTGCGACCTCTTCTTCTGTGGGCAGGAACTCGAGCTCGCGGTTCAAGCCTGCGACCTGCTCGAGGAAGTGACTCAGCCGGTCGTGCACGTCGACCATTGGCCCGGCCTGCGCCAGCGCGAGGCTGAGCGCCTGCGTTTGCGTGTAGCACGCGTACAGCACCCGCTCGGCGACCGCGTCGGACATCTCGACCAACAGTTCGTTGCGCTGGCCCTCACCGCAATCGTCTTCGGCGACGAGCTGGTCGAGCAAGATCTTGATGTTGACCTCGAGGTCCGAGGTGGCGACGCCGCCGACGTTGTCGATCGCGTCGGTGTTGATGTGTCCCCCGTCGTGATCGGGACCGCCGCTGGCGGCGTATTCGATCCGGCCCCGCTGAGTGAAGCCCAGGTTGCCCCCTTCGCCGACCACGCGGCAGCGCAGATCGGAACCGTTGACCCGCAGCGCGTCGTTGGCCTTGTCGCCAGCCTCGGCTGGTGTCTCGGACGAGGCCTTGACGTACGTGCCGATGCCGCCGTTGAACAGCAAGTCGACGGGCGCGCGCAGGATCGCCTGGATCAGCTCGTTCGGGGCGAGCTCGTTGTCCTCGATCGCGAGCGCCTTCTTGATCTGCTTGGAGAGCTTGATCGATTTGACGCTGCGGGGATACACGCCGCCGCCTTGAGAGATCACATCGTCCGAGTAGTCGCTCCACGACGAGCGCTCCTTCTCAAACAGCCGCTTGCGCTCCTCGAAGCTTTTCTCAGGGTCGGGGTCCGGGTCCAGGAAAACGTGCATGTGGTTGAACGCGGCCACGAGTTTGGTGTGCCGTGAGAGCAGCAAGCCGTTGCCGAACACGTCCCCGGACATGTCACCGATCCCGACGGCCGTGAAGGAGGTCTCCTGGATGTTCTGGCCGAGCTCGCGGAAGTGGCGCTTGACCGATTCCCACGCGCCGCGCGCCGTGATGCCCATCGCCTTGTGGTCGTAGCCCTTGGACCCACCGGATGCGAACGCGTCGCCGAGCCAGAAGTCGTAATCGGCGGAGACGCCGTTGGCGATATCGGAAAAGGCAGCGGTGCCCTTGTCGGCGGCGACCACCAGGTAGGGGTCGTCTTCGTCGTAGCGGACCACGCGCTGTGGCGGGACGACCTTGCCATCGACGATGTTGTCAGTCAGGTCGAGCAGGCCGCGCAGGAAGGCCTTGTAGCACTCCACCGCCTCTCTTTGGAGCGCCTCGCGGTCGCCGCCCTCGGGGGCGCGCTTGAGCACGAACCCGCCCTTCGAGCCGACCGGGACGATCAGCGCGTTCTTGACCATCTGCGCCTTCATGAGCCCCAGCACCTCGGTGCGGAAGTCCTCCGGGCGGTCAGACCACCGCAGTCCGCCGCGAGCGACCTTGCCGCCCCGCAGGTGCACGCCCTCGACGCGCGGCGAGTAGACGAAGATCTCGAACTGAGGACGCGGCAGCGGCAAGAACGAGATCGCGGTTGGATCGAGCTTGAACGAGATGTGCTCGCGCTGCTCGCAGAAATACGAGGTGCGCAGCGTCGCCAACACGACCGTGAGAAAGCTGCGCAGGATCCTGTCCTCGTCGAGGCTCTCCACCGCGTCGATGGTCTCCTCGATCTGCTGCTTGAGGGCTTCTGCCTCGTCCTCATCGCGGTCATCGGGGTCGAGGCGGGCCGCAAACAGCTTGAACAGCAGTGCCGCCACGTCGGGGTGGCGCAGCATGGTCCGCACCATGTAGGCGTCGGAGTACGGGATCGCCGCCTGTCGCAGGTAGCGCGCTATCGCGCGCAGCACGGAGATCTGGCGGCCGCTCAGTGACGCTGCTAATACGAGCCCGTTGAGGCCGTCATCCTCGAGCTCTCCACGCCAGACGCCCAAAAAAGCCTCCTCAAAGGCGTCACGCAGGCGCTCCACGTGGTCGGCCGCGACACAGCGCAGACCGAAGTCGTACAACCAGACCGGCTCTGACTCGCGGGGGCGGATCTCATACGGATGCTCGTCGACCACCTTTACGCCCATGTGCTCGAACGTCGGCAGCACGTCCGAGAGCGCCACGTCGCCGGCGCTGAAGAGCTCGCAGCGAACCGCCTGCGGATCCTCGCGGGATCTCTCTTCCTCGTCGGAGGCGCGGTAGAGGTTGATGATCGGTCCGCCCTTGCGCAAAAGCGCCTCCAGGTGCGCGACGTCGGGGATCGCCGTCCTCGCGCTGTGGTCCTCGCGGTACGCCGGCGGGAAGGCCGACTCATAGCGTCTGGACAGCGACTGCCCTCGCTCCTCGCCGTGCTCGTCGATCAGCGCCGCGCGCAGCTCGTCGGTCCAGTTGCGGACGGCGCGAACCAGACGCCGCTCGACGGCTTCGAGGTCGACGTCCTCGGGCACGCCCTCCGGGCAGTGCACGATGTAGTGCACCCGCACGAGCACCGACTCTGACAAGTGCAGCGTCCAGTCGACGTGGCTGCCGCCGAACACGTCGAGCAGGATGCGGCCGATCCGCTCGCGGTTCTGGGTGTTGAAGCGGTCGCGCGGAAAGATCACGAGGCAGGCCACGAAGCGGTCCAGTGGGTCCTCGCGCACGAACAGCCGCAGGCGCTGGCGCTCGCCCAGCCCAAGGATGCCCATCGCGATCTCGAACAGCTTCTCGGTCTCGACCTGGAACAGGGAGTCCCGCGGGTAGCCCTCGAGAATCTCGAGCAACGCCTTGGCGTCGTGGCTCGCCGGCGGGAAGCCGGCGCGCTCCAGCACCCGCTTTACCTTCCCCCGCAACATGGGGATCTGGACAGGGCTCTCGCGGTAGGCGTAATGGGTGAAGAGGCCGAGGAAGCGGTACTCCCCGACCACCTCACCGTCGGAGGAGAAGCGGCGCACACCGATGTAGTCGAGGTAGGCGGGCCGGTGGACGGTCGAACGCGAATTGGCCTTCGTCACCACGAGCAGGTGGGGCGCGCGGGCGAGCTCGACGGCCTTTGGCTTGAGCTTGGTGAAGGTGCGCCGCGGCTTGCCGCGCAGAATGCCGAGACCCGTTCCTTTGATCGGCGCAAGGCCCCAGTCGCCGTCTCGCTGGACGAACTCGTATTCGCGGTATCCGAGGAACACGAAGTGGTCGTCGGCCAGCCACTGCAGCAGCTGGATGCCCTCCTGGATCTCTCCCCGCTCGATCGACGGCGGGGCTGATTCGAGTTCCTCCGCGAGGTCCCACGTGCGCTCGCGCATCGCGCCCCAGTCGCGCACGGCCGCGGCGACGTCATCGAGCACCTTGGCGACGCCTTCACGCAGCCGTTCGCGCTCGGTCTCGTCGTCCTCGTAGGTGACCTCGGCGCGCAGGATCGACTCCTCAATCGCGCCGCCGCCCTCCTCGCCCGGCTCGAGCACCTCTTCCAGACGTCCGTCCTCGTCGCGCCGGAAGCGCATCATGGGGTGGATCACAAGGTCGATGGCGTATCCCTGCCGGTTGAGTTCCATGGTCACCGAGTCGACCAGGAAGGGCATGTCGTCCGAGACGATCTCGACCACCGTGCGCGTGCAGCTGTATCCCTCCTCGTCGGGGTCCGGGTTGTAGACCTTGACCTTGGCCTGGCCCGGCTTGCGCTGTTGCGCCAGCCGCCAGTGCGCGGCGGCCACGCAGTAGAGCTCGTCGGTCGAACGGTCGGCCAGGTCGTCGGGCGGAACCCAGTGGTAGTACTGGCGCACGAAGGCCTCGAAGCGCTCGGCCTCCGCGGTCTTCGAGATCCTCTCGCGCGCCTGAGCGCAGACGGAGTCGATCAGCTCAGACTCGAGGCCTTCAGTCTTGAGCGCCATTGCTCGTTTCAGCCTACTGCGCCGTGGTTGGGGGCGCAGCGGGTGCTGTCGGCGCGATGACGGTTAGGCGGATCGACTCGGCCGCCACTGCGGATGAGCGGGCATCGCCGCAGTACCCTCGATTAGTACATGCGGCGTGTCTTAGTTCCCGGCTCGATCACCGCGCTCGCGTGCGCACTTGTGGCGCTGCTGGTGTTCGCGATCGCAAGCCAGGGCAGCAACACGACCATCGACACAGCCGTTGCGAGCGGGTCGCGGCCGCTCGCCCCGGACGCCCACACAGCTTTGCCCGTGCTCGGTTCGGGCCGCCGTGTCAGCCTCGCCGATTTGCGTGGAAAGGTCGTCGTGCTCAACGTGTTCGCCTCGTGGTGCGTGCCGTGCCGCGCCGAGGCCCCGATCCTCGAGCACGCCCAGCGCCAGATCGCTCCCCACGACGCGACCGTGGTCGGCGTCACCTACCTCGACAACTCGAGCGACTCGGAGCAGTTCATCCACCACTGGCACCTCAGCTATCTCGTGCTGCGCGACGTCAGCGGCGACTTCGTCAGGGCGTTCGGCACGACCGGCGTACCGGAGACGTTCGTGATCGACCGCAGCGGCCATATCGCCGCGGTGCGCCGCTACCAGGTTTCAAGTCAGTGGCTCGCGCAGACGCTCAAGCCGCTGCTGGGCACCAGCGCATGAATTTCCTGCGCGGCGCCCTCACGGTCCTGGCGGTCGCTGTGCTCGCGGGGCCCGCCGCGATCGCGCCGCCCGCGCTTGCCACCGCAGCGCCCCACACTTCACTGCCGGCCGTCCAGGACGATCTGATGTGTGTCGCCTGCCACGAGCCGCTGGCCGTCTCGCAGTCGCCGCAGGCGGACTCAGAGCGCGCGCTGATCCGTCACCTGATCGCGCGCGGTGACACCAAAGCGCAGATCGAGCGTGTGATGGTCGCCCAATACGGGTCCTCGGTGCTCGCCCGTCCCCCGGCGAGCGGTTTCAACCTAAGCGTGTACGTGCTGCCGCCTGTGGCGGTGCTCGTGGGGTTGGCGATTATCGCCTTTGCCGTCAGGCGGTGGCGGCGTAACGCGGGCCGCGGAACGGCGGCCGAGCTCGCCGCCGCGCCAATGAGCGCATCGGACTCGCGGCGCCTCGACGAGGACCTGGCCCGCTACAGCGGGTGACCCTACATCGACTCGGGCGCGCTGACTCCCAGCAGCCCGAGCGAGGTCCCGATCAAGCGCCCGGCCGCGGCCGACAGCGCCAGGCGGAAGCTCTCGAGCTCCTCGGGCTCGGCCCCCACCACGCGGCAGTCGCGATAAAACGCGGTGAAGTCCTGCGCGAGCTCGAGGGCGTAGGCCGAGATCCGGTGCGGCATCCGTCGCACGGCGGCCTCGGACAGCTCGTCCGGAAACGCCACGAGCTTCTTGATCAGGGTGCGCTCGGCAGGCTCGAGCCCGGCCGAACCCCAATCCGCGTCCGGCGCGAGCGCACCGGCCAGCCGGGCCGATTCCACCCGCCGCAGAATGGAGGCGATCCGCGCGTGCGCGTACTGCACGTAGTAGACCGGGTTCTCCGCCGACTGTCGGCGCGCCAGGTCGAGATCCAGGTCGAGCGTGCGGTCGTGCGAGGAGCGCAGCATGAAGTACCTGGTGGCGTCGACGCCGATTTCGTCCAGCAGATCGTCCAATGTCACGAAGGCGCCCTTGCGCTTTGACATGGCCGCCCGCTCGGACCCCTCCACCAGGTGAACGAACTGGATGAGGGGGGCCTCGATCCCGTCGGGGTCGCCCAGCAGCATCGCTGCCGCGGCCTTCAATGTGCGCACGTACGCGGTGTGATCGGCACCGACCGGTGTCAGCTGGCACTGAAAGCCCCGCTCGCGCTTGTTGACCATGTAGGCGAGGTCCGCGGCCAGATAGGTGGACTCGCCGTTGGAGCGCACCACCACGCGATCCTTGTCGTCGCCGAAGGTCGTCGTGCGCAGCCACAGCGCGCCCTCGGAGCGGTACAGGTAGCCGGCGCGCTGCAGCTGCTCCAAGACTCCGGTCGAGCGCGCTCGGCGACCCCTCGTGCAGCGAGCGCTCGAGGAAGAACGTGTCGAAGTGGACCCCGTAACGCGCGAGCGTGCCCTGAATTTGCGCCAGCAGGCGCTCGACCGCGGCGTGAGCCAGCTCGTCGACGGCGGCGTCGGCCGCACCTGGGATCGAGTGCGCGAGTTCGACGACGTAGTCCCCCTCGTATCCACCGGAGGGCACCTCCTCGCCGCGCGCACGCGCCCTGACCGAGGCACCGAGGAGCTCAATCTGGCTGCCGGCGTCGTTGAAGTAGTACTCGCGCGACACAGCGTGACCGTAGTGCTCGAGGATGCGTGCGAGCGCGTCCCCATACGCGGCGTGACGCCCGCTGGCGGCGACCAGCGGCCCCGTCGGGTTAGCGGAGACGAACTCGATCAGAATCCGCTCCGGGCGCTCGGCCTGCCCGGCGCCAAACCGCTCTCCCGACGCGGCCATGGACGCCAAGGCCTGCCGGTACCACTCGTCTGACAAGAACAGGTTGAGGAACCCCGGGCCGGCGATCTCGGTGCGCTCGAGCAGTCCTCCCAGCTCGTGCTGGAGCTCGTGTGCCAGCAGCTCCGCGATCCGCGGCGGCCCCGTCCGCAGCGCGGGCGCCAGCAGCATCGCGGCATTTGTGGCGTAGTCGCCCTGGCGCTCGTGCTTGGGCTGCTCGAGCTTGAGCCCACGCGATGGTTCGCCGCCGTCGCCGCGCACGGTCGCGGCCGCCTGCGTCACGGCGGCGCGGAGCTCTGAGAAAGGGTCGGTCACGTTCACGTCAGTAGTGGTAGCGCTCACCCGCAAGGATCTTGTGCCCACGGTAGAGCTGCTCGAGCAAGATCACGCGCGCGAGCTGGTGAGGGAGAGTAAGCGGCCCCAGCGAAAGCCGGTGATCGGCGGCCGCGAGGTCCAGCCCGAACGGGCCGCCGACCACGAAGCAGAGGTCCAAGCCGCTCTGGCGGCGCTGCTCTAAGAAGCGGCTGAAGGCGAGAGAATCCAGAGCCTCCCCGTCGCGATCGAGCAGCGACACGAAGGTCCGCTGCGGCAGCCGCCGCTCCGCCTGCTCGGCCTCGCGCACCTCGACCATCTCGAGCCGCGCGTGGCGCGCGAGTAGCTTGCGGTAGTGCTGCACATCGTCGGCGAACGGTGGGCGCAACCTGCCCACAGCCACCACGACGATGCGCACGATGGGATACTAAAGCGCCAATGGACGAACCAGGAACGCCCGACCGCCGCATCAACATCCACTTCTCGCCCGAGCACATGGGCGGGGCGTACGCGAACTTCGCCAACGTCAGCCACTCCGACTACGAGTTCACGATCACGTTCGCGCGCGTCGATCATGAGGTCGAGGAGGAGGAGGTCCCCGGCGTCGTCGTCTCGCGCATCAATCTCTCGCCGCGCTTCATGCGCGAGCTGATCGACGCCATGCACGACAACTACTCCAAGTGGCAGACCCGCGAGGGGATCAAGAACCTCCCGGAGTACGGGGGCCGGCCCGACACCGAAGAGGAGGAGTCGGGACCCTAGGCCGGGGAGGTCTTAGCTGCGGCGAATTGGAGGGCTGCCCCGATCCTTTCCGCAGTGGTCGGATGCGTGGCCAGCAAGGCGTGCAGCAGCCGCGGAGGCTCGATATCGATCAGGTTTTGCACGGCGATGCGCCGCTCGAAGGAGATAAAGGCATCCGCCGCATCGGTGAGCTCGAGCGAGTCCTGATCTGCGCGGCGTTCGATGGCGCGCGACAGCCGCGCGGCGAGCGCCCCGATCGGCGCCGTGACGATCGCGGCCGCCAGCGACAGGGCCGGCAGCGCCCCCGGGCCGTCTAGGTCGGGCGCGATCACGCCCGCGAGGCGGGCCACCGCGCGCGCGGCCGGGGCCGCGACAATCGCGGCGAAAGCGACCCCGCGCTGCACGTCGCGGTGGCGCACGTGGGCCAATTCGTGGGCCACGACGACCCGCACCTCGTCGCGGTCGTAGCGGTCGAGCAGGGTGTCGAACAGGACCACGCGCTTTGTGGGCCCGAGCCCGGTGACATATGCGTTGGCGGCGTTCGTCCGGCGGCTCGCGTCGACCACGAACACTTCCTTGACGTCAAGCCCGGCCGCGGCTGCGAGCGCGAGCACATCGTCGCGCGTGCGGCCCTCGGCCAAGGGCTCGAAGTAATTGAAGACCGGGTCAAGCAGCACCGGCCCGAGCAGCCCGAGCAGTGCGCCAACGCCGACCGAGCCGGCGGCGGCGATCAGCCACCACTCGCGCGGGAAGCGCCGAACGAGCGCGACGACCGCGGCCCCGCCGGCGGCGGCAAACGCCGACTCTAGTGCGCTCGCCTTGACCAGGTCGGCGGCCCACCCGCGCCAGGATTGTGTCGCTAGTCCGGCGGCCAGTGCGCGGCGCCGAGCCACGGCCGCGATCGGCAAAGACGGCACGCGCCCAAGGAGACCAAGCGCCGCCGCGGTGGCCGCGCTCGCCCGAAGCGGGCGGACGCTTGCGCTGCGGAGATAGCGCGGCCGGCGCAGCGCCGCGAGGACCACAACCGACAGCTGCACCGCTCCCGCGCCGGCGCCGAGCGCCAGCTGGGGGCGCGCGAACCCACGGCCGCGCGCGAGTTCCTGCTCCGAGAAGTACGACCGCAAGTCCGCGGGTCGTGCACGCGCAGCCGCCCGACGCGGCCGGAGCAGCCTCACGCCGGCCTCGGCGGCCAGCAGCGTCAGCGCGATGTCGCCCACGTGGCGGGCGGCGGGCCCGAAGCCGTGAACGGGGTGACCGCGTTTTGTCCGCATCCGTGAGACTGTAATCCGGTGCAGGTCGCGGTCGTCTCGGACATCCACGGCAACCGCCACGCGTTCGAGGCGGTGCTCGACGCAATCGGGCGCTCCGACTGCGAGGAGCTGTGGTGCCTCGGCGACCTCGTCGGCTACGGCGCTGACCCCGACGCGTGCGTCGCGCTGGCGCGCGAACACGCGGCGATCTGTCTGGCGGGCAACCACGACCTCGGCGTTCGGGGCGAGCTGCCGCTCGAGGACTTCTCGCGCGGGGCAGCGATCGCCGTCGAGTGGACTCAGCGGACGATCACTGCCGAGACGCGGGCCTACCTGGAGCAGCTTGAGCCGCTCAACCTGGAGGAGAGGGCCGGCCTGTACCACGCCAGCCCCCGCGACCCGGTCTGGGAGTACGTGCTCTCGCCGTTGCAGGCTGACCTGTGCCTCGATGCCCAGCGCCAACGCGTGTGCCTGATCGGTCACTCGCATGTGGCGCTGTCGTTCTGCCGCGAGGAGGGTGCGGCTGCGACCGGTCAGACCCGCCATGCCGACGAGCAGCTCGAGCTCGCCCGCGGCGAGTGGCTGGTCAACCCGGGCAGCGTCGGCCAGCCCCGCGACAGCGATCCCCGGGCCGCGTGGATTGAGTTCGACATCGACAGGTGGAAGATCACGTTCAGGCGCACCGAGTACGACATCGGCGGCGCGGCGGACGCGATCCTCACGGCGCGGCTACCGGCCTCGCTGGCCGAGCGCCTCGCGTACGGCCTATAACCGGATGCGAACCGCGCCAGCCTCGCATATCAATAACCCCAGCCTCTAAAGTGGGGATGCGAATGCGCCACGGGCCCCGCGCACTCGCCGGCAGCTGCCTGGCTGCCGCCGTCTTTTTCGTTGCTGCCTGCGGCAGCAGCACGCCTGGGCTGCTCACAAGCCAGCAGGCCGGCGCACTCAACGCCCAGCTTGACCGCATCAATCACAAGTTCAGCCGCCATCACTGCACAGCCGCCCAAGGCGCGGCCCAAAACCTCAAGACGCGCGTGGCACAGCTCCCAGCTTCGGTGAGCCCGACCGTACGCAGCGCACTTGCCAAGGGCGCGCTGACGGTCGAGCAGTACGTGGCCCAGGACTGCGTCCAGCAGTCAACACAGAGCACGGCCCCGGCGCCACCCGCGCCGCCCACCCCGACCACGACCCAAACCGCCCCGCCTCCACCACCCAAGACGAAGACCAAGACGACCGGTACGACGACCAATCCTGGCGCAACTCCACCCTCGAACGCGGGTAATAAACCCAAGGACCACGGCAACGGCAACCCTCACAGCCAGGGAAACCAGCAGTAGGGCGGCGCCTAGGACGGCCCGAGCCCAGCTCCGACAAATGCCAACTAGCACGACGACAATCGCAGGGCGCTACCGACTCGAGCGTCGCTTGGGCGTGGGCGGCATGTCGACCGTCCACCTGGCCTTCGACCAGCGGCTCGAGCGCCTCGTCGCGGTCAAGCTCCTGGCCGAGCACCTGGCCGACGACCCAGCTTTCGTCTCGCGCTTCCGTCGCGAGGCGCTGTCGGCCGCGCGACTGGTGCACCCGAACGTCGTGCAGGTGTTCGACTTTGGCTTCGACGAGTCCCAGCACCAGCACTTCATCGTCATGGAACACGTGCCGGGCTACTCGTGTGCGGAACTGCTGCGCGACAGGGGCCGACTGGAGGTCGACCAGGTGGTGGAGATCATCTCGCAGGCCTGCCGCGGCCTCGACTATGCCCACCGCAACGGCGTCGTTCACCGCGACGTCAAGCCCGGCAACCTCTTGGTGTCGGACTCCGAGGTGGTCAAGCTCGCGGACTTTGGCATCGCTCGCGCCACCGATCAATCGAGCATCACCCAGGTGGGGTCGGTGCTCGGCACGGCCGCCTATCTCGCTCCCGAGCAGGCGCGCGGCGAGGAGGCCGGCCCGCGGGCGGACATCTACTCGCTGGGCGTGGTCACCTATCAGCTGCTGTCCGGCCGCCTCCCCTACGAGGCCTCCTCGCTGACCGAACTGGCGCTCAAACAGCAGCGCGAACTACCGCCGGCGCTGCATACGCTGCACCCGGAGATTCCGCTGTCGCTCAGCCAGGCTGTGGATATCGCGTTGTCGCTCGACAAGCACCAGCGGCCTTCGGACGCGATGGTCTTCGCGCAGGCGCTCAAAGACGGTCTGCGGGGCATCGAGCCCGCAACCACTGCCTTTGCAAGCACGGACGCCCCGACCTCGCACCTCCCGACCACGGGTGCGACAAACGTGATGCCGGGCACAGCCCCCACGCAGCTGCGAAGGGAGGATGCAACCGCGGCGACCCGTATGGCGCGTCAGGGAACGCAGCCGCGCCGAGGAGCGCCGCCGCGCCGCTGGGAGCCGCCCCCGCGCGCGCCGAAGCGGCGGGGCCGGCGCTTCATGCGCTTGCTGATCCTGCTGATCCTGCTGGCGGCGGTGTTCGTGGCGGCGGTCATCGTGGCCGTAGAACTCTCATCGTCCAGCAACAGCACGGCGATTCAGTTCAAGAACGTAATCGCCCACGACGCGCAGCAAGCGCTCAACTCGCTCCGGAACCTGATCGGCGGCTACACGAAGTAGGTGTCACCCACTCTCAAGCCTCGTTGGCCGTTCCCGCGATCACCGTCCCTGGAGCGGCGCCGGCCAGCAGAGCCCCAGCCACCCCTTCCAGCTCTCCAGCCAGGATTGCGGCCCTCAGGTCCGACATTAGGCGCGCCATGTAGTTGAGGTTGTGCAGCGTCAGGAGGCGTAGTGCGGTCAGTTCGCCGGCGCGCAGGAGGTAGTGCAGGTAGGCGCGCGAATAGCCGCCCGCGCATGCGGGGCAGGAGCACCCCTCGAGAATCGGCGCGGGATCATCGCTGAAGCGGCCCTTGTCGAGGTCGAGCCGCCAGCGGTTGCCGGGGGCGGGGACGAGCGCGACCCCGTGGCGCCCCAAGCGCGTCGGAATCGCGCAGTCGAAAGTGTCGATGCCGAGCTTGACGCACGCGATCAGGTCGTCGATCTCGCCGATGCCCAGCAGGTGGCGGGGCCGTTCGGGCGCGTGCGCGACCGACTCGGCGGTGGCCCAGCCCACCACCTCGCGCATCTGCTGCTTCTCGGCGCCCAGCGATCCGCCGATCGCGATTCCGGCGCTTGCCGACCCCGCGACGGTTTGCGCCGAGGCGCGGCGCAGGTCCTCGTGCACCCCGCCCTGAACGATGCCGTAGACCACCTGATCGCCGGGCCCGTTCTCGGAGTGCCAACGCAGGCAGCGCTCGAGCCAGCGGTGTGTGCGTTCGGTGGATCGCGCGGTGTAGTCGCGCGTGGCGTGATAGGGCGTGCACTCGTCGAACACCAATGCGATGTCCGAGTGCAGCGCGGCCTGGACGGCCATCGAGCCCTCGGGCGTCAAAGCCCGCTCGCGACCGTCGACATAGGAGCGAAAGCGGACGCCCTGCTCGTCGATCGAGAGCAGTGCTCCCGCCTCGCGGTTGCGGCCGCGGGCGCCCCGCCCCTTGATCTCGTCCGCCACCGTCCCGTGGCCCATCGAGAAGACCTGAAAGCCGCCCGAGTCCGTGACGATCGGTCGCGGCCAGCGCATCAGCTCGTGCAGGCCAGAGAACCGCTGCACCAGCTCAGGCCCCGGCTTGAGCAGCAGATGGAAGGTGTTGGCGAGGATCAGCTCGTAGCCGAGTGCGGCAACCTCTTCGGACTGAAGGCCCTTGACCGCGCCTCTGGTCGCGAGGGGCACGAAGGCCGGCGTGCGGACGGTTCCGTGAGCCAGCCGCGAGCGTGCCCGCGCGGCCCAGGGACCGCGGGTCGCGGGCCTCAGTCTCGAAAAGTGCAGCTGCTACGAGGAGCTGCCTTCTGAGGCGTTGCCCTCGATCGTGTTCTGACCCCCATCCACGGAGATCGCCACCTTGCGCGGCTTACGCTCCTCGGGCTTCGGGATCCGGACCTCGAGCACGCCCTTGTCAAAGCTCGCCTTGATCGCCTCCGGGTCAACCCCCTCGGGCAGGGTCAGCGAGCGAGAGAAGACCCCCGAGGACCGCTCCACGCGGTAGTAGCCCTCGTTCTCCTCCTGGCGCTGGGCTTTGCGCTCGCCGGAAACGGTGAGCACGTTGTCCTCGAGCTCGATGTTCACGTCCTCCTCCGACAGGCCGGGAAGATCGGCGCGCAGGACGAAATCCTCATTGGTTTCGACGAGGTCCATCGCCGGCAACCAGCGTCGCCCCGCCGTCCCGCCGTTTGGCGTGTCGAAGAAAGTGTTAAAGAGCCTGTTCATCTCGTTCTGGAGCGTATTTAGCTCGCGTGCAGGCTCCCAGCGAATAAGCGGCATCTCGCAACCTCCTGTCGGAAACCTATTGCTAGTGAGTCGAAGTATAAAATCTAAGTCGCTACGTGTCAAGTTTATTTGATGTCCCGGGCCGCGCATGCGCGGCCCGGCCGACCGGAACATGTTCCGGTCGGGGCCAGCGCACATGTGCGCTGGCCGTCCTATTTGATTAGCGATTGGCCCGTCATCGCGGGGGGCTGATCGACACCCAGTAGCGCCAGCACCGTGGGGGCGACATCGGCCAAGATTCCGCCCTCTCGCAACTCGACCCCGGGCACGGTGACAACCAGCGGCACCGGGTTCAGCGAGTGTGCGGTGTTGGGACTGCCGTCGGGTTCGAGCATGTGATCGGCGTTGCCGTGGTCGGCCGTGATCAGGCACGCGCCATCGGACCCGTGCACGACCTCGACCACCTCGCCCAAGCAGCGATCAACCGTCTCCACCGCGCGCACGGCCGCCTCGATCACTCCCGTGTGGCCGACCATGTCTGGGTTCGCGAAGTTGATGAGCCCGAAACTGGGTCGCTCCTGACGCCAGCCGTCGACAAACGCCTGGGCTGCCTCGCGGGCGCTCATCTCGGGTTTGTGGTCGTAGGTCGGCACGTCGCGCGGCGAGGGCACGAGCCGGCGCTCCTCGCCCTCCTGCGGTTGCTCCTCCCCACCGCCAAAGAAGTAGGTCACGTGCGGGTACTTCTCCGTTTCCGCCACGTGGAGCTGGCGGAGTTTTCGTGCGGCCAGCTCCGCCGGCAGGGTCGTCTCCGGGCGGGCGGGTTCGAACGCCACCGGGTACGGCCACCCCTCCTCGAAGCGTGTCATCGTGAAATAGCGCCGCACGGGCTCGGCGCCGCCGCGGTCGAACTCATTGAAGCCGGGTTCGGCCAGCGCCCGGCTCAGCTCGCGCATGCGGTCGGGCCGGAAGTTGAAGGCCAAAACGGCATCCGTGGCGCGTATCCGACCCTCTTCGCCGATTAGCACGGGCTTGATGAACTCGTCGGTCTCTCCGCGCGCGTACGCGGCCTGTGCCGCCTCCGCGGCGCTGTTTGCCCGATGCTCGGCGCGGCCGTACACGAGTAGGTCGTAGGCCGTCTTGACTCGCTCCCAGCGCCGGTCGCGGTCCATCGCGTAATAGCGCCCGACGACCGATGCGACGCGCCCGCTGCCGGCTTGATGCATCCACTCCTGCACGGTCTCGAGGTATCCGGCGCCTGATTCGGGCAGCGTGTCGCGCCCGTCGGTGAAGGCGTGCAGCACGAGGTCGCCGACCTGCAGCTCGGCGCCGAGTTGAATCAGTGCGCGTAGGTGGCCAAACCCCGAGTGCACGCCGCCGTCCGAGACGAGACCGATCAGGTGAACGCGTTCGGCGCTCGAGAAGGCTTCGCGGAGGAGCTCGTTTTCGGCGAGCGTGCCCCGCTCCACCGCCTCGTCGATGCGCGTGAGATCCTGCACCACGGCCGCGCCGGCTCCGAGGTTGAGGTGGCCGACTTCGGAGTTGCCCATCTGTCCTTCGGGCAGACCGACCGCCCTACCCGAGGCCGCCAGAGAGGTGTGGGGATAGCGCGACCACAGCCCGTCGAATACCGGCGTGCGGGCGAGCGAGACCGCGTTGCCGGGTCCCGCCGGGGCCAGGCCCCAGCCGTCGAGCACGATCAGCGCCACCGCTGGCACCGGGAGTGATGCCGCCATCAGCCGGCGCCGATGATCGCCGCGAACGATGCCGCATCGAGGCTGGCGCCGCCGACGAGCGCCCCGTCGACGTCGGGCAGCGCGAGCAGTTCGCCCGCGTTGTCCGCGTTAACGCTGCCGCCATAGAGGATGCGTGCGCGCTGCGCCTGCTCGGGCGAGCGATCGGCGACGAGCGCGCGGATGAACGACATCGCCTCCTGACACTGGTCGGCCGTGGCCACCTTGCCGGTCCCGATCGCCCACACGGGCTCATACGCGATCACCACTTCGGAGAGCCGGTCGGAGTCGAGGTGCTCCAGGTCCTCTTGGACCTGACGGCGGAGTTTGCGCTCGGTCTCGCCTTGGTCGCGCTCGCGCTCGGTTTCGCCCACGCAAAGGATCGGCACGAGCCCCGCCTCGAGCGCGGCCGGCACCTTCAGCGCCAGCGCGCGGTCGGTCTCGCCGAAGTACTGGCGCCGCTCGGAATGGCCGAGGATGACGCCGTCAACGCCCGCCGCCCGCAGCATCGGCGCCGAGACCTCGCCGGTGAACGCGCCC
This sequence comes from uncultured Solirubrobacterales bacterium, assembly GCA_963767295.1. Taxonomy (GTDB): domain Bacteria; phylum Actinomycetota; class Thermoleophilia; order Solirubrobacterales; family Solirubrobacteraceae; genus Palsa-465. Next base: position 1,094,185 of record CAVYDI010000002.1, read on the forward strand.
TGGTCCTCGTGGTGCATGTTCTGCGCGAACACCCCGACGTCCGTCCCCCGCAGCGCGGCTACGACCGCCGGCAGCTCGACGAACGACGGGCACACGGCGACCTCGACGGCGCCGTCTGACTCGAGGCGCGGCAGCAGCTCGCCGATGAAGTCCTCCGCCTCGGCGGCCGTCTTGTGCATCTTCCAGTTGCCGGCGATCAGGGGCGCTCGGCGGTGCCGTTCGACGCTCATGCGAGCGCTTCCAGGCCGGGAAGCTCGCGCCCTTCGAGCAGCTCGAGCGCGGCGCCGCCGCCGGTCGAGACGTGCGTGAGGCGGTCGGCCAGGCCGTACTTGGTCAGCGCGGCCACGGAGTCGCCGCCGCCCGCCACGGTCTGCCCGGGCGCCGAGGCGACCGCCTCGGCGATCGCGCGCGTACCCGCGGCGAACGGCTCGAGCTCGAACGCGCCCATGGGGCCGTTCCAGAACACGGTGCCCGCGGCCGCGATCAGACCGCTGTAAGCGGCAGCGGTGCGAGGGCCGATATCGAGCCCCATCATCCCGTCTGGAACATCGACTGCTTCGATCGTGCGCGCCTCTGCGTCGGCCGCCAGCCGATCGGCGACCACCAGATCCTGGGGGAGCTCGAGACGAGCCTTTGCGTCCTCGGCAAGCAGCTGCTTGGCCAGCTCGACATCTTCCGCGTCGCACAGGGAAGCGCCCACCTGGTGGCCCTTGGCGGCCAAAAACGGAAACGCCATCGCGCCGCCGATCAGCAGCATGTCCGCGAGCTCGCGGAAGCGCGCGATCACTCCGAGTTTGTCCTTGACCTTTGCCCCGCCCAGGACGACGACGAACGGACGCGCGGGATCTTCGAGCAGCCCGGTGAGCACGCTCACCTCGCGCTCGAGCAGCAGGCCCGCGGCCCGTTGCGGCATCAGCCGGGCGACGCCCTCGGTCGAAGCGTGAGCGCGGTGAGCGGCGCCGAATGCGTCGTTGACGTACGCGTCAGCGAGCTCAGCCAGCTGACCGGCGAGCTGGCCGTCGTTGCGCGTCTCACCCGGCTCGAAACGCACGTTCTCGAGCATCAGGAGGTCCCCTGGACCCAGGTTCTCCGAGAACGCCTTGACGTCGTCTCCCACGACACCGGGCGCGAGCGTCACATCCGCGGCCGTCAGTTCGGAGAGGCGGTTGGCGGCCGGGCGCAGCGAGAGCTCGGGCTCGCGGTCGAGCGGGCGACCAAGGTGCGAGACGAGCACGAGCCGGGCGCCACGGCGGCGAAGCTCCTCGATCGTCGGCAACGAGGCGCGGATACGCGTGTCGTCGGTGACTTCACCGTCCTGTAGCGGGACGTTGAAGTCGACGCGCAGCAGGACACGCTTGTCCTCCACGTCGCCCAGGTTTTTCAGGGTCCTCACCTACGCCTCGCCGGACGCGGGGCAGTCCGCGAGCCTCACAGAAGCCTCTGCACGAGGTCCGCGACGCGGTTCGAATAGCCCCACTCGTTGTCGTACCACGCGATCAGCTTGACCATCGTGCCGTCCATCACGGCCGTGAGCTGTGAATCGAGAATCGAGGACGCCTGGTTCTTGACGATGTCGGTGGACACGATCGAGTCCTCGGTGTAGATGAGGATGCCGTCGAGCGGACCGCTAGCGGCCTGCTCTAGCGCTTCGTTGATCTCCTCGACGGTCGTCTCGCGCTCGGCCTCGACCGTCAAATCAACCACGCTGCCGGTGGGCACCGGGGCACGGATCGCCATACCGTGCAGCTTCCCGTTGAGCTCGGGGATCACCAGCCCAATCGCCTTCGCCGCGCCGGTCGAGGCGGGAATGAGGTTGATGGCGGCCGCGCGGGCCCGCCGCAGGTCGCGGTGGGGCATGTCCTGCAGCCGCTGGTCGGCCGTGTAGGCGTGGATGGTGGTCATCAGTCCGTGGCGGATGCCGACGGCCTCGTGCACGACCTTGGCCACGGGTGCCAGGCAATTGGTCGTGCAGGAGGCGTTCGAGATGATCTTGTGGCGCTCGCGATCGTAGGCCTGATCGAAGTTGACGCCGAGCGCCACGGTCACGTCTGGGTCGGTCGCTGGCGCTGAGATCACAACCTTCTTCGCCCCTGCCTCGAGGTGCTTGGCGGCGTTCTCGCGGTCGGTGAACAGGCCGGTCGACTCGATCACCACCTCGGCGCCGAGCTCGCCCCAGGGGAGCTTCGCCGGGTCGCGCTCCGCGAACAGCGCAATCTCCTTGTCGTCGACGCGCAGGCCGCTCTGGGTGGCCTCGACCTTGCCCGGAAAGGGGCCGTAGTTCGAGTCGTACTTGAGCAGGTGGGCGGTGGTCTCGGCGTCGCCGATGTCGTTGGCGGCGACCCACTCGATATCGGCGCCTTTCTCGTAAGCGGCGCGAAAGACGTTGCGACCGATGCGGCCAAAGCCGTTGATCCCGACGCGTACCGGCATTCATTACTCCCCGTGTCGTACTGAAAGCCGGCTATCGCCGGCGACCGCAAGCGTAGCTGGTCACCTGCGCGCGACCACCTCGACGCGCAGCCCGTCGGGGTCGCGCAGGTAGCCCGCGTAGGTGCCCTCGCCGTATTGCGGCCGCGGGCCCGGCGACCCGTCATCGGCGCCGCCGTTGGCGAGCCCCGCCGCGTGGGCCGCGTTGACCGCAGCCCGTCCGGTGGCCTTTAGCGCGAGGTGACCGTAGCCGGGGCCAGGCTGACGACCGCGCACGACGATCCACACCAACGGGTCATCTACGCCGTAGGCCACGGCGTGCTCGGAGGCAAGTAGGCGCCGCGCGCCGAGCGCGTACATGACCGCGTCGTAGAAACGCGCCGAGCGGGCCAGGTCCGAGACCTCGAAGCCGACGTGGTCGATCACGGCGCGCGATCCTAGGCGCCAGGGCGGTCAGACCGGCCGGGCCGCCGGGCTCGCTCGACCGAACTTTGCACGTTTACATCCGAGGGGTCGATGCGAATCGGCAGAAATCTTCAGGCCGGGCGGGCGACGTCGCGGTTAACCGCCTCGACCAGATACTCGTCGGCGTCGTGGTAGCGGCGCGCGAGGTCGCCCGCGATCGCGACCGAGCGATGGCGTCCGCCGGTGCAGCCGATCGCCACCACCAGATGGGCCTTGCCCTCGGCGATGTAACGCGGCAGCAGAAAGTCCAGCAGCGGGAACAACCGCTCGTAGAAGGCGTCCAGCGCGCCGTCGCGGTTGATGAATTCGCGCACGCGCGGGTCGTCGCCGGTCAGCGGACGCAGATCGGGCTCGTAATGAGGGTTGGGCAAAAAGCGCACGTCGAAGATCAGGTCGGCGTCGCGGATCGGCCCGTACTTGAAGCCGAAGCTCTCGAAGGTGACCGCGAGTCGGCCACGTCTGGTCGGCAACAGCTCCTCGGCAAGCTTTCGGCGCAGCATCGCGGCCGTAAGTCCGGTCGTGTCGATGACCACGTCGGCGTGGCCGCGTAGCGGCAGGAGCATCGCCCGCTCGCGGGCGATGCCGTCGACGATGCTTCCGGTCGGCGCCAGCGGATGGCGGCGGCGCGTCTCCTTGTAGCGCGTCAGCAGCGTCTGCTCGTCGGCCTCGAGGAACAGCACGCGGTGGACCACCCCGCTGGAGCGCAGATCATCGAGCATCTGCTCGAGACCCTCGAAGTAGCTGCCGCCGCGCACGTCGGAGACCACAGCGGCGCGCATCACCTTTGACCCCTCGTGCCGAAACAGCTCGACCAGCGAGCGGATCATCTCCGAGGGCAGATTATCTACGCAGAAGTAGCCCTCGTCCTCGAAGGCTGCCATCGCGGTCGACTTGCCGGCACCCGAGAAGCCGGTGATGATCACCAGGTCCTTGAGTGCGTGCCGAGGCGCGTCGGCGCGCTCAGACGGCGTCGCCGCCTCGGTCTCGGGCGCGTGCGCAGACGCCTGCTCCGGCTCAGATGCGGGCGTTGTGGTCGGCTTCACTCCTTAAAGCTTGACGGGTGCGCCCCCCGAGCGCCACCGCCGCAACCGTCGGCCGCGCTTACGAGGCGGCCAGCACCCACCTCGTGACACGGTCCATCATCTGCTTGCTCGGGTAGCGGCACTCCTCGATGTGTCCCAGCAGCATGTCGACGTACTCGTCGACGTGCTCGCGGTCGAGGAGGATCTCGATGCGATCCATCATCTCGCCACTCGGAAAGCGATCTGCATAGAGCTTCTCGAGCAGCGCGTTCATGTACCGGTCGTGTGCTTGGGTAATCGGCATCGTTCCTCCTTTAGAGCAGGTTTCCCAGTGGTCCCAGGTCGAGGTTGAGATCTTTGTCGTCGAGGCCGAACTCTTCCTTGAGCTCATCCATGCGCGCCGCGAGGGCCATGAACGTCTGTCCCAGGCGCTCGATCTCGTCGTCGCTCAGCGTTCCGCCCTCGACGCGATGCAGCGCCTGGCGCTCCATCAGCTGACGCAGGAGTTCGACGATCGTCAGCACCAGCTGCGCCAAGCCCTTTTCCAGCTTCTCCGGATCGGCGTTGATGCGCCGCGAGAGCGCGTTGTCGAGCGTGGGCTCCTCCGCGATCGCTCGCTCGTCGCGAGGTCTTACGAGGACTTTGTCGTCGCTCATTGCCCGACCTCGTCGACGAATGAGTACGGGCCCCAGGGCCCGGTGCAGCTCAAGGTGAGGCCCTCGTTGCGGTCCTGCAGCGCTTCGACCTGTGCGACGAACGGCTCCACGGCTTCTCTGGGGACCAAGTAGCTCTCGCTCACGCCGGCGCCGTCGCCGCGCGACTTTTGCCGGCTGCTCGCACTTGCGAGCTCCCGCAAGGGCGCGAGCACGCGGCTGGCAGCGCCCTGTCGCTGCCGCGCCACTGCGAGCTTGCCCTCCATGTAGGCGGCTCCATCGGCGGCCGGCTCTTCGGGTGCCGGGGGCAGCGCCACGCGCACCGCCAGCTCCACACATCCGCGAACACGATCGAGCAGGCGCCGGAAGCGACCCTGATCACGGGCCAGGGTGTCGCGGAGCTGCTCGGCGTCCTCGAGCACGGTGCCGAAGCGCAGCGGCAACACGGCGCCAGCTTCCATCAGCTGCTCGATCACCTCGTCGTGACGCCACAGTAAAGACGGCTCGGGGGTGAACTCGCGCCTCTCGTGGGACGTGTATACGCCGCAGATCGAGCCCTCTTCGAGCATCTCGAGCGGCGCCTCGTCGAGCCCCTTCACGCTGGGCGGCGGCGACAGCGGATCGGTGATCGCGTACAGGTAGATCGTCACGGCAGCTTCACCCCCTCGCGCTCGGCGGCGGCGACCGACGAGATCAGGGCCCGCAGCCCTACGTAGACGAGGTCCACGTCGGCCACGGCCAACGTGATGTCGCCCGCCAGCACGACGCCGCGATCAAGCAGCCGATCGACCAGATCGATCAGCGCGATCTCGCGCTGAGCGCTCGGCCGTCGTGCCAAGTTGGCTCGGGTCACGGCATCACCAGCGCTGAGGCCGAGACAAAGTTGTACGGGGGCCACGGTCCTGTGAGCTCGAGCTCAAAGCCGCTCTCCTCCCATCGCTCGCGCAGTGACTCGATCTCCGCTTCGAACTCGTGCTCGCGCTCGCGCTCGACTAGATACGCGCCATTGAGGAGCATGCTTGCGTCGCGGCCGTGGGCCTCCGGACGTTGCAGCGGGTTGGCGCGGGCGGCTTCGGCGACGCGCTCGAGACGGCTGTGAACCTCTTGTGCCGCGCTGTCGCCCAGCTCGCGCGCGCGCCCGCTGATCTGGCGCTCTTGCTGGCGGCGGGCCAAATAAGCCGCACCTGACGAGTCGCCGGCCGCGGCCGATTCGCCGGCGTCGTCGGCGGCGGCTTCGGCCAGACGCTCGCCGTCGACGAACAGCTTCACGCCCCATTCTCTGCGTCCGTCGAGGCTTTCGAGAGCCTCGCGCAGCACGGACTCCTGCTCGCGCAGCATGCGCGAGACGCCCGCCCGGTCCTTGTACAGCGTGCACAAGCGCAGGGGCAAAATCGTGGCTTGGCCGAGCGTGCCCTCGAGCACGTTTTCATGCGCCCGGGCGACTCGCTCGACCCATGCGACATCGTTGAGGTGTTCGCGCAGGCGCTCATCGCTGAACTCCGCCTTTGGCACTGGGCTCACGACCGCGACTAGCTCGCCTTCCTGGATCAGCTCGACGGCGCCGGATGGTTCGACCCCGGGGAACCCGAGAGGCGCCGCCGCGCGCTCGCCCGCTGTGATCACGCAGTACGCCCACCATGCGTCGGAGGCGTCAGCCGCTTCAGGCGCTGGCGCGGGCTCGCGCTCCTGCGCCTTGGGAGTGAGGCTAGACGCCGGTGCGGGCTCCGGTTGCGTTGGCTGTTCTACGAGCGAAGGGGCGGGCGCTTGTTCGAGCGCCCCGCTGCTCGAGGCGGCGCGCAGAAATTCGTCCACCAGCGCGTCTTCGATCAAAGAGCGGGCGCGAGCGCGTGCCGCGAGGCGCGCTTCGGCGAGCAGCTCCGGCACCTCGGCAGCCGCAAGCTGCGATAGCGCTTTGCGCAATGCGTCCAATTCCCGCGGGCCTTTTACCACCGCTAACTCCTCTTGTCGCTCCTGCTCTTGGGAGTGCCCTTGGAGCCAGAGGAAACGCCCATCTGCTCCTCCAGGCGCTCTAGTCGTTCGCCCCCGGCCGGCAGGACCTTCGCCTCGAGGCGCTCCAGCCGTTCGCGTAGATCGCGGTTCTCCTGCTCGAGCTCCTCGGCGCCAGACGTGAGCGAGGAGTCACCCTCCCACCAGTTGATGCCCATCTCCCGGGCCCTGTCCACCGACGCGACCAGCAGGCGCAGCTTGATCGTCAGCAACTCGATCTCGAGCAGGTTGATCTGGATGTCGCCCGCGATGACGATGCCCTTGTCGAGCACCCGCTCGAGAATGTCCGCCAGGCTGCTCGGCCCGGCTGGGGCGGGGGCGCGAGCGGGCGCACGCAATTGAAGCTCCCGCGCTTCCTCGACGCTCATACGAGTCAGATCGCCGCTGCTCACGTCTCGTCACCTCCGGCTTGGGCGCGGATGTAGCGCCGACGGCGCTCGTAGGAGACGAGCTCACCATCCTTGTCCAGCGTGACCACGTAGCAGCCGATCACATCCGTCGCCCGCGGAATCCGAGAAAGCTCGACGACTTCGACCGTCACCTTCCAGCCGTCGTCGTCCTTATGTAGTCCGAGCACCGACTCCGCGGGGCGGCCGGTCAGCTCGCCGAGCATCCTTGACGCCGTCCGCACCATGTCGGCCGGCGCTGCTTTTCCGTCGCTTTTGCTCTTGTTGCCGTTCTCAGCCAACGTTCCCTCCTCGCTCGAGCTGGAGCTGCCGGCCTATCTCCAGGCGCTCGAGCAGCTCGTCCACATAGCGATTGAATTGGTCCTCGTCGAGCTCACCGGTGTTTTTGGCCTGCTCCAGTTCCGCGAGCTCGGCCATGATGCGGTTCTCGTCGTAGAGCTCGAGCTCTGCCTGCTCGGCCACCTTTTCGGTGACCCATGCGACCCCGCGCACCGGTGCGAGTGGAAGCGTGAGAATGCCGGTGATCAGTCCCATTGAATTCGAGGCTAGCCGCTCGCGGTGGTCGCCCGTGGAAGGTCCCTCTCGGCGAAAGAGTGTGCCGGCATCGGTCCGATCAGCTTGAACTCCATCAGCTCCTTGCGCTGTTGCGCCAGGCGCTCGGCCGCGGCGTCGAAACGATCGAACCCGTCACTGGCGACCAAGAACGAGGCATTTAGGACCGTCATCGGCTGCTGCGGCGCGCCGATCTCGACCGCGACAGCGAGTGGCTCAAGCTCCGCGGCGAGCGCATGCGCATCGCCATCACGTCGGCTCTGCACCGCCGCGTTGATGCGCTCGCCGAGGTTGATGCGCTGAAAGTGCGAAGCTGCGGCCGGCATGCCCTGGACAGCCTGCGCGGTTCGCTGGAGCGAGGGGTCCTGGCTCACGATGGAACGCAGCAGCGCTTGCTCTTGGTAAGAGACCTTCAATTGGTATTCGCCCTTGCCGGCAAGCCCGTCCAGTCGTGCCGCCCACTGCGCTCGGCGGGGGGCGATGAGATCACGCTCGAGCGCGTCCGCGTCGTGCACAACGGTGCCGAAGCGCAGCGCGAGCACCGGCCCGCGCTTGAACGCCTCCTGCAGGATGTCGCTGTGCGCCAGCAGGGCTTGGCGCTGTAGCCGTACGGGCTCCTCGTGAACCTGGCCGACGATCGCGGCCAGGTCCTCGCTGACGATTAGCTCGACGGGCGGGAGCCGGCCGCCGGCCTCGAGGCCAAGCCCCTCGCGGACATCGTCCGCGCGCATCACTCCGTAGACGTACAGCGCCATGCGAGCTGTTGCTACCGGCCCCGAGACTGGGACCTCGAGCTCGAAGAAGACCTGCGGGAGCGCGAGCCGCTCGAGCTGCCCGAGCTGCCCGAGCCACTCGAGCTGCGCCGGGAGCGCTGACCAGAACCGGAGTCCTCCTCTTCCTCGTCGTCGCCGCCGCCGAAGAGCGCCTCCTTGGCTCCCTCGAGCACGCCCTTGGTCTTGCTGCTTGCTCCGCCCGAGGTCATGTTTTCGACCATCTGGGGCAGGCCCTGCTGGTTGCCGACGTTTGTCAGGTCGAGCCGATTGACCGCCTCGGCGAAGTGCAAATACGTATCGACGCTGGCGATAACGATGCGCGCGTCGATCGTGAGCAACTCGATCCCGACCAGCGCAACGCGCACGTAGATGTCGATCACGATGCCTTTGTCGAGGATTACGTCGAGAACGTCGGCAAGACCGCTGGGGCCCGAATGGCGCTGCATCACGCTCATAGGGGTGGGTTGTTGTGCGGCGACGGCCATCAATCCTCCTTTTTGGTCGACTTCGATGTCTTTTGCTTCTTGCGTTTCGCGGGCGCCGGGTACGCGTCCGGGTTGATCATCTCTACCCGCAATTTGAATCGGCGCAGCTCGGTCTCGGCGCGCCGGTCGGCGAAGTGAAGGGCCAAGGCGGCCGCCTCGGTGACGCTCGCGGGAACTACATCCAGCTCTACTTCGAGTCGCGTCAACCGCTCGGCCAGACGATGGAACGTGATCAGCCCGGCGACGTCTGAACCGCGCGTGGAGCGCCAGGCAAAGCTTTCGTTGCGTCGCTTGTCGCGGATCTCAGCCTCCCACTCCCGCGGCTCGCCCAGCCCGTCGATGTGACCAGTCAGGCTTTCACCGTGGCGATTGATGTCCGTGACGATGTGCGCACCCTCCGGCAACGAGTCGAGCTTCATCCACTCGTGGTATGCCACCTCGAGAGGGACGGCAACATCGATTGACAGCTGTACCGGAGCCCGGCGGACGTGTTCGGGAAGCTCCTGCAGCTGCACGTGCTGGAGGGTCTGTACAAGGGGGCGCAGAGGGGCCTTTGACCCCTTGCTGGGGGCCTTTGCAGCCAGCGCTTTAGAGGCCTTCTTGGGGGCCTTCGCGACCAGCGCTTTGGCGCCGACCTCGGCCGCGGAGGATGTCGCTTTGCGCAGCTGCTTGGCCTTCGGTCGCTTCCCACGCGCGACCTGCCAGGCGAGCCGGCCCACCCGCCAGAACGCCTTCGCAGTCTCCATCTTGCCGGCGCCCGACCCGTCAGCCCGTGAAGCTGCCTTGAGAGCCCGCTTAGCGACGCTATTGGACCCGGCGCGTCCGGCCGCGGCCTGCGTGGCCGGACGCGCACGAGCCCTCCTCCCGCTAGACCCTGCGGCTCCGGAGCCGTTCCCGTTATGTCCGTCCAAACTGTGTGGGCGCGAAGAAGTACGTCTGGGTTTCGTCACCGTGGCCATCGCTCTCTCCCTCTAGCTGCGCCGCTTGGCGCGCGCACCCGCTTTGGGGCGCCGACGCGTCGCTCTCTCCTCGCCGACGTCCTCATCCTCGTCGTCGGCGTGATCCTCCTGATCCTCGGATTCGAAATCATCGTCTTCGAAATCCTCGGGCTCTTCCACTCGCTCGTCGTCGGACTCCGGCTCCTCCTCGGCCTCGGGTTCGTCGAACTCGTCCTCTTCTTCGACCTCGGCCCCTTCGTCGTCGACCTGGCTCGGTTCGTGGTCGTCCTCAAATCCGGACAGCCGGTCCTCGAGCGAATGGAGCAAGCCTTGGCCACGGCCACTCCAGGCCAGTCGACCCGCGGTCACCAACGCCGCTCCTCCGAGGACCGCGCGTTTGGGCGTCAACAGCCGCCCGCGCCGCTTCTTCTTTTGGGACGCCTCGACCTGGTCGAACGCCGCGTCGACCGCGGCGATCGCGATCCGTCGCATGTCAGCCGCCATCAGAGCCTCTCCTCAGCTTCTGCCGTTGGACCGAGAGGCTTGCGTGCGTGAGCGTGTGGCCGACCGCGACCGCCCCGCAGAGCCGCCAGACCGCCCGGAGGCATTTGATCCGCCGCTACGCCCGGAGCCGCCGCGAGACGACCGTGAGCGGGGGGAGGCCTCCGAACCGTTACGCGAAGAGCTCGAGCGGCTCGAGCTGCGCGCCCGCGTCGTGCCGGAGCCCTGGCCCCGACTCGACGACCGCTGACTACGGCTCGAGGAGGATTGGCTGCGGCTCGATCCCTGGCTTCGGGCCCGCGATCCCTGGCTGCGGGACGATGACCCCTGGCTGCGGCTCGAGGATTTCCGGCTGGACGAGCCGCCGCTGCCGCTCGACGATGCGCGGCTGCGGGTCGAGCGCTGGCCGCTCGAAGACGCGCGACTGCGGGTCGAGCGCTGACCTCCAGAGCGGCTGCCTGAGCGACTCTTGCTCTTGCCAGCGCCTCCGGCGTCGGAATCGAAGTATTCGCGTCCTTCGTCGTAGCTGGAGTCGTGCTGCTCGACGACTTCGCCGTCCTCGATCACCCCGCGCCACGCGCCTGACTCTTGGCCCTGCATTTCGATGAACGCCTTGAATCGATGCATGTCCCCGCGCGCTGCACGCTTGATGTGACGGGCGCCGCGCGCCAGCTTCTCGATCATGCCCCCCGGGTCCACGTCGAAGCTCAGCATCACACGCGTCAGGTTCGGGCCCAGCTCGTGGAAGGTCACGACGCCTGTGTGCTCGATCCCCTCGCTCACGCTCCACTTGATGCGTTCGTCGGGTTGCTGAGTTTCGATGCCGGCTTTGAACTTCTTGCTCTTGCCCCAGATCTTGGTCACAAATGAGACGGTGGCGTCGTCTTCCTGGGTCACCCGAGTGACGCGGTGCATGAAGTTCGGCCATTCCTCGAATTGGGTCCACTGGTTGTAGACGGTCTCAAGTGGCAGCCCGATGTCAATGCTCTGCTGAATGGGCATCCGCCGGCCCTTTCCGGCGCCGGGCGCGCCACCCTTGTCTCCAGCCTTGTCGTCGTCGTCGTCGCCGCCGCCAAAGGGGAAGGCGCTTTTTGCAGCGTCCTTGAGAATCCCTGACGGGCCGCCGGCCTCATCGATCTTTTGCGAAAGCTTGTCGCCGACCGCGCCGCTGACGCCGGAGCCAACCTTCTCGACCGCCTTAGCGGGCCCGGTCGCCACCTTCCCGACCGCCTTGGCTGGGCCGGTCGCGATATTCGAAAGGCCGTTCATCGCCGCGCCCTTGGCGAGCTTTGCCGCGCCTTTGACCGCGACAGGCGCCAGCGCCGCCGCTCCCGCGCCGACGAGCACGCCGCTCATGCCGGAAAACGGCGCATTTGAAGACCCCTTGCGGCCCGGCAGCACTGAGCGTGCGACCGAGCGCGTAATCGAGCTTCCCTTTGTTCCTTTTGTCCAGGCTGGCGGCTTCGGCCGGCTGGTGTTGCCGGCGCTTCTGGCCGCCTCCTCGACGGCGCGGCTGAGGACCACGCGCAGGTTGTCCTGTAGGGCGTTAGCCATCCTTGTGCCTCTCCTCCATCTCGAATCTTTCACGGGGGCGCTACCCACCGAGTGGTGTAGGAAACCTCGCCAGATTTGTTGCAAAGCGGCGGAGACACCCCGGCGTCCCTGCAAAACATGGGATTCAACACCTTATCTACCCCCGTGCTCCGCGGCTCGGAGGTACGCATGCCGACCGCCGCTTTTGCGGCTGGCGTTGGGCCTCAGACGCCGGTCTTGTGCAGTTCGCGGTAGAGCTCGCGCGCGAGCTTGCCCGGTAGTCCCGGCACCGCGGCGAGCTCTTCGCTCGACGCCGCGAGCACCGCGTCTGGGGAGCCAAAGTGCGCGAGCAACGCGCGCTTACGGGCGGGTCCAATGCCCGGCAGCGAGTCCAAGATCGAGGAGGTCATCGCGCGGTCGCGGCGGATACGGTGGTGCGTGATCGCGAACCGGTGCGCCTCGTCGCGGACGCGCTGCAGAAGCTGAAGCTCGGCAGTGTCGTGGGCCAGGCGCAATGGAGTTCCCCGGCCCGGAATGAACACCTCCTCGATTCGCTTCGCGAGCGAGACGATCACCACGCCCTGCTCGCGAAAGTCCCGGAGGGCACGCAGGCCCGCCGACAGCTGCCCTTTGCCCCCATCGAGCACGACCAGGTTCGGGAGCGTGGCAAAGGAGGCGTCGTAGTCCTTGTCGTGCGGAGAAATCTCCCGCTGTTGCGCAAAGCGACCAAGCCGCCGCCCGAGTACCTCTTCCATTGCGGCAAAGTCGTCGGGCTGCCCCACCGTTCCGGCTCCATTGCTGCCGCTGCCGGTGAACACCTTGAAGCGGCGGTAATCGGAGCGTTTCGGCGCGCCGCCCTCGAACACCACCATCGAGGCAACCGTGTTGGTGCCCATAAGCGTCGAGATGTCAAAACATTCGATGCGCATCGGAATCGTGTCCAGGCCTAGGGCGTGCTGCAGCCCGTCGAGCGCTTCAACGCGCTGCTGGCGGCGGCGCTCCGATCGCAGCCGCTCTTGGTCGAGCGCAAGCCTGGCGTTGCGCTCGGCGAGCTCGAGGATGCGGCGCTTGTCGCCGCGCTCAGGAATACGAATCTCGACTGGTCGCCCCCTCCGCTCCGACAGCGCCCGCGCGAGCGCCGGCATGGAGGCGAGCTGCTCCTGAACCACGAGCAGCGGCGGCGTCGACATCGCGCTCGAGTAGTACTGCAGGATGAAGGCCTCGGCTACGTCGGCGGCCGAGCCACCGACGGCATTGTCGAGGTAAAAGCTCTGGCGATCCGAGAGCACGCCGTCGCGGACCTGAAAGACCTGGGCGTTAGCCTCGCCGTCGGAGACCGCCACGGCGATCGCATCGAGCGTGCCGGTCGCCTCGTTCGCGACCCGCTGGCGCTCCAGCAGTGACCGCACCGCGCGTAGTCGGTTGCGCTCGCGGGCCGCGTCCTCGAACCGCTGCTCCGCGGCGGCTTCGCGCATGTTGCTCTCAAGCGTTCGCTCGATCTCGCGATAGCGGCCGGACAAAAAGCCAATCACGCCGTCGATGCCACGGCGATAATCCTCGCGGGTGACGTAGCCGACACAGGGTGCCTCACAGCGCTTGATGTAGTAGTCAAGGCACGGCGAACCGCTGCGGCGGCCGGGTGTCGGCCCGTCACAGGTGCGGAACATGAACACCTTGCCGAGCACCTCGAGCGTCGCGCGCACTCGCTTGGCGTTGCTGTACGGACCGAAGTAGGCGCGATCACGGCGATGACGCTCACGAGTGAAGTACACGCGCGGGAACTCTTCATCGAGCGAAATCGCGATGTACGGATACGACTTGTCGTCGCGCAGGCGGATGTTGAAGCGCGGCTTGTACTGCTTGATGAAGTTCTGCTCGGCTAGCAGCGCCTCTGACTCGGTATGAACGATCAACGCCTCGACCTGATCGATGGCGGAGACCAAGTCCCGTCCGCCGCGCGTGCTCGGGTTCGAGAAATGCGAAGCGACGCGTTTGCGGATCGACTTCGCCTTGCCGACATACAGCACCCGGCCGCGAGCATCGCGGAACAGGTACACACCCGGTTCATCAGGAAGTTTTTGTCGCTTGTCGGCGTTGACAATGGACACGTGATCGAGGATAAGGCGCAGGCGGGCGCTATCACGAGGCGACCGTGCGGCGCGCGCGCCGTCGTCACGCGTCAGTCGGTGCTGAACGAAAGGCCCAGCCCGGCCAACGAAAGCACAAGCGCGATCACCGCCACGGTTTCGCCAGGTCCCGCGGTCGTTCCAAGTGAGGTGAGCTGGGGCACGTTGAACGCTGGATTGAAGATCGCGCTGGCGGTCGTCGGTGGGTCGATAATCGCGCGTACCACGAACACGAGGCCGACCGATGCCGCGATCGCAGCGGCCACGCGGAGGATCCGGTTGCCAGCGATCGCCGCCGCCACCAGACTTGCGGCGAGCAGGGCGAGCAGGATGTCCGCGGCCGAGTAGACCTGCCACGCGGTCGGCGAGGAAAGAAGCGGCGGGCGTCCGAAGTATTTGAGAAATGCGCCTGAAAACTGATGGCTCCAGGCAACAAACAGGGAGGCGAACAGGAGGACGCCGCCGATCACGATCAGCCAGTTGCCGAGCGCCTCTCGGTTCTCCGGGCTCAACGCGTACCCGGGCGACCCACTCCGCCTACGACGGACGTCGCCGCAGCCGAGCGACTAAGGGATGTCCCAGTCCTTCGGACGCGGGCGTCGGCGCGTCTGGGGCTCGCGGGGACTACGCGGCGAACGCGGCTCGTCCGGCGTGCGAAGAGTTCTGGTGTCCTCAAAGTCACGAGCCGAACGCGGCTCGGTGCGCGTGTCTGGAGCGAGAGGCTCCGTCCTGCGGCGCGCCGAACGAGGCCGGCGCGCTGCCCCCGACCAAGGAGCCTGAAGCACCGGCGCACCAGCCACGCGTTCCTCCGGAAGCAAATAAAGGAACACGAAAGCTGCCGCGGTACCGCCGAGCAAATCGCCTACCAGATAGATCCAGTAGTGACTCCACGAGAGGAGCCCGCTGACGCTCGCCCCCAAAGCGATCGCCGGGTTGAAGGCGGCGCCCGAAATGGCGCCGACCGAAAACGCACCCACCATGACGATGAACCCGATCGCGAGCCCGAAGTACGAGTTGCCTTCCGTGGCCTTCGCGGTCGCCACCTGCAACACCGTGTAAACGAGTGCGAACGTGAAGATGAACTCGGCGACCAGCATCTTGCCATCGCCCGCGAGATGTCCAACGTGTTCGCCTCCGCCGATCGCCCGTACGATCAGCCCCGCGAGCACTGCTGCCACGACCTGCGTGAGCACGTAGGCAAGCAAGTCGCTGCCCGTCAGCTTGCCGCGGAAGAAGATTCCGGTCGAGACAGCGGGGTTGTAGTGGCCGCCGGAAATGTGGCCGCCGGCGTACACCATCACCATCAGCACGGAACCAACTGCGATCGGCGCAAGCACTCCGGCGCCGGTGGCCTTCTCGGAGACCATGCCGACCGTGAACATGAACACGAACATGCCAATGAACTCGACGACTAGCTTCCTGTTCAGGTCCACCTCTCTCCTCCACTCCGATTGACGCAGCGCCAGGAGGCTACCGCGTCGTCGTCCGCGGAGAGCAAAAATCCAACCAGCGACGCGCGGTCAGTTGTAGCGACGCGCGGACCAGATCACCGCAAACGTGGCATAAGCGGCGGCGACCAGCAACAACAGCCAGACCACCTTGCCCGCGGTCGTCTCGAACAGCCGCGACGTCGCGGTAAGGGTCAAAACCACCAGCCCCGCTGATGCATACAGCACGGCGCGTCGGCGCCCGCCGAGTGAATACAGACCTAGCCGGTTCTGGCGGTACATGACGGACATGAACCACCCCACGACCGCCAGAAACAGCAGCGAGACCGCCTGCAGAGCAAAGGTGGCTCCCGACCCGCCGCCAGGAATCAACACCACGAGAGCCGCAATCGCCATCACGATCGCGATGTTGCGGACGTTGGTCACCATTGCGAGTCCAGCTTAGCCCTCTCGGTGACCACCCGCCGCAAAAGCGCGGCGACCGGCCGCCTGAGGCTGACGGGCGCGCACGTATTCGGCCCAGCCGCCGCTGTAGCTGCGCAAGCGCGTGCCCTCGAACGCGACCGTGCGCGTGCCAACGGCATCGAGCAGCGCGCGGTCGTGCGAGACGATCAGCACCGCGCCGTCAAACGCGCGCAAAGCCTCCTCGAGCGCCTCCCTGCTCTCCAGGTCGAGGTGGTTCGTCGGCTCATCGAGCACAAGGACATTGGCGCCCGTGCCGACCAGGATCGCCAAGGCCGCGCGACGGCGCTCTCCACCCGAGAGCCCTTCTAGCGGCTTCTCGGCGTCCTCTCCCGAAAACAGAAAGCGCCCCAGCAGCGCGCGAGCCTTGCCCGGGGTCAACCCAGTGGCGCGCTGCGTGGCTTCCAGCACTGTGCGCGCGGTGCCGGCGTCGAAGTCATCGTGCTGCGATAGGAATCCGAGGCTGACGTTGTGCCCTGTGCGCAGCTTCCCCTCGATCACTGGGCCGCCGTTTGCATCCGCCGACGTGCCAAGCTCTCGGCGGCCGGCGAGCAGTTCGATCAGCGTCGTCTTGCCGGCGCCGTTGGGCCCCACCAGCGATACGTGCTCGCCGCGCTCAAGCCACAGCTCGCCGTCGTCGAGCAGCAAACGATCGCCGACCGCAATGCGGCCCTGCAGGAACTCGAACACCACGCGGCCGCTGCGCGCGACCGGACCGAAATCGAGCTTCATCGGCTTGCGGGACCCTGGCGCGCTCGACAGTCGCTCCATCTTGTCCAGCTTCCGCGCTCGGGACTTGGCCTGGCGCGAACGCGTGCCGGCGCGAAAACGGGTGACGAACCGTTCCAGACGCTCGATCTCTGCTCGTTGGCGCTCGCTCGCGCGCGCCTGGGCGAGGCTGCGCATCGCCTTCTCCTTGCGCCATGCGTGCCAGCGACCAGGGAAGTAGCGCCCACGGCCGCTTTCCAGTTCGAGCACCGAGGTTGCAACAGCCTCCAAGAACCAGCGGTCATGAGCGACGAGCACGATCGCCGCGTCGAGGCCGGTCAGCGTCCCCTCAAGCCACTCGAGCGCCTCGATATCGAGGTGATTGGTGGGCTCGTCGAGCAGCAGTAGATCGGGATCTCCGGCAAGCGAGCGGGCGAGCGCCGCGCGCGTCAGCTCGCCTCCGGAGAACGTTCGCAGCGAGCGGTCGAGATCCAAGCCGGGATCGAAACCGAGGCCGCGGATGTTGTTGAGCGCGCGTTCACGCCAGCCGTAGCCGCCAGCGTGTTCCAGGCGGGCCTGTGCTTCGGCGTAACGGCTGAGCGTCGCCCGGTCGTCGGCGCCGGATGCCATCGCGTCTTCGAGCCCAGACAGCTCCGCTTCGATCGCGACCAGTTCGCGCGCGCCGTCGAGTACGTAGTCGCGCAGCGTCTTGAGGCCCTCCACGACGGGACGCTGGTCAGCCAGCGCCACGCGGACGTCTTTTCCGAATACCAACTCGCCGCCGTCGAGGGACTCCTCGCCGGCGAGCATGCGCAGCAGCGTCGTCTTGCCGACTCCGTTGGGCCCTGACAGCGCCATCCGCTCTCGACGCTCGAGCTTGAACGAAACGCCGCGCAGCAGCGGGCGTCCGGCCATGTCCTTGGCCAAATTGGATGCGATTACGACTGCCATTAGCGGCGATGGTAGGAGCCAGGCCGTAGCATGCCCGCGATGCCACGACCAAGCTGGCCGCCCGTCCCACCGTTCGACCCGCCGCCCGCCAGGACGCTGACGATTCCGGACGTCGGCGAGGTGTTTCTGCGCGACAGCGGCGGCGAGGGACCCCCGGTGATGCTGCTGCACGGCTGGACTGCGAGCGCCGACCTAAATTGGTGGGGCTGCTATGACGACCTGCGCGCGGCCGGCTATCGCGTGCTTGCAATCGACCACCGGGGACACGGCCGCGGCTTGCGCACGGACGAAGCGTTCACACTCGCCGCTTGTGCGAGTGACGCGGCGGCGGCGATTGAGGTGCTTCAGTGCGCGCCGGCAACCGTCGTCGGCTACTCGATGGGCGGGGCTATCGCGCAGCTGCTCGCGCGCAACCACCCCCAGGCGGCCTCAGGACTAGTGCTGAGCGGTACCGCGCAACACTGGCAGGACCCGGTGCTCCGTCGCTACTGGCGTGTGATGGGCCCCCTGGGTCTGGCTCTGTCGGTCGCTCCTCGGCTCAGCTGGCGGTGGGGCATGGCATACGCCGGCATCCGGCCGTCGCCCAGGACCGCGTGGATGATGGCCGAGATGGTCCGCCATTCGGCGCGAGACATCGCCGAGGCCGGCCGCGAGCTCGGCCGCTTCGACTCACGACCCTGGCTATCGCAGCTGACGCTGCCCTCGGCGGTGGTGGTCACCACCAAGGACGAGGGCGTGCCGCCGAGCAAGCAACGCGAACTCGCCGCGGCGCTGCGCGCGGCGACTTTCGAGGCGCCGATCAACCACGTCGAGATCACCGCACGGCCGCAGCTCTACAACCCGGCGCTGCTTGAAGCGATCGCCGCGGTGCGCGCGGCTGCGGGCTCGCACTCTCGCGACGCAGGCACGCCTGCCGGTGCGTTGGGGTACGCTTAGCGCCGATGCGCGCAGCCAGAGTGATCGCCGCGCTGAGCGCCTCCGCAGCAGCGCTACTCGTGTGCGCGCCGGGCGCGTTCGCCGCCGCTGGCCAAGGTTGGTACGGCGAGACAAACGACAAGGTCGTCACCAATGTGATGTTCATGACGATCGCGTTCTTCGCCGTAGTCGTGACCGTGTTTTCGCTGATCCAAATGCGATTGGATAGGCGCAAACACGAACGGCTTGACGCGCAGAAGCGGCGCGCTGCCAACGCCGACTGGCGCGGCGGCTGGTAGCCACACAGGGCGGGGATGACCTACTTCGTCACCGGTGCGACCGGGTTCATCGGGCGACACCTGGTGGAGCGTCTGCTCGAGCGCGAGGGTGACATCTACGTGCTCGTGCGAGCGCGGTCAACCGACAAGCTCGACAAGCTCCTGCGTCGCTTCGGATCGGGTGCCGCGCGTGTACATCCGGTGCTTGGAGAGCTCGAAAGCCCGCAGTTAGGCGTCTCAGAGGAAACGATCTCCGAGCTCCAGCATAAGGTCGATCATTTCTTTCATCTCGCGGCTATTTACGACATGACGGCCCCCGAGGAACAGAACCGGGTGGCCAATGTGGAAGGCACGCGCCACGCGGTCGCGCTCGCGAATTCGCTGGAGGCAAAGCGCTTTCACCACGTCTCCTCGATCGCGGTCGCGGGAACGCACAAAGGCTTATTCCGCGAAGACATGTTTGACGAGGGCCAGCCGCTCGATCATCCGTACCACCGGACCAAGTTCGAGGCCGAAAAGATCGCTCGGGACCAGACGCGGATGCCCTGGCGGGTCTACCGGCCGGCGATTGTCGTCGGCAACTCGCGCACGGGGGAAATGGACAAGATCGACGGTCCGTACTACTTCTTCACCGCGATCAAGCTCGCTCGCCACTACCTGCCGGGGTGGTTCCCCCTCGTGGGGCCCGAGTTTGGCTACACGAACATCGTCCCGGTCGACTACGTGGCCGGCGCGATCGACCACATCGCTCACCAACCGGAACTCGACCGGCGCGCGTTTCACCTGTGCAACCCCAAGCCGCAACGTTCGGGGGACGTGCTCAATACCTTCGCCAGGGCAGCGCATGCGCCGCAGCTATCGATGCGCATCGACTCCCGGCTGCTGCGCGCACTGCCGAAGGGCACGCTCGGCATGCTGATGGCCCTCCCCGCCGCGCGCGGCGTGCGCCGGGCCATCCTCGCTGACTTCGGCATCCCCGACGAGATCCTCGGCTACATCGGGCTCACGGCCGAGTTCGACACCCGCGACGCCGGACGCGCGCTCGAGAACTCGGGTATCTCGGTGCCACCGCTCGACGGCTATGCGACCAAGCTGTGGGATTACTGGGAGCGAAATCTCGACCCTGACCTCTTCAAGGATCGGAGCTTCGAGGGCGCTGTGCGTGGCAAGACCGTCCTGATTACAGGTGCCTCGAGTGGCATCGGGCGCGCCGCCGCGACGAAGATCGCCAAGGCCGGCGGGGTCCCGATCCTGGTGGCCCGCTCGGCCGACAAGCTGGAGGAGGCTCGGCAGGAGATCGAGGATCTGGGCGGGACCGCGTTTGCATACACGGCCGACGTCTCCGATCCGGACTCGGTGGAGGAGCTGATCGGACGCGTGCTCGCAGATCACCCCGCTGTGGACGTGCTCGTCAACAACGCCGGCCGGTCCATCCGCCGCTCGATCGCGCTGTCATACGACCGCTTCCACGACTTCGAGCGCACGATCAAACTCAATTACTTGGGGACGATCAAGCTGATCATGGAGCTGCTCCCGCATATGCGCGCACGCAAATCGGGCCACGTGGTCAACATCTCCTCGATCGGCGTCCAGACGAACCCGCCTCGGTTCTCCGCATACGTCGCCTCCAAAGCGGCGTTGGACGCATGGACGCGCGTGGTCGGTTCCGAGACGATCGGCGACAACGTTCACTTCACCACGATTCACATGCCACTCGTCCGCACGCCGATGATCGCGCCGACCAAGATTTACGACAGCTTCCCCACGATCTCGCCTGATGAAGCCGCCGACCTGATCTGCGAGGCCATCCGCACGCGCCGCAAGCACATTGGGACGCGGCTGGGAACCTTCGGCGAGGTCGCCTACGCGCTCTTCCCCAAGGCCGTCGACCAGATTCTCTCGACCGCGTACAAGGTCTTTCCGGATTCGGCCGCCGCGCGGGGCGAACGCAACGTAGAGGAACACGCTTCCACCGAACAGGTCGCGCTCGCGCACCTGATGCGCGGAGTGCACTGGTAGTCGCTATCGGTGGTGAGTGCACGCCCGGAATGGGCATGATCAAGTGATCAGGGGCACTCGAGTTCAAGTTCTGTCAAGCGACCCCGGACTCACCGAAGGCCTGGTCGGGGAGCGGCTCGCCGCTGCCATCCGCGACTGCCGTGCGCTCTCCATCGAAGTTCCGCCGGGCGACTGGGCACCGAGCGACGAGTTCAACGAATCGCCCGGAGTGCTCGGATTGTTCGTGCTCGACGGCCTGCTGTTGCGTCGCGTTGGTCTCGGCGAGCGCTTTGGCGCCGAGTTGCTCGGCGAGGGAGATTTGCTGCGCCCCTGGCAGCGCGATGATCTCTCGCGAACCCTCCCGCGCAGTGGCGTTTGGCGGGCGCTGGAGCCGTGTCGGCTGGCGGTCCTCGATGACGAGTTCGCCCTGCAAGCCGGTCGCTACCCCGAGGTGATCTCCTGCCTGATGGGACGCATACTGCGCCGATCCCGGACGCTCGCGGCCACCGTCGCGATCCTCCGACACCCCCGCGTCGACGTGCGCCTGCACATGCTGTTTTGGGAACTTGCCGACCGCTGGGGCACGGTCCACCGCGACGGCGTGCGGGTGCCGCTGCGCTTGACCCATGCAGTGCTTGCCGATTTGATCGCAGCGCAGCGACAGACAGTCAGCAAGGCGCTACGAGAGCTCGCCGAACGCCAGGCGGTCACCCGGACGCGCAACGCATGGCTTTTGACCGGACCGCCACCATCCGAACTCCAGGAGATAAACGGATCGTTCGCCGATCGCCCATTCGTCACGGCGGCTGAGACGTGAGGCAGGCCGGCAACGGTCGGCGCGCGAGCCGCTAGGCGGCGAGCAGGACTCCTTCGCGCAGGCCACCGCGCCCGATCTGCAGCGCGCAGCCGAGCACTGCCGAAGCCGCTTGGAGAATCAGCAAGCCCGCGGGCAACAGCCGCACCCGCTCGATCTCAAGCCCAATGCGGCGCGCAAGTTCGGCGGCGGGCGCTTCGGTCAGCAGCGCCAGCGCGCGCTCAAACGCCGCGGCGTCGAGGCGTTGAGCCGCGAACACGCTCAGCGAGATAGCGCTTCCTCCGACGGCCAGCGCGAACTCAGTGCTCGGCGGGTCCAGCCCGGCAAAGCCCCTGGCAGCACACACACGTACGGCCTCAAGCTCGCCGGCGGTGGGCGGATCCGAGCGCAGCAGCCGGTGTGCGAGCTCCCCTGAGCCCAGCGTCAGTGACGCGCACCACCGCACGTCGTCGGGGGGGAACCCGACCACCAGTTCCGAGGAGCCTCCGCCGACATCGACGACGCCCACCATGGCTCCCGGCGGGTGCTCGCTCCCTGACGCCGCTCCGAGGAACGCGAATCGGGCCTCCTGTTCGCCGGTCAGGACATCAATCTCGAGCCCGCAGCGGGAGCGCACCGTCCCCAGCAGCTGATCGCCGTTGAGAGCGCGGCGAATTGCGGCGGTCCCGACCGCGCGTAACTCGGTCGCACCGAACGCCAGCGCCTCATCTTTTTGCGCGCATACCGCGGCCGCGATGCGCGCGAGCTTGGCCCACGGAATGATTCCGTCGCCCGCGAGATCGGACGCGAGGCGCGTGAAGACGCGCGACTGGTGCACCGGCGCAAGCGTTCCCTGCTCGCAGTCGGCTACCAGCAGCCGCGTGGTGTTCGAGCCTATGTCGATGCAGGCGCGGCGCATAAGCGCGCGCCTACGCTACCGCCCGCCAGCAGGCCAGATCATGTCTGTTTACCTCCACCCCCTCGGCGGTAGGCGACTCCAAACTCAGCTTTTTACGTAAACGTAAAGTTTGCTAGGATCGACCTCGTGAGCGCCACGAGATCCAGCGTCGCGGCGCGCGTACATACGCACGTGCGCGCCAACCCCGACCACTACAAGTGGGTCGCGCTGTCGAACACGACCTTGGGCATGTTGATGGCGACGATCAACTCCTCGATCGTGATCATCGCTCTGCCGGACATCTTCCGCGGCATCCACCTCAACCCGCTCGTGCCGTCCAACACCAGCTATTTGCTGTGGATGCTGCTCGGCTTCCTAGTCGTTGGAGCCGTGCTCGTGGTGAGCCTCGGACGCGTTGGGGACATGTTCGGTCGTGTGCGCGTCTACAACCTCGGCTTCGCGGTCTTCACCTTGGGCTGCATCCTGCTGTCGGTGACCTGGATGCACGGCTCGGCGGGAGCGCTGTGGATGATCATCATGAGGATCGTCCAGGGCGTCGGCGCGGCGTTTCTGTTCGCCAACTCCTCCGCCATCCTGACCGACGCCTTTCCTGCCAATGAGCGCGGTCTTGCTCTGGGCATCAACATGGTGGCCGCGATCGCGGGCTCGTTCATCGGCTTGGTGCTGGGCGGGGTGCTCGCGCCGGTCTCATGGCGGCTCGTCTTCCTGGTTTCGGTGCCGATTGGCGTACTGGGCACGGTGTGGGCCTACCTGATGCTCGAGGAGCGAGGCGTGCGCTCGCCGTCGAAGATCGACTGGCTGGGCAATCTGACATTCGCCGTCGGGCTCGTCGCGGTGCTTGTCGGCATCACCTACGGGATCCTTCCCTACGGCGGGCACGACATGGGCTGGACCAACCCCTGGGTGATCGCCGCGCTCGCGGGCGGACTGGCGGTGCTTGGCGCCTTCGTGGTGATCGAGCGCCGCGTGGCCGCCCCGATGTTCCACCTGCAGCTGTTCAAGATCCGCGCTTTCAGCGCCGGGACGCTTGCCACGCTCCTATCCGCGCTCGCGCGTGGAGGACTGATGTTCATGCTGATCATCTGGCTGCAGGGCATCTGGCTGCCCGAACACGGCTACAGCTTCTCCTCGACACCACTCTGGGCGGGCATCTACATGCTGCCGCTCTCGATCGGCTTTCTGATCGCGGGCCCGTTCGCCGGCAAGCTGGCCGACCGCTTCGGCGCGAGGCCCTTTACGACGGGCGGCATGCTGCTCGCGGCGGCGTCGTTTTTGCTCTTGATCGCGCTACCGGTGGACTTCGCCTTCTGGGCCTTCGCAATCGTGATCTTCGTGAACGGCTTTGCCATGGGGCTCTTCTCGGCGCCCAATCAGACCGGAATCATGAACAGCCTGCCGCCCGATCAGCGGGGAGCGGGCGCGGGCATGGCCGCGACGTTCATGAACTCAGCCATGGTGCTCTCGATCGGCATCTTCTTCAGCCTGATCATCGTTGGCCTCGCCGGTACCCTGCCCGGCGCGCTGTACCACGGCTTGGCTGCGCACGGTGTGCCACACCCCTACGCCGCGCGGGTCGCTCATCTGCCCCCAGTCGGCAGCTTGTTCGCGGCGTTCCTCGGCTACAACCCGGTCGCGACGCTGCTGCACCCCGTATTGGGCCATATGGCCCCGGCCAAAGCGGCTTTCCTGACCGGCCACAGCTTTTTCCCCACGCTCGTCGCGCACCCATTCGCCCAGGGGATCCATGAAGCTTTCTACTTCGCGGCCGGGTGCTGCGTGGTCGCGGCAGTCGCCTCGTGGTTGCGAGGCGCGAAGTACATCCACGCCGCTGACGCTCCTGCGGAGCCCGCCACAAGCGACGCGGAGCCAGTTCAGCCGCTGTGCCGGCGCGCGCGGCCTAAATCCACGGCCTGAGGCGACCGCCGCCACCACTGCTTCGGCATTCTGTAGGTATGACCAACGGTGCCGGCGACTGGTATCGGCGCAACAAATTCCATCACAGCGTCTTTCCCGTCACTCGCTTGCTGGAGGAGTTCCGCAGGACGCAGCGATCGCCCACCGTCTCGGTCTGCTTGCCGGCGCGGAACGAGCAGCGAACAATCGGGGCGATCCTCGAGCGGCTGACACCGCTTCACCGGCTTGGCCTGATCGACCAGATCGCGGTCATCGACGGCTCGACCGATCGAACGCCCGAGATCGCCAGCGACCTGGGAGCGGAGGTCTATGCCGAGGCGGAACTGATGGCCGACGAGGGCGAGGTACTCGGCAAGGGCGACGCGATGTGGCGGGCCTTCGGGGTGCTGCGCGGGGAGCTGGTCTGTTTTCTCGACGCGGACACCGACGGACTTCGGTTCACATTTTGCTTGCGGCTTGCTCGGTCCCCTGATCGTGCGACCAGACGCATCGGGTTCGTAAAGGGCGCCTATCGCCGTCCGTTCCGAATCGGCGAGGTAACGCTGCCGGACGAAGGCGGACGCGTCACCGAACTGATGGCAAGGCCGCTGCTGAACCTGTTCTATCCCGACCTCGCCGGGTTCGAGCAGCCGCTCGCGGGCGAGTTTGCCGCACGGCGGACGTTGCTCGAGCGGCTTCCGTTCGCGACCGGCTACGGCGTCGAAATCGGTCTGCTGATCGACGCCTACACCACCATGGGCCTGAGCGGCCTCGCGCAGGTCGACCTCGACCTGCGCCAGAACGCGCACCAGCCGTCTTCGGGAGCTCGGACCGATGGCGGCGGCGGTGCTGCGGGCGGTCGCGGTCCGGCTAGAGCGCGAGGGCCGCCTCAGCGGCCCGCTGCCCGAGAGCCTGCTCGATGCCGGGCGCCGGCGGCTTCGCGAGCTGACGGTCGCGGCCGGTGGAGCGGCCGCCGCTGGCGAGCGGTCCGCTCCGCGGCATAGTCCCGCCGGAGGCCACCGCTCGCCGGTGACGGCGCGCGTGGCCGCCGGTGGTGGTGAACTACCTGCCGATGCGCTTCCCCGGACGGGCAGTTGCAAGCGTCGTGCGGCGGCGCTCGCCGTCGTCGGCTGTGGATCGAGTGGCAATCGGTCCACGGGCAAGACTGTGCGCGCCAAGCCGACAGCGGCGCACAAGGTCGCAAAGCACGGGATCCGCATCCATCCCCAGGTGGTCCAGCCGTCGGTGGGGGCACGCCGCAGCCGTCGTTTCTCCCAGGGAGCTACCGACCGCAGGACCCGGTCGGGGACCCGAACGCCCACGCCCGTCGCTGGCGCAGGTCAAGCACGAACTCGCGATCGAGCAGAAGATCGCCTCGGAGCTGAACTCGCTGAGCGCGGGCAACGGATTCGTGTTCCCGATCCAGCCGCTCTCGGTCGTGGAGCCGCCGAGCACCTGGTCACCCGACCAGGGCGTCGACATCTCCACCGTGGGCGCGGCCTGCGGCAACGCCGCGGTCGAGGTGGCGGTCACCAACGGTGTGATCGTCCAGGAGGGGATCTCGGGCTTCGGTCCCTACGCGCCGGTGCTGCGCGTGGTCGGCGGCCCGCTCAACGGCCGCTACATCTACTACGGCCACGCCAAGCCTGCGCTCGTCCCGGTCGGCACGACCGTGCGCGCCGGCCAGCCGATCGCCGAGGTCGGCTGCGGGATCGTCGGCATCTCCACCGGGCCGCACCTCGAGATCGGCATCAGCGCTGTCAACGGGCCCGACGTGCTGCCCCGGGAAACCTGGTGACCTCGCCCGCGATGGAGCGCCTGCTGGTGCGGATCTACGCGGCGACGACCGGCCACCCTTAAACACCGCGCGCCGCCGTGGCTAGCCGGACTCGGACGCGACCAGCGCCGCCGGACCGCCTCGAGGTCGGCAGGCCGTGTCGACGTCGGCGACCGGCGACGTCGCCGCATTCGATGGTTGGTCCGCCCGCCGAGCAGCTCGCGCGCGCCGCGATCGCCGCACAGCTCCTGAATCGCACGCATCTGATCCGGGCCCGAGTACCACCGGGTGCCCGGGACGGCCGCCGTAGGTGGCGCGCGTGCCGGGCTGGGCGCCGAGGAACCGGGCGATCAGCTCGGCGCCGACCAGAGCGGCTCGTCCCCCAGGGTGACGATCACGCGCTCATAGCCCGGGAGCGCATCAGCCCGCAGCGCAGCGAAGCAGACAGGCCATCACGCCAGCGCTCGCAGATCACCGGCTCGGCGCGCCTGAAATCGACGGCCGCCGCGAATCTCCGGCGGCGTGGGCCCCGAGCACCACCACCACGCGCTCGAGCTCGGCGACCGCGCACGGCGCGGCTGAGCGCGTGCTCGAGCAACGGCCGCCCGTCGAGATCCGCGAGCAGCTTCGGCTTGGCGCCGAAGCGCGTGCCGGCCCCCGCCGCGAGCACCAGGCCGGCCTTCGTCAAGAGCGGCGGGAGCGCCCGAGCAAGAATCCGATTGCCATGCAGGCGGCCACCGCCAGCGTCGACGACGGACGTACGCGGGTCGCGCAGGCGGTCTCGTGACAACCGTGCGCGCGAGCTGGCCTGCGTCGAGCGCCGCGGGCTCGGGCTCGGAGGGCCAGGCGAGGATCGGCGGCGGAGGCGGAGGCGCACGATCAGCGCCGGCGCCTGATCGGCCCCCGAGGGGGAACGCGGACTGAGAGCCCGCGCGGGGCCGCGCGGACTCCGCCGGGGCCCCCGGAGCCAGCAACTGCAGCGAGGTTGTCCGCGAAGTCGGAGATCAACGCCTGTGAGACGTCACTGATCACGCCCCTTCCCATCGTCGCCGCGCGCCCGCTCAGTCGCAGGTCGGTGACCATGTCGGCCTCGGTGCCGCGGCCGTTTTCCGAGAGCTTGATCTCACGGTCGCGTTTGCCGTCCCCTGTCCGCGCGTCTCGCGCGCCTGCGCCCGCATCGGCGGCGGTCCGCGCTTTGCTCGTCGCGGTCGGTGATCTCGACCATGCCACGGTAGGTCATGGACATGGGCCCGACCTTGACGCGCACCTGAACCTGATACGCGTCGTCGCTTTGGCGCTCGAGCAGCTCGGCTCCGGGCATGCATGGAACAACGCGCTCGAAGTCCATCAGCGCCTCCCACACGACGCGGGCGGGCGTCGACCTCGAACGCGTTGTCGAACTTCACACAGCCACTTCGTGAATCCTCCCGGAAGCGTTCACCAAGCGACCGCCGCCGTGTCCGCGGCGGGCGGCGACCACTTCCGCGAGCACCGAAAGTGCCGTCTCGCTCGCGGTCACGCCTCCCAGATCGAGGCCCACCGGCGCCGACAACCGCGCCAGCTCGTCTTCGCCCAACCCCGCTCCCAAGAGCCGCTCGCGCCGGGCCGCCTGCGCGCGCCGCGAACCCATCGCGCCGACGAAGCGCGCGGGCGAGCGCAGCGCGATCTCGAGCGCGGCGTCATCGAGCTTGGGGTCGTGCGTCAGCACCACGATCGAGGTCGCCGGGTCGATCCCGCCGAGCTGCGCAAACGCCTGCGCCGGCCACGCGACCAGAACCCGCTCGGCGTCCGGGAAGCGTTCCGCGGTGGCGAAGCGCGCGCGGGGGTCGACGACGTAGGGCTCAAATCCGGCCGTGCGCGCGAGCGTGCACAGCGGCCGGGCGATGTCGACCGCGCCGAACACGATCAGGCGTGGGGCCGGCGCCGTGACGTCGAAGAACAGGGCCCCGTGCCGCTCGCACCGCTCGCTCCACACAAGCTCGCCCGCCACCCGCCCGGCCTCGTCGTCAAGCTCGGGCGCCCCGAGCGATCCCGACCGTGCCCCGTCGGCCTCGACCACCACCTTCGCTCCCGGCAAAGCGCCCTCCAAAAGCGTCACCTCGACCGCGCGGCCGCCGCTGCGGGCCGCGTCGGCGAACGGCCCCGGGTGGTATTCCTGCACCCATACGTCGATTTCGCCGCCGCAGGGCAGACCGACCTCCCACGCCTCCGCGTCCGCGATGCCGAAATGCCGCAGCTGCGGTGGGGCGCCCTCCAGTATCCGGTGGGCGATCTCGACCACCGCCCCCTCGACGCAGCCTCCCGACACCCCGCCGGCGATCTGCCCGTCCTCAGCCACGGCCAGCTTTGCACCCGGCGGCCTTGGCGCCGAGCGCCTCGCCCCCACCACCGTGGCCAGCGCGACCCGCGCGCCGCGCCCCGTCCACTCATCGAGTTCACGCACCAGGTCTTTCATCGCAAGATCACACCTCCTCCAGCATGGCAGCCAACTCCTCCAAGGATGCCAGCGAGTTGCCGGGGAGCAGGCGGTCGGTGTGCGGGATAGCGGCGCGCATGCCGCGCGTGAGCGGCTCGTAGCCGGGATTTGCCGCCAGCGGGTTCAGCCACACCAGCCGGTGCGCGCTGCGGCGCAGGCGCGCCATCTCCGCGCCCAGCAGATCGACGTCGCCTCGATCCCAGCCGTCGGACAGGATCACGACCACCGAGCCGCGCCCGAGTCTGCGCCCGTGCGCGCGGTTGAGCTCCGCCAGCGCAGCCCCGATCCGGGTCCCGCCCGCGATGTCGAGCACCGCCGCGGTCGCGCGCTCGAGCGCCCGATCGGGGTCGCGGCCGCCCAGTTCGGTCGTGATGCGCGTCAGGCGGGTTCCGAACGCAAACGCCTCCACCCGCCGGCGGGCCGCCACGCACGCTTGGAGGTACATGAGCAACATGCGCGCATACGGAGTCATCGACCCTGAGACATCGCACACCAGCACGAGCTGGCGCGGGCGCACGGTCGGCGCCCGCCAGCTGCGGTGCACGGGCTCGCCGCCGGTGCGCAGCGACGCGCGGACCATCCGGCGCAGATCGGGCTGATGGCCGCGGCGGCGACCCACGCGAGTTCGCCGCGAGAGGCGGGTGGGGCCGCGCCGGGCAAGCCGCGCGACAAGCTCGCGCGCGAGCAGGCGCTCCGCCTCCGTGTAGCGCGCGAAATCCTTCTCGCCCAGCAGCTCTAGCTCACTGAACGCGACGGGTACCGGCAGTTCACCTGAAACCACCGCTCGCGAGCCCACGTCGGGCACCGCCACGCGGGGCAGAGCCTCGCGCTCGATCGTGCCGAGCTCCTCCAGGCGCTGTCCGCCGAGTGTCTCCCCCGCCCCGAAGACCGACACGAAAGCCGCTCCAAACCGCTCCACATCCTCCTTGGCCGAGCACATCACGGTCCGCAGCGCCAGCCGCACCTGTTCGCGCGAGCCACAGTCGACGTGCAGCAAGGCGCGGTGGGCGCACAGCACCTCGCCGATCCCGGCACGGCCGCCGAGAAAGCGAAACTCCCGCACGAGCGCGCTCAACTGCTTGGAGACGTTCTCCCCGAGGGCGGCCTCAGACACCTTCCAGCACTCCGCGCTCGCGTACGCGCACCACGTCCTCGTGCACCTTGAGCACCGCCCCCAGCGTGTCGTCTAAAGCGACGGCCGAATCGAGCGCGAGCAAGGCGCGTGCCCACACAATCGTCTCCCCCACCCCGGGAAGCTTGTACAGGTCGCCTTGATCGCGGAGCCGCCCGACCCCCTCGACCACGCGCTCGGCGATCGCGTCGGACGCGCCCGGTACGCGCGCGCGCACGATCTGGCGCTCGCGTTCGGGGTCTGGATACTCGATCCAGTGGTACAGGCATCGACGCTTCAGCGCGTCGTGTAGCTCGCGCGTGCGGTTGGAGGTCAGAAAGACCGGTGGGGGCTGGCGCGCGGCGATCGTCCCGAGCTCCGGGATCGTGACCTGAAAGTCGGAGAGCAGCTCGAGCAAGAAGGCCTCAAACTCCTCGTCCGCCCGGTCGACCTCGTCGATCAAGACCACGACCGGGTCCTCGGCCTCCAGGGCCTCGAGCAGCGGCCGCCGCAACAAAAAACGGCGCGAGAACAGCTCGCCCTCGTCGAGACCGCCCTCGGCCGCCCGCAACGCGAGCAGCTGGCGCGGATAGTCCCAGTCATACAGGGCATGGTGGACGTCGATGCCCTCATGACACTGGACCCGGATCAACCGGGCGCCGGTGGCGTTGGCGAGCGCTCGCGCGACCTCGGTCTTTCCGACCCCAGCTTCGCCTTCGAGCAGCAGCGGCTGCCCCAGCGCGAGCGCCAGGTGCACCGCCAGCGCCAGCGCGCCGTCGGCGAGGTAGCCCTGGGTGGCCAGTGCTCGCAGTGTGCTCTCGGAACTATTCACGCGGACTTCGCCACGCAGCAAACCAAGAGCTCACCCCGGCCCCGCCGCCTCCTCCAAGGCCCGCCGGCAGAGAACCCTCGCCAGGTGGCGCTTGTATTCAGCGGTCGCGTTTAGGTCAGAGGGCGGGTCGCTGCCTTCGGCCGCCTGCTCGGCCGCGCGCGCGATCGACTCCTTGCTGAGCGACTGGCCGCGCAGCGCGTCTTCCACCGCACGCGCGCGCAACGGCACGAGGCCCATGTTGGTGAGCCCGACGCGCACGTCCTCGCAGATGTCCCCGGTCTGCTTGACGAGCGCTGAAACCGCGACCATGGCCCAGTCCTCGCTGCGGCGATTGAACTTCTGATAGCCGAAGCCATAACCCTCGAGCGTTGGCAGCCGCACCTCTGTCAGGACCTCGCCCGGCTCGATCGCGGTCTGCAAGTAGTCGCGGAAGAGGTCGGAGGCCTGCACGGTGCGCTGACCGCCCGGGCCCTGGAGCGTGATGTCCCCCTCAAAGGCCAGCAGCACGGCCGGCAGATCGGACGCCGGGTCGCCGTGGGCGAGCGAGCCGCCGATCGTGCCGCGGTTGCGGACCTGCGGATCGGCGATCGTGCTCGCAGCGCGGGCGGCGAGGCCCAGCTCGGCCGTGTGCTCGAGCTCGCGATGAGGAGTCATCGCGCCGATACGCCAATGGCCGTCCTCGCGCTGGATACCGTGGATGCCCGGCACCCGGCGCAGGTCCACGAGCAACGAGGGCGCCGCCAGGCGCAACTTCATCAGCGGAATCAGCGAGTGTCCGCCGGCGAGCAGCTTCGCGTCCTCGCCGCCCTGTTCGAGCGCCCGGATAGCCTCCTCCAGGCTGTCGGGAGCGGCGTAATCGAATTCGGCCGGAATCATGCGGCCACACCTCCTTTGGCCCGCTCGATCGCCTCCCATACGCGGATCGGCGTGAGCGGCATGTCGATCCATTCGACGCCCAGGGGCTTCAGCGCGTCGAGCACCGCGGCGGTCACCGCGGGGGTCGCCGCGATCGTGCCCGCTTCGCCGACTCCCTTCACGCCCAGCGAGTTGACCGGCGAGGGCGTCTCGGTCCGATCGGTCTCGAAGCTGGGCAGCTCCGCGGCCGTAGGTAGGGCGTAGTCGACGAACGTGCCCGTGACCAGCTGCCCGTCCTCGTCGTAGTGGACCTGTTCGTACAGGGCCTGGCCGATCGCATGCGTGACGCCGCCGTGGACCTGGCCATCGATCAGCATCGGGTTTATGGCCGGGCCGCAGTCGTCCACCGCCACATAGCGGACCACCTTGACCTTGCCGGTCTCCGCGTCCACGTCGACCACGCAGGCGTGCGCGCCGAACGGGTAGACGAAGTTCTCCGGGTCGTACATGGCGGTCGCGTCGAGCCCCGGCTCGATGTCGGCCGGCATCTCCTGCGGCGGGATGTGGGCCGCGCCGGCGATCTCGGCCATGGTCTTGAACTTGTCCGGCGAGCCGCGCACGCTGAACTTGCCGTCGGCCAGCTCGATGTCTCCAGGATCGGCCTCGAGCAGGGCCGCGCAGACCTGTTTGGCCTTCTCCTGCACCCGCAGAGCTGCGCGCGCCACCGCCTCGCCGCCCACGGCCAGCGAACGTGACCCGTACGTGCCCCAGCCCCACGGGCCCTGGTCGGTGTCGCCGTGAACAACCTCGATCCGTTCGGGGTCGATCCCGAGGCGGTCGGCCGCGATCTGGGCAAAGCCCGTGTCGTGGCCCTGGCCGTGGGGCGAGGTGCCGGTGAACACGGTGGCCGAGCCCGTGGGATGCACGCGCACCATCGCGGACTCCCAGAAGGCGGCCTGCAGCCCCACCCCCTGCGGTCCCACGGCGCGCGAGGGCGCGAGCCCGCACACCTCCACATAGGTCGAGAAGCCCACGCCGCGGTAAATCCCGCGCCCGCGCAGCTGCTCCTGCTCGCGGCGGAACTCGTCTAGGTCAAAGTGCTCGAGCAACCGATCGAGCGTCCCGTGGTAGTCGCCCGAGTCGTAGGTGATGCCAAGCGCCGTGGTGAATGGGAACTCCTCCTTGGGGATGAAGTTCCGGCGCCGCAGCTCGAGCGGGTCCATCCCGAGCTCGGCCGCGAGCTTGTCCATCATCAGCTCGATCCAGTAGGTGCCCTCAGGTCTGCCGGCTCCGCGGATCGCGTCGGTGCACATCTTGTTGGTGAACACGCCCTCGAAGGTCAGGTCAATGGCGGGGAACTTGTAGGCGCCCCCCATGACCGGAAAGCCGAGCTCGGGGATGAACGGCGTCAGCAGCAGCTGGTAGGCGCCGAGGTCGGCGATGATGCGCGCCCGGCAGGCCGTGACGGTGCCGTCGCGCTTGGCGCCAAGCGTGACGTAGTTGATCTGGTCGCGTCCGTGGTGGGCGACCATCATGTTCTCCGAGCGCGTCTCGATCCACTTGACCGGTCGGTTCAGCCGCCGCGCCAGCGCCGCGATCAGCGCCTCTTCGGGGTACACCTGGAGCTTGGCGCCAAAGCCGCCGCCGACCTCGGGCGCGATGATGCGCAGCCTGTCCTCGGGTATCCCGAGCACGCCCGATAGCACGAAGCGCGCGATGTGGGGAATCTGCGTCGAGGAATAGATTGTGAGCCTGTCGCCGTGGGGGTCGGCCAGCACCCCGCGCGGCTCGATCGCCGCGCCGGCGGTGCGGTGGTTGACGAGGCGTTGCTCGACGACGACGTCGGCTTGCGCCAGCGCCGCGTCTACATCTCCGCCCGAGACCTTCCACTCGTGCACCTTGTTGGTGCCGAACTGCTCCCACACGAGCCCCGCGCCGTCCTCGAGCGCGGCCTCGGCATCGGTCACGACCGGCTTGGGGTCGTAGTCGACGACCACTTGCTCGGCGGCGTCGACGACCGAGTAGCGATCGGTGCCCACCACGACTGCGACCGGGTCGCCCACGTGCTTGACCTGGCCGCGCTTGAGCGGCCAGTTATCCGGCGTGTTGATGGGCACGCCCGGCGGGACCCAGACCATGGCCATGCCGCTCTTGAAGTCATCCGCCAGGTCTTCGCCGGTAAAAACCCCGAACACGTCGGCCCGCTCGGCGGCCGCCGACTTGTCGATCGACGTGATCGTGGCGTGTGCCTCCGGAGAGCGAACGATCGCCGCGTATAGGGTGCCCGGGACCGTGATGTCGTCGAGGTAGCGCGCGCGCCCCGTGATCATGCGCGGGTCCTCCTTGCGACGCATCGCACGCCCGACGTGGTGACCGTTGGTTGCGCTCATGTCTTCACCTCTGGCTGCGTCTGGATCGCCCCGCCCTTGGCCCGCGCCGCGTCCAGCACCGCCTTGACGATGTTGTGGTAGCCCGTGCAGCGGCACAGGTTGCCCTCGAGCGTGTGACGAACCTCCTCCTCGCTGGGATTGGGATTTTCGGCAAGCAGCGCGGCCGCCGCCATGATCATGCCCGGCGTGCAGTAACCGCACTGCAGGCCGTGGTCATTCCAGAAGGCCTCCTGCACGGGGTGGAGCTCCCCGTCGCGGCCCAGTCCCTCGATCGTCGTGACCTCGGCGCCGTCGGCCTGCAGCGCCAGCACGGTGCACGACTTGACCGCCCGGCCGTCGAGGTGGACAGTGCAGGCGCCGCAGTTCGAGGTGTCGCACCCGACATGTGTCCCGGTCAACCCGAGCTGATCGCGCAGCGCGTGCACGAGCAGCAGCCGGGGCTCCACCTCGAGCTCGTATGCGGCGCCGTTCACCCGCAGGCGTAGGGGAACCTTTGCGCTCATTCTCTCCTCCTGTCTCGTGGAGCTGGGTGCACCGTACTCTTTAGCTGTTTAGATGTCGAGAGCCCCGCACCGCGAACTGATGGCCGCCGCGATCGAGCGTGACGGAGAGGCCCAGCGGGCCCTACTCGGCGGCGATCGGGCGGGTGCGCGAGCAGCGTTCGCGGCCGCCGCCGAGCTCTACCGTCGCTCCTGGGAGCAGGCTCCGCCGCAGGCGTACGGGCGGCTGGTGGGCATGCTGAAGGCGGGCATCCTGGGCGACGAGGGCGTCTCGCAAGCACGGTATGTCCGCGAGGCCCTGCCCGACGACGCGGCGACGCTCAAGTCCGCCACCGCCTCGTACGCGCGCGCCGTCGCGGCCGTGGTCGAAAGCGAGGACGCGCAGGCACGGCGCTTTAGCGAGGCGATGACCGGATCTGAGGCGTTCGAGCGCACCGGGCGCGCGATCGCGGCCCTGGCTGCACGCGACGCGGAGGCCTACAGGGCGGCGCTCACCGAAATCGTGCGCGACTTCGAGCAGCGCGCCGCCCACCTCACGGGCATTTCGATCGCAGACACGGCGCTAATGCTCGAACGGCTGGCGCTGAAGCGGGACGTCGCCGCCGGGCTGGAGAGCCCGGTACTGCCACTTTGACCGGGTCGGCACATGTGCCGACCCGCCGGTCCGCACATGTGCGGACCGGCGCCGGGGCGCATGCGCCCCGGCCAATATCCAATTTTTAGGAAGCCATCGCCGGCTGCGGCGTATCTGGCTGCCGAGCTTGAGCGGTCGGCTGGGGGGGTTCTGGGGTAGGCTCGTGGCCGGCCGCGAAGGCATGCGCGCCGACGGCGCCGGCCGCTCCCGCGGCGAGCGCGGCGGCCGCCCATCCGGGGCCGTGCATGTTCATACCGAGCGCGGAGTCGAGCGACGGTTCGCCCGGGCCCGCTTCGGCGAGTGCCAACGCGCCGGCGGCGAGCAGCACGTTGAACTCGTAACCGCCGTTGGCGTTGAAGAACCCATTCTTGCCGTGCACGCGGTGGATCGCGGTCAGCATCACCGCGGTGATGCCGGCGGCCGCGACCGGGGTCGCCAACCCGAGCGCCATCAACGCGCCCGTGCCGACTTCGGTAGCGCTGGCGGCGAGCGCGTTCACCCGCCCCGGGCGCAAGCCCATTTTTTCAAAGCCCTGCGCAGTCGCGTCGAGGCCGTGGCCGCCGAACCAGCCGAACAGCTTCTGGGCTCCGTGACTCATCATTACCGCCCCCACGGCCCCCCGAAGCATCACACGTCCGAGCTTCATCGCTTCCCCTTTCAATCGAGGTTGATGACTCAACCATACCCAGGGGCAGCTTCGGCCTAACTGTCGTCGACGAGCCCCGTCAGCGGTCCCAGCAGCCGGCGCGAGCGACGCGAGATGCCAGGCAGCGCGAGCAGCCGGTGCGTGGGCGGCGCCCCCTCCCGCAGGCGCTCGAGCTGCTCGTTCGCGATCGGGCGCCAGCGCTCGTCGACGAGCGCGCGGGGATCGGCGCCGGCGACGACATCTGGCCCGAGCTGCAAGTGCTCGGCCCAAAGGCGCACGCGCGTGTCTCTGACCAGCTCGGGGTCCTGGCACACCACGTTCATCTCGGTGTCGTTGAGCAGCGAGTGGGCGTTTAGGTTCGCCGAGCCCACGGTCAGCCAGCTGTCATCGACGATGCCGACCTTGGCGTGGACGTATAGCGGGTCGTCGCGCTCGCCCGAAAGCGAACGTACCGTGGCGGCCAGAAAGCGATGGCCGCCCTCGTCGGCGTCGGCCAGTACCCCCAGCTGGCCGGCCGTGTCGTCCTGGCCGTTGTTGGCCTTCGCCGGCACCACCACGACCACCCGGAAATCGTCGCGCGGCGGCTCGCGCAGCTTGTCCGCGAGGATCGCCACGATCTCTGGCGACCACAGAAACTGATTCTCGAGGTAGATCAGCCGCTGCGCCGAGTGCAGCGCCTTGACATAGCTCTCCAGCACGCGAAAGTCGCCGTTGGGGAGGCTGTCGTACATCCCGTCTGAGACGGTGCGCACGATCTGAACGGTGTTGTTTGCGTCGCCTGGCGCGGAGGCCGCTCGGTCGAGCTGTTCTCCGGTCACCTCGTGCCAGCGCAAAATGAAGTGGTCGTCGACATCGCCGACCGCGGGACCGGTGAGACGTGTGCTGACGTCGTGCCACCCGAGCCGGCGACGGGCCGGATGCTCCTGGAGGTCAAAGCGGTCGCCGGACGAGTCGGTGAGGTCTATTCCGCCCACAAAGGCGATGCGCCCGTCGACCACGATCGTTTTCTCGTGATGGCAATGGAACGGGTGCTCGCGCCGGTCGGTCTCGCAGCGGATGCGCGTGTTTCTGACCAGCGTGCGTACCGTCCGCGCGACCTCGCGGCGCGTGGGATGAAATACGGGCAGCGGCGCCCCCGCCCACACCAGCACACGCACATCCACGCGCTCGGCGAGCTCCGCGAGCAGCTCACCCACCACAACCGGGTGCTCGCCGCGCTCGAGCTCGAAGTGAGGCGTCAGGTGCCAGCCGGTGATGTGGATGTAGTCGCGCGCCGCTGAGACAAGGCGCGCGCGATCTGGGGCAGCGCGGCGGCGCCATCGATCAAAACATCGAGCGAGCAGCCGGGACGCGGCGGTGGCGACCCCTGCGCCCACCGCTGCGCTCCGTCGGGCTCGAGCGCGCGCTCCCAACCGAGCCGCTTCAGCCGGCGCTGGTGCTTGAGGCGTACGGTCGCCTCGATGGCATTGCCCGCCACAGCGTCGACTCTGTCGATCAGCACGCCGGACGCCGCTCCCTGCGAACTCCGGCCCACGGGCCATTAACGGCCCCCTCTCGGTCCTCGCCGTGGTAGTTTCGACGCGTGAAAACCGTCACCGAGCGCCTGGGCGAGCTGGCCCGATTCGTCCTGATGCCCTTCGGCTACCTCGCCTTCGTGCTCGCACTGGGAGCACTATCGGTCGCAGCCAAGTTGCTCGGCGAGTCGCACGAGCTGGGATTCTTTGCCGGCCGGGTCAGCAGCATGATCTGGCGCTACCCGGAGGTCACCCGCCGTGGGGTGCAGATCGCCTGGGTCGCCTGGGCGGTGCTGATCGTGCTGGCGCTGAGCCCGGTCTCGCCTACGCACTGGGACGAGGTCGGGCTTGCTGCGCTCGCGCTGGCCGTCCTCTGGCGGCGGTACGTCGGCGCGCGCCGAGTCGCGCGTTGAGGTTCTCGAGCGCCTGCTCGAACCCAACTTCGGCGGGATCGAGTTCGCGCATCGCCGAGACCAACCTGTACTCGGCGAAGTAGTCAGGCGAAACTCCGCACGCCTTTGCGATGAGCTCCATCGCACGCGTCGAGGGTCGGTCGTGTCCGTTGGCGAGCATGTTGATGTGCGCGTGGGTCATCCCCCTGCCATCGAGGACGCGCGTGCGTTGCGCGAGCTCGCGGTAGGTCAACCCGCGCTTGGCCATCAGCTCGCGGAGCGCATCGCCGAACGGCTTGTTGCTAACGCTGGTTGCTGGCATCTAGTTGAGATCCCTTCTGAACTAGGGCTGAACTTACCGGGTGGTCTCCCGGCAAGGCGCAGGATTGATCGCGCGGGTGAATATTTGCACGACTTCCGGTCGCTTTGGTAGGTCGCTTACCTAGTCTTTAAGTTTGCCGTCCGGGAAGAGCGCCGGCGTCAACGCAACGTTAACCGGAGGATCATCGTCCGCTTACCGGTCTTTGAGCCGGCCTTTGCCAATCGCAGGCAGCATCGCCTCCGTGCCCGCTGGCCGCATCGCGTCAAGCCTTCTACGCTCGCGGGCCTCTTTAAGGCTGCTGCTGGGCGGGCTGTTGGTTTTTGCCGTGGGTTTGCCGGTCTCCGGATGCGGCGCGAGTCCGAGTTCGGACACCGCTTCGGGCCATCGCATCGCGGCCCCGTCTCATTTCAGGGGCATCCACAAGATCCGGCACGTGGTGATCATCATGCAGGAGAACCGCTCGTTTGACTCCTACTTCGGCACCTTCCCGGGCGCGGATGGGATCCCCGGCCTGGCGGGCAACCCGGGTCAGGTGCCGTGCATGCCCGCTCCGAGCGCGCGGGCCGGGTGCGTGCCCCCATTTCACGATCGCCGCGACCTCAACCACGGCGGCCCGCACTCGACGGTGGACGCACTCACAGACATCAACGGCGGCGCGATGGACGGGTTCGTGGCCCGGGCGCGCCAGAGCCTGCACGCGTGCGAGGCGACTTTCAATCCAGCCTGCGGCGGCTCCGGCGGGGCGGACGTGATGGGCTACCACACCGGCGCTGACATCCCCAATTACTGGGCCTATGCGCGCGACTTCGTGCTCCAGGACCACATGTTTCAGTCAGACCTGTCGTGGAGCCTGCCCGCGCACCTCGATCTGGTCTCGGAGTGGTCTGCGCGGTGTGCCAACCGCGACCCGATGAGCTGCCACAACGCGATCGCGCATCCCCAGCCCCCGCCCGGGTTCGGTCGCGGCGCCAACCGGTCCTTCTCGCGCCCGGACTACGCCTGGACGGATTTGACCTGGCTGATGCACAAGCACCATGTCCCGTGGCGCTATTACGTCACCAAAGGCCCCGAGCCCGACTGCGCGAATGCGAGCGCAGTGGTGTGCACGCAGGCGCCACAGAAGGCCAAGACGCCTGGGATCTGGAACCCGCTGCCGTACTTCGAGGACGTCCACCAGGACCACCAGCTGCACAACATCCAGTCGCTTTCGCACTTCTACACGGCGGCGCGCGCGGGCAGACTGCCGGCGGTCTCATGGGTCGTGCCCAACGGCCACGTCTCCGAGCACCCGCCGGCGTTGGTCAGCAAGGGCCAGAGCTACGTCACCGGACTGATCAACACGATCATGAAAAGCCCCGACTGGAACTCGACCGCGATCTTTCTTACCTGGGACGACTGGGGCGGTTTTTACGACCACGTGTTGCCCCCGCACGTGGACGTCAACGGCTATGGCCTGCGCGTCCCCGGGTTGGTCATCAGCCCCTACGCGAAGCGAGGGTTCATTGACCACCAGACGCTCAGCTTTGACGCCTACGCCAAGTTCATCGAGGACGACT
This sequence comes from uncultured Solirubrobacterales bacterium, assembly GCA_963767295.1. GTDB lineage: Bacteria > Actinomycetota > Thermoleophilia > Solirubrobacterales > Solirubrobacteraceae > Palsa-465. Next base: position 1,133,444 of record CAVYDI010000002.1, read on the forward strand.
TTCTGGGGGGCGCGCGGCTCAACCCCGCCACCGACGGGCGCCCCGACCCGCGTCCCGACGTGCGCGAGTCTGCCCCCCAGCTAGGCAACTTGGCCTACGACTTCAACTTCAGCCAGCCGCCGCGAGCGCCCGTGACCCTGCCGGTACACCCCAAGACGGATTTGATCGAGCCGGGACTGTTCGGGGGGCTGTAGCGGCTAACTAGATGTTCGGGCCAGCGTTCGCCCCGAGGCTGTTGAGCCAGGCGCGGATCGACTTGCCGGCCGGCGTGATCTGACCCTCCTCGTAGCCGCTGGTCGCGCGCGCCAGCGTGACGCCGCTAAGCGTGGACCAGCCGAACTCGATCGCGGTGCCAGACGCGGCATAACGGGCCACCGGTTGCCCCTGCTGGAGGATGCTGCCCGGCCGGGCGATGCTGGTGATCTCCTCCGCGACGTACTGGACCTTGCCGGCGTCAGGACCTTCCAGCAGCTCGTAATACACCAACGGCTGACCGGCGTACCAGTTGGGCTCTATGTTGAGGACCTTGACCTTGCAAGGCGCGAGGATCGGCGCGCCGACCGGCATCGTCGCGTCTACGCCTTGGTCGGTCCGCCCCCAGTGGCCACAGCAGGTCACGTAGCGCAGCGGGTTGATGTACCTCGCGCTGTTCGGGCTCACCGCCACCAGCTCGAGGTGCAGCTCGCGCTTGACGTCGGAAAGCGGAGGCGCGTGCGCGTTGGGGTCGCCCAGGGGGTCGCTGGGCGCAGCGGCGTACGAGGGCGCCGGCACGCCCGTCGACGGCTCGACCGCGTGCGGGTGAATCTTTAAGGCGGTACTGGCACGTTTGTGGGAGCTGGCCAGCTTCGCGGTGGTGGTCTTGGCGTTGCTTGACCCGCATGCCGCGAGCACAGCCACGACTACCGGGACGGCAGCACAGCGCAGGGTCCACGCCAAAAGTTCCCGAGCCCGCATCTGAGCGCAGTGTGATGCAAACCCGCGCAAAGAGCCAGTCCGAACCCGGGGTTCAGGGTGGCAGCTCGGCGGCGAGGTGCTCGTGCAGCCGTTTGACGGTCCCTGGGTGAGGATGACGGTGATCGCCGGTCCCCAGGGCGCGACGTTCACGGCGAGCAAGTTCGTGCCCGAGAACAGAGATGTCGGTCGCGAGCGGGGCTAGCGTCTGAGCGATGGCGACAGCAACGACCGCCGTCGAGGTGGTTGCTGCGGACCTTGTGGCGCAAGCGATCGTCGTCGGCGTGCGCGACGCGCAGTCAGGCGGTGGGCCCAGTTAGCGCTGAGGTGGCCGGTGGACGATCAGCACCGAGCGGCGCGAGTGCGCCGCGACCGCACCGGCGACGCTGCCGATCAGGACGCCGCTGACGCCACTGCGGCCATGCGAGCCGAGTGCGATCAGCTCGGCGTCGATGGCCTCAGCGCAGTCGACGATCGCCTTCCACGCGGGCGCGCCCTGCACGGCCCGGCTGTGCGCGCGAAAACCAGCGCCCTCGGCCAGTGAAACTCCCGCCGCTGCGGTGTGCTCGGCCGCCCTTTCGACCTCGGTCGCCTGGGCGGCGTCGAGCGCGAGCTCAGCGCCGGGCAAGAAGCCGACATCGAATAGCTGCCATACCGTCACCACGACCGCCTCGCGAGGCCCCTCACCGAGTATCCGCCCGGTCTCCTCGATCGCGCGTTTGGCGAGCTCGGAGCCGTCGAAGGCAAACAGAACCGGTCCGGGCGCAGCCGTGGAGGTCATGGGCGGGCCGGCTCTTCGGTGGGGGTCTGGCCGGCGTGCGCGACCTTGGCGCCGGGACGCAGACGGGCCAGCAGCGGCGGTGAGTGAAAGGCTGGACCCTCGCCCGACAGAAACGTGTCGACGTCCGGTGTCGTGGGCCGCGCGCCGCCGAGCAGGTAGAGCAAGACCGCGATCACCGCGCCGCCGACTGCGAGCCCGAAGCCGATCCACAGCGCGGCACCGGTGCCGGCCAGAGGGCTAGCTCCGACGGTGGCCGCGAAGTGCACGAACACAGGCGCGATCATGAACGCTGCGACTGCGCGCAAGAGCTCGACGATCGCGAACACGCGCTGCAGGTTCGCGGAGGGCAGCGCGAACCCGGCCGTGAACAGCGCCGGCGCCACCGTGGCGCCGAGGCCGATCCCGGTGAGCGACGAGCCGACCAGCGCAAGCGCCTGAGTCGCGGGGAGCTCGATCCGAAAGACGGCGATGCCGGCGGCCAAAAAAACCATTCCGAACAGCGGCATGTACTGGATCGCGCGCCGTTCCAGGACCACCCCGAGCAAGAACGCCGTGAGGACGGCGCCTCCGAACTCCGGCAGGTAGAGAAGCCCGAGGTGCAGCGGCCCATAACGGCCGGCGAGCAGACCCGAGCTCAGATCGGATGCCGACACCGACGCCGCCGCGGCGAACAAGGCGACCACGATGCCGGCCACCGGGATCGTTTGTGTCAGCACGCTGCGAATCGTCAACAACGGCCGCTTGGCCCGGTACTCGTGGACTATCAGCGCCACGATGAGCGCCAGCCCGCCGATCAGGGGGCCGAACGACTGGGCGGCGAGGAATCTGTGCGTGAGCAACTCGGAGGCGCCGTAAAACGCGGCGGCAGAGCCTCCCGCCGCCAAGACAATCGCCAGCGGGTCAAACGGTGCCGTCCTGTCGGCCGGCGGGCTGTCTTCGAAGCTCAGCAGCGTGAGGACGAACGCGGACGCCGAGACGAACGCGACGACCCAGAACAGCGTCCGCCAGGCATGTGCATCGGCCTGAATGCCGCCAATCGTTGGCCCGAGCGCGACCGCCCCGAAGATGCAGAGGTTCATGATCATCGCCGTCGCGCGCAGCTTGTCCTTGCCGAAGCCCAGCGCCAGCGGCGGCACCGCCGCGATCAGCATCAGACTCGTTGTAAGCCCCTGCAAGACGTGCCCCGTGATGAACATGGCGGGGGTTGTCGCAGCTGCGGTAAGCACCGACCCAATCACCAGCAGGGCGGCATAGAGCACCAGCATCCGCCGCTGCGGCAGGTGCTGCGCAAACAGCACCGCCAACACCGTCCCGACCGCATACGCGGCGTTTGCCATCCCCAGCCCCAAGCTCATGGTCTGCAGGCTCGCGTGGAGATCGTGCGCGATGATCGGCGTCAGCGGCTGCAGCGCGGCCGACACCGCCAGGTAAGGAATCAGGGCGAAGATCACCATCGTCGCCACAGCCGGATAACGCCCAGCCAGCGGTCCCTGTCTCATCTTCCTGGTGTCTCCAGCAATGCTCGGCTCGCTCCGCGCCGAAGCTCAGCGCGCGCCGCCCGGAATAGCGTGACGTCATCCACGACCCCCATTGTTGCCGTCGCGAGCTGCTTGCTCGCGCCAGCGTGACCTGACTCACATTTCGAGGGGTGCGGGATCACTCGTCGTAGCGGCGCTATCGAGCGTTTGCGAGCGCACCGCGGGCGGGCAGCAGTGTGCCGGGGACCAGGGCGCCGGCGAAAATCGCGGTTACGAAGTAGACGATGGCCGCCGCCACCGCGACGGTGTGAAACCCCCCGACGAAGGCCCGGTGGCTAGACGGCGGGCCCGCGATCGCGCCGGCGACGGCGATCCCGATGGCGCCGCCGGCCTGGCGCGCTGTGTTGTTGATCGCTGACGCTAGCCCCGCGCGCTTTCCCGAAACCGCGCCGATCGCAGCGGCGACCACCGCCGGCGTGAGAATCCCGAGGCCGATCCCCCACAGGAGGAAGGCCGGGAGCACCGTCAGATACCCGGATTGCGGCTGGGCGCGCATGAGCAGCGCGATACCGATGCCGGCGATGGTCAGGCCGGCCGCGATCGGCAACCTGGCCCCGACCCTGCTGGTGAGCCGCCCTGCTAGCGGCGCGATGATCGCCAGCGGCGCGAACAACGGGATCACCTCGAGTCCGGCGATCAACGGCGAGTGGTGCTGCACTGATTGGAGGAAGAGCGTGAGCGCGAAGAGCGCGCCCAACGTGCACAGGTTCATCGCGCCGGCCGCCGCGTTGGCGACGGTGAATGCCGGCCGGCGAAACAGCGACAGAGGCACCATCGCCGCCGACCCACGTCGGTGCTCGACCACGACCAACAGGCCACCCAGGACGACCGCGGCGGCAGCCGCCGCGATCACGTCTGGGGAGCCGGCGCCGGACCGGCCCCCCTCGATGAACGCGAACGTGATGGCTAGCAGGACCACCACGGAGAGCGCCACGCCGGCGAGATCGAGCCTGCGGCCCTCTGGCTCGGTGCTCTCGCGGACGAGCGGAATCGCGGCGCAGAACGCAAACAGGACGATCGGCACGTTGATGAGGAAGATCGCGCGCCAACCAAACGCGGCGATCAAAAGGCCGCCAAGCAGCGGACCGGCGGGAAGTGCGAGGCTGCCGATTCCGGCCCACACCCCGATCGCACGCGCCCGCGGAGGCCCCTTCGGAAACGCGCGGCTGATGATCGCAAGCGTGCCCGGAAGCAGCATCGCCGCCCCAACGCCCTGGACGACTCTCGCGCCCACGAGCACGGCCGCGGTGGGAGCCAGCCCACAGGCCAGAGAACCGACCCCGAACACGACGAGACCGGCGAGAACGATCCGCTTGTGCCCGCGTATATCACCGACGGTCCCGCCGACGAGCATCAGCGAGGCAAGCGCCAGCGCGTAGCCGTCGACCACCCATTGCAGGCCGCTCACGCTCGCATGCAGGCCGGCGCCGATCTGCGGCAAGGCGACGTTGACAATCGTCACGTCCAACAACACGAGGAAGTACCCGCCGCACATCACCACCAAGACCGCGCGGGGAGACGCCGCGCGAGCACCAGATTGGTGGTCGGAGCGCAGACGAGCGCGGGACTGCCTGAGCAGCTGGCTCGCAGGCATACGCGAGCCTACCCCGCCCGGACTCGATCAAAATTGGGGGTTGTGTAGCTTGCTCACCGTGCAGATTCCATTCGTGCGCGCGGGGCAGCGGGGCGAGGTCGGCGCGGTGGTCGAGCTCGTCGAAGATCCGGTCGCCGTCGGCAAGCCGGTTGGAACCGAAGGCTTTCCCAGCTGTCTGGCAACGGTGAGCTATTCCGGAAGGGGATACGACGCGCTATTTGGTTGGGTGCAGCTGGTCCGGGCCGAGGATTTCGACGGCCGTCAGTTTGCTCTGGATCCGCTGCGGTTCTTCGAGGATGCGTCCGCGCCCCACTGCTTTTACGGCATTTGTCCCACGCTGTTTGACGCTCCGTCTCGAGATGAGCGCTACGAGCTTGACTGGACCGCGCAGAGCTTCTTGTCGCCGATCAACCTGTTTGAGACCGATCCCGAGGTGCAACCGCTGCTCGGGTTCTCGTGGGGGTTCGACATCGACGCTCAGAAGGTCCTCGCCGTCAAGCCCACGAAAGCGCTGTCGGCCAGCGACTGGGAGCAGCACATCCCGTACCTAAGCGACCGCTTCCCCACCTGGCGGTTCACGACGATGGCATCAGCCTGACCCCTGTGTCACGAACGCCGAGTTGCGATTCCCAGCCTGTTCCCGTCAGGGTCTTCCACGTCACACTCGCGACCAGCAAGACCCTCTCCATCGACCGGGATCCCGAACTCTTTGAGACTGCGTCGATGTCGTTGACGTAGAGGTGGATCAAGGTGTCGGGGTGTGCGTCGCCCGTGTGTTCTGAGAGATAGAGGCGAATCCGCCCACGGGCTATGGATACGAACCGGGGAAAGCCTGGCTCGAACTAGCCGGACAACTCACTTTGTCGCCGAAGCGTGACCGCGGTCCACTCGGACGACGAAGGCGATCGCCCGGACGGGCGGTGTCCGCCCATCGCGGGGCGGTAGGCCGTTGCAGCCCAGATGCCCAACCTGTCGCGAGAGCGGGCGTCCGACGACCGCCGACTCGAACTTGGCTGTGCTCGGCGATCCGCGTGACCCGGGGCGTGTACTCGTAGATGAACTCACCCGCATATGCAGCTCCCGATGCGATCTCGACGAGCTCGCTGGCGGCGCTGGGCACATCGACGGAGCTCAAGCTTTGCTCCGAAACGTCGACCGGGCGCTCGCGGCTGTCCCCAGGTGGGAGCCGGACATTCACAATTGACGCCGAATGCGAGTCGCGGGGATCGAACAGTTCCGTGGCGCCGTGCAGACCCTTGAGGTCGCGGAACCGCGCGCGCTCCGGGAAGGCGAGGTGCTGATCGAGGTCAAGGCGGCCGGTGTGGGGAACTGGGACGACATCGTCCGGGTAGGTGATTGGGACGTGGGGCGGACACCGCCGATGGCGCTCGGCGTTGAGGCAGCCGGGATCATCGCCGCGTTAGGTCCCGGCGTAGAGGGGTGGTCGGTCGGGGACGAGGCTTTGACCCATCCGCTGCCGCTCGCCGACCAGGGGACGTGGGCGCCGTGGCTGATCGCGCGGGCTGAACTGCTCGCGCGCAAGCCGGCCGCTGTGTCGTGGGCCGTTGCGGGCGCGTTCGCTGTACCGGCGCTGACCGCCGTCCAGGTAGTCGATGAGGCCTTGCGGGTCCAGCCCGGCGAGACGCTGCTCGTCAATGGGGCGGGCGGCGTGACCGGCGGGCTGATCGTCTCGCTTGCTGTGCTCCGCGGCGTCCGTGTGTTGGCCACGGCGGGGCCTTCCAGTCGGCAACAGGTGATCCGAGCCGGTGCTGAAACCGCCGTCGACTATCACGACGCGGACTGGCCCGAGCAGGTCCTCGTTGCCACCGGCGGGCGAGGAGTCGATGCAGCGGCCAACGCGGCGCGCACCGGCGCGATCAGGGCTCTGCAGGCTGTCCACGATGGCGGCCGGCTCGCCACGATCACCTCGGACCCTCCGGAGCCCGAGCGGGGAGTCGGCATCAGCTCGGTGTACGTCCGCCCGAACGCGGGGCAGCTCGACCAGGCAGTTCAGGCGCTGGCTGGCGGGGCACTTGAGTTCAAGCTCAGCGTGCGGTTTCCGCTGGCGCAAGCCGACGGCGCGCTAGAGCGCGCCATCCGTGGCGCCGGTGGCGCCGTGGCGCTCGAGTTGTGACCGGCGCGCGGTCGCTAGTGCTCCGTCGCCCCATTCCGCGCAAGGCAGGTCTCCGGCCGGTTAGCATCAGCTCGTGGCCTTGGAGGATCGCTGGTTGGCGGCACAGTGGCCGAAGATCCGGCCGTATCTGCCAGCACCACCGGCACACGTGGTCGAGGTCGGATGCGGAAGTCTCGGCGGATTCGTCCCCGCTCTTCACAGCTGCGGCTATCAGGCTCTCGGCATCGATCCCGCAGCCCCGGATGGCGAAAGCTACTGCCGCGTGGAAGTTGAGCGCGCCGAGCTGCACAGCCAGGCCAACGCGGTGGTGGCCTGCACCTCGTTGCATCACGTGGCTGAACCCGGCGAGGTGCTCGACAAGATTGCGCAGCTGCTCGCCCCAGGCGGAGTCGTGATCGTCGTGGAGTGGGATTGGGAGCGCTTCGATGAGGCGACCGCCCAGTGGTGCTTCGAGCGACTCGGCGAGTCAGAAGGCTGGCTCCATCACCGCCGCCACGAGTGGATTACCTCTGCGCAGCCTTGGCCGCGCTACCTCGGAACCTGGGCAAACGAGCACCGCATCCACACCGGAAGCGCTGTCCTTGGGGAACTCGATCAACGTCTTCGCCGCCAGCTGTTTCGGCGAGGAGCGTATTTCTTCGCCGACCTCGCCAATACGACTGAAACCGACGAGCTGCACGCGATCAACTCCAGAGCAATCCAGGCCACCCGCATCGATTACGTGGGCACACTGCCGTGATCGAACCAGGACCTTGACACTTTTCGCGCAGGGAATTCCGCCACCTGGGTGAGACCTGCCCGTCGCCAACCTCGGGACCGGCGCAGCACGGTCGGGAGGGCAGTGAGAACGGCCCCGGCCGAGCTCAGATCAGGTAAGGAGCGGGGCGACCGGAACGTCGCGATTCCGATCGTCCCGGGCGCCTCGTTCGGGGCTTCGCGCCGCACCAGCTCCGACATGCCCACGCGGTCGAGATGTCGGAGCGTCTCGCTCGTCGTGATCCAGCGCCAGCTCGGGCACGCCAACCTCGGCATCACCAGCGTCTACCTGCAGGGCATCGAGAGCAGCGAGACCGTCGGGTAACGCTGGGAGCCCTCGCGCTGAGCGAGTGGCTACCACGGAATCGTTCGGGGGAGTCCGAAGTGTGGTAGGGCGCTGGTCGCGGCGAAGCGGGTGATGTGCGAGATGCGGTCGCCGTCGAGTGTCAGTACGAGCAGCGAGAGCGCGCGGCCGACGTCGGTGTGTGGGTCTTTGACGTACTGGCCGAACGCGGGTTGGGAGTTGGCCCGCGTCGAAATGAGGCGGCGGGGGGTCTCACGCGTCGCGAACGCATGGGCGATGAACTGCTTGATCGCTTCGTGGCCTTGGTACCCGTAAGGCTCCGGCGGCATCGTCCACCACGCGTCCTCGGCCAGCAGCGCGACGATCGGTTCCACATCTCCGCGCTCGAATGCGTCCGCGAACCGCGCGACGAGCTCGTGTTCTTGGGCTGATCGGGGGAGCGGCGCTCGGTCGTGCGCCCGCGGCCCGCGCTCCTCGATCGTCGCGCGGGCGCGGATCAGCGCGCTGTTCACCGACGTCGGGGTGGTATCGAGCATCGCGGCGACGTCAGTCGCGGAGAACCCGAGCACGTCGCGAAGCACGAGCACGGCGCGCTGGCGGGGCGGGAGGCGATGAAGCGCGGTGAGGAACGCGAGCGTTACCGCCTCGCGGGTCTCGTAGCGGGCCTCCGGGTCGGCCGCGTTGTCGACGATGCCTTCGAGCAGCGCGTCGGGATAGGGCTCCAGCCACAGCACCTCGCCGTAGCGGGTGGGCTCCGGGGGGGTAGATGCCACCCCGGTCGCCGTCGCGGGGCGTCTACCGCTATCGCGCAGCATGTTCAGACAGCGGTTGGTAGCGATCCGATACAGCCACGAGCGCAGCGTCGAGCGCTCCTCGAACGACCCCAATGCACTCCACGCGGAGACGAGCGTCTCCTGCACCGCGTCCTCGGCGTCCTGCACCTGACCGAGGATCCGATAGCAGTGCAACTGCAGCTCGCGCCGGTAGGGGTCCGTGAGCGCCGCGAACGCCTGATGGTCGCCCGCCCGGGCACGGATCAGAGCGCTGTCGTTCACGAGCGAAGTCTGGCATCGCGGCCCACAACCACTGCGACACCACCGATGCTCGAAATTCGTCGGCGAGTTTCTCCAGCAGGCCGGGTCAGAACCGCAACAGGCAAATTCGTGGAAGGAGGCTCAAATGCTGCAGCCCGCTCTCAGTCGAGCGCTCGCCACCGCTCACATCGAGGACCTACATCGCGCGGCCGCCCAGAGGCACACGATCCGGCTCGCCCGTCGCGTCGCGCACGAGCCACAAGTGGCGGCCGCAAGCCGCGTACCGATACTGAGCGGACGGCGGTGGACAGGCCGTCGCGACCGCCGTTCTCGCCTTGACCGACTTCCGATGCATCGAGAGATGGGGAGTGAGAGGTTGTGAGCAGGCCGCTTGCACGTGTGTTCGCCTATTGGCGGACGGGCCTGTCGGGGCCTGTCATCGTGCTTCAAGCCGGGACGGCCGTCAATTACTTCGGCACTGGACTGATCCTGCCGTTCGAGATCATCTACCTGCACGAGGTCCGCGGCTTCCCGCCGGCAACTGCAGGGTTGGTGCTGGCGGCGGTGATGGGCACGGCGGCGGTCGTAACGCTCCCTTCGGGTGCGCTGCTCGATCGTTTCCGGGCTAAGCCGACCCTGATCACCGGCAACCTCGTGATGGCACTAGGCTACGCAGGTCTCGCATTCGTCGACCGTCCCTGGCAAGCCTTCGTCTGCTCGGCCGTCGGCGGCGCCGGTTTCGCAGTCGCTGGAACCGCGAACCAAGTTCTTAGTCTGACCCTGGTCACGCCGGAGCAGCGCGCCGCCTCGACCGCGCTCCGTCGAGTGGCAGGCAATTTCGGCATGGGCGCCGGCGCGACGGTGGCGGGCTTCATCGTCGCTTCCGCCAATCACCTTCGCACCTTCCAGGCGCTCTACCTCTTCGACGGCGTCACCTTCGCTGTCTTCGCGCTGGTTGTGCTCGTGGGGATCCCGAATCCTCGCCTTGCGAATGCTGAGTCGGCGAGCGATAGGGGAAGAGGATTCCGAGCGGTTGCTCGAGATCGGCTCTTACTCGCCTTGATCGCCGCCAACATCGTGCTCGTGATGGTCGGCGGCGCATTCTTTTCCAACATCCTCCCGCCATTTGCGACGGCACACACACCTGTCGGTCCGAGCGAGATCGGCATCGTCATCTTCATCAACACCTTCTTCATCGTCGTTGCGCAGGTTCCAGCCACACGGGTCGTCAAGCGGATGCGCCGCACACACGCTTTGGCCGCGACCAGCGCGCTATTTGCAATAGGCCTGCTCGCAGTCCTGCTCGCGACACTGACGCGCTCGACGCCCGCCGCTACCACCGTCTTGGCCGGGGTCGCGATCGTGATCGCGATCGGAGAGTGTGCGCAGTTCATCGTGCTCGGCCCACTCGTCGCCGAGCTCGCGCCGCCACATCTGCTCGGCCGCTACATGTCGCTCTACAGCCTCACCTTCACGCTAGGCGTGGCCCTCGGCCCCGCGGTCGGCGGCGCACTGCTCGCAACGTCACCCGACACCATCTGGTGGGGCGGCGCCTTGACGCTCGCAGTGACCGGAGCCGGCTTCCTGCGACTCGGCCACCGGATACCCGACCCGCTCTTGCAGACGAAATCCCAGCCGCTGGCAGCGGCAGCGGAGCCGACCTGACGCGTCGCCCACCAGCGATGAGCTCGCCGTTCTCAGGATCGAATCCTCCCTGTCCGGAGAGAAGATCCCTGGTTTCCCCTGACAGCAGGGCACACGAGCCGTGCCCTGCTTCGCGCGGAGGGTGAGCATCAGCTGGCGCTTTGCTTCTGAGACGGCGCCGGGCCGCGCGACCGTATCGGTGACAAACGCGCGTCCCCGACCTGCGTGAGGAGCAGCAGGGCCGGGACCCACGGCACTTGAGAGACCCGCTGTGCGCATTGCGCGGCACTTCTACTACGCCACGGAGAGCAACCGCGGGACCGGAGCGATGGACGCCTGAGATTCGTGGAAGACAGGAGCAAGGTGAAACGGTCGCAAGGCGCCTTGTTCCATGCCCGAGAGCCGGTCGGTCAGCCCGCAGGAGCCGTGGTTGGTTCGAGCCATTCCGGCGGCAGCACCGCCGGCGTGCTCCCTGGGAAGTGTTTGACGATGCGGGTCGCGAGCCTTCCCGCCGGTCGGCCCTCGATCGCCGGTCGGAGATCGTCGAGGCTCATGGCCAAGCACAGGCTCGGGGCGATCTGCAGGTCGGCCGCGTTCGGGACCTCGCCTCCGAGGACGCCCTCCGCTATCCAGTCGTCGATTCGTTGCAACATCCTGGGGAAGGCGGCGATCGCGCGGCGGACGTTCCTGTCGGTGGCTCCTCGGGACCGCACATCGAGCGCAATAAAGGGACCCGCGATCCTCGCCGCAAGTCGATGCGGCATCCCGATCCTTGCGCCCTCGAGGTAGCCGACGAGTCCGCTGCGGTCCTTGCGTGCGGACCAGAGGAAGATCTCTCGGATTCTTTGCTGGAGCTCCTCGTCGCCGAAGCGCTCGGCCTCCTCCACGGCCCTCCTTCGCTGCGCATCATCGGGAAACAGCGGCGGCTCCGGCTTGTAGCGCTCGAGCACGCGGGCGATCGCCCGCGTTCCCTGCACCCGCTCGCCATCGACCTTGGCGGCGGGGACGGTCACGCCAGGGAATCGGAGCGCCTTGAGCACCATCCACGACACGACCGGCAGAAGATCGATCCGCTTGTAGTCGAGCTGCTTGTACTCGAACAGCAGTTGACCCGTCGTTGCGGCGTGCGAACCGGGCATCGAAAAAAGCCGGACGTCCATGGCCGGCCGACAGTACACCGAACGCTCGTGCCAGCGGCCGAGCAAAGCTCCGACCGATGCGCGGGGGGGATCGGAACGGCTCTTCGGTCGCGCATCGGCTCTGATATTCCGGAACGTCGCGGAACATACGGTCGGTGGCGACCGAGGACTCGTACACCCGTCCGCTAGCTAGCTGATGAATGCGGTCATGCGGATCGAGACGAGGATGTTGGGGATCTCGACGCCGAGCTTGGCGACGTAGCGAGTGGGCGGTTCAGTCGGGAACCAGGTCGCGTACTCGCCATTCATTTCGTCAAAGTCGGCCGGGTTGGTCAGGAGCACGCCGACTTCTACGACGTCTTCCATCGCGGCGCCCGCGGCTTGCAGAACCGCCTCGCAGTTAGTGAGCGCCTGCCGTGTCTGTTCTTGAATCGTCGAGCCAGCGAGGTTTCCAGTGCTCGGGTCGATGCCGACCAAGCCCGAGACGTACACGTGCTGCCCAGCTTTCACCGCCTGGCTGAAGAGCGGCGAGCTGGGAGCGCTCGACGCGTTGATGATCTCGCGCATGCGGGCGGCAACCTAGCTCGCGACGGTGTCACTGTCCAGACCGCTTTCGCGCTTTTGGCTCCGAGGAGCTAGCGATCGCTTCGGCGACCTTCCGCAAGTCCGCCGACTTATGCCCGGTCTCGACGGCTAGGGTTTCCTCCGCCACACCGACTCGCTGTGCAGGCCGAGGAGATCGCATGTCCCGTTTTGCGAAGGTCAACTTGCTCGAGGTCGAGGACTCCGTGGCTGGGCGGGTAGAGGGGCTCGAGGGCCGTATGGGGCGTAAGCACCTCGACTCCCGCGACCTCGGGATCAGTCTCTTTCGGTACGCCCCGAACCTGCGCAGCCCGGGGGCTCACAGCCACAAGGAGCAGGAGGAGGCCTACGTCGTCGTCGCGGGCTCTGGACGGATCTTGCTCGACGACGAGACGAAGGAGCTCCGGACCTGGGATGTCATCCGCGTCGCGCCCGAGGTCGTTAGAGCATTCGAGGCCGGCCCCGAGGGACTCGAGATCATCGCCGTTGGCGGTCCCAAGCCCGAGGAGGGCGATGGCGTCCGGGTCAACGCGACCTGGCCCGCCACGGACTAGTCACGCGACTACTCGGCCGTCGAGCTCGACAGTCGAGCAGCGATCCAGCGCTGGACGATCTCTCCAGGAACCAAGATCTCTTTCTCTCATCGGACCAGTGCAAGCTTCACGAGTGCCCTGGCGACGTAACGATCCGTCCGGACCGGTCGGTGGTCTTCTGTCGGCGCGGCCGAACACTCTGATGATCAGCCCTTGTCACTGACCGCGCTCAATAAGGCCGCACCAACTCCCTTCGACCGCTGCTGCGGGTCCACCGCGAAATCCTCGACCCAACAGCGCTGCCCGAAGCGCACGGAGTCGAGCTCCAGATAGGCGGTGCACAAAGCAATCAGAGCTCCAATGTCCTCGGCTACGAGGATCACGGAGCGTGGTGAGTCAAGGCATCACTGAGTCGCGGTCGCGCTTATCGGGATCCCACTGCCATGGCGTCGACCGGGCGGAGCGAAGAGCCACTCATACATCTCGAGGATTTGCTCCTCCTCGCCCGTCTCGGCCATTCGGATCCCGAACCGCCCGAGAACATGATGGCGGATGCCGTAGGGCCCGAACGTCGCCTCAGGCTGCCCACGGTATGAACGATCTCGACAGGTTTGGCCCATCAGAGTCGCGGCTCATGCTGCGCTCGATGGACGCCGCGTATTCGTTCGCTGGGACCCGCGGTGACGACTCCGCGGGGTGCGGCTGACGCCTCCTCTCCAGTTCACGAGCTGGTGACAAGTGGCCGCGATGGCGCGGGTAGCGTTGCTCGCCGTGATACGCCTTCGCTCATGTCGGGTCGAGGCCTGCAAGTTGACGCTTGCCCTCGACGGTGGTGATCGGAGGTTCGGGCAGGGCACCTTGCCCGGGTTGCAGGACCTCAAGGTCGCCGCAGACGCGTCGTCGCTGTGTGTGACGTTCGGCCTTGTGCGGCCTGCAGGGTCCGAGCAAGCTGCTCCCCCGTCCCCTGTAGGTCCTCCTCATGCTCCCACCCATATGCGCCCGGAGGTCGTACGACCATGACACCCTCAGGTTTCACGTCCCCGCGCCGCGCGCGGGCGTCGGCCGCAAGCCTCGCCGCCGCGGCGGCGATCGCCGCGGCCGCACTGGCCGGCTGCGGCTCCGGCAGCTCCCACACCTCTTCCAGCTCTGCCTCGGCCACCAGCACGAGCTCGACCACCAGCGCGGGCAGCGGAACCTCTACAGGGTTCACCGCCCACGTCTTCGCCACCGGCGTTCCGATTCAGCACGCCACATCGAAAGGCAAGGGGTCGGTCTTCCAGCCTGACGACATCACCAAGCTCGGCAGCCACATCTTCATCGGCTTCCAGAATGGAGTCGGCCCCCAGGGCGAGACGATGTCCGGCGTTAGTGACTCGACGATCGTCGAGTTCTCGACCTCAGGCTCGGCGCTTAGGCAGTGGGACGTGGCCGGGCACGTCGACGGCGTCACCGCTGATCCGGCGACCGGCCGGGTCATCGTCACGGTCAACGAGGACGGAAACTCCAGCCTGTACGTGATCGACCCGGCAAGCGACAAGTCCGTGCGCTATCACTACCCCGCCCTGCCCTCGCACGGTGGCACCGACGCCGTCAGCTTTTGGCGGGGAATGCTTTTGACGTCCGCCTCGGCGCCCGGCACAACCGGGAAGTCCGCTCCCCAGGCAAGCTACCCGGCGGTCTATGTGATCACCTTGAACGCGAGCACGCACACGGCCAATGTGCGTGGCCTGTTCGGAGACGAGGCCAGTGCGAAGCGCGCCAACGCGAGCGCGACCGGCTCGACCCATCTGGCCCTAACCGACCCCGACTCCAACGCGGTCGTTCCTCCGTACGCCCCGCGCTTCGCGGGACAGTTCGAACTCACCAGCCAGGGCGAAGGCCAGCAGATCTTCGTCGCCGACACCGGCGCCAAGCAGCTTTCGGTCCTCAAGCTCTCTCAAGCGGGATCGGACGACACCGCCTGGGCGTCGGGGCCGTCGGGAACCCTTTATGTCACCGACAACAGCACCGACCTGATCTACAAGGTCACCGGGCCGTTTCAGCGCGGGACCGAGCTCGTCGCCGCGAGCCCCTGCGATGCCAATACCGCCCCCATGTCGTGTCTCGCCAAGCAGTACTTGGGGCAGGTAGACATGACCACTGGAGTCATGACCAAGGTGCGCCTTACGCCGGCGATTAAGCCGAAAGGGTTGTTGTTCGTGCCCTGACATGGGCAATGGGCGGTGGCGACCGCCGCCCAAGCCGTTGGATTAGCTCGATCGCATGTGGGTGCCGGAGCCGTTGCGAAGCTGACCGCGAGCAACTCTGCTTGCTGTGCGGCGCGGCAAAAGGTCGGCCGTCATTGGTCGCCCTTGCCTACGCCACGAAAGCGATGCGGGGCTGCCGGAATGACTCGAGCAGCCCCCGACGCGACGGCCACGACGATCGCACGATGAAGCGGCCGAAGAGCGAGACTACGGTCATGAAAGACCAATCAACTCAAATAGCAGAGCTGCTTCATGAGGTGGGCGAGACGCATCACCGCGTGTATCGGATTGTCGACGGCGACGACCCTGACTGGGCGTCTTGGTACGCCGACTGGCTGCTCAACCTCTCCGAGCTGCCGCAGATCTTAGGAGCGAGACCGGTCCGCAGCGAGCTCGTCTGGCTATTGGTTACGCTCGACAAGGAATACACAAAGGCGAGCCCTGATCTGGGATGGCCGCAGTGGTATGCGGAACGGCTCGTCGAGCGACTTGCGGCGAATCCGAGGTAGACGAGGTGCCCGGCGATCGGCTCCATACCGCGCTCACTCGTGCCGCAAAGCCGGAGCGCCGCAGGCCTGCTGCCGCCACCCCGAAAGCGAGTCAGGTCGTGATCACGCGACCGCGCCTAGCTTGACGTGACAGTCCGGCGCTGGAGAACCACGACGGGGATCTCGCGGTCGGTCTTGCGCTTGTAGTCGTCGTACGGCGGCCAAACCTCTGTCATCAGCTGCCAGAGCCGCGTTCGCTCCTCCCCGTGCGCCGTGCGGGCGCGAACCGGGATTTGCTCGCTCTTGACCTGAACCGTCGCGTCAGGATGGGCTTCGAGGTTCTTGTACCAATCCGGGTGCTCCGCCGAGCCGCCCTTCGATGCAACAACTAACAAGGAGTCGTCGTCACTGCGGTAGATCAGTGGCGCGGTGCGCTCCCTGCCAGATACTCGCCCCCCGCGTTGCGAGGCAACCGCAAATCGGCAGCGGGAGGTATGGCGTCGTGTCGGCTGGCACGGGCGAGGCCCGACCCGCGCGGTTGCCGGGGTCCCGGGAGCACCGGGTCGGGCTCGAGACCTGAGGCCTCCCTGACCCGGCGCCCCCGGCGCCTGCTACATCGCGATCGCTTCGTAGACGTCGACCGCGCCGCCGGTCTCAAGCACCGGGCAGCCCTTAGCGAGCTCGACCGCCGAATCGAGGCTGTCGGCTGACACGATCGAGTAGCCCCTCAGGGCACGCGAGCCGCCATCGCTGACCGAGCCGCCCGGGCCGACCGTCTTCGCGGCCCCGGTCGGAGCCCCGCCGTCGACGACGGCCGAACCGAGCTCTCCGAACCACTGACCCCACTTGGCCATCTGGGCGTTGCGGTCGGCCTCACCTGCGGCGATACCGTTGCCGCCGCTGTACGCGAACACGTAATTCGCCATGTCTGCATCCTTTCGATCGCGGCCGGCGCGGGTGCCGGCCCTTTGACCTAATGACGAACAGCCGAAGCCCGGCGGGACACGGCAAGCGAGAAACCGCCACCGAGCGGTCGAGCCAGCCCACCGTTCATCGCGCGAGCGGACTTGGTTAGGCGTGCCCGGTCCTGTCGGGAGGTTCGCCGAGCAGGGCGGACGTGACCAGCCACCGCTTCACGACCGCAATTTCGTCAGCGGTGAAGTCGCCGTCGATCGACTGCTCGAGTGTCCTGAACGTTGACGGGGGATCGCGCCTGCGCTCAGCGATAGCTGAACTGTTCATGCCACTCGTCAGGCCGGCCCTCCGGAGTCAGATCGAACAGGTTCCAGAGCGGCTCGAGCGTGCCGACGTGGCGGGGCTCCTGCCCCGAGTCCGAGGGCGCATACAACAGCTCCGAGCTCCAGAAGTGCCGAATCACGTCGCCATCGCGATGAAACACGGTCAGCATCGGACGCTGTAGCCCGTCGGGCGTTTCGGCAAAGTAGTCCGCGTTATAGGCGGTGCCAGCGGACGACAGGAGCCGCAGGCGACGCCATCCCCGCTCGCGGGCGAACGCCAAAACGCGGGGCAGCGGCGCCTTGGCGACGGCCGCAAGGTTGATGTGCTGGCTCGCATGCTCGGCCGCCCCGTCGAGCTGGTCCAGCAAGGCCGTGCAGGAAGGGCATGGGCCTTCGGCGAGAGGCAGCAGTGCCGTCTCGCCATCGCGTGGGCCCGGCGTCAGATCGCCAGGATCGCGCGGGAACATGAAGCTGTAGATCGCGAGCGAGTTCTTGCCGGGAGCAAACAGCTCGGAGAACCGCACGTCGGTTTGCTCGCCGTCGGCTCCGGCCCCCTGGAAGACGTATTCCTCCTTGATGCGCCCGCCGGGAGGTAGCTCGCGCCTGGAGGCGGCGACGGTCTCCATCGTCTGTCGAAGCTCGATTTCCTGCCGCAGCAGCCGATCGCGCGCAGCCCGGTACTCCGGTGACTCCCCCGGAAGTGTGATGCCCATGCGGCCTCCTCTCTCGTGCTGATTCCCGCGCGTCGCCACCTCGACACAACCGTGCGCGACACCAAGCCATTAGACCAATCGAAGCGCCAAACCTCATCGATCCGCGCCTTTCCCCTTGTCGCCGGTGGAATGGCTGGGCTCACCGTGGTCGCCACAGCAACGGCGAGTGTCCGTTTAGTTTGGTTCCGCAGGTCTCGTCAGTACTGCTTGTGGCCCGAAGCGAGAGCCTCGTGTCGGATGGTGCGGGCGGGACGGCCCGCCCCGCCCGCACGTTGTCCGGTCAGCTGCTGCTTGGGAAGCTGATGCCAGCGAGTCAGGTGTAATCGGCAGCGTTGCCGCCGAACGCCGTTACGTTCCCGTCTCTTGAGATTTCGACGGCCCCTTCGCCAAGCCCGGTGTAGACGTCAAGCCACATGTTGTCGTGACACTGCGGCTCAACGCCGCGCCGGCGATCGCCGACGGCCTGATGTGGGCGATTCCGGCGTCAGCGCATCCCGCAAAGGCGCTCGCTGAGGTCCCATAGCCGCCGGCGAGCGTCTGCGTCATAGGCCTGAGGATCGGCGGTGGCTGTCTCGAGGCCGTCGAAGTAGGCGCCGCTTACCCCATCGAGCCCAGGCTCGATCACAAGTCGCAGAGTTGCCCCCACGCCTTGTTCGAGACTGTCGACGGTCCGGCCGACGGCCTCAAATACCAGCTTGGTCGGCATGAGCGTCGCGGGGTGAAGCGCGGTCGCGGTGACGCCGGCCTCGCCCTCGTTGCGCAGGCGCTCGGCGAGCTCGAACGTGAAAGCGATCATCGCGAGCTTGCTTTGCGAATACGCCAGATCCATGCGGTAGCCGTCCTTGAGCATGACATCGTCGAAGTTGACGGGTGCCTGACCCACGGAGGCGACGTTGACTATTCGCGCCGGTGCGCTGCGAAGCAGAACCGGGATCAGCTGGCGGGTGAGCAGGTAGGTCGCCAGGTAGTTGACAGCAAAGGTGTACTCAAACCCATCCGCGCTTTCCATCCGCTCTTTGACAGCCACACCCGCATTGTTGACGAGCCCATGAAGCCCATCGCGGCGGGCGGCGACGTCGTCGGCCAGGCGGCGCACGGCCGTCAGTGAAGAGAGGTCCGCGACGTAGGGGACTAACCGATCGCTCCCCGTCGTCCGCGCAATATCGGCGATTGCAGCCGCGACACGCTGCTCACTGCGCCCATGCACTAACACGGTGGCATCGCGCTGCGCGAGCTCACGCGCCAACTCCTTACCCAGGCCGTCGCTCGATCCAGTGACGAGAATCGTCTGTTGTGCGACCGCCCGCATTCCGGGCGCGATCATAAGCGTCACACGCGCACCATCGAGGGTTCCTCAACGTCGCGGTTAAGCTAAGCGTCGGTGAGCTCATCGACGGCCCCGGATCGGCTGCGCCCGGCCAGCGACCGGCGCCCGGAGGCGTTCTCCTTCCGCGTCCTGTCGGTCGACGGGGGCGGGATCCGCGGGGTGATTCCGGCGCTGCTGCTGGAAAGGCTTGAGGCGCTGCTCGCCGACGCGCTCGCCGCCGCCCCGAGCGAGGCCGCAAGGCGCTGGGAGAGAACCGGCAGCCCGCGCATCGCCGACTGCTTCCACCTGATCGCCGGCACGTCGACGGGCGGCCTGCTCGCGGCTGGGTTGACGACCACCGGCCCCGACGGACGGCCGAAGCTGACCGCGTCCGACGCCGCCAACGTCTACACGACACACGGCCCGGCGATCTTTCACAGCTCGGTGATCGAGGAGATCGAGCAGGGGTTCGGGCTCACGGCGCCCAAGTATCCGCTGGAACAGCTACGGGCGGCTCTTGAGGATCCCGCCGTGCTCGGCGACGGCTTACTCAAGGACGCTCGCACCGACGTGCTGATCTTGTCGTTCGACGCGTCGGTCCCCGGGTTGCGCTACTTCACCCGCTGGGGACGGCCAGGCGCGGGTAACGCTCCGACGACGCCAGACGAGACGATGGTGGAAGTAGGCTTGGCGACGGCCGCCGCGCCGACCTACTTCGATCCCGAGGTGCTCGGCCGCGCACGGCTGATCGACGGCGGCGTTTACGCCGGCAATCCGGCGCTCGCCGCGATCACCGTCGCGCTGCGGCGCACCACCGACCCGGTCGTCCAATCGCCGCGCGAGCTTTTCATGGTCTCGCTCGGAACCGGCGCCTGGTCGGCGCCGCTCGACTACGGCGGCGGCGGGATCATCGGCTGGCTACAGCCGCGTAAGGGCGGCGAACCGCTGCTCGAGGCGATGCTCGGCGGCAGCGGCGACTTCGCCAACGAGGCCGCGCACATGCTGCTCAACGGCCAGGCGCCGGTTCAGGACACGTGGGAACCGGCGCTACCGCGCGCTCACGTCGGGGGCGGACCTCAGCTGTGGCGCTACCAGCCGCCGTTGCCAGAGCCGTTCGCGATGGACGATGTGAGCAAACTGGCCTATCTCAAACGCATCGGCACACAGCAGGCCGACCACTACGCCGACGAGCTCGCGCGCCTCGCGACGCAGCTGATCGAGGCCGGCCCGGTTCCATGACCCCGAGTGTTTCACCTATCTGCGGCGCCTTCATCAAAACGCCCTCCGAAAGTGCGGAGGGCGTTTCGAACGACTGCTGAGGTGGAGACGCCGGGATTCGAACCCGGGTCCGCGGTCGTGTGAAAGTGGCGTCTACGAGCGTAGCCGGCGCTCTAGTTCTCGCCCTCGACTCGCCTCGCCGGCCGGGTTGTCGAGGGCCAGCTCCCTGTGTGTCCCCGGAGCGGAGGGAGCAAATCCGCACCGGGCGAGCCTGCTGATTGATCTCGAATCACCGCCGCAGGCGAGCGACGACTGAGACGAACTTCAGTTACCGACTATGCAGCCGCGTAACCGAGATCGAAATTGTGCGTGTCCGCACTTATTTTCTTCCGGGTTTTTTACGAGGCCGCCCGGAACCTCGGCTCGCAACCACCCCCACGAGCCGACCACGTCGAAGCCTGTCGTCCCCGGGGATATGTGCTGAATTGATTTTAGAGCAGTGCCTGTGGCGCGCCGCATGGCCCCTGCCACAATTCATAAGCGATGGATTCGAACAATCAATGGTGGCTCCCGGAGTCAGCCCATCCGCGATTGCTCCCCGAGCCCCCCGAGCCCCCCGAGCCGACGGGTCAAAGGCCGCGGCACTTACGCGGCGGGCGCATCCCGCCAAAACAGCCCTTTTTGAAGCGCAAGCTGGCGCCGGTTGGTGCGGCCCTGATCGCCCTGCTGGCCAAGCTCAAGGCGATCATCTTGCTCCTCCCCAAGCTCAAGCTACTGCTGAGCGCGGGCACGATGCTGGTCTCGATCGCGGCTTACAGTGTCGTCTTTGGCTGGATATTCGCGGTCGGGTTTGTGGCGCTGCTGTTCGTGCATGAATTCGGCCATGTGATCCAGCTTCGCCGAGAGGGCATCAAGGCCAGCGCCCCGATGTTCATCCCCTTTTTGGGCGCTGTCATCAGCACGCGCTCTCTCGGCGACAATGCGCTGGCCGAAGCACGGGTCGGTCTCGCTGGCCCGGTCTTGGGCAGCGTTGGCGCCGCCGCGTGCGTGCTTTTGTGGCATTTGACCGGCAGCGACTTTTGGCGCGCGCTCGCGTTCACAGGGTTCTTCCTCAACCTTTTCAACCTCTTACCGGTCGTGCCATTGGACGGCGGACGGGCCATGGCCGCGATGGCGCCTTGGATGTGGTTTGTCGGGTTTGCGGGGCTGATTCCGCTGGCCATCATCTTCCCCAACCCAATCATTTTCTTGATCATTCTGGTCGGTGGGTTTGAGACCTACAAGCGCTGGAAGCTGCGGCGCGCGGGCGGTCCCGCCCAGCGCGACTACTACCGCGTGCGCCCGATCGACCGCGCCTGGGTCGCCGCGGTCTATCTGTCGCTCATTGCTGCTTTGGTGCTGGGAGTCCACGCGATGAACCTGCCGCGCACGTTCGGGTAGAGCAGGGCTCGACTTGCCCGTATTGCGTGTTGACCGCGGTCGTTACCGCGCGCCGTGCAGCTCGCGCTCGACCTCGCGCTGGACTTCGCGCCGCCGAATCGTTTCGCGTTTGTCGTAGCGGTCTTTGCCACGCGCCAAAGCGATTTCTACCTTGGCGTGCGGCCCTGAGAAATAGATTCGGGTTGGGATCAGAGTCAGGCCCCGCTCGCGCGTCTTCCCGATCAGGCGATCGATCTCGGAGCGGTGCAAGAGCAGCTTGCGGTCGCGCTCGGGATGGTGGTTGGCACGGCTAGCGGGTCCGTAGGGCGGGATGTAGCAGCCGATCAGCCACAGCTCGCCCTCGCGGATGACCGCGTACGAGTCTTTGAGTTGCGCCCCGGAGTCGCGCAGCGACTTGACTTCCGTGCCGGTCAGAACCATCCCGCACTCGAACCGTTCAAGCAGGTGAAAGCGGAACGAAGCCTGCCGATTTGTGGCGACATCGCCCGCACCGATCTTGCGCTTGCGTGAACGCGGCATTGCTCAGATCCTGCCGGACTGGCCGGCGAGATGTAAATCGATCCGTCCGCGAGGCGGGTCTATCGTGCCGACCTCGACCTCCAGCTGGTCGCCGAGCCGGATCGTCCGGCCCGTGCGGGATCCACGCAGCAACGTCCCCTGCTCGTTGAGCTCCCACCAATCGCCACGCAGACGCCGGACCGGCAGCAGGCCCTCGAACTGCCCTCGCTCCCCGAAAGCAACGAACGCTCCCGAGCTGTGGAGCCCGATCACCTCCCCTTCGAAGATTGCATCGTGCCCGCCGTCGAGTAGCCGGCGCTCCAGCAAAAAACAGCCCACGATGTCATCGGCGTCTCTCTCGATCGTCATCGCGTCGCGTTCGCGCGCGGATGCCCACGGCCCAGCCGCGGCAACCGCAGCGACGTCGGGCGCGGGCTCGCCGGCGACGGCCGACAACAGCGCCCGGTGACAGACAAGGTCCGGGTAGCGCCTGATCGGCGAGGTGAAGTGGCAGTAGTTCTGCGAACGCAAGCCCGCGTGGCCGAGATTGCGATGGTCGTAGTACGCCTGCTTGAGCGAGCGAAGGACCAAGCTATTGAACGCCCGCCGCCCCCGCCCGGAGCCCGCGCAAAATTGCTCTATTAGCTGCGAGGCTTCGCCCACCGCCCGGGCGGCCTGGTCGGGACTCAAGTGTCCCTTCGGTAGTGGTGGCGTTGGCACCTCGAGCGAGGCCAGTTGGTCGAAAAGCCGCTCAACCGCGGTTGCGTCGGGGCGCTCGTGCACTCGGTATAGCGCTGGCACGTGGCGCTCGGAGAGGAATCGCGCCACCTGCTCGTTGGCGGCGATCATCAGATGCTCGATCAGCCGGTGCGACTCGGTCTGGCTGACCGGCACTGCGTCGATCACGTTTCCCTGCTGATCAAAGAAGAACTCGGGCTCCTCCCCCTCGATGGCGAGCGCGCCGCCTGAAACGCGTCTTTGTCGCAGCGCGGCGGCTGCCTCCCGGGCTGCCTCAAGCGGGGCGCCCCAAGGGTCAGACGCCGCCTCGAGCCCGGCAAAAATGCGATCGACCTGGTCATAGTCGAGGCGGGCGTCGGAGCGAATTAGCGCTCGGTAGAACGACGCCCGGCGCGCGCCCGAGGCGTCGATCGAGAGCTCGACCGTCACCGTTAGGCGGTCCTGATGGGGCACGAGCGAGCAGGCATCGCTGGACAGCGCCGCTGGCAGCATCGGCTCGACCGCGCCCGGCACATAGACGCTACACCCGCGCCGGTAGCTTTCGTACTCCAGAGGGGATCCGCCGCGCACGTAAGCGCTGACGTCGGCGATGTGAACCCATACGCGCCAGCCGCCATTCTGCTCGCGCTCAGCCGAAATTGCGTCATCGAAGTCCCGCGCACTGACCGGATCAATGGTCAGCGTCGGCAGCGAGCGCAGATCGCGGCGCCCGGCGTGATCGGTGGGTGAAGCGGCGGCGGCGTCCCGCTCGATCGCCGGATCGAAGGCGCGCTTCAAACCGCGCTCGACCATGAATGCCTCGACCACGTCGCGGGCTATCTCTGGCCGGCCAAGGCGACGGGCGATCACCGCGCGCCCGCCCCGGCCGTCGCGGCGGGGCCGGGGTCGAACTGCAACCAGATCGCCGACACGTGTCCCACCGTCGCGACTGACGACCAGGCGCGGACCCGGGCCGAAGAAGGGCTCGGCGACAAAGAACTTGCCGTGCTTGGTCAGGATCCCTACGTGCGTGGTCGGCCCGGTGCCTCGTGCACCGTCGGACCGCCCCGCGCGGCCTGCCGGGGACGCACGTCCCCCGCGCGCTGAAACGGTCGGACCGCCTCCGCTGCGCGCGGTAGGGCCCGCCCCGCTACGCGCGGCACGAGGGCTCCGCCCGGACGGGCCCGAGCGCGAGGCTGCCCGCGGTCGCGGGCTCACCTTAGCTCGCCGACAACCGTCCGCTCGGCGGTTTGAAGGGCCTCATCTACCCGCGTGTGCGGGTTGTCGAGTGCATACGTGTTCGGCTTGATGCCGCCCCCGCGACGGACGCCGCCGCCGCCGAGATTGTCGCCGTTGGGGGTGAAGTACTCACCCACCGTGAAATCAAGCGCGCCGCCGTTGGGCAGTGGCTCGACTTCCTGGAAAACTCCTTTGCCATAGGTGCGGGTGCCGACGACCAGTGCGCGATGCTGTTGCTGAAGGGCGGCGGTGACAATCTCCGCAGCTGACGCCGTGCCGTGATCGACGAGTACGACCATGGGCTGGGTCTTGGCGATCGCGTTGCCCTTCGCGAGGTAGACCTGGCGTGGCTGAGCTCGCCCGTCCGTCGTGACGATGGTGCCGTCGGCGACGAAGATGCTGGCCACATTGACGGCCTCCGTGAGAAGACCTCCGCCGTTCTCACGCAGGTCGAGAACCAGCGCTTTAGCCCCCTGTTTGAGGACGCGGTGAACCTGCGCCCGCAGCTCGTCGCCGGCTCCTTGCGTGAAGCTGGTCAACTGGACGACACCAACCTTCGTGCCGTGGTAGCTGGCGATTCGGCCGGTTGTGACCGGAATCACGATGTTCTGGCGGGTGATGGTCACCTTGTGGCTCTGGGACCCACGAATCACCGTGAGCGTCACCTGCGTGCCCGCGCGGCCGCGTATTAGGCTGGAATCAAATTCAGCGGAGTGACCGGCGAGTGGCTTCGAGCCGACGCGCACGATCTCATCACCTGCTAAGAGCCCAGCGCGCGCGGCCGGCGAACCCGGGAACACGCCCTGGACCCTGAGCCCCCGCGAGGTGGGCAGCACGTCCACCCCTATGCCGCTCAGATGGGGGTTCGACTGGTTCAGAAACGCCCGGTAGTCAGTGGGATCAAAGTAGTGCGAGTAAGGGTCCCCGAGACTTGCTACCGCGCCGGTGATTCCCTTGTTGAGCAGCTGACCGCTGCTGACCGGACGGTAATAATCGCGCTGGAGCAACGAAACGACGTCGTCCATCAAGCGGCTGCCCGAGTCGTTGACGAAAGCGCTGCGTAGGCCGGACGGCATCCAACCGGGATGGCCGCCCAGCCAGACCCCAATCGCGAGCACCACCAGCGCGGCCAGGCACAACGCGGCAATCCGGCGCCGGGAAGGGCGCCGGCGGCGGGATGGACTGGTAATCACCCCAGGATCCGGAGGTCGAAGCGGATTGACATCGCTACTGAGGGTAGCCAGCGCCACCCCGATTCCTCCCCAACGGGCGGATCGGGGGCGGCGCGCAACGCTTGAGCCTAAATGCGCAGATACCGGCGTAGCGAGACGCCGGAGCCGACGGAAGAGACCAGAACTCCGGCCCCCATCATGATTGCCAACAGCGCCGGAAAGGCGATCGTGCGTACACCGCCCACGAGCGCCCAGCCGGAGAACAGGGGGTCGAGCAGCGCGATCTTGACCACGGCGAGTACGAGGATCGCCAACAGCGCCCCGACCGCGCCGACCAGGATGCCCTCGATCACAAAGGGCCAGCGGATGAACCAGTTCGTTGCGCCCACGAGTCGCATCACCTCGACCTCGCGGCGGCGTGCGTAGAGCGAAAGACGAATCGTGTTCGCGACCAGCAGGATCGAGGCGATCGACAGCAGCCCGGCGAAGGCCAATCCTCCCCACTTGACGGCGGAGGTCAGCTCAAGCGCCTTGTTCGTGTACGACTTCTTGTAGATCACGTTCTCGATCGAGGGATCAAGCACGCCGCCGTTGGGCGTCAGCGCGGCGTGCACCGCCGGGACGTTGGCTGCGTTGTCAGGGAAGACGTGGAACGCGTCGGGCAGCGGGTTGTATTGGAGCAAGGAGTAGGCCGCCGGGTTCTGCTTCTTTTGTTGCGCGAGCGCCTGGGTCTTGGAGACGAACACGACCGTCTTGACGTGGGCAGTCGCGCGCAGTTCGCGCTCGACGCGAGCGTTATCGCTCGAGGACGCACCCTTCTTCATGAAGACCTCGACGTAGAGGCGTCCGCGCACGCTGTTGGCAGCGTTGCTTGTCACTTCCACCGCCGGGATGAAGACGCCGACGACCAGCATGGTCACCAGCACGGTGGCGAGCGCCGCGAAGCTCGGCGCGGCGTTGCGCCGCATGGCGCGGAACGCCTCGCGCAGGAAGAAGCCGAACCTCATGCCGCGCGGCCTGCAGCGTTCACGACCGTTTCCCAGATCGCATCAGCGCAGCGAACTCGCGCGTGCTTTGGTCGGGGGCATAGAGGCCGCTCGACTCATCGCGAACGATCCGACCCTGCGAGAGCTCGATCACGCGCCGGCGCATCTTGTCCACCATCGCCTGGTCGTGCGTCACGACGAGCACCGTCGTGCCGGTGCGATTGATGCGGTACAGCAGCCGCATGATGTCGATGCTGGTGTCCGGATCGAGGTTTCCCGTCGGCTCGTCGGCCAGCAGCAGCGGCGGGTGGTTGACGAACGCGCGCGCGATCGAGACGCGCTGCTGCTCGCCTCCCGAGAGCTGGTCTGGATAGTTGTGCAGCTTGGTCGAGAGCCCTGTCATGCGCAGAATGTCAGGGACTTTCTCTCGGATCTCGCGCCGACTGCCGCCGGTGACCTGAAGCGCATAGGCGACGTTGTCATACACGGTGCGGCTCGGAAGCAGCTTGAAGTCCTGGAACACGACCCCCAGATTCCTGCGGTACATCGGCACGCTTCCCTTGCGGATCTCCTCGAGGTCTCTGCCGGCGACTCGTATGGTCCCGTCACTGGGCTCGATCTCCTTGATCAGTAGGCGAATCACGGTCGACTTGCCGGACCCTGTCGCGCCCACCAGGAAAACGAACTCTCCCCGCCGCACGGTGAATGTGACGCCGTCGAGCCCGACGTCGCCGCCTTCATAGCGCTTGCTGACGCCACGAAACTCGATCACGGATGCCGCCTGGGAGCGCCCTTGGGCAGCGCTCGCTGTGGCGGCAACCTTGGCAACTTCGGTGGCCATGCGGAGGCCAGCGAGGGTAGCGACCTTTGAGACGGTGCGTCAGCTGCGAGGCACCATGCAACAGGCTTTGCGCAAGTTCGCTGTCAGATCTCGATTCTGCAATCTGGCTTGCACTCAGCCGATCGTTACCTTTAGCAGTAATGCCCACCATCACCCGCACGACGCTCCGCAACGGCTTGCCGCTGTACCGGATCGCAATCGAGGGAACGCGCGCGCTCACGATCCTCCAGGCCTTTGACGCCGGCGCGCGTACCGAACGCGCGGACGAAAACGGGACGGCCCACTTTCTGGAGCACCTGGTGTTCAAAGGCGGCGAGAAGTACGCCACCTACCGCGACGTCAACGACGCCGCCGAGCGCATCGGCGGAGTGCTCAACGCATACACCAGCCACGATGTGGTCGCGTTTCACATCACGGCGCGCGCAGAGCAGGCCAAGCCGGCGCTTGACCTCTTGACTGATTTCGTCGGCCGGGCTCGAGTCGACGCCGGCGAGCTCGACCGCGAGCGTGGCGTTGTAGTCCAGGAGATCGCGCGCGCGAATGATCAGCCGGCGGTTCTCGCCGAGCATCTGATCGACGAGGCTACCTTCGGGGAGCACCCGCTGGGGCGCCCCGTGCTCGGCACCGTCGAACACATCCGAGACACGTTTACGCGCGAGGGCATTTTCAGCTTCCGCGAGCGCCGCTGGGCGCCAGAGCGCGGTGCCGCGTTTCTTGTCGGCAACCTTCACGCGTTGCCCGCGGACGACGAGCTCGGTGATCTTTTCGACCGCTTCGCGACGCGGCCGGCGCCGGCGCCATACGAGCCCGCACCACCCCCCCGGGCGCGTATGCTCGTCCGCGAGCGGGACTCGAATCAGTCGCACTTGCGTATGTCGTACCGGCCCGCGGTCGACATCTCGGACCCGCGCCGGCGGGCCGCGCTCCAGGTTTACTCAACCGTGCTGGGAGGCTCGATGGGATCCCGCCTATTCGACGAGATCCGCGAGCAGCGAGGACTTGCCTACTCGGTGTACTCAGCCGCGCACGCCCACGCCGACACTCCGGTGCTGGCGCTCTCGGCCGGCCTCGAGTCGGGCAAGCTGATCGAGGCGCTGCGCCGCATGAAAGAAATCGTCGGAGAGCTACGCGCGCAGGGCCCGAAAGAGGCCGAACTCGAGCGCGCCCGGGCGTATGCCGCCGGAGCACGCGCGATCGCGTTCGAGAACACCGGCGCCGTGGCGCGGCACGCCGCGCAACAGACGGTCGTCTACGGCGAGGATCCAAATCCCGACCGAGTCATCGACTTGCTCGATCGCGTGACCTTGAAAGAGGTCGCGGCGGTCGCTGCCTCCGTGCCCGACGAGCTCTCGGTCGCGTGCGTCGGCCCGCACACGGTGGAGCAGCTAGAGGCGGTGTAGGGCTCCAGGGCTCTCCGGGCGCTGGAAGCGTCCAGCGGGTGTTCAGCTGATCGCAACCATGCGCTCAATCGGTACGCGCGCGCGATCCGCGAGCTCCGGAGCGACCTTGACCTCGTGTACGCCGTCGCGCAGCGAATCTCGCAGCTTCGGCAGCGTGATCATCTTCATGTAGCGGCAGTGAGCGGCTTCGTTGGCGGCGACGAACTCGACGCTCGGAGCAGCTGTCCGAAGGCCGTGGAGCATGCCGGTTTCGGTGGCCACGACCGCGGCCGCTCGACCGTTGCCGCCGGCAGCGGAGCGCTCGCGCGCGTAGCGCAACATTCCACCGGTGGAGAGCATGTGCACGCCCTCTGCGCTCACGTCCCCAGCGGCGACGTACTCCATTACGCTCGTCGAGCATCCGCACTCGGGGTGAATGAGAAAGTCGGCTCCCGGGTGCGCGGCCCTCACCGCCGCGATGTCGTCGGGTCGGATTCCGGCGTGGACGTGGCACTCGCCATCCCAAACGCGCATCCGCCGGCCGGTCATACGTTCCACGTAGGCGCCTAGGAACATGTCGGGACCGAACAGAATCTCTGTTTCGTCACCGAGCTCGCGGTAGATGTGCTCGACCACGCTGACGGCGTTGGCCGACGTGCAGCAGTAGTCGGTTTCCGCCTTGACCTCTGCGGTCGTGTTTACGTACATGACCACGATCGCCCCCGGATAGCGGCCCTTCCAATCGCGCAGCTGGTCGGCCGTGATCGAGTCCGCCAGTGAGCAGCCGGCGTCCACGTCTGGGATCAGAACGCGCTTGGCCGGACACAGGATCGATGCCGTCTCGGCCATGAAGTGCACCCCACAGAAGACGATCGTGTCGCTGTCGGCCCGGGCCGCCTGTTGCGAGAGGGCAAGCGAGTCGCCGACGAAATCGGCGACGTCCTGGATCTCGGGCAACTGGTAGTTGTGCGCGAGTATCAGAGCGTCCCGCTCGTCTTTGAGCGCTCGCACCTCATCCTGGAGGGCCGGAATGTTCTCGAGCATCAAAGGAACGCCCTCCGAAGGCGAGTTCACGACGGGGAGGTTCATCATTCTGACGGCTCGAGAATCAACGAAAAGTCAAGTGCCGGAGCGCTGTGTGTTAGCGCTCCCACCGAGACGAAGTCTACGCCGGTGGCCGCAATTTCCCGGACCGTCTCCAGCGTCACTCCGCCGCTTGCCTCTAGTTCAGCACGGCCGGCGGTACGCGTCACAGCGGCCCTCAGCTCGGCAACCGAGAAGTTGTCTAGCAGGATGCGGGGAGCGCCAGCCGCAAGCGCTTCATCCACTTCGGCAAGCGTCCTGCATTCGACCTCCACCGGCAGCCCGGCGCTGTCGCCAAACGCCTGCGCTCTGCGGATCGCCGCGCCCACTCCCCCCGCGAGGGCAACATGGTTTTCCTTGATCAGGATCGCGTCGTAGAGGCCACGCCGGTGATTGGTGCCGCCTCCGGCTGCGACCGCCGCTTTCTCGAGCGATCTCAGCCCCGGCGTGGTCTTGCGCGTATCGAGGAGTTCGGCGCCGGTTCCATCAATGGCTTGGCGAAAGCGGGTGGCCATCGTTGCGATGCCCGACAGGCGCGCCAAAAAGTTCAGCGCAGTGCGTTCGCCCGTGAGCAGCGCCCGGGCGGCGCCCTCGGCGCGGAGCACCGGCCCCTGGTCGCGCCAGACGCCTTCGTCGCTGAGGCGCTCGATCTCGACCCCTCGGTCGAGCGCGCGAAACGTCGCTTCCACCAGTGCCAGTCCGAACACCACGCCGGGCGCCTTCTGGGTGATCAGCGCCCGGCCCCGTGCATCAGCCTCGACTGTCGCCGCAGCGGTCACGTCGCCGTCACCGACATCCTCGGTCAGAGCGCGGCCGACTGCGTCGTCGATCGTCGCCGGGTCAAGCACTTCGCGGGTCCAGACCATCAGCGGTGTCAGAGCGCTGCCGCTTCGACGGCGGCCGGAGTGTGAGCGAGCACCCTGACCGTTGCGAAGCTCGGGTCCGCGGCACCATGCAGCCTCGCTCCCGCCTCGGTCAGCTCACGTAGGTAGTCGATCACCTCGGCGGTTACGCGCTCACCCGGTAGCAGCGCCGGCACGCCGGGCGGGTAGCCGGCGATCGACTCGCACGAGATGCGCCCGATCGCCTCGGTCACGGACACGGCCTCGCCCGACCCAAGGAACGCATCGCGCGGCGTCAGCACGGTTTCGATGTCGGCGCCCGAAGGGGCGCGGGGCATCGCAGGGAGGGGCTCGGGCATCGCCATACGGCGAAGAGTCTCGGTGAAGTCGTGGGCGAGGCGTTCGAGCGCCTCGACCGCTTGCGCGAGGCCGAGTACGAACACCACCACCCCGTGCGTGGCCAGCTCGGGATATGTGTCGTACGAGGACTCGAGCCCCTCGGCGATCGCGTAGCCAGTGCAGCCAGTGCCGCGTACATCCACGACCAACCGCAGCGGGTCCCAGCCGACGACGCCGGGGCGCCCCACGAGGATGCCGCCCAGCACCTGGCAACCCTCGATGCCGTCGATCGCGGCGGCCGTGTTGGCGGCAGCAGCGATGGTACGGCCGAGGAGGGCGTCGCCGTGCATGGCGAGCTGGCGCCGTGCCGCATCGAGCGAGGCCATCAGCAAAGAGCTCTGACTCGTCGAGCGCACTAGCCGCACGGCACGATCGAGCGCGGCTTCGTCTATGAGGCTGCGCTGCGCGACGTGGAGCATCGCCGACTGTGTGAGGCTGCCGACGATCTTGTGAGTGGATGTCAGCATCGCGTCGGCGCCGAGCGCCAACGGCGATGGGGGCAGCTCCGCGTGAAAGCCAAAGTGAGCCCCCCACGCGTTGTCCACCACCAAGCCGACGCCCGCCGCGTGAGCCACTTCGGCGCACCCGGCGATGTCTGCGGCCATCCCGTAATAGGTGGGCGAGACGACGAAAGCGGCGCGCGCGCCGGGCGTCCTGCGCAACGCGTCGGCGAGCGCCTCCGGAGTGGTGCCGAGCGCCATTCCCAGCTCGTCGTGATATTCGGGAACGAGGTACGTCGGCCGCCCGCCGCTGAGGATCAGGCCATCGATCAGGCTGGCATGGCTGTTGCGCTGCACCACCACCGGCTCGTCGGGCCCCGCGAGCGCCAGGCATAGCGCGTGGTTGCCCTGCGTCGCGCCGTTGGTCAAAAACCAAGTCCGACCGGCGCCGTACGCCTCGGCCGCCAGGAGCTCGGCGAGCTCGTAGGGCGTGGGCGAAGGTCCGAGGTCGATGCCCTCGATGTCCTGCGGTACGTCGAATAGCAGGGCTCGAATGCCGAGCGCGGTCCGTAGCCCCGGGTCGGCTCCTTCGCCGCCTTTATGTCCGGGGACGTGAAAGCGCGTCGAGCCCCGGAAGCCATAAGCGCTGACGGCGTCGAGGTAAGGCGCGCTCGGCTGCTTGGATGGCAAGGGCCTTCTGCGCGCGGCGCTCACCGCTACGAACCCCCGGATCCGTTGGTTCCGTCGCGCCCCTCTCCCCGCCCGGCCGCGCTTTGGAGGAGGTAAGCACGAGCGAAGCCATCGAGGTCCCCGTCCAGCACACGGTTGACGTCGCCCATCTCGAAGTCGGTGCGGTGGTCCTTGGCCATGGTGTATGGGTGCAAAACGTAGGAGCGGATCTGCGAGCCGAAGTTCACGTCCTGTGCCTCGCCCTTTTCGCGCGCGATCTCCTCGCGCCTGCGCCGCTCCTCTAGCTCGAGCAGCTTAGACCGCAACATCGTCATCGCCTCAGCCTTGTTCGACGATTGCGAGCGCTCGTTCTGGCACTGGACCACGATCCCAGTCGGCCTGTGTGTAATCCGCACGGCCGAGTCCGTCTTGTTCACGTGCTGGCCGCCGGCGCCGCTCGCGCGATAGGTGTCGATCTGCAGGTCGTCATCCTCGATCGCCACGTCGGCGATTTCATCGACCACCGGTGAGACCTCGACGCCGGCGAAGCTGGTGTGACGACGATGGGCGGCGTCGAAGGGAGAGAGGCGGACCAGGCGGTGAACGCCCTTCTCGCTGGCGAACAGGCCGTAGGCATTCTCTCCTTTGACCAGGAAGGTGGCGGACTTGATTCCGGCCTCCTCTCCCGGCGACATCTCGAGCAGCTCCACTCCGAAGCGCCGCTTCTCGGCCCAGCGCATCTCCATGCGCAGGACCATCTCGGCCCAATCCTGGGCGTCTGTGCCCCCGGTACCGGCGTTCACCGTGACAAGCGCATCGCCCGTGTCGTAGGGGCCGGAGAACAGGCGCTGCTCCTCGAGCTCGGCCAGCCGCCGCTCGATGTCGGCGACCTGCTCCTCGAGCTCTCCGGCGAGCTCGGCGTCCTCCTCTGCAAGCTCGGCCAGTGGTCCGAGGTCCTCTACGTCGCGCTCGAGCTCGCGATAGGTCTGAAGCCTGCGGCTGGCCCGAGCATGCTCAGCCGATACCTGCGCGGCTCGCTCCTGGTCTTCCCAAAAGCCCGGCGCGCCCATCTGCTGCTCGAGCGCCGCGACGCCCGAGCTCAAGCGATCGGGGTCAAAGATAGTCCGCAAGCAGCTTGAGCTGCTCACGGATGGCCGCGAGTCGCTGGGGAAGCGTCTCTGGAGCTGCAGTGGGCATCTGCCAGTGAGCCTAGCGGACTAAAAGCGCGGCGGCGCGCCCGAATGCGCCCCGCCCGCGTGCTGACGCTAAACCCTCCTAGGTTGGCCTCGAAAGAGCGGGCGTCGGGGTTAAGCGTCCCACAAGCGCGGTTTGCACCAATCGTCGCTCAGAGAAGGACTCCGTCGAAGTTTTGCGTCACATCGGATGACGCCCGGACTGGGCCCCGCCCCCTACGCGCCCCCGTCATCCAATCGCGCCCGTAGAACCTTCTTGTCGAATTTTCCGACGGAGGTCTTCGGCACTTCGGAGATGAACTCGATCCGCTCCGGCACCCACCATTTGGCGACCCGATCGCGCAGGAACTCGCGTAGCGCCGACGCGTCCACGGAAGTTCCTGGCTGGCACACCACGCAGGCACACGGCCTCTCCCCCCATTTCTCGTCCCCGACCGCGACCACGGCGGCCTCGAACACGTCCGGGTGGGCCATGATCGCGTTCTCGAGTTCGACCGAGCTGATCCACTCGCCGCCCGACTTGATCAGATCCTTGGTGCGATCGACGAGTTTGATGATCGAACCACGCTCGATCTCGGCCACATCCCCCGTCTTCAGCCAACCGTCGTCGCTGAACTTCTCGGCTCCGGATGCGTCGTTGTAATACGCCGAGGCCACGGTCGAGCCCCGGACCTGGAGTTCGCCTCCAGCCGACTCGTCGACCCGGAAGTCGACCAGCGGCACCACCCGCCCTTGCATGGCGCGGATCCCATACGCCTCATCTTCATCGGCGACATCGGGCGGCACGCGGCTGACCGAGGCCATCGGACTGGTCTCGGTCATGCCCCAGGCCTGGATCACCGGCACGCCGAAGCGCTCGTCGTAGAGGCGGATCAGACTCTCGGGCACGGCCGACCCGCCCGCGACGAGGCGGGTCAGCGAAGACAAATCAGGCCGCGGGTCCAGCTGCGCAATTCCCTGCCAGATGGTCGGCACACCGGCGGCGAGCGAGACCCGCTCATCGGCGATCAACCGAGCAAGCGCCTCGGGATCCATGCGTGGACCCGGGAGCGCCAGCTTGCTGCCCGCCATAGCAGCCGCGTACGGGAGACCCCACGCGTTTGCGTGGAACATCGGCACCACGGGCAGGACCGTGTCGCATTCGCGAAGGCCAGGCCCGTCGGCCTGGTTTGTGAGCAGCGTGTGCAGCACGATCGAGCGGTGTGAGTACACGACCCCCTTTGGCCGCCCGGTCGTCCCGCTCGTGTAGCACATGGCAGCGGCGGCGTTTTCGTCGAGCTCGGGAAAGGCGAACTCCTCATCGCCGGACGCAAGCAGCTCCTCGTACTCGAAGCGCGCCTTCGCGCTCGCACTCCGGAGCATCGGGCATCACCACCTCGTGCTCGAGGTCCTCGAAGCGCGGCATCACGCCCGCGAGCGACGCGTCGACGAACACCACGCGGTCCTCCGCATGGCGCACGACGTAGCGCAGGTCGTCTTCGAACAGCCGGATGTTGAGTGTGTGCAGCACCGCTCCCATCGCCGGCACCGCGAGGTACAGCTCCAGGTGGCGCACGGCGTTCCAGGCGAAGGTCCCGACGCGGTCACCTGGACGTATGCCTAGCGCAACGAGCGCGGACGCAAGCCGCCGCGCTCGCCGGACGACTTCGGCATAAGTGCTGCGCTCAACTCCCGAAGCAGTGACGCTCACGACCTCGCGCGAGCCAAATAGCTGCTCGGCCCGCTCCGCGATCCCGCGCACCAAAAGCGGGGAGCGCATCATCAGACCCTCGAGGGGAGTTTGCACGGAGCCGCGCTGCGAAACAGACGGGGCGCTCACGCCCCGTGGCACTTCTTGAACTTCTTGCCCGAGCCGCACCAGCAGGGGTCGTTGCGGCCTAGGTCGTGCTCGTGGTCGACCCGCCGTTGCTCGACGACCGGCACCGGCTCGTCATCAAACTCGCCCATGCCATCGCCGTCCGGACCCCCGGCACCGAACGCGCCGCTCGCGGCCGCGGCCAGGGCCAGCGCGCCGGCCGGCGCGACGCCACCCGAATACGAGACATTGCCGCCCCGGGTCGATGAGCTGGAGGCCGAAGGCCGCACGGGCACCGGCGGCGGCGCACCGGCACCGTCGGGCCCCTCGAGCACCACCTGAACGTGAAAGATCATGCGCGCGAAGTCGCCCCAGACGTTGTTCATCAAATCGCCGAACAACCTGAAGGCGTCGTTCTTGTACGCCACGAGCGGCTCCTCCTGCGCGGCCGCGCGCAGACCGATGCCCTGCTGGAGGTAGTCGAGGTCGTACAGGTGCTCGCGCCAGCGCTGGTCGATGATCTCGAGCAGCAGGTAGCGCTCGAGCTCGCGCATCAGCTCGTCGCCGAACTCGGCCTCGCGCCGGTCATACCAGGCCATCGCCTCCTCCTGGAGGGCCGCGGTGAGCTCCTCGCGATCCGCGCGCTCGGGCGCGGTCCCCTGCAGCTCGTCGCTGGGCTCGAAGATCTCGCGCACCCGATTCATGAGGCCCTCGATGTCCCAGTCCTCTACGAAATCGCCCGCCGTGTACTCGTCGACCAGCCGCCCCAGCAACTCCGCAATCTGTTCACGCGCCGGATCGCTCATGTCGCGGCCTTCGAGCACGTCGTCTCGGTAGCGATAGATCACTTCGCGCTGCTGGTTGGCCACGTCGTCGTACTCGAGCGTGTGCTTGCGCATCAGGAAGTGCTGTTCCTCGACCTTGCGCTGCGCCTTCTCGATCTGCTTGGAGAGCATCTTCGCCTCGATCGGCTCCTCATTGCCGTCCTGGTCGTAGGTGCCCATCCGGTCGAGGATCTTGTAGATGCGCTCACCCGCGAACAGGCGCACCAGGTCGTCCTGGGCGCTCAGGAAGAAGCGCGACTCGCCGGGGTCGCCCTGACGGCCGGAGCGGCCACGTAGCTGGTTGTCGATCCGTCGCGCCTCGTGTCGCTCGGTGCCCAGGATGAAGAGTCCACCTTCGTCGAGCACCCGATCGCGGGCCTCCTCAATCTGGCCTTCGATCGTCGGCAGCACCTTCTGATAGTGCTGTTCGTAGTCCGGATCGCCAGGCGTGAGGCCGAGCTTTGCCACCTCCAGCTGCGCCAGGTGCTCGGGGTTGCCTCCGAGCTTGATGTCGACGCCGCGGCCCGCCATGTTGGTCGCGATCGTGACGGCGCCGGGGCGGCCGGCCTCCGCGATGATCTCGCCTTCGCGCTCGGCGTGCTCGGGCTTTGCGTTCAGGACTGTGTGCTTGATGCCGCGCTTGGAGAGCCGCCCCGACAAAAGCTCGGAAACCTCGACCGAGATCGTGCCCACCAGCACGGGCTGGCCGCGCTTGTGGCGCTCCTCGATGTCGGTGATCACCGCGGCCCACTTGCCGTCCTTGGTCTTATAGACCTGGTCGTTGTAGTCGTTGCGAACCATCGGCATGTTGGTCGGAACCTCGACCACCGGCAGCTCGTAGATCTTCATGAATTCGGTCGCCTCGGTCAGCGCCGTACCGGTCATGCCGGCGAGCTTGTCGTACATGCGGAAGTAGTTCTGCAGCGTGATCGTCGCGAGCGTCTGGTTCTCCTCTTGGACGGCCACGCCCTCCTTCGCCTCGACCGCCTGGTGCAGGCCCTCCGACCAGCGCCGCCCCTCCAATATCCGCCCCGTGAACTCGTCGATGATCTTCACCTCGCCGTCGATGACCGCGTAGTCCACGTCGCGCTTGTACAGCGACTCCGCCTTGAGCGCCTGGATCAAGTGGTTGACGAGGTGACCGTTCTCGGCCCGGTACAGATGGTCGATGCCGAGAAAGCGCTCGGCCTTGGCGACGCCCCGCTCTGTGACCGACGCGGTCTTGTGCTTCTCGTCGAACTCGTAGTCGAAATCGGCCACGAACTCACGCTTGGTGCGGGGGTCAAGCCCCTCCGGCGTCTTGCCCGCCTCCATCCGTGGTGCGAGCCGTGCGAACTGTAGGTAGAGGTCGGCGGCCTGCTCGGGCGCGCCCGAAATGATCAGGGGCGTGCGTGCCTCGTCGATGAGGATGTTGTCGACCTCGTCGACGATCGCAAAGGTGTGGTACATCGAGCCGCCGCCTTCGGGCTTGGGCCGGCCGCCGTGCTGGACCTTTTCCTCCAGCGATTTGGCCATGTTGTCGCGCAGGTAGTCAAAGCCGAACTCCGAGTTGGTGCCGTAGGTGACGTCGGCCGCGTAGGCGTCCCGCTTCTCCTCGTAGGGCTGCATGTTCTGCAGCACGCCGACGCTCACGCCGAGCAAGTCGTAGATCGGCTTCATCCAGATGGCGTCGCGACGGGCCAGGTAGTCGTTGACCGTCACCAAATGCACGCCGCGTCCGCCCAGCGAGTTGAGCACGATCGGCAGCGTGGCCGTGAGCGTCTTACCTTCGCCGGTCCGCATCTCCGCGATCGCGCCGTCGTGCAACACCATGCCGCCGATCAACTGC
The DNA here is from genome assembly GCA_963767295.1 of uncultured Solirubrobacterales bacterium. Taxonomy (GTDB): domain Bacteria; phylum Actinomycetota; class Thermoleophilia; order Solirubrobacterales; family Solirubrobacteraceae; genus Palsa-465. Next base: position 1,170,988 of record CAVYDI010000002.1, read on the forward strand.
ACGTCGAAGTGGCGCATGTCGAGGGTGCGCCTGCCTGCTTCGCGAACCAGCCCGAAGCACTCGTACATGAGCTCGTCGAGCGGCTCGCCGTTGCGGGCTCGCTCGCGTAGGGCGTCGGCGGATTCGCGCAGCTCCTCGTCCGAGTACAGCTCGAGCTCGGGCTCAAACGCGTTGATCCGTCCGACGCGCTGCTCGTATTCCTTGTACTTCTTGGCCTCGCCCATACGAAGCGCGCGGTCGAGGAAGGACATCGCGGTCAGGTTAGCAATGGACCACTGGGCTCCCGCCGGGGCCACGGCTAGTGCGAATGGCTACGCGGGGACCCACGGCCGAGCCGCCGGCGCACTCCTTAAGGGTTAGCTGGCCGGGCCTCCACGCCGGGAACGTCGGCCGTCGCTGCCGCTCGAGATTCACGCCGCTTGCGGCGCTTGTCGCGATGGCGCTTTACCTGAACGGCCAGCTCGTCGGCGGCCAGGTTGATCGAATGCTTGATGTCGGGAGACCGGTCGCGCGCGCGCAGAGTGGCGCGTTTCAGGTGCAATGTGGCCTCAGCGACATAACAATCTGAGATCGCGGGGTTGCGCTCCTCGAAGAGCTCGACCTCCACCTCTGCCAATTCCGAGACCTGGCGCTCGATCTTGCGCAAGCGCCTGTGCACGTGCTCCTTCAGCTCCTCGGTAACGGGCAGGTTGCGGCCCTTGACCTCGATACGCATCGGCCGGCCTCCTTGAAGGATGGGTGCTGGTGAGGCCGCGGAGCTTAAACCCGCGCGAGGTGTTTGTCACGGGTCGCGCGGGGTGTTTGTCACGGGGCGCGGTCCGGGTCACAATCCCAGGGCGTGACCCCGAAGCTCTCTTGGTCGCTCGAGCCCGCCGTTCTGGTGGTCCTGCTCGCGATGCTTGTCCTCTACGTGGCGGGCTGGCGGCGCGCGCGGCGCCCGGCCGAACCCCACCCCCCGGGCGTGGGCCGGCTTATGACCTTCGTCTCCGGGCTGCTGGCGCTCGCGATCGCCCTGATATCCCCGCTTGACTCGCTCGGCGACCAGCTGATGGTGATGCACATGGTCCAGCACATGCTGTTGCTCGACGTCGGGCCGCTGCTGCTAGTGCTCGGGTTGACCAAGGGGCTCCTGCGCCCCATCACCCGCAAGCTTCACGCGCTCGAGCGCCGCGCCGGCGCGCTTGCACATCCCGCGACCGCGGTTCTGCTCTACGCGGGCCTGCTGTGGCTCTGGCATATCCCGGCGCTGTACGACCGCGCCCAGGGCTCGGACGTCGTGCACGCGCTCGAGCACGTCTGCTTCTTCGCCGCCGGCTCGCTGTACTGGTGGCATCTGGCCTCGCCGATACGCAGCCGCATGCGCGTGGGCGGGCTCGGACCGGTCGGCTATCTCGTGAGCTCGAAGCTGCTCGTCGGCGTGCTGGGAATCGTGCTCGCGTTCGCGCCCTCGAACCTGTACCCGTTCTACGCCCACCAGCCCTACTACTGGGGGCTCACGCCGCTCGACGACCAGATGATGGCCGGGCTCGTGATGGCGCTCGAGCAGTCCATCGTGATGGGGATAGCGCTTGCGTTCCTGTTCGTGCGCATGTTGGGCGAAGAGGAACAGGCCGCTCAGCGCTCCGAACGCTACGAGGTCGCCGAGATCTGACGATCGACGCTAGAGGGCGCCCGCGGCCAGCGCGCCCGCCAGCCCGACCAGCAAGACCGACGTGCCGCCGGTTGCCAGACGCCGCCAGGGCAATGTCTTCTCGAGCGCGATCAGCGCCGCAACTACCGCCATCCAGGCGAGGCTCATGATGCCGAGCGCGAACAGCGCGGCCATCAGCGCCCAGCAGCACCCGAGGCACCACAACGCGTGCTTGGCGCCCATCTCGAGCGCACCCACGCGGCCCTCCCGCCACGAGCCCAGGATGAACCCGAGAGGGCCGCGGCATTTCGCCAAACACGCGTTTTTCAGCGGCGTGAGCTGATAGAGCGCCGCCAGCGCCACCACGCCCGCGGCGACGGCGCTGCCGACGTGCCCGAACGTCGCACGCCCGGCCTCGAACAGGCCATACGCGGCGGCCCCGGCGGCAGCCCACACGACCAAGTAGCCGGCGGTGAACAACAGCGCCCTGTCCAGCCCGCGCCGGCGCGTCATGCGCGCGTACAGAGTCACGGTCGGCGAGAGCGAGGGCAGCATCATCGCGGCCATCATCACCGCCCAGGTCACGACGAACCAGCCGAGCGTGCCGAGCACCGTGCCCGAGTCTGAGCTCGAGTTCATTGCATGCATGCCCCCCATCGACATGGCGTGGCCGCCCGCACCCTGCATCGAGCTCATGGTGCCCATCCGCACCGCCGACACCCACCACGCCGCGCCCGCCAGCGCGAGAAGCAGCGCAACCAGCCCGAGGCGGCCGCGCATCGCCCGCCATGCCACAGCGAGCTCAGAACCCGTCTGCGCCTGCGCGCTCACGCCGCCCAAGCGAAGCTGGAGTTCGAGAACCCGGACTTGCCCTCGTACTTGATCCCGAACGCGTCCACCGTCGCTCGCGTCGCGCGCGAGACGGTCAGCTCCGAGCCAGCGGGGTGAAAGACGCCGGTGAGCTTGACCGGCTTTCCATCCTGGGCGCCGAACGGGATCACGTCCTCCGTCTCGATGTCGACCGCGTCGCCGATCTTGACGCTATGCCGTAGCCCGTCTTCGTGAAACTCGATCGGCGCGCGCTCCACGCCCAGGACCTCGCCCACGAGCGGGCCGAGCGCCTGCATCGGGCCGCCCAGCGCGCCCGAGAAAACGCCTCCCAGCTTCTCCGCCTGCTCGTCTGAGGCGTTGGAATCGATGAATAGGCCAAGGCGCCAGTTGCCGTCCGACATCACCTTGGGTGTGTCGGCGACGACGGCGACCGACAGGCCGCCCACATCGACTCCCTCCACGTCTCCTTGCTTGACGTTGAACACAAGCGTCACCCGGCAGTAGTCGTGCGTGGCGCCCAGTGCAAACGACGCTGTACACGGACAGATCACATCGCATGAGCATGACTCGAAGTACGAGCCCTCGATGTTCCAAGCCATCGCGCTCTCCCTTTTAGTTGGTCCTCACCGCATCTTCCTGCGCGGCGAGCTCTCAGTCAACCGCTTTTTGCCAGCAGCGCCGCACCGATCGCGCCGCCCAAGTCTCCGAGCGCAGCCACGTGCACGGCGGGCGGATGGGCGTCGTTGAACAGGTGCGGCATCATCGCGTCGGCGATGCGGTCGGCCATTGGCTGGCCGAAGCGGACGCCCAGCCCACCGCCCACGATCACCGCCTCGACGTCGAGCAGGTTGAGCGCCGAGGCGATCCCTGCCCCCAGCGCGTCAACGGCGTCGTCGATCAGCTCGGCCGCGACCTTGTCACCGTGGTCGAGCGCTCGCTCCCAGATGCCACTTGTCAGGCGCGTCCGTCCGCGTTCCTCCATCAACCTGAACAGGTCGGTGTGGCGGCCCTTCTTGACGAGCCTGCGCGCGTGCAGCTCCATGGCCATACGCCCGGCGTAGGCCTCCATGCATCCGTTACGTCCGCATGTGCACTTGCGCCCGTGGTTCTTGATCACCACGTGCCCGATCTCCGCGGCCGACCCCCGTCCCAGCCAAGGCTTGCCCTCGAGGATGATGCCGCCGCCCACGCCCGTGCCCCAGAACACGCCCAGCAGCGAGCGGTACGGCTCGCCCGCGCCGAGCTGGAACTCCGCGTCGGTCGCGACCTGCACGTCGTTGCCGACGTATACGGGGGAGCCGAACTCCTTGCTCAGCACTTCGGCCAGAGGGAAACTGCCCTCCCAGTCGGGCAGGTTGCGCGCGCTCGACACCGCCCCGGTCTCGGGATCGATCGACCCTGGCGAGCCGACGCCGACCCCGCGCAGCGCGGTCATCTCGACTTCGGCCTGCTGCGCGGCCTCCTTCAGCGCGGCGGCCATTTCCGCGGCGACATCCGCAGGGCCACCGGTGGTCGGCGTGGGGTGCCGCGATTGACCCAGCACCTTGCTGGCGCGCCCGACCACCACGGCCTCGATCTTGGTGCCGCCGAGGTCGATGCCGCCGCGGGCGCTTATAGCCATGACTCGCGGTAGCCCGATTGATCGGCGGTCGGCTCGTCGATGCGGACCCCGAGCGAACGCAGTTTGAGCCGCCCGACCTCGCGGTCGATCTCCGGCGGCAGCGGATGCACCTTGGGGTCGAGCTCCGCGCCGTGGCGCACCAGCTCCTCCACCGACAGCGCCTGAAGCGCGAACGACACGTCCATGACAGCGGCGGGGTGGCCCTCGCCGGCGGCCAGGTTGACCACCCGCCCCGAGGCCAGCAGGTTGAGCCGCCGCCCATCCTCGAGCACGTACTGGTCGACCAGCGGCCTGACCGGACGCACGTCGCGAGCCAGTGCGCTCAGGTCCTCGAGCTCGATCTCGACGTCGAAGTGACCGGCGTTGGCGAGCAGCGCTCCGTCCTTCATGCGCTCGAAATGCTCCCGCCGCAGCACCCGCCGCGAGCCGGTGACGGTCACGAACACATCGCCGCGCTGCGCCGCCTCGAGTGCGGGCATGACGTCGTAGCCGGCCATGCGCGCTTCCAACGCGGAGAGCGGGTCGATTTCGCACACCACCACGTGGGCGCCGGCGCCCCGGGCCCGCTCGGCGATCCCCTGGCCCGCCCAGCCGTAGCCGATCACCACGAGGGTCTGACCAGCCAGCAGCGCGTGCGAGGCGCGCACGATGCCGTCGAGCGCGGATTGCCCGGTGCCGTGGCGGTCATTGAGCGAGCGCTCGGTTCTGGCCTCGTTGACGGCGAGCACCGGGCAGCGAAGCTCGCCCGCCTGCTCGAGCCGCCGCAGCCGCACGAGGCCGGTCGTGGTCTCCTCGATTCCGCCGATCAGGCGCTCCGCTGCCTCCCCCGCGTGGGCGGTGACGAGCAGGTCAGCGCCGTCGTCGATCGTGATCTGCGGGCCGCTCTCCATTAGCGCGCGCACGTGCGCGCCGTAGGCGTCGAGCGTTTCGCCGCGCGCCGCGCGCACCTCGACGCCGTCCCCCGCCACGAGCGCGGCGGCTACGTCATCCTGCACCGACAGCGGGTTGGCCGAACACAGCGCCACGCGGGCGCCGCCCGCCATCAGCGTGCGCACGAGGTTGGCGGTCTCGGCGGTCACGTGCAGGCAGGCGGCCACGCTCACGTGCTCCAGCGGCTGCTCGCGCTCGAAGCGAGTCCGCACCTGCGTGAGCACCGGCATCTGGCCCTCGGCCCACTCGATCCGGGACTGCCCTTCCGGCGCCAGGCTCAGGTCCGCTACCTCATATTTGCTTCGGGTCGGCGCATGCGCCGACCCGCCGGTCCGCACATGTGCGGACCGGGGCCGGCGCACATGTGCGCCGGCCATCCGCCTAATACCTGTAGTGATCGGACTTGAAGGGTCCGTCAACTGGGATCCCCAAGTACGCCGCCTGGCCCTCGGTCAGCTTCGACAACCGGGCGCCGAGCGCGTCCAGGTGCAGCCGCGCGACCTGCTCGTCGAGGTGCTTGGGCAGCGTGTACACGCGCTTTTCATACCACTCGGGATGGGTGAAGAGCTCGACCTGCGCGATCACCTGGTTGGTGAACGAGTTAGACATCACGAAGCTGGGGTGACCTGTGGCGTTGCCCAGGTTCAACAGCCGGCCCTCGGAGAGCACGAGGATCGCGTGGCCGTCGGGGAAGATCCACTCGTCGACCTGCGGCTTGACGTTGACGTGCTTGATCCCTGGCGTGGCGACGAGCCCGGCCATGTCGATCTCGTTGTCGAAGTGGCCGATGTTGCCGACGATCGCCTGGTGCTTCATCTGCGCCATGTGCTCGGCGCGGATCACGTCGCGGCAGCCGGTGGCCGTGATGAAGATGTCGCCCGAGGCCAGGACGTCTTCGAGCTGCAGCACCTGGTAGCCGTCCATCGCGGCCTGCAGCGCGCAGATCGGGTCGACCTCGGTGACCACGACACGCGCACGCTGTCCGCGCAGCGCCTCCGCGCAGCCCTTGCCGACGTCGCCGTATCCGCACACCACCGCTTGCTTGCCGCCGATCAGCACGTCGGTGGCGCGGTTGATGCCGTCGATCAGCGAGTGCCGGCAGCCGTACTTGTTGTCGAACTTGGACTTGGTGACCGAGTCGTTGACGTTGATCGCGGGGAACAGCAGCTCGCCGCGCTCCGCGTACTGGTACAGGCGGTGTACGCCGGTGGTCGTCTCCTCGGTCACGCCTCTGATGCCTTCGGCGAGGCGGTGAAAGCGCCGCGGATCCTGCTCGAGCGAGCGCTGGAGGAGCTCCAGCACGACTCTGAACTCCTCGGAGTCCGCAGTCGCGGGATCGGGCACCGCGCCCGCGCGCTCGAACTCGACGCCGCGGTGCAGCAGCAAGGTCGCGTCGCCGCCGTCGTCGAGGATCATGTTGGGGCCCTCGTCGGGCCAGCCAAGGGCCTGCTCGGTGGCCCACCAGTACTCCTCGAGCGTCTCCCCCTTCCACGCGAACACCGGCACGCCGCGGGGTTCGTCGGCCGTCCCGTCCGGTCCGACCACGACGGCCGCGGCCGCGTGGTCCTGGGTGGAGAAGATGTTGCACGACGCCCAGCGCACTTCGGCGCCCAGCGCCACGAGCGTCTCGATCAGGACGGCGGTCTGGACGGTCATGTGCAGCGAGCCCGTGATGCGCGCGCCGGCGAGCGGCTTGCTTTCGGCGTACTGGCGGCGCGTGGCCATCAGTCCCGGCATCTCGTGCTCGGCGAGCTCGATCTCCTTGCGCCCGAACGGGGCGAGGCCGAGCTCCTTGACCTTGAAGTCGGCGCCGGTGGTAGTCGTGGTCATGAAGTCTCCGTTCGCTATGCGGCCTCGAGTAGCCGCTCGTGTTTTTCCTGCTCGAAGCGCAGCCAGTCGGGCGGCGCGATGTGCTCGGGTCGCTGCGGCTCAGAGTGCAGCCAGCCGTCGATCGCCTCACGCAGCTCCGAGTCGCTCTTCAGTCGCGCGGCAAAGGCAACCTCAGATAGACCGATGTCGAACCGCGCCAGCAGTTCCTTCAGCGTCCGCAGCCGCTGCAGCTCGCCCGGGCCGTAGACCCGGTAGCCGGAGCTGGTGCGCGCTGCGGCCAGCAGCCCGGTGCGCTCGACGTAACGCAGCATGCGGGGCGACCACCCGGTCGTCTGTGCAGCCTCGTGGATCGTGAGGGTCTCCATCGCGACGCCAACCTTATCAAGGCTGTGTCAAGGTTTAGCCGCGCGCGAGCTCGCCCTTCAGGCGCTGGAGCAGAGCCACGGGCGAAGGGTCCACTCCTCGCAGCACGGCCAAATACAGCGATACCAGATCGCCCAGCAAAAGCAGCGATACGAGCCGGCCGGTGCGGGTCTCCCCCACGCTTTCGACCCGGTAGGTCGCGGCCGCGTGCGAGGCGATCAGCCCGCGCGTGAGCTCGATGCGCTGGCGCAACCGGGGGTGCAGATCGCAATCATCGAGGAACACGGCGCTGAAGGCCCCCAACTCGCCCGCGCCGGGCCAGCCCTCGATCTCGTTGTGGTCGAGCTCGGGTAGCTCGCCCGCGAAGCACGGCGTCTTCGCATTCTCGTTGAACTGAGTCTTCCAGCGGTAGGCGATCGGCGCGGTGAGGCCGGCCCCGGCGATCTGGGGAATGGTCCCGTGCAGCCCGCGCGCGAGCGTCTTGGGGAGGCAGTCCTCGGGCCCGTCGGGGCCCCACTCGGACACGAGCCGCTCCGCGTTGGCGGCTGCTACGTCGATCTCGGCGTGCAGGTGCTCGCCGGCGCCACACAGCCAAGCCACCTCGAGCCCGATCACGAACAGGTAAGCGACCGCTGCACGCGGCTGAAACCCGCCGGGCAGCGGGATCACCGGCACGCCGTCGGCGCGGGCAGCACTCGCGAGCTTGCCGCCGGTGGTGGCGGCGATGCGCTGGGCGCCGAGCGCCCCCGCGGCTTCGTAGATCGCGAGCGTCTCCTCGGTGTCGCCCGAGTAGCTCGAGCACAGCACGGTCGTGTCGGTCGCGGTCCACGCCGGCAGGGCGTAGCCGCGCGCCACCATGATCGGACGCGAGGCGCGGTCGCCGAGCGCCGCTCGCGCCAACGCGCCGCCGATCGCCGAGCCCCCCATGCCCGCGACGATCAGACCTCCCGGTGTCTCGTGTGGCTCGAGGCGCGCCGCTTCGACCCGCCACATGGCGTCGCGCAGCTGGTCGGGGAGCCCGAGGATGTCGTCAAGCAAGAAATCCTTGTCGACCGCGGCAACCGCGGCCCGGGTCAGCTCGCCCCGCTCACGCGTGGCGGTCACGACCGCATCGCTCCCTCGTCCACCACCATTCGCGGGAAGATACGCGCGCCGGCGGGTAGAGTGCTGCCCGACTCGATCACGGCGCCGTCGCCCACGACGACGTCGGCCTCCAGGCGGCAGTTGTCACCGATCTGCGCTCGCGGCCCGACAATCGAGCGACCGATCGTCGTGCCCGCTCCGATCAGGGCGTCGTCGAGTACCACCGCGTGCTCGATGCGCGTCTCCTCGCCCACGGTCACGCCCGCCCCAAGCACCGCGTAGGGACCGACCGTCGCGCCCGCGGCGATTTCGGCGTCGGGCTCCACCAGGACGGGCGCCACGGTGCGCTCCACCAGCAGTGCCTTGGCCCCGCGTTCTTTGTGGGGCGTCAAGAGGTCGCTGCGGACCGTGCCGTCGAGCAGGTCGAAGGTGCCTTGCAGATACCGCTCGGGCGTGCCGATGTCGAGCCAGTAGCCGCGCGCCGGGCAGCCGAACAGCCCCTGTCCGATCAGCTGCGGGAAGACGTCGCGCTCGATCGAGCTGGGCGTCCCGGTGGGCGCGATCTCATCCAGCACGTCGCGTTCGAGCACGTACACGCCGGCATTGATCAGGTGCGGTGGATGCGCGCTCGCGGGCTTCTCGATGAACTCCTCGACGGCGTGGTCCGCGGCGAGGCGAACGAGGCCGTACGCGGACGGGTCCTCGACCTCGACCAGCGCGAGCGTCGCGCGGGCGCCTGCGCGTTCGTGCTGCTCGAGCTGCGCGCCGAGGTCGATGTCGGTCAAGACGTCCCCATTGAGCATCAAGAAGCGGTCGTGAAGCAGATCCTGCGCGTACTTGAGGGCGCCACCCGTACCCAGCGGCTTGGGCTCGAGCACATACTCGAGCCTGATGCCAAGCCCCGAGCCGTCGCCGAGCACCGCCTTGACCTCATCGGCCATGAACCCGGCGGCGAGGATCGCCTCCTGCACTCCATGGGCGCGCAGCCAATCGAGCATGTAGGCGATGAAGGGGCGGCCGGCGAGCGGCACCACGGGCTTGGGGATGGTCGAGGTCAGGGGCCGCAGGCGCGTCCCTTCGCCGCCGGCGAGGATTAGGGCCTGCACGTCTAGCGCCCGATCCCCTCGTATGCAAGGCCTGCGTCGCGGACGGCCTCGGGGTCGAGCATGTTGCGCCCGTCGACCACGAGGCTGCCGGCCATCAGGCCCGCGACCTCGCGCCAATCGAGCTGGGCGAACTCGGGCCACTCAGTAACGACCACGCAGGCGTCGGCGCCGTCGATGGCGTCGGCGGCGGAGGCGGCGAACTGCACCCCCGACATCAGCTTGCGGGCCTCCTTTTCAGCCACGGGATCGTAAGCGCGCACGCGCGCGCCGTCGGCCAACAGACGCGCCGAGAGCACGAGCGAGGAGGCCTCGCGCATGTCATCGGTGTGGGCCTTGAACGCCAGACCGAGCAGCGCGACCTCCTTGCCGACGAGCGAGCCGAGGTGCTTTTGCAGCTTTGAGATCACGCGCCGCTTCTGCAGCTCATTGACCTCGATCACCGCGGTCAGCAACTGGAAGTGATAGCCCGTGTTGCCGGCGAGCTGTTTGAGCGCGGAGACATCTTTGGGAAAACAACTTCCACCGTACCCCAGGCCCGCGTTGAGGAAGTGTTGGCCGATGCGGTGGTCAAGGCCCATCCCGCGAGCGACCTCCAGCACATCGGCGCCGGTCTGCTCGCAGACGTTGGCAATCTCGTTGATGAAGCTGATCTTGGTGGCGAGGAAGGCGTTGGCCGCGAGCTTGATCATCTCCGCGGTGGGGATGTTCGTCCGTATCAAGGGGGCGCCGAGCGGGCGGTAGAGCTCGACGACGGCGTCGCCGGCCCAGTCGCCCTGGTCGCCGACGACCACCCGGTCGGGATTGAGGAAGTCCTGGAGCGCCGAGCCTTCCTTTAGAAACTCGGGGCACGACACGTAGGCGAGCTCTTGCTTACCCGAGAGGGCGAAGCTCCGCCTGATCGCCTCACCCGTACCGACCGGCACCGTCGACTTCATCACCAGCGCGTGATGGTCCGAGCGTGGCATCGCCTCCACAACCTGGCGCACCGCGGAGAGGTCGGCGTCGCCCGAGTAAGTCGGCGGCGTTCCAACGGCGACGAACAGCAGCCGCGCATGTTCGAGCGCGGGCGCGAGCTCGGTTGAGAAATCCAGTCGCTCGCGGTTTTGCTCGAGGCACTGTTCGAGCCCCGGCTCATAGATCGGGACCTCGCCCCGCTTCAGCATGGCGATCTTCTCGGCGTCGACATCGACGCACCAGACCTCGGTTCCGAGCTGCGCGAAGCCCCCGGCCGTGACCAGGCCGACGTAACCAGTGCCGATCACCGCGATCGGTTCGCGCGCGGGGCTCATCGCGGGCGAGAGGCTAGCGAGGCGACTTCAGCGAGGTCCGTGGCGGTTAGCCGGCCTTGGTGAACGAGGCCGCGATCGCGATCATCTGCCGGTTGGACAGACTCTGCGTGAGCGAGTTCGACACCCAGTACACGCCCCGCGGCCCCCGCCACGCGACAACCGTCATCTTGCCCCCCGCCATGAAGATCTCGAGTCGCTTGCCGTTGACCGTACGCGTTTGCGACGGGCTGTTGAGGATCGGTGGATTCTTCCACTGCAACCCCTGGATCCCGTAGTACTGGCCGAGCACCGGATTGAGCGCCAGCGTCATGCGGTAGGCCTTGTAGCTGTGGCCGCTGCGGTCGGCGACCGTGTACCTGCGCGGGTAGGAGCCTGGACTGGGGACCTCGAGATAGCAGTTCGAGGCGTCGTCGTAGCAGTAGTTCGAGCCGTCCGCGATCACCCTCGGGTAGTACACCGGCATTCCCACGTTGCCAAGCGCCCGCGCCTGGGCGTGGCCGTCTGCGGTGTCGGCCGTCACGGCCGGCGGACTGGGTCGGGAGCGCTTGCCCTGTGATTTCGAAGGACCGTGTGCCGCGCTGGGCGGGCTGCTCCTGGTCGGCGTCATGAACAGCCGGAAGGTCTTGCCCTCCGCCTTAGAGCTCGCGGTCACATAGCAAGCCGGCGCGCACGGCGTGTAGGTCGCCGGAAAGCGGATCTGCTTGATCGTGTGACCATCCATGAACGCGACCAGGTTGAACAGGTTGATGAGTCCGTCGACCGTATGCAGGTCATGGTCGGTCTGCGTATGGCGGCCGAAGATCTTCAGCAGCCGGTCGCGGTTTGAGATCAACTCCGACTGCGGGTACTGCTCCTTGGCCCAGCGAACGTAGTCCTGCTGCCGGGCGGTGCGCACGAGGTCGGAGTCGGTGTGGCGGAAACGCACGAAGGCCAGGGACTTGGTGCCGCACAGCTTCTGATAACCGGGCTGGATGTTGATGCTCGAGTAATTGGTCAGCGCGGTGTTGTTGTAGTAGCGGTGATCGACGTCGGAGTAGACGCAGCCAATGGCGTTCACCAATTCGCGGAAGCCGCCGAAGTTGATGTCGACGATGTGGTTGATGTCGAGCCCGCGGAAAATTTGGCGGTGGAGGATGCGGATCAGAAGGTTGGGCCCTCCGATCGAGTAGGCCTCGTTGATCCTGCCGGGGAAGCCGCCCCCGCCCTTCACGTGCGGGATGTTGACCTCGAGGTCACGAGGGACCGAGAGCACGTTGATCGTCGATGAGTTCGGGTTCAGCCGCACCAGCATCAGCGTGTCGGTGTTGGCGGTCTTCCACGGCGTGCCGGCGCGGTGGTCAGAACCGATCACGAGAATCGTCTGCGGGCTGCCGGGATCGGCATGGATCACGTTGGCGTGTTTGAGCGCCGGCGTGAGCGAGAGGTCAGCCGCTAGGTTCTTGAACTGCATCAACCCCGCCACGGCCGTCGTCGCGGCCGTGAAGCCAACCAGCAGCACGGCGCCAATCCCGAAGCGCGCGAGGGCCCCACCCTTAGTGCGCGGCATCAGCTTCAAGGGAGGCGCCCCACGTAAATATCCTCGGAGGCAGGCGGCGGCTGCTCGAGCTGCTCGGGCAGCGAGCGGATGAACTCGACGAGCGTGCGCCGGTAGCGATCGAGCGAGCTCACCGAAACCCACTCCTCGGGCCCATGGTGACCGCCGCCGGCGGGGCCGAACTCAACCGCCGGGATTCCCGCCTCGATGAACGAGGCAACATCGGAGGCCCCGTCGCGGCCTACGCTCAACGCCTCGAGCTCAGGCGCCAGCCGGGCGACCGCCTCGCGCAGGGCGTGAACGTACGGCTCGGCGGGCGAGACTGTGACCGGCGGATGGATGAACGTGCGCGCGATCTCGATGCCTTCCATCGCGTTGATCGCGGCGAGGATCTCGGCGGGGTCCTGGCCCGGCAAGTAGCGGATGTCGATCGCCATCGTGCACGCGTCGGGCACCTTGTTGACGGCGTCGCCGCCGTGAATGCGACCGAGGTTGATCGACGGGCGGTCAAACATCTCTGAGGACTCGCGCGCGAACGGCAGCGACTCGATCGCGCGCAGCACATCGAGCGCTTTGAGGATCGCGTTGTCGCCGAGCCACGGGGTCGAGCTGTGCGCGGCGCGGCCATGGACCTCGATCCGCACCGCAAGCACGCCCTTGGCCTGAACCCCGATGTGCAAGTTGGTGGGCTCGCCAGTGATCGCGAAGTCGCCGCCCAGGCCGGCTCGGACAAGGTCGTCGGTGGAGCGCTCGTCGAGCTCCTCTGACTCCTCGTCGGGCATGCACATGAGCCGCACCCTCACCGGCGTAGCTCCTCCGAGGTCCTTTAGCGCGCACATCATCGCGGCCAGGCCGCCTTTCATGTCGTACGCCCCGCGCCCGAGCAGGCGGTCACCATCTACGCGGGGCTCGAACTGCTCCGGGCGCCCGGGCACAACGTCGAGGTGGCCGTGGAAAACCACGCACGGAACATCCGGCGACCCGGTCGGGCCGATCTCGGCCACCAGCGCGGGCAGCCCTTTGTGATCGTGCTCGTGCACCGCGATATCGCGGGATTCGAGCCAGCCCTTGACAAATCCTGCGGCTGCAACGAGCTCCTCCGTCTTGGAGGTGTCGTACGAGATCAGCCGCTCGGTCAGGATCCGCTCATCCACCATCGTTTTCAATGCTATGTAGTCGCCTTAGGCCGGGCTTAGGTGCCGCCGGGGAGCGGGTACCGCGGAGAACCGGTCGTTAGGACTCGATCCCCAAAAAAGTCTCCCAGCGCCGCTTGTCGCGCAGCGCCAGTCGCCGCCGCTCTGAGTCCTCGGCTGCCTCGTCGAGCTCACGCTCGGCCTGACTTAGCCGCTCCTGCAGCTGGCCACGGTTTAGCTCCGAGGGCGCGTGCGCCTCTTCGACCAGCAACATGACTCGCTCGGGCGTGACCTGCATGTAGCCCTCCGCCTGGGCGAAGCGCACGACCTCGGACTCGGTCTTGTAGAGGCGCAATTCGGTCGGCTCGAGCATCGCAAGCAGCGGCGTGTGGTGCGCGAGCACACCGATCGACCCGGTGCTCGTGCGCGTCGAGACCATCTCGACTTCGTCGTTGAAAACCTCGCCCTCGGGCGTGAGGACCTCGACGGGAAATTTGGTGTGCGCCACCGAAACTCGGCCTCAGGCTCCGCGCGAGGCCTCGCGAGGCTTCCTCACTCCTCGCCGTCCTCGTCGTCTCCGGACCGCTCTTGGTCGGAGTGGCCGTCTTGCCCGTCCTCTTCTCCGCGGGGACCGAAGGCCTCGCTCTCCTCAGGCGCGTCTTGTGCTTCTCCGGCGCCGTCCTGATCACGGCCGCCTCCCTCGCTGCCCTTCGCGTCCTCGACGACCTGGTCGATCGTGCCCTTCATGAAGAAGGCCCGCTCGGGAAGGTCGTCGTGCTTGCCCTCGAGAATCTCCTTGAAGCCGCGGATGGTGTCACCAATCGGGACGTAGACACCCGGCGTGCCGGTGAACTGCTCGGCGACGTGGAAGGGCTGGGAGAGGAAGCGCTGCAACTTGCGGGCGCGCGCGACCGTGACTTTGTCTTCGTCGGAAAGCTCGTCGATCCCGAGGATCGCGATGATGTCCTGCAGCTCGCGGTAGCGCTGCAGCACCTGCTTTACCTCGTTGGCGACCTGGAAGTGCTCCTCGCCGAGAATCTCTGCCTTGAGGATCGTCGAGGTTGAGTCGAGCGGATCGACCGCCGGATAGATGCCCTGCTCGGCGATCGACCGCGAGAGCGTCGTGGTCGCGTTCAGGTGCGCGAACACCGACGCCGGCGCGGGGTCGGTGAGGTCGTCGGCGGGCACATAGATCGCTTGGATCGAGGTCACTGAGCCATTTCGGGTGGAGGTGATCCGTTCCTGAAGCTGGCCCATCTCCGAGTCGAGCGTGGGCTGATAGCCAACCTGCGAGGGCATCCGGCCAAGGAGCGCCGAGACCTCGGAGCCCGCCTGCACGAAGCGGAAGATGTTGTCGATGAACAGCAACACGTCCTGGCCCTCTGTGTCGCGGAAGTACTCCGCCATCGTCAGCCCCGACAGACCGACGCGCATGCGAGCGCCGGGCGGCTCGTTCATCTGACCGAAGACCAGCATCGTCTTCTCCAGCACCCCGGACTCCTTCATCTCCAGCCACAGGTCGTTGCCCTCGCGCGAGCGCTCGCCCACCCCGCAGAAGGCCGACAGCCCCTCGTGCTCCTCGGCCAGGTTGCGGATCAGCTCCTGGATGATCACCGTCTTGCCGACGCCGGCACCACCGAACAGGCCCACCTTGCCGCCCTTGGCATAGGGCGCGAGCAGGTCGATGACCTTGATGCCGGTCTCGAACATCTCCGTCGTCGGGGTCAGAGCTTCGACGCCCGGGGCTTCGCGGTGGATCGGCCAGCGCTCGAGGTCGTCGGGGAGCGGGTCACCCTGGTCGATCGGCTCACCGAGCAGGTTGAAGATCCGTCCCAATGTGGCGGTCCCGACCGGCACGGTGATGGGCGCACCGGTGTCGACCACTTCCATGCCGCGGGCGAGTCCGTCCGTGATGTCCATCGCGACAGCGCGGACGCGGTCATCGCCGAGGTGCTGCTGGACCTCGCACACCAGCCACTCGTCGGCTGAAGCTGCGATGTCCTCGTCCTCCTCCCGGCGCATGGCCTCGGGCCGCTTGACCTTGATGGCGTAATTAATCTCGGGCAGCTTGTCCGGGAACACGGCCTCGATCACGACACCCTGGATCTCCTCGATCCGGCCGGTGTTCTGCTCGCTGGAGCCCTGCCGCTCCTCTTGCTCTTCGGTCAATGCCATCTTTCTCCAGTGTATGTAGCTCTACCCGGCGAGGCCTTCCGCGCCGGCGACGACTTCCATGATCTCCTGCGTAATTTCCGCCTGGCGGGCGCGGTTCATCTCGAGGGTCAGATCTTCAATCAGCGTGGAGGCGTTCTCGGATGCGTTGCGCATGGCCGTCATGCGCGCCCCATGCTCTGAGGCGGTCGACTCGAGCAGCGCCCGGTAGATCGAGATCTCGACGTAGTCTGGCACCAGCCGCGCGAGAATCTCCTCGGGGCCTGGCTCGTACTCGACCAGCGCCCGCTTCTCCGACTCGCCCTGCTCGTCGGGTTGGCGCCCGTCGTCTGGTTCCTCTTCGAGGACCGTCGCCTGCTGCAACGGCAGCAGCGTTTCGCGCGTGACCTTCTGGTTGAGCGGCGAGAGGTATGCGTTGTAAAAGATCTCCACGCGGTCGACTTCGTCGTCCACGTAGGCCGCTATCAGCCGCTCCGCGATCGCGCGCGCGTCCGCGTAGGAGGGACGGTCCGTGAACCCGGTGAACGCCTGCTCGAGCTCGAGCCCTCGAAACGCCAGCGACGAAGCCGGCCGCCTGCCCGAGGCGAAGTACACGACCCGGCGCCCCTCGCCGCTGTGCACGCGCCCCGCCTGCACGCCACTGCGAACGATGTTCGAGTTAAACGCCCCCGCCAGCCCGCGGTCGCCCGCGACCAGCAGGATGCCGACCGCCCGGGTCTGCTCGTGTTCTGAGAGGATCGGCAGGCGTGGGATCCCTGCCGCTGCCGCGGCGGCCTCCCTGGTCATCCGGCGGATCGCCGAGGCGTAAGGACGCAGAGCCTCAATGCGTTGCTCGGCGCGGCGCAGCCGCGCCGCGGCGACCATCTCCATCGCGCGCGTGATCTTCTGGATGTTTTTGACCGACCCGATGCGGTTGCGGACATCGCGCTGTGAGGTCGCCATTGCAGTCGCGGGCGCGGCAGGTTAAGCCGACGCGCCCACCTCCGACTCGTCGCGCTGTTGCTCCTCTTCCTGCTCCTCATCCTCGCCGGACTCGCGCTGGCGGTCGGCCTTGGCTTTGTCTTCGTCTACATGTTCGTCGAGTGGGTGGCCCTCCTCGTCCAGATCGAATCCGAAGTCCTCGGCGTACTGGCGCACCGCCTCATCGACCGCGTTCTCCGTCTGATCGCTCCAGTCTCCCTCGGCGATCTTTTTGAGCAGCTCTGGCTCACCGCCGCTCACCGATTCGCTCAGGCCTTCGAGAAAGCGCTCGACCTTGTCGACGACGATGCGGTCGAGGTAGCCGTTGGTCGCCGCGTAGATCTGCACCACCTGGTCCTCGACCGAAATCGGGTGACGCTCAGCCTGGTTGAGCGTCCTGACAAGGCGCTCTCCCCGCGCCAGCGTGCGCTGGGTCTCTGGGTCGAGCTCTGACCCGAACTGTGAGAACGCCTCGAGCTCGCGGTACTGGGAAAGCTCGAGCTTGAGCCGACCGGCGACCTTTCGCATCGGCGTGATCTGCGCGTTGCCGCCGACGCGCGAGACCGAAATACCGACGTTGATGGCCGGGCGCACGCCGGAATAGAACAGCTTTGGCTCGAGATAGATCTGGCCGTCGGTGATCGAGATCACGTTCGTCGGGATGTACGCGGAGACGTCGCCGGCCTGGGTCTCGATGATCGGCAGCGCCGTCAGCGAGCCCCCGTCGAGCTCGTCCGAAAGCTTGACCGCGCGCTCGAGCAACCGCGAGTGCAAATAGAACACGTCGCCCGGGTAGGCCTCGCGTCCCGGTGGCCGGCGCAACAACAGTGACATCTGCCGGTAGGCGACGGCGTGCTTGGTCAGGTCATCGTAAATCGCCAGGGCGGCCCTGCCGCTGTAGAGGAAGTACTCGCCCATCGCGCATCCGGCGTACGGCGCCAGGAACTTGATCGGAGCCGCCTCGTCGGCCGCGGCCATCACGATGATCGTGTTCTCAAGCGCGCCGGCCTCCTCGAGCTCCTGCGCCAGCGCGACGACCGTCGACTTGCGCTGCCCGATCGCGACATACACGCAGACGAGATCGCGGTCCTTGCTGTTGATGATGGTGTCGACGCCAATCGCGGTCTTGCCGGTCTGGCGGTCGCCGATGATCAGCTCGCGCTGGCCGCGGCCGATAGGGATCATCGAATCGATCGCCTTCAGCCCCGTGAGCATTGGCTCCTTGACCGGCTGGCGCTGAACCACGCCGGGCGCCTTGTGCTCGGCCGGACGCGTCTCACTGGTCTCGATATCCCCCTTGCCGTCCAGCGGGTTGCCGAGCGGATCGACGATCCGACCGAGCAGCCCTTCTCCGACGGGGATGTCCAGCAGCCGCTCGGTCCGCTTGACGGTGTCGCCCTCGACGACCTTTTCCCACTCGCCGAACAGCACCGCGCCGACGTTGTCTGACTCGAGGTTGAGCGCGAGGCCGGTCACGCCATGAGGGAGGTCGAGCATCTCAAACGACATGCAGTTCTCGAGGCCGTGGATGCGGGCGATGCCGTCGGCGACCGACAGCACGGTCCCGACCTCTGTCAGCTCGGCGCTGTCGCTGTCGAGGCCTTCGATCCGACTCTTGAGGATGGAGGTGATCTCGTCTGGGTTGATCTGCATGTGGTGTCTAAGGCTCCTTGAAAGGCTGCCGGCGGGATTGTCAGGCCCGCTCGAGTTGGTTGCGAAGTTGGTCCAGTCGGCTCCTGATCGAGGCGTCGAGGATCTCGTTGCCGACCCGCACGACGATGCCACCCAGGATCTCGGGATCCGTCGCCGTCGTGAGCTCAACCGTCTCGCCGGTCTGCTCACCGATGCGCTCCACGATCTCTTTGAGGACAGCCTTGTCTAGCGGCACGGCGCTGGTGACGGAGACCGGGAGCACGCGGTTGGCCTCGTCCCACATCTGCTCGTAACGGCCGCGGATGCGGAACAGCACGGGCATGCGGTGGCGCTCGACGAGCGCGTCGAGGAAGCTCAAAAAGATTGGCTCAGCGCCATCGACGACGCGGTGCAACGCCTCCTTCTTCTCCTTGGTCGAAAAGTAGGGAGAGAAGAAGAACACCTGCAGTTCTCGGTTCTCTTCAAGAGCGTCCACAAACTCGCCCAGCTGCTCGCGAATCACGTCCAGCAGGTCGCGCTCCCGGGCGACCTCGAACAGCGCGCGTGCGTACACCTGGGCGATCTCTTCCATCAGTTGTCACCGTCCGCGCGCAACACGCTGAAGTCCAGCTCGTCCACCGCCTCCTCGACCAGGCGGCGCTGGTCTTCTTCGGTGAGCGTTTTGCGCGTCACCTTCTCGGTCGCCATCACGGTCAGGTCGGCCACCTCACGGCGTATCTCAAGAATCGCGCGGCGCGTCTCGGCCTCGATCTCGCGCCGGGTTTGCTCCATCATCTGGTCGCGCCGGGAGACGGCCACCTCCTGCGCCTCGCGCGTGTGCACTTCAGCCGCCTGTCGAGCGCGGCCGATGATCTCCTCGGCCTGCCGGCGGGCCTCCCGCAACCGCTCGCGGTACTCGTCCAGGAGCTTGTCCGCCTCCTGGCGTGTGCGCTCGGCGGCATCAATCGAGTCCTCAATCGCGTGCTGGCGGCGATCAAGCGCCTCCGTGATGCGGGGAAAGGCGAGCTTGGCCAGCACGCCCATGGAGATAAAGAACAGCAGCAGCGTCCATACCATCAGCCCCACGTTGGGCGAGACTAGGAATGAGCCGCCCGAGGAGGCCGGCGCTATGAACACGCCCGCAGAGATCACTTGAGCACGAACGAGAGCAGCCCGGCGACCAGGCCGTAGAAGAAGCACGCCTCGGTCAACGCGAAGCCGAGCCACTGGATGCTCGTGATCTCGTCCCGCATCTCGGGCTGGCGCGTCACGGACTCGATGACCTTCCCGAAGATGATGCCGATGCCGACGCCGGCGCCGACCGCGCCGAGGCCGCCCCCGACTGCGATTCCGAAGCCCGCGGTGATCCCGGATGAGGAGGCCGCGAGCGTGAAGAGGTGAGTAAGCATTTTCAGAGCTCCTTGTTTAGTGGTGGGAGACGGCGCCACCGAGGTAGATGGCGGAGAGGGTCGCGAAGATGAACGCTTGTAGCGTCGCGATCAGCACGAGCTCAAACAGGTAGATGAGGACTCCCACCGGCAGGGTGAACCAGCCCAGAAACGAGAGGCCTAGGATCACGGCCAGCCCCCCGGCCATGAACAGGATGATCATGTGCCCGGCGAGGATGTTGGCGAACAACCGCACGGTCAGAGAGATCAGCCGCATGAAGGTCGAGATGATCTCCAGGATCAGCATGGGCACCGCGGCGAAGCCGTGAATGCCTGCCGGGATCAAGCTCTTGATGTAACCGAGCAGGCCCTGGGCGCGGATCCCCTCCCAGTTAAAGGCGATAAAGACCACGAGCGCGAGCGCCAACGGGACCGAGATGTTCGCGGTAGCGGCGTAGAGCGCGAAAGATGGGACGTGCACGCCGAAGAAGTTGAAGGTCTCCTCAGAGTTGGTCGGCAGCGGGATGTAGCCGATGATGTTGCTGAACCAGAGGAACAAAAACAGCGCCCCGACGAACGGAAACCACCGCCGGGCGAGCGAGTCGGGCATGTTGCCGCGCGTGATGTTGTCGCGCATGAGCGAATAGAGGACCTCGACCGCCGTCTGGACGCGGTTGGGCCGCTGGCGCATGCGCCGCGAGATCCAGAACATCGTGACCACGGTCAGGATCGCGGCGATCAGCAAGTACACGACGGCTCGGTTGATGCTGAAGACACCGAGGTGCACCCAGTCGGTGAGCTTGAACTCGTTCTGGATCTTGAAGGAGTTGTTCTTGTGACCGAAGCCAAAGATCACGACGAGCAGCACGATGCCGGCGATGTAGACCGCCGTGGTCCACAGCAATAGTTTGCGCGTGAGGCTCATCGCGACCTCTGGGCGGTGGTTCTCATCGCCGCCCCCTTGGACCGGTGATGGCGGAGACCACCAGCTGCGTGGTGAAAGCGCCGACAACCACCGCCAGCGCGGTCAGGCCCGCGCCCTGCCCGTAGCTTTTGCGCGCAAGGACAACGGCGAGCGCGAGCGCAAACAGACGGCCGAGCATGTATCCGAGCCTTATACCCGTAGATCGCCCCAGCTCTTTTACCTCGCTTGCGTAGCGGTCCGCGGCGACACCGGCGGCGCGCAGGACGATCCATGCCCCGGCTCCGATCGCGTATCCGGCCGGCGAGACGCCGATCAGGAGCAGGATTGGTGCAGCGACGACCACCAGGACAACGTCGAAGAACCGCAGCAGGGCCGGCGACTCAAATCTCATGGCTGCGCCTACCGACGACATGCATCCCTCCTGGGGTTATGCGGGGACGGCTGGTCGTCATGGAGTGAATGAACTCTGGTCAAGCTGGATCGTGCGGGGTCTGGGGGGCGCCAAGCGTACCGACGGCACCGCGCAGGCGTGGGGTGCCAAACCGCCTGCATTACCGTCAGCCGCCGCGATTCGGAGCTGGTCTCCGCGGCGCGAGGTTAACGGGAGGTTAGAGCCTTTTCTGGCGCGTTTTGCCGCGCCGCGCGGCGATATCCCGTAGTTGTGGGCCATATCACACAGCGTCTGCCGCGTTATGCCGCCCCGCGCGGGGCGAGTGGTTTCCTCGGCCTTACCCGAGTAAAGGCTCGCGAGCCGGTCGCTCGGATCCCGCGCGTTTGAGAGCAGGCGCGGGCTTCCACAGCTGGCCCTCGGCCCACAGCGCGGCTATGCCTGTGCGCGGCAAGCCGAACGCGCCCTCGTAGACCAAAAAGCGGGGCTCCCAGCGCGGGAAAAACTTGGCGTTGAAGCGGTACAGGCTTTCGATCTGAAAGAAGCGGTTGCCGAGCGCGACGAGACGGCCGAGGACGCGCTCGGTACGTTTAGCCGGGCTGTGCAGCCACCGGGCGAAGGCGGCGAAGTTGAGCGACAGCTCATCGATGCCGCGCTCCCGCAGCTTGTCGATCGCCTTAGCCACCATGAACTCCATCAGCCCGTTCGGAGTGGCCGGGTCGCGACGCATGAACGACAAGGACACTGTGCAGCGTCCATAGCAAGGCACGAAATGCAGAACCCCGCGGACCGCGCCCTCACAATCGCGCGCGATCAGCACCAGCGTGTCCGCCCGGTGCTCGCCTTGGAGCGAGTCCAGCGCCATCGAGAAGCCCCTTTCGGGCGCACCTTGGCGCCCCAGCTCGACGACGTGCTCGACCTCGGCTAGCTCCGTGTCATCGAGCGTCTGCAGCTCGCGCAACTGTGCCGCGTAGCCCGCCTTTTGCAGGCGGGTGACCGACTGGCGTACCTTGCGAATTGGCCGGCCCTCGAGTGAAAAGCGATCGAGCTCGACCACCGCCTCGTCACCGAGGTACAGCGTGCGCAGCCCGAGAGTCTCGTACAGCGGACAGATGCCCTCGCTCGCCCCAACTGCGCCCAGCTTCAAGCCCCGCACTTGCGCGAACGCCTGCACCTGCGCAAGCAACGCCGGGAAGGCTGACTGCGCTCCCACCGGATCGCCCGAGCAGAGCAAAACGCCGTTCTCGATCCGGTAACCGATGAACGCGCGGCCGTCCGGAGAAAAGAGATAGTGCTTATCCCCGCGCAGCTTGAAGAAAGAGAGCGTGTCATGGCCGTACGCGCGGACCAGCCCGGCGGCCGCGGCGCGCGCCCGCGCGGATGGCAGCGCCTGGGGCGCGGCGAGTGGTCGGAAGACCAGGTAGGCCATCGATAGCACCGTGCCGAGCTCGAGAACATGCACCCCGAGCGGGATCCACGCGGTCGAGTGGTGGAAGTGGATCGGGCCAGAGGCGTACATGAGCAGATCGGCTGTCTCGCGCGCGACTGCCCCGGGGGAGGGGTGGCCCTGGACCGCCCAGATGACCAGGGCAGCCGCCGCCAGCCCGCCGATCGCCACCAGCGGCACCCGCCACACCGCGGAGCGCAAGCTGATCGGGTCGTGTCGCACGTGAAACGCTCCCCGGCCAAGCAGCAGCACGCAGGCTGCGCCCCAGGTGATCGCCGTCTCCTCGAAGTCGAGACCCTTGAGCAGGTCGAACGCGCCCAGCGCCAGCATCAGCGCGACCGCGGCGAGTAGGGCACGCCGGCGACGCTTGGCCAGATAGGGCGCAACCAGCAAAAGCGCGGCTCCGGACGGCAGCGCGAGCGCGTGAAAGAGACGTATCGCCTCGACCGGCTCGTACTGCAGCAGCAGGTGCCCACGCCAGCGGATGTTGGGACTCAGCGTCGAGGCGACGTTGACGGCACCGACAACTACCGCGCCGAGCCCGGCGAGGTACGGAAGCGCGCGGGAGCTGCGCACGCGTGCGATTCGTTGTGTAGTCCGATTCACTGGTCGTTCAATTACCGAGCCCCAGGGCGGTTGTTACGTCGCCGATGCCCCCGTTCCTCCCCCTATGCTCCCAACCGTGCCCCTGTATGAGTTTCGCTGTCGTGGGTGTGGGGCGCGATTCGAGGCGCTCGTGTCGACGGGCGAATCACCGTTGTGTCCAAGCTGCGGCCGCGCGGAACCGGAGCGGCTGTTTTCGTCGATTTCCCGTCCGCTGAAGTTTGGGCTGCGTGGCGCGGACGCGAGGCGCTCGGACGCGTCGCGCCGCGCGCGCGAGGAGCGCCGGCGCGAGGATCGAGCCAACCGCCGCGGGCGCGAGGGCTAGTGCACGGCTTCCGCCGCCTGCGATCCCGGAGTCGCCTCCTGGAGGTCGGCGAGCGCGTGCTGCACCTTCTGCTTGCGCTCGGCCAGTTCCTGCTCGAGCCGCACGAGCTCATCGCGGCGGCCGCGCACGAGCTCGAGCTGGTTGCAGATGTGCCCGAGGGCCTGCTCGAGTATCCGCCGCCGCTTGGCCGGCTGTTCCGTGCGGTGGTACTCGCGCCGCAGCTCCGCACGCGCAGTTTCAGCCTCCAGCAGCTGCGAGAGCTGGTCGAGCGACAGCCCCAGTAGGTCCCGTAGCCGCAGAATCTCACGCACCCGCTCGACGTCGACGTCGGAATAGCAGCGGTGTTTGCCGTGCGCGCGCTGCCCGCCCCGCAGCAGGCCGATCTCTTCGTAGTAGCGGATCGTGCGGGGAGTCGTGCCGGTGAGCTCAGCGACTTCGCCGATGCGCAGCGGCCGGTCTGTGACAGAGTTCACGTTTAACGTAAGCTAGCAGCGCCACCGCTACAGCTGACTCCATGGGCTAAGTCTCGAACGCGGCCACTGCGGCGAGGATCACGAACACCGCGATCAGCGCGGCGCCTTCGAAGACGGTCGCCTCGCCGTCACCGGTGACCTGCCACATGATCACCGCCATTCCGAAAAGGGCGCCGATGTAGACGGGCGCCAGCGCAAACGTGAGCGAGGTCGCGGTCAACAAGGAGACCAGCACGAGCGCGGGATACAGGAAGGCCGCGATCTGGGCGACCGAGTTCTTCACCACCGAGATGGCGAGCTCGTAGCGCCCCTTGGCGGCGAGCACGATGCCGGTCACGTTCTCGACCGCGTTACCGGCGATCGCCACGATCACGAGACCGGCAAACGTCTGGGAGATGTGGAGCGTGTGGATCGCCGGCTGGAGAGCATGCACGAACCAGTCAGAGACAAATGCCGATTGCGTGCCGGCTGCCCCCAACAGGACCAGGGTCAACACGAGCGGCACGCGCGCCGGCTCGCGCTCGCCCGGCTGGTCCGAACGCAGGTACTGGCCCAGCCATATGCCGTAGGTGCAGAGAATCGCGCCGGCACCGATGACCGAGATCGTCTGGGCGTGATGAGAAGCCGGATCGTGCGCGGCGTGGGCAAGCCCGACCAGCACGATGATGAAGGTCGCGATCAGCACCAGGGTCGCCGTGTCATTCGGCAGCCGGGGGTTGAAGCGCATCACACCGTCGCGTTCACGGCGTGCCCCGGCGACGATCGTCAACCCCAGGACCAGCAGGGCGTTGACAAGGATTGAGCCGATGATCGCGGTCTCGGCCACGATTCGCTGACCCGCCTGCAGCGCGAAGATCACCACGAAGAACTCGGGCAGGTTGCCGAGCGTCGACTGCGTCAGGCCGGTCACCGCGGGGCCCGTCCGCTGACCGAGCTGCTCGGTCGTCATGGAGACGACCCACGCTCCCCCAGCCAGACCCAACCCAGCCAGCACGAACGCGGCCACCTCCGGCACAAAGCCCGTGTAGCGGGCAACGCCCGCGACCGCGGTGACAACGGCAACGGCGCCCAACAGGCCTACTTCGATCACAGTCAGGCCACCGCGTGGGCCACCACCGGACGCGTGGTCGCCGGCACGGGGCGGAGGCGCTGTCCCGCTTGACGTGCGATCGGTCGTGCTCAGCCGACCGCTCTCCGTGCCTGCGCGGGGCCCATGTCAACCAACCCGCTCGAACTCGCCGGTCTCGAACTCCTGCCTAACGCGCACGTCGATTTCGTGCTCGCTTGTGTCTGGCTCCAGCGACTGCAGCTGGCGCATCCGCAGGCGCTTGAACTTGAGGATCTCGAGCACGTAGACCAGGTAGACACTCGCCGCGAGAGCGGCCACACCCAGACCGATCACCAGCAGCAGCCAACCCAGGTGGTAGTGATGTGGGAAGGAGTGGTCGTGGTAGGGAACGAAGCGCAGGGCCACTGCCAGCCCCGCCAGCAGCACCGTCCAGCTATATAGGTAGGCGAGCGTCTTGCGCTGCGAGAAGCCAATTCTGGCCATGCGGTGATGGAAGTGGTTCGCGTCAGCCAGCCAGGGCTTGCGCCGATACTTGAGGCGCTTGGCGATCACGAAGCTGGTGTCCAAAAACGGGACAGCGAGGATCACGAGCGGGACGACCAAGGCCACCACGGCGGTCGACTTCAGCGTGCCGCCGATCGTCACGATGCCGAGCAGATAACCCAGCAGGTTGGCGCCGGAGTCGCCCATGAAAACCCTCGCCGGCGGGAAGTTATGCCCCAGGAAGCCCAGCGAGGCGCCGGCGGTGAGCGCGGCCAGAATCGCAAAGGAACTGTCGACGTGCGGGAGGTCAAAGATGATGATCGCGAACGCGATGCCGTCGATCGCACACAGGCCCGCAGCCAGCCCATCGACCCCGTCTGAGAAGTTGACGACGTTCATCAACCCCACCAGCCAGAACACCGTCAGCACGCCACCCTCGTTGGGGAAAGCCAGCGTGCCGAAGAACGGCAGCGCAACCTCCTTGAGGCTGACCCCGCCTTTGACGGCGATCACGGCAGCGCCCACTTGACCGGCAAGCTTCAGCCATGGCGATAGGTCGAAGACGTCGTCGAGAGCGCCCACCGCGGTGATCGTCGCCGCCCCGACCAAGACTGCCCGCATCACGCCCGAGCCCGGTAACCAGATTGCGCCGGCGATCAAGACGGCGACCAGGATTGCGAGCCCGCCGAGTCGCGGCGTCTCCTTGATCGCCAGTCCGCGGTCCCGAGGCTTGTCCAGCGCGCCAACCCAGCGGGCGAGGCGAGCCGCGAGCGGCGTCAGTAGAGCGGTCGCGGCCATGGCCACGAGCAGGGCGAACACCGCGTGCCAATAACGCATTTCCTTGCGGGAAGCATGCCAGCAGGGCAGGACCCGTGCGGCTGCGGGCGTTTCGAAGGCTTAGGCCAGCGCGGCAGTGGCGAGCCCCGCGTACAGCGGGTAGCGCTCCGCGATGGCCGCGGCGCGCTCGCCGAGGTCAGCGCGCTCGGCCTCAAAGTCGTCGGTCGTCAGGGTCGTGGCGATGATGCGCCCGACCTCGACGAAGTCCTCTTCGCCCAGCCCTCGCGTGGCAAGCGCGGGGGTGCCGATGCGCAGCCCGCTAGAGACCATCGGCGGCCGCGGGTCAAACGGAACTGCGTTGCGGTTTACGGTGATGCCCACCGCTGCCAGCCGATCCTCGGCCTGCTTGCCGTCGAGCTCGGAGTTGCGAAGGTCGCAGAGCACGAGGTGCACGTCGGTCCCGCCGGTGAGCACGCTCACGCCGCGCCCCGCCGCCAACAGCTCGTCGGCGAGGATGCGAGCGCCCGCGGCGGTCCGCTGCTGGCGCTCCCGGAAGGGCTCCGACATCGCGATCCGTAGCGCCACCGCCTTGCCCGCGATCACGTGCTCGAGCGGCCCGCCTTGCTGGCCGGGAAAGACAGCCGAATTGATCTTCTTCGCGAGCTCCTCGCGGCAGAGGATCAGGCCCCCGCGCGCGCCACACAAGGTCTTGTGCGTGGTTGTCGTGACCACGTCCGCGAACGGCACGGGATTGGGGTGCAGCCCCGCGGCGACCAGCCCGGCGAAGTGCGCCATGTCGACCACCAGCGCCGCGCCCACCTCGTCGGCGATCTGGCGGAAGCGCTCGAAGTCGAGGAACCGGGGGTAAGCCGACCAGCCCGCCATGATCAGCTTCGGCCGGTGCTCGTGGGCTAGCTCCTGCACCGCGTCCATGTCGATCAGGCTCGTCTCGCGATCGACGCCGTAGGGGACGGGCTGGTACAGGCGCCCGGAGACGTTGATCTTCATGCCGTGGGTGAGATGCCCGCCGTGGGCAAGTTCGAGCCCAAGGAACTTGTCCCCGGGGTCGAGCAGCGCCTGGTAGACGGCCGCGTTTGCCTGCGCGCCTGAGTGCGGCTGGACGTTGGCGTGCTCGGCGCCGAAAAGCTCTTTGGCGCGGTCGATCGCGAGCTGTTCGGAGACATCGACGTGCTCGCAGCCGCCGTAGTAGCGCTTCCCGGGCAACCCCTCGGCGTACTTGTTGGTGAGCACCGAGCCCTGGCACTCGAGCACCGAGACCGGGACGAAGTTCTCCGAGGCGATCATCTCGAGCGTGCGCTGCTGGCGCGCGAGCTCAAGCGATAGCACCTCGGCGATCTCAGGGTCGACCTCGGCCAACGGCCGGTTGGAGAAATCAGCCGGGAGCTCGACCGTCACGCTGACCGACGATACCAGCGGCGGTGGCGAACCAGGCCGCGCTGATCAGGCCGACTTTTCCGCGACCAAGACGACGAGGTCGCGGTGCGAGAACGTCACGCGGGGCTGCAGCCCCGCGTCCGCGAGCCACTCAAGTTGTTCCGCGACAGTGCTCGGCCGGTCGAAATCAGGCGTGAGCGCCGTAACTGCGTCGGCCGGGTCGTCGGGCACGATCACGTCAGCCAGCACGAACCGGCCGCCCGGATCGAGCGCTGCCGCGATGCGCGCGAACAGCTGGACCTTGTCCTCGCCGGTCAGATGGTGGATCGCAAGCGCGCTGGCGACGAGGTCAAAGTTTCCTTCGGGCAGTGGGTCCTCCAGCCGACCGACATGGAGCTGCACGCGGTCGACGGGCAGCGTCTGGCCGGCCCGCTCGAGCATCTGCTCACTCGCGTCGACGCCGACGACGGTCGCGCTGGGGTGACGCGCAAGCAACCGCCGCGTGGTCTCGCCCGTCCCCATGCCCAACTCCAGCACCCGCCTGGCGTCAGTGCCACTGGCGACGGCGAGCTCCTCCTGTAGCTGCTCGAAGATCGGGATGTCCTCCCTGATCATCGCCCCGTACGTATCGGGGTCGAAGTGAAACTGGCCCTCGATTGCCGCCGCGATCTCGGCCTCGGCGACCACCCCCTCGCGCAGGACCGACCACGAACCGTCTCGCGCAAAAGCGCGCAGATCCAGCACGGTCGATGGCGTCCCCGGAAGCTCGCCGCCGTCGATCACGACATCGGCGCCGGCCCGGAGCAATTCCGGCACCTCCGCGATCTGACGCGGGTCACGGCCGCCGGCTCGGTTCGCGCTCGACTGGAGCACGGGTTGGCTGATGCGCTCGAACCCCGGCAAGATCGGCACTCGCAGACCAAGCGTCTCGAGATCGTCGCCGCACGCCAGCGCAAATCGCCGCACCGGATTCGGCAACAAGACCGTGACCGCGCCCGGCAGCAGCCGCCTGAGCAACTCGCGCGTCCGCGGCGGCACCTCGGGCAGCGCCTCGAGAGCGGCCCTTAGCGAGAAGAACATCACCGCCGCGGCCTTATCTCGCGGCCTTCGCTTGAGCAGATAGATCCGCTCGACCGCCACGCGGTTGAGCGGGTCGCAAGCCACGCCGTAAACCGTGTCGGCCGGGAAGACAGCGATGCCCCCGGAGGCCACGCAGCTGGCAAATGCGGCCACCGCGTCCCCGTCGGAGCGACCGCCGCCGAAGAGCCAGCTCACCGCGAGCCGCCCCACGCGGGCATCACCGGCGTCCAACCACCACGCGCTCGTGGCCGGCAAGGTCACGATGAAGCGCGACCGCCTCAAAGCCCGCGCCGCGCAGCAGCTCGGACACGCTCGCGGACTGGCCAACGCCCACCTCAAGCGCCGCGAAACGCGCCACCGACGACGCGCCGAGCACGGCGATCAGCCGGCGGATCGCAGACAGCCCGTCCGCACCACCGCCGTATAGAGCCTCGCGCGGCTCATACAGCACGATCTCCGACGCGAGCCGCTCACCGGCACGCACGTAGGGCAGGTTCGCGAGCACGGCTTCGTAGCGGTCGCCGTCGAGCAGGTCGGCGCGCTCGAGCTCCACTTCGGATAAGCCCAGACGCGCGCGGTTCTCGCGAGCCACGGCGAGCGCGTCAGGACTCGCGTCGGTTCCCGTCACACGCAAGTCGGGACGCTCTGACTTCAGCGCCAGCGCGACTGCGCCCGAGCCCGTGCCTACGTCAGCCACCGCGGCCGCCCGCGGTAATCCAAGCGCTGCCTCCACGAGCAGCTCAGTCTCGGGCCGCGGGATCAATACCCGGTGGTCGACGCACAAGTCGATACGGCGAAACTGCTTATGGCCGACGATGTAAGCGACCGGCTCGCGTCGCTCGCGACGTTCGAGCAGCCGCTCGAATGCGGACCGGCGGCCCGCGTCCAGCGATGAGTCGGCGTCGAGCACCAGCCGAGCCCGCGAGCCGTGCCCGAGCGCGAGCGCCAGCAGCACCTCCGCATCGAGCCGCGGGGTATCGCAGCCGGCGTCAGCCAGGCGCTTGGCAGCCGCGGAAACAAGATCCCGCACGGATGGCTGCGCGACAGCCGCTTGCGAGCACTCCGGGGCTGTCACTCGGAGCTTGACCCGACGGCCTGCGCCTCGAGCCGGCGCCGCTTCTCGTCGTCTTGCAGGGCGGCGGTGAAGTCGTCGAGCTCGCCCATCAGGACTCCGTCGAGGTTGTGCGACAGCAGGTTGACGCGATGGTCCTTGACTCGCTTGTCCGGGAAGTTGTAGGTGCGGATCTTTTCCGCCCGCTCGCCGGTCCCGACCTGCGCCAGGCGGTCAGCGGCCACCGCTGCCCGTTGTTGCGCCAAGGCGCGCTCGTAAAGCCTTGCGCGCAGCACACGCAGGGCACGCTCGCGGTTTTGGAGCTGAGACTTCTCGTCCTGCATGGAAACGACGATCCCGGTCGGGCGGTGCGTAACGCGCACGGCGGAGTCGGTCGTATTCACAGACTGTCCGCCGGGACCAGAGGAGCGGTATACGTCGATCTGGAGCTCGGCCGGGTCGATCTCGACCTCGACCTCCTCTGCCTCTGGCAGCACGGCGACGGTGGCGGTTGAGGTATGGATGCGGCCCTGGGACTCGGTCTCGGGCACGCGCTGCACGCGGTGGGTGCCCCCCTCGAATTTGAACACCGAGTAGGCGCCGTCGCCCTTGACCGCAAACGTGTAGGACCCGTCCCCGATCGAAAGCGGCTCAACCTCGAGGCCGCGCCGTTCGGCGTAGCGGGTGAGCATGCGGTAGAGATCGCCGGCCCACAGGCTCGCCTCCTCACCACCGGCGCCGGGCCTGATCTCGACGATCACGTTCTTGGCGTCGTTGGGGTCGGGCTCGACCATCGCCAGCCGGATCTCGTCTTCGAGCGAATCGAGGCGCTCGCGCGCGGACGTCAGCATCGCGCGCAACTCGGGATCGTCGCCGTCCTCGGCCAGCAGCTCGCGCGCGCCTTCAATGTCATCCGCCGTGCGGCGGTACTCGGCCGCCAGCCGCGCGGCTGGCTCCAGGTCGCGATAGGCGCGCGAAAGCGCGGCAAACCGGGCCCGATCCGCGATCACTGTCGGGTCGGACAGCTCGCGCTCGAGCTCGCCGGAGCGCGCCTCGATCTGGGCTACGAGTTCGTCGATCATCTCTTTCGAGTGTAGGTCCGCCTACGGCCCTGAACTCGCGCTGCGCCGTTCAGGCTCCCACCGGCGCCTGCACGAATTCGTATTCGTCGGGGTCCAGCTGGGCCGCCGCGCGCTCGTACTCACGCATGAAGCCGGGCCAGTTCGCGACGATGCGCCCGTCACCGCGCTCGCGGTACCAGGAATTGCACTCGAGCCACGCGGTGCCCTGAAAGCGCGCCTGGAGCTCTCGGTCAGAGGCCGCCTCGACCTCCGGCCGCACCTCGATCGCGCGCGCGCCGCGTGCCCACGTGTGCTCGAGCGCCTGACGGATGTAGGCGGCCTGCGTTTCCTCATAGAGGATGATCGAGCCGCCTGAAGTGTTGGTGTTCGGCCCGTAGATCAAAAACAGCGACGGAAAGCCGGGCACGGTGATGCCTAGATGCGCGTGCGGTGCGCCAGCCCAGACCTCGCTGAGCGGGCGGCCTTGGCGGCCGAAGACCTCCAGCGGCAGCATGAAGTCGTTGGTGCGAAAGCCGGTCGCATAGACGACCGCGTCTAGCTCGTGCTCTACGCCCTCTGCGGTCACGAGACCGCCCGCCGTCATGCGCTCGATCGGCTCGGTGATCAGCTCGACGTTTCGCCGCTGCAGGGCAGGGAGGTAGTGCGAGCTGAACAGCACGCGCTTGCAGCCGAAGGTGTAGTCCGGCCACGCCTTGCGTCGAACCTCCGGATCCTTGAGCTGCCAGCGCATGAAGCCCACCGACCACGCGTGTCCGATGCGCCCCCACGTCCGCGGATGGCGAATCATGCGCGTGAGCATCTCGGCGTACTGGTAGATGAAGCGACGCCGGTAGGCCTGGAGTCCCGGGAGGTAGCGGATGGCGGCCCTGATCCAAGACGGATAAGCGCGATTGCGTCGAGGCAAGAACCAGTTGCCCGTCCGCTGGAAGACCAATAGCCGCCGCGCTTCCTCCGCCAGCGCTGGGATGAATTGGATGCCACTCGCGCCGGTGCCGATCACGGCCACGCGCTTGTTGCGAGCGTCGAACCCCTCCGGCCAGCGCGAGGAATGAAACGCTTCGCCGCCGAACTGATCGGCCCCCGGCGGCCGCGGAACCGCAGGCCGGTGCAGCTGTCCGGTGGCGATCACCACCGCGTCCGCTTCAAAGGATCGGCCGTCGGTGCTCGTTGTGGTCCACCGGCAGGAGTCCTCGTCCCAGCTGCAGGCTGAGACTTCCGTGTCGGGAACGAGCAGCGGGTCGATGCCGTGCTCGCGCGAGACCTCGTGGATGTAACGGAGGATTTCCTCGCGCGGGGAGCAGATGCGCGACCACTCGCGCCGCTGCGCGAACGAGAACGAATACAGCTGCGAAGGTACGTCGCAGGCGCAGCGCGGATAGCGGTTGTACCACCACGTACCGCCGATGCCGGCCGCCTTCTCGAGGATCGTGACGTCCTCAAAGCCGTGCCGGCGCAATTCGATGGCGGCGCCGATACCGCCGAGCCCAGCGCCGACGATTACTACCGAGGGCCGCCTGGCCTCAGGCACGGGGGGCTAGGCAGGGGTGCGTGCGCCCCGTCGCCCCTTGGCGACCCGGCGCTGGAACCGCTCGACCCGGCCACCGGTATCGACCAGCTTCTGTCGGCCCGTGTAGAAGGGATGACACGCCGAGCAGATCTCGACGTGGATTTCTGGTTTTGTCGAGCGCGTCACGAACTCGTTGCCGCACGTGCAGCGCACGTGCGCCTCGACGTACTCGGGATGAATTTCGGTCTTCATTGCAACCTCTAGTTTAGAGAGGCTTTTCGGGTGTCACTGGGGACGCCTTACGTCAGCGTGTACAGGGGCCCGTCGCCGCCCTCGGGCGGCGTCAAGCGTCCGCCCTTGGCCGTGATCGCCCCGCATTGCACGCAGTTGGTGTAGTTGACCGTGACATCAACCGTGCCCGACTCGGGGGCGTCGTCGGGCAGCTCGTAGACGCCCGCGGGGCACATCCACCGCCACCCCTCGGCGATCTCACGCGGGACGTTGCGCCGCACGCGGATGTGGTTGGGCGCATCGTCGCGCGTCGCGTTACCGGAGATGTAGACCGAGGAGAGCTTGTCGAAGATGTACTTGCCGTCCGGCTTCGGATAGCTCTTGCGCGTGTCGCCCACGAACAGCGGCTTGGCGTCGTTGCGGTGCCACTGCATGCGGCCGCCGGGCAGCCGCCCCTTAGTCGCGATCGCGAGATTGACCATCGGTCCGCCCTGGATGAAGCCACGCTGGAACGGCTGACGCGTGTTGCGCACAAGCCACAGCTCCTTGCCGATCGTCGACTCCTCGACCGCCTGCTCGTAACTCGACAGCCCGGTCCCGCGTTTGAGGTGGGCGTAGATCGCCTCGCCGGCCAGGATCCCCGACTTGATGCAATGGTGCACTCCCTTCAGCGCGACGGTGTCGACCATTCCGCCGGCGTCGCCCACAAGCAGCGCACCAGGCATCGAGAGCTTCGGCATCGACCAGTATCCGCCGCCCGGGATCGCTTTCGCTCCCCACGACAGCCGCTCGCCGCCTTCCAATATCCCGCGCACGAAGGGGTGGGTCTTGAAGAGCTGCAGCAGATCGTGGGCCGAGGTCGTGGCGTCGGCGTAGTCGAGGTCGATTACGAAGCCGATCGATACGAGGTCATCGCCCGACTTCGAGTCCTTCATCGGATAAAGCCATGTTCCGCCGATCTGGCCATATTTGGCCGACAGCTTGAGCGGCCAGGGACCGATCGTGTGGATCACGCGGTCAAGCGCCTTGGGGACCCGCCAGATCTCCTTGACGCCGAGCTCCCATACCTGGGGCTCGCGGCCCTCGGCCAGGCCAAACTCGCGGATCGCAGCGCCAGTCAAATGGCCCCAGCACCCCTCCCCGAGCACCGTCACCCCCGCCTTGATGTCCGTACCCGGCTCGAAGTTTGAAAGCTCCTCGCCGTCTTTGCCCCGGCCCTTGTCGCCCGAGCGCACGCCGACGACGTGGCCGTCATCGACGATCAGCTTGGTGGCCGAGGTCTCGGTCAGCACGTAGGCGCCGCCCTCCTCGGCCTGGCGCTGCTGATAGCGCGCCAGCGCCGCGACCGAGACCACCTCGTTGCCGTGATTCTTGAACGGCGGAGGCGGCGGAATGCGGAGCTTGGTCTTGCCGTTGGGGAGCATGTAGACCGCTTCCTTGGTGACCTCCCCGAAAGCAAACCGCTCCTTGCGCCAATCCTCGCGGCTGAGCTCGGGGAAGAGCTCCTGCAGCGGCCCGGGCCGCATCACCGCTCCCGACAGAGAATGTCCGCCGCAGGCCTTGGCTTTCTCGATCACCGCGACCGGGACCTCGCCGAGCCGCTCCATGGTCGCCGAGTCGTCGCCGAGCAGTTGCAGCAGGCGGTTGGCGCACGCCAACCCCGCCGTACCGCCGCCCACGATCGCGACGCCGACCTCGATGCGCTCGTCTTCGGAGTCGAGCTCGCGCTTGATGAACTCCTCCGGCGAGTGGACCGGCGGCGGGTACTCGATCGGTGCGGGGGCGTGCCCGTCGGAGGAGGTGCTCACCCAGAGCCCTTCTTGGACTTGATCGCGTCGGTGAGCTTGGGCAGGATCTTGTTCAGGTCGCCGACGATGCCCAGGTCGGAGAACTCGAAGATCGGCGCGTTCGCGTCCTTGTTGATCGCGATGATGTTCTCCGAGGACTGCATGCCGACCTTGTGTTGAATCGCGCCGGAGATGCCCGCCGCAAGATACAGCTTGGGCGACACGGTCTTGCCGGTCTGGCCGATCTGGGCGGCATACGGATACCAGCCGGCGTCGACGACCGCACGGGTGGCCGCCACGGCCGAGTTGCCGCCGAAGGCCTGCGCGAGCGCCTCGACCAGCTCAAAGCCCTCGGGTTTGCCCAGCCCGCGTCCGCCGGCCACGAGGATGTCGGCGCCCTCGATGTCGACGTCAGCGCCGCGCTGCTCGCCGCGCTGGACCATCGTCGCCTGCTCAGACCACGGCGAATAGTCGACCTCGACATCGACCACCTCGGCCGATCCGCCGCGCTCGGATACTTCGAAGGCATTGATGCGCCCGATGATGATCCCCAGGTCGCCCCGGTAGCGGGAGACCGAAACCTTCGAGTCTTGAAGGATCGGGCGCTCGGCGACCAGCTTGCCGTCTTCGGCGCGCACGCTGGTGACCTCCATCGTGACGCCGGCCTGCTTGCGCGCCGCCAACCCGGCTCCGATCTCGAAACCCAGCAGCCCGCCACCGAACAGCGCGTACGAGTGACCGTTGTCATCGATCACCTTTGCCATCACGTCCACCACGGGCTGCGCCAGGCCCTCCGTCCCGCGCGCGCGGAACACCTTGGTGGCGCCGTAGGCGCCCAGGGAGGAGCACAGCTCGTCGCTCAGGTCGTCGCCGCCGACCACGACGGCGTGACATTGACCGCCGATCTCCTCGGCGCGTGCGGCTCCCTCCGAGACCGCCCCGAGTGAGTTCTTGTTGAAGGCTCCCTCGTAGTGCAGGACGTAGGTCAGAACATCAGCCATCTAGATCAGCTTCCTTTCCTCAAGCCAGGCCACGATCTTCTGCACCGTCTCCTCCGTGTCCTCATCCTCGATCACCTGACCTGCCGCCTTACCCGGCGGGTCGTGGAAGTCGCCGCACTGGACGCGCGAGCCTTCCTCGCCCACAAGCGAGCTGTCGATCCCGATGTCCGAGGCGCCGACCTGCTCGAGCGGCTTCTTCTTGGCGCCCATGATCGCCTTCAGCGACGGATAGCGCGGCTCGTTGATGGCGTCGCCGACCGAGATCACGGCCGGCAGCCTGATCTGCACGGTGTCGTAGCCGTACTCGGCCTGGCGCTCGCAGCGCAGCGCATCGTCCTCGACGTCCATCTGGATCACCTGCGTGAGCGACGGCATCTGGAGGTGGTCGGCCACCACCGCTCCAATCGTGTAACACTCGCCGTCATCGGACTGCTGGCCCAGCAGTACGAGGTCGGGCTGCTCTTTGGAAAGGGCCTTCGAAAGCGCGTAGCCCGTGGCGGCGACGTCGGACCCCGTAAGGGCTGAATCGCTCAAATGAATCGAGCGGTCGGCCCCGAGCGAGACCGCCTTGTGCAGTGCGCGCACCGCCGACTCGGGGCCCATCGTCACGGCCACGATCTCGTCGACCTGCGCGTTGCCGCCCTCACGAATCTGCATCGCCGCTTCAATCGCGTGGGTGTCGTACGGGTTGAGGTTCTTCTCCCCCGAGCGATCCATCCGCCCCGTCGAAGGGTCGATGCGCTTCTCGACGGCGGCGTCCGGCACCTCTTTGACCAGGACGCAAATCTTCAACTAAACCTCCTAAAGCTTGACTCGGAAATATTACCCCGGTCGTTGACTGACGAGTCAATCAAGGGAGTAGGACGGCTCATCGAGCGAACTTTGGCGATTCAGGTCGGAGGGGTCGAACTAGATGTCCAAAGTTCCACGGACGGGCTACGCGCGAACGGCTTCGCGCAAGAAATCCACGATCGCCTGCGTGCTGGCGCCGGGACCGAACACCTCGGCCACACCGAGCTCCTTGAGCTGGGGGATGTCCTCGGCCGGGATCGTGCCACCGACTGTCACCAGCACGTCATCGACGCCCTGTTCGTTGAGCAACTCGACGACCCGCGGCACCAGTGTCATGTGCGCACCCGAGAGGATGGAGAGGCCGATCGCGTCGGCGTCCTCCTGGATCACGGTCTCGACGATCTGCTCGGGCGTCTGGTGAAGGCCTGTGTAGATCACCTCCATGCCGGCGTCACGCAGCGCGCGGGCGATGATCTTGGCGCCCCGGTCGTGACCGTCCAGCCCCGGCTTGGCAACGACCACACGGATCTTCTTGTCGGTACTCACGCCCATCGAATCGAACTATATGGCCGGGGAGTGCTCTGATACCTTGCCGCGTGGGGCTGGCTACACCGGAGCCGAGGAGGCGCATGAGGCTCAAGCAGGCGATCCCACTCGCAGTCATCGCGTCGCTCGCGTTCGCGCCAGCGGCCACAGGCACCATCAGCAAGACGCACGTAACGACTCCGTCAAAGAGTCCGACGTATCTCATGGACAGCCACGGCTCCAAGAGCACGTTCGCGGTCAAGGGGACGACCAACTCGACTTCGCCGAGCACCGACCAGGTCGACATTCTGTGCTTCTACGGTTCCACGTACATAACAGTGCGCAGCGGTGTGGCGCTGCACAGCGACAAGTCGTTCTCGGTTCGGTCTGCGTCACTCTCCGCGCTCAAGGATCACGAATGCCACTTGACCGCCGTCCCCCACGGCGCGACCGTGAAGAGCAGTAACTACGCCGGACCCTGGGTGGATGTCGGCCAACAGGAGCCGACGGTCGTCTCGAGCGGCCCCAATGCCGGCACGACTCTCGACTACTACGCATGGGTCCAGCAGACCGCGCTCGCCAACGACTATGACTCACTCGGCTACTGCGGGCTGTGTGACTCCTACCTGTTTGACCGGGCGGGGAAGCTGACCGCGACGGTGTTCTATGCAAACTCCTATCTGTGGTGGGAGAACGGCACCCCCAGCACGCGCTCGGAGCTTCAGGTCGACAGTCGTAACGCCTATGCGCCGGGCTCCATGCAGGATGCCTTCATAGGCAGCGAGATCACCCCCGGGCTGCCCAAGGTGACCTACAAGGTCGCTCTCAACCACAAGAACGGGGACGTCACGATCACGGAGACGGACCCGCTGCTCCGCTGCAATGGCACCGACTCCTATCCGCCGACCACGACCACATGCACGAGATATGTGAAGACTGGAGTCGAGGCGCTACGGACGATGGTCCAGTCCGCCTCGGGTCACGTGGTCTCGATCACCGACAGGTACCGCAGCACCGACGGCCACGCCCACAAGCTGGACCTGCTGTATGAGAACGACGAGTGCCTGGGGCCGAACGAGGGCTCCCCGTGTTCTGGCCCGAACATCGGCTACCGCTTTCCCGGTCACCACTCATACGCCGCGCACACACTCGGCGACGTGGTGCACGTGCCCAAGGGCGCCGGCTCGATCTACGTCAAGGTGCTGGGTGCCCCGGACGGCAACCGCTCGACAGGGCAGGGCGCGATCACATACGCACAGGCGCCGACCAAGATCGTGTTTATCGCCTCGAGCTCGATCGGCGAGTTCACGATGCACTATGCGACAAAGGTGGCCGCCAAGGGGACGGTGACCTACCGGTTCGCTTATGCGACCGCCTACACGCATGCCCAGGTGCACAAGTACGCCCAGGCGGCGCTGGCGGCTCTGAAGAAATAGGCATAGGGCCGGGCCGATCTTGATCGGCCCGGACCATCAATATCTAGAAGGCGGGGGTCTCGCTGAAGGAGCCGAACACGGTCTGCAGCGCTTGCACCATCTCGCCCTCGGTCACCTCCGCGCGCGTGGCGTCGAGTAGATGCGGCATCAGATTTTCGTGCTCGTCGCGAGCTGCTTCGGTGAGCCGTTCCAGCGCGCGCTGCACCGCGTCGGCGTCGCGCCGGTCGCGCGCCTCGCGCACGCGCTCGATTTGCTTTCGCTCGAACTCAGGGTCGATGCGCAGGGTCGGGATGTCCGCCTGGCTGCCTTCGGTGTAGGCGTTGACGCCGACCAGCTTGCGCGCGCCCGATTCGACCTCGCGCTGATAGCGAAACGCCGCGTCGGCGATCTCGCGCTGTGGGAACCCCTGCTTGACCGCTTCGACCATGCCGCCGAGCTGATCGATCTTGTCGAAGTACTCGTAGCAGCGCTGCTCCATCGCGTCGGTCAGGGACTCGACCAAGTAGGAGCCGCCAAGGGGATCGATCGTGCTGGCCACGCCGGTCTCCTCGGCGATGATCTGCTGCGTGCGCAGCGCCACGCGTACCGCCTCCTCGGTCGGCAGCGCGAGTGCCTCGTCGAAGCTGTTGGTGTGCAGCGACTGCGTGCCGCCGAGCACGCCGGCGAGCGCCTCGATCGCGGTACGCACGATGTTGTTGAGCGGCTGTTGGGCGGTCAAGGACACGCCTGCGGTCTGCGTGTGAAAGCGCATCCGCAACGACTCTGGCTTGCGTGCCCCAAAGGTCTCGCGCAGCTCCCGCCCCCAGATCCGGCGCGCAGCGCGGTACTTCGCGATCTCCTCGAAAAAGTCGATATGCGCATTGAAGAAAAACGACAGCCGCGGCGCGAAGTCGTCGACGTCGAGTCCGCGCGCGACCGCGTGTTCGACGTAGGTGAGGCCGTCCTTGAGCGTGAACGCGAGCTCCTGCTGGGCGGTCGAACCCGCCTCGCGAATGTGGTAGCCCGAGATCGAGATCGGGTGCCAGCGCGGCATCGCGTGGGCACACCATTCGATCATGTCGGTCACCACGCGCATCGCGGGGTCGACCGGGAAGCACCACTCCTTCTGCGCGATGTACTCCTTGAGGATGTCGGTCTGGATCGTGCCCGCCAAAAGCTCGGGCGGGATTCCGCGCCGCTCCGCCGCGACTACGTAGAAAGCGAGCATGATCGCCGCGGGCGCGTTGATCGTCATCGACACCGACACGCGGTCAAGCGGGATGCCCTCAAACAGCATCTCCATGTCGGCCAGCGTGTCGATCGCGACGCCCTCGCGCCCCACCTCCCCCAGCGAGCGCGGGTGGTCGGAGTCATGACCCATCAAGGAGGGCATGTCAAACGCTGTCGAGAGACCCGTCTGCCCGTGGTCGAGCAGGTACCGAAAACGCGCGTTGGTCTCGACCGCCGTGCCGAAGCCGGCGAACTGGCGCATGGTCCACAGCCGCCCCCGGTACATCGACCCGTACACCCCGCGTGTGTACGGAAATTCGCCCGGCAGGCCAATCGCCTGATCCGGGTCCTCGGGCAAGTCGGTCTCGGTGTAAAGCGGCCTTACTGGCTCGCCGGAGATCGTCTCAAACAGCGCCAAGCGCTCGGGAGTGCGGCCATAGATCTCGCGCTCCCAGCGCTCGAGTGCGGTCAACTGCGCGTCCGTCGCCACGGACCGAAGTCTACGCGCGGCTTAGCCCGTCGATACGTCGCTTGAGGAAGCGTTGCTCGGGCTCTGTGGGCGTGAGCGCGAGTGCCCGCTCGTAGGCCGCGCGGGCCTCCTCGGCGCGACCGAGGCGGCGCAACAGCTCGGCTTTGGTGGAGTGCAGATAGCGGTACTGGTCGAGCTCGAGCGCGTCGACGATCTCCAGCGCGCGTTCGGGGTCGCCTGACTCAGCCACGGCGACCGCGCGGTTGAGCTCGACGACCGGCGAGTCGGTCACGCGATGAAGCTCCCCGTACAGCCCGGCCACTTCGCGCCAGTCGATCTGCTCGTCTGTCTGGAGCGAGGCGATCGCCGCCTGAAGGACATAAGGCCCGCGGCCTCGTAAGGCCAGCGCGCGGTCGAGCGCGAGGCGCCCGGCGGCGATCTGCTCGTGACTCCACAGCGAGCGGTCCTGCTCGCTGAGAAGGACGATGTCCTCGCCGGCGAATCTGGCCTCGCGGCGGGCGTGGTGGATCAGCATCAGCGCGAGCAACCCTTGCACCTCGGGTTCGTCGGGCATCAAGCTCGTGAGCAGATTCCCGAGCCTGATCGCCTCCGACGCGAAGTCAACGCGGCCTCCGTAGCCCTCGTTGAAGATCAGGTACACGACCGCCAGCACGGCTGCCAGGCGGTCGGGGAGCAGGTGGTCGCCCGGCACCGAGAAGGGAATGGCCGTCGCCTTGATCTTGACCTTGGCGCGTGAGAGGCGGCGCTTCATCGTCTCGGGGGCGACCAGGAAGGCGCGCGCGATCTCCTCGGTCGAGAGGCCGCCAAGCGCGCGCAGCGTGAGCGCGACCTGAGCTTCGAGCGCGATCGCCGGGTGACAGCAGGTGAAGATCAGCTCGAGCCGCTCATCCTTGATCGGCGCGTCGTCTGGGATTTCGTCCATCGTTGGCTCCGGGCGCTCGAGCAGCTGGGTCTTCGCCTGGAGGGTGCGCTCGCGGCGGATGCGGTCGATCGCGCGATTACGCGCAGTGGTCACCAGCCACGCGGCGGGGTTATCCGGCACGCCGGCGCGCGGCCAGCGCTCGGCCGCGACTCGTGAACGCTTCCTGGGCAGCCTCCTCGGCGAGGTCAAAATCACCGAGGAAGCCGACCAAAGAGGCTAGGACGCGGCCCCACTCCTCGCGGAAGACGTCTTCAAGCAGCGGCTAGTACTCCATCACCGGACGGACTTCGACCGCACCCCCGAGCCTGGCCGCCGGAATGCGGCCAGCGAACTCGAGCGCCTGATCGAGATCGTCGGCCTCCAACACGTAGTAGCCGCCGAAGACCTCCTTCGTGTTGGCGAACGGGCCGTCGGTGGTAAGCGTCTGCCCGTCCTGGACGCGCACGGTGGTCGCGGTCTCGACGGGCTGCAGGCCGGCGCTATCGAGACAGCGCGGGTCATTTGCCAGCGTCGTGTACTCCGCGAACATCGACTTGTATTCGTCCTCGGGCAGGTTCTCGTGCGAGCCGGGCTTGCTGTAGATC
Organism: uncultured Solirubrobacterales bacterium; assembly: GCA_963767295.1. GTDB lineage: Bacteria > Actinomycetota > Thermoleophilia > Solirubrobacterales > Solirubrobacteraceae > Palsa-465. The sequence continues at coordinate 1,212,072 of CAVYDI010000002.1, forward strand.
AGAAGTGCGTACTTCATCCTGTCCCTCCTGTGGGGTTTTGGTTGTACCCCTGCGACGAACGCGGCGTCCGCGAGGGGACAGCTACCGCCATCTTTTCCAACTCTGGCTCCGCGCCAGCCCTCGCATGAACCCCAACCGGCCGCCCCGGCGGTGCGCTATCGCTGCGCTTCCGATCCCCCCGGCCGCGGCTGCGGTCGTGAGCGCCGCGGCGGCCTTGAGCCGCCTCCCGAGTCGCTCAAAGCGCAGCACCTCCCAGCCCTCAGCGCGTGCAACCCGGGCGAGCTCCGGGTCGGGGTTGACCGCGACCGGGTAGCCGACCACGCGCAACATGGGCAGGTCGGACTCCGAATCCGAGTAGGCGTAGGACTTGGCGAGATCGATGCCCTCGCGCCGGGCGAGCTCGACCACGGCCTGCGCCTTGCCCGCCCGGTAGATGAAGAGGCCCGCCGGTTCGCCAGTAAAGACGCCGTCGCGGGTGTCGGAAAGGCGCGAGCCGATGCCGCCGTCGAAGGCCAGCACGCGCGCCAGCGACTCGGCCAGCTCCTGCGCGGCCGCGGTCATGATGTACACGCGCCGGCCGGCGTCCTGGTGGTCGTATGCCAGCGCGAGCATCTGCGGATACAGCCGCGGCAAGATGCGCACCAACAGGTCGGGCCCAAGCCGTTGCATCTCGCGCACCCGCACGCCCTTGAGCTCGCGGGAGATTCGTTCCCGCAGTTCGTTCGTGGCGGCGTCGGTCGAGCCGCGCAGGCGAAACAGCAAGTTTGCCCACGCGTCGCTCGCGAGCTGGCGCCTCGAGACGAGGCCGGCCTTGTATGCAACGCGCACAAATTGGAAGGCGGACGAGCCCTCCATCAGCGTGCGATCGAGGTCGAAGAAGGCGGCGGTTGCCTTGGCCCGACCGGCCTTTGGTCTGGCCTGGTCGCCCGCTGCTGTGGTCTGGTCGCCTGCGCGCTCGGCGCTCAGCGGCCGTTCACCTCCACGATCACGGCGTCGCCCTGCCCCCCGCCGGAGCAGATCGCCGCGCAGCCCAGGCCGCCTCCGCGGCGCTGGAGCTCGAGCACGAGCGCGCCCAGAATCCGCGCCCCGGAGGCGCCGAGCGGGTGGCCGATGGCCACAGCGCCGCCGTTGACGTTCACGCGCTCGGCGTCGATCTCGAGCAGGTGAATAGAGTTCAAGACGACCGAGGCGAAGGCCTCATTGATCTCCCATAGGTCGATCTGGTCCGCCGTCAGCCCCACCTTGTCGAGGGCCTCCAGCGCCGCCTTGGCCGGCGTTCGCGCGAGATAGGCGAAATCGTCGGCGATCTGCGCCTGGGCGACGATCGTCGCCAGGGCCGCGCGATCGTTGCTGCGCGCCCACTCGTCGCTCGCCAACACCATCGCTCCGGCGCCGTCGTTGACCCCGGGGGAGTTTCCCGCCGTGTGCGAGCCGTCGTCGGTAAAGAGCGGCTTGAGTTTCGCGAGCTGTTCGAGGCTCGTGTCCCGCCGCGGGTTTTCGTCGACCTCGACGGTCCGCTCTCCCTTGCGCTCGGAGATCGTGACCGGCGTGATCTCTTCGGGTAACTTCCCCTCGTCAGTCGCCTGCACGGCCAGCTGGTGAGAGCGCAGGGCCCAGCGGTCCATGTCGGGACGGGTCAGTTCCAGTTCGGCTGCGACCTCGTTGGCCTCTTGCGCCATCTGCTTGCCCGAGAACGGATTGCGCAGGCCGTCGTTGACCATCGCGTCCAGGGCTTGGCCGTCGCCCATGCGGTAGCCGAAGCGCGCCTGCTTGAGCACGAACGGCGCGTTCGACATCGACTCCATGCCGCCTCCGACCGCAAGCTCGAGGTCGCCGGCGCGAATCGCCGCGTCGAGCAGGCCCGCGGCGCGGATGCCGGACGCGCATACCTTGTTGATCGTCTCCGAGGACACTTCGCGCGGGATCCCGGCCTTGATCTGAGCCTGGCGCGAGGGAATCTGGCCCTGACCGGCCTGTAGTACCTGGCCCATGACGACGTGCTGCACCCGGTCGGGCTCGACTTGCGCGCGCTGCAGCGCCGCTTCAATGGCGATCCCGCCGAGCTCGGTCGCATCGAGAGTCTTCAGCGCGCCGCCGAGCTTGCCGACCGGGGTGCGGGCGGTGGAGAGAATCACGGTCTTGGACATGGTTTGATCGTAGTGGGCGGCCGGCCTCGACCGTTGCCGCGCCCGCGATCAGATGCGGATCAGCGCCCGTAGGCCGCGCATCAAGGCGATGCGACCGGAGACCCGCACGCGGCGGCGCGTACGGACTCGCTGGCCCGTCATCACTGGCCCTTTGTCCGGGCGTCGATCGCCTTCGCGCGCGCCTCCAGGATCGTCGCCGCGGCACTGGCCGGATCGAGTTCCCGCGCGACCACGCGGTCGAGCAGCTTCTTGACCTCGGCGTCCTCCTGCACGGAGTCCTCGAGCTCACGGCGCATGCGGTAGGTCGCGATCGCGAGCACCTCGTTCATCAGGTTGCGGCGCCGCCGCTCCGAGAGCGTGCCCTCGGCCTCGATGAATGCCCGGTGGTCGTCGAGTTTCTCGGCGAGCTCCGAGACCCCCTCCCCCTTTACCGCGTCGGTTCTGATTACAGGCACCTCCCAATCGCCCCGAGGCCCCAGCGCGAGCACGGCCTTGATCTCGCGCACCATCGTGTCGGTCAAGGGGTGGTCGGCCTTGTTGACCACGATCACATCCGGGATCTCCATCACACCCGCCTTGAGCGCCTGGATCGAGTCACCCGAGCCGGGCATCAGCACCAGCACGACGGTGTCGGCGTGGTCGATGATGTCGACCTCGGCCTGTCCCACGCCGACGGTCTCGAGCAGGATCAGGTCGCGTCCCGCCGCGTCCATCAAAAGCGCCGCCTGCAGCGCGGCCTCGCTCAGGCCGCCGAGCGCCCCGCGGCTCGCCATCGAGCGGATGAAAACTCCCGCGTCAAGGAAGAGGTCGGACAGACGGATGCGGTCTCCGAGCAGCGCGCCCTGCGTAAACGGCGATGAGGGGTCGATCGAGAGCACCCCGACCGTGCGGTCCCGCTCGCGCTCGCGCTTGGTCAGCGCGCTGAGCAGGGTCGACTTACCTGCTCCCGGCGGGCCGGTGAAGCCCACCACCGCCGCCCGGCCAGTGCGCGGGTAGACCTCGCGTACTAAGTCAAATCCGCTCTGGTCGTTGTTCTCGACGAGTGAGATCGCACGTGCAAGCGCGCGCTTGTCCCCGGCGATCAGGCGCTGGGCCAGCGAGTCGCGAGCTTCGGCGGCCGCGCTGCCGCCGCTTTCGGATTTGTCGTGGCCCTCCGCCATCGCGCGAGCAATCATGCCAATGGGGGCGATTACGATGCTTGCGTGCCCGAAGCGACGCTCGAGCCCGAGACCGCGCTCCCACCGGTCGCGCGCATGCCACCGCCGCCCCGGCACGGGGGTCCGCTCACGCTGGCGCGCTTCATGTACGCCCACGGCATGCTGACACCTGGCCATCTGGTGCTGATGTTGCGCTGGCTGTGGCTCAAGGCGCGCTGGCGGGGGCGCCTCGTGACCGACGGACTTTGCTTCGTCTGTCCGCGCGTGAAGCTCGAGATCGGCCGGGACGCCAAGCTCGTGCTCGGCCGCTGGTCTTGGATCGGCGAGGCGTCGAAGATCCGCGTCCACGAAGGCTGGGTCTCGATCGGCGCCAAAACTGTGCTCGGCCAAGAGTGCACGATTTCCTCGTATCAGTGCGTCGAGATCGGACGCGAGTGCATCCTCGCCGACCGCGTAATGCTGATCGACTTCGATCACGGGATGGTCGAGGTCGAGCGTCCGATCCGCCTGCAGGGGATCTACAAGCGCGACGTGCACGTCGGCCACAACGTCTGGATCGGCTACGGCGCGTGCGTCCTGAGGGGCGTCTCGATCGGCGACAACGCCGTGATCGGAACCTCCTCGGTGGTGACCCGAGACGTGCCGTGCAATGCGGTCGTGGGCGGCGTGCCCGCGCGGCTGCTGAGGATGCGGCAGGAACCGCGCACGCTGGTCTGGGGGGAGTGAGTCGCGAGGGCCGCAGCCCGGGCCTGGCGCGGCGCTTCTTCTAGGGCCACGCCACCAGATCGGGCGCCAGACACCGCAGCGCCGGATCCATCCCGGAAGCGCCGGTCAGCGCCGTCTCCAACGCGCGGGCGTGAGCTTCGACGCGCTCGCGCGGGTATTCGCCCGCCAACCCGCGGTAGGCCAGGAACGGCCAGTCGCTGGCCTGTAGCGCGAGCAATTCGCGCACCGCGCGCGGCCCGGGGCGCCCCGCGCGCAGCAGCTTGAGCTCGGCCGCACGCGCCCGCCACACGATGTCGGCCACCGGCGGCGCGCTCCAGGTGCGCAGGTCTCCCCCCTCCCCCCAGCTGGTCCCGCTGACTCCCGGCGGCATCGCCGCCGGTTCACACAGCTCCAAAGCGTCGTCGAGCGCCACCATCTCCAATCCCTGACGCGAGCTCTCCTCGATGACCCCGGCAAGCCACGCCGTCCCCTCGTACCACCAGTGCCCGAGCAGCTCGGTGTCAAGCGCGCACACGCAGACCCCACCTGCACCAACGCGTGCCCGCACCCGGCCGACGAAGTCCGCCGCGTCACGGCGCGCCTGGACCAGCGCCGCGTTCTCGTCGTAAGGATCACCGTCGTTGCGCCACGCGTGGTGGTGGTTGGGCGTGAGCCGGTGGGTGTCGCGGTATGGCCTCGAGGCCGGATAGCCGCGCGGATGCCACACCAGCGAGATCGTCTCGCGGTCAACCGGCCACACCAAGCCGCCCGCCTCGGTCACCACCGGACGCAGATTCGCGTCGCTGCCGAGGCCGAGCCGCGCGGTCAGCTCCAAGCAGGTCATATGTATCCCGGCATCGGCCAACAGGGGGTCAAGCCATGGCTGATACGCGCACTCGGGCAACCACAGCCCTCCGCTCCAGGACCCGAAGCGCCGCCGGTGAGACGCGATCCCCGTGGCCAGCTGCACCGCGATCGCGGCATCGCTTGCCAGCAGGGGCAGCACTGGGTGCGTGGCTGCCGAGGTCCAACGAGCGTGCGGGCGTAACGCGGCGAGTAGGCCATCCGGCAGCTCCCGAAGCCTCTGCGCGGCAGCGGCGTAGGCGCGCGCGGAGCGTTGCAGCGGTGCGATCAGCGCCTCGTCTCCCTGCGAGCGCAGCTGCTCGATGTCGCGGCGGTGCGACTCGGACCTGACCTCGTCGAGGAAGCGGATGCAGCGCTCGAGGCTGCCCGGTGCCTCGAGCTGGTCGCAGAGCACCGGCGTCAGCGAGAGAGTGAGCGGTAGGCGCCCGAGCAGTTCGAGCAAGGGCAGATACGAGGTCGCGATCGCTTCCCACAGCCACTCCTCACCGAAGGGCCACGTACCGAAGCCCTTGGGGTTGAGCTCATCGACGGGACGCGGCCACCCGACGCCGCCCTCGACGTAGGGCATGTGGGTGTGCAGAACGAGCGCGAGCGCGCCCCGGCGCTTCGGGCTCACGTCGCCCTGCAGACGGCGACGAAGTCAAGCGCGCGCTCGAGCCCGCCTGCTCGCAGCGCGAAGTCGCGGGCCGAGATCGCCGGCGTGAAGCGACCGTAGAACGGCTGCGTGATGCCGAGCCGGCGATGCACGCGATCCCAGCCCAGGCGTAGCGCCACCGCGTGTACGCGCAGCTTGCGCGCGTGTTGCACTCCAAGCAGCGTGACCTCGTCGAACGCCGCCTCGCACAGCGCGCGGAACTGCTCGTGGCGGTACTCGGTCAGGTGCCAGGGGTTGCCCGAATGCGAGGCGCCCGGCGGCGCCAGCGTGAGCACGTTCGGGGTCGAGATGTACGCGACGCCTCCGGGCACGAGCAGTTCGCGCATGTGGCGCAGCACGCCGACGGGTTCGCGCACGTGCTCGATCGTCTGCAAGAAAACGACTGCGTCGCACGACGCCGGTTCGCCGAAGTCCTCCACTAGCCCCCGCTCGAAGCGGAGGTTTGGGCGCTGATAGCGCTGGCGGGCGTGCTCGAATGCCTCGGGGTTGGCGTCGACGCCTGTTACCGCGGCGGCCTCTCGCGCGAGCACGCTCGATCCGTATCCCTCGCCGCAGGCCATGTCGATCACCCGCCCGCCTCGCACCCGCGCCGCGATCCACTCATACACGACGAGGTGGCGCCGGTACCAGTAGTTCTCGGCCGGTACGTCGGGAAGCGTGCGCTCCCCGGTCAGCGAAAGCGGCGGGACGCCGGGGGGCTGGTTGCGCTGAACAATGCTCTCCATGGCGGGCCGATCTCCCCTGCTCGACGGGGTTATCGCCGAGCGGGGACAGGGTAGAGTGCCGCCGGTCATGGCGGCGGTGCGAAGCGCGGAGGAGATTCGCGACGTCAACACCCGCTATCACGACGGGGCCGCGTCGACGTACGACTCGAAGTGGGGCATCGACTTCGGTCCTGTCGGCCAGGCGCAGGTGCTCGGCAAGCTGCGCAAGGCGCTCGGCGCTGGTGCCCAAGGACGCTTTCGCCACTCGCTCGAGATCGGCGCCGGCACCGGGTACTTCTCGCTCAACCTCCTGCAGTCCGGGATCGTGCAGGAGGCCACGTGCACCGACATCTCGCCCGGCATGGTCGCGACCTTGAACCAGAACGCGAGCAGGCTGGGGGTGCAGGTTCGAACGGCCCGCGCCGACGCGGAATCGCTGCCGTTCGCTTCGAGCACCTTCGACCTGGTGCTCGGGCACGCCGTACTTCACCACCTGCCCGACCTGCCCCGCGCTTTCAATGAGGTCGCTCGCGTCTTGGTGCCGGGAGGTTGGATTGCGTTCGCTGGCGAGCCCTCGCGGGTCGGCGACCGGCTGGCGTCGGTGCCCAAGCGCAGCGCGGCGGCGGTCGCTCCGTTGTGGCGGGCATTTCTGCGCGCGGAGGCCGGGTCCCCCAACCCCCACGCAGAGGACCGCGAGCTGGAGCGCTACGTGGATATCCACGCGTTCTCGCCCGCAGAGCTGGCCCGCTATGCGCGCCGAGCTGGGTTTGGCGACGTGTCGGTCCGCGGCGAGGAGCTGCTCGCCAACTGGTTTGGCTGGTTTAACCGCTCGCTGGAGGCCACCGCGGATCCCGATGGCGTGCCCATGGCGTGGCGCCGGTACGCATACAACGGCTACATGCTGTTGCAGCGCCTGGACCAGCGCGTGCTGGAAGGGCGGCTGCCGGCGGCGCTCTTTTACAACCTGCTGCTCACGGCGCGCAAGGCTTAATACACGCCCATAAACTCACTCCATGGCAGATCGCCAGACCAGTGAGTTCCCGCTGTTCTTGCTCCCGACAGTCGCGCTGCCCGGCGAGCTGATCCCGCTGCACGTGTTCGAGGAGCGTTACAAGAAGATGATCAGCGATTGCATCGAGAACGAGACGGAGTTCGGGATGGTGTGGCTCTCGGACGAGAGTTTGCGCGAGGTGGGCTGTGCCGCTCGCATTGAGCGCGTGCTCGAGCAGATGGAAGACGGCCGCATGAACGTGGTCGTACGCGGCACCCGGCCCTTTCGCGTGCTGGAACGCCAGTCGCATCTCGCTTACCCAGCGGGCGTTGTGGATTTCGTCGAGGATCGCTCCGAGGACCCCGACCCCGCGCTGCTCGTCGAAGCGCACAAGGCCTACGCGGAGCTCGTCAAGCGCGCCACCGACCGCGAGCTGGATGACGCCGAGCTCGAAGAGATGAGCGCCTACGCGATGGCGGCCACGGTCGACTTTGGCCTCGACGCCAAACAGGGCCTGCTCGACATGCGCTCTGAAAACGCGCGCTTGCGACTCGTCACACGGCTGTTCCGCTCGGCGATGAAGCGCCTGGACCTGGTCGAGCGCGCACAAGAGCGCGCGCGCTCAAACGGCAAGATCAAATTCGGCTAGCCGCGGGCGCGCGCGCTCAAGTGGAGTGCGAGAGCCCCCGGCAGGGGCCGCCCAAGATCTGCACGGCGAGCAGCTCGAGCTGCGCGAGCTCGGGACGACTGCGCCCCGCTGTGTCAGGGAAAGTGATCGTGCCGCCCTGCAGCTCGACGCTGTAGCGGTAGACCGATCCCGGCCGTGGCGCCAGGTACAGATGGCGCCTGGCGTCGCGGTTGAGCGCGTCGGTCAGGCGCCGGGCCTTGAGCAGGAAGTTGTCGGGCAGAGGCTTTGGCTTTGAGCCGTTGCAGCGGATGGTCCCGCCGCTGTTGACAAGCAGCGTCTGCTTCTGGCCCGCGCCGGTGCGTGTGAGCAAGAACAGGTCAGGCGATTGGACCTGGAGGCCGCAGCCGGCGAGCACAGCGAGCGACATCGACAGCGCGGGCGACCACGGGGGCGCCGCCCTAGCCGCGCAGCGGCGGGCGAGGTTTAGGAGATCGCTCATTCCTCCACCACGATCGCGGCGCCGCCACGGCGCGGATCGCCCGCGCCGCCGAAGCTGCCGTCGGGCTCACGCGCAACGGCCTGCACCCCGCCGAAGAACAGGTTCAAGTCTCCGAAGCGGCTGATCGCATGTCCCGCCGACTCGAGCGCCTCCTCTTGCACCCCGGGCTCGACATACACGATCCCGTCCTCGTAGTGGACCCGTGGCGCCTGCACCGCGTCGGCGACCGCAAAGCGTTCGTCGATCACGCGCACGATCGTCTGCAGGATCGCGGAGCGGATCCGATTCGAGCCGGCGCTGCCCACCGCCAGCTCCGGCGCGCCCCGGCGCAGCACCACAGTCGGCGCCATCATGCTCGGCAGGCGCCGTCCGGGGGGATGGCGATGGAAGCCAAGCGGGTTCAGGTCTTGCTCGCCGAGCATGTTGTTGAGGTGGATGCCAGTACCCGGCACGACGATGCCAGAGCACGACCCGCTCGAGGTCGTCATCGAGCACGCCCAACCGTCGGCGTCGAGCACCGCAAGGTGCGTGGTCGTGCCGAGCGGGTTGCCGCCCGAAAGCCGCCCGAGGAAACGCTGCACGTAAGCGGGATCGTCTAGCCCCTCGAGAAACTCGGGCGTGCGCTCGGCCTGGGTTCGCTCCATCGCCGCCACGATTTCGCCCACCCCCGGGGGTGCCGACTGCGAATCGAGCCACGCCAGTGCGTGCGCGATCAGGATGCCTCCCGCTGACGGGGGCGGATTGGTCACCACCTCGCGGTCGCGATACGCGACGTGCACCGGATCGCGGTCCACGACGGCGTAGTCATGCAGGTCGCGGGCGGTCAGCTCGCCGCCTTGGGAACCGATCCACTGCGCGACCTTGGCGGCGATGTCGCCCGTGTAGAAAGGCGCGGCACCGTCCGTCGCGAGCAGCTCGAGGGCGTCGGCAAGCTCCGGCTGGCGGACCACGTCGCCCTCCTCGAGCAGCCTCCCCTGGGGCGCGAACAAGGCCGCACACTCGGGCGTCGCGGTGACGATGTCCTTGAGGATCGCGGTCACGTAGGCCTGCTGGCGGTTGAGTGCCACGCCGTCGCGCGCCAGCGCCGCGGCGGGCGCAACCAGCTCGCCCAGCGGTAGCCGGCCGAAGCGCTGCGCGGCGGTCGCGATGCCAGCCGGCACGCCGTAGGTGCCAACCGACGCCGCCCCGATGTTGAACACCTGGATCGCGTCGCCAAAGGAGACGGCGACCGGGCGCAGTTCGGCCCGCTTGTCGGGGTCGATGCCGCGCCCGGGGGCCTCGACGAAGAAGTCGAGCAGCACCGGGGGTTGCTCCGGCGCGATCACCAGCATGTAGCCGCCGGCGCCGAGGCTGGTCAGCAGCGGTTCGCACGCAAAGGAAGCGAGCAGCGCGGCCAGCGCCGCATCAACCGCGTTGCCGCCCGCGCGCAGCGCATCGGCCCCGGCGCGCGCGGTGCCCGGGTGGCCGGCGGCGACGACGCCGAGCGCCCGCCCCACCGGCGTGGCTAGTGGTCGCTGGCGGGCACTTAGCCCCGCGGAATGAACTCGGGTACGTCTAGGGCGTCGCCGTTGGAGGGGCGCTCGTCGATTCGCTCGCGGAAGGGGTCGCGCACGCGCGTGATACGCGGCTCGCCGCGCGGCTCCCGCAGGACGTGGGTGCGATCGTCGCGCACGGTCTTAGCCTCACGGCGGGTGCGCTCGCCGAAGCCGGTCGCCATCACCGTGACCCACACCTGGTCCTCGAGCTTCTCGTCGACCATGGCCCCGAAGATGATGTTAGCGTCGGGGTGAGCGGCCTCGGACACCGCCCTCGCGGCCTCGTTGACCTCCCATAGCGACAGGTCGAGTCCGCCCGTGATCGAGAGCAAGATCGAGCGCGCGCCCTCCATGCTCGTCTCGAGCAGCGGCGAGGACACCGCTTTTTCGGCCGCGTCGAGTGAACGGCGCTCGCCCGTGCCCATACCGATACCCAGCAGGGCGGAGCCGGCACCCGACATGATCGTGCGCACGTCGGCGAAATCGAGGTTGATGAGACCCGGCAGCGTGACAAGGTCGGAGATCCCCTGCACTCCTTGGCGCAGCACGTCGTCGGCCACGCGGAAGGCTTCAACGATCGAAGTGTTGCGGTCGAGCACCGTCAGCAGGCGGTTGTTGGGCACGACGATCAGCGTGTCGACCTCTTCACCCAGCTCTTGAATTCCAGCCTCGGCCTGGTCGCGGCGGCGCGAACCTTCGAATTGGAATGGCCGCGTGATGATGCCGACGGTCAGCGCGCCCAGCTCGCGGGCGATCTGCGCCACGATCGGCGCGGCGCCCGTGCCTGTGCCGCCGCCGGCTCCGGCGGCGATGAAGACCATGTCCGAGCCGCGCAGAATGCCCTTGATGCGGTCGTACTCCTCGCGCGCGGCACGACGGCCGAGCTCGGGGTCCGAGCCCGACCCGAGCCCGCGGGTGACGCCGGCACCGATGTGGAGCGTCTCGTGCGCCGCGCAGGTCTGCAATGACTGAAGATCGGTGTTGATAGCGAGGAACTCGACCCCCTCGATCTCGGCCTCCACCATGCGGTTAACGGCGTTGACGCCGGCGCCGCCGACACCAACGACGCGGATTACCGGCTTGCCGCCGAAGCGCTCGCTCGCCGCGTACGACGGTGCGCTGAAGGGCGAAAACGACCGTTCGGGCCGAGCGTAAACGTCGGGCTCGGATGCCCGGTCGGTGCGCTCGAGGAGGTTGTTCGGGATGTCGGCCGCGAAGGCGTGGCGCAGCCGCTCCTGCGGCGTCGGCACGTGCCGCGCAGGCGTCTCCGCCGCTGGCGGCGCCGGCTCACGCTCCGGTTCGCGCTCGGGCTCCGGGGGCCGCTTCGGTGCCGCCTTTCGCTTTGCCGCCTCGGGCGGCGGCTCGTCGGTGGTCTTGCGGAAAAGGGCAGCGAGCGGACCCTCGCGCATGCTCGCGCGCTTACCGGTTGGCATCTGAGAGGACCTCCTTCGCGAGCTGCCTGTAGGCATGGGCGGCCAGACCGTCGGGATCGTACTTCAGCACCGACATGCCTTTCACTGGCGCTTCAGCAAAACGTATCGTTTTGCGGATTCTTGATGCGAAGACGCGGTCGCCGAAGTTCTCTTCGAGCAACTCGATGGCCTCTTTGGCGTGCAGCGTGCGCGTGTCGACGAGCGTCGGCAGGATGCCGACGATGTCGACGTCGGGGTTGAGGTTCTCGCGGATCATCGACAGCGTGTTCTGGAGCTGGATCAAGCCCCGCATCGAGAGATACTCGCACTGGACGGGGACGATCACCTGATTGGCCGCGGTCAGTGCGTTGATCGTCAGCAGGCCCAAGCTGGGGGGCGTGTCGATGAACACGAAGTCGTACTCGTGCTTGATGTCGACGAGCGCTTTTTCGAGCGCCCGTTCGCGGCCGATCATGGTGGACATGGCGATTTCAGCGCCGGCGAGGTCGATCGAGGAGCACGCGACGTCCACTTCGCGCTGCTGGATCACCTCGCGCAGCGGCAGCCGGTGCACCAGCACGTCGTACATCGAGCGCTCGAGCGTGTCCGGGTCGATCCCCTGCGACATCGTGAGGTTGCCCTGCGGGTCCATGTCGACACACAGCACCCGATGGCCTTCCTCCGAGAACGCCACCGCGAGGTTGAGCGTGGTTGTGGTCTTAGCGACCCCGCCCTTCTGGTTGGCGAAGGCGATTACCTGCATCGCGGGAAGTATTCGCACGCGCGTGTAGAAATCCTCCGCGCTTTCCGAATATATGGCCGATCCAATTGAATATTCCCTTCAGTTGCCAGCACTTTTCGATAGACGCCTGATCTTTGTCACCGGCAAGGGCGGCGTCGGCAAATCCACCGTCTCGACCGCGCTCGGGCTGCTCGCGGCGCGCCGCGGCCTGCGCACGATCGTGGTCGAGCTGCAAAACCAGGAGCGGGTGCAGCGTGCCTGGGGACACCACGACGCACACTTCCACGAACTCCAGCTCGCGCCGCGGCTGTTCACGATTTCGATCGACGCCCAGCGCGCGATGGACGAGTACCTGCGGATCAAGACCGGACCGCTGGGCCAGGTGCTCGGCTCGAGCCGCCTGTTTCAGGCGCTGGCGATGGCCACGCCGGGCATGCGCGAACTGCTCAGCATGGGCAAGGTCTGGGAGCTAACGCAGCTCCAACGGCGCACTCGGGGCGCGGGCACTTATGATCTAGTGATCGTCGATGCTCCGGCCAGCGGTCATGGCATCGGCGTTTTGCGTACACCTAAGACGTTTGCGGATATCGCACGGGTTGGCCCGATCGCCCGCCAGGCTCGACAGATCCAGGCGACGATCGAGGACCGGGAGCTGACCGCGGTGCTGGCAGTTGCCACGCCTGAAGAAATGCCTGTCAACGAGACCCTGTCACTACGCGACGCGCTCGAACGCGAGGGCCTAGCCCTCGAGCTCGTCATCGCCAACGCGGTGTATCCGGCGCGCTTTGGCGACGACCAAGTCGGCACGCTGGAACGGGCGCTCGACGATGCGCAGGAGCCCCTGGCGCGCGCGGCGGTCCGCGCTGCGCTCTCGGAGCACGCGCGGGCCGAGACACAGAGCATGCAACTCGAGCGCCTGCGCGGCGGCCTGAACTCGGGCGGTCGCATGATCGAGCTGCCGTTTTTGTTCTCAGAAGGCGTGGGTCGAGCGGAGCTCGAGACGCTGGCGGAGTTGCTCGGGGCGCGCTTGTGAACGTCGCCGAGCTGCTCGAGGGCAAGAGCGTCTGCGTGTGCGGCGGCTCGGGTGGGGTCGGTAAGACCACCACGTCGGCCGCGATCGCGCTCGGGATGGCTGCGCGCGGCGCAAAGGTCGCGGTTGTCACGATCGACCCTGCGCGGCGGCTCGCGAACGCCCTGGGGCTGGAGGAGCTTGAGAACGAGCCCAGGCGCGTGGAGCCCGAGCGGCTCGAGGAGACAGGAATCGAAGTGCAGGGCGAGTTGTGGGCGATGATGCTCGACCCCAAGCGGACCTTCGACGAGCTGATCGAGCGCCTGGCGCCAGACCCGGAGCGAGCCGAGGAGATCAAGGCAAACCGCGTCTACCGGGAGCTCTCGAGCGCTGTCTCGGGCTCCCAGGAGTTCACCGCGATCGCGAAGCTGTACGAGCTCGACCAGGAGGGAGATTTCGACCTGCTGGTTTTGGACACCCCGCCGTCACGCAACGCGGTTGACTTCTTGGACGCGCCCGGCCGCCTGACCGCGTTTCTCGACGGACGCGCGGTGCGCATGTTCCTGCGGCCGACGCGCGTGGTGGGCCGTGGCGCCGCCCCCGTACTGGCCGCTCTGCGCCGCGTCACCGGCGTCGACCTGCTGGCTGACCTGTCGACGTTCTTTGCGCTGCTCGGGGACATGACCGAGGGCTTCAACCTGCGAGCGGCTCGGGTGCAGGAGATGCTGCGCGCGCGGACCACCGCCTTTCTGCTGGTGACCTCGGCGCAACGAGACGCGATCGACGAAGCGATCTGGCTGCGGCGCACGCTCGAGGAAGGCGGCATCCCCTTCGCCGGCATGGTCGTCAATCGTGTGCACCACGACATGCTCTCGGGGCGCGAGCCCAGTGAGCTCAACGGCGCCCTGGCGCGGGCGATCGGGGTGGAACTGGCCGAGGCGGTGGCTCAGAACTTCGGTGACTACCACGTACTCGCGCGTCGCGACGAGCGCAACATCGCCCGGCTGCAAGCCGAGCTCGGCGACCGTCCGCTGCTGCTGGTGCCGTACCTCGACGACGACGTCCACGACCTCACAGGGCTTGCTCGCGTGCACCGGTACCTGTTTGCCTCCGACCCCGAGCGGGCACAGCTGATTGCCGAGGTGATCGCCTGAGACGGATCTCCCGGCAGTGGTGGTGGTGGCTGGCCGTGGTCGCGCCCGTGGCGGCGGTGCTGGTGGTCGCCTGTGGAGGCTCCTCGGGCCCCGGGCCGCGCAAGGTGCACCCCAAGTTCCACGCGCGCCACCGGGCCCCGATTCCCGCGGGGATCCACAAGATCAAGCACGTCGTGCTGATCATGCAGGAGAACCGGTCGTTCGATTCCTACTTCGGCACCTACCCGGGGGCCGACGGCATCCCCGGTCTGGCGGGCAACCCGGGGCCGCTGCCGTGCTCGCCCAACACGTCCCCCAGCGCGGGCGGAGCGAAGCGGGGCCGTCACCACAAGCACCGGCATCACGTCCGTGCTCCTTCGGGGCCAGCCTGTGTCACGCCCTTCCACGACCGCTACGACGAAAACCACGGCGGCCCGCACAGCTTCGGGAACGCGATCGCCGACATCGCCGGCGGTGCTATGAACGGCTACGTCGGCCAGGTGAATAAGGCACTGAAGAGCTGCGCCTCAACCCTTAACCCGGCATGCACCGGAAGCTCCACAACCGGCCAGACGGACGTGATGGGCTATCACAACGGCGCCGACATCCCGAACTACTGGACTTACGCGCATAACTTCGTGCTCCAGGACCACATGTTCCAGTCCAATCTGTCCTGGAGTCTGCCCTCGCACCTGTACATGGTCTCCGCGTGGGCGGCGCACTGCACGACGCCGGGGGATCAGTGGAGCTGCACGAGCGCCAGACAGCACCCGGGCAACCCGCCGGGCTTCGGACACGGTAAGAACAAGGCAACGAGCCCGCCGTCGTATGCCTGGACCGACATCACCTACCTGATGCATAGATACGGCGTGAACTGGCGCTACTACGTCTTCAAGGGCTCCGAGCCCGACTGCGAGAACGATGCGGCCCTTGCCTGTGCGCCGGTCCCGCAGGGACCCAAGACGCCGGGCATCTGGAACCCGCTCCCGTACTTCACGACCGTGCAGCAAGACCACCAGCTGGGCAACATCACCTCGCTGTCGCACTTCTTCCAGGCCGCGCGCAACGGCACGCTGCCGGCCGTTTCGTTCATCGACCCCAACCGCCAGGTCTCCGAGCACCCCACGGCCCTCGTCAGTGCCGGCCAGACCTATGTCACCGGGCTGATCAACGCGATCATGCGCGGGCCCGACTGGAAGTCGACGGCGATCTTCGTCGCCTGGGACGACTGGGGAGGCTTCTACGACCACGTGATGCCGACGTTCGTCGACCAATTGGGTTACGGCCTGCGCGTGCCCGCGTTCGTGGTCAGTCCGTACGCCAAGAAGGGCTACATCGACCACCAGACGCTCAGCTTTGACGCCTACCTCAAGTTCATCGAGGACGACTTCCTCAACGGCCAGCGGATCGACCCGCTCAGCGATGGCCGCCCTGATCCGCGGCCCGACGTGCGCGAGAACGCGCCGCCGCTGGGCAACCTGGTCAAAGATTTCAACTTCAACCAGACGCCACGACCGCCGATGTTCCTCAATGTGCGTCCCAAGACGGACATGATCGAGCCGCCCTTCTTCAACCTGATCACGCCCAAGTAATTTCGAGGCGCTAGCCCGGGTGAGGGCGCGCTGGTAGCGGCGCTGCGGCGCGACCGGCGAGCGCCGCTATATATTTGCGCGCGTGGGGCAGGTCAGATGAGGTGGGCACGCGTACTGGGAGTGCTGGCGGTTATCGCGCTGGTCGTGACCGCGCTCTCAAACGTCGGGCCGAGCGCCCGCGCGCAGGGGAACTCGAGCACGAACAGCGCGGGGCCGATCACGAAGATCAAGCACGTCGTGATCATCATGCAGGAGAACCGCTCCTTCGATAACTACTTCGGCACCTACCCGCACGCCGACGGCATCCCCGGACTCGCCGGGCACCCCGGCAAGCTCCCGTGCGTGCCCGACAACAAGCGCCACACCTGCTGGCATCCTTTCCACGACCGCCGCGACTTCAACCGGGGCGGCCCGCACGCCGCGCCCAACGTCACCGTCGACGTCAACGGCGGCAAGATGAACGGGTTCGTCAACGAGATGAACAAGGAGTTCAAGGCGCTCAGTTCGCTGCCGCCGGAGGTGATGGGCTACCACACCGGCGCCGATCTCCCCAATTACTGGAAGTACGCCAACAACTACGTACTCCAGGACCACATGTTCGAGCCGGTCGCGTCCTGGAGCCTGCCCTCGCACCTGTATCTCGTCTCCATGTGGTCGGCGTTCTGCAAGAAGCGTGGCGACCCGATGAGCTGCCGCAGCGCCGCGGCTCACCCGGCCGAGCCGCCCGGTGGGCCGAAGCCCTCCAAGACCCCGCCCGACTATGCCTGGACCGACCTCACCTATCTGCTCTTCAAGCACCACGTCAGCTGGCGCTATTACATCTTCAAAGGCATCGAGCCCGACTGTGAGAGCAACCTCCGGGCCACTTGCGCGCCGGTGACCCAGGGCCCGAGGTCGAACTCGACCTGGAACCCGCTGCACTACTTCGACACGGTCAAAAAAGACCATCAGCTCAACAACATCCAGTCGCTGAACTCGTTCTTCGCGGCGGCCAACAAAGGGTCGTTGCCGGCGGTGTCCTGGATCATGCCCAACCGCAACGTCTCAGAGCATCCGGACACATCGCTTGTCAGCAAGGGTGAGACGTACGTCACGGGGCTGATCGACACGATCATGCAAAGCCCGGACTGGAACTCGACCGCAATCTTCGTCTCCTGGGACGACTGGGGCGGGATATATGACAACGCGCGTCCGCCACGCGTCGACAAGCTCGGATACGGGTTGCGCGTGCCGGCGTTGATGATCAGCCCCTATGCCCGCAGGGGTTTCATCGACCACCAGATACTGAGCTTCGACGCCTACGCCAAGTTCATCGAGGCAGACTTCCTCGGCGGCCTGGCGATCAATCCCAAAAAAGACGGCCGTCCCGATCCGCGCCCCGATGTCAGGGAGTCGATAAAGAGGCTGGGCAACCTGGTCAAGGAGTTCAACTTCAACCAGACGCCGCGCAAGCCGGTGATGCTGCCGGTCCACCCCAAGACGGACCTCAAGTAGACGCGGAAAGCGACCTTGATTCGGGGGGCCAGATGAGGCGCGCACGGCTGCTGGGCGTGCTCGCGCTGGCGACGCTTGCCGCTGGCGCGGCGGCGAGCTCGCAGGCGGTCCGCGCCAGTTCGTCAAGTCCGGCCGGTGCAGCGACGCCCGCGCGCTCGATCACGAAGATCAAACACGTCGTGATCATCATGCAGGAAAACCGCTCCTTCGATAGCTACTTCGGAACATTTCCACACGCCCACGGCATCCCCGGGCTGGCCGGCCACCCGGGCAAAGTGCCCTGCGTGCCAGACCCCAGGCACCACAGCTGCTGGCATCCCTTCCACGACCGTCGCAATCTGAACCTGGGTGGACCGCACGCCACCAGCGCGACCAAAGCCGACATCAACGGCGGCAAGATGAACGGGTTCGTCGCCCAGATGGAGAAGACCTATCCCAACCCGCCGCCGCCCCCCGCGGTGATGGGCTACCACACCGGGGCGGAGATCCCCAACTACTGGCGCTACGCGCGCAACTACGTGCTGCAGGACCGCATGTTCCAGGCAGACAACGGCTACAGCCTGCCCGCGCACCTCTTCCTGGTCTCACTCTGGTCTGCGCGCTGCAGAGGCAAGAGCCCGTCCAGCTGCCGCTACACCGGCCACGGGCCCGCGCAGCCGCCGGGAGTCGGCCCAGGGCGCGCGCATAAAGCCCCGAACTACGCGTGGACCGACCTCACCTACCTACTGCACAAGCACCACGTCAGCTGGCGCTACTACATCTTCAAAGGCATCGAGCCCGACTGTGAGAGCAACGCGACGGCCTCCTGCGCGCCGGTCACGCAGGGTCCCAGAACCAACCCATACTGGAACCCGCTGCACTATTTCGAGACCGTGCGACGCGACCGCCAGCTCGGCGACATCCAATCGCTCAACGGATTCTTTGTCGCCGCCAACAGGGGAACACTTCCGGCTGTGTCATGGGTCGTGCCCAACCGCGACGTGTCTGAGCACCCGGGAAACGCGCTCATCAGCAAGGGCCAGACTTACGTGACCGGACTGGTCAACGCGATCATGCAAAGCCCGGACTGGAAGTCGACCGCGATCTTCGTCGCCTGGGACGACTGGGGCGGGCTGTATGACAACGCGCGTCCCCCGCGCATCGACCAACAGGGCTACGGGCTGCGCGTGCCCGCGTTCATGATCAGCCCCTACGCTCGGCGCGGCTACATCGACCACCAGCTGCTGAGCTTCGACGCCTACGCCAAGTTCATCGAAGATGACTTCCTCGGCGGCCAGCGACTCAACCCCAAGACCGACGGCCGTCCAGACAAGCGGCCCGACGTCCGCGAGAACGTGCGCCAGCTCGGCAATTTGCTCCAGGAGTTCAACTTCAACCAGACGCCCCGCAAGCCCATGCTGCTCCCCGTCCACCCCAAGACCGACCTGATCGGGTGAAGCGCACGGCGTCTCGATCTGAAGCGGGGGCTTCGCGGCGATTCGTTGGCCTGAAGTCGGCTCGGATCACCGGCCTGTTCGCGGTGGCGGCGCTGGTGGTCACGGCAACCGCGAGCTCGGCCTCGAGCGTGCGCAGCCATCGCCCGGCCGCAAACGCCACTAGTGCGGTTCCGGCGGGGATTCACAAGATCCGGCACGTCGTGATCATCATGCAGGAGAACCGCTCGTTCGATAACTACTTCGGCACTTATCCCGGAGCGGATGGGATCCCTGGCCTGGCCGGGCACACCGGCAAGGTGCCCTGTGTCCGAGATCCCAAGCGACACAAGTGCGTGCACCCGTTTCACGACCGCTACGACTTCAACGAGGGCGGGCCGCACGCGCGCGGAGCCTCGTTCGCCGACGTCAACGGCGGCAAGATGAATGGATTCATCGCCCAGCAGCAGCGCAACCGGCACTGGGCGTCGTTCAAGCCGCTCGACGACGTGATGGGCTACCACACGGCCGCCGATATCCCCAACTACTGGGCCTACGCACACCATTTCGTGCTCGACGACCACATGTTCCAGCCGGTCGCCTCGTGGAGCCTGCCGGTGCACCTGTTCATGGTGTCGCTGTGGTCCGCCCACTGCGGGCGCCACAACGTGCCGCGCAGCTGCCAAAACAACCCCGGCACGCCGGCGAAGCCCAAGCCGACGATCTACGCCTGGACGGATCTGACCTACCTGCTCCACAAGCACCACGTCAGCTGGGGCTACTACATCTTCAAGGGCATCGAGCCGGACTGCGAGACAAATGCGTCGGCGTCCTGCGCGCCCGTGACCCAAGGCCCCATCAGCAACCCGATCTGGAACCCGCTGCGCTTCTTTGACACGGTCAAAAACGACCACCAGCTCGGCAACATCAAGTCGATCAACGCATTCTTTAACGCGGCCCACGTGGGCAAGCTGCCGGCGGTCTCCTGGATCGTGCCCAATCAGCGCGTCTCAGAGCACCCCGCAAGCGCGCGCATCAGCCCCGGGCAGACGTACGTGACGGGCCTGATCAACACGATCATGCAGAGCCCCGATTGGAGCTCCACGGCAATTTTCCTCGCCTGGGACGACTGGGGCGGCATGTACGACAACGTGCGCCCGCCACGCGTCGACAAAAACGGCTATGGCCTGCGCGTGCCCGCGTTGATGATCAGCCCATATGCCAGGCAGGGCTACGTCGATCACCAGACGCTCAGCTTCGACGCATACGCCAAGTTCATCGAGGACGATTTCCTCGGCGGCCAGCGACTCAATCCCCAGACCGACGGCCGCCCCGACCCCCGGCCGGATGTGCGAGAGCGCGTCAGGCCGCTGGACATTCTGCGCGAGTTCAACTTCGACCAGACGCCCCTGAGCCCGGTGATATTGCCGGTCCACCCCAAGACGGACCTAAAGCATTAGTTAGCGGGCCTTTAGCTGGCGCGGTCGGGCCGGATGGGCGATGTATAGTGCCGGAGCCGCGGGGCTCGTTCGATTTGGGGGTCGTATGCGCGTATGGCTGGCGAGATGAAGTTGGCGCGGGTCTTGAGCCTGCTGGCGGTGGCGGCGCTGGTCGCTACCGCGGCGCTCGCGGCCAACCCGCACTCGGCCGCTCGCGCCCAGACCAGCTCGCCCGCCAGCGCGACGGCGGCGCCGGTGGGGATCCACAAGATCCGCCACATCGTGATCATCATGCAGGAGAACCGCTCCTACGACGAGTACTTCGGCGCCTTCCCGCACGGCGACGGCATCCCGGGGCTCGACGGACACCCGGGCAAGCTCCCATGCGTCCCAGACCCCCAGATCCACAAATGCGTGCACCCGTTCCACGACCGCCACAACCTCAACCACGGCGGTCCCCACGACACCGCCCCGGGGCTCGCCGACATCAACAAGGGCAAGATGGATGGCTTTATCCGCGAGCAGGAGAAGGGGCTCGGCTCGCGCCCGAACAAGAACCCGCGCGATTCGGTCATGGGCTACCACACGGGCAAGGAGATCCCCAACTACTGGACCTACGCGCGCGACTACGTGCTGCAGGACCACATGTTCCAGCCCAACCTCTCGTGGAGCCTGCCGGCGCATCTCGCGCTCGTCTCCATGTGGTCGGCCTTCTGTCCCAACCACAACCCGATGTCCTGCCATAACGCGCTCACGCACCCCGCGCGGGCGCCGCACTGGGGCCACAACCCCACCAACAAGCCGCCCGTGTATGCGTGGACCGACCTCACCTACCTGCTGCACAAGCACCACGTCAGCTGGCGCTACTACATCTTCAAAGGCATCGAGCCCGAATGCGAGAGCGATCTCAAGGCCTCCTGTGCGCCCGTCACCCACGGCCCCATCTCATCGCCTTCGTGGAACCCGCTGCGGTACTTCGACACGGTCAAGAACAACCACGAGTTGGGCAACATCCAGTCCATGAACGCGTTCTTCTCCGCCGCCAACAAGGGGACTTTGCCCGCGGTCTCGTGGGTGGTGCCGAGCCTTAAGAACTCCGATCACCCGCCGGCGCTGGTCAGCGTCGGGCAGACATATGTCACGGGGCTGATCGACACGATCATGCAGAGCCCCGACTGGAAGTCGACTGCGATCTTCGTCGCCTGGGATGACTGGAGCGGCTTCTATGACCACGTGCGCCCCCCGCACGTGGACGAGAACGGCTACGGACTGCGTGTGCCCGCCTTCATGATCAGCCCCTACGCCAAGAAGGGGTACGTCGACCGCCAGACGCTCAGCTTCGACGCCTACGCCAAGTTCATCGAGGACGACTTCCTCGGCGGCCAGCGACTCAACCCCAAGAAGGACGGCCGTCCCGATCGGCGCCCCACCGTGCGCGAGTCGGTCAAGCAGCTGGGCAACCTACTCAGCGAATTCAATTTCAATCAGACGCCGCTCAAGCCGGTGATGTTGCCGGTGCACCCCAAGACGGACTTCATCTCGCCATGAGCGGCTGGGCCCCGGTATTCTGCGGCTGCGTGGGGCTTGTCAGATGAGGTGGGCGAGGGCGCTTGGCCTACTCGCGCTGGTCGTCGTGTTGTCCACCGCCGCGGTGACCAGCTCGGCTGCGGGCAAGCACCAGCCGGGCGGCTCGCGGCCGGCGGCCACGAACTTGGTCCCGCAGGGGATCCACAAGATCAAGCACGTCGTGATCATCATGCAGGAGAACCGCTCCTTCGATAACTACTTCGGCACCTATCCGCACGCGGCGGGGATCCCGATGCACAACGGTCAGCCCTCGATCTGTGTGCCGAACCCGGTCAAGCACACGTGCGTCAAGCCCTACCACGACCGGCGCAACTTCAACTACGGCGGACCGCACGACTCCGCCGCGAGCGCCGCCGACATCGCGGGCGGCAAGATGAACGGCTTCCTCGCCGAGCAGGAGCAGGCCATCGCCAGGTGCGGGTGCGGAACGCCGAATCCGCCCAACGACGCGGTCGGCTACCACACCGGCAAGGAGATCCCCAACTACTGGGCCTACGCGCGCAGCTTCGTGCTCCAGGACCACATGTTCCAGCCGGAGAGCTCGTGGAGCCTGCCCTCGCACCTGTACCTGGTCTCGCTGTGGTCGGCGCACTGCACGAGCCACACGCCGTCCAGCTGCACGAACACGATCGACCACCCAGGCAATCCGCCCAACTGGGGTCACCACCCGACCGGCAAGGCGCCGATCTACGCATGGACCGACCTGACCTACCTGCTCAACAAGCACCACGTCAGCTGGCGTTACTACATCTTCCGCGGCATCGAGCCCGACTGCGAGAGCAACATGTCGCTCAGGTGCACGCCGCGGACACAGGGCCCGCTCACCTCGCCCGTGTGGAACCCGCTGCGCTGGTTCGATGACGTGCACCGGGACCACCAGGTCAGCAATATCCAGTCCCTGAACGGTTTCTTTAACGCGGCCAACCGGGGCAAGCTGCCGGCGGTCTCGTGGATCATGCCAAGCCAGCAGGTGTCAGAGCACCCCTTCACGTTGATCAGCAGGGGCCAGACGTACGTGACCGGGGTGATCAACACGATCATGCAAAGCCCCGACTGGAAGTCGACGGCGATCTTCGTCTGCTGGGACGACTGGGGCGGTTTCTACGACCACCTGCGCCCGCCGCGCGTCGACAGAAACGGATACGGGCTCCAGGTGCCCGCTTTTATGATCAGCCCGTACGCGAAGCGCAACTTCATCGACCACCAGACGCTGAGCTTCGACGCCTACGCCAAGTTCATCGAGGACGACTTCCTCGGCAGCCAGCGCTTGAACCCGAAGACCGACGGCCGCTCGGACCCTCGCCCCGACGTGCGCGAGAACGCCAAGCGGCTCGGAACCCTCGTCAACGAGTTCAACTTCAGCCAGTCGCCGCGCAAGCCGCTCCTGCTGCCGGTCCACCCGAAGACCGACCTCCGGTAGGCCCGCGCTTGCCGGTCGAGCCCGAGGCCGATTGACGCCACAGCGCTTGATCCGCATCGCAGGCCTGCTGGCGCTCGCGGCCCTGGCATCGGTGGTGGCTGGGAGCTTCGGTTCGAGCGCACACGCGCAGACCAAGGCGCCCGCGCTCGCCTCCGAACTCGCGGCCGGGCGCTCGAAAATCCGCCACGTGATCATCATCATGCAGGAGAACCGCTCGTTCGATAACTACTTCGGCACGTTCCCGCACGCGGACGGAATTCCGGGGCTGGGCGGGCACCCGGGCAAGGTCCCCTGTGTGCCAAACCCCGGCCATCACTGCGTCAAGCCGTTTCACGACCGGCGCAACATGAATCACGGCGGGGCCCATTTCTCGGGTAACGCCTACTCCGACATCGACCACGGCAAGATGGACGGCTTTGTCCGCAACCAGGAGCACTCCTGCCACCACTGCCACACGGTCCCGCCCCACGACGTGATGGGCTATCACACCGGCGCAGAGCTGCCCAACTACTGGCGCTACGCGCGCGACTTCGTGTTACAGGACCACATGTTCCAGCCGGACCTGTCCTGGAGCCTGCCCGCCCACCTCTACCTGGTATCGCTGTGGTCAGCGCGCTGCAGGCGCCCGGGAGCCCCGTCGAGCTGCTCGACGGCCGTCAACCAACCGGGCAACCCGCCCAACTGGGGGCGCCATCCGACCGGGAAATCGCCCAACTACGCCTGGACGGACCTCACCTACCTGCTGCACAAGCACAACGTGAGCTGGCGTTACTACATCTTCAGGGGGATCGAGCCCGACTGCGAAAGCGACATCACCAAGTCTTGCGCCCCCGTGACGCAGGGGCCACGCACGCAATCGATTTGGAACCCGCTGCCCTGGTTCACCACCGTGCGCAATGACCACCAGGTTTCCAACGTCAAGTCCATCAACGGCTTCTTCGCCGACATGAACAGCGGCAAGCTGCCGGCGGTGTCGTGGATCATGCCCGACCAGCGGGTCTCCGAGCACCCGGAGACCGCCCGGATCAGCCCAGGGCAGACCTACGTAACCGGGCTGATCAACACGATCATGCAGAGCCCGGCGTGGAAGTCATGCGCGATCTTCGTGACCTGGGACGACTGGGGCGGCTTCTACGACAACGTGCGCCCGCCGCGCACGGACAAGGAGGGCTACGGCCTGCGCGTGCCAGCGTTCATGATCAGCCCGTACGCCAAGCACGGCTACATCGACCACCAGACGCTCAGCTTCGACGCCTACGCGAAGTTGATCGAGGATCTATTTCTGCACAGCCAGAGGCTCAACCCACACACCGACGGCCGCCCGGACCCGCGGCCCGACGTGCGCGAGAACGTTTCCCAGCTGGGCAGCCTGCTCAAGGAGTTCAACTTCAGCCAGCCACCGCGCAAACCGGTGCTGCTGCCGGTCCACCCGAAGACGGACTTCAAGGGTTAGCCTCGGGTTACTCCACGGGCGCGGGTTCGACCTCGAACGACTCGGTTTCCTGCTCGGCTTGCTCGCCCAGTGCGTCCCGCTCGCCCTCGGGCCCCTGCGCCTCCGGACCGGGTTCCGCGAGCAGGTCGTCGGCGAGCGCGCAAACGTCGAGCTCGAGGTGGCCGCATACCATGTCGCGCAGCAGCGCGCGGAGGTGCTCGGACAGCTCTATCACGAGCGCATCCGCGTCCGGCGCAGGTAGAGCCTCGCCGAGCATCAGCGAGCGTTCAAGCGAAATGACCTGCTCGATGCGCTCGCTCATTGCCGGGCGCTCGGAGGGGGTGGCGCAGATGGCTGCGAGCCGAGGTGCGAGGCGGCCTGAGGCCGGTCCATCGGGCTCGAGCAGGGCTCGCGCCGCGAGCAGGTAGTCGGTCAGCGCCTCGAACGGTCCCAGTCGCTCCGCCCCCATCTCAAAGCGCGCGAGCGCCCAGGAGAGCGGGCCCGATGCCGGAGTGCGCCGCGCGATGAGGTTGAAGAAACCGCGCAGCTCGTCCTCTTGCCGAGCCGAGATGAGCGTCTGCAGCCGGGGCCGGCCGCTGAAGGGGAGCGCAAAGGGACGCCAGGTGCCAGTATCTGGTCTCGTCCACGCCGTCGGGCCCAGCGCGTAGCCGCCGGGTTCGAACAATCGCAGCGCGGTCAGCACGCGGCGAAAACAGGCGCGCGCCTGTGCCACGGGCGTGGGGGCATCGCGGTCTTGAACCGCCGAGAACACGGCGAGCACGTTGGGGCCGTACCCGTCGCCCCAGACCGCTTCGGGCGGCGCGTCTTCGAGCGTCTCTCCCTGGACGAGCGAGGCGCCGTCCCCGAGCGCCACCTCCCGCGCGCCGGTATCCAGACCGACGCCGAGCAGCGGCGCGATCACGGTGGTGACGCAGCGGCCCATGTACACCGTGCGCTCGAGCTCGGCGAAGGCGACCTCAAAGCGGCTGCGATCGAACTCAAACTGGTCGCGTTCGGCAAAAACGGTGGCGAGAAACAACTCCAAGGCGAGCCTTGCCCGCTCGCGCGGCGAGCTCGGCAGGCGTATCTCCCCTCCGTGCCGTAGGTAGGCCGTGAGCGTGTCGATGCCTTCAAGCGCGCGCGCGGCGGTGGCGTAGGTCGGCAGTGTGATGAGAAGGCCCAGCCGCTCGCCGATGAAGCGGCCCGTCTGGGGCCGGTAGCAGTACAGCGGAACCCGGCCACCGCGTTCCTCCACCATCTCAAACGGGACTTCGGCGCCGCCTGCGGTCTCCGCCTGGAGCGCGCCGGCTACGTCGAGCGTGAAGGCCTCGAGAGTCGCATGCAGGGTGCCATTACGCACTAGTTGAGCGGTTTCGTCCCGCTCGCCGCGGCTCCTTCCCGCCGGGTGTTGGCTTGCAGTTAGCCGTGCGCGGGAGCCCGCTATCGGCCCCGTTGAGCGCGTTCGAGCGCCCGCAGATGTCCGACGTTCTCAACGTCATCGGGCTCTTCGCTGGAGCTGCCGGCGAACCAGGCGTCGAGGATTTCTTCGAGCTCGGCCGGGGAAGTCAGGCGCAGACTCAGCGCGAGCACATTGGCGTCGTTCCACCGGCGCGCGCCGGACGCGGTCTGCGCATCGACGCACAGCGCCGCACGCACCCCGGGCACCTTGTTGGCCGCGATCGATGCGCCCGTGCCGGTCCAGCAGGCGACCACCGCCTGCTGCGCGCGGCCCTCGGCCACGTCACTGGCGGCCGCGGCACTCGCCCAGGCCCAGTCGTCGCGCTCGTCAGCGGCATATGCGCCGTGCGGGATTGGCTCGTGGCCGCGCCGGCGAAGCTCGCCCGGGAGGGCCTCGGCGACGCCAGTCAGCTCGTCCGCGGCGACGGCTACGCGCACCTAGCGCTCTGTGGTCGCCGCCGCAGGCACGCTCAAGACCGCTCAGGCAGCCGCAACTGCGGGCTCGCGCTCGCCGGCCGGGTCAGCCGGCTCGTCGCCCACGGCGGCGCACAACCATTCGCGGCCGTACGCCCGCATGCTCTCGATCAACGGGACGAGCGCCTCGCCTTTGTCGGTGAGCGCGTACTCGACCCGCGGAGGCACCTCGGGGAACGTCTGTCGCTCGACGATGCCCTCCTCCTCGAGCGCCCGCAGCCGGAGCGACAGCGTGCGCGGGCTAATACCGCGCAGCGATCGCTCGAGCTCGCAGAAGCGGGAACGGCCCTCGGCCAGGTCGCGAATCACGAGCAGCGTCCACTTGCCGCACACGATCTCCGCCGTGCGGCAAACGGGACAAGTCTCGTCGTAAGCCATCGCAAGGCCGATGATAGCGCAAAGCTTCACGAACTGAAGCGGCTTTCTCGTGCTCAGCCCGCAATCGCCGCCGCACATCGGCCTCGCACGCTAACGCCATCTTCACAAGTAAGTCAACCGATTTACTTGGTATAGTCGCCGGCCGGGGTCGTTCTCCACAAAAGCAATCGACTACAAAGGAATACCTGCTGATGATTCGACAGTCCCGGCAGTGGGCCGTTCGTGTGGCCCTCGTCGGCGCCGCCGCCGGCGCGACGATGGGCATCGCAGCGTGCGGCGGTTCGTCCGACACCTCGGGGGGCAGCGCCTCCGCTTCGAGCGGCGGTCCGAACCTCACACTCGTGGCCTACTCCACACCGAAGCACGCGTACGACGACTTGACGGCCGCGTTCGCGAAGACGAGCGCGGGCAAGGGCGTCTCGTTCTCAACATCGTTTGGGCCTTCTGGCTCTCAAAGCCGCGCAGTCGCCTCGGGCCAGCCCGCCGACGTTGTCGCGTTCTCGACCTCCCCCGACATCACGCGCCTGGTCAAGGCGGGGCTCGTCGCATCAAACTGGGACGCCAACCCGTACAAGGGCATCGTCTCTGACTCGACGGTTGTGCTGGTCGTGCGCAAGGGCAACCCCAAGCACATCACCGGCTGGAACGACCTTGTCAAGCCGGGCGTCGATGTGGTCACACCGAATCCGTCGACCTCGGGCAGCGCGCGCTGGAACGTCATGGCCGCCTACGGCGCCCAGCTCAAGCTAGGCAAGAGCCCGGCGCAGGCGCTCGCTTTCGTCAAGACGCTGATCACCAAGCACGTCAGCGTCGAGGATCCGAGCGGCAGCACGGCAATGCAGACGTTCACCGGTGGCAAGGGCGACGTCCTGCTCTCCTACGAGAGCGAGGCCATCTCGGCCGAGAAGGCCGGCGAGCCGGTGCAGTACATCATCCCCAAGCAGACGATCCTGATCCAGACGCCGATCGCGGTCGTCAAGAAGAGCTCGCATCTAAAGCAAGCGCAAGCCTTCGTCAATTGGCTGTGGTCGCCGGCGGCGCAGACGATCTGGGCAAAGAAGGGCTATCGCCCCGTGGTCTCGTCGGTGATGTCGAAGTTCTCGAGCAAGTTCCCGACCCCGCCGCAGCTGTTTACGATCGATTCGCTCGGCGGCTGGACGCAGGTCAAAAAGAAGTTCTTTGACTCCTCGACCGGCCTGATCACAAAGATCGAGCAGGCGGCCGGCTTCCCGACCGCTTCCAGCTAAGGGGTCGTTGAGCACCGTCGACTCATATGTAGCGCCACGCGCGCCCGCCAACTGGCGGGCGCGCGTTCGCGTGCCACGAGGCACTATGGGCCTCGGCCTTTCCATGCTCTATTTGAGCGTGATCGTGCTGATCCCGCTCAGCGCCGTCGTCGTCAAGGCGGTGGAGCAGGGGCCAAGCGCCTTCTGGGCCTCGGTCACTGGCGGCGTCGGGCTGGACGCGCTCGCGGTGACACTGGGGACCTCGCTGGCGGTGGCGGCGATCGGAGCGGTGATGGGCACCTTGGTGGCGTGGGTGCTGGTGCGCGACCGCTTCCCCGGCAAACGGCTCGTGAATGCCTTCATTGACCTGCCGTTCGCGCTGCCCTCGATCGTCGCGGGCCTCACGCTGATCGCGCTCTACGGCCCCGACAGCCCATTCGGCATCAGCCTCGCCTACACGCGCGCGGGCGTCGTGCTTGCGTTGCTGTTCGTGACGCTGCCGTTCGTCGTGCGTGCCGTCCAGCCGGTGCTGATGGAGCTCGATCCAGAGGTGGAGGAGTGCGCCGCATCGCTGGGCGCGTCCAACGCCACCACGTTTAGGCGCATCGTGCTGCCCTCGTTGCGCCCGGCGATCGTCTCCGGCGCGGCGCTCGCGTTCGCGCGCGCCATCGGTGAGTTCGGGGCACTCGTGTTGATCGCAGGCAAGGTGCAGATCGCGAGCATCGTGATCTTCGCCGACATCGAGAGCGACGCTCCCCAGGCGGCCGCCTCGCTGTCGGTCGTGCTGCTTTTGATCTCGCTGCTCGTGCTGGTGCTCCTGCGCTTTTTGGGAAACCGCCATGCGCGTTAGCCGCGGCGCGACGCTTTCCCTGCGCTTGGTAGTGGTGCTGTACCTGGCGGGACTGCTGCTGATTCCAGTGGGATTCGTTTTCGGGCGCACCTTCGAGCACGGCTTTACTCAGGCCTGGAACTGGATGAGCACCCCGGCGGCCATCAGCGCGCTGTGGCTCACGATTCTGATCGCGGTCATAGCGGTCCCGCTCAACACGGTCTTCGGCGTCGGCTGCGCGCACGTGCTCATCCGCGGCCGCGCCCGCGGCCGCGGGATCCTGGACTCGCTGATCGACCTGCCGTTCGTCGTCTCGCCGGTGATCGTGGGATTGGCGCTGATCTTTGTCTATGGCCAGAGCGGCTGGTTTGGCAGCTGGTTCATCGGCCACGGGGTCCAGATCATCTACGCGCCGGCGGGAATGATCCTGGCGACGATCTTCGTGTCCTTACCGTTTGTCGTGCGCGAGGTGGTGCCCGTGATGCAGGAGGCCGGCGACCAGCAGGAGGAGGCCGCCACGACCCTTGGCGCCTCCGGCTGGCAAACCTTCTGGCGCATCACGCTGCCCTCCATCCGTTGGGGTGTCGCCTATGGAGTGGTGTTGACGACCGCACGGGCTCTCGGCGAAATCGGCGCGGTCCTCGTCGTGTCCTCGAACGTCGCCGGCTCGACACTCACGCTGCCGCTGCTGGTCTACCAGCGGGACTCACAGATCGGCTCAGCGGCCGTGAGCGGGTCCTTCGCGGCGGGGACTGAGCTGGTCGCGCTCTCGCTGGTGGTGCTGCTCGCGATGACGCTGCTGGGATCGCGGCGGGACCGGGTCAGACCGTGATCAATCTTGCTAACGAATATGAGTAAGGGGGACAGATGAGGATCGACGTAATGGACGTGGGCAAGCGATTCGGCGATTTCGTTGCGCTCGAGGACGTCTCAATCGAGGTCAAGGAGGGATCGCTGACCGCGCTGCTCGGCCCGAGCGGTTCTGGCAAGTCGACGCTGCTGCGCATAATCGCCGGGCTTGAGGGGCCCGACACGGGCCGCATCCTGATCCAAGGCAATGATGTGACCCGCGCGCGTCCGCAGGACCGCGGCATCGGCTTTGTCTTCCAGCACTACGCCCCGTTCAACCACATGACCGTGCGCGACAACGTGGCTTTTGGGCTGCGCATTCGCAGACGGCCAAAGCCCGAGATCCGGGCGAGAGTTGACGAGCTGCTGAAGCTGGTGGGTTTGACCGCGTGGGCAGCCCAGCGCCCCGCTCAACTGTCCGGCGGCCAGCGGCAGCGTATGGCGCTTGCCAGAGCGCTCGCGGTTGACCCGCGCGTGTTATTGCTGGACGAGCCCTTTGGTGCGCTGGATGCAAACGTCCGCGCAGAGCTCCGCCATTGGCTGAGGCGTCTGCACGACGAGCAAGGCGTGACCACGGTGCTCGTCACTCACGATCAGGAGGAGGCGATGGAGGTCTCCGACACGATTGCCGTCATGCACGAGGGTCGCATCGAGCAGATCGGTCCCCCGCGGGACGTGTACGACAACCCGGCCAATGAGTTTGTCATGGGTTTCCTCGGGCCGGCGGTGCGTATGGACGGCGAGCTCGTGCGCCCACACGACGTGCGCATCTCACTCGAGCCACAGGATGGCGCCGTCGAGGCGAGGGTCACTCGCGTGGTGCACCTCGGCTTCGAGGTGCGCGTCGAGGTCGAGCTGCCAGATGGGACGCAAGCGCGCGCCCAGCTGACTCGGGCCCAGGCGAGCGAGCTGGAGTTGGGCCAGGGCGAGGTCGTCTACGTCAAGGCGCCTCACAAGGCCAGGCCCCCAGTAGCGGCGTGACGGAAGGCCTCGGCGTCAGCGCGTGATCCAGGCGTCTGGGTCGTCGCTGAGCTTGGCGACGGCTTTCGGAAGTTTGCCGTTGGCGACATCCGCGACCGTGACGCGCTCGACGACGTCGCGCAGGTTCTTGCGCACGGCGATCCACACGCGCGGTAACTCGGCCGCCGCGCCCGGGTAATGTGAATCCTCCGGAGGGCCGCCCCGTACGCTCGCGAGGGGACCCTCGACAGCGCGGATGATGTCCGCGATCGTGATGTCAGCTGGGGGCTTGGCAAGCCGAAAGCCGCCTTCGAAGCCGCGTTGGCTGCGCACGATGCCGGCATGCCGAAGCTCGCCGAGTATGTTCTCGAGGAAGTTTAAGGGGATGCCCTGTGTCGTCGCGACGGCTTCTGCCTTGACCGGTTTCTCGTTGGGAGCAGCGGCTAGCTCGACGGCGGCGCGCACCGCGTAATCGGCTTTGGCCGAGATCCGCATCCCGTAGTCCGACTAATCCACCGGCTCGCGGTCGGAGCAGGCGGTGAGGTTCTGCTTGATCATCTTGATCAAGATTGTGCAGTAACGGCGACGCGGCTGCGTGCGCGGCGTAAAAAGGCAGCCACCATAGGTGACGGCTGTCGCCGCAGCAGCACCGGTACGACGTCATCAACTCAATCAAACTTAAGTAGGCTGATTGACAAAGTCGTGTTCGGTTGACGTTACAGCCTGGAAACACCCTTCCGGACACCGCGTCGTAGCGTGCAGCCACCAGAACCGCAGGAGAACCCACATGTACGTTGACGAGTACTTGCGCGAACTCGAAGGGCGACTCAGGACCGGGGAGCCGTTTGTCGAGATCGAAGACTGGGTCGAGGAGCTCGACGCCACCGAAGAGGTGAAAGCGGCGCTCTGGCTACTCGCCTGGACCGACCAGGAGCGCCTCGTGCAGCGCCGAGTCGCCTCCGAAGCGCTGGTGCACATGGCCCGTGCGCAAGCCTGAGCTTGCTACGCCAGCAGGCGGCGCGTTGATCCCCGTCTCACGCGCCGCCGCTTGACCCTGATAAAGGGGGGTACCGGCCGCCCACCATTGGGTGTGCCCGGAGCCGTCCGAACGAGTTCACAGGTTTTTTACATCCGGGTTACGGCTCGGATACACGACGCAGGAGCCGACGCTCAAGCATCATGGTTATGACAACGAAAATGCCTCGCATCACCCTGACCGCATCTGCGGTCGCCGCGTCACTTGTGCTCGCGGCCTGCGGAAGTAGCTCGAACTCCTCAGGCGGCTCCAGCTCAAGCTCCAGCAACAAGAACCTGATCGGCGCCGGCAGCACGCTGGTGGCACCGTTGATGTCCCAGTGGCAGCCGAAATACAACGAAGACCATGGCGTTGCCGTGACCTACGGCGCGATCGGGTCCGGCGGCGGGATCGAGCAGATCACGGCACGAACCGTCGACTTCGGCGCCAGCGACGCGCCGCTGACATCGAGCCAGGCCTCGGCGTGTAAAGGCTGCGTGCAGATCCCGTGGGCCCTGTCCGCGACCGCCGTCGCCTATCACGTCACCGGTGTCCCCAACGGCCTGAAACTGACCGGACCTGTGCTCGCGGACATTTGGCTTGGCAAGGTCAAGACCTGGAACGATCCCGCGATCGCGAAGCTGAATCCAGGCGTGAAGCTGCCATCCACGAAGATCACCCCGGTGTACCGCACCGACGGTAGTGGCGACACCTACGCGTTCACGAATTACCTGTCGCACATCAGCCCACAGTGGAAGTCGCAAGTGGGTACATCGACCCAGGTCCACTTCCCGGTCGGCTTGGGCGGCAAGGGCAACTCGGGCGTGGGCGGCGTACTTTCCTCGACCAACGGGGCGATCGCGTACGTGGCCCTGGCGTACGTCGTCTCCAATAAGTTCACCGACGCCGCCATACAGAACGCCGCAGGCAAGTTCGAGACCCCCGGAGTCTCCAGTATCTCCGCGGCGGCGGCCTCGGTCACATCCGTGCCGGCAAATAACGCGATCTCGATCGTGGACCCCCCGGCCTCGGCATCGGGTGCATACCCGATCTCGACTTTCACCTATGTGATCGTGCCGCAGAAGAGCTCCAAGGGGAAAGAGCTAAAGGCGTTCATCGCCTGGGCGATCAGCCCCGCAGGCCAGAAGTACGGGCCCAAGCTCGACTTCGCTCCACTGCCGGCAAAGGTCGTCTCGGCCGCCCAGGCGGCGGTTAGCAAGATCTCGTAGTGGATGGCGAGATCCCGGCTTACCGGCGGCGCACCGGCGAGGGACTGCGCGTCGCAGTCCCTCGCCGGTCGTTGGCTGGCGATGAGCTTGTCAGGGCGGGAGACTCCGGGGTCTAACTTCTTGAAAGGCGCTAGCTGATGTCGGTCTCCGCGGCCCGGGCTTCCCGGAGCGGCATGTTCGCGATCCGGCCCAGGCTGGCCGACCGTATCGGCGACCCCGCGTTGCGAGCGCTCACCACGTTGGCCGCCGCCGCCGCCGTCGGTCTGTTGATCTGGATCGCGATCACGGTCTTCAACCAGGCCAGCCCCGCGATCTCGCGCTATGGACTCGGCTTCATCGGTTCGCAGTCGTGGAACCCGGTTGCCAACCAGTTCGGCGCCGCTGACTTCATTTACGGCACGGTCGTCAGTTCGCTGGTGGCGCTGATAATCGCCGCGCCAACGTCGATTGCAATCGCTATCTACCTGACTGAGCTTGCGCCGCGGGTGGTGCGCCGCCCGGTGGCGATCCTTGTCGAGCTGCTTTCGGCAATCCCAAGCGTGATCCTGGGGCTGTGGGGGATCATCGTGTTGGGGCCGTTTCTGAACAACACGATCGAACCAGCGCTGCACAGCGTGCTGGGGTGGATTCCCCTTTTCGCCGGTAGTTCGTCGCCGTATGGCATGTTCACCGCTGCACTGATCTTGACGATCATGGCCGTACCGATCGTTACGTCGATCACGCGGGAAGTGTTCGAGACCACACCCTCTGAGCTCAAGGAGGGGGCCTACGCGCTCGGCGCGACGCGCTGGGAGATGGTGCGCATGGTGATACTCCCCTACGCTCGCCCCGGCATCGTGGGCGCCGTGATCCTCGGCCTGGGCCGCGCGCTCGGAGAAGCGATTGCCGTCACGCAAGTGATCGGCAATACGGCGGGAATCCACGCCTCCTTGTTCCAGCCCGCGGGCACGCTGGCGGCGCAGATCGCATCCGAATACCAGGGCGCGACCAGCAATCTGCAGATCGCATCGCTCGTCTACTTGGCCGCGATTCTGTTGGTGATCACGCTGATCGTCAACGCGGCCGCGAGGCTGATCGTGCGGCGCACGAGAGTGGATAAATAGCGATGGGTGCCGTAAGCGAGAGTGCGTCACCTCTGTTCGCCGGCGGTCGCCGTCATCGCCGTCGCAAAGCCGTCAACCGCACGATGGAGGTGATCGCGACCCTGGCATCGCTGTTGGCGGTGGCCGTGCTCGTGGTCGTCGTCGGTTCGGTGGTGGTCAAAGGCATAGGCGCGATCAGCGTCGACTTTCTCACTCACAACCCGGCGCCGTTTGGGCAGACGGGCGGCGGAATCGCCAACTCGATCGTGGGCACGATCATCCTCGTAGCGCTCGCGAGCGTGATCGCGATCCCGATTGGGATCCTGATCGGGATCTACAGTGCGGAATTCGCGCGGCCAGCCGTGGCCAGCTGGGTCCGCTTCGCGTTGGACATCCTCAACGGAGTCCCCACGATCGTTACCGGGATCTTCATCTTTGGGCTGCTCGTGGTCGGTCACCAGCAAAGCGGCTGGGCAGGGTCGATCGCGCTTTCGATCGTGATGCTCCCGATCGTTGCCCGCTCGGCGCAAGAGGTGCTCGCGCTCGTGCCTGGGTCGCTCAGGGAAGCTGCTCTGGCCTTGGGACTCCGACGCTGGCGGATCGTCCTGCGCATCATTTTGCCCACCGCAGCTGGGGGACTGGTGACCGGTGCCGTGCTTGGCATCGCCCGTGTCGCCGGTGAAACCGCGCCGTTGCTCTTCACAACGTCGATCTGGTCGAACCTCGGTCTAACGACGAGCCCCGGCCAGGCTCTGCCGAACATCCCAGTGACAATCTTCACGCTCTCGGAATCACCGAGCCCGATGGACCACCAGCAGGCTTGGGCCGCCGCGCTCGTGTTGATCTTCCTGGTGTTCGCCCTGAGCGTGACCGCCCGCACCTTCCACGAACGCAGCCGCAGGAAGTTGCGTGGCTGACCCAACTGCCAAGGAGCCAGCTGGCATGATCTCTGCTCGCACGACGAAAGACCCAGACGTGACCACTCCAGACCGCTCTGTCGGACAGCAACCCCCGGCGCAGGAGGCAACGCCCGCCGAAGATAGGAAGAAGGGAACCGGCCACGGGGTGACGGTCGAGCACCTCAACGCTTATTACGGCTCGAACCACACCGTCAAAGACATGAACATCGAGTTCCGGGCGAACCAGGTTACGGCGATCATCGGCCCCTCCGGCTCGGGCAAGTCGACCGTGGTGCGCTGCATCAACCGCATGCACGAGGAGATTCCCGGCGCCCGTGCCGAAGGATCGATCAAGCTCGCCGGAACGGACGTGTACGACCCGAAGATCGACGTGACGGCCGTGAGACGACAAATCGGGATGGTGTTCCAGAAGCCAAACCCGTTTCCGACCATGTCGATCTTCGACAACGTGGCCGCAGGGATAAAGCTGGCGGGCGAACGCGGCGATGACATGCGCGGCCGTGTTCACCGCGCGTTGCGGTCCGTCGGGCTCTGGGAAGAGGTGAAAAGCCGTTTGAACAAACCGGGTAGTGCGCTATCAGGAGGCCAGCAGCAACGCCTGTGCATCGCACGCACGGTGGCGATCGAGCCAGAAGTGATCCTCATGGATGAGCCCTGCTCGGCTCTCGATCCGGTCGCGACGCTGCTGATCGAAGAGCTAATCGATGAACTCAAGGAGCGCTACACGATCGTGATCGTGACGCACAACATGCAGCAGGCCGCGCGCGTCGCCGACACGACAGCGTTCATGCTCGAGGGAGAGTTGATCGAGCACGGCCCAACCACGCAAATTTTCACCAAACCCGACGACGAGCGAACCGAGCGCTACGTCACCGGGAAGTTCGGGTAGGCGATAAACGTGCCCTACGAACTCCGTCACCACTTCCGCGAAGAGCTCAAGGGGCTCGAGGAGGGGGCGCTTGGGGAATTCGATCTGGTACTCCGCCAGCTCGACCGGGCCATGGAGGCAATCTCCTACCAAGATGTTGAGCTCGCGAGCATGGTCGTTGCCGACGATGACCAGGTCGACGGGCGTTATCTCGAGATCCACCAGGGCGTCCTGTCGCTGCTCGCCACCCAGACCCCCGTCGCCACCGATCTCAGGTTGGTGGCGGCACTGCTGCACATCATCCGCTGCCTCGAACGAATCGGAGATCAGTGTGTGAACATGGCCAAGCTCGTGCCCCTGTCCGGCCACGAGCAGCCAAAGGACAAAGACATCCTTGATGCGATCGAGCGCATGGGGCGTCTGGCGCACTCCCAGATAACTCAGTCGAAGGAGGCGTTCGCCGGCCGCAACGTCGAGCTCGCACAAGACCTCGTGCGCCAGGACGCCGAGATCAACCAGCTCAACCGCGGGATCTTCAAGCGCGCCGTCGAGATTGGCGACGACAGCGAGATGCGCGAATGGGCGATGCTGATGATCCTCATAGCACGCGCGCTGGAGCGCATTGGCGACAACACGGTCGACATCGTCGAGCAGGTGGTATTCGTCGTCACAGGCCTATTCCGTGAGCTGGCAGATGCTTCACATCCCGTGCCGGAGTGGGTTGCAGACAGCTCCGAGCTAAGCGGTTAGCGCAGGGCGCTCAGCTCCCTCGGCCACGGACGAGGCCCCCACCTGCTGCACTACCGCGTGTCGCCGCGGCTGCCTTCAAAAACGCGGTATTTGCACGTAAACAGCTTGTAAACCACTGGGCTCGCACCTACGGGCGAAGTACATTCCCGCGCATGCTGGAAGCTGGCGTTAGCCAGGCAGCGTGGGCACCCTCCCTCACGTCACCGAATAAGCGTCGGGTCGCCATCGTCGACCGCGACTCCGGCTTTGTCTTGACCGTGAGCAAGCGCCTACAGGCACTCGCGTGGGGCCATCACGTCCTTTCGACGGCCGCGCCGCCCGAAGCGCTCGTCCCGTTGCGCCTCAACGCGCTGGTGGTCGACGTCGCAGTCGTTGGCGAGGATTCCTGGGCCTACCTCGAGCAGATCTGTGCGCGCTTTCCAACTCTCGCCGTGATTGTCTGTACGGGGCCAACATCGGTGAATCAGCGCGTCCGCGGCTTGCGGCTGGGCATAGATGCATGGGTGACCAAGCCTTGTCACCCGGAAGAGCTTGTCTGCGTGATTGAGGCGGTGCTTCGCCGCCAGCGCCGGGCAGATCTCCTCCCGGTAGACGCGCCTGCGACGGTGGGGGAGCTGACGATTCGCGCTGATCTCCACCAAGCCTACGTGGGCCAGCGCAGCGTCGACCTAACCGCGCGCGAATTCGAGCTTTTATTGCTCCTCGCGAAGGCGGAACGCGTGCTCGAGCGCGGCGAGATATACGAGCGTGTATGGGGCTATGCGATGGCGCACGGCGACAGGTCCGTGGACGTATTCGTGCGCAAGCTAAGACAGAAGCTCCGCACCGCGTCGCCGAGCTGGACTTACATCCATACGCATTTCGGTGTCGGCTACCGCTTCTCGCCCGAACTGATCGGGCGCCGAGTGGAATATCAACCTTCGCCGGCCAACGAGGGGGCCACACGTCCGCGTGACAGGGAGGCGATCGGCGCGTGAGGCTGACGCGGTTACAGACTGTTTACACCGCCATCACTCGTTGTTAACCCCGTGAGCTGACATGAGAGCAGCATTTGTCCCATGTCTGCTCTTGCTCAAGAAAAAGAAGAGGTCCTCAGGGTTGGCCCGCTCGAGCTCATACCCAGCGAGCACTTAGGACGTGTCAACGGGACAACGCTCACCCTTTCGCTCATAGAGCTCCGAATGCTCACCGAGCTGGCGCGCCGTGCCGACCGCATCGTTTCCCGGGAGGAGCTCTTCAGCACCGTATGGGGCCGCCATTTCAGGCCCGGAGAACGGTCAATCGACGTCTACGTTCACAAGCTCCGGGTCAAGCTGGAAGCTGCGCTGCCGGGTTGGATATTCATCCACACCCACTTTCGCTTCGGCTATCGCCTGGCCCCTGAGCCCCGGCGCGATCTGCCGAGGCGCTCACGCCACGGCAGCGAGCCGAGTCGCGCTGAGTCCCCGCTCGACCAGCGAGCGGGGATTTGACGTGGTGAAGCGTGCTGGATCGCGTATGGCGAGTTCTGCGAGCGCCGTGCTTGCGAGCCGCAGGGCGGGGCTGCGAGACACGCCGTGCGCATCTGAGGCGATCGCCACGCGCGGCGAGGCGTCGAGCAGCCGCAGCGCGATGGACCGGACGCGATCGCCGTACAGCCCTGCGAGCGACCACGCGTTGAGCTGCAGCGCGCTGCCGGCCGCGAGCTCACGAGCCAGCACGCGCCAGTCCTCGGCAACGCCCTTGGCCGAACGCTCGGGGTGTGCGACGACGACGCCGAAGCCGCTCGCACGGAGCTCGTCGGCGGCGATACTGAAGCGCGCATCGAGGCCGGTCAGTGGCGCTTCGAGTAGCAGCCATCGCTTGCCGGGCGGTCCCTGGGCGATTAGATCCAAGCTCGCCGGCGACAGACAGCCGACCATCTCGCAGTCGAGCTCGCCGCCGCAAAGGACCGTGATCGAAATGCGCTCGCGATGCAGGCGGTCATCAAGTTCCGCCACACGGGCCGGAAGCGTCATCACATCGGTATCCCACTGTGGGCTCACGTGCGGGGTGGCGACGATCGTGTCGGTGCCCTCGTTTGCCGCCGCGCGCGCAAGCTCGACACTCTCGCCGATTGAACTCGGACCGTCGTCGATACCAGGCAGGAGATGGAAGTGCAGCTCGACATTGCCCATATGCCAATGATTCGCCCCCGGGGTCCGCGTCGACGTGACGATTTCGTGAACCGCTTTGGTCACCGGCAGCCTGCGCTACATCACAGCTAACTTTTAAGCAGCCGCTGGTGCACTCCCGTAACCTCTGACGCCGTGGGTGAACCAGGTTGGATTCCAACTTTTGTAAACGACCTTCCACTCACCCAAGCCGCCGTAGCCTTTGCAGAGCCCAGGCACCGCGGGCAGCAGCGACCCGACGGAACTCCCTTCATTTTGCATCCGATCGAGGTGGCATCGCTGCTGCGTGGCGCCGGATCTCCTGATCACTTGGTAGCCGCCGGCGTGCTTCACGATGTCATCGAAAAGACGGACGTCAGCGCTTCCGACCTCGAAGGACGCTTTGGCGCTGAGATCACCAGCCTCGTACTCGCGGTCAGCGATGACGACCGCATCGGTGGCTATGGCGAGCGTAAGGCCGCGCTGCGTCGACAGGTAGCCAGCGCGGGTGACGAAGCGCTCGCCCTGTTCGCGGCAGACAAGCTCTCCAAGCTTCGTGAGTTGTGCCGGGAGACCGTGACGGGCCATGGCGATGGCGCCAAACGGGCCCGCCCGCGCTCTCGTCGACTGAGGCACTACGAGCGTTCGCTCGCCCTCCTCGAGGAGCGGCTGCCGCACTTCCCCCTGGTACAGGAATTGCGCGACGAGCTGCAGACGTTTCTGCGGAACCGCCCGCTCCCGGCCGAGGCGCGCTGAGCGAACACGTCCTCCCGAAGTTCGCGCTAGCAGTCTTTACCCCATCTTCACCAGAACTTGACGTTCTGATGACGAGCTGTCCGAGCGTTCGCCTGATGCTTTGGCCATGAGCAATAAACGGGCAAAGCACCAAGACGGGTCTGGACATAGACGGAGCCGATCCTCGGACGCCGCTGCACGAGTTAAAGCCGACCTGCACTGTCACTCGACCGCATCTGCAATCGCGAGACTGAGCGTCCAACGCGCCCTGGCACTCCCGGAATGCGCGACCCCGCCGCAAGAGGTCTACGACCTAGCCAAGCGGCGCGGCATGGATTTCGTCACGATCACCGATCACGACACGATCGCAGGCGCGCTCGAGATCGCAGCCGATCCCTGCGTCTTCATCTCCGAAGAATTGACCGCGTGGTTTAAGGGCGAGCCCCAGGCTGTTCACGTGCTCTGCTTCGGTATCACCCCGGACGATCACGAGTGGCTGCAAGCACATAGCAGCGACGTAATTGCGTGTGCCGAATACCTCCACGGGCACGAGATCGCGTGCGCCCTCGCGCACCCATTCTTCTCGGTCGCGGCGCCGCTTGCGGCGGCCCATCGCCGCACGCTCGCGGAACTCTTTCCTGTGTGGGAGGTCCGTAACGGAACGCGGCCCCAGGAGCTGAACGGACCAGCGCAGATCTATATAGAGATGCACGGGACCGCAGGTGTCGGTGGATCCGATGACCATGCCGGCATCGACATCGGCCGCACCTTCACCGAGGCGCCGGAAGCGGCGTCTTCGCAAGAGTTTCTCGCCCACATTCGAGAGGGGCGGGTTTGGGCAGCAGGCGAGCAAGGAAGCGCGGCCAAGTGGGCCCATAGCGCGCTCATCCTTGGCGCTCGTGCGCTCGCCGGCGTCACTGATTTGCACGGTGGCGCTTCGCCGGATCCGCGGGCCATCCTCAAGCTCGCTGAGCACGCTACACGTGAACGCTTAAGCGGAGACCACTCCGATGTGGATGGCTTTGGTCCAGAAGACGCGCGGCAACTGCTCGCGGCGTGGCTGCAAGGGATGGATCTCGACCCGCGCGTCGAGAGTTTGCTCCGTACGGTGCAGTCCGAGGAGTTCAGCCATGCGCGGCTTGCGCGACAGGCGCGGCGCGCGCACCAGCAAAAACTCGGCGACGCGAGCCACGCGCTTGCTTCGCAGCACGCGCCAGAACAGCTGAGCGGGGCGATCGCGAGTCTTGTCAGCGCTTGCCTTCCAGCGGTTCCATACATTCCAGCCACCGCCTTCTTGGGACGCGAGCGCGCCAACCTCGTCGCCCGCGAGGGCGAACCGATCCGCGTGGCAATCGTCGCCGATGGCCTGGCCAACGTCCACGGCGTTGCTCAGACGCTCTCGAAGCTGCGAGAACTTGGCGTCGAAGGGCATGCCATCGACGTGATCGGGACAGACGCGGACGTCGATCACAGGCTGCCAGCCGTGGCCGAGATCGAGATGCCCTACTACCCGGGGCTCAAGCTCGGAGTCCCGAGCCTGTTTGCGGTCGCAGACGCGCTGACCGAGCGACGTTATGACCTCGTACACGTCTGCGCGCCCGGGCCCGCCGGCATTGCCGCCGCGCTCGTCGCACGGATCATGGGGGTGCCGCTTGTCGGCAGCTACCACACCGAGCTTCAGGCATATGCGCAAAGCCGTACCGCCAACGGACACATCGAGGCCATCGTCGCCGCCGTCGTGGCCACGTTTTACAAGGGCTGCGAGGTCGTGCTGTCGCCGAGCGCTGCGGCGGACGCTTCACTTGCTGGGCTCGGGGTGCCCGCGCAAAAGATCTGCCGGTGGCAGCGAGGGGTCGAGCTGGAGCGTTTCAGCCCCGCGCGAGCGGACGCCCCACTCGCCCCTGAGCGGTTCGCCGCGCTGTACGTGGGACGCTTGAGCCGTGAGAAGGGCGTCGAACTGCTCGCGGAGGCGTTTTTGCGCGCCCGTCAGCGCCACCGTCACCTCCACCTACTACTCGCTGGGGGTGGTCCCGAAGAGGGACTTCTGCGCCAAAAGCTCGGCGACGCGGCCACGTTTTTGGGCTGGGTCGGGCGCGACGATCTCGCTCGCGTTTACGCGAGCGCAGACCTCTTCGTCTTCGCCAGCACCACGGACACCTTCGGGCAGGTGATTCTCGAGGCCCAGGCGAGCGGGCTCCCGATCGTCGCTGTCAACGGCGGCGGCCCGGCGGAGCTGATCGAAGACGGACGCAGCGGCTGCTTGGTCCCAGCCGACGCGGACGCGCTCTGCAACGCGATCGTGGGGATCGCCCACCGTCCCGCGCTCCAGCGACGTTTGGCCCGAGGTGGATTGAACGCCGTGCGTGGTCGTACTTGGGAGGAGTCCTTCAAACAGCTAGCCGCGGGCTATGTCGAAGCAACCGTCGGATCGCCGCAGGCGGCTCGAGCGCCACGCCGCGCGACTGAAAGCGCACGGGCCGCATAGGACCGAGCGCAGCTGGGCGACGCGGCAGACGTCAAATTCGGAAGACAGTGATCAGCCGCTCCTCCTGCTCGGCTTCGATCCGTGCGATCACCTCGACGTGCTCTTCGATCCCTGAGCCACGCAGCTTGGTCGCCAGCAGTTCGTCAACCTGAAAGATCCCAGCGCTGTTCGACATCGCGATCTCAACCTTGACCGCGCGCTGGTCTCCCGGGGCGATCACGACGTCCTCGATCGCGTACGCAGATAGCGAATGGATATTGCGATGCCCTGTCTCGAACGGCACGCGTGACCGTCCCCTCTCCATGTCGAGCGCGTCTGCTACACGCAGGATGCCGCCTTCGATCGTGAAAGGGGAGCCGCCGCTGCGATGCGAGATGATCGCGTGCATCGCCTCAGCCACCAACACAGACGTGTCGGGCTCGGAATAAATACCGTCGAGCAGCGCTCCCAGTTTGTCGGCGGTCAAGAAGAGGCTGTAGGTCTCGTGATCTGCTCGATGGACGGCCATGCCGATGCAGTGAAAGAGACTGGCCGCAGCTACTACCACCTCGGCATCGCGCTCCTCGAGACCGTGGTCGGCAACCACGCTCGGGGTGACGCCAGCGCGGAACAGTAGGCGTGCCATTCGCAGTCCTATGTTGAGGACGATCTGGATGTGCACCCAGGAGTGATCGGACATCCCCAGCCGAGCAGCGTTGACCGCGGATGCATGCCACCACGCCTTGACCTGCGCGTCCGCGTTGACGGCTTCGAGCAGTCGCGTCAGGCGACGGTTGCGCTCGGACGGAGCGCGAATATGCATGTCCTGTACCGCCTCGCGCGGCGTGCGCACAGGCGGCACGACGGGCGTGCTGCCGTCCTCGAATGCCACGCGTGAAACCTAGCGGCCATCGCGCCAGCTCGGCTTCTCGTAAACCTGCGCGCGATGAACCGCGAGCGGGGTGGTCGGACTTGCTGCTAGGCGACGTCGCGCAGCTTCTGCGCTTCGGCGAGCGACTGGAGCTTCTTGAGCGACTGGTTCTCGATCTGCCGGATCCGCTCGCGCGTGACGTTGAAAGTACGGCCCACTTCATCGAGCGTGCGCGGGTGCTCGCCGCCAAGGCCATAGCGCAACTCGAGCACGCGGCGCTCGCGGTAGCTGAGGTTCTCGAGCGCCTCCCGCAGAGCTTCC
Source organism: uncultured Solirubrobacterales bacterium (assembly GCA_963767295.1). GTDB lineage: Bacteria > Actinomycetota > Thermoleophilia > Solirubrobacterales > Solirubrobacteraceae > Palsa-465. The sequence goes on from CAVYDI010000002.1 coordinate 1,255,190, forward strand.
TTGGTCAGGATCTCGGCCGCGCGCTCGTATGGTGACTCCGCCCGCTCGTCGGCGATGAACTGCCCGAACTCGGACTCTTCCTCGTCGCCGACCGGCTTCTCGAGCGAAACGGGCGCCTGTGCCGAGCGCTTGATCGACTCGACCTCCTCAGGCTCGATTCCTGTCACCTCGGCGATCTCTTCCGCGGTCGGCTCGCGACCAAGCTCCGTGACGAGCTTGCGTTCCGCTCGCCCGATCTTGTTGAGCTTCTCCACGACGTGAACCGGGATTCGGATCGTGCGCGCCTTATCCGCCAGCGCTCGTGCGATCGCCTGACGAATCCACCAGGTCGCGTAGGTGGAGAACTTGAACCCTTTGCGATAGTCGAACTTCTCGGCGGCTCGTACCAGCCCGAGTGTTCCCTCCTGGATCAGATCGAGGAAAGGAAGACCCTGGTTGCGGTAGTTCTTAGCGATGGAGACCACTAGCCGGAGGTTGGACTCGACCATCTTCTGCTTGGCGTCCAGGTCGCCGCGTTCGATCCGCTTGGCGAGGTCGACCTCCTCCTGCGCAGTCAGCAGCCGTACCTTCCCGATGTCCTTGAGGAACAGCTGCAGCGAGTCGGTCGTAATGTCTGGCTTGAGATCGAGCGTGGTCTTGGGCTTGCGCCGGCCCCGCTTGTCGGGCGCGCGTTCCACCTCCGATGCCGCCAGCGCAGGGTCTAGCTCCTCTACAAGCTCGATCTCCGCCCGCTCGAAGAATCCGTGAAGCTCCTCTACATCGGCCTCGTCGAGATCCAGCTCAGCGACGGCGCCGGCGATCTCCGCATATGTCAGGACCCCGAGCTGCTGACCGCGCGTCACGAGGCCTTTGATCTCTTCGAGTTCCTGGAGTTCCGCTACTGACATCTGAGTCCGTTTCCTCGGGTGGCGCCGGTACCTCTGCCTTCCCGGCGCCATGAATGAGACAGCTGGTGCCCCCCTTCAGGGCGCACTCCCGCAACCTGATCAACCAGTCTAGCCACTATACTTTTTGAAGGCAACGATGAGCCGTGAAGCTCGCGGACGGGAGCTGAAGCTCTCTGCACGGGCCTCGAAGCTCCCGGCATGAGCTTCGCTTCCGGCTACCGAGCAATACGTAGAACCTCGCCAGTTGTTTCAAGTTGCGCATTATTTGCAAGCCGCGCACACGGGTTTGATCGAAAACAGCGGCCACCTTCCGACCAGCCAGTCGAAGCTTGGTCCCGCGGCCCAAGGGCCTGACCTGAGGGCAAAATGCGCACGAGTGCCCCAAATCAATCGGTGCGGGATCATTAAGGCCTGATGAGCGAAAGGCCCGATAAGCCATCCGAGGTCCTTGGTGCGCTGCCGCGCACCCGTCCCCAGCGCCGAAGCAGCAAGCGCGGGCCGGCGCCGCAGGATGACCCGAGCTCACCAGAGACAGCTGGCAAGACCAAACCCGCGACCGGGCGCAAGCGCGTTGGTGCGGCGTCGGCACAGGCGCGTCCGCAGGCGGCGAAGCGTGCAGCGGCTGGGGAGCGGCCGGCGACGGCCAAGCGCCCGCCGGTCAAGGGTCAGACTGCCGCGAAGAGCGCAGGTTCGACGCGGCGTCCAAGGACGAAGCCACTCGCTCCCCCGCGAGCATCGGCGCCGCGCCCGGGCCTCATGCGCACGCTCGTGCAGGCGAGCGCAGAACTGGCCGAGATCGGATTGTCGGTGACCGCCAGGGCTGTCCGCGAGACGGTTTCCCGGCTCCCGCGGCCCTAGATCCGAGGATCGTGACGTCGGAGCTGCTCCCGATCTCCCGAGCGCGCGAGATCGTGCAGTCCGCAGTCCGGCCCCTCGGAGCTGAGAGTGTGCCGATCGAGGCGGCGCTCGGCCGCATCCTCGCCGAGGACGTCGTGGCGGCGTCTGATGTCCCCCCATTTGCTTGCTCAGCAATGGACGGCTACGCGATCCAAGCAGGCCCGACGGGGCGGGCGTTAGCGGTGGTGGGCGAAGCGCGCGCTGGCTCGCCCTCAGAGCGAACGGTCGGCGGCGGCGAGGCGGTTCGGATATCGACCGGGGCGGCAATCCCCCCGGGCACGGAAGGGGTGATTCGTCAGGAAGACACCACGCAAGACGACGGCACGATCGTCACACAAGCCGAGACGCTCTTCGGCCAAAACGTTCGAGGCGCCGGCGAGGACCAGAGAGCGGGCGTCACGGTGCTTCGGACGGGTACGGCGCTTGGCAGCGCCGAGCTGGGCGCGGCGGTGAGCGCCGGGGCTGGCTCCCTGACAGTCGCACGCCAGCCGCAGGTTGCTGTGCTCTGCACCGGAGATGAACTGCGCGCCCCCGGAGAGCCGCTTGGCCCTGGTCAGATCCACAACTCCAACGGGCCGATGTTGCGTGCGCTCGCGCATCGCGCGGGCGGAGCGGGAACCGGATACGAGCTGTTGCCGGACGATCCCGCGGCGACTCGGACGGGGCTAGCCTCAGCGCTCGACTGGGCTACCGTGGTCATCGTCTGCGGGGGCGTGTCCGTCGGCCCTCACGACCACGTCAAGCCAGCTTTGGCGGAGCTGGGAGTGCAGCAACTGTTCTGGGGGGTCGCACTACAACCAGGCAAGCCGACCTGGTTCGGTGAGCGCGCAGGCATGCTCGTGTTCGGGCTGCCGGGCAATCCCGTGTCGTCGTTTGTCACCTTCACGCTGTTCATCCGCCCCGCCCTGCTCCAGATGCAGGGCTGGACGCCGCGCCGGCTGCTCGAGCCGGAGGGCCGGCTGGCCGTACCAGTCGCTCGCAACCCCAGACGCGAGCAGGCGCTGCGGGTGCGACTAGAGCGGGCAGACGGCACGGTTCGCGTCACCCCCAACGGGCCGCAGGGCTCGCACCTGATCAGCTCACTCGTGGGGGCCGACGCGCTCGCCTTCATACCTGCTGGAGTGGGAGAGTTGCCAGCGGGCTCGTACGTGGCACTGGAAGAGCTGCCCGCTTGAGGTCGGGGACTCGTCGCCTCGGCAGCCTCACAGCCCGAACGCAGCCTCCATCCCGTTGGCGCTGCGCGCCTTGCCCAGCGGTGGCAGGCCGAGCAGCTGCTCGGCTGTGCGCAGCAAGGAGTAGTGGTTGAAGAGCTTGCCTGATTTCGTCCCAGGGGCCGTCGTAGGGCTGATCACGATCGTGGCGACGTGGCAACCGACATCGGTTGTGTTGGTGGCGCAGCGATTGGAATGCCCACCTTCGCCCTCGTCCCACGTGACGAAGATGACCGTGTGACCGGAGCGGTACTCGCTGGAGTGGAGGATCTTCGGGAGGTTCTTGGCGAGCCATGCGTCGCCCTGGGCGACGGTGCCGTCGTGCATGTCATCGATCAGGTTGGGCGTGACGAACGAGAAAGCGGGCAGCTTCCCGCTAGATAGGTCGCCGGCGAGCTTCGTGTAGGGGACGTCGTTAGTGGCGCAGTTGGTGAGCTTTGTAAAGTACGGCCCGGGGTTGTGGCGCACGGCGTATTCGCCGTTGTCCTTTCGGAAGCAATTGGACGGCATCGACTCCTCGTACGCTTTCCAACTGGAGCTTTGACCGAGGATGCTGTGCGCAGATGTGCTGCATTTCTTCGACGGATTGCAATCGCTTGAAAACTTGCGGAGTCGTGACAGCCGCAGTCCGGAGGTCATTCCCACATAGTTGGGAAGGCTGGGGTGGGAGATGTTGTGGTAATTGGTCGCCAGGCCGCACGCGTGCGCCACGCTGTTGATGTACTTGGCCTGGGAACTGCCGATGATCTTTGCGTAGCTGTGGTTCTCCTCCAGGATCCAGATCACGTGTGAGTAGTGCGCTCCTGTTGAGCTGGCGGTTCCGCAAATTTTCTCGGTCGTTCGCGCTGCGCTGGTGCCAGCGATTGCGGCTATCGCAGCGGCGACAAGAGCGCCCAAAAACCAATTCCTCATCATCGTGACTCCTAGCCAACCTTCGATCTCATGAGCCTCGCGCCGTGACGGCCGACCTCCGGGCCCACAGCGACTGGTGGAGAAATCATTACGAGGGACATGAGCCGAACCTCAACTGGGGCGCTCAATCCAATCATCGCCCATCACGGCTTACGTAACCGTCCTGTGACCGCGGCATGACACGCCGTTCGCGACGCTCTCGTGCTGAAGCGGTCAGAATCACGCGGATGCCTGCGCTAGCTGCCCTCGTCCTCGCGTTGCTCGCCGCAGTCGGCGCGCTCCTGTGGCGACGCAGGCGGCTCCCGGGACGCGCGGTGATCGTCACTCCGGGGCAGTCGACTGCAACCGCCTCCGACGGTGCCGTCCGCTCGGTGCAGACCGCTGAGCTCTCTCTTCCGGCCGCGCGCCTCGACGATCTCTGGACACCCGCCAACCTAGAAAACCTGGGCCGGACGTACTGGCGCTTTCTCAGCCATGTCACGCTCGGGTTGGTTCGCGTCATTTATGGTCAGCGCGAACGCAGGGTTGTCCTGGTCGGTCGTCCATTGACGTTGCTTCGCTTCGACAGCCCGGAGTACGTGCTCGAGGCCGAGCACGGAACGGTTCGCTGGCGCATCCGCGACGGGCTGCTCGTGGCTCGCGCAGGACGGGGCTCCGGCTTTTTGGCGCTCGATGTTTGCCGGGAGCCACAGACCGAAGACCTCGCCAAGCTGCGTATCGAGGTGGAGGTCGCGAACTTCTACCCCGCCATCGCCGCGGAGTTCAGCATGCCGGTCTACATGGCCACGCAGGCGTTCGTCCACGTGCTCGTGACCCACGCCTTCCTGCGCTCGCTTGCCAAGCTCGAACTGGCCGAGTCGAAGGTCGGTGCGCTCTCGACAATGGGACCGGTCGACGTCGCCGCTCCGGTCGGAGCGGAGTCGCCGACCGAGATTGCAGTCCGCGGTAACGGAGCGGGCAACCCTCCGTAATAACCCGAAGCAGCGTGTGCTGCCAGCCGCTGGCTTACCCGTAGCGCACGCCGCTCAGCGTCCTCAGCTTGCTCCGGTCGTGGCGTGCCGAGACGCGGCGCACCGTTCCGGAGCGCGAGCGCATCACGAGCGACTCCGTCGTCGCCCCCCGACCACCCTGATAGCGGACGCCCTGAAGGACGTCTCCGTCGGTCACGCCGGTGGCCGAGAAGAACACGTCCTCGCCCGCGACCAGGTCGTCGCACGACAGCACGCGGCCTAAGTCATAGCCCGCCTCTTCTGCCTCGGTGCGCTCCTCGTCATTTCGGGGCCAGAGGCGACCCAGCAACTCGCCGCCGATGCACTTGATCGCCGCGGCCGAGATCACTCCCTCCGGGGTGCCGCCGATGCCCCACAGCAGGTCCACCGGCGAGTTGTCACTCACCGCCAGGAGCGCTGCCGACACGTCGCCGTCCATGATCAGCCGCACGCGCCCGCCCGCCTCGCGCACCTCGCGCATGGCCTCGTAGTGGCGCTCGCGGTCGAGCATCACGACCATGACGTCGCGAACGTCCACCTGTTTGCGTTGCGCGATCAGCCCGAGCGTCTCTCCGAGCGGCCGATCGAGATCGAGCAGATCTGCGATCTCCGGACCGCCAGCGATCTTCTCCATGTACACGATTGGACCCGGGCTGAACATCGTTCCCCGTTCGGCTAGCGCGATCACCGCGATCGCGCTGGGCATGCCGAGTGCGGTCAGCCTGGTGCCCTCGAGCGGATCGACTGCCACATCGACCTCGGGCGGGTGGCCGTCGCCGATCCGCTCGCCGTTGTAAAGCATTGGCGCCTTGTCCTTTTCGCCCTCCCCGATCACCACGACACCGTCCATCGAAACCGAATCGAGTACGGCGCGCATGGCGTCGACCGCCGCCTGATCGGCCGCCTCCTTGTCGCCGCGGCCGACCAGCCGGGCCGCCGCCAGCGCGGCCGCCTCGGTCACGCGGACGAGCTCAAGGGCCAGGTTGCGATCGGGCCGCGTAGGTGTGGAGCTGTCCGTCAAAGGACGCCGGGCGGCTTACGGCGGGCGGCGCTCTCGCGCGAGCGCCAGATCGAGCCAGTGAGGATCAGCAGGCCGCCCACAAGGGCGACGAACCAGCCGTAGTCAATGCCGATCTGGCCTGACGGCGCACCGGGCTTGTCGATCAAGCCCCGGAAGATCGTGAAGGTCAGCGCGGCCAGCGCGATCACAGCGGTCAGTTCGCCCCGCGGCCACGAAAGCGCATGCCCACGGACGATGATCCACGCAAGGATCGCCGGCGCGATCGCCGCGGCCAAGAGCAAAATGCGCAAAACCGTCAGTGCGTTCCACGCGGTGCACGACGAGTTTGGCCCGTGGCAGCTGTTGAGCATCGCGTGCTGGTTGCCAAGCGAGTACCAGCTCAGAAAGAGCGAGATCGCCAGCAGCGCCCCACCGACCACGGCGATGATCTCGCCCCTGTCGAGCTGCGCGAAGTCGATCAACGGCTTGCGATCGGCCCGTTTTGGCGGGACCGGCCGCGGCCCCACTGTCGGTTGGGTGGCCACCAGTAAGAGATATAGCGTATTGGCCCGCGTCCAGCAGAGCTTTTCGGCCGCTAGAGCCCGACAGCTGCGAGCTCGGGCCGCGAGGCGCCCGAGCGCTCGGCCGCCTCGCGCACTGACTCGGCCACAGCGTCGTGAACTCGCTGGTCGAGCACGTCCGGAACCAGTTCGCCTTCACCCGCCAGGTCGGCGAGGACACGCGCGGCGGCAAGCTTCATCTCGACGTTGATCTCCTTCGCGCCGGCCTTCAGGGCGCCGCGAAAGATTCCCGGGTACCCGAGAACGTTGTTGACGCTGCGCCCATCGGCGGCGAACGCCGCCCCGGCCCGCTCGGCGTCCGCCGGTTCGATCTCTGGATCCGGATTTGTGAGGGCGAGGATCACCTGGCCACGGCGAACCATCGCAGGCTCGATCAGCCCGGGGCGCCCAGTGGTCGCGACAACGACATCTGCTTGGCGCATGACCGCGTCCATGGAGACGAGCTCGATCCCCTTTTCGCTCGCCCGTTCACCCGCCTCCGGCAGCGGATCGAAGGCGATCACGCGTCGAGCGCCGCTGTCGACCATCAGCGAGGCGATGCCGTAGCCGGCGGCGCCCAATCCGAGTTGCCCGACGGTCGCCGAACGTAGCTGCACTCCCGCTTGGCGGCAAGCGGCGATAGTCGCTGCGACTGAGACAACCGCCGTGCCGTGTACATCGTCGTGCATCACGGGCTGTTGCAGCGCCTCGATCAGCAGCAGCTCGATCTCGAAGCACTCGGGCGCGGAGATGTCCTCGAGATGGATGCCGCCGAAGGTGGGCGCGATGCGCACGACGGTTTCGACGAATTCGTCGACGTTCCCGGTTTCGATCAAGATCGGCATCGCCGAGATGCCAGCAAACTGCCGGTAGAAGACCGCCTTGCCTTCCATCACAGGCATCGACGCGACCGGCCCAATGTTGCCCAGCCCGAGTACGCGGCTGCCGTTGGTACAGATCGCAACGCTGCGCGAGATCATCGTGTACTGGCTGGCGAGCTCCGGCCGCTCGGCGATTGCCAGGCATACCCTGGCGACGCCAGGTGTGTAGACGTCGCGCATCTCCTGTACCGAGCGGACGACGTGTACCGGATCGATCTCGAGCTTGCCGCCCTCGTGGCGGATCAGCGCACGATCTTGATGCCACATCACGCGGACGCCCTCGAGAGCCTCGATCAGGCCGGCGATCATCTCCGCCTGCTCGGAGTCACGTACCTCCACGGTGATCTCGCGAATTGAGCTGTCGTGACCGACCGAGATCGTGACGACATCGCCGATCAGCCCCTCGCCTTGCGCAATAGCGCCCATCACCCGCGCGAGCTGTCCCGGCTGATGGGGGATCTGGACCCGGTAAGTGCAGTCCAGCATGTCGCGACTGTAAACGGTCTCACCCCCAGCCCGCGGAGATTCCCTGAGAAGATGCCGGTTATCTCCGCGACTGACGAAATCACGTTCAGCCAGCTGCTGCCGGAGCGGCGCGAGCTGACGCTGACCGCGCTGCGAGAGGCCCTCGCCCAACCTGAGCGCGTCCCCGACGAGCGGCCTTACATACTCGTCAACTTTGTCGCCAGCGTCGATGGACGCGCCACGATCAGCGGCCGTTCCGCGCCGCTGTCGGACCCCGGTGATCGGGCGCTGTTCCACGCCCTGCGCGAGACCGTCGACGCGGTGATGGCAGGCACGCAGACGCTCCGCGTCGAGCGCTACGGGCGGGTGATCAAGAGCGCGGAAGCACGCAGCCGTCGGGTGGCACGCGGCCTGAGCCCAGAACCGCTCGCGTTGGTGGTCTCGCGCAGCGGTCAGGTTCCATACGAGATTCCGCTGTTCTCGGAGCCCGACGCGCATATCGTCGAATTCACGGGCGCAACGGCGCCGCGGCCGGTGGCGGCACACCGGGACCTGATCTCACTTGTCCCCGACGAGATCACCTTGAAGCGTGTGATGCACCAGCTGCGTACCCGGTTCGCGGTGCGCACAGTGCTGTGCGAGGGTGGGCCGACGCTGTTCGGCTCGCTCGTCGCCGAGGACCTCGTCGACGAGCTCTTTCTTACGCTCTCGCCGCAACTCGTGGGAGGCGAGGAGAACCCCGCGGTCGTGAGCGGGCCGCCGCTGCCGCAACCGGCTGGCTTGCGCCTGCGCTGGGTGCTAGAACGAGAGAACTCGCTGTTCTTGCGCTTCGCGTTCGAGAAATGACCACACACGTAGCGGACAGCCGCGAGCTCGACGAGCTGTTTGACGCCTACGCCGACGTCCGGCGGCGGACGTTCGCGCTGGTCGACCCTATCGCCGAGGACGATCTAGTCCGCGTCCATTCCCCGCTGATGAGTCCGCTGGTGTGGGACCTCGGGCACATCGCTGCCTTTGAGGATCTGTGGCTAGTGCACCGCTTCGGAGGACGACCGATGGTGCGAGGGCAGCTGGCCGCCGTCTACGACGCGTTCGAGACGCCGCGCGCCGACCGCGGCGATCTGCCCTTCCTAGGGCCCGAAGAGGCCCGCGCGTATATGAGCGAAGTGCGCGAACAAGCGCTCGAGCTGGCGCGGCAGCGCGGAATCGGCGACGGCCGACTGCACGAGATGGTCCTCCGCCACGAGCACCAGCACTGCGAGACGATGATGCAGACGATCCAGCTCGCGCGGCTCGAGGGATACGCAGGCATCCCGCGCGATCGCAAGGGCCGCGCGGATGGGGCGGGCAGCGCAACCGGGCTCGAGTTCGTGGAAGTGCAGGCGGGACCGTGCTCCATTGGCGCCCCGCAGGGGTTTTCATACGACAACGAACGGCCCCGACACCGCGTCGAGCTCGACACCTTCGAAATCGGCCGCGTGCCCGTGACCAACGGCGCGTTTTTAGAATTCGTCACCGCTGGCGGCTATGAGCGGCGGGAATGGTGGTCAGATGAAGGCTGGGCTTGGAGGCTGCGCGACCGCGTGGATCGCCCCGGCGGCTGGAGCCGTGACCTGCGCTCGGAATGGCGACTGAGCGCCGAGGAGGAGCTCGATCCGGAACGACCCGTCACCCACGTGTCCTGGTTTGAGGCCGACGCATTCGCGCGCGCGAGAGGTGCCAGGTTGCCGAGCGAATTTGAGTGGGAGAAAGCTGCCAGCTGGGATCGGCTCGCAGCGCGGCCACGCGTCTACCCGTGGGGCGACGAGCCACCCGTCCCCGGCCGTCATGCGAACGTCGATCAGCGCCAGCACGGCCCCACGCCGGCAGACCAGCACCACCGCGGCGTGTCGCCGTACGGATGCGAGGACATGCTCGGGCAGGTGTGGGAGTGGACCGCCTCGACCTTCAGCGGCTATCCCGGTTTCGAGGCCCACCCCTACAAGGAGTATTCCGAGGTGTTCTTCGGAGACAGCTACCGGGTGCTGCGCGGCGGCTCCTGGGCAACGCGCGCACGCGTCGCGAGCGCCGCATTCCGCAACTGGGACTTTCCCCAACGCCGCCAGATCTTCTCCGGTTTCAGGCTCGCCAGGTAACGGCCCTCCCGATCCAGTCCGCATCCGCTTCCCGAAGTAGGGTTCGTGGCTGATCGGTAATGACCGACGAGCTTTCTCCGGCCGACCGCTCATCGCTGCAATCAGAGCGGGGCCCGGTCAACATGGCGGTGGGTGGGCTGCTCGTGTTCGAACCCGAGCCGCCGCTTACGCGCGCGCAGATCGAAAAGCGAATCAGCGAGCGCATCCACCTGCTGCCGCGACTGCGTCAGAAACTCGACCAGCCCCCACTCGGGATCGCGAGCCCGGTGTGGAGCGACGACGAGTCCTTTGATCTGGACTGGCACGTCCGCCAGGCCAGCTTGCCGGACCCCGGCGGCGACGGCGATCTGGCGGTGCTGGTCGGGCGCGAGTTCTCGCACCGGCTCAACCGCGAGCGGCCGCTGTGGGAGGCAACCGCGATCGATGGACTCAGCGACAATCGCTACGGGCTGCTGATCAAGATCCATCACGCGCTCGCGGACGGAACCGCGGCGCTCGGGATGGCGGCACTCCTGCTCGACCCGAGCCCCTACCCGCTCGAGATCCCGGCCCCCGAGCAGGAATGGTCGCCCCGCCGCCCCGGCCTCAGCCGGTCCCTGGCGCGCGTGGCGGCCAGACCGCTGGCTCAAGCCCAGCGGCTCGTGGTCGAGGGAATGCTGCGCGCGCTGGACGCCGACCCGCGCAGCGTGGCGCTGGACATGCGCCGCGCCACCGAGGTCGCGTTTGAGCTAGCCCGCGCGCGCCCGCAGGCGCCGATGACGCCGCTTAACCGCCCTATCTCCCCCAACCGTCGCTACGCGATCTCCCACGTTGACCTCGACACCATCAAGCAGGCAGGCCGCCGCGCCGGGGGCACCGTCAACGACGTGATCCTGGCGCTCGTCGCGGGCATGCTCGGCCGCTATCTCGCGGCCGCCGGGCCGGATGCGTTTCCGGCTAACTCGCGCCCGCCGGTGGCGCTGGTACCGGTCAGCGTGCGCGAGCCGAACAAGAAGGGCGAACTCGGCAACCGCATCTCGACCGTGTTCGTCGACCTGCCCGTACGGGAGACCAGCCTGCTCGCCCGTGTGGGGGCGATCAGCGCGCAGACGCGCGAGCTGAAGAACTCCTCAGCCGTGCGCGCCGGAGCCGTCATGGTCGAGGCGGCCGGTTGGGCTCCTCCCCTCGTGGCAGGGATGCTGACCCGCGCGATGGGGTCGGTGCGCGCGTTCAACCTCGTGGTCTCGAACATCCCCGGCCCACAGCAACCCTTCTACTTAAACGGGATTCGCCTGCGCGAGGTATACCCGGTGGTGCCGCTCAACCCGGCCAATCAGGGACTGTCGGTTGGAGTCATCTCCTACGACGGCCTGGTGTGCTTTGGAATCCTGGCCGACCGCGACCTGGACCCGCCGCTGTCAACTGCCGCCGCGGGGCTGGTCGCCGCGCTCGGCGAGCTCCAGCGACCGGCCGGCTAGAACGCCTTAGGCCAGCCGCTCGACGAGCATCGCCTGGCCCATGCCCCCGGCGACGCACATCGACTCGATCCCCAAGGTCCCGTCGAGTGCCTGCAGGCCGTTCAAGAGCGTGGTCATGATGCGGGCCCCGGTCATCCCAAACGGGTGCCCGAGCGCGATCGCGCCGCCAAACGGATTTAGCTTGTCCTCGGGGATTTCAAGTTCGGCTTTGCAAGGCACGATCTGAGCGGCAAAGGCCTCGTTGATCTCGACGATGTCGACGTCGTCGATCTTTATTTTGGTCTGCGCCAGCAGGGCGCGGATCGCGGGGATCGGTCCAAGACCCATGATTTCGGGCCGAATCGCCGTGACGGTCGACGCGAGTATCCGCGCCCGGGGCCGCACGCCGAGCCGCTTGGCCTTCTCGTCGGACATCACAAGCACCGCGGCGGCGCCATCGTTGAGCGGGCAGGAGTTGCCCGCGGTTACCGTGCCGTCCGGCCTGAAGGCGGGCTTCAGCTGCGAGAGAACCTCCATCGTCGTGCCCGGGCGAGGCCCGTCGTCCTTGGACACCAACGATTCGGGCACGTCGATCTCGTTGCCTTCCTTGTCGACGTCCCTATGCGCAGGCACCGTGACCGGCACGATCTCGGCGTCGAAGTGGCCCGCATCGCGGGCGTCGACCGCGCGCGACTGCGACACCACCGCCCACTCATCCTGCTGCTCGCGCGTGACGCGGCAGCGCTCTGCAACGTTCTCGGCGGTCAGGCCCATCGGGATATAGACGTCGTAGAGCGAGCCGTCGCCACCGGCGAGCTCGGGGTGCTTGGCGTCGTCCTGCATTCCCGCTCCGAGCCCTGCGCGCGAGACCGCCTCTACCCCCGCGGCGACGTACTGGGCGCCCTCACCCGCGGTGATGGCGTGAAACGCCATGCGGATCGTCTGCAGCGAAGAGGCGCAGAAGCGGTTCACGGTGCAGGCCGGGACGTGGTGGTCGATTCCCGCCAACAGGGCGGCGTTGCGGCCGACGTTGTACGCCTGCTCCCCGACGGACGAGGCCGCACCCATCATCACATCGTTGGTCTGCGCGAAGTCCACCTGCGGGTTGCGCTCGACCAGCGTCCGCAACGGGATCGCAGCCAGCTCGTCGGCGCGCACGGTCTTCAGAGACCCCTTGCCGGCGCGCCCGATCGGGGTACGGATGGCGTCGACGATTACGGCTCGTGGCATGCAGCCTCCTGGGTTGCGGACAAAACGGGCAAGCTACAGGTCCTACAGTCCGAGCCCGCGCACGCCCCGCTCACCCCAGCCGAGGTGATGGGCAAGCTCGTGGCGCACCGTGCGCGTCACCTGCTCCTTGAGCAGCTCGGGATCGTGGCCGAAGTCGCGCAGAAGCGTGTCGCGGAAGATCACGATCCGGTCGTGGAAGTAGTCCAGGGCGACGGTGTCGCCTTCGTAGAGGCCGTATGCCGCTCGCGCCGAGCCGCCGTCGGAAACCACCACGGCCACGTGCTCTAGCGCCGCGTGGAACTCGAGTGGGAGGTCGTCCAGCGCGAGGCGCACGAGCGCGCTGAATCCCTCGTCGGTGCTCGGATCCAGCGCCGGCGGCCGGGCCGCGAGCTCCTCGGACCGCCGGACGATCGCCTCGAAGTCCTCCTCGGACTCGGGGTCCTTCCAACCCGCCATGCGAAGCATCACGAGCAGCGCCGCCCCACCGATCAGTACCGCGCCTGCCGCGAGCACGGCGAGCCCTTGCAGCAACCGCACCCCCGACGACGAGCTAAAGCCGCCGATCAGCGTCGCGACGGCGACGCCGACCGCGAGCGCGGCCAATGCAGAGAGCAGGATGCGGCGCAGCGGTGTCGGCGCGCCAGACATCGCTACTGCAACGTGCGGGCGATCACGAGCCGCTGGATCTCGTTCGTGCCCTCGTAGATTTGCGTGATCTTCGCGTCGCGCAGCATGCGCTCGACCGGATACTCCTTGACATAGCCATAGCCGCCGAGCACCTGCACCGCCTCGACCGTCACGTGCATCGCCATGTCCGAACAGAACAGCTTGGCCATCGCCGAGTATTTGCCGACGTCCGCGTCGCCCCGGTCGATGCGCGCGCACGCCTGGTAGAGCAGCTCGCGCCCGGCGGCGCACTGCGTCTCCATATCGGCGAGCTTGAACTGAATCGCCTGGAAAGAGTTGATCGGCTTGCCGAACTGTTTGCGCTCGCGCGCGTAGGCGGCCGCATAGTCGGTCGCGCCCTGGGCGATCCCCAACGCCTGCGCCGCCACCCCGAGCCGCGAGCGATCAAGCGTCGCCATCGCCACCTTAAACCCCTCATTGACTTCTCCCACCACGTTTCCGGGCGGCACGCGCACGCCGTCGAAGATCGGCTGGCCGGTTGGGGAGCCTCGGATACCCAGCTTGTGCTCGAGCTTGCCGACCGAGAAGCCCTGCCGGTCGGCCTCGACCACGAACGCCGTGACCCCGTGTGAATGCCCCGCCTGCGGGTCTGTCACGGCGAACACGACATAGAAGTCGGCGACGCCCAGGTTCGTGATCCAGTTCTTGGTTCCCGTGATGACCCACTCGCCGTCCTCGAACACCGCGCGTGTGAGCATGCCGCCTGGATCCGAACCAGCCTCGGGCTCAGACAGGGCGAATGCCGGGGACCACTCGCCGCTCGCGCAGCGCGGCAGGAAGCGGTCCTTGAGGTCGTTTGAGCCGAACAGCGCGATCGGCAGCGTCCCGAGCTCCTGGACCATCAGGATCAGCGCGGTCGAGGCACACGCCTTGGCGATCTCCTCGATCCCGATGTTGAGCATCAGCGCGCCGGTCCCGGTGCCTCCGTAATCGGTCTCGAATGGCAGGCCGAGGATGTCGTGCTCGGCAAGCAGCTGGCGGAGATCGTGGGGGTATTCGGCGCGTTCGTCGATCTCAGCCGCTCGCGGGGCGATCCGCTCGCTCGCGATCTGCCTGATCGTGTCACGAAAGTCCGCATATTCGCGCGGAATCGTGTACAGCTCGGCGACCGCTGACATCGTGACTGGATCCTACGTCACGTACGCCGCCGCCCAAGGGGCGGCTATGTCGCTAGCGCTAAAAGCCCGTGGGGTGGCGCACGATGTACCCGGAGGCACCGTCGACGCGCTTGGTCGACCAGCGGTCTCCGTGCGCGGGCCGGCCCCACTGTTGAGCAGCCGTGTCGTACCACAGGCCCGCGATGATCATGTACGCGTGGCCCGCATTGGCGTAGACCGTGATCCACTTGCCGTTGCCCTTGGCGCCGTAGTTCTCCATCTCGCTCGAGTCCTCGGGGTACCAGAGCAGTCCGCCGCCGTGTAGGGCGTAGCTGACCGAGCCCGAGCAGTCGTAGCCGTGGGAGTTAAAGCTCGCGTGGCCGCCGCCGTAAACGTAAGGCCTGTAAGCGATGTGGTTGGCCGCGGCGATGATGCGCTTGACCACGATCGGCGCATCGCCGGGAGCGACCGCGAGCCCCTTGGAGTTGAGATGGGCTTTGCGGAAGGGATGGTGTTGCTCGGTTTTGACCGCGGTCTTGAGCGCCGACCACATCTTTGCGCTGGCCACACCATCCTGCTTCTCCCCATGGGCACCCTTGAAGGAGTTGACGTGGCGCATCGTCGTGGGGCCGTAGGTGCCCGTGATCGGAAGGGCGTAGCCGACTTGCGTCAGGTCCTGTTGCAGCACCCTCACCCAGTATCCGCTCGAGCCCGATTTGAGCGTAGGCGGATTGCTCGCCCCCGCCGCCGCTGGGAATGCGGCCGCGACCCCGACTAGCGCGATGGGAAGTCCCACTCGACGGAGCAAGCGGGCAGCAATCGATGGCAACAGTTAACCCTCCTCTTTCTGTGCCTACGGGGTTAGCTGCCGGACTCGCGCTGAAAGAGATCGCGCTACGCCTCAGATGAGGCGATTCGCCCCGGGAGCATGCTCCATGGGTCCCCCGCTCCCCCGGCAATGACGCCGGGAAATTCGGCTGGGCATATGTTGGCGCGGCAGACTACCGGATCTGCAAGATGGATGTCACGCAAATTTGGCGCCCGATTGCCGACCATGACGCGATGGGATGAAAAGCCGCAGCACAGAGTCGGTTTTTGTGTCCAACAACCGAGGCCCGCGCACACGGCCTCGCTAGGCTGCGAGCCGTGGAGGACGACTACAGCCCGCGGCAGGTGGCTGAGCTGCTCGAGCGCGACGAGGTCCAGCTCGTCGATGTGCGCGAGGCCCACGAGTGGGAGGCGGGCCGCATCGCCGGCGCTCGGCACATCGAGCTGATGGAGCTGGCCGCACGCGCGGAGGAGCTCGACCCGGGCAAGGCGATCGTCTTCTACTGCCGGAGCGGCTCTCGCTCCGCGATGGCCACCCGGGCGTTCAGGCAGGCGGGCCTTGACGCGCACAACATGAGCGGCGGGCTAATCGACTGGGAGGCGTCCCAGCTTCCGCTCGAGCCTGCCGACGGCCACGTCGCCGGTCACTAGCGCTTCCACTTGATCGAGCACCCGATGGGCCGGGTCTCGGCCGGTTCGGGCTCGCCGCCGTCGAGTACGGCATCCAATGCGGCGCGTAGCCAGCCTGCATTCTGACCCGGGTCGTCGTAGTCGGAGTCTGGCGCGCCGCGGTAACGCAAGCGGCCGTCCGCGTCGAGCACAAATACGTCCGGCGTGACGAGCGCGTCGTAGGCGCGCGCGACCTCCTGCGTCTCGTCGCGCAAGTAGGGCATGGGCCAGTCCTCGCCGGCCACGCGCCGCTTCATGGCCTCAAACGAATCGCGCGGGTAGCGCTCCGCGTCGTTTGGATTGATCGCCAGAAACCTCACGCCGTGTCCGGCGTAATCTCGCGCGGCGTCGGCGATCCGCTCCTGCCACGCCAGCGCGTAGGGACAGTGGTTGCAGGTGAACACCACCACCGTGGCTGGGGCGCCGCCGGGGGAGTGGGTCTGGCCATCGGTTGCAGGCAGCGCAAAGGAAGGGGCCGTCTCGCCGACCGACACGGTCATCGCCGCAGCGCCTCGCGTAGGTCGGCGGGATCTGGCACGGGAGAAATCCGCCCATCGCGGAGCCGATAGACCCGGCAGCTCAGACCGATCTCGTCCTCGCCATGGCCCGCAAACGGGTCTGAACCGTCGATCAGCACGGTGGGCGAACCCAAAAAGCCCCGTTCGGTCGCCTCCTCATCTGTCCGCAGCTCGGTGACCCGCAGCGAGGAACGCTCGAGCCCGAGTTCGTCCATGGCCTCGCCTAGGTCGGTCAGCGCCCGCTGCGTCGAAGGGCAACCGGCCCACCACAACAGCTCGACATCGGGAGCACGCATCCCTCCAGCGTACCCTCGGCCCGATGTGCTCAGACTGATCGCGCTAAAAGCGCGGCTAAGCCACGGTCCACGCGTCTGCGGTGAAAAGCAGCTCCGAAAGCTGCTCCTCGGACGGGGGCTCGCCCGCCCCCTCGGCGCGGCTGAAGACCGCCCGCTCGACGGCGCGGAACACGCCAATCGGAGTGGGGTCGGTCGGGTCCTCGGCCAGCCGCGCGAGCGCATACGCAAGCCCGGCATCGGTCGGGTCGTGAACAACCAGCGCTTCCTCCCCCACCTCGGCCACTGAGACGAGTTGCAGCGACCCATCGGCTCCGCGCGCGACACCCCGCTCGCCCTCGGCACCAAAGCGGATCGGCGCCCCCGCGACGAGCCGGATCTGGTTGAAATCCTTGCTCTCCTTCTCGGTCAACGGGGCGAAGGCGCCGTCGTTGAACACGGGGCAGTTCTGGTAGATCTCGATCAGCGCCGCGCCCTGGTGCGCGACCGCCGCCTTGAGAACCTCAGTCAGATGATGGCGGTCGCGATCGATCGTGCGCGCCACAAAAGTGGCCTCCGCGCCCAGCGCGAGCGCGACCGGGTTGAAGGAGTGATCGGCGACGCCGAACGGCGTCGACTTGGTGATCTTGCCGAGCTCGGAAGTCGGCGACGCCTGGCCCTTGGTCAGGCCGTAGATCTGGTTGTTGAACAGCAGGATCTTGAGCGGCACATTGCGCCGCAACGCGTGGATCAAATGGTTGCCACCGATCGAGAGCGCGTCTCCATCGCCGGTCACGACCCAGATCGAGAGGTCCGAGCGAGTCGTCGCCAGCCCTGTCGCGATCGCGGGCGCGCGCCCGTGGATGCCGTGCATGCCGTAGGTATCCATGTAGTAGGAGAAGCGCCCCGCGCAGCCGATGCCGGTGACGAACACGATTCGCTCCGGCGGGATCCCCAGCTCCGGCATGTACTGCTGGACGGCCGAGAGCACCGCGTAGTCGCCACAGCCCGGGCACCAGCGCGTCTCCTGGTCAGACTGAAAATCCGCCTTGGTCAGCTTCTCGGGCGCGCCGCCGTTGGTCTTCGGCGCGGCCCCGTTCCCGTTGGACCCGGTCACGATTCCGCCCTCGCGAGGATCTCGCGCTCTATCTCGGACGCGAACAACGGCTGTCCTTGTACCTTGCAGAACGACTCGACATCGACCAAGAAGCGCCCGCGCAGAAGCAGCGCCAGCTGGCCGGTGTTCATCTCGGGCACGAGCACGCGGTCATAGAAGTGCAGCACCTCGCCGGTATTGCCCGGCAGCGGGTTGAGGTGGCGCAGGTGCGCCAGGGCGACCCTCACGCCGCGCTCGCGGGCGCGGCGTGCGCCCGCGCGGATCGCGCCCTCGCTCGAGCCCCATCCGATCACGAGCAGCGACGCATCGGGGTCGCCATCGACGCTCAGCGACGGGACTTCGCGGGCGATGCCGGCGACCTTTGCGGCGCGCAGCTCGGTCATACGGGCGTGGTTCTGTGCGTCGTAGGAGACGTTGCCGCTGACGTCCTCCTTTTCGAGCCCGCCGATGCGGTGCTGGAGGCCAGGCGTGCCGGGGATCGCCCACGGGCGAGCCAGCCGCTCGTCGCGCGCGTATGGCTCGAGCTTGTCCGGGACCGAAGTCGTGAATGCCGGGTCGATCTCGGGCAGGTCCTCGACCGCTGGCACCCGCCACGGCTCCGAAGAAGAGGCCAGGAAGGTGTCTGAGAGCAGAATCACGGGCGTGCGGTACCGAATCGCGATCCGCACCGCCTCGAAGGCCGCGTCGAAGCAGCCGCCAGGCGTGCTCGGGGCGAGCACCGGCACCGGGGACTCTCCGTGGCGGCCAAACAGCGCCATCAACAGGTCGGACTGCTCGGTCTTGGTCGGCATTCCGGTCGAGGGCCCGGCACGTTGTACGTCCACCACCACCAGGGGCAACTCGAGCGCCACCGCCAAGCCGATCGTCTCGGCCTTCAGGTCCATGCCCGGTCCGCTGGTGGCCGTCACCCCGATCTGTCCCCCGAAGGCGGCACCGAGCGCCATGCCAGCGGCGGCGATCTCGTCCTCGGCCTGGATCGTCGACAGCGCCAGGCCGTGGTGGCGGGAGAGCTCGTGCAGGAGCTCGGAGGCGGGCGTGATCGGATAACTCGCGAGCAGCAGCGGCAGCCCGCTGCGCGCGCTCGCGGCGACCAGCCCGAGCGACAGCGCCTTTGAGCCGTT
Source organism: uncultured Solirubrobacterales bacterium (assembly GCA_963767295.1). Classification (GTDB taxonomy): domain Bacteria; phylum Actinomycetota; class Thermoleophilia; order Solirubrobacterales; family Solirubrobacteraceae; genus Palsa-465. The sequence continues at coordinate 1,274,102 of CAVYDI010000002.1, forward strand.
GACGTTGCGGTAGATGCCAGGCGGCACGTCGGTCGCGCGCGCCACGTGGTACTGGACGTCAAGCAGCTCGGTCGTCTCGCCAAACGACCAACCGGCCTTGAAGGCAGCCAGGTTGGCCTGCGCGACGGCCGGCTTGGAGCCAAACTTCTCCGCGATCCAGCGCTCGGTCACGTCGGCCGGACGGCCATACAACCACGAGAGCACGCCCAGCGCGAAAAGATTCTTGGCGCGCCCGGCGTCGCGTGTGGAGGCGCCCTCGATGGCCTCGACCGCGCGCGTGGTGAGGGTGGTCATGGGGATGCGGTGCACGCGGTAGGGACTGAGCGACCCGTCTTCGAGCGGATTGGCCTGGTACCCCGCCTTCTCGAGGTTGCGCTTCGAGAAGGCGTCCTCGTTGGCGATGATCGTCGCGCCCTGCGGCAGCTCGCCCAGGTTGGCCTTGAGCGCCGCGGGGTTCATGGCCACGAGCACATTGGGCTGATCTCCGGGCGTGAGGATGTCGCGTGAGGCGAAGTGGATCTGGAAGGCCGAGACGCCCGCCAGCGTGCCCGCGGGAGCGCGGATCTCGGCGGGGAAGTTCGGCAGCGTCGCGAGATCGTTGCCAAGGGCGGCGGTGGCGTCGGTGAAGCGGGTGCCAGCGAGCTGCATGCCGTCGCCGGAGTCTCCGGCGAAGCGCACAACAACCCGCTCGCGTTCTTCGACCGTCTTCGTCACGACGCCCCTGCTGTGGACAGCTTCGTCACCCGCTTACCGATTGTACGTACCCCCAACGACAAGGCCCAATATGTTCGGGTCCGCGCATGCGCGGCCCCGCCGGTCCGCACATGTGCGGACCGGGGCCGGCGCACATGTGCGCCGGCCAAAAAGGATTAGATCTTCTGAACGTTGATCGCCTTCGGACCCTTGGGGCCGGCCTCCTCCTCATAGGAAACCTTGGAACCCTCGCTCAGCGAGCGGTAACCCTCGGAGTTGATCGACGTGTGGTGGACGAAGAGGTCGCGGCTGCCCTCATCTGGCGTGATGAAGCCAAAACCCTTCTCGTCGCTGAACCACTTAACCGTTCCGGTTGGCATGCGGAGTCCTCCTCCGGTGCTCAAAGTGCCACTACGCGGAGGACTGCTCGGTCCCGGCGCCTGCACCTACTTTCGCCGCCATGCGGCCTTACGAGTGCAGAAGCTACCACGGGCGCCCCCGGAGAGTTGCTTAGCTGTGGCCGTGCGCTGGCTGGTGGACGGCATGAACGTGATCGGCACCCGGCCGGATGGATGGTGGCGCGACCGCGACGCGGCCATGTTCCGGCTCGTCGACGCGCTCGAGCGGTGGGCGGTGGAGGAAGGGCGAGGAGGTGACGGTCGTGTTCGAGCGACCCCCGTCGCCGCCGCTGCGCTCGACCGTGATCGAGGTCGCGCATGCCGCCCGGCCCGGGCCCAACGCGGCCGACAACGAGATCGTGCGCAGGCTGGAAGCGGTGCCTGAAGCGCAAGCCGCGCGCGTGGTGACCTCGGACCGCTGGCTCGCTGACCGCGCGCGGGCGTTGGGGGCCGCCGTCGTGCCCGCCGAAACATTTCGAGGGTGGATAGACCCTTAGGGATGTTCGTAGACGATCAGCGAAGTCAGGTGCCCGACCGTGTCGTAGAGCGAACGGGCGGCGCCGTTGAACTGCTGCGTGTGCCAGTAGGTGCGCTCGACGCCGCGATCGCGCGCCTCGGCGAAGACGGCGTCAAATAGCGCGCGTGAGACACCTCCACCGCGTGCCTGCGGGTCGACATAGAGGTCCTCGAGATAGCAGTAGCCGTTGACATACCAGGTGTTCGGGTGAAAGACCAGGTGGGCAAAGCCAAGCGGTTGATCGTCACCGTTCACGGCGACCAGTCCGAGTAGTCCCTGCTCGCCGTCGCGCAGGCGTTTGAACGTGAACTCCGTCGCCTCGTCGGTGATCTCAGCGCGGTAGAAATCCAGGTAGCGCGCCCACAACTCGATCCAGCGCTCGTGGTCGCGCTGCTCGAGCCGTCGCACTGTCACCTCGCGGGAAGGAATGAGGCGATCATACGGTGCGGCCCTGCGACAATGAACGCATGGCCGAAGCGCCGAACAAACGGTCGCCAGCTCCCCCCCAGCGCCCCACCGCGCCGGATGGCCGGCGGCCGCCCACACCTCCCGGCTGGCGAGTGACGCCGGCGCCGGATGGACGCGGAAACCAGCCCCAGCAGCAACCTCCCCGTGGGCCCAGTGCCCGCTGGCTGCTGCTGCTGTTGGCGGTCGGCTTGCTGGCGCTCAACCTGTACGTCTCCTCGCGTGCACTGCAACCCTCGCCGCGTGTCCAGATTCCGTACTCACCGACCTTCCTCACGCAGGTCAACAACAACAACGTCAGCTCGATCTCATCGACCGGCAGCTCGATCCAGGGCACCTTCAAGAAGGCGATCACCTACCCCGCGAACAGCAAGAACGGGCAAGCGACGACGCTCTTCTCCACGCAGATCCCGTCGTTCGTGCCGGGATCGGCGCTGTTTTCCGAACTCGTCAAGCACGGCGTCACGATCAACGCGCACCCGCCCTCCAGCGGGCCGTCGTTCTGGGCCGAACTGCTGCTCGGGTTCGGCCCCACCTTGCTGTTGATCTTGCTATTCGTGTTTCTCATGCGGCGCGCGGCCGCGGCCGCGGGGGGCGGGCCCGGAGGCCTGATGTCCTTTGGACGCTCGCGAGCGCGACGCGTCGACGCCGCCCAGCAGCACGTCACGTTCGCCGACGTGGCCGGCATTGACGAGGCCAAGGAGGAGCTGACCGAGATCGTCGACTTCCTGCGCAACCCCGAGAAGTACCTGCGGCTCGGCGGCAAGATTCCGCGCGGCGTGCTGCTGTCGGGTGCGCCCGGCACCGGCAAGACGCTGCTCGCGCGCGCCGTCGCCGGGGAGGCCGCCGTGCCCTTCTTCCAGATGTCGGCCTCCGAGTTCGTGGAGATGATCGTGGGGGTGGGCGCTTCGCGCGTGCGCGACCTGTTCACGCAGGCCAAGGCCGCGGCGCCGGCCATCATCTTCATCGACGAGCTCGACGCGATCGGGCGCTCGCGCGCCGGCGGCGGCGCCAACATCTCGGGCGGTCACGACGAGCGCGAGCAGACGCTGAACCAGATCCTGACTGAGATGGACGGCTTTGACCCGCGCACGGGCGTGATCGTGCTCGGCGCCACCAACCGCCCGGAGATCCTCGACCCCGCGCTGCTGCGCCCGGGCCGCTTCGACCGCCGCGTCGCGGTCCAGCCGCCCGACCGTGCCGGCCGCGAGGCGATCCTGCGCGTGCACACGCGGTCGGTCCCGTTGGCGAGCGACGTCGACCTTGGCTCGATCGCCTCCTCGACGCCGGGAATGGTCGGAGCCGACCTCGCCAACCTCGTCAACGAGGCGGCGCTGCTCGCTGCGCGGCGCAACCACGAGAAGGTCAACCGGGAGGACTTGACGGACGCGCTCGAGCGGATCGTGCTCGGCGCCGAGCGCAAGGTCATGATCTCCGAGGACGACCGCCGGCGCACCGCCTACCACGAGTCAGGACACGCCATCGTCGGCATGCTGACCGAAGGCGCCGACCCGGTGCGCAAGGTCTCGATCATCCCTCGCGGCCAGGCGCTGGGCGTGACCTTTTCGGCGCCCGACGCAGACCGTTTCAACTTCGACGAGCGTCACCTGCTGGCCCAGATCAAGGTCGCGCTCGGCGGCCGGACAGCCGAGGAGATCGTGTTCGGCGACATCACCACGGGGGCCGAGTCAGACATCCAGCAGCTGACGCAGATCGCGCGTCACATGGTCGGGCGCTGGGGCATGAGCCCCGCGATCGGACCGGTCGCCGTGATCCCCAGCGACGGCATGGCCTATTTCCCGGGCGCCTCGGAGACCTCGGAGGCGACGCAGCGGATGGTGGACGACGAGGTCAGGCGGATCGTCGAGACGGCCCACGCCGAGGTAACGGAGTTGCTCGGCTCCCACCGCGGTAACCTCGATTCGCTGGTCGGCGGGCTGCTCGAACACGAGACGCTCGACGAGGCCGACGCCTATGCGGCTGCCGGACTGCCGCGGCGCCAGGCGAGCGAGCAAGCGGCGACGCCCGCAGTCGCGCAGTAGACGGTCAGTCGCGTAGGTGCGTGGTTAGCCGCGCGAGCGCCTCGTGGCACTGGACGACGCGCTGCTTGACGGGGTCCTCGTCAGGCCGGTCGTGGACCATGTCCCAAGTGCGGTCGGCGATCTCGCGCGCGCTCTCGGGCGTCGCGAGCTCCCACAGACGGTCCACGATCCGTAGCTCGAAGGTCTGAAGCTGCTGGGCCGGCTCTCCCGGAGCGAGCCGGGGAAGCGGCTCGCCGACCGCCTCTCTCCACATCGCGGTGGCGACCAACAGCCGGTTGCGCAGCGTGATCTGGTCCATCGGCGCCCCAATGCTAGGTGGTTGGGACCCGCGCGTGTTAGGGTCGGCCAATGGAAGAGGATCCCGGCACCCCGCCGGCCACGCGCGAGCACGACGACGACGAGCAGTCACAGGGCGGGGGCGGCGGCAGCGCAGATGAGAGCGGCTACGAGGGCGCCGGCGTCGAGGAGGGCGGCGGCTACCAGCGCAGCGAGGGGGAGTCCGGTGGCTACGAGCAGAGCGGCAAAGAGGGCGACTACGACCCGCGGCGCGAGGGCGACGAGCCTTGAGCGCTAGCCGCTAGCGCAGCGCCGGCAGCTCCTGCTGCAGGCTCGCGGCATCGGCGAAGAGATCGCCTTGGTCGGCGACGCGGTCCAGCACCTCGTCGGTCTCAAACGTCAGCAGCGCCGCATCGCGCTGTTCCCGGCAGCGCCCGACCTCGTCCCAGGTGACGGGTGTCGACACGGTCGGTCGCTCGCGCGCGCGCACCGAGTACGCGGTGACCGTTGTCTTGTGGGCGTCGTTCTGGCTCCAGTCGATCAGCACCTTGCCGGGGCGCAGCTGCTTGGTCATCCGCGCCGTAACGAGTTCGGGCATGCGCTGCTCGAGGAGCTCGGCGACCCTGCGCGCAAACGGCTTAGTGGCGTCATAAGAGGTGGGCGTGTTGAGCGGCACGCACACCTGCATGCCCTTGGAGCCTGAGGTCTTGGCGAGCGCCTTGAGGCCCAGCCGGTCAAATAAGCCCGCGAGCACCAGCGCCACCTCGCAGCAGACCACGACATCGGCGGGCGGACCCGGGTCGAGGTCGAACATCACCATCGTCGGACAGTCGGGGTGATCGGCTTTGGAGAGCGAGGTGTGGAGCTCAATGTCGGCGAGGTTGCCGAGCCACGTGAGCGTCGCGCGCTCCTCGACGATCGTGTAATCGACATCGCCGATGCGCTCCGTCCTGATCCATTCCGGTCGATGCGAGGGCGACTGCTTCTCGTAGAAGTAGGGGCGCTCGACGCCGTTCGGGTAGCGCTTGAGCGTCAGCGCCCGCTCGCGCACATGCGGTAGTGCCGTCTCGGCGATGCGCGTGTAGTAGGCGATCAGGTCGCCCTTGGTAAAGCCCGTCTGGGGAAAGAGGACCTTGTCCCAGTTGGTGAGCTTGAGCGGGCGCCCGTCGATCGAGATCCCGAGAGCGGCGTCGGGCAGCCGCTCGACGCGCTCGAACAGGGCCTCGGGGGTGCTCGGCGCCCGCTCGTCGCCTGAGTCCTCCCCGTGTATGTCCTTGGGAGCGAGGTCTTCACGCAGGCGCTTGAAGGACGGCGCGCGCAGCACGCCCTCTGCGGTCCACTCGGCGAACTCGACCTCGGCGACCAGCCGCGGCTCGACAAACACCGCGTTCTTCGGCAGCGATGGCGCTCTGGCGAAGGGCGTATTGAGTCTCTCCAATGGAGCGAGCGCGCGCTGCAGTTCGTCGAGCGTGCGCTCGGTGAAGCCGGTGCCGACGCGCCCCGCGCAGGCGAACTCGCCCTGCTCGTAGTAGCCCACCAGCAGCGCGCCGATACGCTCCTTGCGCCTTCCCTCCCCAGGCAGCCAGCCGCCGATCACGAGCTCCTCGGATTGGCGGTGTTTGATCTTGAGCCACGCGCCGCTGCGGCGCCCGGGCTCATATGGTGACTGCAGCCGCTTGGCGATCAAGCCCTCGAGACGCTGCTCGCGAGTGGCGGCGAATAGACGGCTGCCCTCGCCGCGGTGGGCGCTCGGTACCTGCCATGCGCGCCCGTTCAGCCCCAGTGACTCGAGCCGCTCGCGCCGCTTGACGTAGGGCAGGGCGAGTAGGGAACGCCCGTCCAGATAAAGCAGGTCGAAGATGGCGTAGACGACCGGGACCGAGGACTGCAGCCTCCGCACAGCCGCGGGCGAGGTCACGTGCATGCGCCGCTGCAAGCGCTCGAAGCTCGGGCGGCCCTCGTCGTCGAAGGCCACGACCTCGCCGTCGAGTACCGCCTCGCGCATGCCCAGGTCGAGCAGCAGGCCCCTGAGCTCCGGGTAGGAATCGGTGATGTCGCGCTGGTTGCGGCTCTCGAGCCGGAGCCGCCCCGGCAGCGCGTAGGCGATCGCGCGCACTCCGTCCCACTTGAGCTCAAACGACCACTCGCGCTCGGGTAGGGGGACGGCCGTGGCGGACTTGGCGAGCATCGGCACCATGTGCTCGGGCATGGGCTCGCGCTCCGGGTCGGCCGGCGCGTCCATGCGGTGGATCATCCAGTCGCCGCCCTGGTCGGACTGTTCCTCTTTGTCCCTGGCGCGCGATCGGCCTTTGTTTAGGGCGAACAACGCATAACGGCCGCTCAGGCGTTCGCCGTTGAAGTTGATCTCCACCTTCGCGGGCTCCCACTTCTGCAGCTCGTAGGTGCCGCGGTCCCAGATCCGCATCGTGCCCGCTCCGTACTCGCCGGCGGGGATGTCACCCTCGAAGTCGAGGTACTCCAGCGGATGATCCTCGGTGCGCACCGCCAGCCGGTTGTCCTTAGGAGCCATCGGGATCCCGTTGGGAATCGCCCAGGAGGCCAGCGCCCCGTCGTGCTCGAGGCGCAGATCCCAGTGCAGGCGCCGCGCGTGGTGCTCCTGAATCGTGAAGCGGAGGGTCTTCTTTTTCGGGGGCTTCTTTTTCCGCGCGCCACTCGGCTCCGGCGTGCGCTCGAAGTCGCGCTTGCGGCGGTAGGTCTTGAGGTCTCGGTCGGCCATCGATCTCGGTGCTCTAGGGCGCCGGCGGGCGCGCGACCCGGGCCTGCCGGGCGGCCAGGAACCTGCGCCGGAGCAGGTAGAAGAGGCCGGCGAACACGGGCACGACGATGAGCAGCAGCAGGGCCCGGTTGCGCCCGAGGCCGACCGTCACCGCGAGCACCGCTTCGAGTGCGACCGCCGGGATCGCCGCCAGCAAGGTCGTGTGGGAGCGGTATCCCGAGAAGTGCTCGCGCGCGGTGATTTCCATGACTCCCAGAGCAAGCACGATCAGCCCGACATAGAGCGCCGGACCACCCCCCTGGATCACCCCGACCACGAAGGAGACGCCGCCGGCGAGGATCGCCAGTTCGGACACCGGCACCCCGCCGAAAAAGCCCTCGGGTCGCTCGCCGACTGTGCCCAGCGTGCGCTGACCCGCGCGCTGCTGCCGCTCGGTGGCGAGTTGGCGCTGGGTCCGCTCCTCGCGCCGGGGAGCGGGAACCGCGCGCGGGGACCGCGCTCTCGCCCGCCGCTTTCGCTTCGACCTCTGGCCGGCCACGCCTGCGGCGAGGATAACCGGCGTGCACGAGGACGCGGCTGGTAGATCGTGCGGCGATCGTGACCCGCCCACAACTCTCGGGGCGTTTAGAGTTTCGCTATGAGCGCGCAAAAGCCGCTCGAGCTGATCCTGGCCCGCAACCTGCTTGCAAGCATCTCCACGCCCGCCTTCTTGGTGGCAGAGCAGGGAATGCTTCTGTTCTATAACGAAGCGGCGGCGGCGCTGGTGGGGCGGCGCTTCGAGGAGACAGGGACCATGACCGCGCAGCAGTGGACAGCCGAATTCGGGCCGTTTGACGAGCGCGACAGGCCGATTCCCTACGACCAGATCCCGTTGACCGTGGCCGTCCGGGAGGGGCGGCCCGCACACGGCGCGTTCCGGATCGCGACCGGCGGCGAGCACCGAGAGATCGCGGCCAGCGCGATCCCGATCGTCGGCCCGGGCGGGGCGACTGGCGCGATCGTGATCTTTTGGCCGATGAGTCCTGAGGAGTCCAAGCCGGCCAAGGCACGCGCGCGGGTGGAAGAGGGTTTGGCGCGGGTGGAGGAGGGTTTGGCGCGCGTCAAGGGAGGACACGCACGCGTCAAGGAAGCCCGGACACGCGTCACTTCCGCGAGCGATGGCGGTGAGGACCGATGAGAATCAAGGTCTGGGGCGCGCGGGGGTCGGTACCGGCACCAGGCCCGGAGACCATGCACTACGGCGGCAACACCTCCTGCGTCGAGGTGACGCTTTCGGACGGGAGCACGCTGATCCTGGATGCTGGAACCGGGATTCGGAACCTCGGAGTGGCGCTGCCGCCATCTGACCGTCCGATCCACATCCTGCTCACGCATCTTCACCTCGATCACATCCAAGGCTTGATGTTCTTTGGACCGCTGTTCGCCGCTCGGTGCGAGGTCGTGATCTGGGGCCCGGCGTCGCCGGAGTCTTCATTACGGGATCGGATCGCGCGTTACATCTCGGCGCCGCTCGCGCCCGTGGAGATCCGCGAACTCCCGTCGCTGGTCTCCTTCCGCGAAGCGGAGCCGCTTGAGTGGGAGTTAGGCGTCGCGCGTGTGCGGGCGCAGGCGGTCAATCATCGCGGCCCGACGCTCGGCTACCGGATCGAAGACGGTGACCAGGCACTCTGTTACATCCCGGACCACGAACCCGGGCTGGGCGCGCCGCTCTCGCAACTCGACGACGATTGGATCTCGGGCTTTGACCTCGCGCGCGGGGCCTCGATGCTCATCCACGATTGCCAGTACGCAGACAACGAATACCCCCACCACCTCGGCTGGGGTCACTCACCGCTCGCGGACGCGCTCTCATTCGGTCGCCGGGTTGAGGCTCAGAAGCTGCTGTTGTTCCACCATGACCCCCTCCACACCGATGAGTTTTTGAACGCCTTCGCTGACGAGATTTCCTCGCGCTGGGAGGAGCTCGGCGGCACCCCGGCGCAGGTGGAGCTGGCGGCAGAGCGCTGCGAGCTGACAGTGCAGGGGTCGGCGCCGAAGCTGACCCAGGTGGGCTAGGCGCGGACGGACTCGAGCGCGTCGGCCGAGGCCGCCGCTGGACGCGCGGGCTGTGGCGCTATTTCAGGCTTGGGCTCGGCACCCGGCTCGCGCTCGGGCTCCGCACCTGGCTCGAGCTCGGCCGCGAAGCGGTAGCCGACGCCGAAATGGGTGTGGATGTACGCCCAGCCTGGTGAACCGAGGCGGAGCTTCTGACGCAGCTTGCCGACAAACACGTCGACCGACCTGTCGCCGTGAGCCATCGCGTAGCCCCAGAGCCGTTCGTAGATCTCCTCGCGCCTGAGGACTCGCTCGGCCTGCGAGAGCAGGTAGAGAATCTCGAACTCGCGCGCTGTCAACTCGAGGCTCGCCCCGCGCGCATACGCCTGATGACGGTCCGGGCGGATCGTGAGCTCGGCCACCTCGATCGCGTGCTCAAGCGAGGGCACGTCGCCGCGCCGGTGGCGGCGGACCACCGCCTGCACGACGGCGAGCAGCTCTTCCGGATGACAGGGCTTGGTGATCCACGCGTCGGCTCCGAGGCGCAGGCCGCGAACCCGCTGCGCGAGCGATGAGGGACCGGTGCAAACGATCACCGCGAGCCCAGGCAGACGCGTGCACACGCGCTCGAGGTATTGCCAGCTCTCTCCCCCGAGCAATGCGGCGTCGATGATGAGTGCGTTTAGCCGCATGCCCACCAGCCGATCGGGACTCACCGCCGAGGAAAAGATGCGGTGCTCCCAGCCAGCGGTATCGAGCCGGTTTCTGAGCACCTGCAAAAAACCCGAGTCGCAGTCGATCAGGGCGACGCGCAACTGCGTGTCAAGGGCCCGTGCAGCTCCCTGACCCGTGGCCAGCGCACCCCGGAGTTCTGGCGCCATAACGGGCACTTTAGAGCACTGTCCGGCGCCGGAGGGTCCTCTTCATCACCCAGCTTCACAGACGCTAAGCGTCGATATCGTTGGAGCGGCTGGCCGCGCGGGCGCCCCGTCTGGGCGCGCGCGGCAACCTCGCACCAGTGGCCACTCCGACACAGCGCACTCCCAATGCCAGGCCCGCTGCGCGGGATGAGGAGGATGCGTGGCTGCGCGAACGCCGCGAGCGGCGGCTGCGCCGCAGCGCCGGAACCTTGCTCGTGGTGGCGGCGTTTGTCGCCGTGGCGATCGCCGTTACGTCCGGTCGCGGCGGCGCTCCGCCGAAGCCCGGCACTCCGGAGGCCAGGCACGACGTGGCCGCAACGGCTTCGCTCTTGCGTGGCATCCCGCAGTCAGGCACTACGCTCGGGTCCGCCGGCGCGCCCGTGACGGTGACGGAGTACGCCGACCTCGAGTGCTCCGTGTGCGGAGCCTTCGCGCTCGGTGCCGAGCAAACGCTGATCGCCCGCTATGTCCGAACGGGAAAGGTGAAGCTGGTCTATCGCTCACTCTGTACCGCGACCTGCACCGGACCGCTAGGACGACCAGCGTTTGCTGGACAGCAAACGGCCGCCTACGCGGCCGGCCGTCAGGACCTGGGCTGGTACTACATCGACCTCTTCTATCGAGAGCAGGGCGCGGAGGGGACAAGCTACGCCACCCCGACGTACTTCACCGGCCTGGCGCGGCAGATCCCGGGACTGGACTACCAGCGGTGGCGCGCGGACAGCGGCTCGGCGGCCCTTCGGGTGCAGGTGGCCACGGAGGGGCACGCGGCCGCAAGCGAGGGCTTCAACCAGACCCCGGCGATTGTCGTTCAGGGACCCGGCGGGAAGGCCCAGCCGATCGTGGGCGCTCCTGACTTCTCGACCCTCGAGGCGGCGGTGAAGTCGGTCCGGTGAGGCCCCTAGAGTCGCTCGCGTGAGCGTCTCAGCAGCCGAGCTGTGATGAGCTGGAGAACGACCCGCGCCACGGCTGCGGCGGGCTCAACAACTCGCAAGGTCGCAGTCATCGACCTGGGGACCAACTCGTGGCGTCTCGTCGTCTTCAGCTACGGCACGCTCGAACGCGCCGGAGGCCAGCCCCAGACCTGGTGGAAGCGCACCGATGAGCTGTATGAGACCGTGCGCATCGGTGCCGGGCTGCAGGCCAGCGGGCGCTTGAGCGACGAAGCGATGACCCGGGGGCTGGAGACGCTGACGGTGTTCGAGCACTTCTGCCGAGCCAATGGGCTCGGGCACGGCGAGGTTTACGCCGTCGCGACAAGTGCGATCCGCGAGGCCGCCAACGGACGGGACTTCGTGCGCACGGCGCGCTCGCGTACCGGGCTCGAGATCGAGATTCTGTCCGAAGAAGAAGAGGCGTCGCTCGGCTACCTTGCCGCGATTAACTCGACCACGCTGACTGACGGCGTCGTGCTGGAGCTCGGCGGCGGCAGCATGCAGCTGATCCGCGTCGCCGACCGGCAGGCCTTCGAACGCCCGTCCCTCGCGCTCGGGGCCGTCGCGCTTACCGAGGAGCTGCTGCCCGGGCCCGGTCCCGTCAAGAAGCGTGAGCTCGAGCGCGTGCGCAAGCGGGCGCGCGCCTCGCTGGGCGATATCGAGTGGCTCGCTTCAACGGTAAACGACCGGGGCCGTTTGGTTGGACTCGGCGGCGCGGTACGCAACCTGGCCGCCGCGGCCGCACATTCGTCGAACGCACCGGACCTCGGCGTACAGGGATTCGTCCTCACCACCGAAGCGCTCGACCAGCTCTTGCGCAAGCTCGCGGCGCTGCCGGCGCATGAACGCGGCAGCGTTCCCGGCATCAAGCCCGGGCGCGGGGACATCATCCTTGCGGCCGCGGTCGTGATCCAAACGGTGCTCGAGGTCGGAAACGTCGAGGGCATCGAGGTGACCGAGGCGGGATTGCGCGAGGGGGTGTTCTTCGCGCGCACGAAGGTAGCCGGGGAGAGTGCGCTGATCGACGACGTGCGACGCTCGGGCGTTGTCAACCTCGCGCTGCAGTACGAGTCTGACATGGCCCACGTCGAGCGTGTCGCCCAGCTCGCCCTGCAGATGTTCGATTCCCTGGTCGGCCAGGAAGTGCTGGAGGCGCAACCCGGCGAGCGCGAACTCCTATGGGCAGCTGCGATGTTGCACGACGTGGGCATGACGATCGCTTACGACGATCACCACAAGCACTCCGAGTATTTGATTCTGGCCGGGGAGCTGCCTGGATTCGACCCCCGGGAGCGGGCTTTGATCGCTCGCATCACCCGGTACCACCGCAAAGGGGCGCCAAAGCTGGGGGAGGTCGAGCCGCTCACGAAAAACGGGGATCAGGACCTGCTCGAGCGCTGTGCAGTGATTCTCCGGCTCGCCGAGCATCTCGAGCGCGGACACGATCAAGCGGTCTCGGGAGTGCGACTTGAGGCCAATGGGCAGGGTGTCGATCTCCACCTGCGGACCGACGGAGAGAGTCTCACCCTGCCCCGGTGGTCGGTCGAGCGCTATGGCGACGACGACGCGTTCGCTCGGGTGTTCGGCCGCCGGCTGCTCGTGGGCTGAGCGACGCTTACATTTGCTTAGCTCAAATCACGACCTAGCCAATAAAGTTAGGGCATGCTCTGGCTCCTGCGCCACGCCGAGGCCGCCGACGGAACGCCGGACGCCGAGCGTCCGCTCACGCCACGAGGAATGAGAGATGCCGACACCGCAGGACAGGCGCTGGCGCGGCTCGGTGTCCAGCTCGACGCGTGCCTGACGAGCCCTAAGCGCAGAGCGCGCCAGACCGCCGAACGCGCCTGTGAGCCGATCGGCTTGACGCTCACGATCGACCCCGCCCTGGCAGGGGAGCCTTTCGACGCGGAGCAGGTGGCGGCCGGGCTCGAAAACTCGCTCCTGGTCGGCCACGACCCAAGCTTCACCAACGCAATCGAGGAACTCACCGGCGCACGGGTCAAACTCGCGAAATGCGGCGTGGCGGTGATCGACCGCGGTCGCTTGCGGGCTCTGTTGCGGCCCGCCCACCTAGCGGCGATTGCGCAGGCTCAAAAGGAAGCGGCGTGACGAGCGGCGAGCAGGCGCTCGAGACGGCGGCCGCTGAGTCGCTGGCCACCGAGCCCACCGCTGAGGCACCGGCCGAAGCCCGCGGCCTAACCGAGCCCGAGCTTTACATCAACCGCGAGTTGTCATGGCTCGACTTCAACGACCGCGTCCTGCAACTCGCCGAAGACGAGTCACTGCCGGTGATGGAGCGCATCAAGTTCCTCGCGATTTGGGTCGACAACCTCGACGAGTTCTTCATGATCCGGGTCGCCGGGCTGCACGACCAGATCGACGCCCGCATTGATGCCCGCGGGCCCGACGGACTCCCGCCGACGCGGACGCTGCAGTCGATCGCGACCGTCTTAAGCGAGCAGTATCGCCGTCACTCCCGAGTGTTCGAAGCGGTCATCCGCCCCAGGCTGGCCGAGTACGGCATCAAAATCGTCGGCTGCGAGCAGTCAGTCGCCCCGGCTGAGCAGTTGGAGCGCCACTTCAGGGACGAAATCTTTCCCGTGCTGACGCCACTGGCGATTGGGCATGGGCGGCCATTCCCTTACATCTCGAACCTGTCGCTGAGCCTGATCGTGCGGCTACATGATCCCGAGCTCGACACTGAGGTGTTCGCGCGCGTCAAGGTGCCCAAGGAGGTGCTGCCCCGATTCGTGGAAGTCGCCAAGGACGCCTTCATCCCGCTAGAGGACATCATCGCCCACCACCTCGACGAGCTGTTCCCGGGCATGGAGATCATCAGCTACGACTTCTTCCGCGTCACACGCGACGCAGATTTCGAAATCTCAGATGAGGCTGACGACCTTCTGCAGGCGGTCGAGGACGAGCTTCGCCGCCGACGCTTTGGCGAAGTTGTGCGGCTGGAGGTGGGTGCCGGCATGGATCCGGTTCTTCGCTCACGGCTGATCGAGTGGCTCGGCGTGCAGGATGTCGACGTTTACGACGTTGACGGACCGCTTGACCTGAGCGACCTCTGGCAGATCGCAGGCCTGAACAGTCACTCAGAGCTACGCGAAAGCCCTTGGACTCCGCTGACCCAGCCAGAGCTGTTGCCCGGGCCCGGGCAAGCCGACGGGCAACCGGACGTCTTCGCGGCCATGCGCGCGGCCCCCGTCTTCGTCCACTTCCCCTACCACTCGTTCTCGACGAGCGTTGAGCGATTCGTCAAGCAGGCTGCGGAAGACCCAAACGTGCTTGCGATCAAGATGACCGTCTACCGCACTTCCGACGACTCGGCGCTCGTGCCGGCGCTGATTCAGGCGGCCGAAAACGGCAAGCAGGCGGTATGCATGGTCGAGCTGAAGGCACGCTTCGACGAGCGTCGCAACATCCGCTGGTCGCGGGCACTCGAGGAAGTGGGAGCGCACGTGGTCCACGGCATCCCCGGCCTCAAGACGCACGCCAAGGCGATCCTTGTGATCCGCCGCGAGCGCGAGGGCGTGCGCCACTACGTGATGATCGGGACGGGCAACTTCCACGCCAAGACCGCCCGCCTGTACGAGGACTTTGGCGTCTTCACCACCGATCACGAAATCGGCCAGGAAGTGGCGAGCCTCTTCAACACGCTGACCGGATATGGACACGCTCAACGCCAGCGCAAGATCCTGGTCGCACCCGATTCCCTGCGGGAACCGCTGCTCGAGGAGATCTCGAAAACGATCGCCGCGCACGAGGAGGGCCAGCCCGCGCGCATAGTGATGAAGATGAACTCGCTCATCGACCAGCGTTGCATCGAGGCGCTGTACCGTGCCTCTCAAGCAGGCGTTCCGATCGATCTCAACGTACGCGGCATCTGCGGCTTGCGGCCTGGGAATTCCGGGCGTTTCGGAGACCATCAAGGTAGTTTCGGTCGTGGGCCGCTTTCTCGAGCATTCCCGCATCTACACCTTCCGACGCGGCGATGAGCGGCGTTACTACATCGGCTCGGCCGACCTGATGCCCCGCAACCTCGACCACCGAGTCGAGTTGGTTGTGCCTATCGAGCGCCCCGAGCTCCAGGCCGAACTCGATGACACGCTCGAGCGCTGCCTCGCCGACGACACCTTCGGTTGGCTGCTCGAGTCCGACGGGACCTGGCGCCGGCGCGAGGGCCGAACGCGCTCGGTTCACCGGGAGCTGATGGAGCGTACGTTGGCCCAGGTGCAGTCAGCGGCTCAGCTCGCGCAGGCCGGCTAGGCGCGGCTCAGCTCAATCGCTGAATTTCGCTCGGCAGCGAAAGCGGCCGCTCGCA
The DNA here is from genome assembly GCA_963767295.1 of uncultured Solirubrobacterales bacterium. GTDB lineage: Bacteria > Actinomycetota > Thermoleophilia > Solirubrobacterales > Solirubrobacteraceae > Palsa-465. The sequence continues at coordinate 1,289,446 of CAVYDI010000002.1, forward strand.
GGTCGCGCCCGGCGGAACCCCCGTCCCTGCATGTGCCGAGCCCACCGCTTGGACCGCTCTCGCTGCCAGAACGATGGCCGTCAGACAGAGAGTCATCTAGCCCTACTGACACGACATGCGCTGTCGCCCACAGTCACCGGTGCGTCGGCGAGCGGCCTTCATTTGAGGCTGAAGGCTCGGAGCGGGTTGATCGTCGATAGATGTCGTGCCCATCGCTAGCGCTGCCTCCTGGTCGATGGCCGCTCCGGTCCGTCTCCGGACCGGAGCGGTAGGTACGGTACCTAACTCACGCGGAGTCTGTCAAGGGCTTGGGATAGCTTGCCTGCTCGAGAGACGCCCGCCGCGGAGTTGATCTCGAGGCATTCGGGCGACGAAAGACGCGACACTTCCGGGCTCCAAGCGATGCATAGCGACCTCCTACTCGTGATCGTGGTGGCCACGGCGCTGGCCTTCGACTTCACGAATGGGTTTCACGACACCGCCAACGTGGTGGCCTCCTCGATCTCTACACGCGCGCTGTCGCCACGTACCGCGATCGCCCTGGCATCGCTGCTCAACTTTGCCGGGCGCATTCATCTCGCTCAAGGTCGCTGCGACCGTCGCGACGGGGATCGTGGACGCCACCAGGGTCACCGAGACGATCGCATTTGCGGCTCTGGTAGGGGCGATCACCTGGAACCTGCTCACCTGGCTCTATGCCTTGCCGTCGAGCTCGTCGCACGCATTGATCGGGGGCGTGGTCGGCGCGACGCTGGCCGCTTTGGGCGGATGCCGGTGTCCACGGCCAGGCGCTCATTGGCAAGGTCGTGATCCCCGCGATCCTGTCCCCGGCGATCGCCTTCATCGGTCGCGGGCATGTCGATCGTGATCATCTACATGCTCGTGGCGCGCCGTCGCGCCGGGTGTCGTCAATCGCAGCTTCAGAGCCGGGCAGGTCATATCGGGATCGATGCTGGCGCTGGCGCACGGAACGAACGACGCGCAGAAGACGATGGGCGTCATCACCCTCGCGCTCGTTGCCAACGGCAACCTGAACGCCAATCATTTCCACGTTCCCACCTGGGTCGTGGCGTCGGCCGCCTCGGCGATCGCTCTCGGCACCTATGCCGGCGGATGGCGCATTATCCGCACGCTCGGGACGCGCATCATGAAGATGGATACCGCCCAGGGCTTTGCTGCGCAGGGCGCCGGCGCGGCGGTCATCCTGGCTTCCTCTCATTTCGGCTATCCGCTCTCAACGACACACGTGATCTCGGGAGGGATCATGGGCGCCGGAGCCGCCAAGCGACTCTCAGCCGTGCGCTGGGGCGTCGCGCGAAACATCGTCGTGGCATGGATGCTCACGCTGCCCGCCGCGGGGCTGTTCGGTGCGGGAGCCTGGTGGCTAGCGCATGCGCTCGGCCACGGCGCACTCGGGCCGCTCGTAATCGCGCTGGTCGCGCTCGCTGCGCTGGCGGCGCTGGGCCTCGTGCGCCGCCAGCGGGTCGCCGAGCCTGCGCCGGCCGCCCCGGGAGGTCTGTGGCCGGACCTCGACCGCGCAATTCGCGTTTGGCGCGATCGTCAACGTCTCAACGCTCGGCAAGGCGGTGATCTATTCGCTCGTGGCGGGCGTCGGCGTCGCTACCGCGTTCGGCGTCGTGGTCACGAGCACGGCCGGCCTACTCGAGGCCGTGCGCACCGGCCGTACTGGTATCGCGGTCGCGTGGGGTGCGGCTGCCGTGATCTGCGGCGCGCTGGTCGTCGGCGGCATGGCAGCCGGAATCATCGTGATGGCAAACGGCTAGGCAGCGGTAGGAACGGAGCCGCCGCGGCACACGGGGATGGCGCTGCGCTACCGGCTAGGGAACCGAGGGGCTGTTGCAGCTCTGTGGGTTTGACGGCTGCGCGCCGAGCTTGACCCGGAAGTGCTTGGTCTGCCCGCCGCGCTTGACGGTCATGGTTACCGTGTTGCCGGGCGATAGGTCGCGACCGTGCCGACGAACTGATCGACGGAGGTGACGCGCTTGCCGTTGACCGCAGTGATCAGGTCGCCGGCCTTCAGCCCCGCCTTCGCGGCCGGCCCGCCCGGCACGACGGGCGCCTGGCGGCACCCGGAGGAGGTGGTCGAAGCGGTCTTCGAGATCGCGGCTGCGCCGGAAACGCTCGGGTCGAGACTCACGCCGACGTAAGCGTTCCGCGCCTTGCCAGTGGAGATGAGTCTGGCGCGCGATCCGGGCCGCCGCGTTGGAGGGTGTGGCGAAGCCCACGCCCGAGTTCGAGCCCTGTCCCTGCGCGTTCTGGTTGTTGGTCTCGATCTGGTCGTTGAGCCCGACCACCTGGCCTGCCGCGTTGATCAGAGGGCCTCCGGAATTGCCGGGATTGATCGCGGCATCCGTCTGGATCGCGTTCGCGATCGTGAACTGATTCGGCGATGAGATCGTGCGTCCGACCGCGCTGACGATGCCCGCGGTGACGGTGTTTGGAAGCCCGAATGGGCTGCCGATCGCGACCACGCCGTCGCCGACCTGGACATCGTTGGAATTGCCGAGCGGCAGCGGATGCAACTCCGACGGGGCGTTGACGCGGATCACGGCCAGGTCCGCTCCTGTGTCGGAGCCGACAAGCTTGGCCGGTGCCTTGTGTCCATCGGCGAAGGTGACGGTGATCGAGTTGGCGCCGGAGACCACGTGCTGGTCGGTCAGGATGTCTCCCCGCTTGTCGTAGACGATGCCGGCGCCTTCACCCCGCGTGGGGCCCTGGCCGAAGCCAAAGATGCCGGTACTACCGTTCGACGAGGTGGTGATATCCACGACCCCGGACCGTCCTTGTGGTAGATCGCGCTGATCGACAGTCCATGGCCCGGCTGCAGCGAGGCCGGCTGGGCGGCACGTGCCTCGGGGACTGCTGTGGTCGTGGTGACCGTGCGGGTCGAACCGCCGCCCCCGATCGCGAGCGCGACAACCGCGCCTGCGGCGGCGCCGGCGAGAACAGGGAGGATCATTCGAAGTTGCTTCATGGGCGAACGTGTCGTATCTCAGCAGACCCGTCTGTAGGGCGCGTCAGACAAAGGTAAGAGTTTCCTGAGAGCCAAGACGTGGACGGCGTCAAGGCCATTGACGTTAGCGAAGGGCTCGCAGCTGCTTACAAGGCCCCGTGCTTACCCGTCCCGCGCCAGCTCGACGAAGTAGTCGAGCGCTTCAGGATTGGCCAAGGACTCGCGCGAGGCGGCCTCCGACGGCGGGGTCCCGGTCAGGATGCGCTTGACGGGGACCTCGAGCACTTTGCCCGACAAGGTCCGCGGTACGGCGGCGACCTGGCGGATCTCATCTGGGACGTGGCGGGGCGAGCAGTCCTCCCGGATGCGGCGCTTGATCGTCGTCACCAGGTCCTCGCCGAGCTCGGCGTCGTCGCGCAAGACCACGAACAGGGGCATCCAGCCCGAAGTGCCCTCGCGTGGAACATCGACCACGAGCGCATCGAGCACTTCGGGCACCCCCAGCACAGCGCGGTAGATCTCACTCGTGCCCATCCGCACTCCACCGCGGTTGATGGTCGAGTCCGAGCGGCCGTAGATGACCGCGGTGTCCCGCTCGGTGATTTTGATCCAATCGCCATGACGCCAAACGCCCGGGAACTGCGAGAAGTAGCTGTCGCGGTAGCGAGAGCCGTCGTCGTCGCCCCAGAAGAACAGCGGCATCGAAGGCATCGGCTCGGTGATCACGAGCTCGCCTACCTCGTCCACCAGCGGTCGCCCATCGGACGACCAGGCCTCGACCGCGCACCCCAGAGCCCGCGCCTGGAGCTCACCCAGCCACACCGGCAACGTGGGCACACCGCCCACGAACGCCGTACAGACATCGGTTCCGCCCGAGGTCGAGAACAGCCACATGTCGGGTCCGAGCTGGTCATAAATCCAGGTGAACCCCTCGGGCGCAAGCGGTGATCCGGTCGAGCCGACCGCGCGCAATGCGCTGAGGTCGCGCCCCGAGCGTGGCTCCACACCCGCCTTCATGCACGAGCCGACGTATGCCGCGCTGGTGCCAAAACAGGTCATCTGCGCGCGCTCGGCCAGGTCCCAGAGCGTGCCGAAGTCGGGGTACGCGGGATTGCCGTCGAACAGGATGATCGAGGCGTCCGTCAACAGGACGCCGACCAGGAAGTTCCACATCATCCAACCGGTGGTCGAAAACCAGAAGAGCCTGTCGCCGGGCTGGGCGTCGAGGTGCAGATGGCACTTCTTGAGCTGCTCGATAAGGATCCCGCCCTGGCCGTGGACGATCGGCTTTGGCAGCCCTGTCGTGCCCGAGCTGTAGAGCACCCAGAGCGGATGGTCAAACGGCAGCGGTGCGAACTCCAACGGCTCTGCGCCCAGGAAGCCCGGCTCCCATCCTGACCCGTCGAGGTAGCCGAGCGATACGACGCGCTCCAGCCCCGGCAGCTCGCCCGCGATCTCGCTCACCACCGCGCGGCGGTCGAAGTCACGGCCGCCATACCGGTAGCCGTCGATTGACAAGAGCACCTTTGGTTCGATCTGGCTGAAGCGGTCGATCACGCTGCGCGCGCCGAATTCCGGGGCCGCCGAGGACCAGACTGCCCCAAGCGACGCGCACGCCAGAAACGCCGCGACGGCCTCTGGAATGTTCGGCATGTACGCCGCGACGCGGTCGCCCTTGCCGACGCCCACAGCCTGCAGGCCGGCCGCGATCGCGGCACTGTGTTCACGCAGTTCCTGCCAGCTCCACTGAGACAGCTCTCGTAGCTCAGACGCGTGGTGCAGCGCCACCCCGGACGGGTCCTTGCCACGGAAGATGTGCTCGGCGTAGTTCACGCGGGCCCCGGGGAACCATTCGGCGCCCGGCATCTCGCGATTCCCCAGCACGCGCTCGAAGGGCTCCGAAAAGTGCACGTCGAAAAACTCGACCACCGTGCCCCAGAACTGCTCGAGCTCGGCCACCGACCATCGCCAGAGCTCCGCGTAGGAGTCGAAACTCAAACCTCGGGTTTGCTCGAGCCAGCGCGCATAGCGCGTCAAGGTGGCCCGCTCGATCCGCTCGCGCGATGGAGTCCACAGCGGCTGGGGTTCGCTCATGGTCGGGCAGGCAGTGTAGGCTTGCCGCGCGGGTTGGAGATAGGGATCAAGCTGGCTCGCCGGGGGCGGGTTCAGGTCCAGGAGGCAGGTAGTGCTGGATAGAAGGCAGTTTCTCGCCCGGAGCGCGCGTGGAGCCGGCGGCGCCGCGCTGGCCGTCCTCTCCGTCCATCCCCCTACAGCAATCGCGCGCGCCACTGCCTCGCCGACTACGAAGCACACCTGGGCCAACCGCTCATTCGCCTCCTATGAGGCCCTCCAGAAGTACTTCTACCTGGGTGATCGCACCGGCTTCTATCGTTCGCAGTACCCAGCTGCACACGGCGTCTCGCCCTCCAACGCGTGGGGGTTCTCGAGGGCGCTGGTCGCGACGCTCACGCTCGCTGGTATCCCGTCGACGTACCTAGGTGGCAAGAGCTACGCGAAAGACGTCGCGGAGCGCCTCGCCGCGCTCGCGAAGTACTGGGACGGCGCAGCGAGTCCGCCGGCGTACGACGCCTATCCCCTGCCGCCCCGTGGTCGCGGCGGCGATAAGTACTACGACAACAACGCGTGGATCGGGCTGGCGTTGCTGCAGCACGGCCGCATGGCCCAAGCCGGGAGCTCGCTCAGGGCGGCCGAGTCCGTGTGGGCGTTCGTGTATCCGCGGGGCTGGGATACGAATCCGAGCGATCCGTTCCCGGGCGGAATCTTCTGGATCGCGCAAGACCAGGGCTCAGGTCTCACCAACCACAACCGCACCGCGACCTCGAACGCCCCCAACGCGGAGATTGCGTTTGCGCTGGCACAGCTGCTGTCGGGTAACACGAGCGGCTACCGCGCCGGCGGAGGGGCGATCCTCAATTGGGTCACCGGGACGCTCGCCAACGGCTCCGGGCTGTTCTACGACCATGTCATGGACAACGGCACGATCGACACCACGATCCGCACCTACAACCAGGGCGCGACCATCGCCGCGGAGGTGATGCGGTACCGCCTCACTCACAAACGCGTCTATCTAGCGCGGGCGGAGGCAACCGCCCAGGCGGCGCTGAACTACTTCACCGAGCCCTTCTACGTCACCCATTCCTGCGTCTTCAACGCGATCTACTTCCGTGGGCTGTTGCAGCTGTACTCGGTATCGACCGACGCGGCGCTCAAGCGGGCGATCGTGCAAGCGATGCGGACTTACGCCGAGGATGCGTGGGCCAATTTCCGCCGGTCCAACAATCTCTTCAGCTTTTCCCCGTCGCCGACCAGCTTCCAGCTGCTCGATCAAGCCTCGATGGTGCAGATCTTCGCCAGCCTCGCCTGGTACTCGCACGACTACCCGATGCTGGGTTAGCGCAACGTCGGGCGCGCCCGCCTCTAGTAGGCTTGCGCCGTGCTTGGGACGGCGCCGCGGCAGCAGAGGACCAACCCACCTGCGCGCGCCGATGCGCTTGGCGACATCGTGCTGCCCGATCAGGACGAAAACGAGGTCCGGCTAGGGGACCTGTGGCGCGAGCGGCCGGCTGTTCTCGTGTGGCTGCGCCACTACGGCTGAATTTTCTGCAAGTCACACGCGATCCAGTTGGATCGCGCCAGGGAGGAGATCGACGCGGCTGGCGCCCGGCTCGTGCTGATCGGCCAAGCCACTCCGCGCCAGGCCGCGCACTTCCGCCGCCGCCTGAAGATCGAGCTGCCCGTGCTCGCCGATGAGGAGCGCCAGAGCTACAAGGCGGCCGGCGCCAAGATCGCGACCAGATCCGAGCTGCTCGGCCCGAAGGTGATCGCCAAGGGTGCGATGGCGACCGCGCAGAGCGGCCAGCTCCAGACACGACCGATTGGACACACGGCCCAGCTCGGCGGCGCGATGCTGGTCCGTCCGGGCGGGGAGGTCGTCTGGTCGCACATGTCCGAGGACGCCAGCGACAACGCCTCTGCGGACGAGATCCTGGCGGCCGCGCGAAACCTCTAAGAGCCGGCCGCTAGCCGCAGCGCCCGCATGCGCCACGCAGCAGAATGTCGTGGCTCGAGATGCGCATACCGAGGCGGCCCGAGAGCCTGTTAATCGCGCGCTCGAGCCCGGGGTCGTCGAACGCCACCAGTCGCCCGCAGCTCTCGCACACAAGGTGGTGGTGATGCTCGCCGCCGGGGCGCTGGCGCTCAAAGCGCGCCTGTCCGTCGCCCACCTCGACCCGCTCCACCAGTCCGTGCTCGATCAACAGCTCGAGCACCCGGTAGATGCTCGCGCGGCCGGGCGAGCGCCCCGATGCACGCAGCGCGTCCTCGATCTCGACGGCAGACAGGGCGCACGGCTGCGTGGCGAGCAGCCGGATCACCCGTTCCCGCGCGCCGCCGCGCTTCAGCCCAGCAAACGCGAGCACGGCGTGTACATGCTCAGTCCAGTCGTCCTCGACCATCACGTCTAGGCTAGCGCCTCGATCGACAGAATAGTAATGAGAATCATTCCCATTTAGGGTAGATTCTGGGGCGTGAAACGGTTTCGCCCGCTCGTCATCGTCGCCGCGTCGCTCACGCTCGCCGTCGGCTGCGCGAGCACCGCTTCGCATAGCTCAGGGCACGGCATCGACGTCGTCGCAGCCGAGAACTTCTGGGGCAGCATCGCGGCGCAGCTCGCCGGTACCAAGGCGACCGTGCGCAGCATCATCACGGACCCCGCCCAGGACCCCCACTCCTACGAGCCAACCGCGTCGGATGCGCGCGCACTCGCGACCGCCAGTCTCGCGATCGTCAACGGGGTTGGGTACGACGGCTGGGCCTCGAAACTGCTCGCGGCCAACCCCACAGCCGGCCGCACCACCGTGGACGTGGGCCGGTTGCTGAGGCTTTCCACTGGCGACAACCCCCATCGCTGGTACGACCCGAGCGACGTCAACGAGGTTGCCAACACGATTACAACCGACCTGATCAAGCTCGACCCCAAGCAGGCGAGCTATTTCAGGCACCGCCACGCCAGCTTCGAAGGCCGGGGCCTAGCCCGCTACCACGCGCTGATCGCCGCGATCAAAGCCCGCTACGCGGGCGAACCGGTCGGAGCGTCGGAGAGCATCTTCGCCCTCCAGGCACCGGCGCTCGGACTGCACCTGATCACGCCCTACAGCTTCATGAAGGCGATCAGCGAAGGCACCGAGGTGACCGCTCAGGACTCGATCACCACCGAGCGCCAGATCTCCCGACGGCAGGTCAAGGTATGGGTCTACAACTCACAAAACGCGACCCCCGACGTCCAGCGACTGACAGCGCTCGCGCGCAGCCATGGGATCTCGGTGGTGACGATCACCGAGACGCTTTCCCCAGCCTCGGACAGCTTCGAGCAGTGGCAGGTCGCGCAACTGAAGCGACTCGAGCGAGCCCTGCACGAGGCGACCGGACGGTGACTCAAACCGCCACACCCGCCGGAACAAACGCGGTCCAGATCCGCGACCTGAGCGTGCGACTCGGCGGGCGGCTGATCTTCTCGGAGGTCAATCTGGACGTGGCCGCCGGCGAGTTCATCGGCGTGCTCGGTCCCAATGGCGCCGGTAAGTCGACGCTCGATGAAGGCGATTCTCGGCCTGGTGCCGCCGGCGTCGGGTGCGGTCCGCGTGCTGGCACGAACGCCCGCCAGCGCCCGCTCGGAAGTCGGGTACCTGCCGCAGCGGGGAGGCTCGGGCCGCGCCGCCCAGGTGCGGGGAATCGACCTCGTGCGCCTGGGGCTCGAGGGCGACCCGCTGGGGGATCCCGTTGCCGCTCTCGACCGCCGCGCGCCACCGGCGGCGCGCCGAACGGGAGCGGATCGCCGAGGTGATCGAGTTGGTCGGCGCGGGCGACTTTGCCCGACGCGCGATCGGTGAGCTCTCCGGCGGCGAGCAGCAGCGCCTGCTGATCGCGCAGGCGCTCGTGCGCCGCCCGGGCCTGCTGATCCTCGATGAGCCGCTCGACACGCTCGACCTCCCGAACCAGGCCGCCGTGGCCGCGCTCGTGCGGCGCATCGCGAGCCACGAAAAGGTCGCCGTGCTGCTCGTAGCGCACGACGTCAACCCGCTCGCGCCGTACCTCGACCGCGTGGTCTATCTGGCCGGCGGCCGGGCGCTGTCTGGCCCGGTCGAGGAGGTAATAACCGCGCCCGCGCTCACCGCCCTGTACGGCGCCCCGATCGAGGTGCTGCGCACGCGCGATGGCCGTCTCGTCGTCGTCGGCGTGCCCGAGGCGCCCCATTACCACGGCGATCGGCACGAATGAACCCCACTCTCAACCTCGACATCCTCGAACGACGTCCGCGAGCTGCTCCAGTTCCCGTTCATGGTCCACGCGCTCGAGGCGGGCACGATCGTGGCGGTGCTGGCCGCCAGCGTGGGCTGGTTCATGGTGCTCCGCCGCCAGAGCTTCGCCGGGCATACGCTCGCGGTGATGGCGGTTCCGGGCGCCGCAGGGGCGGCTCTCGTGGGGCTGCCGACCGCGCTGGGCTACTACCTCGCATGCGGCGCTGCCTCGCTCGCGATGGGCAGGGCCGGTCGGCCGCTGGTGCGCGGTTACGCTTCCGAGACGGCGACAATCGGCACCGTCCAGGCGATCGGACTCGCCGTGGGCTTTCTCTTTCTATCGCTCAACAACCAGATCCTGACCGGTCTGGAGACGCTGCTTTTCGGGACCTTTCTGGGCGTCAGCAGCGGCCAGGTGATCGCCCTGCTGGCCGTCGCGGCGGCGGCGCTGACGGTGCTCGCGCTCGTCGCCCGTCCCCTGCTTTTTGCGACGCTCGATCCCGAGGTGGCCCAGGCCCGCGGAGTCCCTGTGCGCCTGCTCGATCCGCTGTTTTTGCTGGTGCTCGCTCTCGCGGTCGCGGCCGCCAGCCAGATCACGGGCGCACTGCTGGTCTTCGCCCTGCTTGTCGCGCCGCCGGCCGCGGCGCAGGCGGTCACGAGCCGCGTGCTGCCTGGACTCGCGCTGAGCATCGCGATCGCACTCTTGATCGTCTGGCTCGGCCTGGGCGCGGCGTACTTCTCGATCTATCCGCCCGGCTTCTACATCTCGACCTTCGCGTTTATCGCCTATGTGCTGGCACGCGCTGCGCGCGCGCTGAGGGGTTTCTGATGTTCGCCCAGGACTTCGTCCGCAACGCCTATCTGGCGGGCACCCCGATCGCTCTGGCCTGCGGGCTGATCGGCTGGTTCGTGGTATTGCGCGCCCAGGTGTTCGCGGGCGACGCGCTCAGCCACGTGGCCTTCGTGGGCGCGATCGCGGCGGCCGCTGTCGGCGTCGACGTGCGCATCGGACTATTCGCGCTCACGCTCGCAGTGGCTGCCGCGATGGCGGGATTGGGGCGGCGCGCGGGCGAGGCCGACGACACCGTGATCGGCACGGTGTTCGCGTGGATCCTGGGGATTGGGGTGCTCCTGCTCGCCGTGCTGGCCACCACCTCCGGCGGCGGCAGCGGCGTGACGCTCGCGAACACCCTGTTCGGTTCGATCTTCTCGCTCACTGCAGGAGCTGCCCGCCTCGGGGCCGCGATCGCCCTCGGCGTAACGGCCACGCTCGGCCTGATTGTGCGGCCGCTGTTGCTGACCACTCTCGACGCCGATCAAGCCGCCGCCCGCGGCCTGCCGGCGCGCGCAATCGGAGTCGCGTTCTTGGCGCTGCTCGCCGTCGTCACCGCCGAGAGCACGCAAGCGGTGGGAGCGTTGCTGCTTTTAGGGCTGATCGCCGCCCCCGCCGGCGCTGCGCACCAGCTGACCAGCCGCCCTTACGCCGGCATGCTCTTGTCTGCCGCCATTGCCCTCGGAGCCGTGTGGGCCGGCCTGGCTCTCTCCTATGCCGTGGCCGGCCTCCCGCCATCGAGCGCGATCATCGGCCTGGCGGCTGCTGCCTATCTGTTGTCAGTTACGCGGGGCTTTTTCGGCCGATCTATACATCGACTGACGTAACCTCAAACGATGATAAGCTCAGATCCATGCCCCAGACCCTGAGCGAGCGCGGGATGGCGGTCGGCCTGCGCGCCCTGAACAAGTTCGCCGCGTCGCCTGTCGTGGATCGCCTCGGCCTACGCCAGCCCGCCGAGCGCTTCCTGCGTTCGACCGCCAAGACGACGATGCGCACCGCCGCCAACGCCGGCCGCACGTTCGCCGCCACGCAGAAGCTGGCAAAGCCGGCGCGCCAACCGCGGGCCCGCCGCGATCTCTTCGACCTCACACCCACCGACGAGCAGCAGATGCTGCGCGACTCGGTGCGCGACTTCGCGCTGCAAAAGGTCCGCCCGACCGCCGAGGAGGCCGACGCGAACTGCCAAGCGCCCGAGGCGCTGCTCGCCCAGGTCAACGAGCTCGGGTTGTCGATGGTTGGCGTCCCGGAGGAGCTGGGCGGCGTGCTCGAGGAGCGCTCAGCGATCACCTCGGTGCTGATGACAGAGGCGCTCGCGCAGGGCGACATGGGCTTCGCGGTCGCGTGCCTTGCCCCAGCCGGAGTCTCAACCGCACTCGGGCTGTGGGGCGACGCCGACCAGCAGGCGCGCTATCTGCCCGAATTTGTGTCCGACAACGTGCCCGCCGCTGCCGTGTGCGTGCTCGAGCCCCATCCCTTGTTTAACCCTTTCAAGCTCCGGACCAGCGCCCGCCGAACGGACGGCGGCTTCGTGCTCGAGGGCCAAAAATCGCTCGTGCCGCGGGCGGCCGACGCCGAGCTCTTCATCCTCGCTGCCGAGCTCGAGGGCCAGGGCCCGGCGCTGTTCATCGTCGAGTCAAAGACGCCCGGGATCTCGATCGAGCCCGAGCCCGCCATGGGCATCCGCGCGGCCGCCACCGGGAAGGTGGTCTTCGAGCAGCTCAAGCTGCCCACCGAGGCGCTGCTTGGCGACGGCGGCTCCGACGTCTACGGCGAATGCGTCGCGCTCGGGCGTCTTGGCTGGTGCGCGCTTGCGGTCGGCACCGGGCAGGCGGTGCTCGACTACGTGATCCCTTACGTCAACGAGCGCAAGGCGTTCGGAGAGCCGGTCTCGCATCGACAGGGTGTGGCGTTCACGGTCTCGAACATCGCGATCGAGCTCGAGGGCATGCGACTTGCGACCTATCGCGCCGCGAGCCGCGCCGATCAGGGCAAGTCCTACGCGCGTGAGACCGCGCTCGCACGCCGGCTGTGCGCCGAACGGGGCATGGCGATCGGCTCTGACGGCGTGCAACTGCTCGGAGGCCATGGCTACGTCAAAGAGCACCCAGTTGAACGCTGGTACCGCGACCTGCGCGCGGCCGGCCTGATGGAGGGCGCGCTACTGCCATGATCAATCTCGAGACTCCAAAGAAGTTCGACTTTCTCGTCAACCAGGCGCATCAGGTCGCGGTCGAAGTCTTCCGCGCCAACTCGCGCAAATACGACCTCGCCGAGCACACCTATCCCAAGGAGCTCGACATGCTGGCGGCTGTCATGGAGGGGATGGCCGAGTCGGGCGCGCTCGGTGGCGCCGGCGCGGGCACGGTCGGCGGCGGCAACGGCGCGTCGGCCGAGACCACCGCGGAGGCCACCACCCGCAATGGCTCGAACATGGCCAGCCTGCTCGGGCTGATCGAGTTGTGCTGGGGCGACGTGGGGCTGCTTTTGACGATGCCCCGCCAGGGGCTCGGACAGGCCGCGATCGCCGCCGTGGCCAACGAGGAACAGCTCAAGCGCTTCGGCGGCAAGTGGGCGGCGATGGCGATCACCGAGCCCGAGGCCGGCTCGGACTCGGCTGCGATCCGGACCAGCGCCAGGCTCGACGAGGAGACCGGCGAGTACGTGCTCAACGGCGAGAAGATTTTTGTCACCGCGGGTGACCGAGCCGAACTGCTGGTGGTGTGGGCGACCCTCGATCCCTCGCAGGGACGCGCGGCGATCAAGTCATTCGTGGTACCCCGCGACAACCCAGGCCTGAAGCTCGACCGGCTCGAGCACAAGCTCGGCATCCGCGCCTCGGACACCGCCAACTTCGTGCTCGAGGACTGCCGCGTGCCCAAGGAGAACCTGCTCGGTAGCCCTGACATAGAGCCCAAGCGGGGTTTCTCCGGAGTCATGCAGACCTTCGACAACACGCGCCCGCTCGTCGCCGGGATGGCGATCGGGGTCGCGCGCGCGTGTCTCGAGCGCACGCGCGAGGTGCTCTCGGACGCCGGGATCGAGATCGACTATGACGCGCCGCCACACGCTCAGACTGCCGCTGCGTCGGAGTTCATCGCGATGGAGTCCGACTGGGAGGCGGCGCGGCTGCTAACGCTGCAGGCGGTGTGGATGGCGGACAACCGCAAGCCCAACTCCTTGCAGGCCTCGATGGCCAAGGCGAAGGCGGGTCGCGTCGGCACCGACATCGCGCTGCGCTGTCTGGCGCTGTGCGGCAGCGTCGGCTACGGCGAGGGCGAGCTGCTCGAGAAATGGGCGCGCGACGTCAAGATCCTCGACCTCTTCGAGGGCACCCAGCAGATCCAGCTGTTGATCGTCGCGCGGCAGCTGCTGCAAAAGACCTCGGCCGAACTCAAATAAATATCTCTCCCGACCCGCGCATGCGCGGGTCGGCGGGTCGGCACATGTGCCGACCCGGGCCGGCGCACATGTGCGCCGGCCACATTTCTTAGAGGCAGAGAGCGACCTCTTGGAGGTCGAGGGCTCCGGTCGTCAGGTCGCGACCGGTCGCATACCAGCCCTTGCCGTTCGTCGTAGGGGCCGAGTTCTGGATGGGGCCCGCGTCGGGGATCGGAGTGCTCGAGCCACTTGCGTGCCAAAAGGCGCCCCCAGAGACGACGCGCTCCCCCTTGGCGCAGTTGACGTAGCCACCCGCGACCGAGAACGAGGGCACAGTGAAATTGTGCGTCTTGACCGTGTAGTGGCCCACGGCCTTGCTCGGCAAGCACAGCGCGACCCCCTCGAGGTCGAGGTTGCCGACCGTCTGGCTGTACCCGGTCGCGTACGAGCCCTTGCCGTCGGTGGTCGGAGTCGAGGAATAGATGGCCCCTGCTTCGGGCATCGGCGTGCTCGAGCCGCTTGCGTGCCAGAAGGCACCCCCTGAAACGACGCGCTCACCCTTGGCGCACTTAACGTAGCCACCGCCGACGCTGCCCCCGGATACCACGAAGTTATGCGTCTTGACCTTGTAGTGGCCCACGGCCTTGCTCGGCAAGCACAGCGCGACCTCCTCGAAATCGAGGGTGCCGGGCTTCTGGTTGAACCCGATCGCATACCAGCCCTTGCCGTCCGTCGTCGGCGCCGAGTTAGCAATAAAACCTGCGTCAGGGACGGGTTTACCCGAACCGCTCGCGTGCCAGAACGCCCCGCCGGACACGACCCGCTTGCCCTTGGCGCACTTCAGGTAGTCACCGCCATACGTCGCCGAGGACACCGTGAAGTTATGGGTCTTGACCGAATACTTGCCCTGGCTAAGCGCGCCCAAGGCGCTGGCCGCGCCTGCGAGTGTTGAAGCTGCAACAGCCAGCCCTGCCAATTTTCCCTTAACAAACAATGCGGCTCGATGCTCCTAGAGGCAGAGCGCGACTTCCTCGAGTTGGGACTTCTTCACTGAGAAGTAGTTCTCGCCGGTCGCGTAGTAGCCCTTGCCGTGCGCACTCGGTGTCGAGTTAGCGATGTAGCCGAGGCGGGCGACCGGTTTGCCCGAGCCGCGCGCGTGCCAGAAAGCTCCGCCGGCGACGATGCGAGTCCCTTTCGGGCAGTTGAGCGTGCCGCCGCCGAACTTCTGATTGGGGAGGGTGAAGCTCTTTTTTCTCAGCGTGTACTTGCCGACTTGCTTGGCCGGTAGGCATTGCGCGACCTCCTCGAGGTCGGCTGTTGCGCCCGAGATGTTCTGCCCGGTCGCGTACCAGCCCTTGCCGTCCGTGGTTGGGGTCGAGTTGGTGACGAAGCCCCCACTGGCAAGGGGGGTGCCGGATCCGCCCGCGTGCCAGAAAGCACCGCCGGCGACGACGCGATCGCCCTTCGGACAACGCACGTAGTCGCCGCCGAACTGGGTGTTGGCGATCGTGAAGTTCTTGGTCTTGACCACGTAGTGGCCCACCCGCTTGCCCGGCAGGCACAGCGCCACCTCCTCGAGATCGCGGGTTTGGGTAAACGAAGCGTTGTAGCCCGTCGCGTACCACCCCTTGCCGTCGGTCGTCGGCGTGGAGTTACCGAGCAACCCGCCGCCGGTCAGCGGTTTGGCCGAGCCGCTCGCGTGCCAGAAGCCGCCGCCGGTGACAACCCGGTCGCCATTTGGGCAACTCAGGTAGTTGCCGTTGAACGTCCGTGGCGAGACGCTGAAGTTCGTCGTCTTTGCCACGTAGGAGCCGGGCGTGAGCGCCTCGGCTACGCCGGCGGTACCAACGAGAAATGCGATCAGCGCTAGCGCGATATTTCGTCGAAGGCCAAGGCTGGCCAGCACCACACAACCTCCCCGGTCTGCTGGACGACTCTAACCGCGCGCGGCGTGTGGAGCAAGTGCGCCCGTGGCGCGCAATCATTCGCGCCGTGAAGCGGGTGGCCGGATTCGTTGCCGTGGCCGTGCTCGCCCTCGCGGGCGCCGGCTCCGCCTCTGCCTCCAAGCCGGTGCCGATCCCCCAGGTCGACATCCCGCCCGCCAAGGCGTTCAAGGGTAGGGCCGCCAGTGCCCATCCGATCGGCGGAGTGAGCGCAATCCCCCAGAACCCCTTCATGGCTAAGAATGGCCTCTCCGAGATCCACGACGACGGCTGGCAGTCGGACATTTACACCTGGGCCGGGCCGCTCGGGCGCAAGCCGCACTCGTTCTCGTCGTTTCTGGCCCCAGGACGTGACTGTGGCACGGTCACCTTTGACCGCAAAGGGCGGCTGGTTTCGATCTGCATCGGGCTTTCGGGGCCGACGCTCTACATGTTCGACCCCAAAACCCTGGCAACGCTCGCGTCCTTCGCGCTACCGCCGCGTACGCCCGAAGACATCCTGCTCAACCCGGACATCTTTCAGGACTTCTCGGCAGGCGGTTACTTCTACCTCGACCAGCACGACCGCGTGGTGACAAGCACGACCACGCAGCACATTTACGTGATCGCCGAGGCCTCGGGTCCGGGCTTCAGGCTCGCCCACGACTACGACCTCACGACCGTTCTGCACCCTGACGAGGAGATCGTCTCGCAGCTGCCCGACTCACACGGGCTGGAGTGGTTTGTGGCCCGTCGCGACGGCGTCGTCGGCACGCTCAACCTAAAGAGCGGCACGGTCCATGTGATTCGCCTGGGCAGCGGCACGACCAACGAGGTCACCAAGTCGATCGCCACCGACACCCACGGCGGCGTTTATGTCGACACCAACGAGAAGCTCTACCGCTTTGTGGCAGGGGCCGGCGGCGTGCCGAAGATCAGCTGGCAGGCTCGCTATCCGAACGACGGCGTGTCCAAGCCGGGACAGCTCGACGCCGGCACGGGCACGACGCCCGTGCTGCTCGGAGGCGGCCGCTACGTGGGCATCAACGACAACTCCGATCCGATGGACGTGATGGTCTACCGCGCCACGAGCGGGAGACAGTTGTGCCGCGTTGCTGTCTTCAAGCGCGGCCACAGCGCCGACGAGAACGCGTTCATCGGCGCCGGCAATTCGATCGTGGTCGAGAACAACTACGGCTACCAGCGCCCGACAGACACCTCGGGCGGCGCGCTCACTGCTCCCGGTGTGGCGCGCGTGGACGTCGGCTCGCGCGGCTGCCGCGTGGTGTGGACGAACACGAAGGCGCGCGTTCCGAGCGTGGTGTCGAAGCTCTCGCTCAAGGACGGTCTCGTCTACACCTACACCAAGGACCCCGGTCCCCAGGACCCGTGGTACTGGACCGCGCTCGACTTCAGGACCGGTCGGATCGTCTACGAGGCGCTCGCCGGGACAGGCGTCGGCTACAACAACAACTACGCGGGGATCGCGATCAGTCCCAACGGGACCGAATACGTGGGCGCGCTGGGCGGGATCGTCGCGCTACGCGACGGTCGCTAGCGCTCGGCGGCGGCCGGCCACTCGTAGCGCACGCCGGTCAGCTGCTCGGAGACGTCCCATAGCCGTCGCGCGGTCTCTTCGTCGTAGGCCTTGCCCGCGGCTGTGACCAGGTGCGGATGGCCGCGGCCGCCGCGGAAGCCGTCGGGGCCGACGAACGATCCGCTCGAGAGGTCTTCCACCGTGGCCGCGTACAGGGTCGGCAGCGCACCCATGTCCGCGCTCTGGGCGAACAGCAGGTTGCCGACCCACATGCCGGCTCGCTCGTAGAAGCGAGTCGGGCCGGCGAACTGGAGGTTGGTGGCGGCGTAGCCGGGGTGGGCGGCGGTGCTCTTGAGCTTGGAGTTCGCCGCTCGCGCACGGCGGTCAAGCTCGAAGCAGAACAGCAGGTTCGCGAGCTTCGAGTTGCTGTAGGCCTGCCAGCGGTTGTACTTGTGCTCGCCCTGGAGGTCGTCGAAGTCGATCTTGCCGCCCCGGTGCATGTCGCTCGAGACCGTGACCACGCGCGGCTTCGGGGCGGCGAGCAGGTTGTCGAGCAGCAGACCCGTCAGCGCGAAGTGCCCGAGGTGGTTGGTCGCCAGGTGACCCTCGAACCCGTCAGTGGTGACGCGGCGTGGTGCCGCCATGACCCCCGCGTTGTTGATCAGCAGATCGAGCCGACCTTCAAAGCGTCTCGCGAACTCCCGCACCATGTCGAGGCTCGCGAGGTCGAGTTCGGAGACGGAGACCTCGCCGCCCATCTCCGCGGCCGCCGCCTCCCCTCTGTCGCGGTTGCGCACCGCCAGCACCACGCGCGCGCCGGCACGCGCCAGCTCACGCGCGGTGCTCAGCCCCAGGCCGCTGCTGGCCCCGGTGACGACCGCCATGCGCCCCGACTGATCCGGAATGTCCCGGGCGGTCCACTTATCACCCATCTTCGAGCACGCGGAAGTTAATCCCGGCGGCGTTGAGGCGCGCGATCAGCTTGTCGCCCATGGCTACGGCGGGCGTGAGTTGCCCAGCGCGGGCCGGCAGCTCGTCGTGGGCCAGGGACAGCGCCGACTCGCCGAGCATCTTGGCGGTCTCGCCGTAGCCGGGATCGCCGCCCGACACCTCGGTGCGCACGGTCTGGCCGTCGCTTTCGCCCCGGAAGCGGACTCGGAACCAGGCCTTGGCCCGCTGTTCGGGCGAGGGGCCCTCGCCCGCCGGCTTGATCTTGAGCAGCAACTTGCGCGTGGGCGGCAGCTGCGCCAGTGCGATTGCCGCGGTCCCCCCTGCCGCCAGTCCGGCCAGCGGGAGCAGGCGCTTAGAAACGAAGTAGTGCGAATAGGAGAACTCGGGGCCGTAGCGCTCGAGCGCGCGGGCCGAGCGCAGCACCACCTGCGGGTCGATAGTCGGCATCGGAACCACCCAGCCGCCAGCGAGGGGGTCACGGTGCGGGCGGCCTACCACGCCTTTGATGCGGCGGTCCTGTGGTCGTCTCTCCTGTCGCCGGCGTTGCATCGCAGTCTGCGCGTTCTGACGGAGGCGCGAGAAGGCAGTGATCGCGCTCTCATAGGTGCCCCCCGAGAAGGTTCCGTTGGCGCGCACAAAGCCGCTAATCGAGATTGGCGCTCCCTCGGGCAGCTGGTTGACGGTGAACAGCACCCCGAGGTCGTGGGGGATCGAGTCAAAGCCACAGCAGTGGACGATCCGGGCGCCGCTCTCCTGGGCCTGCTCGTGGTAGCGCAGCCACATCTGATCGACGAACTCGGGCTCGCCGGTGAGGTCGACGTAGTCGGTGCCAGCCGCCGCGCAGGCCGCCACCACGCCCTCGCCGTACTTGATGTAAGGGCCCACGGTGGTGACGAGTACGCGCGTCGAGGCGGCCAGCTTGCGCAGCGATTCGGGGTCGTCGACGTCGGCCTCCAGCAGCGGCAGGTCGCGGCCGATCCGCTCGCTGACCCCCTCCAGCTTCGTGCGGTTGCGCCCGGCGAGCGCCAGTCGAGTGTTGCCGTCCGTGCGCTGGGCGAGGTACTCGGCGGTCAGCGCGCCGGTAAACCCGGTCGCCCCGAGCACGGTGACGTCGTGTTCGCGCTCAGCGATCGTCGCTCACCTCGCGCGCGGCCGCGAGCGCCTCCTCGGGGCTGCGACCGGCTTTGGCGGCTACCCAGCAGGCAACGGGTGCTGCGACTCGCTCGGAGGCGTGCGCTGCCTCGGCCGCCAGGTCGAGCAGATTCGAGAACTCGGCCGGTGTCGGCGGCTCGGCGCCCAGCCGTTTCGCGAACTCCGCGAGCCACTGCTTGGCGTTCATGGCCGGCGACTCTATCGACCCCACCGCGATTGACACACTGCCGCCACGTGACAAAGGAGGAACAGATGACTGTGCTGGACGACAAGGTGGCGATCGTCACCGGCTCGGCGCGCGGGATCGGCCGCGCCACCGCGGAGCTGCTCTGCCAGCAGGGCGCGAAGGTGCTGATCAACGATCTCGACGCCGGGCTTGCGGAGCAGACCGCGCGGGAAATGGACGGTGAGACGCTGGTCTTCGGCGGCGACCTCACCGAGCTGGGGGTGCCCGAGGCGCTGGTCGAGCGCGTGGTCGGGCAGTGGGGCAAGATCGACATCCTCGTCAACAACGCCGGCTACACGCTCGACGCCCCGATCCACAAGATGTCCGACGAGTGGTTCCAGCGCATGCTCGACATCCATGTGATCGTGCCTTTTCGTATGTGCCGAGCGGTCGCGCCGCACATGCGTGAGCCGGCTAAGCAGGAGCGCGCGCAAGGGCGCGAGGTGTTCCGCAAGATCGTCAACGTCTCTTCCATCTCGGGCACGATGGGGAACGCCGCGCAGGCCAACTACGCCTCGGGCAAGTCAGCGGTCGTGGGCCTGACGAAGACGCTGGCCAAAGAGTGGGGACAGTTCAAGATCAACGTCAACGCGGTCGCCTTCGGATACATCGAGACGCGCCTGACAGCGCCCAAAGGGGAGGACAACCTGGCCGAGATCGGCGGCGAGCGGGTCGAGCTCGGCATCCCCGAGCCGTTTCGCCAGATGGTCCCGATGTTCATCCCCCTCGGCCGGGCCGGCACGCCGGCCGAGGCCGCCGGCGGAGTCTTCTTCCTATGCTCGCCGTGGTCTGACTATGTGACGGGCCAGGTGCTAAACGTGACCGGAGGCCACTTCAGCGGCATGACCAGCTGAGGGCCTCTAACGTTCCAGGCGCATCCATTAGAAAGGCGGGGAACTTGATGGCCACGATCGCTGAACAGCAGGCACACAAGCAGGACGGGAAATCCGACACGGTCGAGGTGTTCAACCCCGCCACCGAAGAGCTGCTGGAGACGTTGCCCGCGTGCACACCCGAGCGACTGCATGAGATGGCCGTCCGCGCGCGGGAGGCCCAGTCCGAATGGCAGGCGATCGGCTTTCAGGGCCGGGGCAAGGTGCTGCGCCGCGCGCAAAAGTGGGTGCTCGACAACGCCGATCGGGTGCTCGACGTGGTCATCTCCGAGAGCGGCAAGACGCGCGAAGACGTGGTGCTCGAGATGAGCCTGACGGCGGTCGCGTTTGGGTTCTGGGCCAAGCACGCGCCCAAGTACCTGGCCGACGAGCGGGTGCGCACCAGCTCTCCGTTTTTGCTCGGGCGCAAGGTGATCGTGCGCTACGAGCCGGTCGGACTGGCAGGGATCATCGGGCCGTGGAACTACCCGCTGGTCAACAACATCGGCGATGCGATCCCGGCCTTGGCAGCGGGCAACACGGTCATTTTGAAGCCCTCGAGCGTCACGCCCCTGAGCTCGCTGCTGATGGAGGAGTGCCTGCGCGCATGTGGCATCCCCGACTACGTCTTCCAGGTCGCGGTTGGGCGCGGGCCGCTCGGTGAGAACCTGGTCGACGAGGTCGACTTCATCATGTTCACGGGCTCGACCGAGACCGGCCAGACCGTGATGGAGCGAGCGGCGAAAACGGTCACGCCAGTGTCGCTCGAGCTCGGCGGCAAGGACCCGATGATCGTTTTGAAGGACGCCGACCTCGAGCGAGCCGCCAACGCCGCAGTGTTCTGGTCGATGCAGAACGCCGGCCAGACGTGCATCTCGGTTGAGCGCGTCTACGTGGAGGAGCCGATCTACGACGAATTCCTGTCGCGCGTGAGCGAGAAGACGGCGAGCTTGCGCCAGGGCGTACCGGGCGACTTCGCCTCGGTCGAGGTGGGTTCGTTCATCAATCCGCCCCAGGCCGACATCGTCGAGGCGCACGTGGCGGACGCCGTGGCGAAGGGCGCGCGGGTACTCGCGGGCGGCCACCGCGTGGCCGGCAAGGGAGCCTTCTTTGAGCCCACCGTGCTCGCCGACGTGGACCACTCGATGGCGGCCATGACCGAGGAGACCTTCGGACCCACGCTGCCCGTGATGAAGGTCAAGGACGCCGAGGAGGCGATCCGGCTCGCCAACGACTCGCCCTTCGGGTTGCAGGCCTCGGTCTTCACGCGTGACATCGAACGTGGCGAGGCGGTCGCCCGGCGCGTGCAAGCCGGAGCCGTCGTGGTCAACGACTGCGCGGCCAACTATTCCGCGCTTGAGGCGCCGATGGGCGGCTGGAAGACCTCGGGCGTCGGCGTCCGCCACGGTCCTGAGGGAATCCGCAAGTACACGCGCCGGCAGACCATCGTGCTGACGCGCCTCGCGCCCAAGAAGGACATTTACATGTTCCCGTACAACCGCTTCCGCAGCGAACTGCTGCTACGGGTCGTCAAGTTCTTGTACGGGCGCGGCTCACGCGAATAGATTGCCCGCGCTCCGCTTGGCGACGCCTCAGCTCTGAATCGGGGTGCGCGACCGGGCCGGCGCGGCGTGGGCTCGGTCCGGTCCGCCCTGGTGCGAGGCGCCGGCGGTGGCGACGTCGCGCGGGTAGGTGCGCCGTGCTGCCAGCAGCACGATGCCCGCGGCGATGAGCGACACGAGCATCACCAGGAAGGTGATCTCGAGCGCCGTGCCGTGGGCGGCGGATACCGCGCCTGGATGGGTGCCGACCGGCGCCTGCTTGGGAACGAAGCCCGCGATCAGGCCCGACAGGCCCCCGAACGCCACCGGCGCGACGGCCTGCGCCAGCGAGCGCAGGAAGGTGCGCGTGCTCTCGGCTCGTCCCCACAGCCCGGCGGGCATGATGTCGAGCCGGGCCGCGTCCAGCGGAGGGTTGGCGGCCATCAAGAGCGCGGCGCCGCCGACGCAAAACCAGACCGCGGGCGTGACCGTCGAGATCGTGATCCCGG
Organism: uncultured Solirubrobacterales bacterium; assembly: GCA_963767295.1. Taxonomy (GTDB): domain Bacteria; phylum Actinomycetota; class Thermoleophilia; order Solirubrobacterales; family Solirubrobacteraceae; genus Palsa-465. The sequence continues at coordinate 1,311,660 of CAVYDI010000002.1, forward strand.
GGATCAGCAGCGCCGCAGCGGCGAGGTAACAGACAGCGGGCACCCACACGCGCACGCCGAGCATGCCGCGGCGCAGCAGCGCGTCGGTCAGCCGGCCCGAGATCAGGGTCCCGATCAAGGCGCCGATCACCAGCGCCAGCAGCACCAGCTCGGCCCCGAACTGACTCGTGTTGTAGTGGCCGCGGATGAACAGGATCGCGAACGTCTGTAGGCCCGAGAAGAAGAAGTAGCCGAGCGCCGAGGAGATGATGAAGAGCACATTGGAGGGGACCGCCATGATGTACCTGATCGAGCGCACCATCCCCATCTGCTGGGGGTTCTCCTCGAGCACCATGTGCGGGTCTGGCTGCACGCCGCGCGTGGCAGCCGCCTCGCGGGCGAGCTCGCCCTCGCGCGGCAGACCAGGCTCCTCCCACTCCCAGTCGAGCTTCATCGAGGCCTTCGCCACCGCCTCGTGGAGGTCCTCCACGCCGCGCTCAAGCGTGCTCTGGCCGCCGCGCAGCGGCTCTGGCACGGTCCGCCACAGCGTGCGCGCGAGGAAGAAGCCCGGAATCGCCAGCAGTACAAACGCAGCGCGCCAATCGATCAGGCTCGCGATGCTGCCGGAGATGATGAAGCCGACCGCGCTTCCGAGAACCTCGCCGCCGAGGATGTAGGCGTAGACGCGGCCGCGCTCGCGAGAAGGGAAGTAGTCGCCCGTCAGCGAGGCGATCGCTGGGCCTGCGGTGGCCGTCACCGCGCCGAGCGCGAGCCGCGTGACCAGCAGCTCTGAATAGGTACCGGCAAACGCGCTCGCGAGCGAGGCGATGCTCCACAGAACGATGCTCCCCGCCAGCAGCGGCATGCGCTTGACCCGGTCGACGAGCAGGCCGACCGGGATCACGAACACCGCCCCCACCAGCAGCGCGACCGTGCTCAGCAGGCCGATCTCGGTGTCGTGGATGTGGAGAGCGTGTTCGAGTTGCGGGGCGACGGCGCCGATCGTGGCGGCGTCAGCGCCGCTCAGCGCCAGCACGAGCCCGAACATCGTGACCACGCGGGCACGCGCGGGCCCGCCCACGATCGTCACCACCTGACCGCGGACCGTGCGAGCGAAACGCCGGGTCAGGATTCCCGACCAGCGCAGCAGCAGGCGTGGGACGCCGACGTCGTCGTCTGGCTGGCTCATGCCTCCGCGGCCTTTCTCTGCCCGCGGGGAGGTCTCAGTGTCAAGGGCTGACCGCGACTGCGTCGCAGCAGCAGGAATGCGATTGTCCCCCACATGCCGGGGATCCAAAGCGCGATCGCGTGGTAGACGAGCGTGGCAGCGGTCGCCGCGGTGGCGCTGGCCCCGTACAGCACGAGCGCGCCGACCATGCTGCCGTCCAGCACGCCGATCCCGCCGGGGATGGGGACGAAGTTGGTGAGGTAGGCGATCTGGTAGGCGAGCACGATTGCGGCCAGCGGCGGCGTATGCCCGATCGCGGCAAAGCACGCCACGAGCACGGCGATGTCGAACCACAGATACCCGATCGCGCCGACGATCCGCCAATCGGGCTTGAACAGCAAATGGCGGGTGTCACGGATGCTATGTGCGGTTGTGTCGAGCACCACACAGAGCTTGTGCGGCAGGCGGCGAGTCAGCCCCCGGTCGATGATCGCGGGCAGCGAGAGAAAGAACACGAACACCACCGCTCCGACCGCTGCGGGAATCCAGCCTAAGAGTGCGTTGGTTGGCCCGGGCAGGATGCCCAGGGCCAGAGCGACGCCCGCGAGCACGATCGTGATGAGATTGATCGCGCTGGTCAGGAGAAAGAGCACGGCGGAGCGCTCGGCGACGCGCCCGGGGTTGGCCCCCCGCTCGACCAACAGCCACGCGCCGACCGCCACGCTGCCCGCACCGCCCAGCGAGACGGCGGCGTTGAAGGCGAGCTCTGAGAGCGCAACGCGCGCCCCGAACCGCACCGGTGCACGCTCGAAGACCTGCAGAAACGCGATCACGTAGCAGACGCACGAAAGGATCTCGAGACCAACCGCTGCCGCCACCCAGCCCACCGGCATGCGCGTCACCGTGCGCGCCACGCCGTGCAGACCGGGGATCGCCAACAGCAGCCCCGCCACGAGCGCAATCAGAAGTCCCAACGAGATCAGGCCGTGCAGCAGCTTGTGGCTGGCGCGTTCGGCGTGGACCTCGGCCTCGTGTCGCTCGTCGTCATCGCGCGTCCTAGCCGAATCCTGGGTCGGGACTAGCTCCCTGCTCGGACCGGGCTCAAGGGAAGAGGGGCTCACTGGACCTACAGTGCGGAGAGCTCCGCCACGCGGTCCCGGTGCCAGCGGGCATCGCCGAAGGCATGGGCGTTGGCGCGGGCTCGCTTGAGGAAGAAATGCAGATCGTGCTCCCAGGTGAAGCCGATGCCTCCGTGGACCTGCAACGCGGAAGCGGCCACGCGATAACCGGCGTCGCTCGCGTAGGCCTTTGCCATCGAGGCCGCCCGCAGCGCCGTGTCGGGCTCGTTGTCGAGAGCCCAGCCGGCCCAGTAACACAGTGAGCGCGCGCCCTCGACCTCGAGCAGCATCTGCGCACAACGGTGAGACACGGCCTGGTAGGAGCCGATCGGCCGGCCGAACTGCTTGCGGTCCTTGGCGTAGGCGACCGCCATCTCAAGCGCCCGCTGAGCGACGCCGACGTTTTCGGCCGCCAGCGCCGTGACGATCATCGCGTAGGCGTGGGCGATTTGCCCACCGGCGCCGTTGCGAAGCTCTTGTGCGGGCGCGTTGGTGAGCTTGACCGTGTAGAGCTTGCGCGTCGGATCAAGCGCCTTTTCCGGCGCGATCGCGACGCCGTCTGCGTGGGTCTCGACCACAAAGTGGCGGCCATCGGCGCCGGAAATGATCAGCAGTTCGGCGCTCGCGGCGTCGGGAACGGCGATCTTGGTGCCCGTGATGGACCCGTCCGCACGCTCCAGCTCGGACCTGTCGGGCGCCGCGCCAGAACGCTCCTCCCAGACGGCGACGGTCCCTCTCTGTTCTCCGCTCGCGAGTTTTGGCAACCACTGAAGCTTTTGGTCGGCCGTCCCAGCAGCGTTGAGCAGCAGCGCGGCGGACAGGGTCGAGAGCAGCGGGCTCGGCGCCAGCGCATAGCCGATCTCCTCGTGGATAACGACGAGCTCCACGGCCCCGAGCCCGAGGCCCCCGTCCTGCTCGGGCACGATCACTCCGGGCCAGCCGAGCTCGGACAACTCGCGCCATTGTGAATCGGTAAACCCGCGCTCGTCGGCGGCCAATTCGCGCACCGTCTCAGGCCGGTAACGCGAGGCGAGTAACTCGCGGGCGGTGCGCTTGATCGCGCGTTGATCGTCGGTCAACTCGAAGTTCATCGTTGGGGCGCGGGTTTTTGTGCCATCAACGCAGCCGTGGCAGGCCGAGCACCCGCTCGGCCACGATGTTCTTGAGGATCTCGGTCGTGCCCCCTTCGATCGAGTTGGCGCGGGCGCGCAGGAAGCGGTAGGTCCAGTCATGGCCGGCACCGTTGGCCGCGCGTCGTCCACTAGTGCGTGTCCCCCGGCGATGTCCATCGCTAGTTCGGTCAACGCCTGGTTGACCTCTGACCAGTGCCACTTCCCTAAAGAGCCCTCTGGACCGGGCACGCCGCCCTGCATGGTCGCGCTGAGGCCGCGATAGGCATTGAGGCGCAGGACCTCGGCTTCGATCATCAACTGCGCGATCCGCTGTCGCACCACGGGGTCCTCGCTCGCGGCACGCCCGTCGCCGCCAGGCGTGCTTCGCGCGTGCTCGGCGAGCTCGCCGAGCGCGATCTGAACCCCGACTTGCAGGCCGAACGCGAGCGTCGCGCGCTCGTGCATCAGCGTTGTGATCGCCACCGCCCAGCCGTTGCCCTCGCCGCCGATGATGTTCTCGTCGGGGACGCGGGCCTCCTCTATGAACAGCTCATTGAACTCGGACTCGCCTGTGATCTGGCGCAAGGGTCTGACCTGCACGCCCGGCTGCTCCATGTCCATCAGGAAGTAGGTGAGCCCTTGGTGACGCGGTGCGTCAGGGTTGGTGCGCGCCAGCAGCATGCACCACTTGGCGTGCTGCGCATAGGTTGTCCAGACCTTCTGGCCGCTGATGACCCAGCCGTCGCCGTCGCGCGCCGCGCGCGTTTTGAGCGATGCGAGGTCAGAGCCCGATTCCGGTTCCGAGAAGCCCTGACACCAGATCTCGTCCGCTGAGAGGATCGGGGGTAGATAGCGGCGCCGCTGCTCCTCGGTTCCGTGCGCGATCACAGTCGGGCCACCCATCGCCAAGCCGAGCACGTTGGCGACCTGAGGCATTCGCGCCCGCACCATCTCTTCGTTGAAGATTGCCTGCTCGATCAGACTCGCGCCGCGACCGCCATACTCCTCGGGCCAGGAGATTCCCGCCCAGCGGGCCTCGTGCAGGCGGCGCTGCCAGGCCCGCCGGAACTCGAACGATCCCTGTTCATCCGACGGGCTGGCGCCGGGCTGGTTATCAGTCAGCCAGACGCGCAGCTCGTCGCGGAAGGCCTCCTCGGAGGGCGAAAGCGTCAGGTCCACGGCGTGCTGGAGGTCGGGTTTAGCTCCACCTGAGGGAGCGTACAGGTGGGCCTCCCGCGAGCCTCGGGCCGGGTCGCCACGCCTCCCGCTGGCCTCTCGGAGCAAGTACCGGGGGGCCTCCCGCTAGCCTCGGATCGATGCCTGACAGCGCCCAGGACGCGGTCGAAGGGATAGCTGGGAGCCGGCTGCCGGGTCCTTACCCGGTGGGCGCCTACGCCGCGCAACTAAGGTCGCGTCTGCGGCAGTTCGCACAGGTTCAGCTAGTGGGCGAGCTGTGGAGCCTGCGACGGAGCCGCGCACGCATCTACTTTGAGCTGCGCGACGAACGCGGCGCGCTGCCCTGTTCGATGTGGCTCTCGGACTTCGAGGCGCTAGGGCTTTCTGTCGAGGACGGCGTGCGGGTGGTCGTGGGCGGAGGCTGCGACTACTACCCTGGCAGCGCCTCGTCCTCGCCCTCATTTAGCTTCGCCGTCTCCGAACTGCGCATTGCCGGCGAGGGCGACCTACTTGCCGCGCTTCAACGCTTGCGTGTCAAGCTCGACGGCGAGGGACTGTTCGAGCCTCAGAAACGCCTTCCCCGCCCGCTGTTCCCGCGAGTGATCGGCGTGGTAACAGGCGAGCGCGGCAAGGCCCGTGACGACGTGCTGGCGGGACTTACCCGCCGCGGCTGGGCCGGCCGCGTGGTGTGGGCGTTCGCGCCTGTACAGGATCGCCATGCCGCGCCCCAGATCGCCGCGGCACTACGCGAGCTTGCCGCGCTGCAAGAAGTTGAGGTCGTGATCGTGGCGCGCGGCGGCGGATCGCTCGCCGACCTGTTCGCATTCTGTGACGAGACCCTGTGCCGCACGGTTGCGCTGCTGCGCGTGCCGGTGATCTCGTCCGTCGGCCACCACACCGACCGGACCCTGATCGACGATGTCGCCGCGGTGTGCTGCTCAACGCCGACACACGCGGCCGAGGCCGCGGTCCCGCTCGACATTTCCGCGGCCAGGGACAGGCTGCGCGGATTTGCGGTGCAGCTGCAACGCCAAGGCCGTCGCGGCCTGTTGGTGCGAGCGCAGCTGCTGACCCAGCTCTCACGGGCGCCCTACCAGCACCTCGCGAGACACCGTGTCCGGTTGCACCAGCTCGTGCGAGAGCTGCGCGCGGCGGGTCGCCGGGCCGTCTCGGAGCGGCGCAAGCTGGCCGCGGTGCACTTGCTCGTTCTGCGGCGCGGACAGGAGCGAGCACTCGGCTCCGGCGTCCCGGCGCGGCGGCGCGAGCTCGAGCGGCTGGTGCTGGCCCTTGCCGCGCATGATCCCGAGCGCACGCTGCGCCGCGGCTACGCGTTGGTCGAGGACCGGGCGGGCGAGCTCGTCACGACCGCTGCCGCAGCCCGGCGTGCGGCAGACGTGTCGCTGCGTTTCGCCGACGGAGGGGTGCCAGCAAGGGTTGTTTCCGAAAACGAGCAGGCTCTGGATCGGCCGTGAGCGAGGAACGAACATACGAGAGCTCAGTCGCGCGGCTCGAAGCGATCATCCGCAGGCTCGATTCGGGCGAGGCAGGGCTGCGCGAGACGCTCGACTTGATCCGCGAGGGACGGGAGCTGGTCGAGTTCTGCGCAGGGGAGCTTGACGCGGTGACGCGCGGGCTGGAGGAGCTACGACTCGAAGAGCTCGTCGCGCGACTCGAGCAAGGAGCACGGGAGACCGGCTGAGACCAGGCCGCGCCGCTGGCCGAGGCTTGCGCCACATCCACTAGCAGTCCGGGGGACAGCTAGGATCGACCGAATATGGCCACCTTCGACTTGCTCGCCGATTTGCCGGTCGAGGTCGATGGGTACACGCTAGAGGGGCTGAGTGCGCAGGTCTCAAGCGCCTTCGAGCGGCTGACGACGGTTGTGCACCTGGAGGGCGGCGGCGCCGAGGGCGTGGGCGAGGACGTGGTCTACGACGGCGTCGATCAGCAGGCGCTACAAGAGGCGGGTCCGGTGCACGACCTGCGTGGTCAGTGGACCTTGGCGGAGCTATGCGAGCGGATCGATTCGCTCGACCTCTTTCCGGTCCCGCCGAAGCGTGACGTCTCGCCCCTGTACCGGCGCTGGACGTTTCACAGTGCCGCGCTCGATCTCGCCCTGCGTCAAGCGGAGACCGCGTTGTATGAAAAGCTGCGGCGCGAGCCGAGACCGGTGACGTTCGTGGTCTCAATGCGGCTGGGAGAGCCACCAACGATCGAGCCGATCGAGAGCCGGCTGGCGCGCTATCCCGAACTGCGCTTCAAGCTCGACCCAACGAGTTCCTGGACGCCGGAGCTGATCGCGGCATTGGCCAAGACCGGCGCGGTGGACTCGGTCGACTTCAAGAGCTTTTACAAAGGCACGATCGTTGACCAGGCGGCCGACCCGGTGCTGTACCAGCGCGTGGTCGAGGCGCTCCCAGAGGCGTGGCTCGAGGATCCGGATGTGACCGACGCGCGCACCGCGGCCGTACTCGCGGACTACCACGACCGGATCACCTGGGACGCACCCATCCACTCAATCGACGACATCGAGGCGCTGCCCTTTGCGCCCCGCATGGTCAACATCAAGCCCTCGCGCATCGGCGGACTGCCGAAGCTGTTTCGCACCTATGACTACTGCGCCGAGCACGGCATCGACGCCTACGGGGGCGGTCAGTTCGAGCTCGGACCGGGGCGAGGGCAAGCCCAATATCTGGCATCCCTATTCCACCCTGGCGCGCCGAACGATCTCGCCCCGTCTGCCTACAACGTGGCTGAGCCGCCCCCGGGGCTGCCCACGAGCCCGCTGGACCCGCAGCCGAGCGAGGTTGGGTTTACGTGGGGGGCTGCGTAGGACGCGGGCGCCCGCCGCAGTGAATTTCCAACATTCCGCGCGCCGCGATGTCATCGAAATAAGCGGTCCCGTACCCTACGGGCCCAGATGACCGCAAACCGGTCCATCGAGGAGACGACCACTCCCACCCTGAATGAGGACCTCGGCATTGTCGGGTCCGGGCGTGATCGCGTGCGGGCTGGCGGCAACCGCTGCGCGCGCCGGAAAGGTGAGGCTGTGGGCCCGCTCGGGCAGTTCCGCCGACCGGGCGAGGGCAGCGATCGACAAGCTGTGCGCCAAGGAAGTCGCTGACGCCGCCGTGAACATCGAGATCGTGCGCGATCTCGACGCGCTCGGGGAGGCGAGCTTCCTCGTCGAGGCCGTCGTCGAGCATCACGGCAGCAAAGCCGCGCTGCTGGAAGAGTTGGCGCAGAGGGCCAACCCGGACGCGGTCTTGTCGACTACCACGTCCTCTCTCTCGATCGAGCAGCTAGCGCGGGCCGCCGGCTCCCCGGAGCGATTCCTCGGCCTGCACGTGTTCAACCCAGTCTCGCGAATGAAACTGGTCGAGCTTGTGTTTCCCCGACGAAGCCACCGAGGGCACGCGCGCACGCGCACTGCGATCTGTGCGAAGCACTCGGAAAGACGCCAGTGGAGGTCCCCGATATTCCGGGCTTCGTCGTCAACCGTCTGCTGTTCCCCTATCTGTTCAGCGCCGTCGAGCTGATGGACGAGACCGGCATGGCACCAGAGGACATCGACCGCTGCATGACGCTTGGCGCCGGCATGCCGATGGGGCCGATAGCGCTGCTCGATTTCGTCGGACTAGATGTCGCCGAGGCAATCGGCGACGCGATCGGGGCGTCCGTATCCCCGATGCTGCGTTCACTTGTGCGTAGCGAGGAGAGCTCGGGCGCAAGTCGGGCGCGGTTTCTATACCTACAGCTGAACCCGGCTGGCGGGGACAAGGCGAGGGCGGCCAGAGCTGAATGCCCAGCGAACTCGACGCGCCCATTTTTTAGGGCTCGTTCAGGTGTGGCGCGCAGACTCTTGCCTTGCGACGTACCTCATAGCAGCACCTCCTCCCCAGAAGCAGAAGCCGGCCCGTGGAAGCGGGTCGGCTTCTTGTTTGCTCTGGCAGATCGGTCGCGCTCGCGAAAAGCCGTTTCTCGCCTGGTGGGCAGATGAGGCCAGAGACGTCGAAGCCGGCCCAGTGCGGGCCGGCTTCATCTCTCCTCTCAACCACCGGGAAGCTTTGCAGCGCGCGGCTCCAAACCCGGCCGTTGCTGATGCGAAATGTAACGAATTTGAGAAAAGATGTGGGCTCCGGCCACGAATGTGACCGCTGGGACCCGGCGCGGCGCGCCTGGCTAAGCGCTTGGGCTACGTATCCGCCTGCGCTGCCGCTAGCCCGCCGCCGCCTGATACGGACAGCCTCGATCCGGTTCTGGCGCACTGATTCGACACGAATCGAATAGCCGTCGGCGGCGATCGTGTCACCTCGTTTCGGTAGCCGACCGAGCTCGGCGAATACGAATCCGCCCACCGAGTTGTAGGCATCCGTGTCGATCGGGAGCTTCAGGCCATAGTCCTCGAGGTCTGTCACCGCAACGTGTCCGCGCACGAACCAGTCGCCGTTGGCAAGGCGCCGCACCGCGCCACCCGCGGGGTCGGTCTCGTCGGTGATCTCCCCAACGACCTCCTCGATGATGTCCTCGATCGTGACGATCCCGGCGGTGCGGCCGTACTCGTCGATCACGATCGCGAGCTCGGTTCGCTCGCGCTGGAGGTCGGCGAGCAGGTCGTCCAGGGGTTTCGTCTCAGGAATGATCGGCGCTTCCCGAACAACCTGACCGAAGCGAGCCTCCGGTCCTTGGTTCATCATCAGCTTCACGAGCTGGTTGACGTGCACGATCCCTTTGACCCGGTCTTGGTTTGAGTCCGCGGTCACAACCAACCTGCGAGTGACCGGTCGCCACCGCGCGACCGAGAGCGGATTCGACCGTCTCCGACGCGTCCACGGTGACCACGGCCGGGATCGGGGTCATCACCTGCCGCGCCTCCTGTTCGTGCAGGTGGAAGACCCCAGTCAGCATGCTCGCCTCGCCCGCGTCAATTTGCCCACCCGACTGCGAATGCAGGATCAGACGTTTGAGCTCGTCTGGGGTTCCTTCCTCCGGTTCCGCGTCAGGGTCGACTCCTAGCGCCCGCAACACCCCGCGCGAAGCGGAGTTGAGCACGGTGATGAAGGGACGGAAAAGGATGCGGAAGAACTCGAGGCTCCGCGCGATCCTGCGCGCCAGCACCTCCGCGTGTTGGATCGCGTACAGCTTGGGCACGATTTCGCCTGCGATGCTCTGCGCGGCCGTGATCAGCAAGTAGGCGATCGCGACGGAGATCGCGACCGCGGCTGCGTTGCCGAGGGCCGGACCGAGCGGCGTTTCGAGCAGGTGCGCAATCGCGGGTTGCCCCAGAGCGCCGATTCCGATCGAGGCCATCGTGATCCCGACCTGGCAGGCGGTGATGTAATCGCCGATGTTCTCCTGTTGGCGCAGCGCCAGGCGCGCTCCTCTCGCCCCTTCCTCGGCCAACGCCTCGAGGCGGGGCCTGCGCGAGCGCACCAGCGCGTATTCCGCGATCACGAAGAACGCGTTCGCGAGGACCAGTAGGCCCGCGAGAACTATGAACAGCGCCTTCACCGGCGCGCCCGCCGCCGGAAGCCTCTCGCCCGAGCGCTGCTACTTCGGGATGGGTCGTCTTCGTTCATCTAAGCCGACGGCGGAACGGTAGCAGCCGGTGTCCCCGTCGTTTGAAAGGGGGGGCCTAACCACCCAACTCGTCGAACAGCGCGGCCATCTTGAAGTCAGGCTCGGTCAAACCCCCAGCTGAGTGGTTGGTAAGCGACAGACGCACCTTGTTCCAGCCGTGGATGAATATGTCCGGGTGGTGGTTGGCACTTTCGGCTGCCTCTGCCACTCGGTTCACGAAACCCATCGCGCTCGCGAAGTCCGAGAAGGTCCACTCGCGTGCGATTTCTTTGCCTTCCCGGCTCCATTCTCGACCCTCAAGTCGCTGAGTGATCTCGTTGTCGCTTAGCAGCTCTGTCATATCGTTGTTCTCCTCTCGATCGGCCCATCTCAAACTTCCCACTCCGCCATGACCGACACACACCCGACGCGCATCGTAAGCCTCGTTCCCTCCGCGACGGAAATGCTTTTTGCGCTTGGCCTCGGTCCGGACGTGATTGCGGTCACGCACGAATGCGACTATCCGCCCGCCGTCAAGGAGTTGCCCAAGGTCACGCGCGATGTGTTGCCGTCGGGATTGACCTCGAGCGAGATCGACGCGGCCGTCAAGCAGCGCACCCTCGAGGGCGAGTCGATCTACGAGCTCGACACGGAAACCCTGGGCGACCTGCGGCCCGACCTGATCGTGACGCAGGCTCTGTGTTCTGTCTGCGCTGTCTCCTACGACGACGTGCAAGCGGTCGCGCGCGAGCTTGAGTCCACTCCGCGCGTGATCTCGCTGGATCCGCACACGATCGGCGAGGTGCTTGGCGACGTGCGCACCCTGGCGGAAGCGGCAGGCCGTAAGGATGCCGCCGTCGAGCTCGTTCGTAGCGCCGCCAACCGCATCGACCAGGTCAGACTGCGGGTCCGACGCGCACGCCGCCCCCGGGTCGCTGCGCTGGAGTGGCTCGACCCGCCCTTCGCGGCGGGTCATTGGGTTCCCCAGCTGATCGAGTTCGCGGGCGGGCAAGACGTACTCGGCTTCGCCGGGGAACGATCAGAGGAGCGCAGTTGGGGTGATGTCATCGGCGCGCAGCCCGACGTCGTCGTAGTGATGCCTTGCGGATATGACGCCGAGATTGCCTACCGGGAGGCCGAGATGCACCGGGAACAGCTCGCTGCAGTAGGGGCCGGCGAGGTGGTTGCGGTCAATGCGTCAGCCTATTTTTCGCGGCCGGGGCCACGCATCGTTGACGGGCTTGAGCTGCTCGCGCACATCCTCCACCCTGAGCTGTTCCCGGCCGCGCCGGACGGAGCGTTGAGAGTCGAGACTTAGAGAGCAGCGACGCCTGCTAGCCGCTGAAACCGATCCCGTTTGGGGTCAAGCCCGTCGCGCCGGCTACCGCAATCGCTCCGATCACGCTGACCACCCCCACGGCGGCACAGCCGGCGAGGGCCAGTGCTTGCAGCCGACGACGTTGTGACAGATGCACGATCAGCCAGCCACTGGCAAGGCCGCCGACGAAGCCGCCCAGGTGACCGCCGATCGAGATGTTCTGGACCGCCAGCGAGAACAGGATGTTGATCAGCAGGATCGGACCGAGCCCGCTGCGCCAGATCGAGATACCACGGTCGTGCGCGACGACGATCAGCGCGCCGAGGATTCCAAATAGCGCCCCAGATGCTCCGAGGGTCCGCACGTCGGGCTGGAACACAAGCGCGCCGAACGAACCGGCCAGCAGCGAGACGAAGTAGACGACCGCGAAGTTGAGGCGGCCGATCGCGGGCTCGAGCTGCGGGCCCATGATCCACAGGAAAAACATGTTGAACAGGATGTGGAGGAAGCCGTCGTGCAGAAAGCCGCTCGTCACGAGGCGCCAGTACTGGTGCTGGTGCACGATGGCAGGGCCGAATAGGGCCCCCTTGTCGACGACCACGCCGCTGACGCCGTTGAGCCCTTGGCCGCCGGTCACGAGCTCGGCTGCGAACACGACCACGTTGATCGCGATCAAGACCATCGTCACGCTGGGTGTCCCGGGCAGCGAGCGAGCCGTGCGCACCTGAGTACGGTCGCGAGCGCACTCGGGGCAGCGCATGCCCACTGACGTCGGGGTCATGCAATCCGGGCAGATCGGACGGCCACACGAAGAGCAGGCGACGCCGGTCTCGCGCGAGGGGTGGCGATAGCAGGTGGCCATTGCCGGGGCCACGGTAGCAGCGGCCCAGACTCGAGATTCGGTGTTTGCGTGCTACTGCCGCGGCAGGATGCGGCGCGTCTCCTCAGCTATATCGTGCAGCGTGCGCTCGGCGAGTTCAAAGATGTTCCCTGAGCGCTGCCGTCGATGGCCGTGACGCCGGCGCACGCGCAGTGCGACCAGCGCTGTACCCGCGGTGGCGCTCACCACGACCGCGGCCGCCGGTCGGACCCAGTTGCGGGGGTCACGCATCGCGGAGAGCTCCCACGCGTCCAGTTCCTCTTGCGCGAGCTCGGTCAAGTTGATGAGCGTTCCCTCGAGGCGCTGGACGAGGTCCGCCGGCGGTTCAATCGGCGTGAGGGCCTGTCTCAGCAGCGCTTCGAAGTTCGTCGCGTCCGCGCTCACGCCGGCCCGCCTCCGTTCTCCGACGAGCTCCCGACCACGTCGGCCTCCGTCGCCGCGCCGTCAACCCCCGAGGCATCGGCGACGATCCCTTCAAGTTGACGGATCGCCCGGTGCAGCAACACCTTCGTAGCGCCATCGGTACGTCCGAGCGCGCGCGCTATCTCCCGGTTGTCCATACCCAACGCGAAGCGCATGATCAGCGCTTCGCGGCGGTCGTCCGCTAGCTGCTGGACGCCCTCCAGGATTACCTTGAGCTCTTCTCGCCCCTCGACGAGCGATTCGGTGGTGTGCGGGGCGGAGATCACAGCCGCGTCCTCGATGGCAGCTTCTGGCTTGCGAGCACGATCCCGATAGAAGTTCGCCGCCAGGTTATGAGCGATACGGATGAGCCACGGCCGCAGCGGACGGCCGTTTGACTCCTTGAGCGCTCGCTCGAAATGGCGGTACGCCTGCAGGAAGGTCTGTTCGGTGAGGTCCTCCGCGTCATGGTGGTTGCCGACGCGGTAGTAGCTGTAGGAGTAGACGTCGCGAAGGTGCGCGCGATACAGGTCCGTAAAGCGCGCGTCGAGTTCGGTCTTGTTCTTGGGCAGATCAGGGTCCACCGCATGTGCAGCCTAGCTCCGGTTAAGCCGCGCGCACAGATCGCATGTCTGTACGCCGCTTGGGCGCCATCAACCTGGCCGCCCAACGCTCCGGGTCAATCCGTCCTTCGACCAGCGCGGCCAGATCTTCGAGCGCCGGCGCCTCGAGATGAGCGCCGCGCGCCACCGTCGCCAGTAACGGCACGGAATCCACGGCCTCAGCCGCGTGCCCAAGCACCGCACTGATCTCGGCCGAAGGCACGCCTTGGGCGAGCATCTCGCCCGCTCGGCGATTGCGTGAGCCGTCCGCGACGACGGTGGCGACCAGATCCCCCACGCCGGCCAGACCCGTGAAGGTCTCTGGCCGCGAACCGCGGCGGCGGGCCAGTGCACCCACCTCCGCGAAGACTTTGCCAGCCGCTGCCCCTGCCACATTGGGCCCTGCTGGCGCGGCAGCGGCGGCGGCCAATGCAGCCGCGTTTTTTGCGCAGCCGGCGAATTCGACGCCGGTCACGTCGGAGGTGAGCGAGACGTTTAGCCCGGCCCGTCCTAGGACGTCCGCGAGCTGCCGAGCAAATCCGGGGTCCGCTGACGCAAGCACGACTGAGGCTCCGTGCTCAAGCGCTTCTGCCGCGTGCGCAGGACCGCCGAGCACTGCGGTCGCACGTGCTCGCGACCGGCTCGATACGAACTCTGAGGGGACGGTCCCGAGCGGAGGAACCACGCCTTTGCAGACCAGCAGCAGTCCCGCCCGCTTCGGAATGCTTTCCCCGTGCGCGGCGAGCACGCCGGGAAGGGCGCGCGCCGGAACGGCGAGGCACACGAGGTCATGACCACTCAGCTCGAGCTCAGATGCGCGCAATACGCGCACGGAGTCAGGTAACGACACGCCTGGGAGGTAGTGCTCGTTTTCGCGCGCGGTGACGAGCTCATCGGCCTGTTCCCGGGTACGGCAGCCGAGGTCGATCTCGAGTCCGGCGCGGGCAAGGCTGACGGCCAGACCCGTGCCCCAGGTTCCGGCCCCGATCACCGCGGCGCGCCTGATTGGAGGCAGCCCGCCAAGCCACTCCCACTGCAACATCACGCAGGGCCAGATTCGCTCTGTGACAGCCGCAGCTAAAGCCGGCGACGCGTCCTCGACCTGCGGAAAGTGAAGCGGCCGACCAGCCCGAATCGAGACACGGTGGGGTCGGATCCGCCAGCCGCGGCGAACCGCCTCGGTCCCGATCACGGCCACAGGAACAACCGGAGCCCCCGTTTCTAATGCCAGCCGGCCCACGCCCCGGCGCGGCTTGCCAAGCGAACCTGGTCGGATACGCGTCCCCTCAGGGAACATCAGGACGATGTCGCCGCGGGCAAGAATCGCGTTTGCGGTCTTGATCATCTCCCCGTCCGCTGCGCCGCGATCGACCGGAAACGCTCCGAGCGCACCAAGTAGCCACGCGGTCAACCGGTGGCGGAAAAGCTCCTTCTTAGCCACGTAGTACATCGGCCGGCGGGCCATCGTCGCGATCACGAATGGGTCGAGGAAGCTGCGGTGATTGGCCGCGACGATTACCGGTCCGTGAGCGGGAATGTGCTCGCGCCCGATGCGGCGCATGCGAAAGTAGGTCAGGAAGAACGGTTGCAGGACGGCGCGCACGAGCCAGTAAACGGGCCGGTTAACGCCACCCTCGCGCGCGCGCGCGTGTAACTCGTCGTGGTTCATTGCATTGGCGGTACCCGTTCTGACCGCGCCCGTTACAGTTGCCACGTGCGCTCGCTGACCGTTACCGCATGACCGCGCTGTCGGCGAGAAGTCGATTCGAGCGACCGCGCACCGTCAGAGGGGCAGTTTGCGGCGCTATCGCTGCAGCCGTGTGGGCACTCCAGCAGCCAGTGGACAAGCTTGTCTTCAGTAGCAGCTACGACGATGTCGAGCTTCTCGGCAAAGCGGTGACGCGCGGGGAGCGCTGGTATCCAGCTGGATTTGCGGCCCACCTCTACAACGGCGCGCTGTTCGGAGCGCTGTACGCGAACCTTGCTCCAGCGCTACCTCTCCCCGCCGTCACACGCGGCCCAGCAGCCGCGCTGGCTGAACATGTCGCGCTGTGGCCGCTTGGTGCCGTGAGCGATCGCTTGCACCCAGCGCGGGACGAGCTGCCGCGCCTCACGGGCAACCGCAAAGCATTTGCCCAGAGCACATGGCGTCATTTGTTGTTCGGCCTCGTGCTCGGCGAACTCGAGCGGCGGCTCAACGCCGAGCCAGAAGCCGCCCCCGCTGAGCCTGAAGTCGCCTATGCGAGCAATGGACGCGGTTCGATCGAGCGCGCGGTCTCGGCAGGGCGCTCCTAGCCGCCGCACGCTTCTTACGGTTGGCTTGCGTGACACCCGCCCGTCGGCATGGCCCCACCCGCTCGCGGCAGACGCAGCACGGCCTACCATCACAGCGTCGCCCGCCTAGCTCAACCGGTAGAGCACTTCACTTGTAATGAAGGGGTTGGGAGTTCGAGTCTCCCGGCGGGCTTGGAGATGAGTCCGCGACTGTTTGCCGCGTACGGGCCTGGGCGCGGACGCGCCGGTCGCATACGCTCGCTCGAGCTATGGGGACAGGGTCGCCACCACCCCCAAGTCCCGATAGTCCGTCTCGTATGACGCTCGCGCTCGTCGCAAAGCGGGCGCGCGTACTGCGGCGGTGCGTGACGCGAAAGCGAGCGTCAGCTGCGCCGCCGCTGGCTCAAGATTCGGCGCCGGAGGCCGGAACGTACGGCGGCGCTACTCCCCAGTCCCAGCGCGGCACGGGGGCGTGCGCGACCGTCTGTGCCCCTTGCTGGGAGTTGTGCATCGCCAGGCGCGTACCCCACTCCGCATATCCCATAAGTGCGGCCCGGAACTCGGGATCGGCCGGAAGACTGGCGTCATCTGCAGCGCGGCTTAGGAGCGTGACGAAGGTCAAGCGTTGGTCTGGTGTGATCGCGAGGCCGCGATGGCGGCTGAGCATGTGCTCGTAGCCCCCGCGCCGCTCGGTATAGGCGCCCGGGCCGCCCATCACCTCAACCCACCAGTCCGTCGCATGGATGCGATGCTCCTCGCTCACGCGTCCCCCGAACATCGCGGCGATCTCTGGGGCCTCCTGCTCTACGAGGTCGTAGAACCGGTTCAGCCAGCCAGCGAACGCTTCCCTTCCACCGCCCCACTCGTAGATGGTCGGGGCTGCGTCAGCCATCGCTCCCACGCTACCACCGCTCAATTCCCGCCCACCATGGCGACCAGAGCGGTCGCCCCAGCCAGGCCCCGTTAGTCACGAAGGAGGCGTCAGCGCCACGCGGCGACGCGACTGCTGTCGTCGCGAAGCGATTGTGGGTTGCGATGCCTGGCTGAACAAAAGCGAGCGTCTCGCAATCCGCGCGAAGCGGGTGTGGGCAGCTCATGGAGTAGAGGCGCGGCCACACGCAAGACCAGGTGTCGGTCGCTGCCGCAGCCGCCGAGCGCGCGCGGTAAGGGGATGGATCAGGGCGACGGTCAGCTCGTCGGCGCGAACGGCAGCCGTGCCCGCGACTGCCAACGACCACCAGCGAACACGAACAGCTCCGCGGCGCGCACCTGGGTGACGATCGGCAGCCGGCTGCGCAGCTCCCGTTCGATGTCGCGCAAGACATCGGCATCGACACCGTGAGCCACCGTCAGGTGGGGATCACCTCGGCAAATGCGCCGCCGTAGGGCTTATGCGATGGCCACTCACCAGCGATCGCCTCAGTGAGCTCACTGAACGGCTCAGCAGGATCGGGGTCGAAGTAAACGGTGTCTGAGAAGCGTCCGAGGCCTTTAAACGCAACCACTATCGGACCTCGCTCGGCGCACAGTCGACGCAGACGGCTGAGCGCCACCGGAGTCAGCTGGTCCTCATCGAGGAACGGGGAGAGCGCGGTGATGTGTGCGGGCATCCCCTGGACTCCTGAGGGGTCGAACCGCTGGCGCCAAGCCGCCACGACGTCCTCGGCAGCAGGCACGGGTACAACCACAGCACTCTGACCGGACCTTACAGGCACGCGCCAGCCATTCTCACTGTTAAACGACGTCGCCACCCATTGATCTCGCATGAACACGCGGCAACATGAATGCGGGACTCCGTTTGCGCGACGCACCGCACCCGCTCGCCGCCAAACCCACAACTGGACCGGCGCGCGTTGTCGTCGCACTGCAGGAGCGGACCGTCGAGTGAGCTAGGGGACGAAGCGATGGCTGGAGCCGATCCCGTATCCGTCGTTGATTGCTGGGGACTGCTCGGTGTGGCTGGCGGGTCGACCGGATACGGTGCGCGAAATGGTCGCCTCCTCATCGGCTTTGTCTTGGAGCGGTGGTAAGGACTCTGCACTCGCGCTCAGTGCTTTGCGCGCTGGTTCGGGTCCGGCCCCGGGGGCGTTGATTACCACCGTGACCGGTGGGTATGGGCGCGTCTCGATGCACGGGGTGCGGCGCGAGTTGCTTGTGCTCCAGACGCGGGCTGCCGGTTTGCCGCTGGTCGAGGTGGAAATCCCGCCGGCATGCTCGAATGACGTCTACGAGCAGCGAATGGGGCAGGCCCTAGCGGAATCGCCTCTGCGCGAGGCGCAGACGATTGCCTTCGGTGATCTGTTCCTGGCCGACATTCGTGCGTATCGCGAGAAGCGACTTCACGCTTGCGGTAAACGGGCGGTCTTTCCGCTCTGGGGTCGCGATACCAGCGCGCTGGCCGAGGAGTTCGTCGCGGCCGGTTTTGAGGCGTTCATCGTGTGCGTCGATCCGAGCAAGCTGGACCGCTCATTCGCTGGGCGCAGCTTCGATCGCGAACTGCTCGCTGAGCTGCCTGCCGGTATCGATCCCTGTGGGGAGAACGGCGAGTTCCACACGTTTGTTCACACCGGGCCGATCTTCAGTGAGCCGATCCCATGCAAGACCGGGAAGATCGTCCACCGGGATGGCTTCGTGTTCTGCGACGTGCTGCCACAGGTGAGGCAGCGACGCATGCTCACGCCGACGCGGCGGTAGCGGCGAATAGAGCCCACAGCGATCACGGCAGTGGCGCAACCGAGGCGCCTCGCTTCGTCGCAAAGCGAGCGTCCGTTCAACCGCCAGTCACAAAGCCAAAAGCGAGCGCCAGCGAGAGTGCGGGGTTCCGCCAAAGAGAACTGTCCGCGGTCCCCACGGCAGACAGCTGCATGTAGCCCGTTGCACAACTCTGGGGGAATGGACGCCCAGAGTGTTGTCATGTGTCGCCCTCGTTTTTCTACTTGTGGGGCGCCAAAGGCGCGACAATGCTCGGCGGGGCTAACCAAGCACAGACCTAACAAGGAGGGACCGATGGGTATCACTCGCCTGCGCTGGCGCTTCCCCTCGCCCGCAATCATCCTGTCCTGCCTGGCGCTGTTCGCGGCGCTCGGGGGCAGCACCTACGCCGCCACCCAGAGCAGCGCCAGCACGATTCATTTCACCAAGGCTGCGCTCAAGAACGGGTGGACGAATGTCTCTGGATCCTCGCCCGCCGGCTACGCCAAGGACTCGCTCGGGGTCGTGCATCTACGCGGAAGAATCTCGTCAGGCGCGACGAGTCAGACGATCTTCGTCCTACCCAAGGGATTGCGTCCACGTCATACATTCACCGTGTTTGTCGTCACCCAGTCCGACAACGTCGGAGATCTCACAATCAACCACAGCGGTGGGGTGCAGGTGTTCGGAAGTTCCGCATCCGGCGCCACCTCGCTCGACGGCATCAGCTTCGTGGCTGGCGAGTGAGCTACCAGCGGGCGGGGCGGTCCGCCCCGCCCGCACCTCGTCGACAAGCACTGGTTACTGGCGGAACAGTTGGCACCTCCACACCCATCGGCTCGTGAGCCGCCACGGCCCGCTCGAAGGCGCACAAGGTCAGAGTGCTGCAACGATCGAAACGGAGCACTCCTGCTGCGGCGGTCGAGAGTGCTGGATCCGTCGCAAACCGAGCGTCCGGGGAGCGCGGCCTGACTGGCGAAAGCCAGAGTGGGCATGCGCTTCAGACTCCGGCTGGTGCGTGGGTGCGCGGCCCCGCGATCGTCAGGAGGGTTAGACAAGGGCGAACGTGGCCTGGATCGTCGCGGAGACTTCTTGGTCGCTCGTCTCGACGGGGACCTCGGGGCTGCCCCCGGCGCGCGTCGACAGCGCCTGGAAGCGTCCTGGCGCGTGCTCTGGCTCAGCTAGCGCGAGCAGCGGCCCAAGCCGTAAGTCCACGCCGGCGGCATATGCCGCCGCTTTCTGCCTGGCATTAGCGGCGGCTTGCGTGGCAGCTTCAAGCCAGACAGGATTGCTCGCCGATACGCGCCAAGTCGGTCCCGCAATGCGCGCGTCGAGCTCGTCGCTGGCCCGCATGATCACACGGCCGATGAGTTCGGTGTCGGTGATACGCACCGACACACTCGTCGCCGCACGGTGTCCCAGCGAGCGCCGACCCTCCTTTGTGTGGTCGAACTCTTCATAAACCGTGATGCCCGTGGTCGATCGGTCCTCGCGCACAATCCCGAGCTCGTCCGGGAGCCCCACGAGACCCTCGCTTCGCCTCGCCACGTCAGTAAGTGCTGGCCCTGGGACCGGGTCTATCGCGGCGAGTGTGATCCACACAAACGCCTCATCAGGCTCCGTCCGGATAGCAGCCTCGCCCCGCACGGTCACACTCGAACCAGTGGCAGCCCCACCGAGATCGACATGCTCGCCTGACACCCCGCCATCCTCTCAGACTTCTCCCGTCGAAAAACACGGCCCCGCTCTGATCGATGCAGAGCACCTTGCTCCGGCGACCGAGAGTCCCGGATCCGTCGCAGAGCGAGCGCCCGGTCATCGGCCAGTCAAAGAGTCAAAGCGAGTGTCGGCCGGGTGCCGCGTTCCACGAACGGGAGCTGCGGGCGACCGCCGCCCCAGACAACCCCGCGTAGCCCAACCCGAGAGCGGACGAAAGACCGTGAATTGTGGGACACGGCCTTATTGACCGAACGAGTTAGGAGTCGATCTTTGCGTAGCCAGTTATCGCGACTGGGTGTGGGCAACCATGGGAATCGGGGGGACACCCCTTATCAGCAGTCATACCTGTTGATACGAAGGTGATCGTCCGGGCAGCTCGCAGGGCGCGGAAGCGCGCGATCGCCTTGCTTGCTGACACCCGGTGCCAGGAAAATCGACATACAGCTTCCTGATGATTACGAGGTTCGGGGACACCCATTCGGGCGTGCTTCATGTTGACGATCACCTTGATCGTCTCGCCGACTGTCGCTCTCACGGTCTGGGTGGGGGCCTTCAGTCGTAGGGTCACGACGCTTCCGGCCTGCGGCTTGCAGCCCGCCGCGGCGGCCGCGTACCCG
>CAVYDI010000003.1:0-1648858 GCA_963767295.1 uncultured Solirubrobacterales bacterium
ACGCTCAGCCAGGCGCTCGAAGATCGTGCGTCGGGTGGGGTCGGCCAGTGCGGTCCAGCTATCTGCCGTGTCGCCCGTGCCGTTGGCTGGGACTCGTCCCGGTCCTCGAGCGCCTCCTCGCCTCGGCTCAGATGATCGGTAAGCCATCACTAACGGTAAGTATAAACTTACGATCTGCCCTAAGTCAAGGGCCGGCTGGCGCCTGGTAGGTTCGGCGCGTGGCCATCCGTTGGGGCCTGACCGTCCCGTTCACCGGCGTCCCGCTCGCCGACCATCCTCGCCTCTACCGCCAGGCGGAGGCGCTCGGCTACGACGACCTGTGGTCGGGCGAGACGCCTAACGGCACCGATGGATTCACGCCGCTAGCGATCGCCGCGCCCGTCACCGAACGGGTGCGGCTGGTCACCGGGATCGTCAACCCCTACACGCGCGGTATCGCGGTGCTGGCGCAGACAGCGGCCGCGATGCAGGAGGCGAGCGGGGGGCGCTTTGTGTTTGGCCTCGGCGCCTCCTCGAACGTCGTGGTCGAGCGCTTCAACGGGCTCGAGTTCGACCGGCCGCTGTCGCGCGTGCGCGACGCGGTCGCGGCCCTGCGGCCGGTGCTGTCGGCCCCGCCCGAGAAAGGCTTCGGCGGCCTGCGACTCGAGCGGCCCGTGTCCCAGACCGTCCCGATCGTGCTCGCTGCGCTGCGAGGAAGAATGCTTCGCTTGGCCGCCGAGGTCGCCGACGGCGCGTTTACGAACTTCCTCCCGTTGTCGGGACTTCCTCGGGTGGTGGAGGCGCTCGGTACGGTCTCCGAGGGCTTCGAGCTCGCGTGCCGGTTTTTCGTGCTGCCCGTGCCCGAAGAGCAGGGCATGCCGCTCGTACGCTCGATGTTCGCCGCGTACGGCAGCGTGCCGGTGTATGCGGAGTTCTTTCGCTGGCTGGGGTTCGGCGACGCAATCGCGCCGATGGTGGAGGCCTACCTGGACGGTGACCGGAGCCGCGCGGCAGAGCTCGCGCCGGAGGAGCTGATCCGGGACATCTTCATCTTCGGCGCGCCAGACGAGATCCGCGCGCGCGTGCAGGAGTTCGTCGACGGCGGTATCACGACGGTTGTGCTTGACGCCGATCACCGGGCCGGACCAGCTGCCCGAGGTACTGGAGGCGCTGGCGCCGACAGGTTGACGCGGCGGGGCGATCACGGCCAGCTGCTACAAGGGTGAGACCCTGCTCTCCGTTTGCGGGGCGGGCCCTTGGCCCGTCTAGGAGCGTGCCTGGCCGTGCACGAAGCGCTTGGGCAGCGGCACCGGCGAGAGCATGTCGGCGGCGAGACCCACGAACAGCCGCGGCTCGGCCTTTGCCACCAGGCGCGTGAGCTCGTCGCGCTCGCGGTGCGTCAGGTGGCTGGGCCGTCCGCGGCCCTTGCGCATCAGCGCGACGACGCGGCGGCGCTCGTGGGGTTCGAGCTTGTTGAGGTGCTCACGCGCCAGCAACACGATCTCGCCCACCTCGACCAGCCGGGCCGCCGGTATGCGGCGCAGCCCGGGAATTCGCTCAACGGCGTGCCCGAGCGCCATGTTCCTCCAGTTCGGCATGTCCCCCAGGCTACCCATCCGACGGCGCGCAACCACGGAGCCGTTACAGTCCGCGCCGGATGAGAGAAGCGCTGATCTGCGAGCCGCTGCGCACGCCGGTGGGCCGCTTCGGGGGCGTCTTCCGTGACGTGCCGGCGGCGAAGCTGGCCTCGACCGTGATCTCGGCGCTGCTCGATCGCACGCAGCTGCCGTACGAGGCGATCGACGACGTGCTGCTCGGCCAGTGCTACCCCAACGGGGAGGCACCCGCGCTCGGCCGCGTCGCGGCGCTCGACGCCGGGCTGCCAGTCGACGTACCCGGTCTGCAGATCGATCGCCGCTGCGGGTCGGGGCTGCAGGCCGTGATCGAGGCGTGCATGCAGGTCCAGACTGGCGCGGCTGACCTCCTGCTCGCGGGCGGCGCCGAGAGCATGAGCCAGACGGAGCTGTACTCGATTTCGCTGCGCTGGGGGGCGAGGTCGGGCGGGGCGATGCTCGAAGATCGGCTGGTGCGCTCGCGCGTGACAGCCGGCGGTGTCAATCACCCGGTGCCGGGCGGCATGCTCGAGACGGCCGAGAATCTCCGTCGTGAATACCGCATCCCGCGCGAGGCCCAGGACGAGCTCGCGCTGCGCTCGCACAAATTGGCCGTCGAGGCGCACGAGCAGGGCCGCTTCGCTGAACAGATCGTGCCCGTCGAGGTCGAGGATCGCCGCACGGGTCGGCGCCTGATCGACCGCGACGAGCACCCCCGGCCCGACACGACACCGGAGAGCCTGGCGGCGCTCAAGCCGATCATGCGCCGCACGGACACCGAGGCCACCGTGACCGCTGGCAACTCCAGCGGGCAAAACGACGGCGCGGCGGTATGTGTCGTCACCTCCGAGGAGCGCGCGGCCGAGCTCGGGCTGAGGCCGCTGGCACGCCTGGTGGCCTGGGCGGTGGCCGGCGTGCCGCCTAAGACGATGGGCATCGGCCCGGTGCCGGCGGTCGAGCGCGCGCTCGCGCGCGCTGGGCTGTCACTTGACGACATGGCGCTGATCGAGCTCAACGAGGCGTTCGCCGTACAGGTGCTGGCGGTGCTTCAGGAATGGGAGCTCGAGGACGGGCTCGAGCGGCTGAACGTCAACGGCTCGGGGATCTCCCTCGGTCACCCGGTCGGCGCCACGGGCGCACGGATCTTGACGACGCTGCTGCGCGAGCTGGACGGTCGCGGCGGGCGCTACGGCCTGGAGACGATGTGCATCGGCGGCGGGCAGGGGCTCGCGGCCGTGTTCGAGAGAGTGGACGGGGCTTGATCGCATGCCAGTCGCGTCTGAGCTTGAGCTGCCCACCTTTGACCACACCGCCGCGGAGCTCCGAGGCGAGCACTACCGCAAGGCGATGGCGTCCCTGGAGCGGCCATTGGCTTGTCCGCAGCCCGCTTGGGTTCTACGTCTTGGACCGCGAGTCGGGCGAGTTTTTCCTGCGCACGCGCAAGGCGGTGTTTCCGGGACTGGCGATCGCCGAGCTGTTCCAAATCGACGCTGGGCCACTCCACGAGGAGATCGTCAAGAACATCATCACCCGCAACGGTTCAGACCACGGCCGGCTGCGCCAGCTCGTCAACCCCGCGCTCGCGCCGAGGGCGATCGATCGCTACAGACCGGCGATGCGGACGTTCTTGGACGACTTGCTGCCGGCTGAGGGGCCGTGCGAGTTCGTCGAGTCCGTGGCGAAGCCATATCCGTCGCTGGTGATCGCTCATGTCATGGGCGCGCCCCTCTCCGACGCGCCGCGGCTTCACCATTGGTCGAACTGGATTCAGCGCCAATTCGACCCGGTCTCTTTGATGAGCGAGCGCGAGCAGATCGAGCGCGCGGTGGCCGAGTTCTACGAATACGAGGAGGAGTTGATCGCGCAGCGCAAGCGCTCTTTGGGCGAGGACCTGATCTCGGATCTGATCCGCGCCGAGGAAGGCGGCGATCGCCTCTCAGACGACGAGCTGCGAAACCTCGTGCTGAACATCCTCGTGGGCGGGGTCGACACGAGCCAGAGCCAGGTCGCCCACGCCGTGCGCTTGCTGGCGCAGCACCCCGACCAGTGGCAGCTCCTGCGCTCGGACCCGCGCGGTCTGGCGCCGGTGGTCGCCGAAGAGGCGCTTCGCTACGAGCCGGTGACCCCGTTTACGGCGCGCATCACCGTCGAGGAGATCGAGTGGCGCGGTGTGACATTCCCGCCCGGGACGATCGTGATTGTGTCGGCCTGGCACGCCAATCGAGAGGGCATCGAGCCCGACGCGTTTGACATCGCCGCGGCGCGACAGGTGGGCGCCGGGGGCGATGGAAGCCGCGAGCGCGCCCGCCTGTTGACCTTCGGCGCGGGCATCCACTACTGCGTCGGCGCGAATCTCGCGCGTGCCGAGCTGCAGGAGGCGCTGGCGTTTCTCGCTGAGCGCTTCGCTGTACTAGAGCTCGAGGACGAGCCGGAGTTCGCGACGGCGTCTGGCATCTACGGCCTTGAGAGGCTGCCGCTGCGGCTCGGCGCTTAATCGCCCCGCAATACCGATCCAGCATCATCTAAGTCTCATGGCGCTGCTTATCCTTTTCGCCCTGCTCGCCGGCGCAGGCACCGCGGTCACCCCGTGCGTGTTGCCGGTGCTGCCCGCGCTGCTTTCAGCCGGCGCGGTCGGGGGTCGCCGGCGGCCGCTCGGAATCGTCGTGGGTCTGGCGGTGGCCTTCACGCTCGCGATCGTGGTGCTCGCGCAGCTGGTCAAGGGGATCGGGCTCGCGAGCGGTGCGGCGCGAACCGTGGCCATCGTGGTCCTGTTGGCGTTCGGACTGGTGATGCTCGTCCCCGATGTGGCGGCGCGGGTGCAGGCGCCGCTGTCGCGGCTGGCGCGCTTCGGCCCGCGCACGCGCGGCACTGGATTTGTTTCCGGGTTAGGCGTCGGCGCGGCGCTGGGCTTCGTGTGCGCCCCCTGCGCGGGGCCGATTCTCGCGGCGGTCACGTCGGTCAGCGCCTCGAGCGGAGCGTCGGCGCGCGTCGTCGTGGTGGCGCTCGCCTACGCGGCGGGACTGAGCGCCGTGATGCTGCTGTATGCGCTCGGCGGACGCGCTCTGCTCGATCGTATGCGGCGCAGGCTGCGCGGCTATGTGGTCGAGCGCGCGCTCGGCGTGGTGCTGATCCTGACCGGCGTGGCGATGGCCGCAAACCTCGACGTGCGTTTCGAGGAACTTCTCGCCAAGAGCAACCTGCCGGCGTTTTTGGTCGATCCAACGCGGGCGCTCGAGAACTCGGGCGCGGTGCAAAACCGGCTCGCGTCGCTGCGGCCGTCCTCGCGGTTTGCAAAGCGGCAGCTCGAGGCCAGCCAGACGCCGATGCCGGACAACCCGGGCGTCGCGATCGCGGGCGTGAAGGCGCCTGCGCTTCCGATGCTCGGACCAGCCCCGGACTTCACCGGCACAGAGCGGTGGTTCAACACGCCGGACGGCAGACCGCTGAGCTTGAGCGGGCTGCGTGGCCACGTCGTGCTGGTCGACTTTTGGACCTATACCTGCATCAACTGCCTGCGCACATTGCCGTTCTTGAAGGGCTTATACGCGACCTACCACCCGTACGGGCTCGACATCGTCGGGGTCGAGACGCCGGAGTTCACCTTCGAACGTGAGGCCAGCAACGTGTCGCAGGCGGTCAACTCGGACGGGATCCGCTACCCGGTGGTGCAAGACAACAACTACGGCACCTGGAACGCCTACCAGAACCAGTACTGGCCGGCCGAGTATCTGATCGATGCCGACGGCGAGGTCAGACACACCCAGTTCGGCGAGGGCGACTACCTGCAAAGTGAGGTAGCGGTGCGCGAGTTGCTCTACGAAGCCGGCGTGCACCGCCTGCCGCCGCCGATGAGCGCTCACGCGGTCCTGCCCTCGGCAGGACTCAACACGCCTGAGACATACCTGGGCACCGAGCGCGCACAGGGCTTCACCCCCCCGCTCAAGTCGGGCGTGCACTCATATCCCGGGGCGGCTTCGGTCGGTCTGAACACCTTCGCGCTACGCGGAACCTGGCGCATTACCGGGCAGTACGCCACCCCGGTCTCCTCAGGGGCGACGATCCAGGGGGGCTTCCAGGCCGCGAACGTGTATTTGGTCATGACTTCGGCTGGCAACGTCGGCCGGCGGGTACGCGTGCTGCTCGACGGCCATCCGATCTCTTCTCGCGATGCCGGCTCTGACGTACACGGCGGCGTCGTGACCGTGCGGGGCCAGCGGCTTTACTCGCTGGTCTCGCTGCCGAGCGCGCAGCAGCATGAGCTCACGGTGGAGGTCCCGCCCGGCGTGAGTGCCTACGACTTCACGTTCGGCTAGACGACGGCGGGTCGAGGGCGAGGTCCGTCCGCTCCATGAGCGAACATATGTTCGCCTGTGACCAGCGACGGGAGTGCCTACGCGCGCTTTAAGCGCGCGCTCGAGATCGGCAATGAGCTGCTCGTGCTGGCGGCGGCCCGCGAGCTGCCGCGCATCGCGCTCGACGATGCCCTCAGAATCTGCCTGGTGCTGCGCGACGCCGACCCAGCACGCTACGAGCGCGCGGCCGTGCGCTGGCTGGGCCGCTTTGCGCTGGAGGCGCAGCGGGTCACGATCGACGCGTTGCGGGCGGCCGCAGATGCGCTTGACGCGCTCCCCGGGCAGCCCGCCGAGGCGATGGAGCAGCTCCAACGACTCTGCGTCGCGCACGGCGTGGGGTGATCGTGAGCATCCGCGTTACCCTGACTACATGGGCGACCTGCAGAAACGCGGCAGCTACACGCCACGCCGGGCCCGCGAACGACGCGCCTATCAGCTCGTGGTCGCGGGAAGCGTCGCGGGAGCGGTCGGCGTCGTTGGCATCGTGCTCGCGGTTGCCGGCCTCGTCGGCGCCTGGCTGCCGGTTATCGCGCTGATCGTCGCCGCCGCCTGCGTGCTGGGCTTCGTGCGGTCGGTCGGCGGTAGCAGCGGAGCCTAGGCTGCTCCAGCGCTCGTGCGTCCCCGGCGACGCCGGGCTATACGCACACTACGCCGCGCGCCACACAGCGTCGTCGCCCAGCAACTCCCGGCCAGTCTTTTCGGCGGCCACGAGCTCGAGCAGCAAGGCCTCCGCGCGAGTGCGGTCGGGCGGATCGTTTCCAGCCGCGAGCAGCGCCGCCACCTCCGCGGTGGTGAGCCCTTCGCGAAAGTGGTCGAGCAGCGGCTCCGGAGTTTCCGGCGGCGGCTCGCGGCGCAGCGTCGGGTCGAGGTTGGCGACCAAGACGTCGTAGGCCTCGACCGGTTGGAAGCCGCCGGCGATCATCCGCAGCCCATCGCGCTCGAACGCCACGGTCGGGGCTGTGAATCGCACCGGGCCATCGGTGACTCTCGTCTTGCCTTGCAGCGCCGCTGCCGAGCGTTCGGCCGTCCGGGTCTCTGCTCGATCGCGCTCGTAGGCCTCGATCACGTCCGGGTCCTCGATGCGCGACACCAGCCCGCCGTCGAGTCTGGCGGCTTCAAGCACCGCCACCAGCATACGGTCGTCGTCGAGGATCAGGGCCGTGTTGAAATTCGCGAACTGAAGCGCGCGCAGAACCGGCCACTCGCTGCCGGGCTCGGTCAGCCGTGCGGCTACAACCACGCGGCACGCGCGCGAGGTAGCGCTGAGGCGGGCTTTGGGCAATGGCGAGAAAGGCATCCCGTAGCGCTCTCGAAACATGAGCTGGCCGACGGCACTGCGAACCGGCGTGAAGCCCCGTTCGTGGTACTGGGAGACGTCCTCCGTCAGACCGACAACGACGAGCCGCCAGGTGAGCTGGTCGCGATAGCGCCACTGCAAGACCCGCAGGGCGGGAATCTCGGAGTAGGCCCAGGGACAGCCGGGGTCGGTGTAAAGCGTCGCCGAGATCATCCGTCAATCCCTACCCGCGTGGCCGGCTCTTACCCGGCTGCGGCCCCTAGCCCGGCTGCGGCTGCTGCGATTCGCCTGCGACGGTCGATGCCTGCAGCGTATGGGCAAGCCCCGCGGCCGGGTCGCTGCCATCGCCGCTCAACTCTGCGGCGCGGTGGACCTCGGCGGCGGCGAAGCCGGCCTCTAGGAGTGCGCTTTGCACCTCGTGCTCGTCGCCGAAGTGAAGGTGCACGCGGCCACGAACGAAGGCGGAGAGCAGCACGCGGAAGACCTTGACGCGCGCGTCCTGAAGCTCTCCGATGTGGATGTCGGAGATATAGGTGCCGTAGGGAAACTGGGCGAGCGCCGCGGCGAACCGATGCCAAAGCGTTCTCACCGTCTCGTGCTCGAGGTAGCCAAGCAGCCCCTCGGTCAAGATCGCGAGACCGTGTCCGCGGTCCAGGCCGCTGAGCACGTCCGTGAGGCTCTGCGGCCCGCTCTGCTCGAGCACATCGAGCTCCTGCACGCGGTGTTGGCCTGTGAGCTCGCCCATGCGCGCGAGCGTTTCGCGCTTGCGACGCGCCATTCCGGGCAGATCTGCTTCAACGTAGGTGAGCCGCTCGCCGAAGCGCTCCGCGAAGCGAACGCCCCTCCCGGACATGCCCGCGGCGACTTCGACCACCTGCGTGACGCCGTGGTCTTCGATCGCGCGCTCGAGCAGCGAGTCGATCGCGCGATGACGGGCCAGCAGGTAGGTCTCGAGCGAGCCGCCTCCCAGTAGCCCGCTGACGACCATCGGCGCGCGCAGCGACTCGAACAGCACACGTCCTTCGAGCGTCGCGAGCTCGGGCGGCGAGAGCCCGTTGCGTGCCCAGACATAGCCCGTGTAGTGGGCTGTGGGGCTGATCGCCTGGGACCCGTCTGGCCTCAGATTCGGAAACACGGAGCGATCGTACTGACGACCAACGGCCGCCCAAGCTACGAATCGAGCTCCCGTTCCAGCCGGTCGATCAGCTCGGCCTGTGCCGGGTTGATCTTTTCCCGGGCGACATCGAGCGAGAACCACTCGGCCCGGTCGACCTCTGGAAACTCGCGAAACTGTCCCGAGCGCGGCGGCCACTCGGCAGTGAACGTGTTGCTCGTGGCCTGGGTCACGTCAAGGTCCCCGGCAAGCCCCCATGCATGCACGCGTTTGCCTCCGCGCTGCGTGATCTCGCCGAGGTCGATCACGTCACCGTCGGGAGGAGCAACGCCCAACTCCTCTTCGAACTCGCGCCGCGCCGCCGCCAACGGTGGCTCCTCAGGGCCGTACACGCCTTTGGGCACCGACCACGCCCCCTGGTCGCGCCGCTGCCAGAAAGGACCACCCGGGTGCACCAACAACACCTCGAGCTCGCCTGCTCCGTCGCGGTAAAGGAGCAGGCCGGCGCTGCGAGCCTGGGTCTGTGCTGGCGTCATCGACTCTAAATATGGAACTGGTCGGCGTGGAAGTGCAGGTCGCTGAAGGGCCGTACGGCGCCAATCGAGGTGAACTTCGCCCACAAACTCCCGTGGAGCGCTCCGTGCGAAGCGCCACCGTGGGCTGGCGAGCCGTGATAGCTCGCCGTTCCGTGGATGCCACGAGCTCCGGTTAGGCTCGCGCTCGTGAGGTTGGGAGCGAATATGTAGTCCGAGCGCGGGACGCGCGCCGTATAGCTCCACGAGAACGAGAAGCCGTGGCCGTTGTCGAAGCGCGTCACCCCTTCCCGCGCCAGGCCGGGTCCTGACGGTTTGAACGCGAACACGTATGCCCCTCCCCCACCACGGTTCGGCTTCGGCCTCGATCGCGATGCCATGTGCGCGATGCCGCGGCGCCGTGGTGCATTCGCTGATGTCGGGGGGAAGGGTGAGCGTGGCGCTTACCGACTTGAGTGGGACGGTCCCCAGCCGGTCTGCCCTGAGCGTGAGCGCACCGGTCAACATGCCGGTGCGCTGAAGCCCGGGCGCGCCGGTGCATCCCTTCGGTACCGGGACGGCTGTAGGGGCGCTCGCGGCAGCGAAGGCCATGTTGATCGACCCACGACCTTGCTGCAGGCTGCCGCTGAGCTGGGCCGAGTCCAGTTCGGTGCTGCCGATAAAGCTCACCCCAGCCGTGAAGCGGTAGACGACCGACTCGCTCGAGTTGGCCACGTGCTTGTCGAGGTCGATCGAGAGCGAGGAGAACCGGTCGAGCGCGTCGGCGCTGCCGTTCGCCGTGAGCGACAGCCTGAAACCATGGTTCGTGGTCGTTTGAGCGCTCACAAGTGACTCCCTGTCGCTCTGAGCACCCGCGGGCATGGGCCAAGCGAACGCGACGAGTGCCGTTGCTAGCGCGCTCAATCCGACTCGCCTTCCGGCGCACGCCCAGCGCCCCGTCAAAACCTCTCCCTCGCTCGCGATCCGACGCTGCCGCGAACGTACTCCCTGGCCCAGATGCGGTCAAGCGCGGGGCGCACCCGAGGGCGCGCCCCAAAACTTCGATCACTTCTCCCGGCGCTACGTCTTCCGTTGCTGCGAGTACCCGTTGACCGTCTTCGTGAACGGCGTGACCTTCCCGATCGACTTCATCGTCACCGAGAGGGTGCCGCTCATCTTCCCGCCGTACTTGTTCTTGGAGAACTTGTGCGTGCCGGTGAAGGTTGCGGTACCGCCGATGCCGTTTGACCCGGTCAGAGTCGCGCTCTTGAGGTCCGACGTGAACGTGTAGTCGTTCGTGGAGCTAGCCACGCTGATCGCGTACGTGTAAAGGAAGCTGTACCCGGACCCTCGACTGGTCGAGAAGATCGAGATGTTGTCCTTACCGCTCAGCTGCTGTGCATTCACGCCGACCTTCGCCGTGGGCGGCTGAACGATGCTCACGCCCTTGTTCGACGGGTTGCAGGTGTAGTTCGCGTTCGAAAGCGTGGCGGGGATCGACTTGACCTTGACCGTGCCGAGCTTGTCGGCCTTCAGCGTGAAAGAGCCGCTCAGCGTGCCGCGGCGTGCCTTCCCACCGCTTCCGCTGCATCCCTTGGGTACATGAGCCGTAAAGACCGAGCCCTTGGGGTGGAAGGTCATGTTGATCGAGCCACGGCCCTTGGCGAAGGTGCCCTGGAAACGGCCCGTACTGAATTTCGAGCTGCCAGTGAAGTGGATGCCTTTAGTGAACGTGTACTGGTTGCTCTGCTTCGCGCTGCCGGAGCTCCGGTTCAGGTTGACGATGACGTCTGGCGGATAGCGGCCGCCGTAGCCGGTTGGCTGCCCCTGCTGCACATTGAAGTTCAGCTTGAAGCCGCTGGCCTTGGTGACCGTGTTCGTGATCACGTGCTGCGTGATCATGTGGCCCTTGGAAATGTGCTGCGTGGTCGCCACCGCGCTGGCGGAGAGCGCCAGAGCGCAGATGCTCATTCCCAACACGACCCAACGGCGACGAATGCGAATTATCCGATCAAGAACAGACACTGGTAGGACAACCCCCTTCCAAAGTAAGGCCCCAACAGTGGACGCGTCGATACTACCGCGATGCCGGACGGTGGGGCGCCAGACCGATTGCGGGCCGACGGCGCGCTCTACGCAGCCAACAGCTCAGGCTTTTCGCGCTGCTCTGGCTCGGCCACTGCGCTGGCCTGGCTAGGGGCTTCCGACGACCTCAGCAACCACCCCGCCACAAGAGCACCCGCCAAGCAGAGGAACGCGCCAACCTCGAACGCGAGCCCGAAGCCATCGGTCATCCCTTGGGCGACCGAGACCACGCCGTGCTCCTGGCCCGTGGCAATCGTGCTGAGCACGGCGAGCCCCAGCGCGCCGCCCATCAGTCGCGAGGTGTTCAGCAACCCGGACGCGAGGCCGGTCTCGTTTTTGGTCACGCCCTCCATCGAGACGATCGTCGCCGGCACGAGCGAGAAGCCCATTCCAGCAGCGGACAGAACGCCTCCGGCGAGCACTGCGCCGGCGTAGGTACCGCCCGGCGCGACACCGGTCAGGAGCAGACCGCCGACGGTCGACGAAAGCAGTCCCACGGTGATCACGCGTCGCGCGCCGAAGCGTGCGACCAAGCGCGGCGCGAAGGTGGACCCCACGAAGATTGCAAGCGTCATCGGCAAAAAGCCGATCCCCGCCGCAATCGCCGAGTAGTGCAGCACTTGCTGCATGTACAGCGTGAGGAAGAACCACTGCGGGAAGATCGCCGCGTAGAGCAGCACCACCACCAGGTTGGCGGCACGCAGGTTGCGCAATCTGAAGATCGAGAGCGGGACCAGCGGTGCCGGTGAGAAGCGCGACTCGACCAAGGCGAAGGCGCCGAGCATTGCGATTCCGGCCGCGAGCGGGCCGATTACCTGTGCAGAGCCCCAGCCGGCGGCATCGGAGCGCACGATTCCGTACGTGAGCGCGAGCAAACCGCCGGTCACGAGCGTCGCGCCCGCGAAATCGAAGTGCCGGCGACCTTCAAAGGCAGCCGGAGCCGGGACCGTACGCAGCGCGAGCGCGATCACGACCACTCCAAGCGGCACGTTGATGGCGAAGATCGCGGGCCACCCGACGAGCTGCGTCAGCAGACCGCCGAGCAGAGCGCCGGAGGAGGCGCCCAGTGCTCCGACCGCCCCCCACATGCCCAACGCGCGGTTGCGGGCCGAGCCCTCAGGGAAGGCGCTCGTGATGATCGCGAGCGTCGCGGGCGACACGATTGCGCCGGCGAAGCCCTGAAGCGTGCGCGCACCAATCATCAGCCCGCGCGACGCGGCAACCGCGCACAGCAGTGACGCAAGTGCAAACAGCGCCGTGCCCACGAGGAACACACGCCGGTGGCCCAGCAGGTCGGCGAGCCGCCCGCCGAGCATGAGAAAGCCCGCGAACGCGATCGTGTAGGCGTTGATGACCCACTGCAGACCGATCGTGGAGAAATGCAGACCCGCAGCGGATCGAAGGCAAAGCCACGTTCACGATCGCGACGTCGAGGATCACCATGAACTGGGCCAGACAGACCGTGAACAGCAACAGCGTGCCCGGCCGGCGTCTCAAAGCTGTGAGGGTGGCGTTCACCGAGTTCATTGTGCGAGCCTTTTTATCCGGGTACAAGAGAGGGAGTTATCCTGGTAGTAGATCTGATACGTTCTGATTTGGCAGCAACTGCGAGCAGAGGGTGAGCTAAGCCTCCGCGCCGCACATCGGACAAATGGAGCGCGTTGACATGACTGACGCCTTACTCGATAAACAGACGACGAATGGGCGCCGCCCCGCGGGACAAACGAACGGCAACGGCGAGCGCCGCCGCGCGGAGCTGGCCGACTTTTTGCGAAAGCGTCGCGAGAGCATCACGCCGACCGATGTCGGGCTGCCGGACGGCGGCCGCCGCCGCACGCCGGGTCTGCGACGCGAGGAAGTTGCGCAGCTCGCGGGCGTGGGAACGACCTGGTACACGTGGCTCGAGCAGGGCCGCGACGTGCGCGCCTCGCTCGAGGTGCTCGAGGCGATTTCTCGCAGCGCTCAAGCTGACGCCCGCCGAGCGCACGCACCTCGTGCTGCTTGGCCGCGGTGAGGATCCGCCCCCATGCAAACCACCGGCCGAGCGAGTCTCGGCCACCCTCAAGCGCCTTATCAACAACCTCGGGCCGAACCCGGCGTACGTGCTCGGACGCCGTTGGGACTACCTGGCCTGGAACGACGCGGCTGCGGCACTATTCGGGGACTACGCCCGCATCCCGCGCGCGGCCCGCAACCACGCGTGGCTGACCTTCATGGATCCCGTGCGCCGCGAGATGTTCGCCGACTGGGACCGCTCCGCGCGCTTACTGGTCGCCAAATTCCGGGCCGACAGCGCCCGCCATCTAGGCGATCCGGAGTTCGAGGAGCTGATCCACGCGCTGCAAAAGTCCAGTCCCGAGTTCTGCCGTGCGTGGAAGCGTCACGAAGTGCACCGCGGCGGCGAGGGACGCAAGGAGATTCACCACCCGCAAGAGGGCTTGATGGTGTTCGAGATGGCGGTCTTCAATCCCCAGGAATGCCCCGACCAGCGAGTGGTCCTCTACTCGCCAGTGCCAGAGCACGACACGCCCGCCAAGCTCCGGCGGCTGATGGAAGCTCCATCGAAAGCGGACCTGGAGTTGGTCGGCGCCGCCTAGGCGCCAGCAGCGCCCTTGCGCGCGCTGATGGTGTAGTGCGTCGCGAGCCCGGTGATGCCTCGGTTTGCGGTCCAGTTCTCGTAGCCCAGGTAGACCCGCTGCAGACGCGGCAGGCGATCCAGGTAATACGCGGCGCGCCAGTGGGGCACGATCTCCACTTCGTCCCAATCCGAAAACGCCTCACGCAGCCCCCGCTCGGTGCAGTGGTCGTAATAAGCGGGGCGAACGCGCTCGACTCGACGTTGACTCAGGCCCGCGGCGATGCGCGCCGCGACAGCGTGTGGGAGAACTCGGTTTGCGATCGCGAACAACGCATTGCGCCCGGCCAGGCGAGCCACAAGTCGTCCCCCCGGCCTCGCGTACTGGTGAAAGACTGACGCCGCTCGATCCACGTGGCGGACGTGCTCGAGCACCCAGCGGCTGACGATCAGGTCAAAGCGGCCGACGAGCGAGGGCACCAACACCCCGGCGTCGCTAACCACCGTCTCGTCGTAGGCATCGGGCGGAGCGATCTCAAGGTCCTCGGCGGAGATGTCAAGCCCGGCGTAGTGAGTTCCGGCAGGCCGGTCAGATGGGGGTATCGCGGGGCGCTTCCCCGCCCCCACATCGAGGATCGCCACGCCCGGAAAAAGACCCTCTCGCACCAGCGCTTGGAACTCCTTGCCCCATTGGGGTTCGTAGCGTGCTGGCAGCTGATTTGGTCGACTCATCGCCCTGGCGCCCCTCGCCGCATGCGCGGAGTGATATCAGCCGGCCGAGGCCGAGTACGTCGCGCCTTAGGGAATGAACGCCCAGAGCAGATCCGCAAGCTCGCGTCCACGACTGGCGTCAGGCGCCCCAAAGCGGCGATACTCCCGCCCGTGGACGAGGCGGAAACCCACCGCGGCAACGGCAGCCCACGCCTACACACGGCCTCCGCACCGCAGGCCATGCCGCAGGAGACGGTTCGCCGCCTGACCGGCGATGTGCAGCCACCCTCGAGCGCTTTCCCGCCGATCGCCGACTACGCCTTTCTCTCCGATTGCGAGACGACCGCGCTGATCGCTCCCGGCGGCAACGTCGAGTGGTTGTGCGTACCGCGCATGGATTCGCCGAGCGTTTTTGGCGCCATGCTCGATCGTGACGCGGGCTACTTCCGCATCGGTCCCGCCGGCGTGAGCGTCCCCGCCTCGCGCCGCTACCTCCCCGGCACGATGGTGCTCGAGACGAGTTGGGGTACCGGTCAGGGTTGGGTAATCGTCCGAGATGTACTCCTGATCGGGCCCTGGCGCCACGAGCAGGAGCGCTCTCACACGCATAGGCGCGCCCCCACCGACTACGACGCCCACCACGTGCTGCTGAGAATGGTGCGCTGCGTCAACGGCGAGGTGCAGCTGACGCTCGACTGCGCGCCCGTTTTTGAGTACGGCCGCAAGCAGGCTTGCTGGGAGTACGCCGACTCCGGGTACCACGAGGGAGTCGCCAGTGCCGAGGGCTCAGACGTCGAGCTACGGCTGATAACGGACATGAATCTCGGCTTCGAAGGGCCGCGCGCGACCGCGCGCCACCGCATGAAGGAGGACGAACAGGTCTTCTGCGCGCTCAGCTGGAGCGACCACGGCGGGCCCAAAACGCTCGACGAGGCCTACAAGCGACTGGTGTGGACCGCGCACCACTGGCAGCACTGGCTCGACCGGGGCACGTTTCCCGACCACGCCTGGCGGAGCTACCTGCAGCGCAGCGCCTTGACGCTACGCGGCCTCACCTACGAGAACACGGGCGCGCTGATCGCCGCCGCGACGACCTCGTTGCCCGAGACGCCGGGCGGCGAGCGCAACTGGGACTACCGCTATAGCTGGATCCGAGACTCCACCTTCATGCTGTGGGCGCTCTACACGCTCGGCTTCGACTGGGAGGCCAATGACTTCTTCTACTTCATCGCCGACGTCGCCGAGGAGGCCGACGATCTGCAGGTGATGTATGGGATCGGCGGCGAGCGAGAGCTCGACGAGCACCTCCTCGAGCACCTCAATGGCTACGAGGGAGCCCGCCCCGTACGCATCGGCAACGCCGCTTACTCCCAGCGCCAGCACGACGTATGGGGGGCGCTGCTCGACTCCGTATACCTGCACACGCGCTCGCGCGACGCGCTGGATGAACGCGTTTGGCCGATCCTCGAACGCCAGGTGGAGGCGGCGATCAAGCACTGGCACGAGCCCGACCGCGGTATCTGGGAAGTCCGGGGTGAGCCCCAGCACTTCACCTCTTCGAAGATGTTCTGTTGGGTGGCATGCGACCGCGGCGCGCGCTTGGCGGAGATCCGCGAGGACACCGAGCGCGCGGCGCGCTGGCAGGCGGAGGCCGACAAGATCCACAACGACATCTGTGAAAACGGCGTCGACGAGCGCGGAGTGTTTGTCCAGCACTACGGCTCGACCGCGCTCGACGGCTCGCTGTTGCTGATGCCGCTGGTCCGCTTCCTGCCGCCGACCGACGAGCGCATCCGCAAGACGGTGCTGACGATCGCCGATGAGCTGACCGAGTACGGGCTGGTGCTGCGCTACCGCACCGACGAAACCGACGACGGCCTCAGCGGAGCCGAGGGCACGTTCATGATCTGCTCGTTCTGGCTGGTCTCGGCGCTGTGCGAGATCGGCGAGCTCGAGCGCGGCTCTGCGCTTTGCGAGCGACTGCTGTCATACGCCAGTCCGCTCGGGCTCTACGCCGAGGAAATCGACCCCCAAAGCGGCCGTCACCTCGGCAATTTTCCTCAGGCCTTCACCCACTTGGCGTTGATCAACGCCGTCATGCACGTGATCCGCGGCGAGCAGCAGGTCGCGCTCGCGCAGTCTCCCTGGGTCGCGCACTACCAGGCCCCCTGGGAGCAGCAATCGGAATAGCAACGATCGAGTAGGCTGACCGCCTCACAAGCGAGCAAGGGGCGACACGCGCATACGGAGAATCTGGGGACCGACGCTGGTGGCTGTCCCCCGACACCCCTACCCGACTGGCTCGGTCACATCCCGCGCGACCAGCGCCGCGTACGCCCCGCCGCGCTCGAGCAGCAGCTCGTGCGTGCCGCGCTCGACGATCAGCCCTCCGTCCAAAACAACGATCTGATCGGCGTCGCGGATCGTCGAGAGTCGGTGCGCGATCGTGATCGTGGTCCGGCCCTCAGCGAGCCGCTCGAGCTCCTGCTGGACAGCGGCCTCGGTCTGCGTGTCTAGCGAGCTCGTGGCCTCATCGAGCACCAGCACCGGCGGGTTGCGCAGGACCGTGCGCGCGATCGCGATGCGTTGCTTCTCGCCGCCCGAGAAGCGATACCCACGCTCGCCGACCACCGTGTCGTAGCCCTCGGGCAAAGAGGCGATCAGGTCGTGAATGCGGGCGGTGCGAGCCGCCTGCTCGATCTCTTCATCGCTTGCCTCCGGGCACGAGAAGCGCAGGTTTTCTCGCACCGAGGCGTGGAACAGATACGTCTCCTGCGACACCACTCCGACCACCTGCGCCAGCGAAGCCAAGGTCACGTCTCGTACGTCGACCCCGTCTACGGTGACGCGCCCGCGCTGCGGGTCATATAACCGCGCGACCAAGTAGCCCAGCGTCGTCTTGCCCGCCCCGGTCTCGCCCACGATCGCCGTCGTCGTCCCCGCCGGGACGGCCAGGCCGATGTCCCGCACCGTCCACGGCCCGTCGTCGGCGTAGCGAAACCACACACCATCGAAGCGCACCTCCCCCAGCAGTTCGTCCTTGCGCAGCTCGATCGCGTCGGGCTTTTCGCTGATGTCGACAGGAAGGTCGAGGTACTCGAAGATGCGGTCAAAGAAAGCCAGCGAGGCCTGCACGTCCGCCCCGACTCCGAGCAGCTGCTGAATCGGGAACAGAAGCCGGGTCTGCAGCGTCGTCAGCGCGACCACCGTTCCGACCGAGATGCTGCCGATGATCGTGTGCTGGCCGGCGAGGAAGTACACGATCGCTGGCTGGATCGCGAACGTCATCTGAATTGTCGACATCACCCAGCGCCCGGCCATGCGCGAGCGGACTTCAAGGTCGGCGATCTGCGAGGACTCGTCGGTGAACCGGTTCGCGAGGTCCCGGCCGCGCCCCATCGTCTTGCCAAGCATGATGCCCGAGACCGACAGTGACTCCGACACCAGCGCCGAAAGGTCGGCCAAGCGCCGCTGCTGGGTCATCGTGATGCCTCGTCGCACCTTGCCGACCCGCCTCGTCAGGTAGACGAACAGCGGCACGAAGGCCAGCGAGATGACCGCGAGCCGCCAGTCGAGCAGCAGCATCGCCACGATCGTCGCGATCACGGTGGTCGCGTTCTGAGCGATCGAGGTGGCGGTGTTGGTCAAAACGCTGTCGAGCCCGCCGATGTCATTGGCGATGCGTGACTGCACCTCGCCCGTGCGCGTGCGCGTGAAGAACGCCAGCGACATGCGCTGCAGGTGGTTGTAGACCGCTGAGCGCAGATCGTGCATGACGCGCTGTCCGACGGCGTTTGACATGTAGGTCTGCCAGACGCTGAACACGCCCGTGGCGATCGAGATCGCGATCATGCCCGCCACCGCCTCCTCGAGCACCGTGGTGTTGTGCTTGATCAAGCCGACGTTGATCACGTCGCGCAACAGGAAGGGCGAGATCATGCTCAACCCAGCCGAGAACATGATCAACCCGATCGCCGCGAACAAGCGCCGCTTGTAGGGCACAAACAGCCGCAGGATGCGATGGCGGTCGCGTTCGCGCGTCGGGTCCATCAACGGCGGCGGCGGCTCGCGTCTGCCCAGCGATCCCGAGCCGCGCTCGACCCGCGTCGGCCCAGACCTTCGTCCATCGGAGAAACCGCTCATGTCAGCACCGATGATGGCAGCGCCGAAGATGCCCACGGCACGCCGCCTTTCGGACCCACCGTCTTCGGGGAGTCCCCGAGCGCCTCATCCGGACACGCACGGCAGCGCTAGTGCTCGAGAGCATGGTGCGATGCGGTGGGGGAGAATCGCGGCGTATGGTGAGGAGCCTTTTGAACAATCTCTCGGACTGGGCGATCGGCCCAATCTTTATCGCGTTCTCGGTCGCCATCGCGTTAGGGGGGTGGTGGTTGATGCGCCGGTTCTTGTCGGGCTGGCGTGCGCGCCACTCGGCGGAGCAGGTTGTCGGAGTTGCCCAGATGGCGATGACGATGTTCGCGCTTGTCCTGGCGTTCGTAGTCGTCAACCTCTACAGCGGGTTTCAAAGCGCCGTCGAGAGCGTGAGCGCGGAGGCGAACTCACTCAGCACGCTTGTGCGAGACGCGGGCGTGTTCCCGTCAGCCGAGCGGGGCCGGATCGATCGTGCGGTTGCGGCTTATGCGGAGGAGGTCCGAAAGCGGGAGTTCGCGTCGCTTAGGAAAGGACGCGACGATTCCGAAGCACGGAGGCGTCTGGCGCTCGTTTTTTCCGCAGTGCAGGGCTACTCGCCGGCGACCGAGTCACAGCACGCGTTCTACGGCTCGGTGGTTGACGAGCTGAACGTCATCGCGGGCGCGCGGCAAAAACGCGTGGAGGCCGCGGAGACATCTATCCCTGCACCACTGCTCGCGCTGATTTTCCTTTCAGGCGCGGTCCTGCTTTTCACCTCGCTCCTGATCAAGGCTCACCGTCCGAGTGTTGACGTAGCGCTCATGGTGGGTGTCGCGGTAATCGTAGGTGTCGGACTCTTCACCGCGGTGGTTCTCCAATACCCGTTCTCGGGGTCCATCGCCGTCAGCAGCGCCCCGTTCGCCCACATCGCGGCGGGGGTCTAGCCGAGTAGAGGCCGGCGCCAGAACACGCTCGTTTAGGAAGCGGGCCGCCGCCGCGCCGACGCCTCAAGCGCCGGGTTCGAGTAGCCCGCATCAGCCGGATTCAGATTGACCCCAGGCGGCACGATCTCGTCGATCGCGTCGAGCAGATCGTCCCCCAGGGCGGCTTGCGCCGCCGGCAGCTGCGACTCGAGTTGCTCCATCGTGCGCGGTCCGATGATCGCCGCGGTCACCGCTGGGTGGCGGATCACGAACGCGATCGCCAGCTCCACCAGCGACATGCCGGCTTGTTCCGCGACCACGGCCAGGCGATCGGCCGCCTCGAGCTTGCGCTGGTTGCCGGGCAGCGACATGTCGTAGCGCGCAGGAATGCGCTGCGCGCGGTGCGAGTCGGGGAGCTCGTCGCCCAGCCGATAGCGGCCCGAGAGCCACCCGCCCGCCAGCGGACTCCACGGGATCACGCCCATCCCGTACCTCAAGCACGTCGGCAGCACGTCGGCCTCGACCCCGCGTACGAGCATCGAGTACGGCGGCTGCTCGCAGACAAAGCGCTCCCGGCCCCGCCGCGAGGCGACCCACTGGGCCTCGACGATCTGGCTGGCGGGAAAGGTCGAGGAGCCGATGTAGCGCACCTTGCCGGCGCGCACCAGGTCGCTCAGCGCGCCCAGCGTCTCGTCGATGTCGGTGTCGTCCTCGGGACGGTGGATCTGGTAGAGGTCGATCCAGTCGGTCTGCAGCCGGCGCAGCGAGTTCTCGACCTCGCGCGTGATCCAGCGGCGCGAGTTGCCGAACTCGTTGGGGTCATCGCCCATCGTGCCGTGGACCTTGGTGGCGAGGATCACGTGGTCGCGCCGGCCGCCCTGCAGCGCCCGGCCCACGATCTCCTCGGACTCCCCTCGCGCGTAGACGTCGGCCGTGTCGATGAAGTTGACGCCGGCGTCGAGCGCACGGTGGACGATGCGGATCGACTCGTCGTGGTCGGTGTTGCCCCAGGCGCCGAACATCATCGCGCCCAGACAAAGCGGGCTGACTTTGACGCCGGTGCGGCCGAGTGTCCGAAGCTCCATCGGGCGTGAACCCTACCGCGAGGCGGGCGCACTCAAACGGAGTTGTCAAGCGATGACGCCGCCCGCAAACGGTGTCGCCGCCAGAGCGGCAACCGCAAAGCGAGGGCGGCGCCGCAACCGGCGCCGCCCTCACCGACTACGCGTCCCTAACCCTTACAGGGGTTCGAGGACAGGATGTTGCGGAAGTCCTCGTAGATCTTGATGATCTTGTAGGGGTTATTGGGATAGACGAGCTGGAGCAGGTTTCCCTTGGCCTTCGTGCCGAACTCGGTGGTCGAGCTGCCACCGTAATTGTTGGTGACGCCAGGAAGGTGGGCCCCGCCTTCCTCCCACATGCAGCTCGTGCCCTTCCCCGTACTGCTGAAGAAGGGATAGAACTTCGCCCCCTTGGGCGGGTTGACACACCCAGCCCCCGGGTGGGGGTCGGTGGTAAACCGCTGGCACGGCGGCGTGGTGAAGTTCTCGATCCGCGGCAAGTCGGCTTCGAATGCTGCCTGGGAGTAGTTCGTCTTGCCTCCGATCAGCGGGCTGCTGAAGCGGATAGGCGTCGGGACCGCCGAGTTCTTGGTCGACGAGCCCGGCCAATCCTTCAGGTACGACGTCCCGTCGAAGTCGAAGTCGGTCCCCGCGCAGCCGCTGACCGGATACCTAGTCGAGAGGCTGGCTGGGAGACAGAAGACATCGTCGGCGTCCACGCCGTCCGGATCGGACCGGTTCGATTGGGCACACGTGCCGTCAGGCTCGACGGCGCCGTTGTTGCAGTACTCGAAGTGGCCGATCTCGTCCGAGAACGCGATGTTGTAGCTGTGCGCCGCCCACGGCACGCGAGTCTTCGCGCTGGAAGTCGCATACATGGGGTGGAAGGCATACGGCGTGACCGTGCACGCGCTCGCGTGGGGCCGGTAGTTGACCTGCGCGAACCCGTTCGAGGGGCTGGCGGTCATGAAGCCGCTCTGCCCCGTGGTCAGGTCTTGAATGTCGATCCGCAACCCGCTCGAGGTGTCGTGCATCGTGACCTTCAGGTGGTCACCCGGGTTCATGAACAGATCCTTACTCGGGTTCGGCGTATACGTCGCCGCCGTCGAGTTCACCGGGTTGGCCGGAGCCTGGGCGACGCCGTTCTTGGTGATGAAGGCGAAGTTGACCGGCTCGATTCCGACCGTATTGAGGCATGCGGAGTTGTTCGGCACTCCGGTGTTGTCATTGTTGTTGTAGGAGTCGATGTTCAGCGCCGCGCACCATTTCGTGGCGTCGCACGAGACGCCGCCGAGGAACTGAAACGGAACCCAGCCCGGGGGATAAAACTGCATCTCCATAAACGCGGTTCCGGGGTGCAGACCGATGTACTTGGGGTTCCCCGGGTTGTTGCTCGTGTAGATGTTGGAGTCACTGTCTGCCGGGCATGGCTTGGGCGGGCCGAGCCTGCTACCGCCCGGGTTTGGCGACGATTGGGTGTCGCACATCGCCATGCCGAACCAGAACGCCGGGTGCAACTGGAAGTTTTCGGTGCCGCCACTCTGCGGGGGCTTGACCGGATCCTTTGGCAGATCCAGCTTGTAGGTCATGTCGTTGCCGGCGCCGTTCTTCTGTGAGTAGAACAGCACCGCGGGCTCGTCGTGGCCCGTGTAGTACCCGTGCCACCTATTGATCTCGGTACATAGGGGCCCGTCCGGACATCTGGACTTGTTGCCGTTGGTGTACGAGTGACGCTCGCGGGGCTGGGGACTGCGTTTCGACGCGCCCCCCGCAAGCTGAGGTAAGACCATCGCGATCGTCGCGAAGACCGCGAACACAAGGACCCCGAAACGCTTGGACATCACCCCTCCTGACTATGCGGTTGGCCCCGATCCCGGCGCGACACTATTCCTCGCCCACGCGCATAGCAAGTGCATGCGATGCTCACCCGCCTGCCCCCCTTTCGCCTCACCGGAGCCGCGGCCACGAGCGCCGCCGCCTACGCCTATCTCGTGACCATGGTGGGCACGACGCTGCCGACTCCGCTGTACCCGATTTACGAGCAACGGCTTGGCTTCTCGGGCCTGATCGTGACTGTCATCTTTGCGATCTACGCGCTCGGCGTGCTCGTCGCGTTGCTGCTGCTCGGACACGCATCGGACG
The DNA here is from genome assembly GCA_963767295.1 of uncultured Solirubrobacterales bacterium. GTDB lineage: Bacteria > Actinomycetota > Thermoleophilia > Solirubrobacterales > Solirubrobacteraceae > Palsa-465. The sequence goes on from CAVYDI010000003.1 coordinate 22,496, forward strand.
AGGTCGGCCGCCGCCCGGTGTTGCTGGCGGGCCTGGCCTTCGCCGCAGCCAGTTCCGTCGTCTTCATCGTCGCCGACGCGCTCGGACCGCTGCTGATCGGCAGGCTGCTGTCCGGACTTTCGGCCGGCATCGTCACCGGCACCGCCACGGCCGCGCTCGTCGATCTCGCGCCCTCTCCGGGCCGGGGCACGCTGATCGGGACGATCGTCCAACAGGGCGGGCTCGGCAGCGGCCCCTTGCTCGCGGGCCTCCTGGCCCAGTTTGCGCCCGATCCACTGCGCCTCCCCTACGGCGTCCACCTGGGGCTGCTGGCGCTCGCCGCGGTGGCGGTGGTGCTGATGCCCGAGCCGGTCGCGGATCGACGCGGGCGCACCAGGCTGCGCATCGAGCGGCTGAGCGTCCCGCGCGAGGTGCGCGGCGTCTTTGCCCGCGCCGCCACGGCGTCGTTCGCGGCCTTCGCGGTCATGGGCCTCTTCACGGCACTCGCGCCATCGGTCCTCGCCGAGCTGCTGCACCTCCACAGCCACTGGCTCTCGGGCGTGGTCGCGTTCGAACTGTTCGCCGCCTCCATGGCGGGTCAGCTCTCGCTCGAGATCATCGCCGCCAGCACCGGGCTGTCCGTCGGCAGCGGCGTGATGGTGGTCGGCTCGGGCCTGATCGCGGGCGCGCTCGCAGCTGGCTCGCTGGTGCTGCTGCTGATCGGCGCCGCGGTCGCCGGAATCGGTGTCGGGATGGCGTTTCGCAGTGGCCTTTCCCTGGTCAACGAGGCCAGCCCCAGCGCCGAGCGCGGAGCGGTGGCATCGAGCTTTTTCGTCGTCTCCTACGTGGCGATCTCGCTGCCGATCATCGGCATCGGCCTCGCCGCGCAGGCCACGAACCTGCGCGACGCCGGAATCGTTTTCGCGGGCCTGATCGGCGTGCTGGCGTTTGGCGTGATGGCCAGCCTCGCGCGTCGCTCACCCATGCCCGAGTGACCTACCATCCGGCCATGCCGACCGTTTGCCTGCGCGAGCCCCTCAAGCGGCTCGCCTCGGGTCGCGGCGAGCACGCCCTCAGCGCGGCCACCGTGACCGAGCTGCTCACGGCGCTCGAGCGCGACCAGCCGGCGCTCTCGGGCTGGATCCTCGACGAGCGCGGCAAGATCCGGCCGCATATCAACGTGTTTGTCAACGGTGAGCTCGGTGGCGGCGAGCACGCGCTGCGCGACGGCGACCGAGTCGACGTAATCCCCGCGATCTCAGGAGGAACATGACCGAACTGCTGCTGGGCACCCGTAAGGGCCTGCTGGTGCTCGAGGGCGATCCGCCGGGCCCTTTCGCGGTCCGCGCGCGGGCGTTCCCGGGCGAAACCGTCGACTACGCGATGCGCGACCCGCGCTCTGGACGCGTCTTCGCCACCGTGACCTCGCCCTTCTACGGCCCGAAGATCTTCTACACCGACCTCCCCGTCGAGGAGTGGCCCGAACCCGGCGGCCCTAGCTTTCCTCCCCCCAAGGACGTCCCCGGCTGGGAGCAGGCGAGCGGCGTCTCGCTGCCCAAAGGCGGCGAGCTGGCGCTCAAGCGCATCTGGGTGATCGAGCCCGGCGAGGCCGAGGGGCAGATCTTCGCCGGCGGCGACCCCGGCGTCTTGTTCGAGAGCCGCGACGGCGGCAAGAGCTTCGAGCTCAACGGAGCGCTCTTCACCCACCCCACCCGGTCTGGCTGGCAGCCGGGCGGCGGCGGGCTGTGCCTGCACTCGATCGTGACCTGGCCGGGCCAACCCGAACGCCTGGCGATCGGCATCTCCGCCGCCGGCGTGTGGCTGACCGACGACGGTGGCTCCAGCTGGCGCCAGGGCAACAAGGGATTGGTGGCCGGCTACGTGCCCGACGACGCGCCCGAGGACTACATCGGGCTGTGCGTGCACCGCGTCCACCGCGCCGCGACGCAGCCCGAGCGGCTCTTCCTCCAGTTCCACGGCGGCGTCTACCGCTCCGACGACGCCGGCTCGAGCTGGACCGCGATCGGCGACGGCCTGCCGTCCGACTTCGGCTTCCCGCTGGCGCTCGACCCCGCCGATCCCGACAGCGCGTTCGTGATCCCGCTGACCGCCGACGTCGACCGGGTGACGCCCGACGCGCGTATGCGGGTGTTCGAGACCCGCGACGCGGGCTCGAGCTGGACGCCGCGCGGCGACGGCATGCCGCAGGAACACGCCTATTTGACGATCCTGCGCGAGGCTTTCGACTGGACCGGCCAGGGCGAGCAGCTGGGCCTGTATTTCGGCGCTACCTCCGGCGAGGTGTTCGGGTCGGCCGACGCCGGCGCTCACTGGTTCACGGTGACAGACCGGATGCCGCCGGTGCTCTCAGTCTCTGCCAATTAAATGGACCCGGGCCGCTCATGAGCGGCCCGGCCGGTCCGCTCATGTGCGGACCGGGCGGCCCACATGTGCGCCGGCCAATATCTGGGCAGGACCGCGCATCGAGGTGTCATACAGCGACTCCTGCGAACAGCGCGCCAGGGTCCATAGCCGGACACGCTCGGGATCGAGCTCGAGCAGGTGCGCCATGCGCTCGGCCAGCCCCGCCGGGTCGCGGTAGAGGCGCTCGTCGCAGTTGAGCATGTGCTGGACAGGGTCAAAGGCGGGGTCGCCGACGAACGGCTTGGGGTCGATCACGAGCCACGGCTCGCGCTGGGCGCGCAGCACGTTGCCGGCGTGAAGGTCGGTGGCCACGAGCACCTCGCGTTGTGCGCTGCGGGGAAGCTCGCGCAGGAGCGCCATCCCCTCGCGCGCGAGTCCCGGGTCAAGTCCGCGGCTGTCGTGCTCGAAGCCGGCCTCGAAGCATTGCGCCCACAGATCGCACATCTCCACGAGCGAGCCGAATGGATGGTCATCGGGGAGATCGTGCGCCCATAGCCGCCGCATCAGCCCCGCAATCACCACGTCCTGCTCGGGCTCTGACACCGCGCTCTTGAGCTGGACGCCGGGCGCGCAGCGCTCCAGCAGCGACGCGGTCGTGTCCGCGAGCGCGCGCGTGGCAAAGCAGTGGATCGCCCCGTCGCCGTCCCAGAAGCGCAGCGCGTCGACCTCGTGCTCGGCCTCGCGGTGGCGCCAGCCCACCTTGAGCACGAGGTCTTCGCCGGCGGGCGCGACCCAGGCACACTGGCCGCCCGGGAGGTAGGGGTCGCCCAGCGCGAGTCCCCAGTCGGCCGCGAGCTCGGCGATCGTGGCCGGCAGACGCGCGAGCCATTGCAGGCGCTGCGGATAGTCGTCTTCATCGACGGCCTCCCGCAGCTGCAGGCGGGATCGGGATCGACTCAGGCAACCGCGGGCTGCCAGGCGGCGCGCTGCTCGGCGCTCGCGAGGCCCCGCTCGTGCAGCAGCTGCGCGATCTGAACGGCGTTGGTCGCGGCGCCCTTGCGCAGGTTGTCCGACACCACCCACATGTTGAGGTACTCCTGGCCGCGAGGACCGGGGTCGTGGCGCAGCCTGCCCACGAACACTTCGTCGCGGTCGGCGGCCTGCACCGCGGTCGGATATTGGTTGCTGCCGGGGTCGTCGACCAGCACGACGCCTGCGGCCTGCTCGAGCAGCTCGCGCGCGCGCTCGACCGTGAGCGGCTCGCGCGTGCGGATGCGGACCGATTCCGAGTGGCCCACGATCACGGGCACGCGCACGCACGTGGGGACGACGTGCAGCTCGTCTGCTGAGAGCCCGAGGATCTTGCGCGTCTCGTCCATCATCTTGCGTTCCTCGGTCGAGTAGTCCTCACCGCTGGGGAAGCTCTCCACGTGGGGCAGCGCGTTGAAGGCGATCGGGTGCGGATAGACGGCCGGCTCGGGTGGGTCGGTGCGATGCAGCAGCGCGTGCGCCTGGTTCTCGAGCTCCTCGACGGCCGCGTTGCCGGTACCGGAGACCGATTGGTACGTGGAGACGACGGCCTCTTGCACGGTCGCCACGCGGTGCAGCGGGTAAAGCGCCATCACCAGCGCCATCGTCGAGCAGTTGGGGCTCGAGATGATGCCGCGGCCCAGCAGCGCGTCGGCGGACGCGTCGGGGTTGATCTCGGGCACCACGAGCGGGACGTCGGGGTCCATGCGCCAGTAGCTCGTCTTGTCGATCACCAGCGCGCCGCCGTCGACGAAGCGCGGCGCCCACTCGCGGCTGACAGAGCCGCCGGCGGCCATGAAGACCAGGTCGAAGTCGTCGACGGTTCCCTCGCCCATCACCTGGCAGGTCAAATCGCGGCCTCTGAAGGTGACGGGCTTGCCCGCCGAGCGTTCGCTCGCGAACGCGACGAGCTCGGAGAGCGGGAACTCGCGCTCCTCGAGCACTCGCAGGACCTTCTGGCCGACGGCCCCAGTGGCGCCGACGACCGCTGCCCGGTAGCCGTCTGGCATGAGCGCCACTTTAGCGATGCCACACTCGTATTCATGCAGCGGCGCTTGGCAGAGGTGGATGTCTTTGGCTCGGGCGCTTACGCGGGCAACCCGGTGGCCGTGGTGCTCGACGGCGAGGGCCTGAGCGACGGGCACATGCAGCGCTTTGCCAACTGGACAAACTTCTCCGAGACGACGTACGTGCTGCCGCCGACCAACCCCGAGGCCGACTACCGCCTGCGCATCTTCACGCCAGTCGCGGAGCTGCCGTTTGCGGGCCACCCCACTCTCGGGTCGGCGCACGCTTGGCTCCAGAGCGGCGGCTCGCCCCGGCGGCCCAATCGCGTGGTGCAGGAGTGCGGCGCCGGGCTGGTCGAGCTACGCCCGACGGCCGACCGGATCTCGTTTGCCGCGCCGGAGCTTGTGCGAAGCGGGCCCGTCGACGGCGAGCTGATCGACTCGATCGCGGCCATGCTCGAGATCGGGCGCGAATTGATCGTCGACGCCCAGTGGGTCGACAACGGCCCCGGCTGGGTCGGCATCCTCCTCCCCACCGCCGCAGATGTGCTCGCGGTCAGACCGACAGTAGTTACGCTGCCGGTCGGGGTGGTCGGACCGCACGGGGACGGGGGCGCGGTGGACTTCGAGGTGCGCGCCTTTGTGCCGTTTGGCGAGGCCACGGTCGAGGATCCGGTGACGGGCAGCCTCAACGCCTCGCTCGCGCAGTGGCTGCTGGGCAGCGAACGCGCGCGGGCGCCATACGTCGCCGCCCAGGGAACCGCGCTGGGCCGCTCCGGGCGGGTGTTTGTGGAGGTTTTTGAGGACCGGGTCTGGGTCGGAGGGGCTGTCGTGACCTGCGTGAACGGAACGGTCGAGATCTAGGGAAGAAAACCCCCAGAGTCCGCGGGGACGCGCGCCTGTGGCGGATTTGTCTCTCTGGGCGCAGCAAAGTCCCCGCGACCGCGATCGGGCGGCCACCTCGGGAGTTACTGGCGCTCGACCTGCGCCGCGAGGTTGTCGAGCACTTGGCCGTAGGTGCGGCGCAGCGACATCGGCGCGAACAGCTTCTCGAAGAACCCGCCCATCCCGCCGGCACCCTCCCAGGCACCCTCGAGCATCACCGAGCTGCCCGTGGCGGTCGGGAGCACGGTCCAGGTCGAGACGAACGAAGACTCGACGTCGCGCTCGACCAGCCCGTCTTCGGCGTCTTCGACGCGCAGGCGGAAGTCGTGGCTGCGACCGGGCGAATGCTGCGCATAGAAGAAGACCGTGCCGGCGCCGACGCCTTCCTCCTCCACGCGGTAGTTGCGGAACTGGTCGGTGAGGATCGACTGGCGCCGGTGGTAATCGCGCAGGAACTCGAGCACGCGCTCGGGTGGGGCGCTCATCGAACGCGTAGCCGCTGCCCGCAGTTCGGTCATGCGGGCATTCTTCCATTGAAAGGTGAGTGGTATGCGGAATCGGGCATGATGCGGGCGATGCTCGCCGCTTTCGCCGTAGACATCGATCGCGAGGATCCGCTGCGGGGGCTCGAGATCGGGGACCAGCCCGAACCCGAGCCGCCGCCCGGCTTCACGGTCATCGAGGTGCGCGCCACGTCGCTCAACCACCATGACCTGTGGTCGCTGCGCGGCATCGGGCTGAGCCGCGAGGCGCTGCCGATGATCCTCGGGTGCGACGCGGCCGGCGTGGACGAGCAGGGCAACGAGGTGGTCGTGCACTCGGTGATCGGCAGCGAGAACTGGCTCGGCGACGAGACGCTGGACCCGCGCCGATCCTTGCTATCCGAGCGCTATCCGGGCACGTTTGCCGAGCGCGTCGCCGTCCCCCGGCGCAACCTAGTGGCCAAGCCGCCCGAGCTGTCATTTGAGGAGGCGGCGTGCCTGCCGACGGCGTGGCTGACCGCCTACCGGATGCTGTTCACGCGCGCGCGTGTGACGCCCGGCGCGACGGTGCTGGTGCAGGGCGCGGCCGGGGGCGTCTCGAGCGCCCTGATCACGCTCGCGTCGGCGGCCGGGATCCGCGTGTGGGTCACCAGCCGCTCCGAGGACAAGCGCGCCGAGGCCGTCGAGCTGGGGGCGGACCAGGCGTTCGAGCCGGGGCAGCGGCTGCCCGAGCGGGTCGATGCGGTGATGGAGACGGTCGGAGAGGCCACCTGGGCGCATTCGGTGCGGGCGCTCAAACCGGGCGGGACGATCGTCGTCTCGGGCGCGACCTCGGGCGACGCGCCGCCCGCGGAGTTGCGCCGCATCTTTTTCCTGCAGCTTTCCGTGGTCGGGTCGACCATGGGTACGCGCGCCGAGCTCGAGCGGCTGATCGAGCTCTGCGTACGCCGAGGCGTGCGGCCCGGGATTCAAATGACCTGCCGCTGGCCGACGCGCGGGCCGGCTTTGAGGCGATGCTGTCCGGCGAGGTCCACGGCAAGATCGTGTTCACACCCAACGAGAAGGAGAAGTCATGAAGCGTTTGATGCCCTCGCCGGCCATGGTGGTCGCCGGTGCCGCACTGTTTGCCGCGCTCGGAGGGACGAGTTACGCGGCGCTGAGTTCCAGCGGCGCCGGAGGATGCTCGTCGTCGGGCAAGCTCAAGGGCTCCGTGCTGGTCAACGGCCACACGTCGTTCTCGCACAAGTTCGTCAAGGTGTCTGGCTTTAACTGCAGTGGCAAAGCCATCCAGGCAAAGCGAATCGCCCTCGGCCACTACGAGGTCCGGTTCGTGGGCAATCCTGATACTCGGGCACTTGGCGCCATCAACGACAAGGCCGGCATCCACGACGACGCGTTCGTGAGCTTCACCCGCATAAAGCCCGGGGACTTCGAGGTGTTGATCTATAACGCCGTCATCGGTGGAGGCAACATCGGCAACGAAGACAAGCCCTTCTCCGTCGCGTTGCCCTAGCGGCCTCCATATCCGCCGTTTACGATCGGCCGAGAAGGTGATGATTCGGTAATGCACGCGATCGTCTTTGAGCGCCACGGCGGGCCGGAGGTCCTCCAGTACGAGGAAGTGCCCGATCCCGACCCAGGGGATGGTCAGGTGCTGGTCGATGTCGAGGCGGTGGGAGTCAACTATCGCGACGTGTACGAGCGCTCGCGCCCAGGCTATGGCGCGAATCCACCGGCCGTGATCGGGATCGAGGGCGCCGGCTGGACGTCTGACACGGACGACAAGGTCGCGTGGGTCGGGGTTCCAGGCAGCTACGCGGAGCGCGTGGTCGCGGACCCCGGCCTGCTCGTGCCGGTGCCCAAAGAGGTCTCGCTGGAGCTCGCCGCCGCGGCCCTGCTCCAGGGCATGACGGCTCACTACCTGGCCAACGACTCCTACCCGATCCAGAAAGGGGACTGGGTCATCGTGCACGCCGCCGCGGGCGGCGTGGGGCTTCTGTTGACCCAGCTGGCCAAGCTGCGCGGCGGGCGAGTGATCGCGACCACCTCGAGCGAGGAAAAGGCGGCGCTCGCGCTCGAAGCGGGCGCCGACGTGGTACTCGAGTATGAGGGCTTCGCGGAGCAGGCGCGCGAGGTGACTGGCGGCGAAGGAGTCGCGGCGGTCTACGACGGTGTCGGCAAAACGACTTTTTTGGAGGGGTTCAAGGCGCTGCGACCCATGGGGCGGATGATCCTGTATGGCTCGGCGAGCGGCCCGCCGGACCCGTTCGACCCCGCGATGCTGACCAGCGGCTCGCTCTACGTCCAGCGTCCGGTGCTCGGCGCGTACGCGCGCACTCCCGAGATGCTGCGCGAGCGCGCGACTGAGCTGTTTGGCCTGATCGCCGCCGGTCGGCTGGACGTTCGCATCGCCGAGCGCTACCCGCTGTCCGAAGCTCGGCGCGCACAGGAGGATTTGGAGGCGCGCAAGACCACCGGCAAGCTTGTCCTCTTGCCCGGTGAGTGATCCGGAGGCGTATCGGTTCGAGGACGACGGCGCGATCCCCAATTCGTCGTTGCCGGTCCTCGTCTACCACGACGCCGTTTCCGGACCAGGCGAGTGCGAGGAGCTCTTTGCCAGTCACGGCTGGCTCGGCGCTTGGCGCGACGGGATCTATCCCTTCCATCATTTCCACTCCACCGCGCACGAGGTGCTCGGGGTCGTCTCCGGCTCGGCGTCCGTGATGCTGGGTGGACCGGGCGGGCGCCGGTTCGAGGTTTCAACGGGGGACGTGCTGGTCCTGCCGGCAGGCACCGGGCACCGCAACCTCGGCTCCTCGGGCGATCTGCTCGTAATCGGCGCGTACCCGGACGGGATGAGCTGGGACCTGCTCAGAGGCGATCCGGCCGAGCACGACGACGCGGTGGCCAACATCAGCGCTGTGCCGCTGCCGCGCGAGGACCCCATCGAGGGGCCCGACGGACCGCTCGTAAAGCTCTGGCACGAAGCGTCCGGCGCGGATTAAGATCGCCCCAAATGCCGATCGATCTGACCGTGGTGCTGACCGACGAGCTCGGTCAGCTGGCCAAGCTGGGCGGCGCCACCGGCGAGGCCGGGGTCAACATAGAGTTGCTCTACACCATCTTCGGCGGCGTCAAGATCGTGATCGCCAGCGACGATCTCGAGAGCGCGCGAGCCGCCTTAGCCTGAGGACTCAAGCCAGCGACCGAGCGCACGCCGCCCGGTCAGCGTCAGCTCGCCCTCGGCCGTGATCCAGTCGCGCACGCGCAGCTCGCGCACCAACCCGAGCGCGTCGCTCGGACCCGGACCGTCGCCGTGCGAGGCGAGCGTCTCGGTGCCCGGCTCGACCGTCCAGCGGCCCGAGTCGATCGCGGCGAGCGCCACCCCCTGCTCCTTTGTGGGCAGATCGAGTGGGCTTGGGCCGGCGCCCTTCAGCGGGTCATCCGCCGGCGGGGCAGGCTTTGACTTCGGGGATGGTGCTTCGCGCCCGGTGAGCCGATCGGCAAGCTCGTCGCCGGCCTCAGCGAGACGCGCGCGCAGCCAGTGACCCGCAGTCTCCGCCCACTCGTGCGCGCGGTCGGGGTCGATCCCAAAGCTGCGCGACGGCTCGTCGAACTCGACCTGCTCGAGCATGCGCTCGATCGAGTCGCCCACTTCACGCGCGACCGAACGGACCGTGTCAGCGATGCTGAACTCGGAGTCTTCGTTTTCGTCTTCGTACATGGGGTCTTATGATCGCACGGCGGGTTACTGGCCCTCGCCGCTGCCGCTCTCGGAGCTCGACGCGGAGCTCGACGACCCGCTGTCGCCCGACGACTCTGAGGATCCGCTCTCGGAGCTTGAGGACTCTCCCGACGGTTGATCCTCGCCGCCCGAAGAATGCTCGCCGTCGGACTGCGAGCTCTGCCCGCCGTCGGACTGCGAGCTCTGCCCGCCGTCGGATTGCGAGCTCTGCTCGCCCGAGGACTCGCCGTCGCCACCGGAGACCTGGCCGCCGCCGACGAGACCGATCGTGTTGCCGTGCGGGTCGGTGAACAGCCCGATCACCGGTCCTTCCGGCACCTGATCGGGACCCATCATCTTCTTTGCGCCGAGCTGCTCGGCCTTGTCGAGCGCCTGGCCGACGTCGTCGACCTCGACGTAGACGGTCACGTGGCCGTCGTAGCCCTCGGGCACGCCGCCGATGCCGCCGGCGATGCCCACGCCGTCCTTGTTTGTGTTGCGATCGATCATCGTGTAGTCGGTTGGACCCATGGGGTCACTGAACCCCCACTCGAACAGCTCTCCGTAGAACTTGCGCAACCCGTCGGCGTCCTTGCCGATGACCTCGAAATGGACTACCGGTGCTCCCATCATTCCTCCTTCGTAGTCGTGCCCAGCGACATCTGCTCGGGCGGGTACCTGAGCACGCCATCCTCGCCTAGATCTGCAAACGGCGTCAACTCGTGTCTTTGCACTGCAGCGCTACCCAGATGGCAGACCGTCCAGCCGCGCGCGGTGAGCGCATCTGCGACCAGTCGCCGGTGACAGCGCCACCACACCGCTTCCGAGCACATGATCGCGGTCGCGTGGGCGCGCCCCAGCTGCTCGAGCTTGGTAAGTCCGGCCGCGAACTCCTGTGTGGCCATGTGATCTGCGTAAGCGCGGAACGCGGGCTCGTGCCAGCCCGCGTTGTGGGAACCGTCGCGGGGCTTGCGCCGCCCGCCGAGGGCCGGCATGTGGAAATAGTCGATCCCTGCTTCGGGCAGCCACTGCGCCAGCGCTTCGCGATTGAACTGAGGGTTCCGGCGCGAGCCGGGAAACGCGCGCACGTCGGCGAGCGCGGCTACCTCGTGCGGGCGCATCACGTCGAGCAGCTCCGCCTGGGAGCGGGTCGAGTGGCCGACGGTGTAGATGACCGTCAGTAGGGAATCCTGCCGTCGCCGCGCCATGACGCGAGGCGTACCAGGATCGAAGCGGGCGCGTCGCCAGTCGCCAGCACGCACGTGTGGCCGCGCCGCAGCCAGGTCGCGATCCGCATGCCGTCGGAGCTGAGCGTCCGCACCTTGACCCCGTACTCGCTCGTGCCGCGCGTGGCCGCTCCGGCGGCAAGCGCTTGACCCGAGACGATCGTGTAGGCGACGCGCATCGTGCCGCGGCGGTAATACACGGTGGTGGCCTGACGGCCGCCCACGCGGTCGTGGCGCACGCCGACGGCGTGGAAGCCCGCCCAATCCTGCCAGTAGGGGAACGGCAAGCCGGCGCCGCTCACGCCCTTGAGCGTGGGGCTGTGGTCGTTTTCCGCGGGCGCTCCGGCGAGGGGTGCGCGGTTGGCGAGCAGCGCCGCTTGGGCGACCGTTGGCGCCGCGACACCACCGCTCACGGCCAGCACCACGCCGGCGGCCGCCGCCGCGCTTGCCAATCCGCCGACCGGAAGCAACCGCGGCAGTGTGAGGCGACGCTTGGCGGCGCGCTTCTGCGGCTCGCGCAGCAGCTCGAGCCGCGCCCGCAGAGAAACCGGCGCGCGCTCGGAGGCGGCGTCGTCGATTGCAGCCAGCGCACGCCGCTGAGAGGTGAGCATCGCCTGCAATTCAGGCGATTCGGCGACCACGCGCTCGACTCGCACGCGCCGCGAAGCGGGCAGCGAGCCATCGGCTAGGGCTAGTAGGTCGCGCTCTGTGACTGTACGGCGAAGCATCATCGGGATTCATTCATAACGACGCTCGGAAGGGCTCGATCCTTCCCGGCTCGTGCTTGCGATACCGCCCTGCTCCATCGCCTTTGCGAGCCGCAGCCGCGCGCGATACAGGCGCGTGGTGACCGTGGCTTCCCTGGTCTTGAGCGCGCGCGCGGCCTCGCGATAGGACAGCCCGAGCACGTCGACGGCTACCAGCGCCTCGCGGAAGACGTCGGGCAAGTCGCCGATCAGCGCGTACAGCTCGCCAGACTCGAGCACCTGTTGCGGCGAGGGAGTGGCTTGATCCTCGACCAACTCGAGCTGGTCGGGAAGCGGCTCGGTGCGCGGCCGGCGCCCAGCGGTGCGTTGGGCCGAGAAGAACGTGTTGCGCATCACGCGCAGCAGATAGCCAAGGTCGTCGTCGGAGTGCAACATGCGCGGGCGGCGCAAGACTTTGGCGTAGGTCTCTTGGACCAGGTCCTCGGCGTCCTCGCGCGAGCCGGTCAGACCCCACGCGGCGCGATAGAGGCGATCGAAGTGATCCCCAAGGCGCTCCGGATCGAGCTTTCGAGCAGAGAGCGGCACCGCGACAGCCCCACTGCGAGCATATCCGCTCGCCGACTGCATCGCCTTAACTCGCTCTCCTGACCATGTCTAAGAGGACGACTGATGCGCCGCGATCCTTCCCGCCTTTTTTCGAATTGATCTGGGGAAGGTTTCTTTGGCCCCCGGCGTCGTATGTGGCACGAGCGGGGCCAAAAACCGCTCTCTCCTGACCCGGTCGGGCGTCGCTGCGGCATGGCGGCGCCCGGCCACTTTTATCGTGTTGGGGCGATGCGCGCGATGGAGCTGATTCCCGCGATCAAGGCACGACTGCACGAACTCGACAGCGGAGGTGGCAGCGCGCTGGCGAGCGGTCGACGCGCGGCGTACTGGCGCGCACAGCAGCACGCCTCCCGGCTTGACCGCACGCTGGCAGATCTGCGCCGCTACTGCCTCGAGTCGCTGCGCTCCCGCCAGCTCGGCGAGGAGGACGAGAACGACTATCTGCGCGGCTTCCGCCAGGGCTTCCAGGCGGTGCTGGAGGACATCCGCCGGGTAGAGATGCGGCGGCGGTCCTAGCCAGCTGGTCGGCGTCTGCCTTCAGCGCGCCATCAGCCGCTTGGTTACAGGCAGAACGAGCGCGCGCGGCAAGTTGCGGCTTGGTCCGAAGGCGAGCTTGACGTGCGGGCCTCCTGGGATCACGGAGATGCGCCCCTTGTCCGCGGCCTCAAGCCCGTCCTCGGCCACTCGCTGGGGCGTGACGTGGGTGAACTTTGGCACGCGCTCAGCGAAGTAGTTCGCGTCGCTCGCGTCCTGAAAGCCCGTCGGCACAGGGCCCGGACAGACCGCGGTGACCGTCACGCCGCGGTCCTTGACCTCGACGTGAACCGCCTCGGAGAGCGTCAGCACGTAGCTCTTGGCGGCGGAGTAGCCCGCGTTGAATGGCAGCGGCTGAAAGCCCGCCGTGGAGGACATGTTGATGACCGCGCCGCGGCCGCGCTGCACCATCGGCGGCAGGTAGCGCCCCATCAGGTCGACCACCGCTTCGACGAGCAGACGCAGCTGGTAGAGCTCCTGGTCGCGCGTCGACTCTGCAAACGATCGGTAGATGCCAAAGCCGGCGTTGTTGACGAGCACATCGACCTGGTGACCGCCCGCCTCAAGTGTCGCCGCGAGCCGGTCGCGATCATCGACCTGGGTGAGGTCTGCGGCGATTGGGATCGCACGCTCAGGTCCGCCGAGCTCCTCGGCGAGCTCGGCTAGGCGGGCCTCACGGCGCGCGACGATCGCGACGCGGTGGCCCCGCTGCGAGAGCTGGCGCGCGAACTGCTCGCCGATCCCCGAGGAGGCGCCGGTGACCAGCGCGATCGAGTGTTCAGAGGGAGATGGGATGGGCATGCCGCTTCGCTCCTTTTCGGTTACCTGGATCGGCCCGCGTCAATTCTGCTCTAAGCCGCCCGCCGCGGTGACGTTTCGTGTGTCGGGCTCGACCTCCGCCAGCGCGGCCGGGCGTCCGGCCCGGATCACCGCCGAGGACCGAGCGACCGCCACCAGCTTGCCATCGGTATTGGTCACCTGCGCGTCGGCGAGCATGATCGAGCGACCGGCGTGAAGTACCCGCCCGGTGGCGAGCAATTCACGTCCGTCGGTGAGCGCCGGTCGGACAAAGTTGACCTTGAGGTCGACCGGGGCGTAAGCCGTTTTGGGCGGGAGCAGGGTCTGGATCGCCGTCGACGCCGCGGTCTCGGCGAGCAAGGCGACGACACCACCTTCCAAGCGACCCGGCGGTGGTGCACTCAGCCAGTCGACCGCCGGTAGCGCGAAAGTCGTCGCTCCCTCTTGCGCCGCCGTCGGATGGATGCCGGTCAGATGGCTGATCGGAGGAGGTTCGAGCTCGCCGGCAATTTGGGCCCGTAGCACCTGTAGACCGCTCATCTCGTCCCAGACCCGCTGTGGCAAGACCGCCCCGATCGCCGCGCGCTCAAACGGATCGGGCGTCTGCCCGCTCGCTGGTTGGGACACCGGCGGGAGCTCCTGCCGCGCGGGCGGATCGCCGGTCGGCGGGATCAGGAAGCAGAGCGAGGACCCGTGCGCGAGCAGGCGGCCGCGGTCATCTTCCACGTGGACCTCGGACAGGGCGAGCGTGCGCCTCAGCTGGATCAGGGCTCCGCGCGCGATCAAGGTCCCACCGGGGTGCACGGGGGCGAGCAGCCGTAGCGAGAGTTCCGAGGTCGTGTACAGCGTGCCGCCTGGGAGCACTGTCTGCACCGCACAGCCGAGCGGCCCATCCGCGAGCACGCACAGCGTGCCCAGCTGGATCGGACCCTGCGGGGTAGCCAGCCAGTCGGATGCGGGCATGGTGAAGACCGCATGGCCCTCGCCCACCTCGGTGGGGATCATCCCGGTCAGGTGGCTGATTGGTGGGCGCGGCGCGCGACCATCGAGCATCACACGCACCTGCTCGATTCCCGGCAGGGTGAGCAACGCGATGTCGGGGTGGCCACCGCGAACCGGCTCTTGCCAGGGCGAGGTCATGGCGGGATTCTTTCCTGTCGGTGGCCTGTGTGGGGCTGGATGGGTGTCGAGGGCTCAGACTTGGACGGGCGCCTGGCGCGCTCTGAGCGAAGCCCCAAGCGAGGCGACGATGACGAGCGCGATCCCGGCGAACTCGCGTCCGCTCAGCGACTGGCCGATGACCAGGAATCCCGCGAGTGCGGCCATCGCAGGCTCGAGGCTCATCAGCACACCAAAGACGCTCTTGGCGATGCGGCGTAGCGCCTCGAGCTCGAGCGTATAGGGGATCGCCGATGAGAGCAAACCGACCGCCGCTCCGAGCAGCAGCGAGTGCGGGTGCACGAGATTGGCGCCGCCCTCCGCGGCACCCACGGGCAGCACCAGGAGCGAGGCCACACACATCGCAAGCGCCAGCCCGCTCCCATCGGCAAACGCCTGCCCCACACGCGCGTTGACCACAATGTAGGCGCCCCACAGGCAGCCCGCGGCCAGTGCCAGGATCACCCCCACGGTGTTGAGAGCGTGCGCATCGCCACGCATCAGGGCGACGATCCCCAGTGCGGCGAGCGCCACCCACAGGAAGTCGAGCTTGCGGCGCGAGCCCGCGAGCGCCACCGCCAGTGGGCCTACGAACTCGATCGTGACCGCGATCCCGAGCGGGATGCGCTGGATCGACTCGTAGAAGGCTAAGTTCATGCCGGCCAGCACGACTCCGAAGACCGCCGGCAACAGGAAGTCCCGGCGGCTACGAGCCTGCACGCGCGGCCGCCACAGCAAGACCAGCACGATGCTGGCGAAGACCAGCCGTAGCAGCACCGCGCCTGAGGGGCCGATCGTCCCGAAGAGCTTCGTCGAGATCGCCGAGCCGAATTGGACGGACGCGATCCCGCCGAGCACGAGTGCCGGCGAGGGGGTGCGGGCGAGCAGCCGTTGGCCCGGCCTCGCCGCGGTTGCGGTAGCGGAAGCGGAAGCCACCCTTCGATCGTAGTCTGGCTCGCGTCGCCCCGAGGTACCCGCCTGTGAGAACTCAGACCGTCATAGCAATCATCCTTGCGCTCGCGTCAACGACGCTGGCGAACCTGGCCTACCTTCGCGAGCACGACGCCGCTGCGGCGCTTCCGTCGCTTTCGATGCGGCGCCCGCTTCATTCGGCCTGGCTGCTGCTTTCCAATCGCGCCTGGCTGCTCGGCTTTGCGATGGAAGGCGGCGGATTCATCCTGTATGCGGCCGCGCTCGCCCTCGCGTCGCTGGCCCTCGTACAGAGCATTGCGGCCGGCGGCATCGGTGTGCTGGCGTTTGTGTCCTCGCGCGTGACGAAGCGGCGCCTTACGGTGCGCGAGCGCGTCGGCGTGGTAATCGCCGTGCTCGGGCTGGCCGCGCTGGCGTCTTCGCTTGCCGGCGGCAGCGGCGAGGGCCGCGCCGGCTCGACAATGGCGATCCTGCTCTGGCTCGGCGCCAGCACCGCGGTCGCGCTGGCCGTCTACGCATTTGGCCGCAAGGCGCTCGGAACGGCGGTTGCGAACGGTGTGGCCGGCGGAATATTCTTCTCCGTCGGCGATGTCTCGACCAAGATCGCGACCCAGGGCGGCGCGAGGTCGGCGTTCGCGGTCACGCTCATCATCGGCTACCTGCTCGGGACTTCGATGTTGCAGCTTGGCTACCAGGCGGGTGGCGCGCTTACGGTGGCCGGGCTGGCCACGCTGCTCACCAACGCCCTGCCGATCGTCGCGGGAAGCGTCGTTTTGCACGAGCCGATCCCCTCCGGAGCGCTCGGAGTGCTGCGCATCGCGGCGTTCGCCGCCGTCACCGCGGGGGCGTTTTTCCTAGCTCATCCCGACGACCCCTCAACTGGCCGGCGTACGCGCCCCTCCGTACCCGACGCACACCCAAAGGCCACGCCTTAGAGCAAGCCCACGATCACCTACAGGAGACCATCATGCCCGGACCGCTCAACAACGCTCACACAGTCACCAAGCTCCCGGCTCAGGATCTGGAGCGGGCGCGCGCCTTCTACCGCGAGAAGCTCGGACTAGAGCCCGTCGAGGAGCGCACCGGCGGCCTGCGCTATGTGTGCGGGCCGACCGAGTTCCATCTCTTCAGCTCGGCCGGGGTGCCGTCGGGGGCATCGACTCAGATGGGGTTCGAGGTCGACGATCTCGAGTCGACCCTCGCCTATCTGCGAGCTCGCGGGGTGACCTTCGAGCATTTCGAGATGCCTGGCTTCGGCGCGAGCGGTGACACGATTGCCGCGCCCGACAACTACCCGAGCAAGGGCACCGCCGAGATCGGGGCGTTCTTTTACGACAGCGAGGGCAACCTGATCGGGCTCGCTCAGGCGGTGCGCGAGGACGCGCCGGAGAACTGACGCACTCATCGCAAGCACCGCCAACCACGCCAAAACCGGGCCTAAGTAACTACTGTTACGCGATCAGGTTGCGAACAGCGACAGCGATGGCCGCCCTGTTTTTGGTCGGCTGTGGTTCGAGCTCACCCGGCGGCCGTAGGACGATCCAGGCGACTGTGCCGAAGTTGCCAAAGCCGCACGCGCACGCGGTTGAGCCCGTTGCCGGCAGCGTGCTCCAAAACGGCACCACCACCTCGACTCAGCCGTCAGCGCCGAGCGACCCGGGCAACGCCCCGGCTCCAACCGGCCCCGCGACCGCGACAAACGCTCCGTCGAAAGGAGCCCCGACCGACACCCAGATTCGCGCTGAGATCGCGCGCTTTCAGGCGGCCGTTTCCCGCTACCACCTCAATCAGCTCAACTTCTCCGGCCTGCTGCTGAACCCGGCCCAGCTGGCCCCCGGCGTGTGGCACGTCAGCATCGCTTCCGTCGAGACCGCGTACGGCCATGCCGTCGCGTGCGGCGGGATCTTGCGGGTCCCGGAGCTGGGCGTGGCAAACAAGACCTTGCCGTGCGGGACCGAGGTGATCTTCCGCTACGGCAACCGCGCCATTCGCGTACCGGTTATCGACCGCGGTCCCTACATCGCCGGCCGCGAATGGGACCTCTCAGGTGCGGCCGCCGAGGCGCTCCACTTCCCGGGCCTCGGTCCGGTTCAGTGGCGGCTGGGCTAGAGGCATAGCGCTCATTCCTCCTCCTCGGTGCGCCACGGGGGTTGTGGGGGCGCCGAGACGAGCGCCTGGCGCAGCAGCGCGATCAGCTGACGGCGATCGGCGGCGCCGAGCCCGCCCAATACCTCGTCTTCTACCTGTAGCACCAGCTGCCTGGCCTTCTCCAGCGCTCGCCGGCCTTTGGGCGTAATCGATACCTCCCAGGCGCGGCGATCGCCCGGGCGGCGTCGGCGTTCGGCCCACCCCGTGTCTTCCAGTTCGTTGATCAGTTTGACCATCGCACTGGGATCGATGCCCATATCAGAGCTCAACTGCTGCTGGATAGTCCCGTCGCGAGCCCCGAGCACATTGAGCAACGCAAACAGCGCCGGCGTGAGGCCGATCGACTCGAGCGCCTCCGCCGTGCGCGTATGGAAGGCCCGCCAGAGCCGGAAGAAAAGTTGCCCGACGAACTCGGCTACTTCGATGTCGCTCGACAATGAGGCTGTCATTGCCCAAGCTTTGCATATTTACTGGATGAAATCAATGGTTGACAGGAACCATCATGGTTGACTACTATGATGATCGTCATCCAGCGAACCCATCCACTCACGAAAGGACTGGAAATGACCTCCATCGAATCGATCGTCCTCGAAGCGCCCGATCCCAAGGGCGCCGAGGCTTTCTATACCGCTGCCTTCGGACTGGACTCACAGGTGGCTGTGCGCCCCGCCGAAGCACAGACAACGGGGTTTCGGGCGTTCACGCTGTCGCTCGTCGTGTCCCAGCCGGCCACGGTCGATGCCCTCATCGGTGCCGCGCTGGAGGCCGGCGCGACTGCGCTGAAGCCAGTCCGGAAGTCCTTCTGGGGCTACGGCGGCGTCGTGCAGGCTCCGGATGGCTCGATCTGGAAGGTTGCTACGTCCTCGAAGAAGGACACCGGTCCCGCGACTCGGCAAATCGACCAGATCGTGCTTCTCTTGGGCGTGGAGGATGTTGCCGCGAGCAAGCGGTTCTACGTCGAGCACGGCCTCAAAGTGGGAAAGAGTTTTCTCGGCAAGTACGTCGAGTTCGAAATGCCCGACAGCCCAATCAGGCTGGCGCTGTATGGGCGCCGCGCACTCGCGAAGGACGCCGGCGTCTCTCCGGAGGGGGCCGGCTCACACCGGGTTGCCATAGTCGCCGACGCCGGCGGCTTTCCCGACCCGGACGGGTTCGTCTGGGAAACCGCGTCGGCTCAAGCCGAAGGGCGGACGGCGACGGCGTCCCCAGTCCCCCAAACAGCCTGACCACGCAAGCGAGCTGTTGAGTCGATCTCAGTCGCACACGACGAGGAGATTTCCATGAGCCCCAAGAAGACCACTTCCAGCACCAAAACCGCTACCAAGAAGCGATCCAACGGATTCACCGCCGAGGAACGCGCCGCGATGAGGGAGCGCGTGACGGAGATAAAGGCGGAATCGCGCCGCGGCTCCGCGACCAAGGCGGACGGGGAGAGCGAGGTGCTCGCGAAGATCGCCGAGATGAAACCGGCTGATCGAGCTATTGGCAAGCGGCTCCATCAGATCATCACAACAACCGCGCCAGACCTCACGCCGAGAACTTGGTACGGGATGCCGGCGTATTCCAAGGACGGCAAGGTTCTGTGCTTCTTCAGGAGTGCGCAGAAGTTCAAGACGAGGTACGCCACGTTCGGCTTCAGCGACAAAGCGAATCTCGACGACGGCGCCATGTGGCCGACGGACTTTGCGGTCAAGGAGTTGACCGACGACGTCGAGACGAGAGTCGCCGCGCTCGTCAAGCAAGCGGTCAGCTAGGCGCCAACCGGAAACGCGCGCCGGTCGGGCTGGATCCACCGCTTGCGCGCTCGGGGACTGCTGATCAGTTCCCGACTGTAGTGACGATCGAGAAGATGACGGTCAAGTAGAGCCGGGTTGTCCGCGATGAATTCGTCGAACGACTCGGCTTTACCGTCGGTCCAGTGAAGAGCAACTAGCTGGACCCACGATCGAGTGATCGTCTCGTGATATTTGCCCGGCGTCCCGTGCTGCACGGCCAGGCCGAATCGCAGAGCCGACGGCGCGATGGGCACCCGCGACGCCGTGGACGCGCAGATAGCTCCACGCGAGCTCAGGTTAGCCTGCCCCCGATGCGAAGGATCCTTCTGACCGGCATGTCTGGGACGGGCAAGTCGAGCGTGTTGAACGAGCTCGAACGGCTGGGATTCGACGTGGTCGACACCGACGAGCCAGGCTGGACCGAGTGGTCAGAGCGCGAAGACGGATACGTATGGCGCGAGGACCGAATCACGCAGCTCCTCGACCGCCATGACGGTCCTTGTCTGTATGTCTCGGGGACCGTCTCAAACCAGGGCCGCTTCTATCCCCGCTTTGACGCCGTGGTGCTGTTGAGCGCTCCCGCCGATGTTCTTCTCCGGCGGATCGACACCCGGACGACCAACCCCTATGGCAAGACTCCGGAGCAGCGTGAGCTGATCCTCCAGCATCTAACCGAGGTCGAACCGCTCCTGCGTAGAACCTGCACCCACGAGATTGATGCCACGCAACCACTTGGGGACGTGGTCGAGCAGCTGGTGAAACTCGGAACGGACCCGTCCGGTTAGGTTGCCGCCGGTGGGTTTCTACGAGGAAGCACTCGACGCGTTTCGTCGCGGCGACAACGAGCGGGCGCGGGCGCTGAGCGATGACGCGCTCACGGCGGCGCGAAGCACGGGCGATCCGGGCGCGCAAGTCGACCCGTTGTGCATGCTCGCTCGCGTCTCGTTGCGAGAGGGCGACCTCGCACGCGTGCGCGAGTGCGCCGACGAAGCACGCGACTGTGCTCGCGCGGCTGGGGAACGGCGACTGGAACGGATGCCGCTCCATATGCAGGCGGTAGCGGCCCGTATGTCAGGGGACCATCTCAACGCGCGCGCGCTCTATGAAGAAAGCATCGCTCTAAATAGTTCTCTCGGCGAAGAGCGAATGGTGGCGGCCGAACTTCACAACCTCGCCTACGTTGAGCTTCACGATCGGCAGGAGGCTCGCGCGAGAGAGCTGTTCAAGGAGGCACGTGCGCAAGCCCAGCTCATCGGCTACGACGCGCTCACGCCATATCTGGTGGGCGATCTCGCGGTAGTCGCGGCCTTGGACGGTGACTTTCGGACCGCGGCTCGTCTAGCCGGGACAGCGTCCGCCGCGTTTGACGCAGCGGGACAGGTGCCCGATCCCGATGACGCTGCGGAACAGCAGCGCCTTCGCGATCAGCTCGTCCGCGAGCTGGGGCCAAACGTGTTTCGCGCCGGCTACGAGGAGGGCCAGAGCCTCCCACCGGCGACAGCCCTTAGCACGGCGCCCATTCCCGAATAGCCCGGACCTAAGCCAGTTTCTTTTCCAGCCAGTGGTCGGCGAATGGCTCGTCGTTGAAGCGGGGCACCTCGTCCCACCCTGATGACCGGTAGAGCGAAAGGGCTTCGGCGAGGTCGGCGCTGGTCTCGATATGCGCCAGACGCGCGCCGCCGTCCTTGGCGCAGCCCTCGAGCGTTTGCAGCAAGCGCCGGCCCAAGCCGAGCCCTCGTGCTTGAGGCGCGAGCCACATGCGTTTGATCTCAGCCGGCGCGTCGGCGTGGTGCTTGACTCCGCCACAGCCGATGGGCTCGCCGTGCAGGTAGGCGAGGAAGAATTGGCCTGCTGGCGGTCGCAGCTCGTGCGGCAGCGCGGTCGCGCCGACCGATGGATCGAAGCGGCGAGTCGAGCGCTGGTTCAGCTCATCGGCGTACTCGGCAAGGCAATACCGCGCGTCTGGGTGTTCGGGGTCGACAGGAATGATCTCCACGCTGGGTCCGACGAGCAGCCTCTCAACGTCGCGCATCGCCGTTACGAGTCGCTCCCGCTGCTCACCCGTGAGCGGCGCGAGCAGCGACTCGGCCAACGTGTCGGATTGCTCATCGAGCGCCGCGCGCTCGCGACGACCCGCGCGCGTTAGACGTGCGACCCGGACGCGAGCGTCGTCGGGCCCAGCGGCTACCTGGACCAGACCGGCGGCCTCAAGGGAGCGCAACAGCCGGCTCAGGTAGCCGGAGTCCAGCCCCAGACGAGAACGCAGCAAACGCACCTCGCACCCGTCGGGGCCGATCTCCCACAAGAGCCGCGCCTCGCCGAGGGGCCTGGGACGACCTAAAAAGTGGTCGTTGAGCGCGCCCACGCGCCCGGTCACGACTCGGTTGAAGCGGCGGACCTGTTCGACCATCGCGTCGGTCATTCTCTGACCTTAGTCAGGTAATCACCAGAAATCAACCGGAGGGCGTGGGAGCCCTGCTCGCCGAGCGGCCTCAGCCCGTGCAAGCGGCTACCCTCTCGGCTCGATCGGGGAGCATCGTTGTCTGGGCACGGAGGAGGGGTGTGACGTGAGACGAGCGGTTTGGCCTGCGCTGTTGGTCGCGCTAGCGGTGGCAGGCTGCGGCGGCAGCAGTGCACCGAAGAGCAAGCCTCAGGTGATCGCCTGCCTCAAGCGCGAGCATCTGCTGACCAAGGCGCCAATCAGCGCACTGGTCAATCCCACTGGTCTGAAGTACGAGCTCGACGTCAGCCTGACCCCGGGCCGGCCGCCGAGCCCGGATGTTCCGGAGGCAACGATCGACATGTTCGGCACCTCAGACCAGGCCGCGCAGTACGCCACGGGGGGCGAGGACCGCAAGGGCCCCGCCGTCATCACCACCACGGCCGACGCGACGCCGGCGCAGATCAAGATGGTGGAAGCGTGCGCGTTCTAGTCCCGAGAGCGCAGGCACGGAAGCCGTCACCGTCGCCAACGAGGTTATGATCGGCGGCACGGGCATGAATGGCGTAACTCTCGACTGGTCCTCGGCCGAAGTCAGCGACGGCAAGCTCGACGTGGGCCTCAAGGGCGAGCTGCCGAAGGGGTGGAAAGACAGCTTTGACCGGACGGTCGCGCTGCTGCCCGGTGGCGAATGGGGCGAGGTGGCGCTGAAGAAGAATCGGATTCGGGTCGCCGACGTCGCGGAGGGCAGCGAGGCCAGGCTCAACCACTTCCTAGAGAGCGTCGTTTTCCAGGCAAACGCCGACCATCGCGGTGACGATGCGCAAGAGCCCGAGAAGGATGAGAACACCGACGACGAGGACAAAGGCGAGGACGAGTCAGACGGTCCCGACGCCGAGATGACCGAGACGTTCCGCTCGTTCGCGGCCGAGCCGTCCGACGAGCGGAGCCAGTCCGAGAACTAGCTGCTGCGGGCCTGCACCCGGGTGCGACGCGGCCCCCCGAGCACCTTGGCCAACCGCACGTCCGACGCTGAGTCGGGATCGATCAGTGCTTCCAGAGCCGCGGCGAACGCAGGCAGAGCAAGCACCGTGCCATCGTGCAGCACCATCAAGAACCGGTCCATGGTGCGAAGAAAGGCGCGATCGTGGGAGACGGCGACAACCGTTCCTTCGAAGCGGTCGAGCGCCTTCTCGAGCGCTTCGGAGGAGTCGATGTCGAGGTTGTCTGTTGGCTCGTCCAGGAGGAGCAGGTTGTGGCCCTCGAGCTCCAGAATCAGAACCTCGAGCCGCGCCTTCTCGCCTCCGCTCAGAACGTCGTAGCGGCGCCTCGCGGCCGCGGCCAGTCCGTAACGGGCAAGCGCCGCCATGGCGCTCTGCACGCCGCCGCCTCGGACGCGCTCGAGAACCACCTCGATCACGACGCGTCCCGCGAGGTCGGCGCGCGTTTGGGTCTGTGTGAAGAGCCCGGGCGAGACCCGCGGGCCGACCACGCACTCGCCGTCATCGGGCGCGCGCAGCCCGGCCAAGACACGCATCACCTCCGTCTTGCCGGACCCGTTGGGGCCGATCACCCCGACTCGCTCGCCGAAATGGATTTCCTCCGAGAACGGCAGCACGAGCCCACCAATCCCGAGCGAGCGCAGGTCGAGTACCCGCCTGGCAGAGTCGCCACCGCGCAGCCTGAGCGCGATCGTGGCGTCGACGACCGGAGCGGGCGGCGGTCCATCCTCGCGGAACCGACGCCAGCGCGTCTCGGCCGCATTCGCTCTCTTGGCCCAGTCGCTGGCGTACTGCGCTCTCTCCTTGAACGTCTTCATCAGCCTGAACAGGCGCCGCTCCTCGTCGCGCCAGCGCTTGACGGCGTCGCCCAGACGCCGCTGGCGCTTATCCCGCGCCGCCGGATAGGTGGCATACGAGCCATCATGGACCCACGCCCCGTTGCCCTCCAGCGTCACGATCGTGGTCACCGCGCTCGCCAGTAGCTCGCGATCGTGGGAAATCATCAGCACCGTCTTCTTCGAACCGCGAATGCGCTCCTCCAGCGCTAGCTTTGCCGGGACGTCCAGGAAGTTGTCGGGCTCGTCCAGCAGCAACACCTCGGCATCGGAGGCCAGCAGCACCTCCAGCACCAGCTGTTTGCGTTCGCCTCCTGAGAGCGTGGCCGCGCGCCGCTCCGAAAGGTCGCCAAAGGAGCTGCGGATGATGCGCCGGCAGGCCGCGTCCCACTCTCCCTCTAGCTCATAGCCCCCGAGCGCCGACCAGTCAGCGATCGCAGCGCCCAGCCTCACCCCCGCCGAATCGTCACCGGCGGCCAGCGCCACCTCGCACGCTAAGACCCGTTCTCCTGCCCGCCGCAGCGCCAGCGGGGCAAGCGACAACAGCAGCTCCCGGGTCGTGCGCTCGTCGTCGCCGACGCCGACGTCCTGCGGCATGTAGGCCGCCATCCCCCCGATCGTCGCTTCGCCTTCATCGGGCTTGAGCTCTCCTGCCAGCACTCGCAGCAGCGTGGTCTTGCCTACGCCGTTGAATCCCACAAGCCCGACGTGCTTGCCCGGCGAGACGTGAAACGACACGTCCGAGAAGAGCAGCTCGCCACCCGGATGGGCGTAGGACAAACGAGAAACGGTGATATGCCCCATGCCGCCCATGGTCGCAGCTGGCCCGGGCCAGCGGTGCCAGCGCCCTCCGGCAGGCTGATTCGTTCGCGCGTCGTAGGGTAGCTAGCTCCCGAGGGGGCGGACGAGAGGGCCGCTGGGTAGCTAACTCCATGGGGAGGGTTGGCGGACGGCGGGGTTGCTGCGGTAAAGATCGAACAGCTGGAAGGAGCGCGGATAGCGTTGACTGAGAGAACGAGCGGCGGGCTGGTTGGAAAGCTCGCCGGGAAAGTCAAGGAAGCAGCCGGGTCGTTGACCGGCAACCAGGATCTGGCCCGCGAAGGCCGTCTCCAAGAAGCGCAATCGGACGCTGGTTTCGAGGCCAGCCGGGAGGCGCGCGAGGCTAGCCAGCGCGAGCAACAAGCACAACTCGTGCGCGAGCGGGATGAGACCGAGCTCGAACGCGAGCGGCTGGAGAACGAGGTCGCCGAGCAGGAGCGCGAGGCTCGGGCCGAGCGCGATCGCGAAGTGCTCGAGCGCCAAGTTGCGGCGCAGGAGCAGGAGGAAAAGGCGCAGGCCGAGCGTGAGCGGGCCGCCAAGGAGTCAAGCGCCGACAGGATCGAGGAGAGCGCCGAGGCCGAGCGGCTGGACGCGGCCCGCGAGGCAATCCGCTTGGAGCAAGAGGCCCGCCGCGTCGAAGCGAAGGCCGAGACCACCGACCCCAAGGAGTGACGATGGATGGACGAGTTGTTCCCCGTATTGCAGTGAAGGGATACCTCCGGCTGGTCCGAACGCCGCTCGACGGCGCGATCAACCTGCTGCCCGGAAACGGCAAGGGCGCAAAGCCGACAGCGCAGCTTGCGCTCGACCGCACTGATGCCACGATCCGCTCGCTCGCAGGCGTTCTCCTGGGTGATCCGATCCTGCGCGAGGAGGGACAGCGTAAGCGGGAGGCCGCGAGAGAGCGCGAACGCTCCCTGAAGCTGCGCGCCCGGGCCGAGGAGACTGCGGAAAACGCTGAGGCGCGCCTGCAGCACCGCGAACAGCAAGCGGTGCAGCAGCGCGAGAGCGCCCGCGAGAGCGCGGAGAAGCGCCGCCGCCAAGCCGAGGCCCGAGCGCAGAAAGAGAAGCAGCGGGCCGCCGAAACCGAGCAGCGCCGGCAAGAGGCCAGCCAGAAGATTGCCGCAAAGCGAGAGCAGGCAATCGAGGAGCGCGCTCCGAGAGAGGAGCTCCAGGCGCTGGAGGCCAAGAGTGATGCGCTCGACGCACGCGACCACGAGGTAACGGCGCGCGATGAGGCGCGGCGACTCGCCGAAGCGGCGTCTGAGGCCAAGGCCGAGCGCAAAGCCAACAGCTAACGGGCTCGCCGCTAACTACACACTCGCACCGACGTCCTGGTGTCGCCCTACATCCGCCCCAGGATGTCGCGCAGCTCCGCCGCGTTGCGCACCGCATAGTCGCGGTAGCAGTTGTTCATCAGCAGGTGCGTTTCCTTGGCCTCCTCGATGTGCTCCGCGATCGGCTTGGCGAGTTCGCGCAGCTCCTGCTCCGAGTAGAGGTAGCGGAAGCGCTCAGCGGCTGAGCGCGAGGTGTCGTGCCAGGTCTCGTCCGCGCGGCCGTGGAAGCGCATCATGAACAGCTCGGGATTGGTGACCGCGATCAGTCGCGGCAGCTCGGAGGCCGCAGGAGCGTCGAGCGACACGAACACGAGCTCGTTGTCCTCGAGCATGCGCAGCGTGCGCTCACGTCCGCGCTCCTCCTTGGTCCACAGCGGCGAGCGAAACTCCACGCTGATCAGGTAGTCGGGCATCCGTTCCCGCAGCGCCTCGACCACAGCGCGATTGTCCTTGCGCGGGGTGAACCAGGCCGGGTACTGGAACAGGACCGCCCCCAGCTTGCCGGCCTCATGCAGCGGCGCGAGCGCGCCGGCGAAGCGACGCCAGGCCTCCTCCACCATCTCTTCAGGCAGGTGATGCGCATACAGATTGCGCTTCTCCAACAGCTCTTCGGGCAACTCGTCGCGCAGGTCGCTCCACAGCGACTTGGGCCGTGTCGGGTGACCGGTCAAAAGCGAGTAGGCCTTGACGTCGAAGCGGAAGCCGGCCGGAGTCCGCTCGGCCCACAACCGCGCCTGCTGCTCGGCCGGTGGCGCGTAATAGGTCGAGTCGATCTCGGTCAGCGGGAACTGCTCGGCGTAGAACTGAAGCCGCTCCTTGGCGCTCATCGTCTTGCGCGGGTAAAAGCCCGAATCGCCGACCAGCGTGCGGTCCGTCCACGAGCAGCTACCGGTCAGCACCGGGCGCCCGTCATGCTCTATGAACGACCCGAGCTCAGGCAACCCGCGGTGCCAGCTCGGAGCCGATCAGCGCCACCACTTCGAGGTCGTCGTGCAGCAGGTGCTGGCACATGACCCGGCTCACGCCGGCCTGCGCGATCGCGCGCAGCTGTTCGACCGCCTCGTCCACAGTGCCGACGATCCACGCCGACGGCGGGTCGGCCAAAAACGCCTCAACATCGAGCGCGTGCTCACCCAAACGTCGCGCGCGAGCGACGAACTCACTCCGATCCCTCCCCACCACGAACCCCGTCATCACGGACAACGGGATCGGGTCGCGACCGACCGCCTCGCACGCCTCAGCGACCCGCGCGCGACGCTCGCGGATCTCCTCCAACGTCGGAAAGGTGGTGTTGTACTCATCGGCGTAGCGCGCCGCGAGCGCGGCACTGCGTGGCCCGGCGCTGCCGCCCATGACCAGCGGCGGGTGCGGCTGCTGCACCGGTTTGGGCAAGGCGTCGAGGTCGCGAAGCCGGTAGTGGCGGCCCTCGAACGAGAACGGCTCCGTCCCCCACGCGCCCAGTACCACCTGCAGCTGTTCCTCGAGCATTTCCAAGCGCCTGCCGGTCGGCGGGTACTCGAAGCCGTAGGCCTCGTGCTCACGCTCGTGCCAGCCCGCGCCGAGTCCCAGCGAGACCCTTCCGCCTGAGATCTCGTCGGCCGTCGCCACCAGCTTTGCCAGCACGGACGGGTGGCGAAACGTGGCCGGCGAGACCATCGTCCCAAGCCGCACCGACGAGGTCACCGCCGCCAACGCACACAGCGTCCCCCAGGCGTCCATCGACTCGCGCGCGGGAACTTCCCCGTGCAGGTTCATGTAGTGGTCCGAGCGAAACAGCTCCGGCACGCCGTATTCCTCGCACGCGCGCGCGAGCGCGACCCACTGCGGCCAGCTCACGCCCTCCTGGCCCTCGATCATCAAACACAGATCCATTCGCATTGGATCCTACGTAGTCGGGTAGCTCCGCTCCACACCCCGAGCGAGGAGGAGAGCCATGGCCAGAGAGCGCGCCGGTGTAGAAGTCCGCTCGATCGACTACGTGCCCCTGCGCGAGCGCCACGGCAAGCTCTGGCACCTCGGCCCGCTGTGGTTCATGGCCAACGCGCAAATCGCGACGCTCGCCGTTGGCGTGGTCGGCATCAGCGCCGGCGGGAACCTGTTCTGGTCGCTCGTGGCGATCGTGGTCGGCGTGATGGTGGGCACGTTCTTCATGGCCTTCCACTCCGCCCAGGGGCCGCAGCTTGGACTGCCGCAGATGATCCAGTCGCGGCCGCAGTTCGGCTACATCGGCGCGCTGCTGGTGTGGCTGTTCGCCTACCTCCAGTACGCCGGCTTCAACGTCTTCAACACGATCCTGGCCGGCCAGGCCGGAGACACCACGCTCCACACCGGAGTCAAGCCCGCGATTGTGATCGCGACGGTACTCGCCGTCATTGCCGCCGTCGTCGGCTACGACTTCATCCACCGCATGGAGCAGGGGCTGACCTACCTCTTCCTGCTCATCTTCGGCGTCTTCACGGTCGGCGCGATCGTGACCCTGCACCTCCCGCACGGCATGCTCTCGCCCTCGAACTTCGACCTCGCGCCCTTCCTCACCCAGTTCGGCGTGACCGCGGGCTACCAGATCAGCTGGGCGATCTACGTCTCTGACTACTCGCGCTACCTGCCGCCCGACGTCACCGTGCGACGCACCTTCACCTGGACCTACTGGGGCTCTGGGCTCGGCGCGATCTGGCTCATGGGCCTCGGCGCGCTGCTGGCCGCCGCGACGGGCGGTGCCGCCGAGGTGGTCTCCGCGATCGACAAGGCCGCCAACGGCGTCTTCAGCGGCTTTGGCACCGTGGTGCTGCTGTTCGCCGCGCTCGGGCTGATCTCCGTGACGGCGCTGAACCTCTACGGCGGCTCGCTGACGCTGATCAGCGGCATCGACTCGATCAAGCGCGTTCGCCCGACGCTGGCGGTGCGGCTGATCACGATCTCCGTGACCGCCGCGCTGTCGCTGATCGCCGCCCTGCTCTCGAGCAAGTCGTTCCTCACGAACTTCAACAACTTCCTGTTGCTGATCCTGTACCTGTTCATCCCCTGGACGGCGGTCAACCTGATCGACTACTACGTGGTCCGCCGCGGCCACTACGCCGTGGCGGAGATCTTCAAGCCCAGCGGCATCTACGGCCGCTGGGGCTGGCGCGGGATGCTCGCCTACGCGATCGGTTTCGGCGCGATGGTGCCGTTCTTCTCCACGCCGTCGTTCACGGGTCCGGTGGCCAAGGCGCTCAACGGCGGCGACATCTCGCTGTTCATCGGGCTGCCGGTCGCGGGCGGGCTGTACTGGCTGTTCTCGCGCTCGATCGACGTGGACGCGGAGCGGCGGCTCGCCGAGCGTGAGCACGAGGAACTCGAGGAGCGCGCGACCGAGCACGCGGTCCCGGCAGCCAGCGCGTAGCGGCCATCGACGCGCCGGTGGCTAGAGTGGCGCTTTCGTGAGCGAACGCAAAGCCTCAGACGTGTTCGTGGAGTGCCTCGAGGCAGAGGGTGTGCGCTACGTGTTCGGCATCCCGGGCGAGGAGACGCTCGATTTGAGCGAGTCGCTAGCCGACTCCCCGATCCAGTTCGTCCCGGTACGCCACGAGCAGGGTGGCGCCTACATGGCCGACGCCTACGGCCGCCTCACGGGGCGCGCCGGCGTTTGCCTGGGCACGCTCGGCCCCGGCGCGACCAACCTCGTCACCGCGGTCGCCGACGCCTTCCTCGACCGCTCGCCGCTGGTCGCGCTGACCGGCCAATCCGACCTCGAGCGCATGCACAAGGAGTCGCACCAGTACATCGACCTGCTCGGCATTCTGGGCCCGATCGTCAAATGGAACGCACGCGTCTCGAGCCCCGAAATCGTGCCCGAGGTCGTGCGCAAGGCGTTCGCGGTCGCCGAATCCGAGAAGCCCGGCTCGACCCATCTCGAGCTGCCCGAAGACGTGATGGCGCTCCCGCTCGACGCCAGCCCGCTGCCGCGCCACGCCCCGGTCCGCTCCGAGCCGCGCCAGCGCGAACTCGAGCGCGCGGTCGAGATCATTTGCTCGGCGGAGAACCCGGTCGCCCTCGCCGGCAGCGGCGCGGTGCGCACGCACGCGGCCGCCGCGCTGCGCGAGTTCGCGGCGAAGACCGGCATCCCCGTGGCGGAGACCTTCATGGCCAAGGGTGTGCTCGACGACGGGGACCCGCACGCGCTCGGCACCGTCGGGCTGCAGTCGCGCGACTACTCGCTGGCGGGCTTCGACGACGCCGACGTCGTGGTCACGGTCGGCTACGACCTGGTCGAGCACGCGCCCCAGAACTGGAACCCCAAGCGCAATAAGCGGATCGTGGTGGTCGACACGGTCGCCGCCGAGATCGACGAGTTCTACGTACCGGCGGTCGAGCTGGTCGGCGACATCCCCGACGTGCTCTCGCGCCTGACCAGCGGCTCTGGCCAGGCGCCCTCGAGCGGAGGGTCGCGGCGCCTGCACGAGCTCGTCGAGGCCACGCTGCGCGACGGCCGCGACGACGACCGCTTCCCGATGTGCCCGCCGCGAGTGCTGTGGGAGATTCGCGAAGTTCTCGGCCGCGACGACATCCTCGTCTCCGACGTCGGGCTGCACAAGCTGTGGATCGGGCGCGTGTTCCCGGCCCACGAGCCGGGGACCGTGCTGATCGCCAACGGGCTGGCGGGCATGGGCTTCGCGCTCCCAACCGCGATCGGCGCCAAGCTCGTCTACCCAGACCGCAACGTGCTCGCGGTCCACGGGGACGGCGGCTTTCTCATGAACTGCCAGGAGCTCGAGACCGCGATGCGGCTCAAGACCGCGTTCGTGAACGTAATCTGGGAGAACGGCGAGTTCGGTTCGATCGCGTGGAAGCAGGACAAGCGCTTTGGTCGCCATTTCGACGTCGAGTTCGGCAACCCGGACTTCGTCGGACTGGCCAAGGCATTCGGGGTGCCGGCGTGGCGCTGCGAGTCGGCCCAAGAGCTACCCAGGCGCCTGCGCGAGGCGATGGCGCTCGACGTGCCCTCGCTGATCGTGGTGCCGATCGACTACTCGCTCGACGTCTCGCTGGCCGACGAGCTCGGCGCCGAGACGGTCGCGACCTAGTGGTCGCGCACTTTCGCTTCGGTTCTTCAGCCGAGGAGGCGCCGGTGGCGGTCGCGCTGCACGGCATCACCTCCAACAGCCGCACATGGCTCGCGGTCGCGCGGGCGCTCGGCGATCGCGCCGCCCTGATCGCCACCGACCTGCGCGGCCGGGGCGAAAGCCGCGAGCTCCCCGGCCCCTACGGCTTGGACGTGCACGCCGCGGATACGCTCGCGCTGCTCGACCACCTCGGCCTCGACCGGGCACTCCTGGTCGGACATTCGCTCGGCGCCTACATCGTCGCCCGCTTCGCGGTGCTGCATCCAGAACGGGTGCGCGCGCTGGTGCTGGTCGACGGCGGGCTGCCGATCCCGGGCGGCCAGGACCTCGACCTCGACGAGTTCCTCGGGCCGGCGCTCGCGCGGCTGTCGCTGCGGTTCGCCGACCGCGAGTCCTACCGGGCGTGGTGGCGCGAGCACCCGGCTTTCCGCACCGGCGATTTCACCGCCGAGGATCTCGACGCCTACGCCGACCACGACCTGGTCGGCGACCGCTCATCCGTGGTCGAGCAGGCGGTGCGCGACGATTCCGCCGCGCTGCTCGAACTTCCCCCGGCGGCGTACGACGTGCCCTTGCCGGCGACGCTGCTGTGCGCGCCGCGTGGCCTGGTCGACGACCCCAACCCAATGCAGCCGATGTCGGTCGCGCGGCCGTGGGCCGACGCGGACCCCGAGCGCCGGTCGGCCACCCTGGTCCCCGACGTCAACCACTACACGCTCGTGTTCGGCGCACGCGGCGCGAGTGCGGTTGCGGACGCGATCGCAGATGCACTGCTTCGCTGAAGACGCACTCGGGTCGCTGGATGCAATCGGCGTGGCCGAGGCGATCAGGGCGGGATTGGTCAGCCCCGACGAGGTGCTCGATGCCGCGAGCCCCTTCCCGCGCATAACCGACATCGGCTCGGCGGCGGCGCGGGCATACTGACGGCATGGCGGACCGCAACGTGTTCGGCGGCGAGCTCGAGACGTGCAGCGCGGAGCCGCTCACCGGCTTTTACCGCGACGGTTGTTGCCGAAGCGACGTCGAGGACGTCGGCAGCCACACGATCTGCGCCGTCGTGAGCGCCGAGTTCCTCGAGTTCCAGCAGGCGATCGGAAACGACCTCTCTACGCCAGTGCCCCAGTTTCACTTCCCGGGACTAAAGCCGGGTGACCGGTGGTGCGTGACCGCGCTCAACTGGCTGCGCGCGCACGAGGCCGGCGTCGGCGCGTACGTCGTGTTGGCGGCGACCCACGAGCGCGCGCTGGAGCTGGTGCCGCTCGAGGTGTTGCGCGAGCTACGCGGTCGATGTGCCCGCCGATCCGGGGCCGCTGGCCGACTGAGCTAGGCCCGACCGCGGCTCCCTCAGCCAGGCACGCGGTAAAAGTTCGTGCTGTTGCCGTGAGCGTGGTTGTGGGCGCCCTTGGCTCGGTATTCCGCGTAAAAGCCGTAGCTGCCGTTGTTGTTGGCCGTGTTGCCGGTCAGATCCGCCTGATACGCCGGCCCGTAATTGTCGTAGATGTAAAACCCATCGGATGTGTTGTTGTTCGCGGTCGAGTTCCTGATCAGGTAATACGCGGGCTTCTTTGAGCTCCCGGTGACGAGCGGGTAGTCGATGTCGATGCCGTAAGTGTTCGAATTAGCGGTCACGCCGTCGAGCGTTGAATGGCTGTAGTAGTCGTAGACGCCGTAGGAGTTGCCGTGCGCCTTGCTGTGAGTGACCTTGGCCTTGTAGTCCTGGTACAGGTAGATGCCGTAGTAGGCGCCGTCCACCGTGCTGCGGTCTATCAGCCCGACTCGTGAGTACCAGATATTGAGCCCGTAGTACGCACCGCTCGACGTAACGTGCAAGATCTTGGAGCCACTCGTGTACTCGTCGAGGACCCCATACTCAAATGCCTCGACCTTGCCGTTTTCGACGGTGATGTTGTTGTAGTGGTAGGCATAAACGCCGCTGTAACTACTGGTGCCTCCACCAGTGATCTTGTGTCCGTTCAAATTGATCGTCACCCCGGACTTGCCCACGTCGAGCCCGTCGCTGGTGGGGCAGTACATGTTGCTGTGCAGGGTGATGCTGTGGGTCACGGTCGATCCGCAGGCCGGGTTCGCGGCCGCGGCTCCAGGTGCAACCAGCGCAACGCTGCCCGCCATTAACACCAGCAACGCCAACCGGCGAATGCGTGTTGTGACTGCCCTCTTCATGCCCTCTCCTTTTTGCCCGGCGCCAGCCCCCGCCGGCGATTGCTTTCTTCCCGGTTGCCCGCTATCAAGCTACCACACGGCTCGGTGGGCTTCGCCGGGCCGCGAGCGTCAGATCGTCTGGTCTGCGAAGGGGTAAATCACGCCGGCCGCCGCCCGCCAGCGGTCCAGCGTGCGCATGTTCGCGAGCGTCTCCGCCCACCAGGGTTCAGCGGCGCTCGCTTCGCCTTCTCGCAGCAGGCGGGCGACGCCGTCGGCTTCGAGCGCGAACAGGTGGCGCTGGGCGGGGATCTCGACCAGGCTTTGCTCGCCGTTCCCGTCCACCACCTTGATCTGTGCGGGGGCGGTGCGCCGGTCGGGCAGCCATGCCGGCTGGGCGATCACGATCCTCCCCTCGGCGCCGTACACCGCGAGCAGGTCGTCCTTGGCGAGCCCGACTCCGCACGCGAGCTGGCACAGGATCGAGCCGGGGTAGGTGACGATCGCGGTTGCGTAGCGGTCGGTCCTTTCGACGGGGTCGAGGGTTGCCGCGCCGAGCACTTGGTCGGGCTCGGCCACGGGCGTGCCGCTCGCGGCTCCGGCCACAAGCGCGGCCGCCGAGACGCAGTAGCAGCCGACGTCGAGGATTCCGCCGCCGCCGAGTTCGTTCGCGATCGCGCGTCGCGTCAGGTGGTGGGGCGCCAGTCCGTAGCTGAAGGTCGCATCGACGGCCAGCACTTTGCCGATCGCGCCACTTTGAACGAGCTCGAGCAGCCGCTCGGTCTGAGGATGAAAGCGATAGGCGAAGGCCTCGAACACTGACACGCCCTCCTCGCGCGCGACCGCGAACACCTCGCTCGCCTGGCGCGCGTTCATCGTCAGCGGCTTCTCGCACAGCACGTGCTTACCGGCACGCGCCGCCTTGATCGTCCATTCGGCGTGCTGGGGATGGGGCGTCGCGACGTAGACGATCTCGACCGCTGGATCTGAGAGCAGTTCGTCGTAGCTGCCGTAGCTGCTCGGGAGTCGGTGCTCGGCGGCGAAGCTCGCGGCGCGCTCGGGGTCGCGCGAGGCGACCGCGACCGGCTCGCAGTCGCTGCTGTGCTGCAGCGCGTCCACGAACTCGCCCGCGATCCACCCGGTCGCGAGCACCCCGAAGCGAAGCTTGCTCATGCTGCCGGGCCGACCTGCGCTTGCAGCCAGCGGGCCACCGGAGTCGCCGCGCGCCAGGTGCCGCCCACGAATTCGAGCGCTGCGTCGCGGCTGATGCGGCGGCCGAAGTTGATCCTTCGGCCGAGCGCGAGGCTCTTGTATCGCAGCAACTCGATGCGCTCGTGGTCCTTCGGGTAACCCCGCGGGGCCGTCGCGACGCTCTGGCCCCACACCTCCAGACCGGCCCCCCGGGCTTGTGCGATGAGCTTTTCGAGTTCGGGCCCGTGGGTGTCGCGGTCGACCGCCTCGCGGTAGCGGTCGAGCTGGTCGCGCGCCATGACGTGGTAGCCGCTGCCCGCGACCATGCCGCTTGCCGAGATCGAGACGTACAGTCCGCCGGCCGCCACATCGGGTCCGTGCAGGACGCCGTAGGTGTTGGTCTTGTACGGCGACTTATCGCGCGAGAAGCGGATGTCCCGGTGCTGGCGCGCCATCCACAAGTCGCCGCCGAAGGTCTCGCTCAGCTCCGCGAACAGGGCTTCCAGCTGGCCGCGGATCGCGTTCTCGTAGAAGTCGCGGTTGGCGGTGAAGTACGCCCTGCTGTTATCGGCTTCGAGGCCCTTGAACCATTGACGGACCTTGGGCCCGAAGCCTTCGAAGGCGGCCGGGGCGGCGCTCCGCGGAGTCACCGCCCAAGCATCGCACCATGGCCACCAATGCGCTTGCCCGCCCCTCAGTATCGCGCAGACGAAAGCAGCCGGACCCACTGGGACCGACTGCCTGTCCTTGACGGTGTGGTCGAAGCTACGAGACCGGGTTAAGGCGCTCGACCAGGCTGCCGGCGTCGTCGCGCAACTCGCTCGCCTGGCGGTCAAGGTCGCGGCGGACGCCCTGGATCTCGCGCTCCACGCGGCGCGTCGAGCGGCGCAGCGCTGTCTCGCCCCGGCGCTCGAGCCGGCGCAGACGGGTGGTGCGGCTGGTGCGCTTGGTGTAGGTCCGGAAGGTCTTCACCGCAGCGTCGCGGGCCTCGAGCACGGCGCCCAGCTGAACCAGGAAGGCGCGCTCGATCTGACGCCCCACCGCCTGCACCTGGAAGGTGCCGGCCTGCAGGCCGCGTCCGGTGGCCCGACCGGCCTGAGCTGTCGCGCGGCGAGCATCTTTGACTCCGGCTCCGGCGGCGCGCTGGCCGCTACGGGCCGAGCGCTTCGCGGCCGTGGAGCGCGCGCTCGCCTGGTTTCGCTTGCGTGTGGCAGCCGCCTTCTTAGCTGCTGCCTGTCTTTGCGTAGTGGTCTGGGTAGCCATCGTGATGGGGCCTCCTAGGGTCGTGCCAGCGATCCCCCCTCATGTTGGTCCTTTCCACCGCGCACGATGTGAAACAGAGGCAAATGTGAGGAGGGTCACATACGTACCTAGAGGGTCACGCATGCGCTGGCTTGCGCGCCCACGAAGTCTCCTAAGATTGATCGCCGCTATGGGGGGTGTGGACGTGGCCCGCGGGCCGACTGGGCTGAACCGAGCTGGCTGGCGCCGGCTGAGCGACCCTGCGTTCAGCCGCCGGATGCGACGCTGCGCACTGGCGGTCGCCGCGTTTGCGGCGTCTTCGATGGCGCTTGCGCCGACAGCCAGCGCCCAGGTATCCAACATGCCTGCCAGCGGGACGCCGGAGCTCGCGTCCACCGGCAGCCCGCAGCAGATTCGTGAGCTCGTGCAATGTGGCGACACGATGTACGCGGTCGGCACATTCACCCAGATCGCGTGGAACGGAACGGTCTACCGACGCAGCAACGTCTTTAGCTTCGCCGCCAGCGCGCCGTACACGATCAGCTCGTGGGCACCCCGCGTCAACGGCGAGGTGAACACGATCGCGTTCGACGGCTCCTCGTGCAACAAGGCGTACTTAGGAGGGGAATTCTCGGCGGTGCACGGGACGGCGGTCAAGAACATCGCGGCGGTCGATACGACCACCGGCGCCGTCGCTTCCCGCTTTGCGCACAGTGCCAGCGCCGAGGTGGACACCATTGCCAGCGCACAGGGGCACCTGCTCGTGGGTGGGTTCTTCACCTCCGTAAACGGCACTCGACAGAAATACTTCGCCAGCCTCAGTCCCGTGACGGGAGCGGTGCAGAAATTCGTCGATCTCAAACTCTCCGGCAACTACAGCTACTGCTCTCATAAGCGGTGCGCCGCCGCGAACAACACTCGCGTTTACAACCAGCAAATCAGCCACAAGGGCTCGCTGGATCTCGTCGAGGGTGACTTCACCTCGGTGGGCGGGCAGCCGAGGCAGCAGATCTTCATGCTCGATCTCCAGGGCCCCCGGGCGACGGTTACGCGGTGGACGTCGCCGGAGTTCAGCGAGCACTGTTGGTTCACCGAGCCGTTTTACCTGCGAACCGCGGCGTGGTCCCCGAATGACTCGACCATCTACGTCGGAACGACTGGCTTTCACCTCTACAACAGGACCAGATCTAGCTTCCCGCTGGCCGGTCTGTGTGACGCCGCGGCGGCATTTCCCGCCAGGCAGAAGACGGTGAACCCGCTCTGGATCAATTACACGGGTTGCGACTCCATCTACGCGAGTGCCGCCGATGCTTCCCTGGCCTACTTTGGCGGCCATGAGCGGTGGTCGCAAAATTCCGAGGGCTGCAACTTCCAGGGTCCCGGTGCGTACCCGGCCCAGGGAATGGAAGGTCTCGACCCCGCCACCGGGGACCTGTATCTAAACGCGGCCGGCACCGAGGGGTACTACACCCGAGCCCGTGGGCTCGGCGCCGACGACATGCTGATCACCGACGCCGGCTTGTGGATCGCCAGCGACGACGTCCAGAACAACGGGCAGTGCGGCGGTGTCCCCGGCCACAGTGGAATTTGCTTTTTGCCCTACGGAATGGGGTGAACCGGTGTGACGATCGTGAGCTCTGCTCCCGCCTCTTCGGCCGGGTCGCGTTCGGCCAGCCAGGCCGCGGCGGCCTCCACCGCGGCGGCGTGATCAAGTCGGGGCGTGTCGGCGAGCAGCGGACCGACGTCGTCGAGCTCTAGCACACTCATGGTCTCGTCCCGGAGGATGCTCTCGGGCCAGATCTCGCTGTCGAGCTCGGCCAGGATGCGCTCGGCGTGCGCGAGCCACGGGCCGGCGCTTTCCGAGGCAACCGCGGCGGCGTAGCGGGCGACGAACCACAGCGCCACGACCGCGTCTGTCTTGACGCCGGTCCGGCGGATGCGGTCGACCGCCTGCGCGAGAACCGGCTGCGTGATCGCTCCATCGTGGGCCCATCGCGTGAGCAGCTCTGTCTGCAAGGCCGTCGCCAGCAGGTACTCGTGCTCGATTTCCTGCGCGCACTCGACACACAGCGAGGCGTGCTCGAATGCCTGGTCCAGGTCGCCGTCGATGTAGGCGCCGGTCGCGAGGTGCAGGTGTATCCACCCGAGCGACTTGGTGCCCGTCTCGGGTTTGATCAGCTCTTGCAATCGCGGGCGCAGGCGCCTCATCTCCTTGAAGTCACGGGTGTTGAGCGCCATCCCGAACAGGTTGCATGTCGCGGTGCAGACCGCGGTCCAGTCGCCGATCTCAGCGGCGCGCGCGGCCACTCGCCGGTGCAGAGTCGCCGCGGCGGGGGTCGAGCCCTCGACGAACGCCTGCGCTCTCAGCAACCTCAGCTCATCTGGCCCGGCGAACTCGAAGCGCGCCAGCAGGCGTTCGATGAACTCGCTCGCCTCCTGGCGCAGCATGCCCGCGAACCACGGCGCCCGCAGCCCGAGCGCGAGCTCGAGCGCGGCCTCGCGGTCGCCCACTGAGATCGCGTCCGCCAGCGCCGCCCGCAGGTTGGCGTGGTCGGCGAGCAGCGGCGGGGCGAGCTCGCCCGGGAGTCCGCCGTGCTCGAGTGCGTCGCTGGTTGACGCCAGGGCAGCGGCGAAATACCGGCGATGGCGAGTGCGCACATCCTGCGCCTCTACACAGCGGTGCAGCTCGCGCAGCGCGAAGGCGCGCACCAGCTCGAGCAACTCGAAGCGGGTGCCGCCCGCTTGGCGGCGCGCAAGGCTGGCGTCCTTGAGCTCTTCGAGTGCCTCGCCGGGCTGTTCGCCAAGGGCGGCGGCGAGCGCCTCGAGCGTAAATCCGCCCACGAACACGCCGGCGGCTCGTAGCGCGGTGCGCGCACGGGACCCGAGCAGCTCATAGCTCCAGTTGATCGTTGCCTCGAGCGACTGCTGGCGCTCGGGGAGGTCGCGCAGCGCGTGCCTGCCCACGAACAGCGGATGCGCGAGCTGGTCTTCGATCTCCGAAACGCTGAGTGACTGCGAGCGGGCCGCAGCGAGCTCGATCGCGAGTGGCAGCCCGTCGAGCGCTGTGCAGATCCTCCCGACTGTCTGCGTCAGCGGCGCATCGAGCTCGAGCTTGTGGTTTGCCGCGAGCGCGCACTGCACAAACATCTGAATCGCCGGACTCTGGGCCACAGCTTCGGCGTCTTCGCTGGCAGGAAGCTCGAGCGGCTCGACCTCGAAGACCTGCTCGCCGCGGATTCTGAGCGGCGTGCGGCTCGAGACGAGCACGCGCAGTCGCGGCGCGATCGTGAGCAGCTCCGCGGGCAAGATCGCCGCCGCGAGCAGATGCTCGAAGTTGTCGATCACGAGCAGCAGTTCGCGGTCACGTAGGTAGTGAGATAGCGCGTCGGCGCCCGGTCCGTCGGCGTGATCGCGTCGGGCGAGCGCGCTCGCGATCTCGGCCGCCACAAGCGCGGGATCGGTCACGCGCTCCAGGCGAACGAACGCCGCGCCGTCTGCATAGTCACGCTCGTGGCGCGCCGCCAGTTCGAGCAACAGGCGGGTCTTGCCGACCCCACCGGGCCCCGTGAGGGTGACGAGGCGAATCTCGGGGTCGGCCATCAATTCTCCGAGCGCGCTCAGTTCGGCCTCACGGCCGACCAGCCGCGTCACCGGCCGGGGGAGGTCCGAGGAGGCGACTGCGCCCGATGGGGCCGGCGGCGGCTTCGCTTTCTGCGGTGCCAGCAGAGCCGTGTCTCGCTCGAGGATGCGCTGGTGCAGGAGCGAGAGCTGTTCGGCTGGCTCTAGGCCGAGCTCCTCGGCGTACAGGCGGCGGGCCTTCTGGTAGGCGCCGAGCGCATCCACCTGCCGACCGGCGCGATACAGCGCCAACATCAGCGCCGTCCAGACGCGCTCCTCGTATGGGTGCTCGGCGGCTAGGCGTTCTAGCTCGGGCACCAGTTCGGAGGACTCGCCCTGCGCGAGCTGCGCCTCGATTTTGAGCACCCGCGCCTGGAGGCGTTTGTCTTCGAGCGCGCGCCGCCACTGCGCCACGCCGCCCTCGGCCGAAACGTCGCACAACGGCTCGCCCCTAAACAGCGAGAGTGCCTGGCCGAGCAGCTCCGGCGCCCTATCGGGATCGGACCGGGCCGCATCCACGAGCTCGTCGAACTGCCACACGTCGAGCTCGAACTGCGACGGCGCCAACGCGTAGCCGGCCGAGTCGAGCACGAGTAGCCCTCCGAGCAGCGCGCGCAGTTTCGAGAGATGGACGTGGAGGGCTGAGACCGCGCTGGGCGGCGGGCGTTCTCCCCACAGCTCGTCGATTAGACGGTCGCGCGAGAGCGGCACGCCGCCGGCGAGCAGGAGTAGCGCAAGCAGCGAACGTTGGCGGCCGCGCGGCACGGGCACCGGGACTCCATCGCGCTCAAGTACGAGGGGTCCGAGCACGCCAAAACGAGCGCTCCCACCGGTCACCGCGGGCACAGAGTAGTGGGCAAAAAGCCCTAGAGCAATGGTCCTTTTGGTGCAGTTTTGGTGCGCGTTAGGCGCGCCAGTTCAAGCTGCCGATCGTCAACTGAGGCTTGCGAGAGAAAGGCAATCGGCGATGGGGATTTTGAACAAGATGCGCAATCTGACGGGCGCGGTTCCCAAGGAGCTGCTGGAGAACGGGGTACTCGGGCGAGGGATCATCGTCAGCATCCAGCAAACGTCGGTCAGCACCGGCGTCGACTTTGATCCCTCGCACGTGTGCGTGTTCACGCTCGAGGTCGCGCTCGACAACGAGCCGCGCTACACGGCGACCTGCCGCCAGGCCGTTCGCGCGACGGTGCTGCCGCAGCTGATGACGCCGGGCGCGACCGTCGCGGTGCGAGTCGATTCCGACGACCACAGCCAGGTGGCGTTGTCGCTGGGCGAGGAGCCGCCGACCGTGACGATGGCGAGCGCGGGCGCTCCCAACACGGGCTCCGCCGCTCGGATCCTCGAGTACGGCGTGCCGTGCACGGCGGTGATCGTGCAGTCCCAGCCGATGGGCATGCGCAGCTCGACGGGCAAGGACATGTACGCGTTCTTGCTGACGGTCATGGCCGAGGGACGGCCGCCTTACCAGACGCAGGTCGGCAACCCGGTGCCGGCGGACGCCGTGCCGCTCGTCTACGCGGGCAGCACGGTCCCCGCCAAGCGTATGCCGGATGGCGCCGACCACGAGATCGTCATCGACTGGGACACGGCGCTCGCCCAGGCCGAGGCGGCCAGCGCCTGAACGACACGGACTTCCACAAACAACCACACACGACCGGGGGCGATTCGCCCTCCCGACAAAACACAACGAGGAGGTACAAGATGGTTCTAGTAAGCGGCAACTGGCGTATTGCACTCGTCGGAATGGCGCTCTCGCTGGTGATCTTCCTGGTGCTGCTGTTCGCGGTGATCCTGCCGAGTCAGAACACGGCCGACCAGGCGATCAAGACTGGCCTACAACAGGGTCAGCAAGCGCTCAACCAGGCCCAGAAGCAGCTCAAGTCTGCGAGCCAGCAGTCGAGCTCAAGCTCGAGCACGGCGTCTAGCGTGACGAAGACGGCCCAGCACAAGCTGAGCCAAGCCTCGAAGCTCGCGGGCTGCATCTCGGCGGCCGGCACCGATGTGAGCAAGGTGCAGGCATGCCAGGCGAAGTTCACGCCATAGGACTGCAGGCCCTCTTGGGGGCGTAGTACCCGGGGGCGTTGTAGGACAGCGGCGGCCCGTCAGGCGAGGAAGAGCCTGGCGGGCCGTCGGGTTTGCGGAGGTAGACTGCCGTCGCTCATGAACGTCCGCGCGGCTGTGCTCGAGCGCTTCGGCGAGCCGCTCGCGATCACCGAGGTAGAGCTCGGCGAGCCGCGAGAAGGCGAGGTCTTGGTCCGTCTGGAGGCGTGTGGCGTGTGCCACACCGACATGTACACCGCCTCCGGCGCTGATCCGTCCGGGTACGCGCCCGCCGTGCTCGGGCACGAGGGGGCTGGGGTGGTAGAGCGGCTCGGCCCCGGAGTGGAGAGCCTTTCGGCGGGCGACAAGGTGGTGACGCTCTTTTCGCCCCAGTGCCGCAAGTGCATCCACTGCCTGGATCCGCGGACCAACCTGTGCCTCGCGATCCGCGAGCAGCAAAACCGCGGCTACATGCCCGACGGGACGACCCGCATCTCGCGGGGCGGAGAGCCGATCCGGCATTTCATGGGCACGAGCACGTTTGCGCAGTACACGGTGATGCCGGAGATCGCTTTGGCGCGCGTCTCACCCGACGCGCAGTCCGACCGGGCGTGCCTGTTCGCGTGCGGGCTGTCGACCGGGCTGGGCGCCGCGATCAATACGGCCAAGGTCCAGGCCGGGTCGACGTGCGTCGTGTTCGGCGCCGGCATGGTCGGTCTTGGAGCGGTGGCAGGCTGCAGGCTGCAAGGAGCCGAGCGGATCATCTGCATCGATCTGTCAGAAGAGCGGCTCGAGCTGGCGCGCGCTCATGGTGCGACCGACGTTTGGATCGGTGGAGAAGACTCGGTGCCGCGCGTGGTCGAGGAGACCGGCGGCTTCGGAGCCGATTACACGTTTGAGGCGACGGGGCTCGTCCAGGTGATGCGCCAAGCGGTGGAGGCCGCTCGCATGGGCTGGGGCTTGTGCACGGTGGTCGGCGTCGCGGGCAAGGGCGAGACGCTCGACGTCATCCCCCGCTTTCTGATCACGGGGCGGCGCGTATGCGGGTCGTCGTTCGGAGGCGTCAAAGGTCGCGATCAGGTGCCCGAGCTTGTGCAGCTCTACCTCGACGGCTTGATCGACGTCGACTCATTCATCTCACATCGCATTGCTTTGGACGATGTGAACCACGCGTTTGAGCTGATGGAGCGCCAGGACGGCATCCGCAGCGTGATTGAGTTCTGAGTCTCGCTACACCCGCGCCGCGGGAGACCCGGCCGGGAAGCTGAAGCCGAGCAGTGCGACGCCGCTCGCCAGCAATGCGATCAGTGAGAGCGTCCAGCTACCACTGACCGCGTGCAGCGCACCGAATAGGAACGGACCGGCTGCGGCGAGCAGGTAGCCGGCGGACTGTGCCATCGCCGACAGCGCCGCGGCTTGACTGGGTCCGTGCGTGCGGAGCGCCATGAACGAGAGCGCGAGCACGAGCGTCGGTCCCGCGCCGCAGCCGGCGACCACGACCCACAGCAGAGAGAGGCTCGGGGCAACCAGCAGCCCCACATACCCGAGCGCAGAGCAAGCCGCGGCGGCGGCGGCGAGCGCCCGGTGGTCGCGGCGACGGTCCGCGACGACCGGCACGAGCAGCGTGGTGACGAGCGCCGCGAGCTGGTAGGCGAGCAATTCGAAGCCCGCGCCGCGAGCGCTGACGTTGTGGGACTTGAGCACGCTCGGAAGCCAGCCGATCATCACGTAGAAGCCCAGTGACTGAAGGCCCATGAAGGCCGTCACCTGCCACGCGACGGGCGATCGCCAAGGCAGCGGCGTGCGCGCCTGACCGGGCCCCGGGTGTTGTGCACCGATCGTGCGAGGGAGCCACAACACCACGCCCGCGATCACCAGCACGCCCCAGGCTCCAAGCGAGGTCTGCCAGCCACCGGGGAGGACATCCGCGAGAGGGACGGCCACGCCGGAGGCGATCGCGGCCAAGAGGCCCATCGTGTTCGCGTAGGCCGCGGTGACCGTGCTCTGGCGGCTGGAGAAGTGCTGCTTGACGAGCGCCGGCAAAAGCACATTGGCGACGGCTATCCCGGCGGCCAGGAGCAGGGTTCCGCCGTATAAAGCGACACCAGAGGGCAGCGAGCGAACCACGATTCCGATCAGCAGGGCCACCATCGCCGCGAGCAGCGCGCGTTCCATGCCGACACGCCGCGCCAGCCTCGGAGCGTACGGCGA
The DNA here is from genome assembly GCA_963767295.1 of uncultured Solirubrobacterales bacterium. Taxonomy (GTDB): domain Bacteria; phylum Actinomycetota; class Thermoleophilia; order Solirubrobacterales; family Solirubrobacteraceae; genus Palsa-465. The sequence goes on from CAVYDI010000003.1 coordinate 65,845, forward strand.
GAAGGCCGCAAAGCCCAGCACGGGCAGCGCGGTCAGAAAACCCGCCTCGGTGCCGGAGAGGCCGTAGGCGTGCGTTATCTCCGATAGCAGCGGCCCGACCGCGGTGATCGAGGCGCGCATGTTCGCGGCGATCAAGATCATCCCGAGCAGCAGCATGGCCGCGGGACGTTAGATCGACCGGAGCACGAATAACGTGCGAGTAGAGCGGCGGCGCACCAAGTCGCGGCACTCACCCGCACCCGCTACCCCCTCTAACGCGATTCTCAGGCCTCTGTGCCGGGGCTTTCACCTGCGCTGTTCACCATCGCGGCGTCGCCTCCCACCCCAACCCAAGGAGAGAGATGCCGAGAATCAGGTCAACGCTCATAACGGGCGCGGCCGTCGCAGCGGCCGCAGTCGGCGGCGCGACGATAGCCAACGCGGCTAGTTCCTCTACCAATTCGCCGTCGAGCTCGGCCGCGCGGGTCGTCCGACCCAGGGCTCTGCCCGCGAACATGCCGAGGCCCGGCAGCTCCGCGCACGAGGGCGCCGAGAAGGCGGTAACGGGCGCAGTGGCCGCGAAGGCCAAGGCTGCCGCGGTCAAGGCCGCCGGGGGTGGCACGGCCGGAGCCGTGACCACCAACTTCACCGGCAATGGCTACGAAGTCATCGTCAGAAAGGCAGGCGGAAGCCAGGTCGAGATCCATCTCGACAGCTCCTTCAAAGCCATGCCGCGCCCGGGTGGTCCGCCCGGCTACGGCCCCGGCCATCCGCTCGGCTACTAGCCGGATGACATCCCCCCGGCTACTAGCCGGGTGATGTAACTCGCGTGAGGGGTGCGGCGTTAGTTGGCCGCGCCCCTCACCGGGGTCGGCGCCCGCCGCGCCCCTCGCTACGCCGATTCGCCCAGCTGCGCCGTAGCCAGCGCGAGCACGCGCGCGATAGTGAGCCCCGCCTCCTCGCCGTCGGAGGCGAACTGCTCGGCGCCCTGGTCGGTGTGGAAGGCCCAGCCGCCGGGGTGCGCGACACCGATCAGCGCGGCCGCCGTGCGGTGGGACACGTTGCCGAAGTCCGTCGCGAACGGCAGCGGCGGTGGATCGGCGACGAACTCGTGTCCGATCGTCCCAAACGCCTCCGCGACCGCCGCCGTCACCTCTTCGTTTGGCCGCACGCCCTGGTAGAAGGACCCCTCCTGCCATTCGCCTGGGAGCCGGGCGCGAAGCTCATCGACTCGTCCCGAAAGCTCTTCCTCGCTCGAGCCCCAGATCAAAAACGTGCATTCGACGCCCAGCGCCGTCGACTCCTCGACGTCGCCGTCGAGGACCAGGCACTCGAGCATCACCTTGCCGGGAACCTCGGCATCGATCGCGGCGCGCGCGGTCGCCAGCGGCGCCTGCTCGCCACCGCTCAAAGAGCGTGAGCCGAACACCCTCAGGCGGTCGCGGCGCATCCACAGCGACTGCAGCGAGACGGTGTCGATGAACTCCGGGTGCGCGTACAGCGCCGCGTCGATGTCGTCCCACAGCCCGGCCTGCACCGTCAGCGCCTTGCCGCCCCCACGCGCGACCGTGCCCGGCGCGTGGATCTCATCCGCCGGGCAACCCAGGACCACCACACTGCCCGCGAGCTCGTCGCGTAGCTCGGCGAGCGCCGCCGCTGCCGCCACGACGCCACCCGCGATCGGCCCGTGCCCGCACGAGTGCACCGGCTCAACGCGGCCGTTTTCGCGCAGCGTGGGAACCGCGTCGTAGAGACACGTCAGGCCGACCGAGCGGCCGGGGCGCCCGCCGTGCAGCACGGCGCGAAACGCCGTATCGATCTCGCCGATGCCGGGCTGGACCTCGAAGCCCAGTCCGGCCAGCGTGTCGCACAAATACCGCGAGCACTCGTGCTCCTCGTGACCGAGTTCTGGGTGCGCGTGCACGAAGCCCATCACCTCGCCCACGAGCGGCGCCCTCGAGTCGACGGCAGCCAGCAGATCGCCTGGCGCGATCACGTCGTCAGCACGACCTTGGTCGCCTCACGCGAGTCAAAGGCGCGGTAGGCGGCGGGCGCTTCATCGAGCGACATCGTGTCTGTGACCACCGAAGACGGCCGCAGCACACCCTCTTCGATCATCGCCAGCAGCCGTTCGCGGTCGCGTCCGGGGTTGCCGATCGCAAACGTGAGGGTGATCTCCTTTTCGAACATGAGCGCGTTGTTGAGCGGAAAGTCGGGCTCGAAGTGCGCGCCCACGACCGAGACCACGCCCTGGGGACGTACCAGCTCCAACGTGGCGGACAGCGCCGCCGGCGCGCCTGAAGCCTCGATCACGGCGTCCGCGCCGATGCCGTTCGTGGCCGCCTCGACAACCCCAGCAGCCTCCCCGGGATCCACGGGCGTCGCACCGAGCGATAGCGCGAGCTGGCGCCGTGCCTCGATTCCATCGACCGCGATCACGCGGCGCCCCGGACCGACGGCGCACATCACCGCCATCAGTCCAACCGGCCCGCATCCGAGCACCACGACCACATCGCCCAGCTCGATCGCCGCGCGCTCGACCGCCAAAAACCCTGTCGGCAGGATGTCGGCGACGAAGACGGCGTCCTCGCTCGAGACATCGTCGGGAACCGGCCACAAACAGCGATCGGAGCGGGGCACGAGCACGAGGTCGGCCTGCCCGCCCTCCAGCCGCGGATACACGCCCGAGTAGCCGAACAGCGCGCGCGTGGTGCACTGGGTCGGGCGCCCGGCGCGGCAGTGCACGCACGTGCCGTCGGAGATCATGCTCGTGTTCACGACGCGCTGGCCGGGGCGCAAATCGCCAACCGCATCCCCGGCGGACTCGACGACGCCGACAAACTCGTGCCCGAGCGTCGTCCCCAGCTCGAACCCTGGCGTGAACCCGTGGTAGGGGAGCAGGTCGGCGCCGCAGATCGCGGTGTGCGTCACCCGCACGACCGCGTCGGTGTCCTGACGTAGCTCCGGCTCCGGAACCTCTTGCACCTCGACGGCCTCGTCTCCGACCAGCTTCACCGCCCTCATGCCGGCTGCTCCAGCTCGATCAGGTTGCGATCGGGGTCGAGCGCGAAGCAGCGGTGCCCGCCCCACGGCGGCGAGTAGGGCTCGGCCAGGAACTCGACTCCCGCGGAGCGCAGCTCGTCGTAGGCAGCGAGGCAGTCAGCAACCTCGAGCACCAAGAGCGCCGATAACCGCGACGAGTCTTCGGGGGCCACCGTCGAGACCCCCGGACGGTCCTCCGCCTCATGCCCCTGCTCTGCCAGCGACACCCGCGTGCCCGCGCAGACAAGCGTCGCGTAGGGCGGGTCGTCGTACTTCGCCTCCACCGAGAAACCGAGTTTGTCGCGGTAGAACGCGAGCGAGCGCTCGAAGTCCGAGACCGCCAGGATCGCGCCGGCCCGTGTGACCGCGACAGACATCAGTTGCGGATGTGGCCGGCATCGACGACGACGTTCTGACCCGTGATCCAGCCCGACTCCTCGGAGGCCAGGAACGCCACCACCGGAGCGATGTCCTCGGCGAGCCCGTGCCGGGGAATCGCCTGGAGCATCTGCACGAAGTCGAACGAGTCCTTGTGCGGCGTGGCCAGCGCGCCCTCGGTCCGCGTGATACCCGGCGAGACCGCGTTGGCGGTGATGCCGTACTTGCCGAGCTCTGTGGCGAGCGCGCGCGTCAATCCGACCACGCCGCCCTTCGCCGCCAGATACGGCCCCATGTTGGGCGTGCCGGCCAGAAATGCGTTTGAAGCGATCAACACGATACGGCCGTAACCGGCCACACGCATCGGTCGCTCCACCGCGCGTGCCACCAGATACGAGCCATCCAAATTGACCGACAGCAGCTTGCGCCAGTAGGCGAAGTCCACCTCGTCCCACGGGATGAAGGGCACGATCGCGGCCGCGTTGACGAGCGCGTCGACCTTGCCGTAGCGGTCGAGCGTTTCGCGCACCATGCGGTTGGCGTCGCCCTCGTTCGAAATGTCCGCGTGGATCGCCAGACCGTCGAGTGACGAGGCCACGGACTGAGCGCCCTCGCCGTTCATGTCCACAACCGCGACGTCAGCGCCCTCGGCACGGAGCTTCTCCGCGATCGCCCTGCCGATCCCCTGGGCGGCGCCGGTGACGATCGCGACCCTGCCCTCGAGCCGCGTCATTGGGCACCTCCCGCCGCCGACATCGCCCGGGCCCCAGTGAATGGCTCCGGCGCCAGCGCATAGCCAGCGAACGCTTCGCTGTCGTGACTGAAGAGCACCTCTGCCCCCCACTCGCGCGCCAAACGCTTGCAGCGGCGAATCGAGCGCACCCCGGCCCTGGGATCGACATGGAACCCCGCCTGCTGATCCGCTGCATACGCCGCCGCCGTGTAGGACACGTCGGCCATGAACAGCAGCGGGTGATCGCCGCCCTCGAGCTCGACCAGCAGCGAGTAGTGACCCACGGTGTGGCCGGGCGTGTAGAACAAATGGATCCCGTCGGCGAAGTCGATGTCCCCCTCGAGCAGCTCGAACTTCGCCCCCTCGTGGTCGTACCCCTTGTCCGCGTAGCCCAGGCGCTCGAACGGCTCCGGCGTGCGCGCCTCGCGCAGCTCATCGGCGTGCAAATAGGTCGTCGCCCCGACCAGGTGCTTGTTGCCGCCGCAGTGGTCGAAGTGCAGGTGCGAGTTGATCACGGCGTCGATGTCCTTGGGCTCAAGACCGCACTTGGCGAGCTGGCCGGGGATGGTCTGCTCGGGCGTCTGCTCGGGCAGCTCGAACGGCAACACGGCGTTGACGACATCGAGGTCGTAGCCGGTGTCGAACAAGAACAGCCCGTCGGGGTGCTCGATCAGCACGCTGTAGACGGGAAAGCGCACGGGCGTCCCGCACCCGACGTTCCAGGTGATGTGCGACTGGTCGATGACCAGCGTGCCGCTGTCGAGCAGCCGCACCTGAGTTGCCTTTGCCATGGCTAAGAAAGCGCCTTTCTCACCGCCACCAGCTGGGCGGCGCGTTGTTGCTGTAGCTCCTTGATGCGCTCGGGCGAGTAGTCGAAGAAACCCTTGCCGGCCTTGATCCCGAGGCGGCCGCTCTCTTTCAGATCGGTGGCCGTCTTCGAGACGCCCTTCTCGTTTGATAAAGAGGCGTTCAGGTAGCCCGCCACGCTCGTGTAGATGTCGAGCCCGGCCATGTCGAGCAGCTGGATCGGCGGCACCACCGCGAGCTTGTAGCCAATGCCCCACTTGACGTTGAGGTCAAGTCCCTCCTCGTCGATCACGCCCTCGTCGACGAGCGCGAGGCACTCGCGCATGATCGCGTAGAGCACGCGGTTCTCGACGAAGCCGGGGACTTCCTTTTTCAAAGTGACCGGGTGATAGCCGATCCGCCGCGTGAGCTCCTGGATCGCGCCGGTGACCTCGGGCGAGGTCTGCTCGCCGGGGATGATCTCGTTCATCGGGATCAGGTGCGGCGGATTGGACCAGTGCCAGCCGACCACGCGCTCGGGGTGCTTGAGCCCCTCGGCCAACTTGGTCGCCGGGATGCCGGAGGTGTTGGAAGCGATGATCGTCTGAGGAGAAATCTCGTCCTCTATGTCGATAAACAGCTGGCGCTTTAGCTCGAGTTGCTCCGGGACCGCCTCGGCGACGACATCGGTTCCCTCGAGCGCCGCCGCGCGATCGGTCTCATACGAGAGCCCACCTCCGTCGCGACGCGGGACCTCGAGCCGGTCGAGCACGCCCTCGACCATCCCGACCATCCCCTTGGCGCGCTCCAGAGCCTCGGAGTTGACGTCGAACAGCGTCACTTTGAGACCGGCGCGGGCCAAGACGGCTCCCATGCCGGGGCCCATCGTTCCGGTGCCTACCACGGTCGCTCGGTTCAGTTCAGTCATGTCTCTCCTTTAGCTCTTGAATGCGCCGCCACACCCGCTCGGGCGTGAGCGGCAGCTCCTGCATCGGCACGCCGGCGTCGGCCAGCGCGCACGCGATCGCGGCCGGCACGGCGGCGAAGGCCCCTTCGCCGCAGCCCTTGGCGCCGTAAGGTCCGGGCCCGTCCTCGTTTTCGACGATGATCGAGGTCATCGCACGCGGCAGGTCGGCGATGCTCGGGATGCGGTACTCGAGCAGGTTGTCATTGGTCACGACGCCGTCGACCATGACCATCTCCTCGAATAGCGCGTTGCCGATGCCCTGCAGCGTCGCGCCCTCATCCTGGCGCTCGACCAGCTGCGGGTTGATCGCCTTGCCCACGTCGGCGATCGTCGCTGTGCGCAGCACGTCGATCACACCGGTCTCCGGGTCCACGGACACCTCCGCGCCCGCCACGCACACCTCCCAGAAGTGCGGGCCCTCCGCGTAGGAGCCCGTATCGCCCCCCGTCGGCCTGACCTCGCCGCCCTCGATGATCTCGCCGCCGCGAAAGCCAAAGCGCTCGGCGATCAGATCGGGCAGCGATATCGCCTCGCCCCCGAACTCGGCGCGGCCGTCGATCAGCTCCACCATCCCGGGGTCGATGTCCCACACGTCGCCGGCCGTCTCGCGCAAGCGCTCGGCGACTGCGTCGGCGGCGCGCTTGACGGCCAGGCCCGCGATCGTGGTCGAGCGGCTCGCGCCGGTCGAGCGGTCGTACGGCGTAAAGCGGGTGTCGGCGCCGTGCACGCGCACGCGCTCGCTCGAGATCCCCAGCTGCTCGGCGGCGATCTGCGCCATCACCGTGCGCGGACCCTGCCCGAGCTCGGTCGTGCCCACGTACACGTCGGCGGAGCCGTCTGCCGACAGTCTTATAGACGCGCGCGAGACTGGATGTGCGCCTGCCGCTAACAGGCCGACGCTGACTCCGCGCCCCACCCATGGTCGCGGCGGCTCGTCCCAGCCGACCGCGGCTGCCGCGCGCGAGACATCGCCGACCAAATCCGCGTCGAGCGGCTTGCCCGTGCCGTCGGGGCGCACCGGCTCGCCGGGGGTCAAAAGACAACGCTGCCGCAACTCCAAGCGGTCGACCCCGGCGCGCCGAGCCACCTCGTCAACCTGGAGCTCGCCGATCCACTGCAGATGCGTGGCGCCGAAGGCGCGGTACGAGCCCGAAGGCGGCGTGTTGCAGTACACGCAGTAGCCGTGCACATCGGCGGCCTCCCACCTATACGGCCCGGGCGCGGCGTCGGCGGCGGTCGCCGTTACGCGAGGGCCGTTGTCGGCGTAGGCCCCGGTGTCCAGCCAGAAATGAACTTCGCGCGAAACCAGCGTTCCGTCCGCGCGCGCCGTGGTGCGCATCCAGCAGCGCATCCCGTGGCGGCGCGTGGTGACCATCGACTCCTCGACGCGGTTGACGATCCGCACCGGGCGCCCGGCCTTGCGCGCCAGCGCCACCGTGAGCGGCTCCATCTTGGTGTAGGACTTCGAGCCAAAGCCGCCGCCCAGATACGGGACCATGATCCTGACCGACCCGATCTCGAGCCCGAACAGGTCGGCGATCTCCGCGCGCACCAGGAAGGGGTGCTGGCAGTTGGCCCACAGCGTGATCGAGTCGCCGTGGTGGTGGGCGATGGTGGCGTGGGTCTCCATCGCGTACTGGTAGACGGCCGGGAAGAGGTACTCGCCTTCGACCGTGATCGTGGCTTCGTCGCGCGCGCATGAGACATCCCCGGCGGCGATGGTGTGCTCATAGCAGACGTTGCCCTGGCGTTCGCCGAGTTCGCCGAGGCCGTGGAAGAGGCCGAGCTGGGGCCGGCGCGTGTGCAGCTCCGGCGCGTCGGGCGCGAGCGCTTCGTCGAGCGTGCCGAGCACCGGCTGCTCCTCGTACTCGACCTCGATCGCGCGCAGCGCCGCCTCGGCTGTGGCCTCGTCGACGGCCGCGACCGCCGCCACCGGCTCCCCCGCGAAGCGCACGCGGTCAAGCGCGATGATCGGGCGGTCCTTGATCGCGTGTCCGTAGTAGGGCTCGATGTCGTCCAGGTCCGCGCCGGTCAGGATCGCGGCGACGCCTTCGAGCTCGAGCGCGGCGCTCGTGTCGAGCGACTTGATCAGCGCGTGCGCGACGGGACTGCGCAGCACCTTGCCGTGCAGCATGCCCGCGACCTCCATGTCGCCCACGTACTGCGCCTGGCCGGAGAGCTTCTCGCGCCCGTCCTTGCGTGGCCTCGAGACGCCGACCTCGGCCAGCCGCTGGCGCTCGATGACGGTCAAGCGGCCAGCTCCCGCGCCGCGTCGAGGATCGAGCGGTAGCCGGTGCAGCGGCACAGGTTGCCGTCGAGGTTGTGGCGGATCTGGGCCTCGCTGGCGAGCTCGCCTTCGTCGTGCAGGCTCTTGAGCGTGAGCAGCAGCCCGGGCGTGCAGTAGCCGCACTGCAGCGCGGCGTGGCGCAAAAAGGCTTGTTCGTAGCGCTCGAACTCAGGTGTGGCCGCGAAGCCCTCGATCGTCAAGACGTCCTTGCCCCGCGCGTCGGCGGCGAGGTAGCTGCAGGCGCTCACCGGCCCGCCATCGACGAGCACGGTGCAGGTGCCGCACACCTGGACATCGCACGAGCGCTTGGCGCCGGTCAGCTGCAGGCGCTCGCGCAGGAAGTCGAGCAGCAGCTCCTGGGGCTCGACGCTCGCCCGCAGCGCGCGGCCGTTGACCGTGAGCTCGAGGTCCACTTATGCGTCCTCGGGCATGCCGAACGCCTGCCCGGCGCGGCGCAGGGCCCGAATCCAGGCGTCCCAATATTCCCCAGCGAAGTCCGACTGGTACTTGACCTCGTGGATCCCGCGCAGGAGGTCGTCGGGGATGGGATGCAGCGGGCCCATCGAGGACGCGATCGCCTGCATGTGCAGGGCGCGCTCGAGCAGCGCGCTCGCCAGCACCGCCCAGCGCACGTCGCGCTCGGCGACGAGCACGCCGTGGTTGCGCAGCAAGAGCGCCGAGCCTTTGCCCAGCGCCTGCGCGACCGCCGCCCCCTGCTCTTCCTCGATGATCAGGTCGGGCACGCCGTCGTAGGTCGCGATGCGGTCGATGAACATCACGCTGTCGTGGGTCAGATACTCGAACTGCGCGTCGGTGGCGCCGAACGCAGTCGCGTACGGGGGGTGGCCGTGGACGACGCTGCGCACATCGGGCCGGCGCTTGTAGACCTCGGTGTGCAACACGGTCTCGAGATGCATGCCCTTGGCGCCGTTTGACGCGTAGCTGTGCAGGTCGACGGCCAGGATGTCCTCCGGCGTGACCTCGCCCAGCGTGACGCCCTTGCGCTTGATGTAGATCGTGGTGTCGTCGGAGCCGCGCGCGCTGACGTGACCGAGCGTGAGGTCCTCGTAGCCGACCAGGGCCAGGATCCGACACGCCCAGGCGACCTCCACGACCAGGCGGCGGTCCTGTCGCACGGACACGCTCATGGACCACTCCTAATTAGGTGTTCGGGTCGGCACACGTGCCGACCCGCCGGTCCGAACATGTTCGGACCGGGGCCGGCGCACATGTGCGCCGGCCAAATGTTCATGAATCCCTCCGCTCGGTCGGCGGGTAATCGGGATGGGGAAAGCCGAACACCATGACCACGTCCTCCCCGCCGGTGTTGGCGACCGCGTGCCAAACGCCAGCGGGCACGAAGAGGCCCTCACCGGCCGCGAAGGACACCTGCTCGTCCTCGAGACGCAACTCGCCCGAGCCGGCGAGCACGTACGCGACCTCCTCGGTCTCGTGCGCGACCATCGCGGTCACGCATCCCGGAGTGAAGACCGAGTAGCCCAGTGAGACGCTGTTTTCCTGGAGCGTCTTGTCGGTCAGGATCATGCGGCTCCAGCTGCCGCCCGGCAGCGGGATCGGCTCGACATCCTGCAGCCGGACGGTCTTTACAGCACCCACTGGCCGTCCTTGATGATGTAGCGATCGTTGTCGACGATCTGCAGCGTGGCCTCGAGCACGACGCCGTCGAGGTGCAGCACGGACACGTTCTGCCCGCCCGGGTAGGCGAGGTGGTTGTCGCCCAGCGCGCAGTGCACGGTGCCGACGCGGCCCTTCTCCGAGGGGGTGCCAAACGGCGCCACCTCGCTCACGCCGAAGGCGAACTCGCCGATCACGTCGGCGTTCTCGACGCCCTCGATCACCTCGCGCAAGCGGCGCGCGTCGTCGCCGCCCTCGATCCGGACCGCGCGTCCGTTCTCGATCGTCCAGGTGATCGGCTCGTTGACCTGGCCCTTTAGCCCGATCCCGAGCATCACGCCGTCGACCACGAGCGTGCCCTCGGTCTTGTCTTCGACGGCGGCGAAGGCGACCTCGGCCCACAGCGGCAGCGGCCCCATCATCTGACCGCGCTTCTTGATCGAGGTCACCTCGAGCGCGGGGCGATCCTTGATCGTGACGGTGAAGTCAGAGCCCTTTGAGGATGTGACCCGCACCTTTTCCATGCCTTTCAGTGCGGCCATCGCGTCCCACGCGCGCTGCTGGGCGAGGTGAAGCTTCTCGACCGTCAGCCCCCAGCTCCCCATGCCCGGCTCGACCGAGGCGATCTTGGCGTTGTTCTCGCACGACGCCTTGACGGCCGGCACGTGGGCGAAGCGGTTGGCCCACTCAAGGTTGGTGATGATGATGATCTCGTCCGAGTGCACCATCGCCTCGTGCAGGTTGCGCGGCGGGGCCATCGGGAAGTGCGTGTCGGCGCGCCCGCGCCGGACCTGCGTCTCGTTGTTCATGATCACCGGCCACGCGCCGCGGTCCACGCACACCTCGGCGACCACGTGGGCCTCCTCGTCGTGCTCGTCGTCGGTGATGATCGTCACCACGTCGTCTTGCTCGACCGACATGCACACGTCGACGACCAGCTCGGCGTCCTTGCGCACAGCGCCATCCACGCTCATCTCCTCACCTCCTCGGTCTGGAAGGCAGGCAGCACCTCTTGCGCGAAGCGCTGCACCTGCCCAAATTGATCGATCGCGCCAAAGCGGCAGATGAAATGGCTGACGCCGCGGCTGTGGAACTCGCGCAGCCACGCGGCGATGTCCTCGGGCGTGCCGACAGGGCCCCAATTTGAGAGGTCCATCGCGCGCGACAACTCGGGGTAGTACTTCGAGATGTAGTCGCCGAAGGCCGCGCGCGCCTCGTCGGCCGAGTCGCCGATGTTCATCGTCACCTGGTAGGCGACCGTGTAGTCGTCAAAGTCGCGGCCGTGGCGTGCGGCCGCGTCGCGCAGGTAGCCGATCTGCTCGGTCAGCTCCTCGGGGTGCTGCGCGCGGCAACACGTCATCCAGCCGTCGCCGAGCCGGATGATGCGATCGCACGCGCGCTCCATGATCGCGCGCATCTTCTCGGTCGGCTTGTCCCCGACCAGGCGCGGATTTGAAACGACCCAGATCGGCGGCGAGCTCTGGAGCGGCTTGAGCGGGGCCATCTCGGTGCCGCAGTAGAAGGCCACCTCGTCGAAGTCGTAGTACTTCCCCTTGAAGCTGGTTGAGCCCGTCTTGAAGATGTCTTTGATGACCTCAAGCCCCTCTTCGAACACCGTGGCCCGGTCAGAGAACGGCAGCTTGAGCGCGGCGAACTCGCGCTTGACGCCCTCCTCGGGGTTGCCCATGCACGGCCCGAGGATCATGCGCCCGCCGGAGATCGCGTCGAGCGTCGACCACTCGAGCGCGGTGTAGAGCGGGTTGCGCGTCGAGGTGACCAGACAGGCCGTGCCGAGCCGCACATTCTGCGTGCGCTGCGAGATCGCGGCCAGCAGCGTCATCGCCTCGTAGCGGGGCTTTGAGAACAGGCTGTCGCCCACCCACACGGAGTCAAACCCGAGCTCCTCGACTTTTTCTGACAGATCGAGGAGCGCCTGCAGGTCGTAGTCCGGCGCGATCAGGGGCTCGCGGTTGTTCAGGTTGACGCCGAACTCGAGCGGCTTGGTCACTGTGGCTCCTCTCCTTCTCCAAATATGTCCCGCGCGGCGGGCGAGCGGAGCACCCGCTGGGGGACCTCGATGTGTTGCTCCATCAGCTGCGCCGCGCGCTCGGGGTCGCCGGCGTCGACCGCCTCGAGGATCGCGCGGTGCTCGGCCGCGGATTGCTCGGTGCCGCCGCGCAGCTCGACGGACTTCTTCATCAGCCGCCCCATCTGCGCGACGAGCTGGCCATGCATCTCCTCGAGCTTGGTGTTGCCAGACGCGCGCACGAGGCGGGCGTGGAACTGGCGGTTGATGTCGAAGAAGCGGTCGGTGTCGCCCGTCTGTGCGGCGCGCTCCATCTGCTCGGACATGCGCCGTAGCTCGGCCTTCTCGCCCACGGTCAGGCGCGGCACGGCGAGCTTGATCGCGAGCGACTCGAGCGCCTCGCGTACCTGGTAGGCGTCGATGAACTCGCGGCGCGTGAGGCGCTTGACCACGGCTCCGCGCCGGGGCACGATCGTGACGAGACCCTCGGCGGCGAGCTGCCCGAGCGCCTCTCTGAGCGGGCCGCGGCTGATCCCGAGCGAGCGCGCCAGCGCGACTTCGCTCAGCTCGGCGCCTGGCGCGAGGCGCGTGGAGAGGATCTCCTCGCGCAGGTGGTCGGCGACCTGTTCGCGCAGCGTGCGGTTCTCGAGCGGCGCGGCGAGCGGACGGGTGGCGCTCACTTCGCGCCCCTCACATACGGGATACACAGCGCCGGCGGTAGGTAGGACTTTCGCGCGAAGACCAGCAGCGCGACGATGATCGCGACGAAGGGCAGCATGTTGACGATGTCGACCGAGATGTTCACGCCGGCGAGCTGCAGCGCCGTGGCGATCGAGAGCGAGATCCCGAATAGGAACGACCCGAATACGATCCACAGCGGCCGTCCGCGGGCCAGCATCGTGATCACGATCGCCATGTAGCCCTGGCCCTGGGTCATGAACGGGGTGAACACGCCGGCGGCCACGATCGAGAGGTAGGCGCCGCCGAGCCCGGCGAGCGCGCCCGTCGCCATTGCCGCCCAGCTGCGCGTGGCGATCACGCTCACGCCGGCGGCGTCGAGCGCTTCGGGTTTCTCGCCCGCGGCGCGCAGGTTGAGGCCGACGTTGGTCTTCTTGAACACCCACACCAGCAGCACCGCTAAGACGAAGCCCCCGTAGACGAGCGGCGACTGGTTGAACAGGCTCTGGCCGAGCACCGGGATCTTGTCGAGGCCGGGGATCGCCGCCGTGCTGGGCGCGCCGAGGCGCGGGTAGGTGGTGCCGAACTCTGCGCCCTGGAGCACGCTGGTGATGCCTCCCCCGGCGAGCGTGATCGCGATCCCCACCACGATCTGGTCGAGCCCGAGCCACACGCACAGCGTCACCATGACCACGGCGCCGATCGCGCCGCCGGCCATGCCGCCGATGAAGCCGAGGATCTCGGAGTGGCCGTAGTAGTTGGCGACGAAGCCGATGTAGGCGCCGAGCAGCATCATCCCCTCGAGCCCCAGGTTGAGCACGCCGGCGCGCTCGGAGATGGACTCGCCCAGCGCCGTGAACATCAGCGGCACCCCGGCGAGGATCCCGCCGCCCACGAGTGAGGTCAGCACCGCCTTGCTGAAGATGTTGCTGGCGGCCGCGAAGTGCAGGAGGTTCATGCTTTTGCCTCCTCTTTGCGGGGTCGCTTGAAGAGCGGACCTCTGAGCGCTTTTTTGAGCCCGGGCGTGAGGTAGCTGCCGCCGAGGTCGCGACGGCGCCCGAGGTACTCGATCACGGTCATGAACAGCAGGATCAGCGCCACCAGCACGAGCAGGAAGTCGGTCGGCAGGTTGGCGTTCGAAGCGGCGAGGTCACCGCCGTTTGAGAGCACCGCGAAGAAGGCGATGAAGGGGATTAGCGCGAGTGGGTTGAGCCGCGCCAGGAACACGAACGGGATCACGGTGTCGCCGTAGCCGGGGTTCCAGTTCGCGCGCATGTAGCCCCACACGCCGAGGATGTCGGCGGCGGCCGCGGCGCCGACGAGCGCGCCGCTGACGAAGAACGCGGTCACGATCATCCGCTTGACGTTGATGCCGACGTGCGCGGCGGCGCGCGGGTTGGCTCCGAGCACGTGCAGCCGCAACCCGAACGAGGTGCGCTTGAGCATGTAGGCGGCGACCAGCGCGGCGGCGAGCGCGACGAGCACGCCGACGTGGATGCGCGTGCCGGGGATCGTGGGCAGCATGTGATCGATCGGGATCACGCGCGTCTGCGGAATGTTGACCGTGGGGTCCTGGAAGGGGCCCTTGACCAGCAGATTGGCCAACCCGATGCCAATGAACGACATCATCAGCGTGGTGATGATCTCGTTGGTCTCGTAGCGAGCCTTGAGGAACGCGGGGATGATCGTCCAGGCCGCCCCCGCCGCCATCGCGACCAGGAAGAGGACCACCAGGCTGACCACGTTCGGCGCGCTGCCGAGGTGCGGCGCGAGACCGGTGATCAGCGCGGCGCCGACCAGGAACTGGCCGTCGTAGCCGAGGTTCCAGATGTTGGCGCGGAAGATGACGGTGAGCCCGACGGCGATCAGCAGCAGCGGCGCGCCGCGCATCGCGCTGTCTTCCCAGGAGCCCTGCTGGACGCCTCCCTGCCAGATGTTCGAGTAGAACGTGAGCGGGTCGCGGCCCAGGATCAGCAGCAGGATTGCGCCGGCCCCGAGGCCCAGCAGCACGGGCAGCAACGAGCGGATGACGGTGTCGCGAATCGCGGCTGCGCGGCGCGAGCGGCTGCGCTGGTCTGTCTCGCCAACCGGGGGCGGCTCGACGACCGCGGTGACGCCCGGCTGGGGCTGGGCCTCGATCGACACGGAGTCGGTCATGCCCGCTGCACCGCCGCTTCGGGTTCGTCCTGGACGCCGAGCGTGACGTCGCCGATCATCATGCGGCCGATCTGCTCGGCCGCGCCGGGGCCGTTCTTGACGACGCCGACGATCTTGCCGCCGGAGAGGACCGCGATGCGGTCTGAGATCTCGAGCAGCTCGTCCAGGTCGGTCGAGATGACGAGCGCGGCGCGGCCTTCTCTGAGTTCGCCGATCATGCCGCGGACCGCGGTCGTGGTTTTGAGGTCGAGGCCGTAGGTCGGCTTGTGGAAGACGACGACCTTGGCGTCAAACGACAGCTCGCGCGCCAGCAGCAGCTTCTGGATGTTGCCGCCCGACAGCGTTCCCGCCCGCGCCTTGGTGCTCGGGGTGCGGATGTCAAAGCGCTTGATCAGGCGCTCGGCTTCCTGTTCGATCGCTTCGGTGCTCATGCGACCGCGGCGCCAGTACGGCGCCCTGCCGATGCGCTTGAGCATCAGGTTGAGCGATACCGGGAGCGCGGAGACGATGCCCTCCCCCAGGCGGTCGTCGGTCACGTAGCGCAAGCCGAGCTTCTCCCGCTGGCCGACGCTGAGCTTGCCCACGGGAGCGCCCAGGTAGCGGATCTCGCCGCGGCTGAGCCGGCGCTGGCCGCTGATTGCTTCGGCCAGCGCGCGCTGGCCGTTGCCGTCGACGCCCGCCACACCCAGGACTTCGCCCACGTGCAGGGTGAGGCTTATGTCGTTTATCCCTGGCTGGGAGCCCTCGCCGGCAGCGGTCGCGTGCTCGAGCTCGAGCGCCTTCTCGCCGGTTGCCGTTTGGGCGTGGCGGGTCCCCCCGGCGCCTTCGATGCGCAGCTCGGCGACCTCGGCCGCTTCCTCGGCGGCCGCGCCGCCCTCGCCGAACATGAGGCTCACGATCTCCTGTTCGAGGTCCTTGGGGGTGCTCAGTCGGATCCGCTCGCGCTGGATCTCGCCCATGACTCTGCCCTGGCGGAGCACCGTGATGCGGTCCCCGAGCGCGACGGCCTCGTGCAGCTTGTGCGTGATGAACACGACCGCGAGGCCAGTTTGTTTGAGCCGTTCGAGGACTTTTTGGAGTTCGGCAACCGACTGGGGCGTGAGCATCGAGGTGGGCTCGTCGAGGATCAGCACGCGCGACCCGCGCCACAGCGCCTTGATGATCTCGACCTGCTGCTGGCGCCCGAGCGCGAGGTCCTCGGCACGGACGTCGGGTTCGATCTCGACCCCGAGCATGGCGGCCAACTCCTGTATGCGCCGGCGGGTGCCGCCGAAGTCGAGCTTGAGAGCCCTGCTCTCGCCGAGCAGGAGGTTCTCGACCACGGTCAGCGGACCGATCAGCGTCGAGTGCTGATAGACGGTTCCGATCCCGAGGTCGAGCGCCTTGCGGGGCGAGTCGATCCTGGTCTCCTCGCCGTCGACCCTGATGCGTCCCTGGTCTGGCTGCAGCATGCCGGCGAGGATCGCCATCAGCGTCGACTTGCCGGCGCCGTTTTCGCCCAACAGGCAGTGGACTTCCCCGCGCTGCAGGGTGAGGGAGACGTCGTCGTTTGCGCGGACGCCCGGAAACGACTTGCTGATTTCGACCAGCTCGACGGCCGGCGTCTTGTCAGACGCCGGCCCGAGCTTGGTGCGCTCCCGTTGAGCGAGCGGTGCCACTAGTGCGTAGTCGTCTCCTGACCCGGACGACGCCCTACTTGTTCAGCAGTGCTTTCGCAGACCCCGCCGTCGTGGTGACGGGCACGCTGATGCTTCCGGACTCGATGCCCTTCTGGGCCGTCTGGATCTTCGACCACACGCTCGACGGGATGTACTTGGTCTTCAGCAGCGAGATGCCGCCGTTGGCCAGCGTGAGGTTGTACCCGTGCTCGCCGAAGGTGCCGGCCTTGATGTCACTCAGCGCCTGCTTGTAGGCATTGGTGAAGTTCCACAGCACCGAGGACAGGAACACGTGGCCCGTGTCGATCGGGGTCATGTCACCGATGTCGCCGATCATCCAGAGCTTGTGCCCCGGGTGAGCGGTGCCGATCGCCTGCAGGTAGCCGAACGACGCGTCGTCGCCCATCGTGAAGATCACGTCGGCGCCCGAGGCGATCACGCTCGAGGCGACGCGCTTGCCGCCCGCGGAGTCGTCGTAGGAGGCCGATCCGATCTGCCCGAACACGATCGGCAGCTTCGGCTTGACGCTGTGCACGCCGGCCGCGTAGCCACCGGTCATCTCGTACCAGTTGGTGTCAGACGCCGAGATGATCACGCCGACCTTGTTGGTCTTGGTCGTCTCAGCGGCGAGGATCCCGGCCAGGTACGCGCCCTGCTGGCTCGAGGTCGTGATGTTCGACAGCGTCCCCTTGCGCTTCATCGTGGGGATGTCGTAGGTGATCGTGGGGACCTTGTACTGCTGCGAGATCCGCTGGGCGCTCGTGTCAAAGCCGCTGGCGTGGGCGATCAATAGCGTGGGCTTGCTGAGCGCCAGCTGCCGCAGGACCGTGTCGGTCTTGTCGTAGCCGATGTCCTGCACGAGCTTGACCTTGCCGCCGGTCGCGGCGGCCGCCTGCTTGGCTCCGTTGTAGCCCTGGAAGTTCCAGCCGTAGTCGCTGGTCTTCGCCGGCGTGGCGATCGCGATCGTGCCGCCGGAGCTACTGCTCGAGCTAGTGCTGCCGCTCGAGGTGCCCGTTGACGATTTGTTCGAACTCCCGCACGCCGCGATGGCGGCCACGCTGGCAACGATGCCGAGCGCTGAGAACAGGCGCTTAGAGCTGCGATGCATGAATGTCTCTCCCTCCTCGGGTGGGAACTCAGTCCTTGGGTGCCACGCCAGACTCGGCCGCCAACCCCGGCCCCTCAGTTGGCTGTGTGCTGTGGACTGTCAACAGGCTGCTGAGCATAACCGGGGCGCCACCCCCGCGCAAGCGCCGGGACTATTCCTCACCAAGAAACAATCTTGCGAGCTCGTCCCAGTCCGAGACATGCTCGGCTTTGCGCGAGGCGCGGATCACGCCGCTGACCATCACGTGGACCTGCGAGGAGATCGCAACGGCCTCGATCGCGCGTTGCTCGACTAGCAGGACGGCCACCCCGCTCTCGCTGAGCCGCGGGATCTGGTCTTGAAGCACGAGGCTGCTCATCTCGGGCGACAGTCCCGCCGTGGGCTCGTCCAGCAGCAGAGCCGAGGGCGAAGGCATCAGTGCCCGGGCGATCGCGAGCAGCTTGCGCTCCCCGCCGCTCAGGCGGCCCGCGATCCGCGAGGTCAGCCCTTTGAGCAGCGGGAAGGTCTCGAGCATCTCATCCACGCGGCCGGACACGCGCCTGCGTGGCATTAGATAGCCCCCCAGCTCGAGGTTCTCACGCACGGTCAGCGCGGTGAAGACGTCGTCGAGCTGCGGGACCCAGGCCAAACCTCGTTTGATCAACTGGTTGCTGGGTGTGCGTGAGATCTCCTCTCCCCCCAGCCACACGCGGCCGCCGAGGAACTGCGCATCACCCGTGATCGCGCGCAGCAGCGTGCTCTTGCCGGCGCCGTTGGGCCCGACAATGCACGCGATCTGCCCGTGGCCGAGCGCGAGCGAGACTTCGTGGACCACCTCGTGGCCGCCGTACCCGGCCGACACAGAGTCGAACACCAGCGCTTCGCCGTCGCTAACCGACAAGGTATGCCCTTCGGACCTCGGGATGGGCGCGGCACTCGTCCATCTCGCCCTGGATCAGCACCCGGCCCTGCGCCATGACGATCACGGGGCTGCACAGCCGCTCGACGACGCCGAGCTCGTGCTCGACCAGTAAAACGGTCATGCCCTCGTCGCGTAGCTCGCCGATCAGCGCCTCGATTACGGGCACGAGCGTGCGACTCACCCCGGCCATCGGCTCGTCGAGCAGCAAAAGACTGGGGCTGGTCATCATCGCGCGGCCGAGTTCCACCAGTCGCTTCTGTCCGCCACTGAGTTCGCCGGCGAAGGAGTCTGCGTGGCCAACCAGATCGAGCCGCTCCAGCAGCTCGCGTGCGTGCATTAACTGAGCACGCTCTTGGCTGCGCCAGCGCCGTCGCAAAAACAAAGACTCATGTATGCGTTCGCCGGCCCACGGCGGCACGCCGAGCAGCAGGTTCTCGAGCACCGTCATGCGCGGAAAAACGCTCGCGGCCTGAAAGGTCCGTATGACTCCCCGGCGCGCCATGCGGTGAGGCGGGAGTCCAGCGATGGACTTGCCGTCGAGTCTTATTGACCCGTGGTCGGGTCTGATCGCTCCCGCAATCATCCCGAGCACGGTCGATTTGCCGGCGCCGTTGGGGCCGATCAGGCCGGTCAGCGCGCCTTCGGGAAGCTCGAACGAGACGTCCTCGACCGCGCGCACGCCTCCGTAGCGCTTTGCTAGACCGTCGACGGCCAGCAGCGCTGTGCCCTGGGATTTCACGTGGGGGCGGGTTCCTCTAGCTCTTTAGCCGCGAAGCCGGGTTTGAGGCGGCGCAGGTAGCGGCGCCGGCGCTCCGGCAAGAGCCCCTGGGGCCGGAGCCAGAGGAAGGTGAGCGTGATCAGCCCGGTGATGATCCACTCGAGCGCCGCCAACACCGTCGGGTTGCTGCCGATGGGCATGTATTGGACGGCTTGCTGGATGCCGACGCCGACAAGCGCGGCGCCGATGGCCACTCCGGATACCGACCCGCGGCCGCCCACGATCACGGCGGTGAAGAACACGAAAGTCTCCGGATAGAGCCACTCGTTCGGGGCCCACGCTCCGATGAACTGCGCCAGCAGCGCTCCGCTCAGCGCGGCCAGGGCGCCTCCAATCACGAAGACCTGGATTCGCGCTTTTGTTGCGCTCCGGCCCATCGCTTCGATCGCGGCCTCGTTTTCTCGCACGCCGCGCAGCACGCGACCGTACGGCGAGTACACGAGCGCGTACATCACAACGCCGACGATCAGCATGAGCGCCACGCACAGGCCCACGAACAGCCAGTTCTGCGTTTGAAGCGTCAGGCCAGTGAGGCTTTTCGTCGGATTCGGGATCAATGACAGCCCAGCCGATCCGTTGACGAGCCCGATCACCGACGTGGCGACGACCGTGGCCACGACCGAGATCACGAGCATGACCATCGCCTGGTAATCAGAGCGAAGGCGTCTGAGGGTTATTAACCCGATCAGCGCCGAGAGCGCGCCTCCGACGAGCATCGCGCCGATCAGCGGCAGCGGGAAGGGCAGATTGACTCCGATCAGGTAGTGCTGAAAGCCACCGCTCGCGCTCGCGGGGCCGAGGCTCAGCATCCCCGCCGTGTAAGCCCCAGCGGCCTGGAACAGGATGAAGGCAAAGTTCAGGACGCCGGTGACACCGAACTGCAGATCGAGTCCCCAGGCCGCGATCACGTTGACGCAGATGTAGACGACGATCGTCGCGATGTAGTACTGGGTGGCGGCGCTCATTTCGCGATCGCCCGCTCGGTCGCCAGGCGCGAGAACAACCCCTGCGGTCGGAGCAGGAGAACAACGATCAGCACCCCGAACGCGAGCACGTCCTTCAGCTCGGGGTTCCAGTAGGCGGCGCCGACCTCGGTCACGATCCCGACCACGAGCGCGCCCAACACCGCCCCCCGGGGCGAGCCCACCCCGCCCAGGACCACGGCGGCGATGATCACGATCAAAAACTCCGAGCCCGTGGTGGCGGTGAAGGTGCTGATGTCGAGGAACAGAGCCACGCCTCCGATGCCGGCGAGGACCCCGGACACGAACCAGGCGAGCGCGATCACGCGCCGCGTCGGAACGCCGCAAGCTCTGGCGAGAGAAGCGTTGACCGACAGCCCGCGCATTGCCTTGCCGATGCGCGTGTACTGCAGCGCAACCTGGACGAGGATGGTCAAAACCAGCGCGATGCCGATGATGATCAGCTCCTGTCGGGTCAGCGCGAAGTCGGCGAAGTGGAGTGCCTTGCCGGCGGGGGCGTTGTACGAGAAGAACGTTGGCCCGACCAGAGCCTGGAGTCCGTGGTCGAAGATCACGGCGACAGAGATCGTCACGATGATCATCCCGAACAGGTTCAGCCCGTGGCGGATGAACCGTGAGTAGATCACCTCGTTGATCGCAAGCGAGAGCAACCCGCCGGCCACGGCAGCGACCGCCATGCAAACCCAGATGTCGACGCCCGCGTGGTTCAGCCAGTAGGCGACGAAGCCCGACAGCGTCATTACGCTGCCGAATGCCAGGTTGAAGACGTTGGTGACGCTGAACTGGAGCGTGAAGCCGACAGCGCTGATCGCCAGGATCGCCGCCGTCACCACGCCGAAGCCAACGGCCGAGATGAAGACCGCCATCAGCGCCTACTCAGCGAACGATGCGCGGCGCGCCTCCTCAGAGCCCCGAGGCCGCGTTGATCTCTGCCGCGGTCACCAGCGAGGACACCTTCCAGGCCCCGTTGACGTAGCGCTCGATCGCGAAGGCGTTGCCGGCGTTGTGCCACTGGTTGAAGCGCAACGGCCCGACGGCACCGACGTATTGGATGTGCTTGCCCTGAGCGAGCGCCGCCTTGCCGGCGGAATAGGTGTGAACGATTGTCGCGCCACTCGACGGCGCGGTTACCTTGGTCACGAAGCGGTTGTACACCCCGGGGGACGTCGAGTGGGCCGCGTCCATGGCCAACGCCATGATCAGCACGGAGTCATAATCGGCCACCGAGTACAGATCGGCATTCCACTGCGACGGGTTCGGAACCTGCTTCGCCGACGCATTGAGCTCGGAGGTGAACACCTTGTAGGCGGGCGACGTTGGGGGCGAGTAGGCCACCACGGCATAGTCCTGCTTGTTGAGGAAGGCGGTGCCGATCGCGCCGCCCATCGCCTTGCGCCAGTTGGGTTCCTGTGAAACCGGGTCGGTGATTAGCTTCGGCACCTGACCGAGCTGAGAGAGCTCGGAAAAGTAGGTCGCACTCGTCTGCGGATCTGCTTCAGAGACGATCGCCTGCGGTTTGCCCGAGCTCATCGCCGTCGCCTCCGACCGATACGAACTCTGGCCGACGGCGAGCGTCTGGTTCGCAACCAGCTTCAAGCCGAGACGTTTGATGCCCGCGGTCGCGGTCGGCGCCGAGCCCTGAGCCGCTACGTCGTTGCCGAACAGCGTGCCCGCGCGCGTGAAGCCGAGCTTCTTGGTAGCCGCAGCCATCGCGCTGCCCTGGGCAGCGTCCGGAGACAGGATGCGCCAGAAGTAGGAGGCGGTCGTGTGGTCGAAAGAGGACTGGCCGGTGGTCGAGAAGATGGGTATGTGGGCCTGCTGGAAGAGCGGCACGACCGCGGTGGCCTCATTCGAGCCGCCGCCGATGACCCCGACGAGTGAGCTCGAGGCCGCGACCATCCTGTTCGCGGCCGGCACGGCGTCGGCCGGATCACCCTTGGAGTCGACGGGGGTGCAGTGCACCTTGTGCCCGAGGATCCCGCCGGCGGCGTTGATCTCCCTGGTGGCGGGATAGCACCCTGCGGCGGCCTCCGGTCCGTACGCCGCATTTGGGCCGGAAAAAGCATGAAACACGGCGAACTCGAGGTTGCCCTTAGGGCCGCTGTTGCTGCTCGACCCTCCGCATGCCGCCGCGGTTAGCGCTGCCATGGTCGAGAGAGCGACTGCGAGAACCTTCTGTCTGCGTACCATCTCCGATCTCCTCTTAGGGCCGGCCCAGGGGCGTTTTAATGGGCCCAGGGTCAGGTGTACCGACCTCCCCGGCGCGAGTCGGCTGTGGACTGTCGACAATCTGCAGCCCGATAGTATTGCTCGCCGTGGATGTGCGGTGGGTTAAGGGGGCTCGGATGGCTCGGCCCCGCCGGTGGGCGCTCGCTTTCGTGGCCGCCGTCTGCGCGTCCTGCGTCGCGATCGTCCTCTCGGTCGCGGGGGGAGATACGGCGAGGGGGTCTGCTTCCAGCGGCGCGATCAGCACTGCGAGCCCGGCGACCTTCCAAGACGCCGTCATCGTCCACCTCCGCGCCGAGCACCTCAACTACCACTGGGTGGTGTGCGTCCGCACGTCGCACCGATTCAAGGGAGTCTCCGTCGTTCGCTGCAACGTTGACTTCGGCGAGCCCCATATTGAGGCCTACTGCTCCGTGCTGCGTGGTGGGCAACTTTTGACGAACTTCCAGGACTCGGCCATTCCTTGTGGCCAGGACAACAGCGGCAAGCCGTACACGGTGGTCCAATACGGGTGATCGAGAACGCCCTCGCCAGATGGACCCGATCGAGGAGGAGAACCGCATGCGCGCACCCGACTTCACCCTGACCGCAGGGCCAACGATGGCTTCTGCGCGGGTCCTCTCGGCAATGGGCTCGCCGATCATCTTCGACTACGACCCGGTGTTCCTCGAGCACTTCCGCGAGACCGAGCGGCTGCTCGCCGAGGTCTACCGGACCAACAACGAGGTGGTCCTGATGCAGGGCGAGGCCGTGCTAGGGCTGGAGGCCGCCGCGCGCGCGCTGGTCCGGCCGGGGATGCGGTGTCTGAATTTGGTCTCGGGGGTTTATGCGGCGTGGTTCGGGGACTGGCTGCGCGAGTACGGAGCCGAGCTGCACGAGGTTCGCGTTCCCTACGACGAGGCCATCGACCCGTCGGGGGTTGAGCGAGCGCTCGCCGAGCATGGTCCCTTTGAGCTGGTCGCGGTCGTTCACTCCGAAACGCCTTCCGGGATCGAGAATCCGCTCGCAGAGATCGGGCCGCTCGCGCACGCGCACGGCGCGCTGATGCTCGCCGACGTGGTCTCGTCGCTCGGGGGTACCGAGCTGCTGGTGGACGACTGGCACGTGGACGTGGCGGTGGCCGGTCCGCAGAAATGCCTGGCGGGGCCGCCCGGGATGTCGCTGGTTTCGGTCAGCCCGCGCGCGTGGGACACGATGGAGGGCAATTCGAACGCCCCGCGCGGCTCGTTTTTGTCGCTGTTGGACTGGAAGCACCGCTGGATCGACGGCGGTCGGGTGGCGTTCCCGTATACCCCATCGGTCGTCGACGTCAACGGAGTCAACGCAGCGCTGCGCGAGGTGCTGGACACGGGCCTGGCAGAGACGATCGCGTGTCATGCGCGGGCAGCGCGGGCGTGTCGGGCGGGGGTCCACGCGATGGGGCTTGAGTTGTGGGCGCGCAACGAGTCATATGCGGCCAACTGTGTGACCGCGGTCCGGATTCCCGTGGGAGTCTCGGTCCCAGATGTCCTGGCTCACGTGCGCGAGCGCTACGGGGTGATGCTCTCGGGCGGCTACGGCGAGCTGAAGGAGAATTTGATCCGGCTCGGGCACATGGGTCCCGCGAGCCGGTCCCTGTACCCGTTGGTCGCGGTCTCGGCACTGGGGCGGGGGCTGCTCGACCTCGGAGTTTCGGTCGACGTTGGGGCTGGTGCCCAGGCTGTGATGGAGGTGCTTTCTGGGGCGAACCGGCCGGAGAAAGCACTGGCGTGAGGCTCTCTCCGTTTGAGCTGCACCGGCCGACGACGGTTGCGGAAGCTTGCGGGCTTTTGAGGGATCTCGGCCCGGACGCGCTGCCCTATTGCGGTGGGACCGAGTTACTGTTGATCGCCAAGCTGGGGCTGACGGACTTCTCGGACCTGGTCGACCTGAAGGGGATTTCCGAGCTGTCGGGGATCTCGGTCAATGGTGGGCTCCGGATTGGCGCGGCGACCACCCATCGCGAGATTGAACGCTCCTCATTGGTGCGCGAGAGCTGGCCGTCGCTCGCGGAGATGGAGCGGCGTGTGGGAAATATTCGCGTGCGCAACGTCGGAACGATCGGCGGCAACCTCTGCTTTGCCGACCCGCACTCCGATCCAGCCACGTACCTGCTTGCGGCCGGCGGCTCGCTGATGACCAGCTCCGGACGGCAGATTCCCGTCGATGAGTTCACCCGCGGTCCGTATGAGACCGCTCTGGAGCCGGCAGAGCTGCTGGTGGCGATTGAGGTGCCCGCGTTGCCAGCTCGCTCGGCGTTGGTTCACCGCAAGCTGGCGTTTCACGAACGGCCGGCGATCACGGTCGCGGTCTGTGTCTCCGTGCAGGACGGCGCCGTGAGTGCGGCCCGGGTCGCCGTGGGATCGGTTGGAGTTGCGGCGCAGCGCCTGGTCCGGGTTGAGGAGTCCCTGGTCGGAATGGACGCCGGGGCTCCGCGTGATGAGGCGTTGTCGCTTTGCGCCGAGACGGCCGCGACCGAGGCCTCGCCGGTCGAGGACTCAAACGGTTCTGTCGACTACAAGCGCCAGCTGGTGCGAGTGTTAACGGCCCGGTGCGTGCGCGACGCGCTGGCCGACGTCTGAGCCCGCCCGCCGACGTCCCTGCTCAGTGCTTGGGCAACTGTGGCTCGTCCTCTTCCTCGCGCCTGTCGCGGCTCATCTGATCGGCATCGCCCGACTTCAGAGCGTCGACGTCGCCTTTGACCTGCTCCTCGTCTTCCTTGTAGGCGTGAAGCGGGGTCTCGGTCTCCTGCCCGGCCTCGGTGTTTCCCTGTTCGTCTGGCATGGTCGCTCCTCGCGTTGACGGTCGTACGCACGAGCTACCCAGCGGCCTAACGGGTCAAGCGGGGCGGGAATGCGTGCGCTCACATCACGCGCCTCAGCGGCCGGCGAGCTTGTAAACGATTCTCAGTACTTCTCGAAGTGGCCCTGTTGCTCAAATGTCTCGTCCGCCGCCGAATACGCCTGCCATTCCGAGCGCCGCACCGCAAGGTAGGACTCGGCTAGCTCAGGGCCTAGCGCAGCGCACAGCAGCGCGTCCGCTTCGAGCGCGTCCAGTGCCTCCGCTTGTGTGGCCGGCATCGGAGTTATCCCTCGCGCGGACCGGTCCTTTTTTGTGAGCGTGGCCGGATCGACCTGCACCGGGTCGGGCAGCTCAAGCTGGCGCTCGAGGCCGTGTAGGCCGGCGGCGATCAGGCCGCCCAGAGCCAGGTATGGGTTGGCGCTCGCATCGGCCGCTTTCAGCTCGGCGTTGGTCGAGCGCTCTTCTGAGCCGCGGAACGGCGAAGCCACGCGGATCGGCGCTTCTCGATTGTCGTGGCCCCAACACCTGAAGGCGCCGGCCCACGCCCGCGGGACGATGCGGTGGTAAGAGTTGAAGCTCGGTGCTGTCAGGGCTGCCAGCCCGGGAAGATGCGCGAGCACGCCTGCGATGAACGTGAGCGCGATGTCGGACAGCCCGTCGGCGCGCGAGGCGTCGTAGAAGCGGTTGCGCTCGCCGTCCCAGAGCGAGAAGTGGATGTGGCAGCCGTTGCCGGCTGTGTCGGGCCAGGGCTTGGGAGCGAGCGAGGCGACGAGGTTGTGCCGCGAGGCAATGGCCCGGATCGTCTCGCGTACCAGCAGCTGCTCGTCGGCGGCCTGCAGCGCGGGTGCATGGGCGGTTGAGATTTCCTGCTGGCCCTGACCCAGCTCGGCGTAGTACTGCTCGAGCGTCAGCTCCTGCTCCTCCAGCGCGCCGGCGAGGTCGTGGATGTAGTCCTGTGCGGCTGTCATGCCGATCGTCGAAAAGCAGAGCGCGGAGTCGATCGGCGTGTAGTCGTCGTCGACCTTGGTGGCGAGCGAAAACTCGTTCTCGAACGCGGCTCGCAGGAGGAGCCCGCGCTCCGCGAGCCTGTGCTCCATGCGCTTGAGAAACGAGCGCTGGCAGACGCCCGCGGGCGCTCCTTCGAGCGCCAGCTGGTCCGTCAGCACGACGCCGGTGCGGGGGGCGTAAGGCAGCACCCTGAACGTGTCGAGATCGGGAACCAGCCGCACCTCCCCCACCGGCCCCATGTTCGGAACCCGTTGGAGCTGGTCGAGCGAGTTCATCGCCTCCATGGCGACCGTGACGCCGATGCCCGCTTGTAGACGACCTTCCAGACCATGACGCGAAGAGGCCTTGCCTCTGATCGTGCCGTCGTTACCGCACCACAGGAAGCGGACCAGCCGGAGGCCGTTTTCCTCCGCCAGTGCGACGATCTCACGCGCGGTCACGGGCATGGCACGCTCAGCGAAGTATTCCCCGGGCGATGATCAGACGCTGGATGTCGGAGGTCCCCTCCTCGATCTCCTCGAGCTTCGCGTCTCTCATCCACTTCTCGACCGGGTACTCGCGCGAGTAACCCCATCCTCCGAGTGTCTGGACCGCGGCCCAGGCGCACCACATGGCGGTCTCTGACGCATGCAGTTTCGCCATCGCCGCCTCGGTCGTGGCGTTCTCACCACGGTCGAGCATTTTGGCCGCGCGCCAAGTCAATAGCCTCGAGGCGTCGATACGAAGAGCCATGTCAGCCAGCCGGAAGCCAACGGCCTGGTGTTCGGCGATCGGCTTGCCGAACTGCACGCGCTCCTTGGCGTAGGCGGCGGAGAACTCGAACGCGGCGCGGGCCAGACCCGTCGCCGAGGCCGCCAGCGTGACGCGCGAACGGTCGAAGGTCTTCATCAGGCCGCGGAACCCCTCTCCCTCTTCTCCAAGCCGCCGGTCCTCTGGCACGAACACGTCGTCGAGGAAGAGCTCCGTGTTCGGGATCGCCCGCTGGCCCATCTTGCGGATCGGTTCACCGCAGCTGAAGCCCGCGTCGCCGTCCTCGACCACAAACGCGGTGATGCCTCGATAGCCGCTGCCGGGCGCCACCGTCGCAAACACGATGTAGAAGCGCGCGACGCCGCCGTTGGAGATCCAGGCCTTCTGTCCCGACAGGGTGTAGCCGCGCTGCACCCGGCGCGCGGTGGTGCGGATCGAGGCGGCGTCGGAACCGCTCTGCGGCTCGGTGATCGCAACCGCGCCCAGGGGTGGATCGTCGCCCGTCAGCGGGCGCAGCCAGCGCTCGCGCTGAGCTTCGTCGCCGAGGGCGAGCACGGGCTCGGCGAAGAATCCGTTTGAGGTGATCAGGTTGCCGATCCCGGCACAGCCGTGCGAGAGCTCCTCCTGCACGACGCATCCCGTCAGGCAGTCGGTCATGCCCTCCCCGCCGTATTGCTCCGGGATCATGAACGACGTCAACCCCAGCTTGGCCGCCTTGCGCCACACCTCCCATGGAACCTCCGTGTCTGCCTCGTCCACGGCTCGCGACACGGGGCGGATCTCCTCGGCGGCGAACTGCCGGCACAGCCGCTGGATCTCGAGCTGCTCGTCTGTCAGCTCGATCACTGTCGGGAGCGCGTGAGGGTCGGGTGGGCTTCAAGTGACACGACGTCAGCGATTCGCGTTCCGACTTCCTGCATGAGCCGTTCCGCTCCAGTGGTCACCCGCACGTAGCCCGGGAGCCCGAGCTCTGATCCGGGCCGCACGATCAGCCCGTCCTTGGCCAGCGCGTCGAACACGGCCTGGTCGTCGATTCCAAGCTCGACCAGCACGAAGTTTGCGTCAGACGGAAGCGTCTTGATCCCTGCATCTTTGAGCGACGTGGTTAGGGCCACCCGCGCGCGTTGAACCTGCTCACGGCGTGCCGGCAGTTGTTCGACGCGTTTCAGGCTCGCCAGCCCAGCGGCCAGAGCCGCCCGATTGACGTTGAACGGCTCCTGCACGGCGTTGACGTGCGGTGCCAGCGACTCGTGCATGACCGCATAGCCCAGTCGCAGGCCGGCCAGGCCGAAGATCTTCGAGAAGGTTCGGAGCACGACCACGGGCGCGCCGGCAGCGATGTCCGCCAGCCGGTCGACGCGGACCGATGGCGTGACGTAATCGACGTAGGCCTCATCGACAACGGCCACGCAGCCGGCGGGTAGCTGTTTCAAGAAGTCCGACCATTGCTCTGGGTCGATCCGCAGTCCGGTCGGGTTGTTTGGGTCGCAGATCCACGCGAGCTTCGCGCTCTGGCGCCGAGCTGTCGCCAGGACTGCCTCGAGGTCGATGGCAAGCGAGGAATCTGACTGCACGCGATGCACGATCGCGCCGGCGCCGCGACACACCTGCTCGTAGAGCCCGTACGTCGGGCTCGGGATCACGACCGCGTCTCCCGGGTCGATGAAGGCCGACACCACCGCGATCGTCAACGCCTGGATCCCGTGGCCTGGGATCACCTGCGCCGGGTCAACTCCCAGCCATCCGGCGACGGCTGAGCGAAACTCGTCGTAGGAGTCCTCCGGATAGCTCCAGACAAGATCGAGGGCGCCGATCGTCTCCTCCAGCACGCCGGGAAGGGGGCCGAACAGGTTCTCGTTCCAGTTCAGCCGAATCACGTCGTCGAGTCCGAATCGCTTCTTGATCTCGTCGCCGCTGACGCCGGGCCGGTACCCGCCGAGACCGGTCACGCTCGGCCGAAGCGTGCGCGACCAATTGCTCATGGCGTCGGCTGCGCGGCCGGTCAGCACGGCCTGCAGTACGACCATCGCCGGACCGGACCGCGACAGGGCCCAGCTCAGGTCCTCGCCGAGCTGATGCGGTGCGGCTGACGCGAACGGGCACCCCGAAAGCATCCGCGATTGCCGCAAAGTCTGGCTGCACGAGGTCGACGGCCGTCGTTTCGCCGAATGCCGCCCGCTGGTATTCGCGCAGGATTCCGTAGCCGCCGTCGTCGATCACGAGCAGCTTCGCGTCGACCGAATTCTGAACAGCGGTACCCAACTCGGCGAGTGCGTACTGCAGCCCCCCGTCGCCCACGATCGCGAGCACTGCCCTACCCGGATTGGCAATGCTGGCGCCGATCGCGGCGGGCCATGCGTACCCAAGCGTTCCCGATCCAAGGGGATAAAGAAACTGCTGGTCGCCGGTCAACCGGAGGTGCGGCGCGGCCCAGTAGCCGAGGATCGTCATGTCCCAGGTGGTGATCGCGTCCTCGGGCAGAGCCGCTTCAATCGTCGCCAGCAGGCCAAGCTCGAGGTCACGCTCTTGCGCATCGAGACCGGCTCGGATTCGCGCGCGCAGCTCGGCCACGCGTTGGTGCGCGTCACTCTTCGGATGCGGCTTGAGCCGCTCGATCAGCGCCTTGAGGGTCGCCTTCGCGTCGCCGATCAGCGCCAGTGCCGGATAGCTGGCGCCGATGCGCTCGGCTGCGGCGTCGATCTGGATCAGTTGTCCGCTGAAGCGCAGCTCGTACTGGGCGGTCGTCTCAGCTCCGAGCTCGGTTCCCACACAAAGGACGGCGTCCGCGCCGGCCAACAGCTCCTGGAAGGCGCCCTCGTCACATCCACAGCCGGCGGCGAGAGGGTGGTCGTCTGCAAGCGCACCCTTGCCCATGTAGGTGGTCGCGACCGGCGCGTCGAGCAGCTCGGCAAGGACTCGCAGCTCCCGCGCAGCACCCGATCGGAGCACGCCTCCACCGCCCCAGATGACAGGTCGATCGGCGGCGCTGAGAAGCTCCGCGGCCGCCTCGAGTGCGACTCGGTCAGGGAGCGATCGGGCCAGCGGAATTGGGGGCCTACCGGTGTGCGGCGCTCGTGTCTCGCCGGTCAGCACGTCGACCGGAAGCTCGACGTAAACCGGTCCGCTAGGGGGTGTCAGCGCGATGTTCCATGCCTCGGCGATGAGGCCCCCGATCGCGCTGGCGTCTGGCGCTCTGACTGCGTGCTTGACGATCGGCGCGAACACCGCGAGCTGATCGGGCAGCTCGTGCAGGTAGCCACGCCCGCGCCCGATCAACTCGCGCGGCAGCTGGCTTGAAATCGCGACCACGGGAATGTGGGAGCTCGCCGCTTCCATCACGGCCGTCAACGAGTTGAGCGCGCCCGGACCGGTTGAGAGCAGCAGTGGCACGGCTCGCCCCGAGCTACGCGCGTAGCCATCGGCCGCGAATCCCGCGGCCAGCTCGGTTCGAGTGCCTATGGTCCGAACCGAGCTTGTGCGGAGCGCTTCCCAGATCGCCAGTGAATGGATGCCAGGGACGCCGAACGCGGTCTTGGCGCCCAAGGTTTGGAGCACCTCCGCTACGACTTGACCGCCTGTCCGGATTGCGCTGGCCTTGGTGGTGGTCACGTGTCCAGCGAAAGCCGGTCGCGTACGTAGTCCTGAAAGTGACCGATCAGCGTCTCGGGACCGCCCAGCACCCAGCCCCGATCCACCATCCCCGAGGAGGTTCCGCGCTGCGCCGCCTCGACCAGTGCCGTGTCCTCGACACCGATCTGCGTGTCGAGCGCGAACACATCGTCGATCCAGCTCTCATCGGCGGCTTCGGCGAACCAGTAGTCGAGGTAGGCAGCGCACGTGACTGGGCTCGTCGGCCACAGGGGACCGATCGAGAGATTCGGATGACCAGGAAGCACGTTGAACTTCAACGTCGGAAACCACAGGTGGTTCTGGGCTGAGTGCACTTCGCCCTGGACATCGATCGGCCCGCGACCGTCGAGCGAGCGAGGGTGCACCGGCGTGAACTGGCTGGCGCGCAGACCCGCGGCGCGTAGCTCCATCTGACGCTCGTCGATCACCTCGACCAGGCGCGGGTGGTTGACGGGGCAGTGCATGCACTCGAGGTAGTTCTCGAGCGCGATCTTCCAGTTGGCATTGATCTCATACCGCACCCGCCGGTTGAACTTGAGCGAGTCGACATCGAGGCCGTGCTCGGCGACGACCTCTGGCAGATCACCAAGTACCTCCTCCAGAGGCTCCGCCTGTGGGTCTGGATTGGCGAACACGAACGGCCCCCAGGTCCCGACCGATACCGGCAGCAGGCCCATGCGGTTGGAATCGAAGGCCGGATCTTCCTCCGAGCGGGGAGCGGCTCTGAGGCGACCATCCAGGCCATAGGTCCAGGCGTGGTACGGGCACTGGAGCGTGCCTCGCTTGTGGGCGTCTGTTGCAACGATCGAGCCGCGGTGGCGGCAGACGTTCACAAATCCGCGCAGTTCGCGGTCTGCGTCGAGGGTGATGACGATCGGCACCGGCCCGGTCTCGGAGGCGAAGTAGCTGCCCGGCCCCTGGAGCTCACCGAGGTGGCCCGCGTACTGCCACGAGCAGCGAAAGATCCGCTCCAGCTCCAGCTTAAGGATCGCCGGGTCGGAGTACCAGGACCACGGCACCGTGGGACGCCCGAGCGAAGTCACGTTCCGTCCCGCGGGAATCGATGCGTCCAGGTATGGGCGTGGACGCGGACGTTGCCCTCGAACGCCTCGAGCGTCGAGGTCACGACGAACCGCTCGGTGTCACAGGTCATGGTGCTGGTTGCGCGGGTCCGCGTGTTCCAGCCGGGCCGGGCCAGCGACACGTCGACGTCGCACATCACCGTGGCCGACAGCGGGTCGCCCTCGACGATGCGGTACCTGGTGACGTTCTCCTCCCCCAGCTCGGTGTCGGTGGCCACGATCTTGGTCCCCGTGGGCCGCCAGTCGAACTCGAGCTCGATCTCCCCGGTCGCGAGGTCTCGCCGCACGCGCCGTCCGCCCCGGCGCGCCATCGTTGGCTGGGTCTCCAGCGCGGTGCCGGTTTCGGGCTGTTGGAACGGGCGCAGCTGGGAGTCGAGCTCGCTCGGCCGACGACGCGGGAGCGACAGGGCGCTGCGCGGCCCGCAGTGAACCGTGAGCGTGCACGGCTCGGGCGAAGGCCAGGCCATCGGCCAATATGTATTCGACACCGCGAGCCGGATCCGGTGTCCGGCCGCAATCGCGTATGCCGTCGACTGCAGAAGAACACGCACGAGAACCGGCTCGTTTAGCGGCATCGGCACGGTCTGCTCATGACCCTCGCGTCGGCTCAGGTTAAGCAGCCCACGCGCGACCAGGGTCGAGGTTCCGTCTGGAGCGACGTCGCAGACGCGGACCGCGACTAGCGCCCACGGCCGATCGACGCTGACCTCTAGCGTCGCCACGCCCTGGCCAAGCAACTCGACCCGCTCAGTTAGTGGGGCGCTGTCCCAGCACAGCGAGGCACCGTCATCCGGGCGCTGGTCAAGCGCGAAGTCCGCCGGGGCACCGTCTCCGGCCCAGACGCCGCCGTCGATGCCCGTGGCCTGAAGGCCGCGGAGGCTCCGGGTTCCGACCCCGGGCTCGCTCCCGTCGTGCAGCGACTCCGTGCCCACTGTGTGGGTCCACATTTCAACGGCGGGCGACGGCCACGAGGGATCGGCGACCCAGCGGCCAGGCCGTTCCGCATACGAGCCGGCAGGGGCGACCGCCTCCTGCATGTAGCTGATCAGCTTGGGCTCG
The DNA here is from genome assembly GCA_963767295.1 of uncultured Solirubrobacterales bacterium. Taxonomy (GTDB): domain Bacteria; phylum Actinomycetota; class Thermoleophilia; order Solirubrobacterales; family Solirubrobacteraceae; genus Palsa-465. The sequence goes on from CAVYDI010000003.1 coordinate 98,516, forward strand.
TCGAAGAAGCCGTTGTCCTCGCCGTCGAGGCTAGCGGCGAAGAACCGCACGCACTCCTGGAGGAAGCCGATCGCCGGGCGCGGAGCGCCGTGCTCGGGGCTGTTGTGCCCCCAGGGGCCGATCAGTCCCCGTACCGGACTGCGGACATGCTCGACGATGCGAAAGACCATATCCCGGTACCCGTCGCTCCAACCTCCGACCGCGAACACGGGGCAGCGGATCGCGCTGTAGTCCTCGCACGCCGACCCCTGCTGCCAATAGGCGTCGCGACGCTGATGGCTCAGCCACGGGTCGATCCATGGTTTGGCGTCGCTGAGCCGCTCCAGCCACTGTTGGCGCCATCCTGTGCCGACTACCTCCGGGTCCGGCGGCTGGTTTAGGTAGGCCAGCATCGACGTCGCCCACTGGCTCATGTCCATGCCCGACACGCAGCCGCCGATGTAGTGGACGTCGTCGGCATAGCGGTCGTCGCTTCCATGAATCGGAATCACGCCGCGCAGCTGCTCGGGGTGGCGCGCGGCCAACTGCAGCGCCGCGAAGGCGCCCCAGGAGACCCCGATCATCCCGACCGATCCGGTGCACCAGGGACGCTCCGACAGCCAAGCAATCACCTGCTCCACGTCGCGTTGCTCCTGCTCGGTGTACTCGTCCTCGAGGATCCCGGTCGAGTCCCCGCTTCCGCGCAGGTCGACGCGAGCGAACGCGAAGCCGCGCGCGGCGAAGTACGTCCCCCAGGCCGCGTCGCCGATTGCCGTGCCGTCGCTCTTGCGGTACGGGACCGAGTCCAAAATCGCCGAGACCGGTCTCGTTTCAGCGTCTTCCGGAAGCCACAGCGCGGATCGCGAGCCGCTCTCCGTCGGGAAGCTCGATCCAGTCGTTGTCGATGACGCGCACGCTCATGAGAGTGCGTCCTGAAGGCGCTTGTCTCTTCGGATGAGCTCAAGTGCGTACGCGCCGCGGTCGGGCGCGTAACCCGAGCCGATCAGCATCCGTGCCGAGGAGGCCAACCCATCGGAACCTAGAGCGGCTTTGGTGAACGAGGTCGCCATCGAGAAGAACAGCACCACACCGTGATCGGCCGTGAGCAGGATCGCGGCCGCCTCGCAGTCACTCGCGTTGACGACCACTACGGTCAGGTCGGCGCGCGAGATCCCAGCCTCCTCGAGTGAGCGACAGCGATCCCAGCGCGTCACGGAGATCGACGCGCAGCGCGACATCGCACGAGGCCGAGGTCCCGGGCCCGCTGACAGATGCGCTCGTCGGCATCGATCAGCGCTACGTGCGCTGAGCTCGGGAGCGAGTCGCGCGCCGCGGCGAGGGCGAGCAGTCCCGCGTGCCCGCCGCCGAGCACCAAAACCGTGTGCGTGCCGGCATCGATGAGCGCGCGCGTCTGCGTGGCGGCGTTGCACACGTCCACGGCCGCAACCGCCGCGTCGAATTCGACGTCCTCGGGATAGGGGGCGACCTTTGCGCTCGAGGGCAGATACGCCGTGCCGGTGACGGGCACGTGTGGTGTGCCGAGATCGATGTCGCCGACCGCCTCGAGCCGCAGCGGCGTCAGGGTCAGGGAGACCAGAGTCAACACCCGGGTGCCCACCGGTGGTGCGTCGCCGTACCGCTCGCCTACCGCACGCACGGTGCCGGCGAGGATGCCGCCTGACCCGGTGACCGGGTTGTGCATCTTGCCGCGCTCCGCGACGATGCCCATGATCTGCCTCTCCGACCGTTAGCGGATCACGCTCGCTCGATTCGACCAGCTGGCGAAAACTCGTCGAGTCCAGCGCCAACATATCGACGCCGAGTTCGATCTCATAGGGCTGCATCGGCCGCGCCGTGTCGAGTCGCAATGCAGCCTGCGGCAAGCGCCCCCGGCGGGTCGAGAACCCGCTCGACGCCGAGCGCTTCGATCCGCGCGCCCATGGGTCGGACTAGGCGAGCGCGAGGAGTGACCGCGCCTGCTCCTGCGTGGCGACCTCACGGCCGACCGCGCGCGTGAGCTCAACCGCCGCGCTCACGAGTGCCGCGTTGGAGGGAGCCAGCACCCCCCGGCTGATGTAAACCGCGTCCTCGAGTCCCGTCCTGATGCCAGGCGCGCCGTAGAGCAGCGCGAGCGCAAGCAGCCGCTGGTGGTTGCGGCCGACGCAGGTCACCGTCCAGAAGGTCTCGGGCGGGAGCGGGCGCAGCATCGCGACCAAGCGCCTCGGGGGAAGCGTCGATTCCTCCAGGGACACCGAACACGAGGTTGATGCGCATCGGACTCGGTATGACGCCGCCCTCCACCCACCGCACCGCGGTGGCCACATGGCCAACATCGAACGCCTCCACCTCGAGGCCGATGCCGGCGTCCGTGGCGCGCTTGATGATCCCGCGGGCGGCTGGCGGTGGCGTGATGAACGTCTCGTCGCCGAAGTTCATGGACCCCGACTCCACGCCCGAGAGGTCGGGCTCGGCCTCCAGCCCCGTCGTGCGCTCCTCGATGGTCATGTCGTTGGCGCCGCCCGTCGAGACCATCGTGACCACGTCGCTCTTCTCGCGAATCTGCGAGATGACTTCCTTGAAGAGCTCCGGCCGGCCGCTCGGGCGTGCCGTCATCTTCACGCACGTGCAGGTGCACGACCGTCGCGCCGGCCCGCGCCGCCTCGATGCTCGACTGCGCGATCTCCGCCGTCGTGTATGGAATGTTGGGGTTGTTCTCGCGAAAGACGTCGGCCCCGGTAATCGCGCACGTCAAGACCACCGGGTTGCTGTTCCAAGCCACGCGCCAACCCTAATCTTCGCGGGACGAACCCGTCCAGAGCGGCGACGACGAGGTGGCCAATCGCGGACAGGTCGTATCCGCCTTCCTGTACTACGACCGCTGGAGCGAGCGGGGCGATCCTTGCGGTCGCCTGCCGGTAACCGTCCGCGCTTACATCGAGCGGGCTCTCCGGATCTGACGCGGCGGCGTCCAGGCCAAGCGAGACGACCAGCGCCTCGGCCCCGTGAGCAGCGACGTCTGCGCAGAGCACGTCCACGGCCTCGAGCCAGGTGGCGTCATCGGTGCCCGGCGCGAGCGGCAGGTTGCGGTTTGCGTCGAGACCCTCGCCGGTCCCGCGCTCACCGGCGTAGCCGACGTAGTGCGGGAACCAACCGGTCCCGGGATCGACGTGCAGGCTGCCGACGTATACGTCGCTCGCGGTCGTAGAAGATCGCCTGGGTGCCGTTTGCCGTGGTGGGCGTCCAGATCGATGACGGCCACGCGCTCGGCACCCGCTTGGCGCAGCGCCTGCGCGGCGATCGCCGCGTTGTTGAGGTAGCACGAGCCGCCGTAGCCGGTCGGCCCGGCGTGGTGGCCGGGCGGGCGGCACAGCGCGTAGGCGACGCGCGCCACCGCCGGCGACCAGATCGGCAGCGGTCAGCGCGGCGTCGGCAGCGGCCCTGGCGGCGCGCCACGTGCCGGGGCCGATCAGGGTCATGGTGTCGTAGCAGAACCTCCCCACCCGCCCGTGGAGCGCGCGCGGCGAGCGCAACGGCAGTCCGGACAGGAGCCCGGCGGTCGGGAAGACGTAGGGCACCACTCTGCGCCGGCCGTGCTCCGACACGTAGCCGGCCGCCTCCCACTCCTCCCACACGCGGCTCAGATGCGCTACCAGCGCCTCGTCGTGGACGGCCAGGATCGCGGCGTCGTCGTGCGTTTGTGCCGGGACGACTTCGGCGCCGGCTGACGTGACCGCTTCAAGCAGCACGGTCGCCCGTTCAGGGACCTCGGTGCCGGCCTCCCATACCCCCAGCCAGACCTCGCCGTCTGGCTCGTGCAGCAGGCAGTCGCTATGCCAAACGACGGGCATGCCCGCGAGACTCATCATGAGATCATCACGCCGTGCCACGCGCTGCGGACCTGGGAATCAAGATCGGAATCCTGCCCAGCGGCCCGACGGGCTCGATCGTCGACGTGCCCGGTGTCGGCGTGGGCCACGCCACGGTCTGGCGCGACGAGCCGCCACCACCCGAAGGCCGCGGGGTCGCGCGGACTGGCGTGACGGTCGTGGACCCAGGTGGGAATCTGTTTCGCAGCCCGGTCCCGGCCGGCGGTGCCGTCCTCAATGGAGCCGGGGAGTGCACCGGGTTCGTCGCGATCGGCGAGTGGGGGATCGCGGAGACCCCCGTGTTCCTGACTTCGACCATGCAGGTCGGTCGCGTGTACGACGCCGCGTGCGAACTGCTCCTGGCGGAGGAGCCGGCGATCGGTATCGAAAACGTGATCATCCCGGTGGTCGCCGAGTGTGACGACAGTTTCCTGAGCGACGCACGGCGCATGCAGGTTTCTAAGCAGGACGTCGCCGCCGCCCTGCGAGCAGCCCGCGACTCAGTTGGCGGCGAGGCACCCCCCGAGGGAGCGGTCGGGGCCGGGACGGGAATGACCTGCTTCGACTTCAAGGGCGGAATTGGCAGCGCGTCGCGCTTGACGGCATCAGGGCACACCGTAGGGGTGTTGCTGCTCTCGAACTTCGGACGCCGTGAGCGGCTGACGGTGGATGGGGTTCCCGTCGGCCGCCTGCTGGCGCCGGGGCAATCCTCGCGTCAGCCGCCGCCCGCGGGTTCCTGCATCGTCGTCGTGGTAACGGACGCGCCAGTGGATTCGGCGGCGTGCGTCCGTCTTGCGAGACGCGCCGGGCTCGGCCTCGCGCGTACCGGCTCTACCGCCAGCCACGGCAGCGGCGAGATCTTCGTGGCGCTGGCGACCGGACTGCGCGGTCAGCACGGTAGCGACGGCGAACCGCGGCCCGGGCAGATCGAAGCCTGGGACCTCGACCAGTTTTTCGCGGCGGTCGTCGAGGCAACCGAGGAAGCGGTCCTGAACAGCATGTTGGCGGCGCCCACGGTTACCGGCCGGGACGGCAACACGTCTCCCGGCCTGCCCGCGGCGCAGGTGCAGCGGCTGCTGAGGGCTGCAGGCCATGTATGAAGACCTACCACACCCGCCGGTGCCTCCGGTTGCGCCCCGCAGACGGTCGGCGCGCGAGATGCACGGGGAAACCGTCGTCGATGACTACGCGTGGATGCGGGATCCGGACGACCCGGCACTTCGCGACTACCTGACCAGCGAGCGCGCCTTCTACGAAATCCAGCGCGACAAGTTCTCCGCGCTCGCGCGAACTCTCGCCGCGGAGGCCACCACCCGGCTTCCCGCCGGCGACGAGTATTCGGTGGCGTGGCCTCGGGGCGGGTTCTTCTACCGCACCCGAACGCCGCACGGCGCCGACAACGAGCAACTGCTCCGCGCGCCGGAGCAGGACACGGACGAGCAAGTCCTGTTGGATGAGAATGTCCTTGCTGCGCAGACCGGCTTCGTCGAGGTCGGCGTGCGCGAGCCCAGTCCGGACGGGGCACTGCTCGCATGGTCGGCCGACACGAGCGGAGCGGAGACCTACAGGCTCTGCATCAGGGATCTGCAGACCGGCGAGGATCTGCCGGAGGCGATCGCGAGGAGCTACCCCGGGGTCGCTTGGTGTGCGGGCTCGGAGTGCGTTTTCTATCTCGTGCCCGATGAACTCCATCGGCCGTACCAGGTGTGGCGCCACCGGGTGGGCACGCCCGCCAGCGCCGACACGCTCGTCCTAGAGGAGCCCGATCAGCGCTTCGAGCTGACCTTGAGCGGCTCGCGTAGCGGCGACCTGGCCATCATCACAGCGGAGTCCCGCGACACGACCGAGGTTTGGCTGATCCCGCTTGACCAGCCCATTCGACGAGCCAATACTCGTCAAGTCGCGCCAGCGCGGCGTCGAGTACCGGGTCGATCACGCGCGCGATGGCACGCTCTACCTCGTGACGGATGCCGGTGAGGCCGAGTTCACCCTGATGCGCACCGCGCTCGCCTCGCGCTCGGCGAGTGGACGCCGGTCAACTGTCCCGCCGTTGCGCCCGCGAGGACGGATACCAGGCTGATTCGCTGCGACGTCCTGCGCGACCACCTGGTGCTGACGCTCCGCAGGGACAGCGCGTCATTGCTGGCGATCACCGACCACGACGGCAGCGACGTCCGCGAGATCCTGCCCAGCCTGACCGCGGGCTCGATCAGGGTCGAGCACGCCGAGGACTACGACCGCGGCTCGGTGATCATCGCCGAGGAGTCGCTGGTCGAGCCGCCGGCCTGGTACGAGCTCGATCTGGCGACAGGGACGAGGCAGCTGCTCAAGCGCATGGAGGTGCCCGGTCACGATCCGGCGCGCTATCGGACCGAGCGCATCACCGCCCCCGCCGCCGACGGCGTGCCGATCCCGGTAACCCTCGCCTACCGCCAGGACACACCGCTGGACGGCAGAGCCCCGTGTCTGCTCTACGGCTACGGTGCTTACGAGTTCCCTCTGGAGCCAGAGTTCGATCGGAGCCTGCCCTCGCTGCTCGACCGCGGAGTCGTCTACGCCGTGGCCCACATCCGTGGCGGCGGCGAAGGCGGACGGTCGTGGTGGCACCAGGGCAGGCTGCATGCCAAGCCGACGACGTTTACCGACTTCATCGCCGTCGCCGATTGGCTCGCCGACCATCTTGTCGACGGCAGCCGGATTGCCTCGCGGGGCATTTCTGCGGGTGGGTTGCTCCAAGGCGCCGTCTACTCGATGCGGCCCGACCGCTGGTGCGCGGTCGTCGCGGAGGTGCCGTTCGTCGACGTCGTAAACACCATGCTCGATGCCTCGATCCCGCTGACCGTGATCGAATGGGACGAATGGGGCGACCCTCGCACCCCTGACGACTACGCGTCCATGTGCTCCTACTCCCCTTACGAAAACCCGCCGTCCGGGCCGCGGCCGGCGCTACTCGTAACGGGTGCCGTCAACGACGCGAGGGTCGCAATCCACGAGCCCGCGAAATGGGTGGCGAAGCTACGGGCAACTGAAACCGCGGGTTCGCGCGTCCTGTTCCGTGCCGAGGTTGGCGTCGGGGCACACGGCGGGCCATCGGGTCGCAGCGCTCGGCTCAGCTACGAAGCCGAGATCCAGGCGTTCATCCTGGATGCGATGGGGATCGACGCCTAATTGGGACGGCGCGCGCTGATCGTTGGCGTCCTGGCCGCGGCCCTGGCAACGCTGGTGTCGGTGGCGGTGGCTCGTTCGTCCGCACCCGCGCACCGCCGGCCGATTCGCGTCGGAACAGTGCTGATACCGCCATGCCGGGCCTCACGCCTTGCCTGGTGCACGACGATCAAAGTTCCCTACGACTACTTTGATCGCGCCGCCGGCACGATCGGGCTCGGCTTTCAGTGGTACCCAGCGAGCGGTGGCCATGCAACCGGCACCATCCTCGCGGTCCAGGGTGGCCCGGGATACCCGACTACCGCGTACGCCCACGCGTACCGAGGCGTCTTTGGATCTCACCTCTTAGCGCGACGGAACCTGCTGCTGGTGGACCTTCGCGGGACCGGCGCCTCATCAGTATTCACATGCCGCAAGCTTCAGGATTGGACTCTGAATAACAGCATCGCGGCCTACACGCGCGACACCGGCGCCTGCGGCCGCCAGCTCAACCACACTCGCCGGTTACCCGGGCATCGAGGCTATGTGCAAGCGAGCGACCTGTACACGACCGCGAACGCCGCGCGTGACGTGGCACTTCTGCTGCGCCGGCTGAAAACGGGGCCTGTGGACTACTACGGAGACTCGTACGGCACGTTCTTTGGCCAGGTGTTCACCGCTCGTTTCCACCAGCTGCTTCGTTCGGTGACGCTTGACTCTGCCTACCCGGTCTCGCAGCGGAACCCGTTTTACCTTCAGACGATCCAGACGGCTCGCCGGGCCTTCGACCTCGCTTGTCGGCGCAGCGTTGCGTGTCACCGAGCGGCGCCGGGCTCCTCGTGGGCGCGGATCGGGGCAGCCGCCAGGTACTTGCGGGCACACCCGGTAAGCGGCCGCACGAGGACCCCAAGCGGTAAGCCAATCCACGACACCGTCGGCGTCAACGAGCTAATTGAGCTGGTCAACCTGGCCGGGGCCGACTCGGGCGTGTACCGCGAGCTCGATCCCGCGATCCGGGCGCTGCTGAGAAACCACGACCCCGCGCCGCTCCTGAGGCTGACCGCGCAGGAGATCGACAAGGCGTCGACATCGGGAGCGGTGCGTCAGTTCAACGCCGGACTGTACGAGGCGACTACGTGCCTGGACTATCCCCAGCCGTTCAGCTACAGCTCGAGCTTCGCTGCCCGGCGCCGCCAGTATGCACACGCCGTCGCCTCGCTGCCACGCAATGAGTTCGCCCCGTTCACGGTTCACGAATGGGTCACCGAGCCCGCTGAGGAGTTCGACGCCTGCCTCACGTGGCCCAAGCCGCGGCGCCCGGACCCGCCGATCATGACACCTCCCCCCTACGCGCCCAGATCGCTCCCAGTGCTGGTTTTATCCGGCGACCTCGACTCGCTGACCACCCCGGTCGAGGGACACCAGACGGCGCGCGACATGGGGCCATCGGCGCGATGGATCCTCCTGCACAACGACACCCACATCAACGCGATGTACGACACATTCGGCTGCGCGTCGGGCCTCGTTCGCCAGTTCGTCGCAGACCCTGGCCGGCTCCGGCAACTCAATGCGTCCTGCGCGAACCGGACGCCCGAGGTCCGAGTGGTGGGTTCGTTTCCGAAACGCCTTTCGGCGGTGACACCCGCAAGGCCGGCGGCTGGTAACCGAGTCGGCGTCGTCGGGCTGCGACTCGCCGCGGTGGCCGCCGCCGCCACCGGTGACCCCGTCTGGCATTGGTATTACGGCGACGGCGTGCACGGGTGGGGACTGCGCGGCGGGACTTGCCGCTTTGCGGGGCCCACGCAGGCGATGCGCATCAGTTTCAACGACATCCGCTGGACCACCGACACCAGCGTGAATGGACAGGCGACCTGGAACCGGACCGCTGGCCGTGTCAACGCCCGGCTGACCGTGACCGGGCCGAGCGGAAGCGCCACGGTCCAGCTGAGCTACCGCGACTATCGCTTAGATCCCGTCGCGCTCCTCGTCGGCCGCTACCGCGGCCTCGCCATCCACGCCGAGCTGCCCGCCCCGTGATCCCCCAGCAAGCGCCGCCTCGGGCTCCCGCAGGGGGAAGTGGCACGCCGCCTGTTGCGTGGGCCCGAAGGGCCGCAGCAGGGGCTCCACCTCGGCGCACACCGCTTGCGCGCGCGGACACCGCGTTCTGAACCGGCAGCCGGAGGGCGGGGAGATCGGGCTGGGAAGCTCGCCGCGGATGCCCACCTCAGTCTTAGCGCGCTCCACGGCGGGATCGGGCACCGGAATCGTCTTGATCAGCGCGTCCGTGTAGGGATGCGCGGGCCGACGGTAGATGTCATCTCCGGTGCCCAGCTCGACGACCTTACCCAGGTACATCACAGCGATCCGGTCGGCGAGGTATTTGACGACCGCCAGGTCGTGCGAGATCACCACCGAGGCCCGTTGGTGCTCGGCTTGAAGGCGCTTCATCAGGTTCAGCACCTGCGAGCGGATCGAAACGTCAAGTGCGCTGACCGGCTCGTCGGCGACGATCACTTTTGGTTCGAGCATCAGCGCCCTGGCCAGCGCGATCCGCTGGCGTTGCCCGCCCGAAAATTCGTGCGGATAGCGTTCGAGCGCGTTCTGAGGCAGGCCGACTTCATCGAGCATCTGGCGGATTTTCTGATCCTGCTCCTTGTGATCGCCGAGCTTCTGGATTGCCAGCGGTTCGCGCAGCAGCGTCTGCACGCGCATGCGTGGATCAAGCGACGCGTAGGGGTCCTGGAACATCATCTGCAGATCCCGGCGCGCGACCCGCAGGGCCTTGCCGCGCATGCGAAACACTTCGCGCCCGTCGAGGGCGACCCGTCCAGCGTCGGGCTTCTCGATGCCGACGATCAGCTTCCCCAAGGTCGTCTTGCCGCATCCGGACTCCCCGACCAAGCCGAGCGCCTCGCCGGCCGCGACGTGCAGCGACACGCCCGAGACCGCCTTCACCGAGTTGACCTTGCGCTGGAGGACCGCGCCGGCCGTGACCGGATACTCGCGGACCACCTGGTCGATCTCGAGCAGGTGACCGTTGGTCTGGGCTGCCGCGGCCGCTGACCTGGACACCGGCTGGGCGAAGGCCTTCGGCTGCTCGATCGGCCCATCGACCGGGTGCCAGCAGGCGAACAGGTGCCGCGGGTCATCGCCGCTCAGCGGCGGCTCGTGCGCCCGGCACTTGTCGGTCGCGCGCGGGCATCGCGGGGCGAAGCGGCAGCCCGTCGGTGGGTTGGTCAAATCAGGCGGGAGGCCCGGAATGCTCACAAGCGGCTTGCGGTTGTCCTGGGTCAGCCGCGGGATCGAGCCGAGCAGCGCCTGCGTATAGGGGTGGCGCATGGCTGCGAAGATCTCCGCCGTCGATCCGGTCTCGACGATCCGGCCGGCGTACATCACGCTGATGCGGTCGGCCCGCCCCGCGACCACGCCCATGTCGTGCGTCACGAGCAGCGTCGCCATACCCAGTCGCGCTTCGAGGTCGTCGAGCAGCGCGAGGATCTGGGCCTGAATCGTCACGTCCAGCGCCGTGGTCGGCTCGTCGGCGAGCAGAACCTGGGGCTCGCAGGCCAGCGCGATCGCGATCATTACGCGCTGGCGCAGCCCACCCGAGAGCTCGTGGGGGTAATTGCCGAGGCGCTCGCGCGGCTGCGGAAGCCCAACCAGCTCGAGCACCTCGAGTGCCCGCTCGCGCGCCTCCTTGCGCGAGACCCTGCGATGCAGCCGGACGGGCTCGGCCACCTGCTCGCCGACCGTCTTGGTCGGGTTCAGCGACGAGTGCGAATCCTGGAAGATCATCGCGATCTCGTTGCCACGAATCTTCTGCAGGTCGCGATCCGACAGGCCCACCAGCTCGCGCCCCCCGAGCCGGACCGACCCTTCGATGATCTTGCCGCCCTTCGGCAGCAGGCCGAGAATCGACAGGCCGAGCATCGACTTGCCGCACCCCGACTCGCCGACAAGACCGAGCGTCTCGCCTGTGTCGATGGCGATGTCCACGTTGCCCACCGCTTGGACGGTCGAGCGTCGCAGCGCGATGTGCGTGCTCACGTTCTCCACTTCGAGTGCGACGGTCACGGGGGCAGCAGTCCTCTCACCGCCGTCGCAGGCGCACGTCGAAGGCGTCGCGCAGCGCGTCGCCGACGAGGTTGCAGGCCATCACGACAGCCACCAGGCAGAAGCCCACCGGGTACACAAGCCACCATTGGCCGTTTGAGATGTAGTTGTCGGCGCTGCCAAGCATGTCCCCCCACGACGCGGCCGGATACTGCAGGCCGAAGCCGAGGAAACCAAGGTAGGCGAGCGCGAGGATCGAGTCGGCGACGAGGAAGGTGACGTTGACGATCACCACCGAGAGCGCGTTGGGGATCAGGTGCCGATAGACCAGGCGCGCCCGGCTCGAGCCCATCACGCGCGCCGCCCACACGAAATCGCGTTCGCGCAGCGTCAGCACCTCGCCACGCATCAGCCGTGACGGCACCAGCCAGGAGAAGAAGCCGAGCAGCAGGCTCTCCTCGAGCACGGTGGCGCTGAACTTGGTCGCCAACACGAGCACGATGAACAGAAACGGGATCGAGTACACGATGTCCACGAAGCGCATCATGACCCCGTCGAGCAGGCGACCCGAGAGCCCGGCGATCGCGCCGTAGAGGGTGCCGATCACGATCGAGATGAACGCAGCGAAGAAGCCGATCTCGAGCGCCGTCTGTCCACCCAGCATGATCCGTCCGAGCTCGTCGAACCCGTGCTCGTCGGTTCCGAGGATGCCCGCGGTGCCGCCGGCCGGCCTCGCCGCACCTGGCGCCAGATTCGCGTTGAGCGGCTGCGTGAGGGACTGGTTGGTGTGGTACACGAGCGGGCCGATGAAGCACAACAGCACGAAGAAGACGAGGATCACGACTCCGGCGACGGCGATCTTGTTCTCCGCAAACTCGCGCACCGCCAGCCGCCAGCCGCTGGCGATCGCCTGCACCTCGCCGCCCTCGGCGATTCCCACCGCCGGCACCACGTCCGCGGTGCCGAGGGTCGCCTCGACCGGGGCGAGCGGCTTGATCCGGTCCCCGGTCAAACCTTGACCCGCGGGTCGGCGACGGTCACCGCGACATCGGCCATCAGGTTGCCGAGCACGGTGAGGATCCCACCCAGGACCGTGTAGGCGAGCAGGATCGGGTAATCCCCGTTCTGAAGCGCGTTGAAGAACAGCAGCCCGAGTCCCTGGATGTTGAACAGCACCTCGACCAACACATTCCCGGCGAGCAGGTCCGGGATCGACAGACCGACCAGGGTGATCATCGGTAGGCACGCATTGCGCAGCAGATGGCGGTAGAGCACGGCCCGCTGTGAGAGACCCTTGGCGCGCGCGAGCCGGATGTAGTCCTGGGCGAGGTTGTCCAGCGCGGAGGAGCGCATGTAGCGGCTGAACGACGCGATGTTGACCGCGGTCAGCGTGATGATCGGGAGGAAGAAGTCGCGCGGGTGCCCGACCGCCTGTGCAGTCGTGGTGATCGACGAGGGCACTAGCGGTGGGAACACGTGGAGATGCAGCGCGAAGACGTCGATCAGGATGATTCCGAGGAAAAACGGCGGCATCGCGTACAAAATGAAGGTCAGCGCCGTGACCGTGTAGTCGGCGACGCTGTTGCGTCTGACGGCCTGGGCGATCCCAAGTGGCATCGCGATCAGCAGCGAGAGCACGAGCGCCGACCCCGATAGATAGATGCTGCGGCCGGCGTTCTCCTTGAACAGCGCGGCCACGCTCTGGCCTTGCTTGTAGGAGTAGCCGAAGTTGAGCTGGACCAGGTGGCCGAGATACGTCGCAAATTGAGCGATCAGCGGCCGGTCGTACCCGTGTGACTTGTTCCAGGCCGCGATAGCGGCCGGCTTGGCTTGCCGCCCGAGCACTTCGTGGACGGGACTGCCGGCGATCAGGTGCAGCAGCTCGAAGGTGATCGCCGCGATCCCGATCGTGATCACGATCGCGATCGCGATGCGCCGGATGATGTAGCCGGTCACAGGGAGGCGCGCGGCTCAGCCGCGCGCGCCGCTGCTACTTCTTCTTGTTGACCCACCAGAACTGCGGCCAGAAGGCGTACTGCGTCAGGCTCAGGTAGGAGGCAGGGTCTCCGCCGACTCGCTTCGAGACCGCCCAGATGTAGTCGTAGTTGGGGAGGAACAACGCAGGCAGCGCCTTTGCCTCGTACGAGGCTTCCTTGGTGACCGCTTTCGGATCCGAGCCGTAGACCGAAGCCCGGATCAGCGCGTTCATCTTCGGGTCTCGGTAACCCCCGCTGTTGAACGACCCGGGGAAATTGAAGATCGAGTTCTGCGTCGGATACGGACTGTCCGTGTAACCGTTGAAGTTCTCGACGCCCCACTTGTTGATGAACTTCGCCACTGACGGATCGGGGTCGTTGAAGTTGGAGGCGACGTAGTTGAACGTCTCCTGATGAAGCGCGACATCGATCCCGGCCGCCTGTTTGGCCTCCGAGGTGATCGCCTCGTCGGTGAGCGGGATGTATGGCCCGGACGCGGAGTTCAGCGTGTGCCACGTGAACGAGATCGGGGTGCCCTTGGGAATCCCCGCGCCGCACTGGTTCGGACCGCTCCCTGCGTTTGCGCACGTGGTCGTCCCGTTGGGCACGACGTGCCAGCCGTGGGACTTCAGCAGCGCGACTGCCTTCGCCGGGTCGTACGGATACGGCGGATTGATCGAGTCGGATGGAACGTACGGTGTCTTCGGCACGGACGGCACCGGGCCGTAGGCAAATCCCGCAGCGCCGTGGTAGATCCCGGCGATGATGGCCTTCTCGTTGACGAGGTGGGCCATCGCTTGGCGGAAGTAGAGCTGCGCGACGATCTTGTTGAAGTGCCCGGTCTTGTCCTCGAAGTTCCAGATGTCGCCCGCCCAGCCGAAGTCCGGCAGCCCAAACACTTGGTACCCCGCGTTCTTGAGGCTCGAGACGTTGTTCAGCTGCGAGAAGTCGACCGTGCCGATGTCGAGGGTTCCCGTCCGCATCGCGTTGAGCATCGGCGTGATGCCCGTGTAGGTCACGCTCTGGATCGAGTGGACGTAGGGCTTGGGAGTCCCCCGTAGCTCGGGTTGGCGTTCATGGTGAATGAGGCGTTTACCGGGCTGAAGCTCGACAGCACGAACGGCCCGTCGACGATCTTCCAGAGGGGGTTGGTGCCGAAGTTCCCAACCTGGCCGCCCGCCTTGCCGAGGTAGTCGTAGATCTTCTTGGCGTTCGCCGGGACGGTCCAGTCGAGGTGCGGTCCGTTTGGAGAGGTGACGTTCCAGGCGCTACTCGGGAGCGCGTAGAGGTTGAGCGCCAATTGGTTGTTGAGGAAGAACCCGGGGTTGTAGGCGCGCTTGAGGTGCATGACCACGGTGTACTTCCCAGACGTGGTGATGCTCGCGAGGCTGTCGGGGAAGTAGCCGGGTGTGTAAGACGCCCAGTTGGCCGCGCTCTCGTGGACGGCCGCCTTGATCAGCGCGATGTCGAACAGCACGTCCTTGGCGATGACCGGCTGGCCGTCGCTCCACTTGTAGCCCGGGTTGAGCGTGACGCTGACGGTTTTGTTTCCGTCGCTGAACACGGCCCTCTTGGCGAGGCTCAGCGAGTAGTCGATCCCGGGGGTGCTGCCGTAAGCGGAGTTGTTGTAGAGCGGCAGCCACATGGCCTGCTCCACGTTGTAGTTGTAGGTGCTCGCGTTCCCGGACGGCACGATCGGGAAGATGTAGTTGACCGTGTTGCCGTTCAGCACTCCGAACGTGATGCTGTCACCGCGCGTGGCGGTGCCCGCAGCCGGAAGCTTCCCGTAGAGGCCGGGTTGCGTCAGCGAGCCTGAGGACGAGCCTGAACTGCCGCCGCCGCAGGCGCTCAGCGCGAGCGCGGAGGTGATCAGCAGCAGAGCGGCGAGGAGCGTGCGTCGCCGGGCGCTCGCGGGTCGTCTACATGGCGAGGTCGGGTACGGCTCTCTCGCGGACGCGACACCTCGGCTATGGCCCATCTCCCTCTCCTCTCCCGAGGACAGCAGGGTCCGCAATCTAGAAGGGTTGGCGCAATGGTGTCAAGCCACCGGCAAGGGCTTTTGGCCACCGCGGCCAGTCGGCAGGCGAGCCTTGCTCCTCGGGCACTCCCAACCTCACCAATCCTCAACGATCCGCACACGAAACCACAACGCTGCTCGCTTGGCGCTGATTTATGCCCGCGCGTCGGGCTTGGACGACTAGCGGTCTTTAGCTCTCTCGCTGTCCGTCTCCAGCACCGTCCTCTCCTCTCCCGATATTGGGCGTGGCATGCGCTGTTCCTCGTCCCATCGCACAATCGTCGTCCGCGACTGGGCGATTGCGTTGCCCTCAGCGTCCAGAAGCGACTCGTCCAGCACAACGCTCGTGCGACCCACGCGCTGAACCTTGATTATGACCGTCGCCTCCTGTTGCCCGAGTGGCAACTCCCTCAACAGATCCATCTCGATCCGGACGACCACGTAAACCGGAGGGGAGCCGAAGGCGGGTTCGAGGAACCGGTCTCTGCCCTCTTCCAAGTAGGTCAGAAAGACCGCGTGGTTGACGTGACCGAACGCATCGCTGTCTCGCCACCTGATTGCGACTGGATGCGAAAACGGAGAGTCGGACGGCACGGGCGGATCTTGTCAAGCCGGGGCAGCTGGAACCGAGCTTGGATGCTCCCGGCGCGTAGCATCGTTCTATGCAGCGGATGACGGTCTCGGCCAACACCCATCGGAGCGCGTTCAAGGCGCCCGCCGCCCCTCACTTGTGATGGGAATCGACGCGGCGGCGATCCGCGAGCCAACGACGTCGAACGAGGCCGCCGGAGGCGGCCCCCTTCCGCCCGGTCCGCGCCTCCCACGCATCGTGCAGACGGCGGGTTTCATCGTCGGCGGGGTGCGTTTCCTCGATGCGATGCGGCGGCGCTATGGAGGCGCCGTCACGATGAGGACCCACTTCGACGACGGCTTCGTCATGATCTTCGACCCCGACCTCGTGAAGACCCTCTTCCAAGGGTCGGGCGAGCAGCTTCATGCGGGCGAAGCCAACGCGCTGCTGGGCCCGATTCTCGGCGACCGCTCCGTATTGCTGCTCGACGGCGCCGAACACCTGCGACACAGACGGCTCATGCTCCCGTCCTTCCACGGCCGCCAGCTGCAGGCCCACGTAGAGACGATGCGTTCCAGCGCGGACGATGAAATAGATCGCTGGCCGGTCGGAAAGCCGTTCGTCCTCCTGCCCGCCATGCAAGCGATCACTCTCAACGTAATCCTGCGCGCGGTCTTCGGCTACGAGCAGGGCCCGGCGCGCGACGAGCTCGCTACCCGAGTGCGGTCGATGATCGACCCACTCGTTCGCCCACGCGGGGTTGTTGCCGTGCGCGCCATCCTGCGAGGCCGAAGCGACAATGGCGCGGCGCAAAGGTTCGAGATGCGCAAACGTGCGCTCGACGCACTGCTGTACCCCGAGATCAGCCGCCGCCGATCCGATCCTGACCTGGCGGAGCGCGACGACGTGTTCTCGAATCTCCTGCTGGCTCGCGACGAGAACGGGGAGGGTCTCAGCGATCGGGAAGTGCGAGACGAGTTGCTCACCCTTCTGATGGCCGGACACGAGACAACCGCGATCGGCCTTTCCTGGACGCTCGACCTGCTGCTCCACGACTCGCGAGTGATGCAGCGGGCACGAGAACGTGACCCCGCCTATCTCGACGCTGTCATCAAGGAGTCGCTACGCGTCCGGACTGTCATCCCAGGCGTCGGCCGCGTCGTCCGGGGGAAGCCATTCTCGCTCGGACCGTTCACCGTCCCCCCGGGAATGGAAATCAACCCGTCGATTCGCACCATCCATCGTCGCGCGGATTTGTATCCCGAGCCACGTCGCTTTCGCCCGGAGCGCTTCCTCGGAGTCGACGCCCCGGACACCTACACCTGGCTGCCGTTCGGCGGCGGCACGCGCCGCTGCCTCGGAGCGAGCTTCGCCTTGACGGAAATGCGCGTCGTGATCGATCGGATACTGGAACGCACCCGGCTGGTGGCCGCTGATCGCCGACCAGCCCGAGTGCAGTTCCGAGTCATCACGTTGGGGCCGCGTGGGGGCGTGCGGGCTGTGCAGGAGGCGGCGCCGGTGCCTCTGCCGCGCGCCGCGGCAACGTACGGTCGGTAGCCCGACGCGGACGGCTCGTTGGCCCACGCGTCGGTGCGGTCCTGCGTTGACAACTCCCATAGAGTTCTCTTCCGGTCCAGGGGGAGTCGACGGGAGGCAAGAGAGGCGAACGATGCGGTTGCGCTGGGTGGGTACTGCGCTCATGGCCGTCGCCGCGCTGGCGCTGAGTTCCGCGCAGTCACTGGCTGCGCCCGATACAGCAGGCGGGGTGCGCCAAAGGCTGGACAAGGTGGTCGCGTCGGTGAGGGCTCTCGGCGTTCCCGGGGGTGTCATCGGCGTAACGGGTGGACCAGTGGGCCAGTACGCAAGGGCATTCGGGGTGGCGGGGCCCGGCAAGCGGATGCGCTTGGAGGACCACTTCCGGATCGGAAGCGCTACGAAGACGTTCACTGCCACGGCGATCTTGGAGCTCGTGGATCGCCACCGGCTGAGCCTCGATCAAACAATCGCAAAATGGGAGCCGAGGATTCCGAACGCGAGGCGCATCACGATCAGGATGCTGCTTGGGATGAGGAGCGGGATCTGGGATGAGGGCGGTAACGGACCTAGCGGACGGCAATCTCTACTGGCCAAGTGGACTAACCAGCATTGCGCGCTCAGGTCTCCCAAGCCCGACTGCGGTCGGTACTGGAGCCCGCAGGAGATCATCAACCTCGCCATTAAGGAGGGACGAGCCGCCTACCCGCCCGGTGTCTACTACTACTCAGATACAAACTATGTGCTGCTTGCCCTGATCGCCCAGAGCGTCGCGCACAAGCCGTTCGGCAAGCTCGTCCAGCAGCTGATTCTCAACCCGCTGAACATGCGCCAGACCAGCTTCCCGACACGTAGGCTGGCGGTTCCCGCGCCCGCGACGAGCGGGTATATGCCGTTTCCGCAAAAGACGCCCAAGCGCTACCTGCTCGGGACCGTCCCGAGCCCGTCGACCCTGTTCGGGGCGGGGAACATGGTCTCAACGCTGCACGACCTCCGGATTTGGGATCAAGCGCTGGCAACGGGGACGCTGCTCAAGTCAGCTACCCAGCGGATACGTCTTAACATGGTCTCGCTCGGAGCTGCGTTTTACCCACTTGCGGGCAGCGGGTTTCGGTCCACGCTTCCGCTGAGCTATGGGTTAGGGATAGCCCGCCTGGGAAACCTGATCGGCCACAACGGCGAGGTGGACCCGTTCGGCTACACGGCCGAGCTGTGGTACCTGCCCCGCCTCCGCGGAAGCGTGATCGTCCTCCTGAACAGCATCACTCCGTGCCAATTCAGCACGCTCTCGGACGCGCTCGCCGCCACCTTGTCGGACGTGGCGTTCGGACCGGTTCCCTCGGGCGCCGTCTCCGCACCGGGATTCGTGGGCCAGACGTGCTTCTCCGCCGCAAAGGGCTGAGGCGACGCTCGTCCAAAGTGAGTGAGAGGAGGCGCCCGATGGTTCTGAGCCGCCCGACTATCGTCGACGTCTCGCCGCTGCGCGCCGAGCGCTTTGACCCGTCCGCACTTCGACCGGAGTACAACGTGGTGTAGGCGATTTCATCCTTCCCTCAGATTTCACGGAGCGATCAATGACCACCACCCAGTCCCAGCAAGCGCTTTCTGTTTCGTCGACCGACGAGCTGCGCTCGCGAGCCCGTCGGAGCCTGGCGAACTGCGGCGTCGATGTTTCCTCGCTTGGATCAGGGCCGTCCGTGAGCGCGCGCTCCCCGATCACCGGCGAGGAGCTCTTCGATATACCCGCCGCCGGCCAGGCCGAGGTGGAGGCCGCGATCGCCGCGGCCAAGACCGCGTTCAGCGCGTGGCGCACGACCCCCGCACCGGTGCGGGGCGGTCTCGTCAAGCGGCTGGGCGCGCTGCTGACCGAACACAAGGCGGACGTCGCCGAGCTGGTCACGATCGAGGCCGGGAAGATCTCCTCCGAGGCGCTCGGCGAGGTCCAGGAGACCATTGATATCTGCGATTTCGCGGTCGGTCTGTCGCGCCAGCTCGAAGGGCGCACCATGCCGTCGGAAAGGCCCAACCATCGGTTGATGGAGACATGGCACCCCCTGGGGGTGGTTGGGCTTATCACCGCGTTCAACTTCCCCGCGGCGGTGTGGTCATGGAATACGGCGGTTGCCTTGGTCTGTGGGGACACGATTGTGTGGAAGCCCGCATCGGCGACTTGTCTTACGGCGATGGCGTGCTCGGCGTTGTTGGACCGCGCCGCTGCGGACTGCGGCGCTCCGGCGGGGGTGCATCAGCTCATTGTCGCTAGCGCCCGCAACGCCCAGGTGTTGGTGGATAGCCCCGATGTCGCGCTCGTAAGCGCCACGGGATCGGAGCGGATGGGAGCCGAAATCGCGCCACGCGTGGCGGCCCGCATGGGCCGATCGCTACTCGAGCTCGGAGGGAACAACGCCGCCGTCGTGGCGCCGTCTGCCGACCTCGAGCTTGCGAGGCGAGGGATCGTGTTCGCTGCCGCCGGAACTGCCGGCCAGCGCTGCACGACATTGCGTCGGGTGATCGCGCACGAGGACGTCGTCGACGAGCTCGTGGCGGGGCTGCGCGACGTGTTCGGCAGACTCGCGATCGGCGACCCGAGCGCCTCTGGCACGCTCGTCGGCCCGCTCATCAATGACCAGGCGTACCAGGAGATGGCCGAAGCGCTCGAGGAGGCCCAGACCGACGGAGGCGAGCTGGTCGTGGGCGGGGGCCGGCGCGAGGCTGCGGGTTTCCCGAATGCCTACTACGTCGAGCCCGCGATCGTGCGCATGCCAAGCCAAACTGAGCTGGTGCGTCGTGAGACGTTCGCGCCGATTCTCTATTTGATGACGTACCGGGACTTCGAGGAAGCGATCGCGCTCCACAATGGCGTCCCCCAGGGACTGTCGTCCAGCATCTTCACGCGCGATCAGCGAGAGGCCGAGCGCTTTCTCGCCTCCGACGGCTCGGACTGCGGGATCGTCAACGTGAACATCGGGACGTCCGGTGCCGAGATCGGTGGCGCGTTCGGCGGCGAGAAGTCCACGGGAGGAGGCCGCGAGTCTGGGTCCGACGCCTGGCGTGCATATATGCGCCGCGCGACCAACACCATCAATTATTCAGACGAGCTTCCGCTGGCCCAGGGAGTGGAATTTGGGTGATGTCGGCAAGGTCCTTCCTCGAAACGCTCGAGGTCGGCCGGTGACGGCGACCGACACACCTGAGCAACAGCTCGACCGTAACTTCCGCGATCGGGTCGGGGCGCTCGGCGGCGGCGCCGCCGCCGGGGTCGATCTCGACCAGCCCGTGCGCGACGGTACCCGACTGACCGGGCGCATGGCCGTCGCCGTGTTCGACGCGATGCTGGCGAGCAGACATCTCGACCTCGCGGCGCGTTATCTGCGCAAGGAGGGCCCCGGCGTCTATACGATCGGATCCGCCGGCCACGAGTCAAATGCCGCGATTGCAGCGGCGCTCAGACCGACCGATCCGGCACTTCTGCACTACAGATCGGGCGGCTTCTACTGCGCGCGGGCGCAGCAGGTCCCAGGGTCAACCCCCTTACTCGACGTCGTCCTCGGTCTCGTCGCAGCCGCGGATGAGCCAATCTCCGGCGGCCGACACAAGGTGTTCGGCAACCATGCGCTCGCGGTAATCCCTCAGACCTCGACGATTGCCTCCCATGTGCCGCGTGCGATGGGGGTCGCGTTCGCGATCGAGCGCGCACCGCGAATCGATGTCCGCGCCGCCTGGCCGCAGGACGCGATCGTGGCCTGCTCGTTCGGTGATGCTTCGCTCAACCACTCGACTGCCCTCGGCGCGCTCAACGCCGCGTCGTACACGGTGCACCAAGGACTGAAGGTTCCGGCGCTCTTTTGGTGTGAGGACAACGGCTTCGGCATCAGCGTCCGCACGCCCGGCGACTGGGTGAAGGCAGCTTGGTCGGATCGTCCCCACCTGCGCTATTTCAGCGCCGAGGGAACCGACATCGCGGGGGTCTACGACGCCGCTGCGGCGGCTTCTGAATACGTACGCCGCTCGCGCCGTCCAGCGTTTCTGCACCTCCGTTGCGTTCGTTTCCTCGGCCATGCCGGCACCGACGCCGAGATTGGCTATCGCAGCCGCACCGAGATCGTCGAAGACCTCAAGCGTGATCCGCTCGTCCACGCCGCGCGCCTGCTCACGGAGGCCGGTCTTGCGGAGCCCGCCGAGTTGCTCGCCAAGTACGACGCGGTCGCCGCCGAGGTGCGGCGCTTGGGGGACGACGCGGTCAACCATCGGCGCCTGTCGACCGCATCCGAGGTCATGGCGCCGATCTCCCGGCGACGGCCGGAGGCGGTCGCCTCGGACGTCGGCCGCGCAGCGAGTCCGGACGCGAGAGCGAGCACGTTCGGAGGGAGACTTCCAGAAGAAGCCGGCCCGCTCACACTGGCGGAGTCGATCAACGCCACACTGACCGATGCACTCGCCACGAGGCCGGAGCTGCTCGTGTTCGGCGAGGACGTCGGTCGCAAGGGAGGCGTATATGGCGTTACGCGTGGACTGCAGCGGCGTTTTGGGGTCACTCGCGTGTTCGACACACTTCTCGACGAGCAGTCGATCCTCGGGGTCGCGCTCGGCTGCGGCGTCTCGGGTCTGTTGCCGGTGCCCGAGATCCAGTACCTCGCTTACCTACACAATGCCGAAGATCAGCTTCGCGGCGAGGCCGCGACTTTGCCGTTCTTCTCGAACGGCAAATACCGCAATCCGATGGTGTTGCGGCTCGCTGGATACGGATACCAAAAGGGCTTCGGCGGTCATTTCCACAATGACGACGCCGTGGCGGTCCTGCGAGACATACCAGGGCTCGTCGTTGCGTCTCCGTCGCGACCCGACGACGCGGCGGCGATGCTCCGCACCTGCCTTGCGGCCGCGTCTGTTGACGGATCGACATGCGTTTTCCTTGAACCAATTGCCCTTTACCACACCCGTGATTTGTTCGATGAAGGCGACGGCGCTTGGGTCGCGCCCTATCCCCCACCCAGTCAGTGGCTCGAGTCCCACTCCCCCATCGGCTCGGCACGCACCCATGGTGACGGCTGCGACCTGACGATCGTCACATTCGCAAACGGCACGTACATGTCGCTGCGCGTGGCGCGGCGTCTCGCCCGTGAAGGGATCGACGCGCGCGTGGTGGACATACGCTGGCTTGTCCCACTGCCGGCCGCCGACATCCTCCGCGAGTCTGAGGCGACGGGCCGCGTGCTAATCGTCGACGAGACGCGGCGGAGCGGCGGGGTCTCCGAGGGCATCGTGACCGCGCTCGTCGACGCAAGCTTCGGAGGGAGAATCTCCCGCGTGACCAGTCGGGATTCTTTTATTCCACTGGGCGAAGCAGCCAACCACGTGCTACTGCAGGAGGCGGAAATCGAGGACGCCGCGCGCGCACTCGCAGTCTCCGCGGACGATGTCAGCGCTCCGGCGCGGACGCTGGCCTAGCCGCAAGTCGGGTCCGCGGCAAACCCGAGGCGAGCTCACCAGCGGAGCTCATTCTTCAAGCGACCGGCAGCAGCGAAATGTCGTCGCGCACGTCCGCGGGCGGCTCGCGCGCGATCATCTCGCCCGCCGAGGTGGCCAGGAAGGCGTCGAGCGACACGTCTTCCTGGCAGACAAAGCCCGAGTCTGGCAACGAGCCATCGGCAAGCAGCTCAACCATCGCGACGACCCCGGCTGCCGTCGTCCATGCGATGGCGGTCCGCACGCCGCCGGCGACGATCCGCGGACGATAGACGCGTACGAACTCCTCCCGAGCCCGGTGACCCGCGTTGGTTCCATCGGCTGCCGCATAGACGAGCACCAGGTCGTCGCGGACCGGCGGATAGGCGTCAGCCAGGAGCTGCGCCGCCTGCTCGCGGCGCTTGCCTAGGCCGAGTTCGAGCAGCATGAACCGCATCAGCTGACAGTGACCCGGATATCGGATGGTCTTGTAATCAAGGCTGTTGACACGTCCAGCGAACGTTCGACACATGGTCCCCAGGCCGCCTGAGGTGGAGAACGCCTCGTAGCGCGCTCCGTCGATCACGATCGTCTCCAAATCCGACAGCGACGGCACGCTCACCGCCTCGCCTCCCCGAATTTGTTCGCAGTCGTTCAGATACTCGTTGACCACCCCCGCAGGCGACCAGTTGCATGCATAGCCGGCCAGGTTGTTCGGACTACGTGGAAGGGCGCCGACCCGCATCTCGATTCGATCGACCGTCTCCAGGCTGGCCGCAAGCCCACCGGCAACGACGCAGATGAATCCGGGGGCGAGGCCACAGCGCGGCATGAAGATCTTGTCCGAGTCCTCGGCGAGCTGTCTAACGGTACGCGAGGTGGCGACGTCCTCCGTCAGATCGAGGTAATGCACCCGGGCGGCATGGGCGGCCGCAGCAACTGTGGCGTTCAGGTAGTAGGGCAGGCATGACACGACGGCGTCCAGTCCCTCGAATAGCTTCCCGAGCGCCGCAGGATTACTGACATCCATCACCGACGCGTGCTCTCCTGTCGCTCTGCCAGGGTCCGCGTCGACGCCCCATACCTCGAACCCTCGTTCGACAAGCATGTCCGCGATTGTTCGCCCGACGTTGCCGAGCCCGACAACTGCGATTCGGCTGACGCGGGAACGGGTTGCGGTGGGGGAGCTCATGCTTGACAGTGACTTCTAGCAGGCGCACGGTCCGGCTGGCCGCACGGCGCCCCGCAGCTGCGCGCGTGCGCCCGCGGGCGCGGATGGTCAGCCCCGTGTGGGTCCTCGCAGAATGCAAAACAGCGCGCCGACGGGAAGGCTTGCGCGAAACTCCCTCCGGGGCCGGAGCAGCTCCCACGCCCTTCCGAAGGGAGGACGTCATGCAACCTGAGCTATTGCTCGATCGCGCGGGGCGCCGTCGGTCGCCGGCCACGCTGGCGAGCTTTCACCAGGGCCATCCACCACGCAACAAGGGCTTGCGCTATCCACCGGACCTACCGACGCTCGAGGAGATGATCGCGGTAATGAGAGCCGCCGGGGACGGTCCGGTGGCCTCCGGCTCCGCGGCCTGATCGTAGTGCTGTGGCGCACGGGGCGGCGGATAAGCGAAGCGCTCGCGTTGAGCGAGACGGACCTGGAGCCACAGCGCGGCGCGATCCTCGTCAGGTGCGGGAAGCGCGGCGAGCGCGAGTTCTGCTGCTCACGGACAAGCCGTCTGCCGAGGCGCTCTTTGTAGCCGAAGGAGCGTTCTGGTCCAAAGGGGCATCGGCGTCTCGTGACCGGCGCATACGGACCGGGTAAAGCCACCTTGGCGGGAGGTGTAGTGTGGGTGATGGTCGCTAGGGCCACGCGTCGAGGCGATTCGGCCGTACGGCGCTCACGCGACTCCAACGCCCCGGGCTCGCGCCCGCGGGCTCTAACCGAAGGAGTTCGATCATGGGAGCAGCCGAGAACGTCGCCACGATGCGGCGCGCTTACGGCGCGTTCAACAAAGGCGACATGAGCACGCTGAACGAGCTCATGGATGAGACGGTGTGGCACTTGCCGGGCCGCAGCCCGATGGCCGGGGACTACCAGGGCCGCGGCGCGACCCTAGAGTACTTCGGCCAGCTGGCGCAGAAGACGGAAGGGACGTTCCGCGCCGAGTTGCTGCACATGGCTGCAGATGGTGACGACCGCGTGGTCGGCATCCAGCGCAGCACCGCGGACCGAAATGGCAAGCACCTCGATGTTGCCAATTGCATTGTCTTCGAGCTCAAAGACGGCAAGGTGACGGATGGTCGCGAGCACTTTGAGGACCTCTACGCGTGGGACGAGTTCTGGTCGTAGGCCCGGCCGCTGAGCCGGACAGGTCACGCGGCGGCTCGCGGCTCGGTCTAGGTCGAGCCGCGAGGCGCCGGGCTCGGCCTCTGCCTGCCTATCGAACACTCACCCAGAAGGTGAACCTCAGCTCACCAGGGTGCGCCTCGGCTCTCGCATTGGAACGAGCGGGCATTTCGCCGCGGCCTGTCCAGTGTGTTGACTCATGCGTGGCCTCGACCGTAGTCACATGCCCGGTTGACGACTCCCTCGTAGCCGTTGCGCTCGCGCGCTCGCGCGGTACGAGAACGAAGAAAGCGATCGCGCGGAGGCCTCTAGCCGGAAGACGCTCGTGCTTCCGCTATCAGCCCGATCCGCACTCTCCGGCGATCAGGGCGAAGGGGAGGTCACCGAGCAAATTCTGGGGTGGTTCCCTGGGGCGACGCGGTCTATGCGCGCCGATACTTCCAGTGACCGGCGATGCCCGCGCCCGGGTGACCTCACCCAGGTTGGCGCCAAGTCCGAAGCGGTACGCCCCCGCCCGCTCTGAAGGTCAAAGCTCTATCTAAGCGCCATCGCGCTGCTCAGGCTGTCGGCAGTTCAGGGTGGCGTTTGCCATGCTTGCTGCCGGGGTGGTGACATAACACGGTTATGGCGCTGGTGGTGGGTGGGCATCGCGGCCTTGCTAGCTACGGTGGCCCTGGTGCTGGTTGTGGTGCGTGGAGGCGGGTCCGCTCCGGCGACTCACCCGCTACCGCTGGGCCATCCGCACGCACTCAACACCTTGCTCCCGACAAGCCACGCGCCGATCCGGGCGGGGATCCCGGCGGGGATCCACAAGATCAAGCATGTGGTGATCATCATGCAGGAGAACCGCTCCTTCGATAACTACTTCGGCACCTACCCCGGCGCCGACGGCATCCCGGGCCTCGCAGGCAACCCGGGACCTCTGCCCTGCGTGCCGAACCCGCAGGCATTCGGCGGGCTTAATGCCTTCGGCAAAAAACACAAGCGGCGCCACTTCCGCGCCCCGTCAGGCCCGGCGTGCGTCACCCCCTTCCACGACCGCTATGACGAGAACCACGGCGGTCCGCACAGCTACGGCAACACGATCACCGACATCAACGGCGGCGCCATGAACGGCTTCGTGGCTGAGGTGCATAAGGCCCTGAAAAACTGCACCAACACCCTCAACCCGGCTTGCGGCGGTCAATCGGGCACCAGCTCCACAGACGTGATGGGCTACCACACCGGCGCAGACATCCCCACGTACTGGGCATATGCGCGCAACTTCGTGCTGCAGGACCACATGTTCGAGTCGGTGGCCTCGTGGAGCCTGCCCTCCCACCTGTACATGGTCTCGGCGTGGTCTGCCCATTGCACCGTACGCGACAACCCTTGGAGCTGCACCGACGCACCTCAGCACCCCGGCAACCCGCCGGGCTTCGGGCATGGAGCCAACCGCTCCACCGGTCCTCCTTCGTACGCCTGGACCGACATCACCTACTTGCTGCGCAAGGACCACATCCCCTGGCGCTACTACGTCTTTAATGGCGCGGAGCCCGACTGCGTGGACGCAAGTGCGATGACGTGCGCAGTAGTTCCTCAGAACGCCTCGACGGCCAGCATCTGGAACCCGCTGCCTTACTTCACGACCGTCCAGCAGGACCACCAGCTTTCCGACGTCGAGTCGCTGTCGCACTTTTTTACCGCGGCTCATGAGGGGACTCTTCCGGCGATTTCCTGGATCTGCCCCACAAAATCGGTCTCAGAGCACCCCACGGCGCTTGTCAGCGCGGGCGAGTCGTACGTCACCGGCCTGATCAACGCGATCATGCTCGGACCGGACTGGAAGTCGACCGCGATCTTCGTTGCCTGGGACGACTGGGGAGGGTTCTACGACAACGTCGTTCCGCCGCTCGTCGACCAGAGCGGCTACGGCTTGCGCGTGCCGGGGCTGCTCATAAGCCCCTATGCCCGGGCCGGCTTCATCGACCACCAGACGCTCAGCTTCGACGCCTACCTCAAATTCATCGAAGACGACTTCCTCGGCGGACAGCGCCTCGATCCCGGTACCGACGGTCGCCCAGACCCCCGCCCCGACGTGCGCGAGAACTACCAAGGGCTCGGCAACCTGGCGAAAGAGTTCAACTTCAACCAAGCACCGCGACCACCGCTGATCCTGCCGATCCATCCCCACACCGACATGATCGAGCCGTAGCTCCCATCAAGGAATGGCTGGTGCTGGGGCGATCGGACGCACGCGATGCGACGAACCCGGCAGCGGGCCGCTCCGAGACTGGAAGGAATCTCCGAGCGACCGGAACGTCGGCAAAGGAATCGCCAGCTACCGGCGCCTCGAGACGATCGCTCTTCGGGAATGCGATCGTCGTGGCTGGCGCGGTTCGGTGGAGCGGCATCGCTGAGTTTGGGCGATTCCGAGCGCGTCCAGGGTAAACCGCGCTGGGGACGAGTCGAGGTTGATTGCGAGCGTCCGATGGCAATGGCCCTCAACCTGGACGGCGAGAGCTCCAGGTCCCGTGGCTCCCAGGACCATGGTCCGAGCCCGAGGAAGCGCGGCTGGTTTCGGGAGCGGGTGCGTCGGTGATCAGGCGTGACGGCGCCAGCCGGTTCGCGGGTATGGCCGGCTCGGCGGGCAGTGCTGGTACCTCACCTCTTCGGGAACACCGAGGACGACAGCCGGGTGGGGCGACTGGCGACGGTGTTAGTGCTCACCGAACGGGGCGCGCGTTTGCCAGGTATTTAGGGTCAACCGGCCTTGACAGCGGCGCGGGTCTGCCGTCTGCGTCCACGGGTCGCGTCGGGTCGCCTGAAGCCGCCGCGGCTTCATCTGTGCGCGCCAATCCGGTCTTATCTGGCGCTTGTCCAGCTCCTTCAACGCGGTCTGACCACCCGCTGGTGTTGTCATACCAGCGGCGTGCTGCCGCGCCGTAGGGATCTGCGTACCAACCTCCGGAATGCTGAGGTGATTGCGGCTCGTGATCCTTGTTCCTCCGGAAGCTAAAGGCCATCGCTATCTCCTTTCACCGTGCATCGCCGACATGGTGTGCACGGCTGCGTAGGGCGGTTCGTGGGGGAGGTCCGCTGGCCCGACTAGGTCGAAGCCGAAGCAGCGCTCCAGGCTGGCGATCGGTTGCAGCGCGTCGCCGCATTGTGGGCAGACCGTGATGTGGGCCGCGGCGGCGGGTGTGAAGCGCAGCCGGCAGCGTCGGCAACCCGCGTGGGTTATCGCTCTGTTCACGGTGGGTTCTTCCCGGGCAGGCCGTAACCGCACTCGGGGCAGGCGCGATCCATCACAGGGTCATTCAGCGGCTCGTCGCTGAGCTCGAAGTACACCCGGTGGCGGCCGAGGCCCGCCACGCGCAGAGCGTGTCCGCACTTGGGGCAGCCGTAGGTCCGTCGTGGGTCCAGCCTGGCTGAGGGCGCGGGCCGCTCAAGCGCCACGAGCCGTTCAGGCGGCGCGAGCCGCTCAGGCGGGGCGGTCAGCGTGCCGCTGGCCATCTCGTCACCGCCTCGCTCGTGAAGCCGCCGCGTTCGTCTAGCCAACGCTCTGCGTCCAAGTCGTCTCTCAGCGTGGCGACCTGACGGCGGACGACCAGATCGACCGGTGGCGTGTCGCTGGCGAGGTGCTCGATTGACGCTGTGGCAGCGCCGGCGTGCACGATCCGAGCGGCTTGTCTGGCGTCCTCGTAAGACGCGAAGCTGGCAGACCGCGCGAGGGTCTCGCCGCTGCCGGCGACGATCGTCCAGCGATAGCCTCCACCGTTGTCCTCAAAGACGAAGAACCCCATCGACGCTGGCTCGGCAAGACGACCTAGGCTTGCCCGATCTTTCGTTCGTGCGCTAGCAGCTCGCGTGAGGTGCCCGGAGCGCGTCACGACTGGCCCCCGGTTCGGCGGCGCGGCGCGCGCGTGCGCCAGTGGAACCTTGCGCTGGCCACAAGTCCGAGCCCCCAACCAACGAGCGCAGCGAGCAGCACCAGCCACACGAGCGATACGTGCGAGCTGCCGAACACCCAGTTGACCTTCACCTGAGCGGTGTTCGAGGCCGCCAGCGCGATCAGGAATGCGACGAGCGCCACGCCAGCGATCGCGTAGCCGTGAAGCCGCCCCCTGAGGGCCTTGCGACGAAAATGCTCGCCACGTGTCTCGTTCCCGTTCGCCGCCGCGGCGGCTTCCCGCGCACGAGCGGTGTTCGGCACCGCCACCGGCGGCCGGTCGCTCACCGGGCCGCTGATTGTGTCCGGAATCACTCCTGGAACGGCCGAGCGGATCGGTGCGCTGCGTGTGCTGGAAGCCATGGTGAGGACCTCCTCGGGTCCTGGCGAAGGGATCTTCGGGATCCTCTCTGCGATGTACGATCACTATAGCATGAAATATCTATCTAGAAATGCTAGTCTCATATCGATGGCAGACGGCACGCCCCCCAAGTGGACGTTTATGACCAACCACGCCCAGGTATTGGTCTGCATCGCCCGCGAACCCGGCGTTCGCCTGCGCGACATCGGCGAGCGGGTCGGGATCACCGAGCGGGCCGCGCATCGGATCGTGGTCGAGCTGGCCGCGGCCGGGTACATCACGCGCGAGCGAAACGGACGCCGCAACCAATACACGATCAACACCCACCTCCCAGTGCATGATCCGATCGCCCGCGAGCAGAACGTCGGTCAGCTGCTCGAAATCCTGACCGCAACCCACCGCTCCGACGAACAGCTCGCTCACGCGAGAACGAGCGGCTGATCACGTCGCGCTCCCGGCGCTCCGCCGCTGTCGGGCAGCGTCGCGGCCCTGCCTAACCAGCGCGGCGACACTGTGCGGCGCGCTGCACCGCGCGCGGACATAGTGGCTCAAGTCCTCGCGGAAGCCCCTGGACGCCGCCCTTCGGAGCCTTGTGCGACTGGCCAAACAAAGACGGTCCAAAAACGCCCCCACAGTCCCGGCCCAGGAACATAGTTTGTGACCGAACAGGTCTCCGCGAGGGACTCGACCAGCCCGAAACTCGCCACGAGCCGGTGCGTTATGGGACCATGTGCTTTGCGCTGAGCGAGCCTTGCGGATCGCTTGCGCGTTCGCCCAAACTCAGCGATGCCGCTCCGAACCGCGCCAGCCACGACGATCGCATTCCCGAAGAGCGATCGTCTCGAGGCGCCGGTAGCTGGCGATTCCTTTGCCGACGAAGCGCTCGCGCGGCGTAGCTGGGATCCGCGCCGCGGAGGGTTCAAGGCGTCCGCTCTTTCTTGCAATTCAAGCTACCGACGGCGCCCGGATGGTTGCCTGGCCAGACCCATCGCGAGTCTGTCCAAAAAAAGGCCCGATTTCCGGGCCTTTTGTAGTAGCGGGGGCGGGATTCGAACCCGCGACCTTCGGGTTATGAGAGGCTTCTCGGGAGTGAATTAGGGGCTGATTTGCAGGTATTTTGTGATCTTGGCCGAGGTTAGGCAAGGCTGAATTAGGCCGTCTTGTACACGGTTTGTGACACGAAATCGTTCATAGCGAACCGAACGTCGGAGCCCAAGCGCAGCTGCGCCATACGTTCCGGATCGTCCGCGCAGGCCTGGGGGGATGAGCCTTGGGTTCCGCGCGTGGCAGGGGCCCGAGGACGAGACGTAGGCGCACTTCCCGCGCACACGAGGGCTCCCGGGCGCGAGTGCGGCATGCGCGTGGCGCGGGCAAAGCGGAACCGCTGAGCGAGGCTCCCCGGACGCGTGGAGCGCTAGCTGCTGGTGAATTGTTGTCGCCATTGGGTGCTTAGCCATTCTGCGTAGCGTTCGTCGGTCCAGCCGCGCTCAACTACGAATCGGTGCCAAAGCGCTCCGTCGAGCATCGCGTAGGTGATGTCGCGGCACTCGTCCTCCGGGATCGCGAGCTGCTGCGTTTCGGCGGCCGCGTGGGCGAACCTGGTGGCGACGTCGATCAGCCTGGCCTTCCAAGTATCCAGCATCTCTCGTGCACCGGGTTCCGCCGCGGCGGCGCCCTCTATCGCGCGGAGCAACGGATTGCTGCGGCGATTGCGTTCGGTGGTCAGTCGGGCGAACCCGTCGATGCGGTCGCCGAGATCGGGAAGCTGTAGGACTTCCTGCGTAATGGGACGGTCGTAGAGGGCCTCGTGCTCCCCGTCGCCGCGCATCATCACGAACCACGCACTGCGCAGCAGGGCCGCTTTGTTGCCGAACGCCTTGTAGACCGTCTCTTGTGCAACGCCGGCAGCTCTCGCAACGCCGGCGATTGTCGTGTTTCCGTAGCCGTGCTCGACGAAGAGATCGTGTGCGACGCGACTGATCCGGTCGCGGTTCTCCCGAGCCTGCCTGCTGCGGCCGCTGGAGTCGTAAGACCTCTTGACATCCGTCGCCATCTTGGTGCAGTATACCTGTAATGGATACAGTTCAACTGTAAGTCCCCTTGGAACCGCGCGCACCGACCGACAGGAGTGAGCAATGAGCACTGAGACCGAGGCCTTTCTAGCTGAGATGCTGCCGAAGCAGCGCGCGGCGGAAAAGGCGCTACATGACGGCGACGTCGAACCTCGCCTGGCCTTGTGGACCCGCGCGACCCCGGTCACGTTGCTCGGGGCAAAGCTGACCGCGACAGGATGGCACGAGATCGAGCGAAGCTTCCGTGAAGTGGCCTCATGGTTCGGCGGATCGGAGTCCTACGAGTTCGAGATCGTCGCGGCCGGTGCGAGCGCAGATCTCGCGTATACCGTCGGGTACGAGCGAAACGTGGCCATCGCCAACGGCCAACGGCGCGAGTACGTGCTGCGCGCAACGCACGTCTACCGGCGCGAGGACGGGCAGTGGCGGATCGTGCACCGTCATGCAGACCCGGCGCCCGACGCCAACTACGAAGGGGCGTTCCGTTAGGTGTCCTGTTCCACATGAGGCCTGGGCGGTCCGGGGTGGACGTTGAAACGAGGCAGCACAGTGTCCGGGTCATGGCCGCTGATCGAGCTCACCCGTGTCGGCGTAGCTCCATCAGCGAGAGCGGGGCGACACCTCCGCGAGCGCAAAAAGCGGGAACCTCGGTATCCGCCGGATTCGACCCGTACTCGCCATCAGCGATCCTCTCGGCGCCACCGACGCGTCGACGGTCGTGACCGATGCGCCCGGGAGGCTATGCGCGCGCCTGCATTCAGAGATTGCGCGTCTCTCTCGGCCAAAACTCCAACAGACGCGCTCCTCGCCAGATCCGGAGGCTCGCCCGTTTGCGCCCCTCGTGTTGGTTTCTCTGACCCTCTTCTCCTGAGGCTGGGGAGCGGTCAGAGTTACACAATCGGGTCACGATTTGCCATTTGGCGCCAGAACCCGAAGGTCATCGAGGCAGAATGCCCCCTTTGCAGCAGATTCGCTGATCTTCGGCGAAGCCGATCGCGGCCGTGTAACAAAAAGCGCGCCCCTAGGGTTGTGCCAGCAACTCAGCCAGAACACACAAAAGGCCCGCATTTGCGGGCCTTTTCGATAGCGGGGGCGGGATTCGAACCCGCGACCTTCGGGTTATGAGCCCGACGAGCTACCAGACTGCTCCACCCCGCGGTGGACCGTTATTGATAGCAGACTACCGCCGTTTCTCTCAAGACTGGCGACGCCCAACCAGAAACGTCGGATCGTTACAAAGCCGCATGCCTCGACGCACATTTTTGACGGCCGTGTCTTGTTCCGTGACGCGGGCCAGCTCCACCATGCCGGCATGGCGACGCTTAAGCAGAAGATCGAGGCGGAGAGGGCTATGCGGGAGCTGCTCAAGCAAAACGGCATGCCCCAACCTGACGCAGTCGAGTTCGGCTACACCTGCATAAGGCTGTTCTGGTTCGACACCAAGACCTGTGTGGTCGTCGACGTGGACGATGACGGGGCGACGGAAGCGGAGCAATACGGAGAAGAACTCGACCCTGAGGACGAGGACCTCGACAACGAGTGGGGCGTCGGGACGGAGGGATATTTCGAAAACGATGTCGTGCGCCGGGCCCTCAATCTTGACCACGACGAGGGCTCGAAGCTGCCGCCTGGGTTCAACTAGCCCGGCCGGTCACAGCGGCGGCTGACACCGATAAACGGCTTGCCGCGAGAATCAGACCGTGGCCCGCTGCTTTGTCACACGCCGCCTGCCCGGCCCGGCACTAGATCGCCTCGCCCAACGCCACGAGACGCGCATCTGGGAAGGCCGGCTCCCCCCCACGCGCGAGGAGCTCCTAGAGAACGCTCTCGCGGCTGACGGTCTGCTCACCCTCCTCACAGACGAGGTCGATGCCGAGCTTCTCGACCAGCTCCCGCACCTCAAGGCCCTTTCGAACTACGCGGTCGGCTACGACAACATCGACCTCCAGGCGGCAACAGACAGAGGCATCCCGGTCGGCCACACGCCGGACGTTTTGACCGATGCGACGGCCGACCTTACGTTCGCGCTGCTACTCGCCGCGGCGCGTGGATTGCCAGAGGCGATCGAAGCCGCGCAGGAAGGAGACTGGATCACGTGGGAGCCGGCCCTGCACTTGGGCCACGACGTCTACGGCAAAACGCTCGGGATCATCGGCTTCGGGCGCATCGGCAAGGCGGTCGCCGGAGCGAGCCAACGGATTCAAGATGCGCGTCCTCCACGCCAGCGCTAGAGATGGTCGCAGCGAGCCTCTCATGGAGATGCTCGCGGAAGCGGATTACGTCTCGCTCCACTGCCCGCTGACTCCACGGACGCATCAACTGATCGACGCGACCGCCCTAAAGCAAATGAAAAGCACCGCGATCCTGATCAACACCGCCCGCGGCCCGATCGTCGACTCAGCGGCACTGCGGGAGGCGGTGAACGCCGGCGAGATCGCTGGAGCCGCCCTTGACGTCACCGACCCGGAGCCGCTGCCGGCCGGCGACCCTCTGCTCCAAACGCGCGACGTAATCATCACGCCCCACATCGGGTCGGCGACCAGAACCGCGCGCGAACGTATGGCTGACATGGCGGTCGACAACTTGCTCGCGGGACTCGAGGGGCGCCCGATGCCGCACCAGGCCAACCCGGGCGTCCTAGCCACCACGCGATGATCGTCGCAGTCGCCGACATCGGGAGCAATTCCACTCGCCTGCTGATCGCCGACGTCGACGACGGGCGCGTCACCCAAGAGCTCGAGCGGCGCTCGGTCGTAACTGGACTCGGCAAGGGCGTCGATGCCGACGGCCGCCTCGACGATGACGCCATGAACCGCGTCTACAAGACGCTCGACGAGTTCAACGACGCGATCGCGGAGCACGACGCCGACAAACGGATCGCAGTCCTGACCAGCGCAGTTCGCGACGCCGCCAACGGCAAGGAGTTCGCCGACACGGTCAAAGACCGCTACGGCCTCGACCCGCACGTACTGACCGGCGACGAGGAAGCCCGGCTGACTTTTCTCGGCGCCACGAGCGAGCGCGATGAAAACGACACGACGCCCACGCTGGTGGTTGACATCGGGGGCGGGTCGACCGAACTGGTCGTGGGCTCAGGCCACATCGCCAAGTTCCACGCCTCAACCCAAGCCGGCGTGGTACGCCAGACCGAACGCCACATCCACCACGACCCGCCGCAGCAAGAAGAGCTCAAGGAACTCGCCCAGGACGCGCGAGAAACCATTGAAGCTCAAGTCCCAGCCGATACACGCAACGCGGTGAGCCACGGAATCGCCGTCGCCGGCACGGCCACTTCGCTCGCTGCGATCGACCAGCGGCTAGACCCCTACGACCCCGAAAAGGTCCATGGCTACGTGATCTCGCGTCAGGCGGCCGAAGGGATCTTGGAGCGCCTCGCTGGCGTGCCGCTCGAAGAGCGCCGGCAGACGACCGGCCTGCAGCCCGATCGCGCGCCCACGATCGTCGCCGGCGTGATCATCCTGCTCGACGTCATGCGACTGTTCGGGCTCGAGCAGATCGAGGTCTCCGAGCACGACATTTTGCGCGGCGCCGCACTGAGGTTGGCCTAGCGGATCCGCTTGGCCTGGGTTGGACTACGCGCCTACGCCCGCCCCAACCGCGCGCCGAGATCGGCGCACTCGACGCACACCGACTCCGGGATCACGCCGAAGCGCATCAGCAGCGCAAAGACCTCGCAGCCGAGACATATGGCGAAGATCGACTCGAGCCCGGCGGCCACGACCAACAAGGCCAGGACCACGTCCGCGGCTGTGTGCGAGACCGCGAATGCCAGCACCAGCGCGAGCGTCGACATCGCGGCGCCCATCCCCTGTGCGAAGCGCTTCGGGGGCCCGGGTACGTACTTCGGCGATCCGAGGCGCGGCGCGATCACACGCTGGGCGAGATAGCCGAGCGGACTCAGCGTCGGGCCGGTCAGCACGCGAGCCCAGAATCCGTAGGCGAGCGGGATCAGCAGCCAGTAGAAGCTGGTCGCGATGGTCACGATCGCCGTCACGAGCACGACGCCCGCGACGACTCGCGCCGCCTTTTCGTTGACCGGATTGGGAAACGAAAACAGCCTCCCGAACATAAAACAGATGATAGGCAGTCGAGATTCGTGCCTTAGAGCCAGACCGACACGGCCCTTAACGAAAACCGCCCGCGTCGTGCGGGCGATTTCCGATCCAGGTGGCCCATCAGGACGGGCAGGGGAAAAACGTGCCAGAAGGGCCGATTCGTGTGACCCGAGCGGCGGGAGGCGCCGATGTCTGCGGCTATCACCCGGGTCTATGTGTTTTCGGGTTCGGACGCTATGCGTCCCTGACCCCGCGGAAATGATGGCGCTTGGACGCTGTCCTCGCAATCAAACATCTGTCCAACCGGATTCCGGAGAGGCCGTATTTGCGCGGTCCTGACGCGTCAGAGGCAGAGCTCAGGTGAACCTCACGCCAAATTCGCCCTCCGCGGGTACGCCACGCTCGGGTCGGTGAGCACATTCACGAGCGCGGGCCGGCCGGAGGCAAACGCCCGCTCGAGGGCCGGCCGCAGCTCCTCCGGCGACGACACGAGCTCGCCAGCACAACCGAGCGCCTCGACCATCCGGTCATAGCGCGTCCCCGGCCGCAGCTCGGCTGCGACGGAGTAGCCGTAGACCAGCTCCATGGGGTGTTTTTCGAGCGCCCAGATGCCGTTGTTGCCCATCACTGCCACCACCGCCACCCCGTGGCGCGCGAGCGTGTCGAACTCCATCCCGGAGAAGCCGAAGGCGCCGTCGCCCAACAGCAAGACGACCTGGCGCTCGGGTCGGGCGAGCTTTGCCGCGAGCGCGTATCCGGGCCCGCTCCCCAGACACCCGAACGGCCCCGGGTCAAGCCAGCACCCCGGCTCATATGAATCGACCACGCGGCCGGCAAAGGAGACGAAGTCGCCGCCGTCGCCGATGACGATCGCGTCGCGATCGAGCATCGCCATCAGCTCGCCATAGACGCGCATGGGATGCAGAGGCGCGCGCGGGTCCGACAACTGATCAGCCTCGGCCGCCCGGCGCTCATCCTCAAGCGCCCGCAGCGACGCGATCCACGCGTCCCGATCAGAAAGGTCGGCGGAGGCGGCGGAGGAACAAAGCCCCTCAAGCGTCGCCGGCAGCGCCCCATACAACTCCGCCGCGACCGGACGCGGATGATGACGCACAGGCTCAGCCCCGTCGATCACGATCAGCTCGGCGTCATCGGCAAATGCCGCGCCGAAGCCGAGCCGAAAATCGAGCGGCACCCCGATTACCAAAGCGACGTCGGCCTCGCCCAGGCCCTTGGAGCGCACCCGCGAAAACGCCAACTCGTGGTCGGCCGGCAAACATCCCCGCCCGAGCCCGTTCAGAAACACCGGGACCCGCAGCCGCTGCGCCAACTCGCGCAGCGCCTCCTCTCCCCTCCCCCAGTACAGATCTGTGCCGGCCATGACAACCGGTCGCTTCGCATCCCGCAGCAGGGCAGCGGCGCGGTCGAGCTCCTGAGAGTCGGCTGGCGCGCGCGAGGGCGCGGTGCGAACCGGCACCGACGCGTCCTCGGCCTCCATAAACACGTAGTCGAGCGGGAAATCGAGAAACGCCGGACCGAAATACGGCGTCGCAGCGGCCAGGAAAGCGTCATCCATTAGGGACGGAATCTCCGCCGTATCGCCCGCCGTCGCCGCCAGCTTTGTCAGCGGGCGCACGAACGGAACGTGGTCGATCTCTTGCAGCGATCCCTGGCCCCACCGCATCTGCGGCGCGCGCCCGCCCAGCACGACAACAGGCGAATGGTTCAGCGAAGCCGACGCGATCGCGCTCATGCCGTTCGTCACGCCGGGACCCGCTGTCAACGCGCACACGCCCACCGAGCGCGTGACCTTCGCCCAGCCCTCGGCCGCAAATGCCGCCGTCTGCTCGTGGCGCACGTCGACGATGTCGATGCCCTCGGCGCGGCAGCCGTCGTAGATCGAGAACAGGTGGCCGCCGGACAACGTGAACAGCTTCGTGACCCCGTGCGCCCGCAGCCGCCGCGCGATCAGCCGCCCGCCGTGGACCCGAGTGCCGGTTTCGGTCGCCACGGCTACGGGACCTTAACAACAGAGTTAGGACTTGATGGCAGTCTTAGGATCAAAACTGAAAGCGAACAGAGGAAGGGGACGACATGAGCACACCGACGATGCCGTCCATGGAGCACACCCAATTCGACGCGCTCACCGCGCCGGTCGAGGATTTCGAGACGCTCCCGACCGTCAGCGCGAACGTCGAGCGCGACGAGAGCGACTGGGAAGAGCCCGACCAGTCGCTCGACGAGCTGATCCTCGCGGGCCTGGTCGCGCCGCACTAGCGCAGGCGGGCGACAGCAGGCGGATTGGGGCGCGACAGGTCTCCCGCAAGACCCGCCGCGCCCGCCGCCCCTGCCTCTAGCCCACCGGCAGCACGGGAACGCCGTAGTCTGCGGTCGCGAAACTCGCGGCCGCCGCCTCCACGAGGCGTTCCTCGCCAGTGAACAGGCCGCGCCCTACTCGCACGGCCGGTAGACGCTCCACACCGCGCGCGACCAAGCCCCTGGTCGTCGCGTCGAGGGTCGCGTCGATTGAGCCATCTCTGGCCGCCGTAAGACACTCTTCGAGCGGGATCCCGGCCGCAGCCGCCGCCTCGGCCAGCACCTCGGGATCCTCGAGGTCGAAACCCCCGCAGAACGCGAGCCGTGCAGCCGCCAGGGAGAACTGCGCCCCCGCGCCAAGTTGTCCTGCACGGACCGCTGCCCGCGAGGCCGCGCGCGCTCGCGGCGGGTACGGATCAGGCCACACGAGCGGCAGCCTCAGCTCCGCCGCGCGCCGCTCGGCATCCACCCGGCTGGGGAGGTCGTCCGACGCCCCGAGGCCGGCAACGGGGACCCACTCGACGTCCTGGAGCAGACGCTCAACGCGTTCTGCCGCCAGATACGAAAACGGGCACGCGAGGTCGAAGAAGAACGCGGCGCCGGCCTGCGCGCGCGGCCGCGCGCGATCCGCCAGCCACTCGGAAAGCACGATTACATCCCCCATGAACGCTCCTTTTCGCTCATCTGGAGTTAGAAACGAACCGAGGCGCGAAAACTTGCGCAAACTTTTTTGGGGTATTTGTGGCGGGCGTATGGGGTATTTGCGCGCGGGGATGCAGGCCCCGCGCCACGGGAACGACGCGAGATCTCGGGCGGCAAAGCTGCGATTTCGCTGCAGCTAAAGGGATTTGGCCGGGGCTCGCGGGCCCGGAAGCCCGCCGCCAGCTGGGGGGTTAGCGACGGTTCCTCTTTGCGGTCCGAAATGGCCCCCGATATGCTGGAAGTCGGTCGATAGAAGGTGCGGTTGAGGGAGGTAACCATCCAGCATCTACCGCCACCGAAACGTCACCCATATGATCAGTGGGCGCCCGACGCTCGGGCGCTAGACCTTGTGGGCGATAAGTGGACGCTTTTGATCGTGCGTGATCTGGCGTCAGGTCCAAGACGATTTGTCGAACTGCAGCGCCTGCTGCCCGGAATCTCCACCGAGCAGCTGCGCTCGCGCCTGAACCGCATGGTCGCCGACGGAATGCTCACGCGCCGGCGCTTCAGAGAAGTGCCGCCGCGGGTCGAGTACGAGCTCACCGAACGCTCGCGCGACCTGATGCACGTGATCGGCGAGCTCGCGCGCTGGGGCTACGAGTGGACCTGGACAGGCCCGCGACCTCAGGAGCAGATCGACATCGACGCGATCTTCCGCCTCGCGCCCGGGCTGGTCAGCCTGCCCCGCGATGTGCGTGGGGAGCTCGAGCTGACGATCGAGGACGCCCGCGACGGGGAACCGGTCACCTTCGTGCTAAGCGCCGCAGCCGGCGCCGTGACCGTCCAAGAAAGAGCAGGCGACGACGCGCGCGCTCGCGTCAGCGGGCCGACCGCAATGTGGGTCCGGGCGCTTTCGCCAGCCGGCGATCGCGGCGGGCTGCGCATCGGCGGCGACCGCGAGTTCGCCGGGCGACTGCTCGACGCGCTTGGTCCGCCGTTGCAGGCGGCGGCGCGACACGCCTCGGGCGTCAACGCCGCGTAGCGGCGCCGACGGATGGGGCCGCGCGTGCGCGGCCCCGGGCCGACTACCTAGAGACTGCCCTTGGTCAGCGTCTGGGTGCAGCGCAGCGCGTTCATGCCTTCCGTGCAGTCCATCGTGCCGCTGCCGTGCGCCGGCTTGAGCTTGCCGCTGGCGTTGGTGATCTTGAAGGTTCCGTGGAAGTTGGGACCCGATTCCGGGCCCGTGAGCTTGTAGCTGCCACTGATCGTGCCCTGCTTGAACTTGTCCGTGAACGTGCCCGCGACGTGGAGCTTGTGGGGCCCGGACAGGGTCGTGTACTTGGACTTTGCCGTGCCCTTACCAGCGGGCCGCGAGCACGACACCGTGCCCGACAGGCTGCGCCGTCCGCTCTGGGCGAACGTGTAGTGGCAGGTACCGCCCGGCTTCTGGTGACGAGCCGTCTGCGCCAGGGCGCTGCCGACGCCGACGGCGAGTGCTGCGGCGCTGGCCGCAGCCGTGATCAAGACACCTGCTCTGTTCCTCAAAGAAGCCCCTTTCTCCGGCGGTGACCCTCAATCCGCGGGTCGACGAGCGCGGGATCGTAGCATCGGGCCCCACGCCGGCGGGTGGGGCCGCGCGTGCGCGGCCCCGTAACGGATCGCTAGAGCCCGCCCCTTGTCAGCTTCTGCGTGCAGCTCATGGGAACCGGAAGGATGAGCGTGATTTGGCAGGTCATCTTGCCGCTGCCGTGCGCGCTCTTGAGACTGCCCGTGCCCTTGGTGATCTTGAACTTGCCGGTCTCAGGACCGGGCGGAATCAGGGCGCCGGTGATCTTGTAGGTGCCGCTGATCGTCCCCTTCTTGAATTTGTCCGAGAAGGTGCCGGTGTTGGTGACGTTTGGCGGGGAGGGTGATGGGGAGAAGGTAATCGTCGCTGTGCCCTTGCCCGCTGGCTTGGAGCAGGTCACGTTCCCGGTCACGGACCCAAGGCCCGGCGAAAGCGACGGGTACTTACAGCTCCCACCCTTCTTGTGGTGGTGGTGATGGTGGTGATGCGGGGTGCCGGCGGCGAGCGCGCCGCCGACGCCAATCGCGAGGGCCGCCGCACCGGCGGCAGTCGCAACTAAAAGGCGTGGCTTGGACATCAAAGAGCCCCCCTTGTGGTGTTTGACCCCTGCTACGTCGAGGGCGCGATCCTACCATCGGGTAACCAGCCCCGGTGCACGCGGCGGCTCGCCCCACCTTGGCGTCAATTGCCGCTAGTGGCCCCCTTACCCCGGGTTAACGGTCACCTTGTTAGTTAGCCCGGGATCCTACCGTCCATGAGACGCGGCCTGCGGCCCCGCCGTGCGGGGAAAAACGGACCGCGCGCACCTTCGCCTTCGCGCTGATTGCAAACGCGACGCAGCCCGAGCGGGCTACGCCGGCGGAGATCTCGTTGTCCCAGTCGCGCAGCGGCGTCTGGCACTCGCCCTGGGGCACGAAGGTGGGGTCGGCGCGGCCGGTCGAGGTCTTGATCGAGATATCGCCGGTGGCGGAGCTGTCGTACACCGCCGGGCCGTGGTTGAGGATTTGCACAAACACGCCGACGGCGCGGTCGCCCGGGGGGATCGAAGCGCCCGAGCCCTGCAGCGGGTCGACCACCCGTGAGACCTTGACCGCCAGCGTCTCGGCGCCGGCCTGCACGCGCTGGGTGGAGCCCACCCGTGGGCCGGACGGGCGCGGGGGGCGCGGGCGGGCGCGACGGTGCGTGGTGGTCGTCTTCGGGGCCTGAGAGGCGGTCGTCGCGGGAGACGAAGACCCACACCCAGCGAGCGCCAGGGCCAGCAGCGCGACGCTAGCGGCTCGAGTAATGGGACTGGGTGATGTGCGGGAACTCGCGGTTTTGCCCGAGCAGGTGACCGGGGAAGGGCTGCACCCAGCACGAGGGGCTGCCTTGGCTCGCGCCCACGGGTCCGCCCGTGTTGTTGCAGTCCCAGGCGGGCAGATCGCCCTTGATGAAGTCCTCGGGCAGGCCGGAGGGCAGCCACGTCGGCCACGGATAGGTGTTGCCGCGGTTGTCTTGAGTGCGGCCATTGCTGAAGCCGGCGAGCGTGAGCGTGTCGGGGCCCAGCGGCGACATCGTGCGCAGGTAATGGCCGACCCCGCCGGCGGCGACGGTGACCGCGTTGAGCGGCGTGCCGGGCTGGCTGATGAAGTCGGCGATCAGGTGCTGGTGGAGCCCGAGCCAGACCAGGATGGGGTTCAGCTGCTCGAGAAACGGCCCCAGGTTGTTGAGCACGGGGCGCGCGCCGCGCAGCACGCTCGCGATCGCCGGCAGGCCCGTCTTGGATGCCTGGATCAGCGGCCGCAGGTGGAAGAACAGCGACTTCAGGTACGGCGAGAGCACCTGCACGGCGTGCATGGTCGGCCCCAGGTTGAGCGCCACCGGCTCGAGCGCGCGGATCAGCGGATCGGTGTTGAGCGCGAAGGACTGCAGCCGCCGCATCGTCAGCTTGGTCTCGAACAGGAAGGTCGGGAAGACGTGGAAGGTCGCCGCCAGCGCGCGGTTGTTGGCGGCGGTGGTCGCGAACACCGTCTCGCCCGTGGTGATCAGACTGCGCAGCGCGGCCTGGTTGTGAGAGAGCGCGTTGAAGACGGTCGAGCCGTTGTGGAACAGGCTCACTACCGCCGCGTGCTGGATGTTGAGCACCTTGAGGATGTCGCTCGAGTCGGCCGCGAACGTGGGCAGGTTGCCGAGCACGAAGTTGAGGTTCTGGTCGTTGCCGTGGATCGCTTGCGACATGGCCTGCTGCCACTGCTGGAAGGCGAGCCGGGTGGGCGCGTTGAGCGCCGAGAAGATGTCGTCGAGCTGCACCGCGGGCACGACGTTGCCCGCCGGTATCGTGCCGCCGTCGGGCAGCAATCCGCCCTTGCGCGAACCCTCGCTCAGCTGCACGTAGGTCTCGCCGAGGATCGTCTTGGTGCGCAGGATCGCGTGCGTGTCGCGCGGGATCGGCGCGTACTGGTTGCTCATCTCGACCGTCGCGACCGTGCGGTTGCCCTGTAGCTCCGTGCCCACGACCTTGCCTACGTTGACGCCCGCGATTCGCACCTGCGCCGGGGAGGCGAGCTCCTGCGCGTAGGGGAAGGCGACCTTGAAGCGGTAGCCCTGCGCCTTGAGCGGGATCGTGCCGCCGAACTCGATCCACAAAAACAGCAGCAGCCCGATGCACGACAGCGCGAACAGCACCATCGAGACGATCTTGCCTAATGAGGGTGCGCTGGTTTCCATTACTTGGTGGGCAGGGTGGGCAGGAACATGTGCTTGAGATTCAGGTTCTGCAGGCCGAGCGCGGAGAGGTTCTTACCGCTGCCCTGCATCAGCACCGACAGGGCCGACGTGGCGTTGGCGAGCGTGCTCGGGCTGGCCGTGGACGGCAGGGCGCTCGTCGGGTTGAGGCCCGTCTTCTTGTACTTGGCGTAGGCCTTGTTGAGCGCCGCCTGCTGCGGGCCGCAGACCGTGGTGCCGAGCAGCGGGATCAGGCTCGGGTCAAGCAGCGCCAGCAGTTGCGGGCTGAGCGAGTTGAGGATCTGCGTGATCGAGGAGCAGTTGAGCACCACGAAGGCCTGGCGGTAGTCGCCATTGCCATCCTGCACGCCGAACACGCTGCGGCCCACGTGGCCGAGCCACGCCAGCCACCACAGGTAGCCGTGCGTGTTGGTGGCCTCGTTGGTGGGGTTGTAGCCCACCAGGTTGAGCAGGTGGTTGATGACCGCGAAGGTCTTGATCAGGTTGGGGGTGGCGTTGGCGAGCTTGATCGCAGGCGACTCGAGGCTGCGCACCACCGGCTGAGCTGCGATCACGAACGGCCGGATCTCGTTCTTGACGATCGGCGCCGCGGGCTTGGCCAGCGCGGCGAGCGCGCGGTTGGCGGCCGGTAGCGCGGTCGCCGCCGGCAGCAGCTTGGTGGCCGTCGGCCCGAGCAGCTGCGCGAAGCGCTGCACCTTGGCGAGCGTGATCGCGGTCTGCTGCAGCGTGGACGGGAGCAGAGCGACCGACCGGCTGATGTTGCCCTCCTCGGAGGCGAGCGCCCCGAACACGCGCGAGCTCGAGTCGATCAGCTGGGTGATCTGGGTCTTCTTGGCCGCGAGCGAGGTGTTGAGGCGCTGGAGCGAATTGATCAGCTGAGACAGGTCGCTGCCGCGCACGGCGAGCGCGCCGTTGAGCCGCGCCAGATCCTGGTGGGTGGGCTCGAAGCGCTTGAGCACCTGGGCCAGCTGGCTCGAGTTGTGGTTCAGCCCCTGGCCGGCTCCGTTTACCAGCAGCGCGAGGTACTGGCGCGTGTCGGCATCGAGCGAGGACGTGACCTCGTCGAGGTTGATCTCGGGGTCGGTGTTCTGCAGCGGGATCGTGTAGCCCGGCTTGATCAGTGGCGCGCTCTTGGTGCCGGGGTTGAGCTCCACGAACATGTCCTGCAACCCGGTCTTCGGACGCAGCAGTGCGGTCGCGTTTTTGTGGATCAGGTGGTTGAACTGGGGCTGGATCGCCATCTGCACGATCGCGTAGCCGTTCTTGAGCTGCACGCCCGAGATGTCGCCGACCTTCACGCCGGAGACGTTGACGCTCTGTCCCTGTCCGGGCGTGACCGCCTGCGCGGTCGAGAACTCGGCGTTGACCGTGTAGGGCGAGGACTGCACGAACGGGAAGCGCACGCCCTGCTTGGCGAGGATGTATCCGATCACGACGATCGCGAGGACGGCCATCGCCACGATCGCGACGAAGTCGCCGGCGTGAGTCTTGATCGCGCGTTTCACGGCTTGCCGCTCCCGGTCGAGGAGTTGCCCGACGGCGAGCTGTTCGACGAGCTCGGGGAAGTGCCGGAGACGTGCAGGTTGCTGTGCTGCTGCTTGAACATCTGGTCGAGCTCGGCGTAGAAGACCTTGGTGATCGAACTCTGGAGCGCTTGGGCCGCGGGGCTGGCCTTCAGGTTGGACTTCGCCGATGGCGGGGGCGGCGGGCCGCCGGGATGGTCATCGTTGAGCGTCTGGATCGCCTTTTGGGTCTCGCAGGGCACGTTCTCCTTCAGCGGCGGGCGCCTGTCGTTCGGCGGGGCCGAGGGATCGAC
Source organism: uncultured Solirubrobacterales bacterium (assembly GCA_963767295.1). Classification (GTDB taxonomy): domain Bacteria; phylum Actinomycetota; class Thermoleophilia; order Solirubrobacterales; family Solirubrobacteraceae; genus Palsa-465. The sequence goes on from CAVYDI010000003.1 coordinate 142,943, forward strand.
TCCGACCAGGCTGTTCACAAGCGACCCAAACAGCTTTCCGCCGAGCGAGTAGGTGAACGTGCCGCCGTTGCCGAGCAGCCGGATGTATGGGCCGTTGGCGTCGAAGGTGCGGCTCTCGCCGGCGATGCCCGGAAGCAGCTGCACGACCTCGAGGTAGGCGGGGTGCGGCGGATAGCCGTTGGAGGCGTTGAAGTTTTTGTCGTGGATCTCGAGCTTCGACCACGGGATGATCACGTTGGCGACGCAACTCGAGGCGGGCCTGACCTCGTTCTTCATCAGCGGGATGGTCTTGTTGGTCAGCCGGGCCAGCGCCGGGATCGTGACCTGCAGCGCCTTGGCCAGGCCCTGGAGCTCGGAGGGCTGGACCAGGAGGCGCAGCTGGTGGATGAAAGGCAGGCTCGCATCGATCGCCGGGCCGGCGGTCTGCACGCCGGGCAGCAGGGCGCGCGCCAGCTGGCGTAGCGGCGGGAACGCGGCGTTCAGCGCGCGGAAGGCGGGCATCGCCGCGGCGAGCGTCTTTGGCAGCTGGGCGACGGTGCGTTGCAGGTTGACGTTCTCGCGCGCGAACGCGAACGCGGTCGTGTCGAAGTTCGAGATCAGGCTCTGGAGGTTCTGCGGGTGGGCATCGAAGGCGCCGGATACGATCGCCTGCGCGGCGATCCAGTTGGAGAGGTCGTGCGGCTGGAGGCCGAGCGCGTCGTGGGTGACGATCGAGGTGTACTCGTAGGCCGGGAGCCAGTACTGGATCGAGCGGTTGAAGGCGGGGCCCGCCTGCTTGACCGCCGAGCCGTACTGCTGCAGCAGGATCTGCAGGTTGTGCCGGGTGTCGGCCTGCAGCGAGCCGAACAGCTGGTCGAGCTGCACTGGCTCGCGCGCCTGCTGGATCGGGAAGGTGTAGCCGCTTGAGACGTTCGGCGCCGAGGGGCTGCCCGGGTACAGGTCGACGAAGAAGTTGCCCTCGAGGAAGATGCGCGGGCGGATCCAGATGGTCGCGTCGCGGTGGATCGGGAGCCCGTTTGAGTCGATCGTCATCGCGATGTTGGCCGCCTGGCGGCCGCCGACCGACGAGATCGAGGTGACCTTGCCGACATTGACGCCCGCGATGCGCACCAGCGAGTCGGGGCGCAGGCCGCCGGCGTTGGGGACCACGGCGTGGATCGTGAACGGACTCGAGAACGGGTTGGCGAACTTGGTGAAGCCGAGGTAGAGGAAGATCGCCAGCAACACGATCCCGATCGCGCCAGCCTTGAACGCGGTCATACGCTTGCGGCGACCTTTGCGGCGGAAGACTGTGCGGCCGAAGATTTTCATGGGTTACCGGGGATGAAGGGGAGCTTGGGTCCGAGCTGCGGCTCGCGCGTGAACGTCTCGCCAGCCGGGACCTTCGGCAGGCCGACGAAGTTCGAGTTCTGAGCGCCCGGGATGTGGGCGTCGGAGTCGAACTTGCGGTGCTGCGGGTCGAAGTAGTTCAGCTTCTTGACGTAGCCGCGCTGTCCGACCTCGCAGTCGGCCACGCCGTTTGACGTGACCGCCGCGCCGTAGGCCTCGCCGTGTGCGAACGCCTGACCGCCCAGGTTCGAGAATGGCGGCACGTTGAGTCCGCCGCCATTGGCGGGTGCGGTGGCGGGCTCGGTGGCGGGGTTATTGGGCTGCGTCGGGTTGGCCGACATGAACAGCGCACGCTGGGCGGTGCCGAAGCTGTTCGGCTCCGACACGACGTCGGCGAGGTCGGTCCACGCGTAGTTCCAGTCGTTGCAGACGGTTTGGTACGGCCCCAGGAAGCGGACCACCGGGTTGAGCGTGTTGACGGTCGCCGTGAGCGCGTTGAGCGCGATGTTCGTGCCCGGGTCGCGCGCGAGCACCTTGAGCGCGCGCATCACTTGCTGGAGCTTGGCGTTGAGGATTGGGGTCTCGCGCAGCGTTACGGTGCCGACCTCGATCGCGGGGTTGAGCACCGGCAGCGCTTGGCGCAGGCTCGCGGTCGCCGGCGTGAGGTAGTGGCCGAGCACGGTGAAGTCGGCCAGGAATGGCTGCTGGACCCGCAGCGATTTCGTCGACTCGCTCAGCGTCGAGGGCGACTCGGCGATCGTCCGCTCGTAGTCCTGCGGGCTCGAGGTAATCGCCTGGAAGGTCGTCGACGCGTTGGCCATCAGCTGGATGGCCGTGTGTGAGACGGGCGCGAGGGCGTGCGCGAAGTGGTCGACCGAGTTGATGAAGGGGACCAGCTGGGTGTTCGGGTCAGACAGGTATGCCGCGACCGGGCGCAAATAGAAGAGCAGCTGCGGCAGTGCCTGCAGCGTGAGGTTGATGTCGTTGCCGCGCGCCGTGAAGGTGTCGCCGAAGCCGACCAGGTTCTGCTGGACCGCGGTGCGGGTCTTGGGCGTGAAGATGCCGAAGACCTGGTCGAGCTGCACCGGGACGCTGGTGTGCGAGAGCGACATCGTGCCGCCGTCGGCGTAGGCGTGCTTCGAGGTCCCCTTGACGAGGTCTACGTACTTCTGGCCGAGCGCGCCGCGCAGGCGGATGGTGACTGTCGAGTCGACCGGAACCGTGCCCTGCTGGGTCGAGAGCTTGAGCGTGAGCTGGGCGCCGATGTTGCCGTTGTTGAGCCGCAGCGGGCGCGCAGCGGAGACAAAGCCAATGCGGTGGCCGCCCTCGAGCACGTCGTTGCCGACGACGATGTTCGAGCCGTTGGCGACGTCGACCTTGAGCTCGCGCGTGGGCACGAACGGCAGGCCGCTGTTCGCGTTGTAGGCGAGGAAGACCGCCACCAGGATGACAAGCACGGTGACCGCCCCGAGCAGGACCGGGTTAGTGAGGGCGGACTGTTGGCGGCCGCGGGTTTTCATTGGGTGCGGGTCGGGGTGGTCATGGCGCGAGCAGGTACTGGAGCAAGGCCTGGGGCTGGGTCAGGGTCTGGCTCTGGCTCGGGTTCGTGGTCGTGCTGGTGTTCGGGCTGTTGCTCGGGCCTGTGAGCGAAGGAAGCAGCGACTTGTTGGGCTGCGAGGAGGGCGGGTTGTTGCCAAACAGCTGCTTGAGCGTCTTCTTCAGGTCGATCGGAGGACCGGTTTTCGGCTGGGAGTTGGTGGTGGTGGTCGTGGAGCGCTTGTTCGTGCTGGCGTGACCGGTGCTCTTGGTCTTGCTCGATGAACTGGACTTTTGGAGGGTCGAGGCCAGCGCGCACGCGCTCGTGCTGGGGCCGCGCTGCCCGTACGCGTTGGGCGAGTTGGGCGCGCCGCCGGGGTCGGGGACGCAGGCGCCGGGGTTCGAGGGGTCGGTTTCGTTGACGCCGGGCTGGTTGGGACCGAGGAACGAGTAACAGCTGCGCACCGCGGACTTGCCCGCCGTCTTGATGTTGGCGGCGATCGTCTGCTGAGTCGCGTAGCCGCCGCAGGTCGGATTCACGAAGGCGTCGATCGCCTCCATGTGACCCCACGAGCTGAAGTAGTTGAGGTCGAGCGTCTGGTTGAAGACGTACTGCAGCATCGCCTCGAGACCGGTGTAGCCCTTGCCGCCCGGGCTCGCCGGGTTGGACTCGACGGCCCGGGCGCGGTCGTCCAGCGCATGCAGCACGATCGCGAGGTTCTGCGCCAGCTCGGGGGTGTGCTGGGCGAACTGGCTGAGGTTGTGGACCACCGGTTTGGCCGCTGTCAGCGCAGCCTTGCCCGTGACCGAAGCCTTGCCGAGGGAACGCAGCGCCGGCAGCGCGGCGTGCGAGAACGGCACGATGTTGACCAGCAGCCGGTCGAGCTGCCCGGCGGCGGCGTTGAGGTTCTGCAGCACCGGGTAGTTGGCGTCGGTCGTCTGGCCCAGCCTGACCATCGCCGGGCGCAGCTGCTCCAAGAACGGAGGCAGGTTGTGGAAGGTCTGCTTGAGGTTGTTGTCCTGCGTGTTGGTGTCGACGGAGATGTTGTTCGCCTGCTCGATGAAGCGGGTGATGGTGCTGGTGTTGTTGGCGAGCTCCGTGACGAGCTGGTCTGCGGTCTGGTTGAGGTCATTGATCGTGCCCGAGTCATTGGCCAGCAGCGTGAGCAGGTTGTCTGTCTCCGACAGCGCAGGCACCGCGCGGTGCAGCGCAGCGTTGAGGTTCTGACCGTTGGCCGCCACGCCAGCGCCGAGCTCGTTGATGATCAGCGTTAGCCGCTCGCGGTAGGGCAGCCGCATGATGTCGTTGAGCAGGTCGGCGGGGATCGTCGACATCGTGTGGCTGACGGGAATGGTCGAGCCCGACTTGAGCGCGGGGCCGCTGGTGCCTGGGTTGCAGTCGATGAAGTACTCGCCGATCAGCGACTGGGGGCGCGACTGGCAGAAGACGTCCTTGTGAAACTCGCCGAAGCCGGTGGTCGAGGCCTGGATCGTCACGACCGCATGCATGGTGTTCTGGTCGAGCCCGATGTTGGTGATCTTGCCCGCGGGCACGCCGCCGACCTTGAACTGCTCGCCCTGGACAAGGCCGAAAGCGTTGTCGAGCTCGATCTTGTAGGTCGGATCGTTCGAGCTACTGCCCGAGCTTGAGGCAAGGGTGACGATCCCGGCGACGACCAGGAGCGCGACGAGAATGCCGGCGAGGATGCGCTTCATTTACGGCCCCCGCCCCAGCTCAGTCGGGTCGCAGTAGTTCTGGCCCAGGCTCGGATACGGATCCCACGGCGCGTTCTCCATCGAGCCCGGACAGCGGTTGCCCTGGCCGAACTTGAGGTTTTTGACGTAGCTCGCGAGGATGTTCTGGAGCGGGATCGGGATCAGGTTTCCGCCGCTGGTGAGCGAGAAGGCGCCGATCACGGGCGCGACGCGGGCGTAGCCGCCATTGGCGTCGTAGCCGCCGGGATGGCTGTAGCCCTCAAACCAGCCCGTCAGGTCGGCGGAATACGGCCGGTCGAAGGCGAGCTCCTTGGCTGAGGGCTTGAGCGCCTTGGCGGTCTCCGGGAAGGCACCCGGGCGCAACTTGCCATCCGCGTGAATCGGGTTGACGGTCGCGTTGGCGAGCGGGACGCCGAGCCGCACCAGGTCGATGAGGTCGTTGCCTGGCCCCGGCTTGTGGATCGTCTTTGAGAGCGCGATCACGGTGGGCACGGCCTGGACCGCCAGCGGGCGCAGCTGCTGGAGCAGCAACTGCAGCTTGGGCGCCACCGGCTTGGACGCGTTGACCAGCGGCGTGAGGTCGTTGAGCGCGCTGCGCAGGTTGACGAACGTGGTGTTGGCCAGGCGCATGAAGCCGGGGAGACGCTGGAGGGACTGGCCCAAAGCGATGCGCTGGTTTGCGATCGCGGTCGTGGTCAGGTTGAGGTTTTGGATCAGGCCGGACAGCGCCTGCTGGCGGGAGGCGACGTCCTGCATGAGGTGGGCTGTCCTGACGAGGAAGGAGGTGAAGCTCGCCGTGTTGTGGTTGATCTCCGAGAACAGGACGCTGGTCGAGGCGATCGCCGGGTTGAGGTACTTCCACGCCGCCTGGACCTTCGTGGCCTGGCCTTGGATCTGGCGCGCGGAGCCTTGGAAGAGCTCCTGCAGGCCCTTGCGCGTCGGCGGGTTGAGCGTGTTGAAGATCTCGTCGAGGTCGACCGCGCTACGCGTGTTGCTGACGGGGATCGTGCCGCCGGTGTGAATCGGCGGGGGGTTGCCCGGCGGCATCTGCAGCTCGACGTAGCGGTTGGCGACGCTCGTGAGGGACGGCACGCGGACCGTGGCGATCGTGCCCTGGCGCAGCGGGCGGTAGCTGCTGTCCGAGATGTCCAGTTCGACCCGGGCCAGGCCGTTCGGCGTGAGTTGGATGTTCGAGATCGTCCCGATCGGAGCCTGCGCCACATCGACCTGGTCGCCGGAGACCAGCTGGCTGGCGTTCTGGAAGACCGCGTAGACCTTGTAGTTCGAGCCGCTGTTGAACAGGATGATGACCACGGCGACGATCGCGATGGCGACAGCGATCAGCGCCGCGATCCGGCCGATTAGAGAGGTATTTCGCATCCGTCTGTTCCTTGACGCAGGCCCCGACTCGTCCTACGGGGTTTCAGGGCAGCGGCATGCGTGCCTCAGTCGGCCAGTCCACCTCACCTGCACGCGTTCATCGATGGCCAACGATCTCCTCCCGCCAAGGGATCTGCAAGGCGAAACCGCACGGCCAAGCTAGCAGGGCGTCATTTGCAGTGTCAATCGTGAACCGGCGCCCCCAAGGCGGGATTTCGTCACATGCTTGGGGGGTTTTTGTGCCTGCAGACAACGGACTTCTAACACGGTCTGCTATGCCATGTAGGCATGACGTTCGCCGCCCCGCGGACGGAATCGCGTCTGCTGACCCGTCGACAAGTGCTCAAAGGCGCCGGAGGCGTCGCTGGCGTCGCGCTGGTCGGAGGTGGGGTCGCGGGCGCCGAGCGCTTGTTCGGCGGGGGCGAACTGCCCCGAATCCACTCTTATGCATCTTCGTTTTCGCGAGGGGCGGCGCGTGATTTCGTCTCTCGGCCCGACCTGCACCCGCCGGCTGCCGCCGTCACCGGCAGCGAAGTTCAGTCGGGATATCTGTTTCTCGGGCCGAGCGCCTACGGCCCGGTGCAGGCCGGGTCGCTGCTGCTCGATCCGCGGGGCGAGCCGGCGTGGTTTTTGCCGGCGACGCAGAAGCGCTGGACGACCGATGTGCGCCTCCAGCTATATCGCGGCCAGCCGGTGCTGACCTGGTGGGAGGGCCACGTCACACTGTCGGGGTTCGGACAGGGCGAGGGCGTGGTCATGGACAGCTCCTATCGCGAGATCGCGCGCGTGCGGGCCGCCAATGGCCGCTCCATCGACATGCACGAGTTCGTGTTGACCCCGCAGGGGACAGCGCTGTTCACGTGCTGCCCGGTTTCTACGCGCGCCGATCTCTCATCGGTGGGCGGGCCGACGGACGGCGCCGTGCTGCAGGGGATAGTCCAGGAGATCGACGTGCAGACGGGTCGTCTGGTGTTCGAGTGGCGAAGCCTCGAGCACATCCCAGTCGGGGATTCGTACTTCCCGTTCAAGGAGGATTACGACTACCTGCACGCCAACTCGATCGAGATCACACCCGACGGCCACCTGCTGGTCTCGGCCCGCCACACCTGGGCGCTGTACAAGCTCGACCGTCGCAGCGGCGAGGTCATCTGGCGCCTGGGCGGCAAGAGCAGCGACTTCGACGAAAATCAGGAGGCTCGCTTCGCCTGGCAGCACGATGCGCGGGCGCCGCAGCCCGGGGTCATCACCGTGTTTGACGACGGCGCCGCTCAGTTCGCCGACGGGTTCGGCGAAAAGGACACCGAGTCACAGTCGCGGGGCGTCGCGCTCGACATCGACGAGGGCGGCAAGAAGGTCACCGTGGCGCAGTCCTACCGCCACCCGAAGCCTCTGCTGAGCAAGGCGATGGGCAACTTCCAGACGCTGCCCGATGGCAACGTGCTGTTGGGGTGGGGCGACCTCGGCACCGCGAGCGAGTTCTCTTCGGATGGACGCTGGCTCGCGGATACAAAGTTCGGCAACCGCCACGACACCTACCGCGCGTATAGGTATGCGTGGACGGGGACACCTCGGGACACGCCGGCGCTGGCGGCGCAACGGGCTTCTGATGGTCGGACCTCGACGCTGTATGCGAGCTGGAACGGGGCCACCGAGGTTTCCCATTGGGTCGTGAGTACCGGGCGGCGTGAGAGTGCGCTGCGCGGTGTGGGGGTCGCGGCGCGACAGGGGTTTGAGACCGTAATCCCGCATCTGCCTTCCGCTGGGTTGGCCCAGGTGACGGCCGTCGACGGGTCGGGAAACCGGCTGGGGGTCAGCGGGGTCGTGAGGCTGTGAGCGGGGTTTCTTGTGGGGTTGATTACGGACGCTTTCCGGGGCCGGCCGCCTGAGGCGGCCGCTTTAGCCCGGACTATGATCCGGCCCACGCCCGGGTAGGCAAACTGGCAAAGCCAGCGCCCTTAAAAGGCGCTGCTCGCGAGAGCATTGCGGGTTCGAGTCCCGCCCCGGGTACTGGAGGCTGGGGACGTGATGGCGGGGGCTGGGGGCATCGCTCTTGCCCCCGCGACTCGCCCCGCGCATCTCGCGCGGGGCGGGGCTGGAGAAAAGTCCCAAAGCCTCATGTCTGGCCCCGCCGCGGGCGTTTTTCCCGCCAGCCGGGCAGAAGATCCCGCGGCCCACGGCCACGCGGAGCTTCGGGGACTTTCCCTCTGCAAGGAGGGACGACCCACCTATCCCGCTGTCGGCGCTCTCCGACACCGACCGTTGGTATGGTGGCTTCGCCTTTCGCGGGGCACCCCGTTAGGCCGGATGGAACTTTCAGGTTTTTCACAACTAGGGGCAAGAAGTCTCCATGCGCGATCGCCGATGTACGCGCGCTCTCCCCTGTTGCGGGTCCAGTCGGATGAGCGTTTGGTGGGGTTCGTGCGGCGCGGCCACATGGCCGCTTTCGAAGCGCTCGTGGCGCGCTACGACCAGCGCCTGTTCGCGTTCTGCCGCCATCTGCTTGGCTCGCACGAAGACGCCGAGGACGTGCTCCAGGAGGTGCTCGCCGCGGCATTCAAAGCGATGCGCGCCGACGAGCGTCCAATTCATGTGCGGCCGTGGCTCTATCGCATCGCTCGCAACCGAAGCCTGAACCACCTCCGCCGCGGCGACACGGGCTCGTTCGAGCAGATCGACGCGCAGTCGTCTGAGTACGGCATGACGACGGCCGACAAAGTGCAGCAGCGCGAGGAGTTCCGGCTGCTGATGGCCGACATCCGAACGCTCCCGCACACACAGCGAACGGCGCTCATCTTGCGTGAGATGGATGCGCTCTCCTACGAGCAGATCGCCTCGGAGATGGAAACGACGGTGCCCAGCGTCAAGTCGCTGCTCGTACGCGCGCGCGCGTCACTTGGAGTGACCGCCGAGGCGCGCCAGATGACCTGCGATCAGGTCCGCCGCGAGTTACACAAACAGAGGGACGAGACGCGGCGCCGGCCGAGCGCCGTCATTCGTCGTCATCTGCGCAGCTGCGAGCCGTGTAGGACATTCCGCTCCGAGCTACGCAAGTCCCGGCGAACGCAGACCTTTCGCCACTTGCGCTCGTCCGCCTAGCCCGTTAGAGCCCGGGCGTCGCGCCAAGGGCTCACTGCCCGATCGAAAACAGGGCCTCGAGGTCGTGGCGCGAGAAGGCCTCAAACGCCACCATCGTCTGTGTTCGCGTTACGCCTTCGAGTTGTGAGAGCTGGCCGGTCACGAGCTGCGCGAGCCGTTCGTGCTCGCGGACGCGCAGGATCGCGACGAAGTCCCACTCGCCCGTGACCGAGTAGGCCTCGGCCACACCATCGAGGTCCGCGAGCTCCCCGCCGAGCGTGGGCAGCGCCCGCCGCTCCGCTCCGATCAGGACGATCGCGTGAACCACTTACGTGGAGTGGGTCTCGCCCGGCTCGAGCACCACCACGTTCGAGCCGGTCGCCGACTCGACGTCTGACTTAAACGCCTGAGCGTCGGCCTGGATCGGCGGGAAGGTGTTGTAGTGGCAGGGAATGACCGTTTTCGCGCCGACCAGCCCGGCGGCGTCGACCGCGTCGGTGGTGTCCATCGTGTAGTGACCGCCGATGCACATCAGCGCGACGTCGATCGGCGTGCGCTTGCCGACGAGTTGTAGATCCGAGAAGAGCGACGTATCGCCCAGGTGGTAGACGATCGTGTCCTTGAAGTTGACGACCATTCCGGCGGGGGTGCTCACGGTTCCCTTCGGCGTCGTCGAGGTATGCCAAGCAGGTACCAGCTTCACCCAGCCCCAGTCGAACTTGACCGTCCCGCCGAGGTTCGGGTCAAAGACGTCAACCCCCTCCTCCCCCAGCTCGTTGGCGATCTCGACGATCGCAACCACCGGCGCTCCGGTGCGCTTGGCGATCGAGACGGTGTCGCCATAGTGGTCGCCGTGGCCGTGGGTCAGAAGGATGGTCGTCGCAACCGCGTCGTCGGCCGAGATCGCGGCTGCCGGGTTGCCGCTCAAAAACGGGTCCATCAGCACGGTCTCATCGCCGTCTGAGAGCTCAAAGCATGCGTGGCCGAGAAAGCGGATATCCATGTCGATCATTCCTCCTTCGGAGTCGTCGTGTCAGTCGTCGTTCTCCCCTCGGCTGGCCCAGCCGAACCCTCGACTGGCGCGCCTGATGCGTGACCCAGCTCGCGCGCGAGCTCAAACCCGACCGCCACCCCGACAAACATGCCGAGGCGCGTTTCGTCTGCGACGAGCGCCCGCACCGCGGCCGCGCGGACGAGATGATCGTCGCTCACGGTGGCTTCGCGGACAGCCGCCTCGTGCGCCTGGTCAAACCAGCCGCCTTCGCTGATCGAGTCATCGAGAACCGCGTGCAGTCGCGGGGCGGCTCGCGCAAGGAGTTCCTGCGCCGCCCGCAGTCGACCGGGCTCGCTCAGCGAAGCGATCGCAGCTTCGATCTCAGCGTCGGAGTAGCTGCCAGGGTCGGGCACGAGGTCTGACCCTACTGAACGGCTGGGGCCAGCAAGCGATCCGGCCGACGCCGGTAAATGCTCAGTCGGCGCGTGCGAGCGCGAGCGGTAGCCCGAGCAACAAGCCCAGCGCGAGCCCAAACCCACCCGCGACCCAACTCGCGTGCGGCGCCGCGAGCGGCATCAACAGCAGCACCGCGGCGATCACCGCGGTCCCGATCAGATCGCTATCGAGCGACTCTCGCCGTACCAGGCCAACGAGCTCGGGCGTGCTCCAGGCCCCCAGCAGCGCCAGCGCGCCGCCGTTGCCCGAGAGTGCGATCGGTTCCGGATACACAAGCGCCGTCACGCCGAGCCCGCCGATGGCGCCGGCCCCAAACAGCGACACAACCGCGAGTGGCCCGTGCCGACGCTCCAACAACCATCCGTACAGGGCCACGCTCGCCAGCACGGCGAACGCAAGCCCCGCGTTGTCGTAGGTGAACGCCGCAGTTACCAGCTTCCACCAATGCTCTTGGGGCTTGCCGAAGACCGCGATCTGGTCGAGGCGCACGAGACTCGTCCTCCAAACCAGACAGCCGGCGATCCCGGCCAGCACGAGCAGCATGGACGCGTAGGGCCGCAGCTCAGCGCGGATGCCCGGGATCTCTCCGGGGCGCAACCGCGGCAGAGAAGGCTTCTGCGCGCGCAGTCGACGCTCGGCGACGCGGCCGTCGCGATCGAGCTTCGGAGCACGCTTGCGCAGCCGGTTACCGCAGTACGGGCACTCGGTGATGTAGGGGCTGACCTCGGATCCGCAGCTCTTGCAGATTACGAATAGATCGGGTCCACCCGCACTCACAACCCGATTGTAGAGCGGGGTCATAGGCCCAGGAAAGCACCGGATTCCGAACCCGTCGCCCCCGAAACCGCGATGACTCGAGCGCGCCGCCCTACTCAGTCGCGACGGCCGTCGCGGCCACGATCTCGGCCATCACCTCGCGCAGGTCATGGTTGGCCTCGTAGACGACGACCTGACGCGCCGCGCCGTTGCCTCGCTCGAGCAGATCCTCGACCGCCTCCAGCTCGTTCACGGACCCCAGGTCCTGGGCGTGTTCGCGCATGCGATCGAGCAGGCGCCGGGCGAGCGCCTTGGTCTGAACCCGCTGTGCGTGCGGAAGGTCCACGAGCTCGCCCTCGAGTCCGTGACGGGCCGCCAGCCACTTGTTCTCGTCGAGCATCTCGAACGGATAGCTCGAGAGTTGCCCTCCTTGGTCAAAGTGGATCGCGAGCTCGCGCACCAGGGACTGGACCAACGCCGCGAGGCCGACCACGTGCTCTATGTGGGTTTGCGAATCCATCACCCTGATCTCGACCGTGCCGAAGTTCGGGTGCGGACGAACGTCGTACCAGAGGTAGGTGTAGTCCTCGATCGCGCGCGTGCTGACCATGAACTCAATCCGCTGCTCATAGTCGGCCCAGCCCTTGTAGGTGGGCGGCATGCCAACGCGCGGGAAGGCCCGAAACACCGGCGTGCGGGTCGACGCAAGGCCGGTTGAATCTCCTCGCCAGAACGGGGAATTGGCCGACAGCGCGAGCAGCACAGGCATGTGCACGCGCATGCCGTTGGCGACGTGAATCGCCTTCTCGGGATCGTCAATCCCGATGTGTACGTGCATGCCGAAGATCAGCTCCTGGCGCGCGACGAAGCGCAGCGCCGAGATCAGGTCGCGGTAGCGCGGCCGTGCGACGATGCGCTGGTCCTCCCACTTCGCGAACGGGTGCGTGCCGGCCGACCCGATCGTGAGGTTCTTCTGCGCGGCGGACTGTGTCACCTGGCCGCGCAGCGCACGTAGCTGGGAACCGGCCTCGGAGACGGTCGAACAGGGCTCGGTCGAGACCTCGAGCACCGACTGCATCAGCTCGGGCTTGATCTCGCCCGCGGGGGCGGGCTCGATCAGCGACTCGATCGCATTGACGAGCTCGAGCGTGTCGCGATCGAGGATCATCAACTCCTCTTCGATCCCCAGCGTGAACGCGGGAGCGCGGAAATGGTGCTCCATTGGACGGCGGAGCGTAACGGGCGCGCGCCAGGCGACTGCACGCGCTGGCCCGGGAGGCTGGGTAGCACTTAGACTGCTACATCGAATTCAGCGACTGCAAAAGGACGGTGTGATGGCCCTCGGCTACGACGGCAAGCTGTACATCCTCGCCTTCGACCATCGAGGCTCCTTCCAGAAGAAGATGTTCGGGATCAGCGGCGATCCCAACGAGGAGCAGACCGAAACGATCAGCGACGCCAAGCGGCTGATCTTCGAAGGCATGCTCGAGGCGGTCAACCGCGGTGCGGAGGCCGGGGCGACCGGCGTGCTGGTCGACGAGCAGTTCGGCTCTGACATCCCCCAGCGCGCCCGCGAGAACGGCCTCAAGCTGGCCATGCCTGTCGAAAAGTCAGGTCAGGATGAGTTCGACTTCGAGTACGGCCCGCAGTTTGGAGACCACATCGAGAAGTTCGACCCAGACTTCTCCAAGGTCCTCGTGCGCATGAACCCCGAAGGCGATCAGGAACTCAACAAGCGCCAGCTCAAGCGGTTGAAGGAGCTCGCCGATTGGCTCCACGCCCACGACCGCAAGTTCCTATTCGAGCTGCTCGTGCCCGCAACCGAGGAGCAGCTCGAGCGCGTCGACGGCGACACCGACCGCTACGACGCCGAGCTCCGGCCCGAGCTCATGCGCGAGGCGATCGCGGAGGTACAGGACGCGGGCATCGAGGTCGACATCTGGAAGATCGAGGGACTCGAGGATCGCGGCGACGCCGCCATGATCGCCGAGCAGACGCGCGCCGGCTCCGGTCGAGACGGCGTCAAGTGCGTGGTTCTCGGCCGTGGCGCCTCGTCGGACAAGGTGGACCTCTGGCTCCAAGCCGCTGCCCCGGTCGAGGGGTTCATCGGCTTCGCGATCGGTCGCTCTATCTGGTGGGACGCGCTCAAGGCGTTTCTCGATGACCAGCTCTCTCGCCAGGACGCCGCCTCGCAGATCGCCGAGAACTACCTGCGTTTCACGAAGGTTTACGAGGGTCAGGCGGTCCACTAGCTCCGCGGGCGCCGAGCAGCGCAGTCACTCAAACGCACCGCGTTACATAACCTCGTTCCTCCCCGGCTGGTAGGCTCGCGCCGCATGGCTGACCGCCTTTCGACGGGGGAGTCCGCATGGCGTTGAAGATGCGACAGAGCCTCGCCGAGCTGGAGCGTGAGTTCTGGCGTGAGACTGAGGTCGATCAGCGCCGACGCGAAGCGCTGCGACGCGAGGCTGCAAAACGCTCGCGCAAACGCCAACACGTGCGCCGCCAGAAGCGCAGCTCGATGCGCTTCTGGGTGCTTGTGCTGACACTCGCGGCCACCGCCGCGATCGTCACGGTGGGGATGTTCTTCTCGCTGTACTACCTGCTCGCCTAGCGCCCTCTTCAGAGAGTGCCACTCGCTTAGCGCGCCCTCGGCCGGCGCGCCGTCAGCCGCTAGCTCGAATTCCCAAGACCCCGGAGCGCCTCGTCTACTTCCTCGCGCGCTCCTTTGCCCGCTTCGAGTTGCTCCTGCTGTATCTCGAGATAGACCTCCTTGCGGAACACCGGAATGTCCCGCGGTGCCTGGATTCCGATCCGCACCTTCTCCCCCATGATCGCGAGTACCGAGATCTCGATCTCGTCACCGATCATGATGCTCTGGTTGGACTTGCGCGTAAGTACCAACATGAGAAATGCCTCCCTGCTCGCGTCCTGGCTGAACTTAAACCGGTCCCACTGCCCTGCACCTACTGGATCGGACTTGAGGATACCGGGAAGTGGGCGGCCGCGAGCAAAGTTCCGGCCAGACCTGTTCGCCCCGAGCGGCCTTCAGCCGCCCTGCGGAACGCCCAACAGGAGCCTGTAATAGTCTGCGGCCGTGCCGAGGAGCCGATCGCTACGCCCCCAGCTCAACCAGATCCGCACGTGGGTCAGGCAGGGGCGCACCGATGCCTGGATCGCGCACCAGCTTGAGGTGACGGTCCAGCAAGTCCAGACCTTCAAACAGGAGCAGGGGCTGGTCGCGGACGACGAAGCCGACGGTGTCGTTCCCGCGCCCGACTACGACGACGAGATCGATTTGCGGGCCGAGGACGACGCGCTGATCGCGGCCGAACTCGAGGCGGCCGAGGCCGAGCGCACCGAGCAAGACGAGGAGGAGGACGAGGAGAAGACGACTCGTCGCCGGCGCAGGCGCGGGGGCCGCGGGCGCCGACGCCGCCAGCCCTCGCCGGCCACTTTTGAGGCCACCTTCGACCACGGCGAGGAGGGGTACGGGCTGTGGCTCGATCCGGCCGTCCAAGACGACCCGATCTATGCCGAGTCCTGGGCCGGTCACCGCCCCGTAGAGGTAATCATCGAGGAGGATCAGATCGTGATCCGCCGCGCGGGCGGCGGCGACGAGGAAGACGAGGAGGAGTGATGCAAGGACGCACTGGACGCGTAGTTGCGATCGCGCTGGCCGTGGGCGCACTCGCGGCCACCGCCGGATGGGCCGCCACGCTCAAAAACCCTAAGTACTACAAGGCGACCGGAGGCCACCTTTACCCCGTCGCGATCGCCGACATGAACGGGGACGGCCGCCAAGACATCGTCGTCGGAAGCGAAAAGAACAAGACCGTCTCGATCCTCTACGGGAAGAAAGGCGGCGGCTTCACACGTCCCCACGACTACAGCGCCGGCTCCGATCCTTTCTGGATCTCGATCGCTGACTTCAACCACGACCACCACCCCGATATCGCGGTCGCCTCGTACTCCAAACCTGGCAAGGTCGTCGTTCTGCTGGCAAAGAGCGGCGGCGGATACAAGGCTCACTCCTACCAATCCGGCGGCTACCCCCAAGCCATGGCGGTCGGGGACTTCAACCGTGACGGGAACAAGGACCTCGCCGTCGTCGACGAAGGCAGCGACCAGTTCTCGATCCTGCTTGGCCGCCATGACGGTACGTTCCACAACGCGGCCAACGACCCGACGGGAACCAGTCCGGTGGGGATCGTGGCCCACGATTTCAACGGCGATGGCAAGGAGGATCTCGCCATCCTCCATACCACTGGGACCGCTTCGCGGGTGGACGTCTTCAACGGTCACGGCGATGGCACGTTTAAGAAGAAGGGCAGCTTTGACGCGGGCGCAATCACCCCCGAGGGAATGACCGCGGGCCGGTTCAGCGGCGGCAAGAACCTCGATCTAGCGGTGCCCGACTGTGGCCAGAGCCCTGACAACGTCTACGTCCTGGACGCGACGAAGTCTGGTGGCTTCAGTCACCCGCACCCGTTCCCCGACGCCGCGGGGTCTTGTCCCTACATGTCCGCTGTCGGAGACCTAAACGGGGATGGACGGCCCGATCTCGTGACCGCGATCTACACCGGCCCCCACGACGGCGACATCTCCGTTTTGTACGGCAAGGGAAGTGGGAAGCTCTCCGCTCCTCACCTCTTCAACGCGACGTCCGGTAACCAGAACTATTCGATCGCAATCGGGCGGTTGAACGGGGACAAGCTGCCGGATCTCGTCGTTCCGGACTATCAGAAGCCGCGGGTTGCGGTCCTCTACGGCAAGCCCTAGCCGACCCTTACGCGACGCAGCGCGATCAATTTCGACCGCAACATGGCGCAGAAGCCGAGGCGGGGTCGATCTTGCTCGCCAGGCGAGCGTTTTTGACCGCAACCCCCGTCCAGCAAGCCACTGCCGTCAATTTTGATCGCCGCGATCCTCCACGATCCTCCGCCCGCCCGCGTAATCCGAAGCGCTGCGCACGTAAACCGCGAAGGCGGCGTTCAAGACAGTGGTCATGTCCCACGCCGCGGGGGTCGCCGGCGCGACTCTCATCGCGATCTGAAATGCCCAGTCCGTTCCCTCGCGCACGTAGAGGTCAGCTAACTCCGCGGCAGTGAAGGGCCCGCCCAGCCGCCGTCGCAGCTCAAATACCAACTCTTCGACGACCCGCTCGATGGACGCTCGATCGCCCGCATCGGCCTCGCGCATGCGCCGAAGCCCGTCCTGCCAGGAGGCGTTCAGCGCCTCAAACGACACGGAGAAGCGGGGACGGACGCGCAGACAGCACTGGCGCAGCGGCTAGTGCTGCGCCATCCCAACCCGAGGGTGCCCAGACGGCAGCCCGAGGATCACATACGGTCGCTCGCCGGACTGCACCATTCCGAGCTCGCGCGCGAGGTGCTTGATCGTGGCCGGCTGCTGCAGCGATGCGTGCTGTGCCCGTAGCGAAGCGTTTTGCCGCGCGAGCTGGGCGGCGAGCGCGTGTTGGGCGTCGGCGTTCGAGCGGGCGATGAAGTACTCGACGGTGTGCTGGACGTAAAGACCCGCCACCACGATCAGCACCACCAGCAGCGCGGTGCGCCCGATGCGATCCCAGCGCACCCGAGCTAGAGGGTGCGGTGCCGGACGCGACCGCCGTGCACGACGCGGTGCGCGCACGGGAGCGCGCTGCGCCGCCCGCGTGGAAGCCGCTCGCGCGGAAGCCGCCCGCGCGGAGGGCTTGGGCGCGCGCGCCGTCGCCCGAGCGGCCCTGGCTGTGGCCGTGCGGGTGGATGAACGAGCCGGCGGCATCCCCTGGTGCCTTCGTTCGCCGCGCGAAGCCTCCTTCCTGCTGCAAGGGACCGCCCAGAAGGCGCCTCAACCGCCCCGGACGCCGTCCAAACCGCCCCAGGACCCGCCTCAACGCGCCCGCAAAAGTCTTACCCGACCCGGCGCAGCGCCGCCCAGCCCGGAAACGTCGCGTCCTCGCCCAGCGCTTCCTCGATCCGCAGCAGCTGGTTGTACTTGGCTACTCGGTCGGTGCGCGACGGCGCCCCGGCCTTGATCTGGCCGCAACCGCTCGCGACCGCGAGATCGGCGATCGTCACGTCCTCAGTCTCTCCCGAGCGGTGTGACATCACGCTTGTGTAGCCCGCCTCGCCGGCCATCCGCACCGCCTGCAGCGCCTCGGTCAGCGTCCCGATCTGGTTGACCTTGACCAGGATCGAATTGCCCACCCCGCGATCGATTCCCTCCTGCAAGCGCGCGGTGCTCGTGACGAACAGGTCATCGCCGACGAGCTGCTCGGACTCCCCGAGCCGCTCTGTCAGCAGCCTCCACCCGTCCCAGTCGTCTTCGGCCATCCCGTCTTCCAAGGAAACGATCGGGAAGCGTTCCGCCAGCGAAGCCCAGTAATCGGTCAGCTCGGCCGCACTCAGCGAGCGCTCCTCGTACTCCAGGTGGTATTGACCATCGGTGTAAAGCTCGGACATGGCCGGGTCCAGCGCGATCGCCACCTGCTCGCCCGGCCGGTAGCCCGCCGCCGAGATCGCCTCGACCAACAGCTCCAAAGCCTCCGCGTTTGACCCGAGATCGGGCGCGAATCCGCCTTCGTCGCCGACCGTCGTCGACATTCCACGCGCCCGCAGCGTCGCCCCGAGCCGATGGAAGACCTCCACGGCCCAGCGCAGCGCCTCGCCGAACGACGTGGCGCCCCCGGGCACGATCATGAACTCCTGAAAGTCGACGCGGTTGTCGGCGTGGGCCCCGCCGTTCAGAACGTTCAGCATCGGCACGGGCATGATGTGCGCGGCCTCGCCCCCGAGATACCGCCACAGCGGCAGGCGCTCCTCCGCGGCGGCGGCGTGCGCCACGGCCAACGACACCGCAAGGACCGCGTTCGCGCCAAGCCGCCCCTTGTTCGGAGTGCCGTCGAGCGCGATCAGCATCTGGTCGACCTCGGCCTGCTGGGCCGCGTCGTGGCCGATGACCTCCGCCGAGATCTGCCCGTTGACCACCTCCACCGCCCTGCGGACGCCTCTGCCTGCCCAGAAATTGCCGCCGTCGCGCAACTCGCGCGCCTCGTGCTCGCCCGTCGAGGCGCCCGAGGGAACGGCTGCCCGTCCCCACGCGCCGGAGCGCAGGCTGACCTCGACCTCCACCGTCGGGTTGCCCCGGCTGTCGAGGATCTGGCGGCCGTGAACGTGCTCGATCTGGCTCATCGGTCGCGGAACCCTACCCCGGCCGCCCCCCGGAAGCCAGAACGTGCTCCCGAAAACGGTCCGCGGCCGCCCGCAGCGCCAACTCCGGATCGACGCGCAACTGCCGCGCCAGCGCGACCAGCTCGAACAAAACATCCCCAAAGGCCTCAAACGAATCGGCATCCGCCTCAAGCGCGCCGAGCCGCTCCCGGGCAGCAGACACCGATCCCTCAGAAGCCTCCACGCCTGCGCGCCGCAACAGCTTGCGCGCGTACAACAGCGCGGGCAGGTTCTCGGGCACCTCGCCAAAAACCCCGGGCTCGCGGCCCTCCTCGCGACGTTTGATCTGGTCCCAGTTGCGCAGGACCTCCTCCGCCGACTCAGCAGACGCCGAGCCGAACACGTGCGGGTGGCGCCGGATCAGCTTCTCTGTGCAGTGCTCGGCGACCTCGGCCAGGTCCCCCGCGCCGCGCTCCTCGAGCAACAGCGCCAGGAACACGACCTGGAACAGCACGTCCCCCAGCTCGTCGACCATCTTGGCGTCGTCATGGCGAAAGGCGGCGTCGGCCAGCTCGTAGGACTCCTCGACCGTGTGCGGCACGATCGTGCGCTCGTCCTGCTCGCGGTCCCAGGGGCACTCGCGCCGCAGCCGGCGGGTGACCGCGTCCAGCCGCGAAACCGCATCCAGCCGCACGACCGCTTGCGAAGCACCCTCCGAAGCCGAAATCCGATCCGACCCGGAGGTCGAGCTCACTTCTTGGGCGGCTTGTAACCGCTGCAGTCGGTCATCGAATACCCGCTGCGGCAGAAGGTCTGGTGCAAATACGCGTTACGCGCGCGCTTGTCGACGACGTTCGCCGCGCTGGCTTTGGCCTGCTGCGACAGCGTCTGGCGGATCTTCGACTCCACCTGCGAGAGACTCTGCTGCGTGCCGGGCGTGATCTTCGTGACCTGCACGATGTAATAGCCGAACTGGCTCTTGATCGGCCCGACGAGCTTGTTGACCGGCGCCGAGAAGGCTGCCTGGTCGAGCGACTGGTCCTCCTGCCCCTGGCTGACGTTGGTCAGCAGCCCGCCCTTGTTCTTGGTCGCGTTGTCGATCGAGTACTTCTTGGCCACCGATGTCCAGCTCTGGTGCTTTTTCAGCGCCGAGAGAGCGGCCGACGCTTGCGAGGAGGTCTTGGTCAGCACGATCCGCAAATCGCGGCTCTCTGGCGTCCCGAACTGCGACTTGTGCGCCGCGTAGAAGGACGCGACCGCGGCGCTTGTCACCGGCTTGGCGAGCTTGTCGATGAGCTTCGAATACAGCAGGTTGACCCGAACGCGGTACATCACGTCCTGCAGCGTGTAGCCCGACTGCGAGAGGAAGCTCTTGAACTGTGCCTCGCTACCGCCGAACTGCTGCTGCTTGTCCTTGTTGAAGTTCTGCTGCACCTGGGCGTCGGTCACAGACACCTTCTCCTTGACCGCAAGCGCCTGGTACCAGTAGGCCCGGATCAGAAAGTCGAGCACCTGCGTAGAGAGTGAGGTAAAGAGCTGCTTGCAGGTCGCCTTGAGCTGCTTGGCGGGCACCTTCTTGAGGGTCGGGACCTGCTTTCGAACCTGCGCGACGCAGTCGCTGAAGCCCGGCGGATCGGTCGGGACCACCAACGGCGCGCCGGGCGCGCTTTGCGCCTGGCCCTTGGCGGCGACGAACATCCAGTGCTTGAAGGCCGTGTTGGTGATCGGGTTGCCCGCCACCGATGCGACCGAGTTGCCAGGCACGTTCGAACCGCACGCCGCGACCCCGATCGCGACCACAAAAAAGGCGCAGAGCGCCGTGACCCGCCTTCTCAATCTCATCGAGTCGCGATGTTAGCGGCCGTTGGTCACCGGCCGTTACCGCTTAACGAGACGAGCACATCCGCCGCGCGCAGGACCGCGGGGAAGCGCTCGGACGGGTCGGAGAGGACACCCAGCGGGAGCTGCGAGCCAAACCCCGCCTCAAGTCAGGGCCTCGGCCCCGCGCCTACCCGCCTCCCGCCACGTTGTTGGGAACGTTGCCGGTGACCGAGGTCGTCGACGCGGCGGTGTAGTTCCCGCCGGTCTGCAAATACACGCCACCGCCGTTGGCCAATGCCGTTCCTTCGGCCGTGTTTCCGGTGACCGTTGTTGTGCCGGTGAGCGACACGGTCGCACCCACGGTTCCACCCGCCGTTCCGGAGACATAGATTCCGCCGCCGAATGCGTAGTCGGCCTCGCTTCCCCCCGACGTGGGAGGTGCACCGGCAGTGTTTCCCCTGACGATGCTGCTGTTGATCTTGACGGTCCCGGCAGTCGACGTCGTCCCGCCCGAGCCGTCGAAGATGCCGCCACCAAACACCTCCTGGCCGCTCGTCGCCATCGCCTTGTTGTTGGTGACCTTGCTGTAGTTGAGGGTCAGCTTCGCTCCTTCCTCGTTCACGATGCCCGCGCCGAGGCTTGCGCTCTGGGTGGCGATCACACTGTTGCCCGTGACCGTCACGTGGTTCAGGGTGACCTTGCCGAAGTTGTCGAGTCCGCCGCCGTCCTCCGAGCCGTTGCCGCCCGTGATCTTGAGGTTGTCGATGAAGACCTTCGCCGAGGGGAACACCCCCAGCACCCGACCTGTACTTCCACTGGCCAGGCTGATCGTCGCACCGGTGCCCTTCTTCCCTCGGATCGTCAGGGTCAGCCCGTTGATGATCGTCTCCGACGTACTCGCGCACTTGCCGCTCACCACCAGCACGTCAGGGTTCGTCGCCGCCGCTATCGCGGACTGAAAAGACGAGTAGGACTTACCGGTCTTCTGGTCGGTTACCTTGCAGCGAGTGCTCGCTGCATGGACCGTCGAGGTCATCGCCAGCGGCACCATCAAGCCCATCGTCGCCGCCGCACACCCGATACAACGCGCTGTCAGTCGGTGTTCCTTCACCTGGTTTCACTCCTTTCGACGGCGCGATGAGCCTACCTGCAGGGCACGTTGAGGCAATCAGTGCCGTTGCCTCCGGTTGCCCGTGGCCGGATACGTCGCACAGAATTCATAGTTGCCGTCCCCAGTGTTGCCGACCACCTTTCCCTAAGAGCCGAACGCGGGGCTCCCCTTGATGTAGCGGCCGTAGAGGCTTCTGTTTTGGGGTCGAGTGCCGTGCATCGCCATCACTGCCCCGCGCCCACCTGCACGGACTCGCTGGCACCGTCCGCCGACTCAGCCGTACCCCCCGCCCCAACCGCCACGAGAGCATCAGCCGCTTGCAGCACCGCGGGAAAGCGCTTGGCAGGATCATCCGGCACCCGCACCGTCAGCTGCGAGCGCCCGGACTCATACACCGCGCCCGGAATCTGCGCGCGCAGCAGCTTCGCCCGCGCCGAGTCGAGCTCAAGCGGCGCCACCGCGAGCCGATCGCCCCTGAACGAAACAAAGCGCGCCCCCGCCTGCCCGAGCTTGATGCGCGCTTCCTGCAGGGAGACCAGGTTCGCCAACGGTTCGGGCAGCGGACCGAACCGGTCCTTCAGCTCCTCGCGCAACTCGTGCAACTCAAAAACCTCCCGCGCGGCCGCGATCCGCCTGTGCACGTCGACCTTGGCCTGCTCGTACGGGATGTAGTCGGCCGGCACGTAGGCGTCAACTCTGACGTCGAGCCGCACCGGCTCCCAATCCTCCCCGTAACCGGCCTCTTCGGCCGCCGCGACGGCCTCGTCGAGCATCTGCATGTAGAGCTCGAACCCGAGCGCCGCCACGTGCCCTGACTGCTCGTCGCCCAGAAGGTTGCCCGCGCCCCGAATCTCGAGGTCGCGCATCGCGATCTTGAACCCCGCCCCGAGCTCGGTGTAATCAGACAGGGCCGAGAGCCGCGCCGCCGCCTCGGGCGTCAGCGCCGCTGCGCTCGTGTACAGCAGATACGCGTAGGCGCGCTCGCGTCCGCGCCCCACCCGGCCGCGGATCTGGTACAGCTGCGCGAGCCCGAAGGTGTCGGCGTTCTCGACCACGAGCGTGTTGGCCTGCGGGATGTCGATGCCCGACTCGATGATGCTCGTGCACACGAGCACATCGGCGTCCCCGCGCAGGAACGTCAGCATGCGCCGCTCCAATAAACGCTCTTCCATCTGCCCGTGGGCGACCTCGAAGCGCATTCCCGGGCACAGCGCCCGCAGCCGCTCGGCCGTCTCCTCGATCGTCTCGACCCGGTTGTGCAAAAAGAACGCCTGCCCGCCGCGGTCAAATTCCCGCTGCAGCGCTTGGCGCACGAGCTCTTCGTCGTACTCGCCCACATAGGTCTTGACCGGACGCCGCCCCTCTGGCGGGGTCTCGATCACGCTGATGTCGCGCACGCCCGCCAACGACATCTGCAGCGTGCGCGGGATCGGCGTGGCGCTCATCGAGATCACGTCGACCTTCAGCTTGAGCTGGCGCAGGAGCTCCTTCTGCTTTACGCCAAAGCGCTGCTCCTCGTCGACGACCAGCAGCCCCAGGTCCTTCGCGCGCACGTCGCGCGACAGCAGCCGGTGGGTGCCGATCAGGATGTCCACCCTGCCCTCGGTGAAGCGACGAACGGTCTCGCGCTGCTCGGCCGCCGGGCGAAAACGCGAGACCTGCTCGACCACCACCGGGTAGTCCTTGAAGCGCTCTGAGAACGTGCCGAAGTGCTGCTGGGCCAAGATCGTCGTCGGCACCAGCACCATCACCTGCTTTCCGTCCTGAACCGCCTTGAACGCGGCGCGCAGCGCGACCTCGGTCTTGCCATAGCCGACGTCGCCGCAGATCAGCCTGTCCATCGGACGCGGCGCCTCCATATCGGCCTTGACGAACTCGATCGCGTCGCGCTGGTCCGGGGTCTCGGCGTAGGGGAAGGCGTCCTCGAACTCGCGCTGCCATTCGGTGTCGAGCGGAAAGCCGTGCCCCTCGCGCCGCCTGCGTTCCGCGTACAGGTTCAAAAGCTCGCCCGCCAGCTCCTGGGCGGCCCGTCGCGCGCGCGCCTTGATCCGCTCCCAGCGGTTGCCGCCGAGCTTCGAAAGCGGCGGGTGCGCTCCGCCCGCGCCGACGTAACGGCTGATCTTGGCCAGCTGGTCGACCGGCACGAACACGCGGTCAGAGCCCGCGTACTCGAGATACAGGTAGTCGCGCGTGACCCCCGCGACCGTCTTGGTGTCAAAGCCCGCGAAGCGCGCAATCCCGTGGTCCTCGTGGACCACGATGTCGCCCGTGCGCAGGTCCGTGAAGCTGCGCAGAATCCCCCGCCGCCCGCCGGTCGGCCGCGGCGTCTCGCGCCGGCGCCGCAGCAGCCGGTGTTCCGGGATCACGGCGAGGTGGAACTGAGGGGCGATGAAACCCTGCTCGAGCCGCGCCTGAGCGAAGGTCACGCGCCCGTCCGCACCCCCGCCGTCGAGCCACGCGACGCGCAGGCGCCCCAGGTTGTAGGCGACCCGCTCGCCTTCGCCGCGCCGCGGGAACGTGACGACCGTGCGGTAGCCCGAACGCTCCAGCTTCTCGAGCTCGGGCTCGGCCTCGCGCAGCGCGCGCGCCTGGAAGTCGGCCGACTGGGCACGGAACGAGTACGGCTGGTCCTGATCGATGCTCGCCACACGCACGCGCGCGCGTTTCGACAGCGCCTGGCCGATCGCCTCGGGATCGACGTAGAGCTGGTGGGCGCCCTGGTCGTGGAAGGCCGCGGTCACGTCCTGCCAGTGGTCGGTGAGCGCGGGCGCGATGTCCTCTTCGCCCGCGAGCGCGACCGTCGTCTCAGAAGGAATCAGCTCGAGCAGCGGCTGGAATCGCTCCACGGGCAGAAGCTCGGTGATGTCGGGGCGCTCCTCTTCCATGGTGGCCGCGATCTCCGCCAGCTCGCGGTGCTCCTCGGAGAGCTCCGCCGCGGGAGCGACCTCGACCTCCTCGGCGTCCCCGAGCGAGCGCTGCGTGAAGGTCGAAAACCAGCGCAGCGACTCGATCTCGTCGCCGAACAGATCGACGCGCACGGCCCGCTCCTCGGTGGCGGGGAATAGGTCCAGCAGCCCGCCGCGAACCGCGAACTGGCCCCGGTCCTCGACCTGCTCGACGCGCTCGTACCCGGCCGCCACCAGGTCTCGTGCGGTCTCCTCGAGATCGAGCAGCTCACCCTTGCGCAGCACGAAACCACGCGGGCGCAGCTCGGGGTCGGGCACCTTCTCCGACAGCGCTACAGCGCTGATAACCACGACCGCGGCGGAATCCTCGAGCAGCGCGTCGAGCGCCGCGATGCGCAGGCCCACCAGGTGCGGCGGCGGCGTC
This sequence comes from uncultured Solirubrobacterales bacterium, assembly GCA_963767295.1. Lineage (GTDB taxonomy): Bacteria > Actinomycetota > Thermoleophilia > Solirubrobacterales > Solirubrobacteraceae > Palsa-465. The sequence goes on from CAVYDI010000003.1 coordinate 167,619, forward strand.
AGGTGCGACTCGTATGTGACCCCGCGGCTGGGGTAGTAGCGCACGCTGCGCGGCGCGAGCCACGCCTTGAGCGCGGCGGCCAGATCCCGCGCGGCGCGGTCGTCGCCCGCGACGACCACCGCGGGGCGCTGCTCTTCACGATCCAATAGCGCCGCGAGCACATATGGCCGTAGCGATTGCGACACGAACGCGCGCCCGCCGGCGTCCGCGAGCGCCGCGAAGCTTGGGTCCTCTTCGGCGTGTACGAGCAGCGATCGGAGCATCTGGAATCGAATATAGGAGGGCGGGCGAACATGTTCGCCCGCTTCGGGCCGCGCATGCGCGGCCCGGAACTGCTCAGGGAAGTACTAGGGCCTCGGCCTCGTCAGCCGCGCGCTCCGCCAACGCTTCCACCTCCTCGGCCGGCTCGCGGAAGCGGCTCAGCACATAGGCCGCGACCTCGTCCGGATCGGTGGTGGGGGGCCGGCCGACGCCCACGCGCACGCGCGCGAACTCAGGTGACCCCAGCGCGTCGCGGATCGATTTGAGCCCGTTGTGGCCGGCCAATCCGCCGCCGCGCCGGATCCTGACCTCGCCGAAGGGGAGATCGATCTCGTCGTGGATCACCAGCACGCGCTCCAACGGAACCTTGAGCGCTCCCCGCGCGGGTCCGACCGAACGCCCTGACTCGTTCATATAAACCTGCGGCCACAGCACCGCCACTCGAGGGCCTCCAGGGCCGGTACGTCCCTCACTCACCTCGCCCAGCCATCGCTTACGTGCCCGCGGCAGATCCCAGCGGTTGGACAGAAGCCCCGCCACCCGCGCGCCGATGTTGTGACGCGTGCGCTCGTACTCGTGAGCCGGGATTGCCCAGTCCGACGATCAGCCAATCGACCGGCCCGGCGCTGCGCCGGAACACCTACTCGCCGGACTGCTCTTCGCCGCCGCCCTCGCCCCCAGCCTCGGGCGCACCCTCGCCGCCCTCGGCCTCCTCGCCCTCCTCGCCCTCGCCCACGAGCTCTGTCTCTTCCTCGATCTCGGGCTCTTCCTCGATCTGCAGGCGCGGCGGTGTGAGCGTGGCGACCACCGTCTCGAGGTCGCCATGGATGGTGACGTTGGCGGGCGCGCGCACCGCCTCGAGCGTGACGGTGTCGCCGATCACCATCTCGGAGACGTCGTGCTCGATGCGGTCGGGGATGTCGTTGGGCAGCGCCTCGACGGTCAGCTCGCGCGTGATGTGCTCGAGCACGCCGCCCTCCTTGACGCCCGGGGCGTCGTCGCCGCCGGTCAGCTCGAGCGCCACCGTGGCCTGAATCGGCCGGTCTAGGCGCACGCGCAGGAAGTCGATGTGCAACGCGTCGCCCGAGACGGCGTGACGGACGAACTCCTTGACGACCACGGGCGCCGCCGAGTCTCCGTCGACGCTGAGGTTGAGCACCGCTCCGCGATGCTGGAGCGCCAGGCGCAGGTCGCGCGCGTCGACCTGGAACGCCACCGGATCGGAACCGCCGCCGTAGACCACGCCGGGCACGCAGCCCGTGCGGCGCAGCCTTCTGGCCTCGCGCGAACCACCCGGTTCGCGGCGGCTGACGGCGAGTTTGCTGTCGTCTTGCACTGCCATGGCGCGACCCGATGCTAGCGGTGTTTACGCGGCTCTGAGGTCGCGGTACCCTGTTGTTATGTCAGGGGACTACCAGCTCCTCTTACTGATCGCCGGGATGCACCTGATCGGACTGGTAGGGGTGGGAGCGCTGCTGTTTTTCGCCCTGCGCCACGACGGTAACTCCCCCTGGCCGGGCGAGTCGGGGTCAGATGACGGCTGGGGGAACGAGCCCCGCCGCCCGACCCAGCCGTCCGACAAGCCCTGGGGCGGGCTGCCGCTTCCCGATGCCGAACAGTCGCTCGTGCGGTTGCGCGATCACCACAAGCTGCCCGAGTTGCTGCCCGACCACGACCGCCGGCCCGCGCGCGAACCCGAGCGCGAGCCGCAGCGCACGCCGGTTTACACGCCCTAATACGTCCTCGGACAGTTCGTGTCGCTCTTGATGCGCGCGCTCACCTTGAGCAGCTCGATCGTGATGCCTGAGATCGCGTCGCCCGCCCGGCGCACGCGTATGCACTGAACGATCGGCAGCGAGCCCGGCGTCTTCCACGCCACTCGGGCAGTCCCGGTGGTGCTCGTGAGCGAGAGGCCCGACGATGGGTCGAGTTCCAGGATCGACAGGGCTCCGGCACGCTTGAGCGCGGTCGCATCCTGGGCCACCCGCGCGCGGCACGCGGCGCTCTGTGCGCAGCCCTCTATGCGCGCGGCCATCGCGGTCTGATTGCCGGTCGCCTCGTCGCGCAACAGCAGCGTGATCGCGGTGCGCTCGGCGCCGGCGGCGCTGAGCACACGCGCGAGGATCAGGCTGATGAACAGAAACAGCGCGACGGCTAACGGGATCCCGACCAGCAGTAGCCGGCGCCGCCGGCGTGCACGAGCGAGCATGCGTTGATTATTCGCCGCTCAGCTCGAGAAAGCGTTCGACCGAGGCCTCCTGATGGGCGAGCCGCTCGGCGAGGGCGTGCGCGTGGTTGGCGGCCAGCTCGAGGAAGTCTTCGACGCAGCGCTCCGGATCGTCGGTCAGCGGATACACACGCGTCAGATCGGGCTGGGCGCAGGCGATGCCCAGCGGCGGCTTGCCTTCGGCCAGCGTGCGGGCGCCGACCACGGGCGTGACCACGAGCTTGCGGTCGGGGGCCACCAGCGCGGTCGGCAGCAGGCGCGGCGCGGGCAGCCCGACCGACAGCTGGACCGAGTGGTCGACGGTGAGGCGGCCTTCGGAGAGCTCGTCGAGCGGCTCGCGCCACACGTCGAGCACGGTGTCGGCGCCGACGAGCGCGTCGCGCATCGCGGCCGCCTGCTCGGCGTAGAGGCGCTCGGCCTCGTCGCGGTCCTCGGCGGCGCCCAGGTCGAGATCACAGGGCACGCGCAGCAGCTCGCTCGCCGAGACCGTCATGCCGGCACCCTTGCGGCCGTAGGTGACATAGGTCTGAAGCGTGCCCAGGTCGCGGCGGCCGTGGAAGATGACGGTCACCTCCTCGGTCACGGGCAGGCCGCCCACGCGCAAGGAGACCGCCACCGCGGCGGCGTCGTCAACCAGGGCGCGCCTGAGCAGCTCCTCGGCGGACGCTTGTTCTCGAGCTGGCTCTTCGTCCGGCATGCGTGTGGCGCCAATTATCCACCGCTAGGCGGCGCCTCAATACGGGTACCCTCCCCGACAACGGCTTCCTCGGCGCCCGCGACTTCTCATGAAGATTCTCTACAAACCATTCGCGATCATCGCCGGAGTGATCGGCGCCAAGGTCGGCCAGAGCGTTTTCAAGGCGCTGTGGGGAAAGATCGACGGCGCGGAGCCGCCCAAACCCACGATCGAGGAAGCAAGCCTGGGCCGGGTGGTGGGAGCGGCGGCGCTTGAGGCGGCCGCTGTGGCGGGAACCCAAGCCGCCACCCGCCGGGCCACCGCGCGCTCATTTCGCTACCTGACGGGGATCTGGCCCGGCGAGCACGAGGAAGAGGAAGAGTCCTCGAGTTAGGGAGCGGGCGCAGGTCCAGCCCGTGTGCGTTGACGCTTAACCTCGACCGATCCGCGCATCAGATCGTGATTGGCGCAGATCGCGCTTCTGTGACGCTTAACCGCGATGTCGCCTATTGGCTGGCGAGTCCTGGAGCGATTTGCGCGCCCCGCCTGGGGGCTAGGCCGGACCCTCGGGGCGTCTGAGCACAAAGCCCCGGTCCTCGAGCTCGCCCAGGGCGTCCTCGAAGGCCGCGAAGTCGCGGTCCAGCAGGTGTTTCAGCGGCGTCCCCTTTGGCCCTGCCGCGCGGACCCAGCGCCTCAGCACGGGCGCGCCGACCCGCTCGCGTGGTTCGGCGAGCAGATCCAGGAGGATGGGAAGCTGCGTGGCGTGCTCGAGCTGACCTGAGATAAGGCTCAGCGGGTCGACGTCGAGGATCCGGCAGAGCTCGTCCTCGCTCAGGCCGAGGAGGTCCATGAGCTCGGCGGCCTGCGCCGCTGGGGGCCTTACGTCGATACGCCTAGATATATCCAATCGCGCCAGCGCTGCGGGCGCGGCTGATGACCTCAGCCAGCGCTAAGGCTGACCGCGTCAATCGCGAAGTTTGCGGGACCGGTCGTCGACTCCGGGATGGTGAGCCGGAACCGAATCTGCACCCTCTGCCCTGTATAGCCAGACAGCTTGAGTTTCCGGCTGACCCAGCCCGTCGCGCCCTTAGTACCGGGGTGGAGGGTCTGAACCTTGTACGAGTGCAGAATTGAGCCGTGGCGATTCTGGATGTCGACGTACTCGATCCGGGGCAGCGTCGCGCCGAACGAGCTCATGTCCCAACTCGTGTTGTCTGACCAGGTGAGCGTCACCCGCTTGGCCTTGGGAATGCTGACCGGCTGGCTGAGGGTCGCCTCACCCGGTCCCCCGTCCCAGGTCACGTCGGCGAAGTGGCTTCCCTGCGTGGCCCTGATGGTCCGCGGCCAAATGTGATCGAACTTCCGGTAGCACCAAGAGGAAGACGGGCTCCTGAGCACCCTCCAGGACGCCGTGGTCCCCGTGCAATCGTCGATGGGATTAACGCGCTTCCAGCCAGCAAATCCGCCAGCTTCAAACCCGCCGTTGTTGAGCAAGTTCCCAGTGGTGGTGGCAGCACCGGCGCTCCCGGCCACCAAGATCAAAGCAGTGACTACGGTCACCAGCGCGCCGAAGACGCGCGTTACCTTCGCGAGCTTCATTTCTTCCCCTACGTAGTTTGGTTGCGTACCAAACGACAGACTTTCACCCGCCACGCGCAGTGTCAAGCGGGATCGTCCGAGCTCAGAAAAGCTGGTTTTCGCCGCCGAAAAACCGGGCTCACATAGCCGTCGGTGAAGAAAAGTTGCGTTGCTTACCTATCGGGAGGCGCGCTCTCGTTTCCGCCGGGGAGCCGACGCGCTCCGCCGGAGCCCGAGACGGAGCGCGGCGGCGACGTGAGACTGGCCCGATTCGGCGCGTTCGCCGCCTTAGCTTTTCGGGCAGGCAGCGAGCGCCTGCGCTTGGGCCGATGACGGAACCGTCGACTTGACAATCTGCTTACAGACGTCCGCCACCACCTTCTTGATGCCAGAGACATCACCGTTCGCTGCCTTGTCACACGCAGAGGTGAGCTTGCTCTTCTCGCTGGAAGAGAGGGTCGGCGCGGCGTCGATGCGCTGCTTGCACGCGGCCACGGCCTGAGCTACGGCGGGATTGCTGCTCGCCGATCCACTGGAGGTCGTGGTGTTCGACGGCGCGTTCGACGATGTCGAGGAATTTGTCGTCGACGATGAGTTCGAGGACGAGCCGCATGCGGCGAGGCACACGACAGTAGCCGCGATCGACACGGCGCTTACGAGACTTCGGTGAGTCATGGCTTCCCCTGTCTTGGTTGAACCGGATCGCGGACCGGGAAATTGGAGCAAGCGCCACGGTCTGACGCACGCAGGCCGCATGGACTGCTTCGCAACACGCCCCCGGTCGGGGATCCAATGGATGCAAGCCTAATTGCGCGGCTGTTCGTGCGTCAACTGTCCCTTTCCGGTTCGACCATCCAAGAAAGGGCCGGCGACTAAAAGAGCTGGTTTTCGCCCCCGAAAACCTGGCTCACAGAGCCATCGGTGAAGATCTGGCGAATCGAGCTGGTCAGCAGGTCGGCGCAGGACAGCACGCGGACGAAATCGGGTGCGGCCGACGGGAGCGGGATCGTGTCCGTGACGACCACTTGCTCGAAGTTCGCCGCGGCGAGGTTCTCCCAGGCGTTGCCCGAGAACACGCCGTGCGTAGCGGCCGCGTACACACGCCGCGCGCCGGCGTCGTGCACGGCCTGCGCCGCCGCCTTGAGCGTGCCGGCGGTGTCGATGATGTCGTCCACCAGAACCGCGGTCTTACCCTCGACCTCGCCGATCACGTAGCCGATTTCCGCCACCTGCTGGGCGGGTCGCTCCTTGTTGAGGATCGCCAGGTCGGCGCCGATCTTGCTCGCAAAGCGCTTGTTCAACTTCACGCGGCCGGCGTCGGGCGCCACCACGACGAGATCCTCGAGCGCGAGGTCGGCGAAGTACTGCGTGAGCATGAACATCGCCGTCATGTGGTCGAGGGGCTTTTGAAAGAAGCCCTGGATCTGGCCCGAGTGCAGGTCCATGCAGACGATTCGATCAATCCCCGCGGTCTCGAGCATGTGCGCCACCAGCCGCGCGGTGATCGGCTCACGAGGCGCCGACTTTTTCTCCTGGCGCGAGTAGCCGTACCACGGCACCACCGCGATCACGCGATGAGCGGATCCGCCCACGGCGGCGTCGATCATCGCGAGCAGCTCGATCAGCGTGTCATTCGGGGTCATGTTCGCCGCCGGGTTCGCGCAGGTCGGCTGGACGATGAACACGTCTGCGCCGCGCACTGACTCCTCGAAGCGGCAGTAGACCTCACCGTTGGAAAAGGTCTTTGTGTCCACGCCCGAGAGCGACACCCCGAGCTTGTCCGCGATGCGACCCGCCAGCGTCGGGTGGGCTCGTCCGGAGGCGAGCATCAGTCGCTTGTTGTATTCGAGCCGCAGGTCGTGCGGCACGGGCTGTGCCTGCAGCACGGTCATCGGCCGCGAGTGTACGCCGGGCGCGTGACGCTGCGGTATTGGTTAGCCGCTCTCACCGTCGTCTTTGCTGTCGTCGGTGGCTGGCTCGCGCGCCTTACGCTGCTTGGCGTAGCCCTCGATGTTGCGCTGACGCTCGCGCGCGATCCCGAGCGCTCCGGACGGCACGTCCTTTGTGATCACCGAACCGGCTCCGGTGTAGGCGTCGTCCCCCACATTCACGGGCGCGACGAGCGTGGTGTCGACGCTCGTCTTGACGTTCTTGCCGATCGTCGTGCGGTGCTTGCGGTAGCCGTCGTAGTTGGCGGTAATCGTGCTCGCGCCGAGGTTCGTTCCCTCGCCCACGTCGGTGTCGCCGATGTATGACAGGTGCGGCACCTTCGCGCCGGGTCCGATCTCGGAGTTCTTGATCTCGACGAACGTGCCGGCCTTGGAGCCGTCGCGCAGGATGGTCCCGGGTCGGAGGTATGCGAACGGGCCAACGGAGACCTCGTCACCGATTGTGGCCCCGGTTGCGTAGGAGTGAATGACCTTCGAGCGCTCCCCGACGTCGGTGTCGGTCACGGTCGTGACCGGCCCGATCGTCGATCCAGCGCGCACGCGAGTGCGCCCGTGGAGGCTCGAGAACGGCTCGATCACGGCGTCGGCGGCGATCTCCACTTCCGCGTCGATGACTGTGGCACTCGGGTCGACGATCGTCACGCCGGCGAGCATGTGGCGCTCGTGGATGCGGCTCTGCGCGACTGCCCGCACCTCCGCCAGCTCGCGACGGTCGTTGACACCCAGCGTCTCGCGCGGGTCTTCGATCTCGTAGGCGAGCACGGTGCGCTCGTGCTCGCGGATGACTGACAGCACGTCGGGCAGGTAGAGCTCGCCTTGCGCGTTGTTTGAGCGGACCTCGCTCAGCGCCTTCGCCAGGAGCTGACCGTCGAAGGCGTATAGGCCAGCGTTGACCTCGCGGATCTCGAGCTCGAGGGCCGTCGCGTCTCCGACCGCCTTGGTCTCGACCACGCGCTCGACCGTGCCGTCCGGCGCGCGCACGACCCGGCCGTAGCTGCGCGGGTCGTCTAGCACCGCGGTCGCGATCGTCGCCCCCGCGCCTGACTTGTGGTGGGCCTCCGCGAGGCGAGCGATTGTGTCGGCGCTGAAGAGTGGGTTGTCGCCGTTGAGCACGATGACCGTGCCGTCTACGTCCAGATGCGCGCCTGCGGCTTTGACCGCGTCAGCGGTCCCCTGCGGTCGCTCTTGGACCGCCAATTCGACTCTCCCGTCGAGGGCTTCCTCTAGGCGCCGGCTTGGTCCATCGACCACGACCACCTTGCTGCTGCCGGCGTCCTGGGCGGCCTTCACCGTCCACTCGATCAGAGGCCGCCCGCACAGGGGATGCAACAGCTTCGGCGTGGCAGAACGCATCCGCGTGCCCTCGCCCGCCGCGATGATCACGATCACGGGTGCCGTCACGCGGCGATCGTATCGGGCGGATCGTCGGTTGATGCCTGGCCGTTGGTCCCGGCCTCCATCTCACGCTGGTACTCCTACCAGCGAAGCCACTTGCGGATTGCATTGTCCGAGACGCCGTACTTGTGCCCAACTCGGACGTAGCTCATGTGCTTTCGGTCAAGCCTCTGCTTGAGCTTGCTCCGGCTGTTGCTCGACCGTTCAACCAGAACGTCGGCAAGCGGGATGCCTACACAGAGCGTCGGACACTCCCAAGCCCTGCGGCCTCCGGCGCGTTGCCCGCTTGGCTGAGAGAGCGAGATCCGCGGCGGCTGCTGACCGAGCGCTCGAGGGCTCGCAGACGGACGCCAATGAAGTCTCGCGCGATGTGCGGCCCCGAGTGGGTTTGTGGCACCGTCCTTTGTTGGGTGGCGGATCCGCCAGAATGGTCTCGTGCAGTCTGTGGCCGGGGAGGTGCGCGTCAAGCTGTTGGGACGCTTCCGCGTCGTCGTCGGAGAGCGCGAAGTTGTCGAGGGAGATTGGCCGACGCGGCGGGCGCGGGAGCTCGTCGCGTTGCTGGCCCTCGCCGAGGGAAATCGGCTCGCGCGCGATCGGGTGATCGAGCTGCTCTGGCCGCATTTGAATGCCGGGGCTGGCGGCGCGAATCTGCGCAAGGCTGCGCATCACGCCCGCAGAGCGCTGGGCGACCAGACGGCGCTGGTGCTTCGTGAGGAGCGGGTCGAGCTGTTCCCGGGACGCTGGGTCGATGTCGATGCGGCACGGTTCTTGCGCGACGCCGAGCGCGCCCTGCGCGAGTCAGATCCGGGATCGTGCGCGAGCGTGGCGGCGGGCTACGCGGGCGAGCTTTTGCCGGATTCGCCGTATGAGGCGTGGGCGCAGGAGCCCCGTCGGCAGGTTCACGCTCGGTTGTGTGAGCTGCTGCGCCGAAGCGGACATTGGGAGCGCCTGCTTGAGGTCGAGCCGACAGATGAGGCGGCGTGCCGCGAGCTAATGCGGAAGGCCGTCGATGCGGGTCAGCGGCACGTGGCGATCCGCCTGTACGAGCGGCTTAGGATCGCGCTGGCTCGCGAGCTCGGGGTGCAACCTGACGTGAAGACGCGCGCCCTGTATGACCAGAGCACAGCGGGCGTGCGTGGTGGCGACGCGGTGTTCGTGGGGCGCGAGGTCGAGCTTGCCGAGGCCGCAGGCATGCGGCGGGCGGTCGCTGAGGGCCGGACGTCGGCGCTGGTGGTGCGTGGTCCGTCCGGGATCGGCAAGTCGGCGTTCTGCCGTGAGGTCGCCGGTCGCGCGCACAGCGATGGCTGGCGCGTGATCTCGGTTGCGGCGGGGGGTGCGGGAGAGCCGTATGGCCCGCTCGGCGCGATTTTCGACGAGCTACTGGTTGAGGGGCGCGGGGCTCTTGAGGGGATGCCTTCCCGGAGCCGGTCGATTCTCGCGGAGCTGACGCCGCTCGCGCCGCCAGCGCCGCCGCTCGAGGGGGCGCTGACACGCCACCAGGTGGTCGCCACGGTGCAGCGGGCGCTGGCCGTAACGTCGAGGGGAGCTCCGACGATGCTGTGCGTCGAGGATGCGCACATGCTTGACGAGGCAACGGCGGACGCGCTTCATCTGCTGGTGGCGGCGGGCGCAGGGCCGGTGCTCGTTGCGCTGCCGTGTCGCTCGGAATGGATTCGAACGAGCCTGCCGCACGGAATCGTGGAGCTCGGCCGTGCCGACGGCGCGCTCACTGTCGAGCTCGGGCCGCTTGCAGAGGAGGCCGTGGCTGAGCTGGTCAAGCTCGCCGCTCCGGTGCCCGCGCCCGATGAGGCCGTCGCCCAGATCGTCGCGTTGGCAGAGGGAAGCCCGTTCTTCGCGCTTGAGCTCGCGCGCACGACGGCGGGGGCGCCCACTGGGTTGCCGGGCACGGTGCGCCAGGCGGTATTGCGCGGGATGGCCGGACTGGGGAGCACCGAGACCGACGCGCTGGCGGCGCTCGCGATCGCGGGGGATGAGCTTGACTTCGCGAGCGTCCTGGCACTGACCGGAACGTCGGAGGATGAGGCGTTTGCGCTGCTTGACGCCGCGCTGGACGCGGGGATCCTGGTGGTGTCCGGCGCGCGCTATCGGTTTCGGCACGAGCTGGTTCGACAGGCGCTCACCGATGAGGTCCCCAGCCATCGGCGCCTGCGGCTGCACCGCGACGCGGCGCAGCGTCTCGCCGAAGCGGGCGCGCCGCCGGAGCTGGTCGCCGAGCACTGGCTGATGGGCGAACGTCCCGGCGAGGCGGTCGAGTGGCTGCTGCGCGCGGCCCGCCGCGGCGTCAGCGTCGGCGCGTTCGCCGATGCGCTGGGCGGGGTCGAGCGGCTGCTGGTCGAGGCGCCGGAGCATCCGGAAGGGCTCCAGTTGCGAGCCGAGATCCTTGACGCTCTGGGTGACGGTCGTGCGCCCGAGGCGTATGCGGCTGCCGCCGACGCGGTTGGGGACCCCGAAGCGCAGGAGCTGCGCGCTCGCCAAGCGCTCGCGCAGCTCAAGGCGAGCGATCCCGACAGCGCGCTGCGCACGCTCGCCGGCCTGCGACCGAAATCCACCGCCGGCCGGTTGGCCGAGGCGCTTACGCTCAGCGCCGCGGCGGCGGTCGGCCGATACGCGGACGCCGAGACCGCGGCCGTCAAGGCGCGGGAAGCGCACGAGCTCGCCGTCGAGCTCGGCGATCCCGGGGCGATCCTCGACGCGACCTGGGCGCAGGCGCTCGCCTCGCACGCCACGGGTGAACTGCCCGCGCGGCTGCGCGAATACCTGCGCCGAAGTCAGGATTTGCCAGAGCTCGCGACGCGTCTGTTCGACGGTCAGCTATGCGTCACAGAGCGGATGCTGTACGGCGGGCTCCCCAACGACGAGATCATCGCTTTCGCCGACGGCCTCGCCGCCGAGGCGCAGCGGATCGGTGCCGCGCGCGGACATGCGTTCGCGGTCACGCTCCGCGGCGAGGCGGAGATCCTGGCTGGTGATCTCGACGCCGCCGGGCGCGACTTCGCGGCCGGCGCGAAGCTGCACGGCCAGATCGGCGCGGTCGCCGGGGAGGCATTGTCGCTGCTGGGCCAGGCCCAGGTCGCGATCCGCCGCGGCGAGCCCGAGCAGGCGATGCCGTTTGCAACCAACGCGTTGCTGATGGCACGCGAGTCGGAGGTCGGTCACCACACGCTCGATCGCATCTATGGGGCGATGGTCGAGGCAGCGACCGACCCGGGGCACGGTGTTGAGGTCGTGCGCGAGGCGGAGTCAGCCATCCACGGGCCGGCGGAGACCTGCCCGACCTGCCGGATCGCGTTCATCGTCCCTGCGATGATCGCCGCCGCCCGCGCCGCCGACCTGGAACGAGCTCATCGTTATGAGCGGGACTGCGAGCGGGCGCTGGAGATCGTCGCGCTGCCGCCGGCGTGGCACGCGGCGGTCGAGGAGGCGCGGGGCTGGCTGGAGCGCGCTAGCGGGCGGCCGGGTAACGCCCGCGCGCGTTTCCGCACCGCCGCCGACGGCTTCCGCACCTGGGGGCAGCCGCTCGACGCACAGCGTTGCGCCGAGCTCGCCGGCGCGTAGGGAACGTTTCGGGAACACCCGCTCGAGATCGTCTTGCGCATCGCCGACCTCTGGGGCGGCGACTCCGCTTTTCAAACTAACCATCAAGGAGAGTCTGATGCGCTCCATCGCCCGCCAGAACGTGCCCGTCGCGATCGCCGACGGCGACGTTGAGGTTCGCGTTCTCGACCAGGACGGCATCTCAGTCGGCTTCGTCCGCCTGCCCGCCGGCGCCGACCTGCGCCCAGCCACCAAAGGCCTGCCGGACGACCTCTGCCCGTGCCCGCACTGGGGGTACATGCTCAAGGGTCGCGTGCGTATGCACACAACCGGAGGCCACCAGGACTTCGTCGCCGGTGAGGCCTTCTACTGGGCGCCCGGCCACGCCCCTGAGGCACTCGAGGACTCCGAATACGTCGACTTCTCCCCGACGCATGAGTTCCAGCGCGTCATCGATCACATCACCGGGGCGGGTCCGACCGGCGCCTGACCCTCCCGCCCAGTCGGTCCCGGATCCCTCAGTGGACGACTCGAGGAGCACCCGTGCCCGCGTTGACTCGCACACGCTCGTGAGCAGAGACGTCGAACCGGCGGGGCCGGGGCCAGACAGAGCCTCAGAGCGCGGGGTGGTGTTTTGTGGGTCTGCTTGCCCGCGACGCGGAAGCCGAGGCCCGCGGCGTTGATGGAGGCGGGGGTCACCGGGTTCGCTGAGTGGGAGGCGGCGAGCGCGCATCTTGAGTGCGCGCCCGCCGGACGCGGTCAGTAGGTGACGGCTTCCACCTCCTCGACGACGATCGGCGGGCCGCCAAGCTTCGCCCCTGCCTTGTCGATTACGCCGCTGGAGAGCAGGCGCTCACGGAACGATGCCGCCTCCTCATTGGAGCCAAACTCGCCCTGGATCACGATCTGGTTGGGGTTCTCGACACCTCGGTAGAGACGGTGGCCCTTAGACGTTTGCTTGTGGCCGATCGGATCCGTGTCGAAGAAACGCTTCCAGGTCTCGTAGTCGCGCACCTCGGCGCGGAGCATGAGATATGTCATTGCTGACCTCCTTTGGTTTGTGTTTTGCGCCATCTAGTGGGCGATGACGTATCGCCAACTCGACTTCCAGCCGGTGAGCCGCCGGGCGTCGTCGGGCCCTCGAGCCGGGCGGCGCGCACGGTTGGACCGGAGCTCGATGCATCGCCGTCGTCCGCGCTACCTTGCTCGTCAACATGCGCAGCGGAGCTTGCCCGCAAACCGAGCGCCCCGCTTCGCACGAACGGGCCATCTGCGCGGATGGCCTGATTTGGCTACAGCAGGCCCTGGCGAGAGGCGCGCGCCACCGCGGCGGCCCGGGAGCTCTCGCCAAGCTTTGCGAGGATGTTGGAGACGTGGCGGTGGACGGTGTGGGGGCTGATCACGAGCCGCTTTGCGATCTCGCGGTCGCTCAGCCCCTCGGCGACGAGGCCTAGGACCTCCAGCTCGCGCGCGCTCAGCTCCCCTGGTTGGCGCGTTGCGCGCGCAAGCACCGCGCGAGCCACACCGAGCCGCTCCAACGACTGAGCAGCCCTCCGCTCCTCGCGCTCAGCCGCCTTGCCTTGCCCCAGGCTCCGCAGCACGCGAGCCAGCGCGAGCCGCCCCTCCGCCGCCTCTGACGGCATCCCGCAGCGCTCGTAATGATCGACCGCATCCTCGAGCAGAGCGCGCGCAGACTCAAACTGACCGCTCTCAGCGTCCACCACGCCGGACGCGAACGCCTGCGCTCCACGCAACGGCTCGCTGTGCACCACCTCGGCCACAGCCTCCAGCTCGGCCACCGCCGCCCGCGCAGCCGCGACCTCGCCAAGCGCCGCCCGAGAGCGCGCCAACAGCTCAAAGCCGTGCGCGCGCTGCGTCCGATCGGACTCGGGCACCTGACGCAGAAAACGCTCAGCCCAACCGACCGCGCCCTCGGGATCCTCGCGATCCAGCGCCAGCGCCGCCTGGCCGAGCTGAGCCCGCGGGTGAAATGCCACGCGATCAAACAGCGCGCCGGCTTCATCCAGGCGCCCCTGCAGACGCCGCAGGTCACCCAGCCGCGCGACCGCCTCCGCCTGAAGAACGGGACGCGCGGCGAGCAGCTCGGTGGCCATCACCAACTCAGCCTCGGCGTCGCTCCACTCGCCCCGCTCGGTCAGCACCGTGGCGTAATGCGTCCGACACACGGCCGTCACCGACCTCAGCCCGTTGCGATCGCAGTAGTCCTTCATGCGCGTGCACCACTGGCCCGCACGGTCGAAGTCTCGCACCCGCTCGCAGGCGTAGATCATGAAGCAGCAAGTCAGCCCGATCAGATCCAGCTGGCGCATATCGCCGCCGAGGGCGGCCGCGGTCGCCTCATCAAGCTGCCCCATCCCGCGGGTCAGGTCACCCGAGGCCACCAGCGAGGCTCCCTCGATCGCCAGCGCCAGCATCTCCAAGTCCACGAGCCCGAACCTCCGCGCCAGCTCGCGTCCCGACGCCGCGTGTGCCCGCGCTGCGGCGGGATCGTTGTAGCGCAGAAACGCGAACAGACCTTCCTGCACCGCCAACAGCGCGTGCTCCGGACACTCATCCAGATCCGACAACAACCGGCGCATCCGCTCGATCCAGCCGTTGTAAACCGCCTCCTCACCGCGCTGCCCCGCCTGCCGAGCCAACGCACACGCCAGCCGCGCCGCGCCTCGCACATCGCCTCGCTCGCGGCACAGCCGATAGCCCCGCTCCCACGCCTGGCCAGATGCCTCAAGATCGTCGAGCAGGAAACACGCGCCCCCCAGGCCCTCCAGCGCCTCAGGGGACTCGCGCTCGGCCAACGCACGCTCGAACTCGGCACGCGCCCCAGCCCAGTCCGCACGCTCCAGCGCAGCCCCGCCGGCCGCCAGCCGATCCACAGGCGCCGTGGCCATCCCGACAGCATAAATGCCGATTGCACCGCCCGGGTGCGCAGCCATCACCGCTCGCACGGCGACGACGGCAAGACAGATGCTTTAGCTGGGATTGGGAAAGCCACCGGTCGCCTCGAGCTGGCTCCTGCCTGGAACGACCTGTGAGCATCTCGCCGTCACAGCCAGACTGCTTCAACCCCCCAGGCTTGGCGGAAGCGCCCCGCGATCGTGCGCGCCTTCCGCGCGTACCAGGGCGGAGCCCGGGATGCCTCGAGATGCTCTCGCGGCACCAAAGTACGGGTCCAACCCCGGGCACGAACATATGTCGTAGATGGTCCGGACGCACCGGCCCAGCAACCGCGATATCCGTTGCTAGATTCGAGCCGCGAGACGCTCCGAAATGGGGGGTCGTCTAACGGCAAGACGCTCGGCTTTGGCCCGAGAGATCGATGGGTTCGAATCCCCGCCCCCCAGTGGCTCTCAGGCGTGGAGCGCGACTTACCTGGGGACTGCCAGCCGCCCGCCCAGGACCTCCCCCAACTCCCCCGGCAGCAGCGGATCCGCCAGCGCCGCGCGCACGTCAGCCGGCCTGTGCAACGGCCGCTCGGCGCGCAGGATCCCGAGTTCAAGCCCGGCCTCGCGGACGGCCGTGAGGCCGAGGGCCATCGCGTCGGGGCTGCGCCACACCCGCTCGGGTAGGGCAAACAGTTTCGGCAGCGGTCGCGGGATCCCGATCAGGTAAAAGCCGCCCTCCAGAGAGGGCCCGAGCACGACGTCGCAACCAGCCGCGAGGTCGTCGAGCGCGGCGCGGGCGTGGTCGGCCCGCAGACGGGGAATGTCGGGCCACACGATCAGCAGCGGGCCGCGGTGGCGCGAGAACACGCGCGCGGCCGCGTCCGCCAGCCGACCCGCGATGCCGTCGCCGTTCTGGGGAAACATGACTGCGCGGGGGCCGACCAGCTTGCGGACCTCGCCGAGGGCATCGGGCGGGTCGTGGGCGACGTGCACCGAGCCGTCGGCCACACCGCGCGCCCACTCGGCGGTCATCTGGATCAGCGTTGTCTGCAGCGCGGCGCAGCGCTCGGCGCCGAGCAGCGGCTCGAGCGCGCGGCGGACCTCACCGCGTCGCGGAGCGCGCGCCATGATCAGAACGGCCGGATCACGCTGGATCATCGCTGTGCTTCGAGCACCATCATCGCCCCCGGGCGCGAATTATCCCTGCTCGAAGCGATACATGATGCCCGCGGCGCTTGGTGGATGTTCGGCGAGGCGCGGGAGCGCGCCGCGCAGTACGTCGGCGAAGGCCCCGCTGCTGCGCGACATCAGCTCGATCATGGTCGCGGCGGGCGTGGGCTCACCGGAGCGCACCTCGTTCGCGTAATCGGTCACGAACCCGATCAGCCCATACGGCAGCTCGAGCTCGCCGCACAGCACGGTCTCGGGGCCCGCAGTCTGGCTCACCGCCGTGACCCTGCATCCGGCCAGCTGGGCGATCTCGACCGGGGTGTTGAAGCGAGGGCCGTCGACGTGCCCATACACGCCGCGGTCGCGGAACTGGTGCCCAGCTTCGGCGGCGGCCTCGATCAATGCCGCGCGAACGCCCTCCGAGAACGGGCCGCCGTGCAGGATCCAGTGCCCGCGCGCGGGGTCGCCCGGCTCCACGAAAAACGAACACAGCGATCCATCCGGCAGCCGGTTGACGGGGAAGTGCAAGTCGTCAAACACGATCAGCGACCCGAGCGTCAGCGATGCATCGGCTGCGCCACAAGCAGTGCACCCGATCACCGCGCTGGCGCCGAGCTCCTTCAGAGCCCAGACGTTGGCCCTGTGGGTGACCTGGTTTGACAGGCGCACGTGCCCAGCGCCGTGGCGCGAGACGTGCAGGGCCTCGACCCCGCCGTACCCGCCGCGGCTGACCAACGCCTCGCCAAAAGGCGTCGTGACCGTCAGCTGCTCAGCCGCCTCAAAGCCCGGCAGCGCGTAGGTCCCCGAGCCGGTGATGACCGCGACCCGAGTCACTCCACCAGGATCGTCTTCGTCGCCTCGCCGCGAACATGGCGCGTGATCGCGTGCGGCGCGTCGTCCATCTTCGCGACATCGGTGGTCACCTCTTCGGGACGCAGCTTGCCGGCGGCCATCAGCTCGAGCACACCGGGAATCAGCGCCCGCGCGTGCGAGCGCGCGATCTTCAAAGTCACGTTGCGTCCGTACATCAGCGCCGTGGGAAAGCGCGCGTTGCGATGCAGGGTGCCAACGCTGCTACAGACGCCGTCGGGCGCAGTGTGCTGCACAGCGGCGCGCATACCGGATGGAACCGCGGTCGCGTCGATCACGAGCGGTGCCAGCGGCAGCCCGCGCAGCTCGCCCGGAGGGTGGGCGACCAGCCCGAGCCGCTCGGCGTGCGCGCGCACGAACATGCGGCTATCGACGAGATGCACGGTCGCCGCGCCGAGCGCCTTCGCGACCAGTCCCGCATACAGCGGCACGCTCGCGCTGAACGGCGGGCGGCGCATCATGCCGGCGACGATCACGATCTCGGCCCCGGGCTGCCGCACCAGCTCGAGGTGGGGCGCGATGTGGCGGTAGCCATCGCTCACGTTGTCGGCGACGCTCGCGGCCGCCGCGGGGTCGATGCCGTCGGGCAGCCGCACGAGCATCGCGTCGGCGAACGGCACCGCCAGCTGGTCTGAGATCACGCCGCCCCAGTGGCCACCCCCGACGCCGAAGCCATACATCGAGACGGGTGGCACGCTGGCGCAGTTGCCGGTGTGCCCGGCGCGACACGGCGCGCAGTGGCCGCAGTTGATCTGAAACGGCACCACCACGCGGTCGCCGCGCCGCACCGTGGAGACACGTTCGCCAACCGACAAGACCTCGGCCACGCACTCGTGGCCGAAGTGCAGCGGCAGCACAAACGGGGTGCGCCCGAGCGCGAGCATGCGGTCTAGGTCGCAGGTGGCAGCGGCGATCGGGTGCACGATCGCGCCGTCGGGCCCGGGTGCCCGCGGCGTCGGGACATCTCGCCACTGCAAGCGAGCGCCCGCGCCGAGCGTGAGTGCGCGCATCTTCGGCCGCGTCGGCCGGCGGCGCTGCACGAAGCGGTCGCCTGCGGCCGAGGCCGCTCGCTTGAGCCGCAAGCCGGCCTGGCGCTCGAGCGCGACGCGCGTGAACAGCGTCGCGGTCGGAGTCAGCAGACTGCCGGCTTGACGCGCCCTCCCCGCGGGCCGGTGGCCCCTCACCGACGCACCCGGCCGCCCTCGGCCCCGGGCTCGGTGGCGGGGCCGCGCGGCGCGGCGAGCCCGAACACTCGCATCGCCTTGAGTCCCAGCGAAAGCTTCTCGCGCCCGTCGCTCGAGGAGACGTCGAGCCCGGTCAGCTCGCGCACGCGCTCGAAGCGGTAGCGCACCGTGTGCCGGTGGGTGATCAGCCGCGCCGCCGTGGCATTGACGTTGGCATCGCACTCGAGGAACGTCTGCAGCGTCCCGAGCAGGTCGGTCTCGTACTGCTCGTCGTAGGTGACCAGCGGCCTGACGGTCTCCTCGTAAAAGCGCCTGCAGCTCAGCCGGATCGTCCATGTATGGCAGCAGCAGCTGGTAGGTGCCGGTCTGGGCGAAGGCCAGCTCGGATCGGTCGGGGTCGCCCTCGACGACGTTGGCGGCGAGCAGCGCCTCGTTGTACGCGCGGCGCAGATCGAGCGGGTCCGCGACGCGACGGCTGCGCCCGATCGCGCACGCGAACCCCGGCGGACCGGACTCGACCTCACGCATGATCGCCGTGGCGACGCGGCGGCCACCCTCGCCCGAGGGGTCGGGCGCCAGCACGATCACCTCTCCCCCTCCTCGCGCTCGGGCGCGACGATCGCCCCGGGCGCGACCGAGCGGGCTCCGCGCCGGGCGATCGCCAAAAGCCGCTGGCGCCAGTCCGCCATCGGCGTGCGCGGGTGGGCGCGGACGACCACCACGCTGCCGCCGCGCGGCCAGGTCGATCCCGAGCTCCTTGCCGCGCGCCAGCAGGTCCTCGCGCGAGGCGATCTGGCGGCCGAGCACCGCTCGCTGGAAGCTGATCGCCGCCTCCTCCGAGGCGCGTTCGGGAGCTCGGACGCGGTCGACCTCGGACGCCACGAGCGCCGTCACCAGCCGCAGCAGCGTGGCGTCGGGCGCGCGCTCGCGCGCGCGCAACCGGAGCTGGCCGACCGGGGCCTCGGCGACGCGCAGGTCGATCGTCTGCACGCCCTCGCTGGCGCGCATGAGCGAGCGCTCGTCGGCGGTCGAGCGGGCCGCGACCGCGAGCACGGCGCCGGAACGGTCGATCAGGATCAGGCTCGAGTTGAGCGCGCGCGCGGCGGTGCGCAGGATCTCCGGCAGGCCGGCGCCGGCTTCGACCGCGTCGGTGATCGCCGCGAGGGCGCCGAGATCGGCGGCGCTCGTGCCCACGGCAGTGCTCAGAACAGTCGGGGCCACTCGAGCACGATGATGGCCCCGATCACGACGCCGATGCCGATGAGCGCGGCGAGCACGTACAGGGAGAGGATGCCCGCGGCGACGCGCTCGAGCGGGCGCCGGTACGCGGTGATGGCGGGCACCAGAAAGAGCGCGCAGAAGACCGCCAGGCCGAGCACGCCCAGGCAGCCCCCGACCAGATAGGTGATCGCCGTGTTGCTCATGGCGTGGCGGAATTGTGACTCAAGAAGAAGATGTTCGGGTGCGCGCATGCGCGCACCCGGGGGTCGGCACATGTGCCGACCCCTTCCGGCCCGAACATGTTCGGGCCGGGCCCGGCGCACATGTGCGCCGGGCAACATCAATAATCGAGCCCATGAGTGCCGACGCTCAGGTCCAGTCCTTCGGCGGTCGCACCGCGTGGGCGCGGAACCTGGCCTCGCCCGTGCGCGAGTTTCTGGGCACCGAGACCGGGCGGCGCGGCGGTGATGCTCGGCGGCCGCGGTGATCGCAATGGTGTGGGCGAACTCGCCTGCCTGGCACTCCTACGAGAGCGTGTGGACGACCAAGCTCACGATCGGCGATCCCCAGCGGCGAGATCTCGACCTCGCTGCGGGGCTGGGTCAACGAGGGCCTGATGACGCTGTTCTTCTTGGTCGTTGGGCTCGAGGCCAGGCGCGAGATCGCGCTCGGCGAGCTGCGCGAGCGCCGGCGGCTCGCGATCCCGGTGGCCGCGGCGGCGGGCGGCGATGGTCATCCCGATCGCCATCTACCTGGCCTTCAACGCCGGCGGTCGCGGCGCGCACGGATGGGGCGCCGCGATGTCCACCGACACCGCCTTCGCGCTCGCGTCGGTCGCGCTGCTAACGCCGCGCTCGGCGACACGGCTGCGGGTGTTTCTGCTGAGCGCGGCGGTGGTCGACGACCTGGCGGGCTGGTGGTGATCGCGATCGCCTACACGCACCACCTCTCGGTCGTTGCGCTGTTGATCGCGATCGGGCTGTTCGCGCTGCTGGCTGGCGCTGCGCTTCGCCCCCTTCGGCCGCCAGCCGGTGTTCATCGGCGTCTCGATCGCGCTGTGGGTCGCGACCTACAAGTCAGGCATCGACCCGGTGGTCACGGGACTCGCGATCGGGCTCGCGACGAGCGCGTACGCGCCGGCACGCGAGGAGCTCGAGCGGGCGACGGCGCTGACGCAGGGCGTTTCGCGAGCAGCCGACGCCCGAGCTCGCGCGCACCGCGCAGCGCGGCCTGTTGTCGACATCTGTCTCCCAACGAACGGCTGCAGTACGACCTGCACCCGTGGACGAGCTATGTGATCGTGCCGCTGTTCGCGCTCGTCAACGCGGGCGTGCACGTGACCGGCAACCTGCTCGGCGACGCGGTCACGTCGCCGATCACGCTCGGGATCCTGGTCGCCTACGTGGTGGGCAAACCGATCGGGATCGGGCTCGGCTCGTGGCTCGCCACCCGGCCGAGTTTGCGCGGGCCGCGCCCGCTCGTCAGCCAGCCGGTCGTCGCCATCGGCGGCGCCTGCCGCGGGCGTCGGCTTCACCGTCTCGCTCTTGATCGCGAGCCTCGCGTTCACGGGCAAGGCCTTCGACGAAGCCAGGCTCGGCACGCTCGCGACGATCGTCGTCTCGCCGCGTCGTCGGGCTGGCTGTTCATGCGGCTGATGCGACGGCTGCCGACGCCCGTGCGGGCACGCCAGCTCGAGCGGCACGGCAGAGCCGATCCTGGACCTCGCAGACGATGTCGATCCCGAACGCGACCACATCCGCGGGCCCGACGATGCCCCGGTCACGCTGGTCGAGTACGGCGACTTCGAGTGTCCGTACTGCGGGCAGGCAGAGCAGGTCATCCGCGAGCTCTTGATCTCGCGGGGCGACGACATTCGCTACGTGTGGCGTCATCTGCCGCTCAACGACGTGCACCCGTTCGCGCAGCTCGCGTCGGAGGCTTCGGAGGCGGCGGCGGCGGAGGGCAGGTTCTGGGACATGTACGACATCCTGCTCGCCAACCAGGACGCGCTGCTGTTTCGCAGACCTGCTCGGCCTACGCCGAGCAGCTCGAGCTGGACGTCGAGAAATTCGAGAGCGCGCTGCGCAGCCACAAATACGCCGATCGGATCACCGAGGACGTCGTCAGCGCCGACGAGAGCGGCGTCACCGGCACGCCGACTTTCTTCATCAACGGACGCCGCCACTGGGGGGTCTACGACCTCGACACGCTGACGCGTGAGGTCAACGCGGCCAAGGTTCGCGTCCGGCTGGTGCAGAAGGCTGGGGCGCAGGACGACTCAGGCGAGCCGGTGGAGACCGCCGGCGTCGCTCCCGACGGGCAGGGCGACGACCGTCCCGGGGAACCGGGGGCGTAGTTCTTCCGCGGTGTGGCGCGCGCGCTCGGGTGCGTCGTGGCCCCAGTGGAGGGCGAAGACCGTCGGACCCGAACCAGAGACCAGCGTGTCGTCGGCTGCTTGCAGGGCGACGGCCTACTTCGGGGCACAACGAGAGCGTCGCCGGTTGGAGGTCATTGACGCCGAGGCGCTCGAGTGGGTCGATCGAGGCCAGTTCGGCTGTGTCGCGCGGGAGCCCTAAGCGGTCGGCCTCGGAGTAAACGGCGGCGGTCGAGAGCTTGGTCGTGGCGGGGATGATCACGAAGGCGTGCTCTGGCAGTGGCGCGAGCGCCTGCACCTGCTCGCCCGCGCCGGTGGCGAGCGTCAGTCCGGGCTCGAGCTGGCTAGGGACATCCGCGCCCAGCTCGGCGGCGATTTGGCCGACGGTGTGGTCGGGAAGTGGGCTCAGGTGTCGTGCGGCGCGCAGGAGCGCGGCCGCGTCGGCCGAGCCGCCGCCCATGCCGCCGGCGACGGGCAAGCGCTTGTCGATCTCGACGGTGAGCGGCGGACCGCCCCAATCGTGCGCGCGCAGCTTTTCCAAGGCCAGCGTGACGAGGTTGGGCTCGTCGACCCCGGCGCATCGGACACGATCTTCGCCGTCGGGTCGCGTGGTGATGGCGAGGTGGTCGGCCAGCGAGACCGACTCGATCACCGTCACCAGCTCGTGGCGGCCATCCTCGCGCAGCGGTCCGAGGAACAGGCAGAGGTTGACCTTTCCGGGGGCGTCGAGCGCGAGCTTCATCGCTGCAGGAGCCTGGCTAGCGTTTGAAACTCCTCGGGCGTCAGGCGCTCGGCGCGCTCGTCCGCTGGGTGACCGATCTGTTGGAGTGCGGCGCGCGCGTGGTCGCGGATTTTTGGCGGTGCGTCGGGTGCGAGGGCGAGCGAGGAGGCGAGCGCCTTGCGCCGGTGCGCGAAGCTGTCGCGCACGAGCTTTCGGACCGCGGGGTCGGGGGCACCGGCGTGGCGTTCGAGCCCGAGCAGGACCGAGTCGACGTTCGGAACCGGCCTGAACACGGTGCGCGATACCGGCCGCAGCACTTTGACGTCGGTCGCCAGCTGCGCGAGCACCGAGGGCGCGCCGTAGGCGTGGGTGCCGGGCGCGGCCGCCAGTCGCTCGCCCACCTCGCGCTGGACCATCACCACCCAGCGCCCGACGCTCGGAAGCTCCTCGATCGTGCGCAAGATCGCGGTGGCGGCGATGCCGTACGGGAGGTTGGCGACCACCAGGTCGGGGACCGGTTGGAGTCCGTGCAGCTCGAGCTCGAGCGCGTCGGCGATGTGGATGGTGACGTTGGGGTAGGGCGCGAGCGCCTCTCTCAGCCCTGACTCGAGGCGTTTGTCGAGCTCGACCACGTGAACGTGACCCGCGCGCTGGGCCAGACGCGTCGAGAGGACCGCCGGCCCGGCGCCGATCTCGAGCACGACGTTGTCGGGCTCGATCCGCGCGAGACGCTCGATCACGTCGACCAGGTTGCGGTCAACGAGGAAGTTCTGACCTAGGCGGCGTTGACGCGAGCTCACCATCCGAACAGCGCCGCAGCGCTCGAGCCGACGGCGGCCTCGAGCGCGGGGTAGGAGACGCCACGCTCGTCGGCCAAGACCTGGGCGGTGTCGACCACGTACGCCGGCCGGTTGGGCCTGCCCCGGTGAGTCTGTGGCGCGAGGAAGGGCGCGTCGGTCTCGACCAGCAGGCGGTTTTCAGGGACTTGCCTGGCGGCTTCGCGGAGGTCTTGCGCCTTGGGATAGGTGACGTTGCCTGCGAACGAGATCCACCAGTCCTCGTGCGCCAGGCATTCCTCGAGGCGCGAGGGCATCGAGAAGCAGTGCAGCACCGCGCGCACGCCGCCGGCGAGCTCGTCCAGCGCTTGCAGCGTGTCGTCCTCGGCGGCGCGGGTGTGGATCACGACCGGCTTGTCCAGCTCGCGCGCGAGTTCGATCTGGGCGGCGAAGGCTTTTCGCTGGTCGGCGCGTGGGGCGCGGTCGCGGTAGTAGTCCAGCCCTGTCTCGCCGATCGCGACGCACTTGCGGTGTTTGGCGAGCGCGTGCAGCTCGGCTTTTTGGGGATCGTCGAAACCGGTGGCCTCGTTCGGGTGACAGCCGACGGCGACGTAGACCTGCGGGAACTGGTCCGCTAGATCGAGGGCATGGCGCGAGGCGGCCGCGGTGATGCCGACCGTGAGCATGCGAGTGACGCCGTTTGACGCGGCGTCCTCGACGAGCTCGGCCGGCGGGACGCCGCACAGGTCGAGATGGGTGTGGCTGTCGATCACGCCTGCTTGGGGAACAGCGGCTCGAGCGCGCCCACGCGGGCGCCGGAGCCATGCGCGCGGAAGATGGCATCGCCGTAGGCGGTGCTTGGCGCGCCCAGCGCCTCCAGCAGCCGCTCGGCGGTCGAGGGCATGTAGGGGTGAAGCAACACGCTCACGACGCGCAGCCCCTCGGCCAGAGAAGCGAGTGCCTGGTCGAGCTGCCCCGACGCGGCCGGGTCCCGCGCCAGCTGCCAGGGCGCGGTCTCCTCGACATAGCGGTTGAGCCGCCGCACGCGCACCCAGATCAGCTCGAGCGCTGCGGTCAGCTCGAAGCGGTCAAGCGCCGTCGCGACCTGATCGGCGAGGTCCTCGAAATGCCACGCGAGCGTGCCGTCGGTGTCCACCTCCGGGACGACCCCATCTCTGTAGCGCGTGATCATCGCGAGCGTGCGGCTGGCGAGGTTGCCGTACTCGTTGGCGAGCTCGGTCTCGTAGCGGTCCTCGAACCCCTTCGCGGACACGTTGCCGTCCTGACCGAAGGAGACGTCGCGCAGGCAGTAGTAGCGCAGCGCGTCGGCGCCGAACTGGGCCATGACCGCGAACGGGTCGAGCACGTTGCCCAACGACTTGGACATCTTCTTGTCGTCCATCAGCAGGTAGCCATGGACGAACACGTGGCGCGGAAGCTCGAGCGAGGCGGCCATCAGCAGCGCGGGCCAGAAGACCGTGTGGAACTTGAGGATGTCCTTGCCGATCAGGTGCACGGTGGCCGGCCAGTAGCGCGGCGTCAGGTCCTCGCCGGGGCGCGCGTAGGAGAGCGCGGTCACGTAGTTGAGCAACGCGTCAAACCACACGTAGAAGACCTGTGAGGGATCCCATGTCACGGGCACCCCCCAGCGCAGGTGCGCGCGGCTCAAAGAGATGTCGGCCAAGCCCTGATCGATGAACGCGCGCGCCTCGTTGTAGCGCACGCGCGGGAGCACGAAGTCGGGGCGCTCGTCAAACAGCTGCTCGAGTGGTTTTTGAAACGCGGACAGGCGGAAGAACCAGTTCTCTTCTTGGTGGCGCTCGAGGGGGATCTCGTGGATCGGGCACAGGTTGCCCTCGAGAATCTCGTTCTCGACCTTGAAATCAGCACAGCGCGGGCAGTACCAGCCCTCGTACAGGCCCTTGTAGGTGTAGCCCGCGTCGTGGACGGCCTGGAGGATCTCCTGCACGCGGCGCTCGTGTTGAGGATCGGAGGTGCGGATGAAGAAATCGTTGGTCGCCTCGATCTGCGGCATCAGCGCCTTGAAGCGCTCGGCGTTGCGGTCTGCCAGCGCCTTGGGCTCGAGGCCCTGCGCGGCGGCCGCGTCGGCCACCGGCTCGCCGTGCTCGTCGGTCCCCGTGAGGAAGAACACGTCCTCGCCGCGCTGGCGCGTGTGCCGGGCGAGCACGTCCGCCGCGATACTCGTGTACGCGTGACCGAGATGGGGCTCGGCGTTGACGTAGTAGATCGGAGTGGTGATGTAAAAGGACACGGGCTGTGGAGGCTATCCGGCCCTCTCGAACTCCCACTCCTCGTGTTCCCCGACCTGCCGGTAGCCGATTTCGGCGTAGATCTTGTTCGAGGTCGGGTTGGTCACGTCCGTGTAGAGGGCGCAGTGGCGCGCTCCGCCGGCGAGCGCCTCGCGGCTGGCTGCGGCCACCGCGGTGCCGGCGTAGCCGCGGCGGCGATGCTCGGGCGGGGTGTAGACGGGCCCGATGCGGACAGTGCCGGCCACGGGCGGGGTGGTGGCGAGCAGTGAGCACGGGCCGTCGTCGTCCCAGACGTAGAGGCAGCGATCGGCCGCGCGCGCCTCGATGATCAGGTCGGCTCGGTCGTCGGGTAGCGCCTTGGTCTCCCGCCCGAAGGCCCTCATCCATTCGCGCGCGAGCGTGAGCTCGTCGTCGCGGACCGTCCGGAGCGTTCCCGGGGCGGGGCGGCGCGGCTCGGTGACTCGGTCGAGCACGTAAGCAAGCTCGCGCAGGCGGCAGCGCGCTTCGCCGCCGGTGTGTTGACGCCAGGCCTCGGTGATCGGCCGCGCGGCGGCCCTTGGTCCGCTGACGCCCGGGAGCTCCGGATCCTCCTGGAGCCATTTTGCGACCAGCTGTCGTGCGCTGGCGGGGTCGATTTCGGTTGCGAGCAGGTTCCACGGCGGAGTGCGCAGTGCGGCAAACGAGGTCTTGCCGTCTTTGGTGCCATAGGCAAAGAGCGGCACGGCGGGCCCATAGCGACCGGCGCGCACCGCTCTGAGGATGCTCGCGATCAGGCTGTACTGGTAGCCGCTCTCGAACAGCGCTCTGGTCTTGTCCGCGAAGGCGTCGGCATCGCGGGTGAGCGTGATCTTCATTCGTTGAGCGCGCGGTAGACCGCGTTGACGCTCGCGCCGGTCAGCTTGGCGACGACGCGGGCAGCCGGTCGCGCCCGCGCGCCCGCCGCCACGAGCTCGCGGGCTGCCTGCACGGCGGCGTCGAGGTCGCCTTTACTCAGTGGTTGCGCTGGCCCTACCACGAGCGCGACCTCACCCTTGGGCGGTGCGTTTGCGTAACGCGCCGCCAGCTCGCTCGCCGTGCCGCGCACCACCTCCTCGTGGATCTTCGTCAGCTCGCGGCAGACCGCGACCGGGCGCGTGGGGTCTGTCTGTGAGAGCGTCTGCAGCGAGCGCGCGAGTCGCCGCGGGGACTCGAACGCGACGACTGTCTCGGGCGCGCTGAAGACCTCTCGGAGCGCCGTTTGCTTGCGGGGCAGGAACCCTTCAAAGCGCCAGCGGTCAGACGGCAGTGCGCTCGCGACCAGCGCGGCCAGAGCGGCGGAGGGTCCCGGCAGGACTTCCACCGCCAAGCCGGCGGCGACGCACGCCTGCACGAGCAGCAATCCGGGGTCCGAGACGAGCGGCATTCCCGCATCGGAGACCAGGGCGACGACCGTGCCATCGCGCATCAGCCTCACGAGCTCGTTCGTGCGCTCACGCTCGTTGTGCTCGTGGTAGGAGAGCAGCCGCGCCTTGACCCCGTAGCGGTCGAGCAGCACGCGCGTGCGGCGGGTGTCCTCGCACGCGACCACGTCAGCCTCGCGCAGCGCCGCGAGCACGCGCAGGGTCACATCCTCGAGGTTGCCGATGGGGGTCGGACAGACGATCAGGCGGCCGGGCATTCCAGCCCCAAAGGTATTCGCTCGGCGGCGCGTCCTCAGGGCGTGATCTTCGGAGACGGCTTTAGCCGGCTAACTGGCCCGGGCGCTCGCTTGCCTCCGGCCGCTCGGACACGTGGCCGTGCGCGTGGCCAGCCCGACTGCGCGCGGCGGAGCGCGCGACGCTGTCGTAGCACACCTCGGTGCCGGTCATCCGATCAGCCCACGCCCGCCGACGCGGATCTCGCAGGATCGCGAAGTAACCAAGTCCGGCCGGGAGCAGGCTCAGCAGTACGGCAAACACGCGCGCGACGGCGCGGGCGAAGGTGAGGTCATGCGCACCTTTGTGCCTGAGATGGATTGCCAAAAAGCGCATTCCTGGCGTCTGCCCCGCCAGTGCCCAGAACGCGGCGAAAATCGCGCCACCGATGATGATCCCCAGACCGCCCAGCACGATGTCGGACTCGACCGACAGCGGCTTTCCGAAGACCGCCGAGATCAGGGAGGCGATCACCCCGGAGAGCAGCGAATAAACAATGAAGAGAAGCCCAAAATCGATCGCGGCTGCGGCCGCGCGGGTCGCCAGCCCGGCCTGATCGGTCTCGGAGTCCGCGATCCGCGGGCGAACGACCTGCTCAAGCCTGTCATCAAGGCCTTCGGTGATCGTGGTGAGCTTGACCCCGACATCGGTGATGAGACCCGCGCCCTGCGACGCGATCGCGCTGCGGATCTCCGGGGCGCGAGCAATCCGCTCGATCAGCGTCTGCACCTGGTCGCTGTCCAGAAACTCCTCCCACACGGCGGCGCCGACATCTGACTCCAAGGCGCGCTTGACGATCTGCCTGACCTCGTCGCTATTGAGCTCTGCAGTCTCGGCATGACTCTCGGCCGCCCGCTCGATCGCTCGAACGATGGTGTGGCTCTTGAGCGTGCGCACGATCGCTTCCTCGACCGCCTCGTTGATCAAACGGTCTACGCCCGCCACGTGCGCCACGCGTTCGGCGACCTGTGCGCCCGCTGAGAGCGCGCGTGCTCCAGGCGGCCTGACTCCGTTGGGGTCTGCCGACCCGCCCGTAACCCTTTGTGAACCCTGCGCCGGCTGACGGCTTACCGCCACAACGCTGTCCTTAACACAGTGGCTTGATCTGGTCGCGGTCCCAAACCGTTAATACGGAGGTTAACGGAGCGATCGGCAGCCCTCCAGTGTCTGCCAGTTGGCGGCAAAACTATCGCAGGGCTCGCAGTCGGCGGGATATAGTCGCCACGCAGGGGTTCGACACGAGAGGAGTCGTTTCACGTGAGGGGGCTGGTCAAATCGCTCGCTCGTCTCGGGGCCGTACTGAGCATTGCCGCGTTTGCGACTGCGTCCGCGGCCTCACCCACCAAGTCGGGGATCGACCCGCTTCTAGCGTGGGGCTATAACTTCTACGGTCAACTGGGCGACACAACGACGACCGACGCGCACGTTCCGGTCCCCGTTCAGTTACCGACCGGGACAAAAGCGACAGGGGTCGCGGTCGGCGCCGCGCACAGCCTTGCCGTCACCTCCGCCGGCTCCGTGCTTGCCTGGGGCAACAACGACCACGGCCAGCTTGGCATCGGCACCGCGACCGGACCTGACACGTGCTCGACAAATCCGTGCAGCACCACCCCTGTCACGGTAATGCTCCCAAGTGGCACGAAAGCCAAGCGGGTCGTCGCTGGCTGGGACCACAGCTTTGCGCTCACCACAAACGGCTCGCTACTGGCCTGGGGCAACAACGAAGAGGGTGAGCTTGGCGACGGCACCAACACCGGCCCCGACACGTGCGGAAGCACTGCCTGCAGCACCTCGCCCGTCAAAGTCAAGCTCCCGAAGCACACCCAGGTGATCGCCGCCGCGGGCGGCTTCGTCCATAGCCTGGCTCTGACCTCGACTGGTTCGGTGCTGGCCTGGGGATTCAACGGGTACGGCGAGCTCGGGAACGGCAAGACGGCAGAAAGTGACCTCCCACTCAAGGTCAAGCTGCCCAAGGGCACCAAAGCGACTGCGGTTGCCGCCAGCGACCAGTTCAGCCTTGCCCTGACCTCGTCCGGCTCCGTGCTGGCCTGGGGCTACGGCGGCCTGGGACAGCTCGGTAACGGCCACACCCGGATCAGCTACCTCCCCACGAAGGTGAAGCTCCCGAAGGGCACCAAGGCGGTCGCGATCGCGGCCGGCTCGAACCAAGGCTTCGCGCTCACCTCGAAAGGCACCTTGCTCGCATGGGGAGTGAATTCTTTGGGGGAACTCGGCGACGGCACGATGAGCGGTCCGCAGAAGTGCAGTCACATCGCGTGCAGCCGTACGCCCGTCAAGGTCAAGCTTCCCAAGCACACGGAGGTGACCGCCATTACGGCCAGCTTCGTCAACGGCTTCGCCCTGACCTCGAAGGGCACGGTGCTCGCGTGGGGAGCGAATTTCTTGGGGCAGCTCGGCAACGCCAGCGGCCCGAGTCCCAGTGACGTGCCCGTCGCCGTCACGCTGCCCTCGGGCGACAAAGTCACTTCGCTGGCGCTTGGATCGCAGGCCGAGCACATGCTCGCGATCGCCCATCACGGCTGATCGGCCCGGCCCGTCATGCTCGCGATCGCTCGTCACGGCTGATGGGCCTGGCCCACCGTGGAGGTGCGGCGCGTTTTTGAGCCGGCGGAGGACGCGCTCGCGTTCTATGAAGGACGCGACGGCCATCGCTTCGCGCGAGGGCCCGAACTGGAGCGGGCACTACCTTTCGCCGTACGAGGCTGTGCACCCAGCAACGCCGAGACGGTCCTCCGGTCGCCGTGAGCTTCTCAGAGCATCAGCCGCTCTGAGATACCGTCGAACGCGAGCGCCGCCGCGCCGATCATTCCCGCCTCGACCCCGAGCGCAGCGGCCACGATCCGGACGTGCTCGCGCGGGGGCGGCAGTGCGCGGGCCGCAACTTCTGCGCGGGCCGGTCCCAGCAGTAGCTCGCCGGCGGCCATCACCCCGCCTCCGAGCACGACGACCTCCGGGTTTAACGCGTTCACAAAGCTCGTGATGCCGACGCCAAGGCGCGAGCCGATCAGCGCCAGGACTTCGGTCGCCACGGCGTCACCATCGTGAGCGAGCTCAGTCACCATCGTTCCATCGAGCTCGCGGCCCGCAGCGTGCGCCTGGCCGAGGCCGGAGTCGGGGCGCTCGCGCGCGAGCTGCCCCGCCTCGCGCTTGAGCGCGGTTCCCGAAGCAAGTGCCTCAAGGCAGCCGTGGTTCGGGCAGTTTCCCTGGCAGGGCGGGCCATCCGCGTCGATCACGGTGTGCCCCAATTCGGCACCCACGCCGGTCGAACCGCGGTATATCTCGCCGCCCAGCACGAGCGCACCGCCGATGCCCGTGCCGACGGTCAGCACCACGGCGTCACGGATCCCGCGCAGTGAGCCGGCGCGCAGCTCCGCGAGCGCCGCGACGTTGGCGTCGTTATCGACGAACACCGGCAGTCCCAGCCGCTCGGCCATAACTGCAGCAAAAGGAACATCGGACAGCGAGAGGTTGATCGAGAGGACGGCACGGCCCGTGCGGCGGTCGATCAGTGAGGGGATCCCGAAACCGACCGCAGCGGCGTCGGCGCCGGCGGTCTGGCGAAGCTCCGAGATCGCCTCGACGGCGACATCGAGAAGGGCCGACTGATCGAGGCCGGACACCGTGCGCTGAGTGCGCTGGTGTACCTCGAGCCCGGTCCCAACCACGCCCGCGAGCAGCTTCGTCCCGCCGATGTCGACGCCGATTGTGCGTCGGGTCGGCATACCCAGTCACTATATTCAGGGCCCGATGCCCGACGACCGTGACCGCCGGGCGCCGGTCGACGATCCCCCCTACCGGGTCTATCGCGCGGGGGGACGCCCCGGTGCGCAACCAGCGCCTTCGCGACCTGCCGGTCGCGACGATGACGTGCGCGCGCCTCGGGGTTCAGGCACGGGCACGCGTTCGCCTTACCGCCGCTACCGCGCCCGCCCGCGGGCGCTCGACACGCTGCTCGGCCGCGATCAAGAGCTTGGCGTCCCCC
The DNA here is from genome assembly GCA_963767295.1 of uncultured Solirubrobacterales bacterium. Classification (GTDB taxonomy): domain Bacteria; phylum Actinomycetota; class Thermoleophilia; order Solirubrobacterales; family Solirubrobacteraceae; genus Palsa-465. The sequence continues at coordinate 198,425 of CAVYDI010000003.1, forward strand.
CGGGCGGCCCGCCGCGAGGTCCGCGTCGGTTCAGGCCCTGGCGGCGCCGGCCCGGATCGCGCAAGCGGATCACCCCGCTGCGCGTCCTCAAGTGGCTCGTGTTGGCAATCGTGGGCTGGCTTTTGCTCTCCGTGATCCTCTTCATCATCAGCGCCCAGACCCAGCAGGTACCGCTGCCTGCCTCGGCGCAGAAGGCGCTGACCTCCGGGGGCAACATGATCACCTCCGCAAACACGATCCTGATCCTGGGGACCGACCAGCGGCCACGGACCGGACCCGGGTCAAAGGAACCGGGCTCGAACTACAACGTCGCCGGCAGCCGCTCGGACACGATCATGTTGTGGCGAGTCGGAGGCGGCGTCTCACGCAGGCTGTCGATCCCGCGCGACACGGTGGCGAACATCCCCGGCCACGGGACCGGGAAGATCAACGCGGGCTTCGCGCTTGGCGGTCCCGCGCTCGCGATCAAGACCGTTGAGCAGTTCACCGGGATCAAGATCAACCACGTGATCGTGGTCAACCTCGCCCGTTTCCCGCCCTTCATCGACGCGATCGGCGGGATCGATGTCAAGACCGATCACGTCTGCGCGACCATCAGCGGCGGCCCCAAGAACGGCGGCTTTGCCCTCAACTTCTCGCGCGGCGTTCATCACCTGAGCGGTCTCCAGGCGCTGCTTTACGCGCGAGTGCGTGAAAACCCCTGTGACCCTTCTTCCAGCGACCTTACGCGGGTGCAGCACCAGCAGGACATCCTCAATGCGATCAAGGGCAGGCTGCTGACCGTCGGGACGTTTTTCCGCCTGCCGTGGGCCTCGTGGGATGCGCCCCAGGTGCTCGAAAGCGACATGGGCGGCCCGACGCTGCTGACTCTGTTTGCGGCCGCGGAGATCGGCGGCAACGCGCCGGTCAAGGTGCTCAAGCCGACCGGGGCTGAGTATCTGCCGGGCTACGGCGACTCGCTGACGGTCACGCCGCAGGCCGTGCACACCGCGGTGCACCAGTTGCTCGACGGCTAGCCGGCCCGAGCAGGACGGGCGCGGATTGGGCCGTGATCGAGTAGGCGGCGGCCTTGCTCCGTTTTCCCTCAGTGCGGCGCCCGATTGCGCAGTCTCGATTGGAGGTCCTTACGCGTCATGATCCACACCGCGAGGAGCGCTATGAGCCCGCCCACCCAGATCCAAGAGATCAATTCAAAGTCGCCGCTCACGTCACTGACCACCACAAACTTACCGATATGCGTGACGGCCGGAAAGGCGCAGCAGCAGCACCACAAACGCCGTGTTCCACGCGATCAGTACCCAGGAGAGCTTGCGCCGCGGCGTAAACAGCGTGGTAGGCCTGGCGATCGCTCGGTGACCATTGCGCTGGCCCATCAGTCTCCTCTTGATGGAGACTAGCGGCGTTCTCGTCCGCGAAAAGCTCGCGGCTACGCGGCGGCTTTTTCCGAAGACGAGGAGGGCTTATCGGACTTCTTGTCCTTCCCCTCCGCGGTCTTCTTGTCCGACTTATCGGCCGGAGGCGAGTCGCCGTCGCCGCCCTCGGCACGCTGGCGCTTGCGGCTGCCGTAGTCGGTGGTGTAGAAGCCCGATCCCTTGAAGTGCACCGCGACGGGATGGAACACCCGCTCCACCGGCGCCTCACATAGCTGACACGAGGACACCGGATCGTCGGTGATGCGCTGCATCACCTCGAACTGGTGACCGTGTTCACAGCGATATTCGTAGATCGGCATTCCTTCACGAAGTATAGGAGAGGCCGCTGGCACTCTCAAGGCTAGAGTGCCAGCCGGACGGGGCGCCTGGAGGCGAAGGTTCCGGCGCGCAGACCCCCGGTTAGCATGCCGACGGTGACCAGCGCCGACGTCGTGACGATGGACAAGCTCGTCTCGCTCTCAAAGCGGCGCGGCTTCGTGTTTCCGAGCAGCGAGATCTACGGCGGGCTCGGCTCGAGCTACGACTATGGCCACTACGGCGTGTTGCTCAAAAACAACGTCAAAGCACAGTGGTGGCGCTCGATGCTTCAGGAGCGCGACGACATCCTGGCGCTTGACTCGGCGATCATCCAGCACCCGAAGACGTGGATCGCGAGCGGGCACGTGCAGAGCTTCACCGACCCGCTCGTTGACTGCCGCACGTGCAAGCTGCGATTCCGCGCCGACCGGTTAGAGGAGGAGCACTGCGGGCGCAAACCCTCCAAGCGCCCCGGCGAGACGCCGGAATGCGACCTGACCGAGGCCCGCGACTTCAACCTGCTGTTCGAGACCTCGATCGGCGCCGTCAGGGAGGAAGGCTCGACGGTTTACCTGCGCCCCGAGACCGCGCAGGGAATCTTTCTCAACTTCAAGCACTACTTGCAGTTCGGGCGCAAGAAGCCGCCGTTCGGGATCGCGCAGATCGGCAAGAGCTTTCGCAACGAGATCACCACCGGCAACTTCATCTTCCGCACGCGAGAGTTCGAGCAGATGGAGATGGAGTTCTTCGTCCCGCCGGGCGAAGCGGACAAGTGGTTTCGCCACTGGCTCGACCAGCGCATGCGGTGGTTCGTGGAGCTCGGAGTCCGCGAGGACCACCTGCGCCTGCGCGCGCACGACCAGGAGGAGCTGTCTCACTACTCGAGCGCGACCAGCGATATCGAGTACCTCTTTCCGATCGGCTGGCAGGAGCTCGAAGGGATCGCCAACCGGGGTAACTTCGACCTCACTCAGCACGCCCGAGAGTCGGGCCAGAATCTCGAGTACGTGGACTCGGCGACCGGCGAGCGCTACCTGCCGCACGTGATCGAGCCTGCGGCCGGGGTTGATCGGGCGATGCTCACCTTCCTCGCCGACGGCTATGACGAGGACGAGATCGGGGGCGAGCCGCGCACAGTGCTGCGGTTGCACCCGCTGCTGGCCCCGGTCAAGGTGGCGGTGCTGCCGCTCGTGCGCAAGGACCGCCAGCCCGAACTGGCGCGCGAGGTTTACGAGCAGCTCCGCGAGCTGGTCCAGGCGGAGTACGACGAGGGCGGCGCGATCGGCCGCCGCTACCGGCGCCAGGACGAGATCGGCACGCCATGGGCCGTGACCATCGACCACCAGAGCCTGGAGGACCGAACCGTCACGGTGCGCGACCGCGACAGCCTCGAGCAGACGCGGGTGGCGATCGACGAGCTCGGCGCCGAGTTTCAGCGGCGGCTGCGTGAGCCCTGGCGCTCGCCCAAGCTTGGGGCATAGCCGTCGCATCCTCGTTCCTGGGCCTGATAGGCTCGCGCCGCAAGATCTCAGGAGTATGCGTATCCGGCGCGGGGCCAAATAGAAGGGGATTCATGAAGCCCATATGTGGTCTCTTCGCGCGAGCGGCGTTGAAGTACGGTCCGGCGGGCGGGGCGCTCGCAGTTCTGGTTGTTTTGGCGCTCGCGTCGTCCGCGAGCGCAAGCACGATCAAGCTCGGCTCCGCGAACGAGTCGGCCGGGTTGGCCGCGGGTTACTGCGCGCCCGGCTACAGCTGGGTGCAGGTTGCGAGGGCACCGACCAGTCCCCGCTACCGCGTGCCATCCAATGGGACGATCGTCTCTTGGACGACGTCGGCGGGTATAACCCCGGGGCGCGCCGCGCTGAAGATCTGGAGATCGACCTCGAATCCTTTCCAGTTCAAGCCCGTTGCCGAGAGTGCCGCCAAAAGGATCCCCAAAAGGAAGCTGACCACTTTCTCGACGTCGCTTGCCGTCAAAAAAGGCGACGTCCTTGGTATCGCCGTAATCGCAGGGCACCCCGACTGCCTTCAGAAGCCGCCGTACGCACAGACGGGCGACGACGTGGCCTTCACGCCTGGTGATCCAACCTCTGGAACACCTTCCTTCACCGATTACGGCTGCTGCCGCCTGAACCTGTCGGTCAAGTTCAAGCCTCGCCCATAGGCGCTAGCGCCACCGCACAGCGTCACGACCTCGCCAGGATCGGCACGTCGTGTGCGATCTCGGCGGGGCTGAAGTTCGCGGGGTACGCCGTCATCACCTCGCCGTTGGCGGCGATCCCGAACACCACCGAGGTGTGGCTGACCGTGTCGTCCGCGGTCGGGTTCGAGGCATCGACGCCCCATTTGCGCCATACCGGCGTCAACGCCGCGCGGCTGCCGACGAGGTACTTCATGCGGTCGGTCATGCGGTGTCGAGCGAGAAAGCTTGCGATGGCGCCGGGCGTGTCGCCCTTGGGGTCAACGGACACCCCGATCACCTGCACCTTCGAAGCCCGTGGACCCAGCATCTGCAGGGCGTTCTGTAGCCCCGCCACGATCAGCGGACAGACGTCGCGGCAATGCGTGTAAACGAAGGTCAGCAGCACCGCTTTGCCTCGATAGGAAGCCAGTTTCACGAGACCGCCGCGGTAATTGCGAAGCGCGAACGAGGGCGCCGTCTGGGGGTGGTTGAAGGTCGGGCCGTCTAAGGACGATTGCGTCGTCCGCGGGGGGGCGCCGTGCATCGACGCCGTCTTCAGAGCCGCATGAGGCGCGCCGGAGCCGGATGACGTGCCACAGGCGGCCAGCGCCAAGCCGAGCGCCCCGAGCGTTGCGCATCGCCGACCGCTCTCCAGACCCTGCATACTCGCAAGGACGTCACACGAGTGAGGATCCTTCCCGGGCGCGTGGCATCCCGGACCGACTAGGCCAGGCGCCCCACGAGCTTCGCCGGGCCGATCGGCAGGTCCCGGACCCGTACGCCGGTCGCGTGGTGGACGGCGTTGGCGATCGCGGCCGCGGTGCCCACGATCCCGATTTCGCCGATGCCTTTGGACCCCATCGGGTTCAGCTCGGAATCGTGCTCGTCGATCCAGACGGCCTCGATCTCCAGCGCATCGGCGCACGCGGCGATGTGGTACTGGGCGAGATCGTGGTTCAGATAATCGCCGTGCTGGCGGTCGAGCACGCTCTCCTCGTGCAGGGCCATCGACAGGCCCATGGTCAGGCCTCCGATGAACTGCGAGCGCGCCGTCAACGGATTGAGGATTCGCCCGCAGCCGAACACTCCCAGCAGCCGTGGCACTCGCACTTCGCCCGTGACTGTGTTGACCCGGACCTCGGCAAATTGGGCGCCGAACGCGTGGCGCGAGACGTCGCTGCGGGCCTGTTCGATTTCGTCGGCGCTGTCCGCGAACACCTCAAAGGGCGGATCCTCGCCGGCTGCCAGCCGCTGGCGCAGCTCCCTACACGCGAGTACCACCGCCGATCCCCACGAGGCGGTGCCCGCCGACCCGCCCGCCAGGAACGCGGAGGGCAGGTCGCTATCGCCCACGAGCACGCGCACGCTCGAAACGGGCACCGAAAGCTCGTCGGCCGCAATCTGGGTCAACACGGTGCGCGCGCCGGTGCCGATATCCGCCGCGCCGATCATGACGGTAAAGCCGCCGCCAGCTTCGGCCCGCGCCCGGGCTTGGGACTTCGAACGAAACGCCGGGTACGTCGAGGATGCCACGCCGGTTCCCACCAACCAGCTGCCGTCTCGCCGCGCGCCGGGGGTCGGATCCCGGCTCTCCCAGCCGAACTCAGACGCCCCGCGCCGCAAGCACGCCACCAGATTGCGCGAGCTCCACGGATGCCCGCTCGATGGGTCCACGGCCGGCTCGTTGCGAACACGCAACTCGATCGGATCGACCTCAGCTTCCACTGCCAACTCGTCGATCGCGCACTCGAGCCCGTACATCCCCGGGCACTCGCCGGGCGCGCGCATCCACGAGGGGGTGGGGACATCGAGCGCCGCCAGCCGATGGGTCGTGCGCGCGTTCGGTGCGGCGTACATCATGCGCGAACAGATCGCCACCTGCTCGCCGAACTCCTCGAGCGTCGAGGTCTGCACGATCGCGTCATGCACGAGCGCCGTCAGCGAGCCGTCGCGCCGGGCGCCGAGGCGCAGCCGCTGGATCGTCGGCGTGCGATAGCCCGTGAAGACGAACATCTGCTGGCGCGTGACAGCGATCTTCACCGGCCGCCTGACTACCTTCGCGCACAGCGCGGCCAGCACGACCTGAGGCCGCGGCGTGCCTTTCGAGCCAAACCCTCCGCCGACATGCTCGGAGATCACGCGCACCTGCTCGGGCTCCAGGCCAAACAGGTCCGCGAGCGCGTCGCGCTCGTAGGGCGCCCCTTGCGAGGAGTCATACACCACTAGCGACCTGTCCTCCCACATTGCGAGCGAGGCATGTGGCTCCATCGGATTGTTATGGAAGGCCGGAGTCGTATAGGTGCAGTCGATCGCAACGTCCGCACCGGCAAGCGCCCCGTCTGGGTCTCCCCATTGAGAGCGCGCCGGATAGCGAGGATTTACGGTGTCGGGTTCGAACAGGCGCGGGTGGCCGGCGTACAGCGCCACGTCGTGGGGCTCGACGTCGTAAAGGATCTCGACCCGCGCGGCCGCCTCGCGCGCTGCCTCGAGCGACTCGGCCACCGCGCACGCGACGATCTGGCCGCGGTAGGCGACCGCGTCGGACTGCAGCACCGCGAGCTCGCCATCGGCGTCGTGTAGCGCGGGCGCGTTGGCGTGGCACACGATCGCGAGCGCACCCGGGAGCGCGAGCGCGGCCTCGGTTTTGACAGCGGCGACCCGACCATGCGCGACGGTCGACTGCACGATCCATCCGTAGGCGAGCCGCTGCACCCGATGCTCGTACGCGTAGCGCGCCTGGCCGGTGACCTTGAGCTCGCCCTCCACCCGGGTCACAGCCGAGCCCACTGCAGGCGTCACCACGGTCACCCGCACACCTCCTCCAGTGTGGAGACCAGCACCCTGCGCGCGAGCTCGACCTTGTAGCCGTTGTCGCGCAGCGGGCGCGCCTGCTCGAGCTCTGCCTCGGCCGCGCCCGCGAACGCCTCGGAATCCGCGGGCCGGCCGACGAGCTCGTCTTCTGCGACGCGCGCCCGCCACGGACGGGGTGCGACGCCTCCCAAGGCGATGCGACAGTCGCGCACGACTCCGTCGACGACTGAGAGGATGACCGCCGCCGAGACCAATGCAAAGGCAAACGAGACGCGCTCGCGCACCTTGCAATACCTGGAGCGCGCTCCTGCCAACGGCGCGTCGAGCTCCACCGACGTGATCAGCTCGCCCGGCTCCAAAACGGTCTCGATGTCGGGTCGCTCGCCGGGCAAGACGTAGAAATCCGCCAGCGCCACGGTGCGCGTCACCGTCTGCACGCGCGCGTCGAGCGCCGCCAGCGCGACCGCCATGTCCGAAGGATGCGTGGCGACGCACGCATCGGAGTGGCCAAGGATCGCGAGACCCCGGTGCTCGCCCTGGACAGCCGGGCAGCCCGACCCCGGCCGGCGTTTGTTGCAAGGCTTGGACACGTCCTGGAAGTACGGGCAGCGGGTGCGCTGGAGCAGGTTGCCGGCGACCGTCGCCACGTTTCGGATCTGACCCGAGGCGCCCGCCAACACGGCGTGCGCGAGCACGGGGTAGCGCTGCTGCACGCGACGATCGACCGCGAGGTCGCGGTTGCGGACTGTCGCGCCGATCCTCAGCCCGCCGTCAGGAAGCTCCTCGATCACGTCAAGGGGCAGCCGCGAGACGTCGACCAGCGCCTGCGGTGCGACCACGCCCAGCTTCATCAGGTCGACGAGGTTGGTCCCGCCTCCCAGGTACACACCTCCCGCGGCTGCCGCGCGCACAGCCTCATCGACCGACGAGACCCGCGCGTAGGTAAACGGTTTCAAGACTCCGCCACCTCGGAGATCGCCGAGACGATGTTCACGTACGCGCCGCAGCGACACAGGTTGCCGCTCATCCGCTCCCGGATCTCTGGCCCGTCGAGCGCGACGCCCTCGTCGCGGGCCTCGGACAGCACGCCCACCGCCGAACAGATCTGACCCGGCGTGCAGTAGCCGCACTGGAACGCGTCGTGCTCGATGAATGCCCGCTGCAGCTCGTGCAGCTCGCCGTCGGCGGCCAGACCCTCGATCGTCTTGACAGCGCACCCGTCCAAGGTGGCGGCAAGCAACAGACACGCGAGCGAGCGGCGGCCGTCGACCAAGACGGTGCACGCACCGCACTGGCCGTGATCGCATCCCTTCTTGGCGCCGATCAGGTCGAGATGCTCGCGCAGCAGGTCGAGCAGCGTCGTGCGCACGTCGACAACCACCGAATGACGCACCCCGTTGACGGTCAGAGCCAGCTCGATCTCACGCCCGCTGAAGGAAGCCAACGCCACCGTGAGAAACTCTAAAGACTGGATGCCCGCCGCCGTCGCAGCCGATCGCATCTCCTACGAGGATCTCTACGCTCGCTGGGAACAAGGGAACTGGCGCGCGGCCGAGATTGATTTCACGCGCGACCGCGAGCAATGGCAGCGCAATCTCGACGAGATCGAGCGCCGCTCGGCGCTGTGGACCTATGCCATGTTCTTTCACGGCGAGGATTCCGTCGCGGACAACCTCTCTCCCTACATCGCCGCCGCGCCGCGGGAGGAACAGAAGTACTTCCTCGCCACCCAGCAGGCCGACGAGGCACGCCACGCCGTGCTCTTCGGCCGCTTCATGCGCGAAGTCGCCCAGGCGGGCACCGACACCGCCTCAGCGCTCGAAGCCACGCACCCCAACCTCACCTGGGGCTTTCGCCACGTCTTCGCTCGACTCGACCGCATGGCTCGCGAGCTTCGACGGGACCGCTCAAAGCCCAAGCTCGCCCAGGGGATCGCGCTCTACCACGTGGTCATCGAGGCCACCCTCGCTCAGCCGGGTCAGCACTTCATCGAGGAGTCGCTCACGCGCCGCGACCTTCTGCCCGGGCTGCGCGAAGGCATCCGCCACGTCTCCCGCGACGAACAGCGTCACATCGCGTTCGGCGTGAAGATGCTCTCCGAGCTGGTCCGCGAGGACCCCGAATGCGTCGACGCGATCGGCGAGCTGCTGCGCGAGACGCTGCCCTTCACGACCGCGGTGTTCGTGCCTCCGGCTTGGGATGAGCGCTATGTGACGGCCTTCGGCTTCACGCTCCAGCAGCTCTACACGCATGGCGCTGAGGCGATGGAGGGTCGCCTGCGGGCGGCCGGCATCGACCCGAGCCAGCTGCGCATCGGCTTTCCCTTCGACCTTCCGGCCGAGGAGCGCGCCCGGCGCGGCCTCACGCTGCTCCGCGCCGGCTATTTGGGCGAGCGCCGCAACGGCGTGCGGGCTGACCCCGAGGCGACGGCGCTCCTGTTCGACGGGCTAAGGCGGACGGTCGATGCCTCGAAGGCCCCCGGCGCGACGATCCAATGGGAATTCACCGACGCCGAGCCCTGGTATTTGCGGCTCGACCCCGGTACGCCCAGCGTCGGGCAAGGCCGCCTCGAGGCACCGGACCTCGTATTGCGCGCCCGCTTCGAGGACTGGCTCGACCTAGCCGCCGGGCGCACGGAGCCCTGGAAGGCGCTGGCCACGGGCCGCTTGCGGCCGAGCGGAAAGCTGCGGATGCTGCTCCGAGCGCGGGCGCTGTTCACCTGAGGGCGGGCTAGCCGGGTGAAAAAGCCCCAAACCGTCGCCCACACGAGTGGCTTTGGGTCTTCTTCCACCTCAGCCGGGGCAAAGGACCCAAGGCATGGGACATGCGGGTGACTTTGGGTCTTTTTCCGCACCCGCCGCGGACCACCCAGGCAGGCCGGACGCGAACGCGCCCCTCACCGCAGCAGCGCGTTGCCGGACAGCACAAAGCCCCCCGGCGCGTTGCGCGCGGACACGCCCTCCACGTACACGTGGGGGTGGCTGAAAACGGTCACGGAGACGACGCTCAGCAGCGGCACGTCGGGTGAGACCACCAGCCTGCCGTCGACAGCGCGCAGGGTCGCGTCGGCGGTCACACCGAGCGCCGTTCCCCGCAGAGTCAGCTGCCCGTTGCCCGACGCGACCGGCGTCACCCCCTGAATGAACGGGACCGCGGCGCTTAGGTTGGACTCGGTGACCGTGGCGCTGCCGGTCAGCTGATCCCCGCGTTTCTTTAGCACCGCGTTTCGCAGCGTCAGCAGGCCCGTATTGAGCTGCTGCACCGAGGCGTCAAGCGACCCCGTGTCGCCGGCCTGAGTGAGCATGCTGCCCAGGTGGCCGGGGGTCGACCGGTACCGAGACATGCGCACGACCACGCTGTCGGCCTGGTGCCAGATCAGCTCGATCGCCGGGAATGCGCTGACCTTGACCTCGAGCACGTGCCCGTTCTTAGACAGCTGGTCGCGGATGTGCTGGGCCGCGATCCCAGGCAGCAGGAACTGCGCGATCACGAGCAGCACCACGATGACGGCAACGAGGCCGCCGAGCGAGAACGCGATCAGGCGCCGCCGAGGCACGAGCACAAAATCCCACAATTACGCACCCAGGTCCCCTGATCGACGCTTTTGTCCAGCGGGGGCGCCCGCGCGTCGAGCCGCGATCCCCGCTAGGACAAAGTCTGGCGTTAGGCCGCTACGAAGCGCTCTCGGAAGAACTGCCGCCCGGGCTGGAGCCGCCGCTCTTGGGCGCGCTGGCGGCCGCCGGCTGCGCACCGCTGACGGTGGTCTCCGCGGTCGACGGGCTCGCGGCGGGCGTCGGGGCCGGCGGCGGAGTCGAAGCCGGAGGCGTGTACTCGAACTCCTCCTCGGCGCCGAACAGCACATCGAGCACCTTCGAGCGCAGCTTCTCGGAGCCCGCCAGCGCGGCGGCTCCACCCACGCCGGCGACCAGCATCGCGCGGCCCGCCTTGCGAGCCTTCTTGGCCCGCCGCTTCGGCCCTTCGGATAGCGCATCGAGCGCTGCCCGCATCGACTCCACGGTCTTGCGCACGTCGGCCTGAACCTTCTTGTCGTCCAGCAACGACCGCGGCGAGACCTTGCCCTTCTGCACCCGCGCGTAGAGCCGCTTGCTCGAGTCGGCCGCGGTGCGCAGGTTCGCGCGCAGCTTCGGGTCCTCGATCAGACGGGCTACGTACGGGTTGGACTTGGCAAGGTTGGCGACGTCGGCGGCGCCGAACGGCACTTTCTGGTTCTTGCGACGTGATGGCATTCGCGCTCTCCCTGGGGACTTGGCTTCGTCGGGAGGATCAGGATACCCAGTACACGGCGCCCTCGTGCGCGAGTTCGACTGGTGCGCCAAAAGCCTCGCTCGCCTGGGAACGCGCCCACTGCGGATCCAGCTCGTCCGAGAAGTGCGTCAGGACCAGCCGGCGCACGCCCGCGCGGCGGCCGTGATCGCCCGCCTCATCCGGCGTGAGGTGGCCGCGTTCGCCGGTGCGCTCGGGCCGTGGCAGTGTGGCCTCGATCATCAGCAGGTCGCTCCCGCGCGCGAAACCCACAAGCTGCTCGTTGGGCGCGCAGTCGGCGCTGTAGGTGAATCGCACGCCGCCGTTGCTCACGTCGACCGCGTGCGTGCACGTGTAATGCGGCACCTCGCAGAAGCGGATGTGGAAGGGCCCCAGCTCGAGCTCGTCGGGCGCGGAGTACTCATGCAGCGCGAAGGCGTGCTCGATCAGATCGTCGTGACCCCACGAGCTGGCCACCTGGCGAAAGCGCTCGCCCGCGCCGACCGGTGCCCATAGCTCGGGCCGAGCGGGTTTGGCTGTCCCGGGCCAGCCCGCGACCGGCACCGGCTGCTGGCGCGGCGCATAGGTGAGCGCGTAGCTGAACGGCACCAGGTCGAGGAAGTGATCCGCGTGCAGGTGGCTGATGAGGACCGCGTGGACCTCGACGTAGTCGAGGAACCGGCGCAGCTTCGAAAACACGCCGTTGCCGCAGTCCAGCAGCAGGTTGAACTCGTCGGCTTGGATCAGATAGCCGCTGCAGGCGCCGTCGATGTCCTGCCACGCAGGCGACTTACCCAGAACTGTGATCTGCACCCGGCTCCCTCTCCTCGAGCCGCCGCGCCGAGCGGCCGTTTAACGGTTCTCGCGCCGCCGATCCGGGTCCACGATCCATCCGATCAGGACCGCCAGCAAGACGAAAGCGATGAAGCCGCCGACCAGGGGCCAGTACATGTCTTCAAACGATATAGATGGCCGGCGCACATGTGCGCCGCGCGGTCGGCCGGGCCGAACATGTTCGGCCCGGTACAAAACTTGCTGCTAGCCTGGCCGCCGGGAGCGCGCCGACCTAAGGAGGAGCATGATGCTCGGTCGGACCACACGCTTTGCGGTTGCATTTGTAACCGCGGGAGGAATTGCGCTTGCCTTAGCGGCCAACGCGTCAGCTGCAACGTTCAAGGATTCTTCGGGCCAGCTCACCGCCAAGGTGAAGGGCGTCTCAATCTCGGGCGGTACGTTGTCATTCACCGGAAAGGCCGATCCCACGGGCACCGCGAAGTTCGCGGGCCAGATCAATATCACAAACGGTCAAGCCACCGGGCTGAAAGCTTCAGGGAAGCTGACACTCAAGCATTCCGGCACGAAGGCGACGCTGAAGATTTCTTCGATCAGCGGCTCCACGCTGACGGCGACGCTCAACGCCAAAAAGCTCAAGTTCCCGATCAGCCTTACCTCGGTGGTCGTGACGCCAGGATTAGGCAATGTCTCGGTTTCGGTCACCGGAGTGACGGTGAAGCTCAGTAAGGCGGACGCTTCGGCGCTAAACAAGGCGCTCAAGACGAAGTCGTTCAAGAAAACGCTTGGCACGCTCGCCTACAGCGGCACCGACCGAGAGCTGATTCAGCAGTCGGGTAACGACACCCTCTGCAACGACAAGGCCTTCATCCTTCAGACGCTGGGCAACAGCATCACCCCTTCGGCGGATGCGCCGGCCACGGGGGGTGCAGATACGAACTGCAGCGATGCAACCGAAAACGGCACCTCGCTCAGCTTCCCACTGAGCACCACGCCGCTCGGGTTCATCGATACGGCCTCGCAGACCGGCCGCCTCTCGCTGGAGGGCGGAATCAGGGACGCGAGGTCCGGTGGCTCCACAGGCGACTTCACCAGCCCGACGCTGTACCTGCAAGGGACGAACTTCAACAACTCGTCTCTTAGTGCCACGGTTGTGGTCGACAGCACGGTCAACCTGGGCGTGCAGTCGGTGGCGACGGTCGCCTTCACTGCCATGCCGACCCTCACCATCACGGCAACCGGCGCGACGCTTACCATCGCGCACCACGGAACCACGGTCGCGCTGACCGACATGGCGGCCGGCGACCTTAACACCGCGTTCTGTACTCCTACTACTAGTTGTCCGGCCGGTGCCTACACCGCTGGCGAGAACATCGGGTACAGCTACGGCTCGGTGACCTTCAAGTAGACGGGTTGTTTCTCCCGGGGGCGCAAGCCCTCGGGAGAAACCCGGTCCCCGTTAGGTGTGCAGCGCAACCTGTTCGTTCGCGGATGGGAACGCCCACGCGACCTGCAACCGGCGCTCGCTAGCGAAGACGAACCTCAGCTGGTGAGGCGGCCGCAGCCCCTCCGCGTGGGCGGGCCGGAACGTCGCGCAGGGCTCGTCCCCCGCTACCGCGCACAACAGATTCTTGTGAAAGAAACATTCCTCACAGCTTGCCGTCGGCACGTGCTTTCGTCCCCCAGACATCTACGCCCTTTCCTCCGTCGGTCAGTGATTGCTCGATGCGCCTTGGGCGATGAAAGCGCACCATGGGTGGGGCGTGCAAGCACGCTTCTCGGAAAACGCAACAACTTTGCAACAAGTAGATGTGCCTGCATATTGCGGGGTCTTTTGAGCGCGATCGCGATCGCGCCCGCATTTTCCGTAGCTTTGCCTTGATGTCTGAGCCCGTGCCGGAGTTCGTTTCAGTGGCCGACTACGAGCGCGCAGCCGCGGCGGCGATGTCCGAGGGGGCGATGGCGTACTACGCCGGCGGCGCCGGCGATGAGATCACCCTGCGTGACAACGTCGCGGCCTGGCAGCGGCTCGCGATCCGGCCACGCGTGCTCGTTGGCGTCGGCACCCGCGACCCCGGTGTCACCGTCCTCGGCAAGCGCCGGCCCCACCCGCTGATAGTGGCCCCGATGGCCTTTCAGCGCCTCGTTCACGACGAGGGCGAGATCGCCACCGCCCGCGCGGCCGAGTCCACCGCGACGACGATATGCCTCTCGACCTTCGCCACGATCACACCCGCCGCGCTGGCGCAGGCGGTGCCTGGCTGCCCACGCTGGTTTCAGGTCTACGCCTTAGCCGACCGGGGCATGAGCCGCGAGCTGGGGGTCCAGGCACTTGAGCACGGGTACGAGGCGCAGGTGGTGACCGTCGATTTGCCGGTGGTGGGGCTGCGCGAACGCGAACTACGCACGCCGGTGGACGCGCCCCCGCCGCTTGGCGGGACGACGCCCGGTGTTGGGAGCGCGGACACGTTCGAGCCCCGGCACCTCGCCGAAGGCGTGGACCCCGATCTGACGTGGGCCGACATCGAGCGCTTCATCTCCGAGAGCCCGCTGCCGGTGATCCTCAAGGGCATCCTCACCGCCGAAGACGCCCGCCTGGCGCAGGAGCACGGTGCCGCCGGAATCGTGGTCTCCAACCACGGCGCGCGCCAGCTCGACACCGTTTCAGCGACCGCCGATGCCCTGCCCGAGGTGGTCGCGGCCGTGGGCGACCGGCTCGATGTGCTCGTCGACGGCGGCGTCCGTCGCGGGACCGACGTGCTCAAGGCGCTCGCCCTCGGCGCGCGCGCGGTGATGGTGGGTCGGCCCGTGGCGTGGGGCCTCGCCGTGGGCGGAACGGAGGGCGCGCGCAATGTGATCGAGCTGATGCTGGCGGAGTTCGACCTGGCGCTCGCGCTGGCCGGGGCGCCGCGAGCCAGCGAGCTCGACCCGAGTTTCCTCGCACCCGCGCGTTGGCTATGAACGTCCTCGTCACCGGGATCACCGGCTACGTGGGCTCGCGGCTGGTGCCCCGGCTCGAGCGCGACGGCCACGAGGTGCGCGGTTTCAGCCGCCGGCGCGACGCCGCGGGCGTAAGCGTTCCGGTTGTGACGGGCGATGCCGTGTCCGGGGAGGGGCTCGAACAGGCGCTGGCCGGCATCGAGGTCGCGTACTTCCTGATCCACTCGATGGAGCCCTCGCTGGAGGAGCCGTTTCCGGCGCGCGAGCGCCGCGCTGCCGGGAACTTCGCCCGCGCCGCGCGAGCGGCCGGCGTACAGCGGATCATCTACCTGGGTGGACTGCAGCCCGGCTCGAGCGCGGTCTCGCCCCACCTGCGCTCGCGCCTTGAGGTCGAGCGACTGCTGCTCGAGGCGTGTCCGTGTTCGATCGCGCTGAGGGCCTCGATCGTGATCGGCGCGGGCTCGCGGTCGTTTCGCTTCCTGGTGCGGTTGGTCGAGCGCATGCCCGTGCTCGCGCTCCCCGCGTGGCGTACGAACCGCACTGCTCCGATCGACGAGCGCGACATGCTCGAGCTGTTGGTGCGCGCGGCCAGCGAGGATTCTGTGTGCAACGGGGTATATGACGCGGGTGGTCCTCAAGTCGTCACCTACGCCCAGTTGATCGACCGCATCCGCCATCACATGTTCGTCGGCCGTCCTGCGATCGGGTTCAAGCGCCTGGTCGCGACGCCGATCGCGAGCCGCATCTCGGCTTTCATCGCCGGCGAGGACCACGCGCTGATTGGTCCGCTCATGGCGAGCCTCGACGGCGACCTGCTGCCGCGCGACGACCGTGTCATCGAGCTGCTGCGGGTGCGACGGCACTCACTGGACGCCGCAATCGAGCGCGCGCTGCGCGAATGGGAAGCGGTCGAGCCACTCGCGGCCCGATAGGGTCGTCCCCGCGGCCATGAGCCTTGTACATGTAGAGATCACCATCGACGCCCCGGTGCAACGGGTGTGGGACACCGTCATGGATCCCGACCGCCTCAAGGAATGGGTGACCATTCACCGTGCGGTGCGCAATGTGTCAAAGCAGCCGCTCGAGCAGGGCGCGACGATGGACCAGATGATGCAGCTGCGCGGCTTCAATTTTCAGGTTCACTGGAAATTGGAGGAAATGAACCCGCCTACCGAGGCCGAGTGGGACGGCCGCGGCCCCGCTCACTCGCACGCCCGCATCCGCTACCTGTTATCAGAGCAGGACGGGAACCGAACATGCTTTGAGTACACCAATGAGTTCTCACCCCCGGGTGGACGGCTGGGAAACATCGCTTCACGAGTGATTGTCGGTGCTGCTTCCGAACGAGAAGCTCACAATTCACTCACGCGATTGAAAGAACTTATAGAAAACCAGTAGAGCGTTATAACGCCTGTATAGTTACGGTTTCCACACTCTCAAAATAGAGGGAGACCTTAGTGGCGGAATTTATTGACGTGACCGTGAAGGACATCGACGCGCGGCTTGACCAGCTGCGCCAAGAGCTGACGCGACTTGAGGCGGCGCGCTCCGCACTTGTCGGTCGCGGTCCAGGACGGCCACGGGGATCGGGCCGCACACGGACAGCAACCAGGCGTTCGACCGGGCGCCGCCGCGGTCGCCGCGGCACACGCGCCGCCCAGGCGCTGGAGCTCGTGAGGTCCCGGCCCGGGATCACCATCCCCGAGCTCGCGAAAGAGATGAACATCGCGCCGAATTACCTTTACCGCGTACTACCTCCGCTGGCCGACCAGGGTCAGATCAGGCGCGACGGCAAGGGCTGGCATCCGGCCTAGCTTTCGTTGCAGCCCCGCGCCGCCTGTGGTAGACAGAGGGTGGTCGTGGGGCGGGTCCCAACAAGGAAGTCGTGAGCGCGGTAGGGGTTGGCTTGCTGCCGGCGTTTGCGGTGGCCTGCTCACTGCTGGCCGTCGCCGGCATCTTCAAGCTCCGCGCGCCGCAACCGGCCCGTGATGCCCTAGCGCTGATCGGCGTGCGCGTCCCGGCGCTGGCGACCAGAGCCCTGGGCGCGGCGGAGCTCGCCCTCGGAGTATGGGCCGCGATCCGACCCGGAGCTATCACGTGCGGTCTGGTCGCGCTCGCTTACGGCGCGTTCGGCCTGACCGCATTGCTGGTGCTGCGTGCAGACCGGGGCGCCGACTGCGGATGCTTCGGTCAGACCAGCAGCGTCGCGAGCTGGGCCCACGTGAGCTTGAACGCGGTCGCGTGTGGCGTCGCGATCGCTGCTGCCCTGATCCATCCCCCCGGTCTGCAGTGGATCGCCACTCGTGCGCCGCTGGTTGCGGTGATGGCAGCGCTTGGAACGGCGGCCGCGCTCTACGCCGCATTTGCCGCATTTACGCTGTTCGCCCCCGCCTGGCGCGCCTTCGGTTCAGGAGGTAGCGCATGACACAGCGGCTGGTGGAAGCCGCCGGCTCGCTGCTCGAGCGGCGTACCTCGCGGCGGGGCTTACTTTCGCGGGCGGCGCTGGCCGGCTCGGCGATGGTTGTCGCCCCGTGGCGGTTTCTAACCAGGCCGGTGAGCGCGATGGAAGTGCTGAGCCCCGGTAGCTGTCCTAGCGGGACACAGTGCGCGAATGGTTACTCCGCTTTCTGCTGTCAGATCAACCATGGCGCCAACCGCTGCCCGTCTGGAACGTTCATCGGCGGCTGGTGGATATGTACCGCCTATCGGGGCGGCGGCGTGTGCTCTGCCCAGGGCGTGCGCTACTACGTCGACTGCAACTGCTTGCCCGGACACAGCTGCGGTGGCTGCCGGTGCGCCAACGGGACCTGCAGCGAGATGCGCATCGACTGCAACGTATTCCGGTACGGACAGTGCAATACACATATTGGTGGTGTAACCCCTGTCGTGTGTCGCGTGGTGGTCTGTCAGAACCCAGCCACGATTCCCGGTTTCAACTGCGGCTCGAGTGTGGCGGTCGATAACAACGTGTGCGCGCAGACCGCTGACTGCATCACGCCGTTGGTCAAGCAGATCCCGAGCGACGGGGGCGCGTGATGACCGTTTTGGTCGCCGTGGAAACACTCGTGCTGGTCCTGCTCGTAGTGCTCGTTATCGGCCTGCTGCGCAGCCACGCCGAGATCCTCAGACGGCTCGAGCCGGTACACGACGATCAGGCTCCCGGTGAACTCGACCCCTCTCTCCCCTCTCCGCCCCGTCGCGACGGGGTGCGCGAGGCCCACGACATAGTCGGCACCACCCTCGCGGGGGACGCGGTCAAGCTCGGGCTCGGCGCCGACGCGCCCCCGACGCTGCTCGCCTTCCTGTCCAGCGGCTGTCTGACATGCGAGCGGTTCTGGGGCGATCTGCGCCGCGACCGCACACCGCGCCAGCTGCCGGCGGGGGTGCGCATCATGCCCGTGACCAAGGAATCGAGCGAGGAGAGCCCGAGTCGGCTAGCCGAGCTCGCGGGCGACTCGGTGCCGGTGCTCATGTCATCAGCCGCGTGGCGCGACTACGGCACGCCGGGTGCGCCCTACTTCGTCTACGTCGAAGGCGGCGACGTCCACGGCGAGGGCTCCGCCACCAGCTGGCAGCAGATCATCGCGCTGCTACGTGATGCGATCGCCGACCGCTCCTTCTCCGGCGACGGTGAGCGCCGCACGCGCGAGGTCGATCGCGTGCTCGCGGCGTCGGGCATCGGTCCCGAGGACCCAAGCCTCAATCCGGGCCAGTGATCGCGCTCGTCGCCATCGGCTGTGGCGCCGGCCTGATCGCGGCCGTGAGATCGGCCTGGTCCCCCTGAGGACAGTCGATGCTCGCGAGCATCACCCCGCTCGGTGAGCGGGCACGGCGATCGAACTGGGCGACAACGGCGAGCTTCTATCTGGCCGGCTCGGTGCTGGCAGGGGCTTTCATCGGCGCCCTCTTGGGGTTGCTCGGGTCGGTCGTGTTCGGCGGCGTTGGGATCGCGGCACGGCTCGCGGTCGTGGGCACGGCACTTGCGATTGGCATGGCATGGGAGCTGGCGCGCGGCGCGGTGCCGGGCCCGCGGCGCCAGGTCAACGAGCGCTGGCTTGACGAGTACCGCGGCTGGGTGTACGGGCTCGGCTTCGGCGCACAAATCGGAGCGGGCGTGACCACGATCGTCGTCAGCTCCGCCGTATACGCGGTGTGGCTCGCGGCGCTCGCCTCGGCGCGGCCGCTGACCGGAGTCGTGATCGGAGCATGCGCCGGCGCGTTTCGCGGCGCGACCGTGCTCGCGAGCGCGCGGGCGGTGACGCCGCAGCGGCTGGTCGCATTGCACCAACGCCTCCAGCGTCTCCAACGACCGGTGCGGGCCGTGGGGCTCGCGGCCCAGCTCGGGCTGGCCGCCGCGGCCGTCCTGGTGATCGTGATCTGAGATGCGGCTCGCGGCTTACGGCATCGCAATCGAGCTTCCCCGCGGCTGGGACGGACGCATCTACCGGCGCCCGGGAGCGGACGCGACACTGCACGCGGCCAACTTCCCGTTGCCCGCCGACGACGCCGACTTCGGCTCGGGCGCGCTCGCGCACATGCCCGAGGGAGGCGCCTTCCTCGCGCTCAAGGAGTACGGAGCGGACGCGAACCTCAAGCCCGGCGTCGGGCTGTACGCGCCGCGCTCACTCTCGCTGCCGCTGAAGGACAGCGACTTCAACCCGCGCGCGCTGCAGGTCGGGCGCCCGCGCCAAGCCGGGTTCCAGCACTTTTTCACGGCGCCGGGGGAGCGCCCCTTCTGCCTGTATGCCGTGGTCGCGACGCCGGTAATCCCATTCGGGCTGGCTCCGTTCGGCGTGCGGGCGGGCGAGCAAATCGGGCACCTGAGCGGAGTGCTCTCCTCATTGCACATCGGGGCCCACGAATGAGGCGCGTCGCGGCGTTGACAGCGGCCGGCGTAACTGGCGTCGTCGTCGCCTTCGTGCTCGCTTTCAGCGGCGGCACAGCCACCGCGGCGCACCCGGTCGACGCGCTCCTGAAGGGCACGTTCACGATGAAGGGCACGATTTCGGTCGCGTCGCACGTCTACGGCGAGCACGCCGGCCAGCACGTGACCCGCTCGTGGACGTTCACGCCGAGTTGCTCGAGCGGGGGCTGCCCGCGCGTCGTGCTCAAGCGCTTTCGCTCCACACGGCACGTGCTGGACAAGGTGACGCTCAAGCGCAAGGGGCCGGGCGTCTACGTCGGCAAGCATCGGTTCTGGCTTGCGCTGCGGTGCGGGAGCAAGGTCGTGACGCACGGCGGTTACGCCAATGAGACGATCACGGTCAAGATCATGCGCGCCGTGTCGAATGCGGGTACGCGCATGGCGACCGCAATTCGCGCCACCTACAACAACCCCAGCCGCGCCAACCAGACGCGCTGCCCCGGCAACATCGGTCACGACGCCGCCAACTACAGCGGCCAGCTCAACACGACCTCGTTCGCCTCCACGCCCGCCGGCGGCTACTTGATCCTTACCGCCGACGGGGGCGTGTACAAGTTCGGCAACGCGACCTTGCACGGCTCTGATGCGGGCAAGCTGCCGGCCGGGGTGAGGGCCGTGCGGATCGCGGCCGACCCCAAAGGAAGTGGGTACTGGATCTTGAAATCAAACGGCGGTGTGGACGCCTTCAGCGCCCTGAGCTCCGGCTCGCTGGCCGGCAAGCTGCACGGCACCCGAGCGGTGGCGATAGCTGCAAGCGCCAACGGGCGGCTACCTGGTCCTGACCGCCGACGGCGGTGTTCACCCCTTCGGGCACGCACAATGGCACGGATCGGACAAGGGCAAGCTGGGGCACGGCACCAACGCGGTGTCGTTGACGGTGAACTCGAGCGGGGGCTATTGGGTTTTGAAATCCAATGGCGGCGTCGACGGGTTCGGCGCCTCAGCGCAGGGCTCGCTCGCCGGCAAGCTGCACGGCACGCGGCCGGTTTCGATCGCCGCCGCCCCGGCCAAGGGCTACTGGATCCTGACCTCCAATGGGGGCGTGCACGGATTTGGCGGCTCGGGGTGGCACGGCTCGGACACCGGCAAGCTCGGCAAGGGCCTGAGCGCCGTATGGTTAGCGGGCGATCAGAACAAGAGCGGGTACTGGATCCTCAAGTCAAACGGCGCCGTCGACGGCTTGGGCGCGCCGTCGCTGGGTGGGCTTTAAAGCGGCTCGTATCGGGGGCTCAATGGCTGCATTAGGTGAAGCGTGATGCTGGCGCAGGTGCGACAATCGGCGGCGTTGGTTGCACGCATGAGGAAGATGCTTCGGGCTGGTGGCGGCGTGCGCGCTCTTGTGCGCGGGCGGCGCGCTGGCCGCAACGTACGACCTGCGCGGCAACGCCAAGGGCATGAGGCTCGCCGAGCGGGTCATGCACGCGTTCGCGAGGATCCCCGGCTACACGTTCCGCGAGAACAACTTCTTCCAGATCATCTCTAAGGGCGGCAAGAAGCCGTCGCTCAAGTACGCCTTCGGCTTTGGGACGCTGCAGGCCGGCTGGACGTGGGCGAGCGAGAAGGGCGCGATGGGGCTCTCCAACAACGACGTCGTGTGGTGGCGCGACGACCTCACGCCGGCCAACTCGAAGCGCGCTCAGCCGGTAGAGCTCGTGTTCAAGGGCGGCAAGGGCTATTGGAGGTTTCGAAGCGCCTCCTGTTTCAGGACGTTGAGCAGCAGCGCCGAGATGCCCAACGACCGCGGCTTCGTGGTCACGGGAAAGGTGAGCGCGCCGAAAGGAAACACCCTGTCCTACAGCTACCGGTGGGGAAGCGGACGGGTCAAGCCGACGAGACCGACGTGGTCTCAGGCTCAAGCCACCTGGTCACGTCGGGCCGCGTCTCGATCGGGGGCTACAGCTTCGGCTTCAACAACAGCTTCGGGGGGGTCGGGGGCGCCCCCAGCGTGAAGCTCTGTAAGTAACCCCGCAAAGTGTGGTCGGTCCGCCGACCGACGGGGATCCAGCCGCGCTCAGGGAAGATTTCTCACCACGGTCCCACGGCAGCGCCGACTTTGGGGACTTTTTCACGTGAACGGTGGCGGGGAGGGTCCGGCCCTACAGCAACCCCAGCTCGTCGACCGCCTGGCGCTCCTGCTTGAGCTCGTCGGCGCTGGCGTCGATGCGCTCGCGTGAGAACTGGTCGATGTCGAGCCCCTGCACGATCTCGTAGGACCCGCCCGCGCAGCGGCACGGAAAGCCCGAAATCAGGTCCTCCTCCACGCTGTAGGAGCCGTCGGAGGGAACCCCCATCGAGACCCAATCCTCTCCCGGAGTGCCGTGCACCCAGTCGCGCATGTGGTCGATCGCCGCGTTGGCCGCCGATGCCGCGCTCGAGGCGCCGCGCGCCTCAATTACCGCCGCGCCGCGCTTTTGCACGGTGGGAATGAAGTCGTTCTCATACCACTGCTGGTCGTTGACCGACTTCCGCGGCCGGCTGGCCCGAAATCTTGGCGTGCAGGATGTCGGGGTACTGGGTGGTCGAGTGGTTGCCCCAGACCGTCATGTTGGAGACCTCGCGGACCTCCGCGCCGGCCTTCTTCGCGAGCTGGGCGATCGCGCGATTGTGGTCGAGACGCATCATCGAACTGAACCGCTCGCGCGGGATGTCGGGCGCGTTTCGCTGCGCGATCAGGCAGTTGGTGTTGGCCGGATTGCCGACCACGAGCACCTTGACGTCGCCGGCCGCGTGCTCGTTCAAAGCCTCGCCCTGGGGCTTGAAGATGCCGCCGTTGGCCTCCAGCAGGTCGGAGCGCTCCATGCCCTTGGTCCGCGGACGGGCGCCGATCAAAAACGCGATGCTGGCGCCGTCGAAGGCCTGCTTCGAGTCGTCGTAGATGTCCACGCCGGCGAGCAGCGGAAAGGCGCCGTCATCGAGCTCCATCGCCGTCCCCTCGGCCGCCTGGACGGCGTCAGGAATCTCGAGCAGCGACAACCGGACAGGGGTATCAGGACCCAGCAACTCGCCCGCGGCGATACGAAACAGGATCGCGTAGCCGATCTGGCCGGCCGCGCCGGTGACGGCCACGCGTACTGGCGAATCAGGCAAGGTTCATCTCCTTGGTGGGGTGTTGTTGGGGGTCATCTCTGGGCGCGACTGTATAGCGTGATGCCCGAATGAAGATTGTCTACACGCACACCGATGAGGCGCCGGCACTCGCCACGCAGTCGCTGCTGCCGATCGTGCGCGCGTTTGCCCAGACCGCCGGGATCGAGATCGAGCTGCGCGACATCTCGCTCGCGGGGCGGATCCTGGCCCAGTTCCCGGAGCGGCTCTCAGAAGAGCAGCGGGTGGCCGACGCGCTGGCCGAGCTGGGCCAGCTCGCCCGCAGCGACGAGGCCAACATCATCAAGCTGCCCAACATCTCGGCCTCGGTGCCCCAGCTAAAGGACGCGATCTCCGAGCTCCAGGAGCAGGGCTACGACATCCCGGACTATCCGGACTCGCCGAGCTCAGACGAGGAGCACGAGGTCAGGGCGCGCTACGACCAAGTGAAGGGGTCAGCCGTCAACCCCGTATTGCGCCAGGGCAACTCAGACCGCCGCGCTCCGGAGTCGGTCAAGCAGTACGCACGACGCCATCCGCACTCGATGGGGGCGTGGTCGCTCGACTCGCGTTCGCACGTCGCGACAATGAGCGACGGCGACTTTCGCTCGACAGAGCGCTCGGTGACGCTCGAGCGCGACTGCATGCTGCGAATCGAGTTCCACGGCCAAGACGGCGCTGTGGAGGTGCTTAAGGAGCTCGACGGAGTGGCCGGCGAGATCATCGATGGGGCCGTGATGCGGCGCGCCGCGCTCGACCAGTTTTTTCGCGACCAGCTCGAGGACGCCAAGCGCCAGGGGGTGCTCTTCTCGGTGCACCTGAAGGCGACCATGATGCGCGTCTCGGACCCGATCATCTTCGGCCACGCGGTGAGGGCCTACTTCGCGCGGGTCTTTGAGGAGCATGGGGACGCGCTCAAGCAGGCCGGCGTCAACCCCAACGACGGGCTCGCAGCGCTGCGCAAGCGGCTCGAGAAGCTGCCCGATGAGCAGCGCGCCGAGATCGAGCGCGCGATTGAGGCCGCCTACGAGGATGGCCCGGCGCTGGCGATGGTCGACTCCGAGCGCGGCGTCACCAACCTGCACGTGCCCAGTGACGTGATCATCGACGCCTCGATGCCCGCCGCAATCCGCACCTCGGGCCAGATGTGGAATGCGCGCGGCGAGCCCCAGGACACGAAGTTCGTGATTCCCGATCACTCCTACGCCCCGCTGTACGCGGCCGCGGTTGAACACTGCCGCGAGCACGGCGCGTTTGATCCCGGCTCCATGGGCACCACGCCCAACGTGGGGCTGATGGCGCAGGCGGCCGAGGAGTACGGCTCGCACGACAAGACATTCGAGATCGAGCGATCGGGGAGCGTGCGAGTCGTCGACGAGTCGGGCGCAGTCCTGATCGAGCACGAGGTCTGCGCCGGCGACATCTGGCGCTGCTGCCGGACCAAGGACGCCGCCATCACCGACTGGGTCACGCTCGCGCACGCGCGCGCGCGAGAAACCGGGTGGCCGGCGGTGTTCTGGCTCGACGAGTCGCGGTCGCACGACGCCGAGCTGCTCAAGAAGGTGCGCCCGCTGTTGGACGAGAGCCTCGAGATAGAGGTCATGGACGTCGAGAGCGCGGCGCGCCACACGCTCGAGCGGGCCGGGCGGGGCGAGAACACGATTTCCGTCACCGGCAACGTGCTGCGCGACTACTTGACCGACCTGTTCCCGATCTTGGAGCTCGGCACGAGCGCGAAGATGCAGTCGATCGTGCCGCTGATGGCCGGCGGTGGCCTGTTCGAGACCGGCGCAGGTGGTTCGGCGCCGCGGCACGTAGCGCAGTTCCTGAAGGAAAACCACCTGCGCTGGGACTCGCTGGGAGAATTTTTGGCGCTGCCGCCGTCGTTTGAGCTGCTCGCCAAGCACGAGGACAACCCACGCGCCAAGCTGCTGGCGCACACGCTCGATCGGGCGACGGGGCGGCTGCTCGAGGAGGACCGCTCCCCCTCACGCAAGTCCGGCGAGCTTGACAATCGGGGCAGCCACTTCTACCTCGCGTTGTATTGGGCGCAAGAGCTCGCAGATCAAGAGGAGGACCCCGAACTGGCGCAGCGGTTCGGGCCGCTGGCCGAGCGCCTGCGCTCCTCAGAGGACCAGATCGCCCGTGACCTGCTCGAGGTACAGGGCTCTCCCGTGCAGCTCGGCGGCTACTACCGACCCGGCCGCGAGAAGGTCCAAGCCGCGATGCGCCCGAGTAGAGCGTTCAACGAGGCTCTAGAAAATCTCTAGGGCGGCCGGCGCACATGTGCGCCGGCCCCGGCCGGAACATGTTCCGGCCGGCCGGGCCGATCATGATCGGCCCGGATCACAAATTCAGGTCGTAGGCCTCAGAGAGCTTGCGCTTGAGGTAGGAGACGAACGGCCCGACCGCGATCGGAGCTCCCACGACGCGCTCGAGCAGCTCGGCCGAGGTGAACTTGGCTCCGTGGCGGTGGACATGCTCGCCCAGCCACTCGCGCAGGGGCGCGAGCTCGCCGGCGCCGATGTGCTCGTCGAGGTCGGGCATATCCGCGTGGGCGCGCTCCCACAGCTGGCCCGCAATCAGGTTGCCCAGCGCGTAGGTCGGGAAATAGCCGATCGTGCCGCTTGACCAGTGCACGTCCTGGAGCACGCCGTGGGCGGCGTCGGGCACCTCGATGCCGAAGTACTTCGCCACGCGCTCGTTCCACGCCTCGGGCAGATCGCGCACGGCCAGCCTTCCCTCGATCAGCTCCTGCTCGAGCTCGAAGCGCAGCACGATGTGCAGGCCGTAGGTGGCCTCGTCGGCCTCGACGCGGATCAGCGAAGGGGCGACGTGATTGACAGCGCGAAAGAGCGTGTCGGCGTCTAGGTCAATCCCGAACAGGGCCGAGATGCGCGGCGCGAGCACGTTGCAGAAGGACCGCGAGCGCCCCACCATGTTCTCCCACATGCGGCTCTGGGACTCGTGCAACGAGAGCGACTCGCCATGGCCGATAGTCGTGCGCCGCAGATCGGATGCGATGCCGGCCTCGTACAGGCCGTGGCCGCACTCGTGCATGGCGCCGTATAGCCCCATGGGAAAGAAGCTGTCGTCCCAGCGCGTGGTGATGCGCGTGTCGCCCGCGCCGATCGAGGTCTCGAAGGGGTGCACCGTGTCGTCCATGCGCCAGCTACGCCAATCGAAGCCCATCAGCGCGAGCACCTCGTTGACGAGCTGGCGCTGGCGATCGACGCGAAACTGGCCGTGCAGACAGGAAGCCGGGGCGCGGCTCGAGTGCTCGGTGAGCGTTTTGATCAGGGGCACGAGCTCGCCGCGCAGCTCATCGAGCAACCGCGCCACGACCTTGGTGCGCATGCCGGGGTCGTAGTCGTCAAGCAGCGCGTCGTACGGACACTCGAACCAGTCGAAGCACTCGACGTAGCGGCGCGCGAGCGTGAGGTTGCGCTCGAGGTATGGAGCGAAGGACGCGAAGTCCGAGCGCGCCCTAGCCGCAACCCAGGCGTCGTGTCCCTCGGCACCCGCGTGTGCGATCTCGGCGGCAAGCTCGACCGGAACGCGGCGCGCCTTCTCCCAGCGGCGGCCGACCACACGGACAAGCGCCGCGTCGTCGGAGTCGGACTCGGCGCCGTCGAGCTCGGCGGCAGCGGCCTCGAGCAGGCGCCCGGTCTGGGGCTCGGTGAAGCGCTCGTGGTGAATCTGGCTGAGCGTGGCCACCGAGTGTGCGCGGGCGGAGGCCCCGAGTGGCGGCATCATCGTCTGGTGGTCCCACTCGAGCAGCGAACCGACGCTCTCCAGATCGGCCAGCTCGGCGAGGCGTCCGCGAAGCGCTTGCATATTGCTAGGAGTCACTGTGCGACCATTGCATCATGTTGAGGCGATCAGGCTCAATAAAGCTTGTCGATCTGTTCGGGATCAGGATTGGTGTCGATGCCACGTGGTTCCTCGTCCTGTTTCTAATGATCTTCTGGCTGTCGAGCCCGTTCCGTGCGACTTTGCACAGTTCGGACGGTGTCGCGTACCTGACGACCGTCATTACGGTACTGCTGTTTTTCTGTTCGCTGATCCTGCACGAGCTCGGACACGCCCTGGTGGCACGACGCCAGGGCATCGACACGCGTCGCATCGACCTGTTTTTGTTCGGCGGGCTGACGCACATGAGTCGCGACGCGGCCACGCCGGGCGAGGACTTCAAGATCGCGGTGGCCGGACCGCTGGCGACGTTGGGATTTCTCGTTCTGTGCCTGGCGGTCGTGCTGGGCATCGTCGGGCCGCACCGCTTTTTCGACGCGGCCACGCTCAAGACGACGGGCAGCATCACCCCCGTGCTGCTGTCGCTCAGCTGGCTGGTGTTGATGAACCTGCTGATCTTCGCCTTCAACCTGGTGCCCGCCTTTCCGCTCGATGGCGGGCGCATCGCGCGCTCGATCGTGTGGCGCGTGTCGGGCAGCAAAGCCACGGGCACCCGTGCCGCGGCGCTGGTCGGGCGCGGCTTCGCCGTGCTTCTGGCCGGCTTTGGACTGTGGATCATGCTGGCGCTGCGCTCGACCTTCACGGGGCTGTGGCTCGTCGCGATCGCGTTTTTGCTGGGCTCCTCGGCGCGCGGTGCGATCGTGCAAACAGCGCTCAATGAGCGCATCGAGGGCGTGCGCGTGGCCGACATCATGGACACCCAACCGGTGGCGATCCCGGCCTCGACGCCGCTGGGCGAGGCCTTGGACGAGTACTTTTTGCGCTACCGGTGGGACTGGTTTCCCGTGATCGACGACTCGGGGCACTTCGTGGGCATCGTGCGTCGCGAGCGACTTGAAGCTGCGCGTGACGGCGGGGAGGGCTGGCTGACCGTGGGCGCCGTGCTCGACGCGGGCGAGGCGGGTCGCTGGCGCGTGAACCTTGACCGGCCACTGACCGAGCTCCTCTCCTCCGAATCGCTGGGCAAACTCGGGGCGCTGATGGCTGTCGACGGCGAGGGCGTGCTGCGCGGGGTGGTTACGATCGAGCAGGTCCGCCGCGCGCTGCAATCGGCGTTCTCTTCGCCAGCGGTGTAGGAGGATATGGTCGATGCGCGCAGGAAGGGTGTGGCTGGGTCTGGCAGTTTCGGGTCTGATTTGTTTGCCCGGAGCGGTCGCGCTCGCGGCCGCGGCCAGCGGCTTCAGCGTGCACGTGAAGGCGCCGGGCAGCGTGGGGCGACAGCAGGCGTTCACGATCACCGCCTCGGGGTCGGCCAAGCGCAAAGCGGGCCTGATTCTGTTTTTGGCTCAGAAGCCATGCAAGAGCAGCTACGTGCTCGAGTACAACGCCATTGGCGCGCGCAAGCCCGAGCAGCCTTACTTTCAGCGCGGTAAGCGGATCGCCTCGCGATCAAACGTCTCGCGGACCTACAAGGTCAACGGCAGCTTCAAGTTCTCCGTCACCGCCCACACGGGCAAGCACGCCATCAAGCAGTACGTGTGCGCGTACATGCCGACCGGCAAGCCCAAGGTCACGCGCGCGCACGCGAGTACGACCTACAGCATGAAATAGCCGGTCGGTGGAGTTAGTGCGCTGGAGCTAGGCGCCCGAGATGGTCGGCTCGTCCGGGATCGTAAAGTGAAAGACCGAGCCCTTGGGCTCGTTGCCCTCCACCCAGATCCGCCCCCCGTGGAGTTCGACGATGCGCCTGCAGGTGGCCAGGCCAATGCCGCTGCCACCGTCTGAACCGGCGCGTTCGAACAGGTCGAAGACGCGCTCGCGGTCTGACTCATCGATGCCGACGCCCAGATCGCTGACGGAGATGCGCCATGCGCCGGGCTCGCGCTCGGCCCAGACGCGGACCTGGGGTGAATCTTCGTCCGAATACTTGAGCGCATTCGCGACTAGGTTCTGGAGCACGCGCTCGAGCTGGTGCTCGTCCCCGTAGACGCTCGGAAGCTCCTCCGCGATTACGACCGCGCGCCGGTCCAGGATCTCGGCCTCGAGCGTTTCGCGCACGCGGGCGACCAGATCGGCCAGATCCACCTGGGTGCGAGCCGGGCGCTCGGAGCGGACCTGGACGTACCCCATCACGCCGGCAACCATGCCCTGCATGCGGTCGATCGCCGAACGGATGGCGTCGAGCGTCAGCAGGGTGTCGGCGTTAGCGTCACCCTGGGGTAGGAGGTCGATCAGCCCCGAGAGCGCGCGCAAGGGAGCTGCCAGGTCGTGCGCGGTGATGCGCGCTAGCCCCGACAACTCATCGTTGGAGCGCTCGAGCCGGTCGATGGTGCTGCTGAGCTGGTCGATCAGCTCGACCTGCTCAGTCATGTCCTGCAAGCGCACCACGAGCTCCTCGCCGGCGTGATCCGCCAGCGGGCTGGGCATGACCGTGATCGTGATCGGCCGCGGTTTGCCGAGCTTCGGCAGCACCGTCGCCTCGACCGTGGTCGACGCCTGACCACCGGCGACCTGTTGGAGCGCTTTGCGCAGGCGTTCTGCCTCCTCGTCGGAGAACAGCGAGAAAAGTGACAAACCCGCGAGTTGGGCTCTGGTGGTGCCAGCGAGCCGCCCAAAGGGAGCATTGGCCTCGAGCACGGCGCCTAAGTTCACGCCGGTGGAGGACACCATCGCCAGTCCAGAGTCGGCGCGGTCGGCGAGCGCGCGCTGGTGTTCTGTGGCCACCAGGGTTTCGCCCAACCCGGTCCACTGGAGCGGGTTGGTGCGCAACGCCACCACCGCGCCCTCGGCTACGTCCCCGCTGTGGCCTTCGAGCGGCCGGATCGCGGCTTCGACCGCGACGTAGCCGTGGCGTCGACGCCGCCATCGCAGCGCCACGACGGTGCCAAAGCGCCGGCCCGCGGGGCCGCCGGTCAGCATGTTTGCGGCCCGCTGACGGTCGTCGGGATGCAGGAAGTCCAGGAAGCTGTAGCCGAACAGCTCCGCCCTACTCCAACCGAGCTCGTAGGGCACTGACGGCGAGGCAAACACGATCGACTGACGAGCGTCGAGGAGCAACAGCGGTAGGGGGCTCTCCTCGACGATCGTGCGATGGACGTCATCCGCGCGGTCCAGGGCCCCCGACGTGCTGGGCAGCCCTAGCTCTATCTCCCCAGCGGCAAGCGCCAGCAGTTGCCCGAGATCTGGGCGCTGGTCCTCGGGTAGGCCGGCGACAACGGCGACGCGCCCGTTCCGATCCCGCACCGCCAGATCGGTCGGCGTACCGGCAGCATCGCAGATCGCGAGCGCCAGCAGGCGGTCGGGCGGCAACAGCTCTGCGATCCGGCGCAGTGCCCCCGTGACGACGGAGACGGCGACGGAATCGACGTCGTCGCCCGCCGCGGTAGGGGCCGGCCTAGCTTCGGTCACCGATTCCATATCCGTGCCCCGAAGGGCCAGACCTCTCTGACAAGCTCATTTCCCACGCCTTGGCCCCGAATCCGTAGGGCGGTTATCCGCTGGCCCCGCCCGCCGTATCAACAACGGGCTTCACAACTTCTCAATGTACTGGAATTCTGGCAGTTGAAGTCTGCCCATCGCTAGGCCGCCGAGGCGAATCGCCGGCACGCAGGCGGCCGGCCGCTTCAATCGCTTCCGCGCGTGAATGCACCTCGAGCTTGCGCATGATGTTCTTGATGTGCGTGCGCACGGTCTCGATCGAGAGCACGAGCGCATCGGCAATCTCCGCGGTGGATCGACCCAAGACGAGTTGGTCGACGATCTCCCACTCGCGCGTGGTCAGCACGCTCTTGACCGGGCGCATACCGACGGGAGCCTCGGGCAACTCCCGAAGCCGCCTGGCGAGATCCGCGGTGAGCGTTCTCGATACGGCCGCGCCGCCTTCTGCGACGTCGCGCAGGACTCGCGGCAACACGCTGAGGTCGAGCTCCTTGTTTAGATAACCCGCGGCGCCTTTACGCAGCGCGAGATAGCCAAGATCGCGCTCGCCGCGTACCGACAACACCACGATCTTGGCCTCGATCTGGGCGTCGGCCACCATCTGCTCCAGCGCGGTGATGCCATCGATTCCCGGCAGCACAACGTCGAGCAAGATGATGTCCGGCTTGTAGTAGCGCGCCGCGCGGACTGCATCGCGCCCGTCGTGGGCCTCCCCCACGACGAGGATCCCGGCGGGTCTCAGGACGTCTCGAATCATGCGCCGCACGAGTGGATCGTCGTCCACCACCAGCACCCGCAGTCGCGCCTCCGGCTCCGCCGCCCCCTGCTGGTTGTTTTCTGACATGGCTCCCGAATACCCCTTGGTTTCGGCGTACACCCATAACGTGCTCGCCGGCGAAACGTGTGAGGCGGCTAGTGTACACCATTTCGGGCAATGTGGGAAAGTTTCTCCCCCACGACACGCGGCGTAACTGCGAGCGCCCCGCTCGGCTTTTGCACCAATTCTTGCAAACTCCGGGGTGCCAGTGCGCAGGTTCCTCACCCAGCAGTCAGACCACTTACCTGAGTGTTGGCGAAACGCGGTTGGGCCGGCGTTGGTTTCCAGGACCGCCCGCCCGGAGCTCGGAACGGCCTGGTGCGCGGCCTGGGGTAGCAAGCTACCCGGCCTACCGATCGGGTTATGCTGGCTCAGGACCGGTTTTCGACAGGTCTTGGGTTAGGGGCGCACGGCTCGCCGGGTTCGCGCGCGCGCGTACGGCTACGGGGTCCCGCAACCCCGTAGCCATAACGCAGCTCTCAGTAGCCCGGCAGCAGGCAGATCCCTGCGTGGCCGTACTTGCCGCCGCACTGGTTGGCGTTGTGCTGGTTGTCGCTGGCGATCCATAGGCCGCCGGCGGCCATCAGCATGTCGTCGGCACCCCATCCTCGCCCCTTTGTTGGGTTGAAGATCAATGAGCCATCGGTCGGCGACAAGCCTTCCATCCCCGGTGCATTGATGGCGCCCGAACCTGGGTAGTCGCACCCGTTGGGATTCGAAGACCAACGCTCGTGCCCGCCAAAGTACGCGGTGTCCGAGTCCGCCGCGGTCGAGTAGAGCGAGTCGCACCCCGGATAGTTGATCCACAGATGGTTCACGCTGGTCTGCGTCGAGGGAAAGGCTGCTGCGGCGTCGCACAGAGCCGTGTTGAACGGCGCGTTGTATGGGCGATAGCCGGTCGTGGCGACGTAGATCGTCGAGTCGTCCGGGGACCAGGCCGCAGCCTGGAGATAGAACGACTCGCTGTACCAGCAATTGGAGGTGAACTCCGGCGAGGTCCAGCCCGTAACCGAGGCGGTCGAACCGCCGAGGTTGAGCATGAAGATCTGCTGCCGGCTTTGTCCGCCGACGGAGGTGAAGTCTCCTTCGACCAGATCCAGCGAACTGTCGTTGCTCACCTGCTGGTTGTAAACGCGCGTGGCGTTTTGGCTGGTACAGGAGCCCCCCGAGCAGTATTGGTAGTTACCGGAAATGTTGAGGTTGACAAACCCGTCGTCCGAGCCAGTCGTTGGGTTGAGGCTCGTCATGTACGGGTTCGCGCTGCTGCCGTTGATTGTCTTGTAGTAACCCCCGACCAGCAGGTGGCCATGATTACCGACAATCGTTTCGACCTGGGCGCTGGCGGAGTGCTTGAACGACGAGATCACCGCCCCCGTATTGGTGTCGACTGCGGCGATGTTCCTGACCGCTGTGCCGCCGACGGACGTGAATTTCCCACCCAGGTAGGCCGTGCTGCAGTCTGAGCCGTTGAAACCGACCGTGTTCACGATGCCGTTTACGTTCGGGTCCCACGATGTGACCGCATACGGCGCCGTCGCGCTGAAGCTAAACGCGTTATTGCGCGTGTAGGTGGTGCCGTGCGAGGAGATCGAGGTGAAGCTGCCCACCGCGTACATGGTGTTGCCGCACTGCACGATTTGTCGGACCTGCTCGATGCTGCCATTTGGAGCCAGTTGCGGCGTTCCAGTTGCCGGCGTCGATGACACCGTCGCGCTTGCTGAGGCGGTGAGCCCAGGCGCTATCGCCAAGAACCCAAAGGTCGCCAGCAGCACCGCACAGCGCCTCAGTCGATGATTGATGTGCACTTTTCCTCCATGGTTTTGAAGCCGGAGGCGCACTGCGCAGGAACGCTGCGCCATTTTGCCCCCAAGTCAGACTTATGACGCTACAGCGTCACCCCGAGCACGCTGGGCGAACTCTGCACCCCACCGCAGGGTAATCCGGTAACCCATCAAACTGTCTCTCTGCGGAGCAGTACCGCAGGCGCCGTCTTGGCGAGTATCGCGAGATAGAGACCGAGCGAGCGACGGAAGGCGAACTCGATGTCGAGGTTCACCATTTCCTCGTAACTCAGCCGATCGCGACCGCTTATCTGCCACAAGCCAGTCAACCCGGGCTTGACGCGGAACCGCTCGTGGTACCACTCGGGATAACACGCTACCTCATAGACCACGACCGGGCGCGGTCCCACGAGCGACATCTGTCCCAGGACCACGTTCCATAGCTGCGGAAGCTCATCGAGGCTTGTCCGACGTAGGAAGTGCCCCACCGCCGTGATCCGCTGGTTGACCAGCTCATAGACACGCCCGGCCTCGGCATCGTCCACGTCCGGATCTTCAGTTGCGGCGCCGTCCGTATCGGCGCCGACGAATGCCGCGTGATGCATCCCGATCCCGATGTTCGAGCGCATATAGGCCGCGTGGACGACCCTTTCCGCGCCACAAACCATCGTGCGGAACTTGTAGACCGTGAACACGCGCCCGTTGCGGCCCACTCGAGGCTGGCGAAAGATCGCAGGTCCGGGCGAGCCGAAGCGAACAACGAGCGCGATCAGCGCGAACAGCCAACCGAGAACCACGATCACCGCAAGCGCGATGGTCAGATCCAAAAAGCGGATCGCCGAGCTGGTCAGCCACGCCCGAGCCCCATCCCACTGGACCTCCTGAGCGTCCCAGCGCTCGAGCTCTTGACCGGTGACGGTGCTCACGCGGGTTCCCCAGTCCAGTTGATCCGGAGCCAGCTCAACAGACAGCG
Source organism: uncultured Solirubrobacterales bacterium (assembly GCA_963767295.1). GTDB lineage: Bacteria > Actinomycetota > Thermoleophilia > Solirubrobacterales > Solirubrobacteraceae > Palsa-465. The sequence continues at coordinate 232,072 of CAVYDI010000003.1, forward strand.
ACCTCGTCGATCTCGTCCTCGGGGTGCCGCTCGGATGACGGCCGTCCCTGGGGGCTACGTGGTTGGCCATTGACCGAGGCAGGAGCGCTGCGGGCGCGGATCCGCTCCACGCGTCCATGCGCAGCCGCGTGCTGATCCTGCGAGCGGCGTTGTGAGACAGCCGAGGTCAGGAGCCGCAGCGCGAAAGGCAGGTCGTTGACCAGATACCGGCGGGCAAGCCTGCGCGGTTCGGTGATCAAGCGATACAGCCACTCGAGGCCGGCCTGCTGCATCCACTGCGGAGCTCGATGGGTCGCTCCGGCGGCGAACGAGATCGCCGCCCCGCATCCGATGAACCACGCCGACGGCATTCGGGGTGCCACCCGCGCGATCAGCCGTTCTTGCTTGGGGAACCCGAGTCCGACGTAGACGATGTCGGGCTCTGCCGCTGCCATCCGTTTGCAGACGGCGTCGAGCCCAGCGGGCGTGTCATCAAACCCGAGCGAGGGCGAATCGGCGCCCACGACGCGCAACGCGGGGTACCGGCTGCGCAACGCGGCAGCGGCCTGCTCGGGCACGCCCGGCGCGCCGCCGAGCAGGTAAATCGACTGGCCAGCCTCCGCGGCGGCTTCGGAGAGCGTGAAGATCAGCGAAGAGCCGGTTACGCGCTCTGGGACAGGGGTGTGGCGAAGCTTGCTCGCCCATACAAGCGGCATCCCGTCCGCCACCATCAGCGACGCACCCGCGATCAACTCTTTGAATTTCGGATCGATGCTCGCCGCGCGGAAGATGTCCACGTTGAGCGTCACCATCCGGCCGCCCCGTCGCGCCCGCAGTTCGCCGACCACGTGCTCGACGACCTCCGCCTCGGTCAGCGCGTCGATGGCGAGACCCCCAAAACTGATCACGGGAGAGCTCGACTCTGGCTTTTGACGCCGGGTCAGATCACCGCCTCTAGCTACTCCCCAGCCAGAGGCCCTCTCCCGGGCTACGGCAGAACGCATGTCAGACCCCCCGTCCGAGCGAATGCAGGACGTTGAGAACAGATTCTCCGGAGACGATTCCGGCCGCCACGGCAAGCGCGATCGGCGCCCGGCGCTCGTGCCAATTGCGCCGCAGCGCGCGGCGCGTCCATCGCCACGCTTCGTGGCGGCGACCCTGGCAGGCATACGCAAACGCGAGCTGGCCGTAGACGCGGCCCGCGCCTGCCGCCGATGCCGCGATCTGGGGATGACGGTGCAGCATCCACAGCAAGCCTTGCGCCCGCGTCTCCCAGTCGTGCGCGAAGTACGAGGCGTCGCTCCAGCGCACCCGGGCCAAAGGACGATCGACGAACACGATCGGGCTCTGGCGCGCCGCGCGTAGCGCCAGGTCCCAATCCTCATTTTGCCCGTGAGGGATCGTCTCGTCTGGCAGACCCACGCGACCCAGCAGCGCCTCCCGCCACAACAGATAGGTGGAGGAATGGACCATCACCATCCGCGAGCGCAACAGCTCGTCGTAGCCCACGGCGTCGCGGCCGATCAGCCGCGGTCTGGAATGGTCGCGGTACTCCACGACGATGCCGCAGCTGGCCATGACCGCCTCCGGCTGATTTCGGAGCGCTTGCACCTGTGCGCGCAATTTGTCGGGCAGCCACTCGTCGTCGTCGTCGCAGAACGCGATCAGATCGGTCTCGAGCGACAGCACGCCGGTGTTGCGGGCTCCCGCGAGGCCGGGGGTGCGCCGGTTGACGTGCAGTTCGATTCTCGAGTCCGGCTCGAGATCGACCTTTGCGCCATCTCCGTCTGCGACCACCGCGACCCTGATCTCGCCGGGATAGTCCTGCGCGAGCACGGCGGCCACGGCGCAGCGCAAAAGCTCCGGCCGCTGCCGGGTGGGAATCACCACGCCTACTGACGGCCAGTCGCTCATGACTGCACCGCGGTGGTGAGGTAGCCGTAGCGTTTGAGCAGCGGCAGCGTCAGGGCGGTGACCGTGCGCCGGTCGCCGGGCGACATCGACGTCTTCCAGCCATCGTCCACCCGGATGCGCATGCGGCCGGTCTTGAACCGCATGGGGTTACCTGAGGCTATGTGCGCGGCGCGTAGCTTTGCCCAGTGCCCGGACTCGTCGACCCCGATGAAGCCGAACTGCTCGGGGGTGACCTCGATGCCGGCAAACTGGGCGACCCGCGCGAGCGTCTGCACGGGTGCCGAAACAAACTCTTCGTAGTGCACCTTGAACGTGGGAGTGCCGACCGCTCCGAGCAGCTGGAAGGCGCCGTTTTGGTAGTCCCAGCGCAACGCGGTGGTGGCCGGCGCGAGCCTGGGCATGTGATCTGGTCCGGTGGTCTCCTCCCGCGAGACCTTCCGCATCCACGAGTGCGCGACCGCGCGGCTGTCGCGCACGACGTGGACGAAGCGCAGATCCAGGTCGGTGCTTGCGCGCAGACAGAACGCGAACGACGCGTCCTTGCTGGAATCGACGATCACCTTGCAGCCGCTGACGGCGCGGACTGCCTCGTACACGCGCGTGCAATAGGAGAGGTACTCGTCGAGCTTCCGGCGAAAGGCGGGACGCAGAGACGGCGCGAGCAGCCAAGGGATGAACCGCGTGCGGTCGACGGACCGCCGCAGCTCGAGCACGCGCCGAACGTCGGTCTGCTCCATGCCCCCGAACGCGGCGGCCAGAACCTCGCGCCAGAACGGACACTGGTGAAACGACTCGCCGCAGCCGCACCGGTTGCCTTCGAGGATGCCGCGCTCCCACGTGTAGACGAGCTCGCCGATCGAGCAAACGCCGGGCAGTTCGCCGATCAGTCGGTCGAGCAGCGTGCTGCCGCTGCGCGACATGCCGCCGATGTAAACCACCATCGGGGCACCGCCCCCTATAGAGCCTGCCGTCACCACGCCTCCATTTCGCGCCTCGTTTGCGGCGTTCGCCGACCCCGTTTACGAGACGTTTACGCCTGGTCCCAAGGCTGACAGTGGTGTGGCGAGCTAACTGGTGGGTGTTACTGCCGCAGGAAGGCATGCGCCTAGCCCGCTGTCGCGCTGCGATGCTGGGGTTTTGGGTGGCCTAAACACCCCACTTCGGGTGGGGTAAACACCCCACCAAGTGCGAGCGAGTCGCTAACAATGTGGAACCCCGGCGGCCTGCGGGCGCTCGGGGCTGGGGTTAAACGAAGTAAAGTCGCAGACCTAATCGAATCCGGCGGTCCGAGGCATCGCAACATGAGCAATTCCACCAAGTCTGACTACTGGGAACTCGCGGACTACCTGCGCGTCATACGGCGCCGCTGGTGGGTCGTGGTCTTACTGACGTGTCTGGGGGTCGCGGTCGCGGCTGCCGCCATCAAGCTCTTGCACAAGACCTATACGGCAACCGCCTCGGTCTCAGTCAATGCCCTGCCCACGGACACGAGAGCGCTTCCAGGCGGCTCGGTCGATATGGACACAGAGGCCCAGCTTGCGCAGTCGCATGCGGTGGCCCTGGTCGCGTCCAGGCAACTTCAGGGCACGCAGACGCCGTCGCAGCTGACCAAGGCTGCCACGGTCACCGTTCCGCCCAACACGACCCTGCTCAACCTCGTGTGCCAAGAGTCCAAGCCAGGCCGCGCGGCTGACTGCGCGAATGCGATGGCCTCGGCCTACCTCAAGGTGCGGCTGACCGACTCGGCCGCCACGCTCACCGCTCAGATCTCTTCGCTGCGCTCCAGGGCCCAAGCACTCTTGCCGGAGGTCACCAAGATGAACCTCGCTCAGCAGCAGGCGAAGGGACCCGCGAGCACGCAGTCGATCACCTCCAACCTCAAGGTCAGGGAAGCCAACGCGCAGTTCAGCTCGATCACGAGCCGGATGAACTACCTGAACTCACAGCTGGCGAGCGTGCAAGCTCCAAACAGCACGATCGCCGGCCACGTGGTTGGAGTGGCCCACCCGCCGCACTCGGCCAGCTCGCCGCAGAAGCTGTTGCTGCTTCCGAGCGGTCTGCTGGGAGGGCTGATCGTGGGACTGATCGCGGCCGTCTTGCTGGACCTCAGGGATGACCGCGTATTTACGGCTCGCGAGGTCGAGCGCGATCGCCATCTACCGACCTTGCTCGATCTGCGCACCATGCAGCACAAGCGCAGATGGCGCCGCGCGGCCCGGGGACCGCTGCCGCACCGGGCGTTGGCCGAGCTGGCTGAGTCCGTGGCGCACGCTCGCACCGAGGGCTGTTTCGTCGTGCTCGTCGCCGGCACCTCGCCGGAGGCCGGCACCAGCCTCGTCGCCGCGAATCTGGCCGCGGCTCTCTCGGAGGCCCGACCAGACGTCTTTTTGATCGGCGCGGCTCCTGGCGCAACGCTTGCGCCGCAGCTGCTGGGGGTCACCAAGCGGGCGGGGCTATCCGAGCTGTTGGCCGGCAAGGTGATGATCGATGAGGTCGCCCAGACCCCGAACGGAGCGCCCGATCTGCGGGTGATCGCCCCCGGCAGAAAAGCCGGGGTCACCACATCGCAGCGGTATGACGCTCGCCATCAGCTGATGTCCGACCTGCGAGCGGAGGCCGAGTACGTGATCGTCGAGTCGCCGCTCGGAGACGGAGTATCTCCGGCGCTAACCCTGGCCGAGTTCGCCGACGCCGCCATCCTGGTGATCGAGACAACGCGCACCAGGCGCAGCGATGTCGACAGCTGGCTGCGGAAGCTCGAGCGGGTTCGTGTGCCAGTGCTCGGGACGGTCCTGGTGGCGCGGCGCGCGCGGCGATCGCGGTCGCCACGGGGCCGGGCTTCGGCAAGACGGGCTGCCAAACCGCAGCAGGCGCAGCCGGCCAAGCCCCTCGCGATCAACGGGCGGGCAACGGCCGGCGTGGCGCAGCAGCGCGGGGCCCGCTGACTTCGCACAGTTACGTTGAAACGCTTACGCGAGCCGGCCTGGCCGATCACCTTCCTGCTTGTCGGCTACCCGCTGTGGTGGGCGCTCGGGGTCGCCGACTTCATGTGGATTCTCCTGGCCATCCCGATGGCCTCCAGGATGCTGCAGTGGCGGTCGCAAGGTACCCGTCGCCTGCGGGTGCCTCCCGGGTTTTGGCTGTGGCTGCTCTTTCTCGCGTGCGCGGTTATCGGGATCGCGACCCTCAGCCTGACGGCCCCGGGAACCGCGCCCAGCCCGGTCTCGCACCGCGTCTTCGCTTACATCGATCGGACGCTGTCGTACATCGGCATCACGGTGCTGCTGCTGTATGCGGGCAATCTCACGGAGCGCGAGCTGCCCCGGCGGCGGCTGGCCTGGATGCTGGGGCTGGTCGCGATCTACGCCACCGTCGGCGGCGTCGCGGCAATGATCAAGCCGACGCTGCAGTTCAGCTCCCCGATGGAGCTGATCCTGCCGCACTCGCTGCGCAGCAATTACGACATCCACGCGATCGTTCATCCAGGCTTGGCGCAGATGCAAAACGTCCTCGGAGGAGCAAACGCACGGCCTAAGGCGCCGTTCGATTTCACCAACACGTGGGGGAACTGCATCACGTTGCTGCTTCCGTGGCTGGTCGCGGGCTGGTGGCCCAGCGGGTCCCGGCGCCAGCGGCTGGTAGCGGGGTTTTTCCTAGTCCTCGCGATCGTGCCGTTGCTGTATTCGCTGAACCGCGGCGCGTGGCTCGGAGCGGGTCTGTCCCTCGTGTATGTGTTCATCCGGCTTGTCGCGAGGCGACCTCAGATGTTGGTCGGCACGATTTGCCTCGCCGCGGCGGTCGCCGGCATCGTCGCGTTCGCGACGCCGGTTCCAAGCCTCATTGCGCAGCGGCTCTCACATGGCAAGAGCAACAACCTGAGAGCGGGCCTCGACACGCTCGCAGTGCAGGACGCCCTCAGCTCCCCGGTGGTCGGCTACGGCGACACCCGCAAGCAAATGGGCAGCCAGAACACGATTGCCAGAGGCCCAAGCGCGAAGTGCGCGATCTGCGGCCAGCAGAATGTTGGCAGTACAGGCCAGCTCTGGCTGCTTTTGGTCTGCAACGGGGTGGTGGGAACAGTCCTCTACATCGGCTTCTTCGTGTTGGGTATCCGGCGTTTTCGCCGCGATCGCACGCCCTACGGTTATGCGGGCATGCTGGCACTGCTGTTGTCGCTGCTCTACCTGATCTCCTATGACGCACTATCGGCGCCGCTTGGCTTCACGATGCTGAGCTACGCGATGCTGTGGCGAAACGACATGGCGCTGGGCATGCGGCGTGCGCGGCCTCATCCTGAGGGGCGCGTTCGTCTGCCTAAACAGACCCTGACTCGACGGCCGGCGCCGACGACGAAGGTGGCGGTATGACCGGGGCCGGTGCTGTTTTGCACCACGAGGGTGCGAGCGTGTCGCGCCCTGACGGCGCGAGCGAGTCGCGGCACGAGACCCTTGACGCCTCCCGGCAAGAGGGCCACGGCATCTCCCAGATCGCGCGCGGGAGTGCGCTCAATCTGCTCGGCGCTGCCATCTACCTCGCGGCCACGCTGGGAGCGACAGTCGTGGTAACACGCGAGTTCAGCCGCCCCGTGGCCGGGGCCTTTTTCGCCGCAACGTCTCTGTTTTTGATCCTCGAAGAGTTCGCCGTGCTGGGAGCTGACAATGGTCTCGTCTATTACATCGCGCGGCTGCGATCGATTGGAGCGCAGAGCGAGATCCGGCCGGTGTTGCGGACCGCGATGGCGCCCGTCGTGGTCGCGTCGCTTATCGCCGCCGCGCTCGTTGTGGCGTTTGCGCATCCCCTGGCCAGCGCGCTGCTCGCCGGTCGTGGGGGCGGCGGTGCATCGCTGACGGAAGTCGCGGACGCCCTGCGCGCGCTTGCGGTGGCGCTCCCATTCGCGGCGCTGGTGGACACCATGCTCGGAGCGACCCGGGGTTACCGCGATATGCGCCCAACCACAGCGATCGATCGGACGGGTCGGTCGAGCCTGCAGTTGATCGCGGTTTGCATTGCGGCGGCACTGGGAGCTACCGCGTTGCTGGCACCGCTATGGGCGCTCGCCTATGTGCCTACTGCCGCCGCCGCGTGGATCGCGCTGCGTCGCATAGGACGTCGCACGCGGCAGGTGGCCATCGCGCCGCCACGCGCCGCCTCAGCCTCGGACTCGCCCGCGACCCCGGCTCGCTTTTGGAGATTCACTGCTCCGCGGGCACTCGCCATGGGAGCCCAAGTGGTCATCCAGCGTCTGGACATCGTTCTGGTGGGCGTCATGCGCGGGCCGACCGACGCGGCGATTTATACGGCCGCCACGCGCTTTTTGATCTTCTGCCAGTTCGGCAACGCGGCGGTCAGCATGGCCTCCCAGCCGCAGTTCAGTCACCTGTTCGCGCGGCGCGCCCGCGCAGCTGCGAGCGCCGTTTACAAGACCACCACGGCGTGGCTGGTGTTGCTCATTTGGCCGTTGTCGCTGCTGGCCCTCAACTACGGGCACGCGATACTGGGCGTGTTCGGGCACTCTTACGGCGGGGGTTCGGAGGCGATGGCGATACTCGCCGGCTCGATGCTCTTCGCCAGCGTGTGTGGCAGCGTCGACGTGGTGCTGGTGACCACCGGGCGCAGCGCGCTGAGCCTGTTCAACGGATTGGTGGCGCTAGCCGTCAATGTGGGCATCGATGTCGCGTTGATTCCGCGCTACGGCATCACCGGCGCGGCGATTGGCTGGGCGGCCGCGATCGCAGCCTCGAACCTGCTGCCTCTATTCCAGGTCCACCGAATCGTCCACATCAATCCGTTCGGGAAGGCCACGCTCCTTGCAGGCGCGCTGGCCGCGGTCAGTTTCGGCCTTCTCCCCGTACTTGTCCGCCTCGCGTTCGGACACGGTGCGGCGCCATCGCTCGCCGCCACGGCCGGCGGTTGCGCGCTGCTCGTCGCTGGCGTGTGGCATTGGCGTGAACAGCTTCAGTTGTCCCTGGTTGCGAGTTCGCGGGGCTTCCGCGGTCGACTCGTGCCCGCTTTCCTCCTACGCACAACCAACCGCCCGGAGACCACATGACCAAGATCCTTGTAGTGCTCATCTGGCCCGTCGCGCTCGGCCTCATTGTCTGCGCTGCAGTGCTTCTTAGCCGAAGGGAGGCCAGTACCGGCCTCATCGTTCCGTCCAAGTGGACGACGGCGTGGCAATCGACGCTGGAGCGAGTGCAGCTCGTCACGCGAAGCCTACCCTCGTGGGCCTCAGCACTGCTCGTCTTCGCGGTGATCCTCGTCGCGGGCGCGATCCTGGTCTATGGAGTGCTGGCGTTACTGGGATTGCTCGTCGTCCACAAGGGGCCCGGGATCGACAAGCCGATCTACCACTGGACGATCACGCACCGGGTGCATGCCTGGAAGTCGGTGATGGTTCGCTTGACGAAGATCGGCGATACCTGGACCACCTGGGGGGCCGCGGCAACTGCTGCGATCTGTCTCGCGGTGGCCCGCCCCAAGCGCAAATGGCTGCCAGCGGTTGCGCTGATCGCGGTAATCGTCGTGGACCATTTCGACACGCTCGCGATTCGGGGAACGTTTGCCCGGCCTGGGCCGCCGAACAGTCCCGGCGGGACCTTCCCTTCGGGAGGATGCGATCGGGTGATCCTCTTCTACGGGACCATCGCTTACTTCTTGTGGCGGGATTTCAGCGGGCGGCGCCGCGCTGCGATCTGGGCTTCGGCAGCGGTCGCTGCGCTCGCGATGAACGAGGCATATAGCCGCCTGTATCTAACCCTGCATTGGTTTACAGACGTACTTAGCGGAGTGCTGTACGGCTTCTTGTTGCTGGGGGTTTTCATTACCGCCATCCGGCTCGTGGAACGGCCCTCCACGGTCGACGAGTCACCTACCGAACGGCATGAGGCAGGCGTACGCTCACGAGAGCAATTGAGTGGACGACCGGACTACGTCCCGGGATGAGCGTTTTAGATAGCGAGATAGATCGAAAGCGGGCGCGGGGGCACGGCGCCGCCGGAACCGAGCGCGCCGAGTACCTGCAATCCGTTTGCCAGCTACTTTGGCCGCAGCCCGCGCAGGCCAAGGTCACGCGCGCGGGCCGGCAGCGGCGCGCCAACGGCCCCCCGTTGGCGCACGAAAACCAGTCTGCGCCCGCCTCGACGACCAGTTTGATCGTGCTGCCGAGTAACCGGGAACCCCGCCTGTTGGTCCCGAGCGAGCGTTTACCGGCCGCTGCAGCGGTCGCACGCTTCGGGGGGTCGGGATCGCTTCCCTGGCGCGTGTTGAAGCGTGTGATGAGGGTGGCGATGGCATCGAATACTGGATCGCATCTTTTCCGCGACCGGCTGCTCATCGAAGCGCCCCCCGGGTCGGTGACGATCGGCACGTACTTGCAACAGGTTCTCGGCCGCGAGCTCTACGTCAGCTTGAGTGTCACTGGCGCGCGCGCCAACCGTAAGCCAGTGCTCCAGCTGCTCACTCCGAACGGAGAGATCATCGGCTTCGCCAAGATCGGGGTCGACCCGCTCACCCGCGAGCTCGTGCGCGTCGAGGCCGACGCGCTCGCACGGCTCGAGGCTGCCCGACCGAGAAGCTTCGCGGCCCCGCGGGCGCTGCATCGTGGTTCGTGGAATGACCTCGAGGTGCTGGTGCTGACCCCCTTGCCGGCGCGGCTGCGGACCCGCAGCATGCCGAGCCTGCGCTTGCTCGAGGTAATGCGCGAGGTTGCTGAGCTCGCCGGGCTGGTCCGTCAACAAGTGGCGGTGGCCGAGCACTGGCAGCGACTTCTCGAGCGCCTCTTGTCAGCTCCGGATGGACCGGAGCGCGAGGCGATGACCACGGCGCTCGCGAGGCTTAGCGAGCAGGACGGCGAGACGGCCCTCAGTTATGGCTCCTGGCACGGCGATTTCAGCCCGTGGAACATGGCGTGCACCCATGGACAACTGTGGGTGTGGGATTGGGAGCGGTTTGCGCCCGGAGTTCCTCTCGGCTTCGACGCGCTTCACAACTGGCTGCAAACGGAGATCCGCGCACGACACCGCGACCCGGTTGCAGCGGCCTCAGGTTTGCTGGATCGGGCACCGACTTTGCTCGCCGACTTTGCGGTTCCCATGTCGGAAGCACGACTCACAGCGTTGCTGTACCTCGCCGAATTGGCTGTGCGCAACCTGGCCGACCGACAGGAGGAGGCGGGCGCGCAGCTGGGCAATCCGGGATGGTGGTTGGTACCCGCGATCTCCCAAGAGCTCGGCAGGTGAAATCTCCGTCTGGTTCGCCGCCAGCCAAACGGCTGGTGCATGGCGCCTCGGTGACAGCCGGGCGGATCAGCTCAGGAGCGAGGATGCTTCCTGCATTTCTGATCGTAGGTGGCCAGCGTTGCGGCACCACTTCGATGTACCGCGCGCTCAGTCAGCACCCCGGAGTGCTGAAGGCCGTCTACCACAAGGGCGTCCATTACTTCGACGTCGCTTACACGCACACGCTGCGGTGGTACCGCGGGCACTTTCCGCTCAAGGCACAGGCGCGGCGGATCGAACGCACAACCGGCATCACACCGATGACGTTCGAATCGAGCCCGTACTACATGTTCCATCCCCTCGCGCCGGAGCGAATCGCTGCAGACCTTTCGGATGTCCGCCTGCTGGCGCTCGTCCGCGATCCCGTTACACGTGCCTTTTCTGCCCACTCGCACGAGCTGGCCAGAGGTTATGAGGACCAGCCGTTTGAGGCTGCCCTTGAGATGGAAAACGCGCGCCTGGAGGGCGAGGTTGAGCGGATCGTCAGCGATCCCGCGTATGTGAGCCACAGTCACCGCCACCACGCGTACCGGGCGCGGGGCGAATACATCGACCAGCTCGAGCGGCTCGAGCAACTGTTCGGTCGGGACCGCGTTCATGTCGTCGACAGCGACGAGTTCTTCGCCCGCCCAGAACCCGTGTATGACGGCGTACTTGAGTTCCTTAAGTCGCCCAATCGCGGCTATCCGCCCTTCGAGGTTCACAACGCGCGCACGCGCCCACCGATGCCGAAGTCCGTGGCCGACGCATTGGATGCACACTTCGAGCCGTTTGATGCGCGGCTCGCCAAGTGGCTCGGGCGCGACCCAAGCTGGCGCCGCTAGCGCCGAGGCGGTCCGGGGGCGTTTGCGGCCGCGACGCGACGCAGTCTCTGGGTCGAGCAACGGGTCTCCGTCGGGCAATGGGCTTGCCCCAAAGGGGCACGCTTTCGCGTGTCCCTTGCGCTTGTGAGGTAGGTGGTTACCCTGATGCGCCATGAGCGACGGGACGCTCACGCGCAGGGGAGATAAATTGCTGCAGATTCACTCTGGGTTCGTAGGCGGACTCCCAGAAGACAGCCCCCGCGCCGCACGGGACCGGCAGTCTGACCGGCGCATCTGCTCCCATGTCTGGCGCGCCGCTGAGCAACGGCACCGTGTTTGAGACATCGCACAAGCGAAGCTGGCATAAGCTGGCCTTTCGAGGGCTAGGGTTTTCGCCCATGGTCCTGGCGCTGGTGCTTTTTTTGCTCGCCTCGTTCAGCATGGCGGCCCCAGTCGCGCCCAGTCAGATTGTGAAAAGGAGCCCCGCGCGATTCGTGGGCGCACACTCGCTGAATTGGCCGTTCGCCGACAAGGTCATCGGCCCGCTGCGCGCCGACAAGCTCTTTTACCCCCCGGGCCATCCGCTACCGGCGCGGTGGCCAGGTAACTCCTACGGCTTGGCGAGAGGCGCGCTGGCGATCATCGCCTACAAGGTGCCGACCACTCACGTCCTGTCGTTTGTGAAGTCCATACCATCGGACCGCCCGGTCACCATGGTCTTCTGGCAGGAGCCGGAGGCTCACATGACGGCCTCGCGCTTTTTGCGCAATTTCGAGCAGCAGTCGCGCCTGATCCGATCGGCGCACCGCCCAAACATAAAGGTGGCGTTCGACGCCAGTACCTGGCGGTATCAGCGCGTGTATCGAAAGTCGTACAACTGCCAGTTCGTGCCCCCGGCACGGTTTGTCAACTATTACTACGGCGACGTCTACGAGCAAAACGACCAGACGCTCAGAGCCGAGCCCCAGTTCCAACGCTGGGTTCACTGCACCGCGGGCCGCGGACGCGCCCGAGGTCTCGCCGAATACGGCCTGGGCGACTGCCAGGGCGATTCCTACCGAGCGCACACGATCATGACCGACGCTGCCTATCTAGCCAACAACTTCCCAGATCTTCAGGTGCTCTCGTATTGGTGGACCAACACGAGCCCTCACTCGGGCACCAGCTGTCACACGGATTGGCAGTTCACTCACGAGCCGGCCATAGCGACCTGGAGAGCGCTCGAGTCCTTGCTGCCGTCTCGGAAGTAACCGCGTTTTAGCTGCTAAATGGCTTCGGACGTCGCTGCCAGCGTCCTTGTCAAGCCCCAACGCTCGGGCGCGCGAAGACGCTGGGCCCGGCCCCGCGAATGACATGCGTCTCGTCGGAGGGCAGACGCTGGTCGCGGTTACCGGCGGCCGCATAGTGCCGGGTGGCCATGTCCGCGCTGCGTGGGCGACCGGAGTCTTGTAACTCAACGAGCAGTCCCTGAATCCGTTCCAGACTCTGGCTCAGCTGTTCCAACGCCCCCTGCAGATCGGAGCTGACCCGTTGTCGCGAGGCGCCCGCTCCCCCCGCACCGCTCGCTGAAATGCTCCCGCCTGCCCGCAGCATGGCGGCATGATACGTACGGCTCAGTGCCCCAGTCTGAGGTATTGCTGCGCCTGGATGGGGGCGTTATGTACCCCCCGGCGGGGGCGCTATCTCCCCTTGCTCAACGTGTCTCGCGCAGGCACGCTGTCGCCTTGTGTCGGGAGGGCAATCGCCACAGACGGCCGCCCCCACCTTTTATCGGGGCGCCGATCCATTCAACGGGCAGGGACGACCGCAGGTCGATGGCGGGACTCTGGACGAGTTCGGCCCACCCGGGCGGGGGGAGCTATGGCGCAACCACGAGAACTCAGCGTAATCGTGGGCTCAGACGATCCGTTTACCAGGCACGCGTTTCGCCTGGGCGCTGACGGTCCTGGGATCAGCGTGCTCGGCGCCGGCACCGTCGCCGCCGTCGCCGACGAGTTGGCCGCGCAGCTGAAGCCTGACGTCGTGCTGCTCGACGTGCAGACCACCGCGGCCGACGCACTGGGCGCCATTCAGCGCCTACGCAACCGCGAACCACAGGCGCGCATCTTGGCTTGCAGCGCGCCGGCGGGGAACGAGTTCGGTTTGCTGTGCCTCAGCGCCGGCGCCTGGGGATATGTGTCGAAGGAGATTGATTTGGAGCTGCTACCGCGGCTCTTGCGCGCGCTCGCGGACGGTGAAGCCGTGATCCCGCGCGCGTTGGGAACGGAGCTAGTGAGGAGGCTGGTGCGCTCTACGCCAGCGGGGCACCAGGAACCGGCGGCGTTGACGACTCCCGAGCGCAGACTGCTCGAACTGCTGCGCACGGGCGAGTCTCTCCGCGCAGCCGCCGCGCAACTTGGAATAAGCCTCGCGACCGCCCGGCGCCATTTCGGCAGCGCTCGGCGCAAGCTCGCGACGCACGACGCCAATTCGACGGCTGGCGGGCCGTCGCCGACCCAGGGAAACAACTCTCCGGAGGTGCCATGAGGATTCGAACTCGGCTAACCATGTTTGTCGTCACGGGGGTGGTCGCTTGTGGTGGTTTCAGCGTGCCCGCGTTGGCCGCCACCCATTCCACCCCGTGCACCACCAAGAGCTCCGCTGCCTCAGCCTACGGGGGCGAGGGCAACGAGATCACGCAGGTACCCTGCGCAAGCTCCACACCACCGAGCACCCCGACCGCAAGCTCCAGTCTCCCTTTCACGGGCCTGGACATCGGGCTGCTCGTTGCCGCCGGCGCGGTGTTGATCGGTGCCGGGATGGTGTTGCGCTGGCGTTTGCGCCACGAAGGGAAGTAATTGGCCGCACCGGATCCAGCTCACGCGGGCGATCTGGACCCGTCCACTAGCTACGGTCAAGCGCCGACCGCTGACAACGGGATGGCCTCCGACCACGACGGAGTGATGCTCGTGGGCATCACCGGCGGTGAACGGGGTATGGCCGCACCGGTAGCCGCTGGAGGCGAACATGTGCACCTGCCTGGGCCGCTGAGCCCGGCGTTTTCTCGTCTGGCGCTCCCAGCAGCGACCCTGCGCAAGCTGAGCCGCAACGTGCTCGACGTGACCGCCATTGTGCTCGCGCTGCTCGTCGCGGCGCGCGGGCAATGGCCCGCCGACCTGGCGACCGCGATTCTCCTACTCGTTGCGTATCCGGTGGCCGTCCGCACGATGCTCTCGCGCAAGGCGGGTATGTGGGATGACGGTTCGTTCATCGACGAGCTGCGTCACCTCGCAGGGGCGACCTCAGTGCCTGCGCTGGCTTCGATTGGCGCGGCTGCGGTTTTGCGGGGCTCTGCGGACGTCGAGCTTGGACTGCGTCTGTGGATTTTCACATTGGCTCTACTGGTCATCGGGCGCATCGTGTTCCACTACATCCGGGACAGCGCCCCCGAGGCCACGTCGTCGCCGACGTTGATAGTTGGCGCAGGCCGAGTTGGCGCCGACCTAGCTCGACTGCTACGCGCGCAACCCCAGCACGGGCTCGCGCCTGTGGGTTTCCTCGACTATGGCCCCGCTCCGCGTCAGGCGAAGCTCGCTCCGCGCAACGGACTCCCGGAGGGGCCGCAGCTACCGGTGCTCGGCGCGCCGGATTCCCTACCCGCCGCGGTCACACGGACCGGCGCCGCTTGTGTCGTGTTTGCGTTTACCACCAGCAGTGATGAGCGTCTGCTACCGCTGGTCGAGCAGTGCGAGCGGTTGGGGGTGCGAGCGTTCGTGGTCCCGCGACTTTTCGAAGCTGTCGGGTGGCGGATGGAGGTTCGGCAGGTCGGCTCGCTTCCTCTCAGCGAACTGCGGGCCGTGGATCCCCGCGATGTCCGCTTCGCGCTCAAGCACCTACTCGACCGGGTTCTCGCGGGAGCGCTGTTGGTGGCGCTGGCGCCCCTGCTGCTCGCAGTGGCCGCATTGGTGAAGTCCGGATCGGACGGGCCAGCCCTCTTTCGTCAGCGTCGAATCGGTCGCGATGGGCGCGAGTTCACGATGTTGAAGTTCCGCACGATGCACCAGCCTCGTGAGCTCGAGGCCTTCGTGCCGCCTCCCGGCTGCGCTCCGGGCGGGGTCGAGTGTGTCGACCGGCGCACCAGGTTCGGTCGCTGGCTGCGGCGCACTTCAATCGACGAGCTTCCGCAACTGATCAACGTGCTGCGCGGGGAGATGAGCCTGATCGGCCCACGCCCCGAGCGGCCGGAATACGTGCGCCAATTTGCCAGCGAGCTGCGCCGCTACGACCGCCGTCACCGCGTCAAGTCAGGAATCACTGGCCTAGCCCAGGTGACTGGCTTGCGGGGTCAGACACCCATTGTCGAGCGCGCCGAGTACGACAACTTCTATGTTCAGAACTGGTCCTTCTGGCTCGATCTCAAGATCGCGCTGCGGACAGTCAAAGCGGTGCTTGCGCCGAACGGGGAATGAGGCGGGCGCGAACATGAGCACCACGTCGATCGCTCCCGCGACGCGAAAACGCTCCTCGCTTGCGTCTCAGGCGCTGCCGCTCGTAGAGGAGCTTGCGGGGCCGCGGTTCCAGTGGGCTGTTTGCGCTCTGCCCATCGTGGGGCTCTTGATCCTGTGGGCCACGGACGACGGTGGGTATGACTCAGTCACTTGGCTTGCAAGCGGGATCGCGCTGATCGTCCTCGCAGTCTGGTCGCGGGTGGTTTTCGGCGCTGGGCGGCGGCTCGGCCGCTTCGGACGAATCGCGCTCCTCGCGCTGGCGCTGTACGTGATGTGGTCTTTCGCGTCGATCGCCTGGGCGGCGGATAAGGGGGCCGCGCTCATCGGTTCCAACCGCGCACTGCTGTACCTCCTGCTGTTCTGGATGATCGCCGGGCTTGAGTGGACACGCAGGCGACTCGAGCTGGGAATGACGCTGTACCTCTTTGGCGCCGGGGCAGTAGCTGTGGCGACACTGGTGGAGTTGTCGGTTGGGCCCGCGCCGCAACTACTACAGAACGGGCAGCTGGCAGCCAACCTCGGGTATCACAACGCGACGGCGGCGCTGGGAACGATCGGGGCCGCTGGCGCGATCGTGATGGGAAGCTCTGACGGGCAACGTCCCGCGGTGCGCGCCGGGCTGACAGCCATTGCCGTGGCCTGCCTCGAAATTGCATTGTTGGCCAACAGCCGCGGCTGGCTTTACACCCTCCCGGTGATCGCGGTGGTCCTGTTCGCAGTTGCGCCGCACCGTGCCCGGCTCGTGGCGTGGGCATCTCTTCCAGCCGTGTGTTCCGCTGCGACCCTACCTTGGATCACGCATGGCTGGGCGATCGCCGACGGAGCCCGCCTCACCCATGAGACGGTGGCTGGCGCATACGTTGGCGCTGCCCGGGCCGGACTGCTCGCGACAGTCGTCGGCGGCGCCCTCGGCTACGCGCTGGCGCGTATGCAACAGCGCTATCGCCTCTCGCGGCGTGGGCGCCGCTGGGCACGGCGGATCTCACGCGGTAGCGCGGCACTAGCGGTGACAGCCGTTGCGGCTGGCGCGATGATCGCGATCGGTGACGGCGCGGTGGCTCGCGGCTGGCACCAATTCACAACCAACGCGCCGTTGAAGGCAGGAGTCTCTCGCTTCTCCGAGCTCGGCAGTGGCCGGTACGACATCTGGCGAGTGGCGTCGAAGAACTTCCTCGCTCACCCTGTCGGCGGCCTCGGTCAAGACAACTTCGCGCAGGCCTACACGGCCGCGCGGAGGACCGGCGAGGAACCGACCTGGGTCCATAGCCTCGAGCTGCGCTTGCTTGCTCATACCGGCGTCGTGGGCTTTGTGGCATTTGCTGGCTTCCTCCTGTTCGCGCTTGTCGCATTTAGGCGCGCGGGACGAGTTAGCGACTCGCGGGTGAGGCTGGCGCTGGTCGCGGCGCTAGTGCCGTTAACCGTGTGGGTCGTGCACGGCTCGGTCGATTGGTTTTGGGAGATCCCGGCTCTGACTGGAGCCGCATTCGTGTTTCTTGCTGCGGCAGTGGCGCTTGAGCGGGACTCAGAAGTCCACGGGGCCGATCGCGGGCGACTGCGTGCCCGGCCTGGAGCAGTGATGGCGCACGTGCTGCGCTCGCCGATCTTCGAGGTAGCGCGTGGACGACTCGCGGGCCCGCTCTCGGCGTCGGGCTGGCTGCGAAGCAGCGCTCGCAATGCCGTGCCACTCGCCATCGCTCTCGCCGCCCTCTTTTTGTTCGGCACCGCGTACCTCGGTGAACGAGCGCTGGGGAAAGGACAGGCGCTGGCGTCGACACGGCCAGCCGCGGCGTTGCACGAGCTTTCGCTCGCCTCAGAGTTGGAGCCCTACAGCAGCACGGCGCTCGCGCTGGGGGCAGGATTGGAGTTGCGCGCCGGCCACATCGAGGACGCGCTTCAGTGGGTGCACGCGGGCGTGCGCCGCGACCAAGGCGCATGGGTCCTGTGGCTCGAGGACGGGCTCGCGGCGGGCGCGGCGCACCAGCCGGAGGCTGAGCGCGCAGCGCTCGCCCGAGCCCAAGCTCTCGATCCCCGCGAGCCGGTGATTGCACTGGCGCAGCGGCGCGCGGACATGGGGCATCCGCTGACGATCGAGCAGGCCGCTTTGATGCTCGCGGGTCGCGTACACAGGTTGGTGGCGCCGTGACGCGGATTCTGTGTTACCACGACGTCGTTCCAACGACCGAGCGCGGGCGAAGTGGCTTTCCGGGGCCCACCAGCGCGCGCTACAAGCTCAGTTGCGCCGACTTTGAGCGCCACCTGGACGCGCTGAGCGCAGCCGGAATGCGCCCCGGGCTGCTCGCAGATGAGCCCGGGGTGGCGCTGACCTTCGACGACGGCGGCAAGAGCGCTCTGCACGTGGCCGAGGCACTTGAGCGGAGGGGCTGGCGCGGCCATTTCCTGGTGCCGACGGTGATGCTCGGCAGACCAGGCTTCCTCAGCGCCGAGGATGTACGCGAGCTGGCGGCGCGGGGGCATGAGATTGGCAGCCACTCCCATACGCACCCGCCGTATATCGAGCGGCTCGCGCGGCCGACGCTCGCCTACGAGTGGCGCCGCAGTTGCGAGCGCCTGGCGAACGTGCTCGGCAGCCCCCCGCGGCTCGCCGCGGTGCCGGGAGGCCGCCTGAGTGATGCGCTCATCGAGCAGGCAGCGCTTGCTGGATATGAGGTGCTGCTCAGTTGTGAGCCGACTTTGCGCGCTCGTCGGCTCGGGCCACTCACCGTGCTCGGCCGGTACATGATCTGGGGTAACACTCCTGCGGCGCGTGCGGCCGCGTATGCACGCGGCCGCCGCGCCGCAACGGGGTGGCTCGAGGCACAGTGGCATGCCAAGCAGGTGGCGCGCCGGATAACTCCTAGCGCCTACGAGCGGGCGCGAACGGTGTGGGCCTTAGTCGCGAACTCCGGCGGCGATAAAGCCGGCAACGGCCGCAGCCTCGTGCTCGAGAGTGGACTTCGCCGCACGCCTCAGACCCGCGCCGATCAACCGCCCGCGCAGGGCAGCGTCGTCGACCACCAGCCGCACAGCGGCCGCGGCCGCGGCGGCGTCGTCGGGCGGAATCAGGAGCGAGCTGTCGTCGAGCCTGCGCACGCCGCCAACGGCGGTGGCAACGGAAGGCAGGCCGCTGGCGTAGGCCTCGATCAAGACTTGGGGCAAACCCTCCGTGCGGGAGACGTGCAAAAAAGCATGGCTGCGGCGGTACAGGTCGAGCAGCCCGCCGTCGAGCGGCACATATCCGCGCATGGTGCAGGCGCCGCTGAGGTTGAGCTGCGCCAAGCGCGCCTCGAGCGCCCCGGTCATGCCCCCCTCGCCGCAGACGACCAAGCGCCATCGGGGGTCCCTCTCTCGGAGCAGCAACAAAACGTCGGCGAGGAGCAGCGGGTTCTTTTCGGCGTCGATGCGGCCGACGGTGAGCAGGGTGAGCTCGTCAGAGTCGTAGGTCCGCACGGCGGCGCGTCGCCCGGCCTCGACATCCGCGACGCCGACCAAGGAGATGGTGGCCGCGAGGACGCGCGGAGCGCGACGGTAGCGGGCAGCGAGGTCGACACCTACAGCAACGACGGGATTCGCGAGGGCGAGCAGGCGCCAGCAACCTTCGAGCGCCCGGGCGGCGAACTGCAACAGACGGTTAGCGGGATGGCGGTGCCGAATGTAGGCGGGGAAATCCTGCCGCACTCCGAGCACGAGGTGGCGGCGCCGGATGAGCGCGATGAGCGCGAGCGCGATCGCGTGCGGATAGGGCCCCAGCGAAAAGACGGCGTCGGCATCGTCCAGAGCTCGCCACATACGCCTGAGCGTGCCGGGAACGGAGCGCAGCACGGGCCAGAGCTGGGTCAGGCGGGCGTAGTGGGGCAGCGGTACGAAATGAATCGCAGCGTCGAGCGGGTAGTGGGCCGGTCCGGGCCCGTCATCGAGACGTCCGAGCAGCTTCACCCCGCCGAGCTCACGCGCGAGACCGCCGATGAAACGGACGAACGCACGCTCCGCGAACACGAGTCCGTCGCGGTCGCGGTACAGGTAGTCGGTGTAGACGACCAGCCGCACCGCTCAGCGGCTGATAAAGACGTCCCGGAGGCTGCCCAGCCCGAGCCGATCATCAGCGTTTTGATCCCCGTGCGCAACGAGCAAGCAGTCCTCGAGCGAACCGTGCCGACGATGCTCGGACAGACCGAGGTACCCGGGCCGATCGAGTTCATCTTCGCCGAAGGAGCGTCCTGGGACCGGTCGCGCGCCATCCTGGAGCGTTTCGCAAGCGCGGACCCGCGTGTGCGCATCGTCGCAAACCGCAGCGGGCATACACCCGACGCGCTTAATGCGGCACTCGCCAAGGCTCGCGGCGAATACGTCGCGCGCATGGATGCCCACTGCTTTTACCCAAGCAACTATTTGGCCGACGGCGTCGCCCGCCTGCAGCGCGGCGATGTGGCGTGGGTGTCCGGGCCCGCCGTACCGCGCCCCCACGGAGGCTTCTCCGGCACGGTCGCCCTGGCGTTGTGCTCGCCGCTGGGTCGCGGGCCCTCGCGCCGACTTGCGCGCCCCGGCGCACTCGGAGAGCGCGAGCGAAACCTCGACACCGGTGTCTTCGCCGGCGTGTGGCGACGCTCGGTGCTGATGCGCCATGGCGGTTGGGATGCACGCTGGCTGCGCAATCAGGACTCGGAACTCGCTGCGCGTTTCCTCGCCGCCGAGCAGAAACTCGTGTCGCTGCCGACGATGGCCGCGGAGTACGTGCCGCGCCGCACGCTTCGAGGGTTCGCGGGTCAGTACCACGACTACGGACGCTACCGCGCCCGCACGCTGACTCGCCATGAGGTCGCCCGCCGCCGGTCACATATGCTGGCGCCCGGCCTGGTCGCCGCGCTTCCGGCTGCTCTGAGCCATTCGGCGGCGCTCCGCACGCCGGCGCGCGCGACGTTAGCGGCATACGTAGCGGCGGTTGGTTTCGAAACCGTGCGCGCGGCGCCGGGGGCGCCGCTTTCAGATGTGATCAAGCTTCCAGCCGCGTTTGCGGCCATGCACGTGGCCTTCGGAATGGGCATGTGGCGAGGACTGGGCGAGGCCTGGATCTCACGGTCAACGAACGAACTCGATCCTCGGCAACGACGGTAGGAGAGCAAATGACGCAGTTTGAAGACACACCGAGGTCCACCGAGTCATGGCTGACCTCGCGACCGCAGACAGCGGACCTCTCGCGCTATCTCGGCATGGTCCGTTCGCACTGGCTGATGCTGGTCGCGTTCATCGCAGCGGGTCTGGTGGCCGCGTTCGCGTACGTAACGACAGCGCACAAGACCTATCAGGCGGAGGCCGATCTCCTAGTGACGCCAGTCGCGGCAGATGACCCCAATCTCATCGGCCTGCCGCTGGTACGCGAGACAGCCGATCCGACCGCCGACGTGCTCACCGTGGCCAAGCTCGTCGATTCGCCGAGCGTGGCCTCGTTGGTTGCCAAGCAGATTGGAGGCAGGCCCAACGCGCTGCTCGGCCACATAACGGCAACGCCGGTGACCCAGAGCGAGATCATCGCCGTGGACGCCACGGCCTCCACACCAGCTCAGGCGACGAGACTGGCTGATGCGTTCGCCCAAAACACTGTGCAGGCGCGCACAAACGCGATGCATGCTCAATTGGCGACGTTAATTCCGACTTTGAAGGCCAGCGCACGGAGCCTCAAGGGCTCCGAAGCCGCCGGGGTTGTGTCTCAGCTGGCGGTGCTAGAGACGCTAAAGGCAAGCCCCGATCCGACAGTGCGGGTTTCGAGTACGGCCACGCCACCGTCTTCACCTGCATCGCCAAACAAGAAGCTCAGCTTGGCCGCGGGAGGCTTCGCCGGGCTGATCATCGGCTTGCTGGTGGTTTTAGCGGCCAACGCACTCGATCCCAAACTGCGTGACGAAGACCAGCTGCGCGAGATCTACGACCTGCCGATGCTGGCGCGCATACCGAAGCAGCGATCGGGCAAAGCCCCCCTCACGCCCTCGGAGCTCACACCCCCCGTCAGCGAGGCGTTCCGAACTCTGCGGGCCGGCTTCACCGTCCGGCAGACGAACACCAGACGGGGCAAGACAAAGCGGGGCTCCGCAATCCTCGTCACCGGAGACGCGGCGGCCGACGGCAAGTCCACGACCGCGCTCAACCTCGCAATGTCACTTGTGGCCGCAGGCAAGCAGGTGATCTTGATCGAGTCCGATCTGCGTCGACCCAGCATCGGACAGGCACTGAGAGTGAGCGCCCCGCGGGGACTTGCCGAGGTCTTGCTCGGGAAGGCCGAGCTTGTCGAGGCGTTGGTGTGGATCCGCGCCCATGGACCGCTGCTGGAGCTGCTTCTAGCGACTACCGCGGACTTGCGCGAGATCGACCGCATATCTCCAGAGAGCGCCCGGCAGCTTGTGCGCACGGCGCGCACCATGTGCGACTTCGTAGTCATCGATTCGCCGCCGATGACCGAAGTCACGGATGCGCTCGCGTTCGCCAAGGAAGCGGACGACGTGCTGCTTGTTGCACGCGTCGGTAATAGCCACCTGCGCAAGATGAGCGACCTTGGCGAACTGCTGACGCGCGAAGGGATTGTCCCCACTGGCGTCGTTCTCGTCGGTGTCAGCGATCGCGGCGGCTATTACTACTACCGCGGCGCCAACGAGCAGCGCGTCTTCGCGGGCCTGCTGCGCCGCCGTTCCCCGGAGCCGCGCACACTTCCGGTAGAGCCACATCTCTCGGGAGAAGGCTCTAAGCGCAGCAGGACCAACGGCACCAACGGGGCCAAAGCGGCCAATGGCAAGGCCGCCGACCCCGCGGTAGTTGCAAGTTCGGCGGAGGTCGAGCACACCGCTGCCGCGAACGGGGTCCAGGAACACACCGCTGCCACGAACGGGGTCCAAGAGGAGCCCACAACCGGCAACGGGGTCCAACAGGACAGCGCGACCAGCAATGGGGCCGAGCAGGAGCCCACGACCACCAACCGGGTTCGCAAGTCCGGCTCAGCTCAAAAGGCAAGCCCGTCTGCTAAGCGCGGAGTCTCGGCCGCGAGTGCCACGAAAAAGGACCAAAGCCCAGCCAACTCAGAGCCGGAAGAGCAGACAGCAGCCGTCGTCGAGCCAATTGAAGGGGGCGCCAAACCAGGTGAAGCGGACCCCGAATGATGGCGACGGGCGCTACCTACTAGAGCAACGCTGATGTCACGGACGCTCGGCACAGCGGATCGCGGCCGCACCCTTGCGCTGGTCGGCGGCGGGTTAGTGCTGTCACTCGTGTTTGGCCTGATCGCTGGTCGCTGGCCGGTGGTGGCGCTCGGTGTGGTGGTGGCGGTCGTTTTTGCGGTGGCGATGCTCAAGGATCTCACCACGGCGATCGTCATCTTTACCGCGGGGTCTTTCGGGGTGGTGCTCTCGCTGGGAGGCGCCGCGACCGTATCCAAGGCTCTCGGCGGGTTGCTCGTGATCGCGTGGCTGGGCGCACTCGCCAGACGCCCGCCTGGCGAGGCTCGGGCTCTGCTGCGGGAACACCGCGGACTCGTAGCGTGTGCCGTGGCGCTGGTTGCCTGGAACCTGCTGAGCGCCGTCTGGGCGCAAAGTGCATCGGCAGCGCTACTTGGCGCAAGCCGCTACGCGCAGGACGTCGTTCTGTTTCCGATCATGTACGCGGGCGTCAAGCGGATGAAGCACGTGCGCTGGATCGTTGGCGCCTTCGTCTGCGGCGCCGTATTGGCGATGCTCTACGGGGTCGCAAGCGGCACGACGGTAGACAGCTCGCGCCTGGTCGGCGCGCTTGGGGACCCGAACGAAACCGCCACCGTCCTGGTAGTCGCAAGCATCTTGGCGCTCGCGCTCGGCATCGCGGAGACACGCTCGCGATTCCGCCGATGGCTCGCCTTCGGGGCCGCCATTGTGGCCGTGTTTGGAATCGTCGCCACAGCATCTCGCGGCGGACTTGTGGCGTTCGCTGCAGCCGCTGTAGTCGCGGTTGTGCTTGGCGGCCGCTGGCGGCGTCAGATTGCGCTCGCGGCGGGCGTCGGCGCAATCCTGATTGTGGGCTGGTTCGTGCTGCTGGCGCCGGCGAGCTCACTCAGCCACATCACCACCGATCAAACTCCTCGAACCACGCTGTGGACCGTGGCGGGGAGGGCAATTGCGGCGAATCCGGTGGTTGGTGTCGGAAACGACAACTTCTCAATCGCGGCCCAGAACTACCTAGTGCGGCCGGGCGTGACCACGCGCGCAGATCAGATCGTCGTTACACAGGATGTGGCGCACAGCATCTACCTAGAAGTCTGGGCCGATTCGGGAATCATCGGGCTGGGCCTGTTCGTGCTCCTGGTCCTAGCGCCACTGCGCACGGCTTGGAAGGGGGTCGCAATCCTCGAACGGGCCGGGAAGCGTTCTGACGAGATTCTCTTACGCGCGTTGATGGTCGCGATCGTCGCAGTCCTCGCCGCAGGCTTCTTCATCTCCGACGAATACAGCAAGCAGCTATTCCTGCTTTTGGGACTGGCCACGGCGACGCTCGCCGCGGCGAGGGCCGAGACGCGGGCCGAGGACCCGTGAGCCGCCACGACGCCCAGTTGCGCCGCGGGCGGCTGCGGGTGCTCTACATGATCGATCACGCGCGCACCGTAGGGGGCGCCGAGCGCTTCGTCACCGGTTTGGCCACCCACGTTCCTAGAAGCAAGATCGAGCCCTGGGTGTGCTCGACTCGCTCAGGCCACGACCCGGCCGTAGAAGTGCTTCAGGCAGCCGGTGTTCCGCACGTGAGCCTCGGACGGACCGGCACGTGGCAGCTTCACCGCTTCGGCGCCTTGGCGGCATTGCTTCGCCGCAAGCGTTTCGATGTTCTGCACGCGAACATGTTCGGCTCGAACCTGTGGGGCGTTTTGATCGGGCGCGCGTGCGGGGTCCCGGTCGTAATTGCCCACGAGCACACGTGGTCGTTCGCCGACGACCGCTGCCGCATCTGGCTTGACAAACATGTGATCGGAAGGCTTGCGACCACGTTCGTGGCTGTCTCCGGGGCCGACCGGGACCGCATGATCTCGATCGAGGGCATCTGGCCCGACAAGGTCCGCGTAATGCCGCTTCCACACATACCTCACGCGGAGTCAGCCGATGGAGACATACGCCGTGAGCTGGGCCTTGCACCAAAGACGCCACTGGTCGCCGTCGCAGCCGTGATGCGCCGGCAAAAGGCGCTCGAGGTGATGCTCGATGCCCATTCGATCCTGGTGCGCAGCGTCCCGGAGGCTCACCTCCTGATCGCAGGCGACGGCCCCTGCAGACCTGAACTTGAGCATCGCATCGGCCAGCTGGGGATCGACGGGTCAGTCCATTTGGTCGGCATCCGCGACGATGTCGACGCCATCCTGCGCAGCGCCGATGTCGCGGCGATGTCCTCTGACTTTGAAGGCAAGCCACTCTTTGCGCTCGAGTGCATCAACGCCGGCACGCCGCTTGTCGCCACCGCGGTGGGAGGCCTGCCCGAGGTGATTGAGGACGGGCGCACAGGACTTCTTGTCCCGCCCCGTGATCCACAAGCCTTAGCGAACGCGATCGCGCGCGTGCTGACCGACAGAGGTCTCGCGCATGCCTTCTCGTCAGCGCTCGCGCGCAAACGCAACGACTTCACGCTCGAGTCGGTCGCAGATCGGTTCGCTGACCTTTATGACGAGCTCGTCAGCGAGGCAAAGGCGGCATGAGCGTGGGATTGCCGGGCCACGTCGAAGTCCCCATGAATGGGGCGGGAGATACCGCTCCGAGCGAGCGCTCGTCGCCTCACCCCGCGACGCTCGCAGAGGCGATTGAGCTCATCCGCGCGGACGCGCATCGTTACGGCGGGTCGATTATGCGTCTGCTGGTGATGGAACGCGTCTTCCGGCATATCGCCAGCCTGAGATTGAACGCTCTGCTGTGCCGCAAACGGGGATTCGGCGGGCGGGTCGCGCGGGTTGCCACATTGCTGTATTGGCATCGTGCGAGAACGCTCGGTTTCGACGTTTCGCCGGAGGCCACGATCGGGCCAGGTCTCTACGTCGACCCCCATCCCGGTGGGGTCGTCGTGCATCGCGAGGCTGGTCTCGGCAAGAACTGCAATCTGCACCACGGTGTCACCATCGGGCGCAAACATCGGGGCCCGCGCGCAGGCGCACCGCAAGTCGGGAACAACGTGTGGATCGGCCCGGGGGCGAAGCTCGTTGGAGCGATCACGGTCGGGAACGATGCGGTCATAGGTCCCAACTGCGTTGTCGCCGAAGACGTCGCGCCAGCCGCGGTGTTGGCCGTAGCGCGTCCACAGGTTGTGAGTGCGGCCGGTTCGGCCGGGTATATCGAGCGGCCCGTCTGATGGGCCTGCGCGCCGATTTTCCAGACGAGGAGGACACCGAGGAGCCTGACTCGCGGACCCACGCAGGGTTCGAGCAGCCGCGCGACCAGGCGCATCCATTCTTCAGCGTCCTCGTCAGTGCGTACAACCGGGCGCAGCCGCTCGACCGCTGTCTTCGGAGCGTCTTGTACCAGACGTTCAGAGACTTCGAGGTAGTCGTCGTCGACGACGCCTCAACCGACGCGACCCAGGCGTTGCTAGCGGGTGTGGTCGATCCCCGATTGCGCGTAATCCGCCACGAGCGCAACCGAGGAATTTCGCCCTCGCGAGCGACCGCAGTCAACCACGCGCGCGGCGAATGGTTCGTAATCATGGACTCCGATTGGGAGCTGTTTCCCCACACGCTGGCACGTCTGCACGCGATCATCGACACGCGGCCCGCGAATGTGCGCATCATCCGCAGCCGCCTTCAGGACGACGACGGGAACCTACAGCCGGGGGTGATGCCGTCCGGGGTCACCGGTTATCACGAGCGTCTGCAATGGATGGAGAAGCTCGCAGCGGCCCAAACCAGCGCAGACGCCGGCCACTGCATTCATCGGTCGGTGTTCCAGACCGTCAACTATTTCGAGGATCGGCGTGGAGCGATGGAGCTGCTGTGGGAGACCGACCTCGCCCGTAACGAGTTGAGTCTGTGGGTCTCTGACGTCCTCGGACTTCAGCATGCCGACGCTGCCAACAGCCACTCGCGCGATGTGGACGCGAGCCGTCTGGTCCCGCGTCTGCTCGCCGACGCGCCGGACGCACTCTGGATGGCCGAAACCATGTTGCGCGAGCACGGCGAGGAGCTCGCGAGATATGCCCCACGCGTCCGCCGATCACTGATCGAGCGTGCAGCCACGCAAGCTTTCTTCAAT
The DNA here is from genome assembly GCA_963767295.1 of uncultured Solirubrobacterales bacterium. Lineage (GTDB taxonomy): Bacteria > Actinomycetota > Thermoleophilia > Solirubrobacterales > Solirubrobacteraceae > Palsa-465. Next base: position 258,756 of record CAVYDI010000003.1, read on the forward strand.
GGCAAGCGGCTTGCCGGGGCGCGCTATGGACGCTGCGCGCTGAGCTCGGGACCAGGTCGGGCGAAGATGTTAGGCACCGTGGCCCTCGGACTGCTCGGACCGCGTGCTCTAGCGCGTGCGTACGTACTGGCGCGCCGCCGTCGGTTCCAAAACACGTCCCGAGCCGCCCAAAGCGCACCTCACACCACGATCGACGTTGGATCACCGACAACGGCAACCACGCCTACATGCACGGTCGTGATGGCGGCGTACAACGCCTCCGCCACGATCGACCAGTCAATCGCTTCCGTGCTCGCGCAGACGCGGCGCGACTTCGAGCTGATCGTTATCGACGACGGCTCCACGGATGACACGGCCAGCCGTGCTCGTCAATACGACAGCGACCCGCGCGTCCGTTTTCTGCATCAGCCGAACGCGGGGCCCGCCAAGGCCCGCAACACCGCCATCAACCTCGCGCGGGGCCGTTACGTGAGCATCCTTGACAGCGACGATCTCTGGTTACCGGACTACTTGGAGCGGATGGTCGGCGCGCTGGAGGCGAACCCCGAGGCGGCGATTGCCTATACGCGCGCGTGGGTGGTGGAAACCGCTACCAACAGGTTCCGCCGCACCACGTGGCCGGTGCGGCTGCCGAGGATCCCAACCGGTGATCCCGAGGCGCTGTTGCGGGGCCTCGTCGCTGAAAACTTCATCAACGGCTTGGCGACGATCCGCCGCGACGTGCTCTCCGAGGTGGGCGGTTACGACCCGTGGGTGGGAGTGGCCGAGGACTACGAGCTCTGGCTTCGAATCGCCACCGCGGGCTATGGCGCAGTCCAGGTGGACGGTCCGCTAATCATCTGCAGAAATCGCTCGGACTCGCTGACCAAAGACGACCGCGCAATGTGCGCGGGCAAACAGCGTGCGTTTGAACGCCTTCTCGCTCGCCCCTCGCTGCCGCCCGACGTCCGCCCGCTTGCCGAACAGACGCTCGCAGAGACCACACGGCTTGTAGAGAAGCTTGCCGGTAAGCGGCGGCTCACGGCCGCCGAGCGCCTCAGGATCCTGGGCGGCGTCGTAACCCGGCCTGTCCGGGAGCGCTTGCGCCAGCTCGGATCTCCACCGGAGGAAGTCGCGGCATCCTTCCCCGGTCTCGGGACGGGAGCTCGGCCGCCCGTCCAGAGGCAGACAGAGATTCAGCCGAACGGCTCGCCCGCCTCGCTTACTACCACGGTCGTTAAAGGCGCCGGGATCTCCGGCGCCGGCTACGTGGTCGCGCAGGCGATCTCGTTTGCGAGCTATTTGGTGCTGGCGCGTCTCCTGACGCCGTCGCAGTTCGGGACGTTCGCTGCCGGGCTCGTGGTGGCAGGCATCGGCACGGTACTCGGGGAGTCAGGCCTCTTGGCGGCGCTTATCCAGCGCCGCGATCGGCTCGAGGAGGCGCTGGAATCGGCCTTCGTGGCGACCGTCGTTTCGGGCGTGCTGCTGAGCCTGCTTGCGCTCGCCGCCGCGCCGCTTGTCGGACTCTTCTTTCACAGCTCTACGGCCGCCTTGGTCGCCGCCGTGATGTCTGCGTCGATGCTTTTCCGCCTCGTGGAGATCGTCCCCAGTGCCCTGCTGCAGCGCCGATTCGCATTCGTTCGGCGAGTGGCGATCGATCCTCTGGGAATGCTTGCCTTTGCTGCCGGGTCGATCATTCCAGCGATCGCGGGGCTTGGGGTGTGGTCGCTGGTCATCGGCACCTACGCGCAGTACGCGGTGAGCCTCGTCGGGGCCTGGTGGTTTGCCGGCTGGGTTCCGCACCCCAGACGCGCAACCGTGCGCGTCTGGCGCGAGCTCGCTCGCTTCGGCCGACCACTGGTCCTCGCAGAACTGATCCGCCGCGCGATTCCCGAGCTGCCGGTGGTCGCGCTCGGCCGCTTCGCTGGTGCCGGGGCGATCGGGCAGTACTCCTACGCGCTGCGCGTGGCCAACCAAGCCCCTGACGCGATCGTCTCGATCGGCTCGTACGTCCTGTTGCCGGCGCTTGCGCGGTTAGCCGATAACCAGCGGCGCTTCACGGCGGCGCTCACCCGCGCGGTGCGCTGGATGTGCGGACTCTCTTTTCCGCTCGGGATGCTGCTGGTGACGCTCGGAACACCCGCGATCGTGCTCGTATTCGGTGCCCGCTGGCACGCCGCCGGGGAAGCGGTCATTCCCTTAGGCGTCTACGCGGGTGTGCTCGCGCTGGACTCGATTGCAAGCGAGGTCTGGAAGGCTGCAGGCGCGACCGAGATGCTCCCGCGCATGCACGGGCTGTCGTTCGTGCTGATGGCAGTCCTGATCGTCGCACTCGGTGTGCCGTTCGGCTTGATCGGTGTCACGAGTGCGATCGCGGCGAGCGGTGTCGGCGTGGCCGCCTATGCGGTGTACGGAATCCATCGCGTTACCGGCGTCTCCCTTTCACGCCTCCTCGGCGAGATCTCGCCGGCAGCGACCGCCGCGCTAACAGTAGGCGCAGGCTTGTTCTGCCTCGAGCACCTGGTCGTGCATTCGGCGGCGCACGGAACCTTGGCCGGGATCGCGATGCTCGCCGCCGAGACCGTGCTGGGTGCAGTCGCTTACCTTGTCTGCTTCTCGATGGTGTCGGCCGGCGCACGGGCGGACTTGGCCGCCGCGATAGACAGCCTCCGCCAAGATCGGAGATCGAAGGACCGTCGGCCCAGGGTTGCGACGCTGCTTGGGGGTTCCTCATGACCTCCCGGCTTCCGCGGCGACTTCGCGGGGCGGCACTTGGCGTGCCACCCGCGGCGCGCGCGATGGCCCATCTCGGCACCGCGCTTGCGCGGCACTCCGCACCGCGGCGCGCTGATCTGGGGCCGACATGGCCGCTCTCCGCGGAGGCGAGCTCGCGTGTCTCGATTCGGTGGCCATCCGAGTACGAATGGCCGCTCGCTGGCCACTGGGTCGACCGTCTCCTGCCTCCGCTCTCGTCGCTCGTTCCGGTCACTCGGGCGGACGTCAAGCAGCCGTACCCAGGGACCGTTCTGATCGAGGTCTCGATCGACGGAACGGTCAGCGAGGTCGCATTGGACTATGCCGACAAATCAGACGTCTGCGAGGAGGTTGCCGAGCGTTGCGCGCTCGTCTTCAAGATGCAGTACCTCGCCGGCGGCTACGGGTATCAACACGTGATCCCGGGAGGGTATGTCTCGGGCAAGCCCGGACTGGGCCGCTACGTTCAGGCGCTTCGCCACATCCGGGACCATTCGTGCCCGCGCTTCGACGCATACGGCCGGTTTCGCCGTGACCGCGCGCCGACGGTCAGGCGACGAGCGCTCGAGCTGCTGAGCACCCAGGATCGATTTCAACTTTGAGGGGAGCCTCGCCATCCGACCCTATGTGGCCTTCCTCCGGGAGGCCGCGCTGAGCCGCGTGTGCATCGATCTCCCGGGGAACGGGGACATGTGTCACCGGCTGATCGATTACCTGGCCATCGGATGCTGCGTGGTCAAACCCGTACCGAACACAGTGCTTCACGTTCCCCTGGTCGACGGCGTGAATGTGGCGTTCGTCAAAAAGGATCTCTCCAACCTCATCGACGTGTGCGCCGAATTGCTGAACGACGCTTTGCGACGGAATCGGATAGCGCGCGCCGCGCGCGAGCATTACGACCGCTACCTTCGGCCCGATCAGCTCGCCGGTTACTACCTTGATCGGTGCCTTTCGCATCTCGGCGCGGGGGCATCCGTACTCGACCCAGCATCGCGTCAACTAACGCAAGTGGCCGTCGGTGGGCACTGAGCTAGCCACGAGCGCCTCGGCAGAAACGATCGAGCGCGAGCGCGAGTTCTACGACCACAGCCACGGCCGCTACCGGCGCTGGCGAAAGGTGATCTGGCGCGCGATCGGCGCGTTTAACCGCAACGCCGAGCTAAGCGATCTATATGACCCGAACGGCAAGCGCGTTCTGCTGTACGGATGTGGGCCGGCGAACGAGGCGGGCACGCTCCTGCGACGAGGTGCCGTATCCGTGGCCGGAATCGACATCTCGCAACTCGAGATCGCGCAGGCGTGGCGTCAAGCCCGCGCGCGCGGCTATGCCGATCGCGTCGACTTCCGCGTCGGCGACGCGCACCAGACCGGCTTTCCGGCCGCTTGCTTCGATCTGATCGTTGGACAGTCGATCATTCACCACCTCGACGTCCGTCGCGCGCTGGCCGAAATCCGGCGGATCCTGCGGCCCGGCGGTCGAGCCGTATTCCTGGAGCCACTTGCGCATAACCCGCTCCTGAGGCTGGGCCGGCTGCTCACGCCAGCGGCGCGGACGCCGGACGAGCATCCGCTCACCGTCGATGACTGGAGGGCTTGCCAAGAAGCCTTCCCGCACTTTCACCACCGCGAGGTCGAGTTCGCGAGCATCCCACTGATGCCGTTCAACCTGGCATTGCCACCAGGGTTGCAGTCCGGGCTTGCCGGCCGCGTGCGCGTTTTGGACGATCGCCTGCTTGATCGTCACCCGCGTCTGCGGCGATACGCGCGCATGTCGCACATCGTGCTCGAGTAGCGAGGCCGTTTGACCCGCCCGGCGTGAGAGGGCGGAGGCTGGCCTCAGGCCTCAGGCTCGTCGCCGCCGATCGCGCGCAGGTGACGTAACGACTCCTCGAGCACGGCGGCGGCGTTCTGCAGCTCGTCCACTGCTTCCCCCACCTCGCTCGCGATTCGATGGTCGGGGTCGGGCACGTCGTCACTTCCTAACCTGGGGGGCTCAGCGGCCGAGTGCGGTGCTTCGCTCGCACTCGGTTGCGACTCGGCGGCGGTAGCAAAGGTCACTCTCGCCCCCCCAGCGATGCTCGCGATCGCCGTTCGAGCGGCACTTTGAAGCTCCTCGGAAAGCCGTGCGCACACCGCCTGAATTTCGGCACTCGCCTCAGTGATCACCTGCTCGCGCAGACGGGCGGCATCGGCGTGTGCCTCGGTCCGAATGCGCCCTGCATCGGCCTGTGCCTCTGTTCGGATGCGCTCGACCTCGACCTGCACGTCAGCCAACAGGCGATCACGAACCGTCGCGGCGTCCTGCTCGGCCGAAGCCCTGATCTCCGCGGCGGACTGCTCCGCGGCGGAGACGATCGCAGCCACTTGTTGGCTGGCCGTCTCAGAGGCCGCTTCGCTACGGCGCGCGATCAAAGCATCCAGCTGCTGCTGAAGCCCGCGGATCTGTTCGGCGAGGCGATCTAGCTGACCCCTGACCGGCTCGGCGGGCCGCGGGCTCATTGGTCGCGCGTGGCTGACCAAGCCCTCTTCCGGCACGGGCTCGCCCGCTTCCGCCGACAGCGGCTGTGCCACCCCATCGTCTGCGGTCACGCTTTCCTCCCGGGCATCGCTCTCAGCAAAGACCTCGACCTCCCCTTCGTCACCGGCGGCGTTGCCGAACTGCGCCTCACGACGGGCTCGGCTGAGCACGCTGGGCTCTCCTTCGATCAGCTTCTGACGCCGGCGTAAGGGCATCGGCCGCCAGTGTATTCCAGGTGTTCTCAGCTGGGCAATGGTCGGTAAATACGCTGCACACCCCGCGAACCTGGCAGCATGTGAAGCTGTGGGGCGCGAGGTGGTCTGTCTTTGCTACCACGCCGTTAGCTCCGACTGGCCCTGCGCTCTTGCCGTACGACCCGAGCAGCTTGAGCGCCACCTCGGATGGTTGCTCGAAAACGGGTGGACGCCCGCGACATTTTCTCGGGCCTTACTCGATCCACCATCCCACCGCACAGTCGCGGTGACGTTTGACGATGCGTATCTCTCGGTGCTCGAACGCGCTGAGCCCATCCTTTCCGAGCTTCGGATTGCTGCAACGGTGTTCGCACCGACGGCCTTCATGTCAAGCCGACAGCAGCTCCACTGGCCGGGGATCGAGCATTGGCTCAATACCCCGTATGCCAGCGAGCTGACATCCATGGATTGGGACGACCTGCGACAACTTGCCGATCGAGGGTGGGAGATCGGCTCACACACCCGGACCCACCCGCATCTCGACGAACTTGACGACGTCGAGGTGAAAAGCGAGCTCGCGGCTTCGCGGGAGGAATGCTCGCATCAGATTGGCCGCGAGTGCGCGTCGCTCGCTTACCCTTACGGCATCGCTGGTCGTCGCGTAGCGACGGCCGCTCGCGACGTCGGCTACCGGAGCGCCGCGACCATCCACCCGCCACGCGAAGGACCCGACCCCATGCGCCACCCACGTATCGGGATCTACCGGCTCGACACGCCTCGGCGATTTCGCACCAAGTTCGCAGCAAGGCGGCTCTACAGGTCGCCCCTCTGGCGCGCCTTTACCGCGTTCTCGGGCGGACGCGCCGTCGCTGAGCCGCAATAGTGCAGCTCTCGCCGGAAGTCGCCTGCGCGTCAGCTCGCCACGCGCAAAGCGGGACGGCTCTGCGCGAAAGGCGTAGGCAGGGTTACCGGGTCCGGGGATCGGTCACTGCCGACCACCTGGACACCGGGTGCGCAGCGGCGCACGAGCCGCTCGAGGGTGGCCGCCCCGATGCCCGCCAGCTCTCCGCACACGATCACCGCACGACTGCGGGGCGCCCAACGCAGCAGTGACTGAACGTCGCCCGTGGTCACTGCGGCCTGAGAGTCGATCGTCGCGGAATGGACCCGGCGCAACTCTGCGCGCTGCTGCTGGGTGCCGCCGCAAAGCAGCACCAGTTCGGGGTGTGGGGGGGCGGCAGAGCTCACCGTCAGCCCGCTGGCGGGCAAGTGGTCGGGGGGGATCCATCCATGTGAATGAGATTGTGGACTGATTTACGAGTGCCGGTGTCCGTACGCTGGTGACGATCGTGTCGTCCAAAAAGGGCAGATCGATGGGCCGTTCCGTACACCCGAGGCGCTAATGTCGCACGCCGTGTCCACGTCGCTTGAGCCGATCACAACCGTGATCGCAGATGATCATGCGATCGTGCGCGACGGCCTCCGCGGCGTGCTCGAGCGGACGAACGGGGAGTTTGACGTCGTCGCCGAAGCCGAAGACCTGCCGAGCGCGCTGGCCGCTGTAAGGGACTATGCGCCGCAGTTGTTGATTGTCGATGTGTCGATGCCCGGTGGCTCGAGCATCTCCGTACTTCCCGAGTTACGTGAGCAGTACCCCGATCTCTCGATCGTGGTGCTCACGATGCACGAGGACCCGGGGTACGCTCGCGCGGCGCTGCAATCGGGCGCACACAGCTTCGTGCTCAAGCAGGCCGAACCCGAAGAGCTGCTGCGCGCCTTCCGCGTCGCTGCGGTGGGTGGCTTCTACGTGGATCCGCGTGTGGGCGCTCAGCTCGCCGCCAGCGAAGCCAACTCGTCGGTCCCGCTCTCGGACCGTGAGCGCGAGATCGTGCGACAGCTCGCGCTCGGTTACACCAACGCCCAGATCGCCGAGCGCCTCTACCTGTCTGAGCGCACCGTCAAGACCTACCGCGCCCGCGCAGTCGCGAAGCTCGGCCTGTCGTCACGCGCGGAGCTGACCGAATACGCCCGGACGCACGGACTGATTCCCTGAGTCCTAATCTTCCGCGCCCCGGCGCGCCGAAAGCGGAACGCTCACGCGCACGGTAGTTCCTTCGCCTGGGTTGGAGCGAATCTCGAGCTCGGCGCCCACGAGCTCGGCTCGTTCGCGCATCGCCGACAGCCCGACGCCTCCCGACAGACCCGGGGGCATGCCCCCGTTCGCCCTCGGTCCGGCGACCCGCCGCGGAGCGGTCCCGTCGTTCTCGCGCGCAACTGAAAAGCCGGCGCCGTCGTCGCTCACGGCAGCGACCAGCCGATCGCCCTCCAGGTGCAAGGCAAGCACCGCGTGGGCAGCCCCGGCGTGCTTGGCGGTGTTCGTGAGCGCCTCCTGGGTGATGCGGTAGACGGCACTCTCGACCTCTGGAGCGAGGCGCGGGACGGTCTCGGCCCTAGCGATGTCGGTCTGAATCGTGAGCTCATCGATCGCTCCCGCCCGCCGCGCCAGCGCCTCAAGCCCGGCCACGAGACCCAGATCGTCCAGCGCCGCGGGGCGCAGCTCGGTAATCAGATGGCGAAGCGATTCAATCTCGCGGTCTACCTCCGCAAGCGCGTTCTCCAGCGCCTGCTCTCGCTCGGCGGGGTCATTCAGACAGTGGGCGTACTCGAGCAGCAGGCGTAGCGAGCCCAGGCCCTGGATCGTCTCGTCGTGGAGCTCTCGTGCCCATCTCGAGCGCTCTCGCTCGCGCGCCTGCACGCCATGGCGAAGTCGCTCGCGTTCGATCGAGCGCTCTGCCTCCAGACGTTCGACGATGCTGCGTGCCAGGTCAGACGCAGCGGCCACATCACCGCGACTGAAACCTGGTTCGGTCCGGCGCAACGCGATCAGCAGCCCGGGCTGATCGTCGATCGGAAGCGGCTCGACAAGCACCGCTCCGGCGAACAGACCGAGCTCGGTCAGCCACGGGCTGTCGCGTGGACTCGGGCGCTCGCGACAAACCTCGGTCCGTGCTCGACAGAGCTCACCAAGAGCACTGCCGTGCAGCGGAACGCTCCGCACGCGGGGCTCGGCCAGACCGGCTTCGGCTACTAGCTCGAGCTCGGACCCGCGGCTCATCGCGATCAGCAGCCCCGAGGCTCCGAGCAACCGCAGCCCGCGCTCGGCCATCAACCGCAGAAGCCAAAGCTCCGATCCGGAAGCAGCCTTCATCGCCTACGCGCTCCCCTATCGCTCAGCTGGCTGCGCCATCGCTCGCGCAAGCCGGGTGAATTCGAGTTCCGCCTCCGAGCTCTGCAGCTCGCCGGTAGCGAGCAGTTCAGCGCCGTCGCGCTGCAGCATCACGATCAGATCGTCGACCAGGTCCGCGTCCAGTTGGCGACCTGCCACGCGACGCATCTCCACAAACGCCTCTGCGGGAGTCATGGCCGGCCGATAGGAATCCCGGCCGGTCAGGGCATCGTAGGTCTCACACACAGCGATGAGTCTGGCCAGCAAAGGGATCTCTCGCCCGATCAGCCCGGCGGGATAGCCGGTGCCGTCGATGCGTTCGTGGTGGTAAAGGATGATTTCGGCGACCGGGCCGTATCCGTCGAGCCGCCCCACCAGCGCCGCGCCGTCCTGCGAATGGCGCTTGACCAGGGCCAGATCCGCCTCCGAGAGCTCCCCAGCCCAAAGAACGCGATCGGGAAGCGCGAACTTGCCGATGTCATGCAGAAGCCCGGCCGTGTAAACCAGCTCCTGGTCTCGCGCCGATAGCGATCGCTCCTTCGCGATTGCCCTGGCAAGTCGAGCCACGGACGCGCAGTGGCGAGCCGTGGCCGGGTCACGCAGGGCGAGCGTCTCTAGCAAAGTCGACAAGACGCCCACCTGGAGGTGGGCCAGCTGGGTAGAGCGCGTCGCCAGTTCGTCGGCTCGCCGCTCGGAGCGCGCGAGAGCGTGGACGAGCACCGCGAACAACCCGACCGCGACCGCGAGCCCTACCACCACGACGGAACCCTGGCGTGTGCCCGCATAGATGGCGGCAACAATGGCCGTCAACACGAGAGCCGCGAGCTCGCTCGGCAGCATCGGGATGAAGAGGTTGCGAACTTGGAAGGCGATGGTGCGGCCGCTGGTCACGCGGTAATGAGCCGAGATGAGGGCGAAGTTGAGCAAGTTGGTGGCGACGTAGACCGCCCCAGCGGCACATGCGACGAGCAACGGGTGCGCGTGATCGCCGCCTGCGAGTGGGGCGATCGCACCCATCAACCCTCTCGCGATCAGGCCGCCAGCCAGGGCGTAGGTCGCAAAGGTCGCGAGATTCGTCAACCAGGGTAGGGGCGGCACGCGCCGCCGGGCGCCGTCAAGGAGCCCCGCTGCCAGGGTCATCGCCACCGCTGGCGCTGGACCAAGAAAGATCATCGCCAGCACGGCCGCGATGAAGGATGGGGAGAGAGCGACGTTCCCGATCTGAACCGTGAGCGTCTCGGCAGCGATGGCCAGCGCAGCGAGAACGACGACGACGGGGATGGGGTGCCAGTCGGTCGCCCGCGAGGTCAGAACCGCGCCCGCGACGGCCCCCGCGAGCAGCAGCATTTGGCCGCCCGTATAGAGACGAAGTGGGGTAGCTCTCTGCCCCAAAGCACGCATTCGGGGTACATGATGACGTACTTTTCGCCTACACACAACGCCTGAAGCTCATCATTCAGGCAAGCAGCGCGGCTCAGGTAGAGGGTTCAGCTCCAGCCGGGACCTGGTTTGAGCGCGAGGAACCTCTGCGCCAGGCTAAATGCGCGAACGCTACGGCGGCCGCAAGCGCCGCCCCACCCGCCGTTAGAAATGCGACGCGTGCGTCGAAAATGGCAGCGATGGCACCCCCGACCGAGAACCCCACACCCAGGGCCAGGGCCGCTATCGACTCGAGAACGCCCATGACGCGCCCTTGCAGCTGAGACGCCGTGAGCTCTTGGACGGAAGTGATCACCGCGATCCATTGCACGCCGTTCCCGGTGCCGCCAATGAAGGAGAAAACGGCGGCGACCCACAGAGCATTTGACGCGCCCATGCCGACGTAAGCGATCGCGACAGCCAGCGTGCTCAGCGTGACGAGCAGTCCTAGCGGACGCTGCCGGGCGCGGACAAAGATCCCGCTACCCACGAACATGCCGGCTCCCCAAGCAGCCACGACACCGCCATAGCCGGCGTCGGTGCTGTGCAGTGTCGCCTTAACCAGTACCACCGTGACAGGAACGGCGGCGGCGAAAAAGACGAGGGCGACGCCCTCTGTTCCCAGCAGCCAGCCCAGCGCCGGCGTGCGCCGGACGTAGTTACGAACTGTCCGAAGCTGTGCGAGCACGCGGCCGCGGACAGCATCTGTCTTCGGGGTCGGGACGTCGAGCATGAGCACCGCGGTCAGCACGAACGAGCCCACGTCGATGACCAACACCAGGGATGCCCCGATCACTCCGGTGAGCGCTCCACCAATCACCGGTCCGACGGCGCTGGTTGCCGCCCAGCCGATATTGAGCCTGCTGTTGGCGCGGCGCCGCGTCTCGTCATTGCCCGCCTGCTGTGAAACCACCGCCCGCAGCAGCGCGCGGGAAGTGACAGCCGCCAGACCATCAACCGCGGCGAGCACAAGGATCGGCGCCAGCACCGGATGTAGGACTAGTGCTGCCAGGCCCCCAGTTGTCGCCGCCTGGACGACGTATAGCCCGGCCTGAATGCCACGACGTGCGAACGATTCCAGCCAGGCAACCACGAAGGTGGCGAGGAGAGCCGGCAGAAAGTAGATAGAGACGAACAGGGCGGCAGTCGCCGCTGCGCTGTGCGTGTGGTCATAGACCGCAACAGCTATCGCTACCGCGCCGAGCGAGTTACCAAGCTCGTTGATCGTGTAGGCAACGGTGATGCGACGAAGCATGTGCCTACTCAGGCGCGATCAGAAGGTCGTGATCAGCACTTCCAGTGCACGATAACCTCCTTCCGTCCCGATTCGCGTCCGTATCAAAAAATCGGCGGGCGGGAGGGCAAACTTGAGCGCAGGGGAAGAAGCTCGCTACCCAGAAGATCCGCCCGCCGAAGATCGAGTCTAAGTTCCGGAAAGCGGCTATTAGCGGGGGTTCTTTTAACCCGCAGAGCGACACCCAATTTGCGTGTCGGACTACACCAACCGCCCCTCCGACCAGGGGTCGCGCGTCTGTCATAGACGCTTACGTGGCGGCCGTAGCGTACTCCGTCAGACCACCCGCGATCAATAGAATCGGCAGACGTGCCCCCGAGATTTCGCCAGGAGGTCCAAATCTCCTTCACTCTTGGTTACGCGGTGGCCGAGCCGCTTCGGTCTCGGTGTGCTCACGCCGGCATCCCTGATGATCGAGACTGGGCACCGGCCCCTCTTCCCGCGGCCCCCGATGACCCGCCGCGGTTCCTAGCCCAAGCCACTCGTGCCCTCGCATGACGTCCTGATCATCGGGGCAGGGCTGGCCGGCCAGAGGGCCGCGCTGGCCGCAGCGCAGGCCGGCGCGACCGTGGCAGTGATTTCAAAGGTCCATCCCGTCCGCTCGCACTCGGTTGCCGCGGCCGGCGGCATCAACGCCGCGCTCAACCCCGAGGACAGCTGGGAGTCGCACGCGTTCGACACGGTCAAGGGCTCGGATTACCTCGGCGACCAGGATGCGATCGAGATCATGGCCCGCGAGGCACCCAACGAAATCCTGTGGCTCGAGCACGCAGGCGTCACCTTCCACCGCGACGGCACGGGGCATCTGGGCACGCGTGCCTTCGGCGGCGCCTCGGCCGCGCGGACCTATTACGTCGCGGATATCACCGGTCAGGCGATCCTGCACGTGCTCTACGAGCAGCTCATGAAGCACCACGAGCAGCTCGACCGCTACGAGGAGTGGTTCACGACGGACCTGCTCGTCAGCGAGGACGGGCACTGTGTTGGAGCCATATGTCGTGACCTCAGAGACGGCCGTCTCGACGTCTTCAACGCCAAGACGGTGATCCTCGCGTCCGGCGGCTGCGGCCAAGTCTTCAAGCCGACGACCAACGGCTTGATCGTGACCGGCGATGGGATCGCCCAGGCCTACAGGATCGGCGCCAAGCTGATGGACATGGAGATGGTCCAGTACCACCCCACGACGCTCGCCGGCAACGGCCTTCTGATCACCGAGGGAGCGCGCGGCGAAGGTGCATGGCTGTTGAATGCCGAGGGCGATCGCTTCATGGAGAGCTATGCGCCCAACAAGCTCGAGCTCGCCTCCCGCGACGTGGTCTCGCGCGCGGAGCAGACGGAGATCAACGAGGGCCGGGGCTTCCCGGACGGCACCGTGGCGCTCGACGTCACGAAGGTGCCACGGCGAAGAACGCTCGAGGCACTACGGGAAATCGTCAACATCGGCCGCGACTTTGCCGGCGTCGACATCACCCGCGATCCGATTCACATACGTCCCGGCAACCACTACATCATGGGCGGCGTCAAGACCGACAACCACGGCCGCACGAATATCCCGAACCTGTACGCGGCCGGCGAGGTCGCGTGTGTCTCGGTACACGGCGGGAATCGTCTCGGCGCCAACTCATTGCTCGATACGCTGGTCTTCGGCCGCATCTCGGGAGAGCATGCGGCCCGCCATGCGATGCAGATGCCGGCGCCGCTGACTCCTAACTCGCGCGTGTCAGACGCCGAGCGGAGAATCGCCTCGATCTTCCGCCGGGACGGCAACGGCAAGCGAATCGGCGCGATCAAGCACGAACTCGGCGAGACCATGGACCGCTACGTAGCCGTGTTCCGCGACGCCGAGGGACTCGACAAGGCCCATGAGATCGTGCGTCGGCTAAAGCAAGAGGCGACGCATGCGGCAATCGACGACCACGGCTCGGTTTTCAACCAGGACGTGATTGCCGCGATCGAACTCGGGTACATGCTGGACGTCGCGGAGACGATCGTGGTCGCAGCCAAGCACCGCAAGGAGTCACGTGGCGCGCAGTTCCGCACCGACTTCCCCGAGCGCAACGACGACGAATGGCTCAAGCACATCGATGTTTCGCTCAACGGCGGCGAGGAGCCGCAGATCAGCTACTCGCCTGTCACGATCACCAAGTGGCAGCCGGAGGAGCGCCGGTACTGATGAACACGGAGAACCAAGACAAATGCCCGAATACACGCTGAGACTCCGCCGCTATGACCCCCGCTCCGGGCAAGCCGCCTATTGGGACGAGCACACCGTGGACATGGAAGAGCACAACTCTGTGCTCGACGCGATCCTCCAGATCAAGGACGAGAAGGACGGTTCGATTGGGATCCGCTGTTCGTGCCAGCAGGGCATCTGCGGCTCCTGCGGCGTGCGCATCAACGGCAAGCCTGGTCTCGCGTGTAACACCCACCTCGACGCGGCGGCCGAGCGCGGCCACGGCTTGGGCTGGAACCCGCCGCAGGCTGCAGACGGAGCGCCGCCCGATGAACAAGAGGCTCAGGCCCAGGGCAGCGGCCAGGGTCAAAGGCTCCCCGTGATCATGGTCGAGCCGATGGGCAACATGCCCGTCCTGCGCGACCTAATCGTGGACATGGACGCGGTCCACTGGAACAAGATCCAACGGGTCACGCCATGGCTGATCAATAAGCAGCCCGTCCCGGAACGCGAGTACGTCGTCCCGCACGCAAACATGGTCGACGTCACGCAGCCGATGTCGTGCATCCAATGCGGTGCCTGCGTATCCGACTGCCTCTCGATGGAGATCGACCCGCTGTTCATCGGCCCCGCCGCGCTCGCCAAGGCCTACCGCTTCGTTGGCGACCCGCGCGACTCACAGCACAAGGAGCGGCTGCTCGATCTCGCCGAGGATCCGCACGGGATCTACGACTGCACGCACTGCTTTAACTGCGTCGACGCCTGCCCCAAGGGAGTCGACCCGATGAACCAGATCATGCGCCTGCGCCGGATCGCGGGCACCGACCATGAGATCGACGATGGCAACAACGGCTACCGCCACGAGCACGCATTCGTGAAGAACATCCGCCGCAACGGCCTCCTGCACGAGGCCGACCTGCTCGCCGACTCCTACGGCGGCAAGTTCAACCCCAACGCCGGCCGTGAGCTGGTGAGCGGCCTGCCGACCGCGATCCGCGGCCTGGCACGGGGCAAGATGACCCCCAAGACCGCCCTGCTGCACCCGCACAAGGCGCCCAAGGCCGTCAGGGACCTCTTCGACAAGATCGACGGCAAGAAGGAGCGCAACGAGCTCAACCTCTACGTGACCGGCTACGAGGACGAGGAAGCGGAGGCAGAGCGCTCCGAGCAGCCGCCGAGCGGAGACCAGGCATGAAGGTCGCCTACTGGCCCGGATGCGTGAGCCGCGGATTTACGCCCGAGCTCCACGGCTCGATGGCGAAGATCGCGCCGCTGCTTGACATCGAGCTGATCGAGCTCGACCGCGCCGCCTGCTGCGGTGCAGGCGTGATCGAGGAGCACAACCAGGAGCTCGCCGACACGCTCAACGCGCGCACCTTCGCACTCGCGCAGCAGACCGACGGCGAGCTGATGATGAACATCTGCTCGACCTGTCAGGGCGCCCAGTCAGAGTGTCAGGAACGGCTCGACGCCAACGGTGAGTACCGCGAGCAGATCAACCAGAACCTCCAGGACGAGGGCCTCCATTACCGCAAGGGGTTGACCAACAAGAACCTGTTGTGGCTACTGGTCGAAGAGATCGGGCTCGAGGAGCTCAAAAAGCGCGTCCAGCGGCCTCTGAGCGGTTTGCGCGTGGGCCCCTTCTACGGCTGCTACATCGTTCGCCCTGCCAGGCGAATCGGGATCGACGACGAGCATCCCCGCGACCGCTATCTGCACATGCTGATCGAGGCGCTCGGTGGCACGGTGATCGACTACGCGGGCGTCTATAAGTGCTGCGGCTTCCCGATCATCACCATGAACAAGGACGCATCGCTGAAGATGGCCGGCCGTCACGTCGGCGACGCCATCGACGCCGAGGCCGACTGCCTCGTGGTGCCGTGCCCGCTATGCCACCTCAACCTGGACCTCCAGCAGCCCGAGGCGGCCAAGGCGGTCAATCGCGATCTCGGCATGCCCGTCCTTCACCTCCCCCAGCTCGTCGGTCTCGCTCTGGGACTCGAGCCGAAGGAGCTCGGGATGAATCGCCACATCGTGCGCCCGACGTCGGTGATCGACTGGTCGACCTCGGTGGTCGGGGCGGCTGCCGCTTAGTCGACGGCCCGCACCGCGGCCCGAGCAGCAGTCGCCGCGATCTCATCGATCACCTGGTCCCACAGCGAGGGCGGTAGGTCGTGCGCCATACCCTCGATCTCCACGAGCCGCGCACCTGCGATAGCCGCGGCCGTCGCCCTGCCGCCCGACGGCATCACTAGCCGGTCGGTAGTGCCGTGGATCACCGTGGTAGGCGCTCGCACTGACCCCAGGTCACGCGTGCGGTCGCGGGCGCTGACGATCGCCATCAGCTGCCGCGCCGCGCCCCGCGGGTTGAGGCCGCGCTCAAAACAACGCTCCGCGATGGCACGCGTGCGGTCGTCGCCAGGCGGATAGCGCCGCGAGCCGATCTCCCGGTAAGTGGCGATGAAGTCATTGACATACCCGTCGTGGTCCATCGGCCTGCGCCGGAAAAACCGCGGCAGCAAGAAAGGATGAGTGCGCCCGACGCGGCGATTGCCTGTGGTCGACATGATCGAGACGAGCGAGAGCACGCGATCGGGGTGGCGGATCGCGATCAGCTGGGCGATCATGCCGCCCATCGATACGCCGACGACGTGCGCGGCTGCGATCTCGAGCACGTCGAGCAGGCCAGCGGCGTCGTCAGCCATCTCCTCAAGCGTGTAGGCCGCCGCGCCCGGGTCACGACGCACGATCTGCGCGAGCGTCGGAACCGGGCGGTCATCGAGAGTCGTCGAGCAGCCGATGTCGCGGTTGTCGAAGCGGATCACGCAGAAGCCACGTCCCGCGAGCTGCTCGCAAAACGCGTCCTCCCACACCACCATCTGAGACCCCAGCCCCATCACGAGCAGCAGCGGGGGCGCAGACCGCTCGCCGAAGGTCTCGTAGCAGAGCTCGAGCTCTCCCACACGAGCGCGCCGCTCGCCCGAGGCTGTCGAGACCCCCATTACCGTCCCACCTCGTTGGGCTCGAGCCGCGCCGCGAGCCGCTGTCGTTTCGTGGCGTTGGGCTCCAAGGCCACAAAGGTACCCGCACAGGGCCGACTGCAGCTCTGACGAACCGACCTCTGGTTCAATGACCGCGCAGGTGAGGCGCGTCAAAGGCCTACTGGGGCAACCACGGTTCTTGGTTGCGGCGTCGGTGACGGCGCTGCTCGTCGCCGCCTGCGGCGGGTCTAAGCCGCCGGGTCCCCGACCGCTGCACCTGGCGCCCTTTCCTACGGTCCACGGACCGATCCCAACGGGGATCCACAAGATCAAGCACGTCATCATCGTCATGCAGGAGAACCGCTCCTTCGACTCCTACTTCGGCACCTACCCCGGCGCCGACGGAATCCCCGGCCTCGCCGGCAATCGCGGCCGGCTCCCGTGCCTGCCGTATCCCTCGCACGCCTGTCTAAAGCCCGTGCACGACCGAGCCGACGTCAACCAAGGTGGGCCGCACGGCGTCACGAACGCGCTCGGGGACATCAACGGGGGCGTGATGGATGGCTTCGTGGCCGAAGCGCAGCGGGCGCTCGCGGGGTGCGCCCAGACGTTGAACCCGGCGTGCGGCGGCAGCGGGACCTCGGCGGCGCCAGACGTCGTGGGCTACCACAACGGCGCCGATATCCCCAACTACTGGGACTACGCGCGCAACTACGTGCTCCAGGACCACATGTTTGAGTCGGTCGCCTCGTGGAGCCTCCCGTCGCACCTCTTCATGGTCTCGGGATGGTCCGCACGCTGCACGTTCCGGGGCGATCCCTGGAGCTGCCGCAACGCTGCCGAAAAGCCAGGCAGTCCGCCGCACACCGCCCAGAACCTTTCGTCGACCGCGCCCAGCTACGCCTGGACCGATCTGACCTACCTGCTGCACAAACACCACGTGAGCTGGGGGTACTACGTATTCACGGGGGGCGAGCCGGACTGCGCGAACAGTTCTGCGACCACGTGCGCGCGCGTGCCGCAGAGCGCCAAGACGCCGGGCATATGGAACCCGCTGCCGTACTTCGACGATGTCCATAAGGATCATCAGCTGGCCAACATTCAGTCCATGTCGCGGTTCTTCACCGCGGCCCACGACGGCACCCTGCCGGCCGTGACTTGGGTCACTCCCAACGCCAAGGTTTCCGAGCATCCGCCGAGCCTCGTCAGCGCGGGGCAAACATTCGTGACCGGCGTCGTCAACGCGGTCATGAGCGGTCCCGACTGGAAGTCATCCGCGATCTTCGTTGCTTGGGACGACTGGGGCGGCTTCTACGACCATGTCGTCCCGCCCCGCGTTGACCTAAACGGGTACGGGCTGCGTGTCCCCGCGTTCCTGATCAGCCCCTACGCCCGCAAGGGATACATCGATCACCAAGTGCTGAGCTTCGACGCATACGCGAAGTTCATCGAGGACGACTTTCTCGGTGGCGCGCGGCTTGACCCCCGCACCGACGGCAGACCCGATCCCCGGCCTTCGGTCCGCGAGGACGCTCCCCAGCTGGGCGATCTCGTTCGGGAGTTCGACTTCGCTCAGACTCCGCGCTCGCCTCTCATGCTGCCGCTGCATCCCAAGACCGACCTCACGGCGTCGCAGCCCTCGACCTTGCTTTTGCCCTAGGACGGCCCGGGCAGCCGTCAAGCTTTACCGCGGCCCGCCCTCGGGTTCGACTCCAGCCGCGCCGAGCTCGAACGCGTCGTGCAGCGACCGCACCGCCTGGGTGACCAGATCGGCCCGGACGATGCACGAGATCTTGATCGGCGAGGTCGAAATCATCTCGATGTTGATCCCCTCTCCCCCCAGCGTTTGGAACACCTTCGCCGCCACGCCGGGATGGGAGCGCATGCCGGCACCCACGATCGAAACCTTGCCGATCTCCCGATCGGTGTCCACCTTTTCGATCCCGAGCTCCGCGACGATCGGATCAAGCGCCGCCAGCGCGTCCGGCAGGTCTTCCTGGGGGATCGTGAAGGAGACCTCCGCCCGGCGACCGTCGCCAAGGGGTTCGTTCTGGATGATCGTGTCGACGATGCAGCCCGCCCCCGCGAGCGCCCCGAATATCAACGCCGCGGCACCGGGCCGGTCGGGCACGCCGAGCAGCGTGATGCGCGCCTCATCGGTCGAGTGGGTGACGGCGGTGACGAGCGGTCGTTCCAAGGTCTCGGTCTCCGAAAGCACAACGGTACCCGGGCCGTCCTCAAAGCTGGATCGACAGTGGATGCGCACGTCGTGCGTGCGCGCGTACTCGACCGAGCGCAGCTGCAGCACCTTCGCCCCCGAGGCCGCCATCTCGAGCATCTCCTCGAAGCTCACGACCGGCAGCTTCCGTGCCCGCGGGACTATGCGTGGATCGGCGGAGTACACGCCGGCGACGTCCGTGTAGATCTCGCACACCTCCGCACCGATCGCGGCCGCGACCGCGACCGCGGTGGTGTCCGAACCGCCCCGGCCCAGCGTGGTCACGTCGCGGCTGGTGGAGACGCCCTGAAATCCCGCCACCAGCACGATCCTGTCCTCGTCGAGCGCCTCGCGGATGCGGTCGGCGCGCACGTCGAGGATGCGCGCCTTGGTGTGCGTGGTGTCGGTCACGATCCCCGCCTGCGAGCCCGTGAGCGAGATCGCCCGGTGACCTAGGTCGTTGATCGCCATCGCGCACAGCGCGCACGAGATGCGCTCTCCGGTCGAGAGCAGCATGTCCATCTCGCGTCGGTCAGGGAGAGGCGAGACCTCCTCGGCCATCGCGATCAGATCGTCGGTGGTCTTGCCCCGAGCCGAGAGGACGGCCACTACCCGCCGGCCCGCCTCGCGCTGGGCCACGATCCGCCGCGCAGCGCGCTTGATCCGCTCGGCGTCGGCGACCGACGTGCCGCCGAACTTCATGACGACGGTCTCGGATTGCACTTAGACCGCGCGCCGCCCCGCCAGCGCCCTACCGAGCGTGAGCTCGTCGGCGTACTCGAGATCCGCTCCCACGGGTAACCCGCTCGCCAGCCGCGTCACCTTCACTGAAGGTGCCCGCTCGCGCAGCACGCCCGCTATGTGCAGCGCGGTCGCCTCGCCGGTGGTGGTGGGGTTGGTGGCGATCACCACCTCGCGCACCTGCCCGTCGCCGAGTCGGTCATACAGCTCGATCAGCTTCAGGTCCTCGGGGTCGACGCCGTCGATCGGCGACAGCGCGCCACCCAGCACGTGATAGCGGCCGCGGAACTCGTGTGTGCGCTCGATTGAGATCACGTCGGAGGGCTCCTCGACCACGCAGATCACCTCGGGGTCGCGGCGGGCGTCCTCGCAGATGCGGCACCGCGGCCCGTCCGAGAGGTTGAAGCAGACCTCACAGCGCCTGATGCGCGCCTTGACCTCCTTGATCGCCTCGGCCAGCGCCAGCGCCTCCTCGTCGGTCGCGCGCAGGAGATGGAAGGTGAGCCGCTGCGCCGTGCGCCCGCCGATGCCGGGCAGGCGCGAGAGCTCGGTGATCAGTCGCTGGACGGGAGGCGCGTACATCGCTTGAGTGATTTCAGCAGAGCCACAGGCGCCCACGCGATCACCGCTGACCGCACGCTCCGGCCCGCCGGCGAGAGGTGCGGTCCCAGACGACCGCGATGCGAGCACCACGCACCGCAGCTCCGGCCCAACCGGGAGGTGCGGTTCCTCGCGCCCGCCTAGAGCCCCGGCAACCCCAGGCCGCCAAGGCCGCCCGTAATTCCCCCGAGCTTCTGCGACGCGTGCTCCTGCGCCGCGCGCAGCGCCTCATTGACGGCCGCCAGCACGAGGTCCTGGAGCATCTCGACGTCGTCGGGGTCGACGGCCTCGGGGGCGATCTTGATCGACTTCACGTTCAGGTCGCCGGTCACCTCCACGGTCACCATGCCGCCTCCGGCAGACGCGTCGACCACGTCGTGCTTGAGCGACTCCTGCGCGGCGAGCAGGTCCTGCTGCATCTTCTGCGCCTGCCTGAGCATCTGCTGCATGTTCGGCTGCTGGGGCATCTAAGAGATCTCCTCCGCGTCGAATTCCTCAATGAAGCGGCGCACCAGCTCCTCGCCCGAGAGCACCGGTGCACCATCCCGCTCGTCCTCCTCGTCGCCGAGCTCGTAGCGCAGCGCAAGCTGACAGCCTGAGACAGTGCGCCACACGTCGGCCGCCACGCGCCGGTGATCCTCCTGCTCGGCCTTGCGCTTGAGAAACGCGGCGCCGGCGGGAAACGCGATCGTCAGCTCGCTGTCCGAGGCTGAAATCGGACGCGCATCGGCCAGCAGCGCCGCGAGCATCGCGTTTCGTTCTCGGACCTGCTCCACGACCGCCGGCCACAGCTCGCGGGCGCTGTCGAGGTCGACATCTGACGACGGTGAGGGAGGTGGGGCTTCGGGTGTGGCGGCGGGAGGCGCCGGTGCAGCGCTTGACCCCTCGAGCCGCTCGAGTCGCGACAGCAGCGCCGCTGTCGAGGGATCCACGTCCGGCGAGGCCCCCTTGATCAGGACCAGCTCGAGCTGGATCTGGCCCTGGGCGCCATTGGCGGTCGCCTCGAGCGCCCCCGCGATCAGGTCGAGCAGGCGCACCGCGTCGGTACGAGAAACCACCGCGGCCTGCTCGGCGATCCGGCGGTCGCGCTCGGGCGTCACGCGCAGCTCGAGCGGAACTTCGCCGAGGATCTGCACGGCCAAAAGCTCGCGGGCGTAGGACTCGAGATCGCGCAGCACCTGACCCGAGTCGCGCCCGGACTCCGCCAGTCGCGCGGTCGTCCGCAACGCCGCGGCCGGGTCGCGGGCGGTGATCGCCTCGACCGCCGCGCGCAGCAGCTCGTCGTCGGCCACCCCGATCACGGCGATCACGTCGTTGGACTCGATCTTCTCCTCGGGCTTGAAAGTACGAAGCTGCTCGAGCGTCCCCAGCGCGTCGCGAAAGCTGCCGGTGGCGTGGCGCGCGATCAGCGCCAGCGCGTGCTCGTCGATCTCAATCTGCTCCTGCTCGGCCACGCGACGCAGCACGGTCACCACCTGGGTGATGGACGGGCGCCCGAAGTCGAAGCGGTGACAGCGGTCGACGACCGTGGGCAGCACCTTCTGCGGCTCGGTCGTGGCGAGCACGAAGATGGTGCGAGGCGGCGGCTCCTCGAGCGTCTTGAGAAACGCGTTCCAGGCTTGGGAGGAGAGCATGTGGGCCTCGTCGAGGATGTAGACCTTGTGGCGCCCCGAGACCGGCGCGTACGCGACGCGCTCGCGCAGGTCGCGAATGTCGTCGACCGAGTTATTCGACGCCGCATCCATCTCGATCACGTCGAGCGAGGTGGCGCCCGCGATCGCGACGCACGACTCGCAGCGACCACACGGCTCGGTGGTCGGTCCCTGCTCGCAGTTCAGGCAGGCGGCGAGGATCTTGGCCATGCTCGTCTTGCCCGTCCCGCGCGCGCCCACAAACAGATAGGCGTGGTGGACCTTGCCCTGGTCGACGGCGTTGCGAAGCGTGCGCACGACGTGCTCTTGCCCCACCACCTCGTTGAACGCGCGCGGGCGGTGGCGGCGGTACAGAGAGGGGCCTGCGGACACTGCAGGCGAGTCTAGGGAGTGCCGTCGCCTAAGGCGCTTTGTATGCCTTGAGGCCCTGGCTCACGCTGGCGACGAACAGGTAGTTGTCGGCAAAAACCGGCTGGCCGAAGGTGGACGACGCGGTGTAAGGGATGGTCTTGAGAATCTTGCCTGTGCCGGCGTTGATCAGGAACACTCCATTCTTGCCGGTGGTCGATCCATAGGAGGCGGCCACGATGACGCCAGCCCCGTCCATGCCGGGCGTGCCGATGATTGGTCCGCTCAGGCCGGTCGCCCACACGATGGCGCCGGTGGCCGGGTTGACCCGGCGCACCGAGCCCTGGTACGCGGTGGCGCCGATCGTGGTGCCGTTGCTCGCCAGGTAAAGGCTGGAGCCGTCGGAAATCGCCGCGGCAACACACTGGCCGGGCCCCTGTGGGCCTGGGTTGCCGATGGTGTCGCCCCACACCGGACCCGCGGCCACATTTGACGTCGGCAGCGCGTAGAAGACGCCGTTCTTGTTGCAGGCGCCGACCAGGCGGGTGGCGACTCCGCCGATCGTGGCGGTCCAGATCACCGGAGACCCGCCAAAGTCGCTGTCGGCCCCATGGTTCGCGGGGGGAACCGTCCAGATGCCCTGCTGGGCGAGGGACGGGCTCAACTTGATGACGGATTGGCCGAGGCTGCCGCTGTCCCCGTTGCCGGTGGTGATATAGACCGACGCGCCGTCGCTGGCCGGGCTTGACCAGATGCTCGAGCCCGTGGTTCCGGCCGGTGTCGTCCAGAAGGTGCCCAGGCGCTGCCCGCTCGTCTGGCTGAACGACGCGAGCCCTCCGCGTACGAGTGGGTTGTCGCACTGCGAACTGATGCCGACGTAGATGTTGCCGTTCGCGACCAGCGGCGAAGCCCACGCGTAGTAGTCATTGACGCTCGTCGATGGGATCGCGACCGGCGCGTGAGTCCACACGCCGTGGCCGGTCGCGGCGTCCATCGCATACAGGTATCCGTTGGCCGCGTAGACGTAGATGGTTGGCTTGCCGCTGGTGGGATCGGGCGCCACCGTCGCCGTGGACGTGAAACCCTGGGCTCCACAGGTCTTCTTGCTCACATAGCCGATGGACCGTGACCAGATGACCGCGCCCGTCGCCTCATTGATGGCGTAGAAGCGCCCATTCCTGGCGCCGATGTAGACGACGCCGTTGTAGACCGTCGGGCTGGAATAGAACCCGCCCAAGCCCGAGGGCGCCGTCGGCGGCGTGAACGTCCACGCCGCTGCGACGCCGGACGCGTTCGCAGTTGTGATGGCGGTTGCCGAGCTGTTTTGCGAGGTGTGTCCCGGAGAGAACAGATACTGCGACCAGTTGACGAAGCTCTGGCCCGCCGCAGGCGCTGCCAGAAGCATGAGCATCGCGAATGCGGCAGCCGTCCTGGCTATGGATTTCACGGTCCCTCCGACCCCCACGATAGCGTAGGCGTTGGTAGGACCGTAGCCTACCGGTCTGGTCCAGAGGAATCAAGGATGGCCGGCGCACATGTGCGCCGGCCCCGGTCCGCACATGTGCGGACCGGCCGGCCCGAACATGTTCGGGCCGGAACAAAAATGGACCGTGCACCCTCCGTCGAAGCCGGTGACCGGAGCGCGACCGCCGTCCCGCGGCTCCGGTTCGGTGCGCCCGCAACGCCTGAAGGTGACCGCTTAAGGCTGCTTCCTTCCGGACCTGACCTGGTTCACGGGTCTCCATCGTCGCGGGACCGAGCCATCAACGCCGTGGACGGGGCGTCGACCCCGGGCCTCGCCCCTCGGGAGGGGATTCAGCCCCGCTAGAGCGGATTGCGGGTACAGGGCACCGCTAGCACCCCGCCTAGCACGGTCCGCTGCAGATCTTAGTTCCTGGCGCTGTATCGTCTCCCACCTCATGTCCATAGGGGTGATCGGTCTGGGGTACGTGGGGCTGCCCTTGGCGGTGGCCTTTGCCGAGGCGGGCGAGCGCGTGGTGGCCGTCGACGTAGACGACGCGAAGATCGCCGCGATCGCGGCGGGCAACTCCTACATCGAGGACGTCTCGAGCGAGCGCCTGGCAGCGGTGGGCGAGCTGATCACCGCGACCACCCACTACGCGCCGCTGGCGCGCACCGATGCGGTGATCATCTGCGTGCCGACGCCGCTCACGCCCAACCGCGAGCCCGATCTCGCGGCACTCATCGCCGCCGCGACGGAGCTCGGGCGCGTGCTGCAGACCGGCCAGCTCGTGGTGCTCGAGTCGACCACCTACCCCGGCACGACGCGCGAGCAGCTGCAGCCCCTGCTCGAGCAGGAGTCGGAGTTGCGGGTGGGCGACGGGCTCAACATCGCCTACTCCCCCGAGCGCGTCGACCCCGGCCGCACCGACTACACCCTGCACAACACGCCCAAGGTGATCGGGGGCATCACACCCGAGTGCGCCTCGCGCGCGGCCGAGCTCTACGGGCGCATCGCCGAGCACATCGTCACGGTCTCGACGCCCGAGGCGGCCGAGCTGACCAAGCTGCTCGAGAACATCTTCCGCTCGGTCAACATCGCGCTCGTCAACGAGCTCGCGATGCTCTGCGAGCGCATGGGGATCGACATCTGGGAGGTGGTCGATGCCGCCTCGACCAAGCCCTACGGCTTCATGCGCTTCGAGCCAGGTCCGGGGATGGGCGGCCACTGCCTGCCGGTCGACCCCTTCTA
Source organism: uncultured Solirubrobacterales bacterium (assembly GCA_963767295.1). GTDB lineage: Bacteria > Actinomycetota > Thermoleophilia > Solirubrobacterales > Solirubrobacteraceae > Palsa-465. The sequence continues at coordinate 283,566 of CAVYDI010000003.1, forward strand.
TCTGAGCTGGCGCGCGCGCGAGTTTCAGTTCCAGACCGAGTTCATCGAGCTGGCGGGCAAGATCAACCAGCAGATGCCCTATCACTGCGTGCAGCGGATCGAGCGGGCGCTGAACGAGCACTCAAAGCCCGTCAACGGCTCGCGCGTGGCGATCCTCGGGGTCGCCTACAAGGCGGGCATCGGCGATGTGCGCGAGTCGCCGGCACTGCGCATCATCGCGGAGCTCGCGGCACAGGGAGCCGTCATCAGCTACCACGATCCCTACGTGCCCGCGCTGCCCGAGTTCGGGCTACAGGGCGCACCGCTCGAGGACGCCGTGGCCGACGCGGACGCCGTCGTGCTCGTCACCGCCCACCCGGGGATCGACCACCGCGCGGTGGCGCGGGAGGCCAAGCTGTTCGTCGACCTGCGCGGGGTCACGCGCGGGACGGGCGTCGAGAACCTGGTCGGGCTCTAGCCGCGTTGCCGGCTACTGCTCGCGCAGCAAGCGGCCCAAGGGGAGCGACTTCAGCCGCGAGGCCGTGATCGCGACGGCGATCGCGGTAGTGACCAGCGCTGCGCCGGCTAGCTCGCCGAGATACGCCCACGGCACCGCGAGGTGATCGGGGGGCGGATCGAACACGTGCTGGAGCATCGCGACGAGCATCAGCGCGAGCAACAGCCCGAGGCCGGCGGCTAGCACGAGGCCCGCGAGCAGCACGAGCGCTGCCTCGCTCCAGACGAACGAGCCGATGTTGCGCAGGCTCGCGCCCACAGCCGCCATCGTGGCGAACTCTTGGCGGCGCTCGATCAGCGTCAGCGCGACGAACAGGGCCATCGCAGCCGCCGCCAGCGCGATCGTGAAGACCTCCTCGATCTGGCTGATGCCGCGCAGGTCGATGGTCGTGATCGAGCTCACGGTTTGCTGTGCCTGCTGGTCAACGTTTTTGACGATCGTTCCGTCAGAGCGCGTCGCGCGCGCGACCGCGTGCGCCGTCGCCACGGGACTGCTCGTCTTGACAAAGACCACGTTCGGCCCGCCGGCGTGATCGGCGGCCTGGAGATAGGAGAGGTTGGCGACCATGAACGAGTCCCGGGGAGCCGAGGGAAACTCCTGCACGACGCCCGCGACATGAAAGGGAACGACATGGAAGCGGCCGGTGGCATGGTCGAGCACGCGGAGGTTGAGCAGGTCGCCAATCTTGACTTGGTAGTCAGCGATCGTCTCCTTGGAGACCAGGATTCCGTCACGCCTGGCGCTCAGCCGGGCCATCGTCTGCTGCGCGCTGGCCCCGAGGAAGTAGGAGTCGCGCAGCGTGGTAGCGCTGGTGATCGTGCTCGGACTAATGCCGTAGGTGTCCTGGAGGTCGGGACCGACGTACGCATATGAGTGGTCGATCGCGCTGGTTCCCTGGACCCCGTGGACCGCAGCGATCTTTGCTCGCAGGTTGTGGGAGGCGGTGACGCCCGGCGGCGCCGTCGCGGTCACATCGGCGCCGAGTGTCAGTTGCGCGTCAACGTTCGCTTGCTGGTCGTAGGTGGCGGTGAACAGGCCGAGATTCACCCCGAATGCGAGCAACAGCCCCACCACCAGCAGCCCGCGGTTGATGGCCGCGCCGCGGCGGCCGGCGCTGGCAAGCAGGAAGGCGCGCGGGCTGTTCGCGCGTCCTCCCGCTGCCTTGGCGGCGCCCCAGGCGAGGGCGCGGCCGCGCAGGCGCACCAGCAGCAGCGTCGCGCCGACCCACAGCAGTGCGGGGGCAAAGAACATGTAGACCGAAAGCGACAGGGTCGGGTTCGAATCGGGATTCAGGACGGCGGAAAAGCCGGTACTCGCGGTCAACCAGTAGATCAGCCCGCTCAGCGCGAGCGCCGCGATGTCCAGGTACAGGCGCTGCCACAGCGGTTTGTGCGCTCGCTGGACGCTGCGGCGGCCCTGTGTGACGCTCGCCCGCCACACGGACGCCGTCGCACCCATCCGTGCAGCGAGGGCGCCAGCGATCGCGAGTACGAGGCACGCGCCGATCGTGGTTGCAGCGCGCGCCGGCGTAAGTCCGACGCCGCCGGTGATGATGAGGCTGACGGCCGCGAGCGCCCCTCCCGCCCCGATGAGTCCGGCGAGCAGGCCGATGATCGAGCTCTCAGCCCCTGCCATCAAAATCAGGTCGCGGCGGGTGGCGCCTCGGGCCCGAAGCAGCGCGAGGTCGCGGCGATCGCGATCCACCGTGCCGAGCGCCGCAAGATACGCGAGCCCGAGCGCGACCAGCGCGCCCGGCACGGCGAGCATGATGTAGAGCGTCTCGGCATATAGCGCGTCGCCGGCCGCGGTGTTGAGCTGGTCGGACAGGTTGTCGACGAACACCACCTGGCCCGGAAGGGCGCGCTCGACGCGATGCACGATCTGGCCCGCGCGCGTGTAGGCCTGACCGGGCGAATTCCCAAGACCGGCCGGATCGACCTGAGCCTGCACCTGCCACTGGACACCGGTCTGGGCTCCCGGTACGGCAGCCGCCCCAGTCGCAGAGCTGACCGAGGGGAGCTCGCGCCCGAGCGTCGCTGCAAAGGTGCCGAGGGGCATGATCGCGGCATTTGCCGGCGGCTGGGCGGGCGCGGGGCCGAGCAGTGGGTTCAGAGGCTGGAACACGACGTCGGGCGCGCTGATCAACCCAACCCCCGAGACGCGATATCGCTGGGGACGCGCGCCGGGGCGCGGCACGAGCGTGACCGTGTCACCGATGTGAGCCTGCAGCGTGGCAGCAAGCTGCTGGTCGAGCACGATCGCGCCCGCTCGCAGCGAGCCCTGCAACAGGCGGAAGGTTTGGATGTGTGAGCTGTAGTCGGGGGGCACTGCCAGCACTTGGCCACTCCCGGCGTTAGTCGTGCCGCCCGCCCCGCGGTGGGAGGCGCTCGCAAACGGCGCGGTCGCGGCCGGGGAAGCCTGCCGGATTCCCGGTTGCGCACCCACGCCGGCCGCGACACGGCGCGCCTGAGCGTAGGACGAGACGGGACCTTGCCAATCCAGCGGGACGCTGCGCACCGCAGACCCGGTCATCGTCCGCAACGAGTGTCCGACGAATAGGAGCATCGAGCCGAGCAGCGCCACGGCGGCCGCCAGGACCAAGACCCTGACCGCGGTCCTGCCCGGCGAACGCGCCAACCCGGCGAGCGAGAGCCGGACCGCGGCGCTCATGAGAAGCTGTGCTCGGCGACCACGCGGCCGTCTGCAAGCTCGACAGCTCGCTCAGCGCGCGCGGCCACGTCGGCGTCGTGGGTGGCGGTTACTTGTGCGAATCCGAACTCAGCCTGCAGCGCGTCGATCAGATCGAGCACGCGCACGCCGTTGTCTGAGTCCAGATGCCCAGTCGGCTCATCGCAGAGCAACAGCGCCGGGCGCTGTGCCAGAGCGCGGGCGATCGCAACTCGCTGGGACTCGCCGCCTGAGAGCTCGCCCGGGAGCGCGTCCAGCTTCGCCTCCAAGCCGACCAGGGCGAGCAAATCCGCGGGATCGGGTGCGGACTCGGAGTCGTGCTCGTTGCCATTCGTGGCGTATGCGGCAAACGCCACGTTCTCATACGCGGTGAAGGTGGGAAGCAGATTGGCTCCCTGGAAGACCAGAGCGATCCCGCGCGCGCGCTCCCGCCCACGGGCCAACGCATCGAGCGTCGAGAGCGGCGCACCGCGCCAGGTGACTTCGCCCTGCTCCGGGACCACGAGGCCGCCGAGCAGGTGCAGGAGCGTCGTCTTGCCCGAGCCCGATGGTCCGAACAGCGCCACTCGCTCAGTCTCGCCGACTTGGAAGTCGACTCCATCGAGTGCTGTCAGTCGCGCGGAGCCGCTGCCGTAAGCGACAGTCACGCCGCGGCACGCTGCCAGCGTCGCCGTCGCCACCGAGCTCATTCGACCACCCGACCGTCGCGCATCTCCTGCACCCGGCCGGCGGCGGCGGCGACGCCGGGAGGAGTGCGTCACGACCACGACGCTGCTTGCGCCGTCATCGAGCACCCGGCTGAGCGCCTCGAGCACCAGTCGCTCGTTGGCGGCATCCAGCTCACCGGTCGGCTCATCGGCTAGCACGAGCGGTGCTCTGCGTGCATACGCGCCCGCGATCGCCACGCGCTGCTGCTCCCCGCCAGAGAGCGCTCCGACCCGATGGCCAGCGCGCGCCGCGAGCCCAAATACACCGAGCGCGTCCTCGGCCGCGCCGACGGGGTCTTCGTGTCGCGCCAGGCGCAGACCGACTGCCACGTTCTCGCGCGCGGACAGGGTCGACCACAGGTTCTCGCTCTGGAAGATAAGAGCGACCTCATGGGCTCGATACTGCGCGAGCTCGACCTCATCCAGCCGCTGGAGCGACCGTTCGCCCGCCCGCACCTCGCCGGCAGAGGGCTGGTCCAGCGCGGCGGCAAGCGCGAGCATGGTGCTCTTGCCGCACCCGGAAGGGCCCAGGACGGCCACCATCTCGCCCCGCTCTACCCGGAGCTCGAGTCCTCGCAAGGCGACGGTCTCGACCGGGCCGGAGCGGTAGATCTTGAAAACGTCGTTGAACTGCAGAGCCGGCCACTCGACCTGCTTTACGACGCTTTCGGGCTCGCGCCACAGGCTGCGGACCGGCTGGCGCGTATCGCCTAGAGCCACCGGAAACTCTCGATCATCATGCGGTAGGCGTCGAGGTTGTCGACACCCTTGGGGGTTCCTAGGTCAACCGTCGCGACCCGACCGCCGCGGAAGAGCTCGTAGCGGTCGACGATCAGCAGCACGCGCTTACCCGTGACGGGGTTCGGCGCGCTCTCGGTGGTGTAAACGGCCTTGACCGCAGGATGCGAGCCGATCGCGATCCGCTGAGGCGCGTGAAAGTGCAGCGTGGCGTTTGACTGCTTGAGCGAGTTCAGCTGCGAGCTGACTGAGGCCGGCGTAGGAGCGCCACCAGGGGCGATCACGACCCGCACGAGATTGTTCTTGTCGCGGAAGGTCACGCTGCGGCCAGAGCCGCTCTGGGTCCATCCCTCTGGGTACTTCATCGCGTACCCAACCGCCTTGTCGTTGAATAGCAGGAAGACTTGGTTGTCGGGAATGTCCCCGGTTGCCGCCGAATGCGCGTCGGCAGCGAGGGCACCTGCACCCTTGGTGGAGGTGCCACCGCCGGCTTGGGTCGTTGAAGGAGCGCTACCTGCTGACGAAATATGGGTGGTGGAGCCAGATGAGGAGGAACCACACCCGGCGACCGCAAGGGCACCGGTCGCAGCGCAGGTGAGCAGAAGTTTCTTGTTAGAGGTCATGCGCGCAAGCGTGCCTCAGACCCCCTGACTTTCTCCTGAACGGTTACGAGCGTTCAGGGCGCGCGCGGCAATACTTCACGACTCATGCAGCCAAGCCTCCTCATCGTCGAAGACGACCGCCGCCTGCGCGACGTGCTGACCCGCAGCCTTCGCGCAGAGGGATTCCTCACCAGCGCCGTCGCGACGGGCGGCGAATTGCTCCAACGGGCACTTGCGGCGCCGCCTGACGCGCTCGTGATCGACATCGGGCTCCCGGATGCCGATGGGCGCGATGTGTGTCAGGCGCTGCGTGCGCAGGGAGTCGAGGCGCCAGTGCTTTTTTTGACCGCACGCGACGCGCTCACGGATCGACTTAGCGGGTTCAGCGCCGGCGGGGATGACTATGTCACCAAGCCCTTTGACATCGAGGAAGTCGTCGCACGGTTGCACGCGCTGCTCAAACGGTCCGCCGTCCAGCCGACAGCGGAGATCGGCGGGCTCGTGCTTGACCCCGCGGAGCATTCGATCTCGAGCGCCGGCAATCTGCAGACGCTGACTCCAACCGAGTTCCGCTTGCTGGCCGCGCTTGCCGCCCGGCCTGGGAAGGTGCTGGCGCGCCAGGATCTCGTGCGCATCGCATGGCCGCACGGAGCGATCGTGCAGGAGAACACGTTGGATGTGTATATCGCCCGCATCCGCCGCAAGCTGGCGCAGCTACCCCGTACACCGGAGCTGACGACGCTGCATGGCGTTGGGTACCGGCTCGGATGAGCGCGCTTCGTCCACTGACCCTGGGGCTGCGAGGGCGGCTGCTGCTGTCGGTTGTGGCGTCGATCACGGTCGTGCTTGCCGCGCTCGTGCTGGCGTTCAACGTCGTCCTGGACGATCGCCTAAATGGGGATGCGACCGGCGTCCTGAGAGCACGAGCCTCGGCCGAACTCACGTCGCTGGAAGTTACAGGCGGCCGGATCACTCTCGGAGAGACGCCGGATGCAGGCAACCCTGACGTCCAGGTTTGGGTCTTTGCTGGCAGGCGCGCGCTAGAGCAGCCTCGCCCCTCGGCAAACAATCGCGCGGCGGCGCAGTTGGCGACTCGCGCCCCTGCCACGAGCGATGTCGTTGCGACCGATACGCGCCTATATGCGTTACCCGTCGCCCAGACTGACAGGCGGCTCGGAGCCGTTGTCGCCGGGATCTCCCTCGCGCCCTTTGAGGAGACTCGCCGCACCGCCCTGATCGCCTCGGTCCTGGGTGCCGCTGCGGTTCTGCTGGCGGTCGCGCTCGCAGCCGCCTGGCTGATCGACCGCGCCCTGCGGCCTGTGGCACGCATGACGCGTCAGGCCGCGGATTGGAGCGAGCACGACCTCGATCGCAGGTTCGCGCTCGGGCCGGGCCGGGACGACCTGACTCGGCTGGCGAGCACGCTCGACGCGATGCTCGAGCGGCTGGCGGCGAGCATCCGTCACGAGCGGCGCCTGTCCGCCGAGATCTCGCACGAGCTCCGAACACCGCTTGCGAACGTCCTCGCCGAGGCTCAGTACGGACTGCGCCACGGTCAGCACACCGAGGAGTCGCGGGCGACGCTTGCACACATAGTGCAGAGCACCAGGCAGCTCGGGCGGACGCTCGACACGCTGATGGCCGCCGCCCGGGCGCAGCTCGACGCGCGCGGCACGACAAGCGATGCGCGCGCGTGCGCGCAGGATGCGCTCGCCGCGATCAGCCGGGACGCATCGAGCCGGCTCGAGGTCGCTGTGCGGGCGCCGGCCGAAGCGATGCGGATCGCGGTGGAACCTGAGCTCGTAGCGAGGATCCTGGCGCCGCTGCTCGAGAACGCCGCCCGCCACGCCCGCCACTCGGTCAGCGTAACCATCGAGCGTGAGGAGGACATGGTCCGGTTCTGCGTCGAAGACGACGGTCCCGGCGTTCCTACCGCTGATCGGGAAGTGATCTTCGAGCCCGGGCACCGGGCCGGCGCCACGTCCGTGGCAACGGCGCCCGCCTCTCACGGCGCCGGTCTCGGTCTGGCCTTGTGCCGCCGGCTTGCGCGGACCGCCGGCGGCGACGTTCATGCCGTCCCGAGCGAGGCCGGCGCACGCTTCGTGTTAGGCCTCCCAGCCGCGTAATCGCCACGGTCGTCTCGATCAGCGGGCGGGTGGGCGGGTGCCTCCCGCGGGCCTACGCGCAACGTCAGCTCAAAGGACGCCCCGGGATCACACTGGGGACCGACGACCAGGTCGCCACCGTACGGCGACGCGGCAGCGCTGTCAGTCCGGCGATCAGGCTGGGGAGGCCGCTTACACGGTCGAGCGTGACGGCGTACAGCGGGCGGGCCGCTGGGGCACGGTGGCGGGCACCCCAACGTGAGCAAGCACGTGTCTGCTTACTGCTTAGTCCACGGATGGGTCGTCAACAACGCGACCCGCGTGGTGCAGCTGTCGCTGACCTTCGTGAAGGTCAACTGAGTGGAGCTGGTGTGGGGTAGGTGTAGACCCCGGGCGTCGGCGTGCCCTGGTTTGTGACACGGCGTCAGCACCGGGAACTTGATGCGCCCGCCCGAAAGCAGCAGTGCGTCACCCCCTTCTGGGTTGACCTGAACTTCTGCTGGACGACGGTCTTGGGCGGCTTTGACGAGGACCCGCAGGCGGAGATGAATGCGGCGATCGAGATGCCCGAAGCGAGGAGATAAGTCAGGCGGCGTAGCTGGATCATGGATCGGCGTTACCCGCGCGCAATAAAATCCACGAGCCGGGCGCGTAGCTCAGTGGGAGAGCGCTCGCTTCACACGCGAGAGGTCGCTGGTTCGAGCCCAGCCGCGCCCATCGGCGTCGCCAGTCGTTATTAGGCGCGCTGGGCCGTCGGGTCCGCGGTTGGCTGCACCGGCGACCCGTCGGCGGGGAACACGACGAGGAATTCGCTGCCGCGGCCCGGGGTACTGGCGAGCTCGATCTGGCCCCCGAGGGCTTGGACCGCGCGGCGGACAATCGCCAGCCCGAGGCCGGAGCCGCCGGTGGCCCGGTCGCGGGTGCTGTCGACCCGGTAGAGGCGTTCGAAGATGCGCTTTTGATGTTCGGGGGCTATGCCGACACCGGTGTCGCGGACACGCAGCGCGAGTTCGGGACCGCGGCGGCGCAGCTCGAGGTCCACGGAGCCACCCGGAGGGGTGTAGCGGATCGCGTTTGAGAGTAGGTTTGAGGCGACCATCTCGAGCAGCCGGGCGTCGGCCAGAACGGTGTCGCCATCGGTTGCGAGGTGTAGCTCCACGTTGCCGTCCTGGGCAGCCGGACGGAAGCTCGCCACGAGCCGTTCGCCGAAGGACCGCAGCCAGACGGGACTGACCCGCACGCCCTCGGCGAGATCGAGGTGGGTCAGTTCTCGAAGATCGCTCAGCAGATCCCGCAGACGTCCGGCCTGGGCCTCGATCACGCTCTTCGCCTCGCTTCGCTGCTGTTCGCCTTGCGCGGCGCCGTCGGCCAGCGCGAGCGCGAACCCCGAAACCGCGTTCACCGGCGTTGCGATCTCGTGGGCAATATCGGCCAGGAACCGACGCTGATCGCGGTCGGCCTGCTCGAGCCTGGCCGCCATGTCGTCGAAGGCGCTCCCGAGCTTGGCCAGCTCCACCGGGCCGGAGGTGCCCATGCGGGCCGTGAAGTCGCCATGGGAAACCCGTTCGGCGGCGTCTATCGCGCGCTGGAGCGGCTTACGTACAGCCCGGGTTACGGCCGTGGCGGCAGCGGTCGCCGCGGCGATCACAAGCACCAGCACTCCCGCGGTGATCAGGGTCAATTCGAGCGTGTTGCTCGGCCCCGCCGAGGAGTAGTCCGCGAGCCTGACCGAGCCGCCCGGAAACGGGGCCACCACCCGCAGCTCGAACTCGCGTCCCGTCCGTGCGGGACCCTGGAAGAGGATCCGTCCAGCGCGATAGACCGTAACCCGATCGTTGACCAGAAGGTTTTGCAGAGCGGCCACCTCGGCCCGATCGGCGCCGGCATGAACCTGAGCGGCAATCGTCCGCGCCTCCTGGCGCGCGTTGGTGACATCCGAGGTGTGCTCGGAACTGTTCTCGACGTGGTTGAACAGCAGCACGGCGGCCCCAAGGCCGATCACCGCGCTCGCGATCATTGCGACCAGCAACCAGTACCGCAACGACGGCGCGCGAGCGAACATCAGGACTCCAAGCGGTAGCCCACGCCGCGCAGCGAGCTGATCGTAAGCGCATCGCCAAGCTTGCGCCGCAGACCCGCGATGTGCACGTCGACGGTCTTGGGCTGAAGGTAGTTCGAGCCCCACACCCTCTCGAGCAGCGCGTCCCTGGTGTGCACGCGGCCCGGGTCGCGGAGCAGCGCCGCGAGCAGGTCAAACTCCCGGCGGGTGAGCTCCACCTCTCGCCCCTCGACCGTGACTCGCCGCGCTTCCTCATCGAGCTCCACGCTCCCGGTGCGAAGCGGCTCTTGCGCGCCGAAGGCCCCGCGCGCGCGGCGGAGCTGCGCCCGGACTCGCGCGACGACCTCGGGGGCCGAGAACGGCTTGACCACGTAGTCATCGGCGCCCAGTTCCAGGCCGGCGATCCGCTGCGCCTGCTCGCCCCGGGCAGTGATCAGGATGATCGGTATCCCGGAATCGGTGCGGACACGTCGGACCAGTTCGAAGCCGTCGAGCTCGGGGAGCATCACGTCCACCAGCGCCAGGTCGATCCCGCCACGACGCAGCAGCGACAGTGCGTCCAAGCCGTCATCGGCCTCGACCACCTCATAGCCCTCTTTTTCGAGGTAGAGGCGCAAAAGTCGCCGGAGTCCATGCTCGTCATCGACAACCAAAACGCGCGCAGCAGCCGGCATGGCGGCGATTGTTCCACAGCGCCGGGCGCGCACTATCGGGGCTTTCTGACCCGATACCGGGACATTGCCGTTCCATAACCACCGGTCGCCAACCTCACTTCATCGCCTCCGAATCTGGCCCAGCAGCCGGACTCGAGGGGACAGACGAGAACCCACGACCGAGGAGCTTCACATGATTCTGATAGCCGTTCTCAACGCGATCCTCGCGGTGGGCGTGATCGCGATGGTCGTCACGCCACTGGTGTGGGCGATCCTGACCCAGCACCGCGACCACTCGCTGACGGCAGCCGCCGAAGGCGTCACCCCACGCACGCCCCAGGCCCCCGAGCGTCGGCGTGCCCAGCGCCCGCAGTACAAGCCCGTCATGGGGCGTATCTGACCTACGCCGATCGCTCCCGCGCCACGCACGGCGCGGGAGCCCGGACGGGCTCAGCCCAGTGCGGGCTCGCCCTCCTCCTCGAGGGCGAGATCGCGGCTAGCAGCATCCTCCCCCTGCACCCGCAGCGCGCGCAGCTTCGGTATCACAGCCAGAGCGCCGGGCAGCGGAATCCAAAAGGTGAAGGCGCCGTAGGCGGCGACGCCCAGCGTACCCGCGGCCAGCGGCACTCCCCCGCCGTTCCAGAGCGTGGCCACGAGCGCCGCGGAAATGATCCCCACTCCTCCCAGCGGGCCGGTGCGGCGCGTGAAGACCATCCCCGTACCGGCGCACACGATCAACGTCAGGACGCTCATCTGGACGCCGAATGCAGCGGTGGCAGCCCATAGCGCAAACATGTCGGCGGCCCAAAAGACCACCATGCCGAAAAGCGCGTAACGGTGTTGGCGGGGGATTCGCATGACTTCTAAAACCACGTGAGTGGAGTCGAAGAAGACCCCGACGTGACGCCGCCACCCCCTTCGGTTGCGCAGCCGGTCGCGGTAGCGCTCGGCCAACCAGATCGTTATGGCAAATCCGAGCGGCGGGATGACGGCCCAAGGCCACGAGTAATCGGACCGGGGGAAAGAGCGGCCGAGCGCCACGGCCACGATCGCGGCAGGGCACACGATCAAAGCCAGGACCCCGTGCTCGAATCCGGCGAGCGCCGAAACCCGGACCTTGGTCTCACGCTCGTCCGCACCGCCGGCGCGCATGGCGAACTCGTCGACCGCGGTGCCGCCGTGGGCGAGAAAACCGCCAAACCCCGCGGTTACCACGGCCAGCAGCGCCGACGATCCGATCCTCGGGCCACCCTCGGCGCGGGCGATACCACGGTAGGCAAGGTAGTAGCCAGAGAAGGCGAGTACGACCGCCCCGGCGGCGGGCCCTAGCCACCACCAATCGGCGGTCACCAGCCGACGCTGAACAGCGCCGAAGCCGGCCGCGTATGCCATACCGACTCCGGCTGCGGCGTAAAGCAGGGCAGCCAGCAAGATGAGAGCCGCGATCTGGTTGGCCGTTCGGTCAAGGTGATGTATAGAGAGCCACCGCACGACAGCTTCCTTTGCTTGTCGCGCCGAGTGCTACCCAAACCACGCTCAAACCAGGCGACCAGCGGTCACGCGCCTGACGCCATCGCCGCCGAGCCGTCAGGCGACCGAAGACAGGGAGCGCCTGCCGAGCTCGAAGCCGATGCTCGCGTAGCGCCGAAACATGTGGTCCTCGGCCTGGCCAAGGACCTGCTCGAGTGCCGAGACGAAGCGTCTGAGGTCCGCCTCTTCGATAACGAGCGGCGGCAGCGCTTTGATCACGTTCATGTGGTGACCGGCAACCTGGGTCAGGATGCGGTGTTCCCGGAAAAGCGGGATGGTCACCATCTGAGCGAATAGCCCCGGCTGGCGACGTTCGATCGCGTTCCAGAGGCGACGGGCGGTCTTGGCCGCGGGGGGGCCAAGCTCGATCGCCCACATCATCCCGAGGCCGCGCACAGCGCGCACGATCTCAAAGCGGTCGACGAGGGGCCGCGTCAGTTCCAGCATCAGGTCGCCGAGGCGGCGGGCGCGTGCGATCAAGTCCTCGCGGTCGAGCACGGCCAGGCCGGCGAGCGCGGCTGCGGCCGCCAAATCGCCGCCGCCGAAGGTCGAGCCGTGGACCACGCTTCGTTCCATCGAGTCGAAGGTGGCGTTGAAAATCTCTCGGCTGGCCAGCAGCGCCCCTGCTGGAACGAAACCCCCCGAGAGCGACTTGGCGATAGTGACCATGTCCGGTTGCACGCCCCAGTGCTCGAGCGCCAGAAACTGCCCGGTGCGGCCGAGGCCGGTCTGGACCTCGTCGATGATCAACAGCGTTTCGGCGCGCCGGCACAACGCCTGCGCCTGTGCCAGATATTCATCGGGCGCGATGTAGACGCCCTTGCCCTGCACAGGCTCGACGATGAAGGCCGCGACATCACCGCCGGCGAGCTCTCGCTCCAGAGCGGCGAGGTCTCCAAACGGAACCGAGTCGCAGCCCGCCAGCAGCTGGCCGAAGCGCTCGCGGAACTCAGCATTGCCGTTCACCGACAGGGACCCGAGCGTCAAACCATGAAAGCCACGCTCGCAAAACAGAATTCGCGGTCTTTCGGTTGCAGCGCGTGCCAACTTCAACGCACCTTCGACTGCTTCCGTGCCCGAACTGGTCAGCAAGACTGCCGCAAGCGACGCCGGCGAGCGCGCGATCAGCTGCTCACCCAAGACGCCGGCCAGCGTGGAGACGCCCAGCTGCGGGAGGCTCGGCGTATCGGCCGCGAGTACCCGCTGTAGCTGCTCCTTGATGTACGGATGGTTGCGGCCGAAGGCAAAGACGCCGTAACCCGAAAGCAGGTCTAGGTAGGCGTTTCCGCGGCGGTCGATCAGGTGGGCCCCGCGCGCCTGCGCCCAATCGACGTCGAACCCGAGCGTTCGCACCACGCGACCAAGCTTGGGGTTGAGGTGGCGCTGGTTGAGCGCCATCGCCTCGCCCGCCCGCAGCTCGAGCAGATCGGCAACATCCTGAAGCGGAGGAATCTGCGACACGAAAGTCCTTTCGTCACCAAAGTCTGCCCTACTGGACGCGCGAGCGCGGCCGAGCCTCCGGGACGGCGGTGCGCGATATCTTCGCCCGGTAGCCAAATGGCCCTCAACATCGACGCCCACCCCAAATCCGCCCGCGACTCACTCGGCGTGGTGGCGGAGGCGCTCGAGCGAGCCGGCGAAACGCTGACCCTTGCCGCGCGGCATCTGGATCGAAGCCTGGTCGAGCTGCTCCGGATCCTCGGCTTCGATACGAACTTCACCTCCGCGCAGGGGTCTTATCTCTACGACGCGGCGGGGCGGGCGTACCTGGACTTTCACACCGGCGAGGGCTTCGCGAGCCTGGGGCACAACCACCCCGACGTTGGCGACGTTCTTCGAGCGGCGCTCGAGGCAGACCTGGTGGACGGCGTGCAGATCCACTACTCGGCGCTGGCCGGCATGCTCGGCGAGGCCCTCTCGCGCAGGCTGCCACGGAAGCTCGACGCCGTCTTTTTCGCCAACAGCGGCGCGGAGGCGGTTGACTCGGCGATGAAGTTCGCGCGGGCGGCGACGGGTCGGTCGCGATTTATCTCGTGCGACTCGGCGTTTCATGGGACCTCGCTGGGGCCGCTCTCGCTGGTCGGAGACGACTTCTTCAAGGAGGGGTTCGGCCCCCTGCTACAGGGCTGTCACCGCGTGCCATTTGGCGACCTCGCGCGCCTCGAAGCCGAGCTGCGCACACGGGACGTCGCGGCGTTCATCGTTGAGCCGGTGCAAGGGCGGATGGTCACGCTTCCGCCGGCCGGCTATCTCGAGGCGGTACAGGAATTGTGCCGGCGCTACGGCACCCTGTTCGTGCTCGACGAGATCCAGACGGGCCTTGGCCGCACCGGCGCATGGTTCGCGCTTGAGCACTGGGGCCTCGAGCCCGATTTCGTGCTGATCGGCAAGGCGCTCAGCGGTGGCTATATGCCGGTGTCAGCGATGGCCACGACGCGGGCGATCTACGACCGCGCCGTGGGGCCGCTCGAGCGCTGCTACGTGCACCAGTCCACGTTCGGTCGCAACCGGCTGTCCATGGCCGCCGGCCTGGCCACGCTTCGCGTCATCGAACGCGATGACCTGGTCGGGCGCGCGACGCACATGGGCGCGCTGTTATGCGAGGGACTCGAGCAGCTGCGCGGTCGTCACGAGATCATCAAGGAGATCCGTTCCAGCGGGCTCATGATCGGGATTGAGCTCTGTGCCCCTCGCTCGAAGCTCGGCCGACTCAACTGGCGACTGATCCATGCGGCCAGCGAAGGGCTCTTTCCTCAGCTGCTCGTGATTCCGCTGTACAGAGACCACGGGATGATCACGATGGCGGCCGGCAAGAACGATGTGATCAAGCTGCTGCCGCCGCTGACGCTCTCCGAGCCAGAAGCACACAGTTTCCTCGAGGCGCTCGATGCGGTTCTCAGCGATTGCGAGGGCGCGGCCGGTAAGAACTGGTCGGTCGTGCGCGAGATAGCCACGGCGACGATTCGTCGCCACGGCGTGTCGCCGAGTCGGTGAACCTAGAGCCACGGTCTCCGAGCGAGCACGTCCATTCCAGCGGCGATCGCCGCTGCCTGATCACGGGCGCGACCGGGTTCATCGGTGGGCATCTCGCCAGACGGCTGACTGGAGAAGGCCATCGCGTGCGTTGCCTTGTCCGTTCCACCAGCGACACCTCGCTACTGGAACCGCTCGGCGCCGAGCTCGTTATCGGCGACCTCACGCAACCGGGCTCGCTCGCGCAAGCGACGGCGGGCTGCCAGTACGTCTTTCACTGCGCCGCGCTGGTATCGGACTGGGCGACGACAACTGAGATCGCGCAGATCAATGTCGCCGGAACGCGCCGCGTGCTCGAAACGGCGGTCGCTGCGGGCGTGCAGCGCGTCGTCCACTTCAGCACCACAGACGTATACGGCTATCCCGGCCGCGCCGCGATCGACGAGACCTACGACGCGCCGCGCTCTCCTAACTGGTACGCGAAGACAAAGCGCGCCGCCGAGCGCGAAGTCAGGCGAATGGAGCGCGCGCATTCATTGGACGCGGTGATCCTTCGCCCGGCGACCGTCTACGGCCCGGGGTCTAAGGATGTGGTCGGCGAAATCGCCAAAGCGATCTGCGACGGCACCATGCTTTTGATCAACGGCGGCCACGCGGTGGCCGGGCTGTGTTATGTCGACAACCTGATCGACGCGGCGATCGCCGCATTGGGCGACCCGGCCGCGCGCGGGCAAGCTTTCAACGTCAGCGACGGCAACGACGTGACCTGGATGCGATTCACCGCCGACCTGGCAGCCGGTTTGGGCTGCGCGCCACCCCGCTGGAGCCTGCCTTATGCGGTCGCGCTCGGCATCGCAGTCTCACTTGAGTCTGGGTACCGGCTCGTGCGGACCGCCACGGGGTCTGAGCACGCGGCCGCTGCTCTCCCGTCAAGCGGTGCATGTCATGGGCAAGGACCAGACCTTCAGCAACCACAAGGCACGCGCGCTGCTGGGCTGGACGCCGCGCGTCGACTACGCGACCGGGCTTGCGCGGACCCTCGAGTGGCTGAAGATTCAACGCTGAGGGCCTGAGAGACCGGCACAGCTGCTTGCTAGTGTCGGGCGCGACGCAAACGGAATAGTGCAGCGTCGCCCGAGGCATGCCGGACCGGGAAGAAAGGAACGCCTGAGCAATGCTGAAAGTCGTGCGCTGGTGCCTTGAGCACCGCAGAGCTGTCGTAGTGAGCTGGATCGTGGTGGCGGCCGTGGCGACGGTCCTCGCTCAAGCGGCTGGGCGCCACTACGCGACCAACTTCACGCTGCCCGGCACCGAGTCACAGCGGGCGCTCGATCTGCTCAAGCGCGACTTCAAGGCCCGTAGCGGGGACATCGACACGGTCGTCTTTCAGACCTCGCGGGGATCCGTCTACGCGCCGGCGGTTCGCGGAGCGATGGATTCCTTGACCGCGTCACTGGCGCGCATGCCGCACGTACGGGCGGCGGTATCGCCTTACAGCCCGCGGGGGGCGTTTCAGGTCTCGCGCGACAAGCGCACCGCGTTCATCTCGCTCTACTACGACAAGCCGCCCAACCAGCTCGCGGCTTCTACGGGCCAGCCCGTTCTGAACGCTGTCCATGCGGTGCACGTAGCGGGGTTGCGAGTGGCAGCCGGCGGCCAAGTGATCGGGAACGCCGAAGGGTTCAGCGTCGGCCCCGCAACCGCTGTTGGCTCTTTCGCCGCGCTCATCATCCTGCTCATCACCTTTGGCTCGCTGTTAGCGGCAGGCATGCCGCTGATCACCGCCGCGTTTGGGTTGGTCAGCGGCGTGGCGATCATCGGCCTGCTGACACACGTCACAGCGATGCCCCAGCCGACAACCGAGCTTGCGCTGATGATCGGGCTGGGGGTCGGCATCGACTATGCCCTCTTCATCGTCACGCGCTTTCGAGAGGCCCACGGCCACTTGGGAGACGTACGCGGGGCCGTAGTCGAATCGATGGACACCGCTGGTCGGGCCGTACTGCTCGCGGGGACGACCGTGGTGATCGCGCTGCTGGGCATGTTCGCGACCGGCGTGAGCTTCATGTACGGGCTCGCGATTGGGTCGCTCGTAGCGGTTCTCCTGGTGATGCTCGCTTCGCTGACGCTGTTGCCAGCGCTGCTTTCGCGTTGGGGCGCCCGTCTTGTTGCGCCGCATCGGTCGGAGCTGCGGCGCGCAAAGGCCGGCAAGGCGCCCCGCGAGTCGCTGTGGCGGCGCTGGAGCGCCGTCGTCCAGTCGCGCCCGCGCTCGCTCGCGATCGTCTCGCTGGCAGTCATGCTGGCGGTCGTCGTCCCGGTGACTTCGCTACGGCTGGACAACAGCGACGCCGGCAACGACCCCACCAACACGAGCACCCGGCAGGCGTTCGATCTGCTTGCCAGCGGGTTTGGCCCAGGCTTCAACGGGCCGCTTGAGCTCGTCGCGGAACTCCACGGTAACGGCGGCGCCACGGCCCTGCCGGCGATCCGGGCAGCGGTGGCCGCAACGCCGAACGTGGCCGTTGTAGCACCGCCCCGGGTAAGCCCTTCTGGTAGGACCGCGGTGATTACGGCCTATCCGCGCTCTGCGCCGCAAGCACAGGCGACCACTGACCTCGTCCACCACCTCCGCGACCGCGTGCTTCCGCCGATCGAGCACCAGACAGGAATACGAGTCTTGGTCGGAGGCTTCACCGCGGGCTCGGTGGACTTCTCCGGCGTGCTGTCGAGCAAGCTGCCGATCTTCATTGCGATCGTCGTCGTGCTCTCGGCACTGCTTCTACTCGTCCTGTTCCGTTCCCTCGTGATCCCGCTACAAGCCGCGGCCATGAATCTGCTCAGTATCGGTGGCGCGCTCGGAGCAACTGTGCTCGTCTTCCAGAAGGGATTCCTCGCGGGGGCACTGGGCTTGCAGGAGGCTCCCATCGAGCCGTGGATCCCAGTGATCATCTTTGCGGTCGTCTTTGGGCTGTCGATGGATTACGAGGTGTTCTTGGTCTCACGCGTGCGCGAGCAGTGGATCCGCCACGGCGACGCCTCAAAGGCGGTGATCGACGGCATCGCGTTGACGGGCCGGGTGATCACGGCGGCGGCCGCGATCATGATCTGCGTCTTTCTGTCTTTCATTCTCGGCAGCAACCGCGCGCTCAAGGAGTTCGGATTCGGGTTGGCAGCGGCCGTCTTTCTCGACGCCGTCGTGGTCCGCTGCGTGCTGCTCCCGGCCATGCTCGAGCTGCTCGGCCCGCTCACCTGGAAGCTGCCGAGATGGCTCGACTCGCGCCTGCCGCATTTCAATATCGAAGGCAGCGCAGCGCGAGAGCTCCGGGCTGGCGCGGAGCCCGGCGAGCCGCGTGAGGGTGAGCGCGAGCCCGTCGCGATCAACCAATAGACGCGGAGGGGTGGTCGCTAGGGCTCGGGCCGGTGTACGAGCAGCTTCGTGGTCGGCGCCGCGGGCATCGGCATGGGCGCGGCGTCTGCGGGCTCCGGCTCGGGCTCTGGCTTCCTGGGCCCGAAGCGCAGGTATAGCGAGGGCAGCACCAACAGGTTCATCACGGTCGAGGTCGCGAGCCCGCCGAGGATCACGATCGCCATCGGGTTCTCGATCTCCTGCCCCGGGCGGCCGCCGAAGACTACGAATGGCAGCAGCGCGAGCCCGGTCGCCAACGCGGTCATGAGGATCGGCGCAAGCCGCTCGCTCGCGCCCCGCATGACCAGCTCGAGCCCGAACCGCTCGTGTTCGCGTTCTTCGAGGTGCTGGAGATGGCTGATCATGAGGATTCCGTTGCGTGCGGCAATGCCGAGCACCGCGAACAGCCCCACCAGCGCGCCGAGCGAGATGCTGCCGACAAACACCCAAGCGGTGAGAATGCCGCCGGCGAGCGCCACGGGCAGCGTCACGAACAACAGCGTCGCGAGGCGCACGCTCTGGAAAGCTGCCTGCAGCAGGAACAAGATCGCGATCGCGGCGCCGAGGCCAAGGATGAGCAGGCGGTGCTGCGCGGCCTGGCGCTCGGCGCCTTCGCCGAGCAACTCGATTTGATAGCCGCGCGGTAGCTTCACGTGCGCAAGCCGCGCCTGGACGTCCCCGGTCGCGGAACCCAGGTTGCCGGCGCCACTGACGTTGGCGTCGACGTCGATCTTGTTTGACCCATTGACGCGCGTGATGTCGCTCGGGGTCGAGTTGACTGTCAGGTTTGCGACTTTGCCAAGCGGCACGTGACCGCCGCTCGGGGTATCGATCGGCAGGTTCTCGAGGTCGGTCAAGTTGCGCCGGGCGGAAGGCACGCTGTAGCCGCTGACGCCGATCGCGATGCCGCCGCTCCAAAGCTCGCCCAGCTCGACGGTGCCGAGCAGCATCGCGGCCTGGCGGCGAACATCCCCGGGGTAAGTCCATAGCGCGCCGCCTGAGGGGCGTTGACGGTCTCCTGGATCTGCGGCACGAAACCTTGCGCCTGCGGGTGCAGATCAACCAGATGAGGGGTGCCTCTGAGCTTGTTATTCACCTCTTGGGACAGACGCTGCAGCGTGCCGAACTCCGGCCCGAGAATGCGGACCACGAGGTCCTGGGTGTCCGTTGTGATCGTCTCGTCGATGCGCTCGTGCAGATAGCTGGTCAAATCGACGAACGTGCCGGGAAACGACGTGGCGACACGCCTTACCGCGGCTTCCGTCCTGGCGAGGTTGGCGTGAGGCGAGAGCGTGATCCACTGCTCCGAGAACTCCGGACCGGCGATCTCCTCTCCCAGCAGTGCCTGGCCGATGTGCGAACCCACCTGCTCGACGCCCGGGACCTTCAGCAGGTCCTGCTGTAGGCGACTCACCATCCGCTTCATCTCGGGCAGGGAGGTGCCCGGCTTGGTGTCGAAGTGCATCAGCAGATCGGGTTCCTTGAAGGTCGGAAACAGGTCCTGACCGAGGCGCGGAAGCACCAGCGCCGCGGCGAGGATCGCCAGCGGCACCGCGGCGATCGCGAATCGCGGACGGCTCAGCGCCGGCCTCAGGAGCCGGGCATAGGTCCGCTTGCTCCATCCCATCAGCGGCGGGTCGCGAGGCGCGAGCCTGGCGCTGGGCATGAGGATCATCGCCAGCGCGGGCGTGACGGTCAGCGCGACGAACATCGAGGCGAGCACGGCCAGCCCGTAGGCGACCGCCAGCGGGCGGAAGAAGGCGCCGGTCAGGCCGCCCACGAACACGACCGGAAGCACCGCGACGATGTTGATCAGGGTCGCGTACAGAATCGCGGTGCGAACCTCGAGCGAGGCCGCAAGCAGGAGATGTAAAGGGGTAGTTCGGCGGCCGTGCGCGCGCCAGATTCGCAACCGCCGCACGATGTTCTCCATGTCGATGATCGCGTCGTCGACGACGACGCCCACTGCGACGCCGAAGCCGGCCAAGATCATCGTGTTGACGGTCGCCCCCTCCGCGTCAAGCACGATCGCTGCGGCCGCAAGCGAGAGCGGGATCGCGAGCAGGCTGACCAGTGCGGCCCGCGCCTGGAACAAGAACGCGAGCAGCACGAACACGACCAGGATGCAGCCGAGCACCACGGCCACCGTGAGGTTGTGGACCGCGGTGTGGATGAAGGTCGACTGTCTGAAGATGTGAGTGTCGACGTGGATCCCGGGCAGGCCAGGCTGGAGCTCATGGAAGGCCCGCAGAATCCCGTCGGTCACTTGGAGTGTGTTGGCGCCAGGGAACTTCTCGATCACCAGCATGATCCCCGGGCCGCCGTTGACGACGGCGGTACCGATCAAGGGCGGTGTGCCGTACTGGACGCGGGCCACGTCGCCGATCGTGAGCGTGTGCGATCCCCGGCGAGCGAGCGGGACGTTGGCCAGCTGCTGCGGAGTGTTGATGACCTGCTGGTTGTGGACGTCGAGCCGCTGGTTGGGGGTCTCGACAAAACCGCCCGAGCCAATCGTCGAGCCGGTGGTGAACGACAAAAGGCCGTTGTCCACCGCCCCGGACGCGGCGCTCACTAATGGATTCAGCGAGACCTTGTTCGAGATGAGCCGGGAGGGATCGGCCTGGACCTCGATCTCTTTCTTGGTCTCGCCCCACATCGCGACGTTGGCCACGCCGGGGACCGCCAGCAGGCGCGGCCGGATCCTGAAGAACGCGATCTTCGAGAGGTCGAGAGAATTGACGCTCTTGGAGGTGATGCCTACCTGCATCACGCGGCTGGTGGCCGACACGATCGGGTACATGGACGGCGGCGCCGCCCACGACGGCAGCACGGGCGAGGCCTGGGCCAGGCGTTCCTGCACCAGCTGACGCGCCTGCAGCACATCCGTGCCGCCCTTGAAGTAAAGGAAGATTGCAGACAGCTGCGGGACCGACTCGGACTCGACTTCTTTGACACCCGGCACGCCCTGCAGCGCGTTTTCGAGCGGCACAGTGACTAGCGATTCAACCTCGCTCGGAGAGAGGCCCAGGCATTCGGTCTGGATTTCGACCGTCACCGGCGCGAACTCGGGGAACACGTCGATCTTCTGATTGCCGAGCGTGCGCCCCCGAAGAAGATCAACGCGACCGCAGCCGCGACCGCGAGGTAGCGGTAGCGAAGGCTGAGCGCGACGATCTGGCGCATGGTCTAGCGGTGCGTGAGCTTCCCGGGCTCCCAGCTCATGTCTGCCCGAGCACGCCGGTCTGCACGCCGTAGAGCTCCTCGGCGCCCGTTGAGACCACCTTCGCTCCGGCGCGCGGGCCGGTGCGCAAATACGCCGAGTTGCCGCTGATGTAGTTGACCATGACCGGCACCTCGGTGAAGGTCAGAGGCCCGACCGCGACGAACGCATAGGTCTTACCGCTCGGGTCATAGACGACCGCAGACGCGGGAATGGTCACGGTTGATCCGCCCGACGGCCGCGGAGCCGTGTGCGTTTTGCCGTGAGGCTTCTTTGGCGCTGGCTTCGGCGCCGGAACCTGTCGGGCGGTGTCCGTAATGAGTCCGATCCGCTGCGCGCCGACTGCGCTCAGCACGATTCTCGAGCTCGAGCTGCCCGGGGTGGTGACCAGTCGGGCGGCGGGAGTGACGTGGGTCGTGGTGAGAGCTGCCACAGGCACCGAGGGCGAGTGCTGCCGCGACGCCCAAGCACCGCTTTGAGAGGTGCGCGGTTATTCATCGGGGTTTCCTTTCAGAACAAGGCTCGGGACTGGCGCTGTGAGCCCGATCGGGTCGATATCCCCGAGGGGCTCGTCGACCGGCTCGGGCTTACGCGGACCAACCGCGAAGAACAGCGCGGGGAGCAGTAAGCAGACTCCACAGCACGGTGGTGAGGAGGCCCCCGAGGATTACGACCGCCGCCGGGTTGGCGATCTCATTCCCTGGGACGTTGCCGAGCGCAACGAAGGGGATCATCGCCGCCGCGACCACGACGGCGCTGGCTAGCGTGGGCGCACAGCGCGCAGCTGCTGCGCGGACGACGAGCCCGGCGCGCAGCTCGCCGCCGTCTGCGGCGTGCATCGCTCGCGCATCGCCGCGAACAGCAGCGTGCCCTGGCGCAGCGCGTAGAGCAGCACGGCCAGCAGGCCCGCGTCGGCGCCGAGCGAGCTCGCCTGCTCCCGTCACCAGCGGCGAGCAGCTAGACCGCCGGCGAGCACCAGCGGGAGCGGTTGCGAGGAGCACTGCGGCAAGCCGCCAGCTCGAGAACACCGCTTGCAGCAGGAGGAAGACACCCAATCGCGGCCGCCAGCACGAAGGTCAGGAACAGTCCGTGCGAGGTCGGGTTGTCCGGCGTGCCGCCTACCACCTCGGCGTGGTAGCTGAGCGGCATGGGCATGTGCGCCAGGACGCCGTTGATCTTGGCCTGAGCCGAAGCGCCGAGCCCGCGGTAGATCGGTGCGACCACGTCGACATACCGCGACAGCGCCTGGTGGCGGATGTCGATCGGGTCCGGGCGCACGGTGATGTGGGCGATGCTGCGAGAGCCTCACCTGCCTGCCACTCGCGGTGTCGATCAGCAGGTTGCCGACGTCGTCCACGGTGTCGCGCGCAGGCCGGCGTGCCGATCACGGTCACGTCGAACACCGCCTGGTCCTGGAAGAAGTTGCCTACTGTCAGGCCCGTTGACGAGCGTCGAAGCTTGGCGCCGTGCGTCGCCCGGAAGCACGCCGGCGCTGTGCGCGGCGGCGTCGTTGACCGAGATCTCGATGTTCGGCTGCTGAGCCGGCATCCGGATCTGTGGATGGCCCGAGTCCGTCGAATGCCGTTCATCACGCGCTGGAGCCGGCCCGCGATAGCGCGCATCTCGCCGTAGTCTCTCGCCGTAGACGCGCACGGTGGAGTTTGTCGGTCGCGGGTCGAGTACACCGGCCTGCCGATCGGCCTCGTAGGTGCTGACGGACCCAGCGACTCCGGGCGTTCCTTGCACCACTTGCCGCACCTGGTTAACCGTGCGGTCGTAATCAGTGTCCTGCTTGATCGCGACGAAGATCTGGCCGGAGTTCGGGTCGACGATCTGATCGCCGCTTACGGCGCGTCCCAAGGTCGCCGCCGCGTCGGCTACTCCCGGAAGGGCCCTCAGCTCCGTGAGCACGCGGCCCGTGACCCGGTCCATCTCATTGAGTCCAGCTCCGGGCGGCCCCGTCCACTGGACTACGACGTTGCGGTCCATGAAGCGCGGCGGCGCGGGCTGGGCGAGAAACGGGACCGCGCCAGACCCGCGACGCCCACCAGTCCCACCGCGATCAACGCTACGCGCGGCAGCGACACTGCCACGCGCACCACGCGTGCGTAGTAGGCAACGATCGGCATCCCGGCTTTTGCCCGAGTCTGTGGCGCGGGGGCCGGCCGTCGAGCAAGAATAAGCCCGAGCGCCGGAGTCAGCGTCAGCGCGATGAGCGCCGAGATCAGCACCGCCAGCGCGAGGGCGAGCAACATCGGGTGCAGGTATCTCGCCGTCAGGCCGCTCGAGAAGTAAACCGGCGCGGCGACAAGCAGCACCGTTAGCGTGGTGTAGCCGAGCGTCCCGCGCACCCGCGGAAAGACGTCTGGCCCACCGTCGCCCGCATTGGCCGCTTGCCGTTTGGCTTTGCGTACTTCGCAGCCCGCGCAGGACTGTTGCGGGCGGCCCGGGAGAGCTCGTGTGCGCCTCCGACGGCGTCGTCGACCAGCACCGCGCTCGCGACCAGCAAACCCAGAACCAGCAACGCGTTGAGCGTCTGCCCGAGCAGCTGGAGCAGCGAGCATCGCGCCCGTAAGCGAGAGCGCGATCGACACCGCGGCAACGAACACCGCTCGGATCTCGAGCAGCAAAGCCGCGAGCGCGAGGAGGACGAGCGCGCGCCGCAATGATCACGCCGAGCGCCAGGTTGTGCAAAGCGCCCCGCTGATAGGTCGCCGGCTTGAAGAACGAGGTGTCGATCTTTACTCCGCCGAGCGCGGGGCGAAGGTCGGAGAGAGCGTGCTCGACACCGTTCGTGACCCCAATCAGGCTTGACCCCGGCAGCATCTGGACCTCGAGCACAAGTCCTGAGCTGCCTCCAGTCAGAGCGTTGCCTATCAGCGGCTGATGGCCCTCGACGATGTTTGCCACCTGACCGAGAGACAGCTTGTGCGGGGCGTCCGGCGATCGGCACCGTCGCGAGGTCTTGCGGCGTGCCGAGCGGCAGTACCGGGCGGATGTCAAGCCGCTGGTTGGGCCCGTCCAGAAAGCCGCCTGTGCCGGGTGCCGACCCTTCCAGGTAGCTGAGCGGCGAGACGAGCTGGGAGTTGCCGGCGGTGTCGATGATGTCCTGCAAGGTCACGCCGTGACGACCGAGCTCGGCAGGCTGCACCTGCACCTGGATCTGACGATCCTGTTGGCCGAAGATGGCTACGTTCGCCACCCCTTGCACACCTGAAAGGCGCGGCTTGACGATCCAGCGAGCCAGGTACGAGAGCTCCAGCGGGTTGACCGTGTGCGAGTTGAGACCGATCAGCAGCGCGCGGCTGCTCGTCGACAGCGGCTGGATCAGCAGAGGCGGCTTGGCGACGTTTGGTAGCGAGAAGGCATTGGTAAGCCGCTCCTCGACGAGCTGGCGCGCGTGGAACTGAGTGGTGCCAGGCTCGAAGTAGAGATCCACCTTGGCGAGACCCGGTATCGAATCCGAGCGCACGTCCCAGACGCCCATCACGCCGTCTAGCAAGTTGTTTTCGAGCGGGACGGTGACGTACTGCTCGACCTCGGTGCTCGACAGGCCAGGCGCTTCGGTCTGCACCTCGAGCACCGGCCCGTTGGCAAGCTCCGGCAGCACTTCGTTGTGCATGCTGGGCAGCGAAACCGCGCCCGCCGCGATCAGCGCCACCGCCAGCCCGATGAGGAGCACACGAAAGCGCAGCGCCCCGGACAGCAACCCCCGCAACATGCCCGCTTAACGCTTCCTCAGCGCGGTCAAAGACCCGCTATGACGGAGATTTAGCACCCCCGCCCCTCTGGATGCGCCCGTACTGCTTGGATTCGGCCTTCACGATCAGCCCCCTCAAGAGACTTCTTTTCTGAGCGTAATTATCTCGCGTAGCGCCTTAATTCGCCCCAGGGTGTCACCCCAGAGTTTTATCAGTGCTTTATGGGGGCGAAAGCTTTGAATCGGTTAGCTCAAGCGGCAGCGGCGAAGCCGGCTTGAGCTCTTCGAGACGCAACAGGGTCATCACTCGGCCGGCCCCGCCCCGGGTCGACAGGCGCACCAGCACACGTTGGAGCTGCCCTACCTCTCGGGCGACGACCATCAGCATCGCGTCGGTCTCGCCTGTCACCCAGTCGGCGGCAATGACCTCGGGCATCGCCCGCACCACGCCACTAAAGCGCCGGTGGCTGGCCTCGTCGTGGCGCTGCAGGGTCACGGCGACATAGACCTGCAGCGGGAAACCGGCGGCGGCTGAGTCCAGCCGGGCGGCGATCGCCCGGATGATGCCCGACTGCTTCAGCCGGCGGACCCGGTGCAGCGTCGCCGCTGGGGAGAGACCCACGATGCGCGCCAGCTCGACGTTGGGACGGTCGGAGTCGAGTTGCAATTCCTCCAGTAGACGGAGATCAATTAAATCAAGGTCAGAGAGCCATTTCACTAAATATTCTATTGCTATTTGGCTCGTATCTCTAATCCTAGTTGGCAATATCCCATATAGCGGCCATCATGCTCTGTATGGAGCGCAAGCACCAAACAGCGTTTGCCGCATTGGCCGCAGCGGGCGTGCTGTGGGGCCTGACCGTGCCGCTGTCCAAGCTGACGATGGGCTGGCTCGGACCCGCCTGGCTGACCTTCGCGCGCTTTGTCGTGGCGGCCCCCGTGCTCGGACTCGTCGCTCGCCGAAATCTGCGAAGTGCCGTGTCGTGGAAAGTCGCCGTGACCGGAGCTATCGGGTTCGGCGGAGTCATCCTGCTCCAAAACGCCGGCGTGCAGCGCACCAGCGTGAGCCACGCGGCGGTGGTCGTCGGCGCAGTTCCTCTGCTCGTCGCACTCACGACTGCGGCACTCGGACACGGGCGCGTGCGGCCGCTGGGCTGGTCCGGGTTCGGGCTGGCGCTGGGCGGAATTGCGCTCGTGGCAGGCGCCAGCGGTGGCGGCGCCACCGTGTTCGGCGACCTGCTGGTGCTGGCCTCAGCGATCTTGTCGGCGGTGTTCATCGTCGCGCAGTCACGGGTGCTCGAGGGCCGCGACGCGACCGCGGTCACCGCTGTGCAGTTCGGAGCAGGCGCGTTGGCAGTGCTGCCGATCGCGCTGTTGACCGGCGGTGCTCTACGAGCGCCCGCAAGCCCTGGACCCGCGATGGCCTTCGTGGCACTGTCGCTGGCCGGCACCTTGATGGCCTTCTGGCTGTTCGCGTTTGGGCAGACCCGGGTCAAGCCTCAGCTGGCAGGGGTGTTCGTGAACTTCGAGCCGGTTGTCGGAGCGGCCATCGGCTGGCTTGCCTTTGGCAATCCGGCGTCGATCCTGCAACTCGGCGGCGTGGTAGCGGTGCTGGGCGGGATCGCGCTGAGCACGATGCCGTTCCCGGAGGCGACGGTCGCGCGCTCCGTTGCAGGGCTTAGGCGGAGGCAGCGAGCTGCGACTCGGCCTCGCGGATGTAGCGAGTCGCCTCCACCGAGCGGTAGAACTCCAACGCCGCGTGCAGTTGCCGACCGCCGGCGCGAAGCCGCGCGTAGGCCTCGGCGGGGCGATGCCCGATCTCGCGAAGCAGATCTGCGGCTGTTACGGGGTCTGGCGCCAAGATGGCCTCGGCGACGACCTTCCAGCGAGGGGATTCAGAACCCCTCACGACCCGCTCCGCTTCGCCGCGCCGATCGAGGTCGAGGGCGACCCATGCAAACGTCGGAAGATTGCCGCTCACATTGAGACCGGGCGCCACTCCATCGCCAATCGCGAGCAGTTCCTCGAAACATGCCAGCGCCTCGGTCCTAGCGCCCGTGGCGAGCAACAGGAACGTCCGCACGCACAGGCTGCCCGTGAGAGACTGCGGATCGCGCGAGCGGGCGGCGACTTCAGCGGCACGGCCGGCATCCGCCAGGGCCTCGCTGGCCTGATCCCGGGCGAACTCGATCCAAGCGCGGACCGGGCGTGCATCCGGCTCGAGGTAGTGCGTCTCACCTTCAACCAGCTGGCTCAAGATGTAGTCGGTAGACGCCAACGCGGCGTCCCAGCGTCCTAGCACGCGGCGGGAGCAGATCGAACCGCCAGTTCATACATCGGACGGAAGGGAGCTCTACTTGTCCAGGATCAAGACCGTCGGACTCGGGTTCGGCGCGACGGCGCTTGTGACGCTGGTCCTTGCTGCGGGCGCGGCGGCGGTCGCGACCAGCCCGATAACGGCCTCCTTCGTCGCCAGCTCGGCGAGCAGTGCGAGCTGGACACATCATCATCCTGCGTGCAAGCTGCGTGTCGCCGGCAACTCCTCGACGGCTTTTGCGGTAGTGAAGCTGCACAACTTTGCCTCGAAGCTGCCAAAGGCCGCACCCACGTTCGACGCGAGCTTCTTCCAATCAGGCACGCCGCGCTGGTACATCAAGTTCGCCAACGGCGACTGGTTGTTCGGATACCCGACGACTGGGGCCTGGGAGACGCACCCGACCTACTCATACGGGACTTATGAACAGGAGAGGGCGGCACTCAAGGCGCAGTCCGGCGGCAAATTGCCGCACGTGACGAAGATCGAGATCGTCGCTGATGGGTCCTCGGCACCGGCGGACTTCCCGTACAAGACGATCGTCTCGCACGTGGTCTACGCGGGGCAGGCAGTCACGCCGTAAGCCAGCACCGCTAGCGGCATATCAGCGTGAGGCCCGGGCTTGACCCTGGGCCTCACCGCTGCACCACGCCGACGATCCACGCTCGCGGCACTGGTCCCCAAAAACGGCTGTCGTTCGAATCACCTCGATCGTCGCCAACGAGGTAATAGTGACCCGGCGGGATGACGATCGCCTTGGGCAAGCTGCACTCAGGCACACCTGGACAGGCGGTGATTTTCGGCTGGCGCTCCTTTACCCCGTTGCGGATGACGAATCCGTTGACAATCGCGATGCGGTCTCCGGGGAGGCCCACCACGCGCCGGACGAAGATTGTCTTCGCCTCTCGCGGAGCGGGCTTTCCGCACGGCTCCTGCAGGCTGGGCCCCTGATTCGTGTCCGTGCATACGAGCTCGGCGGGATTTGAGATGGTCGGCGGGTGGAAGCCCACGAGCTGATACAGCCGCGGCGCGGCCCGGGTGGGCTTGATCGCCACGCGGGCACCGGTGTTGAGCGTCGGCGCCATGCCCGGATTGGGCATCGTGACTTCGAGCAGCCCCTTGCCACTCGCGTGGTTGGAGCTTGAACCCCCACACGACGCGAGCAGCAACGCCAGGAGAACCCCCGCAAGAGCGCCGGTTGTGCGCACTGCGGCATCGTGAAGGCGACCGGCTCGCCGGTCAAGCAGGCTTAGCCTGAGCTTCACCTGATGCGCGCCTCCGGACACATCGGCCGCGCGCCGCGAACGCCGGCGCCGTCCGACCCATCGGCGAAACTGGCGCGGCATGAACTCGTTCGCCATCACCCGCCACACAGGTATCAGGATCGCGGAGCTGGGTTTCCTGGTGGCGGCGATAGCGGGGGCATTACTCGTGTTAGGCGCGGCCTTCCCGTTCGGCCGGCGAATCGGGACGGCCCTCGGCGGGCTCGCGCTCGCCGCAAGCGGCGTGTTGCTGGTCGTCGCAACCCACTGGGGGCACTTCAGCTAGCCCGCGGCCGTGCGGCCGACGCCTAGTGAGCGTTGACCGCGCGTACCCGCGAGTTAGTCCCGACAGCGACCGGCGAACTAGTGCCGCGCGCGGAGCGGTCGGTGAGGAAGCGGCGCGTCGCGCTCATCCTCGGTCGGGCGGTCGGCGACCTCCCGGTCCTCATCGTGCTCGAACCAGAACGCGCCTTGGCGGCCGAGGCTCGCCAGCGCCCGCCGGATGCTGAAAAACGGCGTGAAGCACGCCGCGATCGCGGCCGCGGCGACGATGAACATGACTATCTCAAACGTTGTGACCATCGTCAAACCTTCCGGTGATGGTTGCTTGAGCGCGCTTCTTGCGGGCGCGCTTAGCAGCGGCACGATGCCCCTGCACATCAAAAGGTAGGAGCCATTACGCCGAAAACCAGTGACATCCCGCACAGAGCGAAAAGCTTCCCGGCAGACCCTGTTTCGGCGACCTGCTGCGATCAGGTGTCCGTGGCGCTGCGGGCCTGGACGCGACGGCGCCGGATCAGCCCGCCCCCGAGTACCAGTAGGAGGAAAACCACAAGTGCGATCGTCGTGATAAGTCCGAGGTCGCCAACAGCATCGACTATCGGCGGACCGACGAGGTACGCCCCGAGCCCGACGCCAACCGCCCACATCGCCGCGCTGACCGCGTTGAGCGGCTGGTAGACGGCCGAGCGAACGCCGTGGATTCCCGCGATCCAGGCCGGCGTGAGCAGCACGGCGGCCACCGGGTAGCGCTCGAAGATTCGTTCTCCTCGCCTGAGCGCGCGCATGCGCCAGCGAAGCAACGGTCCCGGTGCCGACCACAACGCTCGGCCTGCCTTCAGACCCACAAGCCAGCCGATGACGCCGCCGCCGGTGCCGGCCGCAAACGCGACGATGAGCACCGACGCGAGATCGAGTTTGCCCGAGGCGGCGAAGATCCCGGCCGCGATCAGAAGCGAGTCACCGGGGCCCGGGATGCCCACTCCACTGAGTGCCGAGCCGAGCGCGAGGCCCACATAGTCGACCGGAGGACCGTGGAAACGGTGATGGAAATGCAGGTGCAGAAACGCGAACACGCCCAGTGCTCGCACCCAAAACGCTAGCCGCACTTGCCGCCATCCACAGCACCGATCGTGGCATACAGCGCCCCTAGACTCCTCAGTCCGTGGTCCTGCCGCTCGATCGTGCCCAGTCTCTGCGCAGCCGGCCGCGTCTCCGCGCTCGCGAGCGGTGGATGATTGGCCTGGTTCTCGGCGTGGTGGCGGCATTGGCGGCCGCACTCGTGATCGCGTTCGCGACGAATGGACCGAGCTCTGCCCAGGGCTGCATTCACCTTGTTTTGCCCGCAGCAACAGGCGCCCAGGAGATCAACCAGTGCGGCGCACCCGCCCGCGCGACGTGCGGCTCGGTTCACACGCCCGGCAGCTTCACGCGCCAGGCAGCTCGGGTTGCTGCAACTGCGTGTCGCAAGGCGGGACTGAGCGTCGGCCCATAGCCATTTCCGCACCTTGCGGATTCCGTTTATCCCAATGTCTAGTGCCCGTCGCTCGCTTGCTAGACGCTCGGCCATAGCTGCCGGATCGTCCGCGGGCCAGACTGCACATCCAACCTGGCGCTGCCGGGCCACCACCGTGTATGCGGTGGTGTTCGTTTTATGTCCACCCGGGTGACAAAGGGAGATCCATGCCAGTTGAAGCACCAAGTTGGCTGAGTTCGGGCGATACCTCTTGGCAGCTCACCGCCGCAACGCTTGTGGGTTTGATGAGCGTTCCCGGTCTCGCGGTCCTCTACGGCGGCGTGATGCAGAAGCGCTGGTCGATCAACAGCATGATGTTGACGTTCGCCACGTTCTCGATCGTGCTCGTCGTGTGGGTGCTTTGGGGTTTCAACATGGGCTTCGGCACGCCCTGGCACGGACTGGCGCATAGCGGCTTCTTTGGCAACTTCATCGGCAAGCCGGGTCCCGTGCTCTCGCACACCGAGTTGCAGCACCAGGGCAACATCCCGCTGATCGGATCGCAGGCATTCCCGAAGTCTGCGCTCGTGTACTTCCAGTTTGTCTTCGCCGCGATCACGCCGATCTTGGCTTTGGGGTCAGTGCTGGGAAGAGTCAACTTCAAGGCGTGGATTCCCTTCTGCTTGCTGTGGATCACGTGCGTCTACTCGGTTGACGCCTTCCTGATCTGGGGCGGCGGCTTCTTCGCTCAGCACGGGGCGGTCGACTATTCGGGTGGCTACGTCATTCACCTCTCCGCGGGCGTGGCCGGGTTCGTCGCCGCCGCGGTGATCGGGCCGCGGCTCCAGCGCGACCGCGAGATCGACGCCCCCAACAACGTGGCGATGGTTGCTGTCGGTGCCGGTCTGCTGTGGCTCGGCTGGAATGGCTTCAATGGCGGAGACCCGTACGCGGCCAACATGTCCGCGGGCGCAGCAGTGCTCAACACCAACCTATGCACCGCCGTCGCGTTCCTGGTCTGGATTGGGTGGGACTACCTGACGGGCCGCAAGCCGGGCCTGATCTCGGGCATCAACGGAATGATCACCGGGCTCGTGGCGATCACTCCGTCGGCCGGCTACGTCAACGGTTTCGGTGCGATCGCGATCGCCGTGATCGCCTCGACGATCGTCTACTTCGCCCTCAACTACATGAGCCGGCTCCGGCCGTTTCGAAAGGTGGACGACACGCTCGGCGTGGTCTACACGCACGGCTTCGCCGGCCTGGCCGGCGGCCTGTTGGTCGGTATCTTCGCCGACCCGCAAATGGCGCTGTTCTACAAAACGGGCCAGCACGGCCTGATCGCGGGTGGCGCCGTGAGCGGCCTGATCCACGGCAACGCGACGCTGCTCAAGTGGCAGTTCCTGGCGGCTGCGTTCGTGATCGGCTGGACCGCGCTCGTGACATTCGCCCTGCTGAAGCTGGTGGGAGTCTTCATCCCGTTACGCATGAGCGAGAAGAACATGGAGATCGGCGATATCGCCGAGCACGGCCACGAGGTCTACCCGGCCGACGTCCCCTCGCTCGGCTTCCCGGGCGGGGCGCCGGAACTTGCCCCGGCCCCGGCCCCGGCGCCGACTCCGTCGGCACCATCAACGATATGACCTGTCTTCGTTAGCCGTCGCTGCCCCTGAGCCGACCCATCCAGCGGCGCAACAGGCTCGGGGGGCGCGGCTGGGCTTTGAGCCACTCCTCGCGCGTTGGCAGGCGGCCCTGCTTGCGCGCGCGGAGCACGCAGTCGGTATGGGCGTGACGACGGCGCTTGGCGTCGCCTTCGGGCGTGAGCAGCACGTGCTCGCTGAGCGAAGGCAGGTGCTCTCCGCACAGCGGACAGCGATACGTCGCCGGCTTTCTGTTCTGGCGCCGGACGCAGCGTGAACCAGCGGGCTTTCAGAGCGTCCGGCATCTGAAACTAAGCATGCCAGCGGGGTATCCTTTTTATATGGCAGTAGGTGAGTCAGAAGAGCTACGCGGCCACAACCGCAGCGAGTCGCTGCGCGCGTCGCCGCGCATGTTCGAAAACGATTGGCTGGACAAGCTGTCGCGCGTTCACCCTGCGGTCCCTCCGATCTTGTTTGGCCCTGGGATCGTTTTCTTGATCGTCTGGGGCGTGATTCAGGGGGCCGGTTGGTGGTCCTTCGCATGGGTCGTCGGTGGGTATGCGTTCTGGACGCTCGCGGAATACTGGATTCACCGGATCATCTTCCACTTCGAGCCCGAACGCGGCATCGGGGCTCGCATCCACTGGATCATCCACGGCGTGCACCACGACCACCCCAATGACCCGCTCCGCCTAGTCATGCCGCCGTCGGTGAGCGTGCCGCTGGCGTCCCTGTTCATGCTGGGCTTCTACGCCGTGCTCGGCAGCCCCGCCTTCTTGCCCTTCGGCGGCTGGGTTCCTGGGCGGTTACCTGCTCTACGACATGATCCATTACCACCTCCACCATCACCGTCCGCGGACTGCGGTCGGAAGGTGGCTGCGTGAGCTGCACATGCGCCACCACTTCCAGGATCATGAGCGCGGCTACGGCATCAGCGCCCCGTACTGGGATTACTTCTTCCGTACAGCGCTGAAGCGATAGGCGCCTTGCCCCCGGTGCCGCACGCCGCGTGCGACCGGTGGCAGCCGGCTAATATCTCACACACGCCGCCTCCGCGATGGTCGAGAATCGCGCGAGGTATCGGCAACCAGAGGAGGAACCATGGGTACCACTCGCACGCGTCTGCGGCCGCCGTCGCCGGCGCTGATTCTCGCCTGTCTAGCGCTGTTCGCCGCGCTGGGCGGCGGCGCCTACGCCGCATCGTCGATCAGCAGCAAGCGAATCCACTTCATCAACGTAAAGCTGAAGAGTCCCTGGCAGGCGGGCTCCAAGACGAATCACAGGGATCCATCCCCCGGCTATGCCAAGGATTCCCTCGGCGTGGTCCACCTCCGAGGAGACATCTTCGGATCGTCCGACACCACGGCGTTCGTTCTGCCGAAGGGTGCGCGTCCCAGTCATCTCGTATACGCACCTATCACCACGCAGTCCGCAGCGGCGGGGACCGTTCTGATCCTGCCCAGTGGCAAGGTGATTCCGTTCGGTGGCAACGTCAATGCCTTTGGCTCGCTCGACGGCGTGAGCTTTGTAGCGGGCGAGTGAACGTGCGCGGGCGGGGCTCCGGGTCCCGCCCGCTGCCCGCCGACGAGGGCGAGCTCAGAAAGCCAGCCGGAGCGGCGGCTGTCGTTCCCCGGCGGCGCGACGCGCCACGGCCGGCGCGGCATACCAGCTGCCGACCACGAAGCGCATGATCGGTCCGAAACTGGACGCTGCCGGCGCACCGATGAAGTGCAGACCGGATACCGACGACTCAAGGCCTCGCCTCAGGCGGGGGTACCCGTTGACGCGGTCGATCCTCCGCAGCAGCTCGGGGCCGAGGAACGAATAGCGACTGATGTCGACCTCGTAGCCGGTCGCGAGCAGCACGTGGTCGGCGTCGCGCTCGCTGCCATCGTCGAAGCGAACTCGAACGCCTCCGGTCGCGGGCTCGGCACCGACGATCGACCGATTCATGGTCACAGGCACGCTGGCGGTCCGCTCTCGCAGCCATCCCGCCGCCGCCGGTCTGATGCATCTGTAAGAAATCGTCGGCTGTAGGCGGCTCGGCATCCACCGGTAAACGTCGGGCGTCGCAGCGATCCAGCTGGTGGCACGTCCCCCCACTCCCGTCGGAGGGAGTGGAACCCGAATCAGCTGACGAGGTGTCGGCCCGTCCCCACCGCCCAGCCAGCGAACCTCGGCGGCGCGAGCGATGAGCTCGACCCGCGCCCCCGCTTCATGCAGGAGCGCCGCGGATTCGACGGCGCTCTGTCCGCTTCCGACGACGAGGACTCGCTGCCCGCCGAACTGAGCTAGGTCTTCGTGGTCGGCCGAATGCGAGACGAGCTCCTGTGGAAGCGAGGAAAGCGGCGCCGGCCGCCGCGGGAACGGATACATGCCGGTGGCAACGACCACTCGGTTCGTTTCAAACTGGTCCCCATCCTCAAGCCGGATGCGAAATCCCGCAGGAGCGTCGTCGAGTTGCGCTACGAGGCGACTATCAACCTCGGGCACAAAGGTTTGCTGAAACCAATGCCCATAGTCGATGAACTCTTCGATTGGCAGCGGATCGGATAGTTCACAGCCCCGC
Organism: uncultured Solirubrobacterales bacterium; assembly: GCA_963767295.1. Lineage (GTDB taxonomy): Bacteria > Actinomycetota > Thermoleophilia > Solirubrobacterales > Solirubrobacteraceae > Palsa-465. The sequence continues at coordinate 317,963 of CAVYDI010000003.1, forward strand.
TCGCGTGCATAGCGCTCGAGCGTCAGCTCGTGCCGTGGGGCGGCGATGTGGGTGGCGCGCGGAGGTGAGCGCAGCAGCATTCCCTTGGGCATGTTCCGCCGCCAGAAGTCCATGACCGGCCCGAAGACGGCCGTTTCGATGCCACTTGCGCGCAAGTGGGCAGCAGCCGACAGCCCGTAGGGACCCGCTCCGATTACGACCGTCCGCTCTGCGTTGCCGAGTCTCAACGGTCGATCGACGATCGCGCTAGCGGCGGCGAGCCCTGAGCGCGCCGGCGTGAATTGGCTTTCTCGCGAGCACGGCCGGCGAGCTGGAACGCGCGTGCAAACAATGGCCCTGGGTCATTGATACGAAAGTTCGGGTGAACGACCGCACGATGCGGCACCAGGATCTCCGCAGCCTGGCCCACCTGCCCTCTGCGCAGCTGCCACAACAGATGACGTAAGTCCCCCTCCTCCCACCGGTACTTGACTCCAGGCCGCGCATACGAGCGGACGGCGCTGCCTTTGAGCATCCAATCACACCAGATTTCCGGCAGGGCCGCACCCGCTGCTACGGCGACCGCGAGCGAGCCGTAGAGACGCGGGTTGAAGTCAATCGCCGCAAAGGAACCATCCGCGCGGCGGATCAGCTCGAGTTCGAACAGACCTTGCCACCCCAGCGACGAGAGGAGCCTCTCTATGCCTTGCGCCAGACCTGGTGGCGTCTGCACCGTCTCGGAGTACGCGACCTCACCGGCATCTGGAGGCCAAGTGCGACGATATCGCGAGGTGACCAGGGCGAGGAGCCTGTGGGCCGCCACACCACCGCATGAATAGACCACGCCGTGCTCGCGCGCCTGCACCAAGCAAGGGAGGCCGTAGCCGGGGAGGAGCTTCTCCAGCTCCGTCTGCTCAAACACGACGCGCGTGTTTGGTCTGGCCCACGAGCCGCTTTCCACCAGGATCGCCCTCGCAGGCTTGAGGACTAAGGGAAAACCGATCGCGCGGGCTGCCGCCGTCGCGTCCACGTGGCTTTGGGCGATGAACGTCCTGGGACTTGCAAGGCTCGCAACTTCGGCGGCCTCGAGCAGTCGCAGCTTGTCGAGACTGGCCGCAACGGCCGCGGGTGATGGCAAGCCAACTTTTACATGCGGCTCGATTCGCGCGCGCGCCAGAGATATCGCCACCAAGGCACCGTCGCTCCCAGGAAGGAGCGCCGCGTAGTCATTCTCGCGGACCAAGGCGACGAGGCCTTCGGTGAAACCGGCAGGGTCGCGAACGGGATCGGGCAAATGGAGTCTCTCGTCGCACGCCCGCGACCAATGGGCCGCCGCCGGGCGTGCCCCCGCGACCACAGAGACCTGGTAGCCCGCGGCTGCCAGCGAGCGACACGCCGCAACGGTCGCCCGGCCTTCACCGTTCGTAAGCAGGACCCTCGGATGTGGCTTTAGCACCTGAGCACCGAGTTGCGCGCAGGAGGCGGGGCGCGTGCGGCCTCCTTTGGGTCCACCTCGCTCGCGACTCGCCTACTCCCCCGCGACATAGCTAGCGCTTACAGCGGCTCATTGCGGCCACGAGGCTATCGGCTGATCCGTGGCGAGCGTCACCCGTCTGCGCAGACATTCAGGCAGCGCTCGCATCCGTCCGTGGGTGGTGCCGACGGAGAGGGCGGGATTCGAACCCGCGATGGGGCTTGTAACCCCATACTCGCTTAGCAGGCGAGTGCCTTCAGCCACTCGGCCACCTCTCCCTGGGGTTCGAGCAGTGTAGTTCAGGCAGTCTCTACGATCGGCCCCGGAGCGGTGGCAGAGTCAGGCTGAATGCAGCTGCCTTGAAAGCAGCCGGCCGTCTTTGGGCGGCCCGGGGGTTCGAATCCCTCCCGCTCCGCTGGCCAAATCTAGTCCCAATGCGGACGATGCTGGCCGGTGTTAGGCGAAGTGCCTGCCGAGTGGTCCATGCCGCGTGCTAAATTGAGGGCCCGATGGGGGCTACCGTCGAATCTGTCGTCGCAGAGCCGGCCGCACCGCCTGCCCGGCCCGATTTCGAGATCGTGCCGCGCAAGGGCCTGGTGCTCGTGGGTGTCGCACTCGTTGCCGTGATCGTGGCGATCGCGGTCAACGACACGTGGTTTTTGATGTTCCTACACGTCTCGGGCGGCGCCGCGTGGACCATCATCGACCTCTTCCTCGGGCTGGTACTAGGCCCAATCTTGGGTCGGATGTCGATTCCGGCCCGGGTCGAGTTCACGACCAAGCTCATGCCCAAGATCCTCTTGATCATGCCTACGGTCGTGATGATGACGCTCGCCGCCGGCTGGCAGATCGGCACCAAGACCGGCACGGTCTTGACCGCTGACCCGCTCCACGGGTGGGTGGTCGCAAGCTTCATCGTGGTGGGCGTGATGTCGGTGCTCGCGCTTGGACTGCTCGAGCCGGCCAACATCGCAGTGCTGATCGAGCTCAAGAAGCCGCGCCCAAACCCAGCTGTGATCGAGCGATTGATGAAGCGGTTCATGTATTGCGCCGGGATTCTGGGCGCGATGCAGATCGCCACGCTGGTGATCATGACCAAGCTCGGATCCGGGTGAGAACGTGGGCGTGACCTCTCCGGAGATGGTGGGCAACGGCGCGCCTCAGGAGCACGCCGACCCGCTGCTTGACCGCAAATTCCCACCCGTCACCGAAATCGGCATGGCGTCGCTTGGGCTGATCGTGATCGGTGGCATCTACCTCTCCTCGCACCTTCCCGAGCATGTGCCGCTCGCGCCGGCTGTGGGTCTCCTGATCGCCTCGGCGGCGCTGCTCGCGCTGAACTTCGTACTACTCAGACGAGTCCAGGACTTCGCCTGGGAGCGGTTCTTCACCGTGGCCCGCTGGTCGCTGCTCGCCTACGTGATCATCGGCGCGATGATCGCCTACGCGTTCCTGCGCGACAGCGTTAGCGGGGGACCGCTGGTGGTGCTGCTGCTCTCGCTTGCGGTCTTCGCAGTTCACGTGCCGATGCTCGTCGGCTTCACTGTCGCTCGCTACTACCAGCCCGACGAAGACGCAGCGGCCGCTCCCCCTGGGCTCAGCGAGCCGCCGGGCTAAGCGCGCTCACTTCTCCATAGCCGCCGGTCAAGCGCCACCGCGCCGCGATTCGGGGTGGTCGGGCCAGGGCTAGAATCGAACAAAGGCGCCCGTAGCTCAGCTGGATAGAGCGTCGGTCTACGGAACCGAAGGTCGGGAGTTCGAATCTCTCCGGGCGCGCTAGAAAAGCCCCGCTAACGCGGCGTTTTCTTTTGGTCGCGGATGGCACAGGCGGAAATATGTCCCAGATATGTCCCCGAGTGGACGTAGGATGAAGTCCAATGCGACCGCCTTCGGGACACGTTTTCCGCGTCGACCGCCGGAGCGGCCCAGTCTGGTACGCGAAATATCGGCTACCTGACGGGCGGCAGATTCAGCGGAAGATCGGACCCGCTTGGACAGAGCGCGGCCGCCCTCCCGCGGGCTACTTCACAAAGCGCTTGGCGGAAGATTGGCTGCGTAGGGTTCTCGACGAAGCGCGACGCGGTGTTCTCCTGGGCATGGTGCAGACCGGCGCCACTTTCGCTGACGCGGCTGCGGAGTTCCTGCGGTACGCCGAGCGCGATCGCGGGTGCAAGCCCTCCACCCTGCGCGACTACCGCTCCAACTGAACGCCCACCTCCTGCCGGCGTTTGGCTCGATGCAGCTCGAGGAGATAACCCCGGCTGCGATCGATCAGTGGCGCGCTTCGTTGACGGAGCTCTCCAACAGAACGAAGAACAAGCTTCTGGTCGTGATGCACGGCGTGTTCCGACGGGCGCAGCACGTGTGGGGGCTGCCGTTGAATCCAGTTGCTTCGGTGGAGAAACACAACCCGCATCGCTCCAGCGGCGATCTCCAAGTGTTCTCGCCCGAGGAGGTCTGGGCTTTGGTCCGCGGGGCCTCATCGCAACAAGATGCCGCGATTTTCTTGACCGCGGCATTCACAGGACTTCGCCGCGGCGAACTGCTGGCACTACGCTGGCGCGACGTTGACTTCGCCAGCTCGCTCATTCGCGTCCGTTCGAGCTATGCGGGAGGGAGAGTAACGTCGCCCAAGTCGGGCAAGGTGCGCTCGGTGCCAATGGCACCAGACGTAGCGAATGCGCTCGCCAGCGTCGGCGAGCGCGAGTGGTGGACAGGCGATGATGACCTTGTCTTCGCTGGCGAACCGGTGGCTATCTCGACGGCTCGGCGCTCCGTAGGCGATACACCGAAGCGGTCAAACGCGCCGGCGCTACGCCCGCTCCGCTTCCACGATCTGCGCCATGTCTTCGGCACGCGGATGATCGCGAAGGCTGACATCCGTCGCGTCCAAGAGTGGATGGGCCACGCGGATGTTCAGACCACAATGCGATATCTCCATTATGCGCCGCGGGGCGATGAGGCAGCGTTAGTGGCTGAAGCGTTCCGGATCGAGCGCCTGACGAGCACGCGTTGAGCGCTGATGCCCCGCGTCAGCTACTTCCGCGGCATCGTCATCCTGATGTTCTCCAACGAAGGCCGTCACGCGCTAGGGCACTTTCACGCGGAGTACCCGAATACGGAGCTTCGATCGGATTCGACGGGACCGTGATCGCAGGCGCGCTTCCACAAGCTCAGCTCCGGATGGTGCGCAATGGGCCTCCTCCATCAAGCCGAACTATGGCTAACTGGGAGCGCATCCTTCGCGGTGACCGCGTGAAGAGCATCGAACCTCTCGCGTAACATCGAGTCTCATGGTGGCGACCAGGACCCCTCTAGGACATCAAAGGGGTTGTCGTGATCGGCGACCACGAGCTGCGCTTGCTGTTCGAAGACGGAACGGTCGGTGACGTGTCCTTCGAGAATCACGAGTGGAGAGGCATCTTCGAACCGCTATCGGGACCCAGCCCGGTTCGCCAAAGTCACGATCAAGTACGGCACTCTCTACTGGCCGCACGACGAGCTGGACATGGCTCCCGAGCCGCTCTACGAGCAGGCGCGCCAGAACCCGGTCAGTCAGCCGGTCCACGCTCCATAACGCTCCGGCGGACGCCCTAACTCTGGCCCCGGACCTTCATTGATACAACGCGCTGGGCGGCGGCGCCGTCACCGAGCCGTGAAGCGGCGAGGGGAAGAGAGCCGGAGGCGATCTTGACGGCGCCGCCGCCCAGCGCAACGATGGAAAGGGTCCCGGGAGCCGGAAAGCGTCCCCAAACGTCCCCGGACGTCGCAAACGTCCCGGGACGTCTTGCGAAGCGTCCCCAAGGGTGGTTGAAGCGTCCCGCGATGTGGGGCATTGTGCTGGTCATGGGCCGACAGCGCTACTTCAGCTCGTGCCGAAGCCAGCGCGGGCGCCATCAGGCCGCCCTTACCGGACCTGAGCGTTCCACACGTCAGGTGGCGATCACCGCGGCTAAGGTCGTTGAGCCCTTCTCCCTAGCGACGTCGACCTGTCCGCTGGCCCAGCGGCGCGCTGTCCTGAGGGCAGACCTGGACGCACGTGGCCCGGGTGCAGCTCGCGGACAACGTAGTGCCGGAAGCGCGATACACCGGGATCGGCAGGGTCTCCCGGGCCTCTCGTCGGCGAAGTCGCCTCGGAGAAGGCCGACGTCGCCCGGGGAAAGCAAGGGACGCTTTGGGACGCTTTGCTTCAGCACTTCTAGTGCGTGGAGTGTGTGCCTGTCTGTTTTGGGTGAAGGTGAGGTTGTTGCAGGGTGCTCCGGATCGACTAAGCAGCCGAGCTCGAGGACGTCGAGCTGCCGGATTGCTGGGGTAGATGGCGATGGCGGGTCTAGCGGCGTTAACGATCAACTTGGTGCCAAGCCGGAGTCGGGTAAGTGCAATGTCAGCGGCGGTCGATTGGCAGAGGAGCTGCAAACGGGGCCGGCGGTGGCAACGGCCAAATTCGGTGTGTCTGTGCGCTGCCAGCGCTGCCGCACCCCCTCCCGCAGAACCGGTCGCCCGCGGCAAGACGGTGCTAACTCGCCCGCTTTCTCTCACATCCCCCGGCTGGCTCACGCTTCCTGTCCGTTGAGGTTGTCGCGTAACTGGCGGGAGGACGGTGAAAGCTTTGTCGGTTGAAGCAGCGTGGGCGTCGCCGGTGCTCGCTGTCGATTCCCGGATAGCCCAGTGTCGCGGCAGCTGGTGCTTGTGGAGCGCCATTAGGCCGTGCGTGGCGGTGATCAGGCGCTATTCGGTGTCCGGCGGGATGCCTCGTCGGTGGAACCGCCGATCGGCGGTTGTGTTTGGTGTGGCCGAATAGGGCTCGATCAGTTTTGTCCAACTTGTAGAGCGCGCCGGCGCTCGTTGCGATCACCGCACGATGAACGATGCTCGCACGCGCCGAACCCAGGCGGGGACACTCCATTCGCATGCGGGAGCGCGAGCATGGTTTGCACGTCGCGAGACGCGCGTGCGGGAGCGGATGTTCGCCATTGCTCGACGTCGGGGGATTAGTGCTGGGGTAGGCTGAAGCGCACGCGCGTGCCCGCCTGCGCGTCTGCGAGCCAGATGCGCCCGCCGTGCGCTTCGATGATCGCGCGAGCGATCGCCAGGCCGAGGCCGGCGCTGCCGTTGCTGCGAGTGGCGCCCCGCTTCCGGCCCTGGGTGAAGGCGTCGAACACCAGCTCGCGGTCGAGCGGGTCGATGCCTTCGCCGGTGTCGGCCACCTCGATCTCCATGCTGCCGTTGCGTTGCTCGGCGCGGACGGTCACACTGCCGTCCGCAGGAGTGTGGCGGACCGCGTTGTGGAGCAGGTTGAATAGCACGCGCTGGATCTGCTCGGGGTTCGCGCGAGCGCGCGCGCGGCGGTTGGCGAGGTCGAGCCGCATCTCGATCGAGCGGGCGTCGGCCTGGGGCCGCATTGCGTCCACTGTTTCCTCCATGAGCTCGGCGAGCTCAACCTGCTCCATCGTCCAACGGATCTCGCCGGCCTCGATGCGCGAGAGCTCGAACAAATCGTCGATCAGGCAGCCGAGCGCCCTTGCGTTCACGGCGATGCGACCGATGTACTCGCGCCGGCTCGGAGCCTCCACGATTTGGTCCTCGAGTGCCTCGGCGAGCACCTGGATCGAGGTCAGCGGCGTCCGCAGGTCGTGGGACACTGCCGCGAGTAGGGTGCGCCGGGCCGAGTCGGCAGCCATGCGCGCCTCCTCTTCCCGGCTGAGCTTCGCTGTCATCAACTCGACGTCGCGCGCCAGATCGGCCAGCTCGTCATCGGCGGTCGTCCGGAGCGCCAGCTCGCGCGCACCTGCGCCAACCTGCGCGAGCCCGGAGCGCACCGTGTCGATGTCGGCCATCACGCTAGCCGCCAGCGCGCGCGCCGCCCACAGTCCGATCAGGCAGCTGTACGCCACAACTAGCAGCGTGAACAGCACGTCCATGTGCGAGACGAGCATCAGCCACGCGAACAGCGTCACAGCCACCAGCAGCTGGCCGACTACGAGTGAGACCGATAGCAGCACTTGGCGCCGTAGCCCGCCCGCGCGCTCGCGGCGAACGACGAGGGTGCGCGCTGCAAGCACGGTGAGCGTCCCGACCGGCACGAGGATCTCGAGCGTCTCGCGCGCGGCCGCATCGCCGTAGGCAGCAGCCGCGACCGCCGCTGCGGCTGCGGCACCCGCGAGTGCCAGGGCCAGCCCGCGTACGGTCACGGTTGGAAGCGGTAGCCCACGCCCCACACGGTCTCGATGAAGCGCGGCCGCGCCGAGTCGGGCTCGATCTTCGTGCGCAAGCGGCGGATGTGTACGGTGACGGTCGAGGTGTCGCTGTAGAAGGAGTACTGCCACAACTGGTCCATCAACTGCTCGCGCGTGAACGCGCGGCCGGGGTGGCGGGCGAGGAACAGCAGCAGCTCGAACTCGCGCTGAGTGAGCTGCGCATCCTCGCCTCGCACGCTCGCGCGGCGGGCCGCCGCGTCTATCCTGAGGCCGTCGAACTCGAGCGGCGGCTCCTGCGTCGGCGCGGTGTCCACGCGGCGCAGCACGGCGTCGACGCGCGCCACGAGCTCGCCTGGTGAGAACGGCTTGGCCACGTAGTCGTCGGCGCCTAGACGCAGGCCCATGATCCTGTCGGTCTCCTCGCCCTTTGCAGTGAGCAGGATGATTGCCGTGCGGTCACGCTCACAGTCGCGGATGCGCCGCATCACATCGAGGCCGCCAATGCCCGGCAGCATCAGGTCGAGCACTACGAGATCGGGCGAGCGCTCCCTCACCTTCTCCAGGGCGGAGGGGCCATCGAGTGCGACACGGGTCTCGTAGCCGGCGCGGTCCAGATAGCGACAGACGACCTCGCCGATCGTCGGCTCGTCATCCACCACAAGCACCGAGCCGCGCACGTGTCGCTCATCGAGCATCCCGACGATTGTCTCACCCGCCAGCAGCCCAGCGGGGCGCTTGTATCCACTGTTCATCGTCCGTTCACCAGCGACCGCGGTCAGCGCGGCCTCCTCAGGCGAATTTCAGACATGCAGTCAGACGCAGGACACCGGCGCGCGGCAACCACGCGCAGGTAGAGCAGCGTCGGGGCGGTCTGCACGTCGGTCAGCGGGAGCAGTCGGGACGGCGTGAACGGTTTCGGCTGCAGGCGAAAGTCGCGCGTCAACTCGGCGCCGAGGAAGTGCGCGTCGAAGGTGCCGTCGAGCACGACGGCTTGAACGCCGTCGGCGTTGAGCGCGCGATCGAGCGACGCGATGAGCACGCGCTTGCCGCGAGTCGCGGCGGAGCGAAGCACGTCACCGATCGCCTCCTCCTGCGCGAAGGTGCCCCTCCCGGCGAGGGTCGCGTACCAGGGGTGGCGAAGCACGATCACGGGTCCGGGCAGAGCGCGCAAGCGAGCGATCAGCTGAGCCCCGGCGGCGCGATCGGCGGCGGTCGGGATCTGGGCGCCGAGCGGATATGCGAGCAGGGCCAGCTGCAGCAGCAGCGTGACGGCCAGCAGAGGCCGCACGATCCCGCCGCGCCGCCCCCGGACGAGCGTGCCGTAGGTCAGTCCCGCGAGCAGCGCGACCGCCGCGTACGCCGGCATCAGCACATTCGTACCCGCCGGTGTGCAGGCGTGAGACCCATGCCGAGCCGATCAGGCCCACCGCTGCGATCATGTAGTACTCACCGGCGAGCGCAGCGCGGCGCGCGCTCCGGCGCGCCACGCGAGCGTCACGCCGGCAATCAGGAGGATGACGAGCGGCCACTGCCGGTGCAGGATGTCGTCCACCCAGAATCCGGCCCATAACTGTTGGGCCCAGGGCTGGTGGGCCAGCTCGCTGAAGACGTAGTACCGGTACCAGCCGTGGTTGAGGCATCGAGCACGGCCGTCGAGGCGAGCAGCAACGCGAGCAGCGTCACCAGCGCGGCGATCCCGACCCGGCGACGAGTCATGACCAGGTACACAAGCGCCGGCAGCAGGCGAGCAGCGCGGTCTGCTTGGTGAAGAAGGCCAGGAAGGCGAGCATCCCGAGCGCAATCCCGCCGCGCACGCCGCGGGCCGTTCGGCCCCAGGCAAAAGCCAGCAGGGTGAGCGCCAGGAACAGCGAGTCGACCCGCCCCGTGTCGAACCAGGCGCCCGAGATCCGGTACGTGGCCGCAAACAGGCCCGCTGCAACGAGGCCAGCGATCCGATCACCGGTCTCGCGGGTCACGATCCAGGCCAGCGTGGCCATCGACACGAGCGAGGCCGTGAGCGATACCAGCCGCAGCGGCGAGAACCCCACGCCCGCGAGCTTCGCGACGGCGGCGGCGATCCAGTAGTAGAGCGGCGTATAGGTCCAGCCAACGAGGCCTGATCGACGGCGCCGCGTACAGCGAATGGCCGGCCAGCGACTCGGGCGGCGAGCGCGACCGATCCACCCTCCATCCAGTCGAGCTCGAAGGGGTAGCCGAGGCGGTGCTGCGGCCACCCAGAGATACCCGGCGATCGGCGCCGCCGCCGCGACGGCGATCAGCGAAGCGCACGAGGGACGCGAGCGGTGCGGGCCGCGCCGCGGGCCGTGGGCGGGCTGCCCGCGCGGGCGGCGCGTCACGTACCGCGGAGCCGGCGTCACAGCCGCGCCCGCTCGCGGTAGAGGGTCGCGTTGCGGTCAAGCCGGCCGCCAGCGAACCCCTGCGGCCTCCGCCCTGCGCATCGAGGTGGGCGAGCTGGCGCGAGATCGTGCCCAGCCCGCCGGGGAAGGCATGGTCGAGCATCCAGGTCTGGATCGCGATACCGCCGTCGCGGTGGCGAGCACGCCGCAGCGCCCGGGCCTGCTGTGGGTAGTCGATCAGCGACGCGGTGCTGATCAGCCAGTAGCCGCCGGCCGCGGTCGGGCGGGCGACGATCCGGTTGCGATGGACGTGGCCGGAGATCGCCGCGATCACGCGGGGATGGCGGTCAAGCAGCTCGAGGAGCTGCCCGCCGCCCTCGGAGCTGGTCAACGGCTGGTGGCAGACGACGATGATCCAGCGCTCCCCGGCGGCGGCGAACTGCGCCTCGAGCCAGTCCGGTTGGCCGGTGTGGACAAGGCCGCCGGAGCCGCCACCGCGGCGTGCGAGGTCGAGCACCAGCGCCCGGACGTCGGGTCTGAGGTCGCCGCGATAGTCGAGCAGCGACCGGCGCGCGCTGTACCGATGCCGCCCGGAGGGCCGCGACCGGTCTCGTCGGGGTCAAGCTCGCGGCGGCGCGGGATCGGCACGGACGCGGACCTTGGGCGGCGTCCAGCGCCTGCGCGCAGGAAGCGGTCCACCAGCCCCGGGTCGGCGGGCCGTCCGGCGAGACGGCCGTCGGCGCGGCCGAGGGGCAGCAGCTCGCGCGGCGCCGCCAGCCCGGCGGAAGATCCCACACCGCCTGGTCGCCGACGGCCAGCGCCCGGGTTTGCGCGGTGGGCGCGATTTCACCAGCGACAAGGATGTCATGGTCACCGAGCACCGGGAGCCAGGCGCCCCCGCGGCCCGGGCTGAGGAACGGAAGCGTGGCCGTCGCAGCAGGCCCGGATGGCGCGGCGCGTCGAGATCAGGGCGGTAATAGAACGGATCGGCGTCGGCGGCGGACTGCACCCCCTGGTAGCCGGGGCCTGCGCTGCCAGGGTGGGCTCGCCCGCCCTTAAGCACTTCCAGGGCGATGGCCAGCTCGTTGGCCTGGTCGTTGTCGATCAGGTCACCGCCCTGGATGACCGACATCCGGGCGCATCGCGCGGACCGCATGCAGGGACCCCGCCAGCACCTGCGCGGTCAGCGTCTCCTGGGGGCGGAACGTCGACTGAAACGGCGCCCCGAGCCGGTCCAGGAAGGTGACCCGAGCGGGAGACTCGGCGTCCAGGACATGGGCGTCGGTGAGATGAGCGAGCGTTGCCAGCACGCCGAGGGTGCGCGCGGGACCGCCAAGCTCGGTGCGGTGCACGAACGGCTCCGCGGGGCCGCACGACCAGCGCCGGTGCCGGCGGGGTCGTGCCAGGTGGCATGCAGCGTCGACCCGCTCGGGTCCTGCCGAGCGGCGCCGGTCCCGCCACACCCGGCGAGGATGAGCGCCGTCGCCAGCACCAGGTCGCTCAGCGCCTGACGTCGGGTGATCGCCGTGCTCATGTGGCCGCCAGGCCCGCGACCACGGCTTCGCGCATCGCCAGCCGGGTCACCCAGAGCACCGAGACGGTGCCGGCCACCAGCAGCCCGGCCAGCACCACGCCGATCTGCGCGAGGCCGGCGCCAAGCTCGAGGCTGGCGTACCTTGCCGCGAGGTGTGACATCGCGGGGCCCAGCGCCACCCTTTCCAGCACCATGCCCAGCACCGCCGCCGGGGCGACCAGCCCGATCACAACCCCGGCGAGCAGGCGCCTCACCGCCGGCGCCGGCTCCCGTGGCGCGCAGCACGGCAACCGTGCGCCGCCGCTCAGACAGGGTGAGGGCACACGTCTGGATGAGCGCGTAGAGGCAGACGAGACCGTCGACGACGGCGATCGCGAGGAGGATCGCTCGCAGCGTCTGGACGAGCGGCACCCCTCGGGCGGTCGCCCCCGGGGCGGCCGCCGGGACCGCGCCAAGCGCCAACAGAGCGGAGCTGACCCGGGATGGGTCGGCGCCCGGATCCAGCCGCACCGCGATCTGCTCTGGCGCGCCGGGTCGCCGCGCAGCAGGGCCGAAGCCGGGATGTAGGCGACGCGGCCGTCGTGGTCCAACGAGCTGACCACGCCGGCCACCCGGAGCCGCAGCTCTGCCCCTGAGGGCAGCGCGATGGCCAGCACCGATCCGGGGCTCAGCCCCAGCGCGCCGGCGAGCCCGGCGCCCACCTCCGCCTGGCCGGCGCCCGCGGAGCCGGTGGCCCGCGGTCAGCGGCGGGGCCTCGAACGTCGTGTGATCGCCCGGGTACGCGATCACATCGATCGTCTCGCCCAGGGAGAACGAGTCAAGCGCCTGCACCTCATAGCGCGCCGCGGCGGCCTGTACGCCGGGCAGAGCACGACGGCGGCGGTGCGGTCCGCGGGCAGCGTGGCGGTCAGCTGGTAGCGCTTGCCCAGCGCGCCCGGGTCTGTCTCCAAGGTGCTGAGCGCGGTGGCCAGGGCCAGCAGCAGCAGTACGAAGGCGGTCGAGATACGCCAAGGGTCAGGACGGTCGCGGCGAGACGTCCGCGCCGCGCGGCCACCAACCGCGGCCCGAGCGCCGTCAGCCCCAGTCGGCACCCGCTGGGCGCCGCGCCGGCGACGAGCGCCACGGTTGGCGCTAAGACCGGCGCCCGCCAGCAACGCCACGGGTGGTCGCCCCGCCGCCCGCGCCGCGGGCCACGACGCCGCAACGACGGGGATGGCGACGCTCACGGCCCACCCGGCGAGCAACGGCAGCCAGGGCCGTGCCGGCCGGCGGCTCGTTGAGCATCGTCAGCAGGTGATCGCTCGGGCCGACCGCGGCCACCAGTCCCCCAGCACCCCGATGGTGGCTGCGGGGACGGCGATGACTGCCGCCTCGAGGGCCTGCACCGCCACCAGGTGCCCACGGGACGCGCCGATCGCCCGGCTGACCCCGATCGCGTGCAGGCGGCGCTGGACCTCGGCGCGCGCGGACGCCGCGAGCACCACCCCGGCGGTCGCCAGCGCAAAGACCGACAGTGCGACGATCAGGTCAATTACGATGCCGGCCGCCTGATCGAGCAACACCCGGACGCCGGAGCGGGTGATCAGCCGCACCCCCCGCAGGCCATAGCTGGACGTCCGCGCCTGGACGAGGACCTCGTTGAGGCGGCGCGGATCGCGCAGCCAGATCTCGGCGACGTCGACCCGCCGGTTGGGATCAGCGCCAAACCTGGCGTCGATCGCGGCTTGAGACAGGTAGAAGCGGGGCACGCCGAGCGGATACCCCACGTCGTCGGGCGCCTCGGCGAATCCGACGATCCGCTGCGCGCCCACGCCGCGGATGTCGAGGGTGTCCCCGAGCGCCAGGTGCCAGGCCTGCGCCACCCCGCGCTCCACCACCACCTCGCCATACGCGGAGGACACGTTGCGTCCCGCGACGATCGCGTAGCCGCGCCGACCCGAGCCAACCACCTCGGCCGAGGCCCGCTCGCTGCCGTGTCCGTTGGCGGCGATGTCCACATTCGTGAACTCCGTCCGCGTCGAGAACCCCGCGACGTCCGGGAGAGCGCGGACGCGGGCCGCGACGCGCTGGAGCGGCTGCGGATCGAAACGGACGATCACGTCGGGCAGATCGGCGGCGCGAGCCGCGCGCGTGAAACCCCCGCCGAGATCGTCGGCGAGGACCAGCGCGGTGGACAGCATCGCGGCGGCAAGCGCGATGCCCACGGCCGTCAAGAGGGTTCGGCGCCGCCGGAGTCGCAGTCCATGACGGATCTCCTGCCAGGGCGAGCTCACGGGCCCGCCGATGAGGTCGGGAAACCGGGCCCGGGGAACCGGCCGCTCAGCTCGCTCGCGGATCCCTCCTCGGCGCTCAGCCGGCCGTCGCTCAGCCGGAGCACGCGGTCGGCCGTCGCGGCGGCGTCGGGTTCGTGGGTGACGATGACCACCGCCCGTCCGCTGAGGTTGCGCAGCAGCGCGAGCACGGTGGCCCCGCTCTCCGCGTCAAGGTTCCCCGTGGGCTCGTCGGCGAGCACCAGTTCGGGGTCGTTGACCAGCGCACGGGCGATCGCGAACCGCTGCTGCTCCCCGCCGGAGAGCTCATGCGGAAGGTGGTCGGCCACGCCCGTGAGACTGAGCTCGTCGATCAGCCGCCGGCCGCGCCCCTCGCCACCGCGGGGTGCCCCCGGAAGACGGGCGGGCAGCATCACGTTCTCCGCCCCGCTGAGCTCGGCGATGAGCTGAAACGACTGAAAGACGAACCCGACGTGACGCAGCCGGGTGAGAGCAAGGGCGCGCGGGCGCTGAGCGGTCAGGGATGTGCCCGCCAGCACGATCTCGCCGGCGTCGGGCCGATCCAGACCGCCAAGCAGGTGCAGCAGCGTCGACTTCCCGCTCCCCGAGCGTCCGAGCACCGCCACCACCTCGCCGGCGTCCACCGCAAGCGCGGCACGGTCGAGCACGCGACGTGCGGCGCGGCCACGACCCACCGTTTTCGTGATCCCCCGGGCCTCGAGAACGCCCACTGGTTCACGGTACCGCGCGGGTGGTTCGCCGGGTCGCAGCCCGGCATGCCGGTCCGCGCCCGGGCTCGCGGCGGCAGAACACGAACCAGCGCCCGGCCACGCTCCACGGCGCACCGGCGACGAGGCCGGCGGCGCGGGCGAGGGTGGCGATCGTCGTCTGCAGCGACGCGCGCCCACCGAAACCACGCACTGACGTGCTCGCGCGTCTCGAGCCGTGCCTGTGTCGCCCCGGTGGGCGTTCCCGGCGGATCGAGCTCGACCAGGAGCATGCCCCGGCTCGTCGAGGAGATTCCGAACCCGCTCCAGCAGCCGAACGGGGCGGCCACCGATCCCGATATTACCGTCGAGCAGCAGCGCGCTGCGCCACGTCCCCCCACCGGGCAGCGTCGCCGAAGATGTCGCCCACCATCGCCCGGCCACCGCCGCCCACGGCCAGCTCCACCGCGACTGGGGACAGATCGACGCCGAGCGCGAACACGCCGCGCGCGGCCAGCGCATGCAGATGGCGGCCGGGTCCGCAGCCGACGTCGAGCACCGGGCCGGTGAGGCCATCGAGCACGCGCTCATCGCTCTCGTCGGCGGGGCCCAGATAGCGCTCGAGGTCAAGCGGCAGGACCGTGCCGTCGCGCAGGCGCGCCTGCGCGGCGTCGGCTGGCACCCCTCCTCCCGCGCAGGCCCTCCCCATACATGCGCAGGGCGCTCGATCACGCCGGATCGCCGCAAACGCCCGGGCGAACCGGGTGGCGGGGCGCGATCCCGGCCACGGCCCGCGCGTCCTCGATCGTGTCCACGTCGCGCAGCGTGCGGCGGCTGGTGGACTCGCAGCCCGAGCTCCCCAAGCCGCGCCCGTTGCTCGACGGCAGGTCGAGCGCGTGCTCATCGGTGACGCTTTCGAAGGCACCCGGAGTCCGGACGCCTGAATCCGACGCCCCAATAGCCACCGTCGAGCGTCGGGCCGAGCACCGCATCCACGCTCGGGCTGTGCCAGCGCGCCGCAGCCGTCGAGCAGCAGCGGCGGCGTGAGCTGCGGCGTGTCCATACCCGACGAGCAGAGCCGGCGGATCGACATCGGCAAAGGCTGCTGCCAGGCGTTCACCCAGGCCGGAGCCGCGTTGGCTGATGCAGCTCAAGGCCGCCGCGACGCCAGCCGCCGGCGTCGCCGTCGAACACCAGCACTCGCCGCGCGGCGGGAGTGCGCGCGACCACGTCGAGCGTGTCAAGCAGCGACGCCCGCGCCAGAGCGGCGGCTTGCGCGGCGCTGCACGGCGGGGTCAGCCGCGTCTTGGCGCGGCCCGGGCAGCGGCTCCTTGGCGATCACCAGCAGCGTGACGGACGTTCACCGCCGGAACGTAATCCGTGAGCCATTACGAAAGACGAAACATCCAGGTGTCTGGTCAGTCCCGTAAGACTCTGTTCACGATCTGCCGCGGCCAAGACGGTGAACAGAGGCTTAAACGCGCGCGCAGACTCACTGACACGTCGCCGTGTGCGTGTCAGCTTGGCCGCATGACCGGCCGCTGCGTCGACCCGTCCGACCACCGCCGGGGCCGTTTCGGCCCGGCTTCTGGCGCAGCCCGCTGCGGGGCGGTGGCTGACGGCGGTGCTCGGTCTGGTCCTGCTGATCGGGCTCCCGATCGTGATCATGACCGGGCTGCTGTCAAACGACGCTTATCAGCCGGGGCTGGGCGGCAACGCGCTCGGCCGCCGCCTCGGGCCCGCTGGACCTCTACCTGTTCGGGTGGCCGACCCGCCCGTCCTGGCTGTATGCGGTCACCCAGGGCCTGCACGTCACGATCGGGCTGGCGCTGTTCCCGGTCCTGCTGGCGAAGCTGTGGTCGGTGATCCCCCGGCTCTTCGAGTGGCCGCCGGCCCGAAGCCCGGCACACGCGCTGGAACGGCTTTCGCTCGCGCTGCTGGTCGGCGGGGCGCTGTTCGAGTTCGTCACCGGCATCATCAACATCCAGTACTGGTACGCGTTCAAGTTCTTCTTCGCCCAGGCCCACTACTACGGCGCCTGGGTGTTCATCGGCGCGTTCCTCGTCCATGTGACGCTCAAGTTCGGGACGATGCGCCGGTCGCTGAAGACCCGCGCGGCTGCTGGCACTGGGCTCGGCGGGCGCGGCGTCCGGGCCCGAGCAGGGCCGCGCCGTCCGCTGACCGTCGGCCCCGCGCCGGCGACGATGTCGCGCCGAGCGCTGCTAGCCACCGTCGGGCGCGGGCTCGGCGCTGCTGCTTGGTACAGGGCGCTGCCCAGTCGGTCGGAGGGCCGCTGCGGCCGCTGGCGTTTCTGCTCCCGCGTGGACGGCTCGGCCCGGCCCGCTCGGCTTTCCGGTCAACAAGACCGCGGCGGCGGTCGGGATCCCGCGCGGCAGCGTCGGCGCGGGCTGGCGGCTGCAGCTCGTCGGCGAACGCTCGCGTCTCGCTGTCGCGTCAGCAGCTGCTCGCCCTGCCCCAGCACACCTACGACCTGCCGATCGCGTGCGTCGAGGGATGGTCGACAACGCAGCGCTGGACCGGCGTGCGGCTGCGCGACCTCGCCGCTCTGTGCGGGGTCAGGACCGGCCACCGTCACCAGCCAGTCGCTCGACCACGGCACCTTCGGCCACGCCACGCTGGGCCACGAGCAGGTCGCCGACGAGCGCTCGCTGCTGGCGCTGCGCGTCAACGGCCTCGACCTCTCGCTCGACCACGGCTATCCCGCTCGCATGATCAGCCCCGCGGTCCCGGGGGTGCACTGCACCAAGTGGGTGTCGAGCATGACCTTCGACACGGTCCGGCGTGAACCTCGTCAGGCGCTTGCGCGCTCTGTACGGCGCGGGTCCGCTGCACTTACTCGCGCTGCTGGCGGGCTTCGCGATCGCCGGCGCGGCGGTCGTCGGGTGGTTTCAGCGACCCCGCGACGTGGTCAACGTGTTGGAGTGGTTCGCGGCAGCGATCGTGATCCACGACCTCGTGCTGCTGCCGCTGTACTCGCTGCTCGACCGAATCGCCTTCGGTGGCGTGCACAAGCGCGCAGACCGTCGGCGACGCAGCGCGCTGCCCGCACGGTCGACCCCACGCCCTACGTGCGAATCCCCGCGATCCTCAGCGGCCTCTGTTCGCTGTCTTCTTCCCGGTGATCCTCGGGCTCGGAGCAGCAGACCGAATTCTCCGCAAGCGGAATCGCCGAGAGCGGATATCTGGCCGGTGGCTGCTCGTCAGCGGCGTCATATTCGCGGCCTCGGGGGTCGCGTACGCCATGGCGGTGGCGCGCGCCATGCACCGAAGCACACAGGCCGAGGTCCACCGAGCGACGACGCCGGCGAGCGGCAGATCAAGCGCCACCGAGCCACAACGCCGCGCCCGCGCCGATCCAGACCGGACGCCGCCGCGCCAGGACGCCGCGCCACTGCCAGACCGGACGCGCCCAGGCGACGACGCCGCACCGCCGCTGACCGACGGATTAGGCCGCGCGGAGCGGCGAGCGGGCGAACTCCGCCATCCCTTCGTGGAAGTCCTCGCGGCCTTGAACCCGAGTACCCGCTCCGCTCGCTCTCGCCGACGCGAACACGTGCCGCACGTCCCCGAGCCTGAACTCACCGGTGACCCGCGGCCGCGGCGCATTCGGACCGGCCGCGTCGGCCAGAGCCTCGGCCATCTCGCCTACGCTCCGCGGCGTCCCGCTGGCGACGTTGAAGGCGCCAGACTTCGGATCGGCGCACGTCAGCGCGATCACGTTCGCGCGGGCGACATCGCGAACATGCACGAAATCGCGCAGCTGCTGACCATCCTCGAACACGCGCGGTGGCGCGCCCGCCGCCAGGGCGCTGGCAAAGATCGCCGCTACCCCGGCGTATGGCGTGTCCCGCGGCATCCGCGGCCCGTACACATTGTGGTAGCGCAGCGCGGTCACCGGAACTCCCGTCTCACGCGAGAAGGCAAAGCAGAGATGCTCCTGATGCACCTTCGTCGCCGCATACACGTTGCGCGGGTCAAGCGGCGCAGACTCCTCGACCGCGACCGGCGTCAGCTCGCCGCTCACACGTCGGGCAGCGGGGCATGAACCTCGCCGCCGCGAGATCCCGCGGGTCGCGCGGCGCCGGCGCAACGCGACCGTGTTCGGCGCAGCGGTAGGCGCCCTCGCCGTAGACCACCATGCTGCTGGCAAGCACCAGGCGACCAGCGGAATCGGTCGGCCGCGAGCTGCTGCAGCAGCACCGCGGTACCGAGATCGTTGTGGCGAACGTAGTCCTCCACGTCGAGCATGTCCTGCCCCAGTCCCACCATCGCCGCCTGGTGACAGACCGCGTCGACTCCCTTGGAGCGCCGCTTCGACCGCGTCCGGATCGCGCGACGTCACCCTCGATGAACTCGGCCTTCGGGTTCAGGTAGTCCGGGCGCGCGGCGTGCGCCGTCGGCAAGCAGCGAGTCCAGCACCCTGACCTCGTGGCCCGCGTCGACCAGCTGCGTCGACGACATGCGAGCCGATGAACCCGGCGCCTCCGGTGACAAGGATCATGCCGGGCACGCTACGCGACTCGCAGCTCGATCGCCAGCGCTTGGCGAGCGCGTGTTTCGCTCCCGTAAGATCTCTGCCCCTAGCTTGCGGCAGTGATCGAAGTCATCCTGCCCGCGCTCGACGAGGCCGAGGCGATCCCCGGCGTGCTCGCCGCCATGCCCTCCGGCTTCGAGCCGCTGGTCGTCGACAACGGTTCGCGCGACGGATCGTCCGAGGTGGCGCGCATCGTACGGCGCGAGGGTCATGCGCGAGCCCCAGCGCGGCTTCGGCGCGGCCTGCTTCGCCGGGCTACTAGCCGCGCGAGACCGACGTCGTCTGCTTCATGGACTGCGACGGCTCGCTCGATCCGCGTGAACTGCACCGGGTCACCGACCCCGTGGTCAGTCGGCGGGGCCGATCTCTGCCTCGGCGCCCGGATCCCCGAGCCGGGAGCGTGGCCCTGGCACGCGCGCCTCGCCAACCGCGCGCTCGCGTTCGAGCTCCGCCGCCGCACCGGCGCCGAGCTGACCGACCTCGGCCCGATGCGAGCCGCCCGCCGTGAGCCGCTACTCAGACTCGAGGCTCCGGGACCGAGGCTCGGGCTGGCCGCTAGAGATGGTGCTACGAGCCGCTGCCGAGCAATGGCGGATCGCCGAGGTTGGAGTGACCTACCGGCCGCGCGCAGGTGGCCGCTCAAAGGTCAGCGGCAGCATCCGCGGGACGGCGCGCGCAGTCCGCGACATGGGCGCCCAGCTTTCATAACCTGCCGCCCACCCAGGGCACGGGAGCGTGGGATGTACGTCCCACTAATTCTGGGTTACATCCCGCCCGCGGCTGGCGGACCGTGGGCGCGATCGCCGGCTTGGCGTGACACGAAACCAACGCTCCCGTCGTCATGGCGTCGACGGTACCGGCGAGAACCCTCGGCTGGAATCGCGGCTCGCTCCTGCTTCGCCGGGGCCATCGCGAAGCGCAATCGCGGAGTGACGGGGCTGCCGGATAGGACGAGCACCGAAAGCACGCCGCAAAGGGCGATGGACTGCTCTGTCTGTGCCGGAGGAGTCATGTCGACCCCGCGTCGGCACCCCGCCCCTTTAGGCGTGAAGCAGCCAGGGCCAGCAGCGCTGAACGCTCGCGCCTGACGGCGCGGCCCATCCCACACACCGCGGGGTTGCGTCAGCCACCGCTGGCGGGCGCTTTCACGATTCAGGTCGCCACCGCCGGAGGCGTTCTATGCGACGCATTCGACACACGGCGCTAGATCGCCGCGTGGTCACGCGGTGGGTCAGGCTAGAGCTAGAACCTAAGCGTCTTCCCGAGGAGTGCCAACGCCTTGAAAACCCCGTTCAGCGGTCCGGTGTCGTGGGTCACGTCTGGATACCGGTTGAACAGCATCGCTGCGTAGATCGCGGATCGCGGCTCGTTCGGCGGCAGTCGCATGATTTCGCCCTTCCCAGGCTCGATGATGAGACGTGCTTCGCGGTCGAGACGTCACGCGGACCCGCGACAGCTCAACGGTCGTGCTCGCGACCGCATCACCCCTCAGGGTGATCTCGAGGGGTAATCCACGGCCTGGTTGTTTTCGTAGAGATGGTTGTAACCCGGGCGTACGCATCCGGGCCGGACGAAGGGGATTTCATGACTGAGTCAACGCGGTACGCCGGTGAGATCCTCGGCGTGGAAGCTGAACACCGTGCGCTCGCCCGTTTTGCCCTGGGCAAGCTGCCCAACAACGTCGGCTTCGAGGTCTACAAGATCCACACGATCGGTGGAATCGTCCAAGCGCTCGAGAACGCCGGGATCGGCTTCGGCAAACAAGGCAAGAGACCGGGCGCCTTCTACCACTTCCACGCGCCCCCAGCCAACACAGTCGTGCCACTGCAAAGCAACTCCCCCTCCTAAGCAGATCGAGCGACTCGCCTATGACCCCAGCGGTCAAGGCGAGCCGCCCAAGCTCGCATTCCTGCCCGATCCACGCGCAAGACCTGCACCAGCAGCGCTCGCGCGCAACGCAGCCGGTCAGGATCATCGTCGCCGGATGTCAGGCACGCGAACCGCAGGAACTCGTCGACCACCACCTGCGCATCAGCGCGCCGCCGACCGGCTCCTGGTGAGGAGATCGGGAGTACCGCGATTAACTCCAGATGCGCCTTGAGCTTCGGCAGCTCGCAAACCCGAACTGCCGGGCGACCACGAACTGCGCATCCGAGCACGTGAACCCGGCCAGCTGAGCAGACCCTGGCGTCGCCGAAGCGAGCCGCGGAGAAGCTCGCTGACGCCAATCGGCGACAGCCGGATCGCCGGCGCGCACCGCGCGCTGGAACGACTTGGCGCCCTTCTTCAGCTGCTCGAGGTCCGCGTTCCGGGAAGACCGCGGGGTGGCACGTAGGGCTCCTTTCGTGCTGGCCCGGCGTCCGCAATGATGGGGCCGGAAAGGAGACCGGCCTGCAGCCTTGATGCTGAAGGTCAGGTGGGTTTCGCCCTTTCCGCGGACCGGCGGCGCCCTGCGCCCATCGATTCATAGCCCGGCCGGCAACGACCGCCCCCGTTCGCCGACCTCGCCGTCCCTGACAACGACGTCGCGCGACCGACGCCACGGCTCGCGGCCGCGGCTGGGGGGTCTGCGCAGATGCCACCGCGAGTCGCGCGATTTCACCGATGCAGGTCCGTGACTCGACCCCCCAGCCGCGCCCCGCTCATCGCCAAAAGCATGCGGCTCGCCCACGCGTTCTTCGGCGCCGGTGCGATCGCGTCTCGGCTATCTGGTGGGCAGGCGAAAGCGATCGTGGGCGAGATGCTCGTCTCCGCTCTCGGCAGTGCTCTGCAGCTGCCGGTGCGGGGCGCGGTGTAACGAGAGCGGTGTGGACAGAATGGAAGCTCGTTCCCGTCCAGTGCCGTGTCTGTTGTGGCAATTGGAGTTGCGGGACTCGGGCAACCTAGTCCTTGCCAGTCGCGCAGTCGTCTCCTCCCTGAACCTCGGCGGTACAGACCCGTGCTCTCCGGAGTTGTCGCTGCTCCGCCGGTCGAAGGCGGTCGTCTCTTGGGTGATGGTTAGGCGAGGAGACGTCGGGTGAGGGGGGTAGCGCTGATGCCGTGCAGGATGATCGAGGCCGTGACACAGGCGATCGTTGTCCAGATGACCTTCGTCGTGTCGGTGTACGAGAGATGGGCGGATCCAGCCACGATCGCGGCGTAGAAAAGGGCGGCCACCCCACGGACTCCGAAGAAGCCCAGGAACAGACGGCCGCGGAGGTCTAGGAACCCGCGGCCGGTGGCCGCGAGCACGAGCGCAGGGCGGACGATGAAGATGATCAGCGGCGCGAGTAGCCAACCGGCGAGGCCGGGGGCTCCCAGCCCGGCGGTCGTGAGCATGGAGCCTAGTAGCAGCAGCACGGCGAGCTCGAGGAGGCTTCCTGCTACCTCCGCACCGTGATGGATCCGGGTGTTGATCTCATGCTCGAACTCGTGGCGGCGGAAAGCGATTCCTGCTGCGAACACAGCGAGCAGTCCGTAGGAGCCCAGCGCTTCGGCCGCGCCGTAGACGAGCAGCGGAATGGCGAGGGCGAGGAAGCCGTCGAGATCCCGCAAGGCGAGCCGCCGGGCGCGTAGGCGGGTGATCGCGGCGGCGATCAGCCAGCCGGCGGCGGCCCCGATGAGCAGGGCGACCCCGACGGCGTAGAGAACATCGCTGAGTGCCCACTCGGCGAGCCAGCTCGTCCCACCGCGCGCGGCTACGAACAGGCCGAAGATCACGAATGGCGAGGCGAGCCCGTCGTTGATTCCCGCCTCGGTGTGCAACGACAGCCGGGGCTCTCCCTGCGCCCCCCCGCCGGGCGCACCTAGTCCCACGTCTCCGGCGAGCACCGGATCTGTCGGGGCGAGAATCGCGCCCAGGAGCAGCGCCGCCCCTAGCGGCAGTCCCATCGCCAGCATCCCGAAGGCCGCGATCGCAGCGATCGTCATCGGCATCACCCCGAGCAGCAACGCGGCGAGCACGAGCTTGGACTGGCGTTCGATGTGCCGCTCGACAGCGAGGCCGGCACCGAAAACCGCGATCGCCAACGCGAACTCTGCAACATGCTGCATAACAACCCGGTTGGTGATTGGGTCAAGGCGCGCGATCCCGAGCAACCCGAGACCGATCGAGGCGATCGCTCCAAGTAGCAGGTAGAACACCGACGCGGAATACGGACGCTCGTCCTGCCGCGACAACGCACCGATCCCCACGAACAGCACTAGTCCGAGGAACAACAAGCCGATGGCAAAGGCTCCGCCGAGATGAAAGCCGGGAACGAGGCCCATCAGGGGTCGGTGCGCGTCCATCGTGGCTACTGAACCTAGCGTCAGCGCTCACTGGGCGGAAGCTCTTCGCGAGCCGGCCACGCGAACTGGGCGCGTCGCGCGACCCTCGCGCCGAGCCGCCCCCTGCTGTCAAGCCATCACACCCGCTCACTTGGCGTCCACGGCAGTGCGTGAAAAACCTCCTTACGCGACGCGCCGACCATCCCGCTGCGGGCATCCCGCTCTACGCGGCAACCGTGGACCTCGCCCACGGTCGCTTTCTCCTGCCCACCAGGTGATCGAGAGGCGACCGGTTCGGCGACCACGGATCGTCAGGCGCGCGCGGTGACGACCACGCTGTGCGTGAAACAGGCGCTTCGACCAGACGGCGCAGTTGGGCACCCCTGCGGGCGCTCCCGGGCAGCACGCGCTCGGGCCAGGTCAAAACTGTGTCCCGAAATATGTCCCCAACTCGGCAAATATGACCTCCCCGAACCACTCTAACCCGACGAAAAACGCCGCAACTAGCGGCATTCGGGCCCTGAGTGGCAAACTACGGAACCGAAGGTCGGGAGTTCGAATCTCTCCGGGCGCGTCAGAAATGCCCGCTAAGGCGGGGTTTTTCTATGGCCTCATGTCGCCGACCGGAGAACGTGTGTCAAATATGTTCCCGGGGTTTGCGTAGGAGTCGGCGAGATGCGACCACCCTCGGGACCTGTCGCCGGGTCGACCGCGCTCGCGGGCCGCTCCGGTACGCGAATATCGGTTGCCGGACGGCCGGCAGGTCCAGAAGAAGATCGGCCCGGCCTGTCAGTCTGGCGCGGCGATCGATGACTCTCGCTTCGTTTGGCGCGTCCCGCTGCGCCGTGTGCGAGGACGCGGCGGATGGCGCCTATGCCGGCGCCGCCAACGAGGATGGGTGAGTGTGGTCGCTGCGTCGGCTTCGACCAGGACCAGATGGGTCCAAAGTCCACGTAGCGACCGTGGTATTTCGCCTCATCCTGGGTCCAGAGCACGCGCGCAACTCAGGTCTCGAGCCCCAGACGTGACACCCCCTGTTCCTCGCCAATCTCGAGACTCGCCACCGCGCCGAACGCGTCGCTACCCAAGCCCGCTGGCTTACAAGTAGTTCGCCAATGGTCATCGTGTCGGGGTCGGCGGAAGCTGAGCAGGATCGCGGCAGGCGCCGTGACCTCGCCTGCCCGTAGTCGGCGTTTGAGCGTGTCAACCGAACGCGATTAGCGCGGCCCGAGCGCGAGCAGGGGCTGACGCGTGGACCTCTCGGGGCGCTCGGCGTTCATGGCACGTGTACCGAGCACCCGTAGCGGGAGCCCGGCTCCGTCTAGCGCGCGGGTTCTCGTCGGCTCGCTGGTCAGTCGGTCAGGAGCCGTCCCAAGTGCTCGGCTGCCGTAAGCGGCGACTGCGCGATCGGAATACCGTGCTCGTCGAACTCGAGCGGGTGCGCGGGCAGACGACGTCCGCGCTCGCGGCCCACCCCCGATCGGCGCGCTCGCGGCTCGCTCCTTACCAGGCTCAAACGCGGGCGACGCGCTACTCTGCCTTGCTCCCGAGGCGCTTGCATCACCAGCCTCCCAAATCGCCGGCGCCGACCGCCAGCAGCGTAAGCCGAGCATCCTGGCGCTGCTGCTCGACGTCGCGCAGCGACCACGCGAGCAGCCACAGCGCGGCCTTGTATACGCTCGAGAGGTCGCTGGCGTCGATCACGTCCTCCACGTCCGAGAACGCCGTGCCCTGCTCCATCATGGCCTCGACCTGCCCTTGGCTTTGGTCGAAGACGAGTGGCGCGCTCCATGTCATGGCCGCGCCTCCTTTCCAGGGGCCCGCGGCACTGCCCTAAGTGTGCAGCCCGCTGTCCCGCTCGGTGGAGGAAGGGCTTATCACAGATCGATCCCCCTTGCGACTCCGGAGAGCGCAATTTGCCGACAAACAACCGCCGAAAGCCGTCCGGCCCCCCGAGGAGTAGGCTGAAGTGAAACGCTGCCTGTGGGACTCCAACGCTTCCTCTCCCTCTAGTGGTGCCTAACACCTGCCCGAGGATGCGGCATGAGAGGTATCCCATGGACCAGCAGCACGAAAGCCAAAGCCCGTCCGCGAAGATCGCCACCTCTGTGGTTCAGGTAATGCACGAGTACACCGGTCGAGGGCCGACGAAGGCGAAGGCCACGATCAACGAGAACCTGGTGACCGTGGTGCTCGCAGACACGCTCACGGACGGCGAGCGCACGCTCGTCGAGAGTGGCCGCGCGAACCGGGTCATCCGACTTCGCCACGACTACCAGCTCGTCATGCGCGACGAGCTCGTAGGGATCGTGGAGCGAGAGCTCGATCGCAAGGTGGTCGCGTTCATGAGCCAGAACCACATCGACCCCGACCTCGCAGTCGAAGTCTTCGTGCTCAAGCCTGCCAACGCGACTCGCCAGACCATGCAGTCCCCGGCTCGTAACGCTGCCATCCGGACGCCCATCTGACGCAGACCATGACCTGCCGGCGATGTCAGCGGCCCAACGGCCCTCGCGGCGGGCCGGCTGCAAGCGTCACGGTTGTGCAAAGCGCGGGAAGAGAGGAGCCTCGATAATCCAGCTGACCCTGCGGGCAGGACTTCAGCCCCGAGCCCGAAAGCCACCGAAGCGCGATCGCGCTGAGGCGCGGAGCTTGAGGCCGACGCTCGAGACCCGCGGGGCCTGCCGCTGAATCGCCCGTCTGGTCTCGTTCTCTGTGACCGCAACTCTCGACACGCGTGGTCAGCGGCGCCACTACATCGCCCTGAGAACGCGAAACGCCGAGCCCGCGCGCTCGCGGCTCAACACGATCGGCGGCCTCGCGTTTTACGAGGCCCAGATCGCCGCTTACAACGAGAGCAACGCCGTTGGCGACCACGCTCGCAGCGCTCCATCGACGAGCAGGAGCGCAGACGTGGGTGGAGCGGATCACTCAGATGGACTCGGTGCTGGCGCTTGCGTGGCTGCTCTTGCCCGATTTGAGCAGCCTGGGAGCCTGGCCTACAGCTGCTGACGTGACCGCTTGGCACCAGGAGCAGTCACGTGCGTCGGGTCGTGACCCGATTCGAGGCGGGCAGGTTCTTGTCCGTCCGGGCTGGCGCGCTCCGAGACGACCGAGTGTCGGCGCGGTGGGAAGCGGCGTCGACCAAGCGGCACATCAGGTCGGCAGCCTGCGGGTCGTCGAGTCCTTGCTCGCGGGCCAGCGAGCGCCAGGTGGTAAAGGCCAGTGCGTGGCCGGTCGCGGCGAGCACGCGCCGACGCGCGGCGCCTCGCACGCGTCTGCCGGCCATCAGGGTCTCGTGGGCGGTTTTGATGTAGTCGCCGAAAGCGCCGAAGGTTCGCTTGACGGTCGGCATCGTGTCCGCGTCGCGCACGAGGTTGTCCAGCATCGGCTCTGTGCGCCGGTAGTAGGCGTAGAGCTCCTCGAGGGCCACCCGCATGCGCTCGTCAGGGTCGTTGATCGCCACCCACTGACCAAGGGCCGGCTGGGGGTTCGACGTTCGCCAGTGAGCGCTGCACGCAGCGAACAGGGCCGCCTCGTCGGGGAAGTGGCGGTACAGGGTCGAACGGCGCACGCCGGCGTGCTCGGCTACGGCGCTGAGCGAAGTGCGCGAGGGCCCGAGCGTGCCGTGCAGCTCCACGGCGCTCTCGGTGATCCGCCGGCGGGTGGCTTCCTCCAGCTCGGCGCGGCGTTTCTTCCGATACGGACGCTTTTGATCGGTCATAACTGTTCGACGAAGTTTGACACAACGGGCCGACGCCAGTAGATTCTACGGGACAGCACTGTCCATTGAAAGGCGCGTTATGAGCGAAACGACGACAGCGAAGGTCGTGGGACCATCGGACGGCAAGGCTGGGTTTCTCGGAAGCATCGGGGTCCGGTTCATGATCGACGGCGAAGACGCGGACGAGCGGTTCTCGCTGGTCGAGCACCCGATGTCAGCGCGCGCGCTGGCCGCGCCGCTGCACCGACACACGCGCGAGGACGAATACAGCTACGTGATCGAGGGGCGCGTCGGCGCGCTGCTCGGGGACGAGGTCGTGATCGGTGGCCCCGGCGACCTGATCTTCAAACCCCGGAAACAGTGGCACACCTTCTGGAACGCCGGCGATCAGCCAGCGCGGCTTCTGGAGATTATCTCGCCCGCGGGCTTCGAGCGATTCTTCGCCGAGCTCGTCGACCTCGGCGGCGTCACCCAAGCCGACCCGCAGACCCTGGGCGAGCTCTGCGCCCGCTACGAACTCGAGATGAACCCCGACAGCGTCCCCGAACTCCTCCAGCGCTTCGATCTGCGGTTCCCCGGCGAGCCGATCTGAAACCACACCGGCCACGCCCCGCCAACGAACGACGCCGCCCTTCGTGGGCGAAGCGGCCACCCTGCTGGCGTGACCGAACAGGCGCATTCACGATCTCCTGCTGCCACGCGATCCATTTGCTTCCATCAGGATCACCGATCACAGCGGCGGTTGGCAAGCGCCGGTGCCGAGTCCACCGCCGCCGCGACCACCGCCGCCGACGACTGCTTAGCCCAGGCGGGCGAGGTTCGCGTCACGGGCGGACCCATCAGCCAGCCCGTCCCAATGGCTTTCCGGATGAGCTGCTCCCGAACGATGGCTTCTCCTCCCTGACGAAGCAGCGGGGGGGCCCGCTCAAGCCGAAAGCTGCGGGAGGGCCATTGGGGCGAACGCGGCTGGCAGATTCATAGCACCCGCTCGTGGCGGGGTCCTATAGTCAAGCGTCATGAGAGCAGTGCTCGTCGTCGTCGCGGTTGTCATCGCTGTCATCGTCGTGCTGAAGGTCGTGGCCACTGTCAGCGCGCTTGTGCTTGCGTTCGTCCCAGCCATCGTCGCGCTTGCCGGCGGGTACGCGGCCGGCCAGATTCATGGCGCGCGGCGAGAGCGCCGCAAGCTCGAAGCCAAGCGCGGTGGGCAGCTGCCCGGTTAGACGGACCACTGACTAAACCCGCAGGTCGGGACGGCCGGTGATGAATCTGCACGCGATCCCCCCGACCGCGCCAGAGCCGCCCATAGGATTGCGCCGTGCCGTTCACGCTCAAAAACCTCAAGAAGGATCTGGAGGACGTCGGCTTTAGGTTCGACGGCTCGCCGGACCTCGAGTTTCGCCTGGCGACCAAGGCGCTCGAGCTCGAGCAATCCGGCTTGAGCTATCAGTCCGTCCCACCCGGCTATCGCTTTCCCTACGGCCACACGCACGAAAAGCAAGAGGAGATCTACGTGGTCGTACGCGGGAGCGGGCGGATGAAGCTCGCCGACGAGATCGTCGAGCTCGAGGAATGGGATGCGGTGCGCGTCCCGCCCGGTACGTGGCGAGGCTACGAGGCCGGGGCGGAGGGCCTCGAGATCCTCGTCATCGGCGCGCCCAATCTCGGCGGAGCTCCGCGCGAAGACGTCGATGGCCAGCGCGACTGGTGGGCGGACTAGCGTCGGGCGGATGCAGGCCGCTAGACGCAGGGCACTAGGCTGCGCCTGCGACCATGCGGCGCGTGGAGCTTCGCGACCAGGACTACTGCTACCTAACTACCACCGGGCGGGTTAGCGGCGAGCCGCGGGAGATTGAGATCTGGTTCGCACTTGAGGGCCAAACGCTGTATATGCTCTCCGGCGGGGGCGAGCACTCGAACTGGGTGAAGAACCTGGTTCGCGACCCCCAGGTGGTGAGGGTTCGGATCGCCGACCAGGTCTGGGACGGCCGCGCGCGAGTAATCGATGATCCGGGCGGCGACGCGCGAGCGCGCGAGCTGCTGTTCGCGAAATACACGCCGAGCATCCGCGGCGATCTGTCGCATTGGCGAGAGAGGTCGCTGCCAATCGCTGTCGACCTCGACGCCTAAACGTCGTGGGGCTCAGTGTTCGTTTCGGGGAAGAGGCGGCTGCTGCGACGGGCGGCGTCGAGGATGAGCTGAGCATCGATCTGACGGCGAGTCAGCGAGATCCCGGCTGCGGGCCATTCGCATACGAACTCAAGCTCGCCCGCCGGCGGCAGCGGCCAGACCCAGTAGCCCTGGCGCCAGATGCCTCCGCCTCCGCCTCCGCCAAGCGCCCACATCACCGGCGCGCTCGGGGCGTCACCGGGGTAAGGAGGCCCGCTGATGCTGGTCGCCTTACGCCCGTCGGCGAACTGCACCCCGACCCTGAGCAGTTCCGGCGGCAGCTGGTCGCGCCTGTCGCCCACCGTGGGCCAGTGGCGGCCAAAGAGATCATCGAAGTACTGCTCTTCGGCCGCGACGGCTCGGATTTCGAACTCAAACCCAGTGGAATAGGCGTCGAGATGGGTGATGTAGATCGCGGTCCTGCGGGAATGTGCGAGCACCAGCTCGAGCACCACGACACCGGGCAGCGTGTTCTGAGGCGAACCGCTCCACGGCGGCCGGATGTGACGCTTGGGCGGCTCGGGCGGCGGCCGGGGTGGTTCGAAAAACGCGCCTATGGACCGAGCGTACCGCCGGGCCTCGGCCCGTGACGGCCGGCGCTGGCGGACGTACGGTGTAGGAGATGGCACGGAGGGCCTGGACCATTTCGCTACTGCTGGCGGCTTTGGCAACGCTTGCCGCCGGCCTCATGGTCGGCAACTCCGCCGCGGCTCGCCCCACACGCGGCAGCGCAGTCGTGTCTGGCTACGTCGAGGTGTGTGGCGGTCCAGCCCCGGGCCACTGCTGGAAGGAGCCAATCGGCTTCTGTGAAGCTCCCAAGGGCTGTGTGACGTCAGACCGCGTTGCCGCGGTCAACGCCTCTGGACGCCGAGTCGCGACGCAAAAGCTCCATCACGCGCGCTTCAAGCTCCATCTCGTCCCGGGCGGGTACGTGATCGAGTTACTCGGTGACGGCAAGCGGGTGCACGGTCAGGTGATGCAGCGCAAGAAAATCTGGGCCCAAGCTCATCGCCCCACCACCGTCCGGTTCTTGTTTGCCGTCCCCTAGGCCCACTCGACCCGGCCGGACGCCAGCTAGCCGCGCCGGTCACACTCGGTGTGCCGCCGTGCTTTGATCGGGAAGGAGCTAGACGATGGGTCGCATCTCCCAAACCACGAAGAGCGCGGGCAAGAGGACGGCCCTCGCGATTGGCCGCAGCACGGGACGGCTTGTAAAGAAGACCGTCGAGTCCGGCTATGCAGCCAGGAGCAAGCGCGACAGGCGCGACCAGAGATCCAAGTGAGCGACACCGGGCACTGGTCGAACTCTCGCGCGACCACCACCGCGGGTTGGTGGTGGCACAGCGGCTCAAACGTGCTGATCCCGACTCTGCCGCCGCGGCCCAGGCTGCCTTCCTTGACTATTGGCGCACCGACGGCGCGGCGCACTTCCGCGAGGAGGAAGAAATCCTGCTGCCCACGCTCGCGTGCTTCACCGACCCACACCAGCAGGTGATCGCACGCGTGGCTGACCGACCATGTCGGCATTCGCAGCCGCGCGCGCGGACTCGGGGACCCCGCCGACCTGGTGAGCCTCCACGCCCTCGGCGCCGAGCTTGAGCGCCACATCCGGCGCGAGGAGCGCGAGCTTTTCCCGCTGATTGAGCGCACTATTCCCGAGCAGCAGCTGCTCGAGCTAAGCGAGCGTCTCGCGCCGAAGACAACCTGACCGACCGTGGAAGCCTCCGAAGAGCTCGTATCCGACGCCGACCGCGAGCGGACGGCGCGACTGGGGCCGCGACGCCGCCCGCGGCACCGCCCCGGCCCTGAAGATCAGGGCCTTCTCGCTGTTCGGCACCGTGGACGTGTGGCGCGTGCCCGCGGACATGCAGGGGGACTATGAGGACATCTTCCGCCAGCTCCAGGGCTCACAGCGCCAGCTAGAGGGCTGAGCCGCGGCCGACCAGATACGGTCTGGCGCGTGACCACCTCGCGCCCAATCAGCGCCGAGCCGGAACTCCGCGCGATCATCGGGCCGGCCAAGGACGGAGCGATGGGAAAGATCTCCGATCGCCTCAATGAGCTGACGCGCCAGTTCATCGAGCGATCGCCGTTTGTGTGCGTGGCGACGGCAAGGCCTGACGGCGGGCTCGACGTTTCGCCCCGCGGGGACCCGGCGGGTTTTGTGCGGATCCTCGATCACCACACGCTGCTGCTCCCCGACCGCCCGGGCAACCGCATCGCCGACACGCTCACCAACCTGCTCGCGGACGAGCGCATCGCGCTCTTGTTTCTGATCCCCGGCGTCGGCGACACCTTCCGCGTCAACGGACGGGCGCGCATCGTCGACGACATCGAGCTGCTGCGTCCCAGCGCGGTGGAAGGCAAGGTTCCGAAGCTCGGCATTTTGATTTCGATCGACGAGGCGTACACGCAGTGCTCGAAGGCCCTGATCCGCTCTGACCTGTGGAATCCAGAGCGGCACATCGCGCGCTCCGAACTGCCCAGCAACGGCCAGATCCGGCGCTCGTTGAGCGACGCCGACTTCGACGCCGACGGCTACGACCGCGAGCGTGCGCAGCGCTACGCCCGCCGCGAGGGCTTTTACTAGTGGCGCCGGACTCACCCGTCTTCCGCCCCGCGGGCATTTCTTATCTTCACATTCCCGCGAAGGACGCGCAGGCGACCGCGGCCTTCTACCGCGACGTCTTCGAGTGGCAGGTCGACACCGCCCGCGCCACGCCGAACTTCGAGGACGGCACCGGACATGTGATCGGCCACTTCGTCACCGATTCGACCGTGGCCGGCGAGGCGGGCGTGCGTCCCTACGTCTATGTCAACAGCGTCGAGGAGACGCTCGCGCGCATCACAGCCAACGGCGGCGCGGTTGTGGATGCGCCCTACCCCGAGGGAAATCTGACGGTGGCGACCTTCCGGGATCCCGCGGGCAACGTGCTCGGGGTCTGGCAGCGCGCGTAGGCCATTCGCGGCCCCGGGCAGCGCCTCGCGCGCGCGTGTGATTACAGTTCAGAACATGTGCCGAAACATCCGAACGCTCTACAACTTCGATCCGCCGGCGAGCGAAGAAGAAGTTCGCTCCGCGTCGCTTCAGTACGTACGCAAGGTCAGCGGTTTCAATAAGCCCTCGCGCGCCAACGAGGAGGCTTTCCATGAAGCCGTCGACGCTGTCGCGGCGGCCACCTCCCGCCTGCTGACCGAGCTGCACACCACGGCGCCGCCGAAGGATCGCGAGGTGGAGGCTGCCAAGGCGCGAGCGCGCGCCGAGCAGCGCTTCGCCGCTTGACCCAGACAAAGCAAGAGCTGCCCACCGTCGAGGTCGCGGACCGCGGCGCGTGGGAACGCTGGCTGGCCGCCAACCACGACGCCTCACCCGGCGCCTGGCTGAAGCTGGCTAAAAAGGGCTCGCCTCGGCCGACGGTGACGCAGGCTGAGGCGATCGAAGAAGCGGTCTGCTTCGGCTGGATCGATGGGCAGATTCGCGGCTACGACGACCACTTCTACCTGCAGCGCTTCACGCCGCGCCGGCCCCGCAGTAAATGGTCGGCCATCAACCGTGAGCGCGCGCGACGGCTGATCGCGGACGGGCGCATGAAGCCCTCGGGCCTGCGCGAATACGAGGCGGCGGTGGCCGACGGACGCCTCGATGACGCCTATCCGCCCCAGAGCGAGGCCACGGTGCCCGACGACTTCCAGGCAGCTCTCGACACCCACCCGCGGGCGCGCGAGTTCTTCCAGACGCTGAGGGGCTCGAAGCGTTACGCCTTTCTCTACCGCCTGCACCACGTTAAAGACCCGAAGCGGCGCGCCGAGCGCATCGCGCGGTACATCGAGCTGCTGAGCGAGCGCAGGACGCTGGCAGGGAACTAGGTCTGGCGAAGGTCCTCAGCAACCGCGCGCTCAACCGCGCTTTGCTCGCGCGCCAGCTGCTGCTCGAGCGCCAGCCGCTCACGGTCCCGGAAGCGCTCGAGCACCTCGTGGGTATGCAGGCGCAGGAGCCGCAGGCGCCTTACGTCGGGCTGTGGTCCCGGCTCCGACACTTTTACCCGCACGAGCTTTCGGACTTGATCGCTGGGCGCGGAGCGGTCCGGGGAACGCTGATGCGAACCACGATCCACCTGGTCACCGCGCGCGACTGGAGCCGGCTGCGGCCATTGATGAACCCGGGTATAGCCCGCCAGTTTCAAGGCAGCCCGTTCAGCAAACAGTTGCGCTCCGTCGATCTCGACGAGCTGGCGCAGCTGGGCCGGAAGCTCCTCGCGCAGCAGCCGCGCACCCGCGCCGAGCTGGCGACGCTGTTGTCGGAGCGCTGGCCAGACGTCGATCCACTGTCGCTCGCCTACGGCGTGAGCTATCTCAATCCGCTGATCCAGGTTCCGCCGCGCGGGCTCTGGCGTCAAAGCGGACAGGCGCGGTGGGCGACGGCCGATGCATGGCTGGGCCCGCAGCCCGAACGAGCATCCCTCGACGATCTGGCCGGGTGTTACCTCGCCGCGTTCGGCCCCGCCTCCGTCGCCGACATACAGGCTTGGAGCGGCCTCACCCGCCTCGGTTCCCTCGTCAACCGTCACAAGCTCCAAACCTACGTGGACGAGCGCGGCCGCGAGCTCCTCGATCTGCCGGGCGCGCCTTTGCCCGATCCCAGCACCCCGGCCCCGGCACGCTTTTTGGCCCCGTTTGACAACGCGATCCTCGCGCACGCCGATCGCACCAGGATCATGGACTCAGTGCAGCGCCGGCTCGTCAACCGCGATCGCCTGATGGCCACCTTCCTGCTGGACGGGTTCGTCGCCGGTACCTGGCGCCTGGACGGCGGCGGTCTCTCCGTCGTTCCCGCCCGTCCACTAGAAAAAAGCGAACGAGAACTCCTCGTCGACGAGGGCCAGCGGCTACTAGCCTTCATCTCGCCGGGGACCGGCGGCCGCCAGATCCGCCTCGAGCGCGTGCCTTGACGTCATCACCACCCACGGCTCTTCGCCGCACCAGTCCCACGCCAAACCACAGCCCGACGAAGAACACCGCGGCCAGCGCAGCCACGATCCCGCCGACCACCCAGCCGAAGAGGTGCCCGCTGATCAGCGCGACGATGCCGGTCATCGCAAACGTCAGGCATCCGATCCCCGCGATCGCCATGCGGTTGGCAAACGAGATCACGTAGGCCTTGTCGCCCAGCCGAAAGACGAGGCGATGCAGCGCCGTCGGCGCTATCAGCAGTCCGGTCGCGGCCGCTGCGGCGAGCAATATCGCGAAATACAGATCGCGCTCCCCGGAGGTCACGGTCTTGAAGCGCGAGCTGAATGGCACCGTGAGCAAAAACGCGAACATCACCTGCACGCCGACCGTGGCCACGCGCAGCTCGGCGACCAGTTCCGTGAGGTTCCGGTCGGCACGCTCGAGCTCGGTCTCGCGGCGGCCGGTGGTCGTCTCAGAGGATTCCGGGGTTTCGCTCACTTCTCACAACCTACCCCCAGCCAGCCCTTCGGTGTTACGGTGCGCACATGCGTCGCGCGATCGGATGTGGCGGCGTGATCGCCGCATTGGCGCTGGCACCGCTGGCGCTCGCCGGAGCTGCCCCACGGGACGCGCGCATCGCCGGCCGGGTGCTCGTGTGCAACGTGCCCAACCACTGCATGACGCGCCACTTCCACGTCGCCGCGATCAATTCGGCGGGGCACACGGTGGCGCGAGCGGCGACGAGGGGGGCGCACAACGCCTACCGGCTGCGCCTGGCACCGGGTGACTACCGACTCGTGGCCCAATCCCACGGTCTCGTGTGCAAGGCCTCGGCGAGCGCGAGCGCACACGAGACGACGCACCAGAACATCACCTGCCTGGTGCCTTGAGCGCCTTCGAGTTCGTCTTGCTGGCCGTCGTCGGCGTCGGCATGGTCGCAGCGGTGGCCCTGCTCGTCACCACCGCGCGGACTTGGAAGGACTACGGCCGCAGCCAGCTTTCGATGGAACGAGACACGGTGACCACGGGTTCTGGCACAGCCGCCGCGGAGCGCGAGCGCGAGCAGGAGATCCGCCAGCTGCTCACCGCGCGCAACGAGCTGCGTCGCCGTCGCGGGCGCGAAACGGTCGACGTCGAACACGAGCTGCGCCGGCTCACGGCCCCACAGATCGACGCCGGGTTGCGCGACGAGATCCGACAGCACGTGATCGCGCGCAACCACCGCCGTGAGCGGACCGGCAAGCCGCCACTCGACGTCGAATCCGAGGTAGAACGCAAGATCGCCGAATTGAGCGATTGAAAGCACCTGCTCCGCCGCGGAAACTGATACCTTCCCGCGGTCAACATAAAGCCGAGTCGCCGGTCATCCGTGGTCGGCGAGCGGGGAACCCAATGGCGGCCAAGAGCCGTCTGGGGCGAGTCGCCGGTCTGCCTCCGGCGTAGCGCACAGCGCGAGCCCGTCAGCTAACCCCGCAGGCTCCTGTGAGAGAAGGAGGGGTCTTGGAGACCACCCGTGACCTTGGCCAAATCGAGCTTTGGCAGCAGTCGCTTGAGCGCTCGCTCGCGCGCAGGGGAAAGCTCACCCGCTCGTCGATTGAGCTGTACCGCCTCCAGCCCGAGCGCGATCTAGCCGCGCCCGAGCTGTTCCTCGAATCGACGACGTACTGGCACACGCGGCGTCGCGCCGTCGCCAGCCGCCCGGCGGTTCCGAGGCCTGTCGTCGCGCTCGGCGGCGTGTCCGCCCTGGCCCTGGTCAGCGCCACCACGCTCCCCTCCCTGCTCGGCGGCGCCCGCCAGCGTCGAGGCCGGCAGGTGGCCTTCACCGCGCACGTGCAAAGCCGGACTCGGTCGCCTTCGGCCACCATCCTCGGCAACGGCCAGCGCCGCACGGTGAGCCATGTCGTTTCGGCGCCCAAGCCCAAGGTCGCGACGACGCCAGTGCACGTGGCGGCGCCGACGACCGAGTCAGTCGCCGTCAAGCCCGCCAAGCCAGCGCCCGCCAAGACCACCATCACGACCGCGCACCACAGCACCGCTCCGGTGCACGCGGCCAAACCGGCTCCCAAGCCCGCCACGTCGGTCGCGAAGCCCGCCAAGCCTGCCGTCTCGACGCCCACCCACACCGCGGCACCGAAGCCGGCCGCGCCCAAGCCCAAGCCCACGCCGCCCGTCCCCAGCGGCGGATACGTCAATCCGCTCGCGCACGCCAGCGTCACGCCCGAGCGGATAGACCAGGGCGTCGACTACGCCGGGACGGGCACGCTCACCTCGATTGGCAGGGCCCGCGTGATTTACGCCGCCACCACCGGCACAGGCTGGCCCGGTGCATTCATCGAATATCAACTCCTCGACGGCTCCGATGCAGGCCGGTACGTCTATTACGCCGAAGGCGTGAGGCCGGCCAGTGGCATTTCCGTTGGCCGCGTCATCGGGGCGGGCCAGGCGGTCGCGAGCTTGATCCCCGGCTGGTCGACGGGAATTGAGATCGGGTGGGCCGCTGGTATCGGCACGGAGACGTACGCCGCTGCGCACGGTGAGCACACCTACCCCACCGCGGCCGGAGAAAGCTTCTCCGCCCTGATCGCCTCGCTCGGCGGACCGCCCGGGCGCTAGGCCTCTCAATTTGTTGCCCGGCGCACATGTGCGCCGGGCCCGGCCGGAACATGTTCCGGCCGGCGGGGCCGCGCATGCGCGGCCCCGGTCGTAATTTTTAGCCCAGTGCTGAAGCTGCTCAAACGCGTCGCCGTGGACGTCTCGCCCTTGCGCGAGTCGCGCGACTACCGGCTGCTCATCACCGGGCAGGTCGTCTCGAGCCTGGGCTCGCAGATCGCGCTTGTGGCGCTGCCCGTGCAGATCTTCGTGCTGTCGCACTCGGCGCTGCTGGTCGGGCTACTCGGAGCGTTTGAGCTCGCGCCCCTGATCGCCGTCTCGCTGCTGGGCGGAGTGCTGGCCGATCGCTTTGACCGGCGCCGGGTCCTGATCGGCGCCCAGGTCGGCGTGATCGCCGCCTCATCGGCCCTAGCGGCGGTGAGCTTTGCCGGCCGGCCTCCGGTGGCGGTCGTGCTGGTGTTCGGCGGGGCGCTGGCCGGGAGCGCCGCGCTCGACACGGTCACTCGGGCGGCGATCGTGCCCCGCGTGGTCGCGCCGGCGCGGTTGCGGGCGGGGCTGGCGTTCGACTACGGCATCTACCAGGTCACGATGATCATCGGACCAGGGGTCGGCGGCGTGTTGATCGCGAGTATCGGAGTTGCCGACAGCTATCTGATCAACGCAGCCAGCTGTTTGGCGATGGCCGCGGCGGCCTTCGCGATGACCCCGCAGCCGCCGCTCGCCGGACATGAGCCAGCCCCGCTCGTTCGCTCGATCCTCGAGAGCTTCCGCTTTGTACGTCGCAACAACGCGCTGGCGGGCAGCTTCGCGATCGACCTGCTGGCAATGACCACCGCGTGGCCGCGATCGATGTTCGCGGTGCTCTCCCTGACCGTCTACCACGCGGGCGCCAGTGGCACCGGGCTGCTGTTTGCCGCGCTCGCGGCCGGCGGCACGGTCGCGGCGTTCACCGCCGGGTGGCTTGACCACGCGCGGCGCCTGGGCCGGATCGTGATCGGCGCGGTCGTGATCTGGGGCGCCGCGGTCGCCGGCATGGGACTGGTGCGGACGCTCGCGCCCGCGCTCGTGCTGCTGGCGGTCGCGGGCCTGGCGGATGGGGTCAGCGCGGTGTGTCGCACCACCATCAACCAGACGGTGACCCCGGACCGCCTGCGGGGGCGCATGAGCGGGCTCTACAGCCTGGTCGTGACGAGCGGGCCCAGGCTGGGCGACATCGAATCGGGGCTGGTCGCGGGATTGACGTCGGCGGCCACCTCTGTTCTCACCGGCGGGCTGGCGTGCGTGCTCGGCGTGGGCGCGATCGTGCTCGCGTTCCCCGACCTGGTCGCGTACAACCGCGGTGCCGATGAGGTCTTGCCAGAGGACGCGCTGACCGAGCCGTCGTGATCCTCGCAGTGAGCCCCAACCCCGCGCTGGACGTGACCTACGAGCTTCCGCGGGTGCGGTGGCACGAGGCCTCAAACCGCGTGGTATCGGTTGCCCGTCAGGCGGGCGGAAAGGGGTTCAACGTCGCTCGCATCCTGCGCCAGCTCGGCGAGGAGGCGGCGGTGCTCGGGTTCCTGGGCGGGCTGCCGGGCGCGGCCGCGCGCGAGGACCTCGCCGCCAGCGGTGTGCGCGACGAGACGATCACGATCGCCGGCGAGACGCGCTTGACCGTGTTCGTGGTCGAGGAGAGCGGCGAGGTGACAGGTCTGTCGGAGCCGGGACCGGAGATCGAGCGCGGCGACTGGGATGCGCTCGAGCGCCGCTGCCGCGAGCTGCTCGGGTCAGCGAACGTGCTGACTCTGTCGGGCAGCCTCCCTCCGGGCGCCCCCGAGGACGGGATGCGCCGCCTCATCGAGCTCGCGCACAGTGCTGCAGTGCCCGCCGTGCTCGACACCCGCGACGAGTTCTTGCGCCAGGGGGTCGAGGGCGGGCCGGCGATGGTCAAGGTAAATGAGGAAGAGCTCGACAGTTACGCCCCGGGGACCCCGGCGCGCGACGCTGCCGCGCGTGTCCGCGCGCGTGGCGTCGGGGCGGTGGTCGTATCGCGCGGAGAAAAGGGGGTGCTCGCGCTAACCGAGGAGGGAACGTTTGAAGCCGCGCCTCCCGAGCGCCTCACAGGCAATCCGACCGGTGCCGGAGACGCCGCGACCGCAGCCCTGGCGGCCGGACTGAAGCGGGGAGCGACGTGGCCCGAGCTGCTCGCCGACGCCGTCGCCCTGTCCGCCGCAGCAGTGCTTCACCCGCTGGCCGGGTCATTCGATGAGGCGGCCTACGGGCAGATGCGGAGCCAGGTCATCGTCAGGCGGGTGGACTAGGGGGCCCTAACAGCCACTCGCCGGCGACCATCGTCGCCTGCACGGCAAGACTCTCGTCGAGCACCAGCATGTCGGCGTCGAACCCTGGCTCGATCGCGCCCTTGCGGTCCCCCAGGCCGAGAAGGGCGGCCGAATTGGTCGACGCCATGGCGATCGCCTCCTCGACCGAGAGTCCGAGGAGCCCCACCGCGTTGTGCACCGCGGCCTGCATCGTCAGCGTGGAGCCCGCGATCGACTCGCCGCCTTTCAGCACGGCTCGCCCCTCCTTCACGCTGACCGGGCGCCCGCCGAGCCGGTACTCGCCGTCCGGCATGCCTGCGGCCGCCATCGCGTCCGTCACCAGCCGCACGCCCGAGATCCCCTTCGCGCGGCAGATCACCCGCATCGCGACAGGGTCGACGTGGACGCCGTCGCAGATCAGCTCGCAGCTGAGCTCGGGCAGGTCGAGCGCGGCGCCGACGACGCCGGGCGCGCGGTGGCGAAACGGCGGCATCGCGTTGAACAGGTGCGTCGCGGAACTCGCGCCGGCGTCGACCGCCTCGCGAACTTGGCGATAGGTAGCGTCCGTATGTCCGACTGACGCGACGACCCCTTCGCGGGCCAGCAGCTCGATCAGCGCCAGCGCGCCGGGGAGCTCGGGCGCGAGCGTCATCACCCGTACTCGGCCTGCGCCAGCCGCGAGCAGCTGCTCGAGCTGGCTCGGGTCCGGGGGCATGAAGAGATTCGGGTCCATCGCGCCGGGACGTTCGCGGCTGAGATACGGCCCTTCAAGGTGGGCACCTAGCAGCGTGGGGGCGGTGCAGCGCGCGATGGCGTCAAGCGCGCTCTTCAGCTCGGCTGGCGGTGCCGCCACGGTCGTTGCCACCAGGCCGGTGGTCCCGTGGCGAGCATGGAAACGGGCCACTTCGGCGATCTCGTCGGGGTCGGAGGTGTTGCACTGGGCGCCCCCTCCCCCGTGTACGTGAGGGTCGATGTAGCCGGGCACGAGCCAGCGGTCGCCGAGCTCCAGGGCCTCCTTGCTGCGGGCCTCCGCGTGGACCGAGGAGATGCGACCGTCTTCGACGGGGACCTCCCCGGCGAGCGTCGCCCCGGGGCAGACAATGCGTCGGCTACGCAGCAGCACCGGTGTGGGCCTGGCCCCATTGCTCGAGCGATGCCTCGTCCAGGCCCGCCGCCCGCCACGCGGCGATCGCGGCGCCGTAGCGGCCTGCCTCCTCGCCCAGCGCCGCACGCTCGACACGGATGGGGGGTCCGAAGCGGCGGGCCTGCTGGATGCGTTTGCGCAGCGGATCGAACAAACGCGGGCCGGCCTCCGCCAGGCCTCCGCCGATCACCACCAGCTCGGGGTCGAGCAGGGTCGCGTAGTTGACGATCGCCAGCGCGAGGGCATCCAGCGCCTCGCGCCACACCTCGACCGCTTTCGTGTCGCCGGCCGCCGCGCGCGCGGCGACCTCCTCGGCGTCGGCCGCGTGGCCGTAGCGGCGCGCCACCGCCCCGGCGGAGGCGATCGCCTCCAGGCAGCCAGTGCCTCCGCACAGGCATTGCGGACCGCGTGGGTCCACGCTCGTGTGGCCGAGTTCGCCGCCGACGCCGTGCACGCCGGTGTAGGGCCGGCCATCGAGCACGACGGCCGCGCCGATGCCCGTGCCCAGAGTCAGGAGCAGGTAGTCGCTGTGACCGCGCGCCGCGCCCAGCGCTCCCTCGGCCAGAGCCGCGGCCCTGACGTCATGCAGGACCGCCACGGTCGTGTTGAGGCGACGCGCAGCCAGCTCGCGGACGGGGGCATCTTTCAGCCCCAGGTTGGTTGCCTCGAGCACCACGCCCGCTGACTCCTGCACCAGTCCCGGAACCGCCAGGCCGACCGCCGCGGGGCGCGGCTGAGAGCCGGACAACTCCGCGGCCAGCTTCAGGATCGAGTCGATCACCGCCTCCGGTCCCTGTTCGGCCCCCGTCGGGCAGCGTTTCTCCTCGACGACGCGACCGCCGCGATCGAACACCGCGCCCTTGATCGTCGTGCCGCCGACGTCTATTGCGGCGACGCGGTCAGGCCCCATCGTGGTCAAGCACCACGGACCGGGTCAGGTGACGAGGGTGATCCGGATCGAGGCCGCGCGCGAGCGCCAGCGCTACCGCGAACCGCTGGGCGCGCACGAGCTCGACCAGCGGCTCGCCCGAAGGCTCTATCAGTCCGGCTCCCGTGTCCTTGATCTCATCCGCGAGCCCCTCCGGGAGCGGCGCGAACGCCCACACCACGGTGCCCAGGCCCGCCACGCTGATGGGCCCGTGGCGGTACTCGAGCGCGGAGTAGGCCTCGCTCCAGGCACCCGCTGCCTCACGCGCCTTCAGCGCCGCTTCCTGCGCGAGTCCCACGCTGACACCGCGACCGAGGAACACAAGCTGTCGCAGCTCGGGCGATGGCTCGACGGGGTGATCGTCGGTTAGGGCCCGCTCGGCCTGCTCTATGGCGGTTTCGATGTCGCCTCCTAAGGCGGCTGCGAACAGGGCGATCGTGGCGGTCGCAAAGCGCGTCTGAACGACGGAACGCTCGTCGGCGAAGGGCATCGCGACAACCCTGTCGGCCTGCTTGGCCAGCGGGGTGTCGGCGTCCGCCGTGACCGCGAGCACGGGCGTGTGTGGTGAAAGCACCCGTGTGGCGTCGAGGACCTCCGTTGTCGTGCCCGAGCGCGACAACGCGACCGCCAGGTCGTAGCCGCGTCGGGACGGAAGCTCCGAGGCGGCGAACGCGTCGCTTAGGCCGTGGCCCTGTTGTTCGCGGTGCGCGGCGAGTGACTGGGCGACGTACAGCGACGTGCCGCAGCCGAAGAAGACCACGCGGTCGCTGGCCGCGGGGAGTCGGCTTTTGACCGACTGGGCGAGGGTTGCGGCCTCGCGCCACACTCGCGGCTGGCTGGAGATCTCCTCCTCTACGAAGGTCACGTCGCGGTC
The DNA here is from genome assembly GCA_963767295.1 of uncultured Solirubrobacterales bacterium. Lineage (GTDB taxonomy): Bacteria > Actinomycetota > Thermoleophilia > Solirubrobacterales > Solirubrobacteraceae > Palsa-465. Next base: position 359,980 of record CAVYDI010000003.1, read on the forward strand.
ACCTTGGTCAAACCGCCGGGACTGTCAGGGTCGTAGCCGAGCCGGATTGACATTTCGTAGGCGAGCTGCTGGCCGCGCACGACGGCCGCGATCGGCGCCAGCGACTCCGGCTCCTGCGCCGGCAGCGTGACGTCGGCGCGATCGTCTGTGCCGATCACCAGCACGCTGGCCTCGCGGTCGCGCAGCTCGTCGACGAGCTCGCACAGGTCGGAGAAGGCCGGGCCGGCGGCGCGCAGGGCGAGTACCGGGAAGCCGGCCGTTACCGCCGCGATCGGCCCGTGGCGAAGGTCCGCGGAGGAGTAGCCGTCGGCGAGCAGCGAACAGGTCTCCTTGATCTTGAGCGCTGTCTCGAGCGCCGCCGCGAACAGGTACCCACGCGCGACCACGATCAGCTGCGAGGCGCCCGCGAGCCGCTGCGCCGCGGCTGTAGCCGGATCGGGGTCATCGAGCACCGCCTGCACGCGCTCGGGCATCGATTCGAGCTCCGCCTGCTCGAAGGGGACCTTTCCGAGGGCTGAGGCCACGAGCGCAAAGGCGACGAATTGCCCGGTGACGGTCTTGGTCGCGGGGACTGCCCGTTCCTCGCCCATCTCGAGTTCGATCGCCGCGTCGGCGGCCTTGGCCAGGGGGCTCGCGGGGTCGTTGGTAATCGCGAGCCCGCGTCCCCCGGCTTCCTGAAGCGCCTCCAGCGTCCGCACGATCTCTGGCGTCGCCCCAGACTGGCTGACTGCGATCACGAGCTGGCCGCTGTAGTCGACCTCGATTCCGTAGAGGGTGTGGAGGCTCGGCGATGCAAGCGAGACAGGCTTGCCGGTGGCCGCCTCGAGCAGGTAACGCCCGTAGATCGCCGCGTGGTCCGAGGAGCCCCGCGCGACCAGCGTGATTCCGCTCAGTGGTCGCGGCGCGACCGCACGCACGCGCTCGCCGATCGCCTCGCTGCGTCCGATCAGGGCCCGCAGCCGTTCCGGCTGCTCGGCCATCTCACGCGCCATCTGCGCCCCGATCATGAGGCGCGGGGATTCACGTGGTCGAGCGCTCCTCGCGCCGGCGCCGCTCGAGGATCGCCAGCGTCTCTTGTTCGGAGGGCCACTTCGCACCATTCTCCCAATAGACGCGAATTGCCTCGAGCGGGCGGCCCTTGGTCTCAGGCGCCATGGCGGCAATGAACCCGAACGAGACGACCGCCAGCCCCAGGAACAGCGCGAAGGTACCGAGGCCTCCCATGCTCCCGAGCACGCTCAGGAAGAAGCGCGAAATCAGCAGATTGGCGACGAGGTCCGCCGTGAGCATCGTGGAGGCCCCGACTGTGCGCAGCCGTGAGGGGAAGCTCTCGGACGCGTAGACCCACACCATCGCGCCGAATCCGAAGTTGAATCCAGCCGTGAAGAACAGGATGCCGACGAACCCGAGCGCAGAGGACGCACCGCTGAAGTGGCTTGAGATCGCGTACAGGATCACGAGCAGCAGGTTCGACGCGATCATGACGCCGACGCCGATCAGCAACGTTCTCCGACGGCCGATGCGGTCGACGACCATTACGGCGCCCAGCGTCGCGAAGACCGAGAACACTTCTACCAGCGCCTGGATCAGCAGCACGATATTTCCGTGCCAGCCGATGTCCTGGAAGATGAAAGGGCTGTAGTAGGTGACCGCGTTGATACCCGTGATCTGCACGAGGAAGCCCAGGATCAGCACGAACAGCGCGGGGCGCAAATAGGGCATTCGGAGCATCTCGCGCGCACTTCCGCCGGTCTCGGCATTGAGGTCGCCCTCGATCTCGCGCACGCTCTGCTCGGAATCGCCGTCGGGGTCCACGCGCTCGAGCGTGCGCAGGGCATCCTCCCGCCGACCGCGCATCAGGTACCACCGCGGCGTATCTGGCAGCCGCACGAGGATCAGCAGCACGAGCGCGCTGGCGACCGCGGACAGGCCGAGCATGATCCGCCACGAGCCGCTGGAGGCGAGCACGTAGTCGGCGAAGTAGGCGACCATGATGCCCACCACGGTCGCCACTTGATAGCCGACGATCAGCGCGCCGCGAATGTTCACCGGCGCCGATTCGGCGATGAAGATGGGCGCTGCCACGACCGAGATGCCGATGCTGACGCCGAGGAAGAAGCGGGCGATATCGAGCCACACGATGTCCTGCGCCGCGGCCTGCAAGATCGCGAAGATCGTGAAGCCGATCGCGATGATGACCATCGCCGCTTTGCGGCCGTAACGGTCGGCGATGCGGTTGGCGAGCAGCGCGCCAAGGATCAGCCCCAGCCCGGTGAACGTCGTGATCCATTCGACCGCGTTGGTCGAGAGGTTGAACTGCTTGGGTAAGAACAGCAACGCGCCGGCGATGCTGCCGGTGTCATATCCGTAGACGACCCCCACGGTGGCCGCCGTGAGGGAAATCGTGATCGCCAGGCCCCGGGTCCTCGGCAGCTTCGCGGTCGTGGTCATGGCACCCTTCCTCCCAAGCGTTTCTTGGGTCCTGATGTACCCCCGCGCGGAGCGAGGAAACCGGGGGTGTCCGGTCGCGCCCTAGACGCGAAGCGCCTCTGTCGGGCTGAGCCGCGCCGCCTTGGCCGCGGGGTAGAGGCCCGCCAGCGCGCCGATCAAAACCCGCCCACCGGCGCGGCGATCAATACGTACAGCGGTATCGCAAACGGCTCGTGCTGAGTAAGTGCATAGACCTCGGTCGCGCCAGCTCCGAGCGCCAAGCCAGCCACGCCACCGAGCGTCGCCAGCAATGCCGACTCGGTCAGAAACTGAGAGGAGATGTGGTGTTTGGTCGCGCCAAGGGCGCGGCGCAAGCCGATCTCGCCACGGCGCTCGAGCACCGAGATCACCATGATGTTGGCGATCCCGATCGCGCCAACCAGCAGCGCCACAGCGCCGAGGCCCAGCAGCAATGTCGTGAACTGGCCCTTTGCGGCGGCGCGGGCCTCAAGCACGTCCGATGGGCGGCCTATCTGGACTCCGCTCGCGTCCTGCGGGTCGGCGGTGGGGGCGAGCAAATTGGACACGTGCTTGACGTCGTTGACGTTTGCCCGCACATAGATCTCGGACGGGTTCGGCAGCAGTTGGAAGAGCCGCTCCGCAACGGGAAGCGAGATAAAGACGGTCGAGTCGAGCGTCGAGTCCAGGACAGCCGGCTTCATGATCCCGACCACTGTGAACCACTTATTGCCGATGTAGACCATGAGGTGGGCGCCAACACGCGTGAGCCCGAGTATGTTCGCGGCCTCCGCGCCGAGCACCACCTCGGGATAGCGGCTGCTGACCGCGTCCAGGAAGTGGCCCGATGCCATCGAGGTGCCGAGCACCCGCGGCAGATTGCCGCCGGCCGCGTCGACGCCGATACCGCCCGTCTGTGCAGTGGGCACGTATGGCGTGCGGTAGACGTTGGCGTTGTTCACCTGGTAGATGGCGACATCGCGGTTGACGTTGCGCATGTGATCGATCATCGGCACCGAGGTGTCGGGCAACACCTCGTTGTTGCCGAGGAAGTTCTGCCCCGGCGTGACCGTCAGCAGGTTCGTCCCAGGGCGTCGATCTCCGACAGCAGATTCGCCTGGGCGGACGCCGAGACACCGACGACGGCTACCATCGCGGCGATCCCGATCGCGATCCCCAGCGCTGACAGCGCCGCGCGCAACTGCCTGGTTCGCATCCCCTGCAGCGCCACGCCCAGCAACTCGCGAGCCGGTAGGCGTGCGCTTCCATTGAGGGCCGGCTGCGAAGGGTGGCTGCCCCCGCGCTCATACGCGCCTGTCCGAGACGACTTCGCCGTCGCCCATCTCGATGCGGCGGGCGAAGGTCGCGGCGATCGTCGGATTGTGGGTGATCAGTACGAGGGTGGCACCGTCTGTCGCGAGCTCGTGCAGCAGTTCCACGACGCCGCCGCCGGACTTCGAGTCGAGGTTGCCGGTCGGCTCATCGGCGAGGATGATCAGCGGGCGCTTGGCGATGGCGCGCGCAATCGCGACGCGCTGACGCTCGCCCCGGAGAGCTGCTTGGGCTTGAACTCGATCCGGTTGGCCAGCCCAACCCGTTCAAGCGCAAACCTGGCCGCCTCGCGCCGCTGCGTGACGCCAACACCCATATAGAGCATGCCGTTGGCGACATTGTCCAGCGCGCTCATGTGCTCCTGAAGGTGGAAGTCCTGAAAGACGAAGCCGATCCTGTGTGCGCGTAGACCGGCTAGCTCGACGTCTGACGCCCTCCCCACCTCATAGCCCGCGACGTGAACTTCCCCTGCCGTGGGCCGCTCCAAGGTGCCCATGATCGTGAGCAGAGTCGTCTTCCCGGAGCCGGATGGACCGATCACTGCGACCTGGTCGCGACTCTTGATCTCGACGGTCACACCGCGCAGCGCCTGGACGTCCCCGGGGTATTCCTTGGTGACGTTGTCCAATCGAAGCGCGAATCCGCCGTTTCGCTCCGGAGGAGGGACCATCTGCGAGACGCCGTCACCCAAACCTGCTTCGGGCCCGGTGCGGGTCTCTTCGACTTCCGCGCTCATCCCTGGGAGTCCGTGACTTCCAGGCCTGAGTAGATGCCAGAGCCGGAGATCTGCACGTAGCCGGCGGCAAAGAGGCCCACCTCCACCGGGAGCAGCTTGTGTGGCGCCTTGGCCTCCTGCACCGCGAACGTGGTGCCCGAGGTCGCCACGAGAGCCGTCACCGGAACCGACAGCACATTTTTCGCGCGTTGCTGTGCGAAGTTGACGCTGACAGCGGCTTGGTCGAGGCCGGCGCCGGCGTGACGTCCGCTCAGCCTGATCGTGACTGGGATCGTCGATGAGGTTCCGCTCGAGCTGCCGCTGGAGCTGTTGCCGCCGCCCGAGCCGGGCGCGGAGCCGCCGCCGCTGTTGTCCGACCCGGATCCGCTGCCGCTGCCGGAGCCACTCGAGCTCTGAGCCACCGGGCTGACCTCGGTGATCTTGCCGTTGACAACGCTGCCGTTTGGCATCTCCACGGTCACCTTCTCGCCAACCTTTGCCTCGCTCTGCTTGGAGGCGTCGAGCTGCACGGTCGCGACCAACTGCGTCGAGCTCGTCTGCATGATCGCCTGGGCGCTGCCGCTGCTGCTCGGGGTTCCGGAGCTAGAGGAGCTGCTCGAGCTACTACTCGAGCTGCTCGACGAGCTCGAGCTCGATCCGCCTCCGCCACCGGACCCGATCGTCGCGTCGAGCGTGCTGACCAGCTGCGCGCCAGGCAGAAAGACGACCTGTCCGAGCGTCAGCGTCCCGGTCTCGGTCAGGCCATGGGCGAGCTGCAGCGCCTCGACGCCGGCGGTCGTCGCGTACTGCCACTCGTCGTCGACCACGATGCCGTCCGGATTGAAGCCGAGCCTGACGAGATCGCGGTTGAGCTGCTTGACGTCGGAGCCAGGGGTGTCAGAAGCGCTCAGGTCACGATAAGCCGGGGTCGTGCCGTTCATAAGCAGCACCGGCTGGTCGTCGACCTTGAAAAACGCGTGGCCCGACTTGATCACCTGTCCGACCTGCGGCAGCCAGGTAAGGGTGCCACTCAGGTTGTTGTAGACGGTCTGCGGGGTGTTGTAGCCGAGCGTGCCTGACTCGGTGTCGGTCTCGACCAGGTCGCGTCGCTGGACAGCTACGGCGCCGGCAGGATCGGTCTGGTGACTTGATGCTGCCTGCGCCGAGCCGTTTCGATTTGTGAACAAGATAACGCCCGCCGCCACCGCGACCGCGATCGCAGCCGCGAGCGAGAGGCCGGCGGCAAACCGCGGCCAGCGCCAGCTACGCGAGATGAGACGAAAACCCGTATTAGGCATAACCGCGCTCCAAAAACTCAGAGTCGAGCATTTATTCCTCCATGGCACGTCTTGATTGCCCGCCGAGCTGCGGGCGAGGTGATGTCGGGAATGGCCTGCCCGGGGCCGGCCCCGGAGCCTGGATCGGGGAAGTTCGGCACTCCGTGCGCGCGCATGCACTGAGCGAACTTGAGCGCACGAAGCTTCTGGCTTTCGGTTAGGGCCGTCGTTTTCGGTCCGCCGCCCGGAAGCTGCTTCTCACAGGCGATGAATGCGGAGCGGAACGCGGGCGAGAGCGGATTGATCGCCGCCCCTGGGCCGATGTGAATACCGCCGCCCCCGGCGCTGGGGTCCGGAAACGCGGGAACGCGGTTCGCGCGCATGCAGGTGGCGAACTTCAAAAACGCGGTGCGGCTCTCACCCACGCTGGCGCCTGAGTGAGAGGACGATCCGCAGCCGGCGAGCACGGGGGCGGCGATGGCAGCGGCGAGCGCCACGAGGAGGCCGCTACGAGAAAGCCTTGTCAGCCGGTGCATCATCGCGAGAGGCGTTCTACGGCCCAGCCAGTAACACCGTCGTAACGCTGTTACTTGCCTGTTATATGAGCTGAGGCGCATGACTAGGTCGGCGTGTGCGGGAGCGAGACTCCAACCCCGGCGCACGCCTTCGCGGCACGCTGCATCGCGGGCGAGTCAGGGTTGAACCCAGGCCCGAGTGGGATATCGACGCCGTGTCCACCGGGGCCGAAGCTTGGATCGGGAAAGCCCGGCACGCCGTGGCGGCGCAGGCAGCGTGCTTTGGCGAACATGCCCTGCTTCTGAGCCTCCGTGAGCGGCGGCGGCGAGATGCCGGCGCCCGAGCGACCGCAGGCTTTGCTCGCAGCGTTAAACGCGGGCCCACTGAAGCTGGTCCCGTTGATAACCACGGCCGAGCTGCCGGGCGAGCCCACGACCGAGAATCCCCCACCACTAGAGCTCGGTGTCGGGTCCGGGAAGTTCGGCACGTCGTGGGCGCGCATGCAGTTTGCATACGCGTAGGCCGCGTTAGCCGCAGCGGTGGGCTTATGTCCCGAGCTGCCGCAGGCAGCGATGGTGAGCGTCAAAAGCAGGGCGACGAGCGCGGCTGAGGAGCGGAGCCGAGTGCGGCGCGGCAAGCTCAGGGCACCTTGAGCCCACATGCGGCTGCCGCTTGCCTGAAGGCCGGCGACTGGGCATCAAATGGCTGCGGGAAGGCGAACACCATGCCACGCAGCAGCAGGATCGAGGCCGCGCCCCTTGGCGCAGTCAGGGACGGATCGGGGAAGTTCGGTTCGCCGTGGGTTCTGACGCACTGGGCGAACTTGAGCGCCCGTTGCTTGAGGCTCTCCGACGTCTTCGGCAAGCCAGGGCCACCCGGCTGAAATCTCGCGCAAGCCTTCTGGGCGGCCCGGAACGAAGGCGACTCGCGATTGATTCCAGTGCCGTTGAGCTCGAGGTTGCCCCCCGAACCCGGGTCAGGGAAGTTCGGCACGCCATTGGAGCGCATGCAGTCGGAGAAGCGAAGCGCCGGTCCCACGGAAGCAGCCTGCTTCTTGGCCGAGGATCCGCAGGCGGCGAGCGCCAGCGCGCAGCCCGCCGCGAACACGACCAACCAGCCGTCTCCGGGGACGGTCATGGCACACGGAAACCGCACGCGGCTGCTGCCTGCTTGAACGCCGGCGCGCGAGGGTCGAACCCCGTTCCGACCGGGAAGAACATCCCGCGCAGGGCGATCACCGGCGTGCCGGGCTGCACCGACAGGCTCGGGTCCGGGAAGTTCGGATCGCCGTGGGTTCGGACGCATTGCGCGAACTTGAGTGCCTTGCGCCTGTCGCTGGCCGACATCCTTGGGACGCGGCCACCACCCGGCGCGTACTTCGAACAGTCCTTCTGCGCCGACTGGAAGCTTGGCGAAAACGCATTGAGCCCCGATTGCGGAGTGAGCTTCAGTCCGCCGCCGGGAGACGGGTCGGGAAAGTTGGGCACGCCGTGGGCGCGCATGCAGTTGGAGAACTTGAGGTCCCGCGTGTACGCCGCCGCAGTGGTCCTGGGCTTGCCCGAAGATCCGCAGGCGGCAATCGCGAGCCCGCAGCCGACCACCGCGCATCGGAGTAGAAGCTTGCTCATCCGTCGCGAGGTCTACGCCAGGCGCAATAACACCCCCGTAACGCTGTTATGCCGCTGTTACGCGCGGTGGAGCATGCTGAACGCTGACGCCGGCGCGGGCACACGGTCCGCTCCGGCGTCGCCAGCCAAACCACTGAGGCATGCGCGCGAGAATCAAGCCATGAGAGTGCTGGTGGTGGAGGACCATCCGAGACTCGCCGACACGGTCGCGGCCGTGCTGCGCCGCGAGGGGATGGCCGTCGACGTCGCCTTCGACGGGCGCGAGGCGCTCCAGCGCGCGCACCTGGTCACCTACGACGTAGTCGTGCTCGATCGCGATCTACCCAGCGTCCATGGGGATGAGGTATGCCGCTCGCTCGCAAACGGCGGAGAAACCGCGGTCCTGATGCTAACCGCGGCCGGGAGCGTCCAGGATCGGGTCAAAGGCCTGGGGATCGGCGCTGACGACTACCTGCCCAAGCCCTTTCACATCGCCGAGTTGGTGGCGCGTGTGCGTGCTCTGGCCCGGCGTCCGCGGCGCGCCGTGCCGCCCAAGCTGGTCTACATGGACCTCTTGCTTGATCCCGTACAGCGGTCCGTCACCCGGGCGGGAAGGCCGATAGGTCTCAGCCCCAAGGAGTTTGCTGTGCTCGAGGTGCTGCTCACCGCCAATGGAGCGGCTGTCTCGAGCGAGCAGTTGCTCGAGCGGGCCTGGGACGACGCGGTCGATCCCTTTACTAACGTGGTGCGGATGACGGTCAGCCGGCTACGCGCAAAGCTCGGCGATCCGCCTCTGATCGAAACGGTCAGCCCGGTCGGCTACCGCATCGGGAGAGGCAGTGATGCTCCGTAACACATTGCATCGCTTACGCCATCCGAAGACCACCGTCCGCTGGCGCCTGACGCTTCTCTACGGCGGCCTGTTCTTGATCTCGGGCGCCGCGCTGCTGGCGGTCACCTACACGCTCGTCGCCCACGCCACCGTGCAGCCGAGCAGACCGCGCGCGCTCCTCAACATCACCGAGCGTGGACCTCCGCCGTGGGCTGTCAGGGCTGGCAAGACCCAATTCGTCCACCCGCCTAAGAATCGTCACGTGCCGCACCCCTCGCCAGGAGCGGTGGAACAGCTGCGCAAAAATCTCCTGGGTTCGAACGCCGGCCGCCAGGTGGTAGTGAGCGTCGGCTCTAACCAGCGCATATCGGATCTTCACCAGCTGATCGAGGAGTCAGGGATCGCGCTCGCGATCATGGCGATCATCTCTGCCTTGCTCGGCTGGCTGGTGGCCGGCCGGGCGCTGCGCCCGCTGCGCACGATGACCGCTACGACCCAGCAGATCTCCGAGGCAAACCTGCACGAACGGCTTTCGATCCAGGGCCCCCGCGACGAACTGAGGCAGCTTGCCGACACGATCGACGGACTGCTCGAGCGCCTCGAAGGAGCGTTCGACGCGCAGCGGCGCTTCGTCGCCAACGCCTCGCATGAGCTGCGCACCCCGCTGACCGCGGCCCGGGCGATGCTCGAGATGGTCCTCAGCGACCCGCACGCGACCGTGGAGACATTCCGGGCGACGTGCAAGCAGGTGCTCGAGGAGTCAGAGCAGCAGGAGCAGCTGATCGATGCGCTGCTGTCGCTGGCCCACAGTCAGCGCGGCATTGATCAGCGCGAGCCGATCGATCTCGTTGAGGTCGTCGAGGAGGAGCTCCGAGCGCACGAGCTCGAAGCGGCGGCCCAGGGGCTGCGAATCGAGACCGCGCTGCACAGCGCTCCGATCTCAGGCGATCGGCGCCTGGTCAAGCGGCTCGTTTCGAACCTGACCGAAAACGCCATCCGCCACAACATCGCCGACGGGCACATCCTGATCGAAACCACGCCGGAAGCGACATTGCTGATCGCCAATGACGGGCCGGTCGTCCCCCCGGGCGAGATTGAGCGGCTGACGCAGCCGTTTCAGCGCATGGGTCAGGATCGGGTAAGCCACCGCGAGGGGCTCGGCCTGGGCCTGTCGATCGTTGCTGCGATCGCACGCGCCCACGACGCCACGCTCGAGCTCCGCCCCCGTCAGCCGGGGGGACTAGACGTCGAGGTCCGCTTCCCGCCCTCGCCTTCGCCCAGCCTCGTGGAGCCGCCGATGGTCGCCGCCAGCGGCGGGCTTTGACGCAGCCCACGCGCTGCCGAAGTAGCGACCGCGACAACCGCCGCCCAGCCGGCCACCGCCGCCACGGTGGCGGTCGCACCAGCATGCTGGAAGAGGAATCCCACCGCCAGTGGTCCCACCCATGCCAGCGACATGGTCGAAAGCACGGCCGCGGCCTGGACGCGACCCCGCAAGTGGTCGGGCGTCAGTGCGACGCGCCTGCCACCCACGATGGCGTTGGCCAGCGGTGTCAGTAATTCGGCGCCGCCGACGATGAGCCCGATCAGGGGAGCGGATTGGGCCACGAAGAGGACGGCGATAAGCGACGCGATCACCCATGCCTCGACCCTCAACGCGGTGTGAGCGGCCACTCGCCGGCTCAGTGAGCCCGCCACCACCGCCCCCAACAACCCCCCCGCTCCGGCGATCGCAAACATCAGCCCGACCGCGCCGGACGAGGCCCCGTGTCGTTTTGCCAGCAGGATCGCGAGCAGGTAGAGCGCCGAGAACAGAGGATTGCCCGCCGCGAACAGCAACGTCGTCGTGCGAAAGAACGGTGATCTCCAAATCCACGCAAGCCCTGCCCCCAGACCGCCCCCTCGGTCTGCAACGCGCGCGCCGGGCTGGAATCGAGTTGCCATGACCGTCGTCATCGAGGCGACGTACGAGACGGCGTCAGCGACGAATGGAAGCGCCCGGCCCGCGGCGAACAGGAGACCTCCCAGTGGGGGCCCCACGATGCCGGCTGCGAACAGCCGCGCCTCGTTCTGGGCGACCGCATCGGGAAGCTGCTCCTGTTCGACGATCCGGGGCAGCACCCCGCGCTCGCAGATATACCTAAGCGTGAACAGGCATCCGTCCGCGAACGCGACCCCGACTATCTGTCCGAACGGCGCCCGGCCAAGCCACAGCGCCACCGGGATGCTCGCGAGCAGTAGCGCGCGCGCAGCGTCGGAGCCGATCATCAGGCGCTTGCGGTCAAAGCGGTCGGCCACGAGCCCGGCCGGCAGCGCCGCGGCCGCCAGCGGAACCCACTTGGCCAGCCCCACGATGCCCGCTTTGGCCGCCGAGCCCGTCAGCGCCAGTACCAGCAGCGGGAAGGCCACGGTCGAGGCCTGCGAGCCCAGTTGCGATAGCGCCTCGCCGCTCCACAGCAGCATGAAGTCGCGATTTCTGATCAGCGGGAAACGGCGCACAGGGCCGTATCTTGCCGAGGCGCGCCATCGCCACCGGCGCTGCTGCGGCGGGAGTGGCTGTCGCGGAGCGCTAGTCCACTACCAACTGGGAGTCGCCGATCACCACACGGTCGCCGGCACGCAACCGGCAGCGGCCCACTCGGTCTCCGTTGACCACCGTGCCGTTGGTCGAGTCCAGGTCCTGGACGATCCACGCCCCGTCGCGAAAGGTGAGGCGGGCGTGGTGGCGCGAGACAGCTGGGCCGACGAGCACGATGTCGCAATCGGGGTGGCGGCCGATCACCAGCTCGTCCCCGCCCCCGGCCCAGTCGAGCGCGAGCAAGATCGGCGCCTCATCCCGAGCGCGGGCCTCCCTGATCGCCAGCCGGACGCGCTCGACTCCCGTGGCCCAGAAGCTGCGAGCCCTCCGCTTGGCGAGATCTCCGACCACGTTGTCGGGGTCGACCAGAGGACGTTTGAGCAGCAGCTCGAGCCGGTGGACCAGCGTGTTCTCGCTCAGTACCCCTTCGGCGTAGGCGTCGTTCAGCCTTCTTGCCAGGCGCTGCCTGTGGGAGCCGGGCGGCAGCATCAAGTTAAGTCTCGCGCACGGCCTCGCGGATGTCACGCGATTGACTTGTCCCGGCTTGCCGGTGAGGATGCCCTTATGGAGATGACAGGCATGCGCGAGGGGTACGCCGATCTGGGCAACATCAGGCTCCACTACGTCGAGGCGGGTGAGGGACCGCTGGTCGTGCTGCTGCACGGTTTCCCGGAGTTCTGGTACAGCTGGCGCTTCCAGATTCCCGCGCTAGCCTCGGCCGGTTTTCGCGTGGTCGCGCCCGATATGCGCGGCTACAACCTGTCCTCCAAGCCGCGCGGAGTAAAAGCCTACGACGTCGACCCGCTTTCGGCCGATGTGCGCGATCTGATCCACGAACGCGGCGCGGATTCGGCCAACGTTGCCGGTCACGATTGGGGCGCGGCGGTGGCTTGGGCGACGGCCATGGACCACCCCAACGAGGTGCGGCGGCTGGCGATCCTCAACGTCCCGCACGGGCGGAGGTTCCTGGAAGCACTTCGCACGCCTCGCCAGCTCGCCAAGTCCTGGTACATGTTCTTCTTTCAACTGCCGGGTCTCCCGGAGCGCGTGGTCCGCGCCCGCGACTGGTGGTTTTTCCGCCTTGGGTTTGAGCGAGACGCGCGCGCGGGCGCGTTCTCGTCCGAGGACATCGACCGCTATATCGAGGCCTGGTCGCAGCCCGGCGCGACCACGGCGATGATCAACTACTACCGGGCGGTGTTCCGCCAATCGCCCAAACGCGCCGAGGCGCGCATGCGAACCGTGCAGGCGCCGACACTCGTGATCTGGGGAGAACGCGACCGCTATCTCGGTTCCGAGCTCGCGGAGCCACACCGCGCGGACGTTCCGAATCTCCAGCGGGTTGTCCGGCTGCCTGAAGCGAGCCATTGGGTCCAGCACGACGAGCCAGACCGGGTCGCCGAACTGCTCGCGGAGTTCTTCTCCGGGTAGCCGTGACGCGCTTCGTCTGCGCCTTTACCGCGGCCCTCGCAGCGTTGACGGTCTTCGCGTCGCTGGGCGGGGCGACATCCCCGGGCAAGGCCTACATCCGCGTCGATCAACTCGGCTACGCGAACTCGGCGCCCAAGCGTGCCTACCTGATCAGCACCGCGCCGGAGCGGGGAAAGACCTTCGTCGTGCGCAGCCGCAGCGGCGCCGCCGTCTTTAAGGGCCGTATCGGCTCCTCCGCCGGTCGCGTCAACGCCACCTACAAGTTCGAGTATCCGCTTGTCTTCGACAAGCTCGCCAAGCCCGGCGCCTACGCCATCGCCGCTGCCGCAGCGTCGTCGCCGCGCTTTGAAATCGCCGACCCCAGCACGCTTTATGACCGGGCGCTGCCCAACGCGCTCTCCTTCTATGAGAACGAGCGCGACGGTGCGAACTTCATCCGCTCCGCGCTGCGAACCGCTCCCGGGCACCTGAACGACGAGCACGCGCGGACCTATCTCACGCCCAAAACGAACGGCAACGGCGACTTCAAGGGCGACCTCACCCCGCTGGCAGCATTCATAAACGCCGCCGGCGGCTGGTGGGACGCGGGCGACTACCTCAAGTTCGTGCAGACGACGAGCTACACGGTCGACCTGATGCTCGCGGGAGTCCACGAGTTTCCAAAGCAAATGGGCGCCCAGGCCAAGGGCTCCAATTTCACCGCCGAGGCGCGCTTCGGCCTGCAGTGGTTGCTTCGCATGTGGGACGACCAGACCCGCACGATGTACTACCAGGTGGGAATCGGGGAGGGAAACAGCCACACCATCGGCGACCACGACATCTGGCGCCTCCCCCAAGCGGATGATCACTATGGCGGCGCAAAGCCTCTTTACCGATACATCCGCCATCGGCCCGTTTTCCGCGCGGGGCCGCCAGGGGCAAAGGTCAGTCCCAATCTCGCCGGCCGCGACGCCGCCGCCTTCGCGCTCTGCTTCCAGGTCTTCCGCAAGACGGACTCGGGCTTTGCGGCGCGATGCCTCCGCGCTGCCGAGCACGTCTACGCGCTCGCCGACACGCACCCGCACAAGCTCACGACCGCGCTCCCCTACGACTTCTATCCCGAGACGGAGTGGCGCGATGACCTCGAGCTCGGCGCGACGGCGCTCGCCCAAGCGGTCAGCCAAAAGCCTCTGCCTGCCGGCCTGCCCCAAACGAGCCCGGCCCATTACCTCAAGCAGGCCGTCGGCTGGGCGCGCGGATACTCACGCCACGAGCACCCGGGCGACACGCTCAACCTGTACGACGTCAGCGGGCTCGCGAACTACGAGCTCTACCGGGCGCTACCGCGCAGCGATCATGCCACCAAGGCGATGCTACTCGCGAGTATGCGCGCGCAGCTGCGGGCCGCAGTCGCACGGGCGCGCAAGGATCCGTTCGGCGCCGGCTTTCCCTGGGACACCTACGACACCGGCACGCACCTCGCCGGGCTGTCGGTTCAGGCCAGCGAGTACGCGGCACTGACCGGCAGCTCGACCTACCGAGGCTGGAGCGTTCACTGGCTCGACAACCTGCTGGGTGCCAACGCCTGGGGCGCGTCGCTCGTCATCGGCGACGGCACCACCTTCCCGCACTGTCCCCAGCACCAGGTCGCGAATCTCGTCGGGTCGCTGAATGGCTCATCGCCGGTGCTCAGAGGCGCCCTGGTCGAGGGGCCCAATTCGTTTGCCGCAACCGGCCGCGTGGCGCACATGCGGGCCTGCCCGCGCAGCGGCGGCGACCGCTTCCGACCATTCGACAGCAGGGCGATCTTCAAGGACAACGTGCAGTCGTACTCGACCGTCGAGCCGGCCATCGATCTCACGGCGAGCTCGCCGCTCGCGTTTTCCTGGCATAGCCTCTCGGCATCACTAGCACGCACGTAGCAGAACGTCCGCGGGCCGCGGTGAGCCTGCCCAGCACGGTCCTCAGGGACCTGCGCTTCCCCGTGCTCGTGTACCTCTCGACGCGCGTGCTGCTCATCGGCGTCGCGGTAGGCGTCGCGGCTGCGACGGGGCATCCACTCGCGTCGACGTTCGGTCACTGGGACGGCGTCTGGTACTCGCGCCTGGCGCTCGGCGGCTACCCCGACCATCCCGTCCACCACCCGAGCGTGCTCGGTTTTTTCCCGCTCTTTCCGATGACGATGTGGGTGCTGATGCACGCCTTCGGCTCGTCGGCCGTGCTGGCCGGGACGGTCATATCCGGCATCGGAGGACTCGTCGCGACGGTCTTGGTGCAGAAACTCGCGACGGGCTGGTGGGGCGAGGACAGCGGCCGCCGCGCCGCCGTGCTGTTCTGCCTCTTCCCCGGCTCGGTGGTGTTCTCGATGGTCTACTCGGAGGGGCTCTTGATCCCGCTCGCGGCGGGCTGCCTGCTCGCACTCGGGCATCGACGCTGGCTGCTCGCCGGCGCGCTAGCCGGCATCGCGACCGCCAGCGCCGCCACCGCCGCCGCGCTGATAGTCGTCTGCGCGATCGCCGCATTTCGCAGCAAGGAGCGACGCGCCGTGGTCGCGCCCGTGCTGTCGCTGACGGGCATCGCAGCCTTCGCGGTCTTCTTGTGGCAGTGGACCGGCACGCCGTTCGCGAGCCTGATCGCCCAGCGTGACGGATGGCACGAGCGGCTTGACCCGATCGCGATCGTGCACCAGGGCCAGCTCTTCGCCAGCCAGCTCGACAAGCTCAACTTCTCGCACCCGGTGCTGGATCTCAACCCGCTGGCGGCGATGCTGGGGACGGTCGTGCTGGTGCTGGGGATCGCGCTGCTCGTCCGTCCTCCTCGCCAGGTGTCCGTGGAAGCACTCGCCTGGACCGTGCTGGTCGGCGCGCTGGCGCTGTTCTCCGAACACGTGGGTTCGAACGCGCGCATGCTGATCACAGCCTTTCCCGCGGTGATCGTGTTCGCGTACCGCCTGCGGGGCCGCTCCTACTGGGCGTTATTGGCCGTCAACGGGCTGCTGCTGGTGGCGATGAGCGCGCTCACGTTCACGGGGCACTCGCTGACCCCCTAGCCGCTGTTCCCGGGGCAGATCCGGCTGTACGGCTGGCCGGGTACGAACTTGGCCCATTCAGCTCGCGTGAGGTTCCGCGCCGCGAGTCGACATGCATATGTCTCCCATCCACCGAGCGCGGCGGGGTAGAGCCAGACGCGACCGGTGGAGTCGGTTGCCGCGATCGTGCTGCCGTCCTGCGAATAGGCCGCATAGGGATTATTCACCTGCTGTTCACCCGGCATCGGCAGTGAGGTCCCGATTTGCTGGCCGGTTTGGGCGTCGTAGATGCGGACCGTGTTGTCGGCGCCTGCCGTGACCAGCCGCGAGCCGTCCGGACTCCAGTTCACCGACCACGCAGCCGACTCCGAGGCCCTGATCGGGCGCAACGTCCCTTTGCCGTCGGTTGCGCGCCACTCGCGCAGGAAGCCGTCGAAGTCGACGGTGGCGACACGTTGTCCGTCCGGGGAGAGCGCCGCGCCGGCGGTCAGGAGCGTGGTGGCGGCCCGCCAGCGAGCCACGACCGCCTGTCGGGCAGGGTCGACCACCGCGACTCGGTCGCCCAGCTGCGACACAACGACTCGGGAACCGTGGTCGGCGAAGCCGACGTCGTTGGCGCCTCCGCCGCCGGCCAGGTGCATTGGTGACGAAAGCAACCCGCCTGACGCGTTCCACTCCGCGACCAGGCCGTCGCCCTTGTACGGGCTGCTCAACTGGGCGGGCGTGCTTCCCGTGGCCGCGACGAAGCGGCCGTTTGGACTGAAGGTTGCCCAGGTATAGAGCGGCGGGCCCCCGGTAAGGTCGTGCGCGATCGTCGGTCGTGCGCCCAGGCGCCAGATTCGTAGCACGCCGTGGGGGTGTGGCCCCAGCTGATCCCCGGCGACAAGCAACGTCCGCCCGCGCGGGCCGAACGACACGGCGCCGACGAAGCCAGGGACCGCCTGGAAGCTTCCGAGCTTCTGAAGTGACCGCGCATCCCACAGGTTGACGCGACCGTCATCCCCACCTACAGCGAGGACACGACCATTGGGGGAGATCGCGACGTTCCAGGCCATCAAGGCCGGATTCGACCGCGCTGCGACGAAGCTCCGTACGAAGCCGCGCTTGCCGCTGAGGTCCGAGGCGAGGATGGTCGTGTCGAAGCTGCCTGTGTAGAGAGTCGACCCGTCAGGACTGATCGCCTGGTCACGGACCGGTCCGGCATGACCCACCAGCGACGTCCGCACTTGATGAGTCGCCAGATCCCAAACCAGCGACTTGCCATCGTCGCCGCTCGTGACCGCGGACCTTCCATCAGGGGTAATCCCGACCGCGTCCACCGCGCCGGCGTGGGCGGCGACGGCGGTTGTGACGGCGCCGGATTCCAAGTTTAGGAAGCGCACGGTGCCTTGGTTGTCGCCCAGAACCAGCGTTCGACCGTCGGGCGAGAGGGCGGCCGCGCCGCCGCCAATCTTGTAGGTGCGGAGCACCCTGCCGCTACGGGCATCAAGCACACCTGCCTCCCCGTCGCCCACGGACACGAGCTGGTGGCCATTGGACCGGTAGAAGAGAAAGCTCGCACTTCCTGGCAGGCGGAAAGGCCTCGCTGCGAGGCGTCCTCGTGGAAGCGCCCACTGCACGGCATAGCCGGCGACCGCAACGGCAAGGAGGCCGCGCGGGCCAGACGCGAAGTTGTTGCCACCGAAGTTCGGCGATCCACCGAAAGGCCCTGGCGGCTGAACGGCGGCTCGGACCGTGCGCGGCAGCACAAGCCGCTGGGCGATGCCTCGTCGCGCGGGGTCGATCAAGTCGACCTCGCTCGGCGGGTTGCCACCGCCTTGGAACGCCAGCTGGCCGTCAGTCAGGTAGGCGATGGCTGAGGGGGGAGCGCGCAACACCGAGGTCGGCACCTCGCCGATTCTGGCTCCCGTCGCAGCGTCAAGGAAGATGATGTTCGGCACGTTGTCCTCGAGCGCGACGGTCCTTCCGTCGGGCGACAGCGCGATTCCGTTGACCCTGAGGCCGTCGCCGTGCAGCGTTCTGATGGCTGAAGGCGCTCGAAGGAGGGCAGTCAGGAGATCGCCCTGCGTCCGCTCCGAGGGATCGAGGCGCGCCGCCTCGACGCCTAGCAGCATCGCGCGGTCGAGGTGCGGATCGGCGATTGCCTGGGCGCCGAGACTGTCAGCCAGCGCCACACGAGCCTCCGTGATTGCGTGACTGCGCGAGATCAGGGCGAAGACCAAGAGTCCGACCGAGACTGCAGCGACCACGAGGCTCACGCCGATAAGCCCTCGCTGGCGGCGTGAGCGGGCAAGACGCGCCGCCAGCAGGTACTCCTGCTCGATCGCGTTGGCGCCGGACTCGCGTCCAGCCGCTGCGGCCAGCCATTGCTCGGCGGCGGCCAGCTCCGATCCCCGTAGCAGGAAGCTGCGGTCCCGGCCGGAGTGCTCCCAGTCCAGCGCCTTGACCGTGAGTCGACTGTGCTGACGTTCCCATTCGAGATCCGTCTCGACCGCGGCGATGAGGCGCCCAACGCCCTGCTCGAACTCGCCATCGCCGACCGGGATCCAGTTGCGAACCCGGATGGCATCGGGCAGCTCGGCATCCGGTACCGCGCGCAGGGACAACGGCACCACGCGCTTATTCAGCGCGACCGCGTGCTCGACCTCTTCTACGCAGAACTGCGAGCGCACCGCGTCGGGGCTGATCACGAACACGAACGCATCGCTTGACTCGATCGCGCGCCGGAGTATTTCCGGGAACACCTCTGCATCCCGGATCCCCTCGACATCGACCCATACCTCCTTACCGCGAGATTCGAGTTCGTGCTGAAGACGATGCACGAACTCCGCATCACGTCGCGAGTAGGAGATGAAGACGTCGGCCACCCTCGACCCCCAGCCAAACGTTACCTTCAGCCTCCCGCCGGCGTCAATCAGGACGACGGACGAAAACCGCACGCCTGCTAAAATTGCTTGACGTGAAGCAAGTAATTTCCAAGTCCGATGATCTCAGCGCTGGGGATGACCTCAGTACTGAACGGGTCGCGTCGTCGTCCGCCACACCCGACGGCGCCGCCATTCCGGCCAGCCTCCGTGCAGTCATCGGGCGTCTTCACCGCCGCCTGCGCCCCACGCGAGCCGGAGCCCAGGCGGGCCTCACCCCCACCCGCATCTCACTTCTGAACACGATCCACACGCTCGGGCCACTGCGGCTCACCGAGCTGGCCGCCGAGGAGGGCATCAACCCCACGATGCTTTCCCGCATCGTGGCCGACCTCGCCGACGCCGGCCTGATCGACCGCCTGCAGGACCCGCAGGACAAGCGCGCAGCGCTCGTGACGACCACTCGCGAAGGGCGCAAACTGATCGAGCGCATGCGCCGCGAGCGCACCGACGTGCTCAGCGTGGCCCTCGACGAGCTCTCCGACCGAGAGCGCAGAGCGCTCGAGCGGGCGCTGCCGGCGCTCGAGAAGCTCTCGCACAACCTCAAGCGGGCTCGCCGATGAGCCCGATCATGCGCGTCTCGCGGATGACCTTCGCCGCCATGTCGGTCCCCAATTACCGCCACTACCTGGGCGGCCAGGCGATCTCGCTGATCGGTACCTGGATGCAGATGACCGCGCAGGCGTGGCTGGTGCTGAGCCTCACGCACACGAGCACCTGGCTCGGAGCCGTGATCGCGCTGCAGACGCTGCCCGTGCTGCTGCTCGCCCCCTACGGCGGGGTGATCGCCGACCGCATGGACAAGCGCAAGCTGATGATTGGTTTGCAGAGCGCGATGGGCGTCCAGGCGCTGATCCTGGCCGTGCTCACGCTGACCGGCTCGATTCGGGTCTGGGAGATCGGCGTGCTCGCAGCCCTGCTCGGCCTCAATAACGCCTTCGAGAACCCCGCGCGCCAGTCCTTCATGCTGGAGCTCGTCGGGTCGCAGTATCTGCGCAACGCGGTCACGCTCAATTCCGTACTGGTCAACGTCGCGCGCACGATCGGCCCCGCGATCGCGGGCGTGATGATCGCGACCGTCGGCGAGGGCATCTGTTTCCTGGCCAACGCGGGTAGCTTCGTCGCGGTTGTCACCTCGCTGGCGACCATGAATCGCTCGGCGCTCGAGCCCACCACTCCCGCGCCCCGCGCTCGCGGACAGCTGCGCGCAGGTTTGCGTTACGTGGCCAAGACCCGCGAGCTGGCGCTGCCGCTGCTGATGATGGCGCTCGTCGGCTGTCTCACCTACGAGTTCCAGGTCTCGCTCCCGGTGATGGCCAGAAGCGGCCTGCACGTTGGCGCCGCCGGCTATGGCTTCATGACCGCCGCGATCGGAGTCGGCGGCCTGGTGGGCGGGCTGCTCGTGGCGGCCAAGGGCAAGACCGGCCTCCGGCAGTTGACGGCCGCCGTCGCGATCTTCGGGATCGCCATGGCTGGCGCCGCACTCGCACCGAGCCTGCACGTCGAGGTGATCGCGCTCGCGCTGGCCGGCGCGGCGAGCATCGCCTTCATGGCGACAGGGAACTCAACGCTCCAACTCCAGGCGGAGCCGTCGATGCGCGGCCGCGTGATGTCGCTGTGGTTCGTGGCCTTCCAGGGCTCGACCCCGATCGGCGGACCGATAATCGGGTGGGTGATCGCGCTGGCCGGCGCGCGTGCCGGGCTGGGTGTGGGGGCCGCGACCTGCTTCGTGGTCGCGCTGATCGGCCTGCTCGCGCTTCGCGACCGCCACCCCGTCGCCGCATCGCGCGCGCTCTTAAGGCGCGTCGCCTTCAGCAGCGAAGTCCCGGGCGACTAGCTTCCGGCCGCCAGCGCCTGGCGCAGGTCTTCCACCAGGTCCTGCGGCTCCTCGACGCCGCAGCTGAGGCGCACGAGGTCCGCGGGCACCGCCGCACTCGAGTCCTCGACCGATTGGTGCGTCATCGCCTGCGGGACCTCGATCAGGGACTCGACGCCGCCCAGCGATTCGGCCAGCGTGAACAGACGGGTCGCCGCCGCCAGCGCGGCCGCTCGCGGGTGACGGAAGCTGACCATGCCGCTGAACCCCGGCCAGCGCACGTCGCTCACGTCGGTGGCGCCATTCAAAAACGAGGCGACGGCCTCGCCGGAGCGTGCGTGCGCCGCCATGCGCAGGTGCAGCGTGCGCAGGCCCCGGTGCACGAGAAAGCAATCGAGCGGGCCGGGCACGGCGCCGACGGCGTTCTGGACAAAGCGCAGCCGCTCGTACCACGCCGGGTCCGAAGCAACCACCACACCCCCTACCACGTCGGAGTGGCCGCCCAGGTACTTGGTCGTCGAGTGCACCACGAAGTCTGCCCCCTGCTCCAGGGGGCGCTGATTGAACGGCGTGGCAAAGGTGCTGTCGACGGCGACCAGCGCCCCGCGGCGCCGGGCGACCACTCCCGCGACGTCGACCACGTTCAAGAGCGGGTTGGTGGGTGTCTCGACCCAGATCATGCGTGTGTCATCGGTTACCGCGCGCTCGAGCGCGTCCAGGTCGGTCTGGTCCACCAGGTCGTAGCGCAACCCCCAACGCGTCAGCACCTTGTCCACCAGCCTGTAGGTGCCTCCGTAGAGGTCGGCCGGCAGGATCACGTGCGAACCGGCCTGGCACACGACCGTGATCAGCGCGTGCTCGGCGGCCAGGCCCGAGGAGAAGCTCACCGCGCGTCCGCCCTCCAGTTCGCCTAGCCCGCGCTCCAGCGCGGCCCGCGTCGGATTCGCCGAGCGCGCGTAGTCGTAGTCCTCGAAAAATTCAGCTGGCCGGCGCTGCGCATAGGTCGAGGTCTGGTGGATCGCGGGAATGACCGAGCCGAAGCTCGGGTCGGGCTCGAGCCCCGCGTGGACCGCACGCGTGGCGAACGAGTCGCCGCCAGATCCGTTCACGTGGCGAGCGCTTCCAGCAGGTCGGTGCGGGTCAGGATCCCCACCGGCCGTCCGGCATCGGTCACCAGCAGCGCCTGCTGATCGCCGACCAGCAGCTCGACCGCGTCCCTGACCGGATCAAGCGTCGAGACCGCGGCCAACGGCGGCTCCATCACCTGCACGATCTCGGCCTCGAGCAGCATCGCGTCGTCGGTCGCGTGCTTGAGCAGGCCGCGCTCTGAAATCGCGCCGACGACGGTGGCGCGATCGTGGGCACTGACCACCGGCAACTGCGAGACGCCGTGCTCGTGTAGGCGTGCGACAGCGTCGCGCACGCGGAAGTGCGTCTCCACCGAGACCAGCGGCGGCATCTCTCCGGCCTGAGCCTTGCGCGCAAGCACGTCCCCGATCGTCAGGTTGGTATCGCGCTCGAGAAAGCCGTATTGGCGCATCCAGCTGTCGGAGAAGATCTTTGACAGGTACGAGCGCCCCCCGTCGGGCACGATCACCACGACCAGCGCGTTCGGATCCTCGACCTGCGCCGCGACTCTGAGCGCCGCGTGCACGGCCATGCCGCCCGAGCCACCGGCGAGGATGCCCTCGACCTGGGCGAGCCGGCGCGTCGTCAGGAAGGCTTCGCGATCCGAGACGGTGATCCAGCGATCCACGACGGTGCGATCGAAGGTCTCGGGCCAGAAGTCCTCCCCCACTCCCTCGATCAGGTACGGGTGCACGTTTTCCTCACCGCCCGAGTAGATCGACCCCTCCGGATCAGCCCCCACCACGACGAGCTCGGGACGGCGCTCGCGCAGATAGCGCGCCGTGCCGGTGACCGTGCCCCCGGTCCCGACCCCCGCCACGAGGTGGGTGATCTGCCCCGCGGTCTGTTCCCACAGTTCGGGCCCGGTGGACTCATAGTGCGCCTGCGGATTGGCTTGATTGAAGTACTGGTTGGGTTGAAACGCGCCCGGAATCTCAGCCGTCAGCCGATCGGCCACGCGGTAGTAGGAGCGGGGCGAGTCGGGCGGCACATCGGTTGGCGCGACCACCACCTCCGCCCCGTAGGCGCGCAGCAGATCGATCTTCTCCTTGGACATCTTGTCCGGCATCACGGCGATCACGCGGTAGCCCTTCAGGCGCGCGGCGATTGCGAGCCCGGTGCCGGTATTGCCGGAGGTGGGCTCGACGATCGTGCCGCCGGGGGGCAGCTTTCCATCTCGCTCGGCCGCCTCGATCAGGGCGACGGCGATGCGGTCCTTGATCGAACCGCCTGGGTTGAACACTTCGAGCTTTGCGACAAGGCGGGGGCGCAGACCGGCGCCGATGCGGCCCAGCTCAACGAGCGGCGTATCGCCGATCGTCTCGAGGATGGAGCGTTTGATTGCGGGGATAGTGGCGGTGAGGGTCATGCGCCACAGTCTGATGGATCCTTCGGCTGTGGTGCAAATGTCCGCAGATAGTTCGGCAGATCCAGTTCATTTCGGTAATTACTGCGGTTATGCTTCTTTAGTGGCGTCCGTGCCGAATGATCGGCGTCTCGACAAGGTGGACATGGCGATCCTCGAGTCGCTTGCCGCGGACGCCCGCATCAGCAATCAGCGCATCGCCGAGCGCGTCGGGATCGCGCCCTCCACTTCGTTGGCGCGCCTGCGCTCACTGCGCGAGCGCGGGGTGATCCGCGGCTTCCACGCCGAGGTCGATCTCGCCACGCTCGGACGGCCGCTGCAGGCGCTAATAGCCGTCCGCCTGGCGGTTCACGCGCGCGAGCAGATCGACGCGTTCACGCAGGCCGTGAGCGAACTACCCGGAGTGCTGATGGTCTTCCACCTGACGGGCGTCACCGACTACCTGGTATGGGTGGCCGCTTCTGACCCTCAGGATCTCAGAGAGTTCGTGGTCGACCACCTCGCCACCCACCCGGCCGTCGCGCACGCCGAAACCTCGCTCATCTACGAGCACCGACGCGGGCCGGGCATCTGGGGTGCCGCAGACCCGGCCTGATCTAACGCCTCAGTAGCCGATCCGAGCAGCTTCCGCGCGATCGTGTTGCCCAAGCTCCGGAGCGGCATGAGTCGCGGGACGAACGACGCCACCGCGTTGAGGTCGAGTTGCAGCTGCGTGCCCTCCCGCGCCGGCGTGATGCGCCACGCCAGCCGCAGTCGTTCGGGATCCGAGGGTTCGTTCGCGATGCGGGTGATGTACACGGCCCACGGCGGCTCGGCGCTGACCGCAACCCGCAGCTCGAAGGTCTTCGCGAACTGGCTCCGCTTGACGTGGATCGCCGCGCGCAGGCGCAGCGGCTCGCGCTGCAGGACCTCGAGCTCGCGCACCAAATCGCGGTTCCACTCGTCGTATCGGTCAACGGCCGCCAGCAGTGCGTAGCACTTCTGCGCGGGCGCGCGCACCACGGCGCTGGCGGACCCGCGGATCTCTTTCATGCGCGCGGCTTATAGCATCGCGGCGCAATGGCACCCATCAAGGGATCATCAAGCACCGAAGTCGACGCGCCCATCGACCGCTGCTGGGCGCTGATCGAGGACGTTCCGATCGCGCCCGAGTGGCAGAACGGGCTCGAACGCATGGACGTGGTCGAGCGCGACGACCAGGGAAGGGCGGTCGTGTGCGACACGCTCTCGGACGCCAAGCTGCGCAAGGTCAAAAGCCGGGTGCGCTTCAACTACGACGGGCCGAAGCGCCTTTCCTGGCAGCAGCTCGAAGGCGACCTCAAATCGATGCAGGGCGAGTGGGAGCTCGAGGACCTGGGCGGGAACCGCACGCGCGTGACCTACTCGGTCGCGGTGGACCCCGGCTCGATCGGGCTGCTGGCACGCGGGCCACTCGAGCGGGCGGCGCGAGCCATCCTGGTCAACCCGCGCCCCAAAGAGCTCGCATCCCGCCTGCGGGTCTAGCTAAATAATGGACGCCGGCGCACATGTGCGCCGGCCCGGTCGCACATGTGCGGCCGGCGGGTCGGCACATGTGCCGACCCGAAAAACCTCATTCGGCGAGAGGACGCAGCCCTGCTGGCACCGAAAACCACCTCGTGGCCAGCAAGGCGATCATCTCTTACGACGACACGCCCAACGATCACGACGCGCTCGCGCTGGCGGCCCTGTTCGCGACTGCGGGCGTGCAGCCAGTGCTCGCCTACGTATGCCACACGACCGCACTCGCGCAGCACGCCGCCGAGGCTCTGCTGGAACGTGGCGCGCTGTGGCTAGGCGAACCGGAGAGTGCGCGCCGTGTGATCGTCAGCGGCTCGACTCCCGAGGGGCTGAAGTGGCTCGCCGAACAGGAGGACGCCGCGATGGTGGTGTTCGGCTCTGACTACCGCACCCCCTCGGGCCGTGTCGCGCCGCAGCATTCCGCGGAGACATTGCTCTCGGGAGGAGCTCCAGCCGTCGCGATCGCGCCCGCGGGCTATGCCCAGCTCGAGCCGCACATCCGCGTGGTCGGATTGCTCGCGGCACCCAACGACGACGCCGCGCTGGAGACCGCCCGCGAGCTCGCTGAGAGCTTTGACGCCGTTGTGAGCCGCGAGGAGCCGCGAGTGGATCTGCTCGTGATGGGCTCGCGTCCGGAGGCTCCTCTAGGCACGGTCATGATTTCCGCCCAGTACGAGCGGACGATCGAGAACGCGCTCTGTCCGGTGCTGGTGGTGGCGCGTGACGTGCCGGTGCGCTTTCCGGAGCTCGCGACGATCGGCTAGCAGCAACGCGCTGTCGCCGAATTCATGCCACAAGTACCCGCGCTCGCCGGCCGCTGAGTAGGAGCGCGCGAGCAGATCGTGCCCACCTGCGGCCTCGAGCACCATTAGGTGGGACGACTCCGGTTCATGCCAGCCCGTGATCAGGCCGTCGACGGCCCGCAGGCCCCGTTTGGGCGTTACGACCAAGTTGGTCCACCCGGCCCCTGGAACGACGGTGCCGTCGCTGCGCGCCACCGTCTCGAGCGCGCGCACCACGGTAGTGCCGACCGCGATCACACGCCGCGCAGCGGTGACCAACCGGGCCGTGCTCTCGGGAACCGCGAACTGCTCCGGAAACGGCGGCTCGTGGCGCTCGGGCGAGGAGACGCCGGCGTGCAGCGTGAGCGGGGCGAGTTCGATTCCCTTGGCGATCAGGCGTGTAATCAGCTCGGATGTGAACGGGCGGCCGGCGCTCGGCATCTCCGAGGAGCCCGGGTCGGTCGCGTAAACGTTCTGGTAGGCGGCGAGCGGCAGAGTGCGGCGCTGGTGGCTGTAGCGAATCGGCTCGCCGTGCTCGCGGAGGTAAGGCTCGACCGGGGCGCTGAGGCGCGCAACCATCAGCCGCGTGCCGCCGAGGTAGGGGGCGACGAGTTCGAGCTCGGCGCCTCCGTCGAGTGTGAGCCGCTTGCCGGTCAGGGGCTTGAGCGGCTCCGAGCCGTCAGCGCTGCGCAATTCGACTACGCGCCAGACGTCGCTCCTGTTTGGCACGCGGGTCGAGAAATGGACTCGGACCGGCTCGTATCGAGCGCGCACGGCGGCTGGCAGGGTTCCGGAGACGTTGACCACAAGCAGGTCGCCGGGTGCGAGCAGGTCGGGCAGATCGCGGAAGCAGACGTGCTCGAGCTCGCCGCTCGCCCCGTCTGCGACCAGAAGCCTTACGGCCTCGCGCGGGCGCAGGCTCATCGCGCTAGGACCCCGAGCTCGCGCGCCCGGTAGCGGCCGCTGGGTAGGTCGTTCTTGATCAGCTCCAACAGCCCCGGGACGCTCTCCTCGGGCGGCGGCCGATCGGAGATGTCCTCGCCCGGAAAGGCCTCCTCGTGCAAGCGCGTGCGCATGTCGCCAGGATCGACTGTGTAGACCTTGAGCTCCGGATGCTCGGCGGCGAGGATGGCTGTCATCTGCTCAAGCGCGGCTTTCGAGGAGCCATAGCCGCCCCAGCCCTCATATGGCTCAACGGCGGCGTCGGAGGTGATGTTGAGGACGCGCCCGCCTTGGGGCATGCGCGGCAAGGCAAGCTGAATCAGCGCGAGCGGGGCGAGCACGTTGACGCCATAGACGTGTTCGAGCACATTGAGCGGGTAGTCGGCGAGCCCGGGCTGAGGGCTCGGGCCGAGCACACTGGCGTTGTTGACGAGGACGTCGATGCGGTCGCCCGCCGCCGCGACCAGCGCGCTGCGGTGGGCCGGGTCGGTTACGTCGCCTGCGATGGCGGCGACTTCGGTCGATTTGGCCAGCTCGTCCTCGGCACGTTTCAGGTCGAGAACTGTGCGCGCGTCGATGACAAGCGAGTATTCGTTTCGGACCAGCGCGCGGGCGAGCGCCAGGCCCAGGCCGCGCGAGGCCCCTGTGACAATTGCGAGTGGCATGGGCGCCAAAGTAGGGGCTTGGCGGTCCCGTTTACCAGAGGGAATAGGTCCTAAGACTTGCTTTCGAGCAGTCCCTCTTTGACCGCCAGCACGGCCGCCGCGGTGCGGTCTGTGACGCCCAGCTTGGCGAGCACCCGGCCGACGTGGGCCTTGACGGTCTTCTCGGCGATCCCGAGCTCGAACGCGATGCGCTTGTTGGAGCGACCCTTGGCGATGAGCTCAAGTACCTGGAGCTCGCGCCGTGTTAGGCGGTTTGCTCAGGGGTGCTGGGCGTCGCACCCTGGGCCACTGCTTCCATCAGCCGCGCCGCCGCAGCCGGGTCGAGAATCGCCTCACCGGCGTAGGCGGTGCGGACGGCTTGCGCCAGCTCTTGCGGGCGGACGTCCTTCAGCAGGTACCCCGCCGCGCCCGCCTGGATCGCGGGCAGCAGGCGCTCGTCGTCGAGGAAGCTGGTGAGCGCGATCACGCGCGTCGCGGGCAAGCGCTGGCGCAGCACGCGCATCGCGCCGACGCCGTCGAGCTTGGGCATCATCAGGTCCATCAGGATCACGTCGGGTTTGAGCTCGTTGGCGAGCGCGAGCGCCCGCTCGCCGTCGCCAGCCTCCCCCACCACCTCGAGGCCATCCTGTAGCTCGAGAAAGGCCCGCAGCCCCTCACGCACCACCTCGTGGTCGTCGACGATCAGGATTCGGATCAGCGCTCGGGAACCTCCAGCCGCACGGTGGTGCCAGCGCCTTTGGCGGAGATGATCGTGAGCCGTCCGCCAAGCTCTCGTGCGCGTTCTTCCATCGAGGTGAGCCCCAGGTGCATCGAGCGTAGCCGCGCCTCGCTGGGATCAAACCCGGCGCCGTCGTCCTCTACTTCGATTTTCCGCCCGCCCAAACGCACCGCGATCCTGCTCGCGCCGGCATGACGGAGCGCGTTGTGAAGCGCTTCATCGGCGATGCGCAGGATGCCAGCGTCGCGGCGGAAGTCGGCGGGGAGCGGCTGCCCGCCCGCTTGGAGCTCGATCGGGACGCTGTAAATCTTGGAAAGCATCTCGATTTCCTTGCTGAGCACGCCTCGGAGGCCGTCGCGCTCAAGTTCGGGTGGGCGTAGGCCGAAGATCAGCGAACGCAGCTCGTCAATGGCCTCACGTGCGAGTTCCTGCACGCGTTGAAGCTGGGCGCTTGGTTGCTCCCCGCGCTCGAGCAGGGTGCTGGCCGCCTCGGCGGTGAGAATCAGGCTGAACAGCTTCTGGCTGACAGCGTCGTGCAGCTCGAGGGCGAGGCGGTTGCGTTCCGAGAGGATCGAGAGCTCGCGGCTTCGCTCGTAAAGGCGGGCGTTGGTGATAGCAATCGCGGCGTGCGCTGCGAGCAGCTCGATCAGCGCTTGATCGGACGCGTCGAAGGTTCTCGCCTCGCGCTTCTCGGTGAGATAGAACGCCCCGATCACCTCCTGACCAAAGACGATTGGCACCCCCAGGAAGGAGTGCATGTCGGGGTGCTGGCGCGGCCACCAGCCCCGGAACCGAGGATCCTTGTGGATGTCGTCAGTGCGGAAAGGCTCGGGCGCCTGGAGCATGGCGCCGAGCATCCCGTGGGTCTGGGGCAGCGGCCCCAAGGCCGCGATCAGCTCGTCGCTCATGCCCGAGACCAGGAAGCGGCGAAACCTGCCCTCGCCGTCGGGGATTCCCAGCGCGGCAAAGCGCGCGTGCGCGAGCACCCGCGCTGAGTGCACAAGTTGCTGCAGCACCTGCTCAACCGAGCGCTGCGAGGCGACCGATAGCACCGCGTCGGAGACGGCCTTCAGGGTGGGGTTCGGCGTTTCGGCTATGCGCTGCAGGGGATCAAGAGCGGCTGCGTGACCGTGCCGCTCTGGAAGCCGACCGTGAAGCTGCCGGTCCACTGCTTGGCTTTGCCGCACCTCGCCGGGTTGGTGATCAGCGAGTAGGTCTTGCCGCGCGACGTGCGTAACGCGTGCGCCGACAGCGACAGCTTGTCCAGCGTGGCGTTTCCAGGCGGGACTCCGGAGGTCGGAAAATGGTCGAAGAGAATCTCGAGCCCGCCGCCAGAGGTTGCCAAGAGTCGCCCGGTGACGTGCTCAGGTGATCCGAGCACGTTTGCTGTCAGCACGATCGAGGCGATGTCTCCCTTGTGGCGCGGCCTACCCAGGTAGATCGTGAACGGAATCGTCTGCTTGCCGAGCAGCGTCACGGTCGCCACCAGCTCGCCCGAGCCGACCTTGCTCTTAGCCGGGCAGGGAAGGTTGTGCGGGTTGCAGAGGCCAGCGACGGACTTGGCGCTGGTGCGGAAGCCCTTTTGCACGTCGATCTCGGCGGATGTGGGTAAGCCGGTGGCCGAGAACGGTCCTTTGGCCGAGACCTTCAGCTTGGAATGGGCGTTCGGCGTGTCGGGGGTGACACTCGCGGTGGTGGTGAGGCCCGCCGCCGCGGCGACGCCCGCAGTCGCGAGCGTGGCGGTGGCGGCGAGAAGAGCTGTCCTGCGCATCGGGGGTCAGTATGGCCGATTGCTTGGCGCTAGCCTGAAGTTGTGCGCTCGATGCCCCGCTCCTGGATCGTGATGCAGGCGCTGATCGTGGTGTTCGTACTCGCGGGCATAGTGATCGCCATCACGAAGCTGGCTTGAGCCGCCGCTTCTTTCCGCGCGACGAGTACTTCATGCGCCTCGCGTTGCGCGAAGCGACGCGCGCGCTCGAGCACGACGATGTGCCGATCGGAGCGGTGATCGTGCGCGAGGGCGAGGTGATCGGCTCCGGGCATAACGAGCGGGAGCTGCGCTCGGACCCCACGGCCCACGCGGAGATGATCGCGCTGCGCGAGGCGGCGCGCGCGCTCGAGAACTGGCGCGTGCTCGATGCGGTCATGTACATCACGCTCGAGCCGTGCGCGATGTGCGCGGGCGCGATCGTGCTCGCCCGCGTGCCGCGGGTGATCTTTGGGGCTGTGGACCCCAAGGCGGGCGCGGCCGGTAGCGTGTTGGACGTACTCGGCGAGGCGAAGCTGAACCACCGGCCGCAGCTCGAACACGGTTTGCTGGCAGGCGAGTGCGCGGAGCTGCTGCAGCGGTTCTTCGCGTCGCGGCGGTGAGGCCAGCTGGTCCCACACGCGGACCCGTTCGCGTTAGGCTGTGTCCCTACCGATGGAAGTGACGGACTACAACCGGGCCAGCCAGGCGGTCTGGGAGGCGATGGCGCCCGGATGGGACGCGCGTCACGCCTACTTCGAGGAGACCGCGCGGCCTCTAACCGAACTGATGCTCGAGCGACTCGAGCCTTCGCCGGGTCAGACGGTCCTCGAGCTGGCCGCTGGCAGCGGATTGGTTGGTTTTGCCGCCTGTCGGCTCGTCGCGCCGAGCGGCCGCGTGATCATGAGCGACTTTGCCGAGGCGATGGTCAAAGCGGCCCAGCGCCACGCCGTGGAGCTCGGAATCGAGAACGTCGAGTGCCGCGTGCTCGACGCCGAGCGCCTCGACCTCCCCGACGCGTCGGTCGACGGTGTTCTCTGCCGGTGGGGAATCATGCTGATGGGAGATCCCGGCGCGGCGCTGCGCGAGACACGCCGTGTGCTGCGGCCTGGTGGCCGTGCTGTCTGCGCCGTCTTCGCCGGGCCCGAGCAGAATCCCTGGGCCGCGTTGCCCGCGGAGGTGCTGCGGGAGCGCGGTCACATGCGCCCGACCGATGCGAACGCTCCCGGCATCCTCGCTTTAGCCGATCGTGAACGGCTGCGTCAGCTGTTCTCGCAGGCGAATTTCGCAGGAGCGAAGATCGATGATGTCTATTTCTCGTTCGACTTCGCCGGAATGGACGATTACTGGGGGTTCTTGACCGAAGCCGCCGGCGCCGTCGCAGCCGTACTCAAACCGCTCAGCGAGGGCGAGCGTGAGCAGGTTCGGCACGAGCTCGCTGAACGGGTCGCCGGCTATGAACGGTCCGGACGGCTCGAGATGCCCGCTACCTCACTCGTCGTATCGGCGTCTTAGGTCTGGCCTACGACCCGGTCGCCTTCTCGAGCGAGGCGCCGGTCGCTCTGATCCCGAGCAGGATCAGAGCCGCGGCGACGAAGCCGCTGATGGCCATGACCAAGAAGGCCGAGGAGAAGCCCCACGCGGAATAAGCGCCCAGCACGATCAGAGGCGCGAGTGCACCTCCGATGTGCCCCAGGCCGTCGCTCAACGCGACCCCGGTCGCGCGGGCGTTGGTCGAGAAATGCTCGGCCGTGTACGTGTACATCATCGGCACCGTGAGGCCGATAGCCATGGAAGCCAGGAAGCCGATCCCGATGATGATCCCGGGCGAAACGAGGTAGCCGATCAAGAGCAGCGATACACCCCAGACGACGGCGACCGCGGCAATCGTGTACTTGCGCTCGAGGCGGTCGCTGAAGCGGGTAGTCGCGAAGGCGCCCACGAGGAAGCCGATACCCGAGACCAGCAGATACGTCGTGCTGTCGGCGAGGCTGTAGCCCTTGTTGGTGAATAGCGTTGGCGCGAGCGTCAGCCAGCCGTAGTTGCCGATGTAGTAGACGAACCAGATCGCGATGAACAGGCCCAGGCGCCAGACCATCGGCCGCCTCAGCAAGGCGCGGATGGGGAAGCGCTCGGCGGGCGCCTCGTCCGGTACGGGTTCCGGTTCGGGCAGGTCGCCGTCGACGATCTCAGCGGCGGTTGCCTCCGCGCGGTCCACAGTCTTGCGGGCCTCGTCCACGCGGCCCTGGGAGACGAGCCAGCGCGGAGACTGCGGCAGGCCGCGACGCATGACGAGGATCGTGAGACCTCCGAGCGCACCGATCGCGAACAGAACACGCCAGCCCGAGGCAAAGGTCGGGACCAGTCCCCGGGCCACGAACGGCACCACCGCGAACCCCGCGTAGGCCATTGTGGTCGCCAGGCTGGTGTAGCGGCCGCGCAGACGGGCCGGCGAGAGCTCGCTCATGTACGTCGTGACGGCGGCGATTTCGGCGCCGATGCCGAGCCCGGCGATGAAGCGAAAGACGATCAGCTCGGTGACGTTCGTGCTCACCGCCGCCAGGATCGTGCCCAGCGAGAAGACGGCGACGGAGAGCGCGAGGCTGAGCCGCCTGCCCCACTTGTCGGCGATCGCGCCGTCAGCGAAGGCCCCGATGATGTAGCCGACCAAGCTGCTCGTGATGGAGTACGTCACGGTCTGCTTGGAGACGTGGAACTGCGTCGCGATTACGGGAGTCGCGAACGAGATCGTGACGATGTCGAAGAAGGCGAAGAAGTAGCCCGCGCCCACGATCCACAGGAGCTTGCGTTCGTAGGGCCACACCGGGATGCGGTCGAGCCGCGCCAGGGGGCCAAAACGGCGTCGCCTGGCCCGGCTCGGGGCCTCTCGCGCGCCGTGAGTCGTCGCGGAATCACGCGTAGACATGCATCAATCCTCCTCGGGTGACTTGCTACCCGAACGTGGCGAGGAGGAATCGAGACGGTTCGCCGGCCCTCAGGCGGTTGCCGCGTGGGGCAGCCAGCTGAAGCGCCACGCCGCGATCGCGGCCGCCGCGACACCCCAGACGGCTAGCACGAGCAGGTCCTTGGGCGCGAACGCCGCGCCGAGGCTCGCGTGAACCGACGCGAGGTGCAGCGCCGCGGCCAGGTGCTCGACCGGAAACACCGAGGCGATCGAGCGCAGCGCCAGGGTGAGCGTCGAGACCGGGATCCAGATGCCTGAGATGAAGTACAGCGGCATCACAGTCGCCTGCACGATCGGCTGCGCGGCGTCGACCGACCCGATCAGGCCGGCGACGGCATACCCGATGCACGCAAAGCACAGCGTCCCGAAGACCACCGTGCACGCGATCGCGGCGAGCGCGCCGGGCGAAAAGGAGACGCCGTACGCGAGTCGCCCGACCAGGAGCAGCACCGCCGACATGGTCGTGGTCGTGACGAGCCTGGCGATGGCCTGGCCACCGATCAGAATCGCCGAGGGGACCGGAGTGGCGCGGCGCCGTTTGAGCACGCCGCTCTCACGCGCGCTCGCGATCGAGACGACCAGCCCGGCGTAGGCGGCGGTGATGATCGACATCGCGCCTCTGTGTCGGGGACCTTTAAACGGCGCGATGGCTAGGTCTATGGCCGTCCGGGTCCTCTAACGTTGTGCGCCGACCGGAGAGGTGGCAGAGCGGTTGAATGCGCCGGTCTCGAAAACCGGTATGGGCGGTTTCGTCCATCGAGGGTTCGAATCCCTCCCTCTCCGCTTGGTTACAGCGACGAGGCCGTGACACGGGCTTTTTGCGCTCTCAGGTGGCTGCATCATGAGCGGTTCGGTTAGCCACTCAAGGCCGGTCAAGACCACTTTTTGAGCGGGTTGTTTTCCCGCGCCCCTCACGATCGGGGATTTAATTGCACCGGGGCCGCAGATACGGATACGGTTCGAGCCAAGGATCGGCTAGCCCACGCTGATCGGGGTCGAGTAGCGTGGGCCTCATAAAAGGAGCTTTAGATGAAACGCTTCCTAATTGCAGCGTCAGTCATAGGCGCACTGGCTCTAACTCCCGCTGCGGTGGCGTCCGGTGTGCTCAGTGGCAAGTACAGGACCACGATCGCGAGCGGCCATCAGAGGGGTACGTATACGCTCAACTTTAAGCCCACGTTCGTCAAGGTCAGCGTCGATGGGCACGTGATCGCCGCCCACAACTCCTACTCGGTCTCAGGCCACAAGATCACGATCGGGCCAGGGGCCAAATGCCCGAAGTCCGGCAAGTACACGTTCCGGCTGACCGGTGACGAGCTGCAGTTCACCGTGATCAAGGACCAGTGCGTCAACCGCAGAGCGGTGCTCTCACACACCTTCATCAAGCCGTAGTAACGCAGCCCGGCCGTCCCCGGGCTGGCGGCACCCGCCTGACTTCGGCAGTCACGCGAATACGTCTGCTCGACCTTGCGCTCGTACTAGCGATATGAGGTCCGCTGGGCCTCGTATGCGAGCCGAAGGCACACGTGCCGTTGTGTTTCATCAACCCGACACCCGCGAGCATCGCCAGAATCCGGCCCGAGATCTGGACCTCAGCGACCAGCTCGAGTCCATCGATCGAGCGCTCAGCTTGTGAGGATCATCGTTCCTACGAGGCGATCGTGAACGTACCCTGGCCAATCCGTAGCGTCCTGGCGGGCACCGCTGGGACCGCCGCGCTGTCGCTGTCCTACGCTCTGGAGCGACGATTACGCTCGCGCCACCGCGGCCCGCTCGACTACGACGACTCACTCGTCCCGGGCCAAATCGTGGCGTCGATCATGCACCTGCAACACGTAACGGCCAGCGAGGACCGAGACCTCGGGCTGCTGCTGCGATGGAGCTACGGCTCGGCATTCGGCCTGTGGCACGGACTGCTGCATCGGAGGATCGTCGAGCCGTGGGCGAGCGCGGTCTTCGCCGGCACGCTAATGAGCGCGACGTTCTCGCTGTTCCCGCTGCTGGGGCGAACACCACCGCCCTGGCGCTGGCCGGCCGATGTAATGGCGACCTGCGTGGGAACACACGTCGTATACGTCTGCGCGGTGGCGACCGCCGACGACAGCGTCGGCCGGCTGCGACGCTGACGCGTACCGTAGCTGCGGGTGGCCCTACTCGAGCGCGGTGATCCCTGCGTCGCCTAGGAGTCGCCGGCGTAAAGCGCGATCCAGGATGAATGTGATCGCCCAGGATGCGCGGTTTCCGCACAACGAAGGGGACCCGAGGGCGACGGTTAGCGGGTCGCGGCGCAGGTTTTGCTGGTAAAGCAGCTGTCCTGTTAGCGGATCCGGTCTCCGGGACGGGTCGCGGTGCGGGCTCGACGCCTGACAGGCGAGAATCAAGAGGGAAAGCGGTTTTGCGCAGCGATGAGTCCGGGGGACTTTGATCGTCTGATGGTTATGACCGACTCCGAAGCAGGAGGGCTGACCTTATGACGAAGCTTCGCGAGATCCTTGCGAAGCAAGCCGCCAGCGGTGCTGTGCCCGGCGCAGTGGCGTTGGTGGCACGCGACGGCCGTGTCGAGGTCGAGGCGGTCGGCTTGGCGGACCTTGAAGCGCATACACCGATGATGCGAGGGTCGGTCTTCCGGATCGCCTCGATCACCAAGCCGATCACAGCCGCGGCCACGATGATGCTCGTCGACGACGGCGTGATGGCGCTCGACGAGCCTGTCGAGCAGTGGCTGCCGGAGTTGGCGTCGCCGATGGTGGTGCGAACACCCAGTAGTCCTGTGGACGACGTGGTCCCAGCGAACCGACCGATCACAGTGCTGGACCTCCTCACCAATCGCGCAGGGTACGGGTTCCCGTCGGACTTCACCTTGCCCGCAGTCCAGGCGCTGTTCGCCGTGCAGACCGATGGCCGCGAGGTCCAGCTGCGGCCCGACCCTGACCGATGGATGTCGAGGCTCGCCGCTATCCCGCTGCTCTACCACCCGGGCGAAGCCTGGTTGTACGACACCTGCTCAGACCTCCAAGGTGTGCTGATCGCCCGAGCAAGCGGTCAGCCGCTGCCGGTCTTGCTTGCCGAACGGGTCTTTGAGCCGCTCGGAATGGTGGACACCGGCTTCGAGGTGCCGGCCGCGAAACGTGGCCGGCTCACCAGCTACTACCGCCCCGGCTCAGACGGCAGGCTGGAGCTGGCCGACGCCCCCGAAGGGCAGTGGAGTCGCTTGCCGGCCTTTCCCGCCGGATCAGGTGGCCTTGCCTCGACCGTGGACGACTTGCATCGGTTCGCCAGGATGATCCTCGAAGAAGGAGCCCTCGATGGGCGGCAGCTGCTGTCACCGCAGGCCGTGAGACAGATGACGACCAATCAGCTCACCCCGCCTCAGCGCGAGATCGGCGCACTTTTCCTCGAGGGCCAGGGCTGGGGGTTCGGAGGGTCTGTAGACCTCGAGCGCATCGAGCCGTGGAACGTCCCCGGACGCTACGGCTGGGTCGGCGGCACAGGGACAACAGCCCACGTCGTCCCGTCGACCGGCTCGGTAGCGATCCTCCTCACCCAAGTGGCAGCGACCAGCCCGATCCCACCCGCGATCATGCGTAGTTTCTGGGGCTACACCGCCGAATCATGACCAGTTCATCGCCACACCTGGCGCGTCTCGAGGGCGGCACCCGCCTCACGCACCGGCCGTAGGCGTCCAGAGTCTGAAGCTGGCGGGTTTCCCGGTCTCGAATCCGGTTTGAGCGGTCTCGTCCATCCGAATCCCTCCCTCTCCGCTGCGCGTAACCCTCTGCGAAGTCAGTGGCCGGGCTCCGCGCGGCCCACAGGTAGCACCGCGCCCAGCATGCTTTGGAATTCGGCAACGGCCTCGCTCGGAGGAAGCGCGTACTCGGCACGGCGACTTGTCGACGTTCCATTCAGGTGTGCCAGCCGGATTGCCGTCTCGGCCGCCGCGATCGTTACCGGCAAGCCGTTGAGGACGGTGGCTCCGTCGATGTTGAACGCTGGCTCACGCGCGAACAACAGCATCGGATACCCCCCAGCCGGGATGATCACATCGACGCCGAGGTCGAGGAGGGGCCTGACTTGCGCGATGAACTGCGCACGTAGCCTGTCGTACTCGCGCTCGTCTTCGAACGCGGCGTTGAACTGATCAACCTGTGCCTCGATCGCGCGGACGGCGACCACCCGTCGTTCCAGCCCGTGTCGAGCGATCTGCTGCTCGTGGTAAGGAATGAAGACGGGGTTGATCGTCACCAACGCGACCTTGCGCCCAAGCGTGCACGCGTACAGCATGCTCGCCTCACCAAGCCCGACCACCGGAATCTTCACGGCCGCGCGGGTCTCGCTCAGTGCTGGCTCTTGGAAGTGGCCGATTACGAACGAGGCGTAGCCCTCGCGCTCGGCTGCCAAGGCGGCCGTGATCACCTGCGCCGCGCAGCGGAATTCGGTGATCGGGTGAAGGAATCGGTCCCCGGGCCGTAACCCGAACGGATGGACCTCGTAGCCGGAGCCGGCGACCGATTGGAGATATTCCCCCAGGCGCGTGAAATAAGGCGCGTCCGCATCCGGGTCGGTGAAACTCTGGTACCAGATCCTCGCGGCTTGGCTCATCGCTGTCCTCGACCTCCTCGTGATTGCACTCTGGTCTTATTTCTCAATCGAGGCGGCGAATCGAGAAGATGGTTTCGCCGCGGAATTTGCGCCGCTCGGAATCCCACGGAAAGTAGATAACCCACTCGGTCGAGAGCTGCTCACCGACCGCGTCGAGGCCACCGAACGGCTTGACCAACTTAGCCGTCATGTCGGCGACGTCGAGGACTCCCTGGGGCCCGATCACGAGTGCCTGGGGAACCCAGTGCATGCCTTCGAACGACGGGATGAATGTCTCATAGAACTCGCGTGCGCCCTCGATTCCCTCAAGGCGCACCCCGGCCGATCTGACCTCCATTACGCAGTCGTCGGTGAGGGTGCCCAGGACGGTGCGTAGATATCGATCCCACTCGTCAGGTGAGACCGGCGCAAATAGCTTTTCTTCCGTGGAGACGTGCTCCAGCCAGAGCCCACGGATCTCGTCGTAGAGCTCCGGGGAAATGCTCATATCAAGTGGGGCGAAACGCGGATCGCTGCCTGTCATCAGTCCTCCTAGCTCATACCGATCGGCCAAAAGCAGATCGCGAGCCGTCAAGACTGACGGCTCGGGGCGCGCTTTGCTTCTGACTTGCAGCTGACGCTTGCCGCTGATCGGCGCCGCTTGCTGCCCGGCGCAGGACCTAACTGGCTATTGGTTCCGCGCGTCCAAAAAGCACGTCGTGGTGATGTCCCTCAGTTTTGAGCCGTTGGATGACTTCTCCACGTCTGCTTGCGTCTTGAACCCGGCTTTCAGGAACCGATTCACAATGCAGTGGGCAGCGAAGTTGTCTTGGCTCGCGTTCAGATAAGGGGCACTGTTCTGCGTGACCTTTAACGCGAAGTCGTAGTAAGCCGGGGAATTGATGCGGACCGACGGGGCCACCTTGCCCGAGTTGGAGGTGGTCGGGGTACTCGAGGTGGTCGGGGTACTCGAGGAAGCCGACGTGGTCGCGGCGGAGCTCGTGGTCTTGCTGTTCGAGCCGCCACAGCCCGCCAGGGCAAACGCAATCGAGACAACGACGGCAGCCACGATCGTCCTGGTCGCTTGCATCATTCCTCCCTTAGCTCTGTTGGCGCCCCAAAAGGCCTTCGCTGGTGCGCCCGAGCTTACCGAAGTAACTTTACGTTGCGTTTATGTGCCGGCGCCTCGCGGCGGAGCGGCGGCCGCACAGGCCGGCACAGCGGTCAAGCGGTTTCGGCGACCGCCTCGCGTTTTGTCGCCGAAGCCACCGGGATCAGCAGCCAGGCGGTGCCGGCCGCCCCCACAAGGGCGACCACGGCGCTCACGATCAGTGCGTTATGAAGGCCGTCGACATAGGCCTGGGGATTCCCGCCAAGCGCAGCGCCCGCCGGCACCAGGGTGCCGAGCGCCGCGATCCCGATCGCGACGCCCATCTGGCGGAATGTGTCACTCGCCCCGGCAGCCAATCCACTCTGCTGATCAGGAAGCGCCTGGAGCGCGAGCTCGCTTCCGGTGGGGTTGAACAGGCCCGTGCCCACGGCCGTGACGAGCATTCCAGGAAGTAGCACGGTCCAGGAAGAGCCGACGTCGAGTATCAGCATGCCGGCAAGCCCGGCGGCGACAAGCGCGAGTCCGACGCTGGCGATCTTGGCGGGCGAGAACCTGGCCCCCAGTTGTGCCGTCAAACCCGAGACCACGAACACGAGGAACGTGCCCGGAAGGTAGACCAGTCCAGTCTGTATCGGCGAGAAGTGCAGCACAGTCTGCAGGTAGAGCGTTAGGTACAGAAAGACGGCGAAAAACGAGGCTGCGATGGCAAACACGGCCACCTGTGCGCCCGCGAAGTGGCGCTGACCCAACAGTCGAAGCGGGAGCATCGGCTCCCGCGAGCGAGCCTCGATCACGACGAAACTCAGCAGCAGCACCACGGCCCCGGCGAGCGCGGCGACGATGCCCGCGCTGCCCCACCCATCCTGATTGCCGCGCAGCAGCGCCAAGACCAACAAGAAAAGGCCGCCGATGAGTGCGATCTGCCCCGGGAGATCCACCCGCCGCGGCGTGGGGTCGCGTCCCTCTGGCACCCGGCGGTACGTGACCCACGCGCCGAGCAGGCCAATCGGCACGTTGACCAAGAAAATCGCGCGCCAGCTGAATACTGCGGTGAGCGACCCTCCGACGAACGGCCCGAGCGCGAACGAGGCGCCGATTGCTGCGCCGAAGCCAGCCAGCGCCTTGGCTCGGGATTCTCGATCGGGTGTGACTTGGGAGATGAGTGCCAGCGCGGTCGCGAACAGCATCGAGGCTCCGAGTCCTTGGACCGCGCGGGCCCCGACCAACACCCCGATGGACCCCGCGGCTCCGCACAGCGCCGAGCTCGCTGTGAAGACTCCCAGCCCCGTCAAGAACACGCGGCGACGACCGAACCGATCGGCGATCGCGCCGGCGGTGAGCACGGTCGCCGCAAGCGGAATCGTGTAGGCATCGATTACCCACTGAAGTCCACTTAGGCCGGTGTCCAGGCCATGGGCGATCTTCGAAAGTGCCGTGTTGATGACGCTGACGTCCAGCATCAGCATCGCAGTCGCCAGGCACGCGGCGACGATCGTGATCGTGCGACTGGGTGTACTGGACTCCGTCATGCCGAGGCGAGGCTAGCGTCCATCTCAGAGCTCCACATTCATGGCCGCCTTGATGAGCTCGAAATCACGACACGGGATCTCGAATAGCCCGAAACGGAAAACGTAGCCCCACCGCTGTTTGTCTTTGATGAAGCCGAGCCGGTCGATGAGCGGCCGGATTGGCGCCTCGTTACTGGCGACGAAGCGGACGTTACGGCGCCAGGGTTTGAAGTCGGGGGCCATTTCCACCTGATAGAGCTCGTCGTCTTCAATCCGGCCGATGGCGGTGAAGGCTTGGAGGGGCTCGCCCCCGCGCAAACTCGTCTTAGGGGAATAGAAGGCGATGTAGTCGCCGGCCTTCAGCCGTTTGAGGCTCGTGGCCTTGCCGTGCCCGGCCTGCGTAAAACCACCCGCAACTCCTCGCTGGACGTGGTCTTGGCTGATGGCGTTGACCCAGCACCTCATACGCGTCAGGTCACCGGTTGGAGTCGCCCAGGCCGCGCCAGCTTGCGGCGCTGCTTCAGGTCACGGGTTGGCGCTCGTGGGCCTCGAGGTACGCGCGCAGCTCGCGCTCGAACTCGGGCCACAGGTCCGGTCCGTCGGGCGGAAGCTGCGGCGGGCTGGGATCGCGGCTACAGCCGCCCCAGCCATCGCCATCTTCGCGGTCGTTGTCGCGAATGACGCCGAGTCGGCGAAGCGCGAGGCATAACCACAAGGCGATCATCGCATAGCCAACGGCCACCGCAACGGACATCCCAGCGCCGAGCAGCACCCCGCGCGGTCGGAGTACGACCACCACCGCACTTGCAATGCCGAACACCGCAGCGCCGGAGACTGCGGCCACAAACGCCGCGCCAGCCACAGAACCCGATCGCTTGCGCCCACTCATGTGCGAAGAGGCATTGCGCACTGCACGCCGCTCAGCGTAACTCACCGGAGCGGCCAATTCGAGCCGTAAGCTGCTGGCGCCACGGGGGTTCTTGACCGCTAAGTGCAGGCAGGTTTCCCTAAAAAACAGTGCCCTGCTCTTGCTTCGGACCGTTTTCCAATGTATCGTCGCGCTACCTGTCGTCGGGCACCCACTAAGGGGGTATTTGCTATGAGACGAATCTGGCGGGCGCCACGTTTGGTTGTGTTGGCCTCGACCGTCGCTGTAGTTGCCTTTTTTGGCATGACGGTCGCCTCCGCTTCTGCGGCAAAACCAAAGGTTCACGCGCCTGCAGCTACGTTGTCGGTCAAGCCGGCTGTCAAGCCGGCGGCGAAGCCGGCTCCAGCCGCCACGCGGCATCCCAATGCAGCGAAGCCCAAGAGGCTTTCCGCGAAACCACACAGGCACGACCCGCCGGACTCGAACCGGCACAAGGTCTGTGAGCATGGGCGGGACGACTGCACGACCGTGCGCTGCGAGCACGGGAAAGACGATTGTGCGCCTGTCACGACCTGTAGTGAGCCGGGAGATGACTGCGCACCTGCAACTACGACCTGTAGCGAGCCGGGCGACGACTGCTCGACCACTACGTGTAGTGAGCAGGGCGATGATTGCGCGCCTTCGACCACCGCGCCGTCAGAAACCACGCAGCCAGCATCGACGGAAACCTCGCAGCAAGGAGCGCTTCCGTTCACCGGTGCGAATGTGATTTGGGTAGCTGCGCTTGGCCTGTTCTTGTCAGGCGGCGGGCTCCTGCTCTCGCGCCGACTGCGGCGTAACGAGTCCTAAGCGCTTAGACGCGTTTCGGCTATCCCCAGGGCGCTTCGGCGCCCTGGGGATTGGCTGCTTAGTACGCCGGGCACTGACCGTCCCGCGAGGCCGCTAACGGCAGGAGCCCGAAAGTCACATCCGGACCGTGCGGCTCGCCCCGAGCGCGCGACCCGACGAATTGAGGGCGACGGCGCGCAGGTAGCGAGGGCTTGACCGCAGCGGTATCACGGTTTCGAACCCACGGTGCGTGGCGATACCCGCCGGACGTAAGTCTTTCGGGTGCGCTCCGGCCTGAACGAGCCAGTGAGACACCTCCGTCGCGCCGTTCCAGCTCACATAGACAATCGGGCTGCCAGTGGTTGCCTGGCGGCGAGTCGCCAGCGCCGGCGGGTCAGCCGGCACGGCCGCCCAGGGGTAGGTAAAGGCGCGGTAGGACTCGTGATGATTTCCGAGATAGGTGTCTGACAGCAGTCGTCCGTCCGCCGAAAACTCGCTCACGAAGGGGTTGCTGCCCCAACCCACGAGCACGTGGCCGTTGGGGAGGGTCTGCACACTGCCCATGGCATTGGCCAGCAAGGGCTTGGGATGGCGGTAGGAGTGCAATAGCCGCGCCGTCCTCTTGGACTCGTTGAGCTCGAGCGCGATCCCACGAGACCGCGACGCCGTCACGCTGAAACCGCTGTTGTCGTCCCACCAGGCCTGGGAGTTGTCGAACACCGTGATGGTTGAAGGCGTCTGATACTGCGCGTGGTGTTGCCAGGAGAAGCGCGCGTCTTCTCCCATGGCGAAGTCGCTGCTCTTCCCGCCCAGCCTCCAAATCACGCGGCCGGTCTTGCGGTCGAGCTTGTAGAGCGACCACGTGCAGCGCGCCGACACCAGCAGGTTGCCGTCGGGAGCGATGTTGATGGAGTTGGCGTGTAGATAGTCCATTGGGAGCGCAGGACGCTGGAAGGAGTCCTCCACCGGTATGTGCTCGAGGCTGCGCCACTCGAGCAGCAATCGCCCGGTGCGGACGTCAACCTCCTGTATGACCGACTGCAGCGCGGTTCCGTTAGTTGGGCCACCGACCGCTGAGAGATCGGCTGGCACGGTCTCCGGATAGCACGAGAACAGTGCCGTCCCCTGCGGCGTGACCAGGAACTCGTGGGCGTCGATGTGCCGACCGTTGGCGGCGCGTACTCGTGCCACTTCGCGGTAGGAGCTGTCCACGATGAAGCCCTCTCCGCGGCCGAACCCCACCACGTCCATCACCCCCTGCCACCAGGTTAGGACCGGTTTGCCCTGGTACTCGGCGCGGCGAAAATTAGTCGTCCAAAACGGCCGCGTGGGCGTGAACCACACAGGCTCACCGTGACGACCGAAAAGAAAAGGCCCGGGTTGAGTCATCCCCTTCGTACCCGGGCCCGCGAACACGTAGCCGGGAGTGGGGTCTGCGCCGGTCAGCGCAACCGCGGGCGGGCGCAAATCTGGCCGCGATACGAAGATCCGCGCGACGCCGTTGTTCGGGGCGGAAAACGAGGCCAACTTTGGGACGTGGTTGCTGCCACGCGTCAGCTCGGCGACCGCGAGCGCCCCTCCACCCACGACGGCTAACCCGGCGGCACCACCGGCTCGCTTGAGCAGCGTCCGCCGCGTAACTGGGCGAACGCTGGAGATCAGTTCTGTGTCAAGCACGTTCACAACTGTACGTCCGCGCCTCGAAGGGGGCGGGACATAACGTTTGCAGTCCTGCATTTCGCCACGGGGCCGGGGGTGACCTGCACGGCGCGCGAGACCGGATTTACTACCCGCTGCCGGTGTTCAGCCGCCGTTTGGTGGCTCCACGTGTGACCACCAACGGCATGGCAGAAGCTCGCGTAGCGCCGATGATTTCGCCCACCCGCCACGGTCCTAACAGCATGGTTTCGACTCCTCCCAGCGCTTTTCGACGAAACCCGCGCGTCGATG
This sequence comes from uncultured Solirubrobacterales bacterium, assembly GCA_963767295.1. Classification (GTDB taxonomy): domain Bacteria; phylum Actinomycetota; class Thermoleophilia; order Solirubrobacterales; family Solirubrobacteraceae; genus Palsa-465. The sequence continues at coordinate 403,158 of CAVYDI010000003.1, forward strand.
ACTACATCTCTGGCTTGCCGGCCTGGCAGCAAGACATCTGCCACCGGCTGCGGGGTCTGATCCATGCGGCGGATCCAGACGTGGTCGAGACGATCAAGCGTACGGTTCAGCCCTACTTTGTGCTGGAGGGAAACGTGTGCGCCTTGCTCGCGGCCAAGGATCACGTCAATCTGTTTGTCTACGACGGTGGCATCGTCCCGGACCCCGAAGGAATCCTCACCGGAGGGCATGGGAACAAGACCGCTAGGACAATCTCGGTCCGCCGCGAAGATGAGATCAACGCGAGCGCCCTGACGATCATGCTGAGGCAAATCATCGCGAACAATCGTGCGGGCGGCTGGCGAAAGCTAAAGCTGAGCTAGAGCTTGACACCTGCGGGCTCCAAGACCGAGGTCACCATCGTGCAGGCGGGAGATCGGGAGCTGCGTGTATCCAACCCAGACCGGGTGATCTTCCCTTCGACCGAGCGGTCGCGAGCTGTCACCAAGCTCGACATCGTCAACTACTACCTGGCCGTCGACGACGGCATCATGCGGGCGCTGTGCCGGCGCCCCACGACGCTCGAGCGATGGCCCAAGGGCGTCCATCCCGGAATCGTGCTCTCGACTCGCGAGAAAGGCGGCGGCGACGCCTTCTTTCAAAAGCGAATCCCCCGAGGCGCGCCCGAATATGTAGAAACGTCGCGGATCCAGTTTCCCTCGGGCCGCCACGCGGATGAGATCTGCCCGACGGAAATAGCCGTGGTCGCTTGGGCCGCTCAGATGGGCACGATCACGTTCCACCCCTGGCCAGTTCGCAGCGCCGATGTAGACCATCCGGACGAACTGCGCATCGACTTGGACCCGCAACCGGGAAGGGATTTCGCCGACGCGGTGCGTGTTGCGGCCGAGGCACGCACGCTGCTGGAAGATCTGGACTACGTCGGATTCCCAAAGACCTCGGGCGGTCGGGGGATCCACATCTATGTGCGGATCGAGCCACTCTGGACGTTCACCGACATGCGCCACGCCGCGATCGCGTTTGGACGCGAGCTCGAACGTCGCATGCCCGGCGAGGTCACGACCAAATGGTGGAAGGAGGAACGCGGCGAGCGCATCTTCATCGACTACAACCAGAATGCGCGTGACCGCACCATCGCTTCGGCCTACAGCGTGCGGCCCAAACCTTCAGCCACGGTGTCCGCGCCATTGGCATGGGAAGAGCTCGAGGACGTCGCGCCCGAACAGTTCACGGTCGCGACCATGCCCGCCCGCTTCGCTGAAGTTGGCGATCGCCATGCCGCCATCGACGCCGTCGCGCACTCGCTCGAGCCCTTGCTCGAGATGTACGAGCGTGACGCCGCCGACGGAGAGGCGGACATGCCGTATCCGCCCGACTATCCAAAGATGCCGGGCGAACCCAAGCGTGTTCAGCCGTCGCGCGATCGCGACCGGCCGCGCTGATCGACCCAGCCGGGCTTCGACCCTATGAGCCGCTTGGCGTCAGCGCTGATTGCGGCAGTTTGGCCTTCGCACGCCGCGGCGCAGGAGCAGAGGGCGGTGGCACTACCGGCCCGATGTCGCCGTCGGGCGCCTCGTCGAGGTCGATGATCACGGGTGCGTGGTCGCTGGGTCCGCTGCCCTTGCGCGCCTTCCGGTCCACCCAAGCTGCCTGGACGCGCTGTTCGACCGCTCCGCTTGCAAGCACGAGATCGATCCGCATGCCGAGGTCCTGATGGAACATCCCGGCACGGTAGTCCCAATAAGTGAAGACCCGCTCGTTGGGCCACCGGTCACGGACCACGTCGTTAAGCCCGAGCGCCTTCAGATCTTCAAGCGCGGAGCGCTCGGGTGCGGTCACGTGGGTGTGGCCGACGTAGGCCTCCGGATTGAATACGTCCTCGTCGGCTGGCGCGATATTCACGTCCCCGCAAACCACCACCGCGTCGGGACCCGCGGCGAGGACGTTTCGTAGCGAGCCCAACCACGCGAGTTTGTACTGATAATGCTCGGACCCAGGCACGCGTCCATTGGGCACGTACACCGAGAAGACCCTGACGCCACGGCACGTAGCCGAGACCGCGCGGGCTTCAGGCTCCGGGAACCCAGGCGCCCCCTCCAACCCAGCGACGACGTCCTCCAACCCGACGCGAGACAGGATGGCGACGCCGTTCCATGTCGGTTCTCCATGGAGCGCGATCTCATAACCGCGCTGCCCAAGTTCGTCGCCCAGCAGCGCCATGAACGCGTCGTCCGCAAGCTTGGTCTCCTGCAGACAGGCCACGTCGGGCCGCCGTTCGTCCAGCCACGGAAGCAGGCGCGGCATCCGCTGCTTGACCGAGTTGACGTTCCAGGTCGCGATCCGCACCGCAGCCACGGTAGCGCCCGATGACACCCGGATGACATGCGATTAGTTTTCAGGGGAGCAGCGGTCTTAGGAGCATGTAACCCCCAAACGCACTAGGAGGAAGTCGTGTCAAGCACACGGACCCGCGTCAACAAGATCAACACGGTCATCATCCCCGTCGCGGACGTTGACCGCGCGCTCGAGTTCTACACCGACAAGCTCGGTTTCGAGAAGCGCGTCGACGTCCCGTTCGGCGATAAGTATCGGTGGGTAGAGGTCGCGCCCGCCGACGCCGCGACGACGATCGCGCTCGCGCCCCCGCCCCCAGGGGGCTCGGCCGGCAAGCGCGAGACCGGCATCGGCCTGCAGACCGACGACATCGACGCCTATCACGCCGAGCTCAAGGGCAAGGGCGTCGACGTCGACGAGGAGATCAGCAGGCTGGGCGACCCCGTCCCGCCGATGTTCTGGCTGCGCGATCCTGAAGAGAACGTTTTGCTGGTGGTGCAGTAACCACACGCAACCGTCGTCTCGGTCTCGATCTCGTCTGGGCCTCGGCTATGCGCCGGGGCCCGAGCGCGCGGACGCCTCGCCTGCCGGCGCTCCCGTCCCATAGCTGTAGAAGCCTCGCCCCGCCTTGCGCCCCAGCAGGTGAGCTTCGACCATGCGGTTCAGCAGCGGCGGCGGCAGGTAGTCGGCTTCGCCGAACTCGTCGTGCATCGACTCGGCGACCGACTGCAGCGTGTCAAGGCCGATCAGGTCAGAGAGCGCCAGCGGGCCCATTGGGTGAGCGCAGCCGAGCACCATGCCCTGGTCGATGTCCTCCTTGGAGGCGAACCCGGACTCGTACATCCTGATCGCCGACAAGAGATACGGCACGAGCAGCGCATTGACGACAAAACCGGCCCGGTCCTGGGAGTCGATCGTCTGCTTGCCGAGCTTGTCGACGAAGGCCTTGGCCTCGGTGAGCACCGCGTCCGAGGTCATGATCGAACGCACGACTTCGACCAGCTTCAGGACCGGAACGGGATTGAAGAAGTGCAGCCCGAGGACGCGATCCGGACGCGACGTCTCGGCGGCCAGCTTCATGATCGGAACCGATGAGGTGTTGCTGGCGAGAAAGCGCGACTCGGGCAGCACTCGGTCAAGTGTGCGGAACACCTCTCGTTTGGCGCTCTCAGCTTCGATGATCGCCTCGATCGCGACCTCGGCGCCCGCCAGCATGTCGATCTCGGTCCCGTAGGCAATCCGCTCGACCGCCTCCGAGTGAGCCACCGGATCCAGCTTCCCACCCCTCGCAGCTCGCTCCAGCGAGCGCTCGATCGAGCGTCGCGTCGCCTCTGCGCGCTCGACATCGACTTCGATCACCGTGACGTCCATCTCCGCCCTCGCGCAAACCTCCGCGATCCCTGCGCCCATCAAACCACCTCCGACCACGCCGACTCGCACGGCCTCACCTCCAGTCGATCGTCCTCTCTTACGCCGTCAGTTTGGCGCTTGAGCTACCGCGGCAAGCGCGCCGCCAGCAGGCGATAAGCCTTGAGGCCGAGTCCCAGACGCTCGCGATGCTCGGAGAGGCCCGGGTCAAGCCCGGTCAACTCGCGCACGCGCTCCAGCCGGTATGCGACCGTGTGCCGGTGGGCAAAGATCGCGCTGGCGGTCTGGTTCATGTTGCAGTTCTGATCGAGGTAGGCCTCAAGCGTTGAGATGAGGTCGGTGTGATAGCGGTCGTCGTAGCGCACCAGCGGCGCGACCGTGTTCTCGTAGAAGCGCCTCACTTCTTCTGGCTCCGCGGCGAGTGCGCGCACCAGCAGCCGGTAGGTGGAAGAGTCGACGGTCGCCGACTGGGCGCCCTCGTGCACGAGGACCTCCAGCACGAGCTCGGCCTCCTGAATCGCGCGGTGCAGCCGGCCGGGAGTAGGGCAGTAGGGAGAGAAGCCGACGGTCGCGTACGGCTCGAGCGCTGAGGCGATGGCTCGTGCGCTTTCCAGCGCCGCACGCTCGAGGTCGCGCGCCGCAGGGGGTGGCGCAAGCGCGTAGATGCGGTCATCGAGTGTCTCCACAAGCGCGCGCGGCTCCACCCCGCGCACCAAATCGAGCGCGTAGCGCGGACGCTTCGTGGACAGCTCTGCGCACAACGCCACGGCGCCTGAGCTGAGATCGCTGCCCAGCCTGTAGGCACGGCGCAGGAGCTCCTGCTCTGCCACCTCGGCCCCTGACCGGATCAGCGAGATCAGCGAGCTGCGCCGCGCTGCGTGCGCTTCTTCGCGGGCGTCCGCGATCGTCAGTTCGGTCACGGCCGCGATGCTGGCAACGCTAAGTAGGTCATCCGCCTCCGGCGGGGGTGCCCCAGCGCCTGTCAGCAGAGCGATGGAGCCGATCATCTCCCCACCGGTCATCACGGGACGCTCGAGCGCCACTGTTGCCGGCAGCGGCGCCGGACGCCCGCCCGTGCGCAGACGCACGTAGCGCGTGATCTCGTTGACCTGCTGTGGTTCGAGCGAGCCGGCCGGCGCGATCACTTCACCGTGCCGGGGCACGATCACCGCGACCGGCCTCTCAAGCAGGTGAGCGGTCACCTCGGCCAGACCGTCGAGGCCCCGTCCGGCTAGGATCGCTTCAAGCATCTGGAAGTGCGCCGCCTGCGGCTCGGCCGGCCGCGGCTCACCGGAGCGGTGGCCGCCGACCGCTGGCACCGCGGAACCTGCGCTCTCCGCGCCCATACCTCGCAGAGTGGCGGATCGAGCGAGTGATGGTAATGGACGCCCGGAGCAAGATGCGGCGCTCCATTTCGACATTGGGCGCAGCCGCAGCGGGCTGGCGACCGGTGCCGTGGCGGGCCCGCTCGCAAGGTGGCTCGTCTCGACCACCGGGCCAGAGAGAGTCCAAGTATCTCCTACCGCCGGTCGGTGTCCTTGACGTTGGAAACGGACCATAGTTGCGCCATGACATTTGCAGCCCGTCCCAACCGCCTGTATCTCGTCTCTTCCGAACCGTCCGGCGGCGGCTGCCGCCGCTATCGCCTGGCCCGCTCCCAGGCCCGTCCCCTCGCCGGCGCTCGCGACGCCCAGATCACGCCGACCGACGGCGGCTACCAGTGGAACGTTGGCGACCAAGCGCACGAGCTGCTGCTCGCGTTGGGCAGGGTGCACGTGCGACACCTGCCCGCATAAGCGGTCGCACCAAAGGGGGATTAGTGGGCGAGGCGCGTGCTGAGTGATACACCCGCCGAGTCAGATAACGGCCAGTCCCCTTTCGCGGACCACCTCCGACTCGTCAGCGAGCTACCCCCGCTCGAACATGCGGCGCCGCTCATAGTCCGTAACGACCTGGTCGAACAGACGCTGTTCTGTGCGCCCGTAGTTCAGGTAGTGACGCCACGTGTCTTCGCCGAAAGCGGTGCGGGCGAAGTCGCTGGCCTCCCAGAGCTCGACCGCCTCGCGCAGACTCGCGGGAAACGGCTCGGCCTGGGCCGCCTCGTAAGCATTACCCACCAGCTCGGGGCCCGGGTCGGCGGAGCGCTCGATGCCGTCGAGGCCCGCCGCCAGCAGCGCCGCACAACCTAGATACGGGTTGACGTCGGCGCCGGGGATGCGGCATTCGACGCGCCGCGACTGACCGTGACCGACGATGCGAAAGCCAGCCGTGCGGTTATCCCGCGCCCAGGCAATGGAAGTCGGGGCCCAGCTTTCGCTCGCGTACCGCTTGTACGAATTGACCGAGGGCGCGATGAACAAGGCGAGCTCCCTCAGGCGGGCGCGCAGACCGCCGAGGTAGTGGCGAAAGACGTCTGTCTCCTCATGTCCGTCGACGAATGCGCTGCGCCCATCTTCGCCCACCAGGCTCGAGTGGATGTGGCACGAGCTGCCGATGTCCTTCTCGGAGGGTTTGGCCATGAAAGTGGCCGAGATCCCGTTCAAAAAAGCGATCTCCTTGACGCCGTTCTTGTAGACGGTGTGGCGATCGGCCGAGGTCACCACGTCGGCGTAGCGCACGTTGAGCTCGTGCTGGCCGGCCCAGGCCTCTCCCTTGGAGAACTCGACCGGAATGCCCGCACCCTGCATGCCGCGGCGTATCTGGGCGATGACCGCCTCGTCCATCGTCGTCGCGAGGATGTGGTAATCGAGGATGTAGGGGATCGTCGGCGTCAGATTGCGATAGTCGAGCTCGTGAGCCTCGGCGTAGCTCTGCTTGTACAGATAGAACTCGAGCTCGGACGCGAACATGGGCGTGTAGCCCATCCGTTGAGCGCGCTCGTACTGCGCGATCAGGATCTGCCGCGGCGAGGCCGGGAACGGTGAACCATCGTGGTTGCGGACGTCGCATAGCACGAGCGCGGTGCGGTCGAGCCAGGGGATGCGCCGCAGCGTCGACATGTCGGGGGCGATTGCGAAGTCGCCGTAGCCCTTATCCCAGTTGGCCAGCTCGTACCCGGGGACGGGGTCCATCTCCATGTCGAGCGCGAGCAGGTAGTCGCACCCCTCGATCCCGTGCGCAGCGACGTCGTCCAAAAAGAACGAGGCGCTGATGCGCTTGCCCATCAGCCGCCCCTGCATGTCGGTGAAAGCCGCGACCACGGTGTCGATCGCGCCCTGTTCCGCGTCCCTGCGCAGCTCGTCCAGCGACAGCATGCCCTCGAGGCGACCGGGGCCGCCCGGCCACGCGCCGTCCGTCGCCTGAGTGCTGCTGCCGGTCGTCGCTGCCATTAAGACCGGAGCGCTACTCGCCGCCCCCGGCGATGGCCGGGCCGGCTGTGGGGGTGTCGGGCGGCGGAGCCGGCTCGTCCGGTGGCGGCTCGATGACGTGTCCGAGGTCGTCGGTGTCAATTGTGCGCACTGGACCCTTGTATCTGTTCTTCGCGCCCAACCACCACCAGATCCCGACCGCCAGTCCGACGAGCAGTACGAGGGGCGAATAGTTAAACGAGGTCCAGGTGAAGCCCGAGTTCCACGGCGCGCCGGTGACCGTCGTCGGTCCGTCGAGCGAGTAAACGACCAGCCCTACAAACGCGATCGCGCCGATGTTGATCCACTTGTACTTGCGGCCAAGAGTCCAGGGCCCGGGCTTGAACTTATCTCCCTGCCGCAGCCGCAAATACACAGGGATGATGTAGGCGAGATACAGCCCTACCGTGCAGATTGAAGTGATCGCGAAGTAGGCCCACGGGACGCCGGTCTTGGTGCCGAAGTACGCGGGGATGGTGATGAGCAGCGATATGACCGACACGGCGAGCACCGCGTACAGCGGAACACGCTTGGCCGTGAGGCGCCGGAACAGCCCCCAGCCAGGAATCCCTCGGTCTCGCGAGAACGCATACCAGGTGCGCGAGGCGCTCGTGAGCCCGGCAGCGCCGCAGAACAGCTGACCGACGGTGAAGATGATCAGGACTAGCTTCGCCGCCCATGCGCTCAGGCCGGTGTTGACGACCGGGATCGCTCCACCACCGGCACTGTTGATCGCCCCGACGTGCGTGGCCGCGAACAGCAGCGCGAGCAGCAGGAACCACCCGGCAACCGCCGAGTAGAACACCGATCGCCATACCCCCTGCGCAGCCGCCCTCGCCGCGCCGCGGGTTTCCTCGGCAGTGTGCGCGGAGGCGTCGTAACCCGTCTGCGTGTACATGGTGAGGATGAAGCCGAGCGGCAAGATGTACAGCCAGAAGAAGGCGCCGCCGGTGGCGCCGCCGTGGAAGCCAGTGTTGTTCAGGCGCTGGCCGAACACGAAGCTGAGGTTCTGATGGTGGCTCGGGACGAAGGCGACAAGCCCGATGATCACGAGCACTCCGAGGACGTGCCAGCCCACCGAGATGTTGTTGAAAATCGCAAGCAGCCGGTCGGCGAAGATGTTCACCAACGTGTAGGCGGCCAGGATGAGCAGGAACAGCAAGAAGTTCTCGTGCAGAATGGTTGTTGGGTTGCTGGTGGCGAAGTTGATCCCGAAGATGTTCAGGCCGTAATCGGCCAGTGTGGCCTGCATGAAGAAGGCCGCTCCGTAGCCGACGCCGGCCACGATCCCAACCAGGCCGACGATGTTGAACCAGCCCGTGATCCAGCTCCAACCTGGGCTGGCCAGCTTGGCCGACCACCAGTACGGGCCGCCGGCGGTGGGAAACGCCGAGGTCAACTCGGCCATCGACAGCGCGACGAGCAGCACGAACCCGCACAGGATCGGCCAGCCGATCGAGATCGCGATCGGTCCACCCGCATTCCATGCGAACGAGAAATTCGTGACGCAGCCGGCGAGGACCGAAATGATCGTGAACGAGATCGCGAAGTTCGTGAAGCTGCTCCACCCCCGATGCAGTTCCTGCTTGTAGCCGAGATCGGCGAGCGCGCGCTCGTCGTCTCCCAGACCGCCTGCCCCTGGAGCTCCGACTACCTGATCAGTCACCGCCGTACCTCCCCGGTTCAGTGCCCCGGACGATCGTCACCCATTCGTGCGAGCGTCCGCTGCTAGCGGGCGCGACGATACGCTTGCCCCAAGACGATGTCAACGCAGCCAGCGCCTGACGTCGAGGTCGCCGTCGTCGGCGCGGGGGTTGTCGGCTGCGCGGTCGCCCTGGCGCTCGCTCGTCGCGGAGTCACCGTCGTCGCGCTCGAATCCGAACCCGAGCCTGCGCTCGCCGCCAGCGCGACCAACTCGGGGATCCTGCACACCGGTTTTGACTCGCCCGCCGGGGAGCTTGAGACGAATCTGATCCTCCGCTCGGCCCAGCTTCGGTCGCGGCTACTGGAAGCGCTCGACGTGCCCGTGCTGCACTGCGGCGCGCGTGTGCAAGCGCGCGCCCAGGAGACGGCGACGACGATCAGCGCCCTCGCCACGAACGCAGCCCGAAACGGGGTCTCGGTGCAGATCGAAGGAGACGGGTCGCTCTCGATTCCCGGTGAAGCGGTGACCGATCCGGTCGCCTTCGCACTGTCGCTGGTGGCCGGCGCACGCCAACATGGCGCCCGCCTGCTGACAAGCTGGCGCGTCGTCGCGATCGAGCCGACGGCGGCACGGCTGGCCCTGATCGCCGCCGGTGGCGAGCGCATCAGCGCGCGCCTGATCGTCAACTGCGCCGGATTAGAGGCAGACGCGGTCGCGCGTTTGGCGGGCGACGACTCGTTTGAGATCTATCCGCGCAAGGGCGAGTTCCTGGTGTTCGAGCCCCCCGCCGGCCAGCGGCTTGAGCGGATCCTGCTGCCAGTCCCGACCACGCGGACCAAAGGCGTGCTCGTCTTCCCCACCCTCGACGGCATGATCGTCGCGGGCCCGACGGCGATCGACATCGAGGACAAGGAAGACTGGTCAGTACGACCCGAGGCGCAACGCGAGATCCTCCCCAAGGCGAGCGCGATGTACCCGCCGCTGGCTGGAGCCGAGCCGCTGTTCGCCTACGCGGGACTGCGCCCCGCCGGGCGCGGGCTCAACTACTTGATCGCGCGCTCAAAAAGCTGCCAACGAGTCGTCAACGTGGCCGCGATTCGCTCCACTGGCCTGACGGCATCGCTGGGCATCGCCGAACGCGTGGCGGACATCGTCGCGTCGCTGGGCGTCGAGCTCGGACCCGAGCGCGAGCTCGAGCCGCTCGCAAGGCAAACCCCTCACGGCCCGTGGTGGCGGCGTGCCGCTGAACACCGCGCGCGGACCGCTGCATGACCCTCCTGCTGGGGATCGACGAGGGCACCTCGGCCGTCAAGGCCGTCCTGTATGACTCCGACCTGCGTCCACTCGGCGAGGCCCGCCGCGAGAAGGCGCTTTCCCACCCTCGCGCGGGCTGGGTCGAGCAGGATCCCGAGGAAGTGCTGGAGGCGGTGGTCGAGGCCGTCGGCGAGGTTTTGAACGATGCCCCCGAGCAGGTGACCGCGTGCGGCCTTGACCACCAGGGCGAATCGGTGCTGGCGTGGGAAGCCGACAGCGGGCGCCCGCTCACGCCGGTGGTCACATGGCAGGACAAACGCTCCCAGGAGGTGCTGGAGCGGCTGGAGCACGAGGGCCGGGCCGAGGAGATCAAGCGCCGCAGCGGACTGCCCCTGGACCCCTACTTCTCGGCCGGCAAGCTCGCCTGGCTGCTCGAACACGACGCGGAGGTCCAGCGGGCGCTCCACAACGGGACGTTGCGGATGGGCACCGTGGACTCGTTTTTGAGCGACCGACTGGGGGCGGGCTTTGTCACCGATCCCTCGACGGCGTCACGAACACAGCTTGGGGCACCCGCGTGGGACGGAGCGCTGCTCGAGCTATTCGGCGTGCCCGAACAGGTGCTACCGACAATCGCGGACACGGCCGGCGACCTCGGCCAGCTCCACCACCCCTCCTGGCCAACAGAGCTACCGCTTCGGGCTCGTTGCGTCGACCAGCAGGCGGCCCTGGCGGGCGCGGGGGCCGTGCGGCCCGGACTGGTCAAGGCGACCTACGGCACGGGAGTGTTCGTGCTTGCGCACGTCGGGTCCGAACGGCCTGACCCGAGCGGAGGCCTCCTGCCGACGGTGGCGTGGCAGGTGAGCGGGCGGGTCGAGTGGGCGCTCGATGGTGGCGTCTTCACGGCCGGGGCGCTGCTCGAGTGGCTGAGTCGTGACCTCGGCCTGGCCCGCGACCCCGCCGAGCTCGCCGGCAAGGCGGCGGAGCCAGAGGACGCGGGCGGAGTGACGATTCTGCCCGCGCTGGCGGGCGTCGGGGCGCCGTGGTGGAAGCCCCAGGCACGCGCGGTGATCGCCGGCCTGACCGCTGGCGCGCGCGTGCAACACATCGCGCGGGCCGCGCTCGAGGGGATCGCATGGCGGGTGGCGGACGTGCTCGACGCGATCCGCGAGACCGTGGAGGTCGACGCTCTGCGCGTCGACGGTGGCCTGACGCGCGACCCGACGCTGTTGCAGCTGCAGGCCGACGTCGCCGGAGTCAGCGTCCAGCGGGGCGCGGTCGACGCGACCGCCGCCGGCGCGGCGGCGCTCGCCGCAGTCGGCGCGGGCTTGTGGGAATCGACGCTCGAGATCGCCGCGCGCGTACCCGTCGAGGCGACCGTCGAGCCGCGCCGCGACCAGCAGTGGCGCCAGGCAGCCCATGCGCGCTGGCGTGAGTTCGTGCAGCGCGCCGTCGAGCTCTAGGACTCAGACCAGCCCGGCCGCACCAGCCCGGTCTCGTATGCGAGCACAACCAGCTGCGCGCGGTCACGAGCACCGAGCTTGATCATCGCCCGGCTGACGTGAGTCTTGGCGGTCGCCGGGCTCACCACCAGCCGCTCGGCGATCCCCTCATTGGACAGGCCGGTCGCCGCAAGCGCCATCACCTCGCGCTCGCGGTCGGTGAGCTCCGCGAGTCTCTCCACTCGCGGCGGCTCCTTGGCGCGGCTGGCGAACTCCGCGATCAGGCGCCGTGTGATCGACGGCGAGAGCAGCGCCTCGCCTCCCGCGACCACCCGCACCGCCTCGATCAGCTCGGCCGGCTTGGTGTCCTTGACCAGAAAGCCCGCTGCCCCGGAGCGAATCGCCTCGAAGACGTAGTCGTCGAGCTCGAAGGTAGTGAGGATCACGATCCGCACCTCCCCCAGGCGCTCGTCGGCCACTATCTCGCGTGTCGCCGCGAGCCCGTCGAGCACGGGCATGCGGATGTCCATCAGCACCACGTCGGGCCGCCGCCTGCGCGTCAGCTCGACCGCCTCTCGGCCATCCGCGGCCTCGCCCACGACGTCCAGGTCAGACTGCGCGTCGAGCAGAGCCCTGAAGCCCGCGCGCACCAGCTCTTGGTCGTCAGCCAGCAACACCCGGATCATTGCTCGTCCTCAACCGGCAGCCGCGCGCTCACGCGGAAACCGCCCCCAGGCCCCGGCCCGGCCTCGAGCTCGCCGCCCAGGGCCACGGCGCGCTCCCGCATGCCCGGAATGCCGTTGCCACCATCGCTGCCCACCTCAAGCGGCGGCCCGCTCCCGTCGTCGTCAATTTGCACGGTGAGCACATCGGGTCCGTACGCCAGGCGGATGCCCACCGAGTTAGCGCCCGCGTGGCGCACCGCGTTGGTCAGCGACTCCTGGACGATGCGAAACGCCGCCAGATCGACACTCGCCGGTAGCGCGCGGCGCTCTCCGTCGATCTGAACCGACACTTTCATGCCGGTGGCGCCGGCGCGCGCGACCAGCTCGTCCAGCGAAGCGAGACCCGCGGTCGGCGCGCGCGGCGCTCGCTCTCCGTCGCCGCGCAACACGCCCAGCACTGAGCGCACCTCGCGCAGCGCATCCGCGCTCGCCTCGTTGATCGAGCTCAGCGCGGTGCGCGCCTGCTCGGGATGCGTGTCGAGCAGGTGCAGCGCGACGCCCGACTGCACGTTGATCAGCGAGATGCTGTGCGCGAGCACGTCGTGTAGCTCGCGCGCGATCCGCAGCCGCTCCTCGTCTGCGCGCCGGCGGGCCTGCAGCTCGCGCTGGCGCCGCGCCTCGAGCTCCCGCACCCGGCGGCCACGCAGCGCCTCGGCCGCGACCAGCAACACCAGCAGCCACGCCGCGAGCGCGGCCGCGGCGAGCAAGCTCGGAGTGCGCGCAGTGCCCACCGCGGGCGGGAGCCACAGGAACAGTGCCCAGCCGGCCACGACCGCGCCACGAGTAGTCAAGCGATCGCCGGACAGCACAGCGCGGAAGAAGGCGATGATGAGCGACAGGTAGACCGGGCCCTGGGGAAAGCCGACGGCCAAGTACACCGCCGTGACCGCGAACACGAACAGGAATACGCCCCGCGGATGGCGCGAGCGCATGATCAAGGCCAGCGGTCCGCACGCCAGCAGCACGTATGCGAGAACGTCAAGCTGCCTCGGCACCGTGCACGATGAAGCGAACCCACAGTCAAAATAGAGGTGGCGATGCTGATGGGAGGCAGCCCCCACCGTCCCGCCGATTTGGACGGCCGCGGCTATCGCGGCAAGGCGCACATCCGACCAGCGCGTCAGCCGGGACAGAGATCGCAAACCAAAACCGGTCTCGCTCACCTACGCCACGATAACCCTGCTCAGCGCGAGATTCATCCGCTGGCGGGCGCGGTCGCGACTACGCCCGTGGCAGTAGCCGGCGCCGAGCCGAGCGGCCCATGGTTGCAGCGAACAAGCCTCCCCGGGGCCGATGACAAACACCCGCGCGCTGGTCACCATGGTGTCGTCAAGCCGCTGTGAGAGGAGCAACAAATGGCGAACTACTCGTGGAACTCAATCTTCGGTCGCGACCCCCACCTGCGCGCGGCCGATGCCGACCGGGAGGCGACCGCGGAGCGCATTCGCCAGAGCCACTCCGAAGGTCGCCTCGACACCAATGAGCTCCAGCAACGCCTCGAGCGTTGCTACCAGGCAAAGACGGTGGGCGAGCTCGAGGAGCTCGTCACCGACCTTCCGCCTCGGGAGGAGCCCAGGCCGGGGTATTCGGCCCGGCTGTTCCGGCCTTGGCGCTGGCGGCTCTTTCCGTTCGCGCCGCTGCTGTTCGCGCTGGTCGTCGTGTGCGCCATCGGCGGGCATCACGGCCTGTGGCTGTTCATCCCGTTGGCGTTCTTGGTCTGGCGGTTCTGCTGGTGGCGGTGGAGGCCGTGGCACGTGTCAGGCGGGGGCCAGCCCGACCACTGGGTATGAGACCGTAGGTCCATGAAAGCCCGCCCGGACTCGCGCTCCCGAGCCGAGAGGATCCTCGCGCGGGTCCGGGCGATACCCGAGGGCTTTGTGCAGACCTACGGCGACATCGATCCGGCGGCCCCACGGCTCGTGGGGCGCGTGCTCGCGGAGCTGACCGACGAAACCGTTCCCTGGCATCGAGTCGTGCGCGCCGATGGACGCGCGCCGGTCGGCGCCGAGCAACTCGCGCGGCTGCGGCGCGAGGGCGTTCCCGTCCACGGCGAGCGCGTCGACCTGCGCCGCGCACGACTGCCTCAGGAGGTCGGCCTCCTCAGCCCGCGTGCACATGCACGCCCGACACGTTCCACCCGGACACAGTGATCACGGGAGAGCGGCCGCGCAGGTCCGCGTTTCGGTAGGAGACGTGCAGCGTCTGTGACTCGCCCGGCCAGAGGGTGATGTCGTTGTCGGACCAAAACGCGGGCAGCACCTCGTTGTCCCCCGAGGCGGGAACGCCGCTCGCGTTCCCGCGGCGGATGTCGGCGCGCAAAAAGAACGCGACCGTCTTGGCGCTCGAGGTGTTCTTGATCGTGACGTCGGTGACGGTGTTCGCGCCGCCGAGCCCGCTCGCAGGATGCGTGTGGGCGGTCACGCTCACATGCGCCGAGCGCAGGCCCTGCAGTGCCTTCAGGTTCGCGTACTGGGTCATGGTTGCCTGCGGCATCCCCAGCGTCTTGTGCCAGTTGACGACGTCTCTCTCAGTCGAGAACCAGTACACGTTGCGATCGATGACGCTGCCGTTCTGTCGCAGCAGCAGCTCGACGAAGTAGACCTTCGCCGGCTTCGGCGGTTTGGTCGTGCCGGGAACCGTCGGGTGAAGCAAGCCCGTGGCCACCTGTTGACTCGCCAGCGAGATGCCGCTGCGAGAGTTGTGGTCAAGCAGCTTGCCGTCGAGGCCGTAGACGTTTGCCTCCACCGACAGCCCGTTCTGAGCCGCTCCGCCCAGGTTGTCCACGGCCACCGAACCGTCGTCGTAGGCGTACACGACGTGCAGGGACTCGTTGGCCTTCTTCGCGCCGAAGTAGCTCCCGGCCTGATCGAAGTCGTGGTTGTAGAGGTCCCACAGCAGTGTGGGCCAGCCCTTGTTGAGCTGCCAGTAAACGACGCCTGTCGAGGGCGCCTTGCTTCGCGTCGAGTGGTCGATGTAGGCCTCGAACTCGGCGCGCTGGGTCTCGTAGTTTTGGACCTGGGCCTTCTCTACGTATCCCCCCAAGTTCGACCACGACCCGTAGCGGGCTCTGATCGCCTTGTCGAGGTCGTGCAGCGTGCCGAACGCATAGCCGAAGTTGCTGGGCGCCGGCAGGCCGGGCTCGTAGTTGGCGTGGTACTGGTTGTAGTTGGGGTCCTGCCAGAGCTTGGCCTGCTCTCTAGCCGACAAAAAGCGCTTGATCGAGTCCATCGTCGGGACCGTGTGGCCGGCGCTGGCCTCGCTGTCGAACGCCCACGCGCCCCCCACGTTGGTCCTCGACGGATCGTGGGGGTTGTAGCGCAGCGAATACCAGTAGCTCGGTGGCACCCAGTCGTAAGGACCCTCCTTCTCTCCCGACGGTCCCAGCTTGGGCGCGCTCTTGTACTCGGCAGAGGCGATCAACGGATCCTGAAAGTCGGCCTGGTGGAAGCCCAGCAGGGAGACCCCTTCCTGGCGCAGGCTGGGCTTGTCGTCGCTCCAGCTGAAGTTGAGCACGCTCGGGTGGTTGCGCAGGTTCTCGCCGATGGTGCGCGCCGAGTTGTAGAGCACCTTGAAGTCGTGGTTGCTCGTCAGGTTGCTGGCCTGGAGCTGCCACGCATCGCAGCACTGATACCCGGCGTCGATGAGGATCCCGGCGCGGTCCATCTGTTCGTAGAAGTTGGCGGGCATCTGCTTGCCCTCGGTGCGGATCCCATCGAGACCCAAGTTCTTGATCAGCGCGATCTGATTGGCGATATCCGAAGCCGAGTAGCGCAAGAACAGATCCTCTGACCACCCGCCGCCGCGGAACACGAAGGGCTTGCCGTTGACCATGAACTGACGCGAACCGCGGGGAGCGATCGGGGAGGCCCCGATCAGACGCGTGGTGATCGTGCGAATGCCAAAGGTCTCGGACTCCGCGTCTGCGGCCTGGCCCGGTTGGCGCACGCTCATCGACAGGTGATAGAGCGGCTGTGCACCCATCTGGTAGGGCCACCACACCTGCGGGTGGCTGATCGCGAGCTTGAAGCTGATGGTCTTCGTCGCGTGCGGCCCCAACGCGACCGAGCGCGCGAACGCGTGACCGCTCACGCTGGCCGCGACCGAGCCCGTCTGGTTATGGGCGGAGAGATTGCTGACGAGTCCTTTGACGGTCAGGCTCGCACTCGAGAGGTCAGACGCGTCGTGCTGGAGCACGTGCGCGTCCGACAGCGCCAGCGGCCCCGAGGTGTGGAGCTGGATCGGGAACTGGATTCCCGTGTTGTTGTCGGGCGGGATCTGCGTCCAGTCGACGTTGTCGAGCGTGAACATCTTGGTCGGGTCGTTCGGGTACAGCTTCAGTGCGAGCGCGTTGGTGCCGCGGCGCAGCAAGGGGGTCACGTCGAACGTGTAGCGGGTGTAGTCGCCCTGGACGGTGGTGTGGGTGGCGACCCGCTTGCCATTGACCCAGACGTCGGCCTCGCCGACCACTCCGTTGATGATCAGTTGCGCGTGCTGCGAGGACGCGAGCTTGGAGCTAAACGTGGTCCGAAACCACCAGGGCACGGCGAACCGCGCGATCGTCTCCTTGCCCACCTTGCCCATGTACCCGAAGCACTGCCTCATGTTGGTCGAAAAGAACACGTTCGGGCAATGGCCGGTCTGGACTAGCGCGCCGACTTCTGTGCCCACCGCGCCGGCGTCGTCGGGGTGCACGTGCAACCACGATCCTGCGCCGAAGCCCGGCTTGGAGATGACGTTGCCCGATTGGCTGGCCAAAGCGCTGCTCTGGACCTGCCAGCCCTTCAGTCCGACTGTCGTGACGTCGGCCGACGCGTTCGGCGCCGCACAGACCCAGAAACCGGCGAGCACGGCGAGCGTCGAGGTGGCCTTGAGAAGTGCCAAACGAGACACACGCACCCTCCTCCTAAGCCGGCGTGCACGGTCACGCCGGAATCTCATTCGTCAATCCAGTAACCGAATGTCGATCGTATCGCTCCCCGAGAGCCAATGCAATCTAAAGGCTATTCGTAAAGCATCTACCAAAATATTGTGTTCCGGGACGCGCATGCGCGTCCCGGCCGGCCGAGCATGCTCGGCCGGGGCCGGCGCACATGTGCGCCGGCCAAAAGTGTTCTAAGAACGGCCGGCGCGCGCTGGCTCCGAGGCAGCCTCCGCCTCGGCCGCCACGACGTGACAGGCCACCTGCCTCGAGCCGATCGGCGTCGGCCGCGGCGTGACCTCGGAGCATTTGTCGATCGCGAGTGGGCAGCGCCAGCGAAAGCGACAGCCCTCGGTCGGGTTGATTACCCGGGGTGGCTCGCCGCTGTCGGCGGACACCGACGCCACCTTCTCGCGCGGGTCCGCCACCGCCGACAGCAAAAGCTGCGTATAGGGGTGCTGGGGATCGCCGAGCACCATCTCGGTCGGCCCGGCTTCGACCAGGTGTCCCGCGTACATGACGATGACGCGGTCGGCCACGTAACGCGCGCTCGCGATGTCGTGGGTGATGTACAGCAGCGAGACGCCTTCCCGATCGCGCAGGTTGACCATCATGTTGAGCACGCCGACACGGATCGAGACGTCGAGCATCGACACGGGCTCGTCGGCCAGGATCAGCTTCGGTTGTACCGCCAGCGCCTGCGCGAAGCCGACGCGCTGGCGCTCGCCGCCGCTGAGCTCATACGGAAACCGCTTGAGCATCTGCGGGCTTAGCCCAACGGCCTCGCACACGCGCTCGGCCTCCCGCTTGCGCGCCTCGCGGTCGAGATCGGGCCTGTGCAGCGCGAGGCTGCGCATCACCCCGTGCGAAATCCGGAACACCGGGCTGAAGGCGCTGAACGGGTCCTGGAAAACGATCGGCACCTCGCCCCGGTACCAGAGGAGATCCTTGCGCGAGCGCAGCCGCTGAATGGGCCGACCTCGGTAGTAGATCTCCCCGTGGGTGGGCTTGTAGAGCCGAGCCAGCAGGCGCGCGACGGTGCTCTTGCCGCTGCCGCTCTCTCCCACCAGCGCCACGATCTCGTGTTCGTTGATGGCGATGTTGAGGTCGTCGACCGCGTGCAGCACCTGCTTGGAGAACATTCCACCCAGACTGAAGTGGCGCGTCAGGTCGGCCGTGCGCAGGAGGGGCTCGTCCTTGGCAGCCGACCCGTTCTTAGCCTCCATCGCTGCCCTCCTGTGCGTACAGGAGGCAGCGTACGCGAGAGCCTCTGACGCTGAAGAGATCCGGGGGCGTATCGACGCATATGGGCATGACCTCCGGGCAGCGGGGATGA
Source organism: uncultured Solirubrobacterales bacterium (assembly GCA_963767295.1). GTDB lineage: Bacteria > Actinomycetota > Thermoleophilia > Solirubrobacterales > Solirubrobacteraceae > Palsa-465. The sequence continues at coordinate 421,527 of CAVYDI010000003.1, forward strand.
AAGCGACACCCGCTGGGAGGTCGGGCGAGGTCCGGAGGAGCTCCCGGGATGCCCACCAGGTCCCGGCGCGGCCCCCGTATAGACGGGAAGGCGTTCATCAAGCCTCGGCTGTAGGGGTGCAGGGGGCGCTCGAAGAGCGCTTGCGTGCTCGCGGCCTCTGCGACCTGGCCCGCGTACATCACCAGCACGCGGTCCGAGTAGCGGCTTACGACCGACATGTCGTGCGTCACGAAGATGACCGCGAATCCGAGCTGACGCTGGAGCTCTGTGACCTTGAGCATCAGCGATTGCTGTGCGACGACGTCGAGCGCCGAGGTGGGCTCGTCCATGATCACGAGCTCGGGCGTGAACAGCAGCGCCATCGCGATCATTGCCCGTTGGCGCATGCCTCCGCTGAGCTGGTGGGGATAACTTTTGAGGTGGACTGCATCGATCCCGACCATCGCCAGCACCTCGGCAGAGCGCCGTCGTATTTCCTCACCCGATGCGCTGCCGTGGGCCTGGAGCGTGTCCTTGAACTGCGCGCCGATGCTCTTCATCGGGTTGAGCGCGTTCATCGCGCTCTGCATCACCACCGAGTAGTCGCGCCAGCGCATGTGGCGAAGCTCGCCGCGGCTGAGTCGCACCATGTCCTTGCCGCGGAACATGACCGTTCCGCCGACGATCTCGCCGGGGGGCGAGAGTAGCTGCGCCACGGCGAACAAGAGCGTCGACTTCCCACACCCGGACTCGCCCACGATGCCCACGAACTCGCCCGGCGCCACGGTGAAGCTCACCCCGTCGACGGCGCGCACATTGGCGCTGTCGGTGAGGTACTCCACCGCGAGGTCGCGGACCTCAAGCAGTGCGTCGGACACGGCGCTTCCTCACCGGGCGCAGAGCGGGGTTGCCGATCTCGTCAAAGGCGTAGTTCAACAGCGCAAAACCGGCCCCCAGCACAGCCACCGCCGCACCGGGGGCGAGAGCCCACCATGCGTTGCCGGCTTCGAGCGCCGAGGCTTGCTGAGAGTTGTAAAGCATGGTGCCCCACATGAGCTCGCCGCTGTTGCCAAGTCCCAGAAACTGCAGCGCAGCGGCGAAGCCGACGACGTAGACGGCGAGCGAGAGAAATGACGCCGCTAGGAGCGAGGTCATGGTGGGCACGATCTCCACCAGGATGATGTAGATGGCCCGCTCGCCGCGGGCGCGCGCGGCGAGCAGGAATTCTCGGTTTCGCACGGACAATCCCTGGGAGCGCAACTGACGCGCCTGGAAGGCCCAGCTCGTGATGCAGAGCACGATCACCAGCGAGGTCACCCCCGGCGGCAGATAGGCGGCCAGCAGGATCAGCAGCGGTAGCACGGGAAGGATCAGGAACACGTCGATTATCAGGGTCAGCGCGCGATCCGTTACTCCCCCCAAATAGGCCGAGCTCACGCCGACGATCATCGAGAGGAAGGTGGCGATCAGACTGACCACGAGCGTGACGATCAGCGTCAGGCGCGTCCCCCAGACGAGTTGCGAGAAGACGTCTTGGCCGATCTGGGTGGTGCCCAGCAGATGAGCCGACGAGGGTGCCGCGCTCTGGGCGTAGGCGGTCGCGTGCGGGTCGTCGGGCGCGATCAGGCCCGGAAAGGCGGCCACGAAAGCCATGATCAGCAGGATCACCGCGCCCGCCGCCGCCTTGCGGTTGTGCAGCACGGCGCGCAGAAAACGCCGCGGCGCACCCGTTGCCTCGCCGCTGGCCGGTTGCGTTATCGCGAGCTCTGGGGCTGTGACGCCGGTCGCCATCTCACGCCTCGCGCGTGCGCGGATCCAGCACCGCCGTGGTCAGGTCCGCGACCAGCACGCAGACCAGGACAGCCAGCGTGTAAAACAAAAACAGACCTTGCATCAAGGGCAGGTCGTGGTCGGTCGTGGCCGTGTAGAAGAGGTAACCCAGGCCGGGATACGAGAAGAGGTACTCGATCACGATCGCGCCCCCGAGCACATAGCCGAGCTGCATCGCGAACCCGGTGAGGTTTGGCAGGATCGCGTTGCGCGCGGCATAGTCGAGCATGATGCGGCGGTTCGAAAGGCCCTTGGCCCGGGCCGTCTTGACGTAGTCCTCCGCGAGCGTCGTGATCATGTTGTTGCGCATCGAGTACACCCACAGCCCCGCGGTCACGACAACGAGACTCAAGCCGGGTAAGAGCGCGTGCTTGAGCACGTCTCCAACGAACGATGCTGACAGCGATGGCGCCGAGCCGATGCTGTAGTTAGAGCCCAGCGGCAGCCAATTGAGCGTGACCGCGAACACGTAGATGAGCAGCAAGCCGACGAAGAAGACGGGGACTGACGAGACGACGAACAGAATTGGCGGCAGGACGCCGTCGAGGCGCCCGCCCCGGTACCAGGCGCTCACGATGCCTACGAGCGTCCCGATCAGAAACGCGATCACCGTCGTCACCCCGACCAGGCCCAGCGTCCAGGGTAGCTTTGAGGTGATCTCGCTCATCACCGGCACACCCTGAGCCGTGACTCCGAATTGACCGGTCAAGCAGTTGCCGAGGTACTGAAAGTAACTGGCGATCAGGCCCTGGTGAGTGTGGACTCCGAACTGGATCTCGAGCGCGTGCAGCGCGGCCGGGTTAACGCCGCGGAACGTGCCTAGCACGGCGCTGGCCTCGTTGCCCGGCATCACGCGCGGGATGATGAAGTTGACCGTCAGCGCGGCCCACAACGTCACCGCGAACAGGCCCAGTCGCCGCGCTAGGTACCGCATCGCTCTAAGCGCGGTAGTTCAGCCGTCAAGCCTCGATTTTCAGTCGCGGTGACGCCCGCCTCCTCAGCGCGGCTTTAGACGGGTCAGGACCACCGCATTGTCGGGGAATGCATACGGCGACGGCTGCGCATACGCGTTGGATGCAGTCGGCCAGCCGGTGAAGTGGGAGGTGTCGTACTGGTACCAGTCGACGCCCTCGGTGACGGGAATGAACGGAATCTGGCTCACCATTGTCTGCTGGACCTTGTGCATGATCGCGACCTGCTGGGCGTGGTTGGCGCCGGAGTACTGATTGAACAATGCATCGGTCGCGGGCGACTTGAACCGCTCGAAGTTCGTCGAGCCGATGTTGCCGCCGAAAAGCAGCCCGCGCAGCTCGTAGTAAGGGCTGGGGCCCGGGGCCGCCGCAGGACCGCCGCTCCCGGCATATGCGAGCTGGAAGTGGCCGCTCTGGAGGTCCGAGGTATAGGAGCTGGTGTTCTCGTCTTGGACGGTCGCGTCGATGCCCACGGCCTTCAGGTTCTGAGCGATCACCTGCAACGAGGCATCCCAGTCCGAGAATCCGCTGATCGTCTTGATCGTGAACGAGAGCTTGTTGCCCTTGGAGTCACGGTAGATCCCGTCCGAGCCCTTCTTAAAGCCCGCCGACTGCAGAATCTGCTGCGCCTTGGCCGGGTCGTAGGTCGGCTGTTGCAGCGAGCTGTCAGCCCAGCTCTGGAACGTCGGCGTAATCACACCCGTCTGGTTGGCGGGCTTCTGATAGCCGCTTTCGCCAAGCTGTGAGACCTTGGGCTTGTCGATGGCGTAAGCGATCGCCTTGCGCACCGCGAGATTGCTCAGGACCGGGTTGCTCAGGTTGGGAAACAGGGACACATTGAGCACGGGAGCGAAGTAGTAGTGACGGTGCGCTGGATCCTTGTTGATGTAGAAGGACTTGATGTTGGGGACGTACTGACCACCCCACTGTGCGTTGCCTTGCGATAGGTACAGGTTGGCCGACGTGTTGCTGAGGAAGGCCGGATAGTCGACCTCCTTGACCGCCGGCACCGGGTGCCCCGGCTTGCTCTGCCAATAGTTGGGGTTGCGCGTGTACTTGATGTTCTGGGGCGCACAGTTCGCGACCTTGTAGGGGCCGGTGCCGACCGGGTTGGTGTCCTTGAAGGAGTGGAGGTTGCTCTGGTTCAAGGTCGACCAGATGTGCTTGGGGACGATGGGGGTGAGGTCCGCGACGAAGTAGTAATACGGCTGGGAGGGCGACTTGAAGTTCAAGACGACCTGATTTGACCCCTGTTGGGCGACGCTCGTCAGCGGGCCGCCGTCGGCGGTCCACAGCGCGTTGATGTCGATCGCCTTGTCGCTCTTCATCGCGTTGAAGGTGTAGGCCACGTCGGCCGCGCTGAAAGGCTTGCCGTCGTTCCACTTCACGCCCTTGCGGATCGTGAACGTGAGCGTCTTGAACCCGTTTGACCACTGCGACGACGTCGCCAGCCATGGCTTGCCTGGGTTGCTGGTGGCCGCGTTGCTCTGGAGGATGTTCACGAACTGCAGCGGTTCGTAGACGAACGCGAACGCCGTGATCTCGACGGCCGAGTTGAACGGATTGAACTGGCAGGTCCAAGTCGAGCCGCTCTCGTTGTCGATCACGAGCTTGCCAGCGACAGTTGTGGACTTAGATCCTCCGCCACACGCGCTAAGCAACACGCATATCGCGGCGGACAGCACGAGCCATGTGAAGCGTTTCATCAACACCCTCCGTCCCCTCTAGACGATTGTCAGGTGGTCGGCCATTTTGGGAAATGACTAAACAAAAGGACTATATCGCGCTGACGGACGGGTAGCAACTACTTAAAAGATTGGAGGATCCTTTTCCAATTCCCCTGGAAAGCGACACTCCCTATCTCGCGCTCGGAGCCGCGGCGGCCGCGTTTTTGGGCGCCTTGGGCGAGGCGACCGCCTGCGAGAGCAGCTGCCCCCGGGCCACCTGCAGGGCGACCGCCACGGCGCCTTGAAGCGCCGCCCGCTCGCCCAGCATGCTGGTCTCGATGCGCGATGTGATCGGCACCAGCGCGGCCGCCGACCCCCTCACCGGTCGCAGCAACAGGGGGCTTGCGCCGATCCCGCCACCCAGCACGACCAGCTCGGGATCGATGATCGCGCACACGGTGGCGATCGCCGTGCCCACGCGCGAGGCGACGTGGTCGACCACGGCTCGCGCGGCCGCGTTTTCCTGCACCGCGAGCTCGAAGACCTCGAGCGCCGACGCGAGCTGCGGGTCGTCGGCGCCGCGACGCTCGTTGAACGCCGCCACGATGCCGCTCGCCCCCACCTCGTCCTCCAGGCCGCCGTGTAGCCGGTGCCGCGGATTGAACGGGTCTCCGACCAGCGGTAGATAGGCGATTTCGCCGGCCGCGCCGTGTGCGCCGCGGACAAGCTCGTCGTCGATGATGATGCCCATCCCGATGCCGGCCCCGATCGCGATGAAGACCATCGTCGAGACCCCGCGCGCGAGGCCGAACCACTTCTCGCCCACCGCCGCAAGGTTGACGTTGTTGTCGACCAAGACCGGGAGATCGAACCGGTCGCGGATCACCTCGAGGGGGTCAAAGCCGCCCTCGGGCACCACGTTGTAAGCCAGCGAGGTGACCCGACCGCTCTTCTGATCGACGACCCCCGGCGATGAGATCCCGAGCGCGAGCGGACGCCCGTGGGTGGCAGCCGCTGCATCGATCACCTCGGTGACCATCTCGAGAATCTGCACCCCGACAGCGCGGCTGCCGTCCTTGGTCGTCGCGCGCTTCAGATCACATATCGGCTCGCCGAACAGGTCAGACGCGGCCACCCGAACATTGCTGCCGCCGATGTCGCCGCCGACGACGAACCCGGCCTGGGGGCTGACAACGTAGGCCACCGGCTTACGCCCCCGGGGGCCAGAACGCCTGCCCGCGGCGTGGACCAGGCCCGCGTGCTCGAGCCGACTAACCGCGGCTGACACCGTCGGCTTCGAGAGGTTGGTGGCCGTCGATATCTGGGGACGGGTGATGGGCCCCTCGCGAAAGATCGTCTCCAAGACCGCCTGTTCGCCGAGCTCTCGAAGTAGGCTGAGGCGTGAGTCGGCCGCGCCCGCCGGGCGCGCCCCGGCCCCGTCCTCGCGACTCCGATCACGCATTGAGGTTAGGTTCCTTGACGAATACGTCGGTGCAGACCTGCTGAAGGATAAGCGTTCCTGGCAATTAAGGTAGGCTTCTTACGAAAGAGATGATGCTCGCTTCTGGGTTAGGAGATGTGGGGCCCCGCGTGCAGACGTTTCGAGGAGCGTAACCCCGCGTGGTGTCACCACCGTTGCCGGCGACCGGCGCCTGATGGCTTCGGTGACGGTCATCGGCTGCGTGCAGGCTGACGTACTGGCCAGTCCCGTGACCGAGTTGCCGGCGGCAGGCGGCACGCTGCTGACCGAGCAGGGCAGCGTCCGGGTCGGCGGCGCCGGTGCCAACGCCGCGTTGGCTCTCGCCGAGATCGGCATGCGCGTTCGTTTGATCGGGTGCGTGGGCGACGACCAGCTAGGACGCTGGATGCGAGAAGAGCTCGAGTCAGCGGGGCTCGCCGAAGAGCTGGTGATCGCCGGCACCGGCTCGAGCGGACTGACCGTCGCGCTTGAGTCGCCGCAGCGAGACCGGACGTTTCTCACCTACCTCGGCGTCAACGCCGACTGGAGTCAGGCGATGATCCCCAAGGATGCGCTCGAGACCGAGAACCTGCTGCTGTGCGACTACTTCGTCGCGCCGAAGCTCCAAGGCGAGGTCGCCGCCGAGCTCTTGTCGGCCACGCGAGCGTCCGGCGGGCGTACCTTCTTTGACACCGCGTGGGACCCGCAAGGTTTTTCCGCTCATACCCAGGTACAGGTCGCAGAGGTGCTGCGATACGTCGACGTGTTCTTGCCCAACGAAGCTGAGGCCTGCGCGCTCGCGGGTGTGCAGCCGGGCGCGGCACCTGAAGCTGCCCGCCGTTTGCAAGACCTCTCGGGCGGCTGGGTCGTTGTCAAGCTCGGCGCGCGGGGTTGCCTGGCGGCTGGTCCAGACGGCGTCGAGCTCAACGCGGCGGCCCCGGTCGTGGAAAGCGCCGACACCACCGGCGCGGGGGACGCGTTCAACGCTGGCCTGGTCCATGCCCTGAGCGAGGGGGCGGAATGGCGAGTGGCGCTCTCGGCTGCGACCGGCTTCGCTTCGGCGATCATCGCCCGCCCTTCGCACGAGCGCTACAAGGTCGCGCTGGCCGACGACGTCTCGCCGGGATGACCGGCGCCTACCTCCTGGACCTCGACGGCGTGTTGGTCGACTCGGTCCCGGCCGCCACCCGAACCTGGGAATGGTGGGCTTCGCTGCGCGGGATCCCTCCTCGGCCGTTCCTCGGGGCTCATGGGCGGCCGAGCCGGGAGACGATCGCCGAGCTCGCCCCGCAGCTGGATGCCGAGGCCGAAGCGGAGTTGGTCGAGCAGCGAGAGATCAGCGACACCGACGACGTGGTCGCACTCCCGGGTGCCGAGGCGATGTTGCGCCAGTCACGCCCGCTCGCGATCGTGACCTCAGGCGCCACCCGCCTGGCCGAGGCCCGGCTGCGCGCGGCCGGGCTTCCGCGCCCCGAAGTTTTGGTGAGCGCTGACTCGGTCTCGCGCGGCAAGCCGGACCCCGAGCCCTATTTGCTTGCAGCCCAACGGCTCGAGATCGCTCCAAGCCGCTGCACCGTGTTCGAGGACGCTCCCGCCGGCGTCAGCGCGGGGCACGCCGCCGGCATGCGCGTGGTGGCACTGACGACGACGGTCGGCGCCGATGAACTCGACGGCGCGGACCAGATCGTCGCGAACCTGGCCGAATACCTTGACGGGGAGGGCGCGTGAAGCTCGCCGTAATCGGCGCAGGATCGACCTACACGCCCGAGCTTGTCTCGGGCTTGATGCGCGAGCGCGAGCGGCTTGACGTCAGCGAGCTCGTCCTGCACGACATCGATCGCGATCGCCTTGAAATCGTGGGAGGCCTGGCCCGGCGAATGCTCGAGCGCCGGGGCTATGGCGGTTCGTTTGCGCTGACAGGCGAACTGGAGCAGGCGCTGGAAGGGGCGGACGCCGTGCTGATCCAGATCCGAGTCGGCGGCCAGGCGGCGCGCCTACGGGACGAGACCATCCCCGCCGCGTGCGGGTGCGTGGGTCAAGAGACGACTGGGGCAGGCGGGCTGGCCAAAGCGTTGCGCACCGTCCCCGTGGTACTGGAGATCGCGGCCCAAGCGCGCGAGCTCGCGGCGCCCGATGCGTGGATCGTCGACTTCACCAACCCGGTCGGGATCGTGACTCGTGCACTTCTCGACGCCGGCCACCGGGCGGTTGGCCTGTGCAACGTGGCGATCAACTTTCAGCGCTGGCTGGCGGCTCGCCTCGGCGTTGAGCCCCAGCGGGTCCTGGTCGAACAGGTGGGGCTCAACCACCTCACCTGGATCCGGGCGGTGTACCTGGATGGCCGCGACATGCTGCCCGAGGTGCTGAGCTCCCACGGCCCGGCGCTCGCCCACGAGGTGGGCCTGCCACTGGAGCTGATGGAGCACCTTGAGGCGATCCCGTCGTACTACCTGCGTTATTTCTACGCGGAGCGAGAGGTCTTGCAGGAGCAGCGCATGCGCCCGCCGCGCGCGCAGGTCGTGGCCGGCATCGAGCGCCAGCTGCTCGAGCTCTATCGCGACCCAGCGCTCGATGAAAAGCCCGCCCTGCTCGATCAGCGCGGCGGCGCTTACTACAGCGACGCGGCGATCCAGCTCCTAGCCTCGCTCGCGTCCGGGGATGGCGACGTACAGATCGTCGACGTCCGCAACGGCGACACGCTCGGCGGGTTGGCTGCCGACGATGTGGTCGAGGTCCCCGCTCGAATCGGTCGTGACGGACCCGTACCGCTAACGCAGAGTCCGCTGGCGCCCGAGCTTCTGGGGCTGGTCCAGCACGTAGCGGCCTACGAGCGTCTCGCAGCGTCGGCGGCCACTAGGGGCGATCATGACGCTGCTTGGCTGGCGCTACTCGCACATCCGTTGGTGCGCGAGTGGAGGCTTGCGGACGGTTTGCTCGAGCGCTTACCCGACGCGAGCGAGCACCGCGCAGTCACCCGGCACCGGCAGCCGGCTGCCGCGCGAAGCTCCGCCGCAACGGGGCTTTTGATCGCCGTCGACGGCGGCAATGCGAAAACCGATCTCGCCCTGTTCGAGGACAGCGGCGCCCTGCTGTCGCTTGTCCGCGGGGGCCGGAGTTCGCCGCACTACATCGGCGTTGATGGCTGCGCACGGCTGCTGGCCAGGCTGTTTGCCGAGGCGCTCTCGCGCGCCGGCCTCCCTTCAGAGAACATGACCGTAGCCACGGCGCAGATCATGATCGCCGGGGCTGATCTGCCCGAAGAGCTCAAGGCGCTGCGCGCGAGGATCGAGCAGCTCGGTTGGACCGACCGACTGGTGGTCGACAACGACACCTTCGCGCTGCTGCGTGCCGGTAGCGACCGCGGCTGGGGGGTCGCAGTCGTATGCGGAAGCGGAATCAACTGCGTGGGCGTCGCTCCCGATGGCAGGAAGGTTCGCTTCCCATCGCTGGGAGACATCACGGGGGATTGGGGCGGTGGAACCGACGTCGGCATGGCCGCCCTCGCGGCGGCAGCACGAAGCGTCGATGGCCGCGGGCCCTCAACGGTGCTCGAGCAGGCCGTGCCCACACACTTCGGCTTCGCGGAGCCACTTGACGTGGCCCGTGCGATTCATCTGCGCGAGATGCCGTCAGAGCGGCTCTCAGAGCTCGCTCGCGTGGTGTTTTCGGCGGCGCAGGACGGCGACGCTGTGGCGACGGGACTCGTGGCCCGAGTGGGCGAAGAGATCGTCAGCTTCGCCGCCGCTGCGCTCAGACGGCTGGAGCTGGCCGATCAGGCGCCCGACGTGGTGCTCGGCGGCGGGCTGGTGAGGGCGGCTTCGGAGGCCACGCTACGGCAGATCGAGCTCGGTCTGAAGGGCGTCGCGCCGGATGCAACCGTGATCGTCTCGCAGACCGGGCCGGTCGTGGGGGCCGCGCTGCTCGGGCTCGACGAACTAGGGGCGGACGCCGCCGCCGGCGCTCGCATCCGGTCCGAGCTGCACGACGCGTTCGCGAGCATCGAACGTGCCGGCGCCCAGGGCCTTGACGGGCGCACAACCGCGGCCGGCCCGCCGCCAGCAGGCGTCCGCACCGGACAACCGGTCAAATAGACAGGCGAACACCGTCACTCTTCCACGTCCAGGTCGATGCGGACTGTCTGCAGATCGGTGGCGGTCGCGCGGAGCAGCAGCGCGTCGAGGCGGTAGCCGAGCCTCCCCCGGCTGAGTTCGCACTGGCGCGCGCGAGTGTCGTCGCCAGGGACCATCGCGGCCGTCCCCACGCGCCATTTGAGCGCTCCGTCCTCCACCAGACCGATCCGTACACGCGGGTCGGCGAGCAGGTTATGCATGTAGTGCGCGTGGCGTCCGTGCGCCGAGATCAGCCAAAACGTGTTGCCCTGCAAACCGTTGGCGACCGGTACCTGTCGCGGTTGGCCACTTCGCCGCCCCACCGTCTCGAGCACCGCGTACGTCGATCCGAAACGCCCGGACCGCAGCATCGCGCGATTTATCCGGTTGACGAAGTTGCGCTCGAGCCAACGGGAGAACCGACGCTTGCGCACGCTGCTGCGAGATTCAGTGCTCACGGCCTCGTCGTCTAGCCTGGCAGTTTCGATGCAAGGCGAGCACCTCACAACATTGGCGGATGGCAACGAGATGCCGTTGCTCGGCTTGGGCGTGTGGCAGGTCCCGGATGGGCCCCAGTGCGTCAACGCCGTGCGTTGGGCGCTCGAGCTCGGTTACCGCCACATTGACACCGCCCAGGCGTATGGAAACGAAGAGAGCGTGGGGCAGGGTCTGAGCGAAAGCGGGGTTCCACGCGAGCAGGTGTTCATCACGACGAAGTTCTATCCCGGCCACCACGATCCGGCGGCGGAGGCCGAGAAGAGCCTCACGCGACTGGGTGTCGACCAGGTCGACCTGTACATCATCCACTGGCCGCAGGGCGGACCTACCTGGGCGTGGCCGGGGATGGAGCGGGCGCGGGAACTCGGTTATGCGCGCTCGATCGGGATTTCGAACTTCGACGTCGGAGAGATCGACGCATTGCTCGCGACCGCCACGGTTGCGCCGGTGGTCGATCAGGTCCAGTTCAGCCCCTTCACGTACCGGCGCGCCCTGGTCGACAAATGCCGACAGCACGAGATCGCGCTTGAGTCCTACAGCTCCTTGGGAACCGGACGCCATCTCGCAAACCCGGTGGTCGCCCGCATCGCCCAGCGAGCGCAGCGCACGCCAGCCCAGGTGCTGCTGCGTTGGTGCGTCCAGCGCGAGATACCCGTGATCCCGAAGTCGACCCATCGCGAGCGCATCGAAGAGAACGCCCGCATCTTTGACTTCACGCTAGGCGACGACGAGATGACGGAGCTCGATGAGCTCGACGGGACCGGCGGGACCGGCCGCGCGCTCGAGCGCAAGTGGTGGTGAGCCGCTAGCGCCGGGCTAACGCTCGGCCTCGGCGCCGGCTTGCGCGGGCGCAGTAGTCCAATCGGCACGAGGGTCTGGCAGCGGCGTCAGCCGCGCCTCGACCTCGGCGCGCTGCGGTTCCAACCACGGCGGCAGGATGATCCGCTCGCCGAACTCCTCGACTGGGCCGTCGACCGTGAAGCCGGGCTCCTCGGTCGCAAGTTCGTACAGGACGCCGCCGGGTTCACGGAAGTAGACCGAGTGAAAGTAGTGACGGTCGACGATGCCTGTGTTCGGGACCTTCGCCTCGTTGAGCCGCTGCACCCACTGGCCCTGCTCGGAGTCGGTGGTGCCCCACGCGACGTGGTGCACGGTGCCGGCGCTCTGGCGGGCGGGTTCGGCGGGCGGTTCATCGAACGCGATCCAGCCGCCGCGCTTGCCGCCGCGCAGCTCCCAGCTGTCCTCGCCGCGCGGGGTTGCCTCCATCAGCTTCTCCAGTACCGCCACCGTGCCTGGGCGGTTGCGGCTATATGCGCGCACGCCCTCGAAGCCATGCAGCGCGAGCTCGGACGCGATCTCCGGATGCTCCGCTATCAGCGGCTGGTCGCCGCTCGAGTCGGCGATCAGCTCGTGACCGAGGCCTTCGAAGTCGGCAAAGCGAACGGTGCCGTCGGCGCGCTCAACCTCTACGCCCTCGTCGGTGAGGCGCTGCGCCCAGAAATCGAGCGCCCGTTCGGAGCCGACGCGCCACACGATCCGGTGCACCATGCCCGCACCAGGCTGGCCGGGGATCGCCCCTGGGTACTCGAAAAAGGTCAGGTCCGCGCCCGGCCGCGCGAGCTCGTCGCCGTAAAAGAGGTGATAGACGGTCGGGTCGTCTTGATTGACGCTTTTGGCGTTGAGGCGCAGGCCCAGCACGCGCGTGTAGAAGTCCACGTTGCGCGGCGCGTCGCCTGTGATCGCGGTGATGTGGTGAATCCCGTCAAGGCGCATGTCGTTCCTTTCCAAAGCGGCGTCCAATCCCCTATTCACCTTACGGTAGCAGGAAGTTGTGTAGTCAACTATCGGCCCGGTCGGATAGGGTTGGCCGCGTGCCGGCAGAGTTGAGCTTCGAGCGCGACATCCGTCCCCTGTTCCGCGACGAAGACGTCGATGCGATGTCGTTCGCGTTCGACCTGGCGTCCTACGACGACGTCCAGGACAACGCAGAGGAGATCCACGCCCGCTTGGCAGAAGGCACGATGCCCTGCGACGCGCCGTGGCCTGCCGAGCAGGTCGAGCGCTTCCGAGCGTGGATGGACGCAGGCACGCCGCGCTGAACGGCCGGACTTAGATCCTCATTTCGCCGCCGCGTCGAGCGCACGCTCGACGTCCGCGCAGAGGTCGTCGGTGTTCTCGATGCCGGCACTGAATCTGATCCAACCTTCGGGCACGTCGTCCGAGCCCCAGCGGGCCCGTCGCTCGGCGCTGCTATGCACGCCGCCGAAGCTGGTCGCCTCGATCACCAACTCGAGCGCCTCGAGGAACCGCTGCGCCCAGTCGCGGTCGGGTAGCACGAACCCAAGCAGCGAACCGAACATCCGCATCTGCCGGCACGCGATTGCATGAGAGGGGTCTCCCTCGAGGCCTGGATAGCGAACCTCGGATACCTCGTCTCGAGACAGGAGCAGCTTGGCGAGCGCGGCCGCGTTGTCACACTGGCGCGCGAGCCGAAGCTCAAGCGTGGCGATCGAACGGTGCGCGAGCCACGCTTCGAACGGTCCCGGAATCGCGCCCGTGAGCGTGCGCCAGGAGCGAACCCGATCGGCCACGGCGGGTTCGCGTGCGACCACGTAGCCGAGAATCAAGTCCGAGTGCCCGCTCAGGTGCTTGGAACCACTCGCCACGACCACGTCTGCGCCCAGCGCGAGTGGCGTCTGCCCAAGCGGCGTCGCGAGAGTGTTGTCGACCACCAGCAACGCGCTCTTGTCGTGCGTAGCGCGCGCCAGCGCCGCAAGGTCGACCACGTCGAGCCGCGGGTTCGACGGCGTCTCCACCCAGGCAACGCCGGCGCCGGCGATCGCGGCCAGGACCGTATCCTCGTCGGTCGAAGCTAGCCGCACCTCGACGCCGCGTGGCCCAAGCTGGTCGCGCGCAACCGTGCGCACCGCCGGAAAACCGTCGCTCGGTACGACCACGGGGCGCCCCGTGTCACAGAGCTCGAGCAGCACCGCGCTTGCAGCGGCCATGCCCGACGCAAAGGCGACCGCGTGACCGCCTTCGAGCTCGCCGACCGCGTGCTCCAACCCGCGCCATGTCGGGTTGTCGTACCGGCCGTAGACATCGCGCCGTTCTCCAGGGTCGCCGCGCAGGTGGTAGGGCCCGGCGAAGGTGGGTCCTGGCTGCAGCGGACTTTCATCGCGCGGTTCAGTTTGTCCGGCGCGCAGCGCGCGCGTGCCGGGACCATAGGAAGCTCGCGGCAAGGAACGGACGATCCCACAAATGCTTCGTCGGGGGCGCGAACGCCTCAAAAGCTATGAAACTCCCGAACACGCGCGGTAGGGTGAACTCACTCGCAAACTTGTTCCTAGGAGGAAGCCATGCCCCAGGCAAGGAGCGGCGGTTCAAGCTCAGGTCCAAGCCGGTCCTCATCCGGACGCGGTCAGACGCGGCGCTCGGGTCAGAGCCGAAGCAGCAGCGGGCGCAGCAGCGCGCGCTCAGGCCAAAGCCGCAGCACACGCGCCACCAGCGCTTCGCGCTCAAGCGCGAGCAAGTCTCGTTCAAGCGCCACGCGGTCTCGGTCCACGGCGTCACGTGCCCGCTCGACGCAAGCCAAGGCGCGCGGCGCCGCCGAAGAGCGCCTCGAGGCTGTAGCGCAGCGTCTGCGCAAACTCAACGAGCGCATCATTGAGGCTGGTAAGGACGCCGGAGACACCACGCTGACCAATTACGAGAAGGCCCTCAAGGGTATCGCGAGCGCTGTCGAGCGCGGTCCCGGCTCAAGCGAGGTCGAGTGGATTTCGCACCTCGCGACCGCGCAGGCAAAGTTCATTCGCGACGTCACGAGTGCCTGGACCTCCGCCGCTCGAGACATGCTGAAGTAGTTCGCGGCGACGACCGCCACGGCAGCGACCGTCGACGCGCCTTGCCGAGCGCAGTTGGCGCAATCGGACAGCACTAGCATGCGCTATACTTGGTTGAGGAGTCAACAACCATGACCGAAAGCCAATCTGCAATCCAAGCCTCGCGCGTCCTGCCGGCCGCCCTGCGCCTCGGGCCGGTGCACCTGATCGTCACCGACCTAGAGCGCAGCGTGGACTGGTACGAGCGGGCGCTTGGCCTACGCCTGCATGGACAGTCGAAGTCCGAGGGGACAGCGGAGCTCGGTGACGGAGTCGCGCCCGTGCTGGTACTGCAAGAAGATCCGGAGGCTCGACCGGCGGGTCGCCACGCGGGGCTCTATCACTACGCGCTCCTCTTTCCGAGCCGCGAAGAGCTGGCCCGCGCGGCGTTGCGCATCGCTGCCCTGCGGGCGCCAATTCAAGGCGCCTCAGATCACGGAACGCACGAGGCCATCTACCTGCCCGACCCCGACGGCAATGGCATCGAGCTCGCCGCCGACCGCCCGCGCGAGCAATGGCCGAGCGACCTCTACGCGTACGGTGTGGCGCCGCTCGATCTCGACTCCTTATTGCGGTCAGTGGCTGAGGAGCAGACTCCCCCGCGCGTCGGCGAGGGCCTGCGTGTCGGCCACATGCATCTGCACGTCGGCGACATCGAGCAAGGGCTGCGCTTCTATCGCGACCTGCTCGGTTTCGAGCAGCAGGCAAACCTCGGCACTGCCGCGTTCGTGTCCGCCGGTGGCTATCACCACCACCTCGGCTTCAACGTGTGGCAGGGGCGCGGGGTTGGACCGCCGCCTCCCCACACGGTCGGCCTGGACCACTGGACGGTGGTCCTCCCCACGGCCGCCGACGTAAGCGAAGTAAAAGAGCGCATCGACGAGGCCGGCGTTTCACTCGAGCCGGCCACAGACGGCTTCCGCGTGCGCGATCCATGGCAGACCGCGGTCGAATTCGCCTCCGTTTAGCGAGCTCCTTGCCGAACAATGTCGATTCGCATCCACCCCTCGGATGGGAATCTGCAAAGTTCCGCGCATGGCCCGTCCGCGCCGCTCACTGACGGTCACTGCAGCCACCTTCGTCGCAGCCGCCGCGGCCTGGTGGCGCAAACATCCCTCCCCCTGCCCCTACGGCCAGCGCTTCTGGGTGCAGGCGCCGCACCCGATCATCACGCGCAAACGATTGCTCAAGGTGCTCGTGCCGAGACCCGGAGAGCAATTGCTGGAGGTCGGCCCTGGTACCGGCTACTACTCCCTCCCGGTGGCCGCCGCACTCGCGGACGGCCGCCTCGCGATCGTCGACATCCAGCAGGAGATGCTCGACCACACGACGGGCAGCGCCGCGCGGGCGGGCCTGGGCAACGTCGAGCCGACCCGCGCCGACGCGCGTGATCTCCCATACCCGGACGACACCTTCGACGGCGCATACATCATCGCCGCGCTGGGCGAGATTCCCGAGCCTGATGCGGCGCTGTCTGAGCTCGCGCGAGTGCTGAAGCCAAACGGTCGCCTCGTTGTGGGCGAGCTGTTTGGCGACCCGCACATGGTTACGTTCGGCTCGCTAAGTAAGCGCGCGCGAGAGGCCGGACTCGAAGTGCAGCGCCGCCTTGGCGGTCCGCTCGGCTACTTCGCCTTGCTCACGCCGCTCGGCGGCCGCTCGTGATCAGCGTCATCGCGGGGAACTCAAGCCGCTCACCGCTTTGATACGGCCGCGCCGCTGAGCGTGCACGCTCGCGCAGTTCGCCGGCCGCGCTCTCAGGCAACGCGGCCAGCATGTTCGCCAGCGGCCCAGCCAGTGCGCAGGTCCGCGTCCACCACTGCTCAAACGAGGGCGCGCGGGTGGGCACGTCGAACTCCTCTACCGCCACGTCGGCCAGGCCAGCCGCCCTGAAAAGCTCGGCGACCCCGTCGCGATCGTCGAGCGAAAACGGCCCCGGAATCCCGGGCGGAGGGATGGGCGCGCCGAACTGCTCGCTCGCGGAGTCGAGCACGATTCCGAGCCACGGGTTGCGCTCACGGGCTCCCCACGTGGCGATGACGAAGCGACCGCTCGGGCGCAACACGCGCTGGATCTCCCGCGCCGCCCGCGCAGGATCGAGCGCGAACATCAGCCCCTCGCGGCAGAGCACGACGTCGTAGCTCTCGTCGGGCTGGTCGATTTCCTCTACGTCGAGCACACGTGTGCTGACATTGGTGAGCCCCAGTTCGTGCGCGCGGGCCGCCGCCGTCTCGGTCATCTCGCGCACGACGTCAGAGAAGACCACCTCGCCATTGGGGGCGACGCGCGAGGCAGCAGCCAATCCCAATCCACCGGGACCGCAGGCCAGCTCGAGCACACGCTCGCCCGGTTTCGGATCCGCGAGCTCGAGCATGCGCTCGGTGGCGAGCGCTCCGCGCTCATCGACATACCCGGCGTGCTCTCGCCAGGCGGGCGCGACCTGCGCCCACATGCCATGCAGCTGTGGTCTGAGCTCATCTTTGACTTGCAACGTGTGCCTCCTATTGGTCGATGACGGCCATGCCGGCCGCGTGGTAGCGCTCCCCCGCCGCGAGCGGCAGCGTCGCGCTGAGCTCTCTCAACTCCTCGCGCGAGCAATGGAGCGTCAGCGCGCCAAGGTTTTCCTCAAGCCGCGAGCGCTGCCGAGTGCCGGGAATCGGGACGATGTCGCTGCCCTGCCCAAGCAGCCACGCCAACGCGAGCTGCGCGGGCGTGCAGCGCTTTCGCCCGGCGGCTTGCTCGAGCACCGCCCGCAGTCTCAAGTTCTCACTCACGTCCGCGCCGCCGTAGCGAGGCATAACCCGACGGGCGTCGCTCGAGTGCAGTTCGTCGGCCGTGTCGAAACGACCGGCGAGAAAGCCCCGGCCAAGCGGCGCGTAGGCGACGAACCCGATGTTGAGCTCGCGGCAGGCCGGCAGCACGCCGCGCTCGACGTCGCGAGACCACAGCGAATACTCCGTCTGAACGGCAGAGATTGGATGCACCGCGTGCGCGCGGCGCAGCGTCGCCGCCGAAACTTCGCACAGGCCCACGTGCCTGACCTTGCCCTCGGCGACAAGCTCCGCCATCGCGCCGACGGATTCCTCGATCGGCGTACGCGGGTCCACTCGCGTCAGGTAGTAGATGTCGAGGTAGTCGGTGCGGAGGCGCGTGAGAGATCCTTCAAGCGAACGCCTGGCCCTCTGTGCCGAACCGTCGAGACGGCCCGGAAGCGCGCCCCACTTGGTGCCCACCACGAACCGGGCTCGCCGGCCGCTGATCGCGCGCCCGATCAGGTCCTCATTGGTGAAGGGCCCATACAGCTCCGCCGTATCGAGGAAGTTGCAGCCCAGTTCGCCGGCGCGCCGGATCGTTGCGATCGCCACGCGTTCGTCGGCGGGACCGTAGTGCGCGGACATACCCATGCACCCGAGCCCGAGCGCCGCGACCTCAAGCCCTCCCAGATTCCGTCGTTCCACGCCAGCCTCTCTCTATTAGTTGCTCATTTACTATATTCATTACTTCTAATGTGTAATGAAGTTTCTGGGAGAATACAGAAATGGCTGAGCGTGTCAAGCGGCGAACCTACCACTCGCCCCGCAGGCTCGAGCAGGCGGCGGCGACGCGGTTGGAGATTCTCGAAGCCGCTCAGCTCCTGTTCGAACGCGACGGCTTCGCCGCGACGACCATGGCGGCGATCGCGGCCGAGGCTCGCGTCGCACTGAAGACTGTCTATGTCGCGTTCGAGACCAAGGCCGGCGTGCTGCGCGCGCTCTGGAATCTGCGTCTGCGCGGTGGCCGCGAGGACCTACCGATGCGCCAGCACCAGATGTACCGCCAGGTGCTGGAGGAGACCGATCCCGAGCGCCAGCTGCGGCTAAACGCACGTAACTCGCGCGAGGGCAAGCTGCGCATCGCGGCGCTGGCGGAAGTCATCCGCAGCGCCGCCCCGCTCGACCCAGCTATGGCCGCCCTGTGGCAACGGATCAACCTCGAGTACCACGCCAATCAGAAAGCGGTCGTCGAGACGATCGCCCACAACCGCGCGCTCAGGCGTGGCCTCGACGTGCAGCGCGCCACCGACATCCTGTGGCTCATCAATCACCCCAACACCTGGCAGCTGCTGGTCGTCGCGCAGGGCTGGACGCCCGAGCAGTATGAGCGCTGGTCCTTCGAGACCGCCCGCGCGCAGCTGCTCAAAGCAAAACGGGCTGCGCCAGCTAGCCGTTGACCTTGCGCACCATCGAGGTGTAGAAGCGGCGGAAGCCCTCGCGCTCGTAGAACCGGTACGCGCCTTCGTTGGTGTACACGAGCCCCACATCCATGAACTCGGCGCCCCGTTCGAGCGCGAGTTGCTCGGCCGCCTCGATCAACGCGTGGCCGACCCCTCCCCCGCGCTCTGCCGACAGCACGGCAAGCGTCTCGATTTCAAGCCCGCGCTCGCCCAGGTTCCAGGTCGCCGCGCCCGGCATCGGCCGCACCATCGCGTAGCCGATCGCGCGCTGGTCACGCTGAGCGAGCAGCAGCACCGCCTCCCCGTCCCCCAGCCACTTCTCGTACTGCGCGCGCCGGTACCGCCATGTGTCCGGGTACTCCCGCACCGGCGCCACCCCGCGCCCCACTTCCGCATGGTGCTCGTAGAGCGCCCGCCACAGCGGCTCGAGTGAGTCGATGTGCTCCGGGCCGCCACGGATGATCGAAACCATGTGGGAAGGATTGCAAGCACGCGGGCGTCCTATCCGGTGGAGGAGCGTGCTGTAAGCGACCCGACAGGAGGGAGCGCATGACGCTCAACAAACTTGCCGCACCAGCGGTGGCCGGCGCCGTCGCCGTAGTGGCCTCAACCGCTATCGCATCACAGGGCGCCAAGCCCTTTATCAGCAACTTCCACACGCTCACGAAGGTCGCCTCGATGGTGCCCAAGAGCGGGCCCGCCAAGGGCGACCAGAACCCCTACGGGGTGGCGGTCGTCAGGCGCTCGGTCGGCAAGCTGGTCAAGGGCAACGTCCTTGTTTCGAACTTCAACAACGCAAACAACCAGCAGGGAACGGGCTCGAGCATCATGCAGGTATCGCCGAGCGGCCACGCCAGCGTGTTCGCGGTCGTTCCGCAGCCCACCTCCACCAAGGCGGTCGGGCTGACCACAGCTCTGGTGGAGCTCCCCAAGGGCTTTGTCGTCGTGGGGAGCCTGCCCGCGCCGGGGGGCAAGCCCGCCCATATGAGGGCCGGGGCACTGACGATCCTCAACTCCAAGGGCCATGTCGTAAACACCCTGACCGGCAAAGGCATCAATGGCCCCTGGGACATGACCGCCGTGTCGCACAAGAACAGCGCCACGCTGTTTGTCACCAACGTGCTCAACGGCACGGTCAAGGCGAAGGGCAGCACCGTTCACAAGGGCACAGTCCTGCGCATCGGGCTGAAGGTCGCCGGTAAGAGCGTGACGATGACCTCGAGCAAGGTGATCGCGACCGGGTTCGGCGAGCACACCGATCCGGCAGCGCTGGTGGTCGGCCCGACCGGCGTCGGCCTCGCCAGCAACGGCACCCTCTATGTCGCCGACTCAGTCGCCAATCGCATCGCCGCGATCCCCTCGGCGATGACGCGCACCACCGCGCTCGGCGGCGGCGGCATGACGGTGTCGACGGGCAAGAACCTCAACGACCCACTCGGACTGGCGATCGCCCCCAACGGCGACGTCATCTCAACGAACGGCGGCGACGGCAAGATCGTCGAGACCACGCCGTCGAGCGGCAAGCAGTTCGCCAAGACGCTGATTCACAACGGCGCGGGGGACCTGTTCGGCCTGGCCATCGCTCCCAAGGGCGCGGGCATCTACCTCGTCAACGACATCGGCTCAGGCTCGGCGAGCAACTCGCTCGAGCTACTGCACTAGCCCTCGTCAGAGGCTGCGGGCGTCGGCTTGGCCGACGCCCGCAGCGCCGGCTTCTTGGCCGCCTTGGGCTTTAGCTCTTGCATCGACTCGCGCAACCACTGGACGAGCGACCACACGTCCGGCATCTGCTCGCGGTCGGCGACGATGCCGAAATCGAGCCCGCCGAGGTAGCTCATAACGGTGATGTTGAGGCCCATGCCGTCCGTGACGACCGAGATCGGATAGTTGGCCTCGAGCCGGGCGCCGGCCATGTAGAGAGGGATCTGCGGGCCGGGCACGTTGGATACGACCAGGTTCCACGCCGGCCGGCCGCGCTTGCTTGAGCTGAGGGAGAAGGTCAGCCGGGCCGCGCGCGAGAACAGCGCCGGCGGGATGAACTGGTTGGCGTCGCGCAGCAGGTCGGCTGGCAGCGCGCGGTGGCGCTCCTTCATCTCCGCCAGCGCCTCGTGCGTGCGCTCGAGACGGGCCACGGGGTCGTAGATGTTCGTAAACAGCGGCGCCGTCATCAGGAGGATGCGATTGCCGTAGGTGCCGATCTGCTCCTCGCGGCGCACCGAGACGGGAATCTGGGCCACCAGCGGTTCTGCGGGGAGCTCCTCGTGCTTGATCAGCCAGCGCCGCACGGCGCCCGCACAGACCGAGACGAGCACGTCGTTGACGGTGAAGCCGTAGTGGTTCTTGATCTCCTTGACCTCGTCGAGCCCCAGGCGCGTGAAAACGAAACGCCGGTGCGGCGACACGCGCCCGTTAAACGAGGTGCGCGGTGGCACGAGGTCCTGGTGTCCGACGATGCGGCGGCGGCCGAGGAGCTGCTGCGCGCCGGCCGCGAGCCGGCCCAGCGATTTGACGCCGGGCAGACCGCTGAACTGCTGCACTTCCTCGACGTTTGGTAACGCGCGCGGGATCGACCCGAGTAGGCGCACTGGATAGCGCGGAACCCCCATCAGCCCGCGCGCGAGCAGCTCGAGCTGACTTGGGGCGTGGTCGCCTCTCGGTTCGGGGATGTCGGGCAGCTCCCGGCCCTCGGCGCTCAGATCGAGCAACGCGCCCATGATCTCCGCTCCCGACATGCCGTCGATCACCGCGTGATGGATCTTGGTCATCACCGCCACCCTGCCTTTCGGCAGGCCGTGAACGAGGTAGCACTCCCACAGGGGACGCGAGCGGTCGAGCGGACGCGAGAAGATGCGGCCCACCTGCTCGGAAAGCTGCTGGTCGGTCCCGGGCGGCGCCAGCGCCAGCTCGCGCACGTGGAACTCAAGGTCAAAGTGGGGGTCGTCGATCCAGTAGCCGTAGTCGAGGTTGAGCGGCACCTCGACCAACCGCCAGCGAAACGGGGGAACCAGCGGGAGACGCTCCGAGATCAGCTTGCACAGATCGAGCAGGGTGAGCTGGCCTCCCGGCGCGGTGGAGGGATCGAGAATCGCCAGGCCGCCCACGTGGCCGTGATGACGTGCATCCTCGAGCGCGAGGAACTGCTGATCGAGTGCGGTCAGCTGGCGCATTTGCCGACCAGTTTTATAGCTGCATCGCCTTCACGGTCAAAAACTCTTCGAGCCCGAAGCGGCCGAGCTCTCGGCCGTGGCCCGACTGCTTGTAGCCACCGAATGGGGCCAGAGGGTTGAAGGTGGCGCCGTTGATCTCCACTTGGCCGGTGCGAATGCGCCGCGCCACGCGCTTGGCGCGCTCCTCATCTGCCGACCACACGCCACCTGCGAGGCCGTAGTCGGTCGCGTTGGCGACCCTGACGGCGTCGTCCTCATCTTCGTAGGGCATCAACACGAGCACGGGTCCAAAGATCTCTTCACGCGCGACCGTCATCTCGGGCGTGACCTCCGAGAACACGGTCGGCGCGACGAAGTAACCGTGATCGAGACCGTCAAGCGCCTGCTCCCCTCCTGTCACGAGCTTCGCGCCTTCTTCGACGCCCTTGCGGATATAGCCGCGCACTCGCTCGAGCTGGGTGTCGGAGACCAGGGGGCCCAGGCGCGTCCCGGGAGCAAACGGGTCGCCTGGGGTAAAGCGCTGCGCCGCCGCGGCGGCGATCTGCTCGGCTTCCTGCAGCCGCGCGCGCGGCACCAGCATGCGCGTGAGCGCGCTGCACGTCTGGCCCGAGTTGAGAAAGCACTTGGACACGCCGTCGGCGATCGCGCGCTCGAACTCAGCGTCCTCGAGGATCACGTTTGGCGACTTCCCGCCCAACTCGAGCGCCACCTTCTTCACCGTCTGGGACGCCAGCTCAGACACGCGCCGCCCCGCGCGCGTCGATCCCGTAAACGAGATCATGTCGGTGCCGGGGTGCGCCGCGAGCGCCTCGCCCACCACGGGGCCGTAGCCCGTGACGAGGTTGAAGACGCCCGCCGGCAGGCCCGCCTGGTCGATGATCTCGGCGAGCACGAACGCGTTTAGCGGCGCGACCTCGGAGGGCTTGACCACGATCGGGCAGCCCGCGGCGAGCGCAGGGGCGACCTTGGCCGCGATCTGATGCAAGGGATAGTTCCAGGGGGTGATCGCGCCGACCACGCCGATCGGTTCGCGCACCACGAGCGAGTTGCCGATCTCCTCCTCCCACTTTGTGTCGGCGATCGCCTGCGGCATCGAGGCGAAGTCCATGCGCGGCAGACCGGCCTGAATCGTCTGCGCGAGCTTGAGCGGCATGCCCACCTCTTGGGCGATCAGCGCGGCGATCTCCTGCGCGCGTTCGCCGAGGCCATTTGCGATCGCCTCGAGCGCTGCCGCCCGCTGCTCGACGGGCTTCTGCGACCACGCCGGGAAGGCCTCCTGGGCCGCTTTGACCGCACGATCGACGTCCTCGGGCGTGCCCTCGGGCACGGAGCCGATCGGCTCCTCGGTACTCGGGTTGATGACCTCGATCGTGCCGTCGCCGGCGGGTGCGATCCACTCGCCGCCGATGTAGAGCTTGGCGGTCGTCTGCGCGGTCGTGGTGGTCATGCAGGCTCCTTCGTGAGGCTGGTGACAGAGGGCGCGGCCGCCGCGACCGCTTCGGCGTTGCGGTGGGCGAGCGCCATGATCGTGATCATCGGGTTGGTGCCCGAGGATGTCGGAAACGCGCTCGCGTCGCCGATCCACACGCCCGAGGTGTCGTGCAGCTCGCCCCAGGGATTTGCGACGCTCGTTTGCGGGTCGGTGCCCATGCGACAGCTTCCCATCTGGTGTGCGGCGAAGAGCGTGAAGCCACCCGACCTGAACGGAATGCCCTGCAGTCGGGCGATGAACGGATCGACCTCGTCGCCCCAGCGCCAGGTGGGCATGCCCGCCGCGACCGCGAGGATCTGCTGCGCTCCCGCTGCCTCGTGCAGTCGCGTCAGGGCGCCGACGCCGCGGCGCATGTTGCGCTGATCGAGCTCGTCGGTGAGCGCGTAGCTGGGGGTAGCCACGCCGGCGCGATCGATCGTCACGCGGCCGTGACCGCGGTCCCTGATCAGCGCGATGAACGAGGCGCCGTGACGAAAGCGCGACATCAGCCGCTTGTGCTCGGTGCCTGTGATGAACGGGACCGCCGAGGCCGCGAGCGCGGTTGTGTACTGAGCGCCCTCGATCAGGAAGCCGTGGCCGTCCTCGGCATCCTCGAACTCGCGCACCAGGCCGGCGTGCGGCGCTCCTTTCCACGCCTCCATGTCCTCGGGGTAGTAGCCCAGCATCGCGGTGCACGGGTGCAGGCGCAGGTAGTCGCCCACAGCGGGGCCGCCGATCTGCGAGCGCAAGAGCAGCGCGGGCGACTCGAGCGAACCACACGCGACCACCACCTGGGGCACCCGGACGGTGACCTTGGTCTGACCGCCGACAGTCGCCTCCACCCCGGTCGCGCCTCCACGCTCGGTGGTGATCCGCTGTGCGAAACACTGGGTGACGATCGTCGCTCCGCGCTCGAACGCGTCTCTCAGGTACGTCTTCGCGGTCGACTGCTTGGCGCCGCTGCGATCGCCGAAGCCGATATGACCTGCAGTCTCGAACGAGTAGCGCTGCTCGTCGACATTTCGGTTCGTGTGTTCGAAGCGCCAGCCGAGCGCCTGCGCACCGGCCTGCATCCTTTGCTGGGGGCGATTGAGCTCGGAGCAGCGGTCGTTGACCTGCAGGCGCTCCCACACGGCGTCGAGGTGGCGGTCAAACTCGGCGCTGTTGAGACCCTCGAGACCGAACTCGCGCTCCCACTGCTCACGCACCCACGGGGTGGTGCGCAGGCAGTTGGTCCAGTTGATGACCGTGCCGCCGCCCAGACACGCCCCGGCGTAGAGCGAGACGTTGAAGTCGGTCGTCGGCGTCGGTCCGCCGCGCCAGTAGAGGGCCTGATACGCGGGCAGCTCGAGGCCGGTGAAGTCGGCGTCATCGAGGTATGCGCCGGCCTCGAGCACCACTACCTTGAGACCCTTCTCGGCGAGAGCAGCCGCCATCACGCCGCCGCCGGCGCCCGACCCGACCACGCACACGTCGGCCTCGATCGTGGTGTCGTGTTCGGGCACCTGGGGCTTGATTGGCTTTTCGGCCTGGGCGGGGGTGCTGAGCGGGCCCGGGTATCCGAGCGTGCGCCAATTCGCGTTCTGGGCGTGTTCGTCGGGCAGGCCGTAGTAGAGAAAGAGGGTCAGCGAAATCAGCGCGCCGACCCCGAGCGCGGCCTGCGCGTCGGCGAGTGCGAGGTTGCGCAGGATCTGTTCGCGCGAGCGCGGCGAGGCTTTGAGGATGCCCTGCCCGGCGAGCGCCGCGAGCAGTGCTTCGAAGCCGGCGCGCTGCTCGTCTGGCATCTGATCGATCAGGTACCCAAGCGCCTGGGGCACGTTGAGGTCGCTTGCCTTACGGTCGAAGAAGCCGTCCGGGTCGGCGTCGTGCGGGATCGGCGGGACGACCGTGTCGGCGAACGCGCTCAGGGCTTTGAGATGGACCTCGTCCATTCGGTACGAAGCCTATCCGCGGTGGCGCACCTACCGAAATCCGGTGTTAGCGTGTGGGCGGGATGTGGGCAAGGACGCGATGGGTCGCAGCGCTTGGGGCGCTGCTGGTCGGTTTCGGGGTGAGCGCGGCGGCTGGCGCGGCTTCGGGGAAAGGGCCCGTGCCGCCCTCGAAGGACCCGTTCTATTCGTACAAGGGCTCACTGAAGGGCGTCGCGCCGGGCACGGTGCTCAAGAAGCGCAAGGTGACGATCAACGAGCACGGCAACAAGACGCCGATCA
The DNA here is from genome assembly GCA_963767295.1 of uncultured Solirubrobacterales bacterium. Classification (GTDB taxonomy): domain Bacteria; phylum Actinomycetota; class Thermoleophilia; order Solirubrobacterales; family Solirubrobacteraceae; genus Palsa-465. The sequence continues at coordinate 446,979 of CAVYDI010000003.1, forward strand.
AGGCGGAGCAGTTGCTGTTCCGAACCACGAGCGAAACGAGGCAGCCGCTGCTGGCGGTGACAACGGTGATACAGCCGCTGGTGCGCGTTGGCACCAAGATCGTCTCCTACCAGACCGCCTACGACGCGCTCGGCCCCCAGTGCGACCCGTCCTACACACTGCGCGGCGGCAACAAGAGCGGTGGGACCACCGCCGAAGGCGAGGAGCAGCTGCTCCTGAGCTATGTCGTTGAGGGTTATACGGTCGTGGTCTCAGATTACGAGGGCGTGAACATGCGCTGGGTCGCGGGGCAACAGTCGGGCTACGCGACGCTTGACGGGATCCGCGCCGCCGAGCATTACCTCAAGGCCTCCCAGAAGAGCACCCCGGTAGGGCTGGTCGGCTATTCGGGCGGATCGATCGCGACCGACTTCGGGGCCGAGCTGCAGTCCAAGTACGCGAGCGGACTGGACATCGTCGGCGCGGCTGAAGGCGGCGTGCCGGTGATGCTCGCCCACAACCTGTTCTACATCAACGGCAGCCCCAGCTGGTCGGGGATCATCCCGGCGGTCGTCTATGCGCTCGGGCGGGCGTTCAACGTGAACATCAACAAGTACCTGTCCGCGTACGGGCGCAAGCTCATACGCTCCGAGCAGGGCGGCTGCATCAACAACTATCTCGGCAAGTACCCGGGCCTGAAGTACCAGAAGATACTCAAGCCGCAGTTCAAGAAGATCTTCTCGATCGGCACGTTCGTGCGCATCGTCAACCATCTGATCATGAGTCGCACGGGCACGCCGAAGGAGCCGCTGCTGCTCGGCGTCGGGAATGCGGACGGGACCGGCGACGGCGTGATGGTCGCAAAGGATGTCGAGGCGCTCGCGCACGCCTATTGCAAGCGCAAGCTGACCGTGCAGTTCGACGAGTTCAACGGTTTTGACCACACAAAGGCGGCCGTGCCGTTCGAGGCCGCGGCGCAGACGTTTCTGAACTCGCGGTTGAACGGGTTACCCGTCACGAATGAATGTGCCACGATCGGCAAGGGCAACTCGCTCGCGCCGCTCAAGCGGAAGAACTAGGGCCGCGGGGCGGCCGATGAGGCGTTGGGGCGGCCCGGGGGCGGCCGCGGTCGCGGGCGATCGAAAAAGACCTCTCTGGCCCCCTCGGCAGGTCCCGAGGGCGATTTTGATCGCCTGGCGAGCAGGATGGCCCGCGGTCGCGTCGGGCGGTGGGATTGCGGGCGATTTTGATCGGCCGCGCTAGGTCCTAACCGGACGCGAGCGCGGAAAAAGACCCAACAGATCCGCTCCGCCGAAGCATTGGGGCTTTCTCCACCCCAGCCGTGGAAAAAGACCCGCGCCGGGCCGCGCGGCCGGGCTTTGGGTCTTTTTCGCCCCTCGTTGGCGGCACGTGACGTTTAGAAACCCCTCCGCTCGCGTACATTTCCCGACATGGCGGAGAGCGACGCCTCCAACGGGAGGGTGTCTGCGTTAGCTGGGTTGACGGTCACCGCTGCGCGCGCAGCGACCAAGACCGCGCGCGCGGTGGCCTCGGCGCTGCCCACGGGAGCGCTGGCCGAGCGGGTCACCGGCGCGGTCCCACGCGGGGATCTCGACGCGCGCGACTCCGACTACATCCGGGAGACGCTGCCCGGCCTGTGGCTGATCGCGAGCCGCTACTTCCGAGCCGACGTTGACGGGCTGCACCACATCGCGCCCGAGGGGCCGGTGCTGCTGGTCGGCAACCACTCGGGCGGGATCGTGGCACCCGATCTGTTCGTGTTCGTGCTCGCCTTCAGCACCTATTTCGGAGTCGAGCGCCCCTTCTACCAGCTGGCGCACAACCTCGTGGTGGCCGGTCCGACGGGAATGCTGGTGCGTCCCTTTGGCACGATCGCGGCGAGTAGCGGCAACGCCGAGCTGGCCCTGAAGTCGGGGGCGGCGGTACTGGTGTACCCGGGCGGCGACTACGAGGTCTTCCGCCCGAGTTGGGACCAGAACAAGGTCGACTTCGGCGGACGCACGGGCTATGTGCGTACGGCGCTGAAGTTGGGCGTGCCGATCCAGCCCGTGGTCTCAATTGGCAGCCAGGAGACGGCTTTGTTCTTGACTCGCGGCGAGCGGCTCGCGCGCATAACCGGAGCGGCCAAGCTGCTGCGGCTAAAGACGCTGCCGATCGGGCTAGGGCTGCCGTTCGGCGTGTTGCCGCTGCTGTTTGGACACCTGCCGTTGCCGGCGAAGATCACGGTGCGGGTACTGCCGGCGATCGACCTGAGCGAGCGCTATGGGTCAAAGCCGGACGTGGCGGAGATCGATCGCGATGTCAGGGCACAGATGCAAGACGTGCTGGGTTCGCTCGCGGAGGACCGCAGGCTGCCGGTGCTGGGATGAGAGTCGAACACGACACCCTGGTCGAAGCCTCCTGCAAGAGCGTGTGGGAAGTGATCAAGGACCCCGCGCGCTATCCGGAGCTGTTTCCGGGCATCACCACGGCCGATCCTGAAGACCCCGAGCGCGAGCCCGGCACGGGGGCGCGTTACCTGATCCGCTACCACGTGGGAGCGGCCGAGGTGGGTGCACGCGTCGAGATCGTCGAGTACGACCCCGAGCGGGACATCTCGTGGACTTCGATTACCGGCATCGAGCAACGCGCACATCTGCGTCTGCGCGACGCCGGCAGCGGACGGACACGCGTCGAACTACGCTTCTCCTACGGCGCGCCCGGTCCCGTGTTCGGGACACTCGCGGAACTCGCCTCGCGCGGCGAAGTCTCGCGGCTCGTCCGGCGCTGGCTCGAGGGCGTTAAGGCAGAAGCCGAGGGCGACGAGATGCCGGCCGGTGACGCCGGGCCCGGTCTGGCCGGCAGGTTGCTACACGAGGCCGGAAACGTCGTGATCCTCGCGCGCGCGGGAATCGTGGCGCCGATGCGGCCGGACAAGCTCGCGCGCATCGGTCTCGCCGCCGGCCGCTGGGGCGCGTCGGTCGCGACCGGCGTGGGAGCCGGGGCGGCGCGGCATCCGGAGCGCCCGATGCTGATCGACGAGCTCGGCACGCTGACATACCAGGAGGTCGACGAACGCACCAACGCGGTCGCCAATGGTCTGTTGGAGGCGGGCGTGGGTGCGGGCGATCGCGTCGGCCTGATGTGCCGTGACCATCGCGGCTTCGTCGAAGGCGCGGCCGCTGTCGGGAAGATCGGCGCGGACGTGTTGCTGTTGAACACCTCGTTCGCGGGGCCGCAGCTGACCGAGGTGATGAAGCGAGAAGACGGGGTCGCGCTGATCTACGACGAGGAGTTCGCGGAGCTAATCAGCGAGGCAGGGCGCAGGCGCCTGCGCTTCGTGGGCTGGGAGGAGTCGGGCGACATGGACGATCCCTTGCTGGAGGAGCTCGCCGTGAGCGGGCAGGTCTCGCGGCCACCGCGGCCACCGCGGACGGGCCGGGTGACCATCCTGACCTCTGGCACGACCGGCACGCCCAAGGGTGCTTCGCGGCAGTCGACGCCGCTCACGCTCGATCCGCCCGCGGCACTGCTGGAGCGCATCCCCCTGCACGAAGGCCAGATCGTTCGCATCGCGGCACCGCTGTTCCACGCGTGGGGATTCGCGAACTTCGCGCTCGGGATGGGGCTGGGGTCGACCTTCGTGCTACGGCGGCGATTTGACCCTGAGCAGTGTCTGGCCGACATCGCCGAACACCGCTGCGAGGTGCTGGTGGTCGTCCCGGTGATGCTGCAGCGAATCCTCGAGCTGCCCGAGGAGCAGCGCGAGCGCTACGACACGAGCTCGCTGTGCTGCGTGTGTGCGAGCGGCTCGGCCCTGCCCGGTGAGCTGGCTGAGAAGTGGATGGATGCGTTCGGCGACAACATCTACAACATGTACGGAACGACCGAGGTCGCCGCAGCCACGCTGGCAAGACCGCGCGATCTGCGCGCGGCCCCCGGAACGGCGGGCAAGCCCACGCGGGGTACGATCGTGCGGATCTACTCTGAGACCGGAAGGCCTGTGCCGCAGGGGCTGACGGGTCGAATCTTCGTCGGTAACGCGATGCTGTTCGAGGGCTACACCGGCGGCGGTAGCAAGGACCAACTCGACGGCCTGATGGCGACGGGCGACGTCGGTTACTTCGATCCGGCGGGGCGCCTCTTCGTGCGAGGTCGCGACGACGAGATGATCGTCTCGGGCGGGGAGAACGTTTATCCCAAGGAGGTAGAGGACGTGCTCGCCAAGCACAAGTCGGTCGCCGACGCCGCTTGCCTCGGAGTCGAGGACGAGCAGTTCGGGCAGCGCCTACGCGCTTTTGTAGTCCTCGCCGGCGGGCGCAAAGCTTCCGAGGACGAGCTCAAGGGGTGGGTGAAATCGAATCTCGCGCGTTACAAGGTTCCGCGTGAGATCGTGTTCCTCGACGAACTTCCGCGCAATCCCACGGGCAAGGTGCTCAAGCGAGAGCTCGAGAAGCGGGAAGACGACGAGGACGCCAAGGGCGGGGACGGCAAGACCAAAGCCAAGGGCGCGAAGAGCGCTGGCGCGAAGTCGAGCAAGAGCCGGGCCTCGAGCAAGGGCCCGGCGACGAGCAAGAGTCGTCCCCGCAAGCGCCAGAAGGAGACGGCGAAGTGACCAACTTTGCTGACCAGCTCGCCGCGGCCGTCGCCGACGACCCTGAGCGCCCGGCGATCAAGCTCGACGACATCGTCTTGAACTACGGCCTGCTTGATGAAGCCGCCGCCCGCGCGGCGGGAATGCTGCGGAGCAAGGGCATCAAGGAAGGCGACCGGGTCGGCATGCAGCTGCCCAATGTCCCGTATTTCCCAATCGTGTATTTCGGCGCGCTGCGGTTGGGCGCGGTGGTCGTGCCCATGAACCCGCTGCTCAAGCAGCGCGAGGTCGCCTACCACCTGTCGGACTCCGGGTCGCGGGTGATCGTGGGGTGGCACCAGTTCGAGCAGCCGGCAGTGGAGGGCGCTCAGGAGGCAGACGCCGAGGCCGTGATCGCCAAGCCAGGAGAGTTTGAGCAGCTGCTGGGCGGCGCCGAGCCCGTACGGGAGGTCGCGGAGCGCGGCGACGACGATCCCGCGGTGGTGATCTACACGTCGGGCACGACTGGCACGCCGAAGGGGGCGACGCTCACCCACGCGAACATCCTCGCCGCCGCGGAGACGGGTCGCGACCTGGTCGATGCGGGGCCGCACACCGTGACGGTCGCCACGCTGCCGCTGTTCCACGTGTTTGGCATGAGCGCGATCATGAACGTCACGATCTGCGGGCACGGGCTGCTGACGCTCGTGCCGCGCTTTGAGCCGGACAAGGTGCTCGAGGTGATCGAGCGTGACGAGGCGACGACCTTTGGCGGCGTGCCGACGATGTTCTCGGCTCTGCTTCACCATCCCGACCGCGAGCAGCGCCACGTTTCGAGTCTCAACCTGTGCGTCTCGGGAGGCGCGCCGATGCCGGTTGAGGTGCTGCGCGGGTTCGACGAGGCCTTTGAGGCAAAGGTGCTCGAGGGCTATGGCCTTTCCGAGACTTGCGGGATGGGTACGTTCAACCGCCCCGACCGGGAGCGCAAGCCGGGCTCGATTGGGGTCCCGATCGGCGGGACCGAGATCCGGCTCGTGGACGACTCGGGCAAGGACGTGCCGGATGGCGAGGCCGGCGAGCTCGTGATGCGGGGCCCGTTTGTGATGAGCGGCTACTGGGATCGCGAAGACGCCACCCGCGAGGTCATGCGCGACGGCTGGTTTCACACCGGCGACATCGCGACCGTGGACGAGGACGGCTACTACTTCATCGTCGACCGCAAGAAGGATCTGATCATCCGGGGCGGGTACAACGTCTACCCGCGCGAGATCGAGGAGGTGCTCTACGCGCACCCGGCAGTTCGGGAGGCGGCCGTGGTCGGTGTGCCACACGAATCGCTCGGCGAGGAAGTCGGCGCCGCGGTGGCGCTGAAAGAGGGTGAAGAGGTCTCGACCGATGAGCTGCGCGAGTACGTCAAGCAGCGGGTCGCGGCCTACAAGTACCCCCGCGTGGTCTGGACCGTTGACGACCTGCCCAAGGGTCCCACGGGCAAGATCCTCAAGCGCGAGATCGAGGTGCCCGCGGAGGTGCGCTCGGCTTAATTCTCCGGAGCCCCTTGCGTTGGTCGGCGAAAAGCGATATCTATTAGATATCAACATTCGCTGAACCCCTGGAGGAGCCATGAGCGAAGCTGCCTCACCCAACCGCCCGCCGGAGACCACACCCGTCGGCCACCAGAGAACACGCGTAGAGATCCACGAGCGCCCCGCCTGGACGATTAGCGGCTGGCTCGGCGTAGTCCTGCTGGCGGCCTGCGTCGCCGCGTGTTTTCCGTTGGCCGAAAGCTCGGCCCCAGGCTTGACGGCCGTCCCGGTCGTGCTGGGGGTGGTCGTGTTGCTCTCGCTAGTGATCGTGCAGCCCGGCCATACCAAGGTCGTGCGGTTCTTCGGCAACTATGTCGGCACTATCCGCCGCACCGGCTTGTGGTGCACGGTGCCGCTGTCTGACCGGCGGACCCTGAGCATTCGGGTGCGCAACTTCGAGACCAACCGCCTGAAGGTCAATGACGCCGATGGCAACCCGGTGGAGATTGCGGCGATCGTCGTCTGGCAGGTGGCCGATACCTCCCGGGCGGCATTCGCGGTGGACGACTATGTGGCCTTCGTGCAGGTGCAGGCCGAGTCGGCACTGCGCCACGTCGCGAGGAGCCGGCCTTACGACGACACCGCGGACGAGGACACATCGTTGCGCGGCTCGACCGACGTGGTCGCCGGAGAGCTCGCGCAGGAGATGGCTGAGCGAGTTGCGAGTGCAGGGGTGGAGATCATCGAGGTGCGCATCAGTCATCTCGCGTACGCCTCGGAGATCGCCCAAGCGATGCTCCGACGCCAACAGGCAAATGCCGTCGTCGCGGCGCGCGCGCGAATCGTTGAGGGCGCCGTAGGCATGGTCGAGCTTGCGCTGGCGCGGCTCGATGAGCAGGAAATCGTGGAACTGGACGAAGAGCGAAAAGCCGCCATGGTGAGCAACCTGATGGTTGTGCTTTGCAGCGACCAGCCAGCCTCCCCGATCGTCAACACCGGAACGCTTTATTCGTGAACCGGGAGCGCAAGCAGCTCCCGCTGCGGCTAGACCCCGCTGTTCACGACGCGCTCGCTCACTGGGCCGCCGACGAGCTACGCAGCCTCAACGCCCAGATCGAGATGCTGTTGCGCCGGGCCTTGGACGACGCCGGTCGCATGCCCAAACAAGCAAAAGCCATCCCGCGACGCGGCCGGCCGCCGAGCCGAAGCATCTGAGACAGCGTCAGAAATTGCCAGAGATCGCTTGAACCAGGGTCACGTTGTCGGACACGTCGTCGGCGTAAGCTCGAGCGCAGCCGTCATTGATCGCTGTGATGATGGTTGCCGGAGCGGCCCCGAAGCCTCGTAGCGGTCCATGCTCGCGAACATAGAGCCTGGCGTAAGCAGCCTGTCGGGCTTGGTTCGCGGAGCCCCATTGCGTGCAGGTCGTCGCATCGCTGACCGCCGCCGCTCTTGAACCGAACAGCTCAACGAGGACCATCGCCACCATCACGGCGACTACAGCTGCCGCCCCCGCTGCGGCGAGCTTGTGTCGCGCTAAAAGACCCCGGATGGACCAGGCCTCGGCACCCGTGGGCACCGCCGTCGAAGCGTTGCTGTTCACAATCACGAGACGTTAGAACACGACGCCCATTTGCGCCGAGCCAGAAGATCTCGCGGCTAATGCGATCAACCAGCGGAGGTCGGCGTGGTCGATCCGGCTGGCGGGCGCGCGGTCAGCTCGGCGCAGGTGCGCAGGCTGGTGTAGTGGGCCAAGGCGCGGCGCGCTGCGGCGCCGTGGTCGACGATCGGCTGGCCAGTGGCCGAGACTACCCCGGGGATGAACCGTGCGGTCAGGGGCTTGTGTGGGTGCAAGGTGAGCTTGAGCACCCCGGTGGCCGTGCTAAAGGAATTCTCCCACCAGAGGAAGTTGCCCATTCCGTAGGCAACGAAGGTGTGGCCCAGCCAGCCTGAGCCCTGGAGCATGTGCGCGTGCGCGCCGATGATGATGCTCGCCCCCGCGGCGGCGAGCTTGGGCGCGAGCGACAACTGGTTCGGATCTGGGCAGGCGGTGCCTTCGGTGCCCCAATGCATGAACACGACGACGACGCGGGCGAGCCGTTTGGCTGCCCGGACGGCCGCGAGCGTCCGGCCCACGTTGATCGCGTTGGCTTCGCCCGACCGGCTTGCCGTGGCCACCCAGGACGAGGCCAGTTCGGCCACCTGGGAAACGCCGACGATCGCGATCTTAGTGCCATTGATCGTCGTGACGTAAGGCGCCCAGGCCGCCGCCGCATTTACGCCCACGCCCACGTAAGGGAAGTGGGCGTGTTTCGCCGCGGCCAACGTGTCCGCCAGCCCGACGCGCCCGTAGTCCAGGATGTGATTGTTCGCCATCGTGACCAGGTCCACGCCGGCGTCGCGCAGCGCGGTGAAAGCGACGGGCGTGGTGTGGAAGTGGTAGGCCTTTGGCTGCGGTTGGCCCCGGCTGGTGACCGCTGTCTCGAGGTTCACCGCCGTGAAGTCGGCCGACTTGAGCACGGAGTTGATGGGGCCGAATGCCGTGGACGGATCCTTCAACAGCCGGGCGACGCGGCCGGCGAAATGCACGTCCCCGGCGAAGGCCAGCGTGACGTCACCGGTGACCGGGCGAGGGTGGTGCTTGACGACAGTCCGGGTGCGCTTCGTCTCCGCCTTCGGGGCGTGCCGAGTGGAAGTACCGCTCGAGCAGGCTGCGGACACCATCATCAAGCCGCTGGCCATGACTATGAGTAGCCGCTTGGTCCTCACCGGACCAGCGTACGCCGCCGAACATTTGTATCCGCATTGCGTTTCGTTGACGCTGCGACCGACCGATTAGTCTCGGGCGCGTGCCTCGCCGCGCCGTTCCATATCGACTACTCGCCATCGCGTGTCTCCTGACGTTGCTATGCACCTGGTTTGCGGCGTTCCACATCGGCTTTTTCGAGCACGCCGACCAGTCGGTGTTCGCCGGTTTTGCCGACCTGCGCGCGCATCCACATGTGGGCGCGCTCGCAAGCTTCATCGCGGGGCTGTGCAATCCGCAACCGTTCGTGTTCGTGGCGGCTATACCCGTGGTGATCGCGCTCCTACGGGGGCGCCCGCGGCTGGCGATCGCGATCGCCGCGATCCTGCTGGGGGCAAACGTCACTACGGAGCTGCTCAAGCCGCTGCTTGCGCATCCGCGCGCTGCTTGGCTGCTTGGGGGTCAGGCCCCGGTCGGGGCTGCCTCGTGGCCGAGCGGGCACGCGACCGCGGCAATGTCCCTGACTCTTACATGCGTGCTCGGCGCGCCCGGTCGCCTGCGGCCTGCCGTTGCCACGCTCGGGGCTTTATTCACAGTTGCGGTCAGCTACTCGTTCCTGACGCTTGGCTGGCACTACCCGAGCGATGTGTTCGGTGGCTTTTTGGTGGCGGCGAGTTGGACGCTCGCGGTCGTAGCAGCGCTGCTCGGTGCCGGGGAACGGCGGGCTCGCCCGGCGGCGGATTCGCCAAGCGTGGGACCTACCGCCCGCGTGTCGCTGCGCGGCGCGCTGGCAGCCCCAGGCGCGGCTCTACTCGGGGCGGTCGCGCTCGCGTGTGTGCTCGCGATTGACCGCCCGCAGGGGGTCGTCGCTTACGCGCGGGCGCACGAGGCTTTCGTGGTGGGCGCTATCGCGATCGGCGCTACGGCGCTCGTGCTCGCAACCGGGCTGATGCTGGTGCTACGCCGGTAGGCGTTCGGCGGTGCGCTCACGCCGCCGGTGCGAGTTCCTCGAGCGATGTGTCGGTGCTCGTCAGTGCAGCCACGTCAACCTCCTGGCGCGAGCGAATCAGGGCTTGAACATGTTGATTGACGTCCCACACGTTGACGTTCATGCCCGCGATCACGCGGCGGTCTTTGAGCCAGAAAGCGACGAATTCGCCCGAGTCGCGATCTCCGCGAAACACAACCTCGTCCCACTGCGGCGCGTGCCCTGAGTACTCCATCCCGACGTCGTACTGGTCGGAGAAGAAGTACGGGATGCGGTCGTAGCTGACGTTCTCGCCGAGCATCGACCGTGCCGCCGCCGGTCCCTGGTTGAGCGCGTTGGCCCAGTGCTCAACCCGGATCCGCTGTCCAAAGAACGGGTGCCATGCGCTTGCGGCGTCGCCGGCGGCGAGCACGTTGGGGGCCGAGCTTGTCAGCGACGCGTCGACGACCACGCCGTTGTCAACTTCGAGACCGGCATCTTGCGCGAGATTCGCCCGCGGGACAACGCCGATGCCGACTACGGCGAAGTCGCACTCAACCGTTTGCCCGCCGGTGGTCCTCACGCGTGCGACTCGTCCCTCGCCTTCAAATCTCTCCACCCCATCGCCAAGCAGCAGCTTGACGCCGTGCTGGGCGTGCACATCCCGGTAGAACTCGCCGATCTCGCGGCCGAGAATCATCTCGTACGGAACGCTGAGCGGATCGATGACCGTGACCTCCAGCCCCTTTTCTCGGGCGGACGCGGCAACTTCTGACCCGATCCAGCCCGAGCCGACGATGGCCACCCGCGCTCCCTCTTGAAGAAGTTCTTTCAAGGCGTCGCAGTCGGCCATAGCCCGCAGGTAGTGGATGCCGTCTAGCTCAGCACCAGCGATCGGGATGCGGCGTGGCTCGGAGCCGGTGGTGAGCAGTAACCGGTCAAACTCGAGCTGCGCTTCGTCTTCTAGGGTGATCTTGCCCTCGTTCGGATCAACCTTTGTAACCGTGGTGCTCGTGCGGAGCTCGATCTCATGCTCGCGATAGAAGTCCGAGCCGTGGACGTAGGCCTTGTCGCGCTCAGACTCGCCGCGTAGGTAATCCTTGCTTAGCGGTGGCCGCTCGTACGGCCGCTCCGGCTCTGATCCGATCAGGACGACCTCGCCGTCGAATCCCCGCTCGCGCAGCTCCTCGGCCGCTTTTGCCCCCGCAAGGCTCGCCCCGACGATCACGAATCTCTGCTTGCTCATAGCTTCCTCCGCTTCGGCTTCAGTGCCGTAAGCCTCGCAGGTTGCTAACGCCTGGGAGCGCGCTAGTGCGTCGGGAGCGTGAGCGTAAGTCCCGAGACCTGGATCGTGAAGGTCCCGTTCGAGGGCCGCGCGTAAGGCGGATCCTGGCCGAGCAGTTCGAGCTTCGGAATGTGGCCCGCCGCGAAGTGCCACGCGCCAGGATGCAGTTGGAAGGTCTGCTGGCCGTTTGGCGAGCTGGGGTTGAGCCGGTATAGGCCGCGTGCCACAAGCGTCTCGGTGTTGGCGGAAGGGTCGACGTCCCATAGACGGGCCGCGATGTAGGGAAACTGTCCCGTCACGCTGAGAGTGGCGGTGACTTGGGGGGCACCCAGCAGCGTGAATCCAGAGCCCGTCGCGGCGGGAAGGCGATAGGTAGCCACGCCTGCTCCCTGATCGGTCCCGCTGACGCTCGCGCAAGCACCCCCGCCGCTGACCGGATCGATCGCTTGCGCGATCGTGGGGTTGCCAGCGGACGAAAGAATCGTTTGGGCAGGTTTTGACTTGAAGGTCACCTGGTGGGGGTGGAGCGCGGCCCAGGTACCGGCGCTGTATGGACCAAGCGACGGCGCGGTTGAGGGACATGTCTCCACCAACGCGGTAGCGCCGAGCTGGGGCTTGGTGGCGCCGCCCTTGACGTAGTAGTCAAAGAAGCTTTGGATGCGGCTTGAGAGCAGAGCCTTGTCGCCCGATTTGTTCTGCGCACGCTGGTGACCGAAGTCGCCGTCAACCAGAGCGACCGGGTCGCTTCCATAGAGCGAACGCTCCAGGTTGTAGTAGCGGACCGCCTCGTCGACCGGGAATAGGTCATCGGTGAAGCCGTTGGCGATCAGAAGCGGCGCGGGCGCTTCCTTGGCCGCACCGTACGCGCCGTCGAGGAGGTAGTAGGGCGAGTGATACCGGGCGATCTGATCGGCGATGAACTGGTCCTCGGTGTTGGTGTCGTATGGCTCGCCGGCGTTGATCGCGCTGTACCAAGTCGTCAGGTCGGCCTCTGGGTTGGTTCCCGGCGGGGAGTAGTAGCCGTCCTTCCCGCCTGTCGCAAAGAGCCCGGTTACGAACGATTGCTTTTCGACTCCGATTGGCTTGAGGTCAGTCGTGCGCGAAGTGACGCGAGTATCGAGGGTTCGTCCGCTGGGCAACAGCGAGTAAACGAGGTCGCTCCACGGGATCACCGGTGCCGCCGCCGCGATGTGCAGCGGCGTGCCGCTGGGGCTCTTCCACTGGCTGAGGCTGCCATTGGTGTTCATCACGCGGTCCTTGAGCGTCGCCAGTTCAAGCGACACGCCGCCGCCGTAGGACTCTCCCGTGACCCCGACCTGGTTGGCATTTACGACGCCCTCGTCGACGAGCCAGCCGGTCGCGTACTGGACATCGTGGGCCTCATAGCGCTCGTCGTCGAGCCGGATGTAACCATTAGCGCACGCGGTGGGATTGGCGAGTCGCGACTGCTCCGTGCCGCACGAGTCTCCCCATCCGCGCGCCACCGGTTGCAGGACCGCGTAACCGTTCTTAGCCCACGAGTCGGCGGTCGGACCGTAGAACTGGGTGTCGTTGGGCCCTGTGGAGGGCCCGTCCCAGCCGTGGCTCTGCACGACCAGCGGATAGCTGCCGTCAGTTCCGGTAGCCGGTACCGGAGGCAGCATGACCCAGACCTCCAATGGCGAGCCGTCGAAGCTCTTGAGGCGGACATCGCTGCCACCCGGGCCATTGTTGTAGTCGCCATGGCAGACGCGCACGCCGTCCGACTGGGCCGTGCAGGGGATCGCGTTCCCGCTCATCGTCTCGCCGGCGAACACGCCCGAGATCGCTGCCGCTTCGGTGGCGTGCTTGGCTTGACCCGCGTCGGCGGGAACGGCGGCTACAGCGAAGCCGACCGTGGCGCAAACACAAACCCCAACCCTCCCGAACCAGCGCATGGCCGCGCAAGGATAACCGCTCAAATCTCACGCGGTCGCAGTTTGAAAGGGCGGCGCGGCGAGCGTGGTCGCAGTCTCAAACGCACCTTTTGCGGCGAGTTCATGACGGTCGGAAGCAATCATCGCTTCGACGCCCGTCGCGCCACGGCGCCCGCATGAGGAATCAGGAGTGTGTAGGCATGGTCTCCACCAGCGTTGATCCGGTAGATGCCATCAGTCGTTAGGGCGGTTTGGGACCTAGCTCGGTCAGGCGAGCCTCATCGCCTAGCCGCAGCGTATCGCGCTCAGTTATTCAGACCGGCTTCGCGCACTGCTCCAGGCGCGCGTCAGATTCGCTGCAGCGCATCGACCAGTGCCCGTTTGGCGGCATCGAGTGACTGCGGGATCACGCGTGTATCGGCGAGGACGGGCATGAAGCTCGTGTCCCCATCCCACCGAGGCACCACGTGCAGATGAAGGTGATCAGCGATACCTGCCCCGGCGACCCTCCCGAGGTTGAGGCCGACGTTGTAGCCGTCCGGCGACATCGCCTGCCGCTGGGCCGCCGCCGCGCGACGCGCCAGCGTCATCAGCTCGAGCATCTCCTCCTCGGTGAGCTCGTCGAGTTCGGCGAGGTGGCGCCTCGGGGCCACCAGCGCGTGGCCGGGACCGTAGGGATACGCGTTCAGCATCGTGAAGCAGTGCTCGCTGCGATCGATCACCCACCGGGCCTGCTTCGCGTCGCCGGCCGCGGCCTCGCAGAAGATGCACTCTCCCTGCTTCGGAGAGAGGATGTAGTCGATGCGCCACGGCGCCCACAGCGGCCGCTCGGCCATCATGTGAGTCTATGCGCCACATGCAGCCCGACCACCCCGGCTCCGACTATGCGCACCGACTTGCGGAGCTCGTCGTGCGCTTCGGCGCCAACGTGCAGCCGGGCCAGATTGTCGCGCTGTCTTCGGAGCCGGGGAAGGAGCCGCTGGCGCGCGCGGTCGCCGAGGCCGCGTACAAGGCAGGCGCTCGGTTCGTCGATCTGGCGGTCTTCGATGTCCATCTGAAGAGCGCGCGTGCGCGATACGCGGACGCCGATACGTTGACCTTCGTACCTCCTTGGTACGGGCAGCGCGTGCTCGAGCTGTCCAGTTGCCGTGCTGCGAGCATCGGGCTGACGGGGCCGGTCGCTCCGCGCATCATGGATGGGATCGACCCGGCGCTCGCGGCGAAAGACAGGCTCCCCGCACTGCGCGAGTCGAGCAAGATCGTGAACGAGCGCACCAACAACTGGTCCGCGGTCCCATGCCCCACTCTCGACTGGGCGAAGCTCGTGCATCCGGACCTCGAAAGCGAGGCCGCCTATGAGCGGCTCTGGCGCGAGATCGCCCACATCTGTCGACTCGATGAGCCGGACCCGGTCGCCGCTTGGCAGACACGGCTTGACCGCTTGGTGGAGATTGGCAGCAGGCTGGACGCGCTCGAACTCGACCGGCTCCATTTCGCCGGTCCGCGCACCCAACTCTCGGTCGGGCTATTTCCTCGAGCGCGCTGGCACGCTGCTCGGTTGGAGACCGATCGCGGTGTGGTCCACGTGCCAAACATCCCAACCGAAGAGGTCTTCAACACCCCCGACCCGGAGCGCGTCGACGGCTTCGTGTGCTCGACCAAGCCGCTGTTTACCTCCGGACGCCTCGTCCGAGGGCTCAAGGTCGCGTTCGAGCGCGGCCGCGCGGTCGATGTCCAAGCCGACGAGGGCGAGGAACTCTTCCGCGGACTAACGCAGCGCGATCCGGGCGCGGCTCGCCTGGGCGAGGTTGCTCTGGTCGACCGCGAGAGCCGCATTGGAAGACTTGAGACAGTCTTCTACGACACGCTGCTCGATGAGAACGCAGCCAGTCACATTGCCCTCGGTCAGGGACTGATGTTCGGAGTTCAGCCCGAGGATGCAGAGCGAGTCAACAATTCTGAGCTCCATATCGACTTCATGATCGGGTCAGACGAGGTGACCGTGACGGGAGTCACGCGATCAGGACGCGAAGTCACCCTCCTGCACGAAGGCGCGTGGCAGATCTAGGGCCGGGACTTGTAGGCGCGCAGCAAAAATCCGCTGCGACCAGGCGCCCTGATCTCGATCGGCCCGAAGCCGTTTGAGCCGAAGAGCTGTTCGAGCTGCGGACGGGTGTAATTGAAGATCGGGCAGTCGCCGATCCACTCGTAGCGGAACTTGCGGATCGGTCCTTTGACGAGCGAGAACGCGGGGAAGGAGCCGACGACGCACCCGCCTGGCGCACACAACGACGACATCCTGGCGATGAACTGGTCGGGCTCGGGCAGATAGTCGAATAGGCCCAGCGCGAGGATCACGTCGAACGGGGGGTACAGCGGCGCCCGACAAAAGTCCTCGGTCAGCAACTCGACGCGCTCGTCGAACCGAGCCAGCCGAGCGCGCGCAAGCTCGATCATCGGCTCCGAGAAGTCGACCCCTACGTAACGCCCTGCACCGGCCTCAAGCACGAACTCGCCGATTCGCCCCGAGCCGCAGCCAACGTCGAGCACGCGCGGCTGCTCGTAGGCTCCAACGGCGTCGACGGCGAGGTTGCGGCGGCGAAGCAGGCCGGGCCGCAGGAGTCGGACGAGCGGGCGCTCGTCCTCGTATAGATCATCGAACGCTTTAGCTTTCTGGCGAAAGCGCGTGCGGACGCGCTCCGGCGCCGCCTGCGAGCTTGGCATGCGCCTCACCATAGGGGATCACTTGGAAGCGCTTGGCGATGGCACGCAGCATCGTCGGCGCTCGCCGTCTGGCCGTATTGCGCTGCGCGGCGCGAGCACCAGCGTGCAACCGAGCCTTCCGCGGGGTCCCCTGCGCGAGTAGTGGTTTAAGGGGTTCGGGATCCAGTTCTTGGGGATGGAGGTAAAGGCCCGCATACGGCCCCGCCTCGTTCAGGCCACGTAGCACGAGCGAGCGCGGCAGCAGTGCCCAGTAGGAGGCTCCGCCAATCGGGAGCCGCCTGCCGGCGGTATGCCAGACGGCGACCGGGAACTCCCACAGCGCTTTCCCCTCACGGAGCTCGAGTCGATGCGGACCCCTTGTCGCTGCGCTTGGCCGGTCGCGCACCGCCGGCGTGTCGTGGGCGCTGGCGTCGTAGGCGAAACCCTCCTCGGCCAGCACGTCGTAGGCCCACCTGCTGCCCTCGGTGATCGTAAAGGCGGGCGCACGGTAGCCGCTCGGCTGCTGGCCGGTGAGCTCCACGATGGTCTGGCGCGCGTTCCGAAGGTCAGTGGCGAATTCCTCTACGGTCTGCGTATGGACCGGGATGTGCTGATCGCCGTGACAGCCGATTTCGTGACCGCGAGCTGCGATCTTCAGGACCTCGCCGGGGTGAGAGCGCGCCGCCATGCCGAGAATGAAGAAGGTCGCTCTGAGCTGGAGCTCGTCGAGGAGGCTGAGCAAGGAGTCGACCTGGCGTGCCACCGCGGGTCCGGGTTGCTCCCAGTTCGGTGCGCCGACCCGCCGACGAACGAGCTGGTGCCAGTCCTCAAAGTCAATGCTCAGGAGCAGGGAGCCGCGGCCCCCATTCCCGCGGTCGGACTCGGCGGCCCCCACGCTACGCTTGCTCCTCCCGGAGAGGTGCCGGAGTGGTTGAACGGGCGCGACTGGAAATCGCGTAACGGGGGTTGACCTCGTTCGGGGGTTCGAATCCCCCCCTCTCCGTCACACAGAGCAGGACTAGACCGAACAGGTCTACGTAGGGCAGGCACCGGGGCGATGGGTGTCGGCCTTTCCACACGGGCGCCAGTGTGTCAAGCAGCTGGGAAAGCGTCGCGCTGAGGCCTCCGCGTGTCAGTCCCCGCAGCCAGCCGCCCGCCGCCTTTAACCTGACGCCGGCGGCAGGACTTCCGGCGCGCCAAACCGGCCCAACGCCGGCGGCAGCGCGACCGACCCGTCATCGCGCTGGCCGTTCTCGAGCAGCGCGATGACCGTACGTGAGTTGGTGACGGCGGTCCCGTTGAGGGTGTGCACGTGGGCCGGGCGCCCGTCAGGCGCCGTCCTGTAGCGGATGTCCAAGCGCCGCGCCTGGTAGTCGGTCGTGTTCGAGCACGAGGTCAGCTCGCGATAGCGACCCTGTCCTGGCAACCAGGCCTCGATGTCGTACTTCATGGTCGCCGACGCGCCCAGATCATCCACCGGGATATTGACCACGCGATAAGGAATCGCCAGCTCCTGACAGACCTCCTCCTCGATCGACAGCAGCCATTCGTGCTCGGCGACGCTCTTGTCAGGCTCCACGAAACTGAACATCTCGACCTTGTCGAACTGGTGCAGGCGGAAAATGCCGCGCGTGTCCTTGCCTGCAGCGCCGGCTTCGCGCCTGAAGCAGCTTGAGAAGCCGGCATAGCGCAACGGCAGTGCTCCAGCGGCCAGGATCTCGTCCTCGTGCAACGCCGCGAGCGCGACCTCCGACGTTCCGGTGAGGTACAGGTCGTCCTCGCCGACGCGATAGATCTGCTGCTCGGTGTCAGGCAAAAAGCCTGTCCCGTACAGAGCTCGTTCGCGCACCAGCACGGGTGGAATCACGGGCTGAAATCCCTTCTCGGTCAGCTTGGCGAGCGCGTAGGAGATCAGCGCGAGCTCGAGCGCGACTAGGTCCCCGCGCAGATACGCGAATCTGGAACCCGACAGGCGCGCAGCACGCGCCATATCAATTCGCTCTCCGGCCAGTTCGAGGTGATCGCGACCGGTCTTTCCGGCCTCGCCGACCTCTCGCACGACCACTTCCTCGCTCGGGGCGTCGGCTGCCGGTAGATTCGGCAGCGCGGTCAGTTCCGCATCTCGGCGCGCCTTGACGGCGGACTCCTCGTCGCTCAGCGCTCTGCCGCGCGCCGCCAGTTCCGCGAGCTGCGCCCGCTCCTGCTCTGTCGGAGCGCCTCGACGGCCGCGGCTGGCCTCATTCTGTTCGGCACGCAGGAGTTCGAGCTCTGCGGTCAGCGCGCGCCAGCGCTCGTCGAGCTCGAGCACCTTGTCTAAGGCCGCGGCCGTACCGGGCCCGCGGCGGGCCAGCGTCGCCCGCACCCCGTCTGGGTCGCGGCGGATCAGCCTGATATCGAGCACTCGCTAAGGCTTTTTCGCGCTCTTGGAGCCGGAGGTGCTCGTTGAGCTCGCCGTCGATGAAGTCGCGGAGCTCGGCGATGAGGCGGTGGTCGCCGTCGAAGCGGATGGAAGCGACCCGACCGACTTGTGCTGGCAGGTTTGCTGCCCAGGCAGCGCCGGCGCCTGGCGACCTGCGTAGGTGGCGACGAATTTGGCCACGTCCATCGCGTCTTTGCCCACGACGATGTTCTGGGGCATGATCGCGCCGGAGAAGCCGCCGTTTTCGATCGCGTAGAGCACCCGAATCGCCGGCCGCTCACAGCGGACGTTGAAATTGGGGCCGTTATTGAACTCCGCGGTGAAGACGTTTGCCGCCGAGCCCTGGGCCGCCGCGTACGACAACGTATGGCAGCCCGAACAGCGCTGGTTGAACAGCTCTGCGCCATGGTGAACCGCAGACTGGCTGCTGGGCACGCTGACGCGCTGCGTGCCGCAGGCTGCGCCGGTCAACGGCGCGGCGATCGCGGCGCCCAGCAGGAGAAGGACCCTGACCGGCCGGCTCATGGGCGAGAGATCATAGGAAGAATCGGCTCGCGAAGAGGGCGCCACGGTGCGAGGGAAGGAGGATCGTCCGCTGTACCGAAAGACTGATCACATCCCCGGCGCCGGCCGGTGAGACGTTCGCCTTCCCACGCCAGCGCGATCGTCTTCCGACGGCGGCAACCAAAGGTCGGCGCCGGGGGCCCCCCGCTATAAAGGCCGGGATGCCCGCCTCCCGGGACCCCGAGCTGTTCCGCGAAGTGTTCGGGCGGTTCGCCACCGGGGTCGCCGTGATCACGGGCGCAGGCCCGGCCGGCGCGGGTGGCATGACCGCGAACGCCCTCTGTTCGCTCTCACTAGATCCGCTTCTGTCTCTGGTGTGTTTTGAAAACGCCGCGCGCACGCTGCCGATCGTGCGTGAGGCTGGTCGCTTCGGCGTCAACGTGCTGAGCTCGGAACAACAGCGGCTGGCGGGCGTCTTCGCCTCGAAACTGCCCGAAGCGGAGAAGCTCGACGGAGTCGCACACAGGATCGAACGCGGCGTTCCCATCATTGAGGGCGTGCTCGCCTGGGCCGTCTGCGACCTGCGCGAGCTGATCGCCGGCGGTGACCACACGATCGCGATCGGCGAGGTCTTGGCTCTGGGACTCGGCCATGGCGAGCCTCTGGTTTGGTACGCCGGCCGCTATCACTCAGGCCACCTCGCCGCAGCCGTGTTGGAGGATCTGGTCTAAGCGCTGCGCTTCGGGAGGAGGAACTGTGACGCCTAACCTGTCCCCGCGGCCCGCGCCAGTAGCCCCACGATTACGAGCGCGGCGAGGGCCATCACGCCGACCTCGCGCCGAACGATCTCGATGACGACGCCGCGCTGGTCGGATTCGGACAGCTGCCCGACCTCTTCGGCGGAGGCGTATCCGTGCTTGTCGAGCACCATCTGAGCTGAGTTGACCCTCAACCCTTCGGCGAGGAACGACACCACCAAGGGAAGGACCCCATACAGGGCGTGCAGCCCCGGCACATGGCGGTGGACCAGATAGTCGATCCCGCCGGCCACGATTTCGAGCACCACTGCCACCTGACCGGCCCGCAGGAGCCGCCAAAACCAGGTGCTCGTGGTTTCGCGCCACCAGGTCCAGGCCCCCCACAAGCCCGCCAGCGCGTTGACGGCGATGGCGGCCACGCCGACCACGATGTGAATTTCACTCATCTGATTCAGGTCGGCGCGTGTGCCCAGCCGTCCCTAATTCGTGGCGCCAGATACTAAGTAACACTCTGTTACAAAGTACGCCTTCGCAGTGATATAACGGTCAACGGTGCTCCGCTCGTACCTTCCCGCGCTCGTCTTCGTCGTATTGGGTGGCCTGGTGGGCGTCACATTTGCGGTGCTGAACCTGTTCGTAGGGTGGCGGGGTCGGCAGCGCGCGGATCCGGAACCGTACGAGTGCGGTCTGCCGTCAGAGGTTCAAAAGGGGTTCCGCTTCGGGATCAGCTTCTACCTGATCGCGATGCTGTTCATCCTCTTCGACATCGAGGTGATCTTCCTGTACCCGATCGCGGTCCAGCTGCGCCACTTTGGCACCTTCGCGATGTCGGAAACGATCGTGTTCGTCGTGCTGTTGATGATCGCGTTCGCATACGTCTGGCGGCGGGGAGCGCTCGCGTGGAAGTAAGGCGCGAAGCCGTGGACGATTTCCGCGTCCGCCAGCTCCAAGCGCGCGACCTCTTGCGCGGTGACCTGGAGGGCGAGGACCTCGAGCAGTACGTGCAGGAGCGCGTGCTCACCACTACGATCGATAAGGCGGTCAAGTGGGCGCGCGGTAACTCGTTCTTCCCGCTCACGTTCGGGCTCGCATGCTGCGCGATCGAGATGATGTCGATCGTTGGCGCGCGAATGGACATCGCGCGGTTCGGCTGGGAGCCGTTTCGCGGTTCACCACGTCAGTCGGACCTCATCATTCTTTCCGGCCGCGTGTCGATCAAGATGGCGCCGGTCATCCGCCGCATCTACGACCAAATGCTCGACCCCAAATGGGCAATCTCGATGGGCGCCTGCTGCTCGTCGATGGGTGTCTTTAACAACTACTCGCTCGTGCCGGCGGACAAGTTCATGCCCGTCGACGTACACGTCCCCGGGTGCCCGCCGCGGCCCGAAGCGTTGGCGCACGGCATCCTCAGGCTGCGGGCCAAGATCCAGGGCCACGAGAGCGCCGGCTGGCGCGATCGCTACGACGCTCACGGCACCGAGGAGATCCTCGAACAGCGCTCGGGTGCCGGCGCCGCGATCAACATCTACCGGCCGGGAGACACCGCCGGTGCCTGACGCAACGGGCCTCGAGCTCACCGCCCAGGAGCTCCGAGAGGCCGTACCGGACTCCATTCTCGACACCGAGTTTCATCGCGGTCGGGCCGCGCTGGTAGCCGATCCGACGAAGGTCCACGACGTGCTCGAAAAGCTCCGAGCCAAGGGCTACAGCTTCCTCGCCAGCCTGCACGGGGTCGACTATTACCCCGAGGAGCCGCGGCTAGGAGTTCTCTATGAGCTGCTGGACACGCGTCGCGTCGACCGCATCTCGGTCAAGGCACGGGTTTCAACCAGCGAGCCCCGGATCGACTCGGTCGTCGACATCTGGGCCGGCGCGAACTTCCCCGAGCGCGAGGTCTACGACATGTTCGGAGTCGTGTTCGAGGGCCATCCCGACCTGCGTCGCATCCTCATGCCCGAGGACTACGAGGGCTTTCCCCAGCGCCGCGACTTTCCGATCGGCGGCGAGCCCGTGCTGTTCACGTTTAACGAAGAGCAGTCGTACGGGAAGTGGCAATGAGCACAGAGCAGGTGAGTGATTACCGCCGGCGCGAGCAGTCGATCACGATCTCGCACGAGCCCGCGGATGACGAGCGCCACGAGCTGCTAACGCTCAACATCGGCCCTCACCACCCGGCCACGCACGGTGTGCTGCGACTACTCGCGACGCTGGAGGGTGAGGTTGTTCGGGACGTTGTCCCGATCGTCGGCTACGTCCACACCGGGATCGAAAAGACCGCCGAGGACAAGTCCTACTGGAAGGTCATCCCCGTGGTGGAGCGGATGGACTACCTCGCGTACTACTTCAACGCGATGGCCTTCTGCGGCGCAGTCGAGACGCTGCTGGGTCTCGACGTGCCGCCACGGGCGCAATACCTGCGCGTGCTTCACCTCGAGCTCAATCGCATCATGTCCCACCTCGTGTGGTTGGGGACTAGCGCGCTGGACCTCGGCGCGGTGTCGATGTTCTGGTACTGCTTCCGCGAGCGCGAGTCGATCCTCGATCTGTTCGAGATGTCCTCGGGGCAGCGCATGCACACGCGCTATATCCAGGTGGGAGGGGTGTTCGAAGACATCCCGCGCGGATTTGAGGCCAAGCTGCGCGAGTTCCTCAAGGAGATGCCGACGCGCGCCGACCAGTACGCGGATCTGCTCGAGAAAAACCAAATCGTGGTCCAAAGACTGCGCGGCACCGGGGTGGTCGACCAACAGACCCTGATCGAACTCGGCGTAACGGGCCCGCTGCTGCGGGCCACCGGCAACCCCTGGGATCTGCGTAAGGCGCAGCCGTATTCGAGCTACGACCACTTCGACTTCAAGGTCCCGGTCGGCACCGTCGGCGACAACTACGACCGCTTCCGCGTCCGCCATGCGGAGCTGTACGAGTCGGTGAAGATCATCGAGCAAGCACTCGACGGGCTACCTGAAGGCCCCTTCATCTCGCCCGACCGCAAGGTCGCGCTGCCGCCCCGACACGAGCTCGCGACCTCGATGGAGGCACTGATCCACCACTTCAAGCTGGTCACCGAGGGCTTCCGCGTACCGCCGGGCGAGGCGTATTACCCGATCGAGGGGCCGCGCGGCGAGCTCGGATGCTTCGTGCGCTCCGATGGCTCAGCGAAGCCCGTCCGCGTGCACATGCGCGACCCGAGCTTCACCAACCTGCAGGCGTTCGCGCCCATGGTCAGGGATGGGTACATCGCTGACTTAATCGCGACGCTCGCGATGCTCGATCCGATCTTGGGAGGCATCGACAGGTGAGCACCCCGCGCCCCGACGACTCGCGCCCGCGCGTTCCCCGCTTTGGCCACGGCTCGCGCGTGCCGGGCTGGGACGAGGCGGTCGACCTGTCAAAGCCGCCCGCGGAGATTCCCGACCCGGCGACCGAGCCGGTCCCGCGCGAGCTAAGAGAAAAGGTCGAGCACGCGATGGCCAGGTATCCGGACCGCCACTCGGCGGCGATTCCCGCGCTGCACGCCGCTCAGGACCATTACGGCTGGTGCTCGCCCGAGGCGATCGAGCAGGTTGCCGCGGTGATGCAGCTCACCCCCGCATACCTGACGGCCGTGGCGACCTTCTACGACATGCTCGAGACCGAACGCAAGCCGCCGCGCGACGTGTATGTGTGCACCAACATCTCGTGCTCCTTGCGCGGTGCTGACGAGCTCTATCAGGCGATGCTTGCCGCCGCGCAGGGCGCCGAGATCAACGTGCGGTCATTCGAATGCCTGGGCGCGTGTGACATAGCGCCGATGGCGTCGATCGACGGCGAGTACGTCGGGCCGCTCCAGACCGACGACGCGCAGCGGATCGTCGATGCCATCCAGAGAGGCGGTCCGGTGCTCGGCGACAAGGCGCTCCGCAGGCGTCCGTGCGCCGATCCAATCGCGCACGAAGAGGTGCCCGGCCGGCACAGGCCGATCATCTTCGACCGCATCGACGAGCCCGGCCTGAACACGCTGGCGGTTTATGAGCGCCGGGGCGGGTACCGCTCGCTGCGCAAAGCGCTCGAGATGAGGCCCGAGGATGTGCTCACCCAGATTATGGATTCAGGCATCCGCGGCCGCGGCGGCGCCGGCTTTCAGATGGGCAAGAAGGTCTCGTTCCTCCCACACGGGGCGATGGTCAAGTACCTCGTGTGCAACGCGGACGAGTCCGAGCCGGGCACGTTCAAGGATCGCGAGATCATGCAGAAGAGTCCCCACATGTTGATCGAGGGGATTGTGATCGCGGCGTGGGCCGCCGAGATCGACCGAGCTTTCATCTACATCCGCGGCGAGTACAGCCTTCAGGCGGACATCCTCGAGGCGGCGATCGCAGAGGCCTACGAGGCCGGCTACCTGGGCGAGCGCGTCCTGCACTCCGACTTCTCGCTCTCGCTGGTGCTGCACCGCGGGGCAGGCGCATACATTTGCGGCGAGGAAACCGGGTTGCTCGACTCGTTGGAAGGCAAGCGCGGAAACCCGCGCCTGAAGCCACCATTTCCCGCGATCGAGGGGCTATACGCCGGACCCACGCTGATCAACAACGTGGAGACGCTCGCGACCGTTCCGCACATCCTCGCCATGGGCGGCAAGGACTACGCCGAGATAGGCACGGAGAGCTCCACCGGCACGAAGCTGGTCTCGGTTTCAGGCGACGTGCGGCGGCCCGGCAACTACGAGGTTGAGCTGGGCATGCCCTCGCGGGAGATCATCTACGGCCTCGCTGGCGGCCCACCCGAAGGACACGAGGTCAAGTTCTGGTTTCCCGGTGGCTCAAGCGCACCGGTACTGACCAAAGACGACCTGGACCTCCCCTACGACTTCGACTCGATGGCGAAGGCGGGTTCGATGCTTGGCTCGGGCGCGATCATCATCATTGACGACTCCCACTCGGTGCTGGAGGTCGCGCTCAAGGTCGCGAAGTTCTACGCGCACGAATCATGTGGCAAATGCGTCCCGTGCCGCGAGGGCACGAACTGGACGGTCAAGATGCTCGAGCGCATCCAGTCGGGCGAGGCGACCCCCATGGACCTCGACATCATGGCCTCGGTCCAGGAGCAGATCATCGGCAACTGTCTGTGCGTGCTCGGGGACGCGATGGCCATGCCGATCGGCTCGATGGTGGAGAAGTTCCGCGGCGAACTGGAGGCAGAGATCGACGCTGCGCGCGAACGAGCCGAGTCCGGCGCGCTAGCCGACGTGGTGCCTCTGGGCGTCGCCGACGTGCACGCCGGCCCGATGCCGGTGCACTAAGAGACCGCATATGCCCCGTCCCGAGCAGAAGATCATTCAGCTGACGATCAACGGCCGCGAGGTGCGCGCCGTGGAGGGCTCGATGCTGGTCGACGCCGCCAAGTTCGGCGACGTCGAGATCCCCTACTTCTGCTACCAGCCGAAGCTGGGCAAGCCGGTCGGGGCCTGCCGCATGTGTCTGGTCGAGATCGAGGGCATGCCCAAGCTTCAGACCTCGTGTTCGACGCCGGTCAAGGACGGGATGGTCGTCCATACCGAGTCAGACCGCGTCCGCCACGCCCAGCACGCCGTGGTCGAGTTCTTGCTGGTCAATCATCCGCTCGATTGCCCCGTGTGCGACAAGGGCGGCGAGTGCCCGCTGCAGGACATCACCTTCGGCTGGGGACTGGGGCGTTCGCGCTTCATCGAGCCCAAGCGCCATTTCGTCAAGCCGCTCGAGCTCTCGCCGCTGGTCGCGATCGACCGCGAGCGCTGCATCCTCTGCTACCGCTGCGTCCGCTTCTCCCAAGAGATCTCGGAGGACTACCAGCTGGTCTTTGCGGAGCGCGGCGCAGACACATTTGTCGCCACTCACGATGGCCATCCGTACGTGGCGCCGTTCTCGGGCAACATCGTGGAGCTTTGCCCGGTCGGCGCGCTGACCTCGCAGCCCTACCGCTTCCGCGCGCGGCCGTGGGAGATCGAGGGCGCCGGCGGAATCTGCACGATGTGCCCGGCGCAGTGCAACGTCGAGTTCACGGTCCGCGACGAGCGCGTGCTGCGCGTGCTCTCGCGTGACCACCCTGAGGTGGACGACGGCTGGTTGTGCGACAAGGGTCGCTTCGCCTACCAGGCAATCCACTCCGATCAGCGCATCACGCGGCCGCTGGTTCGCGACGGCGGCTTTTTGCGCGAGGTCTCCTGGGAGCGCGCACTCGATGAGGCCGCTTCGCTCGTGCGCCACAAGGGCCGGGTGGGCGCGGTGGTGGGCGGCACGGCTACCAACGAAGAGGGGTTCTTGCTCCAAAGGCTGATGCGTGAGGGCCTGGAGTCTCCCGACGTGGACTGCCGCGCGGGTGGCCCAGTCCCGCTCGAGCTTGCGCGAGCGCTGGCAGCCCCCGGCTTGCAGGCGACCGTTCCGGATCTCGAGTTCGCGCGCGCGGTGCTCGTGCTCGGCTGCGAACCGCTCGATGAGATGCCGGTCTTGGATCTCCGCATCCGCAAGGGCGTGCGTCGCAACGGCGTAAAGCTGGCCGTCGTCACCGCTCGGCCGAGCGCGCTTGACCGCAACGCACAGGTCACGCTCCGTTACGCGCCCGGCGAGGAAGCTGCACTTCTGGCGGCGCTCGAAGCCGCGCTCACCCGCGAAGGAGACTCGCAAGATGACCGGGAGGCCTCCGAGGGTCGGGAGTCTGCCGCCGGCCAAGAGGTCCGCGCCCTCGCCCAGCTCTTGCGCGACGCCGGCGACGAGGTCGTGATCGTGTGGGGGGAGCGGCTCGACTCCGCCGCCCTCCTCCATCTGGCGCGGCTCGCCGAGCGGCTCGGGCTCGCGAACCGAAACGGCGCGGGCCTGCTCGAGATTCCAGCTGGGTCAAACGGCCGCGGACTGCGCGAGGCCGGCTGCCTGCCCGGCGTCGGGCCCGGCTACGCACAGCTCGGCAGCGAGGCCCGTAGCGCGGCAGGTATCGCCGAGGCGGCGACCAAGGGTGAGTTGACGGCGCTCTACCTGCTCGAAGCAGATCCCGTCCGCGACCACCCTGACCGAGGGCTCTGGGAGCG
Organism: uncultured Solirubrobacterales bacterium; assembly: GCA_963767295.1. Taxonomy (GTDB): domain Bacteria; phylum Actinomycetota; class Thermoleophilia; order Solirubrobacterales; family Solirubrobacteraceae; genus Palsa-465. The sequence goes on from CAVYDI010000003.1 coordinate 473,367, forward strand.
CGCGCTGGACCGCGCTGCTCTCGTAGTCGCCCACGCGTCAGTGCTCACCGACGGCCTGCGCGAGCATGCCTCGGTCATCTTCCCGGCCCAGTCCGAGCCCGAGAAGGAAGGCACGCTGGTCCACCCCGACGGACGCGTGCAACGAATGCGCGCGGCGATCGGCAACCCCGGCGAGGTGCGCCCCGGGTGGTGGGTTTTGGCGGAGATCAGCAAGCGGGCGGGGCTCGACACCCACGTGCTCACGAGCAGCATGGCCTTTGGCCACTTGATCGAGGCCGTCCCCTTCTATCGCGGCCTCACGCTAGATCAGATTGGCGGCCGGGGGATGCTGTGGCCGCTACGCGAGGAGGCCAAGGAGATGCCCGCCGGGGCTGTGCCCGATGCCGCGCCGGGACCCTCAGTGCCCGAGGCAACTCCACCGCCCTGGCGGGTGCACGCCGCCGACGGCCACCTTCGCCTGGGCACCTACCGGCCGATCTGGGCTGCGCCCGAGGTCGAGCTCTCCCCCGCGCTCCAGTACACGATCGCCCGCCAGCAGATCGAGCTCTCCCCGGAGGACGCGCGCCGGCTGGGGATCGCGAGCGGCGAGGAGGTCGTGGTCGCCCAGAACGGGACGCGTCTCAGCGCGACCACCCACATCCGCACAGGGGTGCCGGCCGGGACGGCATTTTTGGCGGAGGGGATTGCGACGGACTCGGCCAACGCGTTTACCGAGACGATGATCACGGTGGCCAGAGCCAGGCCTGACGGCGAGAACGGCAGCGCCCCCCGCCCGATCGAGCAGCCTGAGGGAGTGACGCAAACGTGAGGGTGTTTGCCGACCCGTTCTATGTCGAGGTCTGGTGGATCCAGATCCTCAAGGCGCTCGTGATCTTCATGGTCGCCTTCGCGATCCTGCCTATGCTGACGATCTACGAGCGCAAGCTCATGGGCCGCATGCAGGGCCGCTACGGCCCCAACCGCGTCGGTCCGTTCGGCCTGCTGCAGCCGCTGGCGGAGATCGTCAAGTTCGCCACCAAGGAGGCGTTGCGTCCGACCACATCGGTGGGCTTCCTTTTCAGGCTCGCGCCCGTGATCGCGATCTTGACCGCCGTCGCCGGGCTTGCGCTGATCCCCTTCGGCGACGTCCAGCACATCTTCGGCCAACGCGTTGGCCTCTACGGAATCGACGTCTCCATCGGCCCGCTGTACGTGTTCGCGTTTGCCGGCATCTCTTTCTATGGGGTGATGCTCGGCGGCTGGTCCTCGGGCTCGAAGTACTCGTTTTTGGGCTCGATGCGCGCGGCCGCCCAGCTGATCTCCTACGAGATCTCCCAGGGCCTTTCGCTCGTGGGCGTCGTGATTACCGCCGGGACGCTCTCGTTGACCAAGATCGTCCACGCCCAGGTGGGCATGTGGTACATCGTGCCCCAGCTCGCCGGCTTTTTGATCTTCCTGGTGGCCTCATTCGCTGAGACCAACCGCGCGCCGTTTGACCTCGTCGAAGCCGACGCGGAGCTGGTGCAGGGCTACTTCACCGAGTACGGGGGTACGCCCTTCGTCGCGTACCTGTTCGCCGAGTACATGAACATGGCCGTGGTCTCCGGGATCGCCGTGACCATGTTCCTCGGCGGGTGGCTGATCCCGGGTAACCCGCACGTCCCCGGCTGGGTCGACCCGCTCGTGGTGATCGCGAAGCTGATGCTGTTCATCACCTTCTTTATCTGGGTGCGGGCCACGCTGCCGCGCCTGCGCTACGACCAGCTGATGTCTTTCGGGTGGAAGATCCTGCTCCCGCTGGCCACCCTCAACCTCGTGGTCACCGCAGTCATCGTGGGAACGTGAGATGAGCTCATACGACCCCGGAACAGACGTCATCGAGGTCATCCGCCACCCGCAGCCCGGGCCGGTGGCGAGCGTATACCGAACCTTCGGCGAAACGCTACGGGGGCTCAAGACCACCTTCGCCCGCATCATCGAGGGCCCGACCACGATCCAGTACCCGGAGGAGAAGACGCCCGTTTATCCGCGCTTCCGCGGCCGCCACAAGCTGCACCGCTTCGAGGACACGGGACTCGAGAAGTGCGTGGGCTGCTCGCTGTGCGCTGCCGCCTGTCCGGCCGACTGCATCCGTGTGGTCGCGGCCGAGAACACGCCGGAGAACCGCGTCTCGGCGGGCGAACGCTACGCCGCCGTGTACGAGATCAACTTGAGCCGCTGCATCTTCTGCGGCTACTGCGAGGCCGCCTGCCCGTTTGACGCGATCACGATGGGGCACGACTACGAGCTCTCCGACTACACGCGCTCCGAGCTGATCTTCACCAAGGAGATGTTGCTGGCCGAGTCGATCGAGCGCACCCCCCTGCGCGTGGAGGGCGAGTAGATCCATGAACGGGACCGCCGCGCTGTTCTTCATCGCTGCGATCGGCGCTGTCGCCGGCGCGGTCGGCGTGGTCGCGCTCAGAAACCCCTTCTACAGCGTGCTCGCGTTGGTTTTTCATCTCATCTCGCTGGCGGCGCTGTTTCTCCTGCTCCGAGCCGAGTTCGTGGCCGCAGCCCAGGTGATCGTCTACGCGGGTGCGGTGATGGTGCTGTACGTATTCGTGGTCGCCTACGTCGGGGGCGGACAGGAGCCGCTCGGCACGGGGGCCGCCACCTTCAAGATCCTCGGCCCGCTATTTGCGGCCGCGCTCGCCGCCGAGTTGATCATCGCGGTTGTGGGTACCGCGCTCAAGGGAATCTCCGCCCGCGGCGCCCACCTCGTGCTCGGGTTCGGCAGCCCCGCGCACATCGGCAAGCTGTTTTTGACCAAGTTCCTGCTCCCGTTCGAGGTCGCCTCGATCCTGCTGCTAGTCGCCGCCATCGGCGCGGTCCTGCTCGCCCGGCGCCGGCGCGGACTTGAGCCCGAAGGGGAGGCGGCACAGCCGCTGCGCATCAGCCGCCCGGCGTTCACGGGCACGATGGCCGAGGCGGTCGGCACGCGGGGGCCCGAGCCCCAGCCGCGGTCTCCGGTTGACTCCGAACCCGAGCCCGCCGGCGCCGCAGGCGGCGAGCGTAAATACGAGGGCGGCTGGTAGCCGTGTGGATCGGGGGCTATCTCGTGGTCTCGGCCCTGATCTTCGCGATCGGCGCCGGCGGCGTGCTGATGCGACGCAACCCGCTCGTCATCCTGCTCTGCCTCGAGCTGATGCTCAACGCGGCCAATCTCGCGCTCGTTGCCTTCGCACGCATGTGGGGCGGCGAGGCCGGCCAGATCTTCGCCTTGATCGTGATGGTGGTGGCGGCCTGTGAAGTCACCGTCGGTCTGGGCCTGATCGTCGCGCTCTACCGCCGTCGGTTGCCGATCGACGTAGACGAGTTGCGGGAGCTGCAGGGGTGATCGCACTCAGCGTGGACCGGAGGCGCTAAATGGCGGCCACCACTTTTGCGTGGCTGGTCCTGCTGTGCCCGCTCGTGGGGTCGATCGTGATCGCGCTCGCCTTCAGGAATCTGAAGGGACGCGCGCCGGGCTGGCTGGGGACGGCCATGATCTTTTTGTCCTTCGCCTTTGCGGTGGCCGCGCTGGTGGCGCTGTTGAGCAAGAGCCCGCACCACCGCGAGTTCACGTCGAGCTTGTGGAAATACGACTTCAGCGCGACGGTCGACGCGAAGCTGGAGATCCTGGTCGATCCGCTGTCGGTCTTCATGATCTTGGTGGTCTCAGGGGTCTCGGCGCTGATCCACCTCTACTCGGTCGCCTACATGACCTCCGACCGCGGCTTCACGCGGTACTTCTCGCTTTTGAACTTCTTCGTGTTCTCGATGCTGCTGCTGGTGCTTGCCGGCAACTTCGTGATGCTGATCGTGGGCTGGGCATTCGTCGGTTTCGCGTCCTATGCGCTGATCTCGTTCTGGTATCGGCGCCGAACCGCGACGCGGGCCGGCATCAAGGCGTTCGTGATCAACGTCGTGGGCGATGTGGGGCTGGTGCTGGGGACGTTCATCATCTTTCAGCACGCGCACAGCGTCGAGTTTTTGAAGGTCTTTCACTCGACCAACCACGTCTTCACCCACAACAGCGCGACGCTCGTGGTGGCGTGCCTCCTGCTTGGACTCGGCGCGTTCGCCAAGTCGGCGCAGGTGCCGCTGCACACCTGGCTTCCGGATGCGATGGAAGGCCCCACGCCAGTTTCGGCACTGATCCATGCCGCGACCATGGTCACGGCCGGCGTCTACCTGATCGCTCGGGTGCATCCGCTGTTCGAGCAGGCCCCCACAGCCGGCGACGTGACGGCAATCGGCGGCTGTCTGACGCTCTTGATCGCCGCCACGATCGGCCTCGTAATGACCGACCTCAAGCGCGTGATCGCCTACTCGACGATGTCGCAGATCGGCTACATGATCATGGGGGTCTCGGTCGGCGCCTACTCCGCGGGCCTCTTTCACCTCATGACGCACGCCTTCTTCAAGGCGCTTCTGTTCATGGCCGCCGGCTCGATCATCGGCGCGATGGCAGGCAACCAGTCGCTCGACCGCATGGCCGGTTTTCGCAGAGCCATGCCCTTCACCTTCGTGTGCTTCATGGTGGGCGGCCTCGCGCTCGCGGGGCTGCCGCCATTCTCGGGCTGGCTGTCCAAGGACGACATCCTCGGCTTCCTCGACCATCGCGGCGGCGGCTTCGTCGTGCTCGGCATCCTCGGCTATCTCGGCGCCTTCCTCACCGCGCTGTACACGTTCCGGATGATCTTCCGCGCCTTCTTCGGTGAGCCCGTCAAAGAGGCTCGGGAGCTCGAGCAGGGTCACCTCGCACACGCCGACGTTCCGCGCAACCCCGCCACCGGGGAGGAGGAGGACACGGACGTCGGCTTCCCCGGCCCCGAGCACCACATCGCCGAACGCGACATGCCGATGAAGGGCGCGATGGGAGTCCTCGCGCTGCTCGCCGTGATCGGTGGAGCGCTCCAGATCCCCGGGGTCGACGCCGGCATCGAGCGCTTCCTGTCGCCCACATTCGCCGATTCGGTACTCGCGCGCTCGACGCCTTCGACCGGCGCCGATTGGGTCGGCCTGCTGATTGGTGCCGCAATCGCGGTGCTGGGAATCGCGACCGCCTACCGCATCTGGATCAGGTCCCCCCAGACAGCGACGATGCTTCGCCAGCGCTTCGCGCCCCTCTACACGCTGTTTTCCAACAAGTGGTACTTCGATGAGGCGATCGACGTGCTGATCGTGCGGCCAACGCTATTGCTGGGCCGCCTGTTTGACTCGGTCTTCGAGCGCATCGTGATTGGGCGCGGCATCACCGGCGGCACGGTCGCGCTCGTGCGCGCTTCGTCTGCCGCCGTGCGCCGTGCCCAGACGGGTCTGCTGCGCTACTACGCCGCCGGCATGGTGGTGTTCATCTCCGCGGTCGCCCTCTACTTCCTGGTCTCCAGCACATGACGCTGTCGATCCTCATCTGGCTGCCGCTAGCGATCGCCGTGATCGCCGCCACCTTCACCGGGCGCCAGGTCGGTCGCTTCAGCGCGGCCGCGAGCATCGCCACGCTGGCGATCGCGATTTCTTACGTCGCGCGCTTTGAACTGCACCATTCCGGACTGCAGTTCGTCACCGACCGGACTTGGATCGGCGCACTCGGCATCCATTACAAGCTCGGCCTCGACGGGCTCAACGTGGTGCTGGTTCTGTTGGCGTGCGTCCTCTTCAGCGCCGCGCTGATCTGGGCGTCCTTCCGTGAGTGGAGCCGGCCCAGCCTGTTCTACTTCCACTTGGGCCTCGCGCAGAGCGCGGTGCTCGGAGCGTTTTGCGCCCAGGACCTGGCGCTGTTCGTCGCTTTCTTCGACCTGATGCTGATCCCGTTCTACTTCCTGATCGGGATGTGGGGGACGGGCGAGCGGGTGCGCGCCACGACCAAGCTCGTCGTATACACGCTGATTGGCTCGTTCTTCATGCTCGCCGCGGCCATCGCCACCGGCGTGGTTGCCTCAAACGAGCACGGCACCTCGCTCACCTTCGTTTTCTCGGCGCTGAAGCACCTGCCGCTGTCGCACACCTCGCAGGAGTGGATCTTCCTCGGCTTCGCGGCGGCCTTCCTCGTCAAGATGCCGCTGGTCCCCTTCCACGGGTGGCTCGTCGACGGCTACAAGTCGATGCCGATCCCGGCGGTCGCGGTGTTCTCGGGCATCCTCTCGAAGGTCGCCGCCTACGGCTTTTTGCGCATCGTGTTGCCGCTCTTCCCATACGCGTCGGTGCACTACCAAACCCTGATGCTGGTGATCGCGCTCGCCTCGATCCTCTACGCCACGACGCTCGCCTTCACCACCCCAGACGCGCGACTGGTGGTCGCCTACTCGAGCGTCGCCCAGCTCGGGTTCATCACGCTCGGGATCTTCTCGCTCACACCGCAGGGCGCACAGGGAGCGCTGCTGCAGATGGTCAACCACGGGCTGGTGACCGCGCCGCTGTTCTTCATCGTCGCCGCCCTGGCCGCGCGCGCGGGCGGCTCGGAGAAGCTGCGCGACATGGGCGGGGTCGCGTTCCGCGCCCCTGTGTTGGCAGCGCTGTTTCTGATCATCGCGCTGGCCACGCTCGCGATGCCCGGGTCGGCCAACTTCATCGGCGAGTTCATGATCCTGCTGGGGGTGTTCAAAACGAAGGTGGCGATCGCGGCGATTGCGTTCCTGGGCGTGATCGGCGCCGCTTACTACGCACTGCGCGTGTTCGTCTCCGCCATGCACAACCGCGTCAATACGACCGCGAGCGCAAATGAAATTGGTCTCCCCGACACGGCGGCGATCGCCCCGATCGTGCTCGTAATTCTCGTTTTGGCGTTCTACCCGCAGTTCGTCCTCAGTCGCACGGAGTCGACGGTCAACTCCTCGCTGGCGGCGACCCAAGCTCCGCTCACGGTGGCCGCCCGCTGATGCATGGACCGCACATCGACTACCCGGCGCTCTCGCCCTTCATCGCGCTGACGACCGGCGGCTTGGTCGTGTTGCTCGTGGGGCTGCTGCGCTCGGCGGTCGTGCGCGGTCGGGTCGTGCCGCTGCTGACGTTGCTCACGCTCGGCGCCGGGCTCGGGCTCGAGATCGGCTACTTCCACCACCACGCCTCGATCGTGTCAGGCGCGCTGCGCTTCGACGATCTGGCGCTGGTGCTCGACATGGTGTTCGCGGTCGCCGCGATCGCTGCGGTGCTCATGTCGTGGGGCGGGCGTGCGGCCGAGGAGGCCGGCCATGGCGAATACCATGCGCTGCTCGTATTTAGCGTGCTCGGGATGGCAGTCCTGGTTTCGGCTCAGAACCTCGTGACGCTGTTCCTCGGCATCGAGCTGCTGTCGATTCCGCTTTACATCCTGTGCGCCTCCGAGCACCGGCGCGAGGGCTCGCTCGAGTCGGGGCTCAAATATTTCGTGATCGGCTCAGTCGGGTCGGCCACGCTCGTCTACGGCCTCGCGCTCGTGTACGGCGCGACAGGCGCGACCGACTTCTCGGGCGTCGCGACCGCCCTGTCAAGCGGACACCTCCAGGGCGGCGTGCTCGGCGATCCGCTCGTGCTGACCGGCATCGCACTGGTCGTGGTGGGATTTGCGTTCAAGGCCTCCGTGGCGCCGTTTCACCAGTGGACTCCGGACGTGTATGAGGGAGCGCCGACGCCGATCACGGCGTTTATGGCCACCGCCACCAAGGCCGCCGCGCTGGGCGTCTTTTTGCGCTTCTTTGACGTCGCCGTCATCGGCGCGCAAAACACGTGGGCGCCGCTGCTGGCCGCGCTGGCGACCACGACGATCATGGTCGGCAACATAGGCGCACTTGGGCAGTCCTCGCTCAAGCGGATGCTCGGGTATTCGGGCGTTGCGCAGGCCGGCTACATGCTCGGCGGGGTGGTCGTGGGCAGCCGTCTCGGGATCGAGGCGGTCGTCCTTTACCTCGCGTTCTACCTGGGCATGAACCTGGCTGCGTTTGCGGTCGTCGCCGTCGTCGAGCGCGAGAGCGACCGCGGCGATGACATATCCGCCCTCGCTGGCCTCGGCACCCGTCGACCGTGGCTCGCGTGGCCGATGACGATCGCGATGCTCTCGCTGGCGGGCATTCCAGGTACGGCCGGCTTCATCGGCAAGTTCCAGCTGATCCATGCACTCGTCAACGGCAATTACCTGTGGCTCGCGATCGTGCTCGTGGTCGGCTCGATGATCTCGCTCGGGTACTACCTGCGCGTGATCGCGACCATGTGGATGGGGGCATACAGCACGCGGCAGACCCCAGTCGCTGCGACGACGGTTCCCGAGGGGAGCCTCCCTCCGATCGCCGGAGGGTCACAGGAGCACGCGGAGAACGCGGAGCTCGTTGCGCCGCACGCGCCGCACCGCGCCCACGCTCGTCAGTCCGCCTGGCTGCCGACGGACGCGATGATCACGTTCGTCGCGATCATGTTCGCCGCCGCGACGATCTTCTTCGGCATCGTGCCCCAGCCCCTGTTCCACCTCGCGAGCCACGCAGGCGCGGCGATCCCGGGGCTGTTTTAGCGTCGCGGGCGTTGGCAAGCACCCGTCGCGCTTGCACTCAAAGCTCCAGCAGACTTCGTTGCCTGCGATACGATCCCCGGCGGCGGCCACGAAGGCGCCGCGCGGGTTGCTGACAATGAATAGCTTCTAGGGAAGAGGGGGCCACGTGACCGGTGTGCTTTACGGAATCGGGCGATTCTGCGCCAAGCAACGCTGGCTGGTCGTCGCGATCTGGCTGGTTGTGACGATCGTGGTCGTGCTCGTTTCTCACCGGCTGGGGGACAACACCAGCGACGATCTCTCTCTGCCGGGTACGGGCAGCCAGCACGCCACCGACACGCTGCAAAAGCCCTTCCCGGTGCAGGCCAACGGCACGAGCCCGATCATCCTGCATGTCAGCAACGGCAAGCTGACGGACTCCAAGTACTCCGATGCGGTCAATACCGCGGCTTCGGACGTCGCCAAGGCACCGAACGTGGCCTCGGTGATCAATCCGCTGACGCCCCAAGGTGCCTCCGCGCTTAGCAAGGATCAGTCCACGGGTTATCTGACCGTGGGCCTGAAGGTCAGTCCCGGCACTCTGTCGGTCAATCAGGCCCAGACGATCATCAACGCGGCCGCCAACCCCGCCAAGGCCGCAGGCATCGAGGTGCAGACCGGCGGACAGCTCGGTCTGAAGGTCTCAAAGCCGTCGACGGAGTCAAGCGAGCTGATCGGGATCATCGCGGCGATGTTCATCCTCGCGTTCACGTTCGGGACGGTCACGGCGATGATCCTGCCGATCCTTACGGCGATCTTTGCGTTGGCCACGACCCTGTCGATCGTCCGCATGCTCGGGCACGCGTTGACGGTGCCGACTGTGTCTCCCACCCTCGCGACGATGATCGGCCTAGGTGTCGGCATCGACTACGCGCTGTTCATCGTCACTCGCCACTTACGCGGCTTAGACGATGGCCTGGACATGCACGAATCCATCGGGCGCGCGGTGGCGACCTCGGGCGGGGCCGTGTTCTTCGCCGGCTGTACGGTGACGATCGCGCTCGTGTCACTCGCGGTCGCGGGCATACCGCTCGTGACGACGATGGGTCTTATGGCAGCGATCGCGGTGGTCGTCGCCGTGGTGGCCGCACTGACGCTCTTGCCCGCGCTGCTCTCGATCCTGGGACCGCACATCAACTCGCTGCGCGTGCACCATCCGCCTACGCCGGAGAAGGCCAAGCAGGGCCTGTGGGCGAAGTACGCCAACGACATCGCCAAGCAGCCGGTAATCGCCGGCCTCGCGGCGCTGGTGATCCTGATCCCGCTGTCGATTCCGCTGCTGTCGCTGAACCTGGGGCAGCAGGACATCGCCGCGTATTCCACCTCGACCACGGCGCGCCAAGCCTACGACCTGATCGCAAACAACTTCGGGCCTGGGGTCAACGGCCCGTTGCTCATCGCCGTCAAGCTCGGGTCTCCGGCGCAGCCGTCATCTTCCTCGTCTTCCAGCGGGTCTACCAAGAGCGGATCGAGCCAGTCGCAGTCGTCGACGAGCTCTTCAAGCAGCGCCTCGAGCTCGTCCGGCAGCGACCCGCGCGCTACAGACCCCGGCTCCAGACGCTGGTCAAAAACGTCTCCAACACGGCAGGCGTCGTGGCGGTCTCGCCGGTCCAGATAGACCAGCCGGGGACGACCGCCTACTTCAGCGCGATCTCGAAGTACAACCCGGCCGCGGAGGGCACCACGAACATCGTGGATCACCTTCGTTCCGACGCGATCCCAGGCGCGGAAAACGGCACAAACCTCAAGGCGTACGTGGGAGGCACCACGGCCGCCTACGAGGACCTCGCCTCGAAGATCTCGAGCAAGCTGCCGCTCCAGATCCTAGTCGTGATCGCGCTCAGCTTCGTCTTGCTGATCCTGGCCTTCCGGACGCTCGTCGTCCCGCCACAGGCGGCGGTGATGAACCTGCTCTCGATCGGCGCCTCCTATGGCGTGCTGACGGCGATCTTCCAGTACGGCTGGCTGTCGGGCGTGATGGGCTTAGCGGTGGCATCCCGATCGTCTCCTATGTGCCGCTGTTCATGTTCGCGATCCTGTTCGGTCTCTCCATGGACTACGAGGTGTTCCTCGTCAGCCAGATCGAGGAGCACGTCCACGCGGGCGAGGACAACCGCAGCTCGGTGACCTCGGGGCTTGTGACCAGCGCGCGGGTCATCACGGCCGCCGCGGCGATCATGGTGTTCGTATTCGGGAGCTTCCTGCTCAACGGCAACCCAACCGTCAAGGAGTTCGGCGTGGGCCTAGCGGTGGCGGTCATACTCGACGCGACGGTCGTGCGTTGCCTCCTGGTCCCGGCGCTGATGATCATGATGGGCAAGATCAACTGGTGGATACCGCGCTGGCTCGACCGCATCGTGCCCCACGTCAGCATCGAGGGGGGCGAGTTCTTCGCGGCGCGTGATCGCGAGCGCGAGGCCGCGCAGCAGCCCGTGCCCGCGGGCGTGGGAGAGCCAAGCTGACGACGACCCGATCGTCCGACGGCGGCCCGGACGACTCGGCGGTCCAGGGCGGTGTAGCGCCGCAAGCCACCAAGCCGGCCAGCGCCGCTGCACCCTCACCGTTTCCGGCGATCGCCGACTACGCCTTCCTCTCGAACTGCCACACCGGCGCGTTGGTCGCCCCGGATGGCTCGATCGAGTGGCTGTGCGTGCCCGCGGTTCGACTCGCCGAGCATCTTCGGCAGCCTGCTCGACCGCCAGGCGGGGTCGTTCAGGCTCGGCCCGTTCGGGGTCGCGTTCCCGACCGCACGCCAGTACGAGCCCGGCACGAACGACGCTGGCCACGACCTGGAAGACGCCCACCGGTTGGATCCTCGTGCGCGACGCGCTCACGATCGGCGCGCGCGAGGGCGAGGACGACGTCACGCCGCACACCCGACCGCCCGCCGACGAGGACGGGGACCACATGCTGGTGCGCACGATCCTGTGCCTGGACGGCAGCGTCGAGGTGGAACTGGTGTGCGAGCCTCCGCTTCGACTACGGCCGCGACCGACGCCGAATGGTCGATGCTCGACGACGGCCGCGCCGGCGCAGATCGCCTCAGGCGCCGGCCAGACCGATCCGCCTGCAAAGCGACCTCGCGCTCGGGATCGAAGGAAGCCGAGTGCGCGCGCGCCACGTGATGCATCAGGGCGACCAGCGCTACTGCTCATTGTCGTGGGCGGAGGAGCTCAAGAGCCCGCAGACGATCGACGAGGCCAATGCGCGCATGGCGGCGACGACGCGCTTCTGGCGGGGCTGGCTGGCCCGCGCACGCATCCCCGACCACCGCTTCGGCGAGCACATGCAGCGCTCGGCGCTGGCGATCAAGGGGCTCACGTTCATGCCCACGGGCGCGACGGTCGCGGCGCTCACCACCTCGCTGCCGGAAACGCCCGGCGGCGAGCGCAACTGGGACTACCGCTACACCTGGATGCGCGACACCACCTTCACGCTGCGCGCGCTGCATCTCCTCAACCTCGACTGGGAGGCCGAGGAGTTCATCCAGTTCATCGCCGACATCGACCGCAACGAGGACGGCAGCCTGCAGATCATGTACGGCATCGACGGCCGCCGCGAGCTGCACCGAGTCGACGCTCGACGAGCTGTCCGGATACGACGGCGCCCGCCCCGTGCGGATCGGCAACGGCGCCTTCGACCAGCGCCAGAACGACGTCTACGGAGCGGTGCTCGACGCGGTCCTGCGCCACACGCGCCGCGCGAAACGACTGCCGCAGCGGCTGTGGCCGCTGGTCCGCTCCCAGGCCGAGTGCGCGAGTCGCATCTGGCGCGAGCCCGACCAGGGCATCTGGGAGGCCCGCGGCGAGCCCAAGCACTACGTCTCCTCGAAGCTGATGTGCTGGGTCGCGATGGACCGCGCCGCCCAGCTGGCCGAGATCCGCGGCGATCCGAAGCTCGCCGCGGAGTGGGCGCAGACCGCCGAGGAGATCCGCGCCGACATCCTCGAGCACGGCTTCGACGCGCGCGGCGTGATGCGTCAGCACTACGACACCGACGCGCTCGACGCCTCGAGCCTGCTGGCGGCGATCTTCGACTTCCTCCCCGGGAACGACGAGCGGATGCACCGAGCGTGATGCGATCGCGAACGAGCTAACCGAGGACGGCTTCGTGCTTCGGTACCGCACCGATGAGACAGACGACGGCCTCGAGGGTGAGGAGGGCACTTTCCTGATCTGCTCGTTTTGGCTCGTCTCGGCTCTGATGTACGTCGGCGAGCAGCAACCCGCCCGCGACCTCATGGAGCGCCTACTGAGCGAGGCCTCGCCACTGGGCCTCTTTGCCGAGGAGTTCGACACGACCACGGGGCGCCACCTCGGCAACTTCCCCCAGGCCTTCTCGCACCTGGCGTTGCTCGACGCGGCCGGCAGGATCGTCCTCCGCGACGTGCTGGCAGAGATGTAAGTCCCGGGCTCGCCGGACTTAGGCCAGGATGGCCGCGCCCCGCACGATCAGCACGATTCCGAGCGCGGCGATAACGATCACCATGATCTGCCGCCCTCTGCGAGCGAGCCACGCTCGCACTCGCCTGACGGCCGCCGCCGTCCACTCGGGAGCGAAGGCGTAGCTGAGCAGCGGTAGCTCGAGCAGCAGCTGCTGCATCACGCAGAAGAACACAACCAGCAGCACCGCGGCAAACGCGGGCGCCTTCAGCGCCACGATGTGGCGTAGCGCGTTCAGATAAGTAACACCCGGAAAGCTCAACGCCGCGCCCACGACGAACGTAATTCGCGCCGAGCCCTTAGCCAGCATCCGTTCTTGCCAGGAGGGCCCTTGCCGGCTGCCTTTGCGCTCGCGACGCCGTTCGCGCCACCTCCGCAACGGTGCGTCGCGGTCGGTCGCCAGGCCCACCGCGACCGCCACCGCGACCGCGCCGATGACCACGTCGGCGGCCGGACTCAGGATGTGTCTTGAGCTGCTGACAGCGCCCGACCCATGCAGCTCGAAGACCACCGCGAGCCCCACCGCAAAACTCGTCGTATACGCGCCGAGCAGGTAGCCCAGCATCAGCCGCTTGGGGTACGGAGTGAGCAGCATCACGGTTACCGCCGCCAGCAGCGACGGGTTCGCGGTCGCCGCCAGCGCGGAGACAAAGATGCTGACCAGGTCTCGGCCCAAGGCACGACGAGTCTCTCAAAGCGGACCCAGCCTTCAACGGGAGGGCTGGACCTGCCAGCGGCGAACTTCGTGTCGAATGGCGGAGGACGAGCCGATCCCCCGAACGTCGCCCGCGCAGCGCGCTGGCTACCAGCTGTGGCTGACCTTCGGCTCGCGAGCCGAGTTTGAGGACGCTCGGCTTGCGTACCGGAGGCTGTTCTCAGAGGTTCTAGGCACGTTTCTACTCGTGCTCGTCGCCGCCGGCGGTGGGCTGCTGCACGCCAAGGGCGAGATCAGCCTGGCCGCCGCGGTGGTCGCCCCCGGGCTCGCGGTTATGGCGATCATCCTCTTCATGGGGGCGGTCTCGGGCGCCCATCTCAACCCGGTCGTGTCGCTGGCGTTCGCTTTGCGCGGCGACTTTCCCTGGAAGCGCGTAGCCGGGTACGTGATCGCGCAGCTGGCTGGGGCGACCCTCGCCTGCCTATTCCTCCTGGCGATCTTCGGCAACGTCGCCAATCTCGGCGCCGCGGTCCCCGGACACCACTACCACCCCTGGCAGGCGTTCCTGATGGAGATCGTCTTGACGGGCGGGCTCGTGAGCGTGATCCTGGGCACGGCGTCGGCCGCCCAGAACGTCGGCACGATCGGGGCTCTCGGGGTTGGAGGCTATATCGCCCTCGCCGGGCTGTGGGCAGCTCCGGTCAGCGGCACCTCGATGAATCCGGCCCGATCCTTCGGCCCGGCGCTCGTCGCTGGCGACTGGAGCTCGTACTGGGTGTATGTCGCCGGACCCCTAATCGGCGCCGTAATCGCGGTCGGCGCGGCGTGGATCCTGCGCGGCCGGGGGGGCGACACCGCCGCGCGGGCAGCGGCGGCGGGACGGCTCGGGGAGCTCTTCCACCCTCACCACGACTGACTGGGCTAAGCGCATCTGACGGGCTGGCCGGACGGTTAGGGCCCGCCTAGAGCCCACCCTGGGCCGCGACCTGACCACTGCGAACGGCTTCGAGGAGGCGCGCGTAGTCACGCTCGTTTTGGTCCGCGTAGGTTTCCGCGAACGCCGCGAGCGCGCGATCAAAGGCGCCAGCTGAGCCGAGGTAGCTCGCAATCGCGATCGAATCGCCGGAACGCGCGTGGCCGCGGGCCAGCGTCCATGCGCACAGCCTGGCGTAGAGGGCCATATCCGGCGCTCGCATAGTGGCGATGTCCACAGAGGTCTTCGCGTCCCACAGCTGGCGGATATAGAAGTCGCGTGGCTCGTTGTCATCGAGCATCTGGGGCTTGTGTACCCAGCCCAGAAAGATGTCGCCCGCGGCCTGCATCAGGCGTTGCCCTTCGACCACCCGCTGCCCTTGGTTTTGAAACTCCGACTTTCCAACGAACGGCTCGAGCACCGAGTGGGTCGCTTCCTTGGCCTGAAGGAAGAGTGGATCGTTCGCGTCGCGTCCCAAAAACAGGATCACCCAACAACGAGTTCCCACGCTACCCACGCCCACGACCTTGCGCGCGAGGTCCGCGTAGCGATACTCCTCCAGCAGCCGGCGGCGGTCGCCCGTAAGGCTGCTGAGGTAGGAGTCGAGCAGCTTGCGAGCGGCGCGCTCCAACCGCCGTTCCCCACCGTCGGGCAGCAGGTCCTCGATCGGCACGATCAGCGGCGGGTCGGCCACGATGCGCGCCTCGCCGTTGGTCTTGACGGCCAGCTTCGCGAACGCCCGGGCGCTGTCCTTTCGCCGCCCCTGCTCCAGGGTCTTGTCGAACTTCCGGACCTGCTTCCCGCTGGCCTGCGATTTCAGCAACTGCTTGAGCTCAGTCGCGCTCGCGCGCGCATACCACACATCCAGTGTCTTCATGCCGGCGAACGCGTGCATCGCCAGGCGATACTCGGCCATCGCCCGGCGAACGATCGTCGCGCGGCGGTTGAGTCCGAAGCCGTTCTCGCGACCCGCGACCGCGAGGCTAGCCGCCAGCCGCTTGACGTCCCACTCCCACGGGCCGGGCAGGGTCTCGTCGAAGTCGTTTAGGTCAAACAGCAGCTCTCGCTCGGGCGACGCGAACCCGCCGAAGTTGGCCAGGTGAGCGTCGCCGCACAGCTGGACCCGAAGTCCCGTCTGCGGCGTGTCTGCGAGGTCGGACGCCATCACGTACGCGGCGCCACGGTAGAACGCAAACGGCGACGCTGACATGCGCCCGTAGCGAATCGGCACGAGTTCGGGGACTCGCTCGGCCGCCTGCTCTTCGAGCAGCCGGACCGGGTCTGGCCGGTCGGCCCGCGGCGACCAATCGGCGTGGCTGGAGCGCGGGGTGTGGGGGCGCAGCGATCGACCGTACGCGGCGCGGTCGCCGGGCGGGACGTACCGAGCTGCCGCTGCCCGGGCGACCGGTCCGGGTCCTCGCCGAACGGGTTTGCGGCCGGTCGTGGCCATGAACGCGCCCATAACTCTCGCCGATCCGAGGGCGAAGCGCAACCGCCCCGGCCGAGCACGCCGCTACGATCGGCCGCCCGATGGACTACCCGGTTGAGACGTTCACCGAGGCCGAGCGCGAGGCACTCCAGCCCCACTTCACGAACCTCGACCGGCCGGTGTTCGCCCTCGTGAACCTTCCCGAGACGGTCAAGGGAGCGCTGTTCGCGCGCTACTCGCGTTACCCCGGGACGTTGCGCCGGCTTTTCCTCGACGAGTTCGCGTCCGAGCTGCCGCACGGACAGATATGGGACGGAGAGGAGGGCAACCGCGCGGCACAGCTGTACGAGCGCATCTTCGTCGGCTACGGCGATGACTCGGTCGCACAGCTGGGCGGCGCGCACGTCGCCTGCGAATGGGTCTCTAACGTGCTCACGAAGATTCTGCAGCGGCCGCGGCTGGGCGCCTATCTCGAGCAGTCGACGCGCTACATCGCCTACGACGCGCCGATGCCCGACCCGCCGGGCGGTTATCGCTACTTCCGCGACCCCGAGCTCGGGCCGGCCTACGAGGCCGCGATGGATCACCTGTTCGCGACCTACCAGAGCTCGCTGCCGCGCGTGCAGGAGTGGGCGGCGGCCGCGTTCCCGGCGCTCAACGGCGAGCCGCCCGCGGCACACGCCCGCGCGATCAAGGCCAAGGCGCTCGATCTGCTGCGCGGGCTGTTACCCGCCAGCTCGCTGTCGCACATGGGCATCTTTGCCACCGGCCAGACCTACGAACAGCTGATCCTGCATTTGCTCGCCCACCCCCTGCCCGAGGCCCAGAGTTACGGCCGCATGCTGCTCGACGAGCTAAAGCACGTGATTCCGAGCTTTCTTGCACGCATCGAGCGCCCCGAGCGCGGCGGACTGTGGGTCTCATATCTCGAGCGCCGCGAGCGCGAGGGGCGGCGCTGGGCCCAGCGGCTCGGCATCGAGCGTGAGGCGCAAACCCGCGCTGGCGGCCCCTCGGTCACGCTGCTGCAGACCCAGGGCAGCGAGGAGGAGCTCTTGGCGGCGCTCCTGTTCGAGGCAAGCGGCCGCTCCGAGCGCGAAATCCACACCGCGCTGGCAGAGCTCGAAACTGAGCAGCGGGCGCAGCTGCTCGCCGATCTGGTGGGAGAGCGCGCCAACCGCCGCCACCGCCCCGGCCGCGGCTTCGAGGCGCTGCGTTACCGCTTTGAGATCGTGGCTGACTACGGCGCCTTCCGCGACCTCCAGCGCCACCGCATGCTGACCGTGCAGTGGCAGGCCCTGACGCCCGACCTGGGCGCCGAGGTCCCCGACCAGGTCGAGCTCGCGGGCTGCGGCGATCAGTACCGCCACGCTCTCGAGCTCTCCGCGCGCGAATTCGGGCGCCTACGGGCGCGCGGCCTTGGCCCCGCGGCCGCCTACGCGCTGTGCCTCGGATACCGGATCCGCTTCGTGCTCGACCTGAACGCGCGCGAGGCGATGCAGCTGATCGAGCTGCGCTCGGGACGCGAGGGCCACCCGAGCTACCGGGCGGTCGCGCATGAAATGCACGCGCAGATCGCCGCCGTGCACCCGGCCGTCGCCGCCGCAATGGTCCATATCGACCGCGAGACCGAGCCCCGGCTCGAGCGGATCGCGGCCGAGATGCGCGCGGCCGGGAAGAGATAGCGCGCTTTCGGCGTCCTACCCGAAGACAGCTATTCGTCTGCCTAAGGAGGGAGTATGAGGCGCACTAAGACCTTGCTCGCCGTGGCCGGAATCGCCGCCGTCGCCGCCACGGCGCCACTCGCCCTGGCCGCATCGGGCACACCCACCGTCAACCTCACCAACACCGCCGGCAAAGGCATGATCTTGACCAACAAGGGCTACACGCTGTTCATGTTCTCGCGCGACAAGCGGGGCCACGACAAGTGCGTCAAGATCAAAGGCTGTACGTCGATCTGGCCCCCGCTGACCACCAAGGGCACGCCGAAGGCGGGGACCGGCGTCAACCAGTCGCTGCTGGGGACGGTCAAGCTTCCGAACGGCAAGAAGCAGGTGACCTACAACAAGCACCCGCTCTACCGCTATAGGCCCGACCTCAGCGCGCACATGAAGGCCGACACGACGTACATCGGCCAGTTTCTCGAGGGCGGCTATTGGTGGGGCCTGAACGCCTCCGGCAAGGCCGTCAAGTAATCCAAATCATGTTCCGGCCGGCACATGTGCCGGCCGGCCGGTCCGCACATGTGCGGACCGGGGCCGGGGCGCATGCGCCCCGGCCAAGCTCTATTTAAAGATCGTCTCGCCGCCGCTGAACTCGTCGGTCTGAGCGATCGTCTTGCCCGCCGGCAGCCCCTTGGGGTTGCCGCTCAGCGGGCAGATCGTGCCCGTGAGCGCGACTCCGCCGCCCAGCGAGCCGGCGCTCTTGTTCGTTGGGGCCTTCGAGAGCGGCGGACCGAAGTACTCGCCGGGCTGGCACGAGCCGCCGGTGATCTTGCCTCCCTTGACGGTCACATGCAGGTGCGCCGCGTGCAGCGTCGTCAGCGTGCGGGCGCCGTTTGAGAGCGCGACCTTGTCGCCACCCTTGACCGCGAGCCTTACCGCAACGACGCCCTTGCCGTCGGCCTTGGCCGAGGCGTGCTTGGAGCCGTCGTTGACGCGGTAGCGGGCGCCTGGCACGAGCCCGTCGCAGCTGACCTTGTTGGTGTGCAGGTCCGCGATGCAGGTCGGAAAGCCGCCCGACTTAAACGAGGGCTTCATCGGGAGCTTGAACAGCGACACCGAGCCAGCCTCGCCCGCATTTACGGTCAGCTTGACCAGCGCGCCGAGCGTGTTGGCACCGGGGGTGAAGGCGCGGTCGTCGTTTGAGCTCCACACAATCGCCCTCGGCTTGGCGGGCAGTGGCGTGCGCGCAGCGTCGGTCTTGGTGTTGCAGAAGTCCGTCGGCGTCTCGGGCCCCGGCTTGGAGTTGATCGAGTAGGACTCGACGCCCGTCTGGAAGCAGGGCCCGAGCGTCAGCGTGGCTGGTTTGCTCGAGACGCGGCTGCCGTGGTCCATGTCGAACCAACCCGTCCAACCCGACTCGGTGAACGGGTTACCCCCGTTGCCGGGCAGGATGGTCTCGTGACTTGGCTTCGGCGCGCCGGCACCCGAGTAGTCGACCGTGATCACGTCGCGGTCGTCGCCGACGGCGTGCTTGCCCAGCGACAGCGACCAGCTCCCGTCGGAGTGAGTCGAGGCCGATGCCTTCGCCACGGTGACGCGCTTAGCGCCCGCGCCCGAGCGAATGAGTGAGACGGTGACCTTCACGCCGGCCTTATCGCGGCGGATGTTGCCGCTCACGGCATTGGTGAACTGGGTCAGGTCGATCTGCGGAATCGGTAGCGGATTGCTCGTGTTGGTGGTCGCTTGCACGCAGTGTGGTTTGTTCGCGTTGTCGCGGTTGGCCCACATCTCCTGGGTCAGGTACTTGTGGGCGTTGATCACCTGGTTGTACGGCGCGTTGTCGGGTCCCGCCGTCCCGAGCGCCGAGCCGTAAGAGGATTCGCACTTGTCGCCGATCTCGAACCCGTTGGGGTCCATGTAACCGAGGCCCTTTGGATCGCTCATGGCCTCGTTGACCTCGTGCGAGGCGGTGTCGATCGTGCTCTCGGCATCGGGGAACCCCTGCGGATCGCGGCCGCTCGGGACGCGTCCTTCGATCGAGGGATCGATCGCGATCGCGTAGATCGCGGGCCCGTGCCCGAGGTCCGAGATCCCGTGGTAACCCAAGAAGCTGTTGGTGCCGCACGCGCCGGCGAGGATGCACTCATCCACTCGCGGCGGTAGGAACACAAACCACAGGTTTTTCAACCCGCGCGCGCCATGCTGCTTTTGGATCACGCGGTTGACTTCCTGCTGAATTTGGGCGTCGGTGAGGCACGCGGGCAGGTGCTTCGGGGATTTGCACTGGTGTGCTTTGGCGGGATAGGCGTGGGTGTCGACCAGCGAGTCGCTGGCGACGTTGTAGGCAACGCGGTAATGGCCCGGGTTGATGTGGCCGGGCGTCGTACCCCACGCGTACTGGGGCTCGACGGTGAAGTTGTCGCAGAAGGAGGTGGTACAGGGACCGCCCGCCGCGCCCGTGCTGGCGTGCGCGACGTCGGCGAAGTACTGCTCGAGCATGCCGACATAGTCGTGTGGCGCGCCGGCAGGCTTCTTCTTGAAGGGGTGGGTGCCGCCGTCCCAGAAGATCGTGTGCAGGGTGATTCCGCCGCTCATCGTTTGGCCGCCGTGATACGTGACCGGAATCTTCCCGGCCGCTGCGCGCAGCGCGGGTGAGAACGTGATCGCGTTGTTGAAGGCCGGTATCAGCCCCATGGCCGGGCCAACACGGGGGTGAAAGACCGGCTTGGCCGTCGCGGCCGTGGCCACGCTCAGACAGCCGACGCACGCCACCAGCGCCAGCGACATCCTCCTCAACGCCATCCCCTCCTCCTCCTCTTTGACTCGGTCCGCGCCCCGCTAGGGAAGCTATCAATGCGTTTGCGCGCCCGCGCCTTCACGCTCGCGCAGCTCTATGCGCCTGATCTTGCCGGTCAGCGTCTTGGGCAGGTCGGGCACGAACTCGACCTGGCGCGGATAGGCGTAGGCCGAGTGGCGCTCGCGCACGAACTGGCTGATTTGGTGTCCCAGCTCGTCAGAGGGCTCGTGACCCGCGGCCAGCACGATGAACGCTTTGACCACGTTGCCTCTGCGCTCGTCGGGCACGGCGACGGCGGCCGCTTCGGCCACCGCGGGGTGCTCGAGGCAGGCCGACTCGACCTCGAAGGGCCCGATCCGGTAGCCGGCAGAGATGATCACGTCGTCGGCTCGGCCCTCATACCAGAAGTAGCCGTCCTCGTCCTGCTTGGCGGCGTCCTTGGTGTGAAACCACTCCCCGCCGAAGGCTTCGACTGAGTCCTCGCGCGGGCGGTTCCAGTATCCGAGCGGATAGTGCGGGTTTGAGCGGGCCTTCAGACAGATCTCGCCCCGCTCCCCGCGCGTCACCGGGCGCTCGTCCTCGTCGAGGATCTCGACCTCCCATCCGGGCGCGGGCTTGCCCATGGAACCTTCGCGCACCTCCATGAAGGGATAGTTGGCGACCAGCGGATAGGACTCGGTCAATCCGTAGTAGTCGAGCACCGTGACCCCGTACTGCTCTCGGAACCATCGGATCGCCTCGGGGTTGAGCGGCTCTCCGGCCGAGCACACGATGCGGAACTTCTGCGGGTAGCGCGCCTGGGCGTCCTGGATCGCCATCATCGAGCGGATCGCGGTGGGGGTCCCGAACACGTTGCTGACCTCGTGGCGTGAGAGGAAGTCGAGTTGCTTGTGGGGGTCAAAGCCGCCTTCGCGCTGGTAGACGCCCTGCACGGCGCCGAGGCGCCAAGGCCCCAGCAGCGGGCAGATGCCCGCTGCCCATGCCCACTCGCCCATGCCGTGGAAGAGCTCGCCGTCGCGCACGTCGTGGCAGTAGATGAATTCCTCGTGGGCGAGGATGTACCGGTGGGCGTGGAGAATGCCCTTGGCGAGGCCGGTGGTGCCCGAGGAGTAATACAGCTGGGCGGGGTCATCGGCTGTGGTTTGCACCGTGTCGAACTCCGGTTCGCCGCCGCTTAGGAGTTCGTCGTCGAGGATCAGGATGTGGTCGGTCAGGGAGCCATCGATGCGTCCGGCGTTCTCGGCGTTCGTGAGCACCACCTTCGGTTGTGAGTCGCTAAGGCGGTGGCGGATGCCCTCGTCGCCATAGAGCACCGACATCGACAGCAGGATCGCCCCGGTCCTCCAGGTGGCAAAGAAGGCGGCGGCGGTCTCTGGGGTGGGCGGCAACAGCATCGCCACGCGCTCTCCCTTTCGCACGTCGTGGGCGGCGAGGACGTTGGCGAGCCGGTGGGAGGAGTCCTGTATCTCACCCCAGTCCACGCGCCGGACGCTGCCTCCGAAATCCTCGTGGATCATCGCCAGCTTGTCGCGGGGGTGCCGGTCGCAGACGTCGACGGCGATGTTGTAGTGCTCGGGGACCGACCAGCGGTGCTCCGCGCACGCCTGCTCGTAATTCACCCGCCACATCATCGGCCCGCAGTAAGCTGATTGCAAGCCATGACCCTTGCATTAGGGGTTTTGCTTGCGATCGCGGTGGCCATCCTCGCCTCCCTCGTGGTGGCGGGCTTTCGCTACTTCCGACGTCCGCGAGCCGAGCGCACGCCCGAGGCCGTGGGCATGCAGTCCGCGCTGCACGCCGCGACCTCGACTCTCCCGCATCTGCGCCGCGGGCTGAGCGGGCACACGGCCGAAGAGGCGGTTCCCCACCTGCGGGCGCTGACCGGCGCCGCGGCCGTCGCGCTGGCCGACACGCGCGCGGTCCTCGCGATCGACGGCGAGGGCCGCGAGCAGGTGCGCCCCGGTGACCTACTCTCGAGGCTGCTCGAGCGGACCAGCGATGACCGCGTGCACGTCGAGCCGCACCTGGTCTCCTCCGATCCCGAGTGCCCGTTGCGCTCGGCCGTGATGGCGCCGCTGCTCGTGCAGGGCAAGCGCGCGGGGACACTGATCACCTTCTACCGCAACGTGGGCCGGCCCCGGCGCCCGGTGCTGCGCGTGGTCGAGGAGGCGGCGAGCCTCGTCTCGGCACAGGTCGAGCTCTCGGTTCTGGCCGAGCAGGAAGAGCGCGTCGCAAGCGCGGAACTGCGCGCCCTGCGCGCGCAGATCTCGCCGCATTTCATCTACAACGCGCTCGCCGCCGTGGCCGGCGAGATCCACGGCCGCCCGGAGGACGCGCGCGAGCTGCTGATCGACTTCGCCGAGTTCACGCGTTATCTGTTTCGCGACGGTCGCTCGTACGTGACGCTGGGAGAGGAGCTCGACCACGTGCAGCGCTATCTGCGACTCGAGCAGGCGCGCTTCCGCGGGCTGACGGTGACGGTCCAGGTCGAGCCCGGGGCGATGGACGCGGTGGTGCCGGCGATGTCGGTGCAGCCGCTGGTAGAAAATGCGGTCCGCCACGGCGTCGAGCAGCGGGCGGGGACGGGGTTGATCGAGATCGCAGGACGTCGAGTCAACGGCGACGTCGAGCTGCGCGTGAGTGACGACGGCACGGGGATCGAGCCCGAAAGGGTGCCGGTCGTCCTGTCGGGCGCCGGCGGCGGGATCGGACTCTCGAACGTGGACGCGCGTCTGCGCGCTTCGTTTGGCGAGCAGTACGCGCTGCGGATCGAGTCGGAGCCCGGATCGGGCACGACCGTGGTCATGACCGTGCCGAACTTCGCCGCGACCGAGCCCAGGGCCGGCCTGTCGGCGGCAGGTCTCGTCGTTGGTCTTGCGAGCGCGCGGCGGCGGGCTGCACGAGCGAAAGCCTCATGAGCTCCGATCGCCTCACCATCCTCGCGGTCGACGACGAGCAGCCGCAGCTGGAGGATCTCGCGCGGCTGCTGCGGGCCTTTCCGTCGGTCGAAGACGTCGAGTGCGCCGACGACGGCCAGGACGCGCTGGTCAAGGCTTCGACCCAGCGCTTTGACGCGATCTTTGTCGACGTGCGGATGCCCGATCTCGACGGGCTCAAACTCGCGCGGGTGCTGAAGCGTTTCCAGAACCCGCCCCAGATCGTGTTCGTAAGCGCCTATGACACGGCGGCCGTCGATGCGTTTGAGCTCAACGCGGTCGACTACCTGCGCAAGCCCGTGAGCCGCCGGCGGGTCGAAGAGGCGCTGGACCGGGTCACGTCGGCGCTCGATCGCGGAGGGGTCGGGGTCGACGGGGGTGCCCAGGCGGTTGCTGGGCGACCGCCCTCAGAGCACGACATGGTCGCGGTGCTGAGCTCGCAAGGCGGCTCGCTCAGGCTCGTCCCGCGCCGCGAGATCCTGTACGTCCAGGCGCACGGCGACTTCGTGAGGGTCGTCACCGCCGAGGGCCGCCACCTGCTGCGCTCGACACTCGCCGAGATCGAGACCCGTTGGAACCCGTTCGGCTTCGTACGCGTACACCGCGGCTATGTGGCCAACCTGGCCCGCGCGGTCGAGCTGCGGCCGTTGCTAGGCGGGACCGCCGAGTTGGTGCTGCCGGGCGAGGAGACGGTTCCCGTGGCCAGGCGGCACGTGGCCGAGTTGCGGCGGCGGCTCAGCGTGTAGCAACAGTCCCGCACCGGACGCGCTGTGGGCTCCGCCCGAGCGCGTCCGCCTGCGGGACCGTAGCTCCCAAGTCTCGCGCCGCGGCCATACGGCGACGGCGTGCGCGGCCTTATTGCACGTGTTCGGTCCAGGCGTCGCCTGACCAGTAGCGCCTGCGCCCGGGCTGCGCCGGGTCCGCGTACCAGCCCGGTGGTGGGTTGGCCGGCGTCGGCTGCTCGAGCGACTGGCGGGGCGTCCGTCGGAGCTGACAGACGAGTTGTCTGGGATGCCGCCGGAGAGACGGGTGCGAAGCCCGGGCCGGCTGGCGCTGGAGCCGCTGGTGACCCCGCCGGCTTTCGCTCGACGCGGTACCCGATCAACGCCAACACGCCGCCGGCGGCGGCGAACAGCGCGGCCACAACGGACACCCAGAATCCGGCCTTCAGCCCGTGGTAATTGGCCGCGCCGGCGGGGAACAGCTGTCCGAACAACCAGAAGCAGCATCCAGCCGCGAGCGCGGCCAGCAGTACCCTGTCGACGAAGAACCCCACCATCGCGAGCGTCCCGGCGGCGACGGCCACGACGGTCAAGATGACGGGCAACCGCGTCGTCAGCTGCCAGATGGTCTCACTCCCTCGGCCGAAGCCAATGTCTGCGTACTTGAGCGCCGCCAGCGAGATGATGGTCACAAGACAACCGGCGATGATTACTGCGCGCCCGACTGCGCGTACCTGCATGCCCTCTCCTTCGGTTTAGTCAGCCCGCCCCTGAATCGCGACGTCAGCTGGTTGGTTGCAGGGTATCCGAGCAACCAGCGGTTTCTTCGCCTGGCGACGCCCTTTAGTCCTTGCGACCGGTGATGAGGAAACCGACCCCCACGGCCGCGATCGCCAGTCCGCCCACGCCACCCACAGATTCAAGCCGGCGCGGCGAGCTCGCGAACCAGGACCTGAGCGCGCCGGCCGCTAGCACCCACATCGTGTCCGAGACGACGGCGATCGTCGCGAACACAAGCCCGAGCACCAGGATCTGCTCCGGGACATTCGCGCCCCCGCGACTCACGAACTGCGGCAGGATCGCGGCCAGAAAGACAACCGTCTTCGGGTTGGTGGCGCCCACCGTGAAGCCCTGGGCAAACGAAAGTCTGTTTGAGCGTGCTCGCAGCGGGACCTCAAGGGCTTGCGATAGCGAGTGTCGCTCGCGAAATGTCTTGATCCCCAGGTAGACGAGATAGCAGCCGCCGGCCACCTTGAGCACCGTGAAGGCGGTGATCGATTGCTCGACGAGCGCGCCGATGCCGAACGCGACCGCGAGGACCTGCACGTATTCGCCAACCGCGTTTCCGAGCACGCTCAGCACGGCCACCCGGCGTCCATTGGCCAGCGCCCGCCCCACGGCAAATAGCACGCTCGGGCCGGGGATCATAATTACGACCAGCGCGGTGGCCGCAAAGGCGAGCAGGCGATCGCTTGACATCGCGGTGACGTTAGCGGCCTGGTCCCCCGCCGCAACCATGACCACGATCGTCTGCCAACAGCTCGCGCCGCAGATTGGCGACCTGGATGCCAATCGAGCCCTCGCGCGGCAGGCCATCCGTGAGGCGGTCGATGCCGGCGCGGACATCGTGGTGCTGCCCGAACTCACCACCTCGGGGTATGTGTTCGCCTCCGACCAAGAGGCGAGGTCGGTCGCGATCGGACCCAATCACCCGCTCTTGCGCGAGTGGTCGACCGAGGCCGCACGCGGCTCGGCACTGGTCATCGGCGGCTTTTGCGAGCTAGGAGAGGACGGCCTGCTGTACAACAGCGCGGCGATCGTCGACGGCTCGGGCGTGCTCGGCGTCCATCGCAAAACTCACCTCTGGGACCGCGAGAAGCTGTTCTTCGAGCCCGGAGGAGAGCCGCCTCGAGTGTTTGACACTCCCGCTGGGCGCATCGGGGTCCTGATCTGTTACGAGCTCGAGTTCCCCGAGCTCACCCGCATGCTGGCGCTGGCCGGTGCGGACCTGATCGCCGTGCCGACGAACTGGCCGCGAGCCGAATGGCCGCCGGGCGAGCATCCGCCCGAGGTCGTGATCGCGATGGGCGCCGCGCGCGTCAACCGAGTGTTCATCGCGTGCTGCGATCGCACGGGAATCGAGCGCGGCCAGCGATGGACGGCGGGCACCTCGATCATCGACCACGCTGGGTGGGTGGTCGCGCGGCAATCGGAAAGCGGTCCCGCGCTCGCCGATGTCGACCTCGCCCTCGCCCGCGACAAACAGCTCACCGAGCTTTGCGACGCCTTGGGCGACCGCCGCCCCGAGCTGTACGGCTCGCTAACGGCTGAGCGGTCGCCTATGTCTGCGGAGTCCTAGCCTCGGCGTGAAGTGCCCCTCCCAGACGCACTCGGGTGGAAGCCCGGTGCGGCTGGAGGGGCATTCACGCGGTTGGCTTACTCTGACTGCTCCCCGTACTTCGCGATCTCTTCCTTTTCCTTCTGGGAGAGCTCCTTCGGTTCCTCCCCCTTTTCTCTCTTAGCGGACTGCACGTGGTCGCGGATCTCGTCGACTACCTCGGGGTTGGCGAGCGTGGAGGTGTCGCCGACGTCCGCGAAGTTCGAGATCCCGGCGATCACGCGGCGCATGATCTTGCCCGAGCGCGTCTTGGGCATATCGGGCACGATCCACACGTTCTTGGGCCGCGCGATCGCGCCAATGTCCTTGACGATCTGCTGGGAGACCTTCTGGGCGATGTCCTCCCCACCTTCGTTCCCGGGCTTGAGCGCGATGTACATCTCGACGATCTTGCCGCGGGTCTCGTCGACCACCGGCACCGCGGCCGCCTCGGCGACCTCCTCGACCTCGATCGCCGCCGACTCGAGCTCCTTGGTCCCGAGCCGGTGGCCGGCGACGTTGATGACGTCGTCGATCCGGCCGAGGATGCGGAAGTAGCCGTCCTCGGCCTGCACCGCACCGTCGCCGCACATGAACGGCCAGTCGTGCCAGTCCTTGCTGTTCTGGTCCGAATACTTGGCGTAGTAGGTGTCGATGAACCGCTCGTCCTGGCCCCAGACGGTCAGCATCCTGCCGGGCCACGGGTTGCGCACGCAGATGCGGCCCGCGTTACCCGAGCCCTTGGGGATTTCCTTGCCGTCCTCATCGAGGATCACGAGCTGGATGCCGAGGCACGCGGGGCCACAGCTCCCGGGCTTCATCGGCTGGAGCCCCGGTAGCGTCGAGCCGAGGAAGCCGCCCGTCTCCGTCATCCACCACGTGTCCGTGATCGCGGCCTTCTCCTTGCCGACCACCTTGTAGTACCACCGCCATACGTCCGGCTCGATCGGCTCGCCGACCGTGGTCATGGTCTTGAAGTGGTAGTCGTACTTCTCGGGCTCGTCGGGACCGACCTTGCGGAGCATCCGGATCGTCGTCGGCGCGGTGTGGAAGATGTCCACTCCGAGCTTGTCGGCGATCCGCCAGGGGCGGCCCGCATCTGGGTAGTTGGGAAGGCCCTCGTACATCACGCTGGTCGTCCCCAGCGCAAGCGGGCCGTAGACGATGTACGAGTGGCCGGTGATCCAGCCGATGTCGGCGAAGCACCAATAGGTGTCGTCGGGGTGGATGTCCTGGTAGTACTTCGAGGTCCCGGTCACGTAGCTGAGATAGCCGCCGATGGCGTGCTGAGCGCCCTTGGGACGGCCGGTGGTGCCACTCGTGTACATGAGGAACAGCGTGTCGTTGGCGTCCAACGACTCGGGCTCGACTTCTTTGCCCTCGTAGTCGCCGAGCAGCTCGTCGACGAAGAAGTCGCGGCCGTCGACCATCTCGGACTCCGAGTGGTACTCGCCCGGGACACGCCGCCACACCAGGATCTTCTCGACCTCGATGCCCTCCTTGCGCGCGGCCTCGACCGCCTCGTCGGCCTTGACCTTGTGGTCGATGAGCTTGCCGTTGCGGTAGTAGGCGTCCATCGTCACGAGGACCGTGCTCTTGGCATCGCCCATCCGCTGTCCGCAGGCGACGCCGCTGAAGCCGCCGAAGACCTCTGAATGAATCACGCCAAGGCGGGCGCAGGCGAGCATCGAGACCGGCAGCTCGGGGACCATCGGGAGGTGGAAGGTCACGCGGTCCTGGGGCTTGACGCCGGCGAAGTCGCGCAGCAGCGCGGCAAACTCGTTCACGCGCCGGTGTAGCTCGGAGTAAGTGATCTCCTGGACCTCGTCTTCCTCGAGCTCCGGCACCCAGATCAGCGCGTTCTTGTCGCCCCGTTCCTCGAGGTGACGGTCGCAGCAGTTGACGCATGCGTTGAGCTTTCCACCCACCCACCACTTGAAGAACGGCGGGTTGCTCGTGTCCACCACCTGGTCCCACTTCTTGTCCCACTGCAACATCTCGGCGTAGTCGACGAAGCAGTCCGGGAAGTTCTCCGGGGCGAAGCGCTCGAGGATCTCCTTGTCGCTGGCGTTCGCCTGCTTGGCCATGTCCTCAGGAGGCGGGTAGTACTCCTCTTCCTTCCAGTGGACTGCGATCTGGGCCTCGGAGTACTCCTTCTCTTCCTGCGACACGGTCCCCTCAGCCGTATCAGCCATAAACCTCTCCTTTCTTCCGGGCACCACCCGGGCGCCGGCCTGAGGCCGGCGCCCAAGTGATCCGCAAATTGCGGTGTTGCTATCTACGTTTTACTACTTCGAGCTACTTCTACCCGGAATCAGGCCCGACGCAGAGGGATGACCGGTGCCACCACCCGACCAAAGGTCGAGTTCAAGACCGCCGCAAACGACGCATACCAAGCGGCGGCCGCTGTGGCGAGGCCGACCCAGCCACCGATCTTGATCGTGCTGTTGATCGCGCTATGGGTACCTGCCAGCGACGAGTTACCGATCCCGAGCAGGATGTACGTGATCGCCAGCAGGAGGAACACCAGCGCGACTGCCCCGGTGGTCCGCAGCGAGGCGACGAACATGTAGGCGGTGAAGATTCCCCAAGCCCACAGGTACAGCCCGAGTCCGCTGAAGACCTCGGTCGGCACGTTGTGTCCAACCGACTGCACGATGAAGAAGAACGAGATCCAGAATCCACCGTACGAGCAGAACGCTACTGCGCCGAACGTGTTACCCGTTCGGAACTCCCAGATCCCGGCCGCAAACTGAACAATGCCGCCATAAGCGATGGCGATGCTCGCGACCATTGGCAGCAGGCCGCCGCCCGGAACCACGTGCGAGCCGACGAGGCCCGTGTTGATCATGCTCAGCACGAACGTGGTCAGCGCGAACCCGGCGAGACCCAGCGGACCTGGATCTGCCGGAGCCCAGACCCCAGCGGTCCTCCCGCCGGTCGGCTCGACCGCCGGCGCGCTTCCAGGTGCCGGGGCGACATCGGCCTCGCGCCGCGCTCCACCCGGCCCATAGCTACTGGCTTCCATGTGACCTCCTCCTAGTTGGGTAGTCATCAATCGAGCGCGACGATTTCATGCGCGGACGCGGCCGCAACCACAGATCTCTGAACGGCTGATTTTTGCCGCCGAACGGCTGCTTAGACCGCCCGAGGGGTACCGCCGGGCGCCGCGAGCGGTAGGTCCTGGACCTGCGCGGTTGTGCTTAGCCGCTACTTGCGCCGCTTGCGTTTGCGCTTAGCGCTCGAGCGGCTCGCCGTCGCGGTACCTCCGCCCTGCTTGCGCTGGCTCGAGCTGCCACTGCCGCCACCTGCCCTTGCGCCCGCCGACGCCGGGACCGCGTCGCGCGTGATCGCAGGTGCACGACCCTTGCCGCCCCGGGCTCGCGCCTGCTGCTCGCGTAGCTCCCGCGACGAGGGCCAGGGCTCGACCTTGCCCGTGCGCCATGCCGGCGGGACCCCGCTCGGCCACCGCCCGGACAGCAGGTAGGCGACCGCGGCAAGCCAATAGAACTGGACGATCGGCACCGGCGTGATCACGAACAGTGTGAGGACGCCGCCGATGATTCCCAAGAAGCCCAAGAAGCGCGTGAGCAGTCCCACGCGCATCGCGTTGAGCGAGACCATCACGAAGGCCAGCGCCAGCACAAGCTCGCCCAGGTAGTCGACGATCTGGAAGATGCTCAGCGCCGACCCGCTGATCAGGTGGTGCGCCTGAGGATACGTTTGCGCGCCGTGGCTGACGAAGTGCTGCGCCGCCAGGCCGTAGCTGACGACATATCCGATGATCCCGATCCCGGCGAGCGGAGCGGCGATCAGTGCGATCACACCTATGTAGGACGCGACCCGTGTCTCGCGCGCGCGCGTGCAATCAAACAAAAACCACAGGGTCCAGGACAGGGCCACAAAGCCAAGCGTCTGGACGATCGCGCCGATGAGGTCCAGCGCGAACCGGCGGTGCTCGAAGATCAGGCCAAGCGTGAGCTCGTTGACCTTGGTATGGGGACCGGCGAGCTGCAGCACCGCCGAGGCGAGCACACAGAATGCGGCGACGCCGGCGACGATCGCCTGGCGTGTGCGTAAACGCGCCTCGTACTCGAGTCGACCCTCGACCGGCATCGGCCCAGTGTAGGGGCGATCCGGCCACCGCTACGATTCAAATATGGAAGGCGGCGGCCTCGGCGATCTCTTTGGCGACCCGGACGAGCTTCAGCGCAGGCTGGGCGAGTTCGCCGAGCAGATGCAGGGCGCCCAGCAGCTGGCCTGGGCGGATAACGCAATCAAGCTGGCCGTCGAGCTGACCGTCGCCGCGATCAATCGCGCCAACATTCAGGGCACGACCGAGCAGCAGGCCGAACAGCTGCGCGCGGTGATGGCGACGATCTTCCCCGAGGCCGTGACGCTGGTGCGCGAGGCGCGCGCGGGCCTCAGCTAGTTAGCTCTTCCTTCGGCTGCGCGACATCGCGGCCGCACAGGCAGTATCCGGACGGCTCGCCGTCTGAGACGCACAGGGCAGGAAAATCTCACCCCAGTCCTGGGTCTCATTGTGGTGCCCACAGGCCTTCTTACCTATGTCCTTGCCGGCCGTGTTCAAGATCTGATTCGGATCGCCCCAGGTCACCGTCTCCTCGTCGATCGTTATCGTCACCAGCGGGATCACGTTGTTGTTGGTGCAGCTGTTTGAGGTGTCGGAGCCGTCGAAGTTGTATTTGCCACGGGCATGGCCACACGGCGCGTTGCCTCCAGTCTGGGTGAGGACCAGCTGTTGCTCGGGTGTGAGCGTGACGCTCAACTTCGGCCAGGGATGAAACGTGCAGCTCCCGATCCCGACCACCACATGGCTGATGGTGATAGTTGCCTGAGTGGTGTTCAGAATGCGGATCGCGCCGGAGTCGTAGAGGTCCTTGCCGTTCTTGGACTTCGGGCAGCGGTCGGGGTGGAAGTAGTTACAGCCTTTGAAGATCAGACTTGGAGCGCCCTTCCACGGCGAAGGCGTGTTCGGAGTTCCGTTGCGGAAGCTGTCGGTATAGCCGGCATACACAGTCGGGATCGGGACCTGGCCCTTTTTGAGCGAGCTCGCCGTCGCGGTGGCGCCCATCGCGATCAAGCTGCCGCCACCCAACGTCGCCACGACAGCCGCCAAACAGAAAAATCGCGTCTTTGTCCTCACCTGACACCCCTCATTCCGTTGGTTCCAGCCCTCTGCCACCACACGCAGCGGCGGCACTGTACCAATTCCACGCGGAGCTCAGGCAGGCATCGCGGCGGGCGGTCAGATTCCTTTACACGCTCGGCCAGCACGGCACCATTTGGCCATGCGAGCGTCACGGTCGTTCCGTGATTGACGAGGGCACGTCCGGTTGGCGCGCCGAGTAGACGGGATCGTCTAAGGGCTGAGCGCTCCGAGCGCAAGCTCGTCGTGCTCGGCCGGCTTCACTCGCCGGAAGACGTCGCGTATCACCCCATCGGGTCCGATCACAAACGTGGTCCTTTCGACTCCCAGATACTTGCGCCCGTACATCGACTTCTCGACCCAGACGCCGTACGCGTCTGCAACGGCGTGGTCGACGTCGGCCAGCAGGGGGAAACCAAGCTCGTATTTCTCGTCAAAGGCCTTCACGCGGCTCACGGGGTCGGGCGAGATCCCAATCACGACGGCTTCCGCCTGCTCGTAGTTGGCACGGTGGTCGCGCACGCCGCAAGCCTGGGCGGTGCAGCCCGGGGTGTCGGCCTTCGGGTAGAAGTAGAGCACCACGGCCTGGCCCTTCAGCGCGGCCAATGACACCGGCTTGCCGTGCTGGTCCGGGAGCGTGAAGTCCGGAGCGCGATCTCCTGGCCCGAGCGCCATGGACGCTATTTCAGCAGCCGCGAGAGGCGGCGATCCTTCATCACCTTGCCGCCCGTCTGGCACGCCGGGCAGTAACACATGACGTAGTCCTCGTAGAACACTGCCTCGAGTGCCTCGCCGCACCGGGGGCACGGCTCGCCCTTCCGCCGATGGACCGTAAGCGGCATCGGCAGCTTGTCGGGAATCGGCAGCGCGATTGTGCGCTCGTAGTGGTCGATCGCTTCTCCAAGCCGCGCGATCGTTTCGGCGCGCAGGCGCTCCGCCTCCACCTCGTCGAGCTCCGCGCCGCGCTTGAAGGGTGAGAGCTCGGCTGCGTGCAGGATCTCGTCGACCCACGAACGGCCGATGCCGGCGATCACATGTTGGTCGCGCAGCAGCGCATACAGCGGCCGCGGGGCGTCGAGCAGCTCCTCGAAGGCGGGTGGGTGGGGCCAGGCGTCCGGCCCCAACGCCGCGAGCGTCTCTTCATCGCACAGCTTCGCCGCCGGAAGCAGCTTCAGCCACGCGCGTTGCTTGGTTCCGAACTCGCGCAGTCGAAGCTCGCGGCCATCGTCGAGGCGCAGCAGCACACGAGAGGTGCGGTCGCGCAATGATCCGGGGCGGTCAAACAGCTGCAATCTGCCGGCGGACATCAGGTGAATGAGTGCCGCCAGTCCGTCTTCGAAGTCGATCACGAACAGCTTCCCCCTCCGGCCGACGCCCTCGATCGCACGCCCCTCGAGCGCGGTCAACGGCGGATCGAAGCTTTTGAGCGCATTGACTCCGGGCGCGAGCGCGGAGCTCACGCGAGCGCCAGCGACTGCCGCGCCGATACGGCGCGCGGTGATCTCGACCTCTGGTAGTTCAGGCATCGCTTAGGCCGAGGATAGGCATGACTCCGGGTACGCTGGCGCCCGTGGCCGTCAGTCTCGCCCCCGATGACATCGTGCGCACGCACGAAGAAGGAGCCCGCAATACCCGCGAGCCGCTACTCGTGGTCGAGCCGCTGCGGTCCTTCCTCCAGGTCAGCGGTCTTGACTCTCCGCCCGAGCTGGATGCGGCGCCCATCGGGGAAGGGCATTCGAACGTCACGTTCGCGTTGTCCACCGGCGTCATCCTGCGCCGTCCACCGCGTGGGCCGCTGCCCCCGAGCGCGCACGACGTCCTGCGCGAAGCGCGCCTGCTTCAGGCGCTCGAGCCCACGCCGGTGCGCGCCCCGACAGTGCTGGCCGTGTGCGACGACACGTCCGTGATCGGCGTCCCCTTCTACATCATGGAGCGCGTCGAAGGAGCGGTAATCACGGACAGCCTCCCGGAAGCCCTCGACACCCCCGCCGAACGTCAGCGCGTCGCGGATGAGCTAATTGAGGCGCTGGTGGAGCTGCACGCGGTCGACTGGCAGGCGGTGGGGCTCGAGGGCTTTGGCAAGCCGAGTGGCTATCTGGAGCGACAGTTGCGGCGCTTCTCGGGTCTGTGGGAGCACAACCGCACGCGTCATCTGCCGGAGGTCGAGCGCGTCTACAGCTGGCTGAGCGCCAACATGCCCGAGTCGCCGCAGGCGACGATCGTCCATGGCGACTATCGGCTCGGCAACACGATGTTCGCGCGCGAGGCGTCGGCGCGGCTGCTCGCGATCTTCGACTGGGAGATGGCCACGATCGGTGACCCGCTAGCCGACCTCGGGTACCTGATGATCCATTGGCTGCAACCGGGAGACCGCCCGATCGGGTCATTCAACCTCCAGAGCGTGACGACCTTGCCTGGTTTCCCGACCCGACATGAAGTGATCGAGCGCTATGAGCAACGCTCAGGCCGTTCGATGCACGCGCTGGCCTGGTACGTGACGCTCGCGCTATGGAAAGCGGTCGTGTTCATGGAGGGCAACTACAAACGAGCCCTCGCCGGGTCGACCGACGACCCCTTCCTGAAGTCGTTCGGCGAGGGAGTCGTGGCGCTGGCTCAAAGAGCGGTCGAAGTCACGCAGCATGGATTCTGAGGCCGCGGCGGCGCGCGGCGGCACGCGGCGCGGCGCGCCCACCGACGGCGGCGCCGGAGCGTCGTATAGCGCGCTGCTGATCGATTACGGCGGAGTCCTGACAACCGACCTGTTCGATTCGTTCGACGCCTTCTGTCGCCACGAAGGTCTGGCCCCGAACGTGCTCGCGCAGCGGCTGCGCGATGACAAAGGATGCCGCGAGCTGCTGATCGCCTTCGAGACCGGGCGGTTGCCCGAGGACGAGTTCGAGTCGCAGTTCGCGGCGATGCTGGGCGTTCCTGCGCCTGAGTTGATCGACCGTATGTTTGCCGGCACGCGCCCCGACGAGGCGATGGTCGCTGCCGTCCGCGCGATTCACGCCGCCGGCATCCGCACTGCGTTGGTCTCGAATTCGTGGGGCACCCGCCGCTACGACCGCGCGCTATTGACCGAGGCCTTTGACGCAGTCGTGATCTCGGGCGAGGTTGGGATGCGCAAGCCGACGCCTGAGATCTACCGACTGGCGGCGCAGCGTGTCGGCGTCCCACCCGAGCGGTGCGTGTTCGTCGACGACCTGCCCTTCAATCTCGCTCCCGCGGCGCAACTCGGCATGGCGACCGTGCATCACGTCAGTAGCGAGCAGACGCTGGTCGAGCTGGGGCAATTGCTGGGCGTAGCGGGGCTTACGTCGGGATAGACTGCCCCGATCCAGGTGCAGATCGAAGAAGGAGCAGCGCATGCCTTACCGCCCGGGTGATCTGACCAAAGGGGTCGCCAAGGGCGCGCTTGACGTCGCCAAGGGCGCCAGGCGCAAGGTGTTTGAGCAGGCGAGCAAGCGCCTCAGTTGGTGGGAGCTGCCGCTGCCGGCGCAGCTGGGCGCATTGGCTGCGTTTCGCGAGGACCTGCGGGAGTTCAACTTGTACGACACCGAGGCGCCCGAGAACGGAGCCGGGGCCGCGACTGTCGCCGAACCGCCGCCGTACCGCACCTACGACGGGGCATACACCGACCCCGCCAACCCGTCGATGGGCAAGACGGGCACCCGTTTCGGGCGCAACGTCCCGGTCGAGGCGACCTGGCCTGAGGAACAGTCGATGCTCGAGCCAAGCCCGCGCGAGGTGTCAAACCGGCTGCTAAACCGCGACTCCTTCAAGCCGGCAACGACGCTCAACCTGCTCGCTGCGGCGTGGCTCCAGTTCCAAAACCACGACTGGTTCAGCCACGGCGACAACTCCGAGACCGAGTTCATCGAGGTGCCGGTCAAGGAAGGCGACGAGTGGGAAGAGGGCATGATGGAGGTGCGCCGCACCAGCCCCGACTCGACCAACGCCGGGGGCAAGCTGCCGCCGACCTACGTCAACAAGGTCACGCCTTGGTGGGACGCCTCACAGCTCTACGGGTCGACCGAGGAGCGAAACCGCGCGTTGCGCTCCGGCGAGGACGGCAAGCTCGCGCTCGACGACGGTCGCCTTCCCGAGGAAACGAACACGGCGCTGCACGGCGTCGACCTGACCGGCTTCAGCGACAACTATTGGGTCGGGCTCTCGATCATGCACACGCTCTTCGCGCGCGAGCACAATGCAATCTGCGACATGCTCAAGGCCCACCACCCGACCTGGGACGACGAGCAGCTGTTTCTAAAGGCGCGGCTGATCAACGCCGCGCTGATCGCGAAGATCCACACGATTGAGTGGACCCCGGGCATCCTCGCCCACCCTGCACTCGAATTCGCGATGAACGCCAACTGGTACGGCGTCCTGCCGAAGTGGGTCAAGCGCCGGTACGGTCACATCGGCTCCGGCGAGCTGATCAGCGGCATCGTCGGCTCGCCGCTTGACCACCACGCCGCCCCCTACTCGATCACCAGCGAGTTCGTCTCGGTCTACCGCATGCACCCGCTGATCCCAGACGACTACCTGATCCGCTCGCACAAGACCGACGAGATTCTCGGCGAGAGCGACTTCACACCGCTGCAGGGACACGGGACGCGCGAGTCGATCGACCGCTACGGGATGACTGACTGGATCTACTCCTTCGGGCTCTCCCATCCCGGCGCGATCACGCTGCACAACCACCCGAACGGATTGCGCAACCTGACCAGGGTCAACGGTGATCACGTCGACATCGCCACGATCGACGTGCTGCGCGACCGCGAGCGCGGCGTCCCCCGCTACAACGACTTCCGCGAGAAGCTGCGCAAGCCCCGTATCGAGAAGTTCGAAGACCTCACCCCTAATGCCGACTGGAACGAGGAAATCCGTGAGGTCTATGGCGGCGATATCGACCAGGTCGACGCCCAGGTGGGGATGCTCGGCGAGCAGCCGCCGCCCGGGTTCGGCTTCAGCGACACCGCCTTTCGCATCTTCATCTTGATGGCGTCGAGGCGGCTGAAGTCAGACCGCTTCTACACCAATGACTACCGGCCCGAGGTGTATACGCCCGAAGGGATCGACTGGGTCGAGACCAACCTCTTCGCCGACGTCGTCCTGCGCCACCATCCGCAACTAGCGCCGGCACTCGAGGGTTCCGAGAACGCCTTCGCTCCCTGGAAGTCGGTCAAGTCCTAGCCGGCATTACAGCTCGTGCATGATGCGACGCTCGGCAGCCGGTCCTCCTGTGAGGCGTGCATAAGTCGCCGAGCCCGCGCCGACAGCTAACCGCGGTCGGAAAGTCTCGCTGAGAGCAACCTTCTCGCCAACCGCGGCTTCAGGTCGGACTTTGGCAAGAAAGTGCCGGGACCGGCTGGGCTAGGTGACTGCGGCCCGCCCGAGCCGAGCCCTACTCCCCCAGCTCTACCGACTCGATCTGCGGCGGGTCGAGCGGGCGGTCGTTGGCCCCGGTCGGCAGGGCCTCGATCGCGTCGACCGTGTCCATGCCGGATGCGACGCGCCCGAACACGGTGTGCTTGCCGTCGAGCCACGGAGCTGCGACGGCGGTCACGATGAAGAACTGCGAGCCGTTGGTATTCGGGCCCGCGTTGGCCATCGCCAGTGCGCCGCGCACGATCTTGTTGTCGTTGATCTCGTCCTCGAAGGTGTATCCCGGGCCGCCCATGCCGGTGCCATCGGGGTCCCCGCCCTGGATCATGAAGTCCGGGATCACGCGGTGAAAGACCACCCCGTCGTAGAAGTGGTCGCCGGCTAGCTTGCGAAAGTTGTCGACGGTCTTGGGGGCGTCCTCATCGAAGAACTCCACTTCGACCGGTCCGAGTGTCGTGTTGATCTTGGCGGTGCTCATTGCCCCCAGCCTACCCGGACGCGAGCTCGAGGCGCAGCGGTCGTCCCTGAACCGCGACTCCGTTGGTCAGCTCCACGACGCGATCGGCCTCGGCGGCCGGCACCTCCGCGAAGGCAAAGTGCTCGAGCACGCGCACATTGCGGACCGCCTCGCCGTCTAGCCCCGTCGCGCTCGTGATCGCGTGAATGATGTCCGAGGGCTCGAGCCCGGCGGCATGGCCCCCGGAGAGGATCAGCTTGCGCACCGGTCCATCTCCAACCTGGGACAGATGCGGCTTGGTGTGGCGCCGCGGCGGCGCCGCGACCGGCAGCGGCGCCACATGCGCGCCGGCGGCCCAGGGCGCCAGCCGCACCCCGGCGTGGCGCTCGATCGCCTCGATCTCGCGGCGCTCACGGCGCTCGTACAGGGTGATCGCCCGCCCGCTGCGTCCCACGCGAGCGGTACGCCCGACGCGGTGTACGTACACGTCCGGGGTCACCGGCACGTCGACGTTGATCACGTGCGAGACGCCCGAAATATCAAGGCCCCGGGCAGCCACATCGGTCGCGACCAATACCGGCAGGCGTCCCTCCTTGAAGGAGATCATCACCCCGTCGCGCGCGCCCTGGGTCATATCGCCGTGCAGCGCCTTGACGTTGAAGCCGCGGTCGGAGAGCACCCGGAAAAGCCGATCGCAGCGCACCTTGGTACGCACGAATACGAGCGCCTGCTCGGGGCGCTCGTCCTCCAGTACGCGTACCAGCGCGTCCACCTTGTCCCTCGCGGAGACCTCGAGCCCGAACTGCTCCACCGTGTCGACCGTCAGCGTTTCCGCCTCCACGCGTACGGTCACCGGGTCGTACATGTACTTGTTCGCGAGCCGGCGAATCTCGGGTGGCATGGTCGCCGAGAAGAGCGCCGTCTGGCGGCTGGCGGGCATCAGCGCCAGGATCCGCTCGACGTCCTCCAGGAAGCCGAGATCGAGCATCTCGTCGGCCTCGTCGAGCACCACCCAGCGGCACAGGTGCAACACCAACGAGTGGCGCGAGATCAGGTCCTTGACGCGTCCCACGGTGCCCACCACGACGTGCCCGCCGGCTCGCAGCTGGGCCTGCTGGGAGCGAATTGGAGCTCCGCCAAAGACAGCCACGACATCGACACCCTTGCGGGCGCCATACGCGCGCAGGGCCTGCGTGACCTGGATGCAGAGCTCGCGCGTCGGCGTGAGCACGAGCGCCTGCACGTCGCTCTCGGACGGGTCGACGTACTGCAGCAGCGGTAGGCCGAAGGCGGCGGTCTTGCCAGACCCAGTCTGGGCCTGGCCGATCACGTCCAACCCCTCGAGCAGGGGTGGGATGGCCTCCTGTTGGATGGCCGTCGGCGTCTCGTAGCCCACATCGCGTGCGGCGTCCAGCAGCTCTGGAGCCAGGCCGAGGTCAGCAAAGCGACCGTGAGCGCCGGTTAGCACGCCACCTACCATCAGAGGCTATGCTCCCGCCGCCGGGGGAGTTGCGAGGACGATCGAGGAGGAGCGCATGAGGGCAAGATGGGGCACACGAACTTTTGGGTTGACGCTACTCGGCGGGCTCGCCTTGGCCGCCGCGGCCGTCGCCGCCCCGATCGGCGGCACCGTCCTTCCCAGCAATGGCGGCACTGCCAACTGGAACCCCGTTAATGACGGTACAGCCTATTGCTTTAACAGCAGCTCACAGGGGTACTCACCCGTAAACGACGGCAACATCACTTCGCCCCGCGTCGTCAACGACGCCTTCGACAACGGTCTGAACCTGTTCGTGGCCGCCAAGCGCGGCCCGTACTCCAGGTTCACCGATCCGAACGGCAAAGGAAAGCTGAAGGGGAGCACCCTCGCCGTGGGTCCGGCTAAGGTCGCCGGGCTCGAGGTGAGCCGCAGCGACACCGGATTGGCGGGATCACCCACGCTCCGCGATCTGATCAAGCTCCAGAATCCTCGTTCGCGAGCCTTCAGCGGCACGCTCATCATCGACAGCAACCTCGGCTCGGACTCCACCACGGTCGTCACCGGCACCAGCAGCGGCGACACAAAAGTCACCACCGCGGATCGGTGGACGGTGACCGCCGACAGCCCGACGGCTCCTACTGACCCGCCGGTGACGCTGGTCTACTACGGCACCGGGACGGTGCGTTCGAGGCCAACAAAACTGCTCCACGTGCCGGGCGGGGCGTCGCCCGACTGCGCCACCACTCGGTTCAGGGTCACCGTGCCCGGCCACAGCACCCGCTACATGCTGTTGTTCGCGGAGATGCATGGCGATAGCACGACGGCGCGTGCCGGCGCGAAGAAGTTCAACAAGAAGCGCCTGTCAAGCGCCCTGCTCAAGGGAATCAGCACGAGGGTCCAGAAGAACATCCTGAACTGGGATCTGGGCTGAGGCGACTCCTCAGCCGAACTTCACACTCCCGTCGAGGTGCGGCGTCCCCTTGCGGGCGTCTCGCACCCCGAAACGGATGCCGGCCGCCGAAGCCAGCGGCGACTCGGCGAAGGCGACCGTCGCCGGCAGCACGATCGGGCGCTTGAAGCTCACCTCGACCGAGAACGACTCGGGCAGCCTCCCCTCCAACGCCGCCAGGCAGCGCGCCTTGGTCCACATGCCGTGTGCGATCGCGGAGGGAAAGCCGAGCAACTTGGCGCTCAGTGAATGCATATGGATCGGGTTCATGTCCCCCGAGACGCCGGCGTAGCGGCGTCCGAGATCGCCGCGCAGCTTCCACGTGGCGGTCGT
The DNA here is from genome assembly GCA_963767295.1 of uncultured Solirubrobacterales bacterium. Classification (GTDB taxonomy): domain Bacteria; phylum Actinomycetota; class Thermoleophilia; order Solirubrobacterales; family Solirubrobacteraceae; genus Palsa-465. The sequence goes on from CAVYDI010000003.1 coordinate 513,636, forward strand.
GGGCAGCTCCTCCCCGTCGTCCTGGCGGGCGCCAGGCTTGGGGGAGGGTTCGGAGCCGCCGCCGCGCTTGAGAATTGTTGAGACCTCGTCCCAAACGACCTCCTCCCCCACCCGAGCCTCGGTCCGCAGCGAAAACTGCTTCCCGCGCGGGTGTGGCTGCACGGGAGTTGGCCAAGCCCTGACAGAGAGAACCTCGTTCGCTCTCACGGGCCGGTGGTGGTTGATCTCATTGCCGATGTGCACGAGCCCGATCGCGGGAAACGGGAACGAGGCGTCGGTCATCATCGAGAGATGCAGCGGGAACGCGAGGATGTGGATGTAAGTCGCTGGCAAGACGTCAGACAGCGAGAAGCCACACACGTGGCTGTAGGCGGTGAGCCGCTCGCGGTCGACGCTCACCGGCGACAGCGTCAGCGCCAGGTCTGGGATCTCGCCCGACCGGGCAGCGCCACCGCCGACAAACGGCAGACGCGATACCCCAGGGATCATTGAGGCGCCCGCGCGCGCGAACAGCGGCAGCAGTGAAGGAGACGACTCGAGGACGCGCTCAGATGCCGCCATCACGCCCCCACCAAGCTCTGGCCGCAGACCCGCACGACGTTGCCGTTGACGCCAGCCGACCCGGGGCTCGCGTACCACGCGATCGTCTCGGCCACGTCGATCGGCAGCCCGCCCTGCGAGAGGCTGTTCATGCGACGGCTCGCCTCACGCAGCGCGATCGGCATGGCGGCAGTCATCTTCGTCTCGATGAAGCCCGGCGCGACCGCGTTGATCGTGGCCTTGCGCTTGGCCACGTCGGGAGCGAGCGCCTGGACCATCCCGATCACGCCCGCCTTCGAGGTGGAGTAGTTGGTCTGGCCGCCGTTGCCGGCGATGCCGCTGATCGAGGAGACGCACACGATGCGGCCGTTCTCACGCAGCACGTCGCGCGCGAACAGCTCGTCGTTGATCCGTTCCTCCGCGGTCAGATTGATCCCAAGCACCATGTTCCACAGATCCTCGGTCATGCGACCGAGTGTCTTGTCGCGCGTCACCCCGGCGTTGTGCACGAACACGTCGACGCCGCCGCGCTCGCCCGCGAGAAACGAAGTGATCCGCTCGGGCGCTTCGGGCTCGGTGATGTCGAGCGTCAGCGAGGAGCCACCCAGGCGTCCGGTCACGGCCGAGAGCTCGGACGACAGCGCGGGCACATCGAGCCCGACGACGTGAGCCCCATCGCGCGCCAGAACCTCGGCGATCGACTCGCCGATCCCGCGCGCGGCGCCGGTAACGAGCGCGACCTTGCCCGCCAGCGGTCGAGACCAGTCCAGTCCGTCAAAGGACGCGACCGCGCGCCGCACGCGCACCACCTGAGCAGAGACATACGCTGACTTGGCAGACAAGAAGAACCGCAGTGTGGAGGCAATCTCCTGCTCGGCCTTGGGCGCCACGTACACCAGCTGCGCCGTCGCCCCGCGCCGCAGCTCCTTGCCGACCGCGCGCACGAACCCCTCGAGCGCCCGCTGCGCCGTCGCCTCACGCGTCGAGCCGGTGTCCTCGGGCGCGGTGCCCAGCACCAGCACCCGGCCTGAGTTGCGCACCCGCCGGAGCACCGGGTGAAAGAAGGCCCACAGCTCACGCAGTTGCTCGCTTGACCCGATCCCGCTGGCATCGAACACGAGCGCCTTGAAGGTCTGCTCGCCCGCGGGCGGACCAGAAACCACCTCGGCGCCGATGTCGCCCAGGACCTGCTCGATCGCCGTGCCCAGGCGTCCGTCCGGCGCCGCGCCAACCAGCACAGGCCCGGAGATCACGGGCTGCCCGGCCACGTAGCGCTCGAGCGTGACCGGCTGAGGCAGACCGACCTGCTTAGAGACGATTCGCCCGACCGGCGTATTGATCAGCTGCTGATATCGATCCGCCATTACGCGGCCTCCATGATCGCGGTCACACCCAGGCCGCCAGCCGCGCAGATCGAAATCACGCCCTGGCCCGAGCCCTTCTCGTGCAGCATCTTCGCGAGACCCGACACGATCCGTCCGCCCGTCGCGCCGAACGGATGGCCGGCGCCGAGCGAGCCGCCGTGCACGTTCATCTTCTCGCGGTCGATCTCGCCCAGCGGCGCGTCAAGGCCCAGGCGCTCGCGACAGAACTTGTCGTCCTTCCACGCCTTCAGCGTGCACAGCACCTGGGCCGCGAAGGCCTCGTGGATCTCGTAGAAGTCGAACTCCTGGAGCGTCTTGCCCGCGCGCGCGAGCATGCGAGGCATCGCGTACGCGGGCGCCATCAGCAGCCCCTCGCGCTTGTGCACGTAGTCGACGCCGGCGGTCTGGGCCTCGACCAGGTACGCGAGTACCGGCAGCCCATGTTCGCGCGCCCAATCCTCGCTTGCCAGCAGCACGGCCGAGGCGCCGTCCGAAAGCGGTGTGGAGTTGCCGGCGGTCATCGTTCCGTCGGCGCCGCCGAACACGGGCTTCAGCTTCGAGAGCTTCTCGACGGTCGAGTCGGGGCGCAGGTTCTGGTCACGCTCGAGCCCGAGGAACGAAACCACGAGATCCTCGAGCCAGCCCGACTCGTAAGCGGCGGCGAGGTTGTGGTGGCTGCGCGCGGCGAGCTCGTCCTGCTCCTCGCGCGTGATTCCCCACTCCTGCGCCATGATCGCGCAGTGCTCGCCCATCGAGAGGCCCGTACGGGGCTCGGAGTTGCGCGGGATCTCGGGCACGATCTGCTGGGGGCGAAACTTGGTCAGCGCGCGCGCCCTACCCGAAAGTGACTTGGCTCGGTTGGCCTCTAGCAGAATCTCGCGCAGGTCCTCGTTGATGGCCAGGGGCGCGTCCGAAGTCGTGTCGACGCCGCCCGCGATACCCGACTCGATCTGGCCGAGCGCGATCTTGTTGGCGACGAGGATCGTGGCCTCGAGGCCCGTGCCGCACGCCTGCTGGAGGTCGTAAGCGGGCGTCTCGGGTGCCAGGCGCGAACCCAAAACCGACTCCCGCGCCAGGTTGAAGTCGCGGCTGTGCTTGAGCACGGCGCCCGCGGCGACCTCGCCCAGGGCTTCGTTTTCGAGCCTGAACTTGTCGACGACCGAGTTCAAAACGGCCGTCAGCATGTCTTGATTTGAGGCCTCCGCGTAGGGGCCGTTCTGGCGCGCAAACGGGATTCGACTCCCCCCGAGCACGGCCACGCGGCGGACTGATGAGTTCATCTGAGGATCAGCTCCTGAAACGAGGTTTACAGGGGTGTAGCTTAGAGGTCGAGGCGAACAGGGGTTCGCCGGTGCTACCGGTCTTCGCCGCCCGGCTTCGTCGAGGTAAAGAACGCCCCGCCGGCGGTAGCGCGCCGAACCCCCGCCGGCGCCAACACCCGCGCCGCCGCCGCGAGCCAGTACGGCCGCGGCACGTAGCGCTCGGCGTGGCCGCCCGGGCCGGCCGCCACGATCGCCTCCGCCACGTCCTCCGGCGTCCCCAGCATTCGCCGCGTCAAGGGCCGCTCGCGCAACTCGGCCGCGGGAAATCCCTCGGTCGGTATGAACCCGGGCATCACCATGCCCACGTGCACTCCGTGCTCGAGCTCCTCTCCATACAGGGCGTCGGTCCAAGCCGCCAGAGCCGCCTTGCTCGCCGAGTAAGACCCCGACCGCGGCCGCGACACGCGCGCCGCCGTCGAGGCGACGTTCACGATCGCGACGCGCCGTCCGCCCGCCGCCGCGGCGGTGCGCCGCAACAGTGGCAGCAGCGCCTCGGTGAGCCGCACCGGCGCCTCGAAGTTGACCTTCATGTGACGCTCGACGTTGGCCCACCCGACCTCTGCGAACGGCCCTCGCCAGGACGCGCCGGCGTTGTTGACCAACAGGTGCAGTTCGCCGTGCTCACGCTGCACCGCGTCGCGCACGGCGTCCGGCGCGTCGGCGGCCGTCAAGTCAACGTCCACCACCGTCGCGCCGCCCAGCTCGGACGCCAGCGCATCGAGGCGCTCGCGTCGGCGCGCGACCAGCACCAGCCGGGCATCTGGCTCGCGCACGAGCCGGCGGGCGGTGGCCTCGCCGATCCCGCTCGAGGCTCCGGTGACGACAGCGACGAATGGCATGGGCGGCGGAAGGCTAATACCGTTGCGGCTGCCGATGTCATCTCACGGGCTTGCCGCGCTGATTGCTGTCCCGTTCATCACGGGCGCGATTGGCTATGTCACGAACTGGACCGGCGTGCTGATGCTGTTCTACCCGGTCCACTTCAAAGGGCTGCGGTTCGCGCCGCTGCGCCACCTCATGCGCCTGTTCCCGCGCCGGATCCGACAGATCCCGGGCCTGATGGTGGGCGGAATTGGGTGGCAGGGGATCGTGCCCTCGCGCGCGGCCAAGATGGGCAGCCTCGCGGTCGACGTAGGCATCGCCAAACTCGGCACGCCATCTGAGTTCTGGAACCAGCTCGAGCCGGAGAAGATGGCTAAGCAGATCGTCGAGGTCACCCGCGACGACATGCGCACGACGGTCGACAAGATCATGGAGCGTGAGCACCCGCGTTTGTGGTCGGACCTGCCGGCGCAGGTGCGCGATGTGGTCTACCAGCGTGTGCTCGAGCAGCTGCCGTCCATCGTGCGGGAACTGACGGACGAGATTGGCAGCCACCTCGACCAGCTGCTCGACATCAAACTGATGGTGATCAAGCGCTTCGAGCAACAGCCCGAGCTAGCCAACCGGGTGTTCCTCGACATGGGCCAGCGCGAGCTCAACTTCATCAAGAACTTCGGCTTCTTCTTCGGCTTCGTGCTGGGAATCCCGGTGGCGTTTCTGACGCATTTCGTCACGGATTGGTGGCTCTTGCCGATCCTGGGCATCATCATCGGGTGGGTCACGAACTGGGTCGCGCTGTGGATGATCTATGAGCCTCGCGAGCCGCACAAAGTAGGGCCGCTCCGTGTGCAGGGTCTGTTCATCCGGCGCCAGCCGGAGGTCTCCGACGTCTACGCGCGCATCGTCTCCGACGACATCCTGAACATGGAGAACTTCGGTCACGAGCTGCTCGAAGGCCCGCGCTCCGATCGCACCCGAACGCTGATCGAGCGCGCCATGGAGCCAGCGGTCGACCGCGCCGCCGGTCGCGCGCGCGTGCCGCTGCGCGTCGCGGTGGGCACGCGCGAGTACGACCGCATCTCGCGCTCGTTCGCGCAGGAGCCGGTCGAGCAGCTGATGACGCCGCTCAGCGATCCCGAGTTCAGTCGCCAGCAAAGCGAAACGATGCGTAAATTGATCGCCGAGAGGATGCGAGAGCTGCCCCCGCAGGACTTCGGCGAAATGCTGCGCACGGCGACCAGACAGGACGAATGGCTATTGCTGTTGCACGGCGCTGTGCTCGGCCTGGCGGGCGGCCTGGTGCACCTGGCGATCTTCGGATGAACGAGGAGGACTCAACGCTCGACGAGCTGGCAGAGATCCTGCCGGGGGTGGCGCGCCTGCTCGCGGGCGTGTGGTTCAGGACGGCCATTTGGAGCGTCGAGACGACGACGCGCGTGATGCGCGTGGTCATCCCCGACGAGGCCGCGCACGCCTTCGCGGAAGCCGGCGACGGGCTCCGCGTGCGCGCGCGCGAGCTGCTCGGCGTGGAGGAGATCGACGACCGCATGCAGGAGCTTTTGCCCGCCGGCAGTCCCAACGGCGGTCAGACCACAGCCGAGCTACGCGAGCGGGGCGCCGAGCTTTTGCGCCAGTCGGCCGATGTCACCGAGGAGGAGGACATCCATCCCGCCTACGCGCGCATTCTCACCGAGCTCGCGCCTGACGAGGCACGCATCCTGCGGCTGATCGCGCTGCACGGCCCCCAGCCCAGCGTCGACGTGCGCGCCGCCAACCTGATCGGCGTCGGCTCGCAGCTGGTCGCCCAGGGCCTCAACATGATCGGCACCGAGGCGGGGTTGCGTCACGGCGAGCGCGTGCCCCAGTACCTCAACAACCTCGACCGTCTGGGATTGATCTGGTTCTCCCACGACGCACTCGATGACCCTCAGCGCTACCAGGTGCTCGAGGCACAGCCCGACACGATGGAGGCGATCGAGCGCGCGGGACGCGCACGCACGATTCAGCGCAGCGTGCGCCTCACGGCGTTCGGCCAAGATTTCGTCAAGGTCGTGCTGCCGGTTGAGCAATCATCTTGATGGCCGGCGCACATGTGCGCCGGCCCCGGCCGGAACATGTTCCGGCCGGCCGGGCCGATCATGATCGGCCCGGGTCCTAAATATTTAGATCTCCGACTTGAGCGCGAAGTACAGCGCCGGAAACGGCTCCGAGCGCCTGGGCACGTAGACCAGCATCTTGCCCAGGTTGGCGCCGGGCACGATCTCGACCAGCTCGTCGCGGATCTGGCGGATCAGCAGCGCCGGGTTTTGCTTCACGCGCGCGTAGTCGATCACGAGCACGTCGACCGAGGGGTCCAGCCGGCCTGGCTCGACGTAGGTCTCGAACTCGAACGCGCTGCGCCCCAGTGGCGAGGGTTCGGTGCGATACAGCGGCCACAGCAGCTTGGACGGCCAGCGCGCGCTGTTCGTCAGCGTATTGATGCCGCGCTGGCGCTCTGGGTCGAACTTCTTGCCCAACCACGGCATCCATGCGTTGGTGATCGTCCCAATCAGTTTGTCCGCGAGCGGCTGCATGGTCCAAGTCACGAGGATGCCCTCGGTCTGGCCCTCAACGTGTGCGGGCCGGCCGCAGAGGAACATCGCCTGGAGGTCGTCGAGCGCGCCTGCTCGGTCTGACGCGGCCAGCCCGCCGAGCTCACCGATCCAGTTCCAGGCCTCGAGCTGCGCCCCACGCGGGTCGCTCTGCGCCAGTGCGCGCAGCTCCCCCACTCGCTTGGCGACTGCGCCGGTTGGTAGTGCCTGCGTTTCGATTGCCATGGTCGCGCAGCCTACTGTGAAAGCGCGCGCCTGACGCGGAGGGCGAGCTCGAGCTCGAAGCGCTGCTCGGCTGTGTCGAGCGCGTCGCCGAGCAGCTCGCGCACCTTGCCCAAGCGGTAGCGCACGGTCTGCGGGTGGACGTGCAGCTGCGCCGCCACGCGGGGCGTATGGCGCTGGTGGTCGAGCCAGGCCGTGAGCGTCTCGAGCAGGCGGTCGCGGTCCGCGGCGGGCAGCGCCTCGAGCGGCGCCAGGCGCTCTTGTGCGAAAGCGCGCGCGATCTGCTCGTCGGCGAGCAGGAGCATGGTCGCGAGGTGCTCGCGCGCGTGAACTGGGTGAGCAGCCGGGATCGCGCCCTGATGCGCGAGCGACAGCGCCATCCGCGCCCAGCGCAGCGACGTGCTTGCCTCGCGCGGCGACAGCGCCGGGCCGAGCGCGGCCGCTGTCCCGGCGCTGGCACGACGGATCGTCGCCGCCCGGCCGGGACCGTCGGGGTCCGGAATGAGGATGAAGGCGCCCTCGCGATCGGACCCCGGCAGCGCCTCGCCGCTCAGCCGCCGGGCGACCGGGCCGGGCTCCTCGCCGGGCAGCGCGAGCGCGGCCAGCGTTTGCGGAAGGCGCCAGCGAGCCAGCTCGGCCGCGCGCACGATCGTCTCGGGGTCGTGCCCGTCGGGGTCGAGCAGCAGCGCGGCCAGCCGTCGCCGCCGGCGCTCGCGTTCGGAGGCCTCGTCGGACTGCATCCGCAGGTAGGCCTCGAACACGCTGCCCTCGAGCTCGTCTGCGTAGATGAAAATCGCCTCGGCGAGCGCGATCACCGCCGGGGTGGGGACCCCGGCCTCGCCCGCCACCGCGGCCGCTCCTCTCCACGCCGCACGAGTGCCGGTCCGCCAGGCCGCACGCAGATCGTCGAGGCGACGACCGGCCTGAAACTCGGCCTCGCCGAGCCGGCGCCACAGCTCCCCGGTACCGCCGCCCGGCCGCTCGCCGCGCTGCGCCGCGTCCAAGAAGGAGCCGATCGCCTGCTCGATCCCGAGGCGGATCCCCACGCCCTCGGGTGCGTCAAGCACGTCCGCGTACACGGCGCTCTCCGCCTTGATCGCGGAGATGATTTCTTCGGTCAGCCGCGAGACCTCGGTGCGTACGGCAGCGACCGTTTCGGGGGCCAGCACAGCCATTTGTCACAACTTTATAAAGGGCGCGAGCTTGTTCGTTGCGCTCGCGCGATGCGGTGCTTCCTACGGGGGCGTAGCCTGCTGGGTCGTGAGGCGCCGGAGCATCACGCAGACGCACGAACGTATCGCTGCGCTGGGCTGGGAGCCCTCGTACCACGAGCCGGTCGTGCGCTACCCCACGCGCTACCGCTTCCCGCACAAGGCCAAGGACCCGATGAAGCACATCATGCGGGAGTACCTGCCGATGGAGCTCGAGAAGGACGAGCGCGTCTACGGCGGCCACGACGCCGCCGTGCGGGCCGATATGCCGCACAAGGCGCACGAACGCTGGCTTGAGATCCTCAAGGCCTTCATCCCGGTCACCAACTTTGCCGAGATCGGTGCCGGCCGCTGCATGTCGATGCTGATGGCCGCGGTGCCCAACAACGAGCTTCGCAACGGCTACCACGTCCAATTCGTCGACGAGATCCGCCACACGGGGATGCAGATGTCGCTCGCGCGCTGGTATGCCAAGCATGTCCCCGACCCCGCGGGCTGGAACATCGGGCCGCAGGCGCTGGCCAACTCGGTGATGCTCTCCCCCGGGCTCAACATGCTCTCCCACTTCATGGTCGGCGACCCAATCCAGTGCGCGTTCACGCTTCAGGTCGTGGCCGAGACCGCGTTCACGAACATCGTGTTCGTCGCGACGCCCGATGTCGCGGCGCGCAACGGCGACTTCACGCTGCCGACCACTTACCTGTCTGTCCAGTCAGACGAAGCACGCCACATCTCAAACGGCTACGCGACGCTGCTGACAGTGCTTCAGGACGATCACAACGCTCCCCTGATCGAACGAGACCTTCAGCAGGCGTTCTGGATCAACCATGCGTTCATCGACGTCTTCTCGGCGATCGTGATCGAGTACTTCTCGCGCGACCGCACCGACCCCGAGTCGTTCCTCGACAAGTGGGACCGCTGGGTCCGCGACGACTGGCACCGCGCGTACATCATGAAGCTCGGCCGGCTCGGGCTCGACATCCCGCCTGACATCTTCGAGCGAGCTCGCGAGCGGATCGTCAACGGCGTTCACCACCGGCACGCGCTGTTTCTGTTCGCCGCCTGGCCGCTCGCGAACTGGCGCTTGGACCCCCTCGATGAGCGCGACTTCGAGTGGTTCGAGTCCAAGTACCCAGGGTGGTACGCGCAATACGGCGCGTTCTTCGAGGCTTACCGGCAAGGCGTCGACCCGGCCGCGGGGCTGCTGCTGCTCGACTTCCTTAGGCTGGCGCCGCCGTCGTGCTGGACCTGTCAGGGGTTCTGCGTCTCAGACCAGGACCGCCGCCACCGCGTCGTCGAAGGGCGCACGCGCTTTTACTGCTCGCCCGAGTGCGCGTGGCTCGATGAGTCAAACCCCGGTCGCTACACCGGCGACCGCAACTTCTTCGACCGCTATCACGGCTGGGAGGCCTCGGAGGTGATCGAGGAGCTCGGCCTGCTGCGCTCCGACGGCGAGACGCTGATCGGCCAGCCGCACCTGGAGTCGGAGCGGCGCTGGACGCTCGCCGATGTACGCTCGCATGGGCTCAAGATTCTGTCGCCGAACATTCGCGTGGCGGAGGAGCTCGGGCTGCCTTCGGGAGACTGGAGCGGCGCCTCCGCCGGCGACGGCTCCGTGCCGCTGGAGCTGGCGGAGACCGGTGCTGTGAAAGTCCGCTTCGAGCCGATCGGCGAGAACATCGACTGCGGGCCCGAGGAGACGGTCCTCGACGCGGCCTTCCGCCAGGGCTACAACCTCGCCTATGGCTGCCGCGAGGGGCAGTGCTCGGCTTGCAAGTGCTTCTTGCTTGAGGGCGACGTCGCGCTGAAGCCCTACTCGAACTTCGCGCTGTCTGATTCCGAGCTCCAGGGCGGATACTCGCTGATGTGCCGGGCGATGCCCGAGCGAGAGCTCGTGATCGAGCTGTTGCACTACGACCCGGACAATTACCGGCTCGAGAATGCGATCCGAGACGGCGTTGGGGTGGTTGAGGCCGTCGAGCCGTTGACGGAGGAGATCACGCGCGTTGTGCTTGACGCGCCCGAGTTCAAGTTCATCCCCGGCCAGTATGTGGACATCCACGTCGACGGGACGACGCGCTCGTTCTCGATGGCCAACGCCGATGAGGGCCGGATCGAGCTGATCGTCAGGCGCTATCCGGGCGGCCGCTTCTCGGGAATGCTCGACGGCGCGCTTAAGCCGGGTGACCGGCTCGACTTCACCGGCCCGTACGGCGCGCTGCGAGTCCGCCGGTCCGAGCGCCCGATCCTGATGATCGCCGCCGGCTCGGGTATCGGGCCGATCCTCTCGCTGCTGCGCGAGCTCGAGGGCACCGGCTGTGAGCGGCCGGTGCGACTCTTCTTTGCCGCTCGCGCCCCCTTCTGCACGGAGGAGATCGACGCGCTGAAGCTCGCTGACTTCCGCGTCCAGCGTTTCCCCGACCGCTCGATGCTCGATGCCGTCGACGAATTCGTGCGCAGCGGCGAGCTGACCCAGCCCGACGTGTACATGTGCGGGCCCCCGCCGATGCTCGAAGCGGCCGAGCCGATGCTGATCGATGCGCACGGGATCGACGAGCAACGGATCTTCCAGGACAAGTTCACGACCGCGGCCGAGGCAGACCCCGAACGCGCGGGCGCCGGGGGAGGCGCGCCCCCCGTCAAGCGGGTCGGCGGCGAGCGCGCTCCGGGAGAGGAGGCTGAGCGCCAGTTCTCCTGGTATGTGCCGCGCAAGCGACGCGCGAGCCTGTACGAGGACGTCACGATCGACACGCAGCCCTCGGTCCATCGTCACCTGACGCGCGGCTGGCCGGTCAGCTTCGAGGACGGCCGGGGCACGTGGGATGACGCGTCGACCGCTTTGCGATCGAGCGATTGGTTCGCCTTCCGCGACCCGGGCGAGCAGTGGGAGCGGCCCTACTACCAGCTGGGGACTGCGGTCGAGCACCAGATCGACGGCGCGATGCGATCCGCGCGCGAGCAGGGGCTGCTTGATGACTTCAGGCCCGAATGGGTCGAGTTCCTGCGCCGTTTCCTCCAGATCCCCGCCTACGTCGAGCACGGGCTCTGGTTCGCCACCGCCACCGCCGGACGCGACTGCCTGTCGGACTCCGTCGCGACCTGCGTGTGCCTGCAGGCAGCGATGAAGCAGCGCTCGGCGCAGGCGATCGTGCTCTACGCGATGGACCTCGAGGAGCACCACGGAGCGTTTCCGATCGAAGCCGCGCGCGAGGCGTTTCTGCGCGAGCCGCTATGGCAACCGACGCGGCGGCTGCTGGAACGCCTGGGCGCGACGCGGGACTGGGGAGAGGTGATTGTGGCGGCCAACCTCTGCTTCGAGCCGGTCGTCGCGACGCTGATCCGCCGTGAGCTCGGCACCAGGGCGGCGGCCGCCAACGGAGACACGGTGACGCCAGTGCTCGCGCGGGTCGAGACGCAGGAATGGGAGTGGGTGCGCGCATGGACGGTCGCGCTGATCCGGTTTTTGGTTGGTGATGCTCGCTTTGGCGCGGCGAATCGGGAGACGATCTCGGCGTGGGTGCGCGACTGGCTGCCCCAAGCTGTGGAGGCAGCGCTCGCGCTCGCGCCGTTGGCTCGCGAGATTCCGACCGGTATCGACGAGCAGCAGGCGGCCGAGCGCGTGCTGGCGTATGCGGGCGCGTTGCTCGAGGAAGTGGGCCTGCCCGAGCTGTGCTCGGTGGTGGGCTATGAGCCGGCCGCCGCCGTCGAGGCTGAGGCTGTCCCGACGAGGCGGGTCCGCCCGCCGCGCGAACGCCGGGTCTCCGCCCGCGCCGAGGGCATGGGTACAGCGGCCGATGCCGCCTCCGAGCGCGGTGCGTCTGGCGATGGCACTTACGACTACGTCGGCATCGTCATGGCCAAGAGCGCCGAGGGCGACGCGGTCGCGCGCATGCTCGGGAGGCGCGACGACATCGTGCTCCACGAGCAGCCGGCCTTTTGGGACATCCGCGCCTCCGAGCGGCTCGTGATCCCCTATGAGGAAGTCTCAGAGGAGCTCGGCTATGAGATCGATGCGTACTCGATCCAGCACGAGATGTCGACGCACTACGGCCGGATGGTCGCGACTGACGAAGCGCTGATGCTGTTCTCCGACCCGACCGAGGCGATGGAGCACCTGATGGCATGAGCGCGGTGGTGGCCAGAGCGGGTGACGCGGTGGCGCGGCTGGACCGCCGCCCGGTGCCTCATCGAGTGATCCTGTGGGCGATTCCGGCCGCTGTGAGATTGCTGTTCTCGCCAGAGGCCGCGGGCGACCTCGACGCGATCTTCGAGCTGCGCGTCCGCTCGCCGCGGGGGCCTGAGCTGGAGCGGTTCGCGATCGTTATCAGAGGAGGCTCGTGTCAGGTCAAGCGCGGTGGCGCGGACGACGCGGGCGCGGCGGTCACCGCTGGCGCCGATGACCTCGTGCGCATGGTTGCGGGAACGGTCGGATGGCCCTCGCTGCTCGCAAACGGACAGCTGCTGCTCACAGGGAATCCGTTCTTGGCGCTGCGCTTCCCGGGGTTACTTGCGCTACGGCCTACTGCCCAGCCCCGAGAGCGAACACCGCATTGGACTCGTGGCCGGCGAACGAGACGCTCCTCTGGCTCGGAAGCCACGTCTTGACGACCACGCAGTAGCTGCGATTGGCGCTGGCGCCCGGAACACAGCTGCGATACAGCCTGCCGGCCTCGATCGTGAAGGTGTTCAGCAGCGCGGCGTTGCGGCGAAACTGGTCGGGGGCGTGGGCGCCGATCCAAGCTTCCGCGCGGGTGGCGGCGTCGCGCAGCGCGTGCTGGTGGGAGAGCACGGTCGCGCGGTGGAGCAGACCGGTGAGCAGAAGCACGGCCGTGACCGCCGCGACCAGGAGCGTGCCCGCGTAGTCGCGGGCGACGAGTTTGGGAAGGTCGGGCCGGACACGCCGAAGCAGCAGGGACAGCGGCCAGGCGAGCACAATGACGGCGAACAGGTTGAGCGCGGCCCCCAGCAGCGCCGCGGCGAAGACCGACTGCGTGTCGCCGATCGGAGGCCACGCGTGCCCGATCACGGCGTCGGCGGCGGTCAGAGCCACGAACACCGGCCACAGCCAAGCGCCGCGCCGGCGCCAGAGCACACGCGACACCCAGGCCTGACTCGAATCCCGCACCCGCCACGCGCGGTCCATCCATGAAGGGTAAGTCAGATCTGAATCTCATCCACCGCGTCAGACCTGAATCTCATCCACCGCGGTCATCCCGAGCCGTGCACTAAGCTGCTTTTGTCCCAACCAGGAGCCCGACTGGAGACCCCGGAAAGGCTTGTTGGCCCAGGCGGAGATCCCGTCCAGGCCGGATAAGGGAGAAGAGATGGCGACGGAAACAGCTCAGGCGACCGCGCGAACGAGCGGCGCGCTCGGTCACCTGCAGGTCGAGGACCGAATCTGGCTGCTCCGCGCGATGCTGTTGATGCGGCGCATCGAGGAGCGCGCAATGAATCTCTACCGGCAAGGGAAAGTGCCCGGCTCCTTTTACGACGGGTGCGGCCAGGAGGCGGTCTCCGCCGGAGCCGCGTTCGCGATGGCCCCCGAAGACCGGTTGTGCGTGTTGCACCGCGATCTAGCCGCCCACATCGTGCGCGGCGTCACGCCGGCGCGCATCTTTGCCCAGTACATGGGCCGCGCCGCGGGCATCACCGCTGGACGGGACGGCAACGTGCACTTCGGTGACTACCGGCTCGGCTGCGTCGGCATGGTCTCGATGCTGCCGGACATGATGCTGGTCGCCACCGGTATGGCGATGGCGTTCAAGATACGCGGCGAGCCGCGCTGCGCGCTCACGTGGTTTGGAGACGGCTCGACCTCGCGCGGGGACTTCCACGAGGCGATGAACTGGGCCGGCGTGCAGCGGCTGCCCGTGATCTTCGTGCTCGAGAACAATCAGTTTGCGTACTCGACGCCACTGGATAAGCAGTTCGCGGTCGATCCGGTGCAGCGCGCCGCGTCGTATGGATTTACCGGTGTGACCGTCGATGGCAACGACGCCGAGGCGATGTTCGAGGCGACTCACGAGGCCCGTCAGCGAGCGTTGACCGGAGACGGGCCCACGATGATCGAGGCGGTCACCATGCGCATGCACGGTCACGCCGCCCACGACGACATGAAGTACGTGCCCAAGGAGATGGTCGAGGAGTGGCGCCAGCGCGACCCGATCGAGCGCCAAGAGGCACGCCTGCGAGAGATCGGGGTTGACGTCGAGCAGATCGAGGCGGACGTCGCGGCCGAGGTCGACGCAGCGGTCCAGGAAGCGCTGCAGTCGCCGATGCCCGACCCGGCAACAGTCACAGAGGGCGTCTTCTGCGAGGGCGAGCCGGAGCTGCTCGGAGACGGGCAGGCTCCCTGGAGCGGGTTCCAGCGCTGATGGCCGCGCTCACGTATCTGCAAGCGATCTCCGCCGGGTTGCGCGACGAGATGCGCGCCGATGAGCGCGTGCTCGTGATGGGCGAGGACATCGGCGTGTTCGGCGGCGCGTTCAAGGTCACCGACGGATTCATTGCGGAGTTCGGACCCGACCGGGTGATGGACACGCCCCTCGCGGAGTCAGGAATTGTCGGCACCGCGATTGGGGCCGCCGTGGTCGGTATGCGCCCCGTGTGTGAGATGCAGTTCTCCGATTTCATCTCCTGCGGCTTTGACCAGCTGGTGAACGTCGCCGGCAAGATGCATTATCGGCAGGGGCTCGCGGTGCCTCTCGTGGTCCGCCTTCCTTCCGGGGGAGGGTTCTCGGGTGGCCCGTTTCACTCCCAGAATCCCGAGGCGTGGTTCGTGCACTCGCCCGGGATCAAGGTCGTCGCCCCGTCCACTGCCGAGGACGCGAAGGGGCTGCTCCATACCGCCATCCACGACCCGAATCCCGTGTGCTACATGGAGCACAAGCACCTCTATCGGAGGATCAAAGGCGAGGTGCCCGAGGGCGTATTCGAGACACCTTTCAGCGCCCGGGTGGCGCGACGGGGCTCGGACTTGACCGTGATCGCCTACGGGGCGATGGTCCACACCGCGCTCGAGGCCACGGAGGACCTCGAGGGGGCCTCGATCGAGGTCTTGGACCTGCGTTCCCTAAAGCCCTTGGACGAGAACGCGATCCTCGACTCGGTGGCGCGCTGCTCCAAGGTCGTGGTCGTCGACGAGGCGAACTTCAGCTGCGCTGCGGGTGCTCAGGTGGCAGCTCTGATCGCCGAGCGCGGCTTCGAGGATCTGGACGGGCCGGTTGTGCGCGTGGCGACGCCCGACGTCCCGATCCCGTTCTCTCCCCCGCTCGAGCAGGCCGTTCTGCCGAGCGTGGACCGCGTGAGGGAGGCATGCCGTGAGCTCCTCGAGTACTGAGACAGCTTCGATCGTCGACGTAACCATGCCCCAGATGGGGGTCTCGGTCGCCGAGGGCACCGTGGTCGCCTGGCGAGTCGAGCCCGGCGACCGCATCGAGGCCGACCAAACGATCTGCGAAATCTCGACCGACAAGATCGACACCGAGGTGCCGGCACCGGTCAGTGGCGTCGTGAGCGAGATCGTCGTACCGGTCGAGACGACCGTCGAGGTGGGTCAAGTGATCGCGCGGATCGCGACGGAGGGAGTGGGCGACGGCGGGCATGCGTCGGGTCCCAGCCCGGAGTCTCTGCAAGCTGAGGTGCCCACCGAGTCCCCGCAGGCCGAGGCGCAAACGGACCCCGCCCCCGTGCCGGCGCAACCCTCAGGTAACGGCCGGGCGGACGGGCGCCGCTATTCCCCGGTCGTTCAGCGCATCGCCGCCGAGCACGGCGTCGACCTTGCCCAGGTCCCGGGGACGGGACGGGGCGGCAGGGTGCGTAAGCAGGACGTGCTGGCGTTCATCGAGTCCGGCTCCGGTGGATCCGCGGTTGAGGAGGCGCCCCTTCATATAGAGAGTCCATACCGGCCCGAGCCGGTGGTGTCTGGGTCGACGGCGCCGGCTGCCGACGCGGCTCCGGCGGCCGGGCCAGCGGCTGGCGGCCCCGGTCAACTATCGCGCATGCGTCGCCAGATCGGCAAGCACATGAAGCGCTCGCTCGAGACCGCCGCCACCTGCACCACCTGGATCGAAGCCGACATGAGCCGCGTGGAGGCGGCGCGTAAGCAGCTTCGCCTGACGGCTTTGCCGTTCGTCGCCCGCGCGACGATCGCCGCCCTGCGGGAGCAGCCGTCCTTGAACGCATGGCTCGAGGGAGACGATTACACCCAGCACCAGGCGGTCCACCTCGGCATCGCGGTCTCACTGGGCGAGAACGGGCTGATCGTGCCGGTCGTTCACGAGGCGCACGAGCTCTCGGTCGAGGGCCTGGGCGCGCGGATCAAAGACCTAGCGAGACGGGCGCGAGAGGGCGGTCTCAGCCCCGACGACGTTCAGGGCGGGACATTCACGATCACAAATCCCGGTCAGTTCGGCTCGATCATGGCCACCCCGATCATCAACCAACCCCAAGTGGGGATCCTGGACTTGGAAGCCGTCATCAAGCGCCCAGTGGTGGTGTCCGACACGGACGGCAACGAGTCGATCGCGATCCGCCCGATGACGGTCCTCGGCCTCTCGTGGGATCACCGCGCGCTAGACGGAGCTATCGCTGCTCAATTCCTCGCGGCGGTCAAGCGCCACCTCGAGGGCTGGACCGGCGCCTAGCTCATGTCCTCGGTGGGCGAGCTCTGGGTTTGCCACCTGGGGGTTGTCGAATACCGGGAGGCGCTGGCGTTACAGGAGCGCCTCCGTGCCGCGCGCCAGGCGGATCTCGTGCCAGACGTGATGTTGGCGCTCGAGCACTGGCCGGTGTACACACGCGGGCGTCGGTCGGGGCCGGGAGAGCTGCCGATGGGCGAGGACTGGTATCGCATGCAGGGAATGGATGTCGTCGAGACCGACCGCGGGGGCAAGGTGACCTACCACGGCCCTGGCCAACTGGTCGGCTACCCGATCGTGCGCGTGAACGATGTGGTCGCGTACGTGCGCCTGTTGGAGCGGGCTTTGATTGCGGCGCTCGCGCAGGAGGGCGTCGTGGCGCGTGCGCGCGCCGAGGATGGGCCCGACTACACGGGCGTTTGGGTCGGTGATCGAAAGATCGCGTCCATCGGGGTTCACGTCGCCCGTGGGGTTACCACCCACGGTTTCGCGATCAACATCGAGAACGACCTTCAGCCCTTTGGCTGGGTCGTGCCTTGCGGGCTCGATGGGGTCCAAATGACCTCTCTGATCAAAGAGACGCGCCGCCTCGCCGGGCAGATGAAGTGCTTCCGGCGGCGAGCCGGCTTCGAGGTCGCGCGCGCGCTCGGTCTGCGGCAGCGGCTGGTGTCGCCGGCGCGGCTCGAGGCCGCGGCGGGCGCTAGCGCGGTCGCGGTCGCCTAACTTCTCGCGGCTACGGGAGCAGATAGTGCGTCGAGAACTCCGTGCCGCCGCTCGTGAACGGGCCGGCCTTAATCCCTCCGCCCGTGGTCGCCTCCAGCTTCCATCGCGTGAGACCGCCCGGCCAAGAGCCAAAGGGCTGACCATTTACTCGGCCGTTGGTGAAGCGCAGCGTCCCGAAATTCGGAAGCGGATTTTTGAGCCAAATGTTTTCGCCGATCCATGGATCAGACACCGATGTCGCGCCCGGACCGCTGTGCTGTTTCTTGAACTTGCGCGTCTTGTCGAGAATCGTGTCGGTCGTTTTAGATCCGCTTTCGACCGCGGTTAGCACGACTGTGTCGCCAGCTCTCACGGCTACACCTTTTTTGTAGTTGATCGACTGCTCGTTGACGCCCACGTTTAGGAAGCCGTGCTGCTTGCCCTTGGAGCAGACGAGGACCAGCCCCGACCAGCTGGCCCCATTGCTGCTCTCGACACCGATATTCGGGGTAAACGCGGCGTTCTTCTTCCCACACTTGAGTTTCGGAACGACCAGTGTCGCGGAGACCTTGAGACTCGAGTGGCCCGAATTGTTGTTCTGCCCGTAGCCGGCAAAGCTTGGGCTTGTGACCGCCGTTGCGGCGGCGCTTGCCGCGGGGAAACCGAGTGCCGCGGCGCCGGCGAGTACGACGAACGAACGTATGCGCAATGCAACCCCCTCTGGGCCGTGAAGTTATGCGGGCAGCATACGCGCAAGAGTCGTCTCTCCCGCTGCAAGCTATGGTGGGCCCGGAAGTGCGAGCTATGAGTGAAGCGGCGTGACCATTCAGCAACGAGAAACCCGGTCTCGTGCACATCCCGGAGGGATCGCTGACCCGCTGAGCCTGCTCGGCACCGAAGTCCAGCCGCACGGCGGTCGTAAGCCGCCCTGGTTCAAGGTCCCCGCTCCGGGCGGGCCGCGATACCGCGAGCTCCAAGGTCTGATCCAGTCCGAGAACTTGAACACCGTCTGCCAGGAGGCGGCGTGTCCGAACATCGGCGAGTGCTGGCAGCGGGGCACCGCGACGTTCATGATTCTTGGGGACGTGTGCACGCGCCGCTGTGGCTTTTGCAACGTCAAGACGGGAACGCCGACATGGCACGACCCACTCGAACCGGCGCGAGTGGCGCGCACGGTCTCGCGCATGGGGCTGCGCCACGCCGTGATCACCAGCGTCGACCGCGATGACCTTCCCGACTACGGTGCCTCCGCCTTCGTGGGCGTGATCCGCCAGGTCCGCCACCAGGCCCCCGGATGCCGCGTCGAGGTATTGACGCCTGACTTCCGCGGCGAGGAGATGCCGCTGGCGAAGGTAATCGCCGAGCGACCCGACGTTTTCAACCACAACGTAGAGGTGGTGCCGCGGCTTTACCCCCTGGCGCGGCGGGGGTCCAGATTTGACCGGTCCTGTCGCGTGCTGCGCAACGCCAAAGAGATGGGTGGCGAGGGCGTCGTCACGAAGTCAGGGCTCATGGTCGGGCTCGGCGAGAGCTTTGAGGAGATGGTCGACGCGCTCGGCACGCTGCGCGAGCACCACGTGCAGGTCTTAACGATCGGTCAGTACCTACGCCCGACCAAGGACCACCTCCCAATCGTGCGCTACTGGCATCCCGATGAGTTCAAAGAGCTCGAGCGGGCGGCCTATGAGCTCGGTTTCGAGCACGTGGCGGCCGGCCCGCTAGTGCGCTCCAGCTACCACGCGGACGAGCACGTACCGATCGCGGCAGCCGGCTAATTAGGATGGCCGGCGGTCCAGCTGGGCCGCCCGGCACATGATTCCGCTCAAGGACAACATCCCGGCCGACCGGTTCCCCTTTGTCACGGTCGGCCTGATCATCGCGAACTTCATCGTCTACATCCTGGCGATCAGACACGGCGGTTCATTCATCAATGGGCCGGATACGCAGGAGGTCCTCAAGTACGGAGCCATCCCCTACGCGCTCACGCACCCAGGGGTGCATTGCGCTGAGGTCGTGCGGCACACGGTCTCCGGGACAAGCGGCCCGGAGCTGCTGTGCAACACGCGACTACTGAACGCGAACCACATCCCGGCTCAGAACCTGCAGCCCACCTGGCTGAGCGTCTTCACCGCGATGTTCATGCACGCGAACATCCTTCACATCGCAGGCAACATGCTGTTCCTCTGGATCTTCGGCAACAACGTCGAAGACTCCATGGGGCCGATCAAGTACATCATCTTCTACCTCCTCGGCGGGATCGCAGCGTTTGCGCTGCAGGTAGCAGTGGGGCCGAATTCGACCGCGCCGACGCTCGGTGCTTCGGGAGCCATCGCGGCGGTCCTGGGCGGCTACATCCTGCTCTATCCCCGTGCGCGTGTGCTGACGCTGATACTCATCATCTTCTTCTTCACGGTCATCGAGATTCCGGCGTGGGTGATGCTGGGAATCTGGTTTGCCCAGCAGGCCGTCTTTGGGGCAGTCGGCTTTACCAGCCCGACCGGCGCATCCAGCGGCGGCGTGGCGTACTTCGCGCACATCGGCGGCTTTCTCTTTGGGCTACTCGTGATCAGGCTGCTGGCCACCAAGCGAAAACGGCCGGCGCCGACGCGTCCGGTGTACTAAGCACCCCATGCGCCAGCTGGTGCTCCTGATAGCGCTGCTGTTCATCGGCCTGCTCATCTACCTGACGGCGGCCGATTTCAAGCGCTATGGAGTGACGGCCGGCGGCATACTCGCGATCTGCGTGATCGTGCTGTTCGCAGTTGGCATAGTCGGCGCCCTCCTACGGTCCCCTCGGGAGTGATCGAAACGCCCGTGCTGCGTCTGCTTCGTGATGGCGCCGTTGCCGTCGTGCTGTGCTTGGTGCTGCTGCTCGCCGTGATGGCCTCGCGCGCTTCGGGACCTGCACCATCACGCAAGCTGCTGACAAAAGTCGTCGCCGTGCAGCGCTCGCCGTACGGAAGTGCGCCCGCCCCGCACCAGCTCCACATCCGCCTGAAGCTGGGGTTGGACAGCGGGCTGCTGTTTGACGTGCGCACGGGACGGGTGCTTTGGGGGCGCCGCACTAGCGCGGTGCTTCCGATCGCCAGCCTCACAAAGATGATGACGGCGCTGATCGTCGTGGCGCGCACGCAACCAACCGACAAGGTCCTCGTCACAAAGCAGGCGATTCACTTCACTGGATCGGGCATGGGGGTGCTGCCGCTGCACAAGTACGTGCTCGTCAGGACTCTCTTGTACGGGCTTCTCCTGCCCTCGGGCAACGACGCCGCGATCGCGCTCGCTCAGCACGTAGCCGGCAGCGTGGACGGCTTCATCGCCATGATGAACGCGCGCGCGAAGGCGATGGACCTCACTTGCACCCATTTCACCACCGTGTCTGGGATCGTCGATCGCGGCAACTACTCATGCACGCGCGACCTGTCGATCCTGGCTCACGCAGTGCTCAAGCAGCCGCTGCTATCGAAGATTGTCGCCACGCGAATGGCGGTAGAGCCACTGCCGATCAAGGGCGGCAAGGTGTGGCTCTACAACAACAACCCCCTGCTGGTGGAGCGCTATCCCGGCACCAACGGTGTCAAGACCGGGTACACGACCCGGGCGGGGGTATGCCTGATTGCGGCGGCACGGCGCGGGAAGACGTGGCTCGGCGTGATCCTGCTGCACTCCGCGAATATCGCCCTCCAGGCAGAGCACATCTTGGGCGCGGGCTTTGCGGCCGAGCGGTCCGGCTAGCGCGCGAAATCCGGGTCACTCCACTCGAGCTGACCCGCGCGGATAGTCGCCGCCGCGAGCGGGACCCCCGGTCGGTAGACGAGATGGGCGTAAGAGGGAGCGCCCAGGACCACCGCGTCCGCGCGGGCCCCTGGCCTCAGCATCCCTAGGTCCTCGCGCCGTAGAGCTCGCGCGCCGCCCAGCGTGGCAGCTTGAAGCGCTTCTTCAATCGTCATGCCGGCCTCGCGCACCGCAAGCGCGATGCAGAATCCAATCGAGGTCGTGTTGCTCGAGCCGGGGTTGCAGTTGGTCGCGAGCGCCACGGTTGCGCCCGCGTCGATCAGCGCGCGGGCATCGGGATACGACTGACGCGTGGAGAAGTCGGTCGCCACGAGCAAAGTGGCCACGGTGCCGGAGCCGGCAAGTGCTTCTACATCCTTGCCAGTCAAGTACGTGCAGTGGTCGGCGGAGGCCGCTCGTTCTTCTACCGCGAGTCGCACGCCGGGGCCAGGACCGAGTTGGTTGGCGTGGACGCGCAAGCCCAGACCTTTTTCGCGTCCCGCTTCGAGGACCGCGCGGGACTGATCGGCGTCGAATGCACCCTGCTCGCAGAACACGTCGATCCAGCGGGCGTGGGGCGCGCACGCCTCGAGCATCTCCCCGCAGACGAGCTCCACGTAATCGTCGGCGCGTCCCTCGTACTCAGGTGGCACGAGGTGGGCACCGAGGAAGGTGACCTCCTCGGTGAGCTCTCGCGCCAGCTCGCACAACCTGCGCTCGCCGTTCGTTTCGAGTGCGTACCCCGACTTGATCTCTAGCTGTGTGATGCCGGCGCGCAACGCCTCCCGTCGCCGGGCTTTGGCGGTTGCACGTAGCTCACCGTCGGAGGCGTCACGCGTTGCCAAGACGGTCTTATTGATCCCGCCCGGGGCATAGGGAGCGCCAGCCATGCGCGCCGCGAACTCCTCCGCGCGGTCGCCTGCAAAGACCAGGTGGGTGTGGCTATCTACGAAGCCCGGGATGACGCACTGCTTGCGGGCATCGAGGCGTTGATCGGCCCAAGCTCCCGTGCGTTCGATGGCCTCCACGCGCTCGCCGTCGATCACAAGCGCAGCATCGCGTATCAGTCCAAGCGGTCCCTCCCCGAGCTCGGGGTCGTTGGTCACAAGCAGGCCGATGTTGTCGATCGCGAGCGTGGTCACGGCGCGACATGTGCGATTGCACGCTGGAGCTCCCGCGGTGCGTCCAGCGCGAGGTGGATACCGCCCCTGACGACGAACTGGCCGCCCACGAGCACGTCGCTCACATCGGCAGCGCTGCCGGCAAAGACGAGCGCTTGCAATAGGTCTTCGGCGGGCACGCCTGCGAGCCTCACGCTGTCGAGGCGGAATGCGACGAGGTCCGCGAGCGAGCCCTCACCGATCACGCCGCCTTCGGGCCAACCGAGGCTCTCATAGCCCCCCTTCGTGGCCGCCTCCAGGAGCTCAATGGCCGTGTGCCGTCCTCGTACGCCGCTGGCGAGCCGATCGTCGAGTTCCACCGCTCGCGCCTCCTCCAGGGGTTCGATCATCGCATGCGAATCAGAACCCAGTGCGAGCCGTGCGCCGGCCTGCCTGAGCTGCCAGGCGGGACCGATTCCGTCGGCGAGGTCGCGCTCGGTTGTTGGGCACAGACAGCAGTGCGCACTGCTTTGCCCGAGCAAGTAGACATCTCGGTCGGAGACGTGCGTGGCGTGCACGGCCGTAAAGCGCTGCGACAGGGCTCCGGCTTGCTCGAGCAGTTCGGTCGGCGTCGCTCCGTAGACATCGAGGCACGCCTCGTTCTCGGCGGGCTGTTCTGAGACGTGAGCGTGCAGCGAAGACTTTCGGTTCTCCGCCCAGGCAGCCACCTTTGCGGCAGAGTCGGGGTCGACGGCGCGCACGCTGTGGATCGCGGCTCCGACCCGCCTGGCGGGGGCTTCGGTGAGTTGGTCGACGCGCGCCGCCCACCGCTCAGCGGTGCCATCGGAGAAGCGCAGTTGTGTCGCATCCGGCGGTGCTCCGATGCCGCCATGGAGATAGCAGGTGTCGAGCAGGGTCAGACGCACCCCCGCCGCGTGCGCGGCCTCGAAAATGGCGGCACCCATGGCGTTGGGCTCGGCGTATGGGCGGCCGTCGCGATCGTGGTGGAGGTAGTGGAATTCGCCCACCAGCGTCACACCGGCGAGCGCCATCTCGGCGAAGGTGGCTCGGGCCAAGGCGAACATCGACTCTCGATCGAGCGCGCGAGCCACCGCGTACATCTGCTCTCGCCAGGTCCAAAACGAGCCACCCTGCCCACTCTGCGTCCGGCCCCGGAGCGCGCGCTGGAAGGCGTGCGAGTGCGCGTTGGCGAGGCCCGGGATGACAAGCCCACCCACGCGCTCAGCATCGCCTGGCGGCGCGGCCACCTCGGTGGTGACCTTCTTGATGCGATCGCCCGCCAGCTCAAGCACGACTCCTTGCACTGGCCGTGGCCCCTCCAGCCAGGCCAGCTCGCACCAAAGTGTGGTCACGGCCCCTGTGCCATGGGGATCCGTACGCCGCGCTCGGAGGCTGTTTGCAGTGCGCGGTCGTAGCCCGCGTCCGCGTGGCGAGCAACCCCCATGCCGGGGTCGGTGGTGAGCACCCGGTCGAGCTTCTCGTGCGCGAGCTCGGAGCCGTCGGCGACTACCACCATGCCGGCGTGGATAGAGCGGCCAATGCCGACACCCCCGCCGTGATGAAGCGAAATCCAGGTGGCTCCCGCGGCGGTGTTCACGAGTGCGTTTAGCAATGGCCAGTCCGCGATCGCGTCAGACTCGTCCGCCATGGACTCCGTCTCTCGGTAGGGAGATGCGACCGAGCCCGAGTCGAGGTGATCGCGGCCGATCACGATCGGCGCTGTGATCCGGCCGCTGCGGACCAGCTCGTTAAAGCGCAGCCCGAGACGGCGACGCTCGCCATACCCCAACCAGCAGATCCGCGCAGGCAACCCCTGGAAAGCGATCCTTTGCGAAGCATGCTCGATCCAGCGAGCAAGCGGCTCGTCATCGGGAAACTCATCGAGCACCGCGCGATCGGTGACGGCGATGTCGGCGGGATCGCCCGAAAGAGCGACCCAGCGGAACGGGCCTTTGCCTTCGCAGAACAGCGGCCGGATGTAGGCCGGAACAAACCCGGGGTATGCAAACGCTCGCTCGAAGCCGCCCAGCCTGGCCTCCGTTCGAAGGCTGTTGCCGTAGTCGAACACCTCGCTGCCTCGGTCAAGGAAGCCGACCATGGCGGCGCAGTGGGCGGCGATCGCGGCACGGGAGCGGCGGACATATTCATCGGCATCGTGCTTACGCAGTTCGTCGGCTTCGGTCAACGACATCCGGTTCGGTACGTAACCGTTGAGTGGATCGTGGGCGCTGGTCTGGTCGGTGACGATGTCTGCTTCGAATCCTTGTTCGAGCAGTGCGGGCACGATGTCGGCAGCGTTGCCTTCCAGGCCGACGCTCAGCGCGCGACCCTCGCGCTTGGCGTCCGCGCACCGCTTCACGGCGTCATCGAGCGAGTCAGCCTGCTCGTCCAGATAGCGCGTCTCGAGACGGCGCCTTATGCGGTGGGCTTCGATCTCGATGCAAAGCGCGACGCCCCCGTTCATGGTCACGGCGAGCGGCTGAGCGCCGCCCATCCCCCCCAGTCCGGCGGTGAGCGTGATCGTCCCCTTGAGCGAGCCGGCGTGCTTGCGACGGGCTATCTCCGCAAACGTTTCGTAGGTCCCCTGCACGATCCCCTGGCTGCCGATGTAGATCCAGGAGCCCGCCGTCATCTGCCCGTACATCGTCAAGCCGAGCGCTTCGAGTCTGCGGAACTCGTCCCAGGTTGCCCACTCAGGAACGAGATTTGAGTTGGCGAGTAAGACTCGTGGCGCCCACGGGCTCGTTGTGAACACCGCCACCGGCTTGCCCGACTGGACGAGCATGGTTTCGTCGTCTCCGAGCTCTCGGAGGGTGGCCACGAGCGCATCGAAGGCCTCCCAGGAGCGCGCGGCGCGGCCCGTGCCGCCGTACACGACGAGGTTGTCGGGGTCCTCAGCGACCTCGGGGTCGAGGTTGTTCATGAGCATTCGCAGCGCTGCCTCCTGCTGCCAACCGCGACAGGAGAGCTCGGTGCCACGGGGCGCCGTCACGCGACGTGGTCCGCTCACTGAAGCGCTCCGATCTCCCGCTCGACGGCTTTGAGCAGCGCGTCACTGCGTACTAGCTCTTCGACCGCGGCCAGCTCGGGCGCGACGAAGCGGTCCGGGCCTGGACCCGGGATCCGCTCCCTAATCGCTCTCGCCGCTGCGCCGGTACCGGCGGCCGGCGTCAGTGGGGCTCGCAGATCGAGCGCCCGTGCCGCGCAGGCGAGCTCAACGGCGAGCACGCGGGCGAGATTCGCAATCGCGGCCCGCAGTTTGCGGGCGGCGCCCCAGCCCATCGAGACATGATCCTCCTGCATGGCGCTCGTGGGCAGCGAATCGACGCTTGCAGGAGTCGCCAGGCGACGATTCTCGGCGACCATCGCGGCCTGCGCGTAGTGAGCCAGCATCAGCCCTGAATTGACGCCGGCGTCGGGGGCAAGGAACGGCGGCAACCCCTGCGACCGGGTCTGATCCAATAAGCGGTCGGTACGGCGCTCAGCGATCGCTCCAACATCGGCGGCGGCCACCGACAGAAAGTCGCATACGTACCCGAGCGGTGCGCCGTGGAAGTTGCCACACGACTCGACGCGTCCGTCTGGCAACACCATCGGATTATCGATGGCGGACCGGAGCTCGTTGATGGCGACGGCTTCCGCGTGCGTGAGCGTGTCCCGCGCTGCCCCAATCACCTGGGGCGCGCATCTGAGCGAGTAGGCGTCCTGCACCCTTGGGTCACCGTAGCGATGGCTTGCCACGATCTCCGAATCAGCCAACAGCGTTCGCAGGTTGGCGGCGCTGTGCGCCTGTCCCGGTTGAGGTCGCAGCGCGATCAATTCCTCGGCGAATGCGCGATCGGTTCCGAGCAAGGCTTCGACCGACATTGCGGCGGCGACATCGGCCACGCGCAGCAACCGACCTAAGTCGGTCAGCGCGAGTACGAGCATGCCGAGAATGCCGTCCGTGCCGTTGACGAGCGCGAGACCCTCTTTGGGGCCAAGCACGATTGGCTCGATGCCTGCCTCGCTAAGGGCGTCCGCAGCCGGGCGCCGCACCTCGTCGGCAAAGGCCACCTCTCCCTCGCCGATCAGCGCGAGTGCGCAATGAGCCAGTGGAGCCAGGTCGCCGCTGGCCCCCAGCGAACCGTGCTCGGGGACGACAGGAGTAATGCCGGCGTTGAGCAGGGCGAGGATGGCCTCGGCGGTCTCGGGCCGCGCGCCCGAGAAACCCATCGCGAGCGACCGCGCCCGCAGCAACATCGTCGCCCGCACCACCTCGCGCTCGACGGGCGGCCCCATCCCGGCCGCATGCGAGCGCACGAGGGCGCGCTGCAACTCCTCACGCTTTTCTGGCGCGATACGAACTAGCGCGAGCGAGCCAAAGCCCGTGGAGACGCCGTAGGCAGGCTCCTCGGCGTCGCTCAGCTCCTCTACTACGCGGGCGCTGCGCTCCATCGCTGCCCGCGCCTGTGCGGCCAGCTCTACCCGCGCGTCATGCCGGGCGACCGCCACGACGTCGGCGGCTGACAGCCCCTGGGTCGTGAGCTCGACCGTGTTCACGCCGCAAGTGTGATCGATGTCGGCCTACGATGCGGGTGTAGCTAATGCGGGTCCTTGAGCGTTGCCTTGTCCGAGGTGGCCGACCAAAACCTAGGACCCGCACCGGTCGAGCTCTCGTGGTGATTGGCGCTTCGGCGGGCGGGGTCGAGACGCTCAAGCAGGTTTGCAGCCGGCCTACCGGCTGATCTTGGGGTCGCGGTCAAACCGCCTCGCATGGCGCAGGCCGCGCGCCGAAGGACACGTCAAGGCGTGAATTCGTCGATCACCTCATACACACCCGAGACATACTCGTGCTCGACGAACGCCGACATGCGATCGACGCGGCTGTTTTCCTGGGCATCGGACTGCTCGCGCCACTGGCGGTAGTCGGCCACGCCCATATCAAACAGGCCGAACGAAATTACTTCGTCCTCGTCGCGAATATTGCGGGCGTGGTAGGCGTGTTGAAATCCCGGCGGCGGGTTGTCCCCGGGACCCCAAGCCTCACGGAACTGCTCCCAAGCGCCGGGCTTCAGGCGGCGGGCCGTGAACATGACGATCATCTGGTACCTCCGTTGTAGTACGGGCTGAGCCTGAGCGCCATCATCGCATCAGCGCCGTGAGCGATGTCAGTGGGTGGCCCTCGGAAAGTCGAAATCGCGCTCGTGTTAAGGTCGGGCCATGGATGTTTTGATCTGGGGCGACACGGAACGGTCGCCGGCCATGCGGCACGAGGTGCCGCTCGGAATCGGGGATCCATTCCTGTACATGGAGGTCAACGGTCGCCGGGCGGTCTTGACGAACGCGCTCGAGGACGAGCGCATCGCGCAAGCCGCGCCCGATGTGGAGCGCCTCTTGGGTGACGAGCTTGGACGTGACGAGTTGGTCGAGTCCGGGCTCCCTGCCGAGGAAATCGAACGTGAGCTCTGTTTACGCGCGGCGCGCACGCTCGGCATCGACCGCGCGGTGGTACCGCCTGATTTTCCACTCGGGCTCGCAGACCGCTTGCGAGCGGAGCAGATAGAGCTGACCGTCGACGAGGAAGTGTTCGAGACACGGCGCAGGCGCAAAAGCGAGGCCGAGATGGCGGGCATCCGCCGGGCCACGCAAGCCGCTCTGGCCGCAATGGGCCGTGCCGCAGAGATGGTGCGCGAGGCCGAGATTGCAGACGATGAGCTGTTGCTCGACGGCCGAACGCTTACCGCGGAGGATGTACGCGCCGCGATCCGTGAGACATGCGCGCGCGCCGGCGCGTCATGCCCGCCCGACATCATCGTCAAACCGGCAGGTCCGGGAGCCCCGATCGGACACGACCCTGGCTCTGGTCCGCTTCGCCCGCATGCACCTATAGAGATCGATCTGTGGCCGAGAGATGAGCGATCCGGCTGCTGGTCTGACATGACGCGCACCTTTGTGCGAGGAGACATCAGCGGCGAACTTGCGGCGCTGCACCAGACCGTGCTCGAGGCACACGAGCGGGCGTGCGCGGCCGTGCGCCCGGCAGTGCGGGGAGTTGACCTGTATGACATTGCCTGCGACGTGCTTGAGGCCGCCGGGCAGCCAACGCAAAGGACGAAGCCGCCTGGCGAAACGCTCCGTCACGGCTTTTATTTCAGCCTGGGTCACGGCGTGGGACTGGAGGTGCACGAGGCGCCGGGCCTAGGCAGAACCGGCCGAAAGCAGCTTGTCGCGGGAGACGTGGTCGCGCTCGAGCCAGGGGTGGTAGATCCGAAGCTCGGCAGTACTCGCGTCGAGGATCTGTTGGCCGTCAGCGATCACGGAGCCGAGCGGCTCACCGGCTCTTTTCCATACGCCCTGAGCCCAGTGGGCGCGTAAGGGGACTCTGTTCTAGCTGGGCCGTTTTGCAGGGAGAGGGCTCGGTGATTCCGGAACTGTCAACCGAGCGCCTCCTGCTGCGCGCGCTCGACCCGAAAGACATCGACGCGTACGCTGCGATGTACGCCGACGCTGAAGTCATGCAGTTCCTCGAGAACGGCCAGCCCCAGACGCGCGCGGCCGCGTGGCGTTCGATGGCTGTGCACCTTGGGCATTGGGCGTTGCGCGGCTATGGCCAGTGGGCCCTTGTCGAGCGCGTGAGCGGGACGTTTGTGGGCCGGGCCGGGCTCTGGCATCCGGAGGGATGGCCGGGACTCGAGGTTGGGTGGGTCTTGCGACGTGAATTCTGGGGTCAGGGATTTGCGAGCGAGGCCGCAGACGCGGCGCTCGCGTTTGCGTTCGACACCGTGGACGCGAGGCGCGTCATCAGCGTCATCGCTCCCGGAAACGAGCGGTCGGTGGGGGTAGCAAAGCGGCTCGGAGAGCGCTACGAGCGCACGATCGACCTCCTAGGTCGGGGACCGCACGATATCTACGGCGTCGACCGGGACAGGTGGCTGACCCGCCGGCCGTCGCGGTGTGTTAACCGGGCCGCTCAGTAGCGGCCAGAGAGATAGTCCCAGGCACGCCGGAGCTTGTCTGCGCGTGCTTCTGAACGCGTTTCCGCGGGATCGTCTCGCAGTACGGCGGGGTTCTCGCTCGGTTCGGGCAGACGCTCGGCGGCGTCGTGGTCGAGCTTCAATACGACTGCGTGCTCGTAGATGCGCTCGATGTCGTCGGCGTCCGCGAAGCGATGGCGACGGCGGTGGGGCTTCTCGGCAATCACCACGCCATCGAAAATGTCAGCGTGTTCGTCCGCAAGGACGTGATCCACTGTGCCGATTTCGAACCCGTCCGCGGAATAGACCGGAGTCCCGTGAGTAAGTACCTCGTAGGAGATTGGTTGCCCGTAGTCACCCATGGTCATGTGATGTGTTGTGCGTCACTGAAGCCGGCGCCTGTGCCCTCGTGATTGTCCCAGGCGAGGATGCTGCAGGCGCTTGGGGCGCTTGGGGCGCTGCGGGCGCTCGCTGACCGCCGCTTCACGGCTACGCTCGCGGTCCTCGCTCAGCCCGACCTCCATGAACACGAGGCCGGTCGCGAGTACCACCCCGACACCGATCAGCGCAAACGCGAGCACCTGACCCGTACCACCGCCAACCAGCGCACCGCACAGGACACCCGCGATTACGAACAAAGCTGCCGAACCGAAGGTGGTGATGCGAGTGCGCGACGCCATCCTTAGACGGTAGCTTCGGTGGCCGGCCTCGAGCCACGGACGGCGAGGCGAGCAAGCCGCCTGCGCCGTGCTAGAGCCGTCCGTAGCACGTGGCTGTTCCCGCGTGCACCACGATCTGCTCTTTCGACGCTCCTGTGCCGGCGTGTAGGTAGACGTCGGCATAACCGGTGCTGTCGGTGTGCCAACTCTTTGAGTCTCCGGACGCGTCAGTCACGGTCACGTCCTGATCGGGCTGGTTGGAGTGCACATAAACGTCGTAGTCGTGGTACGTGCTGTTGTAGGACGCCATCACGTTGCATTCGCCGGTCGTCGTCGAGTGGTGCCGGACAGGTGGAGGGACTAGTGAGGTCCAGTTGCTGACGATCTCGCGCTGGGCCCGCGCCAGAGAGATTCGCCGATCACAGACTTCCTGTCTTAGCGTCTCCTCGACCGTATCCTTTGGATTAAGTGATGCTCCTGGCTCGGGCCAGAGGTTTCGAGCGTCATTTGTGGCGCCGCCAAGCTCGAGCGGCACCAAGTGGTCGTATTCATAGTCGCCCGTCGCAGCGCTGTCTCCGTAGGCTGCGATGCTCGCGAGCTTCTCTTGCTCTGTGACGCTTTGCGGCGGCCGGACCGTATCGGTCCAGCCCGGGACGCAAATGGTTCTGTCGATCGTCGTCTGCTTGACCGCGGGGTTGAGCGCGCCCGGCGTGCACGACGGATCAGGCCGCTCGTACAACCCTGACCCGAGCGCGTGGCAGGTCCCGGCCGGCGGCTGGCGCTGAACGACGCCGTTACTGGCGGTCGAGTACGGCAAACCGTTACGCGAGCGGTTCGCGTGCAGAGCAATGCGGCGCAGCTTCGCTCGACGCGGGCGCGCTGTCGTCGCCGTGCTGGCGGGACTGGTCGCATGCTGCGTCGAGCTGAGAGGACGGGACGCGGGGCCTGAGCCGCATCCGGCCAGCAGCAGCGCGATGAGGGTGACCCCGGATAGCAGGCGGCGACTCATGCGGCTCAGAGTTTGTCGCGTGCAGGGTTTCGCTCTAGGGCCGTCACCCTTTCTAACTTCCGCTGTTGAACAGGTCGTCGCGGCGCTTACCCGCACAGAGCCGCAAGCGCGTTTCGTGCTGCCTGTTCGCCGCTTTCGAGTGCGCCCTTCGTGTTGTTGGGCCAGCTGCTGCGCTCGGCGCCTGCAAAGTGGATTCTGCCATGCGACTCTTTGAGAGCTGGGCCGTAACGACATACCTCGCCGGGGCCGAATGCAACGTCGCACCCCCAACACGGCGGTGCGCCCACCCAACCCACTCTCCGCCGAAGTCCGCGATCTCGCCATCCACCAGGCGGGTGCGGGTTCTCCCACCGACCTCCCCGCGCGCCTCCAACACAAGCGTGCTGCGACCGGCTCGGTCTAGGCAGCGCGCGGCGTTCAGACCGGCGAGCCCAGCTCCGACAACAATCACGTCCAGTCGCTTCCTCGACGCCTGCGCCATGCCCCCCATCCGCGATAAGCCTAGTGCGCGGGGAGCCTGCGCAGCCGGACCGGTAGCCACTGCAACAGCAGTGGAGCCAACGGGATTCGAACCCGTGACCTCCTGCTTGCAAAGCAGGCGCTCTCCCAACTGAGCTATGGCCCCGGCGACGGGTCGAGTTTAGACCCGGAGCCTCGAGTCCCAGCCGGGCCGGGATTCAACCGTCGAAGTCGAAATCGCGTGGGGGGCGCTGCTCGAACCAGAGCCGGTCATGCTCTGGCGCGTCCTGGAGGAACTCCGGGGTCTCTTCGAGCACGTCTTCTCCCGGCTCAGGGGACGGCTCACGTCGAGACT
Source organism: uncultured Solirubrobacterales bacterium (assembly GCA_963767295.1). Lineage (GTDB taxonomy): Bacteria > Actinomycetota > Thermoleophilia > Solirubrobacterales > Solirubrobacteraceae > Palsa-465. The sequence continues at coordinate 545,382 of CAVYDI010000003.1, forward strand.
TGGAGCGCCTCGACCGGCGCCGCGGGCGCGAATGCAAAGCGTCTTCGACGTCGTACTCGACGGTCTCCTCGTCCGGCTCGCTCTCAGCGGGCTCGGGGGAAGCGGCCTGCGTTGGCGGCGCGGATTCCGGCGGAACGCTGGCGCGATGCGCCGCGGTCGGATGGTTCCGGGCTTGACCGGCCGAGTCAGGTGGCTCGGATTCGTAGCGGGGCCGAGGTGAGACCTCCTCCGGGAAAGGCTCTTCCGATTCCTCGCCCTCTTCGTCGTCGTAGTACTCCTCGTCGTAGTACTCCTCGTACTCGGCCTCGCTCAGACCTGTGCCGCCCTCGCCATTCCCCCGAGCGATCAGGCGGTCATCCTCGCCGAAAGCGCCGCGCTTGTCAGGCTCGACGACGTCAGCGTAATCCTCGTCTTGGATCGGGTATTCGTGCTCGTCCGCGACCCCTGGCTCCTCATCCGCGACGTGGTCGTCGAACTCGTCTTGGGGCTCGATTGGCTTGCGCCGCACCGGGCCGAGAGCCTCCTGCTCAGCGCGTTCTAGCTCGCTGGGGTCGGCGCCATGCTGCCGCTTTAGCTCGAGGTGCTCGCGGATGGCGTCATCCAACAATCCCATGACCGGAAGGCTACTCGCCGGAGACGTGTGCCGTCTCGGCGTATGTCCTAGCGGTCCGGTTCTTCCCGTCTCGTTTTGCCGCATATAGCGCCTTGTCAGCGTCCGCGACAAGGGCTTCCTTGTCGCCCCAGTCGGATGCGGCCACTCCGACGCTGACGGTGACCCGCAGCGAACCTTCGTTATCGAGCCGAGGAACCGCTAGTTCCTCGACTGCGCACCGGACTCGCTCGCCGATCGCGAAGGCTCCCTCCAAATCGGTTCGCGGCAAAACGACGACGAGCTCGTCGCCGCCATAGCGAGCGGGGCTGTCGGCCTCACGCGATCTATCCCGCAGAACTTTTGCCACAGCCCTGAGGACCGCGTCGCCCTGTTGGTGCCCAAACGTGTCATTGATCGTCTTGAAGTCATCGAGGTCGAGCATCATCAGGCCGACTGGGTCGCCATAACGCTTGACCTGCTCAATCTCCGCGGAGAGCAACTCCTGAAAGCGGGCATAGTTACCAAGCCCAGTCAGCTCGTCCGTGACCGCTTGTCGCGCCACCTGGTAGTGAAGCTCGACGTTTTCCAGAGCAAGCGTCGCCTGGGCCCCGAGCAGCCGCAACAGGTCGCGCTCCTCGTCGGTAAACGGCGCGCCGTGACGCCCGACCGTGATCAGCCCATAAAGGTGACCGCTCTGCTCGACGGTTGGGTAAAGGCGAGTGGCGTGCCCGAGTGCGACCGAGGCCAAGAATGTTTCTCCAGCACGCGACTCACCTACGCCATTGACGCGTAGCGCCGCGTGTTCCGCCTCGTGGATCGCCGCATCGGCGTCGCTAAGCGAGCCGATCACGCCGATCTCACTCAGCGGCTCGGTTGGAGATGAGCGCGCGATGAGCCGGCCTGAGGTCGCATGGACAGCATCCACTGCTGTCTTCAGCGTCAGCTCGAGCAGCGCCGGTCGATCGAGGTTCGAGGCGAGGGTCTCCCCCGTGCGCCGCACCGACTCGCGTAGACGCCCGCGCTCGTAGGCGAGCTCATGCAGCCGGGGCTCGAGGTCTCGTCTGACGACTCGAGATATGAGAAGCCCGAAACAAAGGGACGCGAGGAGCACCCCAAGCGTGAACCCGACGACGCCGATCGTGCCGAAGACGAACGCAGCGATAAGCACGGCTGGAATCGCGACGAGCGCGAGGAAGAGGATGTTGAGTCGCGTGCGCAGGCTCACCAAATACTCCTGTTTTGAGCGTATCGACCGAAATCGCCAATTCCATTAGCCCTGGCGCTTAAAACGCACGGCTAAACTTGGCCGCGCCGCTCGGCAGGAAGCTGCCGCTCGGGGCTATAGCTCAGTTGGGAGAGCGCCTGGATCGCACCCAGGAGGTCGCCGGTTCGAGCCCGGCTAGCTCCACCTCAGGAAGTGCTGGACGGCGGATCTTTTGATTGGACTGATTGCCGCCGGATGCCGGAGTTGGGGCTCCGTTTCAGACACCGGGGCGCCCGGCTGGGCCACCGGATGCGCCTGGGCGGGGTCATTGACTCTGCGCAAGGGGTGCAGTAAAAGAGCGGTGTCCTCGGGCCGACGCCCTGTCGGCCATGGGTTCTATGACCATCGGTGGTGCGGCGACGCGCCGAGTGCTGGGGGTGTTGCTAGTGGCGATTGCGTCTCTCACGCTAAGGCTTGATCTTGGGCTGGGCTACCTGCTCATCCTCCCGTTCTGGATAGCAGCCATCGGGGTCCTGACCGCAAGGGTGCTCGGGGTGCACATCGGTCGCTGGCGGACTTTCGTCGCGGCGATGGTCGGTTGGCTGGTCGGACTGTTCGGCGGAGCCATCGCACTCGGGCAGCAACACCCCCATCCGGCGCTGATCATTCCGTTGTCGGTGTTTTTCGGAGTGCTGGCGGCGCTGCCTGTCGCGATCGCGCTCGACATGATCACGCACGGGAAGCCAGGACCGCCACGGGTGAGGCGGGCGCTGCGCCATCCCGTCCGGTGGGTGAAATCGGTGGCTGCCCCGGTGGGGAGGTTCCGCGAGCTTGTCGGCAATGCCCGGCGCGAGAACTTGTTACATGTCCGCTACCGACATCCGGCTGCCCTGGCGTCACCCGATCTGGCGCGACGCGTACGCGTGGTGCTCGAGCGTTCGGGGGGCATGTTCGTGAAGTTCGGACAGATCGCGGCCACGCGCAGCGACCTGCTGCCCGAAACGCTGACCAGCGAGCTCGCAAATCTGCACGCGAACGTCGCTCGCCTCTCGCGCGCAGAGGTTGATGAGGTTCTTGGCGCCGAACTCGGCGAGCCCGTGCAGCAAGCATTCGCCTCATTCGACCAGGAGCCGCTGGCTGCGGCGTCCATCGGACAGACACATCGCGCAAGTCTCCACGACGGACGCCCGGTGATTATCAAAGTACAGCGGCCGGGGATCGACGAGATCGTCCGCCGGGACTCGGCCGTGCTTTCACTGATCGCGCGGCAGCTCGATCGCCGAGTCGAAGCGGCACGCCGGGTCGGCATCCGAGACCTCGCCGACGAGCTGATCACAAGCATCTCAGCGGAGCTCGACTACGGTCGCGAGGTCGCAGCCGGTCTGCGGCTTGCCCAAGGCCACGGCGCCAATGGTGCAGTGCGGGTCCCGGTGGTCCACCCGACGCTGTCGAGCGGCCGGATGCTCGTGATGGACGAGGTCGTCGGCCGTTCGGTGTCCGACGCCGCGGCGGTCGACGCGGCTCCGGTGGAGCGCTCGGAGCTCAGCCGGCGCTTGCTCGCCTCGTTCCTGGAGCAGATCCTCCGCGATGGTTACTACCACGCCGATCCTCACCCGGGAAACGTCCTCATCGACTCCGAGGGGACCCTCTGGCTCCTCGACTTCGGCGCGGTGGGTCAGATTGATCCGGTAACTCGCGATGCGCTCCAGGGAATCGCCGCCGGCCTTTCGCTTAAAGAGGCGTCGGTGCTAGCGCGCGCCGTTCGCCACCTCGTCGGCGACCATGAGATCGACATGCGACAACTCGAGCGCGACCTTTCGATCCTGCTCGGCGAGGTCGAAACCGGCGGGCTCAGCCCAGCCGCCATGCTTGGAGTGATGGACGTGATGAAGCGACACGGGCTGCGGCCGCCCCGGTCGATGCTCCTCCTCTCTCGCACCCTTCTCACCCTTGACGGAACCCTCAAGACAATTGATCGCCAGTTCGCCATCGCGTCCGAAGCCCAGGAGCTGGTAGCTCGCGACCGCTATGACGCTCTTGGAAGCCCGGAGGAGGTCGTGCGCCGGGAGCTGGTGCGAGCCCTGCCCGCGCTGCGCACGCTGCCGGAGCACGCCGAGACGCTCGCGGGCCAGTTGCGCTCCGGTCGCCTTGTCCTGAGAACCGAGCGATACGCCGGCTCCGATCAAGCCGTGGTGGAGCGGTGGCTGAACCGAGTGCTTTTGATGGCCGCCGGCGGGACCGGCGCGGTCATCTCCGCAGTGCTTCTGGTGGCGGGCTCGCTGTCTCCGAACAAGGTGGTTCGCGACACCATGTGGACGCTGGGCTTCGTGGGACTGACCTGCGGGACGGTCCTGCTGATGCGGACAGTGGCACAGGCTCTGCACGGCCAGACCGCGCCATCAGACAGCGGACGGTTCGCTGACGATCTCCAGCCTTGAGATGGGGGGAGGGAAGAGCGTCTCCGGCGGTGCGAGATGGGCGCGTCGCGAATCGCACCCAGGAGGTCGCCGGCCCGAATCCGGTTAGCTCCATCTGAAAACCGCCGCACCGAGCAGCCGTTCTGGACCGCAACCCGCCGTCGCAGGTCTCCCCGCGCACTCCGTGCCCGCTGGCTACACCGCGGCACGTCTTCCCGTCGGCATGCAGATCGTGGGGCCCCAGAACGGCGACGAGCTGGTCATCGAGATCGCTGAACGGCTCACGGAGGTTCTGGGCAGGCCGTCACTGGCTCCCGTCAGCCGACCCGCTCGGCCAGCTCAACGATGATCCCCGCCGGGCCGCGGACGTAGCAGAGCCGATAGAAGTCCTCGTAGCGTTCCAGCTCGCCGACGAGCTCGGCGCCGTGACTTCGCAGTCGGTCGAGGACATCGTCGATGCCATCTACCTCGAACGTGACGTGCCTGATCCCCAACGCGTTCGGCGGAGCGAACGGGTCACCGCCCGGGCCCGAGGGCGTCTGGAACTTGGTCAGCTCGAGCCGTCCGTGGCCGTCTGGTGTCCGCATCATCGCGATGTCCGACCGGACTCCATCGAGGCCGGTGACGCGATCCGCCACCCCGCCCTCGACCGTTGCCTCGCCTTCCAGCTCAAGCCCGAGCGCGGCGAAGAATGCGACCGCGTCCGCGAGGTGGTCGACGACTACGCCCACGTGGTGCATCTCTTGGACTGTCATGCGCTGCCCCCCTCGAAGAACTTAGACGCCCGCCGCTCCATCTCCTCGTGCGTTAGATCTTCGATCCGCTGGCTCAGCATCCACTGCTGACCAAACGGATCTCGCAGCCTGCCCCCGCGTTCACCGTAAAACTGGTCGGCCAAAGGGTAGATCACTTCGGCCCCGGCGTTGAGTGCGCGCTCCCACGCGGCATCGACGTCCTCCCAGTAGGTGGCCAAGATGGTGGTCACAACGCCGTCCAGCGATCGCGGCGACTTGACCTGGACGCCTCCGTCGACTTCCTCCTGCGTGACCATCACGACCGAGTCGCCGATCTGCAGCTCGGCGTGGATCAGCCTCCCCTCGGGATCGGCGAATCGCTCGCCCAGTTCCCACGCTCCGAATGCACGAACGTAGAAGTCGATCGCGGCGTCGCCGTCCGCGACCACGAGCCGCGGAGTGATGGTGTGCACGTGCTCGGGAACAGGTTGGACCATCACTTGATGCGGCGGTGGTAGACGAGCCTGGCGATGAGAAACCCGAGCACAAAGCCGACGGCGACGAAAATTGCGATCGTCGCGCCGATGGCTTTTGCAAAGAACCCCGCCGTGACGAGCTGCATAACCCCAGCCGAAAGCAGCCCCATAAGCACCTCCTCAGTAGCGTTTTGCCGCGAGCGTACGCCACAGCCTCGCGCAGAACAACATGCCTCACACGCGCGCGAGCTTCTTGCCGGGGTTCAACAATCCCTTTGGATCGAACGCCCGTTTGATCGCCTCGTGCACAGCGAGCGCAGACGGCTCCCACTGCCGGGCGAGTGCGCCCCGCTTAACCCAGCCGATCCCGTGCTCACCTGACACCGATCCTCCGAGTTCGGCGGCCAGCGAGAACAGCTCCGAGGCCGCCTCCTCCGAGCGCTGCACCTCTTCCGCATCGCCGGGATCGATCATGAAGGTCGAGTGGAGGTTGCCATCGCCAGCGTGTCCCCAGCTGCATGCCGGTAGGCGGAATCGCCGCCCGATCTCAACGGTTCGCTCAATCGCCTCAAACAGCCGATCGACCGGCACGACGATGTCCTCGCTCACCTTTCCTCCGCGCACAGCGGTGACCGCGAGCGACGCGCCGTCGCGCCAGCGCCACAGGCTCTCGATCTCGGCCCGCGAAGTCGGCGCGTGCACCGACAGCGCCCCCTCTTGGAGCACCTCAGACAGCTGGGAGCGGATGCGGTTGGCCTCGTGACGACTTCCATCGGCATCGGCGATCAGCATGAAGCGGGCGTCCCCGGAGACAGGTCCGGGGAAGGCTCCCTGCGTGGCACGGACTGCGCCCTCGTCGAGGTACTCGAGCGCGGCCGGGACAAGTCCCTGGCCGAGCACCGCCCCGACGGCCGCGCAGCCTTCTTCGACATTTCCGTACCACGCGACCACAGGCAGCGACGCCTCAGGGGCCGGGATCAGCTTCAACCAGGCCGCAGTCACGATGCCGAGAGTTCCTTCGGAGCCGACTAGCAGCGAGCGCACGTCGTAGCCGGCGGCGTCCTTGCGCACCGGGCCGCCGATCGTGACGAGTTCGCCAGGGGCGAGCACCACCTCGAGCCCCGTCACCCAGGCGCCGGTGACGCCGTACTTGAACGCGTGCGGTCCGCCGGCGTTGGTGGCGATGTTGCCGCCAAGCTGCGATTGCTCGGCGGCCCCCGGGTCGGGCGGGAACAGCAACCCGTTCTCGCGGGCCCGTCGCCGCACATCGGCGGTGCGCACTCCGGCCTCCACACACGCGCGCCATAGCCCCGGATCGAGGGACCGCACAGCCCGCAACCGCTCCAGGCTGATCACGACGCCGCCGTCGAGCGGTACGGCGCCGCCGGTGAAACCTGTCCCCCCGCCGCGCGGAATGATCGGCACGTCGCGGTCGTAGCACCAACGCACAACGGCCGCGACCGCCTCGGCGTCGCGCGGCAACACGACGGCGTCCGCCCGGCCGCGCACCCCGCGACTCTCAGTGGCGTCATAGAGGTAGGTGCGCGTGTCCCCCGCGAGCACGGAGTCGGGCCCGACCACCGCTGCGAGCTCGCTGAGTAGCGAGGATGAGGCTCCGACAGCCAACGCGTTAAGGGTACGCCGCGCTCGGCCTAGACCAGCTAGGGCACGGCTGCGGCCTCGGCCACCGCGCCGCCGCGGACCGCGACGGCTCCCTCCTCCTCGCGCGTCAAGCCGGTGCGCGAGATACACCGGCACCGTCGACGCCAGCACCAGCAGGATCGCGACGACGTTGATCACCGGCAGCTGATTGGGACGGAAGAGGTTGTTGAAGATCCAGATCGGCAGCGTCTGCTGACCCGCTCCGATCGTGAACAGCGTGACGATGATCTCGTCGAAGGAGAGCGCGAACGCGAGCAGCCCGCCGGCCACGAGCGCCGAGCGCATGGTCGGCAAGGTCACGAAGCGAAACGTCTGCCAGGGATCCGCGCCGAGGTCCGCCGAGGCCTCCTCGATCGAGCCGGACGCGCGCCGCAGGCGCGCCACCGCGTTGTTGTAGACGACCACGATGCAGAAGGTCGCGTGGCCAGCGATCACCGTCAGCAGGCTGAGCGACACCCCGAGTACCTGAGTGAAGGTGTTCGACAGCGCAACGCCGGTCACGATTCCCGGCAGCGCAATCGGCAGGATGACCAGGAACGACACCGTCTCGCGGCCGAAGAAACGGTGACGGGCGACCGCCAGCGAAGCGAGCGTGCCGAGGATCAGGGCGATCGCGGTCGCGACCAGGGCGACCTTGACCGAGGTCAGCAGTGGACCGCCCGGTCCGGCGCTGCCGAACGCGCGCGCGAACCAGTGAGACGTCAGGCTCGGCGGCGGCCACTGCAGGATGTTCGACGAGTTGAACGCGTAGATCCCGATGATGATCAGCGGCACGTAGATGAACGCGAGCGTGATCCCCGACCGCCACGCGCAGCAAGATCCGAGAGCGGCGCGAGAACCTCATAGATGCTCGAACGCCCCCAGCCTGCGCGCGATCAGCAGGTAGATGATCATGATCACGACCGGCACCATCGCGAATGCCGAGGCCAGCGGCAGGTTGTTGGTGATGTTCGAGTACACGACGTTGCCGATGAACTCGTTGTTGGAGACGAGCTGCGGCGTGATGTAGTCGCCGAGCGTGAGCGAGAAGGTGAAGATCGAGCCCGCGACGACAGCGGGCAGCGCCATCGGCAGGACCACGCGTCGGAAGGTGGTCAGCGGGCCGGCGCCCAGATCCTCGGAGGCCGCCAGCAGCGAGTCCGGGATCCGCTCGAGCCCGGCGAAGATCGGCAGGATCATGTACGGCAGCCACAGGTAGCTCATCACGAGCCACACGGCGAGGTTGCCGTAGCCCGGGCCCTGGATTCCGAGCGGGTGAAGCGCCCAGTTGAACACCCCGCCTGCGGACAGGATCACGCGCCAGGCGTAGACCTTGACCAGGTAGCTCGACCACAGCGGCATCAGCACGGCGACGACCAGGGCCGCCTTGCCCCGCCGCCGCGCAACCTTGGCCATGTAGAACGCAACTGGGAACGCGAGCAGCGCATCGGTGACGGTGACCGCGGCCGCGATCGCGATCGTCCGCCCCGCGACGGAGCGGTAGACGGACGTGTCGACCAGCGTCTTGAAGTTGTCGATGCGTGAAGGTGTGCGTGGACCAGTCCGGTCAGCGAATTGACCGATCCAGAAGGCCGAGATCAGCAGCACCGCCAGCGAACCGAGGTAGCCCACCACCAGCCACGCCAGCGGCGCCGCCAGCAGGCCGCCGACGGTCAGCCGCGGGTGGCGGTGAAAACGTCCGGCTAGGCGCCGGCCGACCGATACGCGTGCTGGCGCGAGCGCGTCAGCCGCTTCCATGCGGCCCTAGCCCTTGATCGACGTCCAGGCGTTCACCCAGTCGTTGTAGTTCATGCATTTGTTGCCGCGGCTGTCTCCGCAGTTGGTGACCGGCGTCTGCCAGTAGTACACGCGCTTCCAGAACGACGGCAGACCCGCGTGGTACTGGTCGCAGAACGCCGGGTCCGGCGGGTAACTGATCGCCTTGGCCGCAGCGATGAGAGTCTGCTGTTTGGCAGGCCAGACTCTGCGCCGGCGCCTCGCCGAAGTACTGGGCCACCTCGGCGTTGACCTTCGGCGAGATGATCCAGTTCATCCACTTGTACATGCAGTTGGGGTGCTTGGCCTGCGAGGAGATCATCCACGTGTCCGACCACCCCGTGGCCCCCTCGGTCGGCACAAAGCCTTCGCTGGCGGGGCTGATCGCGACCGGCTGCGTGCTTGGACTTGAGCGGAAGTACTGGTATTGCCACGTGGTGCCGACCGAGGTCGTTACCGCTGGCGTACGACTGGATCTGCTGGGCAGCACTGCCCCAGTACTCGCCCACGTACGGCCGCTGCTGCTTGAGCAGATGAACCGCCGCGTTGAACTGCTTGGAGTCGAGCTCGTAGGGGTTGGTGATCCCGAGGCTCGGGTCGTGCGCCTTGAGGTACACGGCCGCGTCGGCGATGTAGATCGGATCGTTGTAGGCCGAGATCTTGCCCTTGTATTTGGCCGCTTGTTTGGGGTCGAGGATTACGGCCCACGAGAGAGGCGCCGGGTGCACCTTCTTGGCGTTCCACATCAGCAGGTTGGCGCCCCGACCGTGCGGGATGCCGTAATGGACGCCGCCGAACGTGTTGTAGGGCTGGTTTTTGATGTCGGGGAAAACGGTCTTGTAGTTCGGCACGAGGTTGACGTTCACGGGCGAGACGTTGCCCGCGTCGACCAGCCGCTCGGTTGCATTGCCCGAGGCAGAGACGCCGTCGTACTGACCGGTGCGCATCAGCTGGACCATCTCGTCCGAGGTCCCGGCGTCCTTGTTGTGCACCTGACAGCCGGTCTGCTGCTCGAACGGTTTGACCCACATCGGCTGCCACATACCCCGGCCACTCGATCAGGTTGAGCTGTCCCTCGGGCTTGCCCAGCTTCGTCAGCATGTGCGTGTTTCGGCTCGAGCTGCTACCGCTCGACGACGAAGAGCCACACCCGGCTGCAACCAACGCGACGAGCGCGAGCGCCAGAACGCTGCACCGACACCGCCCGCGATTTACGTGTTTCACGACAGATCCTCTCGTTCGGAACTAGTACCGACCGGCACCGCCTGTTCGGGCAGCCAGCCGACCTCAACCGCCTGTCCGCGTTGATCGAGCGCCTCGGTCGAGGTCTCGTAGTTTTGCCGGACAGCCTGAAGCTTCCCTCCGCGCTCGAGCTCGACCTCGTAGCGCGTCACGGATCCCGCATAGGCGACGTTGCGGATCACGCCTCGCTCGGTCACGAGGCCTTCGCGCCCCTCGGAACCAAGCAGCAGCCGCACCTTCTCGGGACGGATCGTGAACCGTTTGCCTTCGCGCTCGAGCACGTTGGATGTGCCGACGAAGCCGCTCACGAACGACGTCGCCGGATGCTCGTAAACCTCCATCGGCGTGCCCACCTGTTCCACGCGGCCGCCGTTGAAAACCGCGATCCGGTCGCTCATGGTGAGCGCCTCATCCTGGTCGTGGGTCACGTACAGGAAGGTGATCTTGACCGCTTCCTGGATGCGCTTGAGCTCGACCTGCATCTGTTCGCGCAACTTCAAATCAAGTGCTCCCAGGGGTTCGTCGAGCAGCAGCACGCGCGGCCGGTTGACGATCGCGCGCGCCAGCGCCACGCGCTGACGCTGCCCGCCCGAGAGCTCACCCGGCTTGCGCTGTCCATAGCCCGACAGCCGCACCATCTCGAGCGCCTCGTCTCGCCGGCTCGCGCGTTCGCGTTTTGCCAACTTGCGGATCCGCAGCCCGTATTCGATGTTCTCCGCCACGCTCATGTGCGGAAACAGCGCGTAGTCCTGGAACACCGTGTTGACCTCGCGGTCGTACGGCGGGACGCCGGTCACATCGCGACCCCCGAACTCCACGTTGCCCTGGTCGGGCTCCTCGAAGCCGGCGATCAGCCGCAGCGTCGTCGTCTTGCCAGAGCCCGAAGGTCCGAGCAGCGTGAAGAACTCGCCCCGCGCGATCTCGAAGTCAACTCGGTCGACCGCGACCACGTCCCCGTACGTCTTGCGCAGTTCGACGAGCCGGACGTCGACCTCATCGGGGGTGTGTTCGGACTCGGGCCCGCGCTCGCCGGCGGCCACGCCGCTCGGTCCTGCCGCGATACCGGTCACCGTAGTGCTCTTTCCACCCTCGCCGAGTCCGGGCCAAGTTAACCGCATCGCCAACGGGGCGTCACGTCGCCGCGGCGCACATTAGCGCGACCTTCTATCCCTTCTGGTTAACCCCGCTTGAACCTGACGATCGCGTTGCTGCCCCCGCCGACGGCGTAGACCGACGTCCCGTCGGCAGAAACTGCGACGCCGTCGGCGCCCCCGAGCCCCGGTGCGACCGATTGACACGTGATGGTCGGTGGCTCGGCAAAGCAACCAGCGGGCTTGAGCGCGCCGCTCGTCTTGCGCTTGAAGACTGTGACCGCGTTGTCGTGAATGGCCGCGGTGTAGACGGACTTGCCGTCGGCGCTGAGGGCGACCGAGACAGCGCCATGGAGCCCCTCGGCGGTTTGCCCGCATCCACCCCCACTGATGCAGCCCTTCGCGGTGAGCGCCCCCGTCTCGGGGTTGCGATGAAAGATCACGAGCGAGCTCGAGTTAAGCGCTGGTACGTAGACGGAGGTGCCATCGGGGGCGACCGCGATGTCGATGGGATAACCAAGCTCCGGGGTCGTCTTGGTGCACCCGCCCGGGTTCGCGCCCGAGGCGGCGATGCAGCCTTTGGGCTTGAGTGCGCCGGTCTTCGTGTTGCGCTGAAAGGCCACAACTCCGTTGTCGCTCGAGCTGACGGCGTAAACGGACTTGCCGTCGCGGCTGATCGCGACGTGCACGTCGCCGTTTAGGCCGCGTGTGGTGTGCGGGCATTTGGCGTAGTTGTCATCGAGCGCAGCGACGCACCCCATCGGCTTGAGCGCGCCTACCTTGGAGCGAGAAAAGATCACGACGGCCGCCTCGTCGCCGCCCTCATAGACAAACTTTCCGTCGGGACTGACCACCACAGACTCGGCATAGTCGAGCCCCCTGGTCGTCTGCTTGCAGTGCGAGGTGTTGTTGTCCGTCGAGCCGATACAGCCCGCCGGCCTCAACGCGCCCGTTTTTGTGTCGCGGTCAAACACCGCGATTGCGTTGTCCTCGTAGCTGGCCACGTACACGGAGCGACCATCAGGGCTGACGGTCACGGCGTCTGCATCGTTCAGGCCCGCGCTCGTCTTCGAGCAGCCATCCGGATTGGTCGCTTTGTCCGCGATGCAGCCCGCCGGCGTCAGCGCACCGCTTTTCCGGCTGCGACTGAACGCGAGAATCGAGTTGGAGGTACCGGTGACGACATAGACCGAGCGGCCGTCCGTGGTCACCGAAATTGCCTGCGGAAACTTAAGGCCCTTCGTGGCCTCGGTACAGGAGTCCGGATTGGAACCCTTGTCACCGATGCAGCCCTTGGGCGTGAGACTGCCGGTGATCGCCAACGCCGTCCCAGCCGAGGCGAGAAAGACGACTGCAACAGCAAGACTCAGGCCCAAACGGCGTCCGTGCACGTGCCGGAAGCCTACCAACCGCTTGGTCGCCCCCTGTTGGTTTACAACTGTCGTGGTTTGCGGGCGGTTTGCACGGTAAAAAGAGCACTAGTCTCTCTCCTCCGACGTGCCAGCGGCCGGGCTGCGCTTTGTCACCAGGCGCGGCCCGGCTGGCACGTCAACCACACGAGCCGCCTGCCGCCGCACTGCGATGACGGTGAGCCCGCATAGCAGCGCGAGCAGCGAGTAGGGCACCAGGTCCGAGGTGGCCTGCGCGATCGCTGCGCTACCGGCGCCTCCGATGACCTGGCCGCCCGCCCAGGCGAGATTGAACAGTCCGAACGCGTAGCCCTGAGCAAGCCCACGCTGCTCGGCGCCGTCGGAGATCATCGCTCCCGCCGGGGGGTACGACAGGCCGAACAAGCTATCGGCGACCACAATAAACGCGAACAGCAGCGCCACGCCGCGGGGTACCGCTAGCAGGACGACCCACACCGTCGACGCGCACAGACCGGCGAGTACCGGCCCGCGCCAGCCGCGCCGGTCGGAGATTCGCCCGACCACGGGGCTGGCAATCGCAGCGATCGCGGCCCCCGAAAGAAACGCGGCGCCGACGGTCACGTTGCTCGCGCCGAGCTGGCTGAGCCGCAGTGGCGTGAGCACCGCGAGCGTGCCGTACAGCAGCGCCCCGAGCGTCGTCAGCCACATCCCCGTCGCCACGCGGCGGTCGCGCAACGCGGGCACGAACGCTCGCATACCAGTCTCGCCTGTGACTGCAGGCGCCCGTTCGCTCAAGGTCCACACCAACAGCACCAGCCCGAGCCCGGCCACGCACAAAAACACCAGTTTGGGGCTGGTCTGAGTGGCCGCGGTGCCAAGCACCGGCCCGAGCAGCGCGCCGGCGATCGCCGCGGCCAGAGCGCTCCCGATCAGCTCCGCGCGACGGTTGGTGGGAGCTCGGCCGATCAACCACGCCAACCCACCCGCCCAAGACCCGGCGCCGCCCAGGCCCTGCAAGAAGCGTGCGGCGTCGAGCAATGCGATCGCATGCGCGAAGGCGAATGCGACACTGGCGCCGATCATCAGCCCGAGGCCGGTCAGGATGGTGGCGCGCACGCCGGCCCGGCCGGCCAGCCAGCCTGCCGGAATCGAGCCGATCAGCGTCCCCGCGGCGTACGCCGCGGAGAGCACGCCGGCCTGCGATTTGGCGAGGTGAAAGTGGTGGGCGTAAAAGGGCAGTAGCGGCGAAATCGCGGCGTAGAACATGGTGTCCACGAGCACGATTGCCGCTACCAGGGCGAGCAGCCTTCTCATATAGATCTTGTTTATCGGGTCGGCACATGTGCCGACCCGCCGGCCGGAACATGTTCCGGCCGGGGCCGGCGCGCATGCGCGCCGGCCGTCCTAATTTTTCTGTGCCGTAGGCCGCACCAAAATCTCGTTGACGTCTACGTGCGGCGGCTGCGAGACGGCGAACATCACCGCCCGCGCTACGTCGTCGGCCTCGAGCGCCCCCGTCGGCCGATTGTCGAAGAAGGGCGTATCCACCATGCCGGGTTCGATCAGCGTCACCCGCACGCCGCTCTCAACCAGCTCCTGGCGCGCGGCCTCACCCATCGCGGTGACAGCCCACTTCGTCGCGGAGTACAGCGAACCGGGAAGCGCGCGCCGCCCCGCCACCGAGCCGGTCAAAAGCAGGTGCCCGCGCGTCTCTTTAAGCGCCGGCATGGTCGCGCGTATCGTCAGCGCGACTCCGTATACGTTGGTCAGCACCATCGCGCGCCAGTGGTCTACGTCGGAGGCCAGAAAGCTCCGGCCGGCGCCGAATCCCGCGTTGGCGAAGGCCACGTCGAGGCGGCCGAAGTGCTCGTGAGCCATGCGCGCGAGGGCTTGCTGGTCCTCCCACTCGGTCACATCGCAGCGCCGTGCCACCGCGCGCTCGGGCCCGCCGAGCTCGTCAACGAGCTCGCGTAGACGGTCCTCCGACCGGGCCCCCAACACCACCCGGTAGCCGTCGCGCACGGCGTGCCGCGCGGTGGCAGCGCCGATCCCGCTCGAGGCTCCTGTGATGAGAAAGGTACGCTCGTCCGCCATGGAGATCTACCGCACCCCAGAGCAGCGCTTCGCCGAGCTTCCGGGGTTTCCGTTCGAGCCACGGTACCGCGACTGGCGTGGGCTGCGCCTGGCCCATGTCGACGAGGGCAGCGGGCCGCCGGTGGTGCTGCTGCACGGCGAGCCCACCTGGTCCTACCTGTACCGCAAGGTCATGGGGCCGCTGCTTGCGGCGGGCTATCGCTGCATCGCGCCCGACCTACCGGGGTTCGGCCGCTCCGACAAGCCAGTAGAAGATGACTGGTACTCCTACGACAAGCACACCGAGGCGGTCGTCTCGCTCGTCGAAGAGCTCGACCTGCGCGACGTGACGCTGGTGATGCAGGACTGGGGTGGGCCGATCGGCATGCGGCTTGCCACGCTCGAGCTGCCAGACCGCGTCGCGCGCCTCGTGGCGATGGACACCGGCTTGTTCGACGGCAACCAGCGCATGAGCGACGGGTGGCAGGTGTTCCGGCAGTTCGTCCAGCGCACGCCGGACCTACCCATCGGCGTCCTGATCCGCGGCGGCTGCAAGCTGCCCGTGGCGGATGAGGTGGTCGCGGCGTACGAGGCGCCGTTTCCTGAGTTGCGCTCGAAGGCCGGCGCGCGCGCCTTCCCGGAGCTGATTCCGTTCTCGCCCGATGCGCCTGGCGCGGCCGAAGGTAGCGCCGCGATGGAGGCGCTCAGGCGCGACCGTCGCCCCGCGCTGGTGCTGTGGGCCGATTCGGACCCCGCGCTGCCGCTCGAGCCGGTCGGTCGCCTGGTTGCGCAACTGATCGGCGGAGCCGACGGCCTGACGGTGATCACCGACGCCGGTCACTATTTGCAGGAGGACCAGGGCGAGCGCGTCGGGACGCTGATCGCAGAGTGGCTTCAGAGGATCTCGGAAGCGCCGGCGGCGTAGCGCTCGCCGTCGGTCACTGCAAGCGGACTATTGGGATCCGGCGCCCGATTTGGTCGGTGCGCTTCTTGTAGGCGGGAAACACGATCACCGCGCGGCTCGCCTGCTCGTAGAGGCGCTCGCGCTCGGCCGGGTCGGTGACCTCCACCGCCTGCACCTCGCGCGTCACTCCGTCGACAGTCACGCGCGCGCGGGGGTGTGCCTTGAGGTTGTGATACCAGGAGGGGTGCCGGTCTTGGCCATAGTTCGAGGCGATCACGAAGAGATCCTCGCCGTCGGGCAGGCCGACGACGGGCAGAGTCCGCTTCTGACCGCTCTTTGCGCCCGTCGTCTCGAGCATGATCACCGGCAGGCCCGAGGCCCAAGCGGCAAAGGTCGTCCGGCCATTGGTCAGCTGGTACACGCGGCGATCGAGGTGGTGCAGCGTTCGGGCGTAAAACAGCGACACCGGCTTGAGCGAGCCGGTCCAGCGCACGAAACGGCGTATTGGATTGTCGTTGGGTCTAGGCACTGGTGGTCTGACAAAGGGCTCTGGCAGGCGTACCATCGTGTCATGACTGCGCTAGGCATTGCATTGCTGCTGATAGGCGGCGTGGTCGTGATCCTCGAGGCGCACGTGCAGTCGCTGGGCTTCCTAGGCGTGCCTGGGGTGGCAGCGCTCGCGGCAGGGGCGGTTTTGACCGTGACGGGCCTCGGCGGCGGGCTTGCGCTTATCGTGGCCAGCGCGCTCGCTTTGGCTCTGGTGGGGGCGGCCGTGGTCGCGCTCTCGCTGACGAAGGGGATCGCCGTCCGCCGGCAGCGCATTCGCACCGGTTCTGAAGGGATCGTCGGTCACCTCGGCATCGTGCGTAGATGGGGCGAGCCTGACGGGAAGGTGCTTGTCGACGGGGCGCTGTGGCGAGCGCGGCTTTCGCTGCCCGATGAGGCGCCGCTGCAGGAGGGAGATCACGTCGTGGTCGAGCGAGTCAGCGGGCTCACGCTGTGCGTGCGCAAGGCTGAGAACTGGGAGCTGGTGGCATGAGCATCGTCTTGGTCGTAATCGTTGTCGTGATCGGAATGCTGCTAGCCGTGTCGGCGGTGGCTGCCGCCGCTGCGGTGCGCGTGCTGCGCGAGTACGAGCGCGCCGTCGTCTTCAGGCTGGGGCGACTGATGCCGATCCGCGGGCCGGGTCTGATCCTGCTGGTGCCGTCGATCGACCGCATGGTGCGGGTCAGCCTGCGAACGGTCACGCTGACCGTCCCGCCGCAAGAGGTGATCATGCGCGACAACATCCCGGTGCGCGTCACCGCCGTCGCCTACTACCGTGTCGTCGACGCGACGCGTGCCGTGACCGAGGTCGAGAGCGTCCACACAGCGACGCTGCAGATCGCGCAGACGACGCTACGTTCGGTGCTCGGGGGCGTCGATCTGGATCACTTGCTGTCAGAGCGCGACCGGCTCAACGAGGCGCTGCAACAAATCATCGACACGCAGACCGAGCCGTGGGGGATCAAGGTGACCACGGTCGAGATCAAGGACGTGGAGATCCCCGAGCGCATGCAGCACGCGATCGCGCGGCAAGCCGAGGCCGAGCGTGAGCGCCGCGCCAAGATCATCAACGCCGAGGGCGAGTACCAGGCCGCCGCGAGGTTGGCCGAGGCGGGCGAGGTGATCGGCGCGAACCCGACCACGTTGCAGCTGCGCTATCTACAGACTCTGCGCGAGATCGGCGGCTCGCAGAACTCGACCGTCGTCTTCCCGATGCCGATCGACCTGGTCAAGCCGGTGATGGAGGCGGCGCGTAATGCGATAGGAGCGCGCGACTCGACCGGGGACGGTGAGCAGGCTGCGCTCGAGGACGGCAAGGCCCGGAGCGGGTTGCCGCCCGCGCAGGAGCCGGCGGTCGGTGAGGGCGCGTCGCCCACGGCCGTGGAGCCCGCGGTCAACCCAGCTGGAGCGCCCGCCGCAGATCCACCAGCACCAACCCCGCCTCCCGAGTGATCTGCCGCCAGGTGTAGCGCAGCACGGTGAAGCCGGCGGCGCGCAGGGTGAGGTCGCGGGAGTGGTCGCGGCCCATCTGCGCCGCCGTCCCGTGAGCGGCTTGGCCGTCAAGCTCGACGACGACCTTCTGGTCGCGCCACAGGGCGTCGACCATCAGGCCGCACACGGTGGCGTTGAGCTCCGGGCGCGGTAGTGAGCCTGACTCACAGAGCTCGAGGAAGCGGTGCTCGAGCTCGCTGCGAGTGTGTGCGAGGTCGGGCTGATACCTGTGGAGCGCTCGTCGGAGCGCTACGCCGCCTCGTTGCCCCTGGCGAAGTAGCGCTTCGATGGCTCGTGGGTCGAGGAGGCGACGAAAGTCGGCTTCCGCCAAGGCGCGTTTGAGGCGGCGTTCGGTGGTTTGTGTGGCTAGGTCAAGGAGGGTCTGGGCGACGGTGGCGACAGGGAGACGGCGGTGCAGCAGGCGCGGGAGTTCGCGCCGGCCGTGGATTTCGATGTGCAGCGCCGGCGATGAGCAGCTCCTCGGGGTGCTGACATGTAGTTGCGGCGGCTGGCGGTCGATCAATTCCCACCACCACGCGGCCGTGGCGTGGCTAAGCATTGCCCCCGGGCCCGCGTAGAGCAAAGCGGCGGCCAGGTCGGCCTCGGGGCCTGACGCGGTGTGGCCGACTGCGTAGACGCGGGGGAGGACTCGGTGAAGGTAGCCGTCTGCGACCCAGCGGGAAATCATCGCGTCGCTCACACCGGCATCCTTGAGCTGGCGTCGATGTAGGCGACCCCACTGGCGCGCCGCGAGGACGGCGACGGGAATTTTGTCGATTGGCATTCAGGGGGTGGATGAGAATCGACAAAGATCCATCAGGGGCCGTAGGGTGACCCGGCCCCCTGTAACGGAACAAGACCTCTAACTGTGAAAATTCTTGCCTTCAGCGACCTGCACCGGGACCGCAAGCAGGCCGAGAAGCTGGTCGCGCTCGCCGACGGGGCTGACGTCGTGATCGGGGCCGGCGACTTCGCCTCGGTGCGGCTCGGACTGCGCAAGGCAATCGAGCCGCTGCGGGAGATCGAGAAGCCGACGGTGCTCGTTCCCGGCAACAACGAGACGCTCGACGAGCTGCTCCAGGAGTGCCGCGACTGGCCAAGCGCGGTCGTCCTCCACGGCGAGGGCACCCAGATCGACGGCACCACGTTCTTCGGACTCGGCGGCGGCATACCGGTGACGCCGTGGCCATGGAGCTTTGACCTCTCAGAGCGCGAGGCTGACGAGAAGCTTGCTGATTGCCCGCAGGACTGCGTGCTCGTGGTCCACTCGCCGCCCAAGGGCTACGTCGACGAGACCCACGGGCAGCACCTCGGGAGTGAGGCGATCCTCGCCACGATCGAGACAAAGCGGCCGGCGTTGGCTGTCTGCGGCCACATTCATGAGGCGTGGGGGCAGGAGGCCACGATCGGCGCGACACCCGTCGTGAACCTCGGCCCGGAGGGTCGTTTTTTCGAGCTGTAGGGGCCCCAAAACCCGTCTGGGCGCCCCCATCCATTCCCTTCTTTTGCAGGATTTATTGCACGGGCCCGCGAAGGAAGCATCGTGCTCGGCAGGCGTGTTAGGGTGCCCGCCACTCCCCGCCGGGAAGGGTCGCCCAACCGGCGGATAACCATCGATAGCCCCTCGATGAGTTGGCGGTCGTGCGTGCGCGCATGCCCGTGAATCGTCCCTGCATGCGCTACCTGAGAGAAAGCATCCTGGCCACCCATAGCAAGGCGCTCCGGCTGCTCGCGGTGCTCGGCGCGGGCATCGCATTGCTCGGCACCGGACTCACCGCGCCCGGGAGCGCGGACCTCCAGGGCCAGATCGCCGCCAAACAGTCGGCGGTGACCGCGCTCAAGGCGCAGATCGCCCAAGAGACGGCGCAAATCGCCGCCACGAGCGACGGCATCGCCAAGGCCAAACAGCAGCTCGCGAGTTTGCAGAAACAGCTCGCAGCGCGGATCGCGCAGCTCCAAGCGGTCCAGGCGCAGCTGCTCAAGGCGCGCGACCGCTTGGTGGTGCTCGAGAACCAGCTCCAGCGCGCCACGACCGCGCTCGCGAGCAATCTCGTCACCCGCTACGAGCAGGGCTCCCCGGATCTGATTACGGCGCTGCTGCAGTCAAACGGCTTCGGCGATTTGCTCAACCGGGTCAACTTCCTCGAGCGCTTCGCGCAGGAGGACTCGAACGTGGTCGGAACAACTCGCGCGGCGCGCAACGCGGTCGCCGCGGAGGCCAACCGGCTTGCAGCGCTCGAGACCAAGGACAGACAGCTCGCCAACCAGGTGATCTCCGAGCGAAACCAGGAAGCCGCGCTCAAGGCCGCGCTCCTGAGCCGCCAACTGGCCGAAACGAAGGCACGCTCCAGTAGCGGCTCCAAGCTTCAGAGCACCGAGCAGGAGCTTCAGGCCCTGCAGCAGAAGCTCGCCGCCCAGGAGGCTGCCGCGGCGGCCGCCGCGCGCGCATCGGCGGCAACGGGCAACGCCTCGGTGGGCGGGATCGCGATCAACACGGGCGGCATGGTGCAGCCCCCGCCCGGGGCGCCGGCAGCGGTGGCGCGCGTGATTGCGGCCGGTAACGCGATCGCCACCCTCCCCTACATCTGGGGCGGCGGTCACGCGTCGTTCAACGCCAGCGGCTACGACTGCTCGGGTTCGGTCAGCTATGCGCTGGCGGGCGGCGGCTTGTTGAGCTCTCCGCTGGACTCCACCGGGTTCATGAGCTGGGGGGCGCCGGGCCCGGGACGCTGGATCACGGTGTATGCCAACCCCACTCATGCATGGATGGAGGTCGCGGGCTGGCGCTTTGACACGGTGGCGCTGGCGACGAGCGGCACACGCTGGTCGCGCGGCGGCGGCGAGTTCGCTGGGTTCGTCGTTCGCCACCCGCCCGGACTCTGACCCCGGCGCGGAGCCGCGGGCACACGGCCCCTAGAGTAAGGGCATGTCCGCAAATAGCTTCGACGCCCAGGCGCCGCTCAAACTCGGCGATCGCTCCTACGAAATCTTCAGGCTCGACGCGCTGCAGTCCAAGTTCGACGTGGCGCGGCTGCCCTTCTCGCTCAAGGTCCTGCTCGAGAACCTGTTGCGCAACGAGGACGGCGAGTCAATCCGCAAGGAGGACATTGAGGCGCTCGCCTCATGGGACGCAAACGCCGAACCCAGCAAGGAGATCTCGTTCACACCTGCACGCGTGTTGATGCAGGACTTCACCGGCGTACCGGCGGTGGTCGATCTAGCCGCGATGCGGGACGCGATGCGCGATATGGACGGCGACCCCAACAAGATCAATCCGCTCGTGCCCGCCGAGCTTGTGATCGACCACTCGGTCCAAGTCGACGTATTCGGGTCAAGCCAGGCGTTTGAGCGCAATGCAGAGCTCGAGTTCGAGCGAAACCAGGAGCGCTACGCGTTCTTGCGCTGGGGCCAGGATGGGTTCGAGAACTTCAAGGTGGTGCCGCCCGACACGGGGATCGTGCACCAGGTCAACCTCGAGTACCTCGCGCGGGTGGTGTTCACCGACGACGAGCGCGGGTTGGCGTATCCCGACACGCTCGTGGGCACCGACTCGCACACGACGATGGTCAACGGGCTGGGCGTGCTCGGGTGGGGTGTCGGCGGGATCGAGGCTGAGGCCGCGATGCTCGGGCAGCCCCTGTCGATGCTGATCCCGCAGGTGCTCGGCTTCAGGCTGACGGGCGAGCTCCAAGAGGGAGCCACCGCGACCGACCTCGTGCTGACGGTGACCGAGATGCTGAGGGAGAAGGGCGTCGTAGGCCAGTTTGTCGAGTTCTACGGAGAAGGATTGGCCGGTCTGCCGCTGGCCGACCGCGCGACGATCGGCAACATGTCGCCGGAGTTCGGCTCGACCTGCGCGATCTTCCCGATCGACGAGGAGACGCTGCGCTACATGGAGTTCTCCGGCCGCCCGAAGGAGCTGCTCGAGCTGGTCGAGTGCTACGCCAAGGAGCAAGGTATGTGGCACGACGAGGAGTCCGAGGAGCCGACCTTCTCCGACAAGCTCGAGCTCGACCTCTCGACGGTGGTGCCCAGCGTCGCCGGGCCCAAGCGACCTCAAGATCGGGTGCCGCTGACCGAATCCAAGCAGCAGTTCGAAGAGGCGCTGGCCGGCTACACGCCCGACGAGGATGAGGAGAACGGAGCGATCGCGGACTCGTTCCCGGCCTCCGATCCGGTTTCTACGCATGTGCCCAACGGACCGCGCCGCGCTCGCGAGCAAGTTCAGCTCAAGGAGCGCACGAAGGACGCGGCCCCAGTGACGCTCGAAGACGGCACCGAGACCGAGCTCGACCACGGCCACGTCGTGATCGCCGCGATCACAAGCTGCACGAACACATCGAATCCGTCGGTGATGCTCGGGGCCGGGATCCTCGCGCGCAACGCCGTGCAGAAGGGGCTCACGGTAAAGCCGTGGGTCAAGACCTCGCTCGCTCCGGGCTCCAAGGTGGTGACCGAGTATCTGGAGCGCGCGGGCCTGACCGAGTACCTCGATGAACTTGGCTTCAACCTCGTCGGCTACGGCTGCACAACGTGCATCGGCAACTCGGGGCCGCTGCCGGAGGAGATTTCGGAGGTCGTCAACGAACACGACCTCGCGGTGGTGAGCGTGCTGTCGGGCAACCGCAACTTCGAGGGCCGAATCAACCCGGACGTGAAGATGAACTACCTCGCGTCGCCGCCGCTGTGCGTCGCCTACGCGCTGGCGGGCACGATGGACATCGACCTCTACGAGGAGGCGCTCGGCGAGGACGAACACGGCGAGGCCGTCTACCTCAAGGACATCTGGCCCAGCGAGCAAGAGGTCGCGGAGACGATCGAGGACGCGGTGCAGTCGGACATGTTCCGCAAGAGCTATGGGGAGGTGTTCGACGGAGACGAGCGCTGGAACTCGCTCGAGGTCCCCACCGGCGATCTGTTCGAGTGGGATCGCGAGTCGACCTACGTGCGCCAACCGCCGTTCTTCGAGGATCTGCCGCGCGAGCCCGAGCCGGTCACGGACGTCGAGGACGCGCGCGTGCTCGCCGTGCTCGGCGACAGCGTCACGACCGACCACATCTCCCCCGCCGGCTCGATCAAGCGCGACAGCCCCGCCGGCAAGTACCTGACCGAGCACGACGTGCGACCCAAGGATTTCAACTCATACGGCTCGCGCCGCGGCAATCACGAGGTGATGATGCGCGGCACGTTCGCGAACATCCGCCTGCGCAACCAGTTGGCGCCCGGCACCGAGGGGGGCGTCACCGTTTATTTGGGCGAGGACTCAGAAGAAGAGATGACGATCTACGACGCCGCCATGAAGTACTCAGAGCAAGAGGTGCCGTTGGTGGTGCTCGCGGGCAAGGAATACGGCTCAGGCTCGAGTCGCGACTGGGCGGCCAAGGGCACCGCGCTGCTTGGTGTCAGGGCGGTGATCGCCGAGAGCTTCGAACGCATTCACCGCTCCAATCTCGTCGGCATGGGCGTGCTGCCGCTTCAATTCAAGGACGGCGAATCGGCCGAGAGCCTCGAGCTTAGTGGCCACGAGGTTTTCACCATCAAGGGCCTTGCTGACGCCGACGAGGTGCCGCGCGAGTTGACCGTCAAGGCGGATGACAAGGAGTTTCAGGTCACCGCCCGCATCGACACGCCGAAGGAGCAGCGCTACTTCCGCCACGGCGGCATCTTGCAATTCGTGCTGCGCGATCTGCTGCAAGCAGATTAGGTTTCCCGCCCATGGCAACCCCCGAGCTTCTCTACAACCTCGTAACCGCGGCCGGACCGTCCGGCTATGAGACCGAAGCCGCACGCGTCTGGCGCGAGTACTGCGGCAGGTTCGCAACCGAGGTCAGCGCCGACCACCTGGGTTCATCGACCGCGCGCGTGGCGGGCACCAAAGACGGTCCCTCGCTCGTGATCGTCGGACATATCGACGAGATCGGTCTGCACATCACCCATATCGATGACGAGGGCTATCTGCACATCGGGAGCGTGGGTGGCTGGGATCCGGTAGTGCTGGTCGGACAGCGCGTGCGCATCGCGACGCGCAACGGTTCGGTCCCCGGCGTCATCGGGCGAAAGCCGATCCACCTGATCAAGGACGACGACGGCAAGAAGGCGGTCGAACTCAAGCAGCTGCGCATCGATATCGGCGCCAAGAACGCCGAGGACGCGCGCACGCTCGTACGCATCGGCGACGTCGGGGTGATCGACGAGGATCCGATTGAGATGCCCAATGAGCGCTTCGTCTCGCGCGCGCTTGACAACCGCATCGGCTGCCACGTGGCGGCTGAGGCGGCGCGGCTAGTGGCGGAAGCGGGCGGCGCGCCGGGCGACGTAATCGCGGTCGCTGCCGTTCAGGAGGAGACCGGCTTCGCGGGCTCGCGCACGATCGCGTACCGCCTCGAGCCCGACGTCGCGATCGCCGTCGACGTGACCTTCGCCACCGACCAGCCCGGCATCGAGCTGGGCGAGATCACCAAGCACGGGCTCGGTGCGGGCCCTGTGATCACCCGCGGAACGAGCCTGCACCCGCGCGTGTTCGAGCTGCTGTACGAGGTTGCCGAGCAGCAGCAGATCAAGTTCACCGTCGAGTCGATGGGGCGCCGCACCGGAACCGATGCCGACGCGATCAACGTCTCGCGCGCCGGCGTGCCCACGGGACTGATCTCGGTGCCGCTGCGTTACATGCACAGCCCGGTGGAGATGGTGCAGCTCGACGACGTCGCCGCCACGGCGAAGCTGATCGCCGACTTCGCGCAGAAGCTCGAAGCCGGGATGTCGTTCGAGCGCTAGGCCCGCGGCGTCGGAAACTGCGCCCGCATCACCAGGTCCCAGAGCTGATCGGGCATGAAGCGACGCTGGTTGATCATCAGGTGCGCGCTGGGAGTGACCGGATAGCGCGGCTTCGGACGGCCTGACTTGAGCGCGCCCGCGATCGTGTTCGCGACCGCTTCGGGCCCGCCCCCCAAGTACCGCAGCGGACCTCGATAGGCCGATTCGGTGATCTTGGCCACGCTGCGGTTGAACTTGGCGTAGGGCCCGCCGTCGCCGGCCTCCCCGACCGAAGCCGCAGCGGTCTCCGCGAACTCGGTCGTGATCAGCCCCGGCTCGACGAGAATCACGCTGACACCAAAACCGCGCACCTCGAAGCGGAGCGCATCGGACAGCGCCTCGATCGAGTACTTGGTGGCGTGGTAGAGGCCTCCGCCGGGGAAGGTGAGCTTCCCCCCATGGAGCCGATGTTGACGATCCTGCCCCAGCGCTGCTCGCGCATCCCGGGCAGCACGAGCTGGCACATGCGAATCAGGCCGAATACGTTGGTCTCAAACTGGCGCCGCACCGCGTCGAGCGGCACCGTCTCGACCGCGCCCGACTGGCTGTAGCCGGCGTTGTTGACCAGCACGCCGACCGCGCCCTCCGCCTCGGCCACCTTCTCGACGGCCGCCTGCATGGAGGCCTCGTCGGTCACGTCGAGCGCGAGGGTCTGGCAGCCGGCCTCCTCCAGGTCGGCGATCGTCTCGGGCCGGCGCGCGCTCGCGAACACCTTCCAACCATCGCCGGCGAGGCGCTGCGCGGTCGCGCGACCGATCCCAGATGAACAGCCGGTGATCAGCACCGCTTTCGAGGGCACGGCGGAACCCTAGCGGCTAAGCGGTGACGACGATCGAGGCGTGCGTCTCCGAACCGTCCACGATCCAGCGCCAATCGCCGTCACGCAGCACCTGCTTGTCTCCGGGCTGCGCGGGCGTGCGGAACTCGACCTCCAGGTCGAGCTGTTCGGGCTCCTCGCCGTTGGTCAGCAACTCCTCCTCGACCGGCTCGAGATAGGCCGAGTTGTTGACGTGACCGGCCAGATCGCATTCGGTGTGGCGAAAGCGCCAGCGGCGCTTGCTCTCGATCGCGTGAGGGCGGGGGTGGCGCAACCGAGCGGTGACACGGCGACCCGACGCGGCCTCCGCGAAGGTGTCGAGCTCCTGCTCGAGCAGCGGTACCGGGCGCTCACCCCCAGGGTCGAGGTGGACCCAAAGCGTGACCGCTTCGACGGCGCTCTTGTGGCCGCCTTTGAGCGTGATCGTGACACGGCGTTCGGCCCACATCCGCCCCAAGCCGCTGCAAAACGTCTCGAGCCTGAAGCGCTCGCCGAAGCGCGGAAACCGCGCCACCCTGATCCGCATGCGGCGAATCACCCATACGGCCAAGCCCGCCAGCCCGGCATCTTCCATGTCGGCATAGGAAACGTCCTGGATCCAGCGCGCGAGCGCGTCGAGCCTCATCCTGCCCGAAGGCGATACATCTCCCAGCCCGGCGCGAGCCGATCCGGTGAAGACTCGGCCGTGCTCAGGGGGTAAAACGAACTCGCTCAAACGTTTGTCGTCCATGACTATCAAAGTATGTACCTTCAGCTTCCGTGGCCAGCTCTTACGTCACGGTAGAGCACGACGGTGTCACCGACGACGTCGCGGTCGAGGAACCGCTCGAGATCCGCGTTGACGGCGAGCCACTCGCCGTCACCATGCGCACCCCCGGCCACGACGAGGAACTCGCGCTCGGCTTCCTGCTCGGCGAGGGGCTGATCGACGGCCCGCGCCCGGTCGGCCTGAGCGACGACTTCGCCGCCAACACGATCGAGGTTGCGGGCCCGCTCGCGCGCGACCCGGCTGTGCGGCGCTTCTACACCACCTCCTCCTGCGGAGTCTGCGGCAAGGGCGCGCTCGAGGAGGTGGCGGTCTTCAGTCCCCCAGTCTCCGACGGTCCCACGGTTTCACGCTCATTACTGGCGGAGTTGCCACAGCGCTTGCGCCAGCCGGCCTTTGCCAAGACCGGAGGGGTGCACGCCACCGGCCTGTTCGACGCGTCGGGGGAGCTCCTACACGTCCGCGAGGATGTCGGCCGCCACAACGCCATGGACAAGGTCATCGGCCGAGCGCTGCTCGACGGCCTGGTCCCGTTGTCCGGGCGCCTTCTGTGCGTGAGCGGGCGGCTCTCGTTCGAGCTCGCCCAGAAGGCGGCTGTGGCGGGCGCGCCGATTTTGGTGGGGGTGAGCGCCCCCAGCTCGCTCGCGATCGCGCTCGCCGAGGATCGCGGCTTGACCTTGTGCGGCTTCGCTCGCGGTGAGCGCGTCAACGTCTACACGCATCCGCAGCGCGTCACGCCGTAACGGTCGCAACCAGCCGCTCGAGCTCTTCCTCGCTGTTCCAAGCCCCGACTGAGACCCGGATCAGGCCGCGGCCGGGGATGTGGCGCACCACGATCCCCTGTTCACCGAGCCGGGCCACCTCGTCGGCCGGATCGCGCTCCGCCGGGACGAACGACACGAGCGTCGAGGCCCCGCGCGGCAACACCTCGAGCCCACACTGCGCCAGCGCCTCGGCGAGCTGCGCCGCAAGCGTCGCCGCGCGCTCGTGAATCCACTCCCAGCCGGCCGCGGAGAAGACTTCGAGCGCCGTGAGCGCCCAGGTATTACGCAGCCCGGCGGGAAAGCCGTGGTCAAAGCGAGCCACCCCAGCCGCCGCTTCGAAGTCCAGCGGCCGCGACGCGTCCGCGAGCGAGGCGAACGAAGGCCAGGGGATCTCGAGCTCGTCGAGCCACTGCGGGCGCACGTACAGACAGCCCGAGCCCTCCGGACCGCAGAGCCACTTCTGGCCCGAGCAGGCGTAGAAGTCACACCCCAGCTGCGTTTACGTCCACCGGGATCGCCCCGAGCGCCTGGGCGGCGTCCAGCAGCACCGGCACGCCCGTGGCGACCAGTGAAGCCACATCCGTGATCTGCCCTGAGACCCAGGAAACGTGCGAGCACGCCACCAGCCGCGTGGCCGGGCCGACCTCGGCCGCGAGCTCGCTGAACGGGACCTCGCGCAGGTGGACGCCGTACTTGCGCCGGGCGCGAGCAAGCGGCGCAAGCAGGCCCGGATGCTCCTCGTCGCTCGTGAGGATCTCTTCTCCGTGGCGAAGGTCAAGGCCGGAGAGGACGGTGTTGACGCCGTCGGTGGTCGAGCCGGTGAGCGCGACCTGCTCAGGGTCAGCACCGAGCACCGCGGCGTAGCCGGCGCGGGTCGAGTTCGCCAGCGCGATCGTCGATGTGAAGTAGTCGCGTCCCGAGCGGCCCTCGCGGCCCTCTTGGTCGAGGCGCTCGCGCGCCGCGTCGAGTGCCCGTGCGGGGGCCGGGCCGGTGGTGCCCGCGTTGAGGTATGCGACGCGCTCGAGCACGGGGAACTCGGCGCGGAAAGTTGAGGGGTCCATACCTAAATATTTGTCCGGGTCGCGCACATGTGCGCCGGCCACCATTTTCATACTTTGGGTTGACGCAAGTGTTTTGGCATGCCAAACTCTCAGTTATGGCAGTGCCGGATACTGTTTCAGCCTCGATCCAGGATTACGCGAAGGCCGTATACGCGCTCGAGGCGCGCGAGGGCGCCGCGGTCTCGACCACCGAGCTCGCGACACGACTCGGCGTCACGGCCGGATCGGTGTCGGCGATGGTGCGCAAGCTGGCCGAGTTCGGCCTGGTGGAGCACGAGCCCTACCGAGGCGTGCGCCTGACCGCGCGCGGGCGTCGCGTGGCGCTCGAGGTGCTGCGCCACCACCGTTTGCTGGAGCTGTTTTTGGCTGAGGAGTTGGGCATGCCCTGGGACCGCGTGCATGACGAGGCCGAGGTGCTCGAGCACGTCCTCTCGGAAGACCTTGAGGCACTGATCGCGGCACGCCTCGGGAATCCGCGCGTCGACCCTCACGGCGACCCGATTCCCACTGCGCAGTTCGAGATCGAGGAGGGCAGCACGGCCAGTCTTGACGAGCTCCCGGTGGGCACGGTCGGGCGCTTCGTACGCGTTTCGGACTCCGACCCCGAAATGCTTCGCTATCTCGCCGAGCAGGGCATCGCGCTCGGCGACCGCGTCGAGATCGTCGGCCGGCAGCCGTTCGGCGGGCCGGTGTTCGTCCGCTGCGACGGCCGCGAATTGCCGCTCGGCGGCCGGCTCGCGGCCGCGATGCGGATCGAGGTTCGTAAGTGAGCTTTCGCCGTCGAAGGCCCGTTCCCGCGCTCGAGGGCGCGAGCGCCGACGGCGCGGCCGTCGCGCTGCCCGAAGCCGGCGCGGCATTCCCGAGCGCGCTCGAGCAGCTGCTTGCGAAAGGGCGGCTGCGCGCGACGCTGGGGATGCTGGGACCGGCGTTTGTGGCCGCGATCGCCTACGTGGACCCGGGCAACTTCGCCACCAACCTGCAGGGCGGCGCCAAGTACGGCTACATGCTGCTGTGGGTGGTGGGCGCGGCCAACTTGATGGCGATGTTGATCCAGTACCTCTCCGCCAAGCTCGGCATCGTGACCGACCGTACGCTGCCCGAGCTGGTGCGCGAGCGAACCTCGCGCCCTGTCTCGTGGGCGATGTGGATCCAGGCCGAGCTGATGGCCATGGCCACCGACATCGCCGAGTTTCTCGGCGCCGCGCTCGGGCTGAATCTGCTGTTCGGCGTGCCGCTATTCACCGCGGGGCTGATTACGGCGGGGATCGCCTTCGTGCTGCTGGCGCTCCAAAACCACGGCTTTCGCCGCTTCGAGCTCGCGATCACGGCCCTGCTCGGAATCATCTTCGCCGGCTTCTTATACGAGACCCTGCGCATCGGGCCCTCCGTCCACGAGACGTTGCGGGGACTAATTCCGCACCTCGGTTCTGGCGACGCCCTGTATCTCGCCGTGGGGATCATCGGGGCGACCGTGATGCCTCACGCGATCTACCTGCATTCGGCGCTTACGAACGGTCGCACGCCGGCGCGCAATGACCGCGAGCGCGCTCGCGTGCTGCGCTTCGAGCGCCTCGACGTATTCATCGCCCTGGGCCTGGCGGGGCTGGTCAATCTGGCGATGCTGGCCGTCGCGGCGAAGCTGTTTCACACTCCGGCGCTGGCCGGGCTGAGCACGATCCCTCAAGCGCACGCTGAACTCGGGCGGTTGGTGGGCGGCACGGCGGCGCTGGCGTTCGGGGTCGCGCTGCTGGCCTCGGGCACGGCCTCGTCGAGTGTCGGCACGTTTGCGGGACAGGTCGTGATGGCAGGCTTCATCAACATCCGCATCCCCACCGTGCTGCGGCGTGCGCTGACGATGGCACCGGCGCTGGTCGATTCTCGCCGTGGGCATGAATCCGACGAGCGCGCTGGTGCTGAGCCAGGTCGTGCTGTCGTTCGGGATCCCGCTCGCGCTGATTCCGCTGGTGGTTCTGACCGGGAAGCGCGACGTGATGGGAGTTCATGTCAACGGGCGCTTGACGACCGTGTTGGCGTGGGGCTGTGCTGGTCTGATCACCGGCCTGAACATCTTTCTGATCGTGCAGCAGTTGTTCGGTTGATCGCTCGTTTCGGGGCGCAGCGCGTGGGTAGCCGAATCGCGCAGGCATGAACAAAGGAGATGAACTCGATGGCTGATCTATCAGGAAAGCGCGTGGCCTTTCTCTTTACCGAAGGCGTTGAGCAGGTGGAGTTGACCGAGCCGCTGAAGGCAGTACGCGAGGCCGGTGCAGAGGCCGAGACGATTTCGCTGCAGGCGGGCAAGGTGCAGATGTGGCAGCACTTTGACAAGGGCGAGGAGATCGACGCGGCCAAGGCGGTATCGGAAGCCAACCCGTCCGACTACGACGCGCTCGTGCTTCCCGGTGGCGTGGCCAACCCCGATCAGCTGCGCGCAGACGAAGATGCGGTCGAATTCGTACGTGGATTCTTCGATCACAACAAGCCGGTTGGCGTTATCTGCCACGGTCCGTGGACGCTGATCGAAGCGGACGTCGTGCGTGGCAAAACGATGACCTCATGGCCGAGCGTCAAGACCGACCTCAAGAACGCGGGCGCCGAGTGGGTTGACGAAGAGGTACATGTCGACGACGGACTCGTATCGAGCCGCAACCCCGATGACCTGCCGGCGTTCTGCAAGGCGATCGTGGAGGAGTTCGCGCGCGAGCGTGCCGCCGTTTAAGGCAAGACCGTTTGTACGGACATCCCGTACAGACGGTCCAAATCTCGGCCTGACAAGGGTCCACCCTCACGTACGGATATCCCGCACGTCAGCATGGTGACCCACGGTTACATTGCCACTTAGGTCGTGTGATATGACTCGGGTGATCGCCGGCACCCCGACTGGCCCCAGAGAGAGGAGCCGTGCATGACCACAACCACTCGCACCCGTAAACCCCCGCATCCAGCCCCGGCTCGCGGAGCAGACGAGCAGTGCGCCGAACTGTTTCGCCGGTGGTGCACACACCGTGATCCTTCTGCGCGCGACGAACTGGTCGAGCGCTTCTTGCCGCTCGCTCGTAAGCTTGCCCACCGCTACCGCGGCGCGCACGAGCCGATCGAGGATCTCTTCCAGGTCGCTTCGCTGGGACTTGTTAAGGCCGTTGACCGCTTCGATGTGAGCCGCGGGACCGCCTTTTCATCGTTTGCGGTGCCGACAATTCTGGGCGAGTTGAAGCGGTACTTCCGTGACTGTGGTTGGTCCGTGCACGTTCCTCGCGGTGCGCAGGAACAGGCGCTGAAGGTCGAGGAGGCCCAGCAGGCGCTGACTAGCAAGCACGGGCGGCCGCCGACCGTGCCGGAGTTGGCCGAGTACCTCGAATTGAGCCTCCAAAACGTGCTCGAGGCACTCGAGACCGCTGGTGCGCATCACGCCGCCTCCCTCGATGCCCCGCACACCGACGAGGACGGGGGCAATGGGACGCTTGGCAGCTTGTTCGGCGCCGAGGACGAGCGTTTCCGCCTGGTTGAGGACGGGCTCACGATCACGGCCGCTGCGAGGCAACTGCCGCTGCACGAGCGGCGGGTGCTACAGCTTCGCTTCCTCGAGGACATGACGCAGACCCAGATCGCCGAGCGCATCGGCGTCTCGCAGATGCAGGTCTCGCGCATACTGAGGCGCGCGCTCGCGCGACTGAACGAGTACGCCGATCCCGAGCGCGAGCTAGAGCGCTAGCGCCGCCGCAGCACCAGTGCCGCAAGGTCGTCGCGAACGAGCTTGCCGGCGAGAGCACGGTTGAGCGCGTCGACCACCTCCGCGGGTCGACGGCCGGCCTGCTCGCATAGCAGCCGCCGCAGCCGGTCGCGTCCGACGCCCTGGCGTCCTCCAAGCGCTTCCGTGATCCCGTCCGTGTAGAGCAGCACCAGATCGTCGTTGGCGACCGGGAAGCTCTGCTGCCGCCAGGCGGCGTCCCCAAAGGCGCCCAGCAGCGGACCGGCGGCCTGCAGCTCGCGCGCCACTCCGTCCGCGGACGCAACCAGAGGCGGCGGGTGGCCGGCGGAGGCGATGGTCATCGCGCTGCGACCGAGGCGCGCGCACAGCATGGTGCACGTGATCTCGCTCGGGTAGTTGCGCAGCGCCTCGTCGAGCTGCGTGAGCACCGACGCGGGCTCGGGCAGCTGCTGGGCGGCAAGACGCGTGCCGTGGCGCATCAGCGCGCTGATCGTGGCCGCGACCACCCCCTTGCCCTCGATGTCGCCGATCACCGCGAACCAGCGCGCTCCGACCGCCAGCAACTCCAGGAAGTCGCCTCCCACGTCGATGCGTTGCTCGCTCACCATCGGCCGGTACATAGAGGCCACTTCCCAGCCGGGAACCTCGGGCAGCTCTGAGGGCAGGAAACTGCGCGCCAGGGTCTCGGCGACATCCGCAAGCTGCCGGTTCAGGCGGGCATTTTCGATCGCGACGGCGGCGCGCCGACCCAGCTGCTCGGCCAGCTCCTGGTCCTCGCGCGTAAATCGCCGGCCCGATTGCGAGTCGGTCGCGAGCGCCATCGCGCCCACCGTCCGGCTTGGAACACGCATCGGCACGAGCACGCAAGAGCGCAGCGCGAGTGCTCGCATCAGCCGCAACTCTTCGGCCGTGCGCGCGCGTTGCGTGAGGTGCAGGTCGGAAAGCTGGTCGATCAGCAGCGAGGAACCCGTGCGAATCACTTCACGCAAAGGACTGTCGAGATCGACGCGCTCTCCTTGCAGCTCGCGCAGCCGCGCGACCATCTGACGCTTCTCGGGGCTGCGGTGCGCCGTGATCACGCGCCGGAAATTGAGTTGCTCGTCGCAGAGGTAGATCGCACACCAGTCGGCCAGGCCGGGAACCGCCACCTCGGCGACATTGGCGAGCGTCTGCTCGTAATCGAGCGAGGCGACGAGCGCGCGGCCCGAGTCGGCGAGCAGTCGCGTGCGCAACTCGGCTTCTTTGACCGCGGTCACGTCGTCGAGCGCCAGCAGCCGACCGGTCTGGTCTCCGTCTGGATCTGACAGCGGCCGCGACTCTGGGCGCCACCAGCGCAGCTCACCCGTCCGGCGGTGCACGGCCCTGATCGCGGCGCCCGCGTCGCGTGCACCGCTCAGCAGGTGGTCGCCCTCGAACTCGTTACCGTCCTGGTCGGTCAGCCGCCATTCACCCAGGAGAGAGGCGCAATCGGCTCCATCCAGACGGGCGTCCTCGCCGTCGCCAAGAGCCGCGCACGCGGCGCGATTGGCGTACTTGATCGTCCCGGCCGAGCTGACGATGACCACTGCCTCCGCCAGGGCGTCAAGGACCTCAACTAGGCCGGGTCCCCCAAGCGAGACGAAATCGTCAATCGAGGACAGTGGCTCCAAGTCAGATATGAGCGTAGCGGCGGTTCGTTGGGCGAGCGATTGAGCCGCGGGCCCTAGTTGGTATTCAACTCAGTCTAGGCGCGCGACGCGCTAGGTCGGGGCGCGCACGGCACGCTGTTGCTCGGCTTCGTGCTCGGCCTGGGCCTGTACCTGCTCGATCAAATCGGCGTCGCGCAGTTCACGACACACCCGTCTCACGACGAAGAACAGCACCGCCGGCACGACCCAGATAGCGATGCGGAAGATGAGCAATTGCGCGTCGTAGCTGAAACCCCAAAGCACAAATATGCGGTCGGCCGCACCGAAGACAAAGATCAGGAATACCCAGGCAAGGAAGGCCACGCCGAAAGCAGTCCTGTTGGGCGCGTTGCGTGGTCGGTCCGCGAGATTGTGGAAGCGGTGATCGCCTGACAGCCGGCGCTCGACCCAGGGGAACGTGGCGAGCACGGCTAACACGATCAACGGGAACAGGATCCCGCCCCAGAACGGGTTCGGCACGAGCGTGAAATGGGAGACGGTGACGTCGAAGCTCGGCATCAGTCGCAGCGCGCCGATCAGCCAGCCGAGGTACCAGTCCGGCTGGGCGCCGTTGGTCGCGAGCCAGGGCTGGTATGGCCCCCACTGCCAGATCGGGTTGACCTGGATCAACCCCCCCAGCAGGAACAACACGGCCGCGGTGAACAGCAGCAGCGCGATCGAGCGCGGGGTCTGAGCCGGAAATGTGGGCAGACCCACTATGCGTCGCTCCGTATGGCGCGCGCTCTGTTTGAACTGTGTGTGGTGGCGGCCCGCTACGAGCGCCAGGTGAACTCCGATCAGGACAGCGAGCAGCGCGGGGATCAGCAACACGTGCGTGATGAACATGCGTGACCAGAACTCGGGCTTGCCGGGGAAAGGTGCGCCGAAGATCGCGAGCGTCATCGGCCCTCCGATGACCGGGATCGAGAGCCCGACCCCGTAGCCGATCGCCAGGCCCATGCCGGATAGCAGGTCATCGACCAGCGAGTAGCCGAGGTAGCCCTCGAGCAGCGAGGTGAACAGCAGCAGCAGTCCGATCAGCCAAGTCAGCTCGCGCGGCTTGCGGAAGGCGCCGGTGAAGAACACGCGCATCAGGTGCATCGCCATCACGGCGATGAAGATGTCGGCGGCCCAGTGATGGGTCTGGCGGATGAGGAGTCCAGCCTTGACCGAGAAGGAGAGGTTCACGGCCGACTTGTAGGCCTCGCTCATCGTCTGCCCGTCGAGCGGCTTGTAGGGCCCGTGGTAGATGGTGTGAGCAGTGCTCGGCTCGAAGAACAGCGCGAGGTAGATGCCCGTCGCGACGAGCACGATGAACGAGTAGAGCACCACCTCCCCGAGCAAGAAGGACCAGTGGTCGGGGAACAGGTAGCGCATCACCTTCTTGATCAGCGGCGCTGCCGAGGTGCGCTCGTCGATGAAGCGCACTGGGTCGCGAACCGGGTCCATCACCTCAGTTGCCCCCGGTGATGCGAGCGGCCCTGCATCAACTGATGCCGAATGTCGGCTTGGAGCGCACGTTCCACCAAGAGGGCCCGACCCTCGCCGAATAGTTGCCGCCGGCCCGCAGGTCGCCGTCGGAATCGATCTCGAGCGGCAGCTGCGGCAGCGGCCGTCCGGCAGGTCCGTAAATCACCGTGCCGCCTGTGTAGGGGTCAAACGTCGAGTAGTGACACGGGCAAACGAGCGCGTCGTTGGGCTCGACCGGGGTGAAGGTCGGCTTGCGATACAGCGCGATCGCACACCCGGCATGGGTGCAGATCTTGGAGAAGGCGAGGATCCCCTCCGGCGCCCAGTCTCCTCGTCCAGATGGGAGCTTGAGCTTGGACGGATTTACGCGCACGATCACGATTGGCGAAGCGATGTCCTCCTTGGCGGCGCCCTCGGGGAAGCCCGTGTAGAAGGTCTGCTCGAACACATCCGAGGCCTTAATCGGCGCGCCGGTCTCGTCGACCACGCGCCTACCTCGCCGCCACGGCGAACGATCGAGGGCGCCCGTGTCCCAGATCGGGCCGAGCGACACCGCCGGCGCCAGCGCGGTCAGCCCGACCGCGCCTGCCGCGGCCGCCCCAGCGCCCATCAGAAGTCGCTTGCGCGTGATGCGGCTGCCGCTCTCGTGGATGATCTGGACGATCTCCTCCTGGTCTTTGGGGTTTTCCCCCGGGTACTCGTCGTCGAGCTCCTCGCTGACTATGAGCCGCTTGGCGATCACCAGAAAGGCCCCGCCGAGACACGCCAGCGCCCCCGCGATGCACAGCCCCAGCAGCTCGTTGGGCATCGTCGGCGCGTTGTAGTACGCGTACACGAACAGGAAGCCACCCGCGAAGACCATCGCCGCCAAAAACAGCGCCAGCACGAGGTTTTCTGCGCCGCGCTCCGGCGATCCCTTGGGCACGATGCGCTCCTCGTCTGAGCGCTCGCGCTTTCGGCGACGCGCCAGGCGACCGAGTGTCAGTACGGCCAGCAGCCAGCGCAGGGCTCTCATGAGCGGATGAACCTCCTGCCGATGAGCGCGCACGCAATCAGCAGCAGTGGCGCCCCGATCCACCAGGCGACGAGCCCCTCGGGAATCGGGCCGATGTTGCCGATTCCCCAGCCGCCATGATTATCTGGCTTGTTCGTCCACTGGACGTACCTGATGATCGAATTGAGCTGGATGTCGGAGATCTGCTTTGGCGTAAACCGGGGCATCAGGTACGGGCCGACCCGCACGGCCTCCGCAATCTCACGCGAAGTGAGCGTTTGCAATGGCGGCACCAACGCCCCGGTCACGAAGCCGCCGCGGGCCACCACCTGGTGGCAGCCGGCGCAGTGGTCGGTGAACAACTGCAGGCCGGTCGAGAGATTGCCTGCAGCGGGGTTTGGATTGGGAATTCCCGGACCGCGTCCGAGCGAGGAGACGTACTTGACCAGCGCCTCGATCTCCTTGTTTGAGAACAGCACGCGCTCTCGCAGCGGGCCCGGCTGAGAGTAAATATTGCGTAGCGGCATGAAGCCCATGCGCAGATAGAAATCCGGCGCCTGTGCGCCCACGCCGCGCAGCGGTGGGCCCTCACCAAGTATGTGGCCGGAGCCGAGACGGCCCCTGGTTATGCCCGACCCCGCGATGCCATGACAGGTCGAGCAGTTGCCCGCGTAAAGCTCGGCGCCGAGTCTCAACGTCGGCTGAGCGGGCTCGGTGGTGGGCCGCACGATTCCCGACTGGGGCTGGGCAGCGGCGATGGCAGCGGTGCCGAGCGCGAGCACCAGCAGCGAGCCGGCGAGCGACCAGCGCAGGTATCGCCTGTGTGAGCTACCGGCTCTTGAAGTGTGTCGCCGCAGCCAGGTCACGACTGCTGGCAGGCCGTAAGTAGCGGGGCCCCGACGCCATCGAGGATGATGATCGCGAGCGCCAGAACATTGACCGTGAGCCCGACCATCGCCAGGAACTGCAGGCGTCCGGGGGGTGGCGGGGCGCCGTCACCACGCCGTTCCATGCCGGCGACGTCACCGATGCGAAACGTGCGCAAGAACAGCCACACGCTCACGGCGATTGCGGCGACGGCGATGACAGCCCCAGCTGCGGCGATCGCGATCTGCCACGCGCTCAGCGCGACCGCCGAGCCGGTGCCGGTCGGGATGCACCGTTTCAAGCTGCCCTCATAGCCGGCCACGTGGACTGCGGCCCACGCAAACGCTCCGCCCGCGACCCCGAACCAGACCACCGCGGTCGGGGGGTCAAAGCTAGGCATTTGCGTGAGGTCCGGTGGGAGTTCGTCGATCGAGCTGCGCTGCGTCATAGCGATGGAGACAGCTGGGTAAGGAGCACCAGCACGGCGAGGCCGCTGATCACGTACCAGTACAACGCCAGGGCTCGCGTCGCCGTCAACCAGTAGTTCGTCAGGCCCTTGAGCGCCACGAACCACAGCACGGCAAGGTCCAGTAAGCAGCCAACCAAAACGTGGGCGTGGTGAGTGCCGAGCAACGTGTAGTAAATCGACCCGTAGGCAGTACCGCTGGGGCTGAAGTGGTGAAGGTCGTGGGCCATGAGCGCCACCTGGACGCCCAGGTAGCCGCCCTGGAAGATCAGCGCTAGTGCAACCAGCCACAAGACGGTCCGCTTGGATCCCGCGCCGGCCGCTCGCGCTGCCAGCCACATTGGCACCGTCGTGGCCACGAGCACTCCGGTCGCGATCGAGGGGTCGGCGACCTTTTCCGGCGCGATGCCAGGCGGAGGCCAGTGGTGTACGCCGAATTGGAGATAGAAGTAGGTGGCGATCATCGTGCCGAAGATCGTCGCCTCGGTACAGAGCAGCAGCGCCATCCCCCACCACCCGTTGGGAAGTGCGCGTCGGCGCTGGGCGAGGCGCACCCCGCCGGCAGGGGTGTCGGGCTCGACCGGGGCTCCTCCGGGCACGGCGCTCACGGCCGCGCTCCGGTGATGGTGAATGTCTGAAGGCGTGCGCTCATGGATCGGATCCGTGGTGGTGCCAGCCGAGCAGCGCGAGCGCGATCACCGCTGCGAAGCCGGCGGCGATGAAGAGGTGGCCCAGCAGCAGCATTGAGAACACGCCCGCCAGCGCCAAGCCGGTGATCGGCGGCCAGATCGAATGCGGCGGCATCTTCAAGAGCTCGTCGAACTCCGCGTCCTGAACCGTCGAGCCGGGGGTGCGGTGGCCTAGCGCGAACACCCCTTCGCCCCGTTCTAGCCGACGGTTGTCGAGCTCGCGGTCGGCCGTGTCCCACATCGGGTAGGGGCTCGTGATGGTGGGGATGACGGGATAGTTGTACGGCGGCGGCGGCGAGGTCGTTGACCACTCGAGCGTGTCGCCCTCAAACGGGTTGTTGCCTGCCTCCGGGCCCTTGAAGTAGCTCACGGCCAGGTTGACGATGATCATCAGCAGGCCCACGGCAAGCAGGAAGGCGGCGACGGTCTCCAGGGCGTTGAGCGTCGAGAAGCCAAGCCCCGCGGGATACGTGTAGTTCCGGCGGACCATGCCCATCAGGCCGAGGATGTGCATCGGAAAGAAGGTCACGAGTGTGCCGACGAAAGTGAGCACGAAGGAGAGCTTGCCCACCCCCTCGTGGTACATGCGTCCGGTGACCTTCGGAAACCAGAAGTACATGCCGCCCAAGATCGGGAACACGGCGGCGCCGAAGATCACGAAGTGGAAGTGGGCGATCACGTAGTAGCTGTCGTGCACCTGCTGGTCGAATGGGATCGCGGCCAGCGTCACTCCGGATAAACCGCCGATGATGAAGAAGACGATGAAACCGATGATGAACAGCATCGGCGTCTTGAACTCGGGGGTCCCAGTCAAGATCGTGGTGATCCAGGCGAACAGCTGAATGGCGCTTGGGATCACGATGATCAGGCTGGCGGCGGCGAAATAGACCGTGGTCACGGTCGAGTATCCGACCGTGAACATGTGGTGCACCCAGACGCCAAAACCGAGAAATGCGACCAGAATCTCAGAGAGCGCGACCAGCGGGAAAAAGACCATCTTGCGGTGCGTGAACGTGGGGATGATCGCGGTCGCGATGCCGAACGCGGGCAAGATGATGATGTAGACCTCCGGGTGGCCGAAGATCCAGAAAAGGTTCTGCCATAAGAGCGGACTCCCACCGTGGGCGGCGTTGTAGAACTGGAATCCAAACATGCGATCCAGCTCGAGGAACAAAGCCGCGACGCTGAGCGAGGGCAGCGCGAATAGCAGCGCGAAGGAGACCGCCAGGAACGCGTAACAGAACAGCGGCATGCGGTTCAGCGACATGCCGGGCGCGCGCAACTTGAAAATCGTGACGATGAAGTTGATCGACGCTGCCGTGCTCGAGATGCCGTTGAAGATCAGGCCCCAGCCGTAGAAGTCGATGTTGATCGACGGGTCAAACGTTTTGGACGCGAGCGGCACGTAGTCGAACCAGCCCGCGTTGGGGGCGTGCCCCTGCGCAAGCGCGATGTACATGAAGATCCCCGAAGCCAGGTAGATCCAGTAGGACACCGCGTTCATGCGCGGGAATGCCATGTCCCGCGCCCCGATCATCAACGGCAGCAGGTAGTTCCCGAACGCGCCCGTGGTCATCGGGATCACGAACAGGAAGATCATCGTGATCCCGTGCATCGTGAAGATCTCGTCGTAGGCGGCCGGCGAGAGCACGTGGGCGTTGGGCCCGAACAGCTGCGTGCGGATCAGCAGCGCCTCGACGCCGCCGGCGCCGAAGAACGCCAGCGCGGTGAAGAAGTACATGATCCCGATGCGCTTGTGATCGGTGGTCGTCAGCCAACCGACCAGCCCCTTGCGCTCACCCCAGACTCGGTGGAGCAGCGCGACGTACTGTTGACCGCCGGGCGTGACCGTCGTCGCCATCGCTACTTCAGCTCCCGGAGGTAGGCGACGATTTGGTGGACCTCTCCCCACGAAAGTCCGAGGTCGGGCATGACGTCACCTGGCTTGAGGAACTGCGGGTTGTGGATCCAGTCCGCAAGCCACTTCGGAGTGTTAGGGATCATGCCCGAGGCGATCGTCGAGCGGCTGGCCACGTGCGTCAGATCCGGCCCGACGGTCCCGCGGGCCGGAGTGCCGGCGATGTAATGGCAGCTCGAGCACTGGCTGTTCATAAATAGGCGCTTGCCGGCGCGCGCCTGCGCCGTGGTCGGAGCGGCCGCGTTCGTGGCCATGTGCGCCAGCCAGCTGCGAAACGCGCCGCCAGGCTGAGCGATCACGAACATCGCCATATTCGCGTGCTGCAGGCCGCAGAACTGCGAGCACTGGCCCCGGTACTTGCCCGGCTGGTTGGCGTACAGCAAGACGTGATTGCGCTGGCCGGGGATCATGTCGATCTTCCGGTTGAGCTGGGGCACCCAGAAGCTGTGGATCACGTCGGCCGTCGTGGCGAGGACGTTCACGCGGGTGCGCGCCGGAATGTGGATCTCGTTGGCGGTCACGGGCCTGCCGTTGCCGTAGCGGACCTCCCACCACCACTGATGGCCGATCACGTGGATCGTCATGGCGGTCGTGCGTGGTGCCGGTGCCGCGGTCTTCCGAACTAGATAGACGTCTGAGACCCCGAACAGCGCTACCAGCACTCCGAGTGGAATGCCAATGCCGAATAGCAGTACCAGGCCCTGGGAGGCGAGCTCGTGCTGACCAATGAAAGGCAGCCCGGGGGTGCGGCGGGTCACGTACCCGACCACCAGGAAAGCGACTGCGCCCAAAAACACGAGCCCCGCGACCCCGAGCATCCACCACCACAGCACGGTGATGCCGTGCGCCTGCGGACTCTTATAAGAGATCAGCGACTGCCGTCCACAGCCCGAGACGATCACACCCACGGCGAGGATCACGCCCGTAGTCACGCACCGCTTGTTCATCGAACGGCGCGGGTGGCGAAAGGTCGGCTGCACCAATAGCGAATGCTGGCGAGGACGAACGAGTGGCTCGCCCACTCTACCCGGGCCCGAACACCCCTAACAGGCGCCCAGCCGCACGGCGGGACGGAGGCTGACGTCGCTTGTTAGCGCCGACCGGCGTCGGGGTAGGCGATTTGAGTTGTAGAGCCACACGAATCGGATAGGGATCGCTCAAACGAGGAGCAAGGCATGAGTCAGAAGGTCGGCGATTACCTGCTAGGTCGCCTCGCGACCTGGGGTGTCAGGCGGGTGTACGGATTCCCTGGAGATGGGATCAATGGGCTGATGGGCGCATTTCAACGCGCCGCATCGGGCAACGGCACGGGCGAACATGCGCCCGAATTCATTCAAACCCGTCACGAGGAGATGGCCGCGTTCATGGCTTGCGCGCACGCCAAGTTCACGGGTGAGCTTGGCGTCTGCATGGCCACCTCGGGTCCGGGCGCGATCCACCTGCTCAACGGCCTCTACGACGCCAAGCTCGACCACCATCCGGTCGTCGCGATTGTCGGCCAGCAAGCCCGCGCGGGGCTGGGCGGCAACTACCAGCAGGAAGTCGACCTGGTGACGCTGTTCAAGGACGTCGCCAACGAGTTTGTTCAGGTCGCGATGGAGCCGACGCAGGTGCGCCACCTCGTCGATCGCGCCTGCCGGATCGCGTTGGCCGAGCGCACCGTGACGACAATCATCATTCCCAACGACGTCCAGGAGTCAGAGGCGGTCCCGCAGCCGCCGCACGCCCACGGCACGGTTCACTCCTCTCCCGGTTACCGCCCGCCGCGGGTGCTGCCCCGCGACGACGACCTGAGCCGAGCGGCGGAGGTGCTGAACGCCGGCGAACGCGTCGCGATGCTGGTTGGACAGGGAGCCCTGGGCGCGAGCCAGGAAGTGGCCGCGACAGCGGAGATGCTCGGCGCGGGCGTCGCCAAGGCGCTGCTGGGCAAGGCTGCGCTGCCCGACGACCTGCCCTTCGTGACCGGCGCGATCGGCCTGCTCGGCACCAAGCCCAGCTGGACTCTCATGCAAGAGTGCGACACGCTGTTGATGGTCGGGTCGAGCTTCCCTTATTCGGAATTTCTGCCTGAAGAGGGGAACGCGCGGGGTGTCCAGATCGACATCGACGGTCGCATGCTGGGCATCCGCTACCCGATGGAGGTCAACCTCGTCGGCGACACGGCGGAGACCCTTCGGGCGCTGATGCCGCTGCTGGACCGCAAGCAGGACCGCAGCTGGCGTGAGAAGCTCGAGCAGGAGATCAAAGAGTGGTGGGAGCTGATGGAGCACCGCGCGCATCTATCTGCCGATCCGCTCAACCCCCAGCTCGTATTCCACGAGCTCTCGAAGCGGCTCCCCGACGGCGCGATCGTGAGCTCGGATTCGGGCTCATCCGCGGACTGGTACGCACGCGACGTGAAGCTGCGCGAGGGGATGATGGCCTCACTGTCAGGCACGCTCGCGACGATGGGCGCGGGCGTCCCCTACGCGATTGCCGCCAAGTTCGCGCACCCCGAGCGGCCGGTGCTGGCACTCGTCGGCGACGGCGCGATGCAGATGAACGGCATCAACGAGTTGATCACGCTCGCCAAATACCGCGACCGCTGGTCCGATCAGCGTCTGATCGTGCTGGTGCTCAACAACCGCGACCTTAATCAGGTCACGTGGGAGCAACGGGCGATGTCCGGGGATCCCAAATTCGAAGGCTCACAAGATGTGCCCGATTTCCCGTATGCCAGCTATGCCGAGTTGCTCGGCCTGAAGGGGATCCGGGTCGACCGGCCTGAGCAAGTGGCCGGCGCATGGGACGAGGCGCTGGCAGCAGATCGCCCGGTCGTGTATGAGGCGGTCACCGATCCCGAGGTACCCCCGTTGCCGCCGCACATCACGCTCGAGCAGGCCAAAGCGCTCAGCTCAGCGCTGTTGGGCGGGGATCCCGCTGCCGGAGAGATCATCAGGCAGGCCTTCAAGCAGAAGGCACAAGAGTTCATCCCGGGCCGCTGAGCGATACGGCGGTGAAGCGATGAACAAAGCGCTCGAGCGCTGGTGGGGCAACGTTCGCCGCGGGCGTGCGCAAAAAACGCTCGCCGCAGCCACTGCCTTCAGCGCGCTGCCGCTCGGGGTCGAGATCTACTTCGAGCACTTCCGCGGTTCGTTTGGAGATAAGTGGATGTGGACGCCTGTGTGCCTGTCTCCGGCGCTCACCGCTGCAGGGGTCGCCGCGGTACGTTCGCCGCGCGCCGCACGGACATGGCTGCCCGTCCTCTCCGGCCTGTACTTCCTCGACGGAGCGATCGGCGTGATCACGCACGTGCGCGGTGTAGCCCGCAAGCCCGGTGGCTTTTCCGAACCGCTGTTCAACATCGTGATGGGACCGCCATTGCTGGCGCCGGGCTCACTGAGCCTCGTGGGCGGCATGGGTCTGGCGGCGGCCGCGCTCGAGCGCGAGCGGTAGCGCGCGGTGAGCTTCCGGGAAGCCGAACACCTCCCCAACCTGCGGCCCGATCGCCAGCCGGCGCCGCCGGAGCGACTTCCCCGCCAGCGCAAGGGCGTCACGCCGCAGATGCACGGCCGCTATCCGGACTACGACGTTCTGGCCGAGATAGACCATTGGGATGAGACCACCCGGCGCGTGGTGCTCGAGCGCGTCGACAACGTGCCCGGCATCCGCTTCTTCACCGCCGAGGAGGCACGCACCCTCGGGGCTTTCTGCGACGCCGCGCTGGCCCAGGACAAGGAGCCGCGCGTTCCCGTGCTCAACATGGTTGACGCGAAGCTGTTCGAAGGTCAGCTCGACGGGTTC
The DNA here is from genome assembly GCA_963767295.1 of uncultured Solirubrobacterales bacterium. GTDB lineage: Bacteria > Actinomycetota > Thermoleophilia > Solirubrobacterales > Solirubrobacteraceae > Palsa-465. The sequence continues at coordinate 588,723 of CAVYDI010000003.1, forward strand.
TGTCCACGCTGACATGCCTGACGACCGCGAGACCTGGCGTCGCGTCGCCAAGGGACTCGACGCCGCCGCGCGACAGCACGGGTCCGAGCAGTTCGCGACCGCACCGTGGCAGGTGCAATGCGACGTGATTGATGCGCTCTCGGATGGCTCGCTGCACGGCGAAGTGTGGGACGAGCTGCCGCCAAAAAAGGCGTGGTCGGTCGTCACGCGGGCGATCCTCAGTGCTTTTTATTCGCACCCCTGGGCGTGGAACGAGATCGGCTTCGGCGGACCCGCGTATCCGCGCGGCTATGCCCGGTTTGGTGTCGGACAGCGAGAGGAGTGGGAGGGCGCGGCCGCGTTAGAGCTCGACCCAGTGCAAGACGTCAAGCAAAGCGGTCTCGACTGACGATGGCCGCGTTCTCGTCCGGAGGCTCGCGGTGATGCTCCACGGCCTGCGCACGCTCGCGCGCGGGGGCCTACGCCCGCCGGACAACGACTCCGCCTTTCTGCTGGACGTCCACCGCCGCGCTGTTCCGCGCGAGCGCATGGCGCACTACGACGACCACTATCCGGTCGACCTCGCGATCGTGGGAGCTGGGGCGGGTGGCTCCACCCTGGCCCAGCGGCTTGCTCGCCGGGGGTGGAAGATCGTGGTTCTCGAGGCCGGACCGTTCTGGGATCCCGACGAGGACTGGGTATCTGACGAAGCGGGCTCCCACCACATCTATTGGACCGAGAACCGAGTGATCGGCGGCCAGGACCCGGTGGAGCTCGGCAAGAACAACTCGGGCCACGGGGTCGGCGGGTCGATGGTTCATTACGCCGGCTATTGCCCACGCTTTCACCCCTCCGACTTCGAGGTCCGCACCCGAGACCGGGTGGCCGAGGACTGGCCGATCTCCTACTGGGACCTCAAATCACACTACGAGCGGCTCGAGCTGGAGCTGCCGGTTTCCGGTGACACTTGGCCTTGGGGAGATCCGCACCGCTATCCGCACACTCCCCACCCGATTGCCGGCGGCGCCGAGATCTGCCGTGAAGGCGCGCGTAAGGCCGGCATCGAGATGCGGGTGGGGCCGGTGGGCATCACCAACGGCAGCTTTGGCAACCGACCTCACTGCATCTACCGCGGTTTCTGCCTGCAGGGCTGCAAGGTGAACGCGAAGGCCTCGCCACTGGTGACACATATCCCCGACGCGATCGAGCACGGAGCGGAGATTCGAGCTGGCTGCATGGTCAGCGCAGTCGAAATCGAGGAGTCGACCGGACGCGTGTTGGGGGTGCGCTACCTGCGCGACGGCGAAGAGCACTTTCAGCGTGCCGAAGCAGTCGCGGTCGCGGGGTATTCGATCGAGACGCCCCGGCTGTTGCTGAACTCGACCAGCAGCCGCTTTCCACACGGGCTCGGGAACAACTCGGACCAGGTTGGGCGCCGGGTCATGGTGCAGGGAGCGCCGCAGCTCGCCGGCCGCTTTCCGGACGAGATGCGGGTGTACAAGGCGCCTCCACCCGAGATCTGCTCGGAGCAGTTCTATGAGACCGACGCCACGCGCGGTTTTGCGCGCGGCTTTTCGATCCAAACAGTCGGGCCGCTGCCGATCGAGTGGGCCCAGCACGTGCTCGCAGACGGCCACTGGGGCCAGGCGCTGCGCGAGTACATGCGCGATTACAACCACTGGTACACGCTCGGGGTGCTGTCGGAGTTGCTGCCGCTGCCCGAGAACCGCGTCACGGTCGCGAAAGGGGCCACTGACAGCCATGGTATCCCGGTGGCCCGCATGGACTACACGCAGTGCGAAAACGACCGCCGCAACATCGCCATGGCCAAGCAGACGCTGCACGACATCTTCGAAGCGGCCGACGCACAAGACATCCTCGCGATCGACCGCTACGCCCACCTGGTCGGCGGCTGCCGGATGGGGTTCGACGAGGAATCGAGCGTGGTCGACGCGGACCACCGTGTTTGGGACTGCCCGAATTTGTTCATCGCGGACGGAAGCGTGATGCCAACCCAAGGTTCCGCCAATCCGGCACTGACGATCATGGCGCTCGCGTCGCGGCTGGCGCAGCGGCTAGGCGACAAGCGCGTCGACCGCAGCAACCGGGGTCACAGCGCTGACGGCAGGCGGCGGCCGCGAAGTGATTTCAAGGCCGCCACGGGAAGAACGGAAGCGTGAGTTTCAAGGAGGTCGTCAGATCGCACCAGTAATCGTGCTGTTCTGCCTGGCGGCCGCGGCGGTGCTGATCGCGCTCATCGCACATTCACTGCGAGCCAGAAACCGGCACGAAGCAATGGGCGAGCCGCGCGGTGATTGGTGGCCCCACTTCGAAGCCGAGTTCCGCGCCTATGCGGAACGATGGGAGGCCAGCAGTAGCGCGCGCCGCAGAAGGCCGGCCTCGCACCAGGACCGCTATTAGCTAACTATCGTCAGCACCTTCTCGCGGTGCTCCCGACCGTGCTCGCCGGGCTCGAGCAGGTACATGGCGCCCGCTCCGATCATGAGTCCGGCCACCACGCGGGGAGCCGTGCGCTTGGGAGCCGGCCGCTCGATCAGGCCGAGTTCCTGAGCTGCCTGCGGCGCCTGGATCAGCAGCACCTCGCCGACTGTGCGTGCGGTCTGACCCACCTGCACCGTGCGTCGGCGGGCACGGCGTTTGGCGAGCGCTTTACCTGGGGCGCTGCTTATCTTGGCAGCCGGGTTAGCGGCTTTGGCAGCTAGCCAAACTTTGCCTGGGTTTTTCAGCGCCGCTCCCGCGGCCTTGGCTTTGAGTGCTCCCTTCGCGGTCTCCGTGAAAGCGGCCATCCCCATCTCCGTTTGGTCGTCCATGTCGTCCCCCACCTCTGGCGTGCTACCCACAAGAGTCAGTGGCCGCACACCTCCTGCTTTGCAAAGCGACGGCATGGGTAGCGGAGCGTGAGGCACCCCGAGACGGAGGCATGGAGATGGCTGAGGCCCCCGACACAATGGATGAGAAGAGCATCGCTGAGCTGATCAAGCAGATCACCGCTCAGTCGGCCGCTCTCGCGCGCAAAGAACTCGAGCTGGCCGAAGCCGAGCTCACGACGAAGGGCAAGCGCGCAGGACTGGGGGCGGGGATGCTGGGAAGCGCAGGGGTGCTCGGCTTGTTCGGCGCGGGTTGCCTAACGGCCGCAGCGATCCTGGCGCTCAAGCTGGTTGTCGCGGCTTGGGTGGCGGCACTGATCGTCGCGGGCGTGTATCTCGCGCTCGCTGGCATCGCCGCGCTGGCAGGCGGAGCGTCGCTCAAGCGCGCCACGCCGCTGGCGCCTGCGCAAGCGGCTGCGAGCGTCAGGGACGACGTCGAGGTGATCAAGGCGCATGCCGAAAGGGGTCGCCAATGACCGGGGCGCGCGATCCAGCGGTCATTCGCGAGGAGATCGCAGAGACGCGCGAGGAGCTCGGCGAGGCCGTCGAGGCCCTCGTCGGCAAGGCCGACGTCAAAGCGAGAGCCCGCGAGAAGCTCGGGCAGGCGTCAACGCGCGCGCGCGAACGCCCCGGTCCGGCCGCTGCCGTCGCGGGCCTACTCGTGCTTAGCGTCGTCGTGATTAGACGACGGCGCTCGAGCTAACGCGCGTCAGCTACCGCTTGAGCGCGACGACCGGCTGCGGCCGCTCGAGCGTGACGAGCCCGATCGAGACGACCCGGAGCGTGACGACCCGGAGGAGCGCGATGTCCCGGACCGCGAGGTCGTCGATCGAGAGCGGCTGGTCGTACCCCGGCTGCCACTTGAGCTGCTGCGGCGCGACGACGCCGCGCGGGTCGTCGAGCTGCCGCTCCGGCTACGGCTCGAGGATTTCGAGCCCCTGGAAGATGACCGCGATGACCGGCGCGATCGACCCGAGCTAGCCCGCTGATCGCGCGGAACTTCTGCGCGCACTAGCGCCTTGACAAGTCGCGTCAGCTCTGCGTCGAGAAACTTCGCCATGCGCTCTTCGTCGCGGCGAATCGAGCGCGCGAGCTGCGCGGTTTCACGATCGCCAACTTCCGTGGCGAACGCTTCGACGCGGCTGTACAGCGCGATCTCGACGTGCTCCTCGCGGAGCTCCTCCTGAGCGTTGCGCATCATCGTCTCCACCTGGTCGGTGACGGCTGCGCGCGCGGCACCAACCTGGCCCTTCACGGCGGCCACCGCCTTGCCCGCTACTTCTCCTGCGGCTCCAGGGAGCCCGGGCACGCTGGGCGAAGTCGCGGCGCCTCCCAGCTTCTTGATACGTGAAGCGACGCGTCGCTTGTGATCGCGGGTCTCCTTCAAATGCTGCTGCAGCCGCTTCTTGTAAGAAGCCTTGTCGGTCAGCCCGATGTGGGCAGTCAGATCCGCCTCGAGCTCAGCCTCTTTCAGGTGCGCTTCATTGAGCCACTGAACTAATTTCGAATCACGCTCGTTGAGATCAGCCATCACACATCCTTTCTAAGTCCCCGAAATGTCACTCGGCCCTGGCAGGGCCAAACAAAACCCCTAGCGTCTACCCCGCGAACGCGATCTCAATCGCTCTGGAACGGGCGTCGGAAACGGCGCCGGCTGCCGCGGCTCAATGCCCGCGCAAGGGCTCTGCCCGCAAACGAACCAGAGACACCATGCACCCCCGGTCCGGGGTGAACCCACGCCCCAGCCACGTATAACCCCCGTACAGGGGTACGTCCGCGGCACAATGCGGGGTCGGGCCGGAACACAAGTTGTTGATCGAGCCCGCAGCCGCCGCTCGCCAGATCGCCGCCGCGCATGCTGGGGTTCTCCTGCTCGATTCGGGCCGGCCCTCGCACAGACCGCCCAAGAACGAGCCGGCGGAAGCCCGGTGCAAACCGCTCGAGCTGACGCTCGACCAACTCAACCGCTCGCTCCTCGGTGTCCAAGCGAGATGGCACGCGGGCATATGCGTAAAGCGTGTGCTGTCCCGCGGGTGCACGGGAGCTGTCGTGCACGGTCTGCTGGCCTACAACGAGCGCGGGGTGTTCGGGCATCACGCCGCGCAGGGCAGCATCAAGCGACTCGGTTAGCTCGCGCAGAGAACCGCCGACATGCACCACGCCGGCGCCCCGCGCCGCGGGAGAGCGCCAGGGCACCGCGTCGGATAGCGCGTAGTCGAGCTTCAACGTGCCAAGGCCGTATCGCCAGCGGGACAGGCGCCGCTCGACCCGGCCGGGAAGGGTGCCCGGCGGGAGGAGTTCCAGCAACAGGCCAGGGCTGACCGTCACAACCGCTCCGTCAAAGTGCAGCCGTTCGCCGTCGTCGAGTCGCAGGCCCGCAACGCGGCCGCGTCGCAGCTCGATCTCGCACACTGACGAACCACAGCGAACTTCGCCGCCGTGAGAAGACAAGCGCCGAACGAGCGCGTCCGTCAACGTCCCAGCTCCGCCGCGGGGAAACGGCCAACCAACGAGGTGACCCAGAAACTGCAGGCCAAGCGAGAAAGCACCGCTACCTGCCGCCAGCGGTGACAGGTCCGCGTGCGCACCGGAGCCCGCCAACCAGGCGGCCGCCTGGTCATCGCCAAATAGCTTTCGTCCGAGCGCGGTTGAAGAAGCAAGCGCCATCGGCGCGAGCTCGAAGACGGAGGTGCGCAGCTCCGCCGTAAGTCGAGCGAGCGGCCGTAGCGCCGGCAGGCGAGTCAGCACCGAGCCAACCAGCGCGTCGCGTCGCGGCCACAGCAATCCCATGAGCTCTTCCCAGCTGCGGCCGGCACCCGGAACGCAAGCCTCAAGCGATCCGGCTGTCTCGCTTATGCCGCGATGCAGCTCGATCGACTCCCCCTCTTCGCCGAGCAGGTGTGACATCGCAATTGGCGGATTGACCCACTCGATGTCCAGATCGAGCTGACGGAACACAGGCGAAGCCGCGGTCAGCGGAAAAAAGCCAGAGCAGCTGTCGTGTCGAAAGCTTGGGAGAGTCAGTCGTTCCGTGCGAACACCACCCCCGGCCTCATCTCCCGCCTCGAACACCGTTACCTCGCACCCCGCGGCGGCGAGCTCGATCGCCGCCACCAAGCCGTGGTGACCCGCTCCGATTACGGCCGCCCGAAAACTCACGGCCGGCCCGTCAAGCATGCGACGCCGGACTCAGCTCACGCGGTGACGCCGGCCTCGTGAAGGGACGCATCCAGGGCGCGACCGAACAGGCTTTGGATTCGCCCCGCCGCAGCCCTCTCCTCGAGCAAGATGCGCTCTGCCATCGCGACCGTCTCATCGTCCCCCGCGCGTACGGCGACTCGCTTGAGCAATTCGTAAGCCGCGATCTCGAGGTGTTCGAACGCGTACGCGAACCCCGCCAGCTTGGCGGGCGTGTCGACCTGTGCTCCGAAGAATATGCCCCAGTTCAGCGCACCAAGCCGGAGAACGGCGTCTTTGAGCATCGACCGTGAGGCGTCTCGCGCCTTTAGGCGCTGCTCCACGAGCTCGCTGTGTTCTTCGGTCTCCTCCAGATGCTCCTCATAGGCGGTCGCAAGCTCATCGAAGCCGGCCAACCTAGGTCCCTTCTTCAAAAGCTGGATTGCCTGCTGTTCGATCGCGTGTGCGTCGGCCAGGTACGTGTTGAGCTGATCGTTCAGGTCATCTACGGCGAGCTCTCGCAACGACGCCTCGACCGCGCGGTCAAACAAACCCTCGATCCGGCCCGCCATGTTGCGCTCGTCCTGCTCGATCATGTGCGCCATCAAGGCGGTCTCTTTGTCTTGCACCCGCTCTGCGAGCTGGCCCAGCAGAAGGTACGCCGCGAGCTCCATGTGCTCGTAGGAATAGGCATGGACCGCGAGCTTGCCTGGAGTATCGGGCTGAAAGCGAGCGAATAGCGCGAAGCCGATGCCTGTCGCCTTACCCGCGAGGTCTTTGTGCGGCGCGGGCGCCCAGGACAACGCCTCTAACCGTCCTCGAACAAACCGTTCATGGCGCGCAGTTTCGTCCAGGTGCTTTGAGAAGGCGTCCGCGAGCTCAGGGTCGCCGGCGATGTCCGGAGCGCGCTTCATCTGAACCAACGCCTGCTCCTCGATCGCGTGGGCGTCGGACAGATAGATGGCTAGTTGTTCTTCGGTGGTCGTGGCCATACAGCGGCCTCCAGTCGTTCGGGGGTGCTTCTACCCCACCGACTACCGCGGCGCGATCGACCTGAAACCTCCGCGAGCGTTAGGTAGCGCCGGTGGTCAGCTCGTCCGGGTCGACGATGTGAAGGCGTGTGTCCAGCCCGGTCAGGTTGAACAGCCGCTCCACGGGGCGCGGGCCTCGGATGATGGTGAGCGACCCCCCGCTCTCCTGCATTCGGCGGTCGACGCGAAGCAGCGCGTGCAAACCGCTTGAGTCGACGAACTGAAGGCGGCGCAGGTCGAGGATTACGTGCTTTCCTGAGACGTCCGTCGTGGCCAGCTCCTGATCCAGCCGCGACATGGTGGCTAGGTCAAGCTCGCCGACCAAGGAAAGCTGAATTCCCTCGTCCGCGAGCACTTGGATCTCTATCGAGAGCGGAGCTCCCGGCGGCGAATTCTCCATGTATCTCGCTCTCTCCCTGTTCGCGGTGCTGGCACTCTAGCGGCCCGCGACACCGGCTCAGGACACGGGGTCAAGACCTGGAGCTGGATTGTCACGGAGCTTACATTCTCCCTCTCTGGGTAGCGAAAATGCATGGCAAGTCAAAAGCAACGACAGACGGCACGCAAGAACGTGCAAAAGGCTCAGCAAGGCGCGCGCGAGAAGCGCACCATCTCGAGTCTGTCCAAGAAGACGAGGCGCGCTTTGGGACGCGAAGGCGCCAAGGCCGCGGCTCGCAAACGCGGCGCGACGCGAGGGACTGGCAGCGGCGCGGGTGCCATGACGGTGACTGAACTGCGTCGGGAGGCCGCCCGGCTCGACATTTCCGGACGCTCGAAGATGGGAAAGGCTCAGTTGATCGGCGCGGTCTCGCAGAAACGCCGCTCTCGCTCGAAGTGAGAGAAGCTCTTACTGGTTGGCGCGTCTGGCGTCGACGAGCTCTTCGGGCGTACTCGGCGCCTCAGGCGTCGAACTCGTCTGAGCCGTCGGCGGCGCCGCTGGACGCCCGTGCCTTCGGCCGCGTTGCGCAGCGCGCTCAGCGCCGCCCGTGAAGTAGCCGTAGACGATTGCTGCGACCACCGCGATCACCGCGAGCGGGATCAAAACGATGGTGTATACGCCACCGGCGAATGCACCGCCGACCACGGCCACGACCGCGAGAAAAGCGACGCCAATGAGCAGCCACATACCCAAAAACGCTACCCGGACGGGTGGAGGAGTAACAGTGGCGGCCGAGCTCAGCGCAGCGACGTCTCGTCGAGCCGGTCGCGCAGTGCGCTAACCGACTCAAATACGGCCGCGGCCCCCGACTCCTCGAGCTCCTCGATTGCGAATCCTCCCGTCAACACGGCGATCGTCGGGACCGAGGCGCGGCGCGCGGCGTGGATGTCCCACGGCGTGTCGCCCACCATTACCGCGTCGTCAGGTGAGCCGTCGACACATTCCAGGGCGGCCCTGATCAGGTCGGGCTCGGGCTTGGTCGCCTCGACATCGGCCGAGGTCGTCCAGCCATTGGCGAGTTCACGTGCGTCGAGCAGATCGAGGTAGTGGTCGACCTCCTTCTCCTTGGCAGAACTCGCGAGCACCACCACGTGATCGCGTGCGCGTAGATCCTCGATCAGCTTGCGCGAGCCCTGCATGGGCTCGACCTCTCCGATCAGCTCCATGTATAGGTCGGACTCGTCAGAGCGAATATCGTCGCCGCACCGGCGGTCGGTGTCCTCGTCGGTGAGCGCCTCCACCAACTGGTCCCCGCCCATCCCTATGTGCCGATGGATTCGCCAGACCGGCAACACGATTTCATGCTTTCGGAAGGCTCGGAACCACGCCAGCGCGTGCTGGTAGTTCGTATCGACGAGCGTGCCGTCGATGTCCAATACGACCACTGCCATCGTGAAACCGAGGCCCGGTCCCGGGGACGCGCCGAGCACGGTGCTCGGCGCGCATCCCCCAAGACCTGCCTAGGAGGTCTTGCGCTCCAGGTCGGCCACTTCCTGGGCCTTCTCGTCGGCGCGATCCTCCGCCTCGGCGAGCTTGTCCTTTTCCTCGCCCTTGCGCTCCTCCTGGCGACCTTCCTGGCGCAGCGAGGAATCGCCAGCGATGTCGCCGGCTGCCTGCTTGGCCTTGCCTGTGACTTTGTCGGTTAGACCCATGCTCTAGTCCTCCTGATTAGGGATTCACTGGATCATGCTGCAACGCCGCACGGCTACCCGGCGACCCCCATCGGCACACACGCGACACCGATCGACCTGCGTGGGGTATCTCCCTTCCGTGCGCCTGCGCCGATCAGATTGCTCCGGTCCGGGAATCCACCGCGTCCGCCGCGGCCGCGGTTTCTCGTACCTCGACGAGCACGGCGGCTCGATCAACGACGAAGAGGCGCTGCACCGGATCCGCGAGCTCGCGATCCCGCCGGCGTGGCGGGACGTGTGGATCTGCAGCGATCCTTGGGGCCACCTGCAAGCGACCGGGACCGATGCTGCCGGTCGCAAGCAGTACCTGTACCACCCGCGCTGGCGTGAGCGACGCGACCGCGAGAAGTTCGAGCGCACGCTGCGCTTCGCGCGAAAGCTGCCGCGCCTGCGCGAACAGATAGGCGCTGATCTCAAAGGTGACGGGCTGGACCGCGAGCGCGTGCTCGCGTGCGCCGCGCGACTACTCGATCTCGGCCTCTTTCGCATCGGTTCCGAGCAGTACGCCGACGAGGATGGCGGCTACGGCCTGGCGACCATCCGGCGCGAGCACGTTACCTTCGATAACGGCTCGATCGTGTTCGACTATCCGGCCAAGAGCGGCGTGCGCCAGCTGCGCTCGGTCGATGACCCAGAGTGCGGGGAGATTCTCAAAGCACTCAGGCGACGCCGTTCCAGCGACGCACTTCTCGCCTACCGTAACGGCCGGCGCTGGGTGACGGTGCGCTCGGATGACATCAACGAATATCTCAAGCAACACATCGGCGAGGAGTTCAGCGCCAAGGACTTTCGCACCTGGAACGCGACTGTGCTCGCCGCGCTCGTGCTCGCCACCGACGCCGCCGCGAACGGAGCCAAGCCGGCGTCGATGACCGCGCGCAAGCGACACATCAATGCCGCCGTCAAGGAGGTGGCCGAAGTTCTCGGGAACACGCCCGCGGTGGCGAGGCGCGCGTACATCGATCCGCGCGTCTTTGACCGCTACCAGGCAGGCGCCACGATCGCGCCGACTGTCAAGCGGCTGAAGCACCCCGATCTCGACGACGAGAAAACACGGCTCAGGATTGAGCGCGCAGTGCTGGGCCTACTCAAGGGCTGAGCGCACACTGGTTAGACGTCGAGCCCCTGGGTATCCCCGGCCCATGGGCTTGATCGAGTCGGTCAGGGGAGTCATGTGGGCGCGCAGGCGCCAGCCAGATGAAGTCGCCTACGGCGTGGCCCTCGCGCACGAGCGCTTCACGCCCCGGGAACTGCTCGAGCAGGCGGTCGCGGCCGAGGAGGCGGGCTTTGATGCGGTCGCCTGTAGCGACCACCTCACCCCATGGTGGGACCCCGCGACCGGACCGCCCGGCCCGTGCGGCAACGCCTGGGTATGGCTGGGAGCGGCAGGCCACGCGACCCAACAAGTCTCGCTGGGCACCGCGGTCACCGGCGTCGTGCATCGCTACAACCCCGTGGTGGTCGCGCAGCAGGTCGCGACGCTCGAAGCGCTGTATCCAGGCCGGGCCTACCTCGGTGTCGGCTCAAGTGAGGCGATGAACGAGATCCCCGCCGGCATGCAGTGGCCGTCGGTGGAGGAGCAGCAACAGCGCACCGAGGAGGCGCTCACGATCATCACTCGCTTGCTCGACGGCGAGACGGTCGACTTCGAAGGACGGCACTTCCGCACCAGAGGCGCGCGGCTGTACCTCGAGCTAGAGCGCCGGCCGCCCGTCTACATGTCTGCCTTCGGTCCCGAGGCGGCAGAGATCGCGGGACGGCTGGCCGACGGCGTCTGGACGCTCGCGGATCCCCAGCAGGCGCCGGCAGTGATCGCCGCATACCGCCGGGCGACCGAGCAGGCCGGCCGCGAGCCCGGCGAGATCATCCTCCAGGGAATGGCCTCGTGGGCTACCGACGACGACACCGCGCTCGAGAGCGCTCGCGAGTGGAAAGGCACGCTCGTCGACGAGCACTACACCGACCCCGTGTACGAGCCCGCCGAGATCGGCGAGAACGGCAGCAAGGTCTCGGACATGCAGTTCAGGGCCATGGGCCTGCTGTCGTCGGATCCCGCACAGCACGTGCGCAAGATCAAGGCCATGCAGCAGTTGGGTGCGACCGCGATCGTGATCATGAACATCTCGGGTAGCGACCCGCTCGGCATGCTGCGGACGTATGGCCGCGAGGTGCTCCCCAGGCTGCGCGAGCGCTAGCCCGCGCGAGATATCGCCGCTCCGGGTAACAAGCAGCCACCAGCTGCAAGGAGTGACTATGGACCTCCTAGCGCCCGTCAGGGCCTTCGATCGATTTCAGCGCCGGCACGCGCCGCTCGCGATTCCAGTGGCGGTGCTGCGTGGCATCTCCGATCAGGGAGCCGGCAACGCCTCGGTGCTGATCGCCTACTGGAGTTTCTTCTCGATCTTTCCCCTGCTGCTGTTCTCGACGATTCTCGGTTTCGTGCTGCAAGGACATCCGTCGGTCCAGCACTCGTTGTTGCACTCGGCGCTTGAGGCGGTCGAGCGGGCGCTCGAAAGCGCCAACGACTCCGGCAAGGAGCGCGCGCAGCAGTGGTTGCGCTCGGCGAGGGCTGGGCAAGACGACGACGCCGTCAACGCGCTAGCCGGACCAGTCGAGCACGCGCTGGGCCTGGCCGGCCGGTGAGCGAGCGGCGCTTGCTTCCCGTTCCGCACGCCGGGGTAGCGAAGCGTTCGTGACGACGACCAGCACACGACCCGAAGCGCGCGTGGAAAGCGTCCACGCGACCGCGTACGAGATCCCGACAGCGACAGACAAGGAATCCGACGGCACCCTCGAGTGGACCTCGACCACGCTGGTGCTGGTCGAGCTCCGCTGCGGCGAGCACACCGGCCTCGGCTACACGTATTGCGACCCGGCTGCGGCCTCTGTCATCAACAACAAGCTCGCGAGCACAATCGAGGACGCCGACCCGCTGATGCCCGAGGCGACCTTCGCGCGTATGCAGGTCCAAGCGCGCCAGCTCGGCCAGACAGGTATCGCGGCGATGGCGATGTCGGCCGTCGATGTGGCGCTACACGACCTCAAAGCCAAGCTGCTGGGCGTGTGCCTGGCCGACGCCCTGCCACGCTTCCACGAGAGCGTTCCGATCTACGGCTCCGGCGGCTTTACTAGCTACACGCCTGAGCAGATGCGCGAGCAGGTCGAGAGCTGGATGACCGGCGGTTTTCGCAGCGTCAAGATCAAGGTCGGGCGCGACAAGCAGGCCGATCCCGAACGCGTAAAGCTGGTGCGCTCGATCGTCGGCCACGACGTCGATGTAATGGTCGACGGCAACGGCGCGTACGTCCCCGCCGAAGCGCGCGAATGGGCCGCGCGTTTCCGCGAGCAGGGCGTGCGCTACTTCGAGGAGCCGGTCACCTCCGACAACCTCGAAGGAATGGCCTTTGTGCGGCGCAACGCTCCTCCCGGCATGGCGATCGCCGCCGGCGAATACGGGTGGAATTTGCCGTACTTCCAGCGCATGCTCGACACGGGCGCGGTCGACATCCTGCAGGCGGACGTGACCCGGTGCGGCGGCGTGACCAACATGCTGCGCGTGGACGGCCTCTGCAAGGCCCGCTCGATGCCGTCTTCTGCGCATTGCGCGCCGGCCCTGGCCGCGCACGTGTGCTGCGCGATGGAGACCCTCATCCACATCGAGTACTTCTTCGACCACTATCGCATCGAGCGGATGCTGTTCGACGGCGCACTCGATCCACGCGAGGGACTGCTCACTCCGGATCGCTCGCGCCCCGGCCTGGGGCTGGAGTTCAGGCGCGAGGACGCGGAGCGGTACCTCCTGGACTAGCCCCGGCACGCCACGCCCGGTAGTAGAGCATCCCCTCGAAGTCGGGTTCTCGTGAGCGGAGTCGAAAGCCGGCTGCCTCCAGGCACCGTCGCGACGCCACATTCGTGGGCTCCACTCCCGCTTCGAACACCGCCACCGGCCTCAACTCCGGCCGCCGCATCAGCGCGCCCAACATCGCGCGGCACAGACCACGGCCGCGCAGCGTCGGGTCGACGGCAAACGCGATCGATCCGGTCGGTACGTCGATCGACTCACTGATGATCGGCCCATTCCCGTCCTCGCCGCCATAAACAGTGCAGCGGTCGAAAGTGCCGCAATCGATGTAGCCCGCCGACCGGCCCTCGACCTCCGCGAGATACAGGTGAATGCCGGTCTGAACCGCGCCGCGAAACTCGCCCCCGATTACGGCCCGCGAACGGTCGAGCATCCGGGCTGGCCACCCGGGGCCGCCGAGAAAGCGACGCGTGTCCGGATCCTCAAACCATTGGTCCACCGTCTGTAGATCCCGGCGCCTGAGCGGTCGCAACCTCAGGGCCCAATTCTGAACCGGGTCGGCCAACTAGAAAGGCGGGGAAGCCCAGGTGCGCCGGGCGAACTCGGCGGCGCGCGTGCGTCCCAGCTCCGCGACAGTCCCCGCGTGCGAACTTCGCATCGCGCGCGCGAGCTCGGTCCAGGCACGCGCTATCGAGGCGATGCGGGCCATGGCGCCGACGCGGCTGGCGGCTCGCAGCTCATCCGCGCGGGCCTCGACGTCTGCGAGCGTCAGTTCGCCGAAGGGCTTGTACCGATCCCCCGCGTAAACCGACGTCATCAGCGGGTCCGATTCGCTCACCACAGACCCCACTTAGGAATCGAAGAGAACGCGCCGTTGCGGATCGCGTGCTCCGTGTCGGCGGTCCGGACGCTCGTCGGATACGGAGGTCGCTTCCACGGGTTGGGCGCGATCGTGCCGTAGTGCTCGCGCAGGTAGGCGGTCAGCTCGCCGCGGTGCGCCGCGCACGCGTAGCGGCGCGGTCCGAGCGGCCCACCTCCGTGCCAGGCCAACCACCGGCCCGGTTGGATATCCACGTATTGCCCGAATGCCAGCTCGCGCAGCTGGTGCTCGAGCGTCTTCTGCGTCTCGGTATCCGGGACGGCGGGGCAGAATTCGCAGCGGAAAACGACTCGCGTCGGCATTACCACGAGGGGTGATATCCGCTCTCGAGGACGGCCGAGCGCTTGCGCCAGGCGGGCTCTGAATCGAACTCGTTGCGGAGCGCATGGCGGCGCAGGTGACGTAGCACCGGTCCGTAGGAGAAGCGCGCACCGCGGGCCTTGAGCGCGCCCAGCGGGCTCGCCTCCATGAAGGGCATGAAGCGGTCCGGGAAGCCCGGCATGGTGCAGGCCATACAGATCCCGCCCACGTTGGGACAGCCTCCGACGCCGCCCATCCAGCCGCGGATCGGCACGTTGCACTTCACCACCGGCCCCTTGCACCCGATCTTGACCAGACACCCGCGATTGTCGGCGGGACTGCGCGCGAACTCGCCCTGCTCGGCGAAACCCGCGCGGCCGCAGCCCTCCTGCACGGTGCGCTCGAACAGCCACGTGGGACGCCCCTGACCGTCGAGCTGGAGCATCGGCTCGACGCCCGCTACGTGGAGCACCATGTGGAGCAGGGTCTCAGTGATGTTGTCGGGCTGCGTCGGGCAGCCCGGCAGGTTGACGATCGGGACGCCCATGCGCGAGGTCCAGTCGTGGCCAAGGTAGTCGCGCAGACCCATGGCCCCGGTGGGGTTGCCGCGCATCGCCGGCACGCCGCCATAGGCCGCGCACGTGCCGAGCGCGAGTACCGAGGCGGCGCGCGGCGCCAGGCGGTCGATCCACGTGTTGGTCGTGATCGGCTGGCCCGTGTGCACGTCGACGCCGAGCCCAGACCAGTGACCCTCGCCGTTGATTTGCTCGTTCGGAACAGAGCCCTCGAGCACCAACACGAACGGCTTCAGTTCACCCCGCGCGGCGCGCCAGAACGCCGCCATGAACTCGTCCCCGGACTCGTACGCCAGCAAGGGGTTGTAGATCGCCACGCACGGCGTTCCTGGCAACACCCCGCGCAAAAGGTCCTCGAGGCTGGGGTTGGTAGCCGCCGTCATCGCGATTGTGTCGCCGTCGCAGCCCAGGCCCGTCGTCAGCCACAACACGTGCACGAGCTGGCGCTCGGCGTACGCGTGAGCGCCGGGGGCGGCCATCAGCGCTGCGCCTGGACGAGGCTTCGCGGCAGCAGCCGCTGCACCTCGTCGCCCGCGCCGACGGCGCTCAGGTGCTCGGCCACCGACCCGTGCAGGTGCCAGCCGTCATCGCCGCCGCTGATCAACTCGGCGTCGGCCAGGCGCTTGAGCGCATGCGAGACAGAGGGCCGCTCGGCGCCCACCAAGCGCCCCAGCAGCACGTGCGTGAGCGGCAACGCAAGACGAATCGCGCCCGGCTCGACCTTGCCCCAGCGCGCAGCGAGGTGCCAGAGCAACAGCAGCAGCCGCACGTCGAGCCGGGGCTGCGCGGCGATCGCACGCTGCACGGCTAGGTGGTGAACGCGACGCTCGGCCCGGGCAAGGAGGACCTGCGTGATCTGCGGCCAGGGACGCACGCGGTCGGCGAAGGTCCTATCGAGGATCGCGAACCGGACTGGTTCAAGCGCGCGCCAGCTCAAGTCACAGCCGACAAACTCCGGTTCGTCCTCGTCGCCCTCGGGCTGGACGAGGTCGCTTCGGCCCAGCAGCTCAGCGACCACGCGGTCGACCACGCGCGCATAGCCCACCAGGGTTCCCGTCAGGACGAGCAGGCCAGGCCCGCCGCTCGTAGCCTTCAGCCAGCGCGCTAGGTCGAGCTCCCCGCGCTCGAGCGAAAAGGTGACCGCGGTCGCCGCAGGACGCGCGGCCAGCCGCATGCGCACATCGAGCTCGCCACCCAGATCCGGGTCTAGGTCGAGCAGGTAATGCGAGTACCTGCGGCGCGATTGAGGCACGCTTCGAGCCGTACTGTACGCCGCGCACCCTCGCCCACGCAAGCGCAATTGGGCAGCTCGCCCCAGGCTTCAGGTGGCCTTGGTAATGCCGCTTACAGGACCCCTGCAGAGGCCCGCGTCGAGTGGTAAACCAGCATCTGGGCCGGTGGCCCGCAGGCTGCAATGCGCTGCGGCCAGCGAGATTGGAGAGGCAAGTATGTGTCTGGCGATTCCCGGGCAGGTGATCGAATTTGTCGATCACGGCAACCAAATCGCCAAGGTTGATGTGGTCGGTGTGCGTCGCAACATCAATGTCGGACTTCTTGCCGACGACGAGGGTGGCGGCGCGGTACCGGGAGACTGGGTGCTGATCCACGTCGGCTTCGCGCTCTCCAAGGTGGACGAGGAAGAAGCGCACGCGACACTCTCGCTACTCGAGAAGATGGGCGCCGAGTACGAGCAGGAGCTCGAGGAGCTCAAGGCGAGCGTGATCGAATGAGCCGCGCCGCCTGCGACGCCACCTCCGGCTGCATCACGTGCGGGGATGAGGGGATCGCAATGCGGGTGGTGGAGCTCCAGGCCGGCGCGGCCACGTGCGTGGACGACCGGGGCGAGCGGCACGAGGTCGCCGTCGATCTGATCGATCCAGTCGTGCCGGGCGACCACGTCTTGGTCCACGCGGGAGTGGCGATCGCGTGAAATTCGTCGACGAGTTCCGCGACGCGCAGCTCGGCCGGGTAGTGGCAGGCGAGATCGTCGCGGCTCTGGAGCCTGGTCGTCACTACAAGGTGATGGAGGTGTGCGGCGGGCACACGCACTCGATCTACAAGTACGGGATCGACGACCTGCTGCCAGACAACGTCGAGCTGGTGCATGGACCAGGCTGTCCGGTGTGCGTGATCCCCATGGGTCGGGTCGACGACGGCATCGCGGTGGCGCGAAACGAGGGTGTGATCTTCACCTGCTTCGGCGACATGCTGCGCGTGCCCGGTTCCCAGTACACGCTGCTCGATGCCAAAGCCCAGGGCGCCGACGTGCGCATGGTGTACTCGCCGCTCGATGCGCTACGGATCGCGCGCGCCAACCCGGACCGCGAGGTGGTGTTCTTCGCGATCGGGTTCGAAACCACGGCGCCGTCCACCGCGCTGACGCTGAAGCGGGCCAAGGCGGAGGGCATCAAGAACTTCTCGTGCGTGTGCAACCACGTCACGATCGTGCCGCCGCTGCGCGCGCTGCTCGAGTCACCCGACCTACGCCTCGACGGCTTCATCGGCCCCGGCCACGTCTGCACGGTGGTCGGCGCGCGGCCGTTCGAGTTCATTCCGGCCGATTACGAGCGCCCGGTCGTGATCTCGGGCTTCGAGCCGCTGGACATCCTGCAGTCGATCCTGATGATCCTGCGCCAGCTGCGGGCCGGCCGCCGCGAAGTCGAGAACCAGTACACGCGTGTAGTCCCGCGCGAGGGCAATCTGCGCGCGCTCGAGGTAATGGCCGAGGTGTTCGAGCTGCGGCCGCACTTCGAGTGGCGTGGGCTTGGCTTCATCTCCCAGAGCGCTTTGAAGCTCTCACAGGCGTATCGCGACTTCGACGCCGAAGAGCGCTTCGAGGTGCCCGGCGTGCGCGTCGCCGACCCCAAGGCGTGCCAGTGCGGAGAGGTGCTCAAAGGCGTGATCAAGCCGTGGGAGTGCAAGGTCTTCGGAACCGCTTGCACGCCCGAGCACGCGATCGGTACTTGCATGGTCTCGCCGGAGGGCGCATGCGCCGCTTACTACAACTATGGCCGCTACGCGCGCGAGAAGGAGGCGGTGTGAGGTGAGCGCGGTGGGCCGCGAAGAACGCGTGCTGCAGATCATCGAGACTGCGCGCGGCAAGCGGCCCAAGTTCAAGGATGAGCAGGTGACGCTCGCCCACGGCGCGGGCGGGAAGGCGACGCGCACGTTGATCGAGGGGCTGTTCGTACCCGCCTTCAGCTCCGAGGAAGGCCCGCTGGCCGCGCTGGCCGACGCCGGCGTCGTCTCATTCGACGGAACGAGCGTCGCCTTGACCACCGACAGCTTCGTCGTCAAGCCGCTGCGCTTCCCCGGCGGCTCGATCGGCGAACTGGCCGTCAATGGCACGATCAACGACCTGTCGGTGGCGGGCGCGCGCCCGCTGGCGATGTCGGTCTCGCTGATTCTTGAAGAGGGACTCGGCGCACAGACCTTGAAGGCCGAAGTCGAGGCGATCGCGCAGGCCGCGCAGGCGGCGAACGTCGAGATCGTCGCCGGCGACACGAAGGTTGTCGAGCGCGGCGCCGCCGACGGCATGTACATCTGCACGACCGGGCTGGGCGTGATCGACCCGCGCGCCACGCTGGCGCCCGATCGCCTGGCGCCTGGCGACCAGGTCCTGGTGTCTGGTCCGGTCGGCGAGCACGGCACGGCGATCATGCTCGCGCGCAACGAGTTCGACCTTGACGCCGAGCTGGAGTCCGACACGCGCCCGCTGTGGGACGCGGTCGACGCGCTGCTCGACACCGCCGGCGAGGAGCTCCACTGTGTACGCGACGCGACCCGCGGAGGCGTGGCGTCGGTGCTCAACGAGCTTGCCCGGGCCTCGCGCGTGTCGGTCGCAGTGCGCGAAGCAAATGTGCCCGTGTCGCCGGTCGTCCACGCCGCGGCCGAGCTGCTGGGCATCGACCCCATGTACATGGCCAACGAGGGGCGACTGGTCGCCTGCGTTTCCCCGCAGGCGGCGCAGCAGGCACTGGATGGCCTCCGATCGGTCGAGGGGTGCGAGCAGGCGGCGGTGATCGGCGAGGTGCGCGCCGAGCCGCCGGGGATGGTGCTGGTGGAAACGAGTTTCGGCGGCAGGCGGGTTATGGACGAGCTCGTCGGGGATCCGCTGCCGAGGATTTGCTGAAAAGCGAGGAGAGGACCACAGGTGGCAACCACAGTCGAATTCACCGATAGACAGCACGAGACCGAGCAGGTCACGGCACACGTCTTGTGGATGACAACCGGTCTGTCGTGCGAGGGCGACTCCGTTGCGATGACCTCGGCGACCAACCCCAGCCTGGAAGACATCATCCAGGGGGTCATCCCCGGCATGCCGAGGGTCGTGGTCCACAACCAGGTGATCGCCTTCGAAGTCGGTGACGAGTACATCCAAGCCTGGTACGACGCCGAGGATGGCAAGCTCGACCCGTTCGTGCTCGTGGTCGAAGGCTCGGTCGGCAACGAGGAGATCAACGGCGAGGGGCACTGGACCGGTTTCGGCGTCAACCCGTCAAACGGCCAGCCCATCACGTTGAACGAGTGGATCGACCGGCTCGCGCCAAAGGCCGCCGCGGTCGTCGCGGTCGGCACCTGCGCCACCTACGGCGGCATTCCCGCGATGAAGAACAACCCCACCGGTGCGATGGGCGTGGCCGACTACCTGGGCTGGAACTGGAAGTCCAAGGCGGGCCTACCGGTGGTCAACATTCCTGGCTGCCCGGCGCAACCGGACAACATGACCGAGGTCCTGATGTATCTGGTCTTCCACCTCGCGGGGCTGGCGCCCGTGCCCGACCTCGACGAGCAGTTGCGCCCGAAGTGGCTGTTCGAACGCACCGTGCGCGAGGGCTGCAACCGGGCCGGGTTCACCGAGCAGGGCAACTTCGCGACCGAGTACGGCTCAGACCACCGCTGCCTCGTCAAGCTGGGCTGCAAGGGGCCGGTGGTCAAGTGCAACGTGCCCGTCAGAGGCTGGGTCAACGGCATCGGCGGCTGCCCCAATGTGGGCGGCATCTGCATGGCCTGCACAATGCCCGGCTTCCCCGACAAGTACATGCCCTTCATGGATCCGGACCCGTGGGGCAACGCCGGCGCAAACTTCCAGAAGTTCTCGTACGGACCGATCTTCCGCTACTTCCGCAAGCGGAACATCGACAAGAAGTTCGACATCGAACCGGAGTGGCGGCGGCGTGGACCGGCGCTTACCTCGGGCTATCAGAAGCGCTGGTAACGGGCTAAGCGTCGGCGATCAGGACTAGGAGAAAGACATGGCCACAGTAGAGACACCAAGAGAACAGCGGGTGATGGTCAAGGAGATGTCGTGGGATCCGATCACTCGGATCGTCGGCAGCCTCGGCATCCACACCGAGATCGATTTCTCCAACCGCCAGGTGTTGAAGTGTTACTCGACGTCGATGATCTTCCGCGGCTTCGACATCTTCATGAGGGGGATCGATCCGCGCGACGCCCATTTCATCACCAGCCGCATCTGCGGCATCTGCGGCGACAACCACTGCACCTGCTCGTGCCTGAACCAGAACATGGCCTACGGCGTCAAGCCGCCGCCGCTCGGCGATCTCGCCTTCAACCTCGCGGAGACGGCCGACTACATCTTCGACCACGCGATCTTCAACGACTGCATGGCGAACGTGGACTTCTGCGAGCAGATGGTCAAGGACACCAACCCCAGCCTGCTGGCTAAGGCGGAGAAGACCTCGGCGCCGCACAAGGACATCCACGGCTACGACACCGTCGCCGACATCATGCGGGCGCTCAACCCGTTCACCGGCAGCTTCTATCTGGAGACGCTCCAGGTGGCGCGCTATACGCGCGAGATGTATTGCCTATTCGGCGGTCGCCACACGCACCCCTCGACGATCATGCCCGGAGGCTGCTCGGCCGACATCACGCACCAGACCCTTACTGACTACTACGTGCGTCTGATGCGCTACTTCGACTACGTCAAGCGCGTCGTCCCCATGCACGACGACCTGTACGACTTCTTCCTGCAGGAGCTGCCGGGGTACGACATGGTCGGCTACCGCGAGACCAACCTGGTCAACTGGGGGTCGTTCGACGATCCCGACTACGTCGATTACGACTACCGGCACATGACCGAGTGGGGCCGCAAGCGCTACATCACGCCCGGGATCGCGATCGGCGGCGAGCTGATCACGACCGACCTGGTCGAGATCAACCTGATGATCAGGATCCTGCTCGGCAGTTCGTACTTCGACGGGTGGGAGAGCGAGCCCACCTTCGTCACACAGGATCCTCTCGGCAACCCGGTCGACAAGAACCACCCCTGGAACAAGGTCACGCTGCCGAAGCCGCAAAAGCGCGACTTCGCTGACAAGTACAGCTGGGTGGTCTCGCCGCGGGTGTATGACAAGCGCAGCGATAAGCACGTGTGCTGCGACACCGGGGGCGGGCCGTTCGCGCGCCAGTGGTGCACGGCCAAGGCCGGCCTGGTCGACTTCGGCTACGCGAAGGCGACCGGCGAGTCGATCCAGATGGTGCTGCCGAAGTCGGCTTCGCTACCCGAGATGGAGCTCGAGTGGAAGGTGCCTGACAAGTCAAACGCGATCGAGCGTGACCGGGCCCGCTCCTACCACCAGGCGTACTCGGCGCTGATCGCGCTGCACTGCCTCGAGCGCGCTTTGAAGGAGGTGCGCGCGGGTCGGACCAAGAGCTGGAACGACTTCAAGGTTCCCGAGGAAGCGATCAGCTGCGGATTCCACGAAGCCGCGCGCGGCGTGCTCTCACACCACATGGTGATTCGCGAGGGCAAGATCGCCAACTACCAGCCCTACCCGCCGACGCCGTGGAACGCCTCTCCGCGCGACGCCTACGGGACTCCGGGTCCCTACGAAGACGCGGTTCAAAACACCCCGATCTTCGAGGAGAACGGCCCGGAGAACTTCAAGGGCGTGGACATCATGCGCGCCGTGCGCAGCTTCGACCCGTGCCTGCCGTGTGGCGTGCACATGTACACGGGCAAGGGTCACGTGCGCAAGGTGATTCACACGCCCACCGGGCTGGCATGACCGAGGAGGTATCGCCCGCAGAGCTGCTCGACCGCGTCGAGCAGCTCTCGGCGCGTGTCGAGGAACTGCACGATCCGGCGGCGCGCGAGGCCGCGCAAGACCTCGTCGCCGCCGTGGTGGCGATGTACGGGGACGGGCTGCGGCGGATCGTAGAGGCGATCGCAAGCGCCCGCGAGGCGGGCGCGACGATCCTCGACGAGCTCGCCCAGGACGGGGCGGTCTCTAGCTTGCTGCTGATCCACGACCTCTACCCGGTACCGCTCGAGGAGCGCGTGCGCGAGGCGCTCGACACGGTGCGGCCGTACATGGAGTCGCACGGAGGCGGCGTGGAGCTGCTGGGCATCGAGGACAGCATCGCTACGATCGCGCTGCAGGGAAGCTGTGACGGGTGCGCGGCGTCGCGAGCCACACTCGAGCTAGCGATCAAGCAGGCGCTCGACGAGCACGCGCCTGACCTGGCGGGGCTCGAGGTCTCTGGCGTCGAGTCGGAGCCGGCGTTCAACGGGAACGGATTTGAACTTCCCGTCGTGCACGCCACCACCGACGAGCTCCCCGTGATCGACACAGAGCGTCCCGTGAGCTGGGTGCCGCTGTCCGAGGCTGCCGGGGTCGACGTGGGCTCGCTGCGCGCGCTCGACGTTGACGGAACCGCGCTCGTGGTGGCGAATGTCGACGGCTCGCTGCTCGCTTACCGGGACGCGTGCGCGGCTTGCGGCGAGCCGCTGCGCGAGGGCTCGCTCGAGGGACGGATGCTGCACTGCCCCAGCTGTGGTGCCGACTTCGACCTGCGCCGCGCCGGGCGGGCGGCTGGCGGAGAGCCGTTGCAGCTGACCCCGGTGCCGCTGCTCGAGGCGGGCGGCGTGCGCGTCGCCGTATGACACGCCTCGACGCGATGGTGCAAGCTCGGCAGCGGGCGGCAGCGGTCGCGCGATTGCGGTCACTGGCATCGGGCACTTCACCGGCGCGGGTCGACGGCGCGGGGCCCCGGGGGAGCTCCGCCCAGGAACGCTGTGAGATCTGCAACGCCCTCATACCGGACGACCATCGTCACCTCCTCCAGCTCGAGGAGCGGCGCATCGTGTGCTCGTGCGAAGCGTGCTGGGCGCTGCACTCGGGCGACGCCGAGTACCGACCCGTGGGCACGCGCACGCTATGGCTCGAGGGATTTGACCTCGATGAGCAACTCTGGGCCCGGTTTCAGGTCCCGATCGCGCTGGCGTTCTTCATGCGCTCGACGGTGACCAGCGGCGTGGTGGCGTTTTATCCGAGCCCGGCGGGCGCGACCGAGTCAGAGCTTTCGCTAGATGCGTGGGAGGAGCTCGTGCAGCGCAACCCGGTGCTCGACCACCTCGACCCTGATGCCGAGGCGCTGATCGTCAACCGTCTCGGAGAGACGGCCCAGCACGTGATCGCCCCGATCGACCAGTGCTACGCGCTGGTGGGCCTGATCAAGCTGCGCTGGGAGGGCATCTCGGGTGGGGCGGCGCTGCAGGAGGCGGTGCCGGAATTCTTTGTGGGGCTCCGGGGCCGCGCGAAGGTGGTGGAGGCGGGGGCGTGAGCGTGGAATCTTCGGCTATCGGCACGGGTCTGCGCGCGCCTGAGCCCGAATTCGAGATCACGAGCGCCGCCCACCTGGCCTTCGCCGCCGCCCCGACAATGGTGTTTTCCGTCGACGCGCGCGAGCCCGACGGGCATGAGATTCAGTCGCTCGCGCTGTCGGTGCAGGTGATGATCGACCCCGCCAAGCGCGGCTATGACCCCGAGACGCGCGCGAGGCTCGAGGAGCTGTTCGGACCGCCGGCGCGCTGGGCGCCCTCGACCCAGGGCCTCCCCTGGGGCCAGGTCGCGGTGGTGGTGCCCGGCTTCCGGGAGCAGACGACCTTCGGCATCCAACTCCCGTGCACGTTTGACCTCGAGGTCGCCGCGACCAAGTACTTCTACGCGCTGGAAGGTGGCGAGGTGTCGCTCACCTTCCACTTCAACGGCCAGGTTTTCTACCGCGGCGCGCGCGGCGCGTTGCAGGTCACGCCGGTGCCGTGGAGCAGAACGGCCCGATTCAGCATGCCCGTCGCCGCCTGGCGGGCGATGATCGCGGAGCACTATCCGGGCTGGGGCTGGATCCGCCTGCAGCGCGACACGCTCGCAGCGCTCAACGCGTACCGGACAGAGCACGGCCTGCCCACGTTTGAAGCGTGCATTGAGGAGCTCATGCATGATCGATGAACTGGTGAGCTCCCTGCTGTACGAGGGGTACGCGCTGTATCCCTACACCCCGGGCGCGACCAAGAACGCGACCCCGACCCCATTTGGGATCGTGTACCCGCCCGCCTACGCGGCGGAGTGCTCTGGCGCCCACGACCACGCCCGCCTCGAGTGCTTCGCGAAACCAGGCTCCGGAGCGACGCTTTCAGCCGAACTGCGATTTCTGGTTCCCGAGGGCGAGCGCTTCGAGGCGGCCGAGCGGCGAGTGCAGCTCGGCCCCGTGCCGGTCGGCGAGCGCGCCACGGCGATGTTCGAGGGCGGCCGCTTTACGGTGCGCTCCCAGGCGCGGGAGGACGGCCGCGTCCTAGTGCGCTCGTGCGTGCACAACACGATCGAGGTGTCGGCCGGCCTGGACCGTGGCGCGGCGCTGGCGACCTCGTTCATTTCGACACACGTGGTTTTGCGGATCTCGACAGGGCGGTTTCTCTCCCCGCTCGAGACCGGGCATGAGAGCGTCAACATCTGGCCGGTGCTGGCGTCTGGAAGCGACGACACCGTGCTCGGAGCGAGCATCGCGCTCCCTGACCACCCCCAGATCGCGCCGGAAAGCCACGGCAACCTGTTCGACAACACCGAGATCGAAGAAGCTCTCCTGCTTCACATCCACTCGCTGACCGACGCCGAGCGCGAGCAGGCAGCGGCTCAGGACCCCGCGGTGCGCTCGATGCTCGACCGGGCGCTGGCGCTTGGGCCGCAGGAGATCATGTCGGTCCACGGAGGGTTAAGGAGGTGGTGCCGCCGACGTTCGACTCGGCTCCCGCCTTCGGCGCGGCCCCCGGGGCCCACGACAACCCGGGAGAAGAGCGCGCGGTCGTCGACGGCGTCACCTTCGAGCGCGGCGCCAAGGTCATGCTCGCCCCCGGTACCGACCGCGACCCCTACGACCGCATGCTCGACGGCCGCCTCGCGACGCTCGAGCGCATCTATGTCGATTTCGACGATCGCGTCCACCTCGCGGTCACGGTGGACGACGACCCCGGTCAGGAGCTTATGCGCGAGACGGGCCGTTACCTGTTCTTCTCACCCAATGAGGTGCAACTGCGATGACTGATACTGCCGAGCGCACCAAACAAATCCTCGTTGCCGGCGTTGGCAACGCGTGGCTGCGCGACGACGGCTTTGGCGGCGAGGTGGCCAAGGCGCTGTCAGAGCGAGAGCTGCCGGCTGGCGTGCAGGTGAGCGACTTCGGCTCGGGCGGGCTCGATCTCGCTTACGAGGTCATGCGCGGCTACGACGCCTTGATCCTGATCGACGTCAGCCGCCAGGGCGAGCCCCCCGGGACCCTGTACGTGATGGAAGCCATGGAGCAGGACATCGAGTCCGGGATTGAGGACGGGCAGATAGTCGACCCACATGGGATGGACCCCCAGACCGTGCTCCGCTTCGTCAAGTACACGGGTGGCTGGCCCGGGCGCGTGTTCGTCGTCGCGTGCGAACCCGAGGTGGTCGAAGACGTTGGCTTCGGCCTGAGCGAGCCCGTCAAGGCCTCCGTCGGACGCGCGGTCGACGTGGTGCTCGAGACGATTCAGGAACTGAGCGGTGCATGAGCTCTCGATCGCGACCGCGGTCCTGGGGACCGCGCTCAAGCACGCCGATGGCCGGCGGGTGAGCGAGGTAGCGCTGCGTGTTGGGGGCCTGCGCCAGGTGGTCCCCGAGTCGCTGCGCTTCTACTTCGAAATCGTCGCCCGCGACGGGCCCTGCGAAGGAGCGCAGCTGACGCTGACCGAGGTGCCGGCGCAGCTGCGCTGTACGGCCTGCGAGCAAAAGTGGACGCCGCCTCTGGCCGACTTTCGCTGCCCAAACTGCCTCTCCGCTGAGGTCACGGTCATTGCCGGCGACGAACTACTAGTTGACTACATCGAGGTCGAGGAATCGCAAGCTAAGGAGCCCGAATGCATCGCACCAAGGTGAGGATCGTCGAGGACGCGCTCGACGCCAACAACACGATCGCCCGCGCCAACCGCAGCGACTTCGACCACCACGGCGTGACCGTCATCAACCTGATGAGCGCACCGGGCGCGGGCAAGACCACGCTGCTTGAACGGGCCCTCTCGAATCCACTCGATGGGCAGCGCGTGGGCGTGCTCGAGGGCGACGTGCAGGGGTCCTATGACGCCGACCGCCTGGCCACGCTGCACGTCCCGGTCACGCAGATCAACACCGATCCGGGCTTCGGCGGCGAATGCCACCTCGACGCCAACATGGTCCGCTCAGCGCTGCCCGCGGTGCCGCTCGAGCAGCTCGACATGCTGGTGATCGAGAACGTGGGCAATCTCGTCTGCCCCGCTGAATTCAAAGTCGGCGAGGACGCGCGGGCGATGGTGTGCTCAGTCACCGAAGGCGAAGACAAGCCGCTCAAGTACCCCCTGATGTTCCGTACGTGTGAGCTCGTCGTCGTCAACAAGATCGACCTGCTCCCCCATCTCGACTTTGACCTCGATCGCTTCCTCTACAACCTCGACGCGGTCAACCCCGGTGTGCGCCGGATGCTGGTCAGCGCGCGCAGCGGCGAGGGCGTCGAGGAGTTTCGCGAGTGGCTGCTCGAGTTGACCACGCGCGCGGCGCCGGCCGCGGCAGTACCGACCGCGTGAGCAGCACCGGCACGAGCGCGAATCAGATCGAGCGCCTGCTCGAGCGCCGCAGCGAGGCGAACAGGCGTTTTTTCGAGGCCCAGGCGGAGCGCACGGCGCGCCTCACCCACCACATGGCCGAGCGCTTCGCCCGCGGCGGCCGCCTGGTCGCGCTCGGGAGCTCGCCCGCGGCGCGCTCTGACGTTCGCCACGTCGCGGTCGAGTTCGTACACCCGGTGATTGTCGGCAAGCGGGCGCTGCCCGCGATTGGCCTCGCCCGCGAGGGAGGGGCCCTTCCGCTGCAGGTGCGGCTCATCGCCGAGCCCGACGACGTCGTGATCGCCTTCGGGACCGAGGAGCACGACCCCGAGTTGCTGGGAGCGCTCGCGCTCGCCCGCGAGCGCGGTTGCGCGACGGTCGCCTACGCGCTCGAGGTGGGCGCGGAGTGGGAATTCGAGCCTCCGAGCGCCGACCCCTTCGTGCGCCAGGAGCTCGCCGAGACGCATTACCACGTGCTGTGGGAGCTGGTGCACGTGTTCTTCGATCATCGCGGACTGCTCCAGGGCCGAGAGGCCAGGCCCGTGCATGACACCGGCGCCTCGAGCTTTCTGTACCCGTTCCTGGCCGAGCGCGAGCACGACCTCGAGGCCATCATGGCCGACGTTCGGGGCTCGATCGAGATGAAGGCACATGAGGTGGGAGCGCTGCGCGAGCAGACGTTGGTCGAGAACCGCGCGGTCCTCGCCGAGGCGGCGGCCGCGCTGCGAGCGCGCTTTACGGCTGGCGGCAAGCTGCTCGCCCTGGGCAACGGGGGATCGGCCACCGACGCGATGGACGTGGTCGCGGACTTCCGCGTCCCGACGGAGCCGGCCTGGCCGCCGCGGCCTGCCGTCGATCTGACGGAAGACTCAGCGATCCTGACCGCGATCGCCAACGACATAGGCGTCGAGGAGATCTTCCAACGGCAGGTGATCGCCTACGGTCGGCAGGACGACGCACTGCTCGCGCTCTCGACGAGCGGCAACTCGGACAACGTGATCGCCGCGTTGGCCGAGGGGCGCAAGCGTGGGCTCGAAACGATTGCCATGGTGGGCTACGACGGCGGCCGCGTCGCCTCCGAGCACCTGGCCGACCACGTGGTCGTCACGCGTTCCCAGCACATCCCGCGAATCCAGGAAGCGCAGGCAAGCGCTTACCACGTGTTACGCGAGCTAGTGGAAACTTCGCCGGCAACGTCGAGCTAAAAGGAGGATTCAGATGGAGGACAACGCGAACCACAGAGGCTTCTTTGCGGCGCTGCTGGTGCTGTTCGCGCTGGCCGCTGGGTGGGTTTACATGGTCTCCGACGAGGACCGCTTCGACAAGCTCTCCAAGGGGGCCGACGCGGTGCTCGATCGGGTGATACCCGAGTAGCGAGGGCCAGGCACGATGGCGGTCGGCGCGGCGACGCGCGCGCGCGTGCGCGTCGAGGGCACGGTGCAGGGCGTCGGCTTTCGCCCGTACGTTTACCGCCTCGCCACCGAGCTGCGCCTCGGGGGCTTCGTCTACAACGATGCGCGCGGTGTCGTGCTCGAGGTCGAGGGACCCGCTGGGGCGGTGGAGGACTTGCTCAGGCGTCTTGTGCCGGAGGCGCCGCCGCTGGCCTCACTCGAACGCGTCGAGAGCGAGCGCGTGCCCTCGCGCGGGACGACCGACTTCCGCATTCTCGAGAGCGCCGGCGATCGCGCGCCCGACGCTCCTGTAACGCCCGACACCGCGACATGTCCCGACTGCCTGCGCGAGTTGTTTGACCCCTCGGACCGCCGCTTCCGCTACCCGTTCATCAACTGCACCAACTGCGGGCCGCGCTTCACGATCGTGCGCGGGGTCCCGTATGACCGGCCGCTGACGACGATGGCGGCGTTTGAGATGTGCCCCGCGTGCCAGAAGGAATACGAGAATCCGCTTGACCGGCGCTTTCACGCGCAACCCAATGCCTGCCCGGACTGCGGGCCTCAGCTTGCGCTGTTTGATTCTGGCCGAGCGCTGGTGGGCGAGCGGGATCAGGCGCTTGCGGAGGCGGCGCGAGCGCTGCGCGAGGGCGCGATCGTTGCCGTCAAGGGCCTCGGGGGATACCACCTCGCGTGCGTCGCGGCGCACGCGCCAGCGGTGTCATCGCTGCGGGCGCGCAAGCACCGGGAGGACAAGCCGTTTGCGCTGCTGGTGTCAGACATCGAATGCGCGCATGCGCTGGTCGAGTTAGACCAAGTCGAGGTGGCGATGCTCGAGGGGCGCGAGCGGCCGATCGTGGTGGCCCGCCGCCGCCCGGCCGCTGCAGTGGCCGAAGCGGTCGCGCCGCGCTCGCGCGACCTCGGCGTGATGCTTCCCTACTCGCCGCTTCACCACCTGCTGGTCAGCGACACCAACGCCACGCTGGTGCTGACCAGCGGCAACGTCTCCGATGAGCCGATCGCCTACCGGGACGAGGACGCGTTCGAACGCCTTGGTGGGATCGCGGACCTCTTTTTGGTTCATGACCGCGCGATCGAAACGCGCACCGACGACTCGGTCGTGCGCGCCACGCGGCGCCGTGCGACACCGCTGCTGATCCGCCGCTCGCGCGGCTACGTGCCCGCGAGCGTGCCCCTGCCGCTGGAGGCGCCAAAGCAGCTGCTTGCTTGCGGCGCGGAGCTCAAGAACACGTTCTGCGTGGCCAAGGGGACACGCGCGTGGGTCTCGCACCACATCGGCGACCTCGAAAACTACGAGACCTTGCAGAGCTTCAGCGAAGGGATCGCCCATTACCAGCGGCTGTTTGGAGTGCATCCCGAGGTGGTCGCCCACGACCTTCACCCCGAGTACCTCTCGACCAAGTACGCGCTCGACCAGGCGGGCCTACAGCCAATCGGCGTCCAGCACCATCATGCCCACCTGGCCGCGTGTCTGGCCGAGCACGGCGAGCGAGGCCCGGCGGTGGGCGCGATCTTCGACGGCACCGGCTTCGGGACCGACGGCACCATCTGGGGTGGTGAGCTGCTCGTCGGGGCTCTCGAGGGCTCCGAGCGTGCGGGGCATCTGCTGTCCGTGGCGATGCCCGGAGGCGAGCGCGCCATCCGCGAGCCCTGGCGCATGGCGTGTGCGTGGCTGCATGCAGCGGGCACAGACGAGCCAGCCGGAGTGCTGGCGCGGGAGATCGAGCCCAGCCGGTGGCGCGCGGTCAGCGAGCTCGCAAGGCGCGGAGTTGCATCGCCCACGACCACCAGCATGGGCCGCCTGTTCGACGCCGTCGCCGCGATCTGCGGCGTGCGTTTCGCGGTCAACTACGAAGGCCAGGCCGCCGTCGAGTTAGAGGCGCTGTGCGATCCGGCCGAGCGGGACTTCTACGCGATGCCCATCTCCCGCCAGCAGGAGGGCGTGGTGCTCGACCCTCGGCCAACGGTCCACGACGTGCTGGCCGACATCATGCGCGGCGCACCGGTGCCCAAGGTCGCCGCACGTTTTCACAACGCAGTCGCGGCCGCCACCGCGTGCGCCTGCATGGCGCTCGCGGGGGAGCGAAACCTCGGCACGATCGTGCTCGCTGGGGGCACGTTCCAAAACCGTGTGCTGCTCGAGTCAATCGCCTCAACGCTCCAGCGCGCCGGCCTACGGGTGCTCGTGCCCGAGCGCCTGCCGCCCAACGACGGCGGCATCGCTTACGGTCAAGCGGCGGTCGCGGCGGCGCGGCTGGCGGCTTGAAGGCACTTCGGACAGCGGCCGACCAGCGGGAAGTGCGTGAACCGAATCTCGTACCCAAACTGATCCCGGACCTGCTTGCGCAGCGGCTCGAGCTCGTCGGCCGAGAGCGCGCGTAGCGTGCCGCAGCGCTCGCAGTACAGATACTCCTTCTGGCCCCTGCCGACGAGGAGGTAGCGCCCCGGACCATGACCCAAGTGCACGTGGCGGGCGAAGCCGTGGCGCTCGAGGGTCTCCAGGTTGCGGTAGACCGAGGTGAGCTCGAGCCCCGAAAGCTCCGCGACCTCCTCTGCGGAGAGCGGCACCTCGGCCGCGAAGAGCGCCTCGAGCACGAGCCGGCGCGCGGTCGTCAGCCGCAGCTCGCGCTCGCGCAGCTCGCGTACGGCGTCCGCCAGGTCGACGAAGGAGAGCGGTTCGACGTCGGGGGACTCGGTCATGCCGACTGGTCGTCCGCGATGCCCACGCTCCAGCGCTGTTCGATCCGGCCGAAACGCCAGATCGCCAGGGCTAGCAGCCATAGACCGACGAACATGCCCACGATGATGAAGCCGAGCGTGTTGGTGTCGACGTTTTCCCACCACAGCCAGAACGAGCTGCGCGCGCCAAGCTTCTGGGCGATCAAGCCGACCAGCTCGATCGTGCCGACGCCGAACGCGACCAGCACCGACAGCCCAGTGGTCGTGAGGTTGTAGTAGAGCTTGCGCACGGGCTTCGAGAACGCCCATCCGTAGGCGAAGTTCATAAACGAACCGTCGATCGTGTCGAGCAACGACATGCCTGCTGCGAAGAGCAGCGGCAGGCACAGGATCGCGTAGACCGGCAGGCCGGCGCCGGCGGCGCCCGCCGCCAGAAATAGCAGCGCGATCTCGCTCGCGGTGTCGAAGCCAAGGCCGAACAGCACGCCGATCGGATACATGTGCCAGGGCTCGCTGATGCGGCGTGCCAAGGGGCCGAAGAACCTGTTCATGAGTCCACGCGAGTCGAGCCGGCGCTCGAGTTCTGCCTCGTCGAAATTGCCGCCGCGCAGCCCTCGGGCGACCTTGATGATGCCCACCAGGATCACGGCGTTGAGGGCCGCGATCAGGTACAGGAACGTGCCCGAGACGCCGGTCCCGAGCCAGCCGGTGAGGTTGTGTAGCGGCGAAGCGGAGTTCGCGACCTGGCCGGTCAGCGCCCTTACCCCGAGTGCGAACAGGAACGCCAGCGCGAACACGATCGTCGAATGACCCAGAGAGAAGAAGAAGCCGACGCTCATCGGCCGCCTGCCCTCGGCCATCAGCTTGCGCGTCGTGTTGTCGATCGCCGAGATGTGGTCGGCATCGAAGGCGTGGCGCAGGCCGAGCATGTAAGCGGTGATCCCGGTGCCGACGGCGAAAACGCCCGCTCCGCCGACGCGGTAGTGGTGCGATCCAACCGCCAGGAACAGCAATAGAAAGCCAGCCGCGTGGAGCGCCAGGATGACGGCCGCCATGCCGCCAAGCGTGCGCCGCTGCGAACGATCAAGCCCCCAACGACTGTCAGAACCGCTAGCCACGCCCAGGCTCTCCCATGCTCGACTCCCAAGCGTGAACCTATCTCAGCCGCGATCCGATTGCTATTGCGATGTGTTCACGATTACAAAATGTTGTTCCCGGGCCGCGCATGCGCGGCCCGGCCGACCGGAACATGTTCCGGTCGGGGCCGGCGCACATGTGCGCCGGCCAAATGGGTAATAGCCGTTGATGCTCCGGCGAGTTAGCGGGGTTCGAGTTCGAGCTGTACGCGGACCGTGGTGCCGGAGGCGCCACTGCGCAGCTGTACGAGGTCACACATCTGGTTGACCAGCCACAATCCCACACCCTCAAAGCGCCTCTCGTCTGGAGTTACGCGGCCCACCAGCGGGTCGTTGATCCGCCCCCCGTCGCGTACCTCGGCCACGATCCGTTCGCGGGTGGTACAAAGCTCGAGCTCTCCACTGCCGCCACCGTGACGAATGGAGTTAGTCGCGAGTTCGTTGACAGCGAACACCAGATCGGCGCTGCGGGCCGGCTCGAAGCCTGCCGCCGTCGCCTGTTCCGCGACGATCGTCCTCACGGCGCCGAGCTCCGAAGAAGAGAAGGCCACGAGCCGACCCCCAGCGGGCAGCTGCATGAGTGGTTTTTGCAGACGCTCTTCGAACCGCTGCTCGCTGAAATCGGGACTGGTTGTGCGCTGGCCGTCGAACGCCAGCAAGCGGTGAGTGCGCTTGGCCTCATTGATCACCTCGGCGTCTAAAGCCTCGGCGTCAAACGGGCACAGAGCACTGATCGGGTAGTCCGCGAACGCGGCGTTGCACAGCGCCTCATGCAGAATCACCTCTTCGATCTCCTCGGGCGAGCGCCCCGGCCACAGCGGCTCGCAGACGATATGCACGCCCCGCCCCTGATGCGGCTCGAGGCGGCGCTGCAAGGCCGGGATGATCCACGCGGGGTTGCGTCCGAACTCCGTGATGTCAATCAACTCAAGCGCATGTCGCTGACCGTTGACATGTCTGCCGATCAGCTCCAGCCGCTCGGGCGGCGCGACAACCATGACGGGTTCTTCGGCTTCTAGCCCACGCTCGATTAAGGCGAGCACACCGTGCAGATACTCCTCGCGCGAGTGGTGGATGAGCGCGTAGTGCTGAAAGCTGTTTTGGCCTGGATCAAGGGCCATCGCTTCAGGAATGCCCTGCAACGGGGGCAGACAAGCGGTTCTTTAAGTCCGATCGCTGACGTCTTGGTCTAGGTTGCTTTGCAACTAGTGCGACCAGGCGTCCAATAACGCGGCAATAATCCATTGCAGTGATCGAGCACCTCGGGGTCCAGGCTGTTCCAGATGCGGGCCAGTTCGCGCTGCAGACGGCGAGCCGTGACGGCACGGTTGTGGTTTCGCTGACCGGCGAGCTCGATATTCGCACCTCCCCGGAACTGCAGCACACCCTCGCTACCGCGCAGTCCGGCGATGCCCGTAGCGTCGTCGTGGATCTGAGCGAGCTGCAGTTCATCGACAGCACCGGCTTACGCGTGCTGCTCAGAGCCAAGCGGCACGCCAACGACGGCGGCAGCGAACTGCACGTGCGCAACGCGCGCGCGGAGGTGCGGCGGCTGCTGGAGATCGCCGGCGTGCTCGAGTTGCTCTCAGCTGACGGCAACTGAGCGGGGCTCTGACGTCGGCTGCTGCGGCGGTGAGACATCCGGCGTCTGCTGGACCGCGAGCACAGCGACGTCGTCGGGGGCATCGCCGACCCGGAACTCGTCCAGGCCTCGCGCTAGAGCCTGAACCAGATCCTCTGGACTGCAAGGCGCTTCCGAGAGCAGTGTCCGCAGTCCGTCTTCGCTCAGTCGACCTTCGCGGCCGGGCGTGTCGGTGACGCCGTCGGTGTAGAACAGCACGGTGTCGCCCGGCTCCAGCGCCATTTGCTGCTCGGTCCAGGTCGAGGCGGCGTGGAAGCCGAGCAGCATCCCCGCCTCTCCGAGCGCGGTCGGCGCGGCGCCCCTCCGCAGCTGGATCGGCTGCGGATGACCGGCGCACACAAGGCTCATCACCGTCCCC
The DNA here is from genome assembly GCA_963767295.1 of uncultured Solirubrobacterales bacterium. Taxonomy (GTDB): domain Bacteria; phylum Actinomycetota; class Thermoleophilia; order Solirubrobacterales; family Solirubrobacteraceae; genus Palsa-465. The sequence continues at coordinate 622,617 of CAVYDI010000003.1, forward strand.
GCGGGGGAGAAGATGACGCGCGCCACCACCGCAGTCGCCAGCGACAGCTCCGCTTCGTCGAGCAGCAGTCGGTTGAGCAGAGCGACGCTCGACGCCGGCGAGAGTCCGAGCAGCGCGGATGCTCTCAGTGAGTGCCTAGCCAGGGCGGTGAGCGCGGCGGCTTCGATGCCCTTGCCGGTGACATCCCCGATCACGACCGTGAAGCCGCCGTTGGTGACAAACAGATCGAAGAAGTCGCCGCCGATCACGCCGCCGGGCGCGGCCGGCTGATACAGGGTCGCCACTCGCCAGCCGGGGACGGAGGGGAGTCGTGCGGGCAGCAGGCTGCGCTGAAGCGTCTCGGCGGTCTCGTCGCGCTCGCGGTATAGGCGCGCGTTCTCGACCGCGCTTGCCGCGCGCGCCGCGAACTCCTGCGCAAAGGCGAGCGCCGCTTCATCAAACGCGCCGGCCGCGCCTGCCGCCACGAAGGTGATGGCGCCGAGTATTTGCCGATCGCGGGAATGCAACGGGACGACCATCGCGGAGCGCATCTGCAGCTCGCGCGCGACGCTCAGTTGCTCGGGGTCGCGCGCGGTCGCGGCCAGGAGCTCCTCGGTTATCCACGGATAGAACTCAGGCTGGCCGGTGCGCAACACGGCGCCCACGCCGGAGGGATCGTCGAGGCTTGGGGGGAAGCGTGTCTGGAGCTCGAGCGCGTAGGCGACCATCTCCGGATCGGTGTGAGCGACCGCCAGCTGGCGGATCTCGCCACGCTCGAGGATGTGCACCGAGCACCAGTCGGCCAGGTCGGGCACCGCCAGTTCGGCCACGCGCCGGAGGGTTTCCTCGTAGTGCAGTGAAGCGGCCAGAGCGTCACTTGCAGTGGCGAGAAAGCGGTCGCGGCGTTCTTGCTCCTTGGCCTCGGTGACGTCCTCGAGCACGTTGACGGCGAGGTGGCGGCCTTGCTCGTTCTCGAACTGACTCGCTTTGACCAGAGTCCAAAACATTCGTCCGCTGTGTTTGTCGACCAGGCGCAGCAGCAGTGGCTCGGCCGGCTTTCCCTGCAGGAGTCTGCGACCCGGAAGCTGTTCTGGGTCAAGCGGCCTGCCGTGCTCGTCGGCTATCTGAAAGCGGGCCAGCAGTCCTGCAGGGCCCCCCGCGCGTGCCTCTTCGAGTGTCTCCACCCCCATGCGTCTCAGCGCCGCGCTGTTGGCGAACACGAGCTGGCCATCAGCCTCAGTTACCGTGACCGCCTCCTCGAGCACGTCCAGGATGCGTGCCAGCTCGCGCGGGCTAGAGGGCCGCAGTCGGTACATGCTGCGCGGAGGTTACTTCCGGCCCTGTGCCTATGTGCTGGTAGTCGCCTCAGCGAAGCGTCAGCGTCAGCAGTCCTCCTAGCACCCCGAGGCCAATCGTCAGCGCCGCGGTGTAGTCGCCGATCCTGCCAGTGTGAAGCCGCTGGACCGGCGAGATGATCATCGTGCCGGCTCGCAGCAACCGGCCCGCTCCGATGCGGCGACCCCATAGGCTGAGCGCGGCCAGCGCCAGGGCCAGCAATGTCGCCGCGCCACAGTAGATCCAGTCATACCACTCGGGCGACGATGACGTTGAGTTGATTCGGCCGGCCGCATGCTGGCCGAAGACGATTGCGCGGTAGGCGCTGCCGGCGATGAACCGGCGAGCGGCTGTCTCGACAAGGTCGGCGAACCCGAACCAAACACCAAAGCTGATCGTGCCCAGCAGCAGCAAGACGCTGGCGATAAGCATCGCCGCCGGCGTGTGACCAGAATCACCCTTGGTCTCGCGCTCGGTGTCTTCGTCGGCCGCGTCAGGCTGTTGCCTATCGATGTGCCCAGCGCCGAGAAAGACGCGCGCCCAGGCCCGGATGACTGCCGCGCCGGAGAGCGCTGAAGCCAGGACGACCAAAGGGGGCACAAAGCCGTAGCCGACCTTAATCGCCGCATCTTCGATCATTGACTTGCCCAGAAATGGTCCAAACGGTGGCAGCGACGCGATCAGCAATCCGCCGGCCAGGAACAGCGCGCCCGTCAGCATGAGATGACGGCCGCGCCCATAGAGCGCCTTCTGACCCACCTTGCCCAAACGGTGTTGAACAATCCCGACGCACGCGAAGAGCAAGGCCTTGCCGCAGCCATCAGCCAACACGTACACGGCGGTCCCGGCGACACCGTCGGCCGTGAGTAGTCCGATGCCGGTCAGGAATATCCCGACATAGCCGATCGTGACGAACGCGAGCAGCCGCTTTAGATGATCCTCCCGCAGAGCCATCGCCGATCCCCACAACGCCGTGAGCAGACCACCGCCGACCAGGATCGCCCTCACCACCTCTCGGTGATTGGCGAGTGCGCTCCCGAACGCGCCATACCAGACGCGTCCGAGCCCGTATAGCCCCATCTCGCTCATCGCGCCTGCCAGAAGGATGCATACTGGCGCCAAGGCAACCGCGTAGGCGTCGGCGAGCCAGAAGTGAAATGGCACCACCGCAGCCTTGATCAGGAACGCACTGAGGATCAGCGCGAACGCAACGACCACCACGCGGTTGTTGCCGGCCGCGGCGAGCGAATGACCGATCTGCGCCAAGTTCAGCGCGCCCGTCCGCGCGTAGATCAGCGCGATCCCCAACACGAACAGGAAGGAGCCGATCGTGTTGATCACGGCAAAGTTGAGGCCGCCCTCGATCGCAGCCTTCTCACCAACCTTGTAGCCGATCAGCGCCACCGCCGAGACGCTCATCAGCTCGAAGAAGACAAACATGTTGAACAGATCGCCTGAAAGGCAGAAACCGACCATGCCCGCCATGAAGGTGAGCATCAGCACGTGGTAATAGGGCGACTCGACGTCAGTGACGCGGGCGCTGTAGAGCAGCGCAACCACCATCAGAAAGGCCACAAACGACGCCAAGCCGGCGCCGACCGCCGTCACCGCGAAGTCGATCCCGATCGCCAAGCCGTGGTGCGGGTGCCAGCCACCGAACCAGTAGACGGTAAGTCCGCTGCCGGTGTGGATCAGCAGCAGCAGCGTCATCACCGCGCTCGCGCCGGCAAGCGCAAGTGCGACGAGATCCGCGCCGAGTCGACCCAACCACGGATTGCTTGCGGCCAACAGCGCGGCGCCCAGAAGCGGCACACCGACTGCGAGCGGAGCGAGTTGGCTCAATCGCGCATCCGCACCATCTCGTCGGGATCCACCGTGCCGTAGCGCTTGTGTGCCTGCACCACCAGTGCCAGCAGCAGCGCGACAATCGTCGCCTCAACCACGACATCGGTCAACGTCAAGGCCTGCACGATCGGGTCGGTGACGCGCGAGTGGAGCCGGATGTCGGCAAAAATTGGCGCCCTGCCGTGATTGAGGTAGCCGACCGACAGCAGCATCACGTAGGTCGAGGCCTGCACCACCGTGAGACACATGATCAGGTGCAGGTAGTTGCGACTCGAGATGACCCCGTAAAGCCCGATCGCTAGAAGCCAAGCGGCCACGAGGTACGGGTAAACGCTCACCTGGACCTCATACCGTGCTTCGCAGCAAGCGCTGGTCGAGAAGCTCCGAGATGACCATCAACGTGGCTCCGGCTACTTCCAGGCCAACTGCGACGTTGGCGAGCGGGATCATGCCGCCAGACAGCAGGCTGCCGGCGCTCCCGTTGGGCAGGAAATTCGCAAAAAAGGCGCCGATGCCGATCAACCCGCCGAAGCCGAGTAGGGCGAATCCCGCGGCTCCGGAGGAGTCGAGCAGCTCGATCCAGGTCGACGAGTTGCGAATGCGCAGCAGGACCAGCCACTCGCCGCCAAGGAACATGAAGACGATCGCCCCCATGAGGATCACTCCACCCGGAAAGCCCCCGCCGGGGCTGAGCTGGCCGTGGGTGATCACGTAAGCGGCCACCATCACAATCGCACCCACGAGCGCCGCACCGAGCCAGCGCGTCCCTTCGCTGGTGCGCCGCTGCTCGCGGAGGAATTGCTCGTCAGGCGCCTCCTCATGCTCGCCGCGCAGCCTTCGAAGCAATGCGACCACCGCGATTACGGAAATGAACAGGATGAACTCCTCGCCCAGGGTGTCGAACGCGCGATAGTCGAACGCGACCACGACCACGGAGTTGGTCGCCTGCCGCTGGGGAACCGCGTGGTGGGCGGTGTAGTTGCCGTACTCGGAGATGTTCTTGCCGAAGGGGTGAAGTCCCGTTATGGCCCAGGCGAGCCCGCCGATCACAAGCACCAGGCCGAATGTCCCGACGATCATCCTCGGGGACCTCACCGCTGCTCTTTCTCCTTCTGCTCGTTCTGTTGCTTTTGGACCGCCGACTGCGTGCGGATCTTGGCCATGGCAAGGAACAGCATCGCGGGCAGCGCCAGCGCGCTCACAACGATCTGCGAGAAGGCGACATCGGGGGCCTGAACTGCGAAGAACGTAAGCGCCTCGAGTAGTCCCAAGACCCCGAGCGCGACCGCCTGGCGAGCAGGTTCCCGGATCAGAACCACGACCAACGCAGACAGGGCAAGCAGGGTTAGCACCAGTGCCAGCAACGCGTTCATCGGTCCTCCACCTCGAGCTCCTCGCTCCGCTGGATCTGCCAAGTTCCGCGCTCGGCGGTGCGCGCAGCGCGGCCGGTAGCGTGCGTAAGCAGCGGTGAGGCCACCAACAGGAAGGCCGCGATCAGCAGCGCCTTGTTGCCGATGAGAGAGAAGTCCTCGTGGATCACCACGGCGATGGCGATGCAAATCGTCCCCAGCGTCGCGGGCGAGGAGAAGTGCAGCCGGTCATAAGCGCTGCTGAACGCCAGCACGCCAACACATGAGACGAGCACCAGCGCGACCCCCGCCCAAAGGAAGAAGTTGACGGCGATCTGGCGAACGATCATCGCCGCCGCTCCTGGTAGCGGACGAACGCGAGCGAGCCGCCGACTGACAGTGGCGCCAACACCAGCGCAAGGTCTACGAACGACTGCCGGTTGAACTCAACCGAGAGTGTAATTAGCAGCAATACCGCGAGCACACTCGCGACATTCAGCGCAGCCAGCGCCGCGCCGATGTCTCGGCGCAGGCAGGCGAGCGTGCACGGCAAAAATCCCGCCAGCAGCGCGATCGAGGCGGCCATCCAAATGCTCATCCCAGCTCCAGCGGATCGAGCGGACTGCTTGACCTGACCAGCTCGTGAACCAGCAGCACACGCCGATCGGTGTCTATACCGATCACGTATCGGTTTGGCGCCGCCGAGGCCCCCCACTGGGTGAAGATCCGCTTGGCGACGTCCTCGGGCTCGTCGGCGACAGCACCATACCGAGCAGCGCGGAAGTGGCCGCTGACCGGCCACCGAAGCACCACGCGCGCAAACAGCGCCCAGGTCACCAGCGCACTCTCCCCGATCAGCTGCTTGAACGGCCGATAGACGAAGCGCAGCATTCGCAGTTGGGGCTTGGCACTGACCGTGCGTAGGGACTGCACGCGGGTGGAGATCGCCGCGGCCAGCACCGCGCAGGCCCCACCGGTCAGGAGGTTGGGCACGTCGACAGCGTCGACCAGCACAAGCCAGATGGCGAAGAGGACCGCGGCACGAAGGAGCGCTAAGCCGACGGCGTTCACCTTCATTTGCCCGCACGCCTACCCGCGTGAGGAGCGCGGTAAGCAGGCGGCGGCTCAGCGGTCGGACGGCCGCCGTGAGGCAGCTGAGCGACGCTGTCGTGGCGAGCGAGTACCCGGAGCTTACGGCGTTTGTTACGAGCAGCAGCCCAGTCGCCGGATGGAGCGCTCGCCGAATCCTTCATTGCGACGGCAGCGCGAGTCGGCTCAGCTGACCGCCAACCCCAGCGCCTCGGCGTAGCGCGGCCAGCAGCGGGGGCGCGGGCGTGCGCCGGCAGGCGCGCGACACAGCAGCCAGCCTTGTGGTGTCCGCCGAAGCAGCCCCGACTGCGCCAGGCCGCGAAGCGCGGTGCTGACCGACGGCCGCCGTGCCCCGATCAGCGAAGCGAGCACCTGGTGGGTGAGCGGCATGGCGACCATCACGCCGGCGCTCGTTGCCTTCCCCCAGCGTTCGCCGAGTAAGGCGAACAACAGCAGCAGGCGCTCCTCGATCACCGACGTGCCGGTGACAAGCGACTTCGCGAATAACCAGTGGCTGGTCTGCATCGTCTTGGCGATGAACGCTTCAGTGATTGACGTAAACCCAGCTACGCGCCGCGCGAAGTCAGCGTCCAACAGCGCAAGCCGCACCGGCATGAGGGCCTGCCACGACGCGGCCGCAAGTAATGAGACCTCGTGCATCTCCCACGGGCGCACCACGTCTTCGGCTCCTACGAGCCATCCAATCGGAGCGCGGCCTGCATCGACCTGCACCATCGCCAGGCCGTTTACAACCATCAAACCCAGCCAGCCGGTCGGGTCGCCCACGAGGACACGGGGGTCGAATGGGCCGGCGGGGAGGTGGACCAGCCGCGCAGCCAGCCTGCGCTTGCCGGGTACAGCCCACCCGTCAGTGTGGGGGTTGAGCGCTTCGTCAAACTCGACGAGCGACTGCCATGTCTCGATGGTGGTGGCAGCGCTCCTGTGAGTGGACGGGACGCCGTTTCGAACGGGGCTTATCGGTTCCACTTGTCGGCCCAAGTCACACCGTTGGTCTACCCGCGCTCGGGGCGGCATATGCGCTTCCCCGCTTTAGGGGCGAGCGCCTACCCCGGTGAGCAGCTCCCCAGTTGCGCCGACGACCACCACTCGCATGGCTTGCGGTCTACCCACCGGTGGGCGGACCAAGCGTCGCCGGGCGCTCGCAGCTTCGCCGGCTCAGGCCTGTGCGAAATGCGCCCTGACCGTGGTGTGCTCCCCGGTGCGCACCTCCACCAGTTCGCAAAGGTGGTGCACGATCCAGAGCCCCATTCCGGCGACCCCGTCCGCAGTGGGGTTGCGCCTTCCCGCGAGCGGGTCTGCGATACGGCCGCGATTGCTGACCTCGCAGGCGACTCTCCCGTCTTGCGACCAGATCGCAACCCGGCGCGGAGACTGGCCATGCACCACGGCGTTGCTGGCGAGTTCGTTGGCCACGATCACGAAGTCGTCCGCGCGCTCGTTCGTCAGCCCCGCGTCAGCGCTCAGCTTGGCGGCGAGCGCACGCACCGCGCCGAGCTGCTGGCGGTCGAGATCGACAGTCACGGCCCCAGAAGGCTGGGCGGGCAGCGACTGCTCGCACTCGTTCGGTGGCGCGAGTGCGAAGACAGAACTGCTCCTCGACTCGTTGCCGCGGCCGAGGGTGGGATGAGTTCGCTCGGCGCTCCTCAGCACGTCGTCGGCGAGCGCTTCGGCGTCATACGGGCACAGCACACGGACTTGAGCACCCGGCCAAGCGCTGTTGATCAGCGCCTCATGGCGGACTGCCTCACAGATCTCGGCCCGCGAGCGGCCGGGCCAGATCGGCTCGCCGACGTAGTGAAGCGTTTTGCCCTCGTGTTTGAGCAGCAGCTTCTCGACCGCGGGGATGATGCGACCGGGGTTTCGGCCAAGCTCTTCCATGTCGAGCAGCGTGCGGTCGCTGGCTTGCCTCAAGACTTGCTCGACCAGGGGGAGCTTGGCCTTGGGTACCGCGGCCGCAACCGGTTCGCCCGCCGCGAGCGCAGGAGCAAAGAACCGGCGCAGCCCAGCTACGTACTCGTGTTGGTCCCTGTAAAAGAGCGCCTCGTGTTCGTGCAGCGAACAGCAGCGGTCCGCCCCGTCTCGATCTTGATCTATCACTTGCCCTGCCATCCTCGCGCCTCCAGGCTACTCGGGTCGGGCTCGCGCTATCTGCTACGTCACCCCGTGCTTGACTCGCCCGGCGCCGGCGCCTCGCTGGGGTCGGGTTGGCTGCCCGGATCGGGCTCTGGCACATCGTCTGGCGGTGGCTGTGGCGCGATCGGGGTCGCCGGTTCCTGCTTGTCGGGCACCGTCGCTGGTTCTTCCGGCTGTCCCGGCGTCCCGGGATCGGGGACGACCGGCGTTACGGGAGCGTCCGGCACGGCCGGGGTCAGCGGCTCCTGTGGCTGGGGAACCTCAAGCGTTGTCGAAATCTGATGCATTGGAGCTCAACTACCCGCTCTGAAGGGGTCAATCACTCTAGGCGTAGGCGAGGCGGTCGTGCGATCTGAAGGCCGCGGCGACGCGTTCGAGCTACCCGAGCCACCGCGCCACGGCGCGCAGGTCGGCAGCGAACTCCTCGAATGCGGCTTCGCGCTCCTGGTCGCTTGAGGCTCGCAAGATGGAGGATGGGTGAACGGTCAATGTCACGAGTTCGGCGAGGTCTGACTCGATCGGCCTGCCTCGGTCGCGTCCGACTCGGATCTGGGACCCCAGCAGCGCCTGGGCTGCGGTCGCGCCCAGGCAGACGAGCGCCTTCGGCTTGACCATTTTCAGTTCGGCTTGAAGCCAAGGGAGGCAGGCCTGGACTTGCCAGCGGTCGGGCCGTTCGTGGATGCGTCGCTTCCCGCGCAGCTTGTAGCGAAAGTGCTTGACGACATTTGTGATGTAGACGTCTTGGCGCGGAAGCTGCGCGCGCTCGAGCCCCCTGTCCAGCACCCGTCCCGCCGGGCCGACGAACGGATGCCCTTCTCTATCTTCCCGGTCACCCGGTTGCTCGCCGACGAAAACCACGCTCGCCCGCCGGGCGCCCTCACCGATCACTGGCTGGGTCGCGCCTTCCCATAGATCGCACGCCCGGCAGCCCTCGATTGCTTCGCGCAGGTTGCCCTGAGAGGGTCGCTCGGGGACGGGCGCGGGAGGCCGGTCGTCGTCGCCTTGTTGCCGCCCCGACGGGCTCATGAGTCCCTCCCACCCCGAGGGTCCGGACCTGAGCGGTCGTCCCGCGGTCTAGCGGTCGACCTTATCGCGCTTCGGCCCCTCCCACGGCTCCGCCTCCGGGTCCTGATTCGGGTGCGGTTCGCTCGTGCTGGTAGCACCGGTCGGCGGGTGCACGTCGTCGCCGAACACCATCCCTTCGCCCGGGGGTACGTCGCGAGGATCCTCGCGCTTGTCGTAGGGGTCCGGCCATTCGGTCGGGTCGGGCTCCCCAAGCGGGGTGTTGAGCGCGGAGTGCGGCTCCGGCGCCCGGACCGATGTGCCGACACCCGGCTCGCGCTCGACCTCGCCCACGGGCTCAGTCGAGGCGCCCTCGGGCTCGGAGGTGGCCGCCGTCTCGATCTGACGGGGCTCGGGCTTGGAGGCCTCGCGTTCCGCCGTGGGTCGCTCGCCGCCGGAAGGCGGCGCAAGCTCGTCAGCGGTCGAAGCCGGAGTCTCCGAACGCTCGGTTCCGTTCCCTCGTTCGGCGCCGGGCCGCTTTCTCGCGCGGGTGGCCGCGGGCCTTGCAGGCTTGGGGCGCGCCTGACCTCGCTCACGCTCGGGTCGCTGACCCCGGCGCGGAGGGGCGGGCTTTGAAGGCGGGTCGGGCGGCGGCGGAGCAGGCGGTTCGGGTTCGCTTGGTCGCCCGCCCACGAGCAGCCGGCCCACGACGCGTCCGGCGAGCGAAGCGCTCTCCCGTAACACGCCAACCGACAGCGACACCGGCAACTCGAGCACACGTATCACCCGTCGAACCATCCGCCACCTCCAAACACCGTCTCGTTTACCAGGCGTGCACCGACTACCCGGCTGCCCGGAGCACGACACGGGAGGTTATGTAATCCGGAGTTTCGGAAGCGACTGACGCGGAGTAGGCTTGGTCGACGATGGCGGCCGGCGGCCTCCAGCTTGAGGTTCGAGAGCACGAGCGAGCGCTCGTAGTGGTGGCACGGGGCGAACTTGACGTCGCCTCCGCCCAGGATTTCGCCGCCCGGCTGGAACACGCTGTGCGCTCGCCGGAACCCCTGGTGGTAATCGACCTGAGTGGACTCATGTTCATCGATTCCTCCGGCCTTGCCGCCCTGATCAAGGCGGGCCATGAAGCCAAGGCGGCCGGACGGGAGATGACCGTGGTGCGCGGCCCCCATCAGGTACAGCAGCTGTTTGAGCTGACGGGTATGGCCGACCGACTCGAGTTCGTCGACTCGCTCGACGAGTTGGCGCTGGACGACTAAGAGCTACGCTGAGGACATATGACCCCAGAGCGCGGACACGAGGAAGAAGAGCGGGCCACGCACGAGACGGCCGACCGTTTCATGCGCGAAAGCGACGACATGCAGTCTCGCAGCGAACGGCTGCGCGACGGCATAGACGAAGCGCGGCAGGACTGGCAGCGCAAGCGTTCAGACCAAGGTGTCCCCGGCGCCAACCCTCCGGAGAGCGATGAGGACCAGTCGGAGGAAGCCTCTCACTCGGGCCAGGGCGGCGACGAGGAAGGCGAGAGCACCGCCGAGCCAGACAACCCCTAGCCTGCGAGTTCCTCCAGCGCCTTGAGGTAGCCCTCGTTATAGCTCGGGAACTGCGCGACCGTGTCGCGCAGCACGTCCAGCGGTGTCGCTGTTTTGATCGCCAGCGCCGCGTAATGGATCCACTCGCCCGCCATCGGCCCCACTGCCCACGCGCCGACGAGGACTTGCCGCGCGCGGTCAACCAGCAGCGCTAGTTCTCCGCGGGGATCGGTCTCATACGTTGACGGTCGCGCGATCGTCTGCGCGAGATCCACGTGCGCGGTCTCGACATCGACGCCCGCGTCCCGCGCCTGTGCCTCGGTCATTCCCACGGCGGCCACCTCCGGGTCCGAGAACACCACGCGCGGTATCGCGTCGTAGGAAGCGCGCACTGAGTGACCCTGGATGTCTGCAACGACTACACGCCCCTGGTACTTGGCGATGTGGGTGAACAGCATCTTTCCCGTCACGTCTCCTATCGCCCAGATCCCCTCTCCGGCGCGGCAGCGCTCATCGATTTCCACCCCCCGCTCGCCGGGCTCGATGCCGGCCTTATCCAGGGCCAGCTCGTCGAAGCGCGGCTTGCGCCCAATGGCCACGATCAGCTCGCCAGCGCTCACATGTTGCGAGCCAAAGTGCGCCACCCGACGCCCATCCTTGTCGCTGACGGACTCAACTTTGGCGTTGACGTGAACCGCGACGCCATCCGCTTGGAGCGCCTCGTGCAAGAGCTCGGAGACACGCGGGTCTTCGCGACTCAATAGCCGTTCGCCGGCTTCGAGCAGGTTTACATCGGCCCCGTAGCGTCTGAGCATCTGGGCGAGCTCGATGCCAACCGGACCGCCGCCCATCACGGTGGCGCTCGTCGGCACCTTCTTGAGCGTGGTCGCTTCCCGGTTGGTCCAGTACCCGGCTTGCTCGAGTCCCTCGATCGGAGGGATCAAAGGCTCGCTCCCGGTCGCGATCACGATCCGCTCGGCCGCTAACCGCGTGCCGGCAACCTCAACCTCGTGCGGTCCGCTGAGCGATCCGACGCCTTTGAACACCGACACGCCGCTGTCCTCATAGCCCTTGACCTGTTCTGCGTCGTCAAGGTCGCGGATCATGTAGTCGCGATAGGCCGCGGCCTCGTCAAAGCGCGGCATCGGCGCGTCCATACCCGCCGCTTTCTCAGCCTCGTGTCGCACCTCGACCGGGCGCAGCAGGGTTTTGGACGGAATGCACGCCCAGTACGCGCATTCACCTCCGATCAGCTCACGTTCGACGATCGCCGTCTTGAGCCCCGCAGCGGCCGTGCGCTCGGCGACAACCTCGCCACCGGGGCCGGCGCCGACCACGACCACGTCAAACCTCTCTGCCGCCATTGGCGGCAGCCTACCCGCGGATTAGGGTTGCCGACGCACGGGCAGCGGACCGATGATGAAGATCGGCTATTTCCTTTCGTCCGAAGAGTGGGGCCCTCACGAGCTCGTGGAGTTGGCGGTCAAGGCCAAGGCGGCGGGCTTCGAAGGCCTCTGGATCTCGGACCACTACCACCCGTGGAACGACGAGCAGGGGCACAGCCCGTTTGTCTGGTCGGTCATCGGGGCGATTGCCCAGGCCGCTCCAGGGATGAAAGTCACCACGGCGGTCACCTGTCCTACGGTCAGGATCCATCCGGCCGTGATCGCACAGGCCGCCGCCACCTGCTCGATTTTGTTGGACGGCAATTTCTGCCTTGGGCTCGGGAGCGGCGAGGCGCTCAACGAGCACATTCTCGGCGACCGCTGGCCCTCGGCCGACGAGCGCCTAGAGATGCTCGAAGAGGCGGTGGCAGTGATCCGCCTGCTGTGGCAGGGGGGCTTCCAGGATCACCGCGGGCGCCACTACCGCGTCGAAAACGCCCGCATCTACGACCTTCCCGAGCGCACGCCACCGGTTCTCATCTCCGGCTTTGGCCCGAAGTCCATCGAGCTGGCGGCACGCGTCGGAGACGGCTTCTGCACTGTCGAAGCAGACGCCGACGCCGTGAACGACTTTCGATCAAATGGGGGCGACGGCAAACTCGTCCAGGGCGGCATGAAGGCCTGCTGGGGCCACGATGAGCAGCGGGCGCTCGAGACCGCCTACAAGCTTTGGCCAAACGAAGCGCTGCCCGGCGAGCTCGCGCAGGTGCTGCCGACAACTCGCCACATCGAGCAGGCCAGCGAACTGGTCACGCCCGAGCAGGTCTCAGAGCAGGTGCCGTGCGGTCCTGATCCAAAGCGCCACCTGGAGACCATTGACGCCTATGCCGAGGCCGGGTTCGACGAGCTCTATGTCCAACAGATTGGCCCTGAGCAAGACGCGTTCTTCGCCGCCTACCAGGAGCACGTGCTGCCTCGCGTGCGCGAGCCGACGCCGGCGCGGTAGCGGCCGCTAACGGCCGAAGTCGTCCTCTTCTTCTTCGCTCGAGCGCTCGAAGTCGGCCTCGCCGCCTTCGGCGGCGCGCGCATCGTCGAGCTGGTCCGGGGCGTCCTCGATCGTGCGGCGGGCGGCGTGCTGGTCGCCGTGGGAGGCGTGATCGACGAGCTCCTGCTCTGCGAGCTCGAACCCCTCGGATTCGCCTTCACCTGCTTCGACCAGCGGGCGCTGCGCCTCGTCGACGTCCTCGCCCGGTACCGCTTCCGAGCTCGCCCTGCCGCCTATCCTCGCCGCCTCGGTGGCGGCGCGGTCACTTTCCTGCGCGACGAAGTCCTCGTCGAAGTCGTCGGCGTCACCGGCGGCGGCGCGGGCCCCTTCGCGCGCGGGGTCAACGGTCGGTTCTGGATCTGGCACCGCGCTCGATCTACCCACCCCGAGTCAGCCAAAACCGTCCCGAGGGACGGCGGGCGGCGCGGGAACCGGAGCGCCTGAACACTTCTACCGCGGGGATTTCGGTGCCCAGATGACCCTCGGGACCAGATCTATGGCGATTTACGTCCGAGGGGTGGATGTAAATCGACATAGATCTTCGGCGGCTCACGTGCGCGCCGGGGGGCCCGGGAGGAGCTCACGTGCGCGCCGGACGGCCCGGGCGGCTCACGCGCACGCCCCGGACCGCCCCGCCCACCCCCGCTCCCTCGTCGCCCCGTTTGCGAGCGTCGCGGAGGGGGATAATCATGTGCGGATGGACGGGCCGCCCCTGCTGCGTCAGCTCACCCGAGACCGACTCGGGCTGGCGCGCGCCGCGCAGTCCAAACACTCGCGCCAACTGAAGCCACGCACGCAGACCGCGGACCGGATGGTGCAGTCGGTCTGCCCGTACTGCGCTGTCGGGTGCGGCCAGCGGGTGTACGTCAAGGACGAGAAGGTCATCCAGATCGAAGGCGACCCAGACTCCCCTGTTTCGCGTGGACGCCTGTGTCCGAAAGGTGCCGCCTCGGAGAAGCTGGTCAACAGTCCCATGCGCGAGACCCGCTGCAAGTACAGGCGACCCGGCGGCACGGAGTGGGAGGACATCAGTCTCGAGCAGGCGAGCGAGATGATCGCCGAGCGCTTCATCAAGGCTCGCGCTGACACCTGGGAAGACGCCGACGACGAGGGCCGCCCGTTGAAGCGCACGCTCGGGACCCACTTTCTCGGAGGCGCGACGCTTGACTCCGAGGAGAACTATTTGATCAAGAAGTTCTTCTCAGCAGCAGGCGCGCTGTCGATCGAGAACCAGGCGCGGATATGACATAGCTCCACCGTTCCCGGTCTGGGGACCTCGTTCGGGCGCGGCGGCGCGACCACCTTCCAGCAGGACCTCCAGAACTCAGACTGCATCCTGATCATGGGCTCGAACATGGCCGAGCAGCACCCGGTCGGCTTTCAGTGGGTGATGGAGGCCAAGGAGCGCGGCGCCAAGTTCATCCATGTCGACCCCCGTTTCACCCGCACGAGTGCGATGGCCGACCTGCATGTGCCACTCCGCTCCGGCACGGACATCGCGTTCCTCGGCGGGATCATCAACTACATCTTCGAACACGACGCCTGGTTTCAGGACTACGTGCGCACGTACACGAACGGGCCCGTGATCATCAAGCCCGAGTTCCGCGACGCCGAACAGGCGAGCGCCGATGGAGGCCCGGAACTCAAACCCGAGGGGATCTTCTCGGGCTGGGACCCCGACGACCGCGCTTACGAGGTCGACAGCTGGGGCTATGCCAACACCGGCGGCGAGCTGCCCGCGGGCAAGTCAGAACAGGAGGCCGATGTCTCTGGTGAGCAGTCCCACGGCGCCCACGGGATGGAGATCGATAAAGGGCAGCCGCCCGAAATCGACGAGACCATGCAGCACGAGCATTGCGTGCTCCAGCTCGCCCGCCGCCACTTCGCCCGCTACACGCCCGAGCGAGTGGCAGGGATCTGCGGCTGCTCGGCCGAGCATCTGATCGCCGTCGCCAAGGCGTTATGCGAGAACTCGGGCCGTGAGCGAACCTCGGCGGTCGTCTACTCAGTCGGCTGGACGCACCACACGGTAGGCGTCCAGAACATCCGGGCCGCGTCGATCATCCAGCTGCTGCTGGGCAACGTCGGGCGCCCCGGAGGAGGCGTGCTGGCCTTGCGCGGTCACGCAAACATCCAGGGCTCGACCGACATCCCAACGCTCTACAACATCCTGCCCGGCTACATCCCCCAGCCCCACCCGCAGTCGGGCGACAGCCTCGACGGCTTCGTCGATCTAAACGGGCCGAGCACCGGCGCTTGGGGAAACCTCAGGAGTTACATGATCTCGCTGCTCAAGGCGTGGTGGGGAGACAACGCCACGGCCGAAAACGACTTTTGCTTTCACCACTTGCCACGCATCAACGGCGACCACTCGCACTACGCGATGATGATGCGCGCGCTCGACGGCGAGCTGAAAGGGATGTTTTGCGTGGGCCAGAACCCGACCGTCGGGTCGGCGAACTCGAAACTCATTCGTCAGGCGCTGCGCAAGCTCGACTGGCTGGTGGTGCGTGACTTCCAGCCCACCGAGTCGGCCACGTTCTGGCAGGACTCGCCCGAGCACGAGTCGGGCGAGGTCCGCCCCGAGGACATTCAGACCGAAGTCTTCTTTTTGCCCTGCGCGGCGCACACCGAGAAGGACGGCTGCTTCACCAACACCCAGCGGCTATTGCAGTGGCACGCGAAGGCGTGCGATCCGCCCGGCGACTGCCGCTCCGACCTGCACTGGATCTACTACTTCGGCAGGGCGATTCGAGAGAGGTTGGCCGCTTCAGAGGAGACGCGTGACCGCCCGATCCTCGAGCTCACCTGGGACTACCCGCTGACCGGCCGCCATCAGGAGCCGGAGGCCGCGGCGGTGCTACGTGAGATCAACGGCGCGGGGCCCGACGGCGAACCGCTGTCCACCTACCAGGAGCTCAAGGACGACGGCTCCACCAGCTGCGGGTCCTGGATCCACTGCGGGATCTACAAGGATGGGGTGAACCAGCCGGCGCGCAAGCGGCCGCGAACCGAGCAGAACTGGGTTGCGCACGAGTGGGGCTGGGCGTGGCCGCGCGACGTGCGCATGCTCTACAACCGCGCCTCCGCCGATCCCGAAGGAAAGCCGTGGTCGGAGCGCAAGCGCTACGTATGGTGGGATGCGGAGGAGAAGCAATGGACCAGCCTCGGCGATACGCCCGACTTCGTCGCAGAGAAGGCGCCCGATTACGAACCGGATAAAGACGCGAAGGCGCTCGATGCGATCCGCGGCGACAAGCCGTTCATCATGCACCCCGACGGACGCGGGTGGATTCACGCACCGCAAGGGCTCGTCGACGGACCGTTGCCCACGCATTACGAGCCGCACGAGTCACCGTTTCACAACTCGATGTACCGCCAGGACCGCAGCCCGACGCGGCAGCTGTTCCCGCGCCCGGAAAATCCCTACCACCCCACGGGAACCGACGTGTTCCCCTACATCCTGTCGACCTACCGGCTCACCGAGCACCACACCGCGGGCGGCATGTCGCGCACAGTTCCCTATCTGGCCGAGCTCCAGCCCGAGATGTTCTGCGAGGTCTCGCCTGCGCTCGCGGCTGAGCGGGGACTAGAGCACGGCGACTGGGCGACGATCGTGACAGCGCGCCAGGCGATCGAGGCCCGGGTCATGGTCACCGACCGCATCAAGCCGCTGACCGTCGAAGGACGGACCACGCATCTCGTCGGCGTCCCCTACCACTGGGGCGGCGTCGGCATCGTCACGGGCGACTCGGGCAACGAACTCCTTTCCGTGGTGCTCGACAACAACGTCCACATCGCCGAATACAAGGTCGCCACCTGCGATCTGCGGCCGGGGCGGCGGCCTCGCGGAGCCGAGCGCGTGGAGCTCGTGGAGGAATATCGCCGGCGTGCCGGTGTGAAGGCATGAACGCATGAGTCTCGACGTCAAAACTTGGCCCGGCACCTACGACGGGAACGCGCAGCCGCGGATGGGGTTCTTCACGGACACCTCGATCTGCATCGGCTGCAAGGCGTGCGAGGTCGCTTGCAAGGAGTGGAACCAGATCCCGATGTCGATCAAGGGATTCACGGGCAACTCATACGACAACACGGTCGCGCTCGACGCCGACACCTGGCGCCACGTGGCCTTCGTCGAGCAGCAGGTGCCGGCAGGCATCGAGGACGGCGCCTCGCTGGTCGAGGCCGCGGAGCGCGCGCAGGCGATCGAATGGGGCGTCCAGACCTACCAGGAGGGCGACGGACTTCGCTGGCTGATGGCCTCCGACGTGTGCAAGCACTGCACCGAGGCGGCGTGCCTCGAGGTGTGTCCGACCGGGGCGCTGTTCCGCACTGAGTACGGGACCGTGGTGGTCCAAGAGGACGTGTGCAACGGCTGTGGCTACTGCATCCCGGCGTGTCCCTTCGGCGTGCTCGACCAGCGCAAGGACGACGGGCGTGTGTGGAAGTGCACCCTCTGCTACGACCGGCTCAAGGACGGCCTCGAACCGGCCTGCGCCAAGGCCTGTCCGACCGACTCGATCCAGTTCGGCGAGCTCTCGGATCTGCGCGCACGTGCAGGAGAGCGGCTCGAGCGGCTGCAGGCGGCGGGCCAGGAAAAGGCCCAGCTCTACCTCGCAGACGATGAGGACGGCGTCGGAGGCGCGGGAGCGTTCTTTTTGCTCTTGGACGATCCGGAGGTCTACGGCCTCCCTCCCGATCCCGTCGACACGCGGCGTGACCTCGGGTCGATCTGGACGGCCGCCGGCGCAGCGGCCGCCGCGCTCGGGGTCGCAATGGCAGCGGCTGTATTCGGCGGACGGCGGTGAGCGCGACGGCGTCGCCGAACGGCTCGGGGGCCGCGCCGACCTGGAACGAGCGCCCGGTCCGCACCTACCATGGCCAGCCCGTGCTCAAAGAGCCGGTCTGGACCTGGGAGATCCCGACCTACTTCTTCACCGGCGGGCTCGGCGGATCGAGCGCCGCGTTCGCGCAGCTCGCGCGCCTGCGCGGAAACGACGTGCTCGCCCGCCGCGTATGGGCCAACGCAGCGGCGGCCGCCGCGGTCAGCCCCGCGCTGCTGATCTCGGACCTCGGCCGGCCCGCGCGCTTTTTGAACATGCTGCGAATGTTCAAGGTGACCTCCCCGATGAGCGTCGGCTCGTGGCTCCTCGCGTGCTCGGCCACCGCCAACTCGTTCGCGGCGCTAAACGCGTGGACCGGCGCCTTCCCCCGGGCGGGGCGCGTGGCCCGCGCGAGTGCCGCGCTGCTGGGACTGCCGATGTCCACCTACACCGCCGCGCTGATCGCCAACACCGCCGTGCCAGCGTGGCACGAGGCGCGGTGGCACTTGCCGTTCCTGTTCGCTTCGAGCTCTGCCTTGAGCGCCAGCTCCGCCGCGCTCATCACCACTGCACCGGAGCACGCGGCGCCCGCGAGACGGCTCGCGCTCGGGGCTGCGGCGGGCGAAGTCGGCTTCTCCCTGCTGATGGAGCACTCACTCGGCGAGCTCGCCAAGCCTTACACCACCGGGCGGAACGGCAAGCTAGCGTGGGCGCGACGCGCCTTGATGGCGGTGGGCGCGGTGGTGCTGATACGGCACGGCGAACACTCGCGACGCGCCTCGGTAGGCGCGGGCATTGCGCTGCTGACAGGCAGCGCTCACAAGCGCTGGCACGTCTTCAGGGCAGGCGTCAGGTCGGCGTCAAATCCCGCCTACGTGGTCGGACCCCAACGGGCCGCGATCGATCGGGGCGAGCGGCGCGGCGCGGCGACCAGGTAGCCGGATCTACGGGCGCGCAGACGGAGGGTCTATCGCGGCCCATCTCGATCAGTTCTACAAGCAGCGCAAGCGCCTCACTGTGCGCTTGCGCTCCCGCGTGGCGAATGGAGCGCACCGCATACATGCCAGCGGTATCGGGATCGGTGGGCGGCACCCGCCAGGCCCAGAACTGCCCAACGCGGCCGATCACGCCGGGAAACGGGCTGCGCTGCCAGCGCTCGTCGGCCCATTCCACAAGCCGCCGCATACGCGCTCGCTCGAGTTCGCCTGAGCCCACCGTGCCGACCACGCTCGAGGCGTACGGAAGCAACTCCTGGCGGCGTGCATCCTCGAGCAAATCGTTGTAGCCACGCATGAATGAGGCGATCGCGGGCGAGACTGAGCGCGGCCGATCGCTGAAGGGCGCTCCCGCCAACATCGAGGCGAGTTCCATCGCGCAGGCCCCGTGCGCAGGAGACGAGTGCTTGCCTCGCGAGAGCCTCATGGTCTGGAACGTGGGTTCGCTCATAGGCACCTCTCGGAACTACCTGCAGCCCTACCCTGCACCGTCGCGGGCAAACGCGAACGGCCCTCTCGACGGCAAAGCACCTTATTTCGGCATGTTTGAGCGCGAAAGCCCCGGGTAGCGCGCTGGAGAAGGAACAGTACCTCCTCTCTCTCCCAGGACGGCGCGGTCCCGGCGTGGACCGCGCCGTCCGGACTTTAAAGGGGTCACGCGCGCCCTCGTGGGCGTGGCCCTGCCCGCAAAATGGGTAGCACCAGGCCATGCCGAAGACCACATCGAGCGGGAAAGCCAAGCAATCAGAGCTGCCCGACACGCTCAAGCGCTCGCCCGCCAAAGCGCAGCGAACTTTCGCCAAAGCACACGACGCGGCGGCCGAGGAGTACGGCGAGGGCGAGCGGGCCCATCGCGTCGCCTACGCCGCGGTGAAGCACAGCTTCGAGAAGGTGGGCGACCGCTGGGAGGCCAAGGACGAGAAGGGTCCGTCGGACCCCCGCGCCAAGAACCCCCGCGCCCGTTATAACGAGGGCAAGGCCTACGGCGGCGTCGATGCCGAGGGCAATACCAAGCGGGAGCTGTACGAGCGCGCGGCGAAGCTCGACATCAAGGGACGCTCGCGCATGAGCAAGGGCGAACTCGCCGAGGCGATCGGGCGCAAGCAGTAGCCCCTAGTCGGTGCCGCCCTCCCCCAGGGTGGCCCGCACCGCCTCGAGCGCGCTGTATTTGGGCTGCCACCCGAGCTCGCGCCGGGCCTTGCTGGTGTCCATGATCGCCGGGTGGCTGAGCGCCTCGATCCACTCCACGCTCGGCGGCAAAAAGCGGGCCCGCGGCAGCGCCGCCGCGGCGCGCGCGGCGCCGTGGACCAGCCGTCCGGGAATCGGCAGCGGCGCAAGTCCGAGCTCGCGAACCACGTCGGTGCCGCTCAGCACACCGTCGCCGGCAATGTTGTAGGCGCCCGGAGGCCCTTCCCCGAGCACGCACTTGAGCAGCGCCCGGCCCACGTCCTCCTCGTGGATGAATTGCACCGGCACGTTGGGCGCCAGCACAGGAATCGGTAGCCGCTTGAGCGTCCCGAACAGCCCGCGCCCGGCGCGCGCCAGCGGAGCAGGCAGGAGGTCCTTGGCGCCTACCGCGTGCGGACCGAGCACGATCGGCGGGCGCAGCAGATACATCGCGGGCTTGGCATTGCCCTCAGCCTCCCCCCACAGCGCTTCCTCGAGCTCGGCCTTCTCGCGCGCGTAGAAGAGGCGGTCGGCCGGTCGCACGGGCCAGTCTTCTCGCATCCCCACCGGGTTGTCGGAGTGAAACCCATACGCGGCGACCGAGGAGGCGTACACGAACCGCTGTGCTCCCACCTCGCGAGCGGCGCGGTAGGCGTTGAGTGTGCCTTCGACGTTGATCTCGCGGATTGTCTTCGGCTGGGCGTTGCCGACGAGCATGAAAGCCAGGTGCACGACCACGTCGGCGCCGGCGAAGGCCTCGCGCAGGGTGTCCTGGTTGCGCACGTCGCCGCGGCGGTACTCCATCTTCGACCACCCCTGCGCCCGCGGATCAAACGGACGCCGGGCGATGCCGACGATGCGCTCGACACGCGGCTCGGCCTGCAATAACGGAATGAGGCCGAATCCGAAGGTTCCCGTCGGCCCGGTGACGGCTACGTTGAGCTTGGTTTGAGTCGAAGACATGGGAGCGTGTTACCCACTTAAGACTCAGGCATCGCTTGACTGGGCCCAGATGTTGACGGCGCCGTCGACCGCATGGCGGTCGATCTGCGCCAGCTCGTCGGCCGAGAACTCGGCCCGCTGCAGCGCGGCCACGTTCTGCTCAAGCTGGGCGACGCTGCTGGCGCCGAGCAGCGCGGAGGTCACGCGCGCGTCTCGGAGCACCCACGCGATCGCCAGCTGCGCCAGGCTCTGGCCGCGACCCTGGGCGATCTCGTTGAGCGCCTTGACGCGGCCGAGATTGTCCTCGGTGAGCATGTGCTCGGAGAAGTGCAGCCCGCGCCTCACACGCGAGTCCTCGGGCACGCCATTGAGGTAGCGGTCGGTCAAGAGACCCTGCGCCAGCGGCGAGAACACGATGCACCCGACGCCCTCGCGCTCGAGCACGTCCAGCAGCCCGCCCTCTATCCAGCGGTTGAGCAGCGAGTAGGAAGGTTGGTGGATCAGAAGCGGCGTGCCGAGCTCGCGCAGGATCTGCGCCGCGGTCTCGGTGCGCTCCGGACCGTAGGACGAGATGCCCACGTAACGGGCCTTGCCTTGACGTACGGCCGCGTCGAGCGCGCCCATCGTCTCCTCCAGCGGCGTGTCGGGATCGAACCGGTGCGAGTAAAAGACGTCGACGTACTCGAGGCGCATGCGCTTGAGGCTCGCCTCCAGGCTCCCCAACAGATACTTGCGCGAGCCCCACTCGCCGTAGGGACCGGGCCACATGTCGTAGCCCGCCTTGGTCGAGATGATCAGCTCGCCACGGTAGGAGCTGAAGTCTTCGGCAAAGATGCGCCCGAAGTTGGTCTCGGCGCTCCCATATGGCGGTCCATAGTTGTTGGCGAGGTCGAAATGCGTGATCCCGAGGTCGAAGGCCCGCCTCAGAATCGCGCGGCTGTCCGCGAGCGGGCGATCGTCGCCGAAGTTCTGCCACAGCCCGAGCGAGATCTCCGGCAGCCTGAGCCCGCTGCGACCAGAGCGCCTGTAGGGGATGCGCTCGTAGCGGTCGTCGGCCGCGAGATAACGGTCCGGGCCTAGGTTGGCGTGATAGGGCAAGCGTTCGAGTATTCCAGGCGAAGCTGGGAAGATCACATCTATGACCCCCGCCGACGACGTGATCCGCTGCGTGGTGGAGATCCCCAAGGGTAGCCGCAACAAGTACGAGTACGACCCGGAGAGCGGGGACATCGTGCTGGACCGCTTTTTGTCCTCCTCGGTCGTGTACCCCACCGACTACGGCTTCATCCCGGACACGCTGGCCCCCGACGGCGACGAGCTCGACGTCCTGATCTGCGTCTCGGAGCCAACTTTCCCCGGTTGCGTGATCTGGTGCCGCGCAATCGGCCTGTTCGACATGGAAGACGAGGAGGGGTTGGACTCCAAGGTGCTGTGTGTGCCCTGCGGCGATCCGGGGTGGAACCCGCTCAAGGAGCTCGACGATTTGCCCGCTCAGCTGCGCGCCGAGATCACGCACTTCTTCAGCATCTACAAGGACCTCGAGCCGGGCAAGCAGACGACCATCAAGGGCTGGCGGGACCGCGAGGCAGCGCTCGAAGAGGTCGAGCAGGCGCGGCGACGCTTCGCCCACCACGGCGTCGAGCACGACGGCGGCGGGCAGCGGGCCGCGCGTCAGCCCGCCGACTGAGAGTCGATCTGTTCGCGCAAAGGGCGCGCGATGTCTCGGTGATGGGACGCGACTTCTGGCTGTTCGAGCTCGAGGCCACGGCAGCCGCGCACACCCCGATTCACGAAATGATCTTATGGACGGGGCGCATGCGCCCCGTCCCCGGTCCGCTCATGAGCGGACCGGCCGGCCGGAACATGTTCCGGCCGGGACACCCAGTAAGTGGCGGCCATGTCCTCATCGCCGTGGCCAGACTCCTCGGCGCGTCGCAGGCGATCGCGCACCGCCTCGCTGATCGGGAGCTCAAGCCTTTCGCGCTCGGCGGCGTCGAGCACGAGCTCGGCGTCCTTGCGCGACAGCGCGAGGCGAAACGAAGCGTCCTCGAAGTCCTTCTCCATCATCGCCTTGCCCTTCATGCGCGCGTAGGGAAGGTCGAGCGTGCCGCCCTCCAGGGCGTCGAAGAACACCTCTGGATCGACGTCGAGTCCCTCGGCCAGCGCGATCGTCTCGGCCAACACGCCGACGACGCCCACGATCCAGCTGTTGATCACCACTTTGGCGCGCGTCCCCTGGCCGGCGTCGCCGAGCCATAGGGTGCGCTTACCCACTACGTCAAACAGCGGATCGACCCGCGAGCGGACCTCGTCCGGTCCCGAGGCCAGCACCACGAGTTCGCCCTTCTCGGCCGGCGCCCTGGTGCCAAGCACGGGCGCGTCGACGAACTGCACGCCTGCCTCGCCAGCGGCCTCCTCGCACAGCGCCGAGCCTTGCAGGCCGATCGTGCTCATCTGCAGCCAGATGCCATCGGCGGCGAGCGCCGGCAGTGCGCCCGCGGCGCTGTCGAGCACGGGGACGGTGTCGGTCAGCATCGTGACCAGCAGGTCGGCCTCCGCGGCAGCCTCGGCGGGCTCCTCGCAAACGCTGACGCCGTCGTGCTCGAGGGGCTGCGCGCGCTCGAGCGTGCGGTTCCAGGCGCGGACCTCGAAGCCGGCGCGCGCCAGGTTGCGGGCCATCGGCAGGCCCATGGTTCCGGTCCCCAGAATTGCCACCCGGGTCATGGTCTGTCAGTACCCGATCCGGGTAGGGACAATGCACCATGGCAAGACGAAACGAGATCACGAAGGCAAAGCTCCAGCAGCTCGCGCAATTGCACGCCGACGGACCACTCGTCTTGAGCGCGTACCTCGACCTCGATCCCGAACGCTTCGCCACCGCCGGCGCGCGCGCCACCGAGGTGCACTCGCTGCTGGACGGGGCGCGACGACGGATCGAAGCGCAAGAGCTGTCGCACGAGGGCCGCGAGCAACTCCGAGGCGACCTCGAGCGGCTGTCGGACCATCTGCAAGCGGGCGACTTCCCCGCGGGTGCCGAGGGCCTGGCGGTGTTCTGCTGCTCCTCGCTTCAGTTGTTTGACTCGCTCGCGCTGCCCGAGCCGGTCGAGACCTCCTTTAGCTTGGCGCAGACGCCATCGATTGCGCCGCTGACCGAGATTGGCCCGCCCGGCCACTGGTGCGTCACGTTGGTCAACCGCCGCGTGGTGCGCATCCTGCGCGGCTCTGAGAGCAATCTCGTGCAGGTGGCCGACTTCGACGACGACGTCCACGGCCAGCACTCCCAGGGCGGTTGGTCGCAGGCCCGCTACCAGCGGTCGGTCGAGCACGACGTCGAAGCACATCTGCGGCACACGGCAGAGGTGCTGTTGAGCCAGTATCGGCGCCGGCCGTTCGCAGGGCTTCTGATCGCCGCGCCGCACGAGCTGCGCCAGAAGTTCCACGGGATGCTGCACTCCTATTTGCGCGAGCGCTTCGCCGGTTTCCTCGACATCGACGTCGAGAACTCAAGCGAGGAGCAGGTTCGCAGCGCGGCCGCCAAACTCATCCTCGAGCACGATCGCGAGCGCGTGGACGAGAACCTTGAGCGGCTCCGAGCCGAGCTGGGCCGGCAGGGCCGTGCGGCCGCCGGCGTGCAGGACGTCATGCGCGCGCTCGAGGAGCGACGCGTCGAGGTGCTGCTCTACCACCCCAACGAGGGCAGCCCTGGAGAAGAGGTGGTCGAGAAGGCGATCGAGGCCGCGTTCGCTCAGGACGCCGAAGTGCTCGCCGTCGACACGCCCGACCTCGGGCCGCTCGGCGGCATCGCTGCCGTGCTGCGGTTCTAGGGACCGCTCAGCGCGGGTCGGCGACGACCAGCCGCACGATCTCCCCGCCCTCCGCGGGCTCGATCTCGAGCTCGTCGGTGAGCGCGCGCAGCGGCGAGGCCGGGGGTCCCTCCTGGGCGGCGAACAGAGCGCCGCTGCCGGACGCGAAGGGCCCAGCGACCAGCTCGATCCGCCGCTCGCCACCGCCGAGCGCGAACGCGAGCCGCTCGCCGCCGGCCGATGTTCGCGCGTGGGCGCCCAGCGTGTCGGTGACCAGGCGCAGGTCCGAGAAGCGATCGAGCCGGAAGTGATGCAGAGCAGCGAAAGCCCGCACCAACCGCCCGAGCGCTGGGCCGAACAGGCCCACCGGCGCCATCGCTCCGGCGACCTCCCCGTTGCGCAGCCTCGGTTCCCGCACCAGCACCTCCAGCGCCTGCGCGGTCCAGCTCTTGACCATCGAGTCGAGCGTGCCCTGGTCCGGTCCGCGCGAAGGCTTGGCGCCGCCTTGGACAGGGGCCTCCAGCACGCCTGCGCGGTCTTTGGTGCGAAAGAACATGTGCACTTCGGTGCCGCCGTCGGGTGGGGTCAGAATGTCGGCGCGCTCGGCCAGCGCGCTGATCACCGGCAAGCCCACACGCAGGTGATCGTCGCTGATCGTGACGCCGTGCAGGCCTTCGCCCTCGTCACACACGACCACTTCGACCCAGTCTTCGGTGGTGTCGAGCCGCAGGATCAGCTTGCCGACAGCGCCGCGATAGGCGTGCACGACAACGTTGTTGCACGCCTCGCTGACGGCGGTCTTGAGGTCGTCGACCAAGTCGCCGTCCCACGCGAGCGCTGTGCCGAGCCCGGCCAATAGGGCGCGGACCAGCGTCGCTGACTCGGGCTTGCTCGCCAGCTCCATTCGCACCGTCGAAGCGTCGCGCTGCACTTTGGAGGGAGTCGTGGAAAAGCCCTTCCCACGTGGGAAGGGCGTCAAACTCATGCTCTCACATCGTGCTCATACTGCGCGGCTGCGCACTCGAGCAGGTGGGCGTGCACGAACGCTTGCGGGAGATTGCCGCGCAGCTGGCGTTGGGTGACGTCGAACTCCTCCGAGAGCAGTCCTGGCGGCCCGCAGGCGGCGCGGTTGCGCTCGAACCACCGCGCGGCCTGGACCTTGTCGCCCTGCTGCAGGTAGGCGAGCGAGAGAATGAAGCCGCACAGCAAAAAGGCGCCTTCGGCCTGGCCCAGAGGCCGTTCGTCGGGGCGGTAGCGGTAGCAGTAGCCATCCTGGGTCAGGTCGCGCTCGACCGCTTCTAACGTCGCGAGCGAGCGCGGGTCCTGGGGGTCGATCGCGCCCCGGATCGCGGGCAACAGCAGGGCCGCATCGACGCGCTCGTCGCCCGGAGAGCGCTGCCAGCGTCCGCTTTGGTGCAGCGCCTCGGTTGCGGCCTTGGCGGTGACGGCGTCGGCCAGCGCGAGCCAGGTGTGCGCTTTCGAGCCCCCCGGGTCGTGGCGGCTGATCTGCCGCAAGCCCGCTGCGCAAATCAGCCGACTATGCGTGAAGTGGTCGGGCTCGACCTCCCAGATGCCCGCGTCGGGCTCCTGCCAGCGCTGGGCGATCGCGTCCGCCGCGATCTCCGCGGCGCGCCATCCGTCGGCGTCGAGGCGATCGCGCTCGGCGGCGTCAGCGAGCAGCAAGAGCGCCTCCCCAAAGGCGTCAAGCTGAAACTGCTGGTTGACCCAGTTGCCGATTCTGTCCTTGCCGCCGGGATAGCCCGGGAGGTTGAGCTCGGTCTCGTCGGGCACGCGGCCGCCTGTGGTCGTGTAGGCCGGCTTGAGCTGGGGGCCGTCGTCGATCAGCCGCTGCGAGACGAAGCTGACCGCGTCGTCCATCAGGGGATGACCCCCCGCGCGTGCCACCGCCTGGCCGGCGTAGCACTGGTCACGGATCCAGACGTAGCGGTAGTCGTAATTGCGGCCCTCCTCGGCCCGCTCTGGGAGTGAGGTTGTGGCGGCGGCCACCATCCCTCCCGAGACGCTCGTCATGCCCAGCAGCACCGCATAGGCGTGCTGAGCGTCGCGCCGAGCCACCGTCTGCTCAAGCTTGGGCACGTGCTCGCGCCAGTGCGACTGCGTCCCCGTCCAGGCCCGATCGGGATCAGGCGGGAGTGTGTCGCCGCTTTTGTCGATCACAAGCACCAGATCGTGATGCTCGCCGGACTCCAGCCTGACCTCCATCTCCAATGCCGTGCCGCCTCTGCGGCGCTGTGGTGAAGCCTTCTCGCCACCGATCCACCGCGCGTGGATTTCGCCGGCGGTGATCAGCCAGCTGCCGTCGTCCTCGTGGCGGGCGTGGCCGCCGCGACGTCCGAAGTCGGCGCGGAGGTCGAGCACGATGCGCATGCGGGCAGGGCCGCTGACCGCGGTTATGCGCCTGATGATGACGGCGTGGTCGAGGCTCGACGGCAGCGCCAGCGCATCCCTGCATTCGGCGATCGAGTCGTCGTCGGAGACCCAGCGGTTGCACCAGATCAGCCCCGGCTCCTCGTAATAGCCGCCCCACACGTAGCGCCCGATAGGCGTGACCGCGTAGGTGCCCTCGCCGCCGATCAACGACGCAAACAGGGCCTCTCCGTCCCAGCCGGGGAAGCACATCCAGCTGATGTCGCCGCGTGGGCCCAGCACCGCGCCGCGTTCGCCGTCGGCGATCAACGCGTACTCGCGCAGAACGTGAGGGCGCTCGAGTTCTCCTAAGTCGCTCACCGCAGCGCGCGCGCGGCCGTGCCGGCGGCCGCGATTGCTGCCCCGACCGCGCCGGCTAGCAGCGGACGGTGCGTTGTCGCCCACAGCTGGAGGCTGCGCTTCTTCGCCTGCGAGTCGAACCGCCCATGCGTCGCGGCCTTCTCCGGGACTGGCTCAAACAGGTTGCTGGGACGGTCGGGGCCGACTGGCACGTCCTGCATCTGCTGGGAGTCGACGCCCTTGTGCGCGAGGTAGATGTCCCCGGCTTTTGCCGAGAGCCTCGTGCCGACGATCGCCTTGACGGAGCTACCGCCGCAGTAGACCTCACGGCGGTGGTGGTGGGCCGCGAAGTAGATCGCACGCGCCGCGACCTCGGGCTGGAAAATCGGAGGTACGGGCATGGGATGCTTGGGGAGCTTTGAGCGACACCAGTTGAACTGGGGCGTATTGAGCCCGGGCAGCTGCACCATCGTGAGCCACACCTTGCTCTTCTTGGCCATCAGCTCGACCCGGACCGAGTCGGTGAAGCCGCGCATGCCGAACTTCGAGCCGCAGTAGGCGGCCTGTAGCGGGATCGCCCGGTAGGACAGCGCCGAGCCGACCTGGACGATCGTGCCCCGGTCGCGCGGGACCATGCGCTTGAGCGCCGCCATCGTGCCGTACACCGCGCCCAGGTAGGTGACCTGGGTGGCGCGAGTGAACTCTTCCGGTGTGGTGTCTGTGAACCAGGCGAACACGGTGGCCATCGCGTCGTTGACCCAGATGTCGATCGCGCCGAGCTCCTGTTCGACTCTCTGCGCCGCGTTTTCGACCTGGGCCGCGTCGGCGACGTCGGTCGCTATCACGAGCGGTTGGCCGCCGAGCTCCTGAACTTCACCCGCGGCGTTGGACAGGGCTTGTGGGTCGCGGGCCAGCAGCGCCACCTTCGCGCCGTGTTTAGCGAACTCGTGCGCGGTCGCGCGCCCCACGCCGCCGGCGGCGCCGGTGACGACGACGACTTCAGGATTGCCTGGCATTGCGGGGTGCTGCTACCCCGTTTTCGTCAATGCCTCGCGCGAGCTTTCTTCGTCCTTGCGTTCTTCGGGCGCAAACAGCGCGTCGTCGGTGATCGAGAGCTCACGCCGGTCACGCAGCACAAGGCCCCACAGCCAGCGCCCCACCGTGCCGAGGCGGTTGCCCCATCCCACCAGATAGGCGAGGTGGACGACGCCCCAGATGATGGCCGCCACCACGCCTCCAAGCTTGATCCCGAAGACGTCCGCGACGGCGTTGCGATGCCCGATCGCGGCCAGGGTGCCCTTGTCGAAGTAGTGAAACGGCTTGGCAGGCTCCTTGCCCTTCAGGCAGCCGCGGATAGCTTTCGCGGCGTAGCGCCCCTGTTGAATCGCGGGCTGGGCCACGCCCGGCAGGTCATCGAGCTTGTTCATGTCGCCGATCGCGAACACCTCGGGGTGGCCCGGCAGCGTGCAGTCGGGGTTGACCTCGATGCGGCCCGCGCGGTCGGCGGGTGCGCCGGATGCTTGCGCCAGCATCTTGGCCAGCGGCGAGGCCGCCACGCCAGCCGCCCACAGAAGTGTGCGCGCCTCGATGCGAGAGTGCCGACCCTCGGCGGACTCGATCTCGACGCCGCGGGCGTCGACGTTGGTGACCTTGGCGTGAGTGCGGATCTCCGCCCCCATCCGTTCGAGGTCCCGCTGGGCGATGCGCTGGAGCTTCTCCGGAAAAGAGGCGAGGACGCTTGGCCCTGCGTCGAGCAGCACGATGCGCGCCTTGGTGGCGTGGATCGAGCGATACTCGCGCCGGAGCAGCCGGCGTGAGAGCTCCGCGATCTGGCCCGTGAGCTCGACGCCGGTGGGCCCCGCGCCCACGGTCACGAACGTCAGCCACTGCTCGCGCTCGCGGTCGTCGTCCGCTTCGGCTGCGAGCTCAAAGGCCTCCAGGATGCGCGCCCGCAGCCTGTGCGCATCGGTGAGCGACTTGAGCCCGGGGGCGTGCTGCTCCCATTCGTCGTGGCCGAAGTAGGTATGGGTCGCTCCGGCGGCCACGATCAAGAAGTCGTAGTCGAGCGTCAGCCGGCTTCCCGTCGGCGCCAGCGCCAAGACCTGCTTTCGCTCGAGGTCAAATCCCGTGACCTCTGCGAGGTGGACCCTGAGGTTGCGCTGGTCGCGGAAGACCCAGCGCAGCGGAGGCGCGATCTGGCCGTCGGAGAGGATGCCCGTCGCCACCTGGTAAAGCAGCGGCTGGAAGAGGTGGTGGTTGAGGCGATCGACGAGCGTGACGTCGACCGGGGCGCGCTTGAGCTCTCGGGCGGCCGATAGGCCGCCGAAGCCACCGCCGATGATCACGACTCTCGGTCTCTGCATGGGTTCACACCCTACGTTAGGCGGTTGCAATGACTACGCCCACGAACGCGAGGTATCCGCAGATGATCAGCGAACCGCGAGCGCGATCCAGGCCGCGCCCGGAGAACGCGGCCGCCACGGCGAGCGCGGTCATCCCGAGGTACCACGCGGCGACGAGCGTGGTCGCGTGCGCGGGGCGACCGAGCCCGATGATCACTGCGGGCACCGCCAGCCCGACCGCCACGTTGAGCGCGTTGCTGTTCAGCGCCGTCGACAGAGTCGCCGCGCCGCGCCCCCTCCGGGCTAGGTACACCGCGGCGACCGCGTTGGGCAGGCTGGTGACAGCGGCCAGGATCAGGCCCCCGACGATGATCGGAGCGATGCCGTGGCGGGTGCCGAGCTTCGCCATCAGCTGCTCCATCGCGACGCTCGCGCCGACCACCACGACCACCGCGAGGCCAGCCTCCAAATAGTCGCGGCTGGCCGCGGGTCGAGGGTCGATCGCCGGCTCGAGCTCGGCCTCTTCCTCGGCGATCGCTTGATGCAGCCAGCGTCCCGCCCGCGCGAGAAGGTGGTCTCGTGCATGCGCTCGGTGCTGGACTGCGTGCACTGCCACATACGGAGCGAGCACCGCCACCACGGCAATCAGGCCTACCGCCGCCGAGAGCGTGCCCGTTGCGATCAATAGCGCCACCCCGGCAACCCACAGCGCGACAACTCCCTCCATCGTCACCACCCGCGGGTGCAGCGCGATCCGTCCCGCCGCGAGCGCCGACAGGCCGAGTAGCGCGGCGAGGTTGAAAACGTTCGAACCGAGGACCACGCCCGCGCCGACGGTGGCCTGGCTCGCGACCAGCGCGGTAACTGCGGCGGTGATCTCGGGGGCGTCGGCCGCCAGCGCGGCGACCATGCCGAGGACCCCCTCAGGCATGTGGAGCCGCGCACCGATGCGCTCGAGTCTCGAGACGAGCAGCCAGCTCGTGCTGAGGCTCACCAGCGCTGCTAGCGCGAACAGGACTGCGAGGAGCGCGTCGGGCAGGGGTGCCTCCTGGCTCGGTCTCGTGCGCGCGGAATCCTACGCGCGCCCTAGACGAACTTCGGGTAAAGCGACATGCCGCCGTCGATGACCAGCGTGGTCCCGGTCACGTAGCTGGCCTCTTCACTCGCAGCCCAGGCGACGGCGGCTGCGATCTCCTCGGGCTGACCCATGCGGCCCAGCGGGATTTCGCTTTCGACCGCGTGCTTTTGCTCGGGATCGTCGAGCACGAACCTGTTGATCGGCGTGACGATCGCTCCGGGTGCGATGTTGAGCACGCGGATCTGCTTGTCAGCCAGCTCACGCGCGGCCGTTTCCATCAACAGCTTCATGCCGCCCTTGCTCGCGCAGTAGTGCGCGAACCCGGGCCAGGGGATGAATTCATGCACGCTCGACATGTTCACGATCACGCCCTTGGCGCTGGCGGCGACCATGACCTTGGCGGCCTCGCGCATACACAAAAACGCGCCCGTGAGGTTCGTCCGCAGTACCGCCTGCCAATCCTTCTCGCTCATCTCGAGCAGCGGGATCTGCTTTTCGATCCCCGCGTTGTTGACCAGCAGATCGAGCCCGCCTAGCTGGTCGCGCGTCTTGGCGACCATGTCTATGACCTGCTGCTCATCGCCAACGTCGGCCTGCAAGGCGACCGCCTTGGCGCCGCCGCTCCCGCCGCCATTTGCGCCCGCGATCTCCTGCGCGAGCGCCTCGGCGCCCTCTGCCTCCTTCTCGGAGTAGTAGTTGATGCACACGCTCGCGCCCTCGCGCGCGAGCCGCTGGCAGGTCGACTTGCCGATCCCCGTGGAGCCGCCAGTCACGATCGCCTTGCGTCCTTCAAGCAGCATCTGAACTCCTTTCAGCCAACCGGCTTCTCGGCGTGGCCCCCAAACTGCTTGCGCATCGCGGAGAGGATCTGATTGGCGAAGTGATCGAGGTCGCGCGAGCTAAAGCGCGAGTACAGCGCGCTCGAGAGGACGGGTGCCGGCACGCCCTCTTCGATCGCGGCGATTGCCGTCCAGCGGCCCTCGCCTGAATCTGACACCCGGCCCGAGTAGTCGCTCAGGTCTGGCGATTCGTGCATCGCCGCCGCAGTCAGGTCAAGCAGCCAGGAGGCGACCACGCTGCCCCGCCGCCATACCTCGGCCACTCCGGCGACGTCGATGTCGTAGCGGTAGTACTCGGGGTGCTCGAGCGGGGCGGTCTCGGCGTCGGATTCGCGCTCCGTGCTCCCGGCGTCGGCATTGCGCAGGATGTTCAGGCCCTCGGCGTAGGCGGCCATCAACCCGTACTCGATCCCGTTGTGGACCATCTTGACAAAGTGCCCGGCGCCGGCCTGGCCGCAGTGCAGATAGCCTTTCTCTTCGGGCGCGGCATCGCCAGTACGGCCGGGGGTTCTTGCGGCAGCGTCGACGCCCGGCGCGATCGCCTCGAATATCGGTTCGAGGCGCTCCACCACCTGCTGCTCGCCGCCGATCATCAGGCAGTAGCCCCGGTCAAGCCCCCACACGCCGCCGCTTGTGCCGACATCGATGTAGTGGACGCCTTTGCTCTCGAGTTCTTTGGCGCGTTCGATGTCGTCCCGGTAATAGGTGTTGCCGCCATCGATGATCGCGTCGTCTGACTCCATCCGATCTGCGAGCTCCTTGACGGTGCGGTGGGTCAGCTCGCCGGCGGGCACCATCACCCACGCCGCGCGTGGCTTGTTGAGCTTCTGCACGAACTCATCGAGGCTCGAGGAGCCGGTCGCGCCCTCCTTGACCAGCGCCTCCACCTTGTCGGCGCCCACGTCGTAGACGACGCACTCGTGGCCGGCGCGCATCAACCGCCTGACCAGGTTGGCTCCCATCCGTCCCAGCCCGACCATTCCCAACTGCATTCGCCGGCCTCCCATCACTTTTTGGAGATTGCCGGCGAAGCTTACTTTTGGCGGCGCGGTTGCCGTGCCTGCGGGGCGGTGTGCGTCCGCATCGAGACGAGCTGGCTGCTCAGGATCGGAGCGTGCATAAGTGCCCAATCTCCGCGCGGCGGCGGGACCTGGGCGAAAAGGTTCTCCTCAGCGCAACTAAGTCGCCACGGTCAGGCTTGGGCTGCGACCTTGCCACCTTGTGCACGGGGTCGGGCGCCGGACCGGACGGCGAACCCGCGCCCGGACGGCAGGCCCGGCCCGGACGGCGAACCCCTAGCCCTCGAGCGCCTCTCGTATCCGTTGAGCGACCTTCTCGCCCGTGTGGCGCTGAAGCAGACTTATCTTGGCGACCGACCGCAGCTTGACCCGGGTCTCCTGGTCGCCCGCCGGCGCTAGCTCCGCAGTAACCACGGCGGGGTTCTGCAACGCCGAGCCGACCCGCGACGCGACCGTGGTGACGCCGGGCGTGGTGAAGGGTGGGTCGAGGAGGTGTCCCTTGTCAGATAAGGCGGCGGTGACTCGTTCGAGCGCCTGTTCGGGACCCGAGCGCAGCGTGATTTCTAGCTCGCAGACGTCGTTCTTCATGCGTACGGCGGCACGGCGCGCGCCGCGCGCGCCACCGCGCCCGCCTCCCAGAAATCCCGCGCCGCCCGCGCCGGCGGCTCCGCCGATGCTCCCGCCCAAGTCTCCCGCCTTGGCGAAATACTCGGCCAGGACCTCGTTTTCCCACGCCTCCCGCTCGTCGGCCATGGTCCTGTCAAGCTATCACCGTGAGTGATCGCGAACAGGCTTTTGACGTAGTCCAGGGCGACGGCTACGCCGTCGGACATATCGACGCCATGGGTGAGGGGTTCGGGTTCAGAAAGATCCGGCGCGAGCTCGGCGTGGAGGCGTTTGGCATCAACGCGCTGGTGCTGCCGCCACGCTATGAGGCGCCAAAGCACTACCACGAGCGCCAAGAAGAGACCTACTTCGTCCACAGCGGCGAGGTCGAGATCGAGTTCGGCGACGGGTCGCGGCATGCGCTGGGCCCTGGCTGCGTCGCGCGCGTGAGTCCCGCGACGGTCCGCCAGCTGCGCAATCTCGGGTCGACGGAAGCGGTCTTGGTGATCGCCGGCGGCGAGGGAGGCTACGTCGGGCGAGACGGCCAGGCACCCGCCGGGAGTTCGCCTGGCGGGCGCGGGGGAGGACCGCTGTAGCGCCCATGCCCCCCCACCGCGAGATCCTCATCACGCCCTACCGCGACGGTCCGCTGCTCATCCGCGGACCCGCGCGGCTCGTCGACGCACAAGGAGCAGAGCTGTCCCGGCGACGGGACCCGATCGCCCTGTGCCGCTGTGGCAAGTCGCGGCTGCGACCCCTGTGCGACGGCACGCACAAGCTCGTGGGCTTCCGCGGCGAGGGCGTGCCGGACTCAGCCGACGGCGGGCTCGGGGAGCTGGACCGGCTCGGCTTCAAGCTCGCCGAGTAGCGACCCTTGCCCCTCGCTCCAGCGGGCAAGCAAGTGCGATGCCCAGCGCTCGCTGAGGTACCCGAGCGTGCGGGCTCCCCACAAGATCTGCCGCGCCATCGCTGGATCCTGGCGAACGAGACCCCCCGCAAGGTCGACTGCCGCGACGTTCTCGTGCACGGCGTCGGCTTCCACGTGCTCGTCGAAGAACAGCGTGGCGTCTCCGTCTAAGCCCAGTCGACGCAGGCCGTCGCCGTAGCGCCGGTTGGGAATCGAGGACGTCATCTCGAACAGCGCCAGGTGACCCATAATCGCCCCGCGCAACCGCCGATGGAGCCCGAACAGCGACATCTGGTTGACGGTCGCGAGGGTGACGCCGGGAATCAGCTCCAAGTAGGCGCCGTAAGTGCCGTCGAGCCCGAGTGCTCGCATCGACCGCGCGAACAGCTCCGCGTGTATCCACTCGGGCCGCCCGCCGCCGTACTCGTCGGCTTGGATCTCGAGCAGCGCCGCCTTGGGCTCTCCGACCAGACGTGGTAGCGCCCACGAGTGTGGATCGGCCTCCTTGAGTTGGTAGGCCGAGCGGTGCACCACGAATTCGCGGATCTGTTCAAGCGTGGCCCTGCGTTGCACGTAAGTCGAAAGCGCCGGCCCGTCCTGATCCGCGATCGCGCGCAACGCCATATCCATCTCGTCCGCCTTCACGCCGTCATCGGTCAGCCGGACCGCGGCCAGCAATGCCCGCTCAAACTGAACCTCGAGCCGCGAGCGCAACGCCAGCAGCGACGGTTCCCACTCCCAGCGGTCATCGACGCCCGGGAGTCCCCGGTAGTGGAGCTCGTAGCAGAGATAAAGCGCCAGCTGTAGGTCCTCGTCGACGAGCGGATCAGAGACTTCTGGCACCTTTACCTGCGCGAGCGAGTGCGGCTCGTTCGAGAGCGCGTCTAGCAGCCGCTCGCTGATCTCGCCCCGAGGCGGTGGAAGCCGGTCCATGCCGCCGCTTAGCTACCCGCCCGGGGGGCGGGGGAAGCGGACTGGTCGGTGGTAGAAACGGGCTCGCGACGTGCGCGCGAGGCGGTCTGATCGTGCGCGCCGGAAGGAGGCTGGTCGACAAATCGATCCGCCAGCCACCGAGCCACCGCCCGCGGTCCCCCCTCCTCGGCCACGCGTCGTTGCGCGAGCGAGCCGTTAATGACCGTCATCTCCTGTGCCCGCTGCAGGCCGGCCTGCGTCCCGAAGCGCGCCGCGACTGGCGCGAGCGCGTCCAATAACTCTGTCAGCCAGGCCCGCGTGGGCCGACGCTCGCCCGAAGCGAGGTCCGCCATCTCTCCCTCAACCCCGTCGCGGCAGGCGGACCAGCGGTTCTCCTCGATACGCCATGTCGCATCGACCTGCAGCTCCTCCCCTCGGTCGTGGCGATCTCCGAGCCACGCGACCAGCGCCTGGGTGACCGCCGCGACCGCTTGCGCGTCGGAGACGTTGCTCTGGGCATCGGGCACGCGAAACTCGAGCGTGCCGAAGGCGGGATGGAGCCGCAGTTCCCACCACCACATACCCGCGCGCGGAAACGCGCCGCTCGCAGCGCCCCAGCGAAATGCCTCCGTGTACTCCTGCCAGGCGCCGATGGCGGGTGGAACACCTTGGCGCGGCAGAAGCTCGCCGATCTTCGGGCGCACGGAGGCCAGCCCGGCGTCCTTTCCCTCGAAAAAAGGGGCGTTGGCACTGAGGGCTGCGAGCAGAGGCAGATACGAGCGCGCTGCGTTGTAGACGGCGAGCGCGCGGTCCGCATCGCCGACCGACACGTGCACCTGCAGCGCGCACACGAGTTGGCGCCTCGCGATCGCGCCGTAGGCCTCGATCACATCCCGGTAGCGCGCAAGCCGGTTGAGCTCACCGGCACCTCGGCTGAAGGGATGAAACCCAGCGCCGGCAAAACACACGCCTTCCCCGGCCGCCTCGACGAGCGCTCGGCGGCCGGCGAGCAGCGCCGAAGCAGCCTCTGCCGCGCTCGGCACGGGCTCGGTCACGATCTCAAGCTGGGACGCCGGAAGTTCGGGCTTGAAGCGGCTATCGCCGGAGAGGAGCTGGAGCACATCCGGCGCGCGCTCAGCCAGCTCCAAGGTCGTGGGCTCGAGCAGCATGACCTCGTCCTCAAGTCCCACCGTGTATGGGGGCGTGGCGTCGAACGCACCGCGCATTTCGGCCACGGAGCTCACCGTTTGCACCGGGTGGGGAAGGGATAGCGGAGCGCCGTGCGACTCGTGATTCCGCCAGGCGTCCTCAAGCCGCCCAGCGACGCGTACCTGCTGGCAGAGCAGCTTCGACGCGAACCGCTTGCAGACGGTCTGAGCGTGCTCGACCTCTGTTCGGGGAGCGGCATCCTGGGGATTGTCGCCGCGCAATGCGGAGCACGCGTCACGGCCGTCGACATCTCGCAGAAAGCAGTGCTGGCCACCCGCCTCAACGCCAGGCTCAACGGCGTCAAAGTGAGGGTGGTCCGCGGGGACCTGTTCGGCGCTGTTTCACGCGAACGGTTCGACGTGATCGTCTCCAATCCGCCATATCTGCCGAGTGAGAGCACCGAGCTTCCGCAGCGCGGAGCAAGCCGGGCTTGGGATGCGGGGCCTGACGGCCGCTCGTTTCTCGACCGCATCTGCGCACAGTCCGAACTCCACCTCTCACCCGGTGGAGTGCTGCTGCTCGTCCACTCGTCGCTTTCCGACGAACAACGGACTGTCGAGGACTTGTCGCGCCGCGGCTATCAGGCCGAAGTGACGCAGCGCAGCCGCGGACAGTTGGGCCCGCGCATGCACGCCCGAGCGCCCTTGCTGCGCGCACGGGGCCTGCTCACCGACGGCGAGTTCGAGGAAATTGTCGTGGTTCGTGCAAAGCGGCTGACGAGCGGGGTAGGCGGGTAGAACTAGTCACGTCAAGGAGGTTTGTGATGGCCAAAGATCATGGTCCCAGCGTGAAGGACGACAAGCAGTACGAAGGCCTGCGCAAGAAGGGCATGAGCAAGTCGCGGGCCGCGGCGATCTCGAACTCGCCGGGCTCCTCGAGCAGGGGCGGCAAGAGCAGCGGTTCCAGCCAGAGCCGCAAGAGCAGCGGCTCCGGCAGCGGCGGCAACAAGGCGCAAAAGGCGGCGGCAGGCCGCAAGGGCGGCAAGAAGTCAAGCTGAGCGCGGCCGGCGCGCGGACGATGCGTCGCGGCTATCGCCACCACAGGGCGAAGTAGCCGGAGAGCGCGGCCACAAGCCAAGCCAGCGCAGCGAGCGCGAGCGCGAGCCCGGCTCCCAACTGGTCCAGCGTGAGCGCGGCGACGACCGCGAAGGCCGCCATGCCGGCGCCCCCAACCAGCGCACCACGCGAGTCCTCGCGTGCCTCGGCGCTGTCCTCCTGCTTTTCGATCAGCGTCAGGCTGGCGGCGAGGATCGCTGGAAACGCCAAGAAGATCCCCCCGGCCCGGGCGCCGAATGCAAGCGTCACCAGCCCCGCGCCGACGGAGGTCAGCCCGCCGGTGAGAAAGCGGATCAGTAGGTCCCGCGGCTTGACCCGTGCCACTCGCTTGAGCTCGAACCCAGGCCGCTCCTCCAGGCGGTCGGTGACCGTCGACTCGGGCTCGCTCATGACAAGAGCACCGGTACCGCCGCGACTGCCGCCGCCGCGGTCCACGCACACAGCGCCAACAACGCGGCGAGCACCGCGCGCTTGCGGCGCAGGAGCGGCACCGCCGCAGCCGCGTAGGCGATCATGCCCACGCTGCCGGCGATCATGCCGATCGAGTTCTCGTGCGCCTTGTGCGCCGTCTCGCCGAGGACGACCACCGTGAGCCCGGCGATCGCGACCGCGGGCGCCGCGCTGAACAGACCGGCGAAGCGCTTTGGGCTCAGCCCCTCCGACAGCAGCGCAAAGGCAACCACCAGCGTCCCACCGGCGAGTCCCTTGATCGCGAGGATCAGTACCTCGTGCACGCCATCAACCGAACGCCTCCGCGGCGGCCCGGAGGCGATGTTGCTCGAGCTGCTCGAGCTGGCGTTCAGCGCGGGCTGCGAGGCGTTCGAGATCGAAGGGCGCCAACCGCGGCTCGCCGGGCATCAACGCCTGCAGCAAACGCCACCCGGCGAGCTTGCCGGTCACCCCCAACGTGAGCACCTCGAGCTCCACCACTCTGCTCAGCGGGGAGTAGCCGAACAGGCGGCCGTTGAACTTCAACCGACCGGCTTTCTCGCCAGACCAACCCGCGAGCACCTTGAGCCGGTCGACGCTCGCATCGACCGCCCGCATGATCTCGAGCAGGGATTGACGGTCTTCCTGGATTTCGACCGCCAGCCCCTCGAGAAACGCCCCGTAAGGTGACCCGCGATTGCTGCGCGCGCTTCGTCGGACCAGCTCGCCAGCCCCGGTCGCGGCAGCGAGGTGGTCGTTGAGATAGATCGCGAGCATGCTTGGGCAACGTAACCGTTCCGGCGAACGGTCAAACCGCTGAGCGAGATCAGCTCGAGGCCTGCTGCAACGCGGTCCACAGCCCGTAGACGGCGAGCCCGCTGGCGACGGCGCTCAACAGCCACGCGGGCAGCGCGCGGCCGCCGCGGCGAACCGCAAACCGGGGATAGACCGCAAACACGATCAGCTGGCTTATCCACAGCGCCACGAGCGATGGCTTAATCAGCGCGCTGTAGAGGCCGTCGGGGTTGATCAGCGTCAGCGGGGCGGCCACCAGCATCAGCGCGCCGATGCCGAGCGCGATCGGGCGCAGGCGCCAGCCGCCCACCGCGTGCAACAGCCGCGTCAGGGCCAGGTACTCGCACACGATCACGGCGGCGATGCTGGCCGCGATCCCGGCGCCGATCGCCTGCGCGAGCCCGGGCGAGGTGAACTCCTGGGCCACGGTCAGACCGGGGACGGCGGTCCCCAGCAAGCCCGGATTGGCGGACAGGGGCACGACCGCGAGCGCGATCACCGCAGCCGTCACGAGATAGCTGCCGATCAGTCCGCGTCGGATCGTGCGGGCCGGACGCTTGAGCTCGCCGCCGAGAAACAGCGGCAGGCTGCCGCAGACATACAGCAGCGAGGTCTGGGCGCCGGCCTTGGCCAGCGACCCGGTGGGCGCGCCCGCTGTGAAGGCCGAGGCGGGCGTGGAGAAATGCGCGAGCGTGACGCCGTCGAGTACACCTGCGAGCGCCAGCTGGCCGACGGCGACCACGCCGAGTACCACCAGCGTGGCGGCGCGCCCGGCCACCATCACAGCCACGATCGCGACAGGGATCGCCAGCGCGAGCAGCGTCTGCACGCCGCGCACGCCGGGGAAGACATTCGGCAGCAGGTCGTAGACGATCTGAACGGTCGTGTAGACGAGGTACAGCGTGTAGCTGACAATCCACACCGCGGCTTGGACGAGCGCGACGCGGCGACCGGCGGCGGCCTCTACGAATGCGTACAGCCCGCCCGAGCTCGCGACGTGGCGCGAATAGCGCAGCCAGATCACGAGCGGCGCGCCGAAGACGACTACACCCGCGATCAGCGCCAGCCCGGTTGAGGCATTGGCGTCCGTTACCAGGCCCGGCACGCCCAGCGCCGCCAGCGCGAGCGGGCCACCGAAGGAGCAGATCGCGACGGCTAGAAATCCCCAGGACCCGATCGGGCGGTTGGTCTGCTTAAACGACTCGGTGCCCGCGGGGCGACGGGCACCGAGTTCGGGGCGGGTCTGGAGCAGCGTCAGGGCTAGCCCCAGCCGCCGCCGCCCCCGGAGGACGAGCTCGACGAGGAACTGGATGACGAGGAGCTCGAAGAGGAGCTGTTGGTGATCGCGGTTCCCGAGGGAGAAACCAGCCACCACAGGGCGCCGAAGTTGTTCGAGCCCTGGCCCGTGGTCATACCGGCCCCTGTGTCGCTGACGTAGTAGTACAGCGGGTGGCCCTTGTAGGTGACCTGCTTGGTGCCGTCCGAGCGAGTGACGGTGCTGAGGTCGGCGGCCATCGCGCCACCGGTGGCTCCCGGCTTGCCGGTGGTCGTCAGCGGCGGCCAGACCTTGGCGCAGCCACCCGAGCAGACCGACTTGCCGTTCTTGTCGGCGACCCACAGGTACAGGGCGTGCCCGTTAGGACCGACCAGATAGGTGCCGGCCTTGCCCTTGGCGGTCTTGATCATCACGCTCTTGGCCGCGGCTTGTGAGGTCGTGGTGGACGCCCCCGAGTAGTTCGACGCATGCGTGCTCGTCGAGCCTGAGCTGCTGCTGGAGCCACACGCCGCCAGCGCCAGCGACGCCGCCACGACGGCCGCTCCACCAACCCATTGACTTATTCGCTTCATTGACTTCCTCCTTGATCGCGCTTCGTAAATCAAGGACCCCGGGGGGCGGGGCATTCTTCCCGCGGGCGGCGACCGTTATGGTCCACCCAATGGACCAGGGTTCGCAGAGCAATCGCTCCGTGGAACGCGCGAGCAGGGTGCTGACGGCGTTCACGCTCGAGCAGCCGACGCTCACCCTGACCGAGCTCGCCCACCACGCCGAGCTGCCCAAGGCCACAACGCACAGGCTGGCCTCGGCGCTGCGTTCCTCGGGCCTGCTCACGCAGGCCGCCGACGGCAGCTATGCGCTGGGGGTCAAGCTGCTCGAGCTGGGCGCGATCGTGCGCGAGAACCTGGACGCGGTGCAGCTGTGCCGGTCCGCGATGGATCAGATCGCCGCCGCGAGTGGCGAGACGGTGCTGCTGGTGACGGCCGACTGGACCACCCGCCAGCTGCTGTTAGTGGCCCGGCGAAATAGCCCTCACCCGCTCGCGGTGGGGCCCCCTGTCGTACGTCCCCAGCCGATCCCGCCGGGGGGCGCCTTGGGCAAGGCGCTGCTGGCGGGCCTGCCCCCAAGCGAGGTCGAAGAGGTGGTGGAAGAGCTCACGCTGGTGGCCAGAACGCGCAAGACCCCGACCGAGCGCCGACTGCTTTTGCGCCACGTCGCCCAAGCGCGCGAGCACGGCTATGCCTCCGAGCAGGACGAGTTCATCGAGGGCGTCTCGGGCGTGGCGGTGCCGCTGATCTTCGACGGCGGCAGGCCCCTGGCCGCGCTGGGAATCGTCGGCCCCACTTCGCGGGTGCGCGGCGAGATTGAGCCTTTGGGCGAAATGTTGCTGCGGATAACCACGCCGCTGCGCCCGGTGTAATCACGATCTCGATGGCCGGCGCACATGTGCGCCGGCCCGGCCGGAACATGTTCCGGCCGGCCGGGCCGCTCATGAGCGGCCCGGGTCAAATTGCGTCTATCCGATAAATGGAATATGTTCCAGTAAGTGGAACACGGGGCGGAAACCACACCACCCTCGGTCGCCTCTGCGCGACTCGAGCTGCGCGCGCTATCGAAGTCGTTCGGGCCTAGCGAGGCCCTGCGCCAGGTCTCGATGGTAGTGCACCCCGGGGAGGTCCACGGCCTGGTCGGCGAAAACGGCTCGGGCAAGTCGACGCTCGTCAAGGTGCTCTCGGGCTACCACCGACCGGACCCGGGTGGCTCGTTGTCTATCGACGGCCGAGCGGTGGCGCTACCGGTGCGCCCGTGGCTGGTGCGCAAGCTGGGGCTGTCGGTCGTGCACCAGGACCTCGGGCTGATCGACTCGTTCTCGGTACTCGAGAACATGCGTGTTGGGTTGTTTGGCGTCGGCCGCTTCACGCGGGCGATCCGCTGGCGCGAGGAACGCGAGCTGGCGGCCGCCTCGCTCGCCGCCCTGGGCGCGGACATCGACCCCAGCGTGCGGGTCGCTGAGCTGTCGGCTGCCGAACGCGCCGAGGTCGCGATCGCGCGCGCCATCCAACAGCAGGAGACCGGCCGCGGCGTGGTCATGTTCGACGAGTCCACGCGCGCGCTGCCCCCCGAGCCGCGGCGCCACTTCCACGCGCTGGTGCGCGAGAT
Source organism: uncultured Solirubrobacterales bacterium (assembly GCA_963767295.1). Taxonomy (GTDB): domain Bacteria; phylum Actinomycetota; class Thermoleophilia; order Solirubrobacterales; family Solirubrobacteraceae; genus Palsa-465. The sequence continues at coordinate 664,431 of CAVYDI010000003.1, forward strand.
CGTCGGGAGGGGCGGCTCGGCGCTGCTCGTCAGCCACCAACTCGATGAGGTGCTCGAGCACACGGACCGAGTCACGGTGCTGCGCGACGGGCAGGTCGTGGCAAGCGGCGTGCCCACTGCCGAGCTGTCCGAAAACGAGCTGATCCGCCTGATGCTCGGGCGCGAGCTCGCGAGCGGGGATCGGCGGCGCAGCACCTCCGTGGTTCCCGGAGGCGAGCTGGTGGAGGTCCGCGGCTTGCGAGGCGGGGTGTTGGACGACGTGACGCTGACGCTGCGGCCCGGCGAAGTGCTAGGCGTCACCGGTCTGCTGGGCTCTGGCTTTGAGGAGCTGCCCTATCTGCTCGCGGGGGCGAGGCGAGCTCAGCACGGCAGGTTGGTGCTCGACGGGCGCGAGTTTGACCTCACGCGTGGGTCAGTGCCCGACCTGCTCGACGCGGGGGTCGCGCTGGTCCCCGAACGGCGCGGCAGCGAGGGACTGGCCCTAAGCGAAAGCGTGCTCGACAACGTCACTTTGCCCCGGGTGCGGCGGCGGGGCGCGATCGCGCACGTGGGCAACGCGTGGCAGCAGCAGGAAACCGACTGGGTGTTGCGCGAGCTCGGGGTGAGGCCAGCCGAGCCGCGCATGACCGTGGGTCGGCTGAGCGGCGGTAACCAGCAGAAGGTGCTGCTCGGCAAATGGCTCTGCGGCCGGCCGCGGCTATTGCTGTTGCACGAACCCACCCAAGGCGTGGACGTCGGCGCCCGCCGTGACATCGCGCAGGTGATCGGTCGCGCGGCGCAGGAGGGTGCGGCCGTAATCCTCGCGGGCATGGACGCAGGCGAGCTGGCGTCGCTGTGCGACCGCGTGCTGGTGCTTAAGTCGGGGGCCGTGCATGCGGAGCTCCGCGAAGAGCTCTCGGCCGATCTGATTATCGAGGCCGTATACGCCGAGGGGCGCCGGGCGGTGGCGGCGTGAGCCTGGCCGCGAAGATCTCCGAGCGCTATGCGGTCGTCGCGCTTTGGGGCGTGATGATCGCCGTGTATTCGATCGTCGAGCCATCCAACTTCGACACCCACGGCACGTTCCAAACGATCTTCGGTTCACAAGCCGCTCTCGTGTTCCTCTCGATGGCTTTCTTGTGCACCGTGATCGTGGGCGACTTCGTCGACCTCTCCGTCACCTCGATCCTCGGCCTGTCCGCGACCGTCGTCCCCGTGCTGAGCGTGCTGCACGGGTGGAACGTCGCGCTCGCGTCGGTGCTGGCGGTCGCGATCGGCGTCGGCGCGGGGGCCATAAATGGCTTCTTGGTGGTGTACATGGGCGTCAACACGATCGTGGTGACGCTCGGCATGCAGACGCTGCTGTCGGGCATCGCGCTCGCGATCGCCCACCTGAGCGCCGTCAGCGGGCTGAGCACGTCGTTCGGGAACATCGCGCTCGCCAACATCGGCGGCCTGCCGATCTCGTTCTTCTACGGCATAGCACTCGCGTTGCTGTTCGCCTACGTGCTGGGCTTCACCCCGCTGGGCAGGCACATGCGGTTCGTCGGCGCCAACCGCGAGGTCAGCCGGCTCGCGGGCGTGCGCGTCAACCGCATCCGCTTCGGCGCCTTCGTGGCGGCCGGTGCGCTGTGCGGCATCGGGGGCGTCGTGATCACGGCCGGAAATGGTGGCTTTGACCCTGGCAGCTCGATCACGTACCTCCTGCCGACGGTCTCGGCCGTCTTTTTGGGCACGGCCGTCGTGCGTCCGGGGCGGTTCAACCCGCTGGGGACGCTGATCGGGATCTACTTCCTCGCCACCGGCATCCTCGGCCTCCAGGAGTTGGGCTACGGCGATTGGATCTCAGATGTCTTCTACGGCACCGCGCTAATCGTCGCGGTGCTGCTCACCACCTTGCTGCGTAAACGCGCCTCGGCTGAGGCGCCGATTCATACATGACCCGAAGAAAGGACCCCATGACTATCAATCGCGTTAGACCTCGCCTTGCGCTGGGTGCTGCTGCACTCGCGTCGGCGGCGGTGCTGTTGGCAGCCTGCGGTAGCTCGAGCAATCACAGCTCGACCACCAGTTCCTCGGGTGGCTCGAGCGGTTCGGCCTCAGGGCTGGCGCATGCCACCGCGGCGGTGGCGAGCTTGCGCCAACCGACCACGAGCTTCACGGCGCCAGGCCCCGCGGTAAATGCCAAATCGCTCAAGGGCAAGTCCGTGTGGTACATCCCGATTTCGCTCCAGGCGCCTGTATTCGCGATCGGTAGCGGCGCGCTGCACACAGCGCTCGCCAAGGCGGGGGTAAGCGTGCACGTGTGTAGCGGCCAGGCCAACCCGTCCGCGACCTCGGCGTGCGTCAATCAGGCCGTGGCGCGCGGCGCCGGCGCGATCGTCGCTGACGCGGTGCCGTTCGTGCTGGCTGCGAACGCCTTCACCAACGCCCAGCACCATCACGTGCCGGTGCTGATCGTCAACCAGGTGGCTGCGCCGAAGGGCACTCCCGGCGGAGTCAGCGGCAGTGGAAACGACCAATTCGCCTACGGGCTGTCGCAGGACACGGCTCAGGTTCGCGGCGTGGCGCAATGGGCGATCGCCGATTCGCACGGTAAGGCCAACATGCTGATGGAGACCTTCACCGACTCGCCCTCGACAGTCGCCTACGGCGCGGGCGCGCTGGCGGCGGTCAAGCGCGACTGTCCAGGCTGCAAGGTCACCGTGCAGAAGGTCGGGCTCGCCAACGCGTCGCTGATTCCTTCGCAGACGAGTTCCGCACTTCTCAGCCACCGCGGCATCAACTACGTGCTGCCGGAGTTCGACGCCGTGCTCCAGGCGGCAGCCCAGGGAGTGCAGCAGGCGGGCTATTCGAAGAAGGTCAAGATCGCGACCTCGGGCGGCGACCTGCCCGCGCTGCAGCAGATCAAGGCGGGCCGGCTAGCGGCCGACGTGGGCGAGGACTTCCCCTACGCGGGGTGGGCCGACGCCGACGAGGTCATCCGCATGATGCTCGGCAAACCGATCGTGACCGAGCACGTGCCGGTGCGCCTGTTTGACTCGAGCAACGTTGGCTCGCTCGCCCTGACCCCGGCGGCACAGGCCTCGGGTGCGTGGTACGGCGGCAACGGCTACGTCTCGATGTTCGAGCATCTGTGGGGTTTGAAGTAGGGCGCGTTCCTGGGGAGGGGTGCGCGGCTCTGTGCCGCGCGCCCCTCCGAGTGCCTAGACCGGCTGGACGTTTACCGCCTGCGGGCCCTTCGGGCCCTGCTCGGCGTCGTAGGACACCCTCGCGCCCTCGGTGAGCGAGCGGTAACCGTCACCGACCACTGCGCTGTGGTGGACGAATAGGTCCTTCCCGCTCTCGTCGGGAGTGATGAATCCGTAACCCTTGTCGTTGCTGAACCACTTCACGGTTCCGGTGGCCATCGCATTCTCCTTCGATCGTGTGCCGCGAACGAAAAGAGCTCTCCTAGCAATGCCCCACGAGCGCTGAACACTTACCCGGCCCCAGATGGGGCCCTTTAACAGAAGCCGACGCTAGCAGCGCCGGTTAGCGCTGTTTGAAGTGTCGAGGCTGAGTGCTACGGTGGAATGCGGGCCGTTTGCAGGCCGTGAGGTTCTTTCCCGCTGACGCAGGAATCTCCCAGCGAGCATCTCAGAGCGCGTCGGCGAAGGAGCGACCGTGAAGTCGACGCGGGAAAGAGCGGAGGAGAAGCGCCAAGCCAAGCTGGCGTACGTCCGCGAACAGGTCGAGAGCGGGTCGCTTGTGATCCGCAAGATGACTGAAGCGGAGCGCCGGCGCTACCCGCCACGCCCACCGCGCAAGAGATACGGCGCAAGGTAATGGCGCTCCGAGACCGGGATCGACTGATCGCGCGAATCCGGCAGATCCGCCGCGTCGTTGCCGCGGATAAACGGAGAGCTGACGTCCAGTCGGTTCCTGCCCCGCGTGAGCCACGTCGTGGGTCCGATGCCACAGCGGTCGCCGCGCTCGAGTCGCGAATCGCGCACCTCGAGCAACTTCTAGAGGGTCTTCAGGACTCGGTGCACCGAGAATCACGGCGCCAGGAAAAGCTAATCGCCGAGCTCCACGCGCGGATTGAGCCCGCAGAGATGGGCGCCGCGCTTAGCCGCCACGCTCGCGATCGGGGCCTGTAGCGGTGGCCCCAGTCCTGATTCTCGTTCCTGCGCGTGCTCGCCGCCGGCCGACACTTGCTCCATGAGCCCGCGCAGCAAAACTGAGTTGCTGCGGGACGAGATGCTCGACTGCCGTGATCGCCTGGTCCTCCTTCGCGCCAAGCTCTATAGGTGGGGCGTTGCCCCTAACGCCCGGCTTCGCGAGCTCGAGGGCGAACTGGCGCTCGCCGAGCGGCGCTTGCGCGCGGAGCGACGGCGGATACAGTCCTGAGCTGTGCCCCACGACCTGGCGCGCTGAGCGCAAGCGATGTCCGCACGCCTTTATTGGATCGCCGTCTCCCACCCGTCGCAGGCCGCGCGCAAGATGCTCGACCTCAAACAGGTCGACTACGAGCTCGCGACGGTACTGCCGATGAACCAGCGCCTGCACCTGCGGCTGGCCGGATTTCGCCGCGGCACGGTCCCCGCGCTCAAGGTCGACGGGCGGCGGATCCAAGGCTCGCGCGAGATCGCGCGGGCTCTGGACGAACTTTGGCCCGAGCCGGCGCTGTTCCCCGCGGATGCAGCACTGCGCGCTGCAGTGCAGGAGGCCGAGCGCTGGGGCGAGCAGCAGCTCCAGCCGGTGGCGCGGCGCATCGGGCGCTTCGGCGCCGCGCACAGTCTCGAACTGCGTCGCTGGGGCGCTCAGGGCATGCTGCTGCCGGGTCTGTTGGCGCGCGCGAGCGCGCCGGTGGCGGGCTGGTACGCGCGCACGCTCGAGGTCGACGGCCGGAGCGGCACCAACGACGGGGTGCGGGCCGACCTCGCCGCGCTGCCGGATCTGCTCGGGCACGTCGAGGGGCTGCTCTCGGAGGGAACGCTCACCACCGATCCACCCAATGCCGCCACGCTCCAGATCCTCTCGAGCGTGCGACTGCTCGACTCGTATTCGGACCTGCACGAGTACATCGGCTCCACGCGCGCCGCCGCGGTGGCGCGAGAACTGTTTCCGCGCTACCCGGGACCGATGCCCCGCTTCTTGCCGGCTCAATGGCTAGAGCCCGTGGCAAGCGCGTTCAGTGAGCGCAGCTCTCGATCTTCTTGACCTCGGCGAAGTACCTAGTCCTGCGCGACTTCGGCGTGTCGCCCGAGCGCACCGCGAACAGCACCAGGTGAACGGTGGGTTGGACCGTGATCGCGCCGAAGGCGTCCGAGTGCGTCCCGATCCCCTCGTCCTTCGCGTTGGGCGAGTTGGCGGCGTGGGCGTGCGAGTCCCAGAAAGCGATGACGGCGTCGGCGTCGTCGGCCCCGACGTGCGGGTGCACACCCTGCTCGCCGACAAGCAACTCGCCGGTCTGCCCCGGTCCGCGGTTCTCGCCGCCATTGCCGGTGACGTCGGATGTCGGTACCCCGGTGATGCCATAGCCCGTCCGCTGCAAGCACGCCTCGACACTCGCGGGCGTTGTCGAGCCGCGGGTCGACTTCGAAGAGCCGCCGCACGCGCTCAGCGCGACTGCGGCGACGCTGAGCAGCGTCGCGCCACATACGTATCGCGACTTCATCCGTACCTCCTTGAGCGTTATCGCGCTCGGTCCCAGAAGCTGCGCGAAGCTAGCAGCTGAGGGCGGGTGCCTACCCCGCCAGCATCGGTGAGGGAGGAATCCGCGTTTGCCCCTGGATCTCGCGGATGATCATCGCCACTTGGTCCACAAAGCACCAGCTCCAGTCCTCGCCCGGCTCTAGCGAACGGATCAGCGGATGGCCGGTTTCCCGATGGTGGGCGGTTGCGTGCCGGTTGGGCGAGTCGTCGCAGCAGCCGACGTGGCCGCACTGAAGGCAAATGCGGAGGTGCAGCCACTCGCCGCCAATGCGCAGGCAGTCCTCGCAACCGGGCACGCTCTCGGGCAGTTCGGTCGTCGTGATCGTGTCGAGATGGGTGCAGGTCGTCATCGGAGCTCTCCGATCGTAAGGGGGGCTTGTGTCAGCCTAGACGGTGCGCACCAGTTGGATGATGGGCTCCCGCTAGGCTCGTTCTGGGAACAAGCGAGAGGAGTTGCCGTGGCCGTAGCGGAGCCGTTTGCCGACGCCCCGTTCCGCTGGGAGGAGTCGCTCGAGGACGCGTGCGCGCAAGCCGAGCGCGAGGACAAGCTCGTCCTGCTCGACTTCTACTCTCCCACCTGAGGCGGCTGCCGGCAGCTGGCCGCGGTCAGTTACCGAGATCCGGCGGTCGCCGGGTTCATCGAAGAGCACACCGTGCCCGTTCACTTCAACGTCAGGGACGAGGCCAACGCTGAACTTGCCACTCGCTACATGCAGGTGTGGACCCCGACCATCCACCTGCTGCTGGCCGATGGTCGCTCCGTCCACGAGCACATTGGCTATTTGCCGCCCGACGAGTTTCTGGCCGAGCTTGAGCTCGGGGTAGCCAAATCTCATTTGAAGCGCCGCGACTATGGCGTCGCCGCCGATTGGTTTGAGCGCATCCGGGACCGCCGCCCTACGAGCCACGTGGCGCCTGAGTCCGCCTACTGGGCTGCGGTCGCCCGCTATAACGAAAGCGGGCAAAAGGACGGCCTGCTGAAAGGGTGGAGGGCTCTGCGCCTGCGCTATCCGGATAGCGTCTGGCGCTGGAAGCAGATGATCTACGAGTAGAGGCAGCCGTCCGCGACGATCACTAGGCCAGCAGGCCCAGGCGCTGGGCGCGTTGAACCGCTTCGGTGCGGTTGCGGACGTCGAGCTTTCGGTACAGCGCGCTCGTGTGTTCCTTCACCGTGTGGGGCGAGAGGTGAAGCGCGGCGGCGATCTCAGGGTTGGTCGCGCCGGAGGCCATGTGTTCCAGGACGGCCCGCTCGCGCTCGGTTAGCCCAAGCGCTCCGGTCTGGTCGTCGCGTTTGAACATCGTCTTGCCCAACCCGACCAATCGCACGGCACTCGCGATCTGGCGTGCGGGCCAGTGCTTATACGCGAACCCGGAGGCGCCGGCGGCCCGCGCCGCGTGAGGAGAGATTTCGCCCGCGCCGGAGAACAACAGCACGCGCGTGTTGGGCTCAGCCGCGCGCAGCTGCTCGCAGATTTCTGCGCCCGACTCTGCCCCGATGAAGAGATCGACGAGCGCGACATGAGGGCTGTAGCGCCGAGCGAGCTCGAGCGCTTCAGCGCCCGAGTGGGCGCTCAGACAGCGTTCCACCCAGGGTTGCTGAGTCAGCATCAGCCGAAATCCCCAGTGCACCACGTCGTGGTCGTCGACCACGAGCACACTCATGCGTTCGGGGCTTCGCGTTTGCCCGACCACCGCGGCTCAACCCTCGTCGGGAACGACCAAGCGCACCTGCCAGGTGCCGGGGGTGCGCTCGCCGAACTCGATCACGCCGCCGCTTGAGAGCGCCTCGAGCGCAGCGAGCCGTAGCCCCATTCCAGCCTGGCTATGGCCGTCCTTGACGCCGTCGTTGATGACCTCGAGCACGAAGGCGCCTTCGCTGCGGCCGACCCGCACGCTGACCCGAGTCGGGTCCGCGTGTTTGTGCGCGTTGCGGATCGCTTCGGACAACACCGATTGGGCGAGCGGTTCCAGTCGCGCCGGCACCGCTCCTTCCGCTCCCGCTTCGAGCGTGACGCCAAGATCGGGATGCTCGCGAGCGAGGCGTCTGACTTCGGCGAACAGAGTCGTCTCGGTTGCTCTCGGGGCCCGCCCGAGCGGTCGTCTCAGCGCGCTGCGCAGATCCGAGAGCGCGATCTGAACCTCGCTCGCGCAGCGTGCGCGCGCAGCCGCCGCTAGGTCACCCTCATCGCCGTCGAGCGCCATCGAGACGCCGAACAGGCGCTGGATCACGCCCTCGTGCATATCGCGCGCGAGATCGATGCGCTGCTGAAGCTGGCGCGACTCCTCCGCCTGAGTGGCGACGGTCCTCGCGACCGATGCCAGCGCCGCGGCCTTGCCCAGCGTCCAGAGCAGATTTCGCTCGGCGTCGTCCAGCGGCGGGGCGGTCATGGGTCGGTCGGCGAGGATCACGCCGATCGAGCGTCCCGCGGCCGCCATCGGCGCGCACACCAGCCGCACGGGCTCCCCAAACAAGCCGCGGTACTCCTCCGGGACCTGGTCGCGAAGATCGCCGATCGCCTCGACCACCTGGTCCTCACGCAACGACTCAGCGGTTATTGGCAGCGACTCGACGCTCACGTGTGCATCCTCAAACTGCTCGAGCGCGAGACCATGCGCGCCCGCAGCGTGAACGCGCCGGCGCGCGCTGTCGTAACGAAAGATGATGGCGCGGCGCATCCGCGCCAAGCGGCAGACCGCCTCGCACAGGCGGTCGTAGAACCCATCCCGAGGACCGCGTTCGGGCTCAGCCTGTGAGAGCACCTCGACGAACAGCTCGAGCGCTTCGACGCTCACACCGGCGCCGGCAGCGGTGTCGGCGCTCGCGTTTTCTGTCCGTCGCGCGCCGCCCTCCCCTACGAGCGAGCTCATCGCGTGTGCGCTAGCCGCCGCGGCTGGCGGGGCACTAACCCGGGCGGTTGAGCAACCCGACCCGCAGCGACTGATGCGGGGTCATGTACACGCGCCAACTTTGGTTGCAGCACTCGCAAACGCATTGCACCGAAGGATCGTAGCCCTCGTCCTCAAGCCGCCACTGCACACCCGCGCTCGAGAGGCAGACGGGGCACGCCAGTGACGCCATCACAAGCTCCGCAGGGTCGTCGCTGCGGAATCGCGCAGTATCGGTGAGGGTGGTCACCGAGCGCCCCACTCGATCACCGACGCACCCCAGGTGAATCCCGCGCCAAATGCGCCGAGCAGCACGCGGGCGCCGGTTCTGAGCCGACCGTCGCGCTCGCTGTAAGCCAGCGCCAATGGCAGCGTCGCGGCACAAGTGTTCCCGTAGCCGCCGATGCAGTCGACCACGGACTCGGGAGCCAGCTCGAGCCGGTCTGCGACAGCCTGCAGGATGCGGCGGTTTGCCTGGTGATAGACGAACAGGTCGATCTCATCGAGCGCCACTCCGGCTCGGTCGGCGGCCACGCGGGTAGCGCGCGTGAGGCCAGCGACCGCAGCTCGAAAGGTCTCGTGGCCCTCCATGCGGATCAGCCCCGACGCACGCTCCACCACGATGTTCTCGGCGCCGTCCCCGTCACACCCCAACACCACCGTCCCGACGCCGCCGGGCTTGTCGCTGGCGAGCATCACTACCGCTCCAGCACCGTCCGCGAAGACGGCGGCCGTTGCGCGATCCTGGGGGTCGGTGACTCGCGACATGAGGTCGGCCCCGACGACGAGCACGGCGCGGGCGCGACCCGCTTCGATCTGACCCGCGCCGACCGCCAGCGCAGACAGGAACCCGGTACACGCTGCGCCGATATCGAAAGCCCCCGCGCTGTGGGCACCGAGCGCGTGGGCGACTAACGGGGCCGCGTTCGGCAAAACCTCGTCGGCGGTGGTCGTCGCGACGAGGACAAGGTTGATGTCCTCGACGGCGATGTCGGCGGCCGCGAGTGCGCGCTCGCCAGCGCGGGCCGCGTGATCAGTTAGACGCTCCTGGGGGGTGGCGATATGACGCGCACTGATTCCCGTCCGCCGTTCGATCCAATCCGCGCTGACGCCCAGACGGGCGGCGATCGTCTCGTTGGGAACGATCCCCTCGGGCACGCTGACGCCGACCGACACGACCGAGGCCGTGGTGCCGATCCGGTCATACTGGGTTGGGGCGGTGGTCGCGTACGCGGTCGCTGCCACCTCACGGACGGTCCCTGAAGCCCCAGCGTGATGCCAATTCGAGACGGTTCAAACCCGACAGGCGGGGGGTTCGCTTGGCCAGCGTCGGCCCGCGAATTCGTCGCGCGCCGCGAGTAGGCTCGGTGCCGTGAACCGCCCCGACGATGACGAAGACTGGGTGGGGACGCCGCCGGAGGGGCGTTATAGCCGCGACCGCGCCAATCCCGAGTATTGGTGGCGCCAGCGTCCCGTTGGCCTGGCAGCAGCTGTCGTAGCGGTGATCATCGTCGCCGTCGTCGTGATCGCGCTCGCGGCCTGACGTTCCCGCAGCGGTCGTTTCGCTCCGTGTTTGCGGAAATCAAGCTCGCTCGCGGCCGATTGCCTTGCGCCGCCTGGGGGTAGTCAGACTCGCGCACAAAGGAGGTGCACAGATGGCTATTGCTCGCTTGATACGCGCTATCGCTGCCGTGGTTGCGGCGGTGATCGTGGCGGCGATTCTGCTGCGGGTGCTGGGCGCAAACGCCCACAACACGATCGTCAGCGATATCCATGACGTTGGACAAACGCTCGTGGGCCCGTTCAAGGGCTTGTTCTCTGTGGGCAGCGCGAAGGTCACGATGGCTGTCAACTGGGGAATCGCCGCAATCGTGTATCTGATCGTCGGCCACCTCGTCGCGAGACTGATCGCGTTCGCGATGCTGCGTGGATCGACGCGGTCACGGAGGCGGCTGTCAAGGCCCGCCGCCTAGCCGGCTGAGGCCGTCGCCCAGAAGACGTCGCGCGGCGCCTGGCCGCTAGGCAGGTCCCAGCCGAAATAGACCTCGGCGCGACAGATCTGGCTGCCGCGGAAAGTCAGGACTTCCGTATTCCTGCCTCTTCCGCCGTCGGCCCTGGTCATCTCATAGGTCACGATCACCTCGTCCTCGGTTGACACTAGTCGCACGAAGTCGAACGTCTGTCCTTGCCCGGCGCCGGGCCAGCAGCGTCGGAAGTAGCCGTCGCGGTCGAGCCCCACGTCGAGTGGACTGGAGAAGACGAAGTCGTCGGTAAGCATGGCGTCGACCGACCGCCTGTCACCGGCGACGAAGGCCTCGTACATATCACGGGCGCGCTCGATCCGATCCTCGTTGGGCATGGTGTGCTCCTTTCGGGCGGGTCCAACCAGAGGACCCGTATCGCCTGGCGAACTCATCGCCCATTTTTTCGGGCCCGAAGGATGAGGCTCCGGCGCGATGCGAACGAGCCGCACTCGGCACCGTGGCGCTGGTCAGAATGCGCTGCACAGCTATTTCGACGAGACGGGAGAAGATCAATGACGAGAAGGGCCGACTTCAATGCCGAGGAATGGGCCAACGTGGTCAATGGCCCGCTTTATGCGGGCATGCGTGTCGTCAGCGCCGACCGGGGAGGCACGCTGCGCGAAAGCATCGCGATGGGACGTGTGTATGAGGAGGCGCGTCAGCGCCATGGCGAGAGCGAGCTGCTCGACGACTTGGTGAAGTCGCCTCCCTCAATCGATCCGGAGCACTTTCGCCAGGTCGGGGGAGACATCGCAACGGCAGTGACGCAGCAACTGCGCGACGCGATGTCGACGCTGGAGGCAAAGGCAAGTGCGGGAGAGGTTGACGCGTACAAGAAGTTCGTGATGACGGTGGCGCAGGCGGCCGCGAGCGCCCACAAGGAAGGCGGCTTCCTCGGTATCGGAGGGAAGGACATCAGCGACGCCGAGAACCAAGCTCTAAACCAGATCTCCTCGGCGCTGGGCGCGCCGCCGACGAGCTGAGAGCGCTCCTCGGGCTCTCCGGGGGTCCCATTACCTAGGAGCAGCACCACTGCATCGCTACGACCAAGACGGTCACCCAGTTTGACGGTTCTCTTGACAACCGAGCGCTCGCGATATATCGTTGAGCTATCGAAGAGAGGAGCTGTTTGAAATGACTAGCAATGTTTTTGCACAAGATTGGCCGGCGGCCGGTGGACCGAGGCGGCATAGGCACCGCCATGGACCCCCGAACTGGCTGTTTTCCCGCGAAGGACGCGGCGGCCCGCCGTTTGGAGATATCGATGATCTGATTGCGTGGGGCCGCATGTGGAAGGGCGGGCCGTTCGGCAGCCCTGGCTACGGTCCTCACCGACGCGGTGGCGGCCGCGCACGTCGCGGCGATGTCCGGCTGGCGCTGTTGAGGCTGCTCGCCGAGGAGCCCCGAAATGGCTACCAGCTGATGCAGGCGATCGAAGAGCGATCCGGCGGCTTTTGGCGCCCCAGCCCAGGCTCCGTATATCCGACGCTCTCACAACTCGAAGACGAGGGGCTCATCCGCTCGGTCGAGGCGGACGGCGCACGCCGCTTCGAACTCACTGATGCGGGCCGGAAGCACCTCGACAGCCGAGGTGATGAGTCGGCGCCGTGGGAATCCTCACGAGAGACTGCCGATAACCCGCTGAAGGAGCTCGCACCGTTGGTGATTGGGATCGGGAAGGCCACGTTCCAGGTCGCCTCGGTGGGCGACACTGCTCAGCGCGATCAGGCGCGATCGCTGCTCGAAGAGACTCGTCGCGGGCTCTACCGCATCTTGGCCGACGAGGGCGAAGAGGCCGATGCCGCGGCCGAGGAGCGCGAGGTCTGAAACCGCTCGCTGCGCTGCGCTCGAACACGTCCGCCGCCTCGCGCGGAGGTGGCTCGGGCGCAGCGTGCACCGCGTCTGACGCAACGAGGGCAAGTCAGCGCGGAACCAGCTGATTCCACGCACCTCTAAGAACGGGAGCGACGGGACTCGAACCCGCGACCTCCGGCGTGACAGGCCGGCGCTCTAACCAGCTGAGCTACGCCCCCTAGATGGGGACAATCAGTATGGCAATACGGAGGCTGCAATACCCGGCGCCGATTTCGCCGCGCATAGCTCTATGCCCCGGGAGGGGGGCTCCTAATTTGACGCGCGGAGGCGCGGGTTCAGCGGCCTTGCGGCAGTAGAAGACCCAACACGTCGCGCACGAAGCGCTCGTAGCGTTCGGGTGAATAGCTCGCCGGATCCGTCAGCAGGGTGCGCCCCGCGTCCTCTCCTAGGACGCGTATCGCCCGCGCCGTCAGCTCCACGTCAAGGTCGCTCGGAAGCTCCTCTCGCTCCAGCGCCCATTCGACCAGGCGCGCGATCCGCTGCTGCGTGCGAGCACGATTCGTCTCGACGTGGTCGCGCACGATCGACGGTGTGCCCTCGAGAGGGAGGAGGATGATCCGCCATGTAGCCGGCCGGCTAGCAACCGCCTCAAGGAAACGCCGTACACCACTGGCGACGAGATCGGCGGGGTCCTTTCCGCCCGGGTTATCGGGCACCACCTCTTCGAGCTGCTGCAGCGAGATTCGCTCCTCTCGCTCGACCAGAGCGTGAAGTAGGCGGCCGAGATTGGGAAAGTGGTCATAGACGACGGGCCGGGTGACGCCGGCACGCCGGGCAATGGCCTCGATCGAAACGCCGCCGTACCCCTGCTCGAGAATGACCTCGAGCGCGGCATCGATCAGCTGCTCGCGACGCTCGGCGGGCGCCATCCGAGGCGCGTAGCGCCGTCTGGTCGGCGGTCCCCCTCCCCCGCCACGCAGTGAGCGGTCAGCGGGCGTTGATCCGGGCTTCGCTGCCATTGGACGGCCGCAGGCTAGCAGCGGCATCTGACAAGAGCTACAGGGGTGTAGTTGTGCACACTTGCAGCAAGTTTCCTACCCCGCGCCTTGTCGCCGGCGTTGGCGAGTCCGACGCTTGATCAACTGGTGCACCACCTCATCGCTCCATCGGTGGGTTCGGAGTAGGCGATAGCGCTCGGCAGCGATGCGCATATAGGCCTCGGTCGCAGTCGTATCGGCGAGCAGACCGGCCTCGTACAGCATCCCGACCACTGGCCGGTACTCGCTCTCCAACCACAGTTGCGCAGCTTCGACGCGATCCATGGCCTCGCCTTGATCCTGGATCGTACGAAAGGCCCATGCCTCAACGCCCTCGGCGAGCAGCGCGTAGTCCCACGGGTCGGAGAGCTCAATCTCGGCGCGCGCGTCGGCCGGCAACGGCACGCGCTCAAAGAAGACGCGCTCGTGGCTCTTGAGCGGCAGGTCGGCGATGGTGATCGCACGGTCGGCGCCGACCCGCGTGACGACCTCGGTCACGTATGCGTCGATCTCCTCGCGTCCGAGCGCAAGCGCCACGGACACCCGGTGATGACCATCCCGGACGAAGTAGATCTCGCCGATGCGGTAGAGGTCGACCGGTGGCAGCGATTCGCCGCGCCGCATCGCGGTCGCGATGCGCTCCCACCGGCCCCGAACACGCGCCGAGGTGGGTCTGAAGCGGCGGTCGAAGTCCGCAGCGCGGTTGACCGTGCCGACGATGGTGGTCAGCGCGACGACCCGCAGCCCTGCAGGGTGCTCGGAGACGAACCCAAGCGCTTCGATTACCTCCTCGTAGGGCAGGATCAGGTCGACCTCGCTTGGTTCTAGCCGTAGCTTCGTCGCCAGGCGCCCGAGCGAGGCCCGGCGCCGCGCGCGCAAATAGTCGTGCTGCGCATCGACGCCCGGCATCCCGGTTGAGCGCGGCTCAGGCACCCCCCGTTACGCAGCAGCTATGTCGACGACTGCCCCAGCTGCTGTTCGCCGGACGCCGACGCCGACGCGGCGTGAGCCTGGGGTCGGCCGCCGTCGCCGCCAGCGAGCAGGCTGCGACCGCTTTCCTCGTCGAACAGCTGCAGCTTGTGTGAGTCGAACCACAGCACCGCCTCCTCGCCCTGCCTCGTCTTGCTTGCGGCGTCGAGGCGCGCTGTCATCAGGATGCCTTCCCTGCTTTGGCCGACCTCGGCCGCACCGGTGTCGCGTGCCAGCTCGTCGAGCTCGCTCGCTCTCACTCCCTCCGAGGCGACCTGGAAGTACGCGTAGTACTCGGAGCCCATCGATTCGAGCACGTCGACCTTGGCCCTGAACGACACTCCCCGCGAGAGCTCGGAAACGAGCGACGCGTCTTCAAAGTGCTCGGGCCGGAGCCCCGCGATCACGCGTCGCGTGCCTCCTCCGGGGCCGCGCTCCAAAGCCTGTCTCAGCTCGTCGGGCAGTTTGACCGTCCCGATCGGCAGCTTGACCGTATCCCCGCTGAGCTCGCCCGGGAGGAAGTTCATCGAGGGCGAGCCGATGAAGCCCGCGACAAACAGGTTCACGGGCTGGCCATACAACGCCGCTGGCGAGCCGACCTGCTGGAGCACTCCCGCCCGCATCACCGCGATCCGGTCACCGAGCGTCATCGCCTCGGTCTGATCGTGGGTCACATAGATCGTCGTCGTTTGCAGCTGGTTCTGGATACGCGCGATTTCGGTGCGCATCTGAACCCGCAGCTTCGCGTCGAGGTTCGACAGCGGCTCGTCCATCAGGAAGGCTTTCGGGCTGCGCACGATCGCTCGTCCCATCGCCACACGCTGGCGCTGGCCACCCGAGAGGTGGGCCGGCTTGCGGTCCAGATGCGGCTCGAGATCGAGGATCCGCGCGGCTTCCTCGACCTTCTGGTTGATCTCCTCCTTGGGCACGCCCGCGAGCTTGAGCGCGAAGCCCATGTTCTCGCGCACGGTCATGTGCGGATACAGGGCGTAGTTCTGGAAGACCATCGCGATGTCGCGGTCCTTGGGTGCCCGCTCGTTGACTACGTCGCCGCCGATCTTGAGCTGGCCCTCGGTGATGTCCTCGAGGCCTGCCACCATCCGCAGCGCAGTCGACTTGCCGCACCCCGACGGGCCGACGAGGATCATGAGCTCCCCGTCCTTCACGTCGAGATCGAAGTGCTTGACGGCCTCGTAGCCGTCGCCGTAGCGCTTTGTGATGTCGTCGAACTGGATCTCGGCCATGGGCGGGCTCCTTTACCCCTTGACTGCGCCGGCTGTCAGGCCGGCAACGATTCGCCGCTGGAAGAACAGCACGAGCACCATCACCGGCACCGTCACCACCACCGCGGCCGCCGCGATGTCACCGATCGGAACCGTGAACTGGGAGGCGCCGGGGAAACTCGCGATCGAGGCGGGCACCGTCTCAGCAGCGGTAGTCGAGGTGAGCGAGATCGCGAACACGAAGTCGTTCCAGCAGATGATGAAGACGATGATGAAAGTGGTAACGATGCCTGGCATCGCCAGCGGAGCGATCACTTTGCGGAACGCTTGAAACGGCGTCGCCCCGTCGACCTGCGCCGCCTGCTCAAGCTCCCACGGGATCTCTCGGAAGAACGCCGACAGCACATAGATCGAGAGCGGCAGCGCGAATGTCATGTACGGGATGATCAGCCCGGGCCACGTGTCATAGAGCCCGATCTGACGCCACAGGTTGTACAGCGGGCCGACGAGCGAGATCTGCGGGAACATCGCCACGGCGAGGGAGATCGCCAGCAGCGCCCGCTTTCCCGGGAACTCGAGGCGCGCGATCGCATATGCCGCAGCCGAGGCGAGGATCACCGCCAACGCCGTCGAGATCAGACCGATCCCGATCGAGTTGCGCAGCGCGTCGGTGAAGATACCCGTGCTGAAGATCGTGGAGTAGTTCGACAGCGTCCACTGGTGCGGGATGAAGCTGCCGTCGGTGACCGTGGCTGGAGTTTTGAGCGACAGGAAGATGATCCACAGCACCGGCACCAGCGAGCACACAAGCACGACGAAGAAGGCCGCTGACCAGCCGGTCAAGCTGCGGGCGCGGTGGGTCATGCCGACTCTTCGATCACGCGTTTACGCCTCCTCCGCTCCCGGCGCCGCCGCGCCGAAACCCTTGAGGAACACGAACGCGATCAGCGCGACGCAAAGGAACAGCAGCACTGACACTGCCGAGCCGAGCCCGAGGTTGAGCCGGTTGAGCAGGGTCGAGTAGTTGAGCATCGAGATCGACTCGGTGCCCTGCGCGCCTTGGTTGAAGATGTAGATCGTGTCGAAGATCCTGAAGGCGTCGAGCGTGCGGAACAGCAGCGCGACCAGGATGGCCGGTTTCATCAGGGGGAGGGTGATCCGCAAGAACCGCTGCCACGTGCTTGCGCCGTCGACCTTGGCCGCCTCATGGAGCTCATCCGGCACGAGCGCCAGCCCGGCCAGCAACAGCAGCGCCATGAACGGGGTGTTCTTCCAGACCTCGGTGATGATGATCGCGACATAGGTAGTGAACGGGTGGCTCAGCGGGTCGCTGGTCAGCCCCAGCAGATGGGGGATCCAGCCACCGTTGCCCAGCGACCAGGCGTAGTTCCACGAGTACGCGGCGACCACTGCGACGATCGCGTACGGGACGAGCGCCACCGAGCGCAACAGCCCGCGGGCGACGAGCGTGCGATGCATTGCTATCGCGAGCAGCATCCCCAGCACGAACTGGATGCTCACTGAGAACACCGTGATGGCCACCGTGTGCCACACGACCGACCACCAGACGGACGAGCTCAGCACGCTGCCGTAGTTGTCGAGGCCGAGCCACTTGTTCTGGCCCGGGAAGCGCAGGTCGGCCCGCTGCAGCGACAGCACGACCGTGGTGACAATTGGGTAGGCGGTAACCGCAGCCATCACGATCGCAGCCGGCGCGACCAGCATCGCGGCGAAGCGGCGCTCAGCCCGCGCCCGCTCTGTCAGCCGCCGGCGACGCGGGCGGGCGGAAACGGGCTCAGCGGCGGTAGCCGTGGTCACAGCAGCGCCTCCGATGAAAGCGCGGCCTTGAGCTCGCTCTTCAGCGTGCTCACCACCGTTGGCGGATTGATGCTCGACGTCGGCGAAAGCACCTTCTGAATCGCCAGCGTGACATCGGCATAGGCCGGGGTCTGGGGTCGGATGCCGTAGGTCTGAAGCTCGGACTTGATCAGGGCGCCGAATGGATAGGCCTTTTTGAACGACGGCTCGCTGTACACGCTCGCGTTGACCGGCGGAAGGCCGCCCTTGACCGCATATGTCACCTGGTACTTGGGTTGGGTCAGACATTTGATCGCCTGGAAGGCGAGCTGGGGATGGGTGGAGAACGCCGAAACGGCGAGGTTGTAGCCACCGATCGAGACGTGCGGTGGCGTGCCGGGGGTGACGGTCGGGAAGGGCGCGTAGCCCATCACCTTGAAGACCTTCGGGACGTCTGCCTTCGCGGCGGGATATACGAACGGGTAGTTGAGCTCAAATGCGGCCAACCCCGCCTCGAACTGGGTCCGGGCCTGATCCTCCATATCGACGTTCAATGTCGGATCGGCCGCTGGGCCGGTCGCGAGCCGGTGCATGATCGATGCGGCTGCCTCGGCCGAATGCCCCACCACTACCTTGTTCGACTTTGTGATGATCTGCCCTCCCGCGGAGTTCACGAGGGAGTTGAACCACACGGTCAGCCCTTCGTACTGGGCGCCCTGCTCCTCGATGTAGTGGGGTTTGCCCTGCTTCGCCAGCGTGACGGACTCGTTGAGCATTTGGTCCCAGGTCTTCGGCGGACCGCCGAACTGCCTGACGAGATCCTTGCGGTACCACAGCAGCTGGGTGTTGGAATTGATCGGGGCGGCATACAGGCGTCCCTTCCACATCGCGGTCGCGACAGGACCGGCGAGGTCACCCTTGGTTACCTTGGCAGCGAGCGCCGCCGGCCACGGCTTAATCCACTTGGCAGTCGCGAACTCAGCCGTCCAGTCGACGTCCATCGCCAGGATGTCGATCGAGGAGTCACCGGCCGCCAGTCGGCGCACGAGCGACACCCGCTGCTGGTCCGAAGAGGTCGAGAGGAAGTTGATCTTTATTGAGTAGCGCCCGCCGGACGCAGAGCTGCACGCTGCCGCAGCATGCGCAAAAGACCCCGACGGCTCCGGAAACACGTACCAGTTGAGCGTCACCGGTCCGTTGCTCGCGGACGAAGAGCCGCAGCCCGCGATCAGCGCAGCCGTCACCACCGCGCCTAACACAACATTCCTGTGCCGGGAACCTGCGGGGCGAAGCAACAAACCTCCCTCGAGCGCTCTCTCCTCATCCTACGCCCAGCGCAGGCATTTGCGCAACCGCGCCAGCTGGCGGTTAGCATCACGCCATCGTCGTAGAGCGCGACATCGTGCCGGGCGTCCATCGCCTCGGGAGTTCACTGGTCAACTGGTACCTCGTTGAGGATGGCGATCGGTTGACCGCAGTCGATGCGGGCCTGCCCGGATTTGGCAAGGCGCTGCAGAGCGATCTTTCGCTGCTTGGTCACAAGCTCGGCGACATTCAGGCGTTGGTGCTGACCCACTCCGACGGAGATCACATCGGGCTCGGCACGACACTGCGCGACGCGGGCGCGCGGGTGTTAATCAGCACCGGCGACGAGTCGACGCTGGCCAAGCCAGGACCGAAGTCGGGGGATGCCAAGCCGATCAACGCGGTGCCCCAACTGTGGCGCCCCACCTTCCTCAAGCTCATCGCGCATCTGATGATGTCGGGGGCCATGAAGATCAAAGGGATAGAAGGAGCGGAAACGTTTTCCGCCGGTGATGTCTTAGACGTGCCGGGCAATCCCCGGGTGGTCGCCACCCCGGGTCACACGGCTGGCCATTCGGCGTTGTACTTCGAGGGCAAGGGAGTGTTGTTCGTGGGGGACTCACTGTGCACCCGCAACCCGATCACCGGCCGCATTGGTGCCCAAGTGATGCCGTCGGCGCTGAATGTGTCCACCGACCAATGCTTTGACTCGCTGCAGTCGATCGAACAGGTCTCGGCGCAGGTGCTGCTGCCCGGCCACGGTGATCCGTGGCGAGACGGCGCCGCGGCGGCTGTCGAGAGCGCGCATCGGCTGGGTCGCAGCTAGCTCCAGCCTTGCGGACCGCAGCGGCCCGGGAGTACGCTCCAGTCGCCACAAGCTGGAGGTGTTTGATGTACGCGAGGGTGACCCTCTTTCCCGGCCTCGCTCCCGAGCGAATCAAGGCGACGCTCGAGCACTTCAAGGACGAAAACCTGCCCAAGTTTGAGCGGGCCCCGGGGTACCGAGGAATGTGGGCCGGCGTTGATTACGTCGGCGGCCGCGCGATCGCGGTCACGTACTGGGACTCGGCCGACGCTTTGCTCGGGAGCGACCGGCTGGCCAACGAGATCCGGACTGCGGCGGTGACGCGCGCTGGTGTTGATCGCAACCGCCCACCTATCACCGACAAATACGAGGTCGTTTTGGAGGGCGGGCCGGCCACCGCCCAGGCTCACGCGGCTCCGCCACATAGCACGCAGTGATCCCAATCGAACGGCTGCGCGAGCGCCCGCAGCCGGCGGTCATTCTCGTGCCAGCCGCGATTCAAGTATCGACCGATCACGATCGCAGCGATCGGTCCCGCTCCAGCGCCTGCTAGCGCGGCCGCTGCGCTGCGAGCGCTGGCTCCCGTCGTCCATGTGTCATCGATCACGAGTACTGACTCGCCGGCCAGTCGGCGGGTCGGCTCAAACTTGCCCGGATGCACACATCGTGGCGGGACTTCGAGGGGCGAACGCTTCAACAGCGGTGCGTAGCGCTGACGGGTCGGGCCGACTAGCTGACCCACGATGCGCCGCAATGGGTGCAGTGGATCGCGCGCCCGCACACCGGATGGAACCGTTGTGATGAGTCGGAAACGTGGAACGCCTGCGGCGTGTGCGACGCATCTCTCGTGTCTGGCCAAAAACCGCCACAGCACGGCGGCGAGCTCGACCGTCAGTCGCCGGCCGACCTCGCCACCGAGCCGCTTGTATCCCATCAGCGCGTGGTGAAGCTGTTCGCGTCCGACGCTATAGGAGATCGGAGCGAAGGCGGCAAGCCGAGTCTCGTCGCGAGCGCAGGAGTAGCAGCGCTCATAGCCGCGCGTGAAGTTGAAGCAGACATCACAGACCTCCGAGCCGGACCGCGGAGCAAACATGAAGTTCGCGTAGGGACTGCTTAGTTCGGAGACCGTCGCCACTCGGCGACTTCAGCGCGACCTTTAGACGCCAGCGGTGCCGGCGGCGAGACCATTCGCGACTAGTTCGCCGACTCGGGTCAGACGACCGAGCAGCGCAACGAGGTCACCGGGGCCGTCAATTGCATGCACACCGGGGCGACGCGCTAGTTCGCGCGCCCACGGCTGGCGCAGCAATGACGAGTACAGGAAAACCGGCCGCCCTTGCGCGAGCGCGAGTCGCGCCTGCACCCGCGTCCCGCTGGTCTGCGTCGCCTCGACGATCACGCTGCCGAGCGTCAGTCCGGACATAACGGCGTTACGCATGGGGAAAGTCCTGCGAGTCGGAGGCGCCTCCGGCCAGAACTGCGACACCAGCGCACACTCCTTCGCGATGCGCTGAGCGAGCTGGGCGTTGTCGGGCGGATAGCAGTGGTACAGCCCCGTCCCTAAGACCGCGATCGTGCGCCCGCCCGCATCGAGAGCAGCGGTGTGCGCCTCTTTATCGATTCCAGCCGCTAGCCCGGAGACGACGGTGTAGCCGGCCTCGACCAGCTCGCGCGCGAGCGCCCTCGTTGAGGCAATCCCCGCGTCGCTCGCTTTGCGCGAGCCCACCACCGCCACCGCGCGCGCGTCCTCCGACTTCAAGTGTCCGCTGACGAAGAGCAGCGGTGGGTGGTCGTATACCGCGCGTAGATTCTCGGGGTAGTCCCTGTCGAGCACGCTTACGAGCTCGATCCCGTGGCTATCCCATTCAGCAAGCTCAGCGGCGGCACCGTCGACCGCAGCGCTGATGTCCACCTTGACGGTTAGCGCGTCGAGCTCGAAGAGCTTCTTTGAGCGTTGATCCGGTTCGAGTTCTTGCTCCAGCACGCTCACAGCGCTCCCCGTTTCCTCCAGGAGTTCGGCGTACACGGGCCAGGGCCGACGGCCGTCCCGCAGCACCGCGATAAGTGCTGCGTTTTCGACCCGTGAGGACATCGCCGCGAGCCTATCGCGCGGATGGGATGGGTCTAGCTTTGCAGGGGATTTTTTACACCTTGTACACGCTTGGCCCCTGTTTTTGACCAGATAGTCCGTTCCGGGAGCGTTGCCGCTACCGTCCGCGCCCGATGCGACGGGTGATGCCGCTACTCATTCCCCTCTTGTGCGTTGTGGCACTCGGCGTCGCTGCGTGCGGGGGAAGCAGAAAGACCGCCACGCACCATCAGGCCTTCAAGACACCCAACTTCCTTCTACACGCGAGCCTTGCCTTTGGCGCGTTTCACGAGTTCGTCTTCACCCCTGCCCACTCCGGCGCATTCTCCAGCTCGTCCTCAGCGGTAAAGAACGCGGCCCATGCCGCTGCCTTCGCGTCAAATCAGTTGAAGGTCGCCTCCGGCTACGCCAAGAAAAACCCGACCGAGCGCGCCCTGTTTCCAGCGTTGGTCGTCCTCGCCGACAAGATGAAGACGCTCGGTGCCGTCATCCTAGGACCCACCGCGTCGCTGCCGCAGATCGAGGCGATCGCCGAGAGCCTAAGTCGTGTCAACGCGGCGGCCAGCGCCGGCGGTCACCACATCCCCGACGCGACACCGGCGCAAATTGCCGCCGCCGGCGGTCCGCACGCCTGAGGCCTAGCTTCCCCGGACGACCGGGCGGCGCGCGTCGGTGATCCATTCGCTCCACGAGCCCGGGTACAAAGCGGCGCAAAAGCCTGCCAGCTCGAGCGCAAGCACAGTATGCGCAGCTGTGACGCCCGAGCCGCAATACGCGCCCGCCTCGAGTCCGTTATCGATGCCCACCCCGTGGAAGCGTGCTCGCAGCCTCTTCCGATCTAAGAAGCGTCCATCTGATTCCACCGTCTCGGTGGCTGGAACGTTTCGGGCGCCAGGGATGTGTCCAGCGACCGGATCGACGGGCTCGGCTTCGCCTCGAAACCGATCCGGCGCGCGCGCGTCCACGAGAACCCCGCGGGTGGCGATCGCCGCGGCCTGGCTCGCGTCGATCACCGGCATCCCCCCGGGACGGGCGACAAAATCTCCTCGCTTCGGCGCCGGTACCTCGCGGCTGATCGGGTAACCGGCAGCCGACCAAGCTGCCAGCCCGCCGTTCAGGACCGCGACGTCACGGTGCCCGAAGTACCGGAGCAGCCACCACGCGCGAGCCGCCGCCAGCGACGAGGCTGCGTCGTAGACGATGACCGGGCGATCGTCGTCGACTCCGGGGGTGCGCATCGCGGTCTCGAAATCTGCGGCTGACGGAAGCGGATGACGCCCACCACTACCGGGCGGCCCGGCCAGCGCGGTCTCGAGGTCCACGAACACGGCTCCGGGGATGTGCCCCCTCGCGTACTCCTCGCGGCCTGGCGGACCGCCCAGCGCCCAGCGGATGTCGAGCAAGCTAGCGCGATGATCGCCGGTGGCCAGCTCCTCGGCTGAGATCAGCGGCCCACTCACCGCCGTGACGCGTGCGCGCCGGCTAACCGGCGCCTTCGCCCGGATCCTGCGGAGCGGGCGCTACGGCAGTTTGCGCGGGTGCGGGCGCCACGGCTGTTTGCGCGGGTGCCGGCGTAACCACCGTCTGTGGAGGCGGGGCCGGAACGGGCGCGGCGATCTCTTCGTGCTGCTGAAGCTCGTGCATCTGCTGCGCGTCATCGCCGCTGATCGCGTTCTTGAAGTCGCGCAAGCCCCGGCCGAGGGCCCGTGCCGTCTCCGGCAGGCGCTTCGGACCGAGCACGATCAGCACGATCACAAGGATGAACAGCAGGTGTGTCGGTTGAAAGATGTCCCCGATCACTGTCTTAGAGGTTAGCTCGTTGCTGTAAGCGGGTCGAGAACTGCTTCCTGGGCAAGCTCTCCTACAGAAAGACGCCGTGCGCGACCAGATCTTCCTCGGGATCGATCAGCCCCCTACCCGCACAGTGATTCGGGCGCTGCAAGCCGGCGCGTAGGGGTAGTCGTCCGCCGGAAGGGTGCATTCCTCAAACCAGTAATGGCGTACAAGCTGTGATGGCCCTGCTCCGAACCTATAGGTGACGGAAAATCTTCCGTTGCCAGTGACATCGGTCTTGACGCCATACGTCGTGTAGGAGCGCCCGTATCCGAGCCTTAGCCGAACGAGCTCGCCGGCAGGCGCTGGCGGCAAATAGCCACCGTCCAAGCGCCCCACGATATGAACGGCCCCGCCCCACGGCACGCGGCGCGGCCGCAGCCTCAGAACTTGCACCCTCGCCGGGACGACCACCTTGGCGGTCCGTGACTTGACCGGTTCATTGGTCGAGCTTCCGCCGTATGACGCCTCAATCAGTCTGGAAGGTCCGGGACCGAGTGCGACGTGCCAGCGGCCGCCCGGCCCGGTCTTGGCAGTAGCGACCTGCCTAAAGTTGCCAGAGCGGTTGTTCGGTGCAGCTTAACACGTGCACTGTCTGACCTGCGAGCCCGGTACCGCCTCTAAGAGTCAGCCGACCGCTGACCGTGGTGCGCGCTCCAAAGTGAATGTGCTCCGTGCGGGTGTAGACGGTGCGATGCGAGGCGGCATGCGCGAACACCGCGGTCATCGCAGTCGGACGACGGATTGTGAGGTTCCAGGTAACGCTTTGCGAGACGGCGTGATTCCCGGCTGGATTCACGGCTTTGTTTTCCGCTATGCAGACAACTGCATGCGAGCCAACGCCGGAAACCGCTACACGGGCCCGCGACCCCGAATAGGCACGGGTTCCACCGTGATCCACGGCGCATTTGATCTCGGCAATCCCCGAGGGACTTCCACCGGCCGTGGCGGTCACGTGCTGAACTCCCCCGGTCGACCGAGCATCGTGGGGACCCGACAGTCTTACCCAGGGCTGACTGTTATCGACGTGAGATCTTCTCCGACCGCGAATGCTTGCGTACGCCGGCCGTTGGTCGCCGAGAGCGTCAGTGCCATCGCACCCGAGCTCGCTGCCAGTCGTTCCACGGCACGCGTCGTGTCTACGTGCGCGGTCCAGTTCGCTCTCGGGCACTGTTGCCAAGCATCACGTATTCCGCGCCGCACTTGGCCCGGCCACTATTTCATGGCCGAGCGTCGACGCTCGTGTCGCACACGCCTGACGGGTCGCTGAGAACGAGGCCCACCGGCCAAACTCCCGCACCCATTCGTCAGCGTGGCTCCAAAGATTCGGGCTGCCCGCTGGCGTAATGTCGGGGCCGCGCGGTTCAACGGCGGTGAGCTCGATTCCGCCGACATCGAGCATCGCGCGGCTCGTCGCACGATGACGCGGCGCACTTGCAGACCGCCAGCCAAAGCTTTGGCTGTGAAAGCTGAGCGGCACAGCAGCCACGCGGTTGTAGCTGATCGGTTACCGCCGCATGGCCGCCAGCTCCAGAAAAACGCTCCTGCCCATCCCTGCCCGTCTCCGATGTACTGCGACTGACGGTTGCACAACCGCGACGTGCGTTATCGCGATGCCCCGTCGGTGCAACCGTACTCCAATGAGCATTGCACCTCTCGCTAGCTGGCCGTCCGCGCCCGCAGAACCAGAGCTCGATGCCATGGCCATGGGATCGAGCACTGCACGATCCAGTACGAGAACGGCGCGAATGCCGACGTTGGCTGAAGGGACCGGGGTCTTCAGGCTCCACCTCCCACAAACCTTCAGCGTCAACGTCCCCGCCGAGGCTGGCGCAGGGGCGACGAGCGCCACAACCGCACAGACTGCGGCAACGCTCCCGATCGCAGCAGAAATGCGGGGAAAGCCAGATTTGGTTGTCAGCATCG
The DNA here is from genome assembly GCA_963767295.1 of uncultured Solirubrobacterales bacterium. Classification (GTDB taxonomy): domain Bacteria; phylum Actinomycetota; class Thermoleophilia; order Solirubrobacterales; family Solirubrobacteraceae; genus Palsa-465. The sequence goes on from CAVYDI010000003.1 coordinate 689,819, forward strand.
ATGCCTCCGCTCTCTCGCGCTTGTTCGCCAGGTAGCCAGCACGGATCTAGTGGGTTGGTGAACTGCCAGGGCCCAAAGCGCCGCGCGCGCCGAATGCAGGTGTTGAAGACTTCCGTTGGTCACTGACCGTCGTAGGGCTGGTCGAAGGGCTCGTAGGTGGGGAGGTACTGCTCGGCGGAGGAGTACTCGCCGGCGGGGTGCTCGGCTGGCTGGAAGCGACGACGTAAGTCCGGAATGCGCTCGTGGACCCCGAAGATGAATGACCTCGACGACTGGCCTTTGCGCCTCGTGTGCCGCTCGAGTGCCTGGCCGCCTTCGTTCGTTGAGCCGCTCGAGTGCGTGGCCGAGCAGCCGACGGCTTCCGAATCGCATGCCACGGCCACGTCGCGGCGCCATGAGACGGTCCTGCGCTTGAGGCCACCGTGGATCCTCCAGGACTGCCGGTGCCGCCGATCAAAGAAAGAGAGCCGACGACGGCCACCGCGATCAGAGCAGCGATCCCCATTGCCACTGCGGGTCGCCTGAACCGAGCCGATGCCAGGCGAGACCACGCACCTACGAGCACGGACCTCCGCTTTGCTTCCTCACGTTGCTCGAGCGTGTCGTGGAGCGCCGCCGACCGCTCCCCCCAAAAGTCATCCGGCGAGACCGGAGCGCCTTCACCTTTGCCTTGACCGTCGCCCGACTCTGCCTGCTCGATGTCTGGCGGATCAGGGACCGCGGATGGACCAAACGGGACTAAGTCTTCGCGCGGCCCAAGCCAGTCGATCGGCAGCTGAACAACGTTGTCGTCGTGTTCAGACCCAGACTTATCTGACTGCCCTGGCTCGTCGCGCCGGTCGCTTCGCCCGTCTTCTCCGCCGCCTGAGTTTCCCGTTTTCACCGATTTGCAGACCTTTCTCGTAGGCTCAAATCCATGTCGTCCGTCGCTCGCGCTAGTATACAGAGCAAATTGGTTCTAGTTTGTCTCAATTAGAAAAGATACCGTTGGATCGGATGGCACCTCAAGACTCTTTTCTCACCGTGGCCGAGGTCGCAGACATGCTGAAGCTCAACCAGCAGACCGTGCGCAACTGGATCGATCAAGGCTCGCTGCCGGCTGTCCGAGTTGGTAGACGGGTGCGGATCCTGCGCTCCGATTTCGACCGGCTGGTCGAGGGGGGCTATCGCGCAGGCGGCGGGCAGATTGAACGATCGATTGGGCCGAGCGCAGAGGATTTTTGGAATGGCGAACCCGTCGGACGCGCCGACCCGGGCCCAGTGGACGAGGACGATTAGGGATCTGACGAGCACGCGATGAGCGTCGGCGACGAACTCGACCGCGAACGTGCCCACATCATGCGGGCCGTGCGACACGCGAGCAACGCATGGGCGGACGCTATGCGGGCGCACAAGCTCGCGCCACCAGACCTCGGATTCGCCGGCCGCCTGCGCGGTTTGGCCGACGCGGCCGAGCGCGAGCAGGTCACTTGGGAGCATGCCCACGCGTCCGGCCTACTCTGGCGTCCGGTACCCGGTGCAGAAAGGGCTGAGCCGCCCTACGAGCTGCGCCCAGGCACTGGCCGCAGAGGACCGACTGAGCTGTGGGAGGAATTTGACGCGGCCGTCGCCGGCCTCAACCGCGCCATTACTGGCACGAGTGCTGCCGAGGTCGCGGATGCTTTCGGTGATATTGCCGAGGCCGCGCGCGCCCTCGCGGGTGCGGTTGCGCGTGAGGACCAGACTGCTTTGCAGACCCAGCGCGCCCGCGGGGTTGCGTAACGCAAAGGCGTCGCCCGGCCGCAACGGCCCCCGCCGCTCAATCCGCCGGTAGGCTCGCGAAATGCCACCAGTACAGCGGAGGTCGATCCACCTCCCCGCGCCCGGCACGCGCAGGGCGACAGTCATTGGCGCAGGCTCGTTCGGAACAGCGGTGGCCGTCCTACTCGCACGCGGGGGGCTGCGAACCACGCTGCAAACGCGCACTCCTGCGCAGGCCGCGCAACTGCATGAGGACCGCGAGAACCGCACCTATCTCCCCGGCGTGGAACTGCCGCGCGAATTGCGCATCGAGCCGGTGGAAGCCGGCGTCGAGCGCGCCGACTACGTACTGCTCGGCATCCCCTCGACCGAGATCAGCGCCGTGGTGGGCGGTCTTCGCGCCGGGGGGCTATCGCCCACGGCCGCCGTCGTGTCTCTGGCCAAGGGCCTGGTGCCGCCCGACGGGGCTCCGCCCACCGCGATCCTCATGCGGCAGTTCGGCCCAAGCCGGGTCGCGTGCGTGGGCGGCCCTGCGCATGCCCGAGAGATGGTGAGCGAGGGAGCCGGGCTCGTCGCCGCCTCGGTCGAGGAGTCGCTCGCGACAGCGCTCGCGGGCGTGTTCATCCGTGCCGGCGTGGTGTGCGAGGAATCGAACGACCCGGTCGGAGTGGAGCTCGCCGGGGCCGCCAAGAACGCCGCTGCGCTTGCCTCGGGCGCGACCGAGGCTCAAGGCCTCAACGCCGCGGGCGCCGCCGCCGGCCATATCTTCGCCGAGATGTGGCGCTGGGCAGAGACGCTCGGCGCTCGGCCGGAGTCCGTCATCGGCCTGGCAGGGACGGGCGACCTTGTCGCTACCGCACTCGCGCCACAGAGTCGAAACCGCCGCGCCGGCGAGCTGTTGGCGCAGGGCGTGCCAGCGAGCGAGATACCCGCGCGCGTAGGCCAAGCGGTCGAGTCGCTTGAAACCGTCCCGCTGCTCGCACGGGCGCTAGCGCAGGCAGGTGTCGAGGCACCGGTGACGAGCGCACTCTCTCGCCTGATCAGCGGACAGTTGCCGCTTGAGGACTGGGTCGCCGTGGTGCGCACAACGGTGCCGCCGCCCGCGCGCTGGCGGCCGGCGATGCGAGCGGGGTGGTGGCAGCGATTTCGGGCCTGGGTCACACGTCTGTTTTCACCGGGCGGTGCCGATCAGGAAAGGTCTGATGAGAGGTCCTCGACGACAGCCGCTCTGACCTACCGAGGGCCATAACAACCGCCAACGTGGTGCCGGTGGCCCGGCGGCGAACCACCCTCAGTCTCCGCTTGCGAGATCTTTACCTGCGATGAAGTGGTAGTTGCCAGGTTGATGGGGAACCCGCAATGAGAAGGAGAGAGACTCATGCCACAGATCATCGTTACGGCTAAACCAGCTGATTTGCAGGGAGAAGATGCCGTGATGCTGCGGGAGCGTGTCAACGCGACCGACTTCGAGAGCCAGCATTTTGCCGATCAGCTCGTTGAGCGGATCGGCTGGGCAGTCGCCGACGCAGCCGACGTCGAGCAGCGCCCGGACCGCCAGTAACCGGACAGCTCAAGCGATAAAAACCGCCCAAAGCTGGAGCGGTCAATCGGACTTTGTGAAGAGTGCTCGCCTGGCGAGCACTCTTGCCCCGTTCCCTGGGCGCAACGGGGGTTGGGCACTTTTGATCGCCCCGGGCTCGAAGGGAGCACCGGGCGACCAGAACCCCTACCCCCGCCCTTCGGCCAAAGTCGTGACCACGGCTTCGTAGACCCCGGCGCCGTACGGAGCCGAGGCGACGCGAACGCGAGGACCCAGCGCCGACGACAGGCTCGGATCGCTTTCGAGTGCGTTGGCGACCAGCCAGAAAGCTCCCACGACCTCGCTTGCGCCGAGGTCCTCGCGCGAGTCCCCCGCGGCGATGCAGTCCGCCGGCTCGTACCCGCGCATCTGCATGTGGCGGGCGACCGCGCGCGCCTTCGAAGCGGCCGCGGGTATGAGGTGGTAGGCGCGCACCACCGGCAGGGCCGGGTCGAGCCCGCTCTCGCGGCGGACCGCAGCGTCGGCCTGGCCCGACTTCATCGGCGCCATGTGCTCGTGGACGACGCCGTTGTCGACCAGCCGCAGCCACTCGAGCCCCGCCGCCGCCAGCACCCGATGGGCCTCATCGAGATCGACGAGGCCGCGAAACAGGTGCGAGACCTCCCGCCCTCTTGACCACGGCGTGTGGTACTCGAGCCGGTCGCCAAAGTGCTCGAGCAGCACCCTCGGCCCACCCGAGGCCTCGATCTGGTCAGAGATCGACCCGGCATTCGAGGAGGGGACGATCCCTCCGGTCAGCCATTCGAGCTCGCCGTCGACCACCAGGCCGCAACCGAGCTCGAAGATGTAACTGCGCAACCCGAGCAGCCGCGAATCCTCAAAAACCGTCTGCTGGCGACGACCCGAGTACAGCACGACCTCGGCCCCGGCGCGGTCGCACGCCTGAAGCGCGCGCACCCCGTCGAGCGCAAAGCGTCCGTCGAGTCCATGCACGATCGACGCTCCGGGCCCGAGCAGAGTGCCATCGAGGTCGACGTATAGGCAGCGCATCGCGCGGGCGACCATACACTCCGACGTGGTGGCGGCTACGCGCGAAACCGAGCCCTGGGGCGCCGTGCTCGACACCGGCCGCGCCGATGAGCGGCTGATCCACGAGACCTTCTACGAGCCTCATTCAGCACGACTTGTCTCGGTTCCTGAGGGCCTCTCAAGCGACACCAAGCAAGCGCTCAAACGCGCGGGGATCGACGCCCTCTACGAGCACCAGGTCGAGGCGCTCGACGCGGCCTCCACGAGCGCCACGATCGTCACCACCGGTACCGCGTCGGGCAAGTCACTTTGCTTTCAGTTGCCCACGCTGGAGGCGCTTACGAGCGACCCCTCAGCGCGCGCGCTCTACCTCTATCCCACCAAGGCCCTCGCGCAGGACCAGGCCCGCGCACTGAGCCGCTTCGGGCTCGCCAAAGCGATCCGACCGGCGATCTACGACGGCGATACGCCGCGCTCGGAGCGCGCCGCGATCCGCCGGCGCGCCAATGTCGTGCTGACCAATCCCGACATGCTGCACGTCGGCATCCTGCCCCACCACCATGCTTGGGCCCAGGTGTTCGCAAACCTGCGCTTCGTGGTCGTCGACGAGGCCCACACCTACCGCGGGGTATTCGGATCGCATGTGGCCAACGTGCTGCGTCGGGTGCGCCGGGCCGCCGCGATCCACGGCTCTGAGCCGCGCTTTTTGCTCGCCAGCGCGACGATCGCAAACCCGCTCGAGCTCGCCCAGAGGCTCACCGGCGTCGAGGACTTCACGCTCGTCGATCGCGACGCCGCCCCCCGCCCCGGGCGGCGGGTGGCGATGTGGAACCCGCCCTTGATGGACGAGCAATTGGGCCTGCGCTCCTCACCGCTGTATGAGGCCGCGGAGCTGCTTGCGGAGCTGGTCGCGCATGACGCGCGCGCGATCTGCTTCATGAAATCCCGTAAGGCCGTCGAGCTGATCGTGCGACACGCGACCGCGCGCCTCGAACCGGCGCTCGCCGCGAGGATCGCTCCCTACCGCGCCGGGTACACGCCGGCCCAACGGCAGGAGATTCAGCGGCGGCTGACCAACGGAGAGCTGCTCGCGGTCGTTTCGACCGACGCGCTCGAGCTCGGTATCGACATCGGCGAGCTCGACGCCGCGATCTGCGTGACCTTCCCCGGCACCGTCGCCAGCCTCAAGCAGATGTGGGGGCGCGCCGGCCGGCGCGGCCGGGGGCTGGCGGTCTACATCGCTGGCGAGGACGCGCTGGATCAGTTCTTCTGTAGGCACCCCGACCAGTTCCTTGAGCGGGCGGTCGAGGCCGCGATCATCGACCCCGAGAGCCCGGAGATCTACGGCTGGCATTTGCTGTGCGCCGCCCACGAAGCGCCGCTGTCCGAACGAGACGCGCCGATCCTCGGAAGCGGCTGGCGGCCCTACGCCGAGCAACTCGTCCAGGCCGGGCACCTGCGTGAACGCGTGACCGGTTTCGTTCCCAACCGCAGCGACGACTACCCCGCCGCGCGCGTCGCGCTGCGCTCCGCCTCCGCCGACCAATTCGCGCTAATCGACGCCGTCTCAGGCGAGGTACTCGGGACGATCGAGGCCACCCGCGCGTACTCGACGGTGCACGAAGGCGCCGTCTATCTACATCTCGGACGCTCATACCAAGTGCTCGAACTCGACTTGAACAGCCGCCGCGTACTGCTCGACCCATTCGCGGGCGACTACTACACCCAGGCCCGACGGGATACCGCCACCTACATCGAGCGCTTGCACGAGCGTCGTGAGACGCTCGGCGTGACGCTTTCGTTCGGCACCGTCGTGGTCGAGGAGACGGTGCTGGGCTTCCAGCGCAAGCGCCTACAGGACCAGGAGATGATCGACTTCACCGCGCTCTCGCTGCCCACGGTCGAGCTGCAGACGCGCGCGCTCTGGTACGAGCTCGACGAGCTGTTCGAAGATCAGACGTTCCCGAGGGACCGTTTGTTGGGCGCGCTGCACGCACTCGAGCACGCCCAGATCGCGGTCCTGCCGCTGATCGCGATGTGCGACCGCTGGGACATCGGCGGACTTTCCACCAACGCGCACCCGCAGACCGGCGGGCCGACGATTTTCATCTACGATGGCCACCCCGGCGGGGTCGGGTTGACCAAGCGAGGATTTGACCAGTTCGAGCGCTTGTCGGCGGACGCGCGGGCGTTGATCGGCGAGTGTCCGTGCCGCTCGGGCTGCCCCTCGTGCGTGCAGTCGCCGAAGTGCGGCAACCTCAACGAGCCCCTCTCCAAGGCGGGCGCGCTGGAGTTGCTGCGGCGTATGGGTGACCAAGGCCATGGGTCCGCACGCAGACCGGGGTACATAGCTCCCGCTTGATGGGGTAAGACCCCCGCTATAGAGTCACTGACCGTTCAACGATTGGGGAAGGAGAACGATGTGGCGTAAAGCCTCGTTCAAGTTTGCATCCGTGGCTGCGCTTTGCGCGGCCCTCGTTGCGGTCATCGGCCTGCAGTCCGCCAGCGCGAACTCGCGCGCGGCGCTGTCCGGGACCGCTGCGCCTATGAAGGCGCGCGCGCACCAGGTCGGCTCGATCAGTAGCTCCAGCCAGGTTGCGTTTCAGCTCGTACTCAAGCTCCGGGATGCAAAGGGCGCCGCAGCCTTCGCGCGCTCGGTCAGCACACCCGGCAGTTCAAACTTCAGGCACTACCTGACGGCAGCGCAGTGGGAGGCGCGTTACTCGCCCACCAGCGCCGCGGTCACCAAGGCTCGCAACTGGCTGCGCGGCCAGGGGTTCAAGGTCGGCTCGGTCTCCGCTGACCGAATCACGATCGCCGCCTCGGGAACCGCGGGCCAGGTGGAGCGCGCGTTCGGCACGTCGCTCGCGAATTACCGCGTGGCAGGTCATACCGTGCGCCTGGCGAGCAGAGACCTGTCGGTTCCGGCCTCGCTGGCCGGCACGATTAGCGGCGCACTGGGCGTCAACCAGTACGTCGCAAAGCCCCAGGTCAACTACCCGCCACCGCCCACGGCCTTCATCCCGGCGCCGCCATGCGGGGCCTATTACGGTGCCAAGACGACCACCGTCAAGCCGCCGTTCGGGCATGGTTACCCGAAGAAAATGCCCGACGTGGTGTGCGGCTACAAGCCGCCGCAGCTGCGGTCGGCCTACGGCGTGTCGTCGTCCGACACGGGTCAGGGCTACAAGGTGGCGATCGTGGATGCGTATGACTCCGCGACGATCGCGTCGGACGCGACCACCTACTTCAGCAAGAACGACCCCACGCATCCGTTCTCGAATGCGTCTTTCCATCAGATCGACAACGCGCCGTTTGACCAGCAGGCGATCTGCGGAGCGGGCGGCTGGCTCACGGAGCAGGCGATCGACGTCGAGGGCGTGCACGGCATGGCCCCCAACGCGCACATCCTCTACGAGGGCGCGAAGGACTGTTTTGACTCGGCGCTCTTCCCCGCAGAGCAGGACCTCATCGACCACCACCGGGCAAACGTCATCTCCAACTCCTGGGGTGACCCGTCCGGCGACGTGCTCGACGATTCCGCGACCCGCGCCGCCTACGACAGCATCTTCATGATGGCGGCGTCGGAAGGCATCTCCGTCATGTTCTCCTCGGGGGACGATGGAGATAGCTTCGATCTCACGGGAATCTCGGCGCCCGGGTTCCCGGACTCGAGCCCGTGGGTGACGTCTGTTGGCGGGACCACGCTGAAGATCAACTCGAAGGGTCAGCGCACAGGCGAGCTCGGCTGGGCGACCGGACGCGCCTTCTTCTGCGGCAAGAACGCCGTTGGCTTTCTCTGCTCCAAGAAGCAGCTCGGCCACTGGTTGCCCCCGACGGAGGACGGCGTAAGCGGCGGCTACACCAGCTACGTATACGCGCAGCCCTCTTACCAGCAGGGCATCGTGCCGAAGTCGCTGGCCCAGCGGAATTCGCCCATCATCGGCCCGCAGTGCGGAGGCAAGAACTGCAACATGCGCGTTACCCCGGACGTCTCTCTCGACGCCGACCCGGGGACGGGCTTCTTGATCGGTCTCACGCAGACGTTCAAGAGCGGAGCCAAATACAGCCAGACGCGCTACGGCGGCACGAGCCTCGCCACACCGCTGCTGGCCGGTGTCGTCGCCGACGCCGACCAGGTCGGCGGTACCGCGGTCGGTCGGATCAACCCGACCATGTACGGCCTGAGCAAGGTCAAGGCATCGACGATCAGCGACGTCCTCCCGGAGAAGGGCCTCCAGTCCAACTACCGGGTCGACTTCGCCAATCAGATCGTGCCCACGGCGAAGGGCTTCTTCCGCCAGGTGCGCGAGCTGTACTTCAAGGGTCCCGAGGTCTACTGCGACGGCACAGGCAACTGCGCCAAGCGGCCGAACACGTTGTCGGCGGCCAAGGGCTTCGACAGCCTGACGGGACTTGGCTCGCCCGGCAGCGGGTTCATCTCGAACCTGGCCGGCGGCTAAACCCGGAAAGAAGATCGATCGGATCGGGCCGGCACATGTGCCGGCCCGCCGGTCGGCGCATGCGCCGACCGGGGCCAGGGCGCATGCGCCCTGGCCCAAATATTTGAGCTACCTGACCTGCAGCGTGGAGTTGCCGGTAAGCGCGGCGGGCGAATTCGCGGTCCAGCCGGTGATGTCGCCGAGCAGCCCGAGGATCGTCTGCGCCGTCGCCGATGGCGTGCGGTGCAGTGCCAGACGGAGAAGATCGGTCAGCGAGATCCGGAACGCGACCGGGCCCTTCGCGCCGGCGGCCGGCGTGGTCGGCGCGGCGGCGAAGCCGCGCAGCTGCGCGGGTGTGGCCTTGCCGGCGACAAGCTGGTTGCCGACCACCCCGGCGGTGACCATGGAGCCGGGCCGCGTGACCTCATAGAAGCCGCCCGAAACGCGTTTGACGGTAGTTGCGTTTGAGAAGAGCAGCTGGGGTGGCGCGCCCGCGATCTTCGCCAGCACGTGTTTCGCGGCGCCTGCGTCCGAGACAGTGGCGCGGCCGAGGGTGGTCTGGCCGTCGCTCTCGATTATCAGATCGCCGGTGAGCAGACGGGCCAGACTGTTGAAGTCGACGCCGGTCTTGCGCCTGAGCGCCGCCTGCCGGTTCGCAAACGCCCGGTACTTGCTTGCGCTCGTGGCCTGCAGGGCCGATTCGAGGAAGGCGAACGTGTGCGCCGGGTCGTGGATGCCGACCTGGATCGGCATGTTGCCCGCGAGGCTCGGGGCACTGGTCCCTGGCGACAGAGGCAGCTGGGCTGAGCTCAGCGCGCCTCCACTGGTGTCGACCCGATATTGGAGCGCGAGCCCACCGGACGCCGCGCTCACGGCGATCGCGTAGCCCTTGATCGCCGCCACCCAGGGCACGCGCTGCGCGTTGGCCGCACCCGGACTCGAGAGCGCGTGCGCGAGGCTGCCGAAGATGTCGACCAAGGCGTTGCTGGGTAGCCCCTGCACCGCGTGGTCATAGGCGCTTGGCTTGAGCCCAGTTCCGTGCGCGTGACGGTCCAAGGCGGCGGTTACCACAGCGGGGTCGGGGCTCGCGACTACGGTGGAGCCATCGAGCGCAAGCGTTCCCGAGCCAAACGGGTACAGCGTCGCGCCGTCGTGCGAGCCACTGCTGTGCGCGTGCGCCTTGTTGAGGTCGGCGCGCAGCGTGTCGGGGTTCTTGACCTCCCACGCCAGGATGAACTCCCTGCCCGTGGCGCGGGATACCGTTTGGGTGCTGGCGCCGAACACCAGCGGATTGCCCAGCAGCGGGCGCACGTCGGAGTCGTAGTTGATGCCGCTCTGCTGCAGTCGCGACTGAAGCGCCGCCTCGGCCAGACGCCCCAGCGGAAGCTTGGACACCAGGGACTGTGCGGAACTCACCGCACTCGAGTGCGGGTCGGTGGCCACCTTCAGCACCAGCGGCGAGTCCGCGGGCAGGTATGAGAGCGCGCTCGCGAGCGGGCCGCCGCTCCCCGCTGAAGAAGACGAGCCACACGCCGCGACTACCCCTGTCACGAGGACGAGCTGGGCAAAACGGCGCACTGATGCCGCGGACGGACGCCTCACGACTCAGCAGGCTAGCCCTTCGAGCGGCAGGTAGGCGCTTGCTACTCGGTGGCGATCGCTTGCAGAACGTCCAGCCGGGCGGCGCGCGCCGCGGGAGGCAGCGCGGCCAACACACCTGTCGCCAGCCCCACCGCCACCACGAGCAAAAACTGCGGCCACGGCAGCGCGAATACGATGCCTTCGGCTGACAGCGCCCTGGTCATGATCCAGGCCAGCACGACCCCGAGCACCACGCCCACCAGCGTTCCCAACGCCCCCGTGATCACGCTCTCCTGGCGGATCAGCGCGCGGGCCTGCGAGCGGGCCATGCCAAGCGCGCGCAACGTGCCGAGCTCGCGTGTGCGCTCGTGGATCGAGAGCGTGAGCGCGTTGACCGTCCCGAGCAGAGCCATCACCACGCTGATCGCGAGCAGCGCGTAGAACAGCACCAGGATCGTGTTGGCGCGGGCTGCGGCGGTCTGGCGCAGCTGGGCTTCGGAGCGCACCGTTACGCCGGGGAAGGGCTTGAGCGCCTTCTTGAGCAGCTGCCCGGTCGCGGTTCGGTTTGCGAACGAAGCCACCCTGACGAGCACCTGCTGCAGGCGCTCCTGGTGAAACAGCCGGTCGAAATCCGACAGCGGCAGCGCGAAGCCGCGCAGCAATGCGGGATCGTCGTAGATGCCGCGGATGGTCGCCGTCTCCGTCAGGCCTGAGCCGGCCCGCACGACCGCGCGCTCGCCCACGTGTAGATGCGCCGCGCGGGCCGTGCCGCGCTCGACCAGCGCATCGCCCCGACCGAGCTCGCCAATCGCGGGTCGAGCGCCCACCCAGCGAAACCGGTACACCGTGGGCAGGCTGATGGGGTCGATGCCCTCCGCCTGCACCTGGCCGGAGCCGCCGATCTGACCGCTCGCGCCTTTGATCGCGGACGCGGCCGCCACCCCCGGCACGATGGCGGCTGCGCGCACGCTCGCGGCGGGAATCGAGCTGGTCCCGTCGCTCGCGTCGATCGCGTAGTCCGCGACAAAGGTACGGTCGAGCGCGCGCGCGGTCGAGGCGCGTACGCCGCCGACGTAGACGAGCACGAACAACACCAGCGCGAGGCCAATCATGAGCGATGAACACGTCAGCACCGTGCGCCCTGGGGTGCGGGTCACGTTGTCGCGCGCAAGCCGCGCGAGCATCGGGTTGCGGCGCGCGAGCGGCCAAGCCAGCAGCGCGCTCACAGAGGGCACGATCAAGGGGCTGAGCAGCACACCCGCCAGCACCACCATGACCCCGCCGATCGCGGCCGCCTCGACCCGCAACGAGTTGGCGCTGGCGAACGCCAGCGCGGCGCCGACCAGCGCCAGCACCAGCGCTGGGGCGATCAGCCCCCAGGAGGGACGCGCGCGGCGCGTGGGAGCCTCCGCTTCGCGCAGCGCCTGAAGCGGCGCGAGCCGCGTCGCGCGCCAGCCAGGAATCAAGCCAGCGGCGGCGGTGACGAGGATCCCGAGTCCGAGGCTCACCGCGATCGTGCGCGCGGTCAAGACAAGGCCGGCGGAGGGCAGCTCGACGCCGGCGAGACCGAACACGGCGTGGATCGCGAGCGCGGCCGCCACGCCGAGCGCCAGCCCGGCAAGCGAGGAAAGCGCCCCCACGACCAATGCCTCGATCATGACCGTGGCGAGCACCTGGCGTCGCAGCGCGCCGAGCATCCGCAGCTGGGCGAGCTCGCGCGCGCGCTGCGCGACCGTGATCGAGAGGGCGTTGAAGATCAAAAACGCCGCGACGAACAGGGAGATGTAGCCGAACGCGCGCAACCCGCCGGTGAGCAGGCGCAGCTGGCTGGCGAGCTGCTGGACGTTGGCGTTGACCGCCGACCCAGAGGCGCGCACGGTCAGGCTAGGTCCGATCAGCGGTCGGATCTCCCGTTCCAGGACCGGCGCGGCGACGCCCTTGCGCGCCGCGACGTAAATAACGTTGACCTGGTTTTTGCGGTTATAGAGCTCGGCGGCTGTCGCGACGTCGAACACGGCGACAGTCGCCCCTCCGGTTGAGGCGCCCGCAAAGCCGATGAGACCGGATAGGCGGAAGCGACGCACCGGCTGCGCCGTGACGATCGGCACCAGGTCGCCGATGTGGTAACCCGCACGCGCCGCGCTCGCTCGATCCAGCGCCACCTCGCCAGCCGTGCTCGGCGGTTTACCCTGCACGATCGGCGTGCCTGTGAACGGCTTGATCAGGTAGGAGACCGCGAGCGTCGGCAGCGGGCCGACCTTCAGCACGCGGCCGTCGCGTCCCACGATCGTGGCGGTGTCCGTGATCTGGCCTTGCGCGGCGGCCACGCCCTTCAGCGAACGGACGCGACTCACCAGCGCGCTCGGCATCGTCGCGGGCGGGTTGGTGTTCGAGTACAGACCCTGGGGGCCCGAGACGACGACGGTCGCCCCGGCGCTCGAGTCGGTGACGAGCCGGTTCAAAGCGGCGTGGATCGTGTCTGTGAAGATGAACGTCCCGGCGACCATCGCCACGCCCACCATCACCGCGATCGCGGACAGGCCCGCCCGGCGCCTGCGCGCGAGCAGCCCTCGAAGCGCGAACGCCGTCATCGTTGCTAGCGCGTCGCCCGCAAGACGCCGAGTACCTCCGAAGCCTGGAGGCTTCCTGTCTCGCGCACGATCTTGCCGTCGCCGAGAAAAAGGATGCGGTCGGCGCGGCTTGCGGCAAGCGGATCGTGCGTGACGATCACGATCGTCTGGCCGAGCTCGTCGACCGCACGGCGCAGCATGTACAGCAGGATTTCGGTACCGCGCGAGTCGAGGTTGCCGGTCGGCTCGTCGGCAAACAGGACCGTCGGTCGTGCGATCAATGCGCGAGCGAGCGCGACGCGCTGCTGCTCGCCGCCCGACAGCTCCGACGGGCGGTGTTGGCGCCGGCTCTCGAGGCCGATCGCGACGAGCAGGCGGTCGAGCCACTCGCCGTCGACCCGGTCTCCCGCGATGCGCAGCGGCAGCATCACGTTTTCTTCGACATTGAGCGTCGGCAGCAGGTTGAACGTCTGAAACACAAACCCGACCCGGGTGCGGCGCAGCCGCGTAAGGTCGTCGTCGCCGAGGCCGGTGATCTGCGTTGGCCCGAGCCAGACCTCGCCCGACGTGGGTCGGTCAAGCCCGGCCAGCAGATGCATCAGCGTCGACTTGCCCGACCCCGAGGGACCCATGATTGCGGTGAACGAACCGGGGAACAGCTCGACCGTGACGCCTCGCAGCGCGTCGACCGCCGCCGCCCCTTCGCCGTAGCGCTTGTGCAGGTCGCGTCCCGCAACCGCGGGTCCGTCTAGAGGGTCGCGTCCGTCGGCCTCGGGGCCCTTGCCATCCGTGTGCACGGGCGGAACTTAGTGGTTGGAGCCCCGCTGGGGTGCCGGTCTTCATGCACTAGCATCGCCCCCGCTCGGCGAGATAGCTCAGTTGGTAGAGCACACGGCTGAAAACCGTGGTGTCCCCGGTTCGATTCCGGGTCTCGCCACCTCCCGCATTGCGCCGGTCTCCGCCCACGATGGCCGTTCTTCCCCTCGACCGCCTGCTCGACGACGCCTCGCAGTTTCCGCCGGGCAACCTCCCGCTAGAGCCAGCCTGGGAGGCCCATCGCCGCTGGCGCGAGAGTGATCGGGCCGCGGTCGTGGGGCGCTTCCTCGTCCCCTCCAAGCGCGCGGAGGCGCTGTCTCATCTGATCGACCGCGACGGGGTCGCGGGGATCGAGCTCGGCGTCGTCGTGGCCGGCGATGAATTCGCCGGACTCGCAGCGCTCGCCGCCACGACGAGCTCGGTCGAGCTGCGGGGATCGGTAGGCGATGTCGCGCGCTGGCGCGAGCGCTTTCCAGAGGCGACCATGTTTGTCGAGGGGGCGCCGGTCGAGGCTGTGGCCGAACTCCGGCAGCGCGACTCGCGCGTCGGCGCCAAGCTGCGCTGCGGCGGCCTCGAGCCCGCGGCGTTTCCGAGCATCGAGGTCGTCGCCGCGTTCATCGAGAACTGCGTGCGCCTCGACGTTCCGTTCAAGGCCACCGCCGGACTGCACCAGCCGCTGCGCCATTGGGACCCCGAGATAGGGGTGTCTCACCACGGCTTCCTGAACATCTGGGCGGCGACCGCGCTCGCCGCGCGCGGGGCTAGTAGCGGGCAGCTCGCCGTCACCCTGGAGATCGGGGACGGCGACTCGTGGCGGGAGCTGGGCATCCCCGCGGGCGAGCTCGAGCGCGCTCGGCGTTGGTTCACCGCCTTCGGCACCTGCAGCATCGACGAGCCGCTGGATGGACTCGCCGCGATCGGGCTGCTCGATGGCTGATCAGTTCACGATCGACAACCTGCCCTACGCGTCCCTCCGCCGCGCGCCGAGCGCACCGCCGAGGCTCTGCGTCGCGTTGGGCGCATCCGCCGTGGAACTCGCGTCGCTCGCTGACCGCATGCCCGATGTCCCCCGCGAGCTGATTGAGGCGCCCAACCTCGACCCGCTCCTCAAAAGCGATCGCGCCACGTGGTCCGGCGTGCGCGCGGCTATCCGGGATGCGCTCAAAGACGGGCCACCGCCTGAAGCCCTCATCCCACTTGAGAGCGCAATCCCTTCGCTCCCGTTCACCGTGGGCGACTACGTGGACTTCTACTCCTCGATCGAGCACGCGACCAACCTGGGGCGGATGTTTCGTCCCAACGCCGAGCCGCTGCTGCCCAACTGGCGCCACCTGCCCGTCGGCTATCACGGCCGCTCGAGCACCGTCGTGGTATCCGGCACGCCGATCACCCGGCCCGTGGGCCAACGGCCCGGACCAGACGGACCCTCTTTCGGTCCATCGCGGCGCCTCGACATCGAGCTCGAGCTCGCCTTCGTCACGGGTGGCCGCTCAAACGAGCTCGGGGAGCCGATCGCGATCGAGCGCGCGGGCGAACGCATCTTCGGTTTTCTGCTGCTCAACGATTGGAGTGCGCGCGATATCCAGGCCTGGGAATACCAGCCGCTCGGGCCATTTCTGGGCAAGTCGTTTGCGACCTCGCTCGCGCCCTGGGTCGTACCGGTGGAGGCGCTCGAGCCCTACCGCGTGCCGGGCCCATCGCAAGAGCCCGAACCGTTCGAGTACCTGCGCGGCGAGGAGCCGTGGGGGCTCGACGTTGAGTTGGAGGTGGCGCTCCAACCGGCTGGTCAAGCGCCGCACACGGTCGCCCGCACCAACGCGCGCGAGCTCTACTGGACTCCTGCGCAGCAGCTTGTCCACGCCGCGTCAAACGGCGCCATCGTGAGGGCAGGCGACATCTTCGCCTCGGGCACGATCTCCGGGAGCGAGCCGGGGAGTCAGGGCAGCCTGATCGAGCTGACGTGGAATGGTGAGCGACCACTCGAGTTCGACGGCGCGACTCGCACCTTCCTCGAGGGCGGTGACAGCGTGACGATCACCGGGCACACCCCCGACCGCCAGATCGACTTCGGCGCGGTCAGCGGAGCGATCGTCAGCGAGGACGCGTCTCGCTAGCCCGCGCTACGGCGCTTCTGGCGCCTCCGACGGCTGCAGCGCGTGCGGCGAGCGGGCGGTCCGCTTGCCCCGCCCCATGGCCGATGGCCACCAGTTCCACCGGCCGAGCAGCATGACGGTCGAGGGCACGAGTCCCAGAGCGAGCGGAAGATGAACATCAAGAACGGCAGGATGAAGATGATCCCGCCGCTGCCGCCGAGGTCGATGAACACGAGCGTCGCGACTCCCAGCGCCGCAAGGTAAGAGATCACCACGCTGACGATCAGATACAGCGGCGCCACCAGGCCGCGCAGCACCAGAGCCAACACGAGCGCGATCGCCGCGATGGCGACAGGAATGATCTTCACCAGGTCGTTGTCGGCGGTCGTGGAGATGTCATAGACGGCGGCCGCCTCGCCTGCGACACCGCTGGCCGTGGCGCCATGATGAGATATAGTTCGGTACCGAATGATTCGGCTCCGAAAGAACGCCCAGCTATGACCGACGCCAACGACCGCATCGACGCCCGCGTCTGGTGGATCAGCTTCGTGGTCGTGATCGGCTCGATGATGTCGATCCTCGACACCACGATCGTCAACGTCGCGTTGGCCACGCTCGGGCGCGAGCTGCACTCCTCGATCGCCGAGATCCAGTGGGTGGTGACCGCATACATGCTCGCTCTGGCGGCGGTTATCCCTGTCAGCGGCTGGGCCGCGGAACGCTTCGGCTCCAAGCGGATCTACTTGCTCTCGGTGGTGCTGTTCACCGCCGGCTCGATCCTGTGCGGAATCGCCACCGACACCACCCAGCTCGTGATCTTCCGCGTGCTGCAGGGCGTAGGCGGCGGCATGATCTTGCCACTCGGACAGATGATCATGGCCGACGCGGCGGGTCCCAAGCGTATGGGACGAGTGATGAGCATCGTCGCCGTCCCGGTCATGCTGGCGCCGATCATCGGGCCGACGATCGGCGGGGTGATCCTGCAGAACATGTCGTGGCGCTGGATCTTCTTCGTCAACGTCCCGATCGGCGTGATCGCCGTGATCTCGGCGATCCGCGTCCTTGAGCCCGGCAAGACAGTTGTGAAGCGAGCGCTCGACTATCGCGGCCTGGGCCTGATGGTGACCGGGTTTCCCCTGCTCACCTACGGGCTCGCGGAAATCGGCGTCACCGGCGGGTTCGGTCTGGTCAAGGTGGTCGTCCCTTGCCTCGCCGGCCTTGCGCTGATCGGGCTGTTCATCCTGCACTCTTTGCGCGCCCGCAACCCGCTGCTCAACGTTCGCCTCTACCGGCGCCCCACATTCTCGACCGCCTCGGTGGCGATGTTCCTGCTCAGCGCGGCGCTGTTCGGTGGCATGGTCCTGATGCCGCTCTACTGGCAAAACATTCGCCACGAGAGCGTCATCGACACCGGTCTACTGGTCGGGCCGCAAGGACTGGGCGCGGCGGTCGTGATGCCGCTGGCCGGCAAGCTCACCGACCGGATCGGCGGAGGCCCGCTCTCGCTCTTGGGCATCGTGCTGACCACGGTCGCCACGATCCCGTTCGCGATGATCGGCGCCCACACCTCGATCGCCTACCTGTCGGTGACGATGTTCGTCCGGGGAGTGGGGATCGGCTTTGCCTTCATGCCGGCGATGACGGCCGCCTTCGCCGCGCTCGAGCGCTCCGAGCTCGCCGATGCCACTCCGCAGCTAAACGTGCTCCAGCGCGTCGGCGGCTCGCTCGGGACCGCGGTACTCGCAGTGGTGCTAACGCGCGCGCTCTCCGGCGCCCACACGCTGGCCGCCGGGGCGTCCGCCTATGGAGTGGCATTCTGGGCCTCGACCGGGATGACGGCGGTGGCGATTATTCCCTGCCTGATCCTGATGCGGGCCGAGCGCGCTGCCCGCAGGGAGCGCCCACAAGATGCCGCGGACGATCGCGAGGCGGCCCTGGAAGCGGCGGCCGCATGACCGTCAAAGCCCCCTCCCGTAGTCAAGCCTTGGACGCCTTTGGCCGGGCCTTCAAGTCCGCCAACGCCGCCCTCAGGCGTTTGCGAGCGCGTGAGACGCACCATCCGGGAGAACTTTCGTACGCTCAGTACGGGCTGCTATTCGGGCTCTGCGACGGCGCTCCACGCTCCTCGCGCGAACTGGCGCTCCAAGCCGATGTCTCGCCCGCGACCGCGGCCGAGATGCTCGATTCGCTGGCCGCCGCGGGGCTGGTGAAACGGATTCGCTCGAGCGAGGACAAGCGCGTCGTGCTGACGTCGCTGACCGACAGAGGCCAGGCCCTAATCGACGATCGCAGGACCCGCTACGAACCCCGCTGGCGCGCGTCGCTGAAGGAATTCAGCGATGACGAGCTGCTTACCGCGGCTGCAGTGCTGGACCGCGTGAGGGCGATGTTCGACGACATCGTCGAAGAGGGGTAGCCGGACACAACCTCGGAAAACTCCGGCCGGCAACAAAAGATTCCGCGAAAGTGGCTTGTTGGGATCCTTAATCTCGGAAACTGAATCGGTGGCGGCGCGGGACGCGGTTAAGCACGGTCAGCCCGCCGCGACCGCCGCCAGCCGCTTCATCGAATCGGAGATCACTTCGCGCTGGGTGTCTAGCCGGTGGGCCTCGGCGTCCGGGATTTCGACGTCGACGGTGATCCGTGTGCCGTCGCCCTCAGGCTCGAGCCGCCACTCGAAGCGCAGGTCGGATACCAGACAGGAGATCGTCACCCGCTGCTCGCTGCGCTGAGTATCGAGCAGCTGCGCCATCGGGAAATCGGGATAGCCCTCGGGATACATCGTGTATTTGCCGTCTCCAGTCACGCTCACGGTCTCGATCCCGGCCCACCACTCGGGAAAGCGCGCGGGGTCATACAGGAGCTTCCACACCTCCTCGGGGGCGGCCCCAGACGTCGTGGTGTCATGAAACGACGGCATCAACGCCTCCTTGGGATTTGACGGCATCCAGATCCGCGCGCGCCCGCCGGAGCTCACGCCCGGGATCGACCAGACCGACCACGGGGCGGCCGAGATCTGCGAGCACGGTCGTGACGTTGTCGCTGCGCGCCGACCGCGCCAGCACACGCTCCCAGCCCTCGACCGCCTCCTCGAGACGGCGCAGCGCCTCGTCACGCTCGCCGCGGGCGAGCGCGACCAATCCTTGCACCCGCGTAAGGCGCGGCACGAGCGCGTCCGGAAAGTCGCTTGGCCTGACGGGCTCGAGCACCGTGGCCCGCATCTCTTCTGCCGCCCGCTCCGGCTCTCCCGCGCGCGCCAACGCCTCGGCGAGCGCAAGTCGCGTGAGGGGCGCGCTGATCGGCGCTCCCGGCTGCAGTGACTCCTTCAACAGCGCCACCGCCTCGGAAAACTCGCCGGCCTCCAGCGCGATCAGGCCGAGATCGTGCGCTGCCATCGCGGTCAGATCCGCTTGACCGAGCTGCTCGGCCAGAACCCGCTCCGATTCTGCGGCCCGCCGGGCGTCCTCCAGCCGGCCGAGCCCCGTGAGGATGAACGATCTCCCCGCGAGCAGATGGATCTCAAGGCTCTGGAGCCCGTGTCCGGCGACAGCGGCCATGCCTCGCCCGAGGAACTCCAGCGCGCGCTCGTGTTCTCCAACGAGGTTCGCGGCCGCAGCGACATTCGCCCAGCAGCCGTACGCGAGGTCGGGCCGTCCGGCCTTGGCGATCGCCTCGCCAGCCGCGATCGAGGGCCCATAGGACTCGACGAACCTGCCCCGTGCCATCAGCGCGAGCGCCCGCGCATGGCCGGCGTCGTAGGTGCGCAACAGATCGTTCGCGGACGGCAGGCCGCTGAGCTCGGCCAGCAGCTGTTCGGCGCGGTCGATGCTCCCGGCCACCGCCTCAGCCCACGCCAACGACGCGACCGCCTCACTGCGCTCCTCGTACGCCGCCTGGCCGCTCTCATCGATCAGCTCGAGCGCGGCGCCGGCACTCTCGAGCACCACGCGCGGCACACAAATCGGCCCGTTATTGGCGCGTGCCCGCAGGAGGTAGGCCCGCGCGCGCTCGAGCGCGTCCACACCGTCGAGCAGCTCAAGCGCACGAGCAAACGCAGCGTCCGATGGCTCGCGCCGCGCACGCCACGCCTCGACGGCGCCCAGCTCGAGCCAAATATCGGCGCGTTCCGGCGCGATCTCGAGCGCCTCCTCCAAATACGCCACGGCCTGATCTAGCGCCGCCACGCTGCGGGCCTTGGCGGCAGCCCGGACCAGCTCGGGCACCGCGTGCAGATCGTCGCCCGCCAGGCGCAGGTGCCGTGCGACCTCGGCCGGCCGCCCCACCGCACCGTCTTGCTCAGCGGATAGGAGCGCCTGCGCCCACGAGTGGTGCAGAGTCCGCCGACGCGGCTCGGCGATCTCCTCGTAAACGGCTTCGCGCAGCAGGGCATGTCGAAACCCGATTGCGCCCCCTGTTGACGCGAGCAGGCCCGTCTGAAGCGCCTCCTCCGCCGCGTCCTCGAGTTCCAGCACGCCGCTTTCCCTCGACTCAATCGCTCGTGCCGCGACGGCGCATACCTCGACAAGCTTGCGCGTCGCGCCACTCAAGGGTCCGAGCACTGCCCGCACCGATCCGCGCAGGCTGGGCGCCGGCTCGTCCTGACCCCGCGCGAGGGCCCTCGCGGTCTCGACCACGAGCAGCGGGTTGCCCTCCGCGCGCGCCACCACTCGCTTGACGTCGGGCTCCGACAGGCGCGCCGCCTTACGCGCCAGCGCCGCGCCCGGGGCGGAGCTCAAGGGGCTGAGATCGAGCTCGGACGTCAGCACGCCGCGCGCGCGTAGCGCGTGTTCGAGCCGGTCGGCCGAGACGCTGTGTGGCAACTCGCGCCGGGTCATCACCATCATCACGCGCAGGCCAGAGATGCGCCGCGCCGCGTAACCCGCCAGCTCGAGACTGGGGGCGTCGGCGCTGTGGATGTCGTCGAAGACGAGCAGCAGCGGCGCGCGCTGCGCCGCCCACGAAAGCAGCGCGACCGCCGCCTCGAACAGCCGCGTGCGCTGGAGATCGGGCGCCACTGCGCTTTCGGGGACCGGCGCCCGCGCGAAGTGTGCGGGCAGCTCGGCGACCAATGCAGCCAGATCGTCGGGCCAGCCAACCTCCGCCGGGGGTGCCGGTAACGAGGGCAGCAGCTCGCGGATCAGCTCGGCCCACAGGCTCAGCGGGGCGGATCCGCCGAGGTCAAGCGCGGCGCAGGAGGCTGTCAGCGCCCCCCCTGCCCTCGCCCGCAGGCAAAGCTCAGTGGCCAGTCTGGTCTTGCCGATTCCCGCCTCGCCGCGGATCAGAGCGGCCGCTCCCAGGGCCGCCTCGACACCCTTCCAAGCCTGCTCTAACTCGCGCAGCTCCGGCTCGCGACCGACCAGGGGCAACAGCCCCGATGGCACGGCGGCTCCGTCAGAGGCCGGAGCCGGCTCGCCGCGTAATCGCTCGACCAGCTCACGAGTGGCGCCCGAGGGCGCGACGCCGAGCTCGCGGCGCAGACGCTCGCTCAACGCACGAAAAACGAGGAGCGCGCCGGCTCGGTCCCCGGCGGCGGTCATGCGCTCGATCAGTCGCCGGTGGGACTCCTCGTCGAACGGGTCGAGCTCGGTCTGGCGGCGTGTCAACTCGATCGCGGGGCGGACATCGCCCCGGTGTAAGGCCGCGCGCGCAAGCCCGTCCAACAGTTCGATCACGCGCGCCCGGTGGCGCTCGCGCGCCGAGCGCGCCCAGTCATCCTCGAGCCCCTCGAGCAACTCTCCGCGGCACAGCGCGAGCGCCGCCTCGGGGTCGCTGCCGGCGAGCCGCTCGAATTCGCGGATGTCGATCCACAGTTCCTCGTCCTCGCATAGCCGTACGCGGTCGCCTTCGACCACTACGGCGTCGCCCAGCGCGCGGCGCAATGCCCACAAGGCGCTGCGCAGGCTCGCGCGGGCGCTCTGATCAAGCACATCGGGCCAGAACCGATCCGCCAGCTCGGACCTGGCGACGGGGCGTTCGGTCAGCGCGAGATACGAGAACAGCGCCCACGGGCGCTGCGAAGCCGCCGATTCGATCGCGGTCCCATTGAGCCTCACCTCGAGCGCCCCAAGGAGGCGTGCGTGCAGCACGGCGTCAAAGGCTACTCCTCGCTTTTGACACCGGGTGAAGGCGCTTTGACGCTCGTTTGACGCCTCCCATACGGGCGCTCGAGACGGTGCAGCGCACATGGCCAAACAACCAAAGGAGAAAGCCGTGAGCACCACCACAACGTTCGACCTCGAGCGGTTCGCGCGGGCCGCCGAGGAGCGCGACGCCGCCACGCAGCTGTCGATGTACAGCTCCGGGGCGACCGTCGTGATCACCGACAAGATTTCGCAGCCCGGCTCGCCGCGCGTGCTCTCGAGTCGCGACGAGATCAAGTCCTGGCTCGAGGACACCTACGGACGCGACCTGACCCACTCGGTCAGGCACCGTGTTTACGACGACTCTGGCGCGGCCTTCACGCAGGCGTGCCGCTACCCCGACGGCACCAACGTGCTGTGCGCGACGGTGATCGAGCTCGAAGACGGCCAGATCTCTGATCAAACCGTCGTGCAGGTATGGGACGAGAAGTGATGTCGGCGACAGCAAGAGAAATCGATCAGACCAAGCTCGAGGAGTTTCTGGGGCGCTTCGTCGGCGACCTCGGTGCGGCGCTCAGCTCAGCGCTCGTGGTGATCGGCGACAAGCTCGGGCTTTACCGGGCGATGGCGGACGGCGAGCGGCTCAACGCGGACGAGTTGGCCTCCCGCACGGGGACCGACCCCCGCTACGTGCGCGAGTGGCTCTCGAACCAGGCGGCTGGCGGCTATGTCAGCTACGACGCTGACGACGACCGCTTCTTCCTCTCGCCCGAGCAATCGCTCGCGCTCGCCCAGGAAGGCAGCCCGGCGTTTGTGGCGGGCGCCTTCCAGCTGGCCACATCGTTGATCAAAGACGAGGAAACCATCCGTGGCGCTTTCCAGTCAGGTCGAGGCGTTGGCTGGCACGAGCACCATCACGATCTGTTCGCGGGCACAGAGAGGTTCTTCCGCCCCGGCTACGCGGCCAACCTGGTCTCCTCTTGGATCCCTTCGCTGGACGGGGTGCAAGAGAAGCTCGAAGAAGGCGGCAAAGTGGCCGACGTTGGTTGCGGTCACGGCGCCTCGACGATCCTGCTGGCGCAGGCGTTCCCTAACTCGCGCTTCGTCGGGTTCGACTACCACCAGGCCTCGATCGAGCACGCCCGCGAGGCTGCCTCAGATGCTGGTCTCAGCGATCGCGTCAGCTTCGAGATCGCGACGGCCAAGGACTACCCCGCCGACGAGTACGACCTCGTGGCGATGTTCGACTGTCTCCACGACATGGGCGACCCCGTCGGCGCTGCGGCCCACGTGCTGGGCACTCTCGCGGAGGACGGGACGTGGATGATCGTCGAGCCCTTCGCGGGCGATCATCTGGCCGAAAACCTCAACCCGGTCGGTCGCGTGTACTACGGCGCCTCGACGCTGGTGTGCACGCCCGCTTCGCGCGATCAGGAGGTCGGACTCGCGCTCGGTGCCCAGGCCGGCGAGAAGCGCCTGGGCGAGGTCGTGCGCAAGGGCGGCTTTACCCGCTTCCGGCGCGCGGACGAGACCCCCTTCAACATCGTGTTGGAGGCCCGGCCGTAGGTCGTTGCGACGGTCCGGGTCGCGCCTGCGCGGCCCGGGCCGGCGGCCTTCGCCTCGAGGGGCCCGAATCCGGTGGGAAAAGCCCCAAGGCTTCGGATCTCAGGACGCCGTTGGGGCTTTTTCCACGCCATCGGTGGGACAAGCCCCAAGGCTCCCGCTGTGCCGGGGGCGTGGGTCTTTTTCCACGCCATCGAGCGGAGCGGCGGTTGGCGAAATTAACGGCGTGTGCCGCTCGACAACGGGTGTGAAGTGCTTGCTTGGTTCAGGTAGACCGCGAAGAAGTCGCGATCGTCGGGGGTCAGGTATCGGTACGGCGAGCGCACCATGTCCGGCAGCAGGTTGGCGGGCTTGCCGGCGCCGGGGTGCTTGTAAGTGATGAAGCTCGGCCAGTAAGCGTTGATGTCGAGCTCCATGGCCCGCACCGCGCCGGCGTGAATCATGATTTGAGCGAGCGAGCCGACGGTCTGGTCGTTGGCGGCGCCGTAGATGAGGTTGCCGCGGCGGTCAACGCCCACCGCCGAGCGCCATACCAATACGGCGTTACCGAGCGTCGCTCCCCACTGGGGACCTGAGTTGAGGTTGGGGTTGGGGCGAGCGTTGTTGACGATCAGCGGCAGGTTCTGGCGGGCGTAGACGATGTTGGGTCCAGCCACCGGCCCGCGGTTCCAGTCGATCACGTTGATGGCGCCGTTGCGAAACCGCACCAGGGTCGCGATGCCGTCATGCATCTGGGTGTACGTATGGCCCCGGTAGATGAAGCCCCCGCCCGCGTCAGAGAGCTTAAAGCCGCTGTTGAAGCTGGCCACAAGCCGCGAGCGCATGTTCTTGGGGATCTCCATCGGCCCGCGATTACCCATCGGCACGGCTGGTTCCGAGAGCCCTGGGTACAGCCAGGTCGAGGTAACCGTGTGGTCGATCCAACCGATCCCCGCGACCAGCCGCGGATAGGAGGGATTGGGCCGGTAGCTCGTGATCAGCACCGGCGGGTGCGAGCGGTTAGCTGAAAAAGTGGCGTGCCAGACGCCCTCGCCTGGGAGCGCGGGGTGGATCACGGGTTTGATCCTCGGCGGACGGTAGTAGTGAACGCGGTGGACGGACTTCGTCGACCCGGTCGCGCCCGCTTGGGTGGGCAGCTTCTTCAGCGCCGGCCCGCCCTTCGACGGCGCGGTCAGCGTGTAGTAGAGATTTTCGACCGAATTGACGAGCCCGCGGGCCCCGTTGTCGCGCAGCCACTCGACCGTCCGGACACCCAGGGTGCTGTCTGACCGCTGTAACATCGCCACCGCGTAGGACACGAGCGTCGGGATCAGCGCCAAAATCGCCGCAAGCAGGGCGATCCGGCGAGCCCGTCGCAACCGTCCAGGGGGGCGGCCAGCGGGCGCCCCCCTCAATCCGGCAGACAACGGGGTCAGTGGTTTTGAGGGCCGACTCGAGGTAAGCATTGCTCGTTGAGAGCAGGACTTTGTGGACTCAGGGTAAACGCAGGATGAAACATGAGCATTAGCACCCCCGAGACCTCTACTCCGATTACCCCGCTTGTACCCGCAGCGCCCAGGCGCGGCGCGCTCGCAGCCGTAGTTGCGACCCTGCGTCCGCGTCAATGGCTCAAGAATGGCCTGGTGGTGGCTGCCGCGGGAGCAGCCGGCGCTCTCGGGCACGACGACGTTCCGGTGCGTGTCGGCCTGACGACGATCGCTTTCTGCCTGCTCGCATCGGGTCTGTATGCCGTCAACGACGTTCACGACGCGACCGAAGACCGCCTCAATCCGCGCAAGCGCCACCGGCCGGTCGCGGCGGGCGAGCTCAGCTCTGGCAGCGCGCTGACATTAGGCGTGGTACTGATGGCGCTGGGGTTGACTTTGTGCTTCGCGGTACGCCCACTCGTCGGCGTGGTCGGCGCTGGTTACGTTGCCCTAACCCTGAGCTACACGTACGTGTGGCGGCACGTCCTGCTCCTCGACCTGATCGCGGTCGGGGGCGGCTTCGTGCTCCGCGCGGTAGCCGGGGGCGTGGCCGCACCCGTGGCGCTGTCGCGCTGGTTTCTGGTGGTTATCAGCGCCGCCGCGGTGTGCGTCGCAGCGGGTAAGCGCTACGCCGAGCTGCGCCGCGCCGAGGGCTCCGGGAGCGCGCGCAGGCGCGTGCTCAACGCATACAACCTGCCCCTGCTGTGGCGGCTTTTGCTCGCCAGCGCGGGGTGCGCGCTTTTTGCCTACTCGGTGTGGGCGTTTGAGTTGCCCTCGGTCAACGGCGTGCCGTGGCGTCTGCTGACGATCGTGCCTTTCGCGGTCTCACTGCTGCGCTACGGGACGCTCGTGCGCGCAGGAGCCGGCGAGGCTCCGGAGGAGCTGATCCTCAAGGACCGGCTGCTCCAAACCGCGGCGGTCGCGTGGCTCGTACTGTTTGCGCTGTCGGTGCATGCCGCCGGCTGACTCGATTCTGAGCCGCACGCCGCTTAAGCCCGAGTCTGCACTCGTAAACGGCTGGGGAGGCGGCTCCGGCACATCCGTTTTGCGCCTGCGACCGCGATCGACCGAGGAACTGCGGATGGCGCTCGACACAGCCCGTGCGTCCGGCGCGATCGCGCGCGGGATGGGTCGTAGCTACGGCGACGCGGCCCAGCTGCAGGGCGGATTCGTGATCCACACGGCGGCGTTGAAGGGGTTCGAGCTCGACGCTGCGCGAGGCGTGGTGACCACGCAGGCGGGCGTCACGATCGGCGAACTATTGCGGGATTTGGTGCCAGCCGGCTGGATGGTGCCGGTGGTGCCCGGAACCCAGCACGTGACCGTCGGTGGCGCGATCGCAAGCGACATCCACGGTAAAAGCCATGGAGTCGCAGGCACGTTCTCGCACCATGTTTTAGCGCTTGGTCTGTTGCTTGCCTCTGGCGAAGCTGTGGAACTTGGCCCAGAGGAAGAGCTCTTCTGGGCAACCATCGGCGGGATGGGGCTCACGGGAGTGATCGTGTGGGCGCGGATCGCGCTGCTGCCGGTTTCAAGTCCGCTGTTGTCGGTCGACACTGACCGGGTCTTGAATTTGGACGAGGCGCTGGCGGTTTTGTCGGGGCCAGGCGGCCCGTACCGGGTGGCCTGGCTCGATCTGCTCGGTCGCGGCGTGCGCGGCGTCGTCACGCGCGCGGAGCACGTTTCGGCGGTTGGCGCCCACGGCTCGGCCACGGTGCGGGCGCGGGCGACGGTTCCAGCGTGGTTCCCGGGCTTTGTGCTCCGCGCCTCGACCGTGCGCGCGTTCAATGCGGCCCGGTTTTGGCGCTTGCCACGAGTGCAGCGCGGTCGGCTGGAGGGGATTGGCTCGCATATGTTTCCGCTCGACGCGCTGGCCGCCTGGCCGCGCCTATATGGACCTCAAGGGTTCTTCCAGTACCAGCTGGTGGTCCCGCGGGGCGCTGAAAATGCGCTGACGAGGGTCGTCGAGCTGTTACGGCGATTCCGCGTGCCGTGTTACCTCGCGGTGTTGAAGGACTTTGGTCCGGCGAACGAGGCTCCGCTGTCGTTCCCAATCGAGGGCTGGACCCTCGCGCTCGACGTCCCTCGCGCCGCTCCCGGCGCTGAAGCCGCGCTCGCGAGCTGCGACGAGCTTGTCGCCGAGGTCGGCGGTCGCGCTTATCTGACTAAGGACGCGCGTTTGAAGCCTGACGTCGTCAGGGCGATGTACCCGCGCTTGGCCGAGTGGCAGGCTGTGCGCGAGCGTGCCGATCCAGAGCGAATGTGGCGGTCCGACCTGGCGTTGCGTACCGGACTGATCGCATGAGCTCGACACGCGAGATGGGTTCCGGCGCGCCCGGCATCCCCCATGAGACGCGGCTGTTGCTGCTCGGAGGAAGCTCGGAGATCGGCCTAGCAATCGCGCGGCGACTCGTCGCCGAGGGCACGGTGCGCCCGTTTTTGCTCGGGCGCAATCTCGGGCTGATGCAGCAAGCATTGGAGCTGCTCGAGTCGGCGGGATGCACCGGCGGCGAGCTGGGAGTGCTGGACGCCGACGACTTGGAGGCACACGCCCACGTGATAGGGGACGCGTTTCGGCGGAGCGGTGGCTTCGACGTGGTCGTGCTGGCCATCGGCGTGCTCGGCGGCCAGAGCGGTCTCGACGCGGACGTGCACGAGTCGCTCGAAGTGATGCGCGTGAACTTCGTCGACTGCGGCTCCCTCCTGATCCACAGCCTGCGTGAGCTGCGAAGCCAAGGCAGCGGCACGTTGGTCGTGCTCTCGAGCGTGGCGGCGGAGCGGCCCCGTGCCTCGAGCCCGGTCTACGGCGCCGCCAAGGCGGGGCTTGATGCGCTAGCCCAGGGGCTGGCGGACTCGACCGCGGGCAGTGGTTTACGGGTGCTGGTGGTGAGACCCGGCTTCGTGAGCACGCGCATGACCGCGGGGCTTAAGCCGACTCCGTTTGCCACCACACCCGAGAAGGTCGCCGAGGCAGTCGTGCGGGGACTCGAGCGCGGTACGGGAACGGTCTGGGTTCCCGCAAGCTTGCGGTCGGTCTTTTCTTTATTGCGGCATGTACCGCGGCCGGTATACAGAAGGCTGCCGATATGAGACGGTTTCACTTCAGGGGTCTGATGCTCGTCGACGTGGCGATCGCCGCTGCCGTCGCCGGCTTGCTATTGCTGCTCGCGCCCGGGCTCGCGTGGGTCGGGCTCATCGCACTGCTCGTGTTGCTGATCGTGCTGGTGAGCTTCATAGTCGGATTCCTGATCGAGCGTCGCCGGCGCCGGGCGCGCTCTCGCGAGCCCGTCCGGGCCACGCCGCCTTTTCGCTGAAGTCCGGCGGCCCCGGACTAGCTCAGGGCGCGCCCGGGCACGAGGTGCTCGCGCCGGGGGCCGTACCACCAGAAGTCAGGGTCGCCACTCCAGGGACCGCGCCGCTGTGCTTGAGCGTGGTCAGAGCCGCCTGCTGGCCCTTCAGATAACGGTCGAGGAAGGCGGTCGTCACCGCCCCGACGGTCGTGCGGACGTTGCCCGGAAGGGTGTATGGGGCAAGGTGCGAAGAGCCGGTCAGGTCGAGGTAATACTTCGGCTGGGGCGCCTGGTTGTAGAACTGGGCGCTACAGCCCGGCGGGTTGATTGTGTCCGCGCTGCCCTGCACAGCGAGCAGCGGTACGGCCGTACCGCCACCTGAGTAATAAGAGCCGCCGAAGCGGGCGAGCTCGGCTCCCGAGAGGATTGCGGCCGCTTTGACGGCCGAAACACGGCAACAGCTGTTGGCGACCACGGCCAGGCTGACGTCCCCACCGTCGGACTGCCCAATCACCCCGACTCTGGAGGGGTCGATCAGCCGTCTGACCCGAGCTGCTGGACCCGAGCCCTTCACCAAGCTGGTGATGACGTAACGCAGGTCGACCGGGTGGTTGACGATGTCGGTCTCGTTGACGCCGTTGGGCGAGGTAGGGGCGGTAAAGGGATAGGTCGGGGCGGCGACCACATAGCCCGCGTTGGTCCACTTGTCCATCAGCCAGGCGTAGGCGCTGTCGTTGGTGTCGTACCCCTGAGAGAAGACGACGAGAGGGAACGGGCCGCTCGAGGTCGCTGGCGTGGCGTGCTGATTCTCTTTGCCGTTGGGGGCACCGAGGGCTGGGTAACGGATCGAGGTGATGAGCTGTCTCGCGGGCGCGCCGGTGGACGTCTTCGCGTTCGCGATGCCCGCCGAAGACGGTTCGTTGAGGATGACCGTCAAGCGCCCGACGCGGAAGGCCGTGGGCTTGTGCGTCGGCGCTTTAGACGACTTCTTGCCCGTCTGTGTTGCAGTTGTGGCACTTGAGGCGTTGGTTGGGTGGGAGCTGCCACCCCCACCGCCGGTGACGATCAAGAGGAACGCGAGAACCGCCGCGACGAGTGCGCCGAGCGCGAGCACGCGTGCGCCCCATCGTCGAGGATCTTGCCCTATTAAAGACTTTCTCATCGGGCTCTAAAAGTTGGCAGGCGGTCGCGGCGGTCTCGTGTATATAACCGGGCTTGGCCGCCAGAACGACCAAAGCGGTGCTCGCCGCGCTAATCCTCGCTGGTTGCGGCGGCTCGTCGCACACCGGTCCTGCGAACTCTTTGACGAAGTCGGTGGCCTCGACGCGCGCGCAACCGACGACGCGTGCCAAGCCTCCACCCCCTCCGCCGAGCCCGTTCGCCCGCGTTCTCGGCGGCGGCGTGCGATCCCGCTCGAGCGCATTCGTACCGCTTGCCAAGTGGAATGGTCACTTCGTCGCTCGCATCGCGCACCTGAGTTCAGGCGCGGTGCTGATGTCGTTCGACCAGCGCTACGTGCGGCTACACCTGCACTCGGGGACGGTCGACGCGGGAGCGGGCTTCAGGTTCGGGTCCTCTGTGGCTGGCGCGGAGCTGCGACACCTCTTGGCTGCCTTCAACGGTGGCTTCAAGCTGTCGACCGGGGCCGGAGGATTTAAGTCGTTCGGACGCGTGGCCGCGCCGCTGCGGCCGGGGCTGGGGTCGATCGTGACTTACACCGACGGCAGCACCGACGTCGGCGCGTGGCATCGGGGCCTGCCAGCCCCCGGCAAGGCTGTCGCTTCGGTGCGCCAGAACCTGAATCTGCTGGTCGACCACGGGCGCGTCGCAGCCGACGTCGGGTGCCTTAACTGCTGGGGCGCGACGCTGGGGGGCGTCGTGGACCCAGCCCGGGCGGCGCTTGGGATCTCTTCTGGCGGCACCCTAGTCTGGGCGGGCGGTGAGCATCTGACGGTAGGGGCGCTCGCGCAGGCGCTGCTTCATGCCCACGTCCAGCGAGCCGTCGAGCTTGATATCAACCCGGCGTGGGTGGCGGGCTACGTCTACGCGCACCACTCTGCACGAAGTCGCCCTGTGCCTTTGCCCGTGGTCGCGGGGCAGGTGACGATTCCGGGCGCGTTTCTGGCGCCGTGGAGCCGCGACTTCTTCTCGCTCGACGCGCCGTAGGGGCGTCGTCAGTGTTGCCGTGCGCTCTCCGCGTGGCGCGGCAGGCCGTCGTCGGGAATCGGCTCCCAGCTCGCGGCGTAGGCCACGAACTGGCGCGCACTCGGACGGATCCCCGGGTCGGAGTCAAAGGCGCCCATGCGCACGCCCACGTTGTCGTGATCGTCGGGGTCACGGCTAAACAACGCCGAGCCGCACTCGACACAAAACAATTTCTCGAAGCCGCCCTCCGGGCGCCAGGCTTTGAGGTGCTCTTGCCCGCGCGTGATTCTGAAGCTCTTTGGAGCTGGCTTGGCGTTGGCCGAGGCTGCCGTGCCCGTGCGGCGCTGGCAGCGCGTGCAGTGGCAGTAGTTGGAGCTCACCAGCGGCTCGGTCACCTCGAAGCGGACGGCGCCGCAGCCGCATCCGCCGGTCAGGGGCAGATCTGGCATGCGTGGGAGATTAGACCCGCTGAAGCTGTGGCTCCCGTGATTTGATGGCTGGCGCGTGTGAGAACTCCATCGCGTCGTCCTCGAGCGCTCCCAGGCGCAGCGTGAGGATGTCGCGGAAGTAGTTCTGATAGAGGCGCCAGGGCGGCCGCTCGCCCTGCTTCGGGAGGAGGTCGATGGAGCGCTGGATGTACCCCGAGGTCAGGTCGATGAACGGCCGCTCACTGACAGAGGGGTCGCGGCGTGGCACGCACACGTCGTAGCCGTGCCTGTCCATGTGGTTCAAGACCCGGCAAACGTACGCGCAGGTGAGGTCGCATTTGAGCGTCCAGGAGGCGTTGGTATAGCCGAGCACCATCGCCAGGTTGGGCACGTCGGAGAGCATCATGCCCTTGTAGCCCATCGCCTTGGGCAGCTCGACTTGCCTGCCGTCGACGGATAGCTGGGCTCCGCCCACCGGTAGCAGGTTCAGCCCGGTCGCCGTCACGATCATGTCTGCCTCGAGCTCCTCGCCGTCCTCGAGTGCGACGCCCTTCTCGGTGAAAGTCTTGATCGTCGCGGTGACCACGGAAGCCCTGCCCGACCGGATCGCGCGAAAGAGATCGCCGTCGGCCGCCACGCATAGCCGCTGGTCCCACGGGTTGTAACGAGGGGTGAAATGGGCGGCGATGTCGGCCTCGGGAACCTGCTTCTCGATCAGCCGCTGCAAAAGCTTGCGGGCTTGTTGGGGATAGCGCCTGCTCAGCTGGTAGCTCACGAGCTGCAGCAAGACGTTCTTGGTCCGAATCGCGGCATAGCTGGCTTTCTCCGGCAGCAGCCGCGTCAGGCGCGTCGCGAGCGGATCACGGCCAGGCAAGGAGATCACGTACGTAGGCGAGCGCTGGAGCATCGTCACGTGTTTGGCTTTCTGCGCCATCGCCGGCACGAGCGTGATCGCGGTCGAGCCAGACCCGATTACGACCACGCGCTTGTCGGCGTAGTCGAGCTCATCGTCCCAATGCTGGGGGTGGACGAGGGTGCCTCTGAACCGCTCCAGCCCCTCAAAGTTCGGCGTGTAGGGCTCGGCATAGTTGTAGTAGCCGGTGCAAAGGAAGAGAAAGCTGCACGTCATCTGTTTGCGCTCGCCAGTTTGAGTTTGCTCGGCCTGGACGGTCCAGCGGGCTTCGGCAGACGACCAATCGGCGCTTACGACCTTGTGGCCGAAGCGGATGTGCTCCTCGACGCCGTACTCGCGCGCCGTCGTCTTGACGTACTCGAGGATCGAGGGCCCGTCGGCCATCGAACGGTCTCCCGGCCAGGGCTTGAACGAGTACCCGAGCGTGTACATGTCGGAGTCCGAGCGGATCCCGGGATAGCGGAACAGATCCCAGGTGCCGCCGAGCGCGCCGCGGGATTCGAGGATCGCGTAGCTCTTGCTCGGGCAGCTCTTTGTCAGGTGGCAGGCTGCACCGATGCCGGAGAGGCCGGCGCCGACGATCAGGACGTCGACGTGGTCCTCGCGTGCGCGCGGGCGGCCGTTGTGCGAGTGCATTGGCGGACTCTGCGAGCGCATTCGGCGAGAAAGTTACAGTGGCGTAGCTTTGGGCGCAAGCCATGTGTGCGCAAGCGCACCTGCTAACCGCGCAATGACTCCACGTAATCCGGATCGACCCAGAAGACCTCGTTTTGCAAGCCGTGGAATACGAGGTAGTAGAGCCGTTCGTGGTCTGCGCGCCAGCCGATTGCAAGCACTTCCAGCTCCACGCCCGCGAGTTCGACGGCCTCGTCTTCCGCGCTGCGAATCGTCAGACGCAAGGATTTGGAGACGCTGACTGCGGTATCGGGCGGTCCGAGGTTCGGCGGGAGATTCGGCACGACTCGATTCTTTCAGAGCTCCGAAGCCTTAGAGGCGGCGGCGCTGTTCTCGGAGGGCCGAGGCGCCGCCCCTCGCCCTAGGACCGGACCGGCGCGATGATCGCGCCGATGCTCGTCTCGGGACCCTCGAGCGCATCGAGGTGCTGGTGCACGCGCCGCACCCAGTCCTCCGAGAGCTCGTCGGCTTGGACCGCAAGGCTGGGCGCCGGCAGCGAAAGCGGAGCGGGCACAGGGATGCCGAGGTGCTCGAGCACGCGATGGATCACTGGCCGTTGGTCCGCGGCCAGTTCCTCGTAGGTCAGCTTGAGCGGCGGATGTCCAAGGCCCAAGAAGTACGCGTCCCAAGCGGCATCGTGGGCCGTGAGCAGCCGCACCAGGTAATTGATCGCGCGGAAGGAGAACACTGGCTTGGCCACGGGCGCTGAGCTGTCGCCGTCGACTTGTTTCCAGGCTTGGGTCTGGACCGCCTTCCAGAGCGAGACCGCCTGGCGAATCTTGTCTTCGCGCGTGATCTGGATGTAGCGGAGCCCAGGGAAGGCGCGTGAGAGCAAGTCCGGGATCGGCCACCCCGACATGCCGTCGATCGTCCTCAGCAGCGTGGCGAGGTCGCCCAGGTATCCCCACATCAGCTTGGCGCCGAAGACGCCGTTGGGTGTGGTTCCCTGCTCGAGCGCCCATTCGAGATAGCCGCCGTAATCATCCGGATCCCACAGCGAATTTGGCGATCGCACCCTGCCGTCCGGCATCTCCCTAAAGGCAAGGCGCTCGATGATGTTCGCGTGGCGATTCGGGTCGAAGTACTCGTGCGGGCGCCGTGGCACTCCCGAATGGCGCAAGGCTTCAAAATATTCTTGGGGGTGCCCGGCCACGCCTGTTTGGTCGAGCAGTTCACATAGCAGCGTGCTACCGCTCCGCGGCGTCGCACATACGAGGTACGAGAGCATGGGCATGGCTAACACCATAAAGTCTGCCGAATTCGTTGACAATGTCCAGTAATCATTTTCCAAACATCCTCTATCTCCATTCGCACGACACGGGTCGCTTTGTGCAGCCTTACGGGCACCAGGTGCTCATGCCAAACGTCCAGGCGCTCGCCGACCAGGGGGTGCTTTTCCGCCAGGCGTACTGCGCCGCGCCCACCTGTTCGGCGAGCCGCGCCTGTCTGCTGACCGGCCAGTACACGCAGACCAACGGCATGATGGGGCTAGCCCACCGCGGCTGGTCGCTGCGCGATTACAGCCACCACATCGTGCATACGCTGCGCCACGCGGGTTACCACTCGGTGTTGATCGGCGAGCAGCACATCTCCAAGGACCCTCAGGCAATCGGCTACGACGAAATTTTCAAGATCCCCACGACTCGCGTGGAGACCGTCGCGCCGCTGGCGATGGAGGTGCTCAGGCGCGAGCACGACCGGCCGCTGTTCATGTCGGTGGGGTTCTTCGAGACGCATCGCGAGTTCCTCGGCCCGGGTTCTCTGCGCGACGTGCACTACTCGCAGGTGCCGGCCAACCTCCCCGATGTACCGGAGATCAGGGCCGACATGGCGGGTTTCAAGGCCAGCGCGCGTTCGCTCGACCACGGCGTTGGTCTGGTGCTCAACGCCTTGGATGAAGCGAGCATGTCGGACAACACGCTCGTGATCTTTACCACCGACCACGGCATGCCCTTTCCGGGAGCAAAGGCGACTCTGTACGACCGAGGCCTGGGCGTCATGTTGATCTTGCGCGGGCCGTTTCCGTTTCACGGGGGGCGGGTTATGGACGCGCTCGTCTCGCACATCGATCTGTTTCCGACAGTGTGCGAGTTCGTCGGGATTCCGCGGCCCGATTTCCTGCAGGGAGTTTCCATGTTGCCCCTGCTGCATGGGGATGTCGCGTCTATTCGCAACGAGATCTTCGCCGGCTCGACATGGCATGCCGCCTACGAGCCTCAGCGTGCCATTCGCACCACGCGCTACAAGTACATCCGCCGCTGGGGAGACAAGCGCGCGCCGGTCCTGCCGAACACCGACGATGGCCCGACCAAGGATTTCTTGCTGCGGCATGGCTGGGCCGAGCGCGAGATCGCGCCCGAGCAGCTGTTCGATCTGGTCTTTGACCCCAACGAGGCGAACAATCTGGTCGAGGATGCTTCGTATTCCTCGGTCCTCGATGATTTGAAGGTGCGGTTGGAGGAGTGGATGCGGGATACGCAGGATCCGCTGTTGAGCGGGCGTGTGGATCCCCCAGCTGGGGTCGAGATCAATGATCCGGACCAGCGCTCCGCCAGCGAGCCGATGGAGCACGTGCGGTAGCGGCGGCTGCGCGCGCACAACACCGGCCGGCCGTAGACGATACTGCGCCCGTGGAAGCTACGGCCTCTTCCCGCACCACCGTCGTGATCGCCGTCTGGGACGACCACGTCTCAGCGCGCCTGGCGGACGTGCTCGCCAGCATTCGCGCGCAGGCCGCGAATGCCTCGATCGTCGTAGTCGACAACGCCTCCAAGGTGCCGCTCCCGCCGCTGCCGGGCGCCTGGGTGATCCGAGCGCCTCGGCGACTCACAGCGGGGGCGGCAAGAAACCTTGGGCTCACGCGCGTAACGACCGCTTACGTGATCTTCTGGGACGCCGACGACATCATGCTCCCAGAGACGCTCAACGCGCTCGAACACACCATGGTTAGCAACCCACAACTCGCAGCGTTTGGCATGGCTGCGCTCGAGGATCCATCTCGGGCGCGGCACCGCTGGCCGCGCCGGTCGATCGCGCGGCTCGCGAAGCGGCCAAGAGCCTTCGCGTTCCTGCACGCGATTTGGCCTCTCTTTCCGAGCACCGGCGCGTCCATCATACGTACCGAGCTCGTCCAACAAGCCGGCGGCTACGCCGACTCGGACCTCGGCGAAGATTGGGTGCTCGGCGTCTCGCTCGCCTTCCGCGGCCAGCTCGGATGGAGCGAGCAGCCCGGCCGCCTCTACCGCCTGCACCCGCAGTTGCTCTGGTCCCAGAAGATGACGCCCGCGGATCTCGCCGGCCACGCCAAAGCGATCCGCGACCGCATCCGCAGCGATGGAGCCATCCCCGACCGCGCCCGCACCGCCCTGCCGCTGATCTGTCTCGGCCAATGGATCGCCATCGGGGCGCACGTCGGCCTCGAAAAGGCAAGAAATCGCCTCAGCGAGCTGAGACGATCGAGACCGCCTTCACCCCGGGCACCAGCCAGCCCTTGAGCGAACCATTCCAACTCGCGTGAAAGCCGTTTACGCCGCCGTCTGAGCGCAGCACCCTATAGCCGGCCGCGGTCGCGGATGTCTCCAGCGCGATGGCGTGTAAACCGGATGCGAGCTTCAACGAGCCGAAGGCGGCGGCCGGGCCGAATGCGTGCACGCCGCCGTTCGCGCTCAGCACCAGATACCCACCTCCGTAACCCGCGGCGATTGAGACCGGCCGGGTGCCCTTCAGGTGCCCCTTGACCGACCCTTGGACCGGAGCGTGGAATCCATCGACGCCTCCGTCGGAGCGCAGGATCCAGTACCCGCCCGTGGTCGGATCGACCGCCAGCGCGACCGCGTGCACCCCAGAGTGCAACTTGCCCGCGTCGGAGCCATGCGTGTGGGCCGCGCCGAAAGCGTGCACTGCCCCGTCGGCGGTCAATACGAAGTAGCCGTTGGCCACCGCAGCAAGCCCGACCGGCCGCGACCCATGCAGGTGCCCACGTAGCGACCCCCTCCAGCGCGCATTGCCGAAGTTGTCGATGCCCCCGTCCGATTTCAAGATCCAATAGCCGCTCGTGGTCGGATTGCGCGCGAGAGCGAGCGCGCGCACCTTCGAGCCGAGCTTGCCGCTGTCCGAGCCGTGCCAGGTCGCGGTGCCAAAGTTGTGCACGCCGCCGTCAGAGCTCAGCACCAGATAACCGTCGCGCGGGGCTACATACGAGGTCGCGCCGTTGACCACGTCGCCGTCGATGTTGACCGTGACCCCGTCCCAGGTCTCGTTATGGGCACCGACGAACTGGTGCAACCTTTGGTGTCTGCTCCAATCTCGGCCCGGTACGTGCGGATCCTGTGTGGTCTTGCGGCCATTCCAATCGGCGATCCAGATGTCGTCGGGTTCGGGAAACTTGGTCTTGTAGACATGCGCGAGGTCGGTGATCCCTGATAGCGCGCTGCTGTAAAAGCCCGACGTGTAGCCATCGGCGTGGATCTGGCGCGTCCATGATCGGAAGAAGGCGACCACGCTCGCGGTCACGGTTTTCGTGCGCGTGTAGGACTCGAGGTCGTAGTAGATCGGTCCCCCCGCCGGGATGCCGAGCGCACGCACGTGCTTGACCGCGTCGTTGGCTGCGGCTACAGCCTGTCCTGAGGCATGCTTGGAATCGATCGTCGTGCAGCGCGGACACGTGCTTCCCTTGGCCTGCGGTCCCACGTAGAAGGGAGCGAGGTGCCAACCGGAGGCCAGTTCCTGACGAACCCATGACTTGTTCAAGTTCCGCTGAGCGCAGATCGTGTTGGTTCCGCCGATATAGATCCCGATCGCTCGGTAGGGCGAGGATGACCAGGCCGACATGTCGGCCGGGGAAGGCGTGGCGCAGGTGTCAAAGCCGCGCCCGGTGTACACGGTCGCCCTGGACGGCGCTCTGGGCGGGGCGGCGGAAGAGCGATTGCCGCTCGTACTGAGCGTCGAAAGAGAACTCGCCCGCAGCGAGCTGCGCCCCAGCGCACCCGCCACCACGCGGGGCGCCCGCCACCAGGTCGCTGTCACCTGGACCCGGGCTGCCCGCGCCGGGTAACTCGTCACGTTGCCTTCCATAGGCAAGCCCGGATCCGTGCCGAGCGGGGAGAGCAGAATCGCTTCCGTGCGCCCCAGCGCGTGAGCCGGGCAGTTTTCGTCAATACCAGGCGTCCCGAGATACACCGCGTGGCGGTCAAAGCGCACGCAAGTAGACGGGTTGCGAGAGAGATTGAACACCGGCCATGAGCGCGGCACCTTCAAAACGAGTCCGCGGTAGCGGACCGACCTCAGTCCGGCCGTCGAACCACCCAGCGCGACGGCCGTGAATGCGAACAGTCCAGAGGCTGCGCCCGCGAGCACGAGCGCAAGCGCTACCGGACCCCGGATCCGCGGCATCCCACCCAAGATGTTGGTTGTAACACGCCGACGGACGGAATGGGTGGCGGGCTAGCCACCGCTCGCAATGGCCGTAGGCTGCACCCCAGCCGGCAGGTGGCCGAGCAAGGACCCCGCCCAGGTCGCATCAAAGCTGTCGATGCCCCCGTCTGAGCGCAGGATGCGGTACCCGGCGAGTTTGGGCGAGGTCGCGAGCGAGACTGCCGTGACCCCAGCCGAAAGCTTGCCCGCGTCTGACCCATACGACGCCGCCGGTCCGAACTTGTGCAGGCCCCCGTTCGAGAGCAAGACCAGATAGCCGCCATGCGGTGGCGCCGCGATCGCGACCGGGAGTGACTTGTCGAGCTTTTTCTTGAGCGAGCCCTTCCAGGGGGCGTTGAAGTTGTCGACGCCACCGTTGGACTTGAGGATCCAGTAACCGCGGCTTCTGGAATCGACCGCGAGGCCGACCGCGGTCACGCCCGCAGGCAGCTTGCCCGCGTCTGATCCATGCGCCTTCGCGCCTCCGAATGCGTGCACCCCCCCATCGGAGGTCAGGATCAGGTAGCCGCCACCGGGCGGCGCGGCGATTGCGATCGGCCGCGAGCTCCCGAGCGCCTTGCGCACAGAGCCGTGCGCGGGCGCATGAAAGTTGTCGACGCCGCCGTTGGACTTGAGGATCCAATAGCCGCCGGTCGCGGCATCCGTGGCAAGCGAGACGGCGCCCACGCCGGACGCGAGCTTGCCGGCGTCCGATCCGTGGAAGCGCGCGGACCCGAACGGTTTGACCCCGCCGTCGGAGGTCAAAACCGTGTAGCCGTCCTGACCCGCCGCCGTCGCCCCGTCCAGATAGTCGTCATCGACGTTGAGCGTGACCTTGTCGTAGGTCTCGGTGCTTCCGCCGCGATACTGGTGCAGTCGCCGATGTGCCGCCCAGTCGCGGCGGGGAACATACGGATCGCTGGTGGTCTGCTGCCCGTTCCAGTCGGCGATCCAGATGTCATTCGGCTCCGGATAGCTGGTGCCGTACTTCTTTACGAGGTCGCGGATCCCCGACGAAGCACTGCTGTAGACGCCCGACACGTACCCGTCGGCGTGCAGCTTTGAAGTCCAAGCCGCCAGGAACGCGAGCACCGCGCTCGTGTTGCGCCTGTTCCTCGAGTAGCCCTCCATGTCGTCGTAGATCGCACTGCCGGCGGGAAGCCGAAGCGCCTGCGCCTCCGCGACCGCGTCGACCGCCGCGGCACGGCCCTGTGCCTTCGCTTTGGTGGTCTTGGAACTCATCGCCTGGCAGCTACAGGAATTGCTCGGTGCCTGTAGGCCGACATAGATCGGGATGGGGTGCCAGCCAGCCACGACCTGCCTCCTCACCCAGCTCGAGGTCAGGTTGGGCTGCAGGCACGCAGTGTTGGCGCCGCCGATGTAGATGCCAACGGCGCGGTACGGCGAGGCCTTCCACGCCGTCATTTGTTGGCTGGACGGCGCGGCGCAGCGATCGAAGCCGAGGCCCGTGAAGACCGAGGCCAGCGGGGTCGCGTGAGCCGTCGCAAGTCGCGCGGGGGACGACGCACTGGGTCGGTTCGCAGGCAGCGTCTTGCGGCCAACAGCCCGCGCGACGATGCCCGGAGCACGGGCCCACGTCGCCGTGACCCGGACTCCGGCGGCCGGAACCACGAACGAGTCAGCATTTCCCCCCAGACGCTGCGCCGCCGCAACGGAGCCTGCGGGCGCAAGCAAGAGCGCGTCCGTGCGACCGACTGCGTGTGCAGGGCAATTCTCGTCGGGGCTCGGCGAACCCAGATAAAGCGCATGGCGGTCAAAGCGGACGCACGCGTGGGGGTCGCGACTCAGATCGATCACGGGCCACGAGCGCGGGACGCGCACGGCGAAGCCGCGGTAGCTCACCGTTCTGACGCCGCCTGGCCCGGCGGTCGCGACATGCGCCAGGCCGCCGCAGCCGAGCGCGCACGCAATCAACACAAGGACGCGGAGCCTTCCCGTGGCGCTCACGTTGCTAGTAAACACCTGTAGCGCGCGAACGGAGCGCACGTGGCGCAACTAAAACTGAGTATTCAAACCCGCCTCTAGCAACCGGAAGGCTGCCCATGCAATGAGGGCGAGGCCCGCGCCGCAACTTCGCATCCAGGCGATCTAATCCGTCCGCTGTGGCGCGATGAACGGATACAGTCGGCGGACGCACGACTGATGTGACGGCCAGTGATCTGTCTCTCCCTTGAAACCAGGCCCGGGGGGTGTCTGGGATGACCCGAGTCCGTACGACGGCTGCCGTAATGGCCACCTGTCTGGTCGCGCTGGCCGCTCCGGCGCTTGCCGCAGGCCCGCCGCAGCACCACCACCACCACACCCCCACCACGCAGCCGAAAACGCGGCATAAGACGACGCCGACGCCCGCTCCTGCGCAGCCGGCACCCGCGCCCTCGACCACTTCCACGCCCCCTGCCACGAGCACACCCGCCGCTCCGGCGCCGACACCGGCCCCGGCCGCCAAGCCCGCTGTCCACAAGCCAGCCGCCAAACACAAACCCAAGCCGGCGGCCCATCGAGCCGTCAAGCATTCCGCCCCTGCGGCGAAGCCGCCGTCTGTCGCAAAGCCAAAGCCCGCGTCGGCACCGCTGGTCAAACAGAGCTCCGGGGGTCTCCCGGTCACGATAATCGCGGTCGCGCTCCTGGCGTTGGCCGCTGGGCTAGCGGCGACTGCGCTTGGCACCA
Source organism: uncultured Solirubrobacterales bacterium (assembly GCA_963767295.1). Taxonomy (GTDB): domain Bacteria; phylum Actinomycetota; class Thermoleophilia; order Solirubrobacterales; family Solirubrobacteraceae; genus Palsa-465. Next base: position 730,290 of record CAVYDI010000003.1, read on the forward strand.
AAGTGATCCGCAGGCGGCGGCTGGCAGGTGACCACGGCGCCTTCGCGTGGGGGGCGACCGCCGCTGCCGCCGGACATCGACTGCTGCCCTGGCGCCGAGAAAAATCCGACGAGTACGACACCCCCGCGCGTGGCTACGCCGCGCTGGTGCCTGGATCCGATCAGCCCAAGGGCGATCGTCGCCGCGTCTACGGCGACCGGCTGCGCGTCGCGCTCGGCGAACGTGGCATGGAGATCGCAATCGTCGGTCTGGGGCTGGCGGCGGCGGTCTTGCTCGGCGCGCTCGTCGGCGGCATGTAGAACCGCTCGTCGGCGGGATGTAATCAGCCGGGTTTGCTGAGCCTCCGATGATTTTCCGCGCCGAGGGCAGTCTGAGTGTCAGAGAGACGTGCGGCCAAAAACCTCGACCACGTTCGCGATCCGCGGCCCGATCGCGCGCGACGACCTCCCTGGCCTCTATCAGCGCGTCTGCGACGTCCTCACGGGCGCGCAAGGTGGGCTTCTGATCTGCGAGACAGACAACGTCGAGCCCGACGCGGTATCGGTCGACGCGCTCGCGCGGTTGGGTCTGGCCGCGCGACGGCACGGCTGCGAGATCCGGCTCCGCGGCGCCTCTCAGGAACTGCGCGAGCTGGTCGCCTTCATGGGCCTCGACGCGGTGCTGCCCGACTAGCGCTCAGGCTTCGAGACGCGGTGGAAGCCCGAACAGCGGGAACAGCGTCTCGGTCTCGAGGAAGAAGGTGATCTCGCCGATTCCGCCCGCGTCGGCTTTGATCACCTGCAAGGCCCAGGGGTCAAAGCCGCTACCGGTCTCGCTCGGCTTGTACTGCCCGAAAGCGATCGTCCCGTTAGCTGGTGGCGCCGCCAGCAAGCGTGAGCCACGGCAACCGATCCCGGGACCCCACCACCACTCGAAGATGTTTTCGCGGCCTTGGAGCCACAGGTCGTACGGCGGCATCGACTGGATCGCGTCCTCACGGATCAGAGCGGTCAGTGCCTCCATGTCATAGCGCTCGAACGCGGTCACGTACCGGCGGAGCAGTTCACGCTGTTCGGAAGCGAGCGCGGGCGTCGGATCTGAGGCACTGACGCCGCTGGTATCGAGCGTCGCGCGCGCTCGCTGCAGCGCGCTATTGACAGAGGCAACGCTCGTCTCGAGCAATTCCGCGACCTCGCTCGCCTTCCACCGCAACACCTCGCACAGGATCAACACGGCGCGTTGGCGAGCGGGCAGATGCTGAAGCGCGGCGATGAAGGCGAGGCGGATCGTCTCCTTGTTCTCGGCCACCTCGGCGGGGTCGCCCCCGTCCGCCAGCGCGCTGTCCGGTATCGGCTGGATCCAGGTCGCCTCGCTGAGGATGTTTGCGTTGGCCAGCTCTGGTGCGCCCGCCGGCCCGAGGTCCATCGGCAGCGCGCGTCGCTGACGCCCGCCGAGCATGTCTAGGCAAACATTTGTCGCGATCCGATAAAGCCAGGACCGCAGCGCCGCCCTGCCCTCGAACCCCTCGCGCCCGCGCCAGGCCCGGATCATCGTCTCCTGGACCGCGTCCTCGGCTTCAAACGGCGAGCCGAGCATCCGGTAGCAGTAGCCGGTCAGCTGGCCGCGGTACTGCTCCAGTTCCTGCTCAACCGCAAGTTGCGAAACACCCATTCCGCCATCGTAGAAGAAGCCCTAGCTCTGGCGCAGTCGCCTGCGCAAAATGAGCCCCGCGCCCAAGAGCAGGACTCCGGTCAGCACCAGCGCGATCACGTTGGTGCCGGTCATCGGGAGCGTCGGCCCGCTGCTCGTAGAGGTCGGCGCAGTCCCGGGAGAGGTCGTGCCCGAGGAGCTGGTTTGACTGTTCGAATTGCTCGACGGCGGACCACTCGAGCTGGGCGAGCTGGGCGAGCTGGGAGACGGCGTGGTTTTGGTCGTGGAAGGCGTCGTCGACGCGGCCTGCACGACCACCGCGCCGTGCATGAAGGGGTGGATCGTGCAGTGGTAGGCGAACGTTCCGGGCGTGTGGAACGTGACCGAGGCGCTCTTGCCCTTTGCCAGCACGCCGGTGTCAAAGCTGCCGTTGTTGGCGGTCGCGGTGTGAGAACTCGGGCCGTTGTTGGACCACACGATCGTGTCGCCCACATGGATCGTGATCGTGCCTGGGCTAAAGAGGAAGTCGGCGATCGTCACGCCGGGGTCGCTCGAGCGCCGAGCCGTCGAATTTGCCGCGCTCCGTCTGGACGGAGTCGCCTTGCCCGAGGCGTGCTTCGGGTGTTTGTGATGGTGAGCCTTGGTCGCGCCCCGCGCATAGACCGTTTGCGCGGCGAACAGGATGAGCGGGGCGATCGCCGCCAGCACGGCCGCGGTCAGCAGGGTACGGCGCCGCTTTGAGCGATCCGAGTCGATAACCCCAACGACGCCCGCTGCACCGGTTTCCTTCCCGAGTCAGTTGAGTGCGAGGACTACGCCTTCGCCAGCGCCGACTGCGCCGCTGCCACGCGCGCGATCGGCACGCGGAAGGGAGAGCAGGACACGTAGTCGAGTCCGGCCCTATCAAAGAAGTCGACCGACTCGGGATCGCCTCCGTGCTCGCCGCAGATACCGAGCTTCAGGTCCGGCCGCTCCTCGCGCCCGACCCAGGCCGCGAGCCGCACCAGCCAGCCCACCCCGGGAGCGTCGATGGTCTCAAACGGCGAGCGATCGACGATCTTGCGCTCGATGTAAGTGGGCATGAACTTCGACTCAGCGTCGTCGCGCGAGAACCCGATCGCCGTCTGCGTCAAGTCGTTTGTGCCGAACGAGAAGAAGTCCGCGTGGCGCGCGATCAGGTTGGCGATAAAGCACGCTCGCGGCAGCTCGATCATCGTCCCCACGGTGTAGTCCTTGCGCGCCTCCAAGCCGTGCTCGGAGGCCACCCGCACGACCAGCTCGCGCATTAGCTCGATCTCGTGCTCGTATGCGACGAGCGGGATCATGATCTCGGGGTGTGGCGGCTCGTCCACGGCCAGCGCCGCGCGCGCAATCGCGTGCACCTGCATCTCGTAGATCTCCGGATAGAGAATGCCGAGCCGCACACCCCGGGTGCCCAGCATCGGATTGCCTTCGTGAATCTCCTCCACGCGCGCGAGCAGGTGCTCGAGCTCGGCCAGATCGTCGGTCTCCTCGAGCCGCGCCCGCTCGACCTGCGCGCGCAAGTCGGGCAAATCTGGCAAAAACTCGTGTAGCGGCGGGTCAAGCAGCCGGATCGTCACCGGCAGCCCCTGCATCGCCTCGAAAATGCCGATGAAATCCTTTTCCTGGAGCGGCAGCAACTCGCCCAGCGCGGCACGCCGGCCCTCCGTGTCCGAGGCCATGATCATCGCGCGCATCTTCGGCTGGCGATCCTGCGCCATGAACATGTGCTCGGTCCGGCAAAGACCAATCCCCTCCGCCCCGAACTCGCGCGCCCGAGCCGCGTCGCGCGGCGTGTCGGCGTTGACGCGCACGCCCAGGCGCCGCAGCTCATCAGCCCAAGCGAGCACCTGCTCAAAGTGCTCATCGAGCTCGGGCTCGATGAGCTTCGCCCCGTGCTCCACCACGGTGCCGTCGGTGCCGTCGATTCCGATCAGGTCGCCGGCTCCAAAGACGCGATCATCGATACGCAGCTCTCCGGCGTCGAGATCGATCGCGACGTGGGCGCCGGTCACGGCCGGCACGCCCATGCCCCGCGCGACGAGTGCCGCGTGCGAGGCCTTCCCCCCCTCGGAGGTGAGGATCCCCTTGGCCGCGTTAAAGCCAGCCACATCGTCGGCCTGCGTGAAGGGCCGCACGAGGATCACGTCCTTGCCCTCCACAGCCGCCGCCACGGCGTCCGGAGCGCTGAACACGATCGCGCCGGCAGCCGCTCCAGGCGACGCGGCCACCCCCTGCGCGAGCACCTCGTAGCCCTCGCCGCGATCAAACGTCGGGTGAAGCAACGCGTCAAGCGAGCCCGCGTCGATCGTGCGCAGCGCCTCCTCGCGTGTCAAAAGACCCTCGCCCATCGCGTCGACCGCAAAGCGCACCGCGGCCTGCGCGGGCCGCTTGGCGTTGCGGGTCTGGAGCATGAACAGATGGCCGTCTTCGATCGTGAACTCCACGTCCTGCATGTCCTTGTAGTGCGACTCGAGCGTGCGCAGGATCTCCATCAGCTGCTCGTGGGCGTCGGGCATGACCTGCTTGAGCTCGGCCAGGTCACGCGGTGTGCGCACCCCCGCGACGACGTCCTCGCCCTGGGCGTTGATCAGAAAGTCGCCCGAGGGCTCAGGTGCACCCGTGACCTCGTCGCGGCTGAAGGCGACGCCGGTCGCCGAGGTCTCGCCCTTGTTGCCGAACACCATCTGCTGCACGTTGACCGCGGTGCCCCACTCATCGGGTATGCGGTTGATGCGCCGGTAGGAGACCGCGCGCTCTCCCGTCCAGGAGTCGAATACCGCGCGGATCGCCTGTTGCAGCTGCTTGTGAGGGTCTTCAGGAAAGTCGTACAAGCCCTTGAACTCCTCGACGAGTACCCGCAACACCTGCGCGGGCAGCTCAGAGTCGATCTCGACCCCAGACGCGCGCTTGGCTCGCTCAATCGCCTCTTCGAACTTCTCTCCGGCCACCCCGTGCACGACGTTGCCGAACATCTGGACCAGGCGGCGGTAGGAATCCCACGCGAAGCGCTCGTTGTCCGTCGCGCTCGCGAGCCCGCCGACCGAGCGATCGTTGAGCCCGACGTTGAGGATCGTGTCGAGCATCCCCGGCATCGATTCGCGCGCGCCGCTGCGCACCGAGACCAGCAGCGGGTCCTCGTCTGAGCCAAAGCGCTTGCCGGCGGTCTGCTCGAGACGGGCCATCGCGTCAGCCACCTGCTGGGCGAGGCTGTCAGGCTCGTGCCCCTCGCGCATGTACGCGACGCACGCCTCGGTCGTAACGGTGAAGCCCGGCGGGACCTTGTCCGGGCCGAGCACCCGCGTCATCTCGGCCACGTTGGCGCCCTTGCCGCCGAGCAGGTCGCGCATGTCCTTGGACCCCTCGGCGAAGTCATACACCCATTTACCGACGGAGCTCAGCTCAGACACACTCCCCTCCTACCCACTGCGACAGCATATGGCCGGCGGACGAGCGACACCAACCTCGCCCGCCCACCGCTCTCGGTCAGGAGTGCTTGAAGATCGTCTTGAACGAGCCTCCCGACACGGCGCCGGTATGGATTTCCGGGATCGTGTCAGTCGAGTTGTAGCGGTCAAATCGCTTTAGGGCGCCATGGGGGTAGTCACCCAGCGCCTGGTTCAAGATCTTTGCCCCCGAGAAGTCGATCGTGCCGAAGCTGGGCACCCCCAAGGGCCTCGTCGAGCTCCCCTTGAAGACCGCGACGTCGCCGATCCAGGGATAGGCGACTTTTGGGCCGCCGGTACCGGCATTGGTCAGCGTCCTTTTTTGCTTGCTGCTGAGGTCGTTGACGGTCACCGTGCCCTTGGTCGAGCTCTCAGACGCGTCCAGCGCCACTTTGTCGCCCGGGTGGACCTTGATCTTGTAGTTCTTCTCGGTGCCGTTGAGTGTCAGCGCCGCGAAGCGCTGGGCCTTGCCCTTCTGACAGAAGATCAGGAGGGCCGCCGAGGTAGCGGCTCCAGAGCTGGCCTCGTTCATACCGACGCTCGGGTCGACGCCCTGGTCGCGCTTCGCGCACTTGACGCTCGGCACGACGAGCCTTGCCTGCGCGTTCAGATTGGGATGAGACGCCGCAATGAGCCAGCCCGCAAACATGGCGCTCTTCTGGGTCACGCCGCGACTAGCCGGTGAAATAGAGACAGCGCCGGCCCGAATAGTGGACGACGCAAGCGCGGAAGCCGGCGCTAGAGACGCGCCGAGAGCGACCGCGGCCGCGAGTAGTGATCGGAAGCGCACCGAAGTTCGAGCTCGTTCGTGTGGACGGACGGCGCACTATAGGAGCAGGGCGCGCGGAAGGATTCGGTCAGAGCGGGCGTCTGGACTTGCAACACAAATGAATATGGCCGGCGCACATGTGCGCCGGCCCCGGCCGGAACATGTTCCGGCCGGCGGGGCCGCGCATGCGCGGCCCCGGACCAAATCGATCGGAGGACGGAAATGAGTATCGACGTCTTTCGGTCAGGAGAGAGCAGCACCACCCGCCGTAATTTCATCGCTGGCGCCGGGGCCACCGCGCTGGGGATGACGGTCCTGGGAACCCTGCCCGCAATGGCCTCGGGCAGCCCTCTCACTGCTGGAGACGAGGCGATCCTGCGCTTCCTCTCGGCGGCCGAGATCCTGGAGACCGATCTCTGGGAGCAGTACAACGAGCTCGCCGGCATCCAGGACAAGGAGGCACCGGGCGGCACGGGTAATCCCCAGTACACGAAGGCGATTTCCGTGCTCGATTCGGACATGTCGCAATACATCCACGACAACACCGAGGACGAGCACACCCACTTCGCGTTCCTCAACGCCTACCTCAAGTCGCGTGGCGGCACGCCGGTCAATCTCGACAAGTTCCGCACGCTCAAGGGCAGCCAGGCCACCGGCGCGGTGAAGGGAAGGAAGCGCCTCACCAACCTGATGGAGCTGACCGTGGACACCACCTGGTGGACGCGCTACCGCAGCCCCAACAAGAACCCGGACCTCGGAGACAAGTTCCCGCCGGCCGTGCCGGGGCTGATGAAGGGCAAGTTCCCCGCGATCCCCAGAACTGACGCGGATCTCACGCCGAAAAAGCACCTGCAGGCGATCGCCAACACAGCGGGCTTTCACTTCGGCACGATCGAGCAGGGCGGCACGAGCCTTTATCCCTCGCTCGCGCAACGGGTCCACGATCCCGAGGTGCTGCGGGTGGTGCTCAGCATCGGGCCCACGGAAGCGATGCACTTCCAGACCTGGAGCGACAAGGCCGGCAACGCCCCGCCGCTCAAGGATCCGACCAACGGGCTCGTGTTCCCGGACCTGAACAAGCCCCCGTTCGGCGGTCAGCTGTTCCAGACCAATCTGATCATGCCCGAGCCAGCGCCGTTTCTGAAGCGGTCGTTCCCGGCAGTCTCGATCGTACGTCCGACCGAGACGCAAGGAGTGGCGATGGCCGTGGCCAGGTTCCTGACCGCGATGGGTCTGTTCAGGGGCCAGTCGAAGGCCTTCTTCAGCGCGCTGAAGAGCCTGGCGATGGCGGCCGACGCAGCGAAGCGCTAGATGGTCTAGCCCGGCGCTGGCGACCCGCGCACCGCGTACAGTCGCCAGCGTCCGGGCACACCTTTCAGCTCGTGCTCGCCGCGGGCGTCGAACTCGATCCCTGAGCCGGAGACCAGGTCTCTAACCGTCTGCGAGACGAGGATTTCCGAGGCTTGGGCTCTCGCGGCCACGCGGGCGCCGATATGGACGGCGATGCCGCCGATGTCGTCCCCGCGCTGCTCGATCTCGCCCGTGTGGGCCCCGCCGCGGATCTCGATCTCAAGCGGCTTGACCGAGTCGCGTAGCGCTTGCGCGCAGTCGAGCGCTCGCGCGGGGCTGTCGAAAGTGCTCAGGGTGCCGTCGCCGACGAACTGGACCACCGCGCCGCCGTGGCGCCCGACCTCGCGGCGCACAGTCTCGTCATGGCGGTCGAGCACCTGCTTCCAGGCGCGGTCCCCGAGCTGCGCCGCCAGGGCGGTGGAGCCGACGATGTCGGTGAACAGAACCGTTGCGAGCAGGCGCTCGGGTCTAGGCCCCCGCCGGCCCCTTGTTAGCGGCGTGCGTCCGCGCGCCTGATCGGATTCGAGCGCTACACCAGCCTCGTGAGCGAGCGCCTCGATGTGGTCCCGAAACGGTCGAGCGCCAATCTCGACGGCGGTCTGGTGCGTGGCGCGGAGCAATTCGGCGATCTCGCCGGCAGGCCCTTCGGCGAGCATCAAGGTCTCGGCCTGACGGAAATCGCTGTATGCCGCGCGGTAGCGCTCGCTGAGAGCACGGAAGCGATCGCCGGCGCGTCGCCACGCCGCGGGATCGGGTTGGCCAGTAAGACGGGTGAATTCGGCGCGGGCCAGCTCACGGAACGCGAGCGCCTCGGGCGGAGCTCCCTCGCCTGGGATGCTCGCGATCGCTTCGTCCAGTGCTGCTAGGACCTCCTGCGCGCGAGTTTGATGGGGCTCCGATGGCTCGCTTTGCGCGAGCTCGGCCTCCACGCGCACGGCCAGCCAGTAGAGCTCACCGGTGTACATCAGGTCGGGTTCTTTCGCAGTTGCGCGCGCGACGCCATCCGCGACGCGTGCCTGCGCCCGCTCGAGCTCGCCGCGCCACAGGTGCAGCGAGGTGGCCCACGCGGCTGCAGGACCGATCATTTGAAAGCCTCCCGAGCGCTGCATCAGTTCCCACGCCTCGCCCAGCAAACGCTCGGCGACGTCAAAGGATCCGCGCTCAGCCGCAAGCTGGCCCGAGATGTTCTTCGTCATTGCGACTGCGAAAGGCGTGGTCGCCTCATCGAGCGCAGGCTTGAGCACTGCTTCGGCTTCCGAGAAAGCCCCCATCCGGGCAAGCCGCCATGCGGCTTGAACCCTGAGCTGGTCGCCTCCGGCGCGCTCCATGCCCATCCTCCGCGCGGCAGCAATTCCTTCCTTGCCCATTTGGAGCGCTTCGGGCAGGCGCCCTGCGTCATCGAGCGCCTGGCTGCCATTGATATATGCGCGCATCACCTCCTCGGGCAAGTCAGCTTCAATCGCGATCCGTAGCCCCTCTCGTCCACTCGCGATTCCACGCTCATACTCACCACAGCTGCAGTAGACGGGAGCGAGTGTGTCAAGCGCACTCGCCTCAACCGCCGGGGAGCCCAGCGCAGCGGCAAGCTCATGCGCCTCCTCGAGGCGATCGCGCGCCGGCGCGAATCTGCCGGTCAGCATCAGCATTCTGCCTTCCTCCGCGAGAACCTCGGCCCGCTCAATCGAGGGCGGGTCGGCGGGCACGAGCTGGCGGGCCTTGGCGAAGTGCTCGATCGCATCGTCGCCGCGGCCGGCGTACCACAGCGAACGCCCGATACGCGCCTCCGCAGAGGCGGCCCGCAGAGGTGCGGCTTCAGCATCAATTTCGCGCCGCGCCGCGGCGCTCAGAACCAGTCCGCGCTCCGCGTCGCCGGCCCAGTTAGCGGCCTGCGAACCGCGCATCAGTAGCTCGACGCGGTCGACTCCGGTGAGGCCCTCTGGGTCTTCGACGTGATCCCAGAGCGCGAGTGCTCGCTCGGTGTGCCTGAGGCTCTCCTCGTAGGCATACATGCTTTGGGTCTCTTTGGCCGCCTCCACCGAGGCTGTGAGCGCGGCGGGCAACTCGCCGGCCGCGTGCCAGTGGTAGGCGAGCTCGGCCGCTGCGCCGGTCGTCGCAAGATCGGGGTTGGCGCTCAACGTCTCTGCGATCGAACGGTGCAAGCGGAGGCGCTCGCCCGGCAGCGTGTCGTCGTAGATCGCCTCGCGTAACAGCGCATGTCGAAAGGAATAGGTGGTGCCGCGGGCGCGCAGGACAAGTACGTGCTCTTCGGTCGCCTCGCGCAGAACAGAACGCAGATCCGCCTCCGACACCCCAGCGACTTGACCGAGCAGCCCGTGGTCGACGGAGCGCCCAACCACCGCCGCCGCGCGCAGGACCTCCTGGGTAGTAGAGGCCAGCCGCTCGACCCGAAGCAGTAGCACCTCACGCAACGATTCGGGCAACTCATCGTCCTCCCTGTTGCCAGCCGTCGCCAGCAGCTCCTCCGCAAAGAACGGATTGCCTTCGCTTCGCGCAAGGATCTCATCGATGACGTCGCCTGAGGGTCTCGCGCCCGCAATCGCTTCGAGCTGAGCGGCCAACTCGGCCCGGCGGAGTGGCTCAAGGTCGATTCGTTCCGCTCTTGCGGAGCGCTCAAGCTCAGCAAGGAACGGTCTGAGCGGGTGGCCTCGGTGCAATTCGTCGGGTCTGTAGGTCGCGATGACCGCGAGTCGATCTCGGCGGGCGTTGCGCATAAGAAAAGTCAGCAGGTCGCGGGACGCGCGGTCGATCCAGTGCAGGTCCTCGATCACCAGCACGACGGGCTGGCGACTGGAAAGCCGCCCAAGCACGCGGTGGACGCCCTCGAATAGCTGCTCGCGCGTGGCTCCCACCGCCTCTCCCAACGACGGCCACAGCGCGGCGAGGGTCGAGCGCAGCGGCGGTTCGAGCTGCGCCGCGGCGTCGCCGTCGTCCATGACCGGTCGCAGAGCGGAAACGATCGGAGCGAATGCGAGCTCTCCCTCGGCGAGATCCACGCATTCGCCGATCAACGTGAGCGCGTCCGCGTCGCGGGCGCGCTGATCGAACTCGGCGACCAAGCGGCTCTTGCCTATCCCCGCCTCGCCGGCCACCATGAGCGCGCCGCCGTCTCCGCCCGTGGCTCGCTCGAGGAGTCGCTCGAACGTGGCCAGCTCCGCCGCGCGGCCAACGAACAGGGGTGACGAGATTCGCTGTGGCATCGCTCAGGCGATGGCGCCCGCGCGCAGCCGCCACGCGGATTGCGGCCCATCAAACCCTTTGAGCTCGAGCGCCTCGGGAACGGCTTGCAGTCCATGCTGGGTCAGCCAGTCAGCCACGCGGCGGTGGGCCTCGTCGCTGAGCACGATCTCGCCCGCCTTGGCCGCCGTCTGTAGGCGCGCGGCGAAGTTGGTGCTTGACCCCAGCACCGAGATGTTTCCGTCCGCACCGCCAGGCGCGATCACGGCGGGACCGACCGATATCCCGATCCCCAGGCCGAGGTCGAGCAATGCGGCCTTGCCGCTCAGCGCGAGCGCGGCTTCCAGGGCCTCGCGCGCATGGTCGACACGTGTGCCTGTGGCGTTGAACGTAGCCATCACGGCGTCGCCGGCGAACTTGTCGACAAAGCCATGGTGGCGGCCGACTTCGGCCGCCGCCCAGCGATAGAGCGTGGTGACCTTTTCGTGCATGTCGGCCGGGGCGCTGCCCGCGGTGAGCGCGGTGTAGCCGCGCACGTCGGCAAACATGGATGTGACCAGACGCTCACCCGCCTGGGCGATCTCGGGCTCGGCCGGTGCTGGGGTGGGGCCGGCCTGCGGGACGGTGAGTCCATGCGTCGCGGCCACCGCGCGCGCCGCATTCGCGACGAGCACCGCCTTCGCGCTATCGGCCGCGGCGACGACGGCCTGCAGTTCCTCTTGTGCCTCCTGCGGGCGACCGGTCAGTGCGAACGCGTCGGCGGCCAGCGTGCGCGCGCGCCACTCGACCAAGCGAAAGCCGCGCGCGGCCGCCGTGCGGGCGACGGCCTCGAGGATCGGCGCGGCCCTGGCGGCCTCGTCCGTGGCGAGCAGGATCCGGGCTTGTGCCTCGTCGAGAAACTCCTGGCCCGCGTCGTCCGAACGCGCGCGGCCGGCTTCGACGACCGCCTGGGCCTCGTCCAGCAGCCCGGCTTGCACCAGCGCCTCAACCGCCACCGCGAGCGTGTCGTTGTATGGAGCGAGCTGATGCGCATTTGCGGCGATCTCTCGGGCCAGCTCGACGGCTTCCTCCAGGCGCTCCGTTTGCAGGCGCAGGCGAATCTGCGGCACCGCGTCGTAGACGATGTCTTGTAGATCGGCGCGCTGCGAGGGAGGCGGTAGGACCGCCGCGGCCTGCTCGAGTCGGCCGAGCTCGAGCAACGTCTCCGCGCGCTCGACGGCGACTCGCCAGCGCACCTTCTCGTTGCTGCTGGTCGCCAGCGGGCCCAGCGCATCGAGCGCGGTCTCGAGCTCGCCGCCCGCGCGCCTGACCCAGCTGCTCGCGAGCGCCACCCAGTCGTTGATGGTCGGCGGACCCGTTGCAGACACCAGCGCGGCGATGCGCCCGCCGAGGTCGGGCGCCATCGTGTGCAGCCGCCCCCACGTGTCGTTGTAGGCGATGTTGCGGGAGATGAACGTGAACCCGCGGCGCTGCGCCTCCGCGAAGGTTTCGTCGAGCATCTGGCGCGCCTCCGCGGTGCGCTCGGCGTCAAACAGAGAGCCGGCCAGAAACGACTGCGACCACACGCGTTCGAAGTCGGCGCCTGCCTGCGCCGCGACCTCCACTGCCCTGCGCCCAAACTCGAGATCGCGCGGGTCAAGCGCGAACTTGTACAGGTTGGCGATCCGCATGTATGTGTGGGCCAGCTCGGCCGAGGGCCCGTATCGCTCGAGAACTTGGCGGGCGCGTTCGAGCTCCACGTGCGCCTCTTCGCTACGGCCCTGCTCCCAGCGGCAACGACCGAGAACGAGCCGGGAGCGCGCGGCCTCAAGTTCATCGCCCGCTTGCTCGAGCCCGCCGATGCCCTCGACCAGCACCTCGGCCGCGGCGGAGGGCTTGTTGTCCATCCATAACAAGCGCCCCATGCGGCAAAGCAGCCGGTAGCGGTCGTGCGGTTCGTGGACGTGCGGCAGCGCGCGCTCGAGCAACTCGAGCGCGTCCGCGAAGGCAAGCGAGGCCTGTGCCTCGTCGGCGGCCGCCAGGCAGGCCGGGACGGCTTCGTCGAAGCGCGCCGCCCCGAGGAGGTGTGCGGCCACCACAAGCGACCCGGCCCCCGCTGCTCTCAGCGCATCCGCGGCGCGGCTGTGCAGCGCCTGGCGCCGTGGCAGCACGATTTCGTCACTGATCGCCTCCTGCGTGAGTGCGTGGCGCCAGCGATAGCTCGCCCGACCGTCGCTGGTCTCCTCCAAGAGCTGCTGCGCGACGCCGACTCCCAGCGCCGCCTGCACTGTGGCGTCAGACGCCCCGGACGCCACCAGGAGGGTGGAATAGTCGAAGGTCCTGCCGAGCACGGCCGCGGCCTGCAGCACCTCTGCTTGGCCGGGATCGAGACGGGCGAAGCGCAGCAGGATCGTGTCGCGCACGGTGTCAGGAATTCGCAGCTGCTCGGCAGCGTGCCGGCCGTCTCCGGAACGCGCGAGGTCGCCGCAATCGATCAGTTCCTTGAGCATCTCCTCGAGCACGAAGGGGTTGCCCTCCGTGCGCGTGTACATCAGCGCCGGGAATTGCCGCTCGACCTCCTCGCCCGCGAGGATGCAGGAGATCATCTCCGCAACCTGGTTTTGGTCCAGGGGGGAGAGTGCGACCAGCTCGGCGTTGCCCGAGCGTCGCCACCTCTGTAGCAACGGAGCCAACGGGTGGCGCCGGTCGAGCTCGTCGCTGCGGTAGGTGAGCAGCAGCAGCGAGCGCGTGCTGGTCAGGCGGCGGCAGAGGTGGTCGAGCAGTTCACGCGTGGCCGAGTCGGCCCAGTGCACGTCCTCCAGGATCAGGAGCAGCCCCTGGTCGTGGGCGATCGCACCGAGCAGGGCGACGACCGCCTCAAATAGGCGCAGCTTGGCCTGTTCCGGGTCGCCGACCGGGACTGCGGGCTCATCGTGGGCGAGTTGCGGGAACAGCTGCGCGAGCTCACGCCTGGCTGCGCCGAGCGACTCGCGTAACTGGGCGACGTCCTGGCTCGAGAGGTAGTTCCCGAGCGCTTCCACGATCGGCAGATATGGAATCGGCAGCTCCGCCTCGCTGCACGCGCCCCACAGGACGGTCCAGCCCAGGCGTTGCGCGCGCTTGGCCAGCTCGCTCGCAAGCCGGGTCTTGCCCATCCCGGCCTCCCCTCCGAGCGCGACGAGGCGGCTCTCTCCGCGATGGGCGGCAAGCAGCGCGTCTTCGAGCACGAAAAGCTGCTCGTCTCGTCCTACGAGCCTCGTACACAGCACCCGGTCCAGCACCGGGTTGATTCTGGCACCGGTTCGCGGGCTGGATCGGCTATCCAGCCCCGCGCACCGGTTCCTACCTAGCTCGCGGCGCTCGGCTCAGGAATGTTCGAAGAGCGACTTGAACGCGGTGGAGTTGAGCTTGCCGGTCTTGATCTGGAGCGTCGTGAAGCTCGAGTTCGTGTACCGGTTGAAGCGCTCGAGGCCAGGACCGCTGGCGTAGGACCCCAACGGAGCATGTGCGACCTTGGTTCCGGAGAAAGCGATCTGCCCGAAGTTCGGTACGCGTAGCTGGTCGGGGTCGTACCAGTCGACCTCGCCGACCCACGGAAACGCCACGCCCCCGCCGCCGGTCTGGGTCAGCGACTTGGTGACCCCGGTGGTCTTGTCGGCCACGCTCATCGTCTGGTGGCTGCCGGTGACAGCCGCCTTCAAAACGACCTTGTCGCCCGGGTGCAGCTTGACACTCTTGTAGTTCGTTTCGAAAGAGTTGATGGTGAGAGCGGGGAAGAATGTCGGCTTGCCGTTGAGGCAGCCGATGAAGACGTCTGCGTCTGAGTAGTTGGAAAACGTATTCACGTCCATGCCGACGCTTGCCGCGATGGCGCGCTCCTTGTGCGTGCACTTGACCTTGGGAACCACGAAGGTCGTCACCACGGTCGCCGGACCGTCCACCTCTGAGATCTGGTAGCCGGCAAAAGTGTCACTCGGTTCTGTAACTATCGAGCTCCCCAGCTTGTGCGAGGCAAACGCGCCGTTGGCCGGGTGTGGCGCGGCGCCCGCCCGGCCGACGGACGAGGCGAGCGCGGGACTGGCGAGGCCGAGAGACGCCACCAAGGCGACGGCGCCGGCGGGAAATGCAGGTCTGGTCTTCAATGAAATCTCCTCCAGGGTTCGGGGTGACGGCTAGCTGCTGGCGGCGCGCGAGCGCGCGTAAGGCTCGAGTCCGGCCATCGCAGACTTGATCGCGACGTTGTGGTTCCAGCGGAACAAGGGTCTCAGGACCGGCGTGAGGATACGCAGTAGCGGGCGGTCTGCAAATACTCGCCAGTCGAAGCGGACGTGGACCTTGCCCTCTATGGCGGTGAGAGTCCAGATGCCGCGGCCGCGCAGGTCGCCGTCGACCTGCGCTTCTACTTCATGGGGCGGCTCAAGACGCACGATCGTGGAGGTGGTCGTAAGGGTGTAGGGCAGCTTGGCCTTGAACTTGTGTCGAGCGCTGACGCCGACCGCCGGCGGTCCGTCGGCTTGCACCTCGATATACGTGGGCGTCCACCACTGCGGGTACGTGCGCGAGTCGGCCAGCGCCTCGAAGATCTGCTCCTGCGGGGCGTCAACGTCCCACTCGTCGATGAAGATGTACTCGCTCGCCATCACTATGCGTCGTAGCGGGGTCGGTATCCACGCCGGCGCCCGATCGCGGCGAACAGGGGCAGAGCGGCCTTCTGCAGGCCGATCGGCAGGCCGGCGGCGTAGCTCTGCGCTTTGGTGGCGTGCAGGATCACGAACAGCTGCAGCTGCGGGAAGCGCTCCTGCTCGTCGAGCCTGCCGCGCTCAAACAGCCATACCAGCGTCTCAAAAAAGGTCTCGATGAACTCGTTGCAGGGCTTGAGCTCGAAGCGGGCCGTGGCGTCCTCGTCAAACGGGTTGAAGAGGTCGCGGTGCGGTTGCCCCGTTTGGATGCTCGCGGAATCCCCCGGTCCGAGATCGTGTTGCTCGCGATTCAATACGTATCGGGCGCGGCCGGAGAGAACTTCCCACGATTGGGTGAAGTCGAGATGCAGGTGGGGATCGGCCCTGCCCGTTCGGGGCCTGTAGAGGCGCTCGAAGCGCAGGACCTCGGGCGCCATTTCGAGCACCCGCAGTTGCGCTCCGTTGCGCGGATTCTCGTAGCTTGACCCCGGCGCAAGCATCTTGGTAGGTGCGCATCCTAGCGGGGACTTTGGCCGCTTTGGAGGTATGCCAGCGACGCTGTCTACGTTGCCGACTCCGCCTTGGAGTACGCGAGCTGGAGCGCGTCTGCTCCGCTCACGGCCGCGAAGATCGAGGCCACGAGCCGGGTCGCGCGCGGGGCCGCGACGAGTCCGGCGACGAAGCCGCCGGCCACCCACATGTCGAGGCAGTAGGGGCAGACCAGAAGCTCTCCGATCGCTCGCTGCAGTCCGCTACCACGGGCCGCTTCGTTGACCTCACCGTGACCGGCGTCGCCTTGAAAGCGGCTGAACGGGGCCCGGATCGTGCTCGTGACACGGTCGCGCGTGATGATGCGCGAGGCCTTGAAGGTGGCCAGCGAGACCAGCGCGAGGTCACGGGTCGAGATCTCATCCGGAAGCTCACGGCCCGATCTACGCAACCAGACGCCGAAGCTACCGGCGGCCGCAAAGAACGAACTCGTGAGCACGGCGTAGCCGCCGAGCGGGCGCTCCTGGCTGGGGCTGTGGTCGGTCAAGGACGGGCTGTCTTGTAGGGCGGTCAACGTCAGAAGAGGCCGTGGTGAAGCGAATAGCCGCGGCCATCCTGGCAGATCTCTGCGAAACGCTGGCTGCGCTTGATCGGAGCCATGACCACCAAAAGCACGCTGGGCACGTCCGTACGGTGGGATATTGATCGCCACAACCCGATCGATGGAGGTAGTCCCGTGAACAGTTCGCCCAGCCCCGCGCTCCAGGTCGCGCTCGCCTACTACGACGCATGGACCAATAAGGACATGGACCGTGCGATGACCTACATCGCCCAGGACATTGTCTGCGACGCGCCCGCCGGTCGGATCGAGGGCGATCAGGCCTACCGGGACTTCATGGGTCCATTCACCCAAATCCTGAAGCGGGCGGAGCTGATCGCGGCCTTCGGTGACGACGAGAAGGCGGTCATCGTGTACGACACGGAAACCGTGCCGGTCAATAGCGCGCCGGGCGCGGAGTGCGTGACGGTCAAGCACGGCAAGATCACCTACAGCCGATTCATCTTCGACCAGGCTCCGTTCCAAGCGGCGCGCCAGCAGTGACGAAAGCTACGTCACGGCCCCCCGCCTCCTCGCGAGCGTAGGGGCTACCGCTCGGTCGGCCCGGGGCGCCTGCGGTGCGGCGGGCGCGGACGCTGCGGCGGCGCCGGATGCGGACGGCGCGGAGGCGGAGCTCCCGACAGCGTCGCGGCCACCTGCGGCAGCGCGCGGGCGAGCGCGTCCGCCTCCGGACCAGGAAGGCCTTCGATCAGCAAAGACAGCCGTTCGCGCAGCAGTTGTTGAGCGGAGCGCAACGCCTGTTTTCCGGCCGTAGCTAGCGCCAGCGCCTGACGCCGACGGTCCTGAGCGAATTCGCTGCGTTCGACCAGGCCCGCGTCAACGAGGCCGGCCAGTAGCTGGGAGACCGCCGGCCCGGAGACGCCGGCGCGGCGCGCTAGCTCCGTGCCGGAAACATCCTCGCTGGCGACCGCTTGCAGCGCCAGGAACTGGGGGATCGTCAGGCGGGGGTTGTGGGCAGCGAGCAGCCTCTCGATCCAGCGGCTGACTAGCGGCGCGACGGTGACCAACGCCTCGGCGACTGCTTGGTTTCGACGAGGTCCGTGCCTTTCGCTGCGGGCGGAGCGGCGTCGTGGTGGCATTATATAAGCTAACTTAAGTTATAAGAGTGCTTAGCCGGTTGTCGATTTTGGCATATAGGTCCGCCGCATGACCGCGGTGATCACACGTTTTGGCGCGCTCGGGATCTTCTTGCTGATGGTGCCCGAAAGCGCCTGCATCCCCATCCCGAGCGAGGTCACGCTGCTGTTCTCTGGATTCGCGGTGCATCAGGGCTGGATGAGCTGCCCGCTCGCCGTGGCCGCAGCCACGGCCGGGAATCTGGTGGGCTCTCTGCTCGCTTATGCGCTCGGCGCAAGCCGTCTGGTGGAGCACGTCCCAGTCGCCAGACCCGTGCTCGAGCGGTGGGAGCAGCTGCTCGCTCGCTACGGCAGCAGGGCGATTTTTGTGGCACGCCTGCTCCCGCTCGCGCGCACCTTCGTGTCGCTGCCCGCCGGGGCACGGCGCGTCCGGTTGGCGCCGTTCGTCGCGATGACGGTCGCGGGCTGCGCGATCTGGGCGGCAGCGTTCGTGCTCGCCGGGTTGCTGGCGACGAACGCGTGGGCGGCAATAAGCTCGGTCGTGGGTCGGATCGCCCTCGGCGTGGGACTGGCTGTGCTCGCGCTGTCGGTCCTCCGAGCTAGGCGGTAGGTCGACAGGCGAGGCGCTCGTAGCCCCGCCGTAGCTCAGCGAGGCCCTTTGCCGGCGCGCAGCCGCTCGAGCGTTTCTGCGACCCGGCGCTCACGGGTCTCCTCGCGCTTGGCTTCCTGCACCCAGCGGGCGTACTCCTTGCGGTGGGTGTAGGACAGCGATTCAAACGCCGACTTTGCGGCCGGGTCGGCCGCAAACGGCGCGGCCAGCGCATCCGGCACCTCGACTTCGCGCGGCGCGGTGTCTAGCTCGACTGCCACCTCGACAGTGTCGCCGGCGTCGGCGCCGACTCCCTCCCTCACCTCCCGATTCAGCCCGAGCAGGAACTCCCCTCGCATGCGCGTGACCGTCGTGCGCCACGTGTAGCCGTTGACGGTGGCACGGACCGGGAAGCGTTTCGCACCCTCCCCCACCGCGGCCACCTGCTCGTCGTCGAGGATGACGGCGGCGGCGGGCCCACGCGCGGCTAGCGTCGTGCTGAACCGGATCGATCCCACAGGTTCAAGAGCCCATATAGCGGGACGCCAGCTCCCCGCCCAATCCCGCCGCGAGCAGGTCGCGCTCGGCCTGATCGCGGCGCTCGAGCGCTTCGACCTGCTCGAGCGCAGGCACACACACGGTCTCGCCGAGCAAGAGCCCGCGCATGCTCGCCTGTACCACCTCCTCGGGCTCGAGCCTCGGACGTCCGGACATGTCCAGCCCTTGGCGCGTGTGGAACTCGGTCCTCACGATCGGCGGGCACACCACCTGCACTCGCACGCCGGACCCACCCAGTTCCGCCGCCAGCATGCGAATGAGCGTGAACAGAAACGTCTTGGTCGCCACGTACATCGTGCGCTGGGGCAGATGTGGCCCCTGCGCCGTGGGGCTGAAGACCAGGTTCGTGGCGATGCTGATGAACGTTCCCTGCCCGCGGTCAACCATCCCCGGCAGCGCCGCGCGGATCAGACGCAGGGGCGCCAGCGCGTTCAGCGATGCGAGCTCGACGGCCCGCTCAGGCGGGAGCTCTAAGAATGGCATGTAGTAAGCGAGTGCGGCGTTGTCGATCACGGTCGTGAGCCGAGCATCGGTCGCCTTCTCATCGAGCGCCTTCATGCCGGCTTCGGTCGAGAGATCGGCGACAACCGGTTCGACCGAGACTGCGTGCGCGGCTTGCAGCCGCTCTTTGAGCTCCTCCAGCCGCTCGCGTCGCCTCGCCACGACGACCAGATCGGAGCCGTCGCCGGCCAGCCGCTCCGCAAATGCTCGGCCGATCCCCGAGGACGCCCCCGTCACGATCGCAAGTGGTCTCTCTCCGGCGTCGGCCATGGCCGGGGTTTTATCGCTTCCCGAGCCGAAGCGGCCCCGCCGCCGGCGTGGGTTGGCCTCTGACCGCGGCGTCCGTCTCTGAGGGGAAGTAGGGTTCGCCGGGGGATGCTTCG
Source organism: uncultured Solirubrobacterales bacterium (assembly GCA_963767295.1). Classification (GTDB taxonomy): domain Bacteria; phylum Actinomycetota; class Thermoleophilia; order Solirubrobacterales; family Solirubrobacteraceae; genus Palsa-465. The sequence goes on from CAVYDI010000003.1 coordinate 749,573, forward strand.
TGGTTTGACGCGAGTGGGGGCATTTGCGGTCGCGGTGGCGGTTGCATGCGTGGCGCTCGTGGGCGCCGCGCCAGCCGCTGCGGCCACGCTCAAGGTCAACACCACCAAGGATGGCCTTGGAGCCCACGGCGGAAAGTGCTCGCTGCGCGCAGCGATCGCGGCGGTGGATGCGCCCGGCAAACGCAACGCCTGTGGAACCGCGAGCCGGGGGCCGAACATAATCGTGCTGCGCGCCGGGCGCTACAAGCTCGCGATCGCGAGGACGGGTACGGACGACAACGCCACCGGCGATTTGAACGTGACCGCGAGCGGCTCACTCACGATCACCGGGGCGGGCGGCTCGACCGTTATCGACGCCGCGAAGCTCGGCGACCGCGTGCTCTCGATTGGATCTCACGCCAACGTGACCTTGGTCAAGCTCTCGATCACCGGCGGCCATTCCCCCTCGGGCAAACGGGGCACGACTGGGGGCACAGGCGTGAGCTGCAGCACAGGCGGCGGTGGCGGTCAGGGGACCGCGGGGGCGAATGGTGGCGGCATCTATAACGCCGGCGGGCTCACCTTGAAACGCGCAGTGGTCATCGGTAACGCCGCCGGCGCGGGTGGACAGGGCGGAATGGGCGGGGCCCAGAGCGCTTCCATCGCCTGTGGCGGCGGGGCCGGCGGCCAGGGTGGTCGGGGCGGGGGGATTTACAACACCGGCAGGCTGGCCCTGATGGACTCCGCGGTCCGCGCGAACAGGGCCGGTGCCGGGGGCGCGGGCGGCGTGGGCGGAAACATTTCCGCCGGGACCGGGGGCGCGGGCGGCAGCGGCGGCGCGGGCGGCAGCGGCGGAGGCATCTACACCAAGGGCAGGCTAAGCACGGAGGACTCGCTCGTATACGGCAATCGGGCTGGCTTTGGCGGAGCAGGTTCACGCGGAGGGACTGGTACGGCAGCGGGCGCCGCGGGCGCAGGCGGCCAGGGCGGCCTCGGAGGCGGGGTCTTCACCACGCACGGGAAACTCGCCGTGACCAACACGACCTTTGCCGGGGACTTCGCCGGCGCGGGTGGTGTCGGGGGCGACTCGACCAAAAACGGCGGCGACGGCGGTGGCGGAGGAGCCATCGCGGTCAGCCACGGACCCGGCGCATTGATCAACGCCACCGTGGCGAACAGCGGCGTTGGCACTGGTGGAGGCGGCGGCGGCGCGCGTGGCTCGGGCGGAGGGTTGCTGGTCGCAGGCTCTCACATGCGGATACGGAACACGATCGTGGCCTCGAACAGCCGGCGCGAACTGCTCTGCTGCGCCCAGCTCAGCGATATCCAACGGCGGTCACGATCTGAGCTATGGCGACCAAAGCTGTCCCGGGCAGACGGGCAACCCTAGGCTCGGCAAGCTCAAGAACAACGGCGGCGCGACCGCGACGCTGGCGCTCGGATCCGGCAGCGCGGCGATCAACGAGGTGCCAACGAAAGGGGCAGGCTGTCCAGCAACGGACCAGCGCGGCGTTCGCCGTCCCCAGGGCAAGGAGTGCGACATCGGTGCTTTCGAGTTCGCGCTGCCACACGTCACCATCGCCTCACCGCGCGGAGGCGGCTCGTATGCGCGCGGTTCACACGTGGTCGCGCGCTTCAGCTGTAGCGAAGGAGGCATCGTCAGCGCGATCGCCGCTTGCAGAGGGAGCGTGCCTCACGGCCACGCGGTCAACACGAGCTCGGCGGGCTCCAAGCAGTTCACGGTCACAGCGGTCGACAAGGCCGGCCACAAAGTTAAAAAGACAGTCCACTATTCGGTCTGGGCCTATGTGAACCCAGTGCGGGCGGTCAACGGCTTGAGCCCCGGCCGGATCGACATGGGTGTCGATTACGTGGGCTCGGGCCCACTCCTGGCGCTGGGCAATGGCAAGGTGACATACGCAAGTAACAACGACTCGGGGCCGCCGAGTTGTTACGGGCGCACCTGCTGGCCGGGTGGCGGAGCGGTGGTGTACCGACTTCTAAACGGCCCCTTTGCCGGCAAGTACGTCTATGACGCCGAGAACATCACCGTCAGCGTCAAGGTGGGTCAAAGGGTCAGAGCTGGACAACGGATCGCGATCCTTCACTACGGTTCGCCGTTCATGGAAACAGGGTGGGCATCGGGTCACGGCCCCGAGACACTTGCGATCGCGCGGGGTCACCAGTGCACTTGCGGTGACCCCGGCGGCTGGTCGAGTATCGAGGGGCGCAACTTCGACCAGCTGCTGGTGTTCCTGCACGCCCCGTCCGGCTATCTGCAGCCGAACCCGCCCAAACAGAGCATGCCGCCCGGCTGGCCGAAGCTGCCATCGCACGCTTTGCCGATGGCCTCGCGTCCGCTGCTCGAGGGCGTAGCGGCTGCGCCGAGGTAGCGCGTGGTGCTTCCGTACGACGCCGCTGGCTCGGGCGAGGTCATCGTGCTGTTGCACGCCGGAGTCGCGGACCGCTCGATGTGGCGCGAGCACCTGGAGTGGCTTAGTGAGGCCGGCTACCGAGCCGTAGCCGTCGAGATGCCCGGGTTCGGCGAAGCCGTCCCGGGCCCCGGTCCGCAGGCTCCGTGGGAAGACGTGCTGCAGACGATGAAGGAGCTGGGGCTGGCGCGCGCCGCGCTGGTCGGCAACTCGTTCGGAGCGGCCGTTGCCTTGCGGGTCGCCGCGGTCGCACCGGCTGCTGTGTCCGCCCTGGCGCTGATCTCCCCTCCCCCGCTCGCCATGGAACCTTCGCCGCAGCTGAGCGCGGCGTGGGAGGCGGAGGAGACAGCGCTTGAACGCGGAGATGCCGAAGCCGCCGTGGCAGCCGTGGTCGACGCGTGGACTCAGCCCAGTGCGCCGCAGGCGCTGCGCAATCGTGTGGCAGCCATGCAGCGGCGCACGTTCGAGCTCCAGGCGGACGTCGCCGAGATCAGCGAGGCGCCCGATCCGCTCGAGCAGCATCCCGAACGTGTCGCCGAGCTCCAAATGCCGGTCCTCGCCGCGGCCGGCGAGTACGACATGCCCGACTTCAAAAAAGGGGCCGAGGAATTGGCCCAGGCCCTACCGCGGGGGCGGTTTGTGCTGATCAAAGGGGCGGGTCATCTCGCTCCCTTGGAGGTGCCGGAGGCCTTCAGGGAACTTGTGCTCGAGTTCCTTCGCCAGAGCATCAAGTAGCCGTTTGTCACGATACGCAGACGACGTTGTGGTTCGCGGCCGTCCAGCTATACGGACCAAGCTTGCCCGTATAGAGAAAGCACTTGCCCTGAGCGTCCTGCTGGGTCAGCGTGAGCGTGCCGCTTCCGTATTTTGACTGCAGCTGGCAGTCGAAACTCTGTCCCTTACCGGGTAGGGATCCGTCCGGGCAGCTCAGCTTCGCGTCTGTGAGGATCGTCTCGCGCAGGTTGTTCTGCACCGCGGCCCCAGCCTTGGCCGTGGGGCTATTCGGTGGCGGTGATGTCGTCGTCGAGCGCGTCGTGGACGAGCTTGAGCTGGGCTTACTCGTCGTCTTGGAACTTCCGCCGCACGAGGCGAGAGCGACGACCGCCGCGAGCACGACGAGTAGACCTCGTCTGGCGGAGTTGGCGGTCCTGCGTAAGGAGGCAAACCGGTGCTGCACGGCCGCGGGATCCTCTCAGCTTGCAACGGCGTCTGTCTTGTTTCCTACCAGCGCGGCGGTCGCGTCCGCTTGCGCGCTAGCTTGGAGCGGTGATTGTCCGCCGGCGGCAAGACGAGGACCTCGCGTCCTGCGCGGCCGTGTTGCGGACGGTGTACGAAACCGACGGGTACCCCGTCAACTGGCCGCGGGATCCACACCGGTGGGTCGCCGGTGGACGGACCATCGGCGCTTGGGTCAGCGAAGACGAAGAGCAGTTGATTGGCCACGTGGCCCTAACTGCACCCGATGCGCACCGAACCTGGCGCCAATGGCAGGAAGTGCTGAACGTCGAGGCCGACGAGCTCGCGGTGGTTCGCCGCCTGTTCGTGGCTCCCGCTCGGCGCCGGCGCGGCGTCGCAGACGACCTCGTGGCGTGCGCGACGCGTGAGGCCATCGACCGCGGCTTGAGGCTCGTGCTCGACGTCGCCGACGAGAACCAGGGTGCGATCGCGTTCTGGGAGCGGCGTGACTGGCGGCGCGTGGGCCAAGCGACGCTGCCGCCGGGCGACGAAGGGCGCCCGCTGCGCGTCCTGTTATTCGTGGCACCACCGAGCCTTCAGTCTCAGCGCCGCGAGCCGTGAGCGACGTGCAACCTGACATCGGCGGCGTACGCCGCATGTGCGAGGAGGCCCTCCAGCGAGACTGGCGCGAGGGTGTGCGCGCCTCGGACGGGGTTTCATTCGCCTACACCAGACCGAGTCCCGGCCACTATCCGTTTCAGTGGTACTGGGACTCGTGCTTTGCCGCAATCGTGTGGCGCCGCCTGGACGCAGCCCGCCCTCGCGAGGAACTCGGTTCACTGCTGGCGGCGCAGCGCGAGGACGGGTTCATCGGCCACACGGTCTTCTGGGACACGCCGCTGAACGAGCGCCAGCGCTTGACCTACAACGTGCTCTCGCCTCACGCGCCGATGACGGCGAGCATTCAGCCGCCCGTTCTGGCGTGGGCATGGCGGATCGCGGTTGGCGATCCCGCTCACGCGCCGCCTATCGTTCGTCACTACGACTGGCTGGCCGAGCACCGTGACCTTGACGGCGACGGGCTGATCTGGATCGTGCAGCCTGACGAGTCGGGTCTGGACGCTTCACCCCAGTTCGACGCGATATGGAAGGGCCACGCCGACGGCCTTCCCGGTTTCCTCCTCCTGGTACGCCGTAACCGGAAACTTGGCTACGACCTCCGACGGATCGCCGAACACGGCGGGCCGGTGTGCTGCGAGGTGTTGACCAACGTGCTCTATGGGTTATCGCTGCTGGCGCTGGGGCGCCCCTCATTGACACCGACGATCGTGGAGCGGCTATACGACGAGCAAGCCGGCTTGTTCAGGCCAATCGCGCGGCCTCAGCCATCAGAGCAGCCGGCTCTGTCGTGGGCCACGCTCTCGCCGCTCGCCCTGCCCGATCTGCCAGAGGCGATCGGAAGGCGACTGGTCGAGGAGCATCTGCTTGACCCCGCACGCTTCTGGCTGCCGGTACCTCCGCCTTCTGTCCCCGCGGACGACCCGGCGTTCTCGCGCAGGGAGTCGAGCTGGGGCATCAAGCGCTACTGGCGCGGCCCGACGTGGGTCAACGCAGCGTGGCTCCTGTGGCTGGGGTTGGTCAGGCTTGGGTACTCGGAGGCGGCCGAGGCTTTGGCCACCAGGCTTGGCGAAGCCGTCGCGGCGGCAGGACTGCGCGAGTACTACGACCCGTACACCGGAGACGGAATGGGAGCCCACGACTTCGCTTGGTCGACGCTAATCACGGAACTGCTGGAGCCCGATCCGCGCGCGGCTCACAGCTTCCTCGACGGCGGCTAGATGCCGCGGTTGCGTCGCACAGGCACGGGCAGTCTTAAGCGTGCATCGAGAATCCAGTCAATGAAGGAGTATCCATGGGAGTAACCGACGATGTGGCGCGCGACGAGCGCCAGGTGCAAAGAGAAGCTGGCAACCCAGGTTTTCGCTCCGAGCTCGGCCAGCAGCTGCGAGTCGACTCGGTGCGTGCGAGCACGGCAGCCGGCTCGGGCCACCCCACGTCCTCGATGTCCGCTGCGGACCTGATGGCGGTGCTGCTGGACGGGTATCTGCGTCTGGACTTCGCTCGTCCAGACGACCCGCATCGCGATCACCTGATCTTTTCTAAGGGCCACGCGTCACCGCTCTACTACGCGATGTTGAAGGCTGCGGGCGCGATCGACGACCAAGAGCTGCTGACGTTCCGTCGCTTCGGGAGCCGGCTTGAAGGGCATCCGACGCCGCGCATCCCGCCCACGGACGTGGCGACGGGTTCGCTTGGGCAGGGGTTGCCGATCGGCGTCGGGTTGGCCATTGCCGGAAAACGGCTGGACCGACTGCCATATCGCGTTTGGGTGCTTTGCGGCGATTCGGAGATGGCCGAGGGGTCGATCTGGGAGGCCTTCCAGCACGCCGGCTGGGAAGGGCTGGACAACCTCACCGCGATCGTCGATGTCAACCGCCTCGGTCAGACACGCGAGACGATGCTGGGCTGGAACTTGGACGGCTACGCCGCGCGGGCACAAGCCTTCGGCTGGCACGCGGTCGAGATCGACGGCCATGACGTCGACGCGATCGACGCCGCATACCGAGACGCGCTCCAGACGGCGGGACAACCGACGGTCATCCTCGCGCACACGCTGAAGGGCAAAGGCGTCAAGGCGGTCGAGGACCAGGACGGGCACCACGGCAAGCCGCTTCCCGACGCGGAGGAGGCGATCCGAGAGCTGGGCGGCGAGCGGGATCTCCGAGTCAAGACGGCCGCGCCGCAGGCGGGAGGTTCACCCCATCAGTTCGAGGCCAATGGTGGCAAGCCGCCGCGATGGGACACCGGGGAGCAGGTCGCCACCCGAGATGCGTATGGCCAGGCACTCGCGGCGCTCGGCAGCCAGCGAGGCGACGTCGTCGCACTCGACGGCGAGGTGTCGAACTCGACGCGCTCGGAAGTGTTCGCCGAGGCGCATCCGGAGCGCTATTTCGAGATGTTCATTGCCGAGCAGCAGATGGTCGCCGCCGCGGTGGGCATGCAGGTTCGTGGCTGGGTGCCGTTCGCGTCGACGTTCGCCGCCTTTCTCTCACGCGCCTACGATTTCATCCGCATGGCCGCAGTCTCGCGCGCGAACCTGCGCCTGGCGGGCTCGCACGCAGGGGTCTCGATCGGCGAGGACGGTCCGTCACAGATGGCGCTCGAAGACTTTGCGGCCTTGCGCGCCGTGCACGGCAGCGCCGTGCTCCACCCCTCCGACGCCAATCAGGTGCCGCCGCTGGTGGCGCAGATGGCTGAGCGTGATGGCATCTCCTACCTGCGCACGCTGCGCGGCAAGACGGTGGTTCGGACCGACTCGAGCGAGCACGTCCACATCGGCGGAAGCCGACTCGTGCGCGGAGGCGAACGGGATGAGTTCACCGTGGTTGCCTGTGGCATCACGGTGGAGGAGGCAGAGAAGGCCGCCGAGGAGCTCTCCGGTGACGGCTTGCACGTGCGCGTGATCGACTGCTACTCGATCAAGCCGATCGACGTCGCGGCACTGCGGGCAGCCGCCCGGGAATCGAAAGCGATCGTCACGGTCGAGGATCATTGGCCTGAGGGGGGCCTAGGCGAAGCCGTCGAGAGCGCCCTGTCGGACTCCTCGGCGCGTCCGCCGATCGTGCGTCTCGCCGTCCGCGACATGCCGATCTCGGGAACCCCTGAGGAGCTGCTGCACGCGGCGGGCATCGACGCGGAAGCGATCGTCGTGGCGCTCCGCGATCTGAACGCCGCGGCGGCGGACTGAGCGATGACCGCCAAAGCCAGCGTACCCAGGATCACCGTCTGGAGCGACTACATATGACCGTTTTGCTACGTCGGCCTCGAGCGGGCGGCGTGGCTGGAGCGCCAGTTCGGCGCGGAAATTGACTGGCGCCCGTTTGATCTTCACCCCGAGTACCCCGAGGAAGGGATCCCGCGAGCGCTGCTGGAGCGCCGCCACGGCGCCGGTGCCGCGGAACGCCGGCAGGCGATGTTCGAGCAGGCCGGGCTTCCCTACTCGACGCAGCTCGGCAAGATCCCGAATTCGCGGCGCGCGCTGATGCTGGCCGAGCTGGCGCGCGAGCGCGGGCTTCTTGACACGCTGCACCCTCGCTTGTTCGAGGCCTATTGGGCGCGGGGACGCGACATCGGCGATCCCCAGGTGCTGGTGGAGGAAGCAGTCTCTGCGGGCTTGGAGGAGAGCGAAGCTGTGGCCGCGCTGGGAGACGATGCGCTGCTGGCGAGAGTCCAGCAGCAGACGCACGCTGCGATCGAGCTCGGAGCCGGCGGGGTACCCGCATGGCTGATCGACGAGCGCGTGCTCGTCCCTGGTGCGCAGCCGCACGATGTGTTTGCGATGGTGCTCGAGCGGCTCGGGCATACGGCCCCCGCGTAGGGGCGGTTAGTTATGAAAATGGCGGCCGGCGCACATGTGCGCCGGCCCCCGCCGGCACATGTGCCGGGCGGGCCGCGCCGCGCATGCGCGGCCCGGATGAATAAGTTCCGCCTCCGGCGCCGCTGATCTGCGTACTCTTCGAACGCGGGATCATGGCGGTCGCGCTCGCCCTCCTCTCGGCGCTCGCTTACGGAGTGTCTGACTTCGCGGCGGGGGTAGCCAGCCGCAGATTCAGTGCCGGTCCAGTCACCGGCGCAAGCCAGATCCTGGGACTGCTCGCCGCCGCGGTCGCGATAGTTCTGTTTCCAGGCAGTGGTCCGACCGACCGCGCGCTCGAGTGGGGTGCGCTGAGCGGCGTGGGTAGCGCCCTCGGAACGCTGTCGCTGTTCCAGGGACTGTCCGTCGGTCGCATGAGCGTGGTCGCGACGCTTTCCGCGGTCCTCACCGCCGTTATCCCAGCAATCGTCGGGGTGGCACTCGGCGACCACCTTGGCCTTGCCACCGGGCTAGGTCTGGTCTTGGCGATTCCAGCCATCGCGATGGTCTCTTGGCCCTCGGAAGCCCACGAATGGGAAGCTGCTCGGGCGGGTCTCGTCTACGGCGCGCTATCCGGGCTCGGATTCGCGCTGTTATTCATAGCGCTCGATAGGGCTGGGACCCACGCGGGCGCCTGGCCGCTGATCCCGGGGCAGGTGGTGTCGCTGCTGCTGGTCGTCCCGTTCGTTGTCCTCGGCTGGCGACGCGCCCGCCGCCCGTCCAGGGCCACCATCTGGCTAATGGTGGCGGCGGGGGCGATCAGCGGAACTGCGAACCTGCTCTTTCTCGCTGCTACGGGTCACGGGCAGCTCTCGATCGTGGCCGTGCTCGCCGCCCTTTATCCGGCAGTCACGATCGTGATGGCGCGCCTGATCCTCTCCGAGCGCTGGAGTCGCCCACAAGTGGTCGGGCTCTGCGCGGCCGCCGTAGCAATTGTTCTGGTGACCGTCGGATAGCCGCCAAGGGCGAGATGTACCCAGTCCACTCCGCTTCGATGACCTCGACTCGACTTTCGACAAGATCGCCTCGGCGCCGGGCGTCGGGGTGGCACAGTAGCCCGCCGACCAGCCGTGGGTTGTCCGCGATGCCGCGGTGCGCGACCCGGCCGGCAACATGCTTCGGATCGAGCAGGGATAGGACTGACGATCACCCGGGTGTGATCGCGATGACAGGTATCGGCCGAGCCGTCTTGCGCTGATAGGCGCTGTAGCGGTCACGGTTGTTTGCGTTGACCAACTTCCAGAGACGCGCATAGCTGGGATCGGTTGGCTCGATGATCCTGGCCGTGCCCTGCTGACGCTCGCGTCCAATCTGAATTTCGACGTCTGGATGGGCCTTCAGATTGTGTAACCACGCCGGGTGGATGGTCGGCACCGCCCTTGGACGCGACCACTAGGTAGTCGTCGCCGTCGCGGGCGTAGACCAAGCCGTTGGTTCGGATCGCACCGGAGCGACGGCCAGTTGTGCGGAGCAAGAGCGTAGGAACGCCAATCATGCGGTGCCCGAGCCGCCCGTCGGTTCGCTTGTACAGCTCCTCGTGGATGCGCAGCACCTGGCCGGCGAGACTCACGACAGAGCAGCTTATGGGAACGCTGCGGATTAGCTAGTGCCGGTGATCAGTCGCTCGCGGTCGAACATTGCCGAGACGATTCGCCATCCCAACCGATCGACTACGAGCAGTACGCCTCCGAGGGCAAGTGCCAGGCCGAGCGTCGGTTGGATCACGTTGAAGGCGGTGAGACTCGTAAGCGCAACGAGCGGAAGGTTTGCCAAGACGCTCAGTTGCTGCGCTGCCCGGATGTCGCTCATCCGTGTCGAGATCGCCATGCCAACCCAAATCGACCAGAGTGCCAGCAGCGGCGTAAAGAGAACCTGGGCGAGGATCACGGGACCTTGGAGTAAGGCCGGCGCCACCCCGGCGTGCGCAAATAGCTCGATCACAATCACGAAGAAGCCGTAGACCAGATAGGAGACGGCCACAGCGGGCAGGAGTGGAGCCAGAGCCTTGGCGAGCAGAAACTCCTCGCGGCGAATCGGTGTCGTCAACAACGGCTCGAGGGTTCCCTGCTGGCGCTCGGTGACGATCGACGAGGCGGCGACGATCGCCGGGACCAGCGCTGGGATCCCGAGCATGTACAGCAGCTCGTGCTTGTGGCTGAGCGGGACCGCGGCCGTTGCGGGGAGATTGAGGATGTAGATCAGCGGCTGCAATAGGAAGATCACTGGGATGATCGCCATCGTCACCAGCATGTAGCGGTTGCGGCGGTAGTCCCGAAGCTCCTTGGTAACGATGGCCATCACCCTGGTGCGGCTCATCCGTCTCTCCGATGCGTCGGCTGGGGCTCGTCGATCAGCTCCAGGTAGACGTCCTCCAGGGAGTGGTGCGACTCGCTGATCGACAGCACGTCCGCGTCGACCGCCACCAGCCGACGCGTGACCGCGGGCGCCGCGGCCGCCGCGTCGGATACCGCGAGGATGTATTCGCTGCCTGCGCCTTGGCGCCAGCCGTCGACTGCGGGCAGTTGCGCAAATGTACGCGCGGGCTCTGAGAGCGGCGCCCGCGTCCTTACGGTGAGGGACTTGGAGAACAGCTGATCGCGCAACTCGTCGGGCCGTCCGATCGTGCGCAGTGTCGTGTTCAGAATCGCCACGCGATTGCACAGGCGCTCAGCCTCCTCGAGCCGATGCGTGGTCAAAAAGATGGTCACGCCGCTGCGGCCGAGCTCGGCGATCAGCCCGTGGACGTCTCGCGTGGCGACTGGATCAAGCCCGGACGTCGGCTCATCGAGGAACAGAATCTGCGGGTCCGAGAGCAGCGCTCTGGCGAGCGCGACCCTCTGACGAAGGCCCTTGGACAGCGCACCGCAAGCATCTCCAGCGCGGTCGGTCAGGTTGACGGCGCGCAGAGCACGATCAATCCGCTCCCTCGGCTCGGAAACCTCGTACAGGTTGGCGAAGCATTCGAGGTTCTCGGCCACTGTCAGGCGCAGATACAGACCGGGCGACTCGGGCATGATCGCGATCCGTCGCCGGATGTCGACTCCGTTTTCTGGCGCGAGCGGGATCCCCGCCACGGTTGCCGAACCCGAGGTTGGCGCAATCAGCGTTCCCAGGGTGCGCACCGTGGTCGTCTTTCCCGCCCCGTTGGGCCCAAGAAAGCCGAACACCTCGCCGTAGGCGATCTCGAACGACACCTCGTCGAACGCCACACGATCACCGAAGCGCTTGCTCAGACGATCGACTGCCAGCGCCGACGCGACCTTCGCCTGCTCGGGGGCGACCGCGCTTGGTGAGCTCACCTGGCCTGCCTCGGAAGGACGGCTTGAACCCTCGTGCAGCGCCGCAGACGATTCGCCACTGCTCTCAAAGTAGCGCGCAGGGCAATGAGAGAAAGCGCGCGACTAATTAGCGCCGCCCTACTGGCGATGCGGTCCTCTGGCGCTAAGCCGGCTGAGCCTCGATCAGGCCCTGGCCAATGCGTGTCGGCTGCCAGCCTGCGCTGCCGAGCAGCGCCTGCCACTGTTCTCCCGAGCGTTCGCGTCCGCCGGCGAGCACGAGCATCAGCAGGTCGAGCCATTTTGCGCCATCCGGGGCGTTGCCGGGCTCGATCACGCTGTCCAGCACGACCAGCCGCTCGCCCGCCGCGGCCCGGATCTTCCTCAGGATCCCTTCCGCGGCGCGGTCGTCCCAGTCGTGGAGAATCGTCGAGAGTATGTGCGTGTGGCCGTGCGGCACCGACTCGAAGAAACTGCCCTCGACGAACGCACAGCGGTCGCCGAGCGCTTGCTCATCGCGGACCGTCTCGGGGAGGTCGAAGACAATGCCGCGCATCCGCGGGTGGCGATCGAGCAGGGCGAGCAGCAGCGAGCCGTTGCCGCCGCCGACGTCGACGACCAACTCATCGCCGCGCCAGTCGACGCTCTCGAGCCGCTCGAGGCGGCCCTGCCATCCCTGCGCCATCGCGCGGTCAAAGGCGGCACGCTCATCTGGATGGGCCGCGAACCACGTCCACAGTTCGCTGCCGTGGATGCGCGGGAACGACGGTTCGCCGCTGACGTCAAGCGCCGCGACCGCCTGCAGCCAGACGCCGCCAAACAGGTGAGCGAAGTCGTCCCAGCCATCCCGCTCCAGCATCTCCGACGCGGCGGTGTTGCGAAAGACTCCGGGTTCTGTCTCCTCGAAGATGCCGTCGCTGGCGAGCGCCCGCAGGACACGGTGCAGGGTGCCCGCGTCAGTGTCGCGTCCGCGTGCGAGGTCCTCGACCGTCCGGGGACCGGCCGCGAGAGCCTGAGCCACGCGCAGCTCGGCGACGATGGCGAGCGCTCGAGTCAGCAGCGCACCGCGCAGTGCGTTCCAAATCGTCTCCTCAGCGTTCATCCGGGAGCAGGCCGCGAGCGCGATCCATTTCGCCAAACAGCCTAGACGCGCTCGATGCGCGTGGGTGACGATGCCAGTACCCGTCGACGGCGGCTACACCGCGCGCTGACTACAACCCCGATCCGGGAAGCTCCACTAAACGAAGACAGCGAGCCGTCGACGGCCCCCACCGCCGGCTACGCAACGCCCGATTCCAACGAGGAGACCATCGCCATGGAGATCACCCACTCGAGCATCGACACCGCCAAGGGCCCGGCCGACTGGTTCACCGGCGACGTCTACATCGACGCAATCGCCGCCCCCGCCGGAAGCTCGACGTTCGCCGCCGCCAACGTCCACTTCACCCCCGGCGCCCGGACCGCCTGGCACACCCATCCGCACGGACAAACCATCTACGTCACCGAAGGCGTCGGCCTGTGCCAGCGCGAAGGCGGCTCCATCGAGGTCATCCGCGCGGGCGACCGCGTCTTCTTCGAACCCGGTGAGAACCACTGGCACGGCGCCGCTCCTAACCGGTTCATGGTCCACATCGCAATGCAGCAGAGCGACGAATCGGGCAACCCGGTCACCTGGGGTCGCCACGTCACCGAGGAGGAGTACAACGCTGCGACGGCGTCATAGCCAGGTTCCCGCCCACCACGAGCGCATGGGTGCTCGCGGTTAGGCTCCTCCCGTGTCCACGAGGCGGCTAGAGGCTTTCAGCGATGGCGTGATCGCGATCCTGATCACGATCATGGTGCTTGAGTTGCACATTCCGGCTGGTACTTCGTGGCACGCCTTGGGACACGAGTTGCCGGTGCTGGGGGCCTACCTACTCAGCTTCGTGTACCTGGGGATCTATTGGAACAACCACCACCACATGCTGTCGGCTGTCTTCCGGGTGAGCGGCGCGGTGTTGTGGGCCAACTTGCACCTGCTCTTCTGGCTCTCTCTCATCCCATTCACCACGGCTTGGATGAGCGAGCACCGGTTTCCGTCGATCCCGACCGCCGTCTACGGGATCGTTCTGCTCGCTGACGCGATCGCGTATCTAATACTGCAGACGACGCTCCTGCGCGCTGAAGGAGAGCAATCGAGACTGCGCGTCGCACTCGGTTCAGACGTCAAGGGCAAGCTCTCGCCCCTTCTTTACTGCCTCGGAATCGGCTTGGCGTTCGCGGATCGCTGGATTTCCCTGGCGTTGTACATCGTCGTGGCATTGATCTGGCTCGTCCCTGACCGCCGTGTCGAGCGCCATCTGACCACAGCTCCGGTCGAGCCGAGCGAATAGCGGCCCCAGCCGCTCCCGCGGGTCACACGCGAAACGCGGTTCCTCCGCCGGAGGCTTCCAACGACGCACCGTGATGGCCTGTCATGATCACTATTGCCCATGACGCCGCGAATCGTGGTACTTGGTGCAGGCTTCGCGGGACTCGAACTCGCAAGCGCGCTGTCGGAGGCGCTCGGGGCTGACGCCGGCGTGACGGTGATCGACAAGAGCGATTCGTTCATGTTCGGGTACTCGAAGCTCGAGCTTTTGTTTGGCCGTGCGGGCCGAGACGCGCTGAGCCTGCCGTACAGCGCGATCGCGAAGCCAGGTGTTCAGTTCGTGCGCGAGACAGTCACGGCGATCGACCCCGAATCCCGCCGCATTAGGACCGACCAAGGCGAATATGAGGCCGACTATCTCGTCATCGCCCTCGGCGCCGCCCTGGCTTACGAGGCGACGCCGGGACTGACCGAGGCGGATGCGTTCTACGCAGTCGCCGGCGCTGAACAGCTCGCCGGTGCTGTCGGTTCGTTCGCGAGCGGGCACGCGGTCATCGGTGTCTGCGGCACACCGTATAAGTGCACTCCCGCGCCGAGCGAGTGCGCCCTGCTATTACACGAGGAGCTGGTCAGCCGTGGTGTGCGCGGCGAGTGCGAGATCTCTTACATCGTGCCGCAGCCCGATCCTGTTCCGCCGTCGCCAGACGCAGCGCGCGTAGTGCTCGAAGCCTTCGCCGACCGGGACATCAAGTTCGTTCCGGGTCGCCGGATCACGTCACTTGACCGCGATCGCACTGTTGCCGGGCTCGATGACGGTACAGAGGTCCCCTACGACCTATTCCTCGGGGTGCCGCGGCACCGCGCACCCGACGTGGTGATCGCGAGTGGCATGGCGGTCGACGACTACATCCCGGTGGATCCACCGACGCTCGCGACGCGCTATCCGGGTGTCTACGCCGCCGGCGACTGCGCCACAGCTGGGGTACCGAAGGCGGGCGCATTCGCCGAGACCGCGGCTGCAGCCATCGCCGCGCAGCTGATTGCGGCAGTGCGTGGGGACCGCCCGCCGGCGGCATATCGCGGCTTCGGGGCCTGCTACGTCGAGTTCGGTGGCGGGCGCGTCGGGAGGGTGAACATCGACGCGAGCGGCGGACCGCCACCGAAGGGGACCTTCGACGGTCCCTCCCAGGAACTCGCCGCCGAGAAGCGCGCATTCGGGACCAGCCGCCGCGCACGCTGGTTCGGGCTATAGCGACATGGCCTCAGCCGACATTGACCCGGAAGAGTCCTGCAACTGTCATCGCAGGGCTACTCCTGTCCGCCTGACTCACGCCCGGTCGCGAGTGGTTCGTTCCACCGCGCGGTGTTGGTGATGCCAATCGCGGCTGCGGACCGGGCTCCTTCTTCGGCGAGCTCGGCGGCGCGGTCGTGCTCGCCGTGAGTTCTCAGATGGGCGGCGAATGCAAGTTCTGTGTGGGGCAGCCAGGCGGGCGTCTTGGCGTTGAGAGTCAGTGCCGCCTCGAAGTGCCGCGTGGCGTCTTCGGCGCGCCCGAGCATGCTCGCGAGCTCGGCCATGTGCCGGTCGACTGAGCCGTAGCTCACGACCGCCCGCCCGGCCGTCATCGGGCGACCGGCGTACGGCGTCAGCAGCTCGTAGAGAAGGGCGGCGTTGGGTCGGTCACCGAGGAGGACGACTGCTTCGCTTGCCTCGCCGATCGCCGACAGCCAGTTGGTGTCGAACGGAAGTGGGGCGAACCGGTCAGTCGTTATGCGCGTGAGGTATTCGCGGGCCTCCTGTTCGCGGCCGAGCTCGGCGAGTGCCCAGCTGGTGCCCGCGATCCATGCCACGCCCGCGGGCGAGTGCTCGGTCTTCTCGACTGCCCATTGGAGGTCGAGCTCATCGAACGCGCGCCGGATGAGCGAGCGCACGGTGAACTCGAGCAAGTCCGCAAACAGCTCGGCGTTGTCGTCGCCGGCGCGGCTACCGAGCTCGCGCGCGTGCTCGCGCAACGCCTCGGCTTGGGCGAAATTGCCTTGGAGCGCGGCATCGACTGCCTGCCACAGTGGTCCGTACCACGCATACGCCGGCATCCGCAGCCGCTCGGCGAGCTCGGTGTGACGCCGAGCCTCCTCGCGCCAGCCGTCCAGATCGCCAAGCTCAAATAGGTCGACGGCGCGCCAGTTACGGGCCTGCAGCTCGAGCGGCCCGTCACCCGCGCCCACTGCGGCGGCGATCATCGTCTCGGCGGTCTCGAGCCGCTCCGATAGTCGGTCCGGTCGCCACAATGCGACGTGGCGAGCGCCCAGCGCTGCAGCCAGCGAACGCTGATCGGTGCCGGCCTCGGCGACCGTGACGGCTTCAGCGCTCAATGCCTCGCTTCGATCCCTGGAAGGCGCGTAATAGAGCTCGACCGCCAGCCGGGCAAGTAACCGTGAGCGCAGCGCGGCGTCGGCTTCGCCGATTGCGGACAGCGCCTCCTCCAGGAGCGTCACCGCCGGCTCGTCTACGGCGATGATCGTGACGCCGAAGCCGGCGTATCCCAGCGCTGCCTCCGCGAGCAGGCGCGCGTCGCCGACCTGCCTGGCCAGCGTCGCGGCCGCCGCGAAGGATTCTCGCGATGCGTCGCGATCGCCGGCGCGCGAGAGGGCGTCGCCCTTGTCAATCAGCAACGCCGGGTCGGGGCCGATGACCTGTAGCGCGCGCTCGAAGTATTCGACCGCGGTCTCGTAGGCCAGCAGCGCGACGCTGCGGTGGCCTGCGCGGGCCAGGTAGGAAGCGGCTCGCTTCTGGTCATCGAAGGCCGCTGCCTCGAATAGGTGCCGGGCGATTTCCTCGAGGTGCCGGTCCTCTTCATCGGCAATTAATCGATCGGCGATCCGTCGGTGCAGCCGCGCGCGGCGCAGCGCGTTCAGCTCGTCGTAGATCAGCTCGCGTACGAGCGCGTGCGAGAACTCGAAGTCCCGGGGATTACCCACCGATGGTGATAGGAGCCTTGCGCGCAGGACGTCGTCGAGAGCATCCTCGGCCTCAGCCGGCCTTAGTTCGGCGGCGGCGAGCACCGGGGCCGGACACTTGTTGCCGGCGACAGCGGCGATTGCAAGCAGCTGGTTGGCGGCCTCGCTCAACCGCGCGAGCCGGACACCGACCGCCTGTCGGATGCCCTCGGGGAAGGCGGCGTCGCTGTCCTCGCTGATGCCACGCAGCACCTCCTCGACAAAGAAAGCGTTGCCGCCCGTGCGCTCGTGAATCTGGTCCGCGACCTCTTGGCCCCGTTCCGGCCCCAGCCATGTCTCGATGAGCTGCCCGCTTTCAGCCTGCTTGAGCCCGCGTAGGGCGATGCGATCGACGACCCCATCCCGCCGCAGATCGGCGAGGGTGGTGGCCAGCGGGCTGGAATGACCGAGCTCGGTGTCTCGATAGGTGCACAGCAGCAGCAATGGGCCGCTGCGTCGCGACCGCATCAGGAACGTCAACAGCAGGAGTGTCGGGCGGTCCGCCCAGTGCAGGTCGTCGAGCACCAGCAGCAGCGGTCGCTGCGAAGCCAGTTCGCTAATGACGGCGTCGACGGCGTCGAATAGCCGGCGGCGCGCGCCCGGATCGTCAGGCGCTGATGCGTCCACGGTCCCACGGAGAACCCGCGCGAGCTCGCCCGCGTTCGGTCCGGCGAGGGACTCGAGCGCACCCGTTCCGAGCGCGCTTTCCACCTGACGGAGGGCGGTCAGGACGGGGTCGTAGCTGGTTAGTGGCTCTTCCCAGCAGCGCCCGATCAGGACCAGCGCGTCTCGTGCTCCGGCCGCGCGGCAGAACTCGAGCGCGAGCCGGGTCTTGCCGACACCAGGCTCCCCGGCGATTAGCACCAGCCGCCGTGCGCGATGGAGCTGCACGCCCGCCCACGCCGCTCGGAGCCGCTCCAACTGTCGCTCCCGGCCGACGAACGGGCTGTCGTGTTGCCGCTTGAGTTCGGCAGGTTGGGGCAGCGAGCTCTCGCTCGGGCGGGACGGTGCCCCTCGCCGGATCTCCTCAACGAGCGCCCGGGTTGCTGCTGACGGGGCAACCGCCAGCGTGGTCCGCAGGCGAGCCGCGAGGCTCTCGTAGGTCTGAAGCGCGCTCGCGCGCTCGCCGGCGTGCGCAAGCCGGCCGATCAACTGTCGGCCCGCTTCCTCGTCGAGCGGATCGAGCGCAGAGGCGGCCCGGCTGTGGCGGACGGCCGCGGCGAGATCGCCTGTGCGCTCGGCCTCTGCCGCCAGCGTCTCGAGCGCCTCGCTCAACCGGTTGTTGTGCTGATCTCGCGCCTCGAGCGCCCAATCGTCCTCGAGCCCGGTCAGCAACTCTCCCGAGCCGATCTCGACCGCTTCGTCCGCTCGGCCGGCATCGAGCAGTGCGGCAAACGCGCGCACGTCGACCCACAGCTCGGGCTCCCCGCCAGCCAACGCGACCGTCTCTCGCGTCGCGACCAGACAGCCAGCAGCCTGCCCCAAGGCACCACGGAGTTCGGTGAGCGCGGCACGCAGGCTCGCCCGGGCGCTTTCGTCGAGCACGTCCGGCCAGAACCGCCCGGCGACGCTCCCGCGGGCATGGGCGCCTGGATGAAGCGCCAGCCAGGCCAGCAGCGCACGGCCACGGCGGGACCGTGGGGGTTCCAGCTGGCGTCCGTCAAGCTCCAGCGCAAGCCCCCCGATTAACCGGACGCGCAGCATGCCGCAAGCGTAATCGGCTGAAACGCCGCTTCTGCCCGCTCACGGAGCTTTTACGGTGGCCGAACGGACGGCGAACGCTCGGCGCACAGACTGCGGTGCATGTTGATCCTCCACAACCGCGACGTCCGCCTACTGGTGGGCTCCGTCGGGGCCTCGGCGTTCGGCGATCTGCTTGGGATGGTGCCGCTCGCACTGCACGTGCAACAGCGCACCGGGTCGGGGCTGGCGGTGGCAGCCTTCTTCCTGGCGATGTTTGGCCCGATCGTCGCGCTCGGCGGCGTTGCGGGTCTGCTCGTCGACCGTTTCGAGAACACGCGGTTGCTCGCGTTCGTGTCCGCCCTACAGGCTGTAGTCGCGGTACTGCTCGCGTTCGCGGGTCCCGTCGCGTTGGTGCTGCCATTGGTCGCGGTGCTCGGCGCGTGTGCGGCGATCGCGGCTCCCGCGGAGTTCTCGTTGGTTCCGGCCGCGGCGGGCGAGGACCACATCGCCGCCGCCAATGGCTCGGTCGAAACCGCGCGATATGCGGGGATGACCGCTGGTCCGCTGATCGGCGGCCTGCTGGCTGGCGCGGGACTCGGTGGGGCCGCGCTGCTGCTTGACGCGCTCTCGTTCGTGATCGTGCTGACGGCAGCGCTTTCGCTCCGAGTGCGCCGCGATCCGAGCTCGTCTCGGAGTGAGTCGGCCGATCGAGCTGACCGCGGACGCGGACGGGACGGCCTAACGTTCATCCTCCGCGACGCCACGCTAGGCCCAACGTTAGCCGTGTCGCTCGCGTCCCTCTTGTTCTTCTCGGTCTCGATGACGGCGGAGCTGTTCTTCGCCAAGGACGTGCTGCGCGCAGGAGACGCCGGTTACGGGCTGCTGCTGACGGGGTGGACGGTCGGCATGGTCGCCGGCGCATCGGTGCTCGCGCGCCGTGTGCCGTCGGCGCTGCTGGCCACCGGTGCCCTCGCGGCGGTCGCAATCCAGGGCGTCGGGCTGTTCGGCGCGGCACTCTCGAGCGTTCTCGCGCTGGCGGTCGCAGGTTTCGCCCTCGGCGGGGTCGCACACGGGGTCAAGAACGTCGTACTGCGCACGCTGATCCATGAGCGCGTGCCCGAGTCTCTGCGGGGCCGCGCGTACTCGGCCTACAACGCGGCCCGCAACGCAGCCGAGCTCGGTGCGCTAGTCGCCGGCGGGGTGCTCGTGGGCGCGATCGGGGCGCGAGCCGCATTGCTCATCTCCGGCGCCGTTCCGCTTGCTATCGGCGCGATCGCGCTAGTGCTGGCGGCCTCGCGCCGCAGCTTGCAAATCCAACCGGTCCAAAGGAGGCCACTACATGCAGACGAAGGATGAGACCGAAATCAGGGCCACGCCAACCAGCTACGCGGTTCGGGCGGTCGATGATCTACCTCAGCTCTGGGACGGCGCCGTCAAGCTCGTTCGAGCCGGGCTCGGAATCAGCGCGTTTGGCGCCAACATCATGGATCTGCCGCCGAACTACACGACGGAGTCTCACGACGAGACGGAGACCGGGCAGCAGGAGCTGTACGTCGCGCTGCGCGGCTCAGGGCGGGTTCTGATCGGTGATCACGCGCTGACACTCGACGAACACCATGTGGTGCGCGTTGACGCCGGCGTGGACCGGGTCCTATCGAGCGACGGCGACGGTCTGCGCGTCCTGTGCGTCGGGTCGACCCCTGGTGCGCCGTACAAGCCGCCGGCGTGGTCGAGCCAAACGCACGGCTAGCGGCGCTCGGGGGGGCCCACCCATAGCGGCCGCCGAAAGTGGGCGGTGCCTGACTCGAACAGGCGACCTCCTGCTTGTAAGGCAGGCGCTCTACCAGCTGAGCTAACCGCCCTGCTTCCCGGATCGTACCCAGGGCCTCTTCCTACGCGCACGTAGTATCTTCGCCGCGTGAGCCACGGCCGCCGTGACGACCTATACAAAGCGTGAGCGCTGGTGGCTTTGACCTGCGCGAGGCCCGTGCGGCGCTCGACCGGGCGCTCGTGACCGCCTCTACCCACGCGGCGGACCTGTTCGCGCAGGCTGTCCGACGCTCGCCCGATGGCCGCCTGGAGCGCTTCCTGCGCACGCCAGCTCGCCACGCGGTGCTTGGCGGCATCTTCTCGCAGATGCCGCGGTACTTCAATCGCGCCGGCGCCAAGGATCTGAATACGACGGTGAGATGGCGGATAACGGGGCGAACAGATGGAGGCGCCGACGTTTGGGACCTTTCGATCCGCGATGGTCGTTGTCGTGTCCGCCGCGGCGAATCGGAGGCCGACCCGCGCCTCACGATCACCGCCGAGGCCGCGGAGTTTGTGCGGCTCGCGACGGGAAACTCGGACCCGATGCAGGCTTACTTCGGCGGTCGCATCCAACTCGCCGGGGACATCATGCTCGCGGCCAGGCTGCAGACGCTCTTTCGCCTGCCGGGTTCGCGCCAGCCGGACGTGCCGAAATAGCGCTCGGGTCGCAGCGGCCCGCGTAGCCATACCGCCCGAACCATGAAAGAACCTGACGTCATCGTCGTGGGCGCCGGCTTGGCCGGGCTAGTCGCGACTTACGAGCTGGTGAGGGCGGGACGCCGGGTCCAGGTCGTCGACCAGGAGAACCGCAACAACCTCGGTGGGCAGGCGTTCTGGTCGCTGGGCGGCCTCTTCCTCGTGAATACGCCGGAACAGCGACGGCTCGGAGTCAAGGACTCCTACGAGCTCGCGCTCCAGGACTGGATGGGTTCCGCCAGTTTCGATCGCGAGCGCGACGACCATTGGCCGCGTCAGTGGGCGCAGGCCTATGTCCGCTTCGCCGCGACCGAGAAGCGCGAATACCTCCGGCAGCTTGGGTTGCGCGTCCTCCCGCTCGTGGGCTGGGCCGAGCGCGGCGACGGCAGCGCGCTCGGGCACGGCAACTCTGTGCCTCGCTTTCACCTGACCTGGGGGTCCGGGCCTGAGCTGGTGCGCATCTTCTTAGAGCCGATCCTCGAAGCAGAGCGAGTCGGCCTCGTCGAGTTCGCCTTTCGTCACCAAGTAGACGAGCTGACCCTCGAGGGTGAAGCGGCCGTCGGCGTGCGGGGCTCCGTGCTCGAGCCCTGCGACGGGCTTGAGCGGGGACTGGAATCCTCCCGAGCTGCCGTCGCTGAGTTCGCACTCCGTGCTCGCGCGGTCGTGGTTGCGAGCGGCGGAATCGGACACAACTTCGAGCTCATCCGGGGCAACTGGCCACCGCGGTTAGGCGAGCCGCCGGCCACCATGATCGCGGGCGTGCCCGCCTACGTCGACGGCCGCATGCTGAAAATCGTCGAGACCGCCGGGGCGAGCCTGGTCAACCCGGACCGCATGTGGCACTACGCGGAGGGCATCCACAACTGGGACCCGATCTGGCCCCGGCACGCGATCCGAATCATTCCTGGCCCGTCCTCGATGTGGTTCGACGCCAACGGCGATCGGCTCGAGCCGCCGAACTTCCCCGGCTTCGACACGCTACGCACGCTTGAGCGGATACTCGCTACCGGCCACGACTACTCGTGGTTCGTCCTGACCGAGTCGATTATCGAAAAGGAATTCGCGCTGTCCGGGTCCGAGCAGAATCCTGATCTGGCGGGCAAGGACCTAAAGCTCCTGGCAAGCCGCATACGGCCTGGCGCACCTGGCCCAGTCGAAGCGTTCAAGCAACGTGGCGAGGACTTCGTCGTGCGCGACAACCTGCGCGACCTCGTGTCGGGCATGAACGACATCGCGCGCGGGCCGAAGCTGGACTACGACCACATCGAGCGCCAGATCCTGGCCCGGGACCGTGAGATCGACAATCGGTACTCCAAGGACGCGCAGCTGATGGCCATCGCCAACGCGCGGCGCTTCGTCGGCGACCGCATACGAGTGGCCAAGCCCCATCGCTTGCTTGACCCCCGGCACGGACCCCTGATCGCCGTCCGCCTCAACATCTGCACGCGTAAGACGCTCGGGGGGATTGAGACCAACCTTGACTCACAGGTCATGCGACCCGACGGCTCGCCGTTCGCTGGGCTGTACGCAGCAGGCGAGGTCGCCGGGTTCGGCGGCGGCGGCGTGCACGGCTACAACGCGCTCGAGGGCACATTCATCGGCGGGTGCGTCTTCTCCGGCCGTGCCGCAGGACGTGCGCTGGCGTCGAAGCTGGGATGAGACGCGGCCGCTGCAGGTGTTCTGCTAGCCCCGCGTGTTAAGCGTTCGCGACGACCTCGCGCAGCTCGACATCCTCGATCGTGACGCCAGTTGGGGCGGAGCCTCTTATCTGCTCGCTTGCGTCACGCGCTGCGTCCTCAGACTCGAAGACGACCAGCGAGACGCCGCTGTTTCCATTCCGCGTCCAATAGCCCGCAACAAATCCTGGTGCGCGTGAGACCCGCGGAACCAGCTCCTCGCGCAACTCTTGGACGCTTCTGTCCAGGTCGTCAATCGTGACCCTGACCAGCACTGAGTACATGATTTCTCCTTCCTGCCGCTGGGCGTTTGTCCTCGCCCTGACGTCGATGGCCAGGGTCGTTAGGCGGCAATCCTAACCAAGCAACCTAACTGCTGCGCCGTTCCATGGTCACACGGCGAGGAAGGCTGGGACAAGGCGGACTGAACCGCGATCTCGGCGCCGCATTCGCTCTTGACGGGTTTTCAAGCGTCTGCTTGAATAGGTTGGATGGAGCCAGCGAAGGTCGACCAGCGTCGCGAAGCCGGCTTGCGGACGCGGACGCGACTGATGGACGCCGCGCTGGACCTGATCGCTGAACGCGGCGAAGATGGCGTAAGCCTCCGCGAGCTGACCGACGCTGCTCAGGCCAATGTCGCGGCGGTGAGCTACCACTTTGGCTCGCTGAAATCGCTGTGTGACGCGGCGATCGCGTACGCGCTGGAGCGCTACCTGGACGCTCAGGAGGAGGCGGTCAGCGCGCTAGACACTGATACCTCGCTTGAGGCGCTCGCGGCGGCGTTCGCACGACCGATGATGCGCGCGCTGGCTTCGGGGGGCCGTGAGCTGGACGTGATGCGGATCGTCGCGCGGGCCGGTGTCGACCCACCGGAAGGATGGGGTTTTGATGCCAGCTTCGATCGGATTCGGGCCAATGTCCTTCGGGTGCTAAAGGCCAACGTTCGTGGTGTCAGCGATCAGGAGCTCGTGTTCCGCACGCGCTGCGCAGCGGGGTTGTTGAATTGGGTGGCCCTCGCGCCGGTCGGCGCTGAGCTCCGGAACAGATCCGAGAAGCAGATAGAGCGACGGCTGGTCCCCGTCCTCGCAGGAGCCTTACGCGGCACAAGCCTCGCCTAGCGAGCGGGCTGCCCTCATATGGCGCGGCGTGTGCCCGGCGCACTCTGTCGCCGGACTCGCGCTGTCCGCAGCCGGCCTGCCAACAGTGCGCATTTACCTGGCTAACACCGCGGCTGGGACCGGCTTCCCAATATTCAATCAACCGCTTGACAAGGATCTGTTCTCCGGTGTATATTCAATCAAGTGCTTGATCTACGACATACAGAGGAGAACCCACGGTCATGCAAGTCGCACTTACCGGCGCAACCGGATTCATCGGATCTCATGTACTGACCGAACTGCAGGAGCACGGCCACGAGGTGACGGCCCTGGTTCGCGAAAAAGACCAGGTCGAGATCGTCGTGGCCCGCAGGGCGAAACCGGCGGTGGTCGACCTCTACGACCGCCCCGCCGTGGTGCGCCTGCTGAGCCGGGTGGACGGGGCCATCCACACCGCCAGTCCAGGTGACGAGACGAGCGCGGACCTTGACGAGGCCATGGCCGCCGCGGCGATCGAAGCGTTCGCCGGCACCGGCAAGCCCTACATCCCCATCAGCGGCCTGTGGATCTACGGTGACAACATCTCGATCGACGAGGAGTCGCCATTCAAGGCCCCTGCCCTGGTGGCCTGGAAGGAGCCGATCGAGCGTCGGATCCTCGAGGCCCCGGACATGCGCGGAGTCGTGATCGTCTCCAGTGTCGCCTACGGCGATGGCGGCGGCGCGATCCCCACGCTGCTTCTCAACTCGCCCCGAGACGAGGACGGCAATCTGATCATGCTCGGCACGGGAAGACAGCACTGGTCGACGGTCCACGTTGCGGACCTTGCGAGGTTCTTCCGACGCGTGCTTGAGTCCGACTCGGCGCGTGGGCGCTACGTCGTTGGCGACGGATTGAACCCGACCGTCGCTGAGCTGACCGAGGCGGCCGCGGCCGCCGCCGGCGCTCCCGGAGCGGTCCCCGGTTCCGACGAGGAGGCTCGGGCACGCCTCGGCGACTACTTCGCCGAAGTCCTACTGCTCGATCAGGGCACGTTCGCCGCCAAGGCTCGGGACCAGCTCAGCTGGTCTCCGACCCATCCAGAATTAGTCGATGAGTTCCACCACGGCGGTTACGCCCATGAGGTGAGGGTCTCCTGACAGCCGCTGGTCGCAGGTAGCCAACACCGGCGACGCAGGTCGCAGATGACGAAACATCGTCCTCGCCAAGCGACTCTTGAAGGAGCTGGCACTCGCTTGATCGGCCACGGGACGATCGCCGCAGTTCTTCGAGGCAAGCGACGCGGCCGTCGTCTCGGCACCGGCCGTGGCGGACGGGTAAGTTGTGGCCGGTGGGCACCCGACCGGTGCCGACAACCCGTGGCTTGTCGTCGTCGTCGTGTGCGTGGCCCAATTCATGGTCGTTCTTGACGCGACGATCGTGAACGTCGCACTGCCGTCGATCCAGCGTGGCCTGGGGTTTGGCCCCTCGAGCCTGCAATGGGTGATCAACATGTACACCCTGATCTTCGGCGGCTTCATGCTGCTGGGCGGACGCGCCGGTGATCTGATCGGGCGCAGACGGGTGTTCGCCGCCGGGATCATGCTGTTCTCCGGAGCGTCGCTGCTCAACGGGCTCGCCCGGTCCTCCGGGATGCTTATAGCCGGCCGGGGGCTGCAAGGACTCGGGGGCGCGCTGCTCGCCCCGGCCGTTCTGTCGATCATCACAACGACCTTCAGCGATGGGAAGGATCGCGCGAAAGCGCTGGCGATCTGGAGCGCAATCGCCGCCGGCGGCGGCGCAGTGGGGCTGCTGCTGGGCGGGGTGCTGACCGATCTCGCGTCGTGGCGATGGATCTTTTTCGTCAACGTACCCGTCGGCGCGGCCCTCGCAGCCGCGACGGTGAGGTACGTCCCCGAGTCCCGATCGGAGCTGACCCAGCGGACGTTCGATCTCCCGGGAGCCGTGTCCGTCACTGCCGGTCTCGTGGTCCTCGTGTTTGCGATCGTCAAATCGAACAGCTACGGATGGGCATCGCCCAGAACGATCGGCCTGCTGACTGCCGGGGTCGTGCTGCTCGTCGGATTCCTCGCGCTCGAGCACCGCAGCTCCGCGCCACTGGTGCGGCTCAGCATCTTCCGCCTGCCCGGCCTCGCCGCCGCCGACCTTACCCTGTTGCTGACCGCGGCCGCGGTGTTCGCGACGTTCTTCTTCGTGTCGCTCTACCTCCAGCAGATCCTCGGATATCGGCCGCTGAGCGCGGGCGCCGCGTTCCTGCCGTTGTCAGTAGGAATTGCGACCGGCGCCACGGTCGCGCGCAGGCTCGTCCCGCGCCTCGGTGTTCGCGTCGTCCCCGTAATCGGACTCGCGCTCGCGACGGCGGGAATGATTGTCCTCACGCAACTCCCGGTACATGGACGCTACGTTTCCAACCTACTCCCCGGCGTCCTCCCGCTTGGTCTCGGGATGGGACTGACATTTGTCCCGATCACGCTGACCGGCACGAGCGCAGTCAGCCGCGACGATGCCGGCCTGGCCTCCGGTCTGCTCAACACCGCCCAGCAGGTCGGAGGGTCAATCGGGCTGGCGGTTCTTGCGACCCTCGCTACAAGCCGGACCTCGAGTCTCCTCCACGGCCCGGCAGCTGCTGCTTCCGTCCCCGCGGCCCGAGCATCCGGCTTCCACGTCGCGTTCATCGCCGCCGCCGTAATCCTGGGCGCGGCCTGGACCGTCGCGGCAATTCAGCTGCAAAGGTCCCGCGAGCTCAGGCGAGTGGACGTGCCACCTGATCTCGCGGCTCAGGCGATCGGATGCGCGCAGTGCGCACCCGTGGCGATCGCCAGCAGCGGCGAAGGCCAGACCGGCACATCTCCCGATGACCTTGCCAAAGCGGGACATCCATGATGAGAAATAACCGCGGCGGATAATGCTGGGGTGGTCACCTGCCGGCCACCAGAGTAAGAGGCCTCGTCACGTAAGGGCATGCGCGAAGAAGACATACTCGTTGTCGCTGAGACTGGCCACGCGCCCCCGATCACCAGCCCGGAGCCGCTCCCGAGCGATGTCGCGCCTCACCGATTGCGACGGGGGCTCTTGAGGCTGGGTGGGTTGGTAGCAGTCGCGGTGGTGGTAGTGACCCTCGTGCCGGGCCTGGGGGAGTTGCGGAGCCGGTTTGCCCATGCGCAACCGGTGTGGATCGTGATCGCCTGCGCGTTGGAGGTGCTGTCGGTACTGGCCTACGTCCCGGCTTTCCGGGCCGTGTTCTGCAGGCGCATGAGCTGGGCCACGAGCTACAAGATCGCGGTCGCCGAGGAGGGCGCCGGCTCGCTGTTCCCGCTCGGCGGCGCGGGCAGCTTGGCGCTCGGGGTGTGGGCGCTTCGCCGGGGCGGAATGCCCGCGGAGGAGATCGCGCGCAAGACCGTCGCGTTCTTCTTGCTGACGAGCGCTGCGCCCGTTGCAATGCTCTTGCTCTTGGGCGCCGGGTTGGCGACAGGCATCCTCCCTGGCCGCAGCGGGCTTCTTCTCACCGTGCTCCCCGCGGTTATCGCCGCGGGAGCAATCGCGGCGACGCTCGCCATGCGCCGGCTGGCACGCGGGGCCGAGAAGCGGATCAGGCGGCACGGTGAAGGGTCGCGATGGGCCCGCATCGCCCCAGCGCTGTCAGCCACGGCGGATGGCATCGATGAGGCGCTACACCAACTCCGCCGCGCTAACCCGCTGCTGCTCGTCGGTCTGGTGGGGTTCCTGGTCTTCGACATGCTGGTTTTCTGGGCGAGCTTCCGGGCGGTGGGAGCCTCGCCGGAGGTGGCTGTCATCGGGATGGCCTACCTGATCGGCCAGCTCGGTAACTGGCTCCCCGTTCCCGGCGGGATCGGCGGGACCGAGCTCGGGCTCGTCGGAGCGCTCGTCCTCTACGGGTTGCCCGCCCTCACCGCGACCGCAGCGGTCCTGCTCTACCGCGTGATCGAACTATGGATTCCTGCCGTCCTAGGCATCGCCGCGTTCGTGCAGCTACGGCTGCTATTGAGGCGAGAAACCGACGCAATCAAACTATGCCAGCCAGGCGACACCATCCAGATCGTCGGCCTCGGCCCCGCCACCATCGAGCGGTCCGCCGTGAAATCGACATTGACGACCTAAGACGGACGGGCTCCGCGATCGTCGCTTCGAGTGAGTCCGCGTCCCCGAGCGATCTGGTGCCGGGCGGCTCAACGTGCGTCCAAGCTGTTCGCTCGGCGTTCGGGCTGGGGTGCTGCCACATCGACGCCGCGCGGGCGTACGGGAGGGAGGCAAGCCTCGGGCGGGCTCTGCGCGAGAGCGGCATTGTCCGCGAGGGAGTCTCCATCAAGACGAGGTTCGCTCCTGGGCGGCGCGGGGCGGTCAGGGAGGCCGCTCACGGCGTCGACCTCGGCGCGTCCAGATCCAACGGCTAGGCTCGTTGTGATGCCAGAGTCCACGAGTTCGGCCGCGGCGGGGACGTTGAGTCCGACGTTGTCCGCCTCGCAGCTGGCCACTCTGGCCGAGGTCGGCGAGGAGCGGACCGCTGATGCTGGGGAAGTGCTGTATCAGGTCGGCGACCGGCGCTACCCGTTCATCGCGATACGGGAGGGCCAGGTGGCAATCCGTGACGCGGCCGGCAACGAGATCGTGCGCCACGGGGCTTCGGGCTTTCTCGGCGAGCTGAATCTTCTGTCGGGGCAGACGGTGTTCGTCACGGCGGTCGTGACCGAGCCGCTGAGCTACATCGCGGTCGAGCGTGAGACGTTGCGTTCGTTGTTGTTCGAGGACGCGGCGCTGAGCGATCTCGTGCTGGCCGCGTTCATCGCTCGTCGCGAAGCGCTGCAGTCGGTTCGGGGCATCGGTCTTGAGATCGTCGGCCCGCACTCCTCAAAAGCGACGATGCAGTTGCTCGACTTCGCGCGCAGCAACCGACTGCCCTTCAGTTGGCGTGACCCTGAGCACGATGCCACCGGGGCGGCTTTGGTGGCGGGGCTCGAGCCGGCGAGCCTGCCCCTGGTCAGGCTGCCAGGCGGCGCCGAGTTGCATCGCCCGTCTGCTGGGCAGGTCTCGCGCTCGCTGGGGATCGGCCTTGAGCTGGCGCCCCGGGAGGAAGTCGACCTCCTCGTGATCGGCGCCGGTCCCGCCGGCTTGGGGGCCGCGGTGTACGGCGCTTCCGAAGGCCTCAACACGCTGGTGGTCGACGGCACCGGACTCGGCGGCCAGGCGGGCGCCTCGCGGAGGATTGAGAACTACCTCGGCTTCCCGGCCGGGATCACGGGTAATGAGCTGACCAGTCGCGCCGTCACCCAGGCGCGGAAATTCAACGCGCGGCTGGCGACGCCATACCGAGCGCTGTCACTCGCGCCGGGAAACGGGCGCCACGTTGTGCAGCTCGAGGAGAATCGCGAGATCGCCGCGCGAGCCGTGCTCCTGGCCACCGGCGCGCAGTACCGGCGGCTGCCGGTCGAAGACCTCGCTGAGTACGAGGGGATGAGCATCTTCTACGCCGCCGGCCCGCCCGAGGCGCAGCTCTGCGGCGCCGAGCGGGTGGCCGTCGTCGGCGGCGGGAACTCAGCCGGCCAGGCCGCGGTCTGGCTTGCTCGCGGGGGCGCGCTCGTGACACTGCTTCACCGGCGCGCAGACCTCCACGAGACGATGTCGGCGTACCTGGTGCGCGAGCTTGAGCGCTACGGAGTGGCAGTGCGCGACCGCAGCGAGATCGCCGCCCTCCACGGCACCGATGGCCGGCTCGAAGCCGTCACGCTCCGAGGTGGCGAACGGCTGCGATTCTCCTATCTGTTTCTCTTCCTCGGCGCGTTGCCGTGCACCGAATGGCTCGGCGACGCGGTCGAACGCGACGAGAACGGGTTCATCCTGACCGGCTCCGCGACCAACGCCGAGAAATTCCTCGAGACGTCCGTGCCGGGCATTCTGGCGGCCGGTGACGTGCGTTCCGGCTCAACCAAGCGTTGTGCCACCGCCGTCGGCGAAGGGGCGTGGGCCGTTCAGCTCGTCCATGCCCATCTCGCGCCAGGCTGACGACCACCAACACCGGCACGCTCGGCACAAACAATCGGACGCCTCGCGATGCTGCTCGACGCGCGACTGGGAAGCGCTCGAGCCGGTGTTCACCGACACGGTCTACAGCGCACGCCTGGAAGGACCCGTGGCCTCGGTGGGAGCCCGATCGACCGGGGCGAAAAGGTCACCGGCGCGGCGTTCTGCGCGCGCTGCCTTAGCAACGGCGGTCTGCCCATGAATACGGGCCCGCTTGCGCGGCGCTTGGCCGGGCGCGCCGGGTGTGTGCGAGGCGCGCCAGCCGGAGCATCCGCTAGCCGGCAGGCGGGGGGTACGCTAGGCCTCATGACCGGGGTGTTTGGTGGCCGCAGGCTTGGTCTCGCACGGCCTCCGCTGTGGCTTGGTCTTGTCTGCGCTGCGTTGGTAGTGGCCGTGGCG
Organism: uncultured Solirubrobacterales bacterium; assembly: GCA_963767295.1. Taxonomy (GTDB): domain Bacteria; phylum Actinomycetota; class Thermoleophilia; order Solirubrobacterales; family Solirubrobacteraceae; genus Palsa-465. Next base: position 779,652 of record CAVYDI010000003.1, read on the forward strand.
ACGGCCGCCATTTACCCGCTAAAGCTGGTCGCTCCACCGGCGGCTTTAAGCGTTATGTACTTGCCGGCGGTCCTGGTGATCTCCGCGTACTGGGGGCTTGCGTTAGGGCTCCTTACATCTCTCGCGAGCGCCGGCGCCCTCAACTTCTTCCATATTCCGCCGGTCGGCCGCTTTACGATCGCGGATTCCCGCAACTGGGTGGCGCTCGGGGCGTTCATCCTGGTGGCCGCCGTGGTCAGCACCATCGCCGAGATGGCTCGTAGCCGGGCGGTGGAGGCCGAGCGCCGACGAGGCGAGGCCGACCTGGCCGCCAGCCTGGCACGCGAGTTGCTGCGTGGAGCGAATACTCGCACGGCACTGGGCGCTACGGCGCGAAGCATGAGCGACGCGCTCCAGATCCCCGCTGCCGCGATTGAGCTGGGCGCGGTGCAGGAGAAAGGGCGGTTGGCCCTGCCGCTGCGCGGGGGCGAGGGGGAACAGATCGCGACGCTGCTCGTCTCGGGCAATCTCCCGGCCGAAACCGTGAAGCGACTGCGGATTCAGGTTGTTCCGGCGCTCGAGGCGTTGGTCGCGATCGCGTTGCGCCGTGACGCGGTTCAGGCTGAGGCGGTGGAGACGGAGGCGTTGCGACGCAGCGACGACCTCAAGACCGCACTGCTGCGCTCGGTTTCGCATGACCTACGTACTCCGGTGACCGCAATCGTGACGGCGGGCCATGCCCTGGCGGCGCGCTCGCTCACCGCCGAAGAGCGTCGCGAGCTAAGCGCTGCGGTCATCGAGGAGGGTGGACGGTTGGCGGCGTTGATCGACAAGCTGCTCGATCTTTCCCGGCTTCAGGCCGGTCGCGTCGAGTCCCAGCCCGGATTGATCTCGATCGAGGAAGTGCTGCTGGCGGCAACAGAGGCGCTTCCGGTCCGTGCCACGAACCTGCGGCTCAGCCTTGACCCGGACATCCCGCCCGTTCGGGCGGACGCCGTCCAACTCCGCCAAACGTTCTCGAATCTACTCGAGAACGCGTGGCGCTATTCGAACGGACTGCCTGTGTCGGTGCTGGCCCGCAGCTCCGGCACCCGGGTGATCGTGCGGATCGTCGACCAGGGCCCGGGGATCCCGCGGACTGAGCAGGAGCGGATCTTTGAGCCGTTTTACCGTGGCGCGCGGGCTGGAGAGCGCGGAATGGAAAGGGTCCGGCCTGGGGCTGGCGATCGCCAAGGGGTTCGTCGAGGCCAACGGCGGGACCATCTCGGTGGACTCGCTTCCCGGTCAGGGAACGAGCTTCGTGGTCGAGTTGCCCATCTCCCAGCCCAGAGAGGCGACCGTCGTGTGAGCGTCCCCAAGCCAGGAACCAACGTCCGTGAGAGCCGCCGTCCGCGTGTGCTCGTATGTGACGACGAGACGCAGATTCTGCGCGCGCTGCGGGTCATCTTGCGCGACGCGGAGTTCGAGGCGCTGCCGGCGTCTACCGGCGAGGAGGCTCTCGACGTGGCAGCCGTTCAGCGACCCGACGCAGCGATCGTGGACCTCGTGCTGCCCGATCTGGACGGGGTCGAGGTAAGCCGTCGGCTGCGGGAATGGAGCGAGATGCCGATCATCGTGCTCTCGGCCGTCGGCGAGGAGGACGCGAAGGTCCGCGCGTTGGCCGCGGGCGCCGACGACTATGTGACAAAGCCGTTCGGGCCGCGTGAGCTCATCGCGCGGCTCCACGCGGTGCTTCGCCGGGTAAGCGACGCGCCCGAAGAGGCGGTGATCCGTGCTGACGGGCTGGAGCTCGACCTCGCCGCGCGCGTCGTCCGCCGCGACGGTAGCGATGTGCACCTGACGCCGACCGAATTCGACCTGCTACGCGTGCTTGCGCGCAACCGGGGTCGCCTCATCACCCACCGCGAGTTGTTGCGGAAGGTGTGGGGGGCGGGATACACCGAGGACACGCAGGTTCTGCGGGCGCACGTCGCCAACCTTCGCCGCAAGATCGAGCCCGCAGATGGCCCTCGATATATCACGACCGATCCCGGGGTCGGCTACCGCTTCTCCGCATGAGCGGGCTTTCAGGCGCGGCATCTTCACAGACATCTGTACGCCGAGGCCGCGGATCTACACACGGCCTTGACGGACGCGCAGCCAAGCTCAGTCCTATGGATGTTGTAGCCGTACTTCTAGGCCTGGTGATGTTCGCCATTCTGTACGCGCTGATCTTCGGCCTCGAGCGCGTATGAGCGGCGCAGACCTTTTCGGCCTGATCGTCTCGGCGATCGTGTGCGTGTACCTGCTGTACGCACTCTTGCGGGGAGAAAGGTTCTAAGTGACCTTCGCTCGGTTGGCTCACGATCGCCCTGTTCGCGCTGATCCTTACCGCACTGGCGGTGCCGTTCGGGCGCTACCTGGCAGCCGTCTATGCCGGCGAGCGGACCATCCTCGATCCGCTGTTCCATACCCCCGAGCGCCTGCTCTACAAGGTGATGCGGGTCGATCCGCATCGCGAGCAGGACTGGAAGGCGTACGCCAGGAGCCTGATCATCTTCTCGCTCGCAGGGTGGCTCTTGCTGTACCTGATCCTGCGCACGCAGACGCTGTGGAACTTCACTGGGCTCAACCCGCAGCACTACCACTCGGGCACCTGGGACGTCACCTTCAACACGGCCTCGTCGTTCGTGACCAACACCAACTGGCAGTACTACAGCGGCGAGACGACGCTCAGCTACTTCAGCCAGATGGCCGGGCTGACGGTCCAAAACTTCCTCTCCGCAGGGGTCGGGATCGTCGTCGCGGTCGCGCTGATCAGGGGCATCGTCGGCCGCAGCGGCAAGTCGCTGGGAAACTTCTGGTTCGACCTCGTGCGCACCGTGCTCTGGGTGCTGGTGCCGATCTCATTTGTAATCGCGCTCGTGCTCGTGTCGCAGGGCTCGATCGCCAACTTCTCCCAGTACCTCGTGGCCCACACGCTCGCGGGAGGCTCGCAGCACATCGCCATGGGTCCCGTCGCCTCACAGGAGGCGATCAAGTTGCTCGGCACCAACGGCGGCGGCTTCTTCAACACGAACTCCGCGCATCCGTTCGAGAACCCGACGGCCTTCACCAACTTCCTCGAGATGTTCGTCGTCCTGATCATTCCCGCGGCGCTCGTGTTCATGTACGGCCGCATGGTCGGCAACCGCCGTCAGGGCTACGCGATCTACGCGACGATGATGGTGATGTTCCTCGGCGCGGTCGCTGTCGCGTACATCGCCGAGGCGCACGGCTCGCCCGCCCAGCACGCCGCAGGACTGCACACCGCTGTGATTCACGGCTCCGCGGGCGGAAACCTGGAGGGCAAGGAGCAGCGCTTCGGAATCGCGGGCTCGGCGTTATTCGACGTGGTCACGACGGTGACCTCGTGCGGCGCTGTTAACAGCGCGATCGAGTCGTTCACTGGCATCGGCGGCGCCGTTCCGTTCGCCAACCTCTCGGCCTCGGAGGTGATTTTCGGCGGCGTTGGGACGGGCCTGTATTCGATCTTGCTTTACGTATTACTGGCCGTATTCATCGGTGGGCTGATGGTCGGGCGTACGCCGGAATACCTCGGTAAGAAGATCGAGGGCAAGGAGATCAAGCTCGTCGCGCTCGGCCTGCTCATCACGCCGCTCTCAGCCCTGTTCGCTACGTCGCTCGCCACCGCGAGCAGCGCAGGGCGCGCCTCGATCTCGAGTTTGGCCGCCCACGGCCCGCAGGGCTTCTCCGAATCTTTCTACGCATATCTGAGTCAGGCCAACAACAACGGCTCGGCTTTGGCCGGATACACCGGCTACATCCAGCCGAACGCGGGCAACCTCGGCGCCCACGGCGTTCAGTTCGCCGACATCGTGGGCGGCTTCACGATGATGTTCGCCCGCTATGCGCCGATCCTGTTCGCGCTGGCCGTGGCGGGCGCGCTGGCGGGCAAGAAGATCAGCCCCGCCGGGCTGGGAACGATGCGGACCGACAACCCGACCTTCGTCGTGCTGCTGATCGGCGTGGTGGTGCTCGTCGGCGCACTCACGTTCTTCCCGGCCCTACTCCTGGGCCCTGTCGTACGGGGACTAACCACCCACCTTTACTGACACATGCGACGCGACATCCTCAACTCGGCCATCGGCATCGTGGTGCTCACCGTGCTGCTCGGACTTGTCTATCCGCTGGTCGTGACCGGCGTCAGCCAAGTCGCCTTCCCCGGCAACGCCAACGGCCAGAAGGTGTATGTCGATGGTCGCCTCGTCGGCTCGAAGCTCATCGGGCAGAACTTCGACGGCAATCCGCGCTATTTCCAGACGCGCCCGTCGGCCACCACACCAGCCGACAACGCGGCCGCTACCACGTTCTCCAACCTGGGTCCCAACAGCGTGCTCACCAAGAAGGCGATCGCGGCCAACATCGCGGCCTACCTCAAGCTCAACCGACGGTATGACCCGGCATTGACGGCAGCGACCGTTCCCGTTGACGCGGCCAACAGCTCGGCCTCGGGGATCGACCCGCAGATTTCAGTCGCGAACGCCGACATCCAAGCCCATCGCGTGGCCAAGGTGCGAGCGCTGTCGGTGGCGAGGATCGACGCGCTGATCGCCACCTACACGTCCGGCCGCGGGATTGGCTTCTCCGGTGAGCCGGCAGTCGACGTGCTTGAGCTCAACCTTGCCCTCGACCGAATCACCGGGGCCTGATGACCGCCACCACACCGCAGACAACGCCACCCGTCCGCCCCACCGAGCGGCGTGCGATCTCGCTCTTTCAGCGCGACATCGTCCGCCGGGCGCTGATCGATAGCTTCCTCAAGCTGCACCCCCGCGTGCAGATCCGCAACCCGGTGATGTTCGTGGTCGAGATCGGCGCTGCGATCACGACCGTCACGTGGTCAATTCAGGTGTTCGGAGGCCACGCCCTCGGCGGCAACGATCCGGCCTGGTACACGCTCGTCATCTCCATCTGGCTGTGGCTGACGGTGGTGTTCGCCAACATGGCGGAGGCGTTCGCCGAGGGTCGGGGACGAGCCCAGGCGGACACGCTCCGTTCGATGCGCCGGGAGACCTTGGCGAGGCTCGAGGACGGCACGACAAAAAACGCCACCGATCTCGTCAAGGGCGATGTGGTGGTGGTCGAAGCGGGCGAGCTGATACCCGGCGACGGCACCGTGACCGAAGGCATCGCGTCAGTTGACGAGTCCGCGATCACGGGGGAGTCGGCGCCGGTCATCCGCGAGTCGGGCGGCGACCGCAGCGCCGTAACTGGCGGCACGCGCGTGCTCTCAGACCGCATCGTGGTCGAGATCACGCAGGAGCCGGGCCAGTCCTTCCTCGACCGCATGATTGGGCTAGTCGAGGGTGCCGAGCGCCGCAAGACCCCGAACGAGATCGCGCTCAACATCCTGCTTGCTGGTCTCACCCTAATCTTCATGATCGTCGTCGCGACCCTGCGACCGTTCGGCCTGTTCGCCCATACGCCGATCTCCGAGACAACCCTGATCTCCTTGCTGGTGGCGTTGATTCCCACCACGATCGGGGCGCTGCTCTCGGCCATCGGCATCGCGGGCATGGATCGGCTCGTGCGCCGCAATGTGCTCGCACTGTCCGGCCGCGCGGTGGAGGCCTCGGGCGACGTCGACGTGCTACTGCTCGACAAGACGGGCACGATCACGATTGGCAATCGGCTGGCATCCGAGTTCATTCCCATGACCGGCGTCTCGGAGCAGGAGCTCGCGGAGGTGGCCCAACTCTCATCGCTTGCCGACGAGACACCCGAGGGCCGCTCGATCGTGGTCCTGGCGAAGAAGTATGGGATCCGGGAACATGACATGGCACAGCTTGGCGCCGAGTTCGTGCCCTTCACGGCCCAGACACGCATGAGCGGCGTCAACCTCGACGGCCGGCAGCTGCGTAAGGGCGCAGGCGACGCGATCATCAGCTGGGCCCAAGGCGAGGGTGGCCGGTCACCGGCGGAACTTCAGCCCGTGCTCGACCGGATCGGCCGCGAAGGCGGCACCCCGCTCGCGGTCGCACGTGACTCGCAGGTGCTGGGGGTCATCTACCTGAAGGACACGATCAAGGAAGGGATGCGGCAGCGCTTCGACCAGCTGCGTGCGATGGGCATCCGCACGATCATGATCACGGGTGACAACCGCCTGACCGCGGGCAAGATCGCGCAAGAGTCGGGAGTCGACGACTTCCTGGCCGAGGCGACGCCGGAGGCCAAGCTGGCGCTGATCCGTGACCAGCAGGGCGAGGGCCGCATGGTCGCGATGACCGGCGACGGCACGAATGATGCGCCCGCGTTGGCCCAGGCCGACGTCGGCGTCGCGATGAACACCGGCACCCAAGCCGCCCGCGAGGCGGGCAATATGGTCGACCTCGACTCCAACCCGACCAAGCTCATTGAGATCGTCGAGGTAGGCAAGCAGCTGCTGATCACGCGGGGCGCCCTGACCACGTTCTCGATTGCCAACGACGTCGCCAAGTACTTCGCGATCCTGCCGGCGATCTTCGCCACCACTTGGGCCGTCACAAACGGCGGCCAGAGCCCGCTTCACGTGCTCAACATCATGGACCTCGGAACCCCCAAGTCCGCGGTGATCTCCGCGATCATCTTCAACGCAATCATCATCCCTCTGCTGATTCCGATCTCTCTGCGTGGCGTCAACTACCGTCCGATCGGCGCAAGCGCCCTGCTGCGGAGGAACCTGTGGATCTATGGGCTCGGCGGCATCATTGCCCCGTTCATCGGCATCAAGCTGATCGACCTAATAGTCCACAATTTGCTCGGCGCCTGATCATGGCCGAGCTGCAATCCCCCGAGGCTCGGCTCGCAGCGGCTTCCAGCCCCACCAAGCGTGGACGTCTCCGTGTCTTCCTCGGCATGGCTGCCGGCGTCGGTAAGACCTACCGCATGCTGCTCGAAGGACACGCCGAGCAAGACGCCGGACGCGACCTCGTCATCGGCCTGCTCGAGGCCCACGGGCGCAAAGAGACGGCGCAGATCGCGGCGGGTTTGCCAGCAATCGCGCGTCGCCGCGTGTGGTACAGAGAGACCGAGCTCGAGGAGATGGATCTCCCGGCCATCCTGGCGCGCGCACCGGCGGTGTGCCTGATCGACGAGCTGGCACACACCAACGCACCCGGCGTGGAGCATCCCAAGCGCTACCAGGACGTGGACGATGTGCTGGCTGGAGGGATAGACGTCCTCTCCACCATGAACGTCCAGCACCTCGAGTCACTCAACGACCGCGTTGACGAGCTGACCGGTGTCCGCGTACGTGAAACCATTCCCGACGCGGTTCTCGCGCAGGCGGACGAGGTGGTGATCATCGACCTCACCCCGGAGGAGCTGCTCGAGCGGCTGAGGGCGGGGAAGGTGTATCCGCCAGAGCGGATCGACGCCGCGCTCAACAACTTCTTCCGCATCGAGAACCTGGCTGCGCTACGCGAGGTTGCGCTGCGCCAGGTGGCGGAGGAGGTCGGGCACAAGCGGCTCACGATGGCCGAATCCAACGGCCTTCGCGGCCAGTCGATCGCCGCGGACGCGCCGCAGGCCGTAGGAGAGCGGCTGCTCGCGCTGATCGAGCCCTATCCGGGTGCCCAGCGGCTGGTTCGCCGTGCCTGGCGCTCGGCGCAGCGGCTGGGGGCCGACCTCGATCTGCTGTGGGTCAAGCCTCCGGGGCGCAGGCTCTCGCAGGAGCAGGAACGTTCCCTTGCCACGTTGCGCCAGCTCGCCTCGGTGTTGGGCGCTCGCCTCATGGTCGAGGAGTCCGATGCGCTCGCGACGACGGTGGCTGAGGTGGCGCGGCGCCAAGGGACCACCTACATATTGCTGGGACGGAGTCGCCCTCCTCAGGGCGTGGCTCGCCTGCGCACCCCTCTGCCCCAACGGCTGATGGAGCTACTGCCCGGCGTGGATGTGCGCATCGTTGCCGACCGCAGCGCACGGAATGGAGAGGAGCGGCAATGAGCCTGGGTGTCGCCGTGGCGCTGGGCGTGATCGGGCTCGTGGTCGGGTTGGCCGCTGGCTTCTGGCTTCCGCCGCACGGACAGCTTCCGTTCCGAAACCGGCCCCAACCGGTCCGGCGCATCCTGTTGCCGTTTACGGTCGAGGGCATTTCGAGGCGGGCGTTTGAGGCTGCCGTCCGTCTGGCGAAGGCCGAGAATGCCACGATCATGCCCGCCTTCCTCGCGCGAGTCCCGCGCCAGCTGCCGCTCGAATCGTCCTTGCCGGCCCAGTGCGGCGATGGCATGCCGCTGCTCGAGGCGATTGAACAACGCGCGAGAAGTCAGGGGATCAGCGTGGACGCGCGGATCGCCCGCGGCCGCACCTACCGCGACGCGCTCCGCCGGCTGCTGTCCGAGGAGCACTTCGACCGCGTGATCGTCTCCGCCACGGACAGCCCCAACAAAGGGCTCACCAGCGACGACCTCGAGTGGCTGCTGGAACGCGTTCCCGCCGAGGTCCTGATCCTCAGGCCCGCGCCCGAGGACACTCGCCGCATCTCAGCCGCCGCAGCCGTCAGCGGGCATTTCTGACCGGCATCGCAGGCACTCAGCACGCTATTTGGGCGGCCGCTCTCCTGGTCGGTCGGTGAACGGTGAGAGCCTGGCCGGGGGGCTCGGAAGGCCCAACCGCCACACGGTCCTGCACGACTTCGGGGTTCGCTCCCCGCTCAGCGGATTGATCTCAACTCGCTGCTCAACGCACTACTGCAGCGGGAGTCAGTACCCCCAGCCGGATTCGAACCGGCGATCTCCGGCGTGAAAGGCCGGTCCGGCTATCGCGACGGTAGACGACGGATTACGCGCATCGCCTTGAAACGCGGCACTTTGCGGGTTGTTCTCGGCGAGGCCGCGATCCCGGTGAAGAGGGCCGCCGAAGACGTTTGGGCCAGGATTGGGCCAGGTCTGCTTGCCGCGCAAGGGAGGTCACTGTGCGGCGCCAGGCAGGTGCCTGCGCCAGATCGAAAGCGGGTGCGGAGGAGTCGCCCACGAGCGAGTGTCCAGGTGGGGTACGACGAGCGGAGGGGTGCTATGCGAGGCGCTCTGCAGCAAGCACCTCGACCAGCTTGCCAGAGCGCGCGGCGGGAGCTACGGTGCGGATCATCCCTTCGTGAGGCGAGTGTGGATCTCGCGCGTCAGCGTGGCGACCTGCTCGGTCAGCTCCTTGTCTTGGCGCGTCAGCTCGGTGTTCGAGTCGAGCAGGGCGACCAGCCGGTCGGCTTCGGCTTTGATCGCGGCCACCTGCTTCGCCGCCATCTCTTCCGTCTTGTGGTGCGCCCGCTCGGCCCGGATCTCGGAGCGTTTGTCCCGCTCGGCTTGGCGCGTCTGGGCGAGCAGGATCAGCGGCGCGGCATAGGCGGCCTGGGTCGAGAACGCGAGGTTAAGCAGGATGAACGGATACGGGTCCCAGTGGTAGCCGATCGCGAAGCCGTTGAGGGCGATCCAGACGATGACGGCGAGCGTCTGCCCGAGGATGTACTGGGGCGTACCGAAGAAGCGCGCCGCGCGCTCGGCCCCGCGGCCGAAAGTGTCCGGGCCGAAGGTGCCGTGGTGCTCGTGCGGCTCCGCCATCGGCTCCGAGGCTAGGCCGCGCGGCGGACGTCAGGGCTTCGCTCGCCCCCGCACCACTGGATCAACTCAGTGATCGCCTGAGCAGGCGCTCCACCCGCGCCGATCCCGATCCTGGCTCAGTTCGACACAGCCCTCATCCACGCTGTCGCCGACCTTTGCCCGATAGCCACCGCCAAACACAGGACGCTTGCCCGGCCCGCGAGGTGCCTAGGTTCGCTACCCCCGCATCAGTCGAACTGCGCGTCGCATGAGGTGGTGTTCACGACGCCCGTCCTCGCGCTTTGTCGATTTCCCACGCGGCGGTGATCAGCCCGATGTGGCTGAACGCCTGCGGGAAGTTGCCGAGCAGCTCGCCGCTCGCGGCGTCGATCTCCTCGGCCAGCAGCCCGAGGTCGTTGGCGTAGGAGATGAGCTTGTCGAACAGCGCCTCGGCGCGGTCGACCTCGCCGGCCTTGGCCAGCGCGGAGACCAGCCAGAACGAGCAGATCACGAACGTGCCCTCCTCGCCGGTCAGCCCGTCGGCGTTGAGGCCCTCCTGGTTTCGGTAGCGCAGCACCAGGCCGTCCTCGGTCAGGTCGGCGGCGATCGCCTCGATCGTCAAGCGCATCCGCTCGTCGGTCGCCGGCAGGAACCCGAAAATCGGCATCAGCAACTGGGCGGCGTCGAGCTCGTCCGAATCGAACGACTGGGCGTACGCCTGCCGATTCTCGCTCCAGCCGCGGGTCAGGACCGCTTCGCGGATCCGGTCGCGCTCGGCGGTCCAGCGGTCGACCTCGGCGTGCATGCCGAGCTGCGGCGCGAGGGCGATCGCGCGGTCGAGCGCCACCCAGCACAGCACCTTGCTCGAGAGGTGGTGTCGGGGCTCGCCGCGCATCTCCCACATGCCGGCGTCGGTCTCCTGCCAGCGGCGCGCGGCGGTGTTGGCCAGGTCGGCGACGAACCGCTGGATCTCCGGGTGGAGGTCGCCGAGCTGCTCGCGGTAGAGGTAGAGCGAGTTGAGCAGCTCGCCGTAGACGTCGAGCTGGGTCTGCCCCCAGGCGCCGTTCCCGACTCGCACCGGCGCCGAGTCGCGCCAGCCGCGCAGGTGCGGCAACTCGCGCTCGGTGAGGTCGTGCTCGCCGGCGATCCCGTACATGATCTGCAGCGAGCGCTCGCTGGCACGACCGCCAGCCGAGCTGGTCATGAACGAAACGAACTCCTCCGCCTCGTCTGAGCAGGCGCCGATGTACAGCGCCTCGAGCGTCAGGCTGGCGTCGCGGATCCAGGCGTAGCGGTAGTCCCAGTTGCGCTCGCCACCCACGGTCTCGGGCAGCGACGTTGTGGGGGCGGCCACGATCGCGCCGGTCGGGCGGTAAGTCAGGCCCTTGAGCACGCGGGAGCTGAGGCGCACGAGCTCGCGGTGCGGGCCCTCGTAGATGTCGTGCTCGGCCTCCCACGAGCGCCATGCCTCGACGGTGTCCGCGATCCGCGCGGCCACCTGCTCTCGGGGGATCGGCTCCGGCGCGGGCCCTCCGGCGGCGACCACTGCAGCGCAAACCCGACCTGCTCGCCCGCCGCGACGGTGAAGGTCGCGGTCATCGTTGAGTCCTCGATCGCGCTCGGAACGCCGGAGCTGACGACGATCTGGTTCGGTCCGCCGAAGGTCCGCCCGCCGCTCTCGGTCTGGCGGAACAGGGGCTTGACCAGCCCGTATTCAGGTCGGGGCGCCAGCTCGAGCCGCAGCTCTACTTCGCCCACCAGCCCCTCGACCGAGCGCAGGAGGAGATGCGGGGCGACGAAGCCGAGCTCGTGACTGCGCTGACCCTCGGCGAACGCCATCGCGTCGATCAGCTTCACGCTGCCGGTCGGCGTTGCGAACGTCGTCTCGATCACCAGCGTCCCGGGCAGGTAGCGCCGCTCGGTGCGATAAGGCTGCGTTGGGGCGATCGGCCAATGCCCGCCGTCGGGATCGAGGATCCGGGCAAACACCGCGGGACTGTCGTAGCGCGGCAGGCACAGCCAGCCGATCGAACCGTCGCGATCGACAAGCGCCGCGGCGTTGCAGTCGGCGAGCAGGCCGTACTCGGCGATCTGTCGGAAGTGCGAGGTTGGCGCGATGGTTTCGGGGTCCGGGCCGGGGTGGATCATGCTCATCTGTGGTCTCGCCCTGATGGCAGTGGCCTCTCTTCCCCGGTCGGGGCCAGACTCGGAGTCAGCGGCCGCCTGGTGGCTCGGGAGCGATGAGCACCGGTCGATGTGCCTCTCGGAGCACCGCGTGTGACGTGCTACCGAGCAAGACGCTCTTGATCGCTCCGCGCCCTCGCGTGCCACACGCGATCAGAGCGGCGTCGATCTCGTTTGCGACGTCGACGATCGTCCGCCAGACCGCCGTGGTCGCTTGCTCGACCCGCGCGCTCGCGGAGAAGCCCCGCTCTCGAGCGCGCTGGGCACCGTCTTCGGCCGCGGCGCGCGCCGCCACCTCCTCTTGCCGGTCCACGGTGCGTTCGTTCTCCTCATCGAGACCGACGACGGCGAAGCCGCCCGTCGTCGTGAGCCTGAGCACCAGCGGTTCCCACACGGTCAGCACAAGCATTTCCTTCGAGGCCAGCAGGGGGCCGATGGAATGCAGGGCGTTGCGCGACCCGTCCGAGCCGTCATAACAAACCAGGATCGGTCCGGCTGTTGGAGCGGTGCTCATCGGCGGCGGTCAGCCTAGCGACTCTCGCGATCCCGGCGGTCTTCAGATAAGGCCACCGGCGCTTCCTGCTGCTCGTTCATGAACCCTCCGAGTTCAAGAAGCGACGGCCTTTCAGAGTTTGCTCACTCGACGATCGTGATGCCTTAGGCTGAGGCGCCGAAGACGGCGTGACCCCCGCGGGGCCCCACTCCGCGAGCTTCGAATACTGGTGGCTTTCTTGGACCCCGGGGCTGGTAGTTCTCATAATCGAACCACGGAGGTCAGCATGAGCACCACCGACGAGGAGATGGTCTTGGCCCACTTCATCGTCTCAGACGATGTCGAGCGCTCCCGCCGTTTCTACACCGAGGTACTTGGCGGCAAGGCAGTCATCTCCGGCGAGGGGAATGACGCGGTGACGTACGTCGCGCTAGCCAACAGCTGGATCATCATCAACGTCGGAGGAGGCCCGACGGACGACAAGCCGACCGTCACGCTCGAGACACCGTCCGACCCGGATCGGGTGAGCAGCTTCCTCAACATCCGCGTCGCGGACATCGAAGCTGTGTACGCCCAGTGGAGCGCGCGGGGCGCCCAATTCCTAACGCCACCGAAGCAGCTCGAGACCGAGATGCGCTGCTACATCCGCGATCCCGATGGCTACTTGATCGAGGTGGGTCAGACAACCCTGCCCAGAGGTTGGCGTCCACCGTCTTGACCACGTGTGTGAGCGCGCTGTCCGGGTACGGCTTTTGCGTCGCCGTCGCCGGTGCGGTGTATCGGCCGCTCATAGATCGAGCACTACGACGCCGTCTGGCCGTGAGCAACAGATGAGCGCGCTCCCGTCAGCGGGCGGCTCCACGGGGTCGGGGTTGTAGTCGAGCTCACCGGCGATCAGCGTCGTCTCGCAGGTGTGGCAGACGCCGGTGCGACACGACCAACGGACGGGGACGTCGCATGCTTCGGCGAGTTCGAGCAGGCTGCTGTAGTCGCTGCTCCAGGGGATGGCTAGGTTGCTGCGGGCGAACTGGATCGTTGGCCCGTCTGCGGGTCTGCCGGCGGGTGGGTGGGGCGTCCGCGCGGGCGTTGCGGCGATGCCCGGCGTCACGGCCGCCGTGGGTCCAAACGGTTCGGTGTGGATGTGTGAGGCGTCGATCCCCATCGCGGCCAGACCGGCGCTGATCTCTTCCATGAAAGGTGCGGGGCCGCAGAGATATGCCTGGGCATCGCTGGGTGGCTCGAGTTCGGCGAGCACCGAGGCGGTCAGGCGCCCCGGGCTGTCGAAGTCGCGGCCTTCGAGGTCATCCGGGCCTGGGCGGCTGTAGTACACGTGGGTATGTACGTTGGGAAGCGAGGAGAGGAGGCTGCGGGCCTCGGCGGCGAACGAGTGCTCGCGGCTGCTGTGTGCGCCATGGAGCCACCAGATCTCGCGATCGGAGTGCTCCCCCGCCAGCGCCTGAAGCATGGCGAGAACCGGGGTGGCACCGATCCCGGCGCTGATCAGCAATACGGGTGCATCGGTCCGGTCGAGGATGAAGGTGCCACGTGGTGCTGCGATGTCGAGTTGATCGCCGACGGCGAGCTGGGTGTGCAGATAGTTGCTGGCGGCACCGTCGGGTTCGCGTTTGACAGTGATCCGGTAGCAGCCGGCCTCGGGCGGTCCGGAGAGCGAGTAGTTGCGGAGCACCGACCTCTGCAGCTTGTCCGGCTGGACTCTTAGCGTGAGCCACTGCCCTGGGTGGGCGGCTGGAAGTGGTGCGCCGTTTGGGTCATCGAGGCGTATGGAGATCACCGACTCGCTTTCGCGGGTGATTGCGGCGACGGTCAGCGGACGGAAGCCGGGCCAGGCGGGAGGCGGGCTCGTCGCCGCAAGCCCGGCGTTGCCGGTACCCGGTTCTTCCTCGAGCAGAGCGCGGAACGACGCCTGCCATCCGGGGCTGAGGGCCGGGATCCGGAGCGCTCGCAGCAGTTGCTGGCGCGGGTGCCCAGGCAGGTAGAGCAGGGCATCCGCCTCAGCGACCGGCATCTGTTCGGGGCCGGACGCAAGCTTGATGATCTCGTCTCCCGCTTGCACCTCGCCCTCTTGGAGCACCCGGAAGTAGAAGCCCGGGCGATGGTGTGAAACGAGCAAGGCGGGAATGCGCGGATCGTTCATCCGAATCCCCACGCGGTAACAGGTGACGCGGGGTTGCGTGACCTCGAAGATGGCGGTGCCGATCCGGTAGCGGTCGCCGATGCAGACCTCGTCGTCACCAAGTCCTTCGACCGTGAAGTTCTCGCCGAACTGTCCGTAGACGAAGTCGTTTCGGCCGAGCTCGTGTTCCCAGTACCGATAGGAATCGATCTGGTACACGAACACGGCACGCTGCTCGCCGCCATGGCCCGCCCGATCGCCTTGACCGTCGCCCTCGATGTTCAGCTTGCCGACTCGACCGGGCCCGGAGACGGGGTCCTTGTAGACCCCGGTATAGACGTCCTTCCCTTGCCAGGGCACGTTCTTCGGCAAGCCCACATTGACCGATACCAGAGTGCCTGCTGCTTGAGGCATCACCCGTGCCAAGCTGTGATGGCGATCGCCGCGTCAAGCATGGTAGGACGACGGCGTTTCCTGAGGAGACCGGCGGTTCCATCCGTGAAATGGCGAGTAGTCGTCCGCATCCCACGCTTCATGCAGCCCGGGCTTGCTTAGATCCCAGTCGGGGCGGATCTCGCGGGTCACAGTCCGTAGGTCGTGCCAGAGGTCCGCGAAGGAGGGGCGTCCCCAGAACCAATAGCCGTTGTAGATGCTGTGGATGACCAGCCCGGGCTTGAGCACGAGGGTGTGGGGGATCATCGGGTCGTGCTCGGGGTCGGTGTACTCCTGGATGTCGAGATCCTTCTGGACGGTCCGCTCCGGGTCGGAGAGGAAGGGCCATTGGGCGCCGGTCGACGCGCGGAACTCCTGGCTGGAGTGATGGTTGTCGGTCGAGATCGTGGCTACCTTCGTGTAGGCCACTGCGATCTTGGGGTAGTTGGCGGCGAGCTCGAGGTGCTGCTGGTGCTCCTTGGGGCAGTAGTGCCCGCGCGCGAGCGTGAGGATCAGTGGGTCGTCGCCTTGGATCTCGCTGAGCTTTCGAGAAACGTTCTCGTGATCGGGCAACTCGTAATCGGGGAAGGTGCCGCCGGGGGCGATGTCGCTGCGCATGAACTGCTCCTGTCTGTGGTTGAGGAGTGACGAGAACGATGGCCGTCGTCCCGTCCACTCGCGCCCGATGGTCCACGGGTCCGGACCCCAGTCCGCGGCACGGTTGTGCCAGTGGTAACCCGGGCGCCATCGGAGCCTTTCGTGTCCAGATTGAGCCTAGTCAACCGGCGCCGCTGGCGCCAGAAAGGGGGCCATCCCAATGAGTGGTCACACGCCGGTGTGCGAGTTGCTGGGAATTGACCACCCGATTGTTTCGGCGCCGATGGCTGCAGATCCCCGGCTGCCCGCCGCGGTCTCAAATGCCGGCGCCCTCGGCACCATGGGGCTGTGGTGGGCCGAGGACGCCGGAGACCTGGTTCGTGAAACGGCAGCGCTGACCGATCGTCCGTTTGGCGGCAACTTCGCTCTCACCTCCGATCAGCACCGTCGAGTCGATCAGGCCCTTTCTGCTGGCCTGCGGATCGTGTCGTTCATCTTTGGCGATCCCCAGAGCTACGTCGACTCGGTGCATGACGCCGGAGGGCTTGTCATGCACACGGTCGGCAGCGCCGAGGAAGCCCGGCGCGCAGTCGGACGTGGAGTGGACATCATCGTTGCGCAGGGCTGGGAGGCCGGTGGCCACGTCTGGGGTGGCGTGGCGACGCTCCCGTTGGTGCCAGCGGTGGTCGACGCCGTGGCGCCCACACCGGTCATTGCGGCCGGTGGGATCGGCGACGCTCGAGGAGTCGCGGCCGTGCTTGCCCTTGGTGCGCAGGCCGCTTGGCTAGGCACTCGGTTCCTCCTAGCCGACGAAATGCCGGTCCACGAGGAATACCGACGCCTCCTGGTAGCCGCGGCCGAGACCGATGCCGAGTGGTACGCCAACCTTTATGAGGTGGGATGGCCGGACGCTCCGCACCGGGCGCTTCACAACTCGACGGCCGAGAGGTGGGAAGCCGCGGGGCGCCCGCCACCAGGCAGTCGGCCGGGAGAGGGCGAGGTGATAGCGCACTTTCCTTCGGGCGACTCGATCCTCAGGTATTCCCCCGCGCCGCCGATGGTTGGAACAACCGGCGAGATTGAAGCGCTTTCGCTGTGGGCCGGACAGAGCGTTGGCCTCGCCAAGCAGCGGCAGCCCGCGGCGGACATCGTGGCCGAACTCGTCTCGCGCTTGTAGCGCCCGCCCAGGCCGCTTGGAACCGCGCGAGGCGAACCGGGGGCGATCCTTGACTTCCGCTCGAATGAGAGGAGAGTGAGTCACGACGGAAGCGTTCTCGGTCCAAGCACGGCCGAGGGGGTGACCAGGAACAGAGCCCGTCGCGAGCTCGAGCAGCATCGGCTCGGCAGCCCTGGCTGCCCGTCGTTGTTGGCGGGCATTGCGCGGACCGGCGAGACCCGGCGCCGTCTTTCGGCGTCACCAACCTATGGAGGCCGAGATGAGCAGCGTCGACGAGAGCACTGAAACCGCGACGGGCAGCCCGTCGGTGAAGGCCGGCGAGGTGAGACTCGAGGTCGTGGTCGTGCCGGTCTCAGACGTTGATCGGGCGAAGCGCTTCTATGAGAAGCTGGGCTGGCGGCTCGACGCCGACCTCGCCGTCGACGATGGCTACCGGGTGGTGCAGCTGACGCCTCCCGGCTCGGTGTGCTCGATCATCTTCGGCGAGGGCGTCACGTCAGCGGAGCCTGGCTCGTCCGAGGGTCTGCAGCTCACGGTCTACGACATCGACGAGGCCCGTGCCGACCTCATCGGGCGCGGGATCGATGTCAGCGAGCCCTTTCACGACGTGACGGGGATCTTCCATCACGCCGGCGCGCAGGGACGTGTGAGCGGTCCGGCTCCGGGACACGCGGATTACGGCTCGTTCGCCGCATTCAGCGATCCGGACGGCAACGGCTGGCTGCTCCAGGAGATCAAGACGCGGCTTCCAGGCCGCTGAAAGGAGAAGCTGATGGAGACGACATACGAATCCGTGAGCGATCTCGTGGAAGCCCTCAAGCGAGCGGCCGAAGCCCACGGCAGGCACGAGGAGCGCACAGGCGAGGCGGACCCGGACTGGCCAGCGTGGTATGCGCTGTACATGGTTCGCGAGCGCGCCGGCGAGGAGCTGCCGACATGAACAGCGACTACGACGTGATCGTCCTGGGCGGCGGGGCGCCCGGCGAGCACTGCGCGGCGGCACTGGCTGCGCGCGGACTGCGGGTCGCCGTCGTGGAGCGAGAGCTGGTCGGCGGCGAGTGCTCCTACTGGGCTTGTATTCCATCGAAGTCACTGCTTCGCCCGGGTGAGGCGGTGCAGGGCGCCCGAGAGGCTGGAGCAACGGCGGACGTCGACGTCAAGGCAGCGCTGGCGTGGCGTAACTTCATGGTCTCCAACTACTCCGACAGCGGAGCTGAGCGATGGCTGGCGGACAGGGGGATCGCTCTATTGCGCGGCGGTGGCCGGCTAGCCGGAACCGGTGCGGTCGACGTGGATGGCGTTCGCTACGCCGCCGAGCACGTCGTCCTGGCGACCGGGGCGGATCCGGTGGTACCACCAGTGCCTGGCTTGCGTGAACTGAACAGCGTATGGGGCACGCGTGAGGCGACAAGCATGAAGACCGTCCCGCGGCGGCTGATCGTTCTGGGCGGTGGTCCTGCCGGGGTGGAGTTGGCGCAGGTCGTGCGTCGGTTCGGCGGCGAGGTGGTCGTCGTGGAAGGCGCCGACCATCTGCTCGCCCGTGAGCCCGCACCGCTGGGAGAGGCGCTCGGCAAGGCGCTGCGCCGGGGCGGAATAGAGCTGGTGCTCGGGAAGCAGGCCATCGCTGCGCGCAGAGCCGGCGACGATTTCGTCCTGGAGTTCGACGGTGCACCGGAGGTGCGTGGCGAACACCTGCTGGTGGCGACCGGCCGGCGCCCGCGTGTCGACGGAATCGGCCTTGAGACGGTCGGCGTCGAGGCCGACCACCGCGGGATTCGGGTTGACGAATACCTGCGGGCAGGTGAGCGCCTTTGGGCGATCGGCGACGTCAACGGCATCTGGCCGCTGACTCACGTGGGCGAATACGAGGGCGACGTTGTCGCGGCGAACATTGCCGGCGATCAGCGTCCGGCGAACTACGAAGCCGTTCCGCGAGTGACCTACACAGACCCGCAGGCCGCGGCAGTGGGATCGGTCGAAGCGCCTTACAGCGCCTCCGCACCCCTATCAGAGGTGCCGAAGACCGCCACTTACACGCACGCGTATGCCGAATCCAACGGTTTCCTGACGCTGCTGAGCGACGGCGAGCGACTGACTGGCGCCTACGCGCTCGGGCCCGAGGCCGGCGAGTGGATGCAGCAGGCGACGCTCGCCATTCGCGCACACATCCCACTCGAGGTACTGAGCGACACGATCCAGCCATTCCCGAGCTTCTCGGGGATCTACGACGCGGCATTGACGGCGCTCCGCATGAAGATCGCCGACATGCCGCCGCCGATCAGACCTACGGGCGCGCAGATGGCGAGCCTCTCGGTGTGAGCAAGACAGTCTGATGCCGAAGGTCGCCGTCATCACCGGCGCCTCACGGGGCATAGGCGCGGGCCTCGCGGCCCGGTTCCGACGCGCCGGATATGCGGTGGTGGGCGTTGCGCTGTCGATGCCGCCCTCGAGTGACGACAGCTATGTCGCCGTCGAGGGTGACATCACCGAGGCGGGAACGGCGCAGCGTGTGGTGCGCCAGGCGCTCGATCGGTTCGGTCGAATCGACACTCTGGTGAATAACGCGGGCATCTACATCGGCAAGCCGTTCACGGAATACACCCTCGATGACTACGCCGCGATCACCGCGGTGAACCTGACCGGGTTCTTTCACATCACCCAACTGACGATCGGGCAGATGGTCAACCAGGGGAGCGGCCACGTCGTAAACATCTCCACGAGCCTCGTCGACCATGCAGACAGCAAGAGGCCCTCCGCGCTGTCCGCCCTCACAAAAGGGGGACTCGTGGCGGTAAGCCGCTCGCTGGCGATCGAATACGCCTCACGCGGGGTCCGCGTGAATGCTGTCTCACTCGGCGTCATCAAGACACCCGCACACGACGCTGCGTCCTACGAGCAGCTGGGCAGCCTTCATCCCCTTGGCCGCGTGGGCGACGTCCCCGACGTGGTCGACGCGATTCTCTACCTCGAGCGAGCCACGTTCGTCACCGGCGAGACGCTGCACGTCGACGGCGGCCAGGCCGCGGGGCGCTGAGTCCTGGCTTGGCTACGAGGTCTCGATGCGCGAACCGACAGGCGGGTCGACGTCATCGTAGATGCGGGCCGCCGCAAGCTTGCCGCTCTGACCCCGAACGTAGACAGCGACCCCGGCCTGCGGCGGCAGCTCCGTCCGGCCCCACCGCATGACGTTGTACTCGAGCGCGCACGCGCGCTTGTCGTCGATGAGCGCGCAGTGTTCCAGCGGAATGCCGCCGGCGTTCGAGAACAACAGCTGATAGAAGGAGCGCAGGCTGTCTGGGCCCCTGTGGAGGTACTGGCCGCCCGCAGGCTCGCGGGCGTATCCGTCCGGTTCGAACGCCGCCACGATCGCGTCGACGTCGCCGGCCGCGAGCGCACGCTGATACTCGGCCACGACGTCCGACTCGCGCAGCTCCGGATCGGGCTGTAGCAGCGGCGGGCGATTCGCGTGGCGGCCGGTCAGTGGGCGGGTGCTGGAGTAGATTCGCAACTCGTCTATTCGGCCGTCGGCCTCGCGGTCGGCCACGATCGCGACCGGAAGATCGACTCGCCCCGTCTCACCATCGAGGTGTAGGACCACCTCCTCAAAGCCGCGTCACTCGGTAACGACATGCTCGACATCCTCGACCGAGACGTTGCGCCGAGCTATCCACGCGTTCATCTCGGCGATGAACGCCTCGAACGCTCGGGCACCCTTGACGCGTCCGCGCACCGGGTCGTGCAGCTCGGGCTCGGCGGCGAACGACTCGACCAGCGCATCGGGCTCCCCGGCCATCAAACCGTCGAAGTACGGCACCGCCACAAGCTCGTCGAGCCGCCATTTGTCCTCTAGTCGCGCACGCGCCGGCGCAGAGAACAGCTCGGGGACGAACGGCACCCGACAAGCGTCCCACATCCCACCTAACGCGGGGCTCAATTTGAGTGCCCTCGTACAGCCAATCCGTGGGGGGTGGCCAGCCGAGGCCGCGTCGGTACACGCCCGATTCGCGGGCAGTACGGACCTCCCGTCCTCGGCGCTCGTCGACGACAGGCGGTCACGATGTCGACACCCGTGTGGTACCGCGGGACCACAAAAGCAGGTCTCGATCAGCCCAGGCCCAGAGTCGCGCTTTTCGCCAAAAGCAGGAGCGACGCTTGCGCCATTGCCGCCGCCATCACACAGCTGAACCGCTTGGGAGCGAGCCGGGCAGGCTCGCTCCCAAGCGGCGTCCAGCCGCAGGCCGGGTCCAGAGGCGACTTCCCCGGAGCGAAGCCCGTCGTTCCGCCGCGTCACTGACTGAGCGAAGCGAGGCAGTGACGCGGCGCGGGAAAGCCCTGGGCGCATGGGCGGCGCGGGCTATGTCAAACGTGTGCGACAAGTGACGAGCAGCCATGGACCGGCCCCCGCGCCGTCGCTGCGGTGATCGGCTTACTGATGTCCGTCGCAGCCCTTTTCTTCTTCCAGCGCGGTCTCATCATCACTACGGGCCGGTCGAGCACCGGCAGGACCTCAGCCGTCTCGAGGCCCAGGGACCTCTTCGATCGTGACGCCGGGCGCCGCCGCCGTCAAGGTCGGCTGCGCCTTCCTTCCCCTCGCTTCGCTCGGTGACAGCGCCGTCGCCCAGCGTCTTGTCATTTTGAGGTCCCGGG
Organism: uncultured Solirubrobacterales bacterium; assembly: GCA_963767295.1. GTDB lineage: Bacteria > Actinomycetota > Thermoleophilia > Solirubrobacterales > Solirubrobacteraceae > Palsa-465. The sequence goes on from CAVYDI010000003.1 coordinate 800,846, forward strand.
ACAGGATGTGGGGGAAGGTTGTGTCGGCGGCACCCGCTCGACTGGGCCAACATCGACCTCCCCGGCTTCTCGTAGGCTCTCGTCCTCGTGAGGACTGACGCTCGGTCTGCCTGAGTGCCACGCCAAACGCGGAACCCAACACCTGCCCAGTTAAACGCGGCGAGTTGAAAGCTGCGGCTCTTAAGCGGCAGCGGCTTTGTCAATTGTGTGCAACAAGTGACGGGCGGCTCTAGAAGTCTCCCTGGTGCTGGCGCTACGGTGGCTTGTGTATTGATGTCCGTCGCAGCCCTTTCATACGACCGGCGCGCTGTCATCACGCGTACGAGGCCCTCCTGCTTGAGTGGGCTTTGGGCATACCTCGAGCTTTCGCTCGGGAGACCCACGCGTGATGCGATGCGCTCCGTCCTTTAGGTGCGCTCCGGCCTCTGGCAGCCCTCGGGTCGCTGCCTCTGGCTGTGTGCGAGTCGACCACCAAAACCGCGCTGCTAGTCCGCGACGGGGACAAGCACGGCGCCTCAACCGAGGCAACCTAACCCGAAGAGGCCTTCCCGCACCGAGCTCTAGCTTTGAGCGGATCGAGTGTCGGCATACCCCGGCCGCGCCCGATGGCATAAACACTTACCGACTAGGGGATCAGTAGTGAGCAGGGGCGCGTCGGCGGAGGCGGCGCGTGCGGCGTATCGGCGGCGAGTGTGGTCGTGATGCCGGGCATCGCCGACAAGCAGACGCTCGAGAAGCTCTCTTTGATCTGTGGCGAGTGGGACCGGCCCGGTGCAAACCATCGCCGAGCAGCGCCCCCTGCTGTTGTCCGGCGCCAGAGCCTCGACCTGCGAGGCTTGGACAGCCCGGCGCGAGCTCCGCCTGCCGCCCGAAGAGATCGTGCGGCTGCCCAAAGGTGAGGCACTGGTGATGATCGGCCCGAACTGGCGGATCATGGCCGCCCGGCCCTACCAGCTGCACCCCACCTTCGCCTACCTCGCAAACGAGGCCCAACCATCGATCGATCGTCTGGCTCAGACCATCCCCACTCCCGGACCTCATCGCGAAAGCGCGCCGCACGGTGGGGCTGTCACCGAGCCGCAAAGCGGCGAGGGCAAGGAAGCGAAGCGACCTTGACAGCCGAGCCGCAAAGCGGCGAGGGCAAGGAAGCGAAGCGACCTTGACAGCCCCGCCGCCGGCGCAACCATCAAAAAGGTCCGGGGAGGATCGGACGAGCGCGTCGTTAGTCGATGTCTTCAGCACCGGCCGTGGGCGCGTTGGCCCGCCGCAGCCCAGCGGAGCTGCCAGCGCCTCTCCGTCGCTACTCACCGCCAGGACCGTCGCCGGAATCCTTGGTGTCTGTACCGAGACGGTGCTGCGCTGGATCCGAAACGATCAGCTTCCAGCCATCCATCTTCCGGGCGGAGCAGTCCGAATCCCCCAGGACGAACTGAACGAATGGCTGCGCTCGAGGGCGACGCCGAGACGAGGAGTGCTAGCTACCAAGTTCGACGCCGCCGATGGCAAACGCTACCCGCGCGACCACGATGGCGACGCTAGCTACCACGGCCCGGAATCAACCATCGGACCGGAAGACGAGGAGGACTGAACATGCCGCAAACGCAACGCGGCCAGGCATACCGGCTCGGCCCGAAACGATGGGGGGTGCGGTACTACGACGACAGCGGTGCTCGTCGACGCAAGAGCCCATTTCCCTCGAAGTCGGCCGCGCTTGCCCATTATCGGGATGTGATTGAGCCGCGCCTTCGCGGCGACCGCATACGGTTGCCGGATTTGACGCTGGCCGAGTTCGTCCCGCTCTACCTTGAGCGACACGCGGGCAGCGTCCGATCTCGCACGATCGTCACGCTCCGCGAGCGACTGCCGCATGCGACCGAAGCGTTCGGCTCGGTCCTGCTGCGAGACCTCGAGCGCTGAGCGGCGAACTCGCGACCTGGCAGGCGAAGCTTCCCGAGCGCAGCCGATATGGGATCGTCCAGGCTCTTCGCCAGTCGCTCGAGGCGGCCGTGAGATGGGGATATATGAGTCGCAATCCCGCGAAGCTAGCTGGCCGGAACCGTCAGCCATCGCCACGCACCGTGCGGGCGTTCACGCGCGAGGAACTCGCTGCGATCGCCACCGAATTGTCGCCGCGGTATCAGCCCTTCCCGGAATTTGCTGCGGCCACTGGTCTCCGTCCCGAAGAGTGGCGCGCGCTCGAGCGCCGTGACATCGATCGACGTGCTGGAGTGCTCAACCTCGTTCGAACGTTGTCCGACGGCGCGATAGTGGAATTGGCCAAGACCAACCGAAGCCGGCGGCAGGTGCCATTGTCCCGGCGCGCTCTCGCCGCCTTAGAAGCGCTTCCTCCACGGCTTGATACTCCGTTGTTGTTTCCGGCCCCCATGGGAGGGCCGCTGAACCTGGATCATTTCCGGGCACGCGAGTGGCGCCCCGCCATCGAAGCGAGCGGTGTGCGGGAGCCCGCGAGGATCTACGACCTCCGTGCCACTTTGCGTCACGGGCCATCCGGGCTGGCGTGCCAGTGTTCGAACTGGCCAAGATCATGGGGACGAGCGTCCGTATGATCGAACTGCATTACGGCTCATTGCTTGACGGCGCGGCGGCTGCGATCGCTGCTCGCCTCGACGCCTTCGACGCGGAGCAAGCTGCCACAGAAACTGGCCAAGGAACTGAGCATTAGGCCACTATTGGGCCAGGGAATGGTCGAGGGCCTCCATGGGTCGCGGTTGGCGACCCACCTATATGCAGGGCTTCCGTGTAAGTACCCCCAGCCGGATTCGAACCGGCGATCTCCGGCGTGAAAGGCCGGCGTCCTAGACCACTAGACCATGGGGGCGGTCTGGTGATTGTAGGTTCGCGGCGGTTCGCGGCGTGCGCGGTGACGCTTGACCTCGATCGAGCCATCCTCAAGATCGCGATTGGCAGAAACCGCGCTGGTGAGACGCTTAAGCTCGACATCGCGAGTGCGAAGCGGAATCTTGGAGCGTTCTGAGCGGTTCTCGAGCCAAGAGCGCGTGAGAGCAAACGCTCCTACCATTGAGCCGAGCCCCTGTAGCTCAGCTGGTAGAGCAGCGGCCTTTTAAGCCGAAAGTCGCAGGTTCGAGCCCTGCCGGGGGCACTCCTCTTTTATACCCGCGCCGCGCGCCCTGCGACTAGTGCCGGAAGTGCCGCCGGCTGGTGAAAATCATCGCCGCGCCGGCCTGGTCGATCGCGTCGATCACCTGCTGGTCGCGGATCGAGCCGCCCGGCTCGATCACCACTGTCACGCCCGCCGCGGTCGCGAACTCGGCGCTGTCCGGGAAGGGGAAAAAGGCGTCGGATGCCATCGCCATCGCCTCGCCCTCGTAGATGTCCGCGCGCCCGTGGGCCTCCCAAAAGGCCCGGGCCTTTTCCAGTGCGATTTTGGTCGCGTCGACGCGGCTCATCTGGCCCGCCCCGATTCCGACCGTCTGAAGTCCCGCTGATAACACGATCGCGTTGGAGCGCACGTGCTTACAGACCTTCCAGGCGAACAACGCCTCACTCCACTCCGACTCGCTGGGCGCGCGGGCTGAGACGACCTTCATCTCCTCCCGCGGCTCCAGACCCGAGTCACGGTCCTGGACGAGCATGCCGCCGCTGACCTGCCGAAACTCCGCTTCGAGAGGATTCGAGCCCCGCTGCTCGCGATCGTCGAGGATGCGCATGTTCTGCTTGCTCTGGAGCACCTCGAGCGCCTCGGGGTCGTAGCCGGGAGCGAACAGGACCTCGATGAACTGCCCCACCAGCGCCTCGGCCAGCGCGCGCTCGACTGGCCGGTTCAAACACACCACGCCACCATATGCGGACAGCGGGTCGCCCTCGAAGGCGAGCTTGTACGCCTCGCGAACGTCGGTTCCCAGGGCGACCCCACACGGGTTGTTGTGCTTGACGATCACACACGCGGGCACCTGAAACTCGTCGAGCAACGCCCGGGCCGCGTGGAGGTCGAGCAGGTTGTTGAAAGACAGCTGCTTGCCGCCCAGCTGCGAGACCATCGAGAGCAAGTGCGCGCGCGTTCCCACCTGGGTGTAGAAGGCGGCCCGCTGGTGAGGGTTTTCGCCGTAAGGCAGCTCGAGCGCCTTCTCGTAAGCGCGCACCAGCAGCGGTGGAAAGTCCTCCCGCTTTTCCTGAAACCAGCGAGCGATCGCAGAGTCGTAGCGCGCTGTGACGGCAAACGCCTCCGCCGCGAGGCTCTCACGGGTCGCGTCCGAAAGCCGGCGGTCAGATTCCCGTAGCTCGGCCAGGACAGCGTCGTAGCTCTCGGGCGTCGTCACCGGCGCCGCGTACTGCCAGTTCTTGGCGGCGGCGCGAATCAGGGTTGGCCCGCCGATGTCGATGTTCTCGATCACCTCGCGCTCGCTGACGCCTCGCCGGGCGGCGGTTCGTTCGAACGGGTACAGGTTCACGCACACCAAGTCGACGAACTCGACGTCGTGCTCCTCCACGGCCTGCATGTGGTCGGCTTCTTCCCGGAGCGCGAGCACGCCCGCGTACAGCCGGGGGTGAAGCGTCTTCACGCGTCCGTCCATGATCTCTGGGAAGCCGGTGAGATCGGAGATTGACCGGACCGGTACGCCGGCCTCGGACAGAGCGGTCGCAGTCCCGCCAGTCGAGACGATCTCGACGCCCAGCTGGCTAAGGCCGCGGGCGAATTCAACGATGCCGGTCTTATCCGACACCGAGAGCAGGGCACGGGCGACCTGCACCTCTGGACGAGCTTCGGCCGCTGTGCGCTGGAGCTGCTCAGTGCCGGATTCCATTTGTCGCCTCCGACTCTACCGCTCGCTCACGACGCGGCGAGGGTTGTTGGGATCGAGTTTCACCCTGCCTGCCGCGATCAGCCGCACCGCTTCCGGGAGCAGCTCATGCTCGATCGGCTGAAGGCGCTCCATCACCTGCTCGGGCTCGCGTACCTCGGGCAGCTCGATCGCCTGCTGCAGGATCACTGGGCCGCTGTCCACGCCCTCGTCTACGAAGTGAACCGTGACGCCGAAGACCTTGACGCCGTAATCCAGCGCCTGCTCCACCGCATGCAGACCCGGGAAAGACGGCAGCAGCGCGGGGTGGACGTTGATTACCCGCCCGTCGAAGCTACGCAGGAACTCGGGGCTTAGGAGCTGCATGTAGCCGGCGAGCACGACCAGCTCAACGCCTTGCTGCACGAGCCACTTCGCGATCGCGCGGTCACGGGCAGCGCGGTCTTCGTATAGATCGGCCGGGAAGACCGATGTCGGAACGTCCGCGTCCCGCGCTCGCTCCAGTGCCTTCGCTGTCGGTTTGTCGGAGGCCACGGCCACGACCGAGTTCCCGTCGCGACCGTGAACGCGGTCGAGCAACGCTTGGAGGTTCGTGCCCTCGCCTGAGGCCAGGACTGCGATCCGCACGGCAGCTGTCAGGCTCGGATCAGCGGCAGTTGGGACTCGAGCGCGTGTTTGCCGTGGGCGGACTCGGTCCCCGGCAGCGGGTAAGCGCCACTGAAGCACGCATCGCAATGACCCGAGCGCGTCCGCTCGATCGCCTCGGGAGAGCGGGAGCCCCCGATCGCCTCATACACACCCTCCAGAGAAAGGTAGTGCAGCGAATCGCTGCCGAGCTCATCCGCCACTTCCTCGGCCGAGCGCCCGTGAGCGATCATCTCCTCGCGCGTCGACATGTCGATCCCGTAATGGCAGGGGTGCTTGATCGGCGGCGCCGAGATACGCAGGTGAATCTCGGCCGCGCCCGCCTCACGCAGCATCGTCACGATCTGGCGCGTGGTATTGCCGCGCACGATCGAGTCGTCGACGACCACCAGTCGCTTGCCGCCAACCACCTCAGGCAAGGGGTTGAACTTCAGCCTCAAGCCGTGGCGCCGCAGCTCCTGACCGGGCTGGATGAAGGTGCGCGCGACATAACGGTTCTTGATGAAGCCGTCGTCCTGGGGCAGTCCCGCCGCGCGCGCGACCCCACGCGCCGCCGCGTTGCCCGAGTCGGGAACCGGAATGACGAGATCGGCCTCGACCGGGGCCTCGCGCCACAGGATCTCCCCCATGCGTGCGCGCGTGACCTGCAGCACATTGCCGCCCATCCGCGAGTCCGGCCGCGCGAAGTAGATGTGCTCAAACACGCACAGCGCGCTGCGCTCGGCCGTCCCGACCTGGCGGGTGCGCAGCCCCCGTTCGGTCAGCGTGATCACCTCGCCAGGCTGGACCTCTCGCAGATAGCGGGCGCCGATCAGGTCAAAGGCGCAGGACTCGCTCGCGATGCAGTACGCCGAAGACCGTGATCCATCGTCGGTTTCTATTACGCCGAGCGCGAGCGGCCGGAGGCCGTGCGGGTCTCGAAACGCGACCACCGCATCATCGGTCAACACCACGGTCGAGAACGCGCCCTTCAGCCGCGGCAGGACCTCCGCGACGGCGTCTTCGATTCTCTCGGCAGGGTGACGGCCGAGCAGCGCAGCGATGATCTCCGAGTCCGACGTCGACGCGAAGGCCACCCCCTGTTCGCGCAGCTCTGTGTACAGCTCCACCGCGTTGATCAGGTTGCCGTTGTGCGCGAGTGCGATCGTGCGCTGGTCGTCGCGCACGACGGGCTGGGCGTTCTGCCAATGCGAGGACCCCGTGGTCGAGTAGCGGACGTGGCCGATCGCCATCTCGCCCTCGAGTGACTGCAGCGTGTGCTCGTCGAAGACCTGCGCGACAAGGCCCTGGTCACGAATCGCGAGGATGTTGCCGCCGCGCGCAGCCGTGGCAATGCCCGCGGACTCCTGCCCGCGGTGCTGAAGTGCAAATAGGCCAAAGTACGCGAGGCGAGCTACGTCGTGATCGGGACCATAGATCCCGAATACGCCGCACTCGTCGCGTGGCCCGTCGCGATGGTCGGAGAAAGAGGACATCCCGGCCATATCAAAGTCTAGAAGAACGCCGCCAGTCCTTCGGACCAGGCGTGTCGAAGCTCGCCCACCGAGCTCGTGAGCCGATCGTCGATTTCAAGCGAATTGCCGCCCACCTCCCCGATGATCGTGCACGGCGCGGACGGTCCGAGTTCGGCCCACCTGCGCAGCGAATCCGGTGATCCGGAGACTATGAATCCGCGGCCTGGCGCCTCGGCGAACGGTTCGAGCTCGCCCGGCAGCTCGACGCGAGCCCCCCTGCCGCCAACTACGCAGCACTCGGCCAAGGCGACGGCAACTCCGCCTTCCGCGATGTCATGACAGCTGGTCAGTGCCCCCGAGCGGACTCCCGAGCGGATCTTCTCATGCGCAGCTCCAACCGCCTGTGTGTCGGCGGCGGGGAGCGGGCCGCGCGGAGCATCTCCTCGCAGCTTTGCCAACTCTGAGGCGGCCAGGGATGGCTCGAACGGCCCCACCAGCGCGATGAGGTCCCCTTCACGGGCGAAGCCGAGCCGCCCCGCGCGGGTGACGTCGGGTAACTTGCCCACGATCCCAATCACCGGCGTGGGAAAGATCGGTCCCGCGGGCGCCTCGTTGTACAGCGAGACGTTGCCGCCCACGATCGGGATCGCCAGCGCCTCGCACGCCTCGGCGATGCCCTCGACCGCCTCGGTGAGCTGCCAAGCCACCCGGGGCTTCTCGGGGTTGCCGAAGTTCAGGCAGTTCGTGACGCCGAGTGGCTCGGCCCCGACGCACGCGATGTTGGCGGCGCACTCATACACCGCCTCGGCCGCGCCACGACGGGGATCGGCGTAGACGCGCCGGCCGTTGCCGTCGATCGACACCGCTATGCCAGAACCATCTGGCAGCACAAGCACCGCCGCATCGGCGTGCTCGGGCCGCCTAACAGTCCTGGATTGGACGATCCAGTCGTACTGCTCGAAGAGGGGGCGGCGAGAGCAGATGTTGGGCGAGCCGAGGAGGGCCAGAAGCGTGTCGGCGTCGGACTGCCGATCCGCGCCACTCGGGCCGGTGCGGGACTGCCCCTGGTCGAACGCAGCCGCGCCCGCCGGGGCGCGTGTCGGTTGTCCGATGCCGGCTCCGGCGTCTGGTTTCAGGTCGTACAACGGGCAGTCATCGACCAATACGTGCACCGGCAAATCCGCCACGACGTCGCCGCCGTCAAACACGCGGATCTGCCCTGAGTCGGTGACCTGACCGATGGACGTCGCGAGCGTCTCCCATCGGCGCGCAGACTTCCAGCACGTCCTCCAGCCGGGCAGGCTCAACCACGCACAGCATGCGCTCCTGGGATTCGGAAACCATGATCTCGAAGGGCTCCATCGCCTGTTCGCGCAGTGGCACGCGCGAGATCTCGAGGTCGAGGCCCACCCCGCCCTTGCTCGCCATCTCGGACGCGGACGAGGTCAAACCCGCGGCGCCGAGATCCTGGAGCGAGAGCAGTAGGCCGCGATCGAGGAGCTCGAGGCAGCATTCGAGCAGCTTCTTCTCGGCGAAGGGGTCGCCGATCTGCACCGACGGCCGCTTTGCGTCGTCGCCCTCTCCGAGCTCGGCGCTGGCGAGTACCGACGCGCCGCCGATCCCGTCGCGGCCGGTCAGCGCCCCCAACAGCACGACCAGGTTGCCGGGACCGGCCGCTGCCGAACGGATCAGGCGCTCGCGCGGTGCGAGCCCCAGGCACATCGCATTCACGAGACAGTTCTGCTCGTAGCTTGACTCGAAGTAGACCTCGCCGCCCACCGTCGGCACTCCGATCGAGTTGCCGTAATGGCCGATTCCGGCCACGGCCCGCTCGAGCAGGTAGCGCGATCGCTTGGAGTCAGCCGGCTCGCCGAAGCGCAGTGAGTCGAGCACGGCGATAGGGCGGGCGCCGACGGCGAAGATGTCACGCAGGATCCCGCCGACTCCGGTGGCCGCGCCCTGGAAGGGCTCGACTGCGCTCGGATGGTTGTGCGACTCGACCTTGAAAGCGATCGCGAGGCCGTCGCCGACGTCGACTGCCCCGGCGTTCTCCCCCGGGCCCAGCAGCACCTGCGGACCGGTCGTCGGCAGCCGCCTGAGCAGCTTCCGCGAGTGCTTGTAGGCACAGTGCTCTGACCACATCAGCGAGAGCATCGCCAGCTCGACGGTGTTTGGCTCGCGACCGAGCCGGTCGACGATCAGCTCGTACTCGTAGTCGGTGAGCCCGAGCTGGCGGTGGCGCGAAGCCTCAGACGTAGGCGCGGGCATCGACGTGGGCCCTCAGCGACTCGAAGATCACAAGCCCGTCGGCCGACCCAGTCAGAGGATCGACCGCGTGCTCGGGGTGGGGCATGAGCCCGAACACATTGCGCGCCTCGTTGCAGATCCCGGCGATGTCCTCGAGAGAGCCGTTGGGATTGTGACCAGGGCGGTAGCGCAGCAGAACCTGGCCCTCATCACGAAGCCGGGCGAGCTCGTCGGGCTGGGCGAAGTAACGACCGGTGGTGTGCTTGACGGGAACTGAGAGCGTCTGCCCCGACTCGCATGCGCACGTAAATGGCGTGTCCGCGTCAACGACTTCCAATTCGACTTGCCGGCAGACGAAGCGCAGTGACAGGTTTGGAAGCAGCGCGCCCGGCAGCAGGCCGGCCTCGCAGAGAACCTGAAAGCCGTTACAGATGCCGAGCACCAACCCCCCAGCGCGCGCGAACTCCGCGACCTCTTCCATCACCGGCGCGAACCGCGCGATCGCGCCGGCCCGCAGATAGTCGCCATATGAGAATCCGCCCGGGACGATCACGGCGTCGACACCGTGCAGGTCACGGTCGGCGTGCCAGAGCAGGAGAGCCTCGCCCGCGCGTCGCGCCGCGTCGAGCGCATCGACCTCGTCGCATGAGCCCGGGAAGCGGATCACGCCGAACTTCACGACGTCTGCCCGTCCTCGATTTCCCAATCCTCGATCAGCGGGTTCGCCAACAGCCGGTCACACATCTCCGGCAGCCGACCGGGGTCGTCGAGCTCGAGCTCGATCATGCGCCCGATGTGGACGTTGCTCACTCCGGCAAAGCCGAGGGCCTTCAGCGCGCGCTCGACCGTCTGGCCCTGGGGATCGAGGATGCCCTCCTTGGGCCGGACGAGGACGCGCGCCCGCATCAGCCCCGCGTGCGGCCCAGCCAAGCGTCGAAAGGCTCGCCGGTTATCCGCTCGTAGGCCTCGAAATATTTCTCGCGCGTGCGCGCGACGATGTCCTCGGGGATCGCCGGGGCGGGCGGATTGCGATCCCAGCCGGTCGAGGAAGCCCAGTCACGCACGAACTGCTTGTCGAAGCTCGGCTGCGCGCGGCCAGGCTCGTATCCGTCAACGGGCCAGAAACGCGAAGAGTCGGGGGTGCAGACCTCGTCGCCAAGCACCAGCCGCCGCTCGGTGTCGAGGCCGAACTCGAACTTCGTGTCGGCGAGGATGATGCCGCGCGCGCGGGCGTGCTCGGCGGCGTGGGTGTAAACCGCGATCGATGCGGAGCGCAACGTCTCGGCGAGCTCGCGGTCGCCGATGAGCTCAACGGCTCCCTCGAAGTCGATGTTCTCGTCGTGGCCGACGGTCGCCTTGGTCGATGGAGTGAAAATCGGCTCGGGCAGTCGGTCGGACTCGCGCAATCCCGCAGGGAGCCCGATCCCGCAGACGCCGCCCGTTCGCTGGTAGTCCTTCCAGCCAGAACCGCTGAGGTAGCCGCGCACCACACACTCGACCGGGAGCATCTCGAGCTTGCGCACGACCATGCCGCGGCCGAGCGCCTCGGCGGGAACGCCGTCGGTGACGGAGATCATGTGGTTGGCCACGATCCCGGTGGTGTGCTCGAACCAGAACGCGGAAAGCCCGGTCAACACGTCGCCCTTGCCGGGAATCGGGTTTGGGTGAACGACGTCGTATGTAGAGATGCGGTCCGAGGCCACGATCAGGAGCGTCTCGCCCTGGTCGTAGATCTCGCGAACCTTGCCTGAGGCAAGGAGAGTCAAGTCATTTAGTGCAGTCATGTAGGTCGGGAGGTCGGGGACGGCGGCACCGACCGGTCGCGACGAGAGAGCCGCAAACGGTCACTTGTTCGATCCTAGCGATCGGCTAAGACGCTCTTGGGCCGTAAACCCCGCTAGCAGGCACGATTTCAAATATTTGTTCGGGTCGGCACATGTGCCGACCCGCCGGTCCGCACATGTGCGGACCGGGGCCGGCGCACATGTGCGCCGGCCATCTCACTCGCAACTACCGCTTCCCGACCAGCTCGGCCAGCACAACCGCGTTGTTGTGCTCGGTGTCGCGGGCGCCGAACAACAGCGTCACGGTCTCTTCGCGGGCGCGGGCCCGTAGGGCGTCGACCTCGCCCTCATGGGCGCGCAACTCCTCGCGATAGCGCTGCCGGAATTCGTCAAAGCGCTCGGGCTTGTGACCAAACCATTTCCTCAGCTCGGTGGTCGGCGCCAGCTCGCGCGCCCATTCGTCGATGGCCGCCTTCTCGCGGCTGAGGCCTCTCGGCCACACGCGGTCGATCAGCACCCGGTATCCGTCATCGCCCGCCGGCGGCTCGTAGACGCGTTTTGTTTGGACGGCCACGCTCAGCCTGGAACGGCAGCGGCCTCCCGCGGCGCCGGCGCAATCTGGTCGAGCCGCCCCACGATCTCGTCGGCATAGCGGACGAATGGCTCGTAGTCGAAGATTGCGTCGAGGTTGACGCCGGCTCCGGCGTCCTGGGCCGCGAGCAGATCGCGCAGCGGCGTGCGCTCGGCGATTGCGCGCTGGGCCAATCGCTGCACGATGCGGTAGGCCTCATCCCTGGTCATGCCCCGGTCGACGAGCGCCAGCAGCACGCGTTGCGAGAAGAGCGCCCCGTAGGTCAGGTCCAGGTTCTCGCGCATGCGGGCGGTGTCGATCACCATGCCCTCCACGAGTGCGATCGCGCGGCGCTGGAGGTGGTCCAGCAATGTGGTCGAGTCGGGGATGATGATGCGCTCGACCGAGGAGTGGGAGATGTCGCGCTCGTGCCACAGGGCGACGTCCTCGAGTGCCGCCTGGGCGTTGGCCCTCAGCACTCGGGCGAGCCCCGCCACCTGCTCTGACTTGATCGGATTGCGTTTGTGGGGCATCGCGCTCGACCCCTTCTGACCGGCGGCGAAGGGCTCCTGGACCTCCGCGACCTCTGTGCGCGCGAGGTGGCGGATCTCGGTCGCAAGCCGCTCGAGACCCGCGCCGGCCAGCGCGATCGCTTGCAGCAGTTCTGCGTGGCGATCGCGGGCCACGACCTGGGTGGAGACGGGCTCGGACTCGAGCCCCAACCTCTGAAGGACGCGACGTTCGAAATCGGGTGAAGTGGATGCGTAGGTGCCGACCGCGCCTGAGATCGCGCCCACCGAGGCCTGCGCGAAGGCGCGCTCCAGCCGACGGGCGTTCCGATCGGCCTCGAACGCAAACGACGCCAGCTTGATGCCGAAGGTGGTCGGCTCGGCATGGATGCCGTGCGTGCGCCCAGCGGTCAGCGTGTGCACGTGCTCTCTGGCGCGCGCTGCCAGGACTTCAACCAACCGACGCGAGTCGGGCGCCACCAGCTGACCGACCGCGCGCAACTGGAGCGCGAGCCCGGTGTCGAGCACGTCGCTGGACGTCAGCCCGTAGTGCAGCCAGCGCCCCGCCGGGCCGGCGGAGGCGGCGAGCACATCCACGAAGGCCGCCGTGTCGTGGTCGGTCACCCGTTCGCGCTCGGCGATTTCCTCGACGGTGAAGCTGGCCATTCGGATCGCGTCGAGCTCGGCGGGTGTCAGCCCTTCGGTCTCCTCGCACGCTGCGACCTCGACCTGGCGCATCGCCTCAAAGCGCGCGTGATCAGACCAAATGTTTGCCAGCTCTGGGCGCGTGTAGCGGGAGATCATCGATGGCTCCTGAGCTGAGGGTAGCCACGCCACAGGCGCGCAGCGGTGCAGCTCGTCCTCCCGGTTTCGACGCAAAAGTGCCGGTGTGCGGCGCCAACTGGATTTTGGCAAGCTGTATGGATCAGGATCCGTCGCGCAGCCCTGCAGCACAACACGGTCCGCCGCCACCTCGTGCCCAGCATCGGGGTCCATGACATGGCGATCGACCTGGGTACGGCGAACACGCTGGTCTATTTGGCGGGCAAGGGGATCGTGGTGTCCGAGCCGTCGGTGGTGGCATCCGACCTCGATACGGGCACGGTTCACGCGGTCGGCTCCGACGCCGAGCGCATGATCGGACGCACGCCGGCGACGATTTCCGCCACGCGGCCCCTGCGACACGGGGTGATCGCCGACTTCGAGGTGACCGAGGCGATGCTCCGATACTTCATTCGTAAGGTGCTCGACCGACGGCGTGCCTACCCGCGGCTGATTGTGTGCGCACCTTCCGGCGTGACGGAGGTCGAAAAGCGGGCCGTCGAGGAGGCCTCCTTAGCGGCGGGCGCGCGCCATGTACATCTGATCGAGGAGCCGATCGCGGCTGCTATCGGAGCTGGTCTGTCGATCGAGGAACCGGTCGGGCGCATGGTGGTGGACGTGGGCGGTGGCACGAGCGAAATGGCCGTGATCACGCTGGGCGGGATCGCCGTTTACCGCTCGGTGCGCGTCGGTGGCTACGAGATGGACGACGCGATCAGCCATTACCTGCGCGCGAGGTACAAGCTCGCGATCGGATCGCGGACGGCGGAGACGATCAAGATCGCCATCGGTTCGGCGGTGCCGCTTGGCGAGGAGCAGAGCGTTCAGGTCAAAGGTCGCCACCTGTTGACCGGGCTGCCCACGCAGATCGAGCTCTCCAGCGCCGAGGCACGCGAAGCGATCATGCCCCGGCTGCGCGAGATCTTGCAGGCGATCCGCGACACGCTCGAGGAGACCCCGCCCGAGCTCGCCAGCGACATTGCGCGGGACGGCATTTTGCTGGTCGGTGGCGGCACCCTGATTCGAGGCTTCCGCGAGCTCGTGGCCGAGGAGACCGGCATGCCCGTAGCGAGCGCGGAGTCTCCGCTGACGTGCGTTGCCTTTGGCTCCGGCGCGGCGCTGGACCACTTCGATTCGCTCACGCGCTCCTACCAGCCGCGACGGACGGCGCTGGCGACGCACGACTGGCGCACGGCCTGAGGCCTACGCTGGCGCTGGGTCGCCGGTTCTCCGACCGCTGAAGAGCGGCCGGACGCGCACGGCGGCTGTGACCATCGCGCACGCGGCCAGCATGATCAAGTACGGGTCGATCGGCGACCTGAAGCGTGGCGTCTCCGAGTTGACCAACACAACGCTCCAGGCGAGCAGGATCGGTATCGCCCACAGCCATTGCGGCGCCCGGCGCGCCCGGCGCGTAATCACTCCCGCAAGCGCGAGCAGCGCCACCACCCAAAAGCCGAAACACTCCAATTCGCGCCGTCCCGCTCGAGATACCGATGGATGATGTGGAGTCCTGCCACGCGAACGACCCCTCAAGTTCGAGCAGCCGGCGCAGGTTGTGGTAGGCCGCCTGCAACGGAGCGAGCGGGTGATCTCCGATGTACTGAAACGCGGCGGAGGTCAGCCGCGCGGAGACGGCCGGCTCGGTCATCTTGAAGGTATCCCGCGCGATGGGCGCTAACGCGGGCACCCGGCCGTACCAAATCCATTTGTAGGGGACCACTCGATTGGCGGCCGAGGTCGGGTTGTACGTGCCCGCCAGCGTGACTCCTGTCTCGTCCGAGACCGGGACGAACGCATGCAGAACGACCGCGTTGCGGATCGTCCATGGTGCCACTGTCAGAACCGTGGCCGCGACCAGCGCGGCCGGCAATGCCAGCGTATGCGCCCAACGTTTGCGGGAGCTCTCCGCCCCGGCACGCCGCTGCGTCCACTGGCGACCCATTCCCAGCGCGGCCAATACAAGCGGCAGCAGGATCACCACCCCGTTCTGGTGGGTCAAGGTGGCAAGCCCGGTGAGCACCCCGCACGCGGCGATGAGGGGAAACGGATTTGCGGCTCTCCGCGCGCGTAGCGCCGCCCAGACCGCGGCGAGCTCGAACACGATCAGGAGGTTCTCTGAGTAGGGCGTCGCGGCGAGCTCGATCAGCGGCGGGTAGACGCTCGCGACCAGCATCGCGACCAGCGCCACCGCCTCGCCGAAAGCCTCCAGTGCGACGAGACCCAGCAGCGCCACCGCGCCAGCCCCCAGGACAGCGCTCGCGAGCTGGGCCGCGTGGACGGCCTGCGCGCCGCTCGTCGTGTCGCCGTCGATCAGGTCGACGCCGGCCAGGAAATACGGGTACGCGGGCGGAAAATAGGTGGTGGGTCCAATCGCGCCTCCCGCTCCGGACCCGACCGCGTGGCTGATCGCGTAGTCGCCGCTCTGCGTGATCTCACGCGCGAGCGCCAGATACGACCGCCCATCGATCATCGGCCGGTACGGCGCGGTGCGCTCGACTTGCCCCACCCGCAGCCCCAGCGCCAAGACGACGAGCGCCAGAGCGAGCCCAAGACGCACCCCGCGTCTCGCCCACCAGCCGCCGGTGGCGGAGCCGTCCGCGGACCGGGACGCAGCCAGCTGGCCGACCACTGACGGGACGCTCACGGCGGTGCAGATTAGGGCGTAGGGCCCTAAGCGGCACTAAACGTAGCCGAGGATGTGGGCGCAGACCCAGGCCCCGGCGCCCTTGCCGCCGTCCCAGATGCGCGAGGCAACCGCGTCCTGCTCAGCCTTGCTCGTCAGATATGCGGCCGGGCCGGTCCCGCCATATAGGCGCCAGGTTCCCGGAATGATCTGGTAGTAGCCCGACGCGCCGGCTGAGTTCGGGGGCAGATTCTGGCCGCCCGACTCGCACATGACGATCGGCGCGGGGATCGCCCAGCCCCCAGACGGGACGGCGCTCGGAGGCGCTCCTGGAGAAGAAGTCGGCGTCCCCGAGCTAGAGGGCGCGGCGGCCTGCTGTGCGGCCGCTTGCGCGGCTTGTGCTTGAGCGATCTGGGCTTGCAGCGCCTGGCCCCGCGATTGCGCGGCGGCGAGCGCTGCCTGCTGGGCCGCCCGCGCCTTCTGCATCGCCGCCTGGCGCGAGGAGAGAAGCGAGTTCATGCCGACGAGCGCACGCTCGCGCGTGGTCGCCGCGGCGGTCTGCTGGCGGTAGCTCGCCTGCAGCCCGGTCAGGCGCACCGTGGCCGCGTGGACGGCATTTTTGGCCGCCTGGGTGACGTTGATCTGCGTCTTTTGCTCCTGCTCGGCGCGCGATAGATCGGACAATTGGTTGAGCAGCTGCGAAAAGCCGTGTGAGTCGAGCAGCACGGAAAGGAAGTCCGGGCTGCCGCCCTCGTAGTTGGACACGAGCTGGTTTGCGAGGATCGACTGTGCGCGGTGCAGGCGTGCGACTAGCACGGCAAGCTTGCGCCGCTCCTGCGCGAGCTGAGCGGTGGTTCGCTTCAGTTGTGCGCGGTCGCTGGCGAGCTCGGCTCGGACCTGCGCCTCCCGGCTCTGCACGAACGCGATCTGGGAGCTGAGCGTGCTGATCAGGCCCGAGAGATGGCCGACGCTCGCGGACAGGTTCGAGGCCTGGGACTGCGCTTGTTGCAGGTTCGAATGAAGCTGGCTGAGGCTCGGGGAGGCAGCGGAGGCGGGCAACGCGGCGGCTCCGGCGAACAGCCCAACAACGCCGAGGGTGGCTGCTGTTGTGCGAGCTAGGGCTATGCGCTTTAGCTTGCTCATCCAGTTCTCGCGCCTACGGAGTTAGCTGTCGGGCTCGCGCAATGCGCTACGCCGCCATCAGGCGGCGATTCGCCCCGGGAGGAAACCTTTGGGTTCCCCGCTCCCTCGAGCAGCACGAGGGATTCGGCGCGGCGGCCACACTATCGGATTCGACAGATGACTGCAGTCC
Organism: uncultured Solirubrobacterales bacterium; assembly: GCA_963767295.1. GTDB lineage: Bacteria > Actinomycetota > Thermoleophilia > Solirubrobacterales > Solirubrobacteraceae > Palsa-465. The sequence goes on from CAVYDI010000003.1 coordinate 817,597, forward strand.
CCATTGCAGGCCGGCGTTTTGGTCGCGCGCGTGCGCAGCGGTCGCGCGAGGCCACAAGCACCGCCCGGAGACACGTGCGCCCTCCCTCGAGGCACGAGCGCCGGCCTACGGCGTGAACTTGATCGTGACCACGTCGCCGTCGGCCACCAGGTACTCCCGTCCCTCGAGCCGCAGCGTCCCGCGGTCGCGCGCACCCGCATAGCCTCCGGCCGCGACCAGCTCTTGCCACGGCGCCACCTCAGCCCGGACGAAGCCCCGCTGCATGTCGGTGTGGATCAGGCCCGCCGCGTGCCATACGGATAGCCCCCGGCGCATATGCCATGACTGCGCCGGTCGGCCCGGGTGCGCGGTGAAAAAGGCGATCAGCTCGAGCAGTCCAAACGCGTGCCGGATGACCGACTCGAGACCCGACTGGCTCAGTCCCAGGTCGACGCGCATGGCCTCAGCCTCGTCCGCAGGCAGCTCCGCGAGCTCGGACTCAAGGCGCGCCGGAATCGCAACCGCGCGCGCCCCTACTGCCTGGGCATGCCGCTGGACCTCGGTCGGCACGGCGGTGCTGCCCTCTTCGACGTTGGCGACAAACAGCACCGGCTTGGCCGTTAGCGGGCCGAGCATCGCCGCCGCGTCGCGGGCGTCACTAGGCGTGGGCACGGTGGCGGCCGAGCGACCGCTCGAGAGCGCCTCTATCAGCTCATGCAACCAGCGCTCTTCGGCCTTGGCGTGGCGGTCGCCACCGCGAGCGGCCTTGGTGACCCGTTCGAGGCGGCGTTCGGCCTGCTCCAAGTCGGCGTAGAGCAGCTCGGTCTCGACCGTGGCGATGTCGGCGAGCGCGTCGACGCGGCCGTCGGGGTGCACGACCTGGGGATCTTCGTGCACCCGGACCACGTGCAGGAGGGCATCGGTCTCGCGGATCTGGGCCAGGAATTGGTTGCCGAGGCCTTCTCCGCGGTGGGCGCCCGCCACCAGGCCCGCGATATCGACGAAGGTGATCGTGTCCGGAGCAAGGCCCGTCGCGCCCACGGTTCGCGCGACCGCCTCGAGCCGCTCATCGGGCACAGGCACCACGGCTACGTTGGGCTCGATCGTGGTGAACGGGTAGTTGGCCGTCTGCGCGGCGACCCCGGTCAGAGCGGCGAACAGTGATGACTTGCCCGCGTTCGGCAAACCCACGATCCCGACCTTCACGGATGCACCGTCACGCAGCGGACGACTCGCCTGCACCCGCCGCGGCCGGCGGCCCGCCTGGCCACGCGGCCGCGATCGCCGTGCCCAGCACCGCGCCCGCAACCACGTCGCTCGGATAGTGGACACCGAGGTAGGGCCGGCTCAGGGCGAACATGACCGCAGCGGCGTAGAGCGGCATCGGCGCCACGAGCTCGCCGAACACCCACGCGGCAGCGAAGGAGGTCGTGGCGTGCGCGCTCGGGAATGACAGCCGCGAAACGGTCTTGGTGAGTGGGGGCAACCCGACCAGCTCGGGTCGGCGGCGATGGACCGCCAGCTTGACAGCGAAGTTCAGGCCGTACGCCGCCGCCACGATACGCATGCCGCGCAGCCAGCGCGATCGGCATGCGGGTTGCCGCGCAGTGAGCGCTCCAGCTCCACCGAGCGCGAGCCAGCATGCGCCGTGCTCACCGAGCCGCGAGTAGCCGGCGATCAAGCGCTCCACGCGCGGGCCGTGAAGGTGCGTGCGCGCCCATATCAGGGCCTTCCGATCCAAGCCAGCGACGGACACGGGCGAGAACGTAGTGGTTCCGCGCACGCGGCACGGGGTGGTAGGGTCCGCACTCGGTCTAACAGGGAGCTGAGAGGATCTCGATGGGCGAAGCGATCGTTGTGGGGACGGATGGTTCGGACACCGCCAAGCTTGCGTTTGACGAGGCGACGCGGCTGGCCAAGGCGCTCGACGCCGAGCTTCACATCGTGTCCGCCTTCAAACCGCTGACTGGAGCACATATCAGTGGGGCGCCGACCGCCGCCGCCAAGGTCTGGCAGCCGCTGCCTGACTCGGCCGTCGAATCGATCCTCGCTCAGGCCGCCTCTGAAGCGCGCTTTCGCGACGTCAAATACAAGACACACACCAGTCAGGGTGATCCCGCCGACGCACTGATCGCGGTGGCCAGGGAAGTCGACGCCGAGATGATCATCGTCGGCAACAAGGGCATGCACGGGGCGCGCCGGGTGCTCGGCAGCGTGCCCGACAAGGTCGCCCATCACGCTCCCTGCAGCGTCTTGATCGTCTCTACGGCCTAGCGCTTTCTTTAGGGACGGCCGCGTCAGGAGCTCGAGCGGCGCGGCGGCGCCACTCGCCCGAGCGCGGGTCAGGTTCCGAACCCGACCCGGTGCTCCTCGTGCTCCGCGATCACGTAGGCCACCTTCGCGAGGTCCACTGCGACGGTGCCGTCCTCGGCGGTGAGGTCGTGCCACCCATCGGAGCCGAGCGCGTTTCGCAGGTTGGTGAGTTGGTCGGGAGCGACGCGCGCGGCGAGCGTCTGCCCGCCGGTGAAGCCGATCGTGATGCGCTGCGGGCGGTCGAGGTCAGCCATGGGCGGGCTCCACGAGCTCGGTCAGTACTCCCCCGGTCGAGCCCGGGTGCACGAACGCCACCCGTGACCCGCGGATGCCGACGCGGGAGCTTTCGTCGATCAGCTTCATTCCGGAGCTCTTCAAATCGCTCAGAGTCTGCTCGATGTCATGCACTCGGTAGGCGACATGATGGAGACCGGGGCCGCGGCGCTCGAGGAATCGGCCGACCGCAGTTTCTGGAGCGAGCGGCTCGAGCAACTCGACGTGGCTGTCGCCCACGTCGAGCAGGGCAGCGTCGACGCCTTGCTCGGTGACCTGCTCGCGGTGCACGAGCGGCAGACCGAGCGAATCACGGTAAAGCGAGATCGCCGCCTCGATGTCCTGCACGGCGATACCGACGTGATCGATCGCGTCCAACACGGGGGCAGGAGCATAGCGGCGGCCTCTGTTCGCTCCGCCCGTGCGCCGCGCAGAGAATCAGTCGACTGGCTCGAGGCGCGGATTCGGCCTGTACTGGCGCCCCACCTTCCCGCCGGGCCGTCCCTCCAGCAGCACGACGTCCGCGGTGAAATCGTTTTGCCCGCGGATCAGCGAAGAGCCGACCCCGTAGGCGTCGACCGGCACGCCGGCGTTCTCGAATTCGCGGATGCGCTGCGCGTTGAAGCCGCCGCTGGCGACGATACGTACCCCGGGGAAGCCGGCCTCGTCGAGCGCGGTTCGTACCTTCTCGACGAGGCGTGGATTGACGCCGGTCGGCCTGAAACCGCCCATTTCATTTAGCAGCGAGCGGTCGACGAGTTGCTCGGAGGTGTCGAGGCGCACTCCCCAGAGCTTGGGGCCCAATGCTTCGGCGACGTCCAGAGCCGTGCGGACGGAGTCGTTGGTGAAGTCGACGAGGACCGTGATCGTCATCTCCTCGTAGAAGCGATCGGCGAACGCCTTCGCCGCGGTGACGGTGTCGCCTCCGTACGCGGCGATCAGGCCGTGGGGGACCGTCCCGATGCCGCGACCGCCCCACCACGACGCCTGCGCGTCGGTGGAGACCCCGATCGCGCCGGCGACATGCGCGCTCCATCCGTCGCCGGTCTGTACCAGCCAGTGATCGTGGCGGGCAGGGAAGTAGAAGATCGGCTTTCCGCGCGCCGCCTCGACGACTTCGGAAACATTGCGCATGATCAGCGAGCGCCGGGCCATGCAACCGAGGTACACGGTCTCGAGGTGAGCGAACAGCGCGTAGTCGCCTTCGATCGTCATCACCGTCTCCCAGGGAGCGATGCGGTCCCCCTCGTGCAGAGCGTGGACGTCGAGCTCCCCCCAGCCGGGAATCCATTCCCCGTCGGCTCCGCGGCGCCCCGCGCAGCCCTTCAAAACGGCGATCGCTTCGTCGACGCCGCCGAGCACAGAGTCGTACTTCTGGAAGATCTGCATCGTCACCCGGGGGTGACGATCCTCGGCCTCGAGCAGCTGTTTGGTGTAGACGAAGTAAGCGTCGGAGTAGTAGCCGTCCCGGATTCGCTCGACCGGTAGGCGGAAGATCGCCGGATCCAGACGGGGCGCGACTTGCGTCGTCATGGGAGCAGTTTATTGGGGTAAGGTCGCGCCGATCCATGGCTGACTTCCCTCATGCATCGCTCCTAGAAGGGGTGCGATTCACCGCGCAGGTGGCGGTGCCCAACGTGATCCAGGGGCTGTTTAGGCGACGCCGCAGCGCGGTTGCACTCGCCTCCAAGACAGGTACTGAGGCGCTCGCGTTTGGGTTCATGGCAGGGCTCAAGCGCAGCTACGGGGAAGGACCAGTGTGGATCCGCGTGGCCAAGGACGAGGCGCTGCTGCTGCTCGGCCGTGGAGCGATCCGGCATGCGCTCCAAGAAAGCCCTGACCCGTTCGCAGCAGACCCCGAGCCCAAGCGCTCGGCGATGGCGAAGTTCCAGCCGGACGCGCTCACGATCTCACGGGGAAAGGCCTGGGAGGACCGTCGGCGCTTTACCGAGGCCGTGCTCGACACCGATAAGCCGGTTCACCGCCTCGCGGAGCGTTTCGCTGAGGTATGCGCCGAGGAAACGCCCGCCCTCGCCGAACACCAGGAGCTCGAGTTCGACGCTTTCAACCAGGTCATCCGGCGCATTACCCGCCGCCTCATTCTTGGCGACGCGGCCGCCGCCGACGATGAGCTGTCGGAGATGCTGGGCGAGTTGATGGACAAGGCGAACCCGCCCGGCGGCGGAGACTCCGGCCTTTATGAGCGCTACACGGCCGCCGTTCGCTCGTACGTCGAGGCCGCGGAGGAGGGCAGCCTGGTCGGCCTCTTCCGCGACGCTCCGGTGACCGACCACACGAAGCCGGCCGGACAGGTGACGCACTGGTTGTTCGCCCTCGGGGACACCCTCGCGATCAACGCCTTCCGCTGCCTCGCAGGGCTGGCCGCCTTTGACGATGAACGCGAGCGGGTCGTGGCGGAGGTTACGGAGACCGATCTTCATTCCGGCACTGCCGTAGCCGGGATGAGCTACCTCGGCGCATGCCTCCAAGAGGCCATGCGCCTGTGGCCGACCACGCCGATCCTCTCGCGCGAGGCCGTGCACGACGTTGACTGGGACGGCGTTTCGATCCGAAAAGGGACGCAGCTTCTGATCGTCAACTCCTTCACCCACCGCGATCGCCAAGTCTTCGAGTTCGCAGATCGCTTCGACCCTGAGCAATGGCTCTCGGGAGAAGCCGCCGGGGACTGGTCCTTCAATCACTTCAGCCACGGCCCGCAGGGGTGCCCCGGCACCGCGCTCGCGTTGTTTGTCGGCAAGGGGGTGCTCGGTGGCCTGCTTCGCGACACCGACGTGCGCCTTCTCGAGCCCAAGCTCGACCCGTCCAAGCCCCTCCCCCACACGCTCGACTACTTCACCGTGCGCGTCGCACTCACCCCTCGCCGCGCGACTGCGCGCTAGGCGGCGCGCCGCGACAGGGCACTCGCCACCCAGGCGACCACGCGCAGCGGCTCCCGGCGCAGCTGCCGCCAGGTGACGCGGATGACGATGAACCCCAGTTGCTGAAGCTCCGCGTCGCGCCCATGGTCACGCTCGAGCGCCGCGCGGGTCGAGTGAAACGCGTGCCCATCGATTTCGACCACAACGCGCTCCTGCCTCCAGCAGAAATCGACCTCATAACGACCGATCCGAGCGTTTATCTCGGGACCCGGCAGCTTGGCGTCGCGGACGAGGCCGAGGAACATCTCCTCCGCGTCCGAGCGCGTCATCGTCGTCGCGCGGTCGGCGGAGACGAGCGCGCGGATCCGCTGCGCTCCGCGACGCCGCCCGTTGACGAGCAGCATGGCCCGCACCGCCGCCAGGCTCGTAACGCGCCGGACGATCGCTTCGTCAAAGGCCCGCTCGAACTCCCTCTCCGTCAGATCGACGGCGATGTCGAGAAGCGTTCGAGCCGGAGAGGTGATCGGGATGCCTCTGTGACTGCGCACGTCGGCAGGATCGATATCGGCAACTCGACGAATGTGAATCCCGTTCCTCGTAGGCGGTCTGCGAGCAACCACCGTGACATCCACGCCGTCGCGCGGGGCCACGCGAAAGCCCCATACATGCGCAGCCGAGTGATGGCTGAGATAGGCCCTCGATCCACACGCGAGGACGGCTGCGAGCTCGATCGCGAGGGGCGGCAGCGCAGAAGGCGCAGTAGTCGCATACACGGCACGGTGTAGCCGGCAAAGGCGTCCGCGCTCAACGGCTCTGCGGATCGCGTCGCGTCCGGCCCCTAGCGAAAAGAGTTGCTCGCGCGTGATGAGTGCGTACTGACGCGCCGCGACCGCCGAAACGTCCTTCTCTGGCCACTCGAGACGACGCTTAACTTCGATCGATTCCGCGCGAAAAGCCAGATTGGCAGCAGGTGCGCTTGTGGGACGCCTAACTTCGATGTCGAGCGATTTCGCACGTCGGTTGGCGCGTCTGGCGCGATCCTCGCCGACCCGTTCCGCGTGGGCCTGCTCCGGGCGCTCCGGTCGATCCCTCCCAGCCACCCGGCAAGCTTCTCACCGTCCGCGCCGCCCGCCCACGAACGCGACTCAAAGTTTGCGAACTTGTGGCTAACCCAGCACGTCGCGCGCGATGTCCGCATAGAAAGCGGCGGCGAATCCGAGGTCGCGGACGTCGATGCGCTCGTCGGCCCCGTGCACCAAGGGCGCGGATTCGAGCATCGTCATGTACCGCTGCGGGAAGAACCCGTATACGACGCAATCGGGAAACGCCTCGCGGAAGTAGCGCGAGTCCGACGCCCCGGGAAGGATCACCGGCACGGTCAAGGCGCCCGGGTCCTGAGCGTCGATCCAGGCCGAGATCTTGTCCATCAGAACTGAATGAGCAGGCGACTCGTTCCCGGTTTCGGTCTCGGTGAACTCGAGGTCAAGCCCGTCTCGCGCCGCCCCGAGGACATCGGCCACGCGCCGTTCGGCCACCTCCCGGCTGAGCCCGGGTGGCACGCGGCAGTCGACCTTCACGTACGCGCGCGAGGGGATCACATTGATCTTGTCCGAGGCGTGAACCATGGTCGGCGTGATCGTGACGCCGAGCATCGGCTCAAACAGCGTCGCCAGGTGCGGGTCGGCTTCGGCAACGTGGGCCACCGCCGCGGCAGGGTCCGCCCGGTCCTCCCCGATCGCCTCGAGGAACGCTCCGGCCGAGTCGCTGACGTCGTAAACCACGCCGCTCTCACCGAGCGCCGACAAAGCCGGGGCCAGCTTCAACAACGCGTTGTCGCCCATGCGCGGAAGCGACGCGTGGCCCGCGACCCCCCGCGCCGTGACCATGAAGCGGACGATGCCCTTCTCGCCGCAGCACACGCCGTACATTCGCCTTCCGCGGTACTCAAAGACCTCGCCGCCGCCCTCGTTTAAGAGCAGATCGCAGCGGGCCTTGTCGGGGCGCTCCGTGGTCAACCACTTGGCGCCGAGCTCGCCGCCCGTCTCCTCGTCGCACACGAACAGCAGCTTCAGCTGCCCCCGCGCCGGTCGCCACCCGGAGCGTGCCAGCGACGCGGCCGCGGCAGCCTCAGCGGCGACCTGAGACTTCATGTCGATCGCGCCGCGTCCCCACACAAAGCCATCGGCGAGGTCGCCCGACCACGGGTCGTGACTCCACTCGGCGGGGACGGCCAGCACCGTGTCGACGTGCCCGAGCAGGCCCAGGACAGGGCCGTCGGCGCCAGCACCCGTCAGCGTCGCCACCAGGCTCGGTCGCTCCGCGGACGAACCGAGCAACCCGACCTCGAATCCCACCTCACGGAGCAGCGAGCTCAGGTATTCGAGGGCAGGTCGCTCGTTGCCGGGGGGGTTGACCGTGTTGAAGCGGATCAGCCGCTGGAGAACTTCTGTCGTCTCGCCCTCTAGATCCATCGAGGAGCCAGCCTAACGGAGCGCCAGTTCTCCGCCGCTGACGATCGCGAGCACGAAGGCTACGATCAGCGCCGCTCCCCAACCCGATAACCCGGAAGCAAAGACGCCCACCGCCGCCAGCGCGACAGCGGCCAAGACCTTCAGAAGCGGCGCCGAGCCCACCAGGCGGCGTCTCACCAAGACCAGCCCGGTCAGATAGAGGGCAACGCCGCCGCAGAGGGCCAGCCGCCCGGGATCCGTGAGCGTCTCGCCGCTTCCACCGATCACTTCCCTCGCTCCGACCGCGAAGATGATGATTCCGGCCACGAGCACAAGCTGCAGGTAGCTGTAAGCGTCAGACGCCGCGAGCACTGGTTCGGCGTGTTCGCGCAGACGGGACTCTGCAGCCGCGGCAAAGCGGCCGAAGTAGCTCCACCACAGGCCGATGGTGATCAGCAAACACAGTGCAGCGGAGCCAATCAAGCCCGCGCCCAAGTGCACGTCGAGCCGGGTGCGCGCCCCGATCGCGACGATCGATTCTCCCAGCGCGATGATCACGAACAGGCCATAGCGCTCGGCGAAATGGGCGACGGCCACCTCCTGCAGACCGCGCAAGCGGGCCCGCGTCACCAGCGGGCCCGCGTAGTCGATCACGACCGCGGCCCCCCAGAGCGCGACGCGCGCCGGCTCGCCCAGCAACGACCCCACCAGCAGCAGTGCCATCCCCACGACGACCGTGCCCGCGAAGCCTGCGATCGCGCTCCACGACGCCGTTCCCCGGCGCGAGGCGTCCGCATACAAGACGAGATGGAGCAAGCGAACGGCGACGTACGTCGCGGCGAACAGCGGGGCCGCGTCGCGAAAGGCACGGGGCAAAGCGACTCCGGCGATGAGGATAAAAACGGTCGAGGGCAAGAGCACCGCGGCCACCGTCCAGGAGCCCGGGGCCTGGGCGTTGGCGGCCCACACGAAGGCCGACCAGGCCCACCAAACGAGCGCCAGCACCAGCATCGAGTGACCAAAGCCGGTCCACGTCAGATTGCTCGAGAGCAGCGATGTGACCTGGGTGATCGCGAACACGAACACCAGGTCCCACAGCAATTCCACCGGAGTGGCGCGCCGCTCCTGTTGCACTTCAAGCCCGATGCTCATTGCCGAACCAGCGTACGATCACGCGCCGTGCCAAGCCGCTCGGATGATCTGTCGCTCGCGCACGAGCTCGCCGACCTCGCGGACTCGATCACCCTCGCGCGGTTTCGAGCCGAGGACCTGCGCGTCGAGACTAAACCGGACCTGACGCCCGTGACCGAGGCCGACCGCGCCACCGAGGAGGCGATCCGGGAGCGTCTCGCGGCCACACGCCCCCGCGACGCCGTCATTGGCGAGGAGATGGCCGCGACTGAGCACGCCGCTGAGCGCCGGTGGATCATCGACCCGATCGACGGCACCAAGGGATACGTCCGCGGCATCCCGGTCTGGTCCACGCTGATCGCGCTTCAGGAGCGCGAAGAGGTCACGCTCGGCGTGGCCAGCGCCCCCGCGCTCGGGCGCCGTTGGTGGGCGGCCCGGGGCGCGGGGGCTTATGTCCGCGAAGGACTCAGCGAGCGCCCGCGACGGCTGCGGGTCTCGGAGGTCAGCCGGCTCGAGGACGCCCAGCTGTCTTACGGGGGCATTTCGGAATGGACCAAGATCGGGCGGCTCGACGCGCTGCTGGAGCTCGCTCAGCGCTGCTGGCGTACGCGCGCGTTCGGCGACGTATGGGCGTACATGCTGGTGGCCGAGGGATCGGCCGAGATCGGCGGGCTTGATCCCGACGTGAAGCTGTGGGACCTGGCGGCGCCGCAGGTGATCGTCGAGGAGGCCGGCGGCCGCTTCACGGACCTCCACGGCGTACGCCGCCCCGACGGTGGCAGCGGCATCGCGAGCAACGGCCGCTTACACGAAGCGGCGCTGGAGATCGTCGGCTTCTAAGCCGCCGCGGCGGCGCGCAGTCGGACTTCCCGCCCAATCGCGCGCACAGCGGTGCTCAGCGCGCCCGCGCGCAGCAGCGCCTCGGTGCTGGCGGCCGCGATGCGCCCGCTGATGGCACGCGCGCCCCTGACTGTGACCGTCGCCCATAGCTCGGCCCGCTCGCCGGACGCGGGGTAAGCCTCGTACTCGACGTCAAGCGTCATCGGCCCCCTCGCGGTCAACGACAGCCGTCCTTCGTCAGCGTGCAATACGTGAATCTCGAAGCGGACCGACAACCCCGCCACACGCCCGGCGACTCGAGCGCGGCTGCCGGTACGAAGCCGCTCGCCCTCGAGGTCCTCGAGCTCGAAGTCAATCGGTGACCAGCGGTTGCAGGCGGCAGGGTCGCTGAGCACCGCGAGCACATCCTCTGGTGTGCCCTCCACAAGCGTCTGTGTAGTCCAGGTGCTCATGAACCCCCGTCGGCAATTCGTTGCCGATTAATCGCAGCTTAACATACGCGGTGGCGGCGGTGCTCGGAGTTCGCCGGCGGGGCGGTGCTGCGGGGTTCGCCGGCCGGCGCCGGCGAGGCGATACTTGGAATCCCATGGAAAAGCTGTTCGAAGATCAGCCCGGCCGCGCGAGCCCCGAGGGCCGCGCACAGGAGCACGCCCCGCTCGCGACCCGCCTGCGGCCGCGGACGCTGGACGAGTTCGTCGGCCAGGACCATCTGCTCGGCGGCGGCTCGGCACTGCGCACCGCGATCGAGGAGGGCCATCCGCACTCGATGATCCTTCACGGACCGCCGGGGAGCGGCAAGACCACGCTAGCGCGGCTGGTGGCCGAGGCGGCCGACGCGGCCTTCGAGGAACACAGCGCCGTCCAGGTGGGGCGCGCCGAGGTGCGCGAAGTGATCGAGCGCGCGCGGGAGCGGCTCGCGATCAACGGCAGGCCGACGATCTTCTTCCTCGACGAGATCCACCGTTTCAACAAGGCCCAGCAGGACGCGCTGTTGCCGGCGGTCGAAGAGGGCCTGATCACGCTGATCGGCGCGACCACCGAGAACCCCTATTTCGAGGTCAATTCTGCGCTGCTTTCACGCACGCAGGTCTACGTCCTCGAGCAGCTGAGGCCCGAGCACATCCGCACGCTGCTCGAGCGGGCGATCAAGCGGGGCGAGTGCCAGACGGTGCAGCCAGAGGCGCTCGAGTTTCTCGCCTCCCGAGCCGGGGGCGACGCCCGGACGGCGCTCAACGCGCTCGAGCTTGCGTGCCAGACGGCGGGCGCCGGCAATCCCGTCACGCTCGCCCACGCGCAGGACGCGCTGCAGCGGCGCGCGCTGCTTTACGACCGTCAGGCCGACTACCACTACGACACGATCTCGGCCTGGATCAAGGCCACTCGCGGCTCCGATCCCGACGCCTCGCTGTACTACCTCGCGGTGATGCTCGAGGGCGGCGAGGACCCCCGCTTCATCGCCAGGCGCATGGTGATATTGGCCTCCGAGGACGTTGGCAACGCCGATCCTCAGGCGCTCACCGTCGCGACCGCGGCCGCGCAGGCCGTGGAGCACGTGGGGCTGCCCGAATGCCAGTTCGCGCTCGCCCAGGCGGCCATCTACCTGTCGTTGGCGCCGAAGTCCGACGCGGCCAAACGCGCGATCGGCGCGGCCCGGGAGCTGATTCGCGAGCGCGGGGCTGAGCTGCCCCCCGCCCACCTACGCTCGAGCACACGCAGCGACCACGGCTACGACAACCCGCACCGCCGCGCGGGGCATATCTCCCCACAGGAGCTGATGCCCGACGCGGCGATCGGAACCCGTCTGTACGAGCCTGACGAGGCCGAGGCGCAGTTGCGCGAGCGCCTGGAGGAGGTCCGCCGCGCTCGGGGAAGAAGCAGCTGAGACGAAGCTACTACTGTGTAGGAAGTGAAGGATTTCGCCGTTGAACCGAGTGCGCTGATGGCGCGCACCTTCTCCCTGGCGAGCGGTGCGAGGGTTCGGCTGCGCCTGGCCAGGCCCCGTGATGCGGCGGGGCTGAGCGCGCTCATCGAGCGATGCGGCGAAGCCTCCGAGCGGTATGACATCCCCGCGCTCACGTGGTTCGATCCTCGTGCACGGCTGGTCATCTGCGCCACCGACTCGCACGAGAACCTGCTCGGCGTCGCCGCCGTATCGCTAGCCGAAGCGCCTGAGGACCCCGATCTGCTGCTCGTTGACGGGGCTGTAGGCGACGGCCTCGACGAACTCCTGCGCGGGGCGCTCGCGGCTGAGGCCCGCGCCTTCAGCCACGCGCTGGCAGCATAGGCGCGTGCTTCAGTCCTTCAACCCTGCCACGGGCGAGGACCTCGGGTCGGTGCCGGTGACCCCGCCGGGGCGCCTTCAGGAGGTGGTCGATCAGGTCGCGGAAGTCCAGCCCTTCTGGGCCCAGCTGCCACTGACCGACCGCGCCCGGTACCTCGAGCGCGCCGCCCAGGTCGTGATCGACGAGGGCGACGCGATCCGCGATCTGATCGTGCACGAGCAGGGCAAGCCTCGCAACGAGGCCTTCTCGATGGAGGTGCTGCCCTCGATCGACGCGTTGCACTGGATCGCGAACGCCGGTCCCGAGATCCTCTCCGACGAGCGCCTGCCGATCAACCAGCTTTACCTGCGCGGCAAGAGCGCCGCGATCGCGTATGAGCCGCTCGGAGTGGTGGCGGTGATCTCGCCGTGGAACTACCCGTGGAGCATTCCGCTCGGGCAGATCGCGCTGGCACTGATGGCGGGAAACGGCGTTGTGCTCAAGCCGGCCTCCCTTACGCCGCTGATAGGCGACCGGATCGCAAAGGCCTTCACTCGCGCGGGTCTACCCGAAGGGCTGCTGCGCGTGGTCCACGGCCCTGGCACCGGTGAGGCACTGGTTAAAACGAGCGTCGCGAAGGTGTTCTTCACGGGTTCCGTGCCGGTCGGCCGCGCTGTGGGCGAGAGTTGCGCGCGCGGACTAAAGGGCTCGGTGCTCGAACTCGGCGGTAAGGACGCGATGGTTGTGCTGCCCGACGCCGAGCTCGACCACGCCGCGGCCGGCGCGGTGTGGGCCGGCTTCGCCAACGCGGGCCAGAGCTGCGCCGGCATCGAGCGCATCTACGTGATGGACGAGATCTCCGAGTCGTTTATCGACAAGGTGGTGCAACGCGCCCGCGCGCTGCGGGTGGGCAACCCGCTCGGCTGGGAGACAGAGGTCGGCCCGATGACCTCGCGCGAGCAGTTCGAGCACGTTGGCCAGCTGGTTGATGACGCACTCGCAGGCGGCGCCGAGCTTTTGTGCGGAGGCCCGATGGACGGCACCCTCTACGCCCCCGCGGTAATGACCGGCGTCTCGCACGAGATGCGCATCATGCGCGAGGAGATCTTTGGACCGGTGCTGCCGGTGATGACCGTGCACTCCGAGGAGCAAGCGGTGGCGCTCGCGAACGACTCGCCGTTCGGCCTGGGGGCCTCGGTCTGGACTCGCGATCGCGAAAAGGGCGAGCGCTTCGCCGCCGAACTTCAAGCGGGCATGGTCTGGATCAACGACCACATGTTCAGCCACGCCGCCTGCCAGTGCCCGTGGGGCGGGATCAAGGAGTCCGGGCTCGGCCGCACGCACTCGAAGTTCGGACTCTACGAATGCGTCAACGTCAAGCTGCGCGCTTGGGAGCCTTCGGCGATCCGCGACGCGTGGTGGCACCCCTACGACGAGACCCTGGGCAAGGCGCTGCGCCAAAGCGCGACGATCCTGTACGGCAGGCCCTCGATTCGAGCGGGCGCGCTGCGCGAGGGCGCAATGCCGTTGCTCAAATTGGGAATCAGGATGTTCGCCAGCGCACATGTTCGCCGGCGCCGGCCGGCACATGTGCCGACCCCCAATAATCTTTAGTCAATGCCCGCCCAGGCCTATACCGGCAAGGAGTGCGTGTGCCAGCTGCGCCGCGGGATTTGCGACCAGTCGTGCGTGGCCGACATGCTGCAGACGCGCTTCTATGTCGCGTGCCTGCGGCTGACCGGTCGGCGCTGCGTGGTCGTGGGCGGCGGCGAGGTCGGCCTGGAGAAGGTCGAGGGGCTGCTCGCGTGCGACGCCGACGTCACCCTCGTCGCGCCCGAGGCGCATCCCGAGCTCGGGCAACTGGCGCTCGAGGGCTCGATCCGCTGGCAACAGCGTCCGTACAGCGCGGAGGATCTCGAGGGCGCGCTGATTGTGATCGCCGCGACGGCCGACACCGACGTCAACATCCAGGTGTTCGACGACGCCGAGCGACGCGCAATGCTCGTCAACGTGGTCGACGTGCCGCCGCTGTGCAACTTCATCCTGCCCGCGATCGTGCGCACCGGTCCGCTCGCGATCGCAATCTCGACCGCCGGCGCATCGCCCGCGCTGGCAAAGCGCATGAAGCGCGAGATCGGCGAGCTGTTCGGCGAGCCTTACGCGAACCTGGCACTGCTGCTAAACGAGGCGCGCGGGTGGGCCAAGGCGACCTTGCCGACGTATCGAGACCGCAAGGAATTCTTCGAGTCGATCGTCGAAGGCGAGCCCGATCCGATCTCGCTGCTGAGCGAAGGGCGGGTCGACGCCGTGCGCGCGCTGATCGCTGAGCGGATGCGGTCAAGCGTGCCTGCGTGAGCGACTTGACCCACCTTGACGAGCGCGGTCAAGCGCGCATGGTCGATGTCGGCTCCAAGCCGTCCACCGAACGGCGCGCGCGCGCGCGTGCGATCGTGCGCGTCTCGCCGCAGACCGCGGCCGCCGTGCAGCGCGGAGAGGCGCCCAAGGGCGATGTGCTCGCGGTTGCCCGCATCGCGGGCATCCAAGCCGCCAAGCGGACGGCCGAGCTGATCCCTCTGTGCCATCCGGTGGCGCTCACCTTCGCCAATGTCGAGGGCGAGATCGACCCCGAGGGCGGCGCGATCACGCTCGAGGCCGAGGCGCGCACCACCGGCCGGACCGGCGTCGAGATGGAGGCTATGACCGCGGCGTCAGTCGCGGCCCTAGCCGTATACGACATGGTCAAAGGGCTCGAGCGAGGCGCGCTGATCGAGCGCGTGGAGCTGCTCGAGAAATCGGGCGGCAGGTCGGAAGAATGGCGCCGCTGAAAACCGCCGTCATCACCATCTCGACCTCCGTGGCGGCGGGCGAGCGCGAGGATCGCTCGGGCGCGCTGCTCGCCGAGCTCGCTGGCAAAGAGGGCCTCGAGGTCGCGGCGCGCGAGACCGTTCCCGACCACCGCGAGGCGATCGAGGCGGCCCTGCGCCGCTACAGCGTGCCGCCGAACGGCGTCTCGCTAGTGGTGACCACCGGCGGCACCGGGCTCACCCCCGACGACGTCACGCCCGAGGCCACCAGGGCCGTGATCGGGCGCGAGATCCCTGGTATCGCCGAGGCCCTGCGGGCGGAATCTCGCAAGTACACGCCGATGGGGATGCTCTCGCGCGAGGTCGCGGGCGCGGTCGGAGAGACCCTGATCGTCAACTTCCCTGGCAGCCCCAAGGCTGTCGAGCAGCTGTTCGGGGTCATCGCGCCAGTGCTCGAGCACGCGGTCGCGCTGCTCGGACGCGACCATGGATCAGCGGCCGGCCATTGAGCTGCGCGAGCTGACGCGGAACTTCGGCGAGCGAGTCGCGCTCAGGCAAGTCTCGCTGGAGGTCCCCCGCGGCGCGTCGCTGGCCGTACTGGGGCGCAACGGCGCCGGCAAGTCCACGCTGCTACGCATCCTGGCCACGCTGCTGCGCCCGCACGGCGGCAGCGTTTCAGTGCTCGGCCAGCCGCTTCCGCGCGCGGCCTACGCGGTGCGGCCGAAGGTAGGGTTTTTGGCCCACGAGCCGCTGCTGTATCGAGACCTCACGGGGCGCGAGAACCTCTCCTACCACGCGCGTCTGCACGGCGTAGCGCCCGCGCGGGTGCAGGAGTTGATCGACGCCGTCGGCATGGGCGCGCGCGCGGACGATCCCGTGCGTTCGCTCAGCCGCGGCATGGTGCAGCGGTTGGCCGTCTGCCGCGCGGTTTTGCACGAGCCCGAAGTGCTGCTGCTCGACGAGCCGCGAGCCAACCTCGACCCGGGTGCGAGCGAACTGATCGAGCCTTTGATCGGCGCCGGCAACGGTCGCACGCGGGTGCTGACGAGCCACGACCCCCGCGCGGCGATGGAAGAGGTCGACCTGGTGCTAGGGCTGCGTGACGGACGCGTTGCGCTGGTCGCGGCGCCAGGCGCCGTCGACGCCGCGCAGCTGCGGGAGCTGTACGCGTGACCGCCGCACTCGCGGTGTTGCGCAAGGATTTGCGGCTCGAGCTGCGGACGTTCGAGACGCTGCCCGCGATGGTGCTGTTTTCGCTTAGCACCTTCGTCATCTTTCACTTCGCGCTCGCGCGCGCGACGATCTCTGGCCAACTGGCGGCGGGGGTACTGACTGTGACGTTGCTCTTCGCTGCGCTGCTGGGGGCCGGCCGATTGTTCGTGGCCGAGCGGGAGCAGGGCGGGTTTGACGCCTTCCTGCTCGCGCCGGTTGACCGCACGGCGTTGCTGCTGGCCAAGGCCGCGGCGATGTTCCTCTTCCTCGCGGTGCTCGAGGTGATCGCGGTGCCGGCGTTCGCCCTGCTGTTGCTGGGACCGCCGCTCGGTCCGCGCCTAGCAGGGTTGGTCGCGACGCTGGCGCTGGCCGACGTGGCGCTCGCGGTGATCGGCACGCTGGTCTCGGCGATCGCGATCCACACCCGCGCGCGAGACATGATCTCGCCAATCATCGGGCTGCCGCTGCTGCTGCCGGCGCTGATCGCGACGGCGCGCGCGGCCGCGCCCGTGCTGGCGCACCGCTCGGGCGCGCCGCCAGGGAAATGGCTGTTGATCCTGGCACTTTATGATGTGGTGTTCGCTCTCTTGTCCTATGCGGTGTTCGATTTCCTGCTGGAGGACTGACCTTTGACTGGGTATGGGCGCGGCTTACGCGGCCTTTCACTTGCGACGATCGCGGCGCTGACGGCGGCGCTCGCTCTGGTGTTCTTTTACGCGCCGCTTGACGCCGACCAGGGCTTCATCCAGAAGATCTTCTACATCCACGTGCCGCTCGCGATCATGGCGCTGTGTGGGTTCGTGTTTGGTGGCCTGCTGGCGATCGGCTATCTGCGCAGCGGCGATCGCAAGTGGGACATGCGCTCTTACGTCGCGATCCACATGGCGCTGATCTTCGGCATCGCGGCGCTGATCACCGGCTCGATCTGGGCCAAGGCTTCGTGGGGACACTGGTGGGTGTGGAGCGATCCGACGCTGGTCTCGTTTTTGATCGTGATGCTGCTGTTCGCGACCTACCAGCCGCTGCGTTTCTCGATCGAAGATCCCGAGCGCCAGGCGCGTTATGCCAGCGTGTTCGCGATCGTTGCGGGGGCGTTCGTGCCGTTGAACTTCATCGCGGTGCGCGCGGCCCAGGGGCTGGTGCACCCGCGCGTACTGACGCTCACAGGCGGACATCTGCCCGGCCCAATGCGACTGGTGTTCGCGGTCTCGTTGCTCGCGATCGCACTGCTGTACGTCACGCTGTGGAAGTACGAGATGGCCGCCAAGTCCGCGCGCATGCAGCTGCGGCGGTTGCGGCGCACGGCGCTCGGTGATGATGCGGTGCGGCCCCTCGGGCGGAGCGCGGCGCCGTCGTGATGTACGTACTCGCAGCCGCGCCGGCACTGCCCCTGCACACCGCCGGCCCGTACGTCGCCGCCGCTTACATCGTGTTCGTGGCGGTGATCTTGATCTACGTGGCGATCATGGCGCGCAAGCAGGTGCGGACCGAACGGGAGCTGCGGGAGTTGCGGCGCCAGCTCGCCGTCGAGGAGGAGTCCCCCTCGGAGAGGGACGAGCGCGCGGCTGCGCAGGAGCGTGTGGCGTGAGCGAGCTGCTCGCGATCGGGGTCTCGCACAAGACTGCGCCGGTCGAGCTGCGCGAGCGCCTGGCGCTACCCGAAGCGCGCGCCGCCGACTTCTTGCGCGATCTGCGCGGCAGCGGGACGGTTCGCGAAGGTGTCGCGATCTCGACCTGCAACCGCACCGAGCTCTACCTCGTGGTGGGCGACCCGGTCGAGGCCGAGGCGACCGTGCTGGCGATGCTCTCGAGCCAGGCGGCAATCCGTCCGACCGAGCTCGCGCCCGTGATCTACTCGCTGCGCAACTGCGACGCGGCGCGTCACCTGTACCGGGTGACGGCGGGCCTCGACTCGATGATCGTGGGCGAGAACGAGGTCCAGGGACAGGTCAAGCGCGCCTACGAGGCCGCGCTGGCGCAGGAGATGGCGGGGTCGATGACCAACCGGCTGTTCAAGGCCGCCCTCGAGGCAGGAAAGCGCGTGCGCACCGAGACCGGCATCGGCGCTCGGTCGCTGACGCTGCCCGCGGTGGCCGTGGCGCTCGCACGCGAGCTGCTGGGCGAGCTGCGCGGGCGCGAGCTCGTGATCGTTGGCACGGGCGAGACGAGCGAGCTGACGGCGCGCGCGCTGGCCGATTCGGGCGTGCGCGCGGTATTTGTGGCCAGCCGCCGCCGCGACCGCGCGATCAGCCTGGCGCGACGATACGGCGGCGCGAGCGTCAGCTTTGACGAGCTGCCGCAAGCGCTGGCGCGCGCGGACATCGTGGTCGCCGCGACCGCCTCCCCCACCTGCTGCTGGGCTCCCGCGAGCTGGCGGAGGTGATGGAGGGCCGCCGCGGCAAGCCGATGTTGCTGATCGACCTGGCCGTGCCGCGCGACATCGACGCCGCCTGTGGCGAGCTGGAGGGCGTGTCTCTTTACGACATCGATGATCTGCAAGCCGTAATCGACCGCAACCGGCGCGTGCGCCAGGCCGAGGCACGCACCGCCGATGGGATCGTCGAAGAGGAGATCCAGCATTTCGCGGCATGGCTCGGGTCGCTCGAGGTGCTGCCGACCGTGGCAGCGCTGCGCGGCCACGCGGACGAGATCGCGGCTCAGGTGATCAGCGAGAACAGAGGCAAATGGGAATCGGCCTCGCCGCGGGACCTGCAGCGCGTCGAGGCCCTGGCGCGCGCAATCGTGAGCCGGCTGCTGCACGAGCCAACAGTGCGCATGAAGGAGATCTCCGACGACCGCGTGCACATGCGTACTGCGCTGATGCGCGAACTGTTCGGGCTAAACGACGAAGCAGCCCGCAGAGCCGGCGGCCGCCGAGGAACCACCGCTGGCGGCCGACGAATCGCCTCTGGCCA
Source organism: uncultured Solirubrobacterales bacterium (assembly GCA_963767295.1). Classification (GTDB taxonomy): domain Bacteria; phylum Actinomycetota; class Thermoleophilia; order Solirubrobacterales; family Solirubrobacteraceae; genus Palsa-465. The sequence continues at coordinate 836,653 of CAVYDI010000003.1, forward strand.
ACGTTCGCCAGCTTCGGCGTTGATCCGCGTCGGCACGCGCGGCAGCGCTCTCGCGCTGGCGCAGGCGGAGTGGGTCGCGGCCCAGCTTCAGGCGGAGACGCAGATCGTCCCGGTGAGGACGAGCGGCGATAGGGGCGCGGCGGTGGGCGACAAGTCGCGCTGGGTCTCCGAGCTAGAGCGCGCGCTGCTCGAGGACCGACTCGACATCGCCGTGCACTCGGCCAAGGACGTGCCCGCCGAGTTGCCGCCGGGACTGTCGTTGGTGGCGGTCCCGCAGCGCGCCGATCCTCGCGACGCGATCTGCGGTGCGTCCGGACTCGACGCGTTGCCGGCGGGCGCGCGCGTGGGTACAAGCAGCCTTCGGCGCACGGCGCAGCTGCGGGCCCTGCGCGAGGATCTGGACGTGGTCGAGCTTGGCGGAAACGTCGACACGCGCTTGCGCAAGCTGGCTGATGGTCTCGTCGACGCGGCGGTGCTCGCGTGCGCGGGATTGGAGCGGCTCGGGCGCCTGGAGGAGGCCGGCGGGGTACTGGATGAGCTCGTTCCGGCGGCGGGCCAGGGGGCGTTGTTCGTAGAGGGGCGAGGCGACTTGGCTCTCGACGGCCTAGGGGATCCTGCTTCGACCGCGTGCGTGCTCGCCGAGCGCGAGTTGACGCAGCGACTGGGTGCGTCGTGCAACACGCCCGTCGGGGCTTATGCGCGGGCCCTCGACAAGATCGGCGCCGCGCCGCACGAGATCGAGCTGCGCGGTTGGGTCGGCCGACCGGATGGCTCGCAGTGGATCAGCGATCGGTTGCGGGGCTCACCCCACGACGTCGGCTCCGCGCTAGCGGAGCGCATGCTGGCCGTGGGCGCGACGGAGTTGCTGCGGTGACCGTTTACCTGGTGGGTGCGGGCCCCGGGGATCCAGAGCTTCTCACCGCGCGTGCTCGCGAGCTGATCGCCGCCGCAGACGTGATCGTCCACGACCGGCTGATCCCCGCCGGCGCGCTTGACCTTGCCCGCCCCGACGCGCGCCTGCTCTACGTCGGCAAGGAGGGCGGTGGCGAGTCGGTCGAACAGGCCGAGATCGACGAGTTGCTGGTCGAGCACGGGCGCAGCTGCGCTGTCGTGGTGCGGCTCAAGGGCGGAGACCCGTTCGTGTTCGGGCGCGGCGGCGAGGAAGCCGAAGCGCTCGTCGCGGCGGGCATCCCCTTCGAGGTGGTCCCCGGAGTGACCGCCGGCGTCGCGGCTCCTGCCTACGCGGGCATTCCCGTTACCCATCGCGCCGAGGCGAGCGCGGTCGCGTTTGTCACGGGGCACGAGGACCCTTCCAAGGAGGAGTCTGCGCTGGACTGGGCTGCGCTCGCGCGCTTTCCGGGCACGCTCGTCGTCTATATGGGCGTGCGCCGGTTGGAGGCAATCGCGGCGCGTCTGCGCGAGGGCGGCAGGGCTGCCTCGGAGCCAGCAGCGGTGATCGAGCGCGGCACGTTCGCCGACCAAAGGGTGGTCGGCGGGACGCTCGCGACGATCGCTGCTGTCGCGGCGGCCGAGGGCGTCCGAGCGCCTGCCGTGGCGGTCTTCGGGCCGGTGGCGGCGCAGCGCGAACGGCTTGGGTGGTTCGAGCGCGGCCCTCTCGCGGGAGTGACGGTTGCGGTCACGCGCGCCCGCGCGCAGGCGAGCGAGCTGTCGGCGCGGTTGCGGCGCCTGGGCGCCGGCGTGGTCGAGGCTCCGGCGATCAAGATCGTCCCGCTCGACGGTCCGGTGCCCGACCTGCGCCGTTACGACCTGGTGTGCCTGACGTCTGCCAACGGAGTCGAGGTGCTGTTCGATCGGCTCTCGAGCGCGGGGCACGACGCGCGCGCGTTGGCCGGCGCTCGTGTCGCCGCGATCGGGCCCGGGACGGCGGCGGCGCTCCGCGCCCACGGCGTGACCGCAGAAGTAGTGCCGGAGCGGTTCGTCGCCGAGGGACTGGTTGAGGCGCTCGCGGAGGTGAAGGTCACCAGAGCGCTGCTCGCCCGAGCCGCCGGTGGCCGGAGCGTGCTGCCCGAGGCACTGCGGGCCCGCGGGGCCGAAGTCGACGAATTGGCGCTGTATGAGACGGTCGCTGAGCCACTCACCGAACGGCAGCTAGCGGCTGTGCGGCGTTGCGGCTACATCACCTTCACCTCGTCCTCGACCGTGCGCTTCTTCTTTGAGGGAGGCGGCAGCCTGGGTGCTGACATGCGGATCGTCAGCATCGGGCCGGTGACGAGCGCGACGCTACGCGAGCACGGACTCGAGCCCGCCGTTGAGGCTTCGCGCCACGACCTCGACGGCTTGGTGCAGGCGCTCGCCGAGGACGTCGGGTCGCGGACATGACCGCGCCCGTGATCACGTTCATGTCTGATTACGGCCTCGACGACGACTTCGTGGGCGTCTGCCACGGCGTGATCGCGTCGATCTGCCCTAGCGTCCGCGTGATCGACCTCACGCACGGGGTCGCGCGCCACGACGTGCGCGCGGGTGCCGTGGTGCTGCGCGACGCGTGTCGCTTCATGCCCAGCGGCGTCCATCTCGCGGTGGTAGACCCGGGCGTCGGCGGCGACAGACGCGCGCTGGCGCTGGGCACCGCGGCCGGGCGCACGTTCGTGGGTCCGGACAACGGTCTGCTGTGGCCGGCCGCGTCCGCGGCCGGAGGCGTCACCGAGGCGGTCGACATCGGGCGCTCGAGCTTCCGTCTCGAGCCGCTGTCGGCGACCTTCCACGGCCGCGACATCTTTGCGCCGGTCGCAGCGCGGCTGGCCTGTGGCGCGGCTTTGGACGAGGCCGGCGAGCGATACGACCCGGATCAGCTCGTGACGCTCGAGCTGCCCAGCGCTTCGATCGCAGACGGCGTGCTCGTCGCACATCCCCTCTATTTCGACTGCTTCGGCAACGTCCAGCTCGACGCCGAAGCCTCGCAGCTCGAGCTTGTCGCGGCACGACCAGGCACGAGCATCACGGTCCAGCTCGGAGGGTCTGAGCCCGTCGACGCCCGGTGCGTGCGCACGTTCAGCGACGTCGAGCCCGGCCAGCTGCTCGTGTACGCGGACTCCTCGGGCCGCGTCGCGCTGGCCGTCAGGAATGGCAGCGCCGTGTCAGAGCTGGGGGTTTCGCTCGACGAAGTGATTCGGATCTCGCTGTGAGAGGGTCGGTGGGTCTCCCCCGGATCCACTTCCGGCGCACCGACTCCACCAACGAACGCGCACGTGAACTCGCCGCGGGCGGCGCACCCCACGGAACGCTCGTCACCGCACGGGAGCAGACCGCCGGCCGGGGGCGGCAAGGGCGCACCTGGAGCGCCCCGCCGGGGCAGGCACTGCTCTGTTCGCTGGTGGTGCGCGAGCCACAGCGCCTGCTGCCGCTGGCGGCAGGCGCGGCGGTCGCGTCGGTGGCTGGACACGAGGCCCGCATCAAATGGCCCAATGACATCTTGGTCGACGAGCGCAAGGTGGCCGGCATCCTCGTCGAGGCACGACCGCAAGAGCGCTGGGCGGTGGTGGGGATCGGCGCCAACGTCGCGGTCGACCTCGCGAAGCTCCCGGCCGAATTGCAAGGCCGAGCCGGGACGGTTGGATTGCAGCCGGATCAGGTTGAGGCGTGGCTCGAGCGACTGCTCGAAGCGCTCGAGCGGTGGCTTGCCGCGTCAGAGGAGGAGGTACTTGCGTTCGTGCGCGAGCGCGACGCGCTTTATGAACAGCCGGTGCGCTGGTCGGGCGGGTCGGGCACGGGAGCCGGCATTGATGGACATGGTCGCCTTGTCGTTTTGACTTCCGCCGGTCGGGTGGCGCTCGAGGCGGGCGAGGTTCACCTCGGGCCAGACCCGGGAGCGCCCTAGAGCCCGGTGTTCGCGAAGCTGATGGTTTGCGGCCCGATCAACGGCGTGCCGACGCTGAGCGTGATCTGGACGTGGTTGCCGATCGGGATGTCGCGCGGATTGGCCTTGTAGAGCTTGCCGTTGAGGAAGGCTGTGACCTTGCCCCTGGCGGGGCCGACCTGGTTTGGACCAAGTGGCTGGCCCCAGATGTCAAAGAAATCACCGAGCGTGTACGTCCGCACGACGGGCGACTCGATGTGGATGATCCCGTCGTTGGCGTGGGTGTGGAGCCAGTAGAAGCATGTGCCGGACTCGACGAACGGGCCGCTTTGCGTTTGCGTGACCTGGCGCGGCGGCACCACCCCGACTCCATAGGGAATCGCGCGCTGGGAGCCGTTAACGAAGATCGACAGGTGCGTATGAACGTGAAAGAGCGTCTGCTCTCCGGCGTTGCACTGGATCCCATCCACGGCCTGGCCGGTGGCGTCCGTGGCGGCGGAGGCGAGCAGGGGCTCGCGCGGAATCGGGACCCCCTCAGGGCCGGCCGGGCCCGGCGAGGGCGCCGGCTTGAACTTGAGCCCGGCGAGCGAGGTCGTCTGGGTTATTGGGGGGTTGGCATGGTTGCGGCCGGCGCTCTTGTTGCCAGAGCTTCCCCCGCTGGCCAAGATGACGACCACGACCACGACGATTGCGATTACCGCAACCGCGCCGGTGCCGTAGATCTGGAACAACTTTCGCCGGCGCGCGGCAGCCGCGAGCTCGCGCTCGCGCTCCAAGCGCTCCTGTCGGAGCCGTTCCTTTTCCGCCTTACGGCTTGCCATCGAGTTCTTCTGAATTCACGCTAGGGCCGGGAGCGCAGCCGTCCGCCTTGCGCTTCCGCCGCGCCACGGTGGTCGAGAGTAGCGAAGGTAGCTGGGAATTCGGTGAGGAGCCTGGCCGTCATGCAGCGTGCAGTGTGGGCCCAGCCGTTTCGCCAGTTACGCGGCCGGATTCACCGCGCCGCAGCGTGAGTGCGAACAGCGCCACGAACACCAGCAACGCGATCGCGTTCAGCACGAGCTTGTAATTGACCTGGACCGAGCTGAACACATCGGCGCGCGTGGGTCGCGCCGACGGGATCGCACCAGCGGTGGAAAAGATGGCCTCGACGATCAGTGCCGCGCCCACCATCGTCACAAACATCAACGCCGTGATGCGAGCGGTGAACTTCAGGCCGTAGTACTTGCGGTAGATCGCCAAGATCGGCAGCACGATCAGATCCGCGAACAGAAACGCGATCACGCCCCCAAACGAGATCCCGCCCGACCACAGCACTGCCGCGAGCGGCACGTTGCCGATCGAGCACACGAACGAGAGCACTGCCACGATCGGGCCCATCACGACGTTCTCGGCGATTCGTAGCGGCGCCGCAGCGTGAGTGATGAAAAGAGCGTTGAAGAAGTCGTTGCCGAGCAGGCCGATGAACCCGGCCAGCACAAAGCCGGCGACGATCTCCTTGTAGAGCATGTGCCAGTCGCCGCGGAAATTGTGAGCGACCTCAGACCAAGCCGAAAGCGAGGTGAACCGCTCTCGTAGCGTAAGGCTCTGCCTGCCTGCCACTGCGTGATGGTGGTGGCCAGCGATGGCGCCCTGGGCGTGGGCGCGCGCCTGCTCCTCGATTGCTCGGGAGACGAACAGGCGCAGGAGGGCCCACATCAGACCGATCAGCAGCAAACCCCCCAAGTACTCGGCGAGGGTGAACTGCCAGCCGATCAGCACCCACAGCACCAGTCCCAGCTCCCACACCAGATTGGTGGAGGCGAATTGGAAGGCTAGAGCAGCCAAGGCCGAGGCGCCCTTCTCGAACAGGGACTTGGCGATCGCCACCGCGGCGTACGAGCACGAGGAGGAGGCAGCTCCGAGCGCAGTGGCCCGAGCGGCCGTTCCAGGCCCGCTGCCGGACAGCGCGGCCTCGATTCGCGACCTGGGCACCCAGGCCTGGACGACTGCTGAGATCACGAACCCGAACACGAGCGCCCACCAGACCTGCCAGGCCATGAGAAAGGCCTGATGAAACCCTTGGCCGATGGTGTCCAGGACGTCCACCATCTCAATATACCCTACCGGGGTAGGGTGTGATAGGCTGGATGTGGGTGAGCAGATGACGAAGCGTGGGTATTCCGAAAGCAAGGACGAACTGTTGGCCCGTCTGGCGCGGATCCAGGGTCAGGTGGGCGGGATTTCGCGCATGGTCGAGGACGATCGCTACTGCATCGACGTGATGACTCAGATCACGGCGATCCAGGCGGCTCTCGACAAGGTTGCGCTTGGCCTGCTCGATGGCCACACCCGCCACTGCCTGCTCGGCGAGGGAGAAGGGCCGAAGCAGCCCGATGCCCAGGTGGAGGAGCTCATGGGGGCCGTCGGCCGCATGCTTTCACGCTGAACTGGGGACCGGCGGGTCGTCGCTCAGACGACCATGATCCGGCCCGCCTCGCCCCCAACCAGCCTGCCCACCACCACACCGGGCAGCGCGTCGGAGCTATCGGGCTCGAGCGCGATCAGCAGCCCTCCCGAGGTCATGGCGTCACATAGCAAGCGCCGCCTTGACTCATCGACGTCCGTGGCGAAGGCGGTATAAGCCTCCGCCGCCTCGCGGTTGCGCCGGCTGCCGTCGGCAATGGAGCGGTCGTCGGCCAGCAGCTCGAGCGCGCCAGAAATGGCAGGAACAGCTGACGCCTGCACCTCAGCGGCGACGCCACTGGCGCGGGCAAGTTCGTGCAGGTGGCCCAACAGCCCGAACCCGGTCACGTCGGTCACAGCGTGGGCCCGTGCCGCCCGCGCGGCGTCTGCCGCGGCCGCATTGAGTTCGGTCATCACCTCAACCGCCGCGGCGACCACGTCCGCGGAGACAAAACCCTTCTTCAGTGCCGTCGATACTGCCCCCGCCCCCACCGGTTTGGTCAAGACGAGCGCGTCGCCGGGCTGACCCGTCGCGTTGGTGAGAATCTCGCGCGGGTCGACCGTGCCGGTGACTGCGAGCCCGTACTTGGGTTCCGGGTCATCGATCGTATGTCCGCCTACGATCGCGACACCGGCGGTGCGCGCCACCTCCTCGCCGCCGCGCAGCACGTCGGCGAGCGGCTCAGTCCCGAGCTGCTCCACCGGCCAGGCGACAAGATTGAGCGCCGTGAGCGGCCGCGCGCCCATCGCGTAGATGTCCGACAGCGAGTTCGCGGCAGCGATGCGGCCGAAGTCGTAGGCGTCATCAACGACCGGAGTGAAGAAGTCGACGCTTTGGACGAGCGCGAGGTCTTCGCGCAGGCGATACACGCCCGCGTCGTCGGCAGTTTCCATCCCCACCAGCAGGTTGGGATCCTCCGTTCGCGGAAGCCCGTCAAGTAGCGACGCCAACTGCGTCGCCCCCGCCTTAGACGCTCAACCGGCGCCGTGCGAGAACGATGTGAGCTTGAGATTGGTCACGCCGCGATCATCGCAGCCCGAGGGCGACGACTACCTGAGCGCGTAGCTCTCGATGTCCTGGTCGAGCGTGCCCTGGCTCACGTACTGCCCCGAATGGGCGTAGAGCACCTTGCCCGTGGCGCTGATGAAAACCGTGGTGGGCAGGCCCGCGATGGACACGAGCGAACCGAGGTCACTGACCGACGTCTGATAGCTCGGGTAGGAAACGCGATGCTTGGCCAAGAAGGACTGTGCCGCGCCGGAACTGTCCTCCGTGTCCGCGCCGAGGAAAGCGACCTTGCGACCGAAGCGCTGCGACGCCGACGCGAACAACGCAAACTCTTTCTGGCACGGTACGCACCAGGACGCCCAAGCATTGACGACGATCGGGTAGCCGTGCAGCTGATGGATGCGCGAAATGAGGGCGCCGCCCAGCAGCTGACCCGCTTGGCGGTGTAGGGCGCCAAGCGGCGGCGGCGAGCCCGAGAGCGCGGAGGTCCCCGCGCTGAGCGCCGGGACCTTGCGCAGCGCAGCGTGCACCTTGCTCACGAGCGCCGCGCGCGGAAGCCAGCCCGATGTCGAGACGTCGTAGTACCACAGAATCTGACCACTCGAGGAGACGAGCACGAACCAAGGCTCGTCCTGCACACCGTAGCCGTCGGCGACGCGGCCCGAGCGGTCGATCGCGACCGGATATGAAAGTGGCTTCGGCAAGGCGCCCAAGAAGTGGGGCAGCGCCGACGCAGACGGCTCCACGGTGCCCTCGTCGACCGCCGTCAAGGGCGGAAGGCCGGAGCGGCGCTGATCGGATCCCAGGGTCTCGAGCTGTCGACCGAGGTCGGTTATCTCCGAGTCCCAAGTGGCAAAGAACAGGTAGAGCCGAGGAGAACCCGGGCCGAGCGCCACCGAACCACCGCCAGCGCGCGGCAGCCGTACCGGCGTCGACGGCCGGATCCCGGCGATCGTCCTGTAGGACAGACGCGCGTGAACCTGGGGATGGCCCGGGAGCAGGCGCGCGGCTTCACGTGCGATCAGCTGTGCGGCTTGTCCCACGCTGGCGTAGTTCATCTGAGTCAGGTAGACGCGCCGCAGCCAGCCCTTCTGATCGATCACAAATAGCCCCGGAGTGTGGTCGATCTGACCGTGCAGCACCTGCGCAGCGATGCCGTAGTTGCGCCACACGCGCTTCAGTTCGGGGGGTGGCGCGGTCAAAAAGCGCCATCTGTTCATCATCTGGTGCACGACCGAATAGGCCCTCACGTCGGCCACCTTGGTCGCCTCGGGGTTCGCGTCGATGCCCAACAGGGCGACGCGCGACCCGGCGGCGCCGAGCATCCGTTTGGCCTGCAGCATGGTCGTCGTGGTCAGCGGGCACACAGTGGTGCAGCGTGAATCGGCGAAGGCCAGGAGCACCACCTTCCCCCGGTAGGACGAGAGCAAGACGCGCCGCCCGAACTGGTCCGTGAGCGTGAAGTTAGACGCGGGGCGGTGTATCGCCGTCCCAGGATCGAGGTTGGGGTTGTGCCCGAGTGCGCTGGCGGTCGCAGATGACGAGCGTACGAGCGCACTCACCCCTTCGGCTACCCCGACGATCACGGCCACCGTCAGCACCAGCAGCGCGATCACCACTGACGGTCGCTGTGCGATCCAATCCCAACGTTCCTGAGCGGATGCTTTCATGCCGAGGTCTACGATTTTGGCGTGATCGCAGCGGTGTCAACCGACCCAGCGGGCGGCGTGACCGTGCTCGCGGCGATCGCGGCCGGGGCGGTGTCGTTTCTCTCGCCGTGCGTTCTGCCGCTGGTTCCAGGCTACCTATCGACGGTCGCCGGGGTAACACCGGCCGAGCTGTCGAAGTCACACAAACGGCGCATCCTGATACCGAGTCTGCTGTTCGTATTCAGCTTCTCGGCCATCTTCGTGCTGCTGGGCGTGGGCGCGACGAAACTCGGAGCGAACTTCGCCTCCGGCGGCCCGCTGCGCGACAAGATCGCCGGAGGACTGATCATCGCCCTCGGCGTCTTTTTCCTGTTGAGCACGGTGATCCCCCGGCTCAACCGGCAGTGGCATATCGACGCGCTCATGCAGCGCGCGGGGCGAGGTGGGCCGCTGGTCACGGGCGCGGCGTTCGCGCTCGCGTGGACGCCCTGCATCGGCCCCACGCTTGGCGCGATCCTCTCAGCGGCCGCGCTTTCGAACTCAGCGCTTCACGGAGCGGTGCTGCTGGCCTTCTACTCCGCCGGCCTCGCGATCCCGTTCTTGCTCACGGCGCTCCTATTCGAGCGCATGACCTCGCTATTCAAAGCGATCAAGCGCCACTACCAGGTCGTGATCGCGGCAGGTGGCGTGATCCTGATCGCGATGGGCGTGCTCGCGTGGTCAGGCGAGCTGTTTCAGCTCAACATCCAGGCCCAGCAGGCGCTCAGCAACCTGGGGATCAACTTCTTCAACATCTGAGGCATAGACGCGGGGCGAGGCGGGCGGTGCTTAGGCCGGAGGTGCGTCCGCTTCCTGGGGTTCGGAAACCGGGGCGGGCGCAGGTTCAGCTTGCGCCGTCTCCGCGGTCTGCTGCATCGTCTCCACCACGGCCGCGCCTTCAGCGACCTCACCGTTGCCCTCGACGCCCCGCTTGCGGCGCCGGCCGCGACCGCGACGGCCCTTGGGGAAGTTGCGCAGCAACTCGCGCGCGAGTGCGGCGGGCTTGCGGGCCAGGCGCGTGCGGGCTCCGCGCAGCGCCTCCTCGGCCTCGGGTGTGTGCGCGAGCGCAGCGGCCAGCAGCGCCGCCGAGAGCCGCCGGTCCTCCTTGCGCGCGGCGTGCACCAGCCGGCGGGCGTTGCGCGCGTGCGCGGGACCGGAAGAGTTGACAAGCAGGCCCAGCAGACGCTTGGTCTCCGGCCACCGCTGCGTGGCGTATTCCTCGTGCACGTCGCGCGTGTACTCGGCCATGCGCCAGATCCAGGCGTTGGCCTGGTCGCGGCGGCCGATGCGCCGCTCGGCGAGCGCCTGCAGCATGATCTTGACGCCCTCGCGGCGCTCGTCGCGCGGCCACGCCGCCATGATGTCGATCGCCGTGTCGAACGCCTCCGGGTCCTTCGAAGCCGCGATCTCTTGCAGTGCGCGCAGCCTCAGCTGCGAGTGGCGGTTGCGCTGAAGCGCGGTGATCAGAAAGCGTCGCTTGAGCTCTCCGCCGCGGTCGAAGTGGAGCATCGCCTTGGCTCGGCGCCACCCGTTGGGGGCTACGCGCGCGCCAGCTAGTGCGGCCCACACGTGCTGTTCGCCGTAGTCGAGGTACTCGACCGCAATCCGCCACAGCTCGCGCTCGAACACCTCGGCCCGCCGCTCGGGGTCGGGCGTCACGGGCAGCACGCGGCGCTCGACGCGGACGCGGCGACCGCGGCCGCGGCGCACCGGGCCTACGACGATCGCGCCACCGCGGTAGACGTCGCGGTCGAGCAGCGAATGCAGCGTGACCACTGGGTCGTCGTGCTTGGTCGCGGGGTGCACGAAGTCGACGATGATCCCGGCCTCTTTGCCGGGGTGCTTGCGCGTCACCCGTCCGACTCGCTGCTGGTATACGCGCCGCGACGCCGTCGGCGCGAGGTGCATGCACAACGTCGCCCGCGGCGAGTTCCACCCCTCGGCCAGCAGCATGGCGTTGACAAGCACGTCGACCTTGCCGGACTCGTATTCGGCCAGGATTCTCGCGAGCTGGCGCTTGGGCGTTTCGCCCGAGACCGCCTTGGCGTTGATGCCGAGCTCCTGGAAGGCGCGAGCCACGTTGTGCGCGTGCCGCACTCCCGCGGCGTAGACGATGCCCGGCACGCCGTTGAAACGCGTTTTGTACAGGTCGGCCACCGCCATGTTGAAGGGGGTCTGGTCGAGCAGCTCAGCCAGCATCTCCTGGTCAAATTCGGTGTCGACCTCGCCGCGTCGCAGCGGCACCTTGGCGATCGTGCGCACGCCCGGCCCGGGCGGAATGCGCACGCAACGCAGCGGCGCGATCACGCCGCGCCGCGCGGCCTGGGCCAGGTCAAAGCGCGAGGTCTGGGTCGGGAACAGATCGGTGACGTGCCGGGCGATAAGCGCGCCCGTGGCGGTCATGCCGATGAAGATCGGGCCCGCCCAAGCGCGGATCGCTCCCGAGGTCTTTTCGCCCAATGCTGTGTGGGCCTCGTCGCAGATCACGATCGTGTAGGCGTCCGAGATGCGGCCCGCGTTGCGCACGAACCACTGATAGGTCTCGACCGTGACCGGGCCCACGACCTGCTCGGGCCGTGGGCCGTAGCCGTTGTCGGAAAGCAGTGGCGCGTGGATGCGATCGCGATAACCGCGGTCACGCAGCTCGCCGTTGAACTGATCGACGAGATTGCGCCGGTGGGTCAGGATCAGGATGCCGCCGGTGCGCGAGGCCTCGACGAATCCGAGCGCCGCAACGGTCTTGCCGGCGCCGGTCGCGTGCTCAAACCAGAAGCGACGAGCGGCGTTTGGGTCCTCCGGCTGGTCAGAAAGCTGAACGTCCTCGTCGAGCTCGCGCTCGTCGCTCCAGTCGCGCGGCTCCTCGTCCTCTTCGACCTCCTCTTCCTCCTCCTCCTCCTCGAGCTCGCCGTAAGCGTCGTCCGCCGGCTCGGGCGCCGGCGCGCGGCCGTTGGCCGCCTTGGCACCGTTGCCGTTGCGCTGTGCTTCGGCTAGCAGGGCCGTGAGCGTGCCGGAGAGAGCATCTACCTGGTGGGCCGAGAGCACGGCTCCATCCGCAAGGTGAGGCTCCTCCTCAGACAGCAAACGCTCGAGTCCTAGCAGTAGCGAGTAGTGGCGGCGCCACTCGATCGAGGGCTGCTTTTCGCCGGCGTCGATTTCCTTCAGCGCAGCGTCGAGCGCCCGGCGGCGGGCACCGCCAGGCGCGAGCGCGTCTTCGAGCGTCTCGCCGTCATAGACGAAGCGTTCACGCGTGAACACTTCCGCACGCGCGATCGCGTCAGGTGTAGGAAGCGGGCTAAAACCACCCATGATCTGAAAAGGTCTTGCGTCGAATGTGCGAGTCGCGGCTAAACGTCGTAGCGACTCAAGCCCAGTTCGGTTGGACAGAACCGATACCGGCGAGAGGTCCTCAGAAGCGGTTTCCTCCGCACCCCTCTGGTAAGGAGGATAGCGCTATTTAAGCAGATGTTAGCCCGGCGCACATGTGCGCCGGGCCCGTGCCGAACATGTTCGGCACGGCGGGTCGGCACATGTGCCGACCCGAAAATAATGTGTGTCAAGCTGTCGCTGATGGCGGTCGCCTCCTACCAGGTGCGACGTGCGCGTTCGCAGGACGAGCTCAACGAGGCGCTGGCCCTGCGACACGACGTCTTCTGCCGCGAGCAGGGCGTGCCGGAATACGAGGAGATGGACGGGCGCGATCCAGACGGCGTCCACCTGGTCGCCGTCGCCGGCAACGAACTGCTTGGAACCTGTCGCCTGCTGTTCATCGGGCGCAGCGTGCAGCTCAGTCGCCTCGCGGTGCGAGTTGACGCGCGGCGGCGCGGAATCGCCACGGCGCTGCTGGCTTTGGCCGACGACGAGGCCTCCGCCGCCGGCGCCAAGCGCATCGTCCTGCACGCGCAGACCTACGCGCTCAAGCTATACGAGAACGCCGGCTACCGCGCGCGTGGGCGCGTGTTCGTGGAGGCCGACATCGAACACGTGGCAATGGAGAAGACGCTTGGCTGAGCCGAGCTCCGCGCCCGAGCTGCGGATCGATCCACTGAGCGGAGCCCGGGCGATCGTCGCGGGCGCGCGCGCGGGACGTCCAGGCGGCGAGTTGCGCGCCGCGCATCCCGCGCAAATCGACCCCGGCAGCGATCCCTTCGCCGAGGGCAACGAGGATCGCACTCCGCCGGAGGTGTATGCACTTCGACCGGACGGTGGTCCAGCGAACGGACCCGGGTGGAAGGTGCGAGTGGTGCCGAACCTTTATCCGGCGCTCCAGCCCGGTGGCCCCGACGTCAGACAGGACCCAGCGCCGAAGCCGGGCGCAAACGCCGATCGCGACCTTTTCTGGTCGACAGGCGCGCACGGAGCCCACGAGGTGATCATCAACACGCCCGAGTCGGTGACCTCGCTCGGGCAACTGACCGACGACCAGCTCGGAGTCGCCGTCGACGTGTGGCGAGAGAGGATGCGCGCACACGCTGACGCCTCCTACGTGCACGTGATCGTCAACGAGCAGCCCACCGCCGGAGCCTCGCTGCCACACAGCCACGCACAGCTGTACGCGCTTGACTTCGTGCCGGCGGTGGTGGCGCGCGAGCGAGAGCGCTTCGGTGCCTATGCGACGCGCACGATGGGCGGCAACCTGCTCGCGGACATGCTCCAAGAGGAGGTTCGCAAGCGCGAGCGCGTGGTCGCAATCGACGAGGAGGCCGTGTTGCTCGCCCCCTTCGGCGCGGGCGTGCCCTACCAGTTGATGGTCGTGCCGCGCGTCCCGCGCATGCGCTTCGAAGACGACGGACCGACCGGGGCGGCGATGCTCGGCAACGCCGTGCGGCGGCTCACCGCGCGGTTGGGCGCGAGCCCGCCGCTGAACTTGTGGGTGCGCACCGCGCCGCGCGGAGCCGAGCACTTCTGCTGGCGGGTCGACATCCTGCCGCGACTCACGCACCTGGCGGGACTCGAGCTCGGCGCGGGTCTGCATCTGAACATCGTCGCGCCCGAGCGGGCCGCCGCTGAGTTGCGCGACGCCCTGTAGATGCGAGCGCTCGTGCAGCGCGTTAGCCGGGCGGCGGTGGCGGTCAACGGGGAGACAGTTGCCTGCATCGGGCCTGGACTGTTCGTGTTGCTCGGCGTCGCGCGTGAAGATGGGCCCGAGGACGCCGACTGGCTGGCGAGCAAGGTGCGCGCACTGCGCGTGTTTCCCGACGCCGAGGGCCGCATGAACGAGCCGCTGGGGCCGCGCGAGGTGCTGTGCGTGAGCCAGTTCACGCTGTACGGCGATGCACGCCGGGGGAACCGGCCGAGCTTCGTCCGCGCCGCTGCGGGCGAGCAGGCCGGGCCGCTGTACGAACGCTTTTGTGAGCAGCTCGGGGCAAAGCGCGGGGTCTTCGGGGCGCTGATGTCGATCGAGCTGGTCGCCGACGGCCCCGTGACGCTGCTGCTAGAGAAACCGTGAGGGAGTACTTCGAAGAGCTCTGGCTAGCCCTGCCCGAAGCGCTCGAGCCGCCGCACTTCGAGCTTCGCAAGCAGTTTTTGCTGAGCGCGGTCCGGCCAGGAGCACGCGCGCTGGATCTCGGCAGCGGTGAGGGGGCATTTACCGCGGTGCTCGCCGACGCGAGAGCCGAGGTCGTCGGCGCAGAGGTCGCGCGGTCGGCGATCGAGCGCGCGCAACGCGCACATCCTCAACTGCGGTTCGTGCTCGTAGCGGCCGATGGACCGCTGCCGTTCCGAGATGGCGCTTTTGACCTGGTGTGGGCGAGCGAGGTGATCGAGCACATCGCCGACACCGCGCGGTGGCTCTCCGAGGTCAGGCGCGTGCTGGTCCCCGGTGGGCGGCTGCTTTTGACGACGCCCAACCACGGCCGCATCGCCGTCTTGATGCACGGCATCGAGCGCTACTCGGAGCCGCTTGGGGACCACCTGCATCTATACACGCGCAGGTCGCTCGAGCATGTTTTGCAGGAGTTCGGATTCGACGAAATTAGCTTGCGAGCGGCTGTTGGTTTGCCACTGCTGCGCCAGATTTTGCTGGGAGCAGCAACCCGCTGACCGCTATCCTTAAAGTCGACAGGGAAGTCATCCGGCTCGCGGGCATCGCCCCCTAACCCGCGAGCCTCCGGACGGTCCCAGCCCTACCAGGGCCGTCCCGAGCCGTACCCGTACCGCTCCACGCGGTACGGGTCCGGCCTATTTAAGTACCTTCTAGCCGTGCGGGCGCTCGAGACACGTCTTTCCGGTCCCGTCCTGATCGAGCCGGTCGTCCATGGCGACGAGCGCGGGTTCTTCCTCGAGACGTACCGCCGCGCGGTTCTGGCGAGATTTGGGGTCGACGAGGAGCTCGTGCAGCACAACCACTCGCGCTCTCGCCGGGGCGTGGTGCGCGGGATGCACTTTCAGCCGGGGATGGGCAAGCTCGTGCAGTGCGTTCGGGGTCAGATCTTCGACGTGATCGTCGACATCCGGCGTGGGTCGCCGAGCTTCGGGCACTGGGAGGGGTTCACGCTGGACGACCTAACCCACCGCCAGCTCTGGTGCCCGGATGGCTTCGCCCACGGCTTCTGCGTCCTGTCTGAGCTCGCGGATGTCGTCTACGGCTGCAGCGCTTACCACGACCCCGCGAGCGAGGGGGGCTTTCGCTACGACGACCCGGAGGTGGGGATCGCGTGGCCAGAGGACCTGGCGCTGACGCCCTCACCCCGAGATCGCGTGGCGCCGGCGTTATCTGACATCGCGGCCACGCTACCGTTCGCGTATGCGTAGCGTGAAAGCGCGTCTGGCCGGCTTCTCGGTCACGCCCGAGCAGTACCGCCGCGTCGCGCTCGTCAGCCTGATCGCGCTGGTTTTGATCGTGTTCACGGGCGCTGCGGTTCGCCTCACGGATTCAGGGCTGGGGTGCCCCAACTGGCCTCGCTGCGGCGGCAAGGTGCTGCCGCCGCTCTCGAGCCATGCCCTGATCGAATTCGGCAACCGCGCGCTTTCGGGCGCGGTGGGCGTGATCGTCGTGATCGGCGCCGTTCTGGCCATGTTCAGACGGCCCTACCGGCGTGATCTAGCGGTGCTCGCCTGGCTGCTGCCACTGGGTGTGCTCGGGCAGGCCGTGCTCGGCGGCTACACCGTCGTGGAGCACCTCGCGCCCGGCTTCGTGATGGGGCACTTCGGGCTCTCGATGCTGATCTTGATCGCGGCCGTGGCGCTGGCCTGGCGCGCAGCACACGAGCCCGGATCGCGTCCCGTTTCGACCGACCGCACGGGCGTCTGGGCGGTGCGCGCGCTCGCGCCCCTGGCGGCTATCACCGTCTTTGCCGGCACCGCGGCCACGGCCGCCGGACCGCACTCGGGCGGCGCCGTCGGCCAGCGCGTCCACCGCCTCTTATTCGAGGGGCGCGACACGCTCAGCTGGATCGTCCACCGCCATGCAACGATCGCTGCGGTGTTCGGGGTGCTCGCGATCGGGGTGTGGTTGCTTCACCGTCACCGTGGCACCGCCGACGGCATGCTCGAGCCGCTCACGGTGCTCTGTGTGCTGCTCGCGGGCGAGGGCCTGGTCGGCAGCGTGCAGTACGAGCTGCACCTGCCTGCCGACATGGTCTGGGTCCACGTGACGCTGGCGACCCTGATCTGGGTCACGGTTTTGTGGGCGCTGGCGGCCGCCGGGCGCCTCGCCCCACGCTCGGTGCCACAGCTCTCGAGCGAACCTCCGCCCGCCGCGCGAGGCTTGGAGGCCGCAGGTAAAACCGGGTAGAGCCTTTAACCCTCACGGTACGATCCGCGCCGATGGCGGTTGAACGCCGGACATCCGCGCCCATCGCTCCTCCCGGAGCCCGCAATAGCAATGCTTCGCTCGGCATCCTCGTAGTCGACGACGAGTCCGACCTGCGCGAAATGCTGACGCGCTCGTTCTCACGCGAGGGTCACAGGGTCACCGCGGTCGCCGACGGGCGCGGCGCGATCGATCGGGCGAGCACCGATCACTTCGACATCATCTTGCTCGACGTGGCGCTCGGCCCAGGTCCCGACGGCTACGAGGTGTGCCGCACGCTGCGCGCAAGGCGCAATGTGGTGCCGATCATCATGCTGACCGCACTCGACTCCGAGGCCGACGCCGTGTTGGGGCTCGAAGCCGGAGCCGACGACTACGTGACCAAGCCCTTCGGGCTGGCAGAATTGCGCAGCCGCATCCGCGCTGTGTTGCGCCGCTCGGGCACACGCTCGATGGGCGACGAACTGCTGAAGGTGGGTCCGATATCGCTCGATCGAGCCCAGCGTGAGGTCACCATCGAGGGCGAGCCGGTCAGGCTGACGTTCTCCGAGTTCGAACTGCTCGACGCGCTGATGGCCGACCCAGGGCGACTGCTCAACCGCCAAGAGCTGCTGCGCGCGATCTGGGGCGACAGCGCTTATCGCGACCCGCGCGCGATCGACGTCCACATCCGTCACCTGCGCGAAAAGCTCGAGCCCGAACCCGAAAAGCCCAAGTACATCCTCACGGTCCGCGGCGCGGGCTACCGCCTGCGAGGGCCCTAGCGGTGGCGGCGCGACCGCGGCTCGCCGCCCCCGGTCTGCGCGGACGGATCGTCGGGCTGGTGTTTTTCATCACCGTGGCGACGCTCGCCGTGGCGGCGGTCACATTGCTCGGCCCGCTCGAGAACTCGCTCAAGAACGCGGCCAAGCAGACCTTGAAGAGCGAGGTCATCAACAACCGGGGTGCGGTCGGCGCATTCAGGCGGCTCGATCCCGGCGTGGCCGCGTACGCCGCCATCAGTGGCAAGTCTCCGGCCGCCGTTTCGCTCCACGACCAGGGCGTCGCCATGGGGAAGGAGCTAAGCCGCCTGCTGGACCAGCTCGGATCGAAGGTGGGCGCGGCGGAGGTGAGCGTGCTCGGGTATCCCAACGTCGCGGGCCAGCCCCAGTTGCCGCCCGTGATGACTTCGACCGGAGACGCCGACCTGGCCAGTGCCGACAACTTCAACGACGTCACGACGGCCTTTCGCAGCCGGTCGGTGGTCTACACCTTCGGCACGATCGGGGGTACCGACTACGTACGCGCGGGGATTCCATTTCGGGCCGCTGGCGGCCGCTGGGCGCTGGCGATTCGCAAGCCGATCGACGAGATCCCCGCGGCCGTCAATGCCGTCGCGAAAGCGTTTCTGGTGGCGGCACTCGCGGGACTGGGGCTGACTCTGATCCTGGGCATCCCGCTGGCTGCGACGCTGGTGCGCCGGCTCCGGCGGCTGCGCGTCGCGGCGCTGAGCGTCACGCAAGAAGGCCCGGGTGTCGAGGTACCCGCCGACCGCTCGCTGGACGAGGTCGGCGACCTGGCCCGCACGTTCGCCACTATGCAGCGGCAGCTGCAGCGACAGGAGGAGGCTCGGCGAGCATTCATCGCGACGGCCTCGCACGAGTTGCGCACGCCGCTGACCTCCCTCGACGGAATGCTCGAGCTGCTCGAGGATGACCTGCGAAGCGGCGATGTTGACCTCGAGGAAACCCGGGCGATGCTTGCGCGGGCGCGCATGCAATCGCGCCGCCTGGGGCGCCTGGCCGCTGACCTACTTGACCTCTCGCGGCTCGACGCCGAGACGAAGCTGCGCTCGGAACCGGTGGAGCTAGGGGAGCTGTGCCGCGCCGTGCTGGCCGAGTTCGAGATCTCGAGCGGCGAGCGCGGCATCAGCTCGGCGCTCGACGCCGGAGCCGAGCAGGTGTGGGCGCTCGGCGACCCTGGCAGCGTGGCGCGCATCGTGCGCATCCTGCTCGACAACGCGCTGCGCGCGAGCCCCGCCAGCGGGGAGATCAGAGTCGTGATCGAGGGAGGTTCACCGGTGGCATTGAGCGTCTGTGACCGCGGGCCGGGGATTTCGGCGGAGGACCGCGCGACGATCTTCCAGCGCTTTCAGCGCGGGCGCGCCACCAGCGGGCAGGGCGGCTTCGGGCTCGGGCTTGCGATCGGGCGCGAACTGGCCGAGCGGATGGGCGGGGAGCTCGTGCTGGACGATGAATACGGCCCGGGGGCGAAATTCACCTTGAGGTTGCCCGCGGCCCGTGCGCCGCAGGCGCCGCCGCTGGCGGTCGGAAGCTAGGCGCGCTCGGGTTCTAGCTGGAGCGCGCAGGAGTTGATGCAGTAGCGCAGTCCGGTCGGCTTGGGACCGTCATCGAACAGATGGCCGAGGTGCCCGTCGCAATTCCGGCACACGACCTCGACACGGGCCATGCCAAGAGTCCGGTCCTCGCGCAGCTCGAGGTTTTCCGCCACGGCCGGCTCGTAGAAGCTCGGCCAGCCGGTGCCTGAGTCGAACTTCGCGTCGGCGCTGAACAGCACCGTGCCGCAACCGGCGCAGCGGTAGCTGCCGTCCTCCTTGGAGTGGACATAGCGACCCGTGAAGGGTGGCTCGGTGCCTTTGCGCCGCAGTACTTCGTACTGCTCAGGCGTCAGCCGCTCGCGCCACTCGCGGTCCGAAAGCTGGGCCGTGTCTTCAGAAAGCTCAGTCGTGCGCTCAGTTGTCATGCCAATGAGCCTAGCCGAAGAGGACCGTGTCCTCACCACACGTCGCCGTCGCGCCAGTCGCATGTGAGCTCGGCGTCGAGATCGAGCGAATGGTCAACTGGCAGGACGTAAATCGAGCCGCTTTCCTCGGGTGTCGGTTTGATTCCGGTGGGAGTGAGCCCCGAAAGCCTCCCGCGCCACGGCCGCCAGCCGCGGGAGGTGTAAAGGCGGGCGCCTTCGTCGGTGGCCCCGAGCGCGCCCAACTCGTAGGCGGCGCTGATGATCAGCGCGAGCGCATCCATCATCGTGGAGGCGTGGCCCTGGCGCCTGTGAGCCGGATGCACCGCGACCCCCTCCACGTAGCCCGTGCGCAGCGCTCGTCGCCCGTACAGGAGTCTGCGCTGTACGACGGCCGCATGGCCGATGAGGTCATCGCCGTTCCACACCAGCGCGTGCATCCCGCCCAAAGCGTGCTCCCAGTCATGCTCGGTCAAATCTGCGCCGAATACCACGTCAAGCAGCGCCCGAGCTTGTGAGAGCACTCCTGGCCGAAGGTCGGCCGTGTGGAGCACCTCCAAGCGAGTCATGTCCCCGATGGTGGCAGTCTTAAACCGCGAATGATTACCTGCGAGCGCTGCGGCACCCCCAGTCCTGCTGGCTTTCGCTTCTGCGGGGTGTGTGGCATGCCGCTCGCCGCCGAGACCGAAGCGGGCGATGCCCGCAAGGTCGTGACGGCGCTCTTCTGTGACGTCGTCGGGTCGACGGCGCTGGCCTCCGAGCTTGACCCAGAGACGATGCACCGCGTGCTGCGCGGTTACTTTGCTGATATCAGCGCGACTATTGCGCGCCACGGCGGCACGATCGAGAAGTTCGCGGGCGACGCCATCTTGGCCATCTTCGGCATCCCGGTCCTGCACGAAGATGACGCGCTGCGGGCGGTGCGCGCTGCGGTCGAGATTCGCCAGCGTCTGCCCGAGCTCGCACGCGAGGTTGGACTCGGGCTCGACTTCCATATCGGCCTCAACACCGGGCTCGTCCACACCGACGAAGAGCGCTCGATCGCGATCGGAGACGCTGTCAACGTCGCGGCGCGCCTGCAGCAGGCGGCCGCTGGCGGCGAAATTCTCCTCGGGCAGGCCACGATGCAACTGGTCCGCAGCGCGGTGAAGGCACAAGCGCTCGAGCCGCTGCGGCTCAAGGGCAAGACCGATCCCGTGCAAGCGTTCCGGCTGCTTGAGCTGCACGACGATGGGGGGAGGCCGTTGACGGGCCCACTGGTCGGACGCGAGTCTGACCTGAGCGTGCTGCGGGCCGCGTGGCAGCAGACGCTCGAAGAGCGCCACTGCCAACAGCTGACGATCATCGCTCCTGCCGGGATCGGCAAATCGCGTCTGGCGCACGAGCTGCTGATGGAATTAGAGCCGGCGAGCACCGTGCTGCGCGGGCGCTGTCTGCACTATGGAGAGGGCATCACGTTCTGGCCTCTGCGCGACGCGCTCGCGCCCCTGGGCGATGTGGCCGAGCAGATACTTGATCGCCTCAACTACGGCCGGGGTGCCACGCGCGAGGAGTTATTCCTTGCCGTCCGGCGCCTGCTCGAGTCGCTTGCCCGCGAGCGCCCTGTCGTGCTCCTAATAGAAGACCTCCATTGGGCCGAACCGATGCTGCTGGAACTGCTCGGTCACATCGTCGAGCTCAGCGACGACGCGCCGATTCTCGTGCTCTGCACCGCGCGCAACGAATTGCTCGAGGACCTTCACGGCCCTCCCGAGCCGCTGCAGAGTGGATCCGTTCTTCGCTTGAACCCGCTGGCGCGCGCGTCCTGCGAGCTACTGCTGCGGGAGCTGGGACAGAAGCTTGCGCCATCCACGCGCGAGAGGATCATCGCGGCGAGCGACGGCAACCCCCTGTACCTCGAAGAGATGACGGCGCTGGCGCGCGAGTCTGGGAAGGTCGAGGTGCCACCGACGATCCAGGCGTTGCTGTCCGCGAGGCTGGAGCAACTTCCACCACACGAACTCGAGCCGCTGGAGCGCGGGGCGGTTGAGGGCAACGTGTTTCATGCGGGGGCGGTCGAAGCGCTGCTCGATGAGCCCTCGAGAGAAGCGCTCGATGAGGCGCTCCGCGCGCTGTCGGACAAGCAGCTGATCTCGCCCGATGCAGGCACCGTCGCCGACCACGTTGCTTACCGCTTCCGCCACCAGCTGATCCGTGACACCGCCTACAAGCGGTTGCCGCTGTCGCGCCGCGCATCGCTCCATGAACGCTTCGCCGACTGGGCCGAAGTGGCCGCCCCGGGTACGGCGGAGTTCGATGAGATCGTCGGATGGCACCTTGAGCAGGCGACGCGGTATCGCCGCGATCTGCGGCTCGAGATCTCGCGAGAACTGCCGATCAGGGCGGCGCGCCACCTTCATCGTGCCGGGACTCGGGCGGGCGAGCGCGGCGACACTCCAGCCGCACGAAGCCTGCTCGAGCGAGCGCTCGCGGTGGCGCCTGTCGACGAGCCGTTGCGGCTCGAGATCAGCGTCACGCTAGCTGAGCTGTTGATCGAGGCCGGCGATTTGGCCCGCGCGGATGAGTTGATCTCGCTGGCGGAGGAGTTCGAACAGGTGCCTGCCCACGCCGCGCTTTGCCGCGTTGAATGGCGCTTCTTCGCCGAACGCGGAAAGCGCGAGGCGGTACCCGAATCGACGCTGGCCGAAATGCTGGTCCGCTTTGAGAGCGCCGACGACCAGCGCGCGCTCGCGCGGACACACTGGCTGCTGTTCCTGATGCGCTGGGGAACATGCCAAGCGACCCTGGCCGCGAGCGAGGTCCGCCTGGCAGCGGAGCATGCGCGCCAGGCCGGTGATATGGCGCTGTGGTCACGCGCGCTCGGCTGGTACATCGCGACGCTTATCTACGGGCCGAGCGGCGCGGCGGAGGTCACAGCGCAACTCGATGCCATCGAGCGGCAGGACCCCGGGCCTTACCTAGCCACTTTTGTGGCGCTGGGGCGTGCCGAGGTTGAACGGCGCCAAGGCCGCTTCGCCGAGGCCCACTCCTGGGTGGCCAAGGCGCTGTCGGGTTTCCGCGAACTTGGCATGGCGGTCATGGCGGCGACATCCGAGCAACTCCAAGCTGGTGTCTCAGTCTCGGAAGGCGACCTGTCGGCGGCCCGCGCGGCGTTGCAGCGTTCGGACGCGACACTTGCGGAGTTTGACGAGCGCGCGATGCGCTCGACCACGCTGGCGATGCTGGCCCGGGTGGACGAGCAGCTGGGGGCACTCGACGAGGCCGCGGTGGCGCTGGAGCGGGCGGAGGCGATCAGCGCCCCGGGCGACGTGGCCAACTTCGTCATCACCCATCGTGCGCGGGCGCGCTTGGCTCTGCGCAGCGGTGATCTAGGTGCCGCGGAGCGCTGGGCCCGGAGCGCCGTCGAGCACGCCGAGCGCACGGACTTCACGGGCTACAAGGCCGAGGCGCGACTCGACCTGGCTCGAGTTCTTCTCGCGCAGGGTCGCGGCGAGGAGGCTCAGGCGCACACAACTGGCGCCATGCAGCTATTCGAAGGAAGAGACGACCTGCCCGGAGCGGACTCCGCCCGCCGCGTGGCCGACGGGCGTGACGAGGTTTTGAAGCAGGCGCGAGCGTTTCGCGGCGTCTAGAAGTGAACCGCGCTGGCGAGCGGCCCGACGTTGATCTCGTCGACGTCGAGCTGCTCCAGCTGCTGGGTGGGTAGCACCAAGTGAATTTGCTCGTCCGTGTTCTCGTGCACGACGACAGTCACGCCCGTGGGCACCGTGATGCCCGCGTCGCTCAGCACGGCGGCTGGGTCGTCGAGCAGACG
This sequence comes from uncultured Solirubrobacterales bacterium, assembly GCA_963767295.1. Taxonomy (GTDB): domain Bacteria; phylum Actinomycetota; class Thermoleophilia; order Solirubrobacterales; family Solirubrobacteraceae; genus Palsa-465. The sequence goes on from CAVYDI010000003.1 coordinate 859,912, forward strand.
CTGACGGTAGGAGTCGTCGTCTGCCGCCTTGGCAGCTACCTGTTGCAGCATTTCGATCCCCTGGATCGAGGGCTGTCCTGTACTCATCTCGTCACTCCTTCAGTCGCTGAATTGGTGTTTGCGTCGCCCGGAGTGGCGACCAGTCGGGCTCGCTCGGCGTCCCACGCCGGGTCGGGTTGCGCGGCGCAAATAGCAGCCGTGGCGTGGGAGGCGAGCGCGATCTCCGTGCGCTCGTCGGCTGGCAGGCCGGCCACGAACTCGACCAGCTCTTCGACGTGGGCGCAGTCGAATTCGGTCGCGTGCGCGCGTACTCCGGAGGCGGCTTGCACTCCGAGCTCGCGGTCGAGAGCCTGGAGCGTCGCGCCGGTGATCCGGGTCACGCGTCGCTCGAGCGCGAAGACGTAGCCAAAGAAGCTGACTGGGCTCGGTCCGGCGACCGTCTCGCGTCCAAAGGCCACGAGGGCCTGGGCCATCTTCCCTGCTGGTACCCGTTGGACGACCCGGCCCGCGTCGTAGCCCAACGCGCGCAGGTCCGCGAGCGGCAGCGCATCGTGTCCGCGCTCTTCGACGAGCTTGCGCCCTGCGAACCGAGCGAGATCAGCACGGTTCATATCTTCGTAGCGCTCGATCGCGAGCGGCAACAGCGCCACGCTGTGGTGCGCGGTGTACCACTGGTCCACCAGCGCAAGCGCCCAGGTCACGGTGGTAAAAGGCGAGGAGCTCGATTCCGGGGCCGCTCGCTCAGCAGCGGCAATGGCACCCTCGAGAAGGTGCCGTGTGGAGGCCTTCGCCCCCGGTGTGATCGCGGGCATCGAACCGATGAGCTCGAGCGCGGCACCCTGCGGACGCTGGATCCACGCGCCTTTGCTGTTGGCCACGAGGGTTTCTCCGCGCCCGAGCTGCACCCATTGCGCCGTCACCGGGAGTCACACTACGCACCCGGAGGTGCGAGGGTCAAGCAGGTTTCGCGATGGGACTCTGGACCACGGTCGCGGTCGGGCCGTTGCGCGCTAGAGCCATTTCTTCCTGCGGAAAAAGACCAACAGGCCCGCGACCGTGAGAAGCATGCTGCCGAGGCCAATCACCCAGAACGCCCATGTGCTCTTGATGTCATTGACCAGAAAGCCAAAGTTCTGACCGAAGAATCCGGTGATGAACGCGAGCGGCAGAAAGATCGTGGCGATCACGGTCAGCTGCTTCATGACGTCGTTCTGCCGGTTGCTGACAGTCGAGAGGTAAAGGTCGGTCGCGCCAGAGAGTAGGTCGCGATAGGAGTCGATCAGGTCACTGATCCGAATCAGGTGGTCGTAGATGTCGCGGAAGTAGTCGCGCTCGTCGAGTTGGAGCCCGCGGAGTTCGGCGATCTGGTCGACCGATCGCGCGAAGAGGTCACGCTGCGGCGTGACAACCTTGCGCATCGCTACGAGCTGGCGCTTGAGTGAGAACAGCCGCTGGAGCTGGCGATCGGTCGGGTCCTGGAGAACCGCGGCCTCCAGCTCGTCGATTTCTTCGTCCATGTCGGAGAGGATCGGGAAGAAGCTGTCGGTGAGAGCGTCGAGGATGCGGTAGAGAAGGAATTGCTCGCTGTGCAGGACAAGGCCGTCAAGCTGTTCGCGCTGCTGCTCGAGAGCTGGCAGGGGATCGCGATGTACCGTGACGACGTATTGACCCGAGATGAAGAGGTGGACCTCACGTAACGGTTCCTGGTCCGCCTCGCTATGGCGCCAAGCGCCATAGAACACGAGCAGCACGTGGTCACCGTAGTTATCGAGCTTGGGCCGCTGCCCGAACTGCTCCGTGTCCTCAAGCGCCAGCGGATGAAAGCCGAATAGCTCTCCGAGCTTCGCAATCTCACCGTGGCTTGGCGAAGTCAGATCAAGCCAGAAGAAGTGGTCGCGTTCAAGGTGGTCGCGAATACCCGCTTCATCGATTGCCGTAAAGCACGGCACGGCAAAGTTAAACCCCTCCTGCGTGCTTCCCGCCTTAGCCGCACGCGCCTTGCCCACAGGCATGCCATCTCCTTTGATCGCCGGTTCAATTGGATGACAAGGCTTGACGCACTACGTGCACCGAGCGGCGCAGGAACTGCGCCTAACCGCAGCCGGTGTTGAAGCCGCAGCTTGAGCACGTGTAGCAGCTGCCGGTTCGCTGCATCATGCCCCCGCACTGCTGACACGCGGGCCCAAGGTCGAGTCCCTGGCTCTTGGCCGGAACCACGGGCGGGTCGTCAATCAGCGCCGCCGTCGCGGCCCTTGGAGGTTCGGGCGCGGCGTCGCCGTTGCCGTTTTCCTTGACTGGTGTCGCAGTGTCTCCCAGGTGAGAGGTCGCCGCCGCCTGCGCAGCCTGGCGAGCGCGCACCGCCGGCGTGAGAATGCCGAGCTCCTCCTGTAGATCGGGATCGAGGAATCGGGAGGCGAGCCAGCGCATGATGTAGTCCGGCATCGACTTGGCGAACGGGATCTCGGGGTTCGAAGTCATGCCCTCCGGCTCGAAGCGCATGTAGCTGAACTTGCGCACTAGCGTCTCAAGCGGCACGCCGTACTGAAGCGAAATCGAGATCGCGGTCGCGAACGAGTTCATCATCCCGCGCAGCGTCGAACCCTCCTTGCCGATGTCGGTCAGGAAGATCTCGCCGACAGTCCCGTCCTCGTACATACCGGCTGTGATGTAGCCCTCATGCCCGCCGATCGAGAACTTGTGGGTGATCGACTGGCGTTCGCGCGGCATGCGACGGCGCTTCGGAGGAGCCTTGGCGAGAGCTTCGGTTACGGCCTCGTCGATCGCCTCCTGCGTCGAGGCCGGGCGCTGCTTCTGCGCGTCGGTCCGTAGCGCTTGCGCGGTCTTGGAGCCGTCGCGATAGATCGCAAGGGCCTTGATACCGAGTCGCCAAGCCTCGACATACGCGTCCTCGATGTCGGCGGCGGTCGCCGATTGAGGGAGGTTCACGGTCTTCGAGATCGCGCCGCTGATGAACGGCTGGACGGCACCCATCATCTTGATGTGGCCCATGTGATCAATGGCTCTTTCCCCGACGGCCACATCGAAGACCGGGAGATGCTCCTCGGCTAGCCCCGGGGCACCGACGATCGTTCCGTGCTCGTTGACGTAGGCGAGGATCTGCTCGATCTGGTGATCGTCGTAGCCGAGCGTCTCGAGCGCGAGCGGGACCGTGCGATTGACAATCGTCATCTGGCCGCCACCGACCAGTTCCTTGAACTTCACGAGCGAGAAGTCGGGCTCGACCCCGGTTGTGTCGCAGTCCATGAGGAATGAGATCGTCCCCGTCGGTGCGAGAACTGTCGCCTGGGCGTTTCTGTAGCCGTGTACCTCGCCAGCCGCCACCGCTTCGTCCCAAGCTGTGCGCGCCGCTTCGATTAGCGCACGGTCTTTACAGCCCTCCTCGTCGATCGCGTACGCGGCGTCCCGGTGCATGCGCATGACCGCGTTGTGGGGTTCATGATTCTCGGAATAGCGCTCATACGGACCCAGTTTTTGCGCGATCCGCGCCGAACCGGCATACGCCCGCCCCGTCATCAACGCGGTGATCGCTGCCGCCGTCGTGCGCCCTTCATCGGAGTCGTAAGGCACTCCGTCCGCCATCAGGTACGCACCGAGGTTCGCGTAACCCAGTCCCAGCTGGCGGAATGCGCGCGCGTTTTGGGTGATCTGTTCGGTCGGATAGCTCGACGGCGAGACGATGATCTCCTGCGCGAGAAAGACGATGTCGACGGCGTGCTCGAACGCCTCGGCATCGAATGTGCCGTCGGGGCGCCGGAACTTCATGAGATTGAGCGACGCGAGGTTGCACGCCGAGTCGTCGACGTGCATGTACTCCGAGCAAGGGTTGGAAGCACTGATCCGGCCTGAGTTCGGGCACGTGTGCCAGTTGTTGATCGTCGTGTCGTACTGGACGCCGGGGTCCGCGCAGCGCCAGGCGGCCTCAGCGATTTCGCGCATCAGGTCACGCGCCGGAATCGGGTCACCGATCGGTTCGCCGGTGCTCCGCGAGATCAAATGCCAGTCCTCGCCGTTTTCGACCGCGCTCATGAACTCGTCGCTCACACGCACCGAGTTGTTGGCGTTCTGGTACTGAATGGAGAAAAAGCCGTCTCCGTCGATCGACATGTCGAAGCCGGCGTCTCTGAGCGCAGCGGCCTTGTCCTCCTCTTTTGCCTTGCACCAGATGAACTCGCGAATGTCGGGGTGGTCGACGTCGAGCACCACCATCTTGGCCGCGCGACGTGTCCCGCCGCCCGACTTGATCGAGCCCGCCCACGCATCCGCGCCGCGCATGAAGCTGACTGGTCCAGACGCCATGCCGCCGCGGCTAAGCGGCTCCATCGAGCCACGGATCTTTGAGAGATTGATCCCTGAGCCGGAGCCGCCGCGGAAGATGATCCCTTCCTTGGTGTTCCACTCGAGGATCGACTCCATGTTGTCCTCGACGGAGAGGATGAAGCAGGCCGACGCCTGCATCTTGGGGCTGCCGTCGGGATGCCAGCCGACGTTAAACCAGACCGGTGAGTTGAAAGCCGCCATCTGGTGGAGCAGGATGTGAGTCAGCTCCGCCTCGAACGCGTCCGCATCCTCCACGGTGGCGAAATATCCGCGTTCGCGTCCCCAGCGAGTGATGGTGCCCGCAACCCGAGTGATCATTTGCTGGACAGAGCGCTCTCGCTCCGGAGACTCAAGCTGCCCTCGGAAGTACTTTTGGGCAACGATGTTGGTCGCGTTCTGCGACCAACTCTTGGGGAACTCGACGTCGCGCTGCTCGAAGGCCAGCTTGTCGCCGTGGCCGATCCGCGCGTCCCGCAGTTCCCACTCGACCCGATCAAAGGGATGTTGCTCAGGCGCGGTGAAGTGACGGCGGATCGAGAGGCCGCTGCCTGTATCCGCTGCGGGGAGAGTGGTGGACGTCTGCGGTGTGTGCTCCATGTGTGTGCTGCTCCTCTGATTTCGCCCTTCGGTGGCGTCTCCGTGGCCCTTCGGCTGTTTAGGGGTGAACTCCGAAGAATCGCAGTCGGCCCGGACGGAAAAGGAGGTTGTGAGGGTGGCTGCGCCCGGGCAGAGGAGCCTGTAATCGGGCCTTAAATTTTACCGGGCGCGTACCTGCGCCTCGGGCGGAAGCAGGCCGTTCAGTTGCGAAATTGCGGCCTCTAACACCTGCTCCGGAGACCGGCTCGCATCGAGCGTGCGAATGCGCTGCGGTTCAGCGGCGGCAAGCTGTTCGTAGATTTCCGCCACGCGCACGAAGAAGTCATCGTGTTCGCGCTCGAGCCGGTCAATCGAGGCCTGCCGCGCCCTCGTCCGCGAGCGCCCGAGGGCGGGTGCGACAGACAACAGCAGCGTCCGGTCGGGCGCCAGCTCGCCAGTCGCGAAGCGGTTGATTTCGGCGATCGCGTCGACGCCGAGTGCTCTGCCACCGCCTTGGTAGGCGAGCGAGGAATCGACGAACCGATCCAGCACAGCCCACGTGCCTGACTGCAACACGGGCTCGAGGGTTTCCTCGACCAGCTGAGCCCTCGCCGCAGCGAAGAGCAACGCTTCGGCTCGGGGCCCGATTCTTAGCGCCGGGTCGTGGACGAGCTCGCGGATGCGCTCGGCTACCTCGACCCCTCCCGGCTCCCGCAGCACGGTGACGTCGAGGCCGCGCGCGCGCAGCGCGCCCGCAAGCCCGGCAGCGAGCGTCGTCTTGCCCGAGCCGTCGAGCCCTTCGATCGTTATCAATCGCCCGCGGCTCATCATGGGCACGGTATCTCGCGGGCCGGTGGAGATCAGGACGGCCCACTTGTAGCGCCGAGTGCGAGCACTAGCATCGAGGCCGTGCTAGCGGAACTCGAGCGCCACCCCCATGCCCGCGCGGTTTTAGGTCCTGCGCTCGGCCCAAGCGGGGCCCCATCGCACGCGTACCTGTTTCACGGCCCGGGGGGCGCCGGCAAGCGTTCAGCGGCGCGGGCGGTCGCGGCCGAATGGTTGGCCGCGGGCACAGCGGACGGCGTGGGCGCACGGGCGCGAGCGGCAGCCGGCACCCACCCCGACCTGACCTGGGTCGCGCCAAGCGGCGCGCACGAGATCCTCGTCGGCGACATCGACGGTCCGGTCGTCTCAGCCGCAAGCCGGACGCCGTTTGAGGCCGAGCGGCGCGTGTTCGTGATCGAGCAGGTAGACGAACTCGGGCCTCAGGCGGCCAACCGCATGCTGAAGACGCTCGAGGAGCCGCCGACATTCGTACATCTGATCTTGCTCACCGAGCGGCTGGCCGAGGTCCTCCCCACGATCCGCTCTCGATGCCAGCTCGTCCGCTTCGACGCCCCGTCCGAGCAGCAGGTGGCCACCGAGCTTGAGGAGCTCGGTCTATCGCACTCAACCGCGCTCGCCTGCGCTCGCCTTTCGTTAGGAGACGCCACCCGCGCCAAAACCCTGGTCTCACCGGAGGGGAGGGAGCTTCGCGAGCGGGCGGAGGCCTTCGCGCGTGCGGCGCTGCATGGCGACGTCGGTCCTACGCGGCCGTGGACGGGGTTGCTGGCGGCGGTTCGAGCGCGCGGTGAGAGCATCCGCGTGGAGATGGAAGGGCGGCTTGCGGTAGAGCTCGAGTTGTATTCACAGAGCGATCGACGCCGAGTACAGAGCGAGTGGGCAGAGCGCGCGCGGCGGGCGCGGCGGAGAGGCGAGACGGAGACGCTCGATTTGGGCCTGTCACTCGTCTCGCTGTGGTTTGCGGATCTCGCCAGGCTGGAGTGGAATGGGGACGGTCTCATACGAAACTGTGATCGCCTGGCAGAGCTTCACGGCGACCGGGGCAGGGACCCACAGGGTCTGCGAGCCGCCGTCGAGGCAGTCGAAGACACGCGCCTGCGGTTCAAACTGAACGTCTCCGAGGATCTGGCGTGCGAGGCGTTGGCATACAGACTCGAAAGGCTGCTCTCATGACCGGGCAGCGCCACGCGGGCCGTCCAAAGGCGAGCGTTGAGTCGGACGGCGGTGGCGATCGTTTCCGCAGTCCGGTTTCGAATCGACCGGAGCCGCTGCTCGTGGGCGATGGACGCGTCTACTTGCGGCGGCCGCAACCCGCTGACGAGGAAGAGTTCATCGGGCTGATGCAAGTGAGCCGCGCCTTCCATCGGCCATGGGCTTCCGCCCCAACCAATCGGGAGCGCTTCGGCGCTTACCTCACCGACGCGATGCGAGCCGACTTTGAGGCGATGCTTGTGTGTCGCACCGAAGACGACGCCATCGTCGGATTCTTCAATCTTTCCCACATTACGCGTGGCGCGCTCCAGAGCGCATACCTGGGGTACGCCGCGGCCAAGCAGCGTGCCGGGCAGGGGTACATGCGCGAGGGCCTAGAACTGGTCTTGCGCCACGCTTTCCTGCGGCTGGGTCTGCACCGGATAGAGGCCAATATCCAGCCGGGAAATCGCGCCTCGATCGCGCTCGCCAGAGGCGCTGGGTTCCGGCGTGAGGGCTTCTCGCGTCGATACCTGAAGATCGGTGGACGCTGGCGAGACCACGAGCGCTGGGCGATCATCGTCGATGACTGGCAGGCGCCAGCGCGCTCGCGCTAGCCGACCAAGCTTGGTTTTCGGAGCTCGAGCGGCGCCGCAGGTCGGCCTTCGGCCGCGATCTACACTGGCCCGAACCTGCCGACGTAGCTCAGCTGGTAGAGCACTTCACTCGTAATGAAGGGGTCCCCGGTTCGAGTCCGGGCGTCGGCTCTGGAAAGCCCCGCTAATCCGGGGGTTTTTCTTGGGTGGTCCGAGACGGAACCGTAAACGTGTCCCGTCATGTCCCCAGCTTTGCGTGGGATTGTGGCCGTGGCGGGCCGGCTGCAACCCCCGACGGGACATGTCTTTCGCGTAGAGCGCAAGCGAGGGCCAGCCTGGTATGCCAAGTACCGGCTACCCGATGGACGCCAGGTGCAGAAGAAGATCGGGGCGACGTGGACAGAGCGTGGGCGCGCGCCGGCCGGGTACTTCACGAAGCGGCTGGCCGAGCGCTGGCTTCGCCGGGTGCTAGACGACGCGAGGCGCGGCGTATTACCAGGGATGGTTCAGACTGGCGCGGCCTTTGACCAAGCGCGCCGAGGTTCCGGGAGTCACGAAATCGTCCGAGATTGCTCTCAGCGCTGTTGAGCCGTAGATCCTCGGGAGGCCGCGATCTGGGTGGACGTCTGAACCGGCGATTCCTAGCGTATGCCCGGGTTGTCTCGGTCAACGGGGACATCTCGAGCCTTGAGTCTGTCCACTTCGGCAGCGATCAACAGGACGACCTCCGCGAGCGAGTCGATATGTGCTGTGACAGCCGAGACGTACTCATTTACCGAGGTTGTCACGGAGGGGTCGCCGCCCGCCAGGAAGTGTCGCCCGACTGGCTTCTCGCCTGCGTCGCGTCCAAGGCGCTCACGGACGATGTCCTCAAGTTTGGGTGTCTCAGCCATGCCTGAATTGGTCCAGAATTCTTACCCCTGCCAAGGCATAAGACTAAGAGCGGCGCCCGTCACTGTCACCGTTCGCGCGTTGAGGCTGGCTTCTGGCTTGCGATTGCTTTTCGCAGGTTGGACTCGGACTCGGGGTGGGGCGGCGGCGGGCCTTTGGCACCACGCACCACGGACGCTTCGGCGTCTGCGGTGCGTGGCGGCATCTGCGCCGCCGTGTAGGCGTCGAGCTCGTCGAGCGTCTCGTTCTCGAGCAGTGCGCGGGCCAGCGTTTCGAGTCGATCTCGGTGCCGGGTCAGGGCGGTCGTCACATCGCGGTGGGCGGTGTCGATTAGCTGGCGTACCTCTTCGTCGAGGACGCGCTGGGTAGCCTCGGAGCTTTCGACCGAGCTGCCAAGGAGGGGTGCGCGGCCGTCGGCGGGGAGGATCCGGACGAACCCGATCGCCTCGCTCATCCCCCAGCGGCCGACCATCTGGCGGGCGATCGTGGTGACCTGGTCGATGTCGGACTCGGCTCCGGTCGTGATCGTGCTGAAGACGATCTCCTCCGCCGCCCGGCCGCCGAGCGCCACCTTGATCTTGGCGAGTAGGTCCTCCCGTGTGTAGGACACCTGGTCGTCATCGGGCGCGGAAAGCGTGACGCCGAGAGCGGCGCCGCGGGGGATAATCGAGACCTTGCGCACGGGATCGGCACCGGGGGTGAGCATCCCGATCAACGCGTGGCCGGCTTCGTGGTAGGCGGTGCGCTCGCGGTCGGCGGGCGACAGCACGATCCCGCGCGCAGCGCCGAGCAGGATCTTCTCGAGCGAGTCGGTGAAGTCAGAGGCTTGCACGGTGTGGTGGTTGCGGCGAGCGGCTAGCAGTGCCGCCTCGTTCGCGAGGTTGGCGAGGTCGGCGCCGACCATGCCGGGGGTTGTGGCCGCCAGCGCCTCCAGATCGACGCCGGCACCCAGCGGGATCGACCGGGTGTGCACCTCGAGGATCTGCCGCCGTCCCAGGCGGTCCGGCGGCTGAACGGCGACGCGGCGATCGAAGCGGCCCGGTCTCAGCAGCGCCGGATCGAGGATCTCGCCGCGGTTGGTCGCGGCCAGCACCACGACCGCCTCCAGGGACTCGAATCCGTCCATCTCGGTGAGGATCTGGTTTAGCGTCTGCTCGCGCTCGTCGTTGGACCCGGCGAGCGCTACCGACCCCTGGCGCGAGCGCCCGATCGCGTCGAGCTCGTCGATGAAGATGATCGATGGTGCGGCCTCCTTGGCCTTAGCGAACAGATCGCGCACCCGCGACGCTCCCACCCCGACGATCGCCTCGATGAACTCCGAGGCCGACATCGAGAAGAACGCGGCGTGCGCCTCGCCGGCGACGGCGCGCGCCAACAGCGTCTTGCCCGTGCCCGGCGCGCCCGAGAGCAGCACGCCGTGGGGCATGCGCCCCCCGAGGCGGCCGTAGCGCTTGGGGTTGCGCAGGAAGTCGACGATCTCGGTCAACTCGGCCTTGGCCTCATCGATCCCGGCGACGTCAGCGAAGGTGACGCGGATCGTCGCCGGATCGATCCGTCGCGCCTTGGAGCGCCCGAAGCTGCCCAGCGCACCCATGCCCCCACTCTTGGCGGCCCGGCGCGCGAACAGCACGAACAGCCCGACGATCAGCAGGGTCGGCCCGAAAGCCGAGCAGCACCGACACGATCAGCGGCGTGCTCTGGGTTGTCGACTGCGCGTTGACCTGGACTCCCTCCGACCTGAGCAGGGCGGTGAGCTGATTGTTGTTCCAAAAGGTCGGGACTTGAGTCGCAAAAAGCGTGGTTGGCGTGACCTCCTTGTCGCGGGCCGGGTACCGCACCGGCGACTTAAACGTTCCCTGGATCGTGTCCCCCGTGGAAGCGATCGAGGCGACCCGGCCGGACCGCACTTGAGAGAGGAAATACGGGCTGAACGGCACTTTGACCCTCTGCTGGCCGCCGGGCGAGAACAGGAACACCGACGCCAGGTTGAACGCGAGCAGCGCTACGACAAACCACACAAAGCGGCGCGAACGGTGCGGTGGCCGCGCCTCGGCTGGGGCGGGCGTTCCCCGCCCGTCCGGCGCTGGTGCGACGCGCCAGCCCCGGTGGTCACGCGGTATCGGCTTGCGAGGGTCCGGCCGTGATTTTGAATCCCCCGGCACGGCGAGCGTCAGACCCCGGCGAGGATTCGGACGTCGGGGGAAGACGTGGTGGAGATCGTGCGCGCGGGCGTGCCCGCTCGCTGCCAAGCCGCGGCCTCGGGCGACGTGCGCCGTGTCACGAGCACCGGCTCGTGGTCGATCCACGAGGCGCCGCAGCGCCAGCAGGTGTCCTCCTGGCGCGCCATCGGCGCCTGACACGACCGGCATAGGCGGGGGAAATGCCTCGCTGGCATAACTCAGCGCTCCCTTTCTCGCGATCCGGCATCGTCTGGCGCGACCGCATGCTCGCGCCCCGCGGCTGGATAGGCGTCGACCATGTATTTGTCGCCGCGGATGGCGCTCGCCACCTTGGCGAGGCCAATTCTCGCCAGGTTTCTTCGCTTTGCGTGCGCTTCGGCTGTTGTTCCGTTCGCCGGCGTTGGCGTGCCAGGATGGTCGCGGACGTGAACCGGGTCAGGGATGATCCCGGGCGCCGGCGATCGGTCGGGCTGGCTGGTGGCGGTCATGAGGGCACGAGCTCTCCGTTTGCGGAGCCTGTTGGGACCTCCGGGGTGCCGGGAAGCTCGCGGACCGCTTTGTTCTCGCGGGCCAGGAACGAACCGAGCTCGCCGATCGTGCTCATCAGCGGCGCCGGGAACACCACCGTGGAGTTCTTGTCGACAGCGACCTCGACCAGCGTCTGGAGGTTGCGCAGCTGCAGCGCCAGCGGGTGGGCCATCATCACGTCCGAGGCGTTCGCGAGCTCGCCGGCGGCGAGCGCTTCTCCCTGGGCGGCGATGATCTTGGCGCGCTTCTCGCGCTCGGCCTCGGCCTGGCGGGCCATCGCGCGCTGCATGCTCTCGGGCAGCTGGATGTCGCGGAGCTCTACGACCGTGACCTCGATCCCCCACTCCTCTGTCTGCACGTCGAGGATCTCGCGAATGTTCTGGTTGATGGCGTCGGTCTCAGACAGCGTCTCATCGAGCGAATGCCGGCCCACCACCGCCCGCAGCGTGGTCTGCGCGATCTGGTTGATCGCGGCACCGACGTTCTCGATCGCGACCACTGACCGGATCGGATCCTTCACCCGGTAGTAAGCCACGGCGGACACGTCGATGCTGACGTTGTCCTTGGTGATGATCCCCTGGGACTGGATCGGCATCGTCACGATCCGCAACGACACCCGATGCACGCGATTGACAAACGGCGCGACGAAAAACAACCCGGGCCCACGCGCCTCGCCCTTGACCTTCCCGAGCTTGAACACCACTGCGCGCTCGTACTGCTTGATGACATATACACCGATCATGGACTTACCTTTCTGGCTGTGTGATCGAGGCTGCCTGGGACCACCCGACACTGCCCCGGGAGGCAGTAGGCGGCAGCGATACGACTCTCGTCCGCCCGCTTAGGCGGAGGTTGGGTGCGCCAGCAGACCAGCCGAACCGATCAGGCGCTTGTGTGATGCGATGGATAAGACTTCGGCTCCTGAGGCGTTGAGTACCGCGACCAATAGGTGTCGCACACGCCGGCCGAGTGTCGGAGCCGGTACGGCGTTGCCCGCCGAAGGTTGAGGCGAAGCTAGATAGATACTACTCCGCTTATGAAAGCCGTTGAGATGGTTGGGCTAGCACGTGCACAATCTAGAATCGGCTCGTGGCAGCGCCCACGGAAAAACCCGACCATCTACGTGTCCTGATCGCCAACGAGCGCAAGGACCGGCTCGCGCTCGTCGCCCCAATCGTCGTCGCCCTCGGCCACGAGGTGATCGCGCGCGAGATCGAAGTCGAAGACGTCGGAACCGTGACTGCTCGGGAGCGACCCGACGTCGCACTCGTGGGACTCGGCGAGAGCTCAGAGCATGCGCTCGAACTGATCGACCAGATCGTTCGCGAGGCCGCCTGCCCAGTGATCGTGCTACTGCACGCGCCCGATCCGGGGTTCGTCAGGGAAGCCTCCAAGCGCGGCGTGTTCGCCCATATCTCAGACGACGACGTCGAGGACTGGCAGGGCTCGATCGACATCGTGCTGCGTCGGTTCGCGGAATACCACGAGCTCGAGGGCGCGTTCGGCCGCCGCGCGCTGACTGAGCGCGCCAAGGGCATCCTGATGGAACGCCACTCCGTCGACGAGGACGCCGCGTTCGAGATGCTGCGCGAGCAATCACGCAACCACAACCGCAGGCTTGTCGACCTCGCCGCCGCCGTCGTCGACGGCCACCGCCTGCTCCCCAAGCAACCGGCTAATCCTCAGAAGCTGTGACCTTGCTCTTGTCCTCGTCGCTCACCGACTGCGCTCGCCTCGGCGCGGGAGCGAGATTTGCCAACCGCGACCGCGCGCAACGTTCCTCGAGCCTGAAGATCCAGAAGCCGACTGTGCCCCCCAGGCTGGACGCTTGAGGGTCTCCGCAGTTGAGAGACGCTAGGGGGCTTCCCGCGGTTGGGGCACGCGACAAGATGCGCCGCGCCGCGCGTGAAGCGCAGCGGTCAGTTTGGGCGGCAGAGGTGAGTCATGGACCGGTTCTTTCCAGGCAGGCCGCGCGCGCAGGCTGGGCAGACTCGGTCCCTCACCGGGTCGTTTGAGCGCTGATCATCTACCTCGAAGTACACCCTGGTGGCGCCCAATGCCAGACACGCGCAGGACGTGCCCGCACTCCGGGCAGCTGTGGGTCGGTCTTGGATCTCGCTTGGCTGAGGGGGCGACGCGCGCGGGCGGCGCGCTCAGCGTCGGGCTGATCATTGGGTCACCGCCTCGCTGCTGAAGCTGCCGCCTTCATCCAGCCAGCGTTCGGCGTCGAGAGCATCTCGCGACGTCGCGGTATCGCGGCGAGCGAGGAGATCGACCGGCGGGGAATCGCCGTTGCGCTCCTCAAACGGCGCTTGGGAGGCGCCGCCTTGCACGATCCGTGCGGCTTGCTTGGCTTGCTCGTAGGACGCGTAGCGCGCGGATTGCAAGAGGTTGTCGCCGCTGTCTGCGACGATCGTCCAGCGATAGCCGCCGCTGAACATCCTCCGCTAACCGGCGATCGGCCGCAAGACCGCGCAAAGCGGGCCTAACGCCGGACGTCCGCACAAGCTCACGGGGACCGATCAGCTGATCTCGCGAGCACCGCTGGCGCAGCGGACGTGTCGGCGCGCCCGAGCCTGGCCAACAACTCTCCCGATGCTCGCGGGGGCTCCCACGACGGCTGCACCGGACGTAAAATTGGATGCAGGCGAGGCTGCGAAGAAGAAGGAGGCTTAAAGGCGATGGCCGAGTATCAGCGGGATTCCGAGTGGAACGTCGCCGAGTGGCACGGCAAGATGCTGGTCGATCGGTATGGCGAGAAGATCGGCAAGCTGCAAGATGTGTATGTCGACGTGGAGACCGACGAGCCGCAGTTCGGGACTGTGAAGGAGGGCTTCATCGGTCGCCATTTGACGTTCGTGCCGCTTGGTGGGATCAGGGTCGGTCCCGACGAGCTGCAGGTGGCGGTCTCCAAGGAACAGGTCGAGGATGCGCCCAACATCGAGCAGCACGGCGAGGAGCTCTCCCAGGCAGACGAGTCGGTGCTTTACCACCACTACGAGCTCAACTACATCCCGCCTGACACGGAGAGCGGACGCCGGCTCGCGCGCCGCTGATTTGCTGAGCCCTACAGCACGACCCACAGGAAGCCGCCTATTCGCGGCGCGGCCGTGCCGGCCAGAGCCGAGGGCTGCGGCAGGTTCGTGAGGCCGCGAGCGGCGTGTCCGGCCGGGTTGTCAGCTCGCTAGACGGCTTTCAGCGCCGCCACCGGTGGGCCGGTTTCCCGCTGGCCGTGGTCTACAAGTTCGCCGATGACCAGGGCGGCTACCTGGCAGCGCTGATCACCTACTACGGGTTTCTGTCGCTGTTTCCGCTGCTTTTGTTGCTGGTGACGATTCTCGGCTTCGTGCTGCACGGCGATCCGCATTTGCAGGCCAAGCTTTTGAACTCGGCGCTGGCCCAGTTCCCGGTGATCGGCAGTCAGCTGCGCGAGAACGTGCACGCACGTTCGGGCAGCGGGCTGGCGCTGGTGGTGGGGATCGCGGGCACGCTGTATGGCTGCCTCGGTGCCGCCCAGGCAACCCAGAACGCGCTCAACCGGGCGTGGGCGGTGCCGCGCAACGTACGCCCAAACCCGATCAAGTCACGGTTGCGCAGCCTGATGCTGGTGGTTGTGCTCGGGGTCGGCGTGCTGGTCACTACGGGGTTGTCTGGCCTGACGACCGGGGCGGGCGCGTTCGGCGCCACGGTGGCGGGCGGGTTGCGAGTGGGCGCGATCGTGCTCGCGGTGCTCGCCAACACGGCCCTGTTCATGCTCGCCTTCCGCGTGCTCACCGCACCAGAGATCCCTACTCGCCATCTCCGCTTGGGCGCCGTGGTGGCGGGAATCGGCTGGGAGATCGGGCAGCTCCTGGGTACCTACTTCGTCACCCACGCCCTCAAGGGGACCCGCGAGGCGTACGGCGTCTTCGGGCTCGTGCTCGGGCTGATCGCCTGGATCTATCTGCTGGCGTTGATCACCGTGCTATCGGCAGAGATCAACGTCGTGGCCCAGCGGCACCTGTGGCCCCGGGCGCTGCTGACCCCCTTCACCGACGACGTGCAGCTGACCTCGGCCGACAAGCGCAGCTACACCGCGTATGCCGAGAGCGAGCGTCACAAGGGCTTCGAAACCGTCGACGTCGACTTCGAGCCACCGCAACAAGCAAGCCCGCACGATCGCGGACCACCCGGGGCCTGAAGCCCTGCTCTGGACCTGACAAGGGGTCGGCGCAGTGGCCCGGGCCCGTTGGGACCAACCGAGGGCACCCGGGACAGCTGCGCACCCCGACTCTGGCTGCCGGCGCCGGCGTCAGCGGATGCGCGGGAAGCGGTGGCGGACGGCCGAGAGGATCACGGTCAGTGTGGCGACCAGAAGGCCAATGACCCAGCCAGGCACGCTCGCAGCGCCAAGGATGGCTCCCGCGATCAGCCCGATGACAATGATGCCGACCAGTGCGAGGGGCATCGTTTTGCCGAGCACGAGTCGTGTTCGCGGTGACGGCCCCGTCGGCTGGGCCTTGCCTTGCTGGAGGCGTTCGCCGGTCTTCGCCCGAGACGATCGACCATTTCGCTCTCGCGCGCGACCATTTCGCTCTCGCGCGGTGGCCCGTTGGTGTCGTCGCTCGTCGCGCTCGACCGTGGCAGAACCACGCGCCGAGCCGGGGCGGCCGCGAGCGGAAGTCGCAGGTTGCGTCGGGACACTCCCGGTGGTGAGTGACCCGTTGCTGGCCGGGTCTGTGATTCCGTCGGGGACCTTTTTGCGTGCGGACGACCTAACCGGCGTGCCGCGTGTCGTGGAGAGCATTGTTGAGACCTCCCTCAATCGGTGGTGCGAGGGGATCCTTCGTCCTCTCGTCAACAATTGATCACCATAGCATGAAAAAGAAGTCTAGAAATGCTAGACTCCTATAGATGGCTGAGAACACTCCCCCCCGCTGGACGTTCTTGACTAACCACGCGCAGGTGCTGGTGTGCATCGCTCGCGACCGCGGCATCCGTTTGCGCGACGTCGGCGAGCGCGTCGGGATCACCGAGCGCGCCGCGCACCGGATCGTCGTCGAGCTCACCGACGCTGGCTACATCAACCGTGAGCGAAACGGGCGCCGCAACCACTACACGATCAACGCTCATTTCACGCTTCCCGACCCCGTCGCGCGCGAGCAAAACGTCGGCGAGCTGCTGACGATCCTGACCCGCCCACCGGCCAAGCCGGGCGTCCGACGCGCGGGCAAGGCCGCGTGATCGCGGGCCTGCTGCTGGCGGTCGGCTGCGCGCTCGCGGGCAGCGTGGCGATGCTGCTCAAGCAACGCGGCGCGGTCGCGGCACCGGTCGTGCGCGCGCGCCACCCGCTGCGCAGCGCGATCGGCCTGTTTGGCTCCAAGTGGTGGACGCTCGGCTGGCTGGTGGCGCTTTGCGCGTGGCTATTGCACGTGGGCGCGCTGTCGCTGGCGTCGCTGTCACTCGTGCAGGCCGTGATCTCCGGTGGGCTGGTCTTCCTGGCGATCATCGCGGAGCGCTTCTTCGGCTTCCAGCTCGGCCGCCGGCAATGGATCGGCCTGCTGGTGACGGCAGTCGGGCTTGCGATCCTGGGGCTCACCCAGGCGCCCGCCACTCGCCAGCACGCGTCGGCGGCGGCGCTGATCGCCGTCGAGAGCGCCGTGATCATGCTCAGCGCCGGGCTGATCTGTGCGTCGATGCGACTCGAGCGCCTGCGGTTGCGAGCGGGGATCCTCCTGGCCACGGCCGCTGGGGGCCTGTTCGGCACGTCCGACATCGCTATCAAGCACCTCGCCCACCCCGCGCTGACCCACGTGATGCTGCTCGTCAACCCGTGGACGCTGTCGGCGCTGATCGCGATGGTCGTCGCCTTCTACGCCTCCGCGCGAAGCCTCCAGCTCGGCCCCGCGATCGCGGTGATCACGTTCACCTCGCTGACCGGCAACGTCGTCGCGCTGCTCGGCGGAATCGTCGTCTTCCACGACCCAATCGGGTTCGGCCCCCCGCAGATCGCCGCGCGCGTCGCCGCCTTCGGCCTAGTGATCCTCGGCGCCGCGCTCCTACCCGGCCGGCTGCGCGCCGACGCATCCACCGCGGCCGCCGCCCACCCCGCGATCCCCCAGCCAGCGATCGCGACGCCACATCAAGCCGGGACGTAGGAAACGTCGAGGCCTTCGAATGGGACCCTTAGAGCACGCACAAGCCGTACGGCCCTCGCGGCGGATCGTCGCTTGGCCGAGGGCTCGGCGGTTGGCGGTTGGCGGCGAGCTTGGGCAGCTCCTTGCGGGCGGGGTGCCACCGGTCGACCAGCGCGACCATCGGCCAGGTTGCGACGCGCTCGATCAGGCCAACTAGCAGGCCACGCAGGACCGGCGGCCCCGGCAGGATGGCTGGAGCCGCGCGTATGCGGCGCCGCTGACCGCGCCGTTTTGCACGTGGAGTGCGAAGCCAATCGGTTTGCCAATCGTCGCCGCGCGTCACGAGCGTGCCCAGGATCTCGACGCGTTGTACTTGGAGTCGAAGAGGCGTTTGTCAGCGGCTGCTCGAGCGTCACCACCACCGTCGGGCCCGCGCCCGCAACCCCGCCTCGCGAGCTCGTCTGCGGCATTGGTCAAGCATGTCAGCGTTTCTGCGCTGGTACAGCGCCGCTGATCGCCATACATTTCAAAGAACGGGACGCACGACGAGCATCCCCCGGCTCGAAACGAGATGCGCCAAGTCGTCCGCCAGGCGTTGGACGTGTTCGCTCCCCTGTTGCTCGAAGCGCTCCACTTCGACGATCTCCGCGATCAGCACGTAATCGGCTTGACCGATCGCCTGTCCCGGCATGTCCGTGGGCCGCGTAAGACGCCAATCCGACACCGTGTCGAGCGACCCACGAACGATGTCCCGATCCTCCGCCATCAGACGCTCAAAGTCCTCAGCCAACTCTGGCGAGCGCAGCTGAAACCACATGACAAGCGTCGCGGGAGCACTCATACACGCAGCGTAGTCCAGACTCGCACCTGGATCGCTCTGTCGCGCCCGGCCGCTTCGGTCGATCGACTCCCCCACTCCGCGTTGACGCGAGCAGGCTCGGGAACGCCCGGGGAGCGGCCGCCGGTCGCGACTACGCGGGCGCCGGGCGGCGCGTAACGAGTCGTGGCGCTGCAGGCGCTGGGCGCGTCTGCACGTCGAAGTAGTAGTGCGTGAGCGCGATCGCCGCATAAGGAACGACCAGCGTGTAGACGATTGACCCGATGAGGTCGATGAGGGTGGGCGACCCCGGGGTGAGCAGCAGGATCAGCACGCCGAGCAGTGGGCCGGACACGATCGCGATGATGTTGACGAGGGCGGTGAAGCCGAACGTTCGCCACCAGCGTCGGCGGGTCAGTACTGCGTCGCTGTTGACCATACGCTGACGCGCGCTTGGTATGCAACGGTAGCCTCGGCGGATGTTTGACCATGTCGGAATCGCCGTCGCAGACCTCGCCGCGTCCGAGCGCTTCTACCGCACCGTCCTCTCGGTGCTGGGCGCCGAGCCAAGTAACGCGGACGCCGACCTCGTCGAGTGGGACGACTGGGATATCGGACCGACGGATCAGGAGCACCCGGTGACCCGCGGCCTGCACGTCGGCTTCCGAGCGCCGTCCCGAGAGGCCGTGGACGCCTTCTGGCAGGCGGGGACCGCCGCGGGGTACCGCGACGACGGCGCGCCGGGCCCGCGCAAGATCTACGGCCCGGACTACTACGGTGGCTTCTTGCTCGACCCGGACGGCAACAGCGCGGAGGCGGTGCACACGAAGCGCGAGGACCCCGCACCGGCCGGTCGCGTCGACCACCTCTGGATCCGCGTCCACGACCCTGTCGCGTCCAAGCTCTTCTACACGACGATCGCCCCGCACGCCGGGCTGCGGATCGGCGTGGACGAGCCGGACCACGTCCAGATGGTCGGCGAGAACTTCAGCTTCTCGCTGATCAACGACGAGCGGCCGCTCACCGAACACGTCCACCTCGCGTTCCCGGCTCAGGACGACGCGACCGTGCGTGCGTTCCACGCCGCCGCGCTGGCCGTGGGCTACGAGGATCACGGCGGTCCCGGCGAGCGCGCCGTCTACCACCCGGGCTACTACGGCGCGTTCGTCCTGGACCCCGACGGGCACAATGTCGAGGTCGTCAACCACAACCGCTGAGCCATGCTGATCTACTCGATGGGCGTTTCGGTGGACGGCTTTATCGCCGACCGCGAAGGCAACTTCGGGTGGACTGCCCCTGATGAGGAGCTGTTTCGCTTTCACCTCGCGCGGGTGCGCGAGCTTGGCTGCCATCTGTGCGGCCGCAAGCTCTACGAGACGATGTTGGTGTGGGAGACGGATCCGTCGCTGCGCGACACCGAGCTCCACGCCGCGTTCGCCGACGTCTGGTGCGCGCTTACGAAGGTCGTTTTCAGCCGCACGCTCGACAGCGTCCAGGGCAACGCCCGGCTCGCCGAGGGATCGGTGGCCGAGGAGGTCGCCGCCGCGCTCGCTGCGACTGACAAGGACGTCGAGATCGGCGGCGCCGGGCTCGCCGCGGCGGCGATCGAGCTCGGCCTCGTCGACGAGCTGCGCATGTTCCGCCATCCGGTCGTCGTCGGTGGCGGCACGCCGTTCCTGCCGCCGGTCACCGAAGATGTCCCGCTGGACCTGGTCGAGACCAGGACGTTCGGCTCGCGCGTGGTCTACGAGCGCTACCGGCGTGGGCGCGACGAGTCGGATTGACGCCCCCTCCGAGTGATCAGCGCGTTTTCATCAGTGTGCTTGAGGCAAACGCTGACGAGCCCCGGCGTGCTGCGTCAACATTTGTGTATGGCCCGAGTGTGCGTGCGCTGAAGATGCGGCGACGTTCGACAACAGTCTTGGTGGTCGTGCTCGCGCTACTTGCACTCGGAGGTGCCGGCGCGGTCGCGGCGCTCGTCACCGGTGGCGGTTCTTCCTCGCCGGGCTCGGCGCCAGCCGGCGCGCTCAGTAACCCCGCTCTCGATCCGGGCACGCCACTGTCCAAGCCGGCCCCCAATTTTGCGCTCACCGACCAGTTCGACCACCGCGTATCCCTGCGCTCGCTCCGCGGAAAGGTGGTGATCCTGGCCTTTAACGACCCAGTGTGTACAACGGTGTGTCCGCTGACGACGACGGCAATGCTGGAGGCCAAGGCGCTGCTAGGCCGGGCCGGCTCGCAGGTTCAGCTGCTCGGCATCGGCGCCAATCCGACGGCCACCCAGATCAAATGGGTACGCACTTACTCGGACGTGCACCAGATGGTGCACAAATGGCATTTCCTGACCGGTTCGCTGACCCAGCTGAAGCGCGTGTGGAAGGCCTACGGCATCGAAGCCCAGGTGGTACACGGGCAGATCGATCACACCCCCGCGCTTTATGTGATCAACCAGCGCGGCTGGCTGAAGCGGGTGTACCTGACCCAGATGGCTTATGCCGGTGTGGACCAACTGGGCCAGGAGCTCGCGCAGAACGTCTCCGCCCTGCTACCCGACCATCCGCACGTCCGCCCGGTCGTCTCCTACAACCAGGTCCCACTGATTGATCCCGGCACGCCGGCAGCCTTGCGGCGCGCAAACGGCAAGGGGGACGTCGAGCTCGGGCCAAGCAGCTCCGCGCACCTGATCCTGTTCTTCGACACCTGGGACTCCGAGGTGACGAAACTCGCCGCGCAGCTCGAGGCGCTGAATCGCTATCAAGCCGCGGCCGCTCACGCGCGACTGCCGACGCTGATCGCAGTCGACGAGGGCAGCGTCGAACCCTCCCCGACTGCACTCGGAGACTTCCTCCATACGCTCCGCCATCCGCTTTCCTTCCCGGTCGCAATTGACCGCAGCGGGCGTTTGGCCGACGGCTACCGTGTGCAGGACGAGCCGTGGCTCACGCTAATTTCGCCTTCGGGCGAGTTCTTGTGGTACCACGACGTGAGTACCGGCGGCTGGCCCAGCCTCGCGACACTTACGGAGCGCGTCCGCACCGCGCTGGCCCGCGCGCCGAAATCAGCTTTTTCCAGTGCCGGCCCGCGACAGCTCGAGGGCTCTCCGGGCGCGCTCGCGGCGTTGCACCAGCAGGCTGGCCGACTGCTCGGGTCGGCGCTGACTTCGAGGCTCCGCGCGCTGCACGGCTACCCGATCGTGATAAACGCATGGGCATCCTGGTGCACGCCGTGCCAGCAGGAGTTTCATCTCTTCGCGTCCGCCTCGCTGCGCTACGGCCGTCAGGTCGCGTTCGTCGGTGCTGACACCAACGATTCGTCGGGCGACGCGCGCACCTTCCTCATGCAACATCCGGTCAGTTACCCCAGCTACCAGACGAGCCTCCCCGCGCTCGGCTCGCTGGCGACCGTCGAGGGGCTGCCGACCACGATCTTCATCAACCGCTCAGGCAAGGTTGTGGACGTCCACACTGGCCAATACACATCGCAGGGCTCCCTCGAGCGAGACGTCGCAACCTACGCTCTCGGCGGCTAGCACGCATCGGTCGCGTCAGTGCGGCCTACCTGGACTCAGGCCGGCCCGTTTGCTCG
Source organism: uncultured Solirubrobacterales bacterium (assembly GCA_963767295.1). Taxonomy (GTDB): domain Bacteria; phylum Actinomycetota; class Thermoleophilia; order Solirubrobacterales; family Solirubrobacteraceae; genus Palsa-465. The sequence continues at coordinate 881,573 of CAVYDI010000003.1, forward strand.
TGACACCAGGTAGAGCCCGATGCATGTAAACGCGACCATCATCAGGAGCATCCATCGCTGGGAAAGGGAGGCGCGCTTGACTGAACCGTAGAGCGCGATCGCCTTGTCGTGAGCTAGGACGAGGCCGGTGAGATGGCCGACAACAAGTGCGCCGACCTGGACGTACCAGATCACGTTCGAGCTCAGTGGTGTCAATGAGATCTCAGCCGTGCTCCGGGTGCCCAGCGGATCGCTGATCAAGTAGCTGAACTGGCCCTGCTCGGCGTAGAAGAAATAGCTGAAGTAGTGGGCGGTGAGGTACGCCAGTCCGATCGGGATCAGGCTGTGCGCAAACCTCGTGCCGAGCCGCGATAGCGCCGGCGACCCTTCGACGGTCCTCATCCCCCACACTCCGATCCAGAAGATTGCCGTCACTGCGGCGATTACGAGCGCGAAGAAGAGCGTGTCGGCGATCCTCGTGGCGGGTACCAATCCGAGTCCGAGACGCATCAGGCGCTGAAATACGGTGGCAATCGGGTGCTGAAGGGCCCCCTCGTGCGCCCCGTCGAACGCGGTTCCAGCGATCGTGGCTACGACCACCGCGATCGAGCCGGGGACCGTCGCCCAGCGGGCGGCACCCGAGAATGGGCGGCGGATGCCCAGACGCTCTGTTGCGCACCTCGAACGGCGACAGCTCGGAGAACATTCCGAGATAGACCGAGAACGTTTCAGCATTGTTGACCCACGGCTCGATCCCGAACAGCGCCATGCCGCAGAGGTTGTAAGCCGTGTAGATGAGCGTCGCGACCGCCGTGACATGCGGCGTCACCCCTGGTCCGTCGACTCCGGAGATCAGCTCGAGCCACACGAAGACGACGATTCCCACCGCTGCCGGCCAGCGCCCAAGGCGCCTCGGATATGACAGCGGAGGCGGCAATCGACGGCCAACCATCGAGGTAAGCGCGAGCGCGGCTACCCGAGCCGATCGCGCGCCACGGGTTAAACGCGCGATAGACGTTCCCCAGCAGCACGCTCACGAGGACGCCGCCAAGCCACACGGTGATGAAAACGAACGTCACTGAGAAGTTCACGATCGGGACGTCCGTCCCGTCGAGGCCGCTCCAGACCACCAAGCCCAGCAACGCGATCCCGAACGCGCCACACAGGGCCTCGGTCCCCGGATTTATGAGCGCCCGCGAGACAACGTGCGGGAGCGGTCTCCAGTGCTCGTCCTCAAACCGAATCGTCCGCCACAGGATCGAGAGGGCGACGAACGAGACGATCAGGATCCCCGCCGCCCCCCAAATGAACAACCAGATTGGGATCGGGACATCCGGCCGCCCGATATCGAACGCGTGCGCCGAAGCGACCGAAGGCCAAGCGAGCGTCAGGAGGCTGACGCCGAGCCCTATAACGGCAAGACGCCGGCCCGGGAGTGAACTAGACCACGCGCGTTGGCTTGCTTGCACCGACGAGGGGTTGTGTCTACGACCGCTTGGAATAGGGGAACTCGGGCGACCGGGACTGGAACGACAGGATCTTGGGATTGAGCACCTCCCCCTCCCGGATCTCGATCGCACGTTTAATAGTCAGGTTGCTCCCCCACCCCGTGCTTCCGGCGATAACAGGTTTTAGAAAGGGAATTAGGCCCTCGCTTATCTCCCAGGTGGCGGAGTCCCAGAGATACGAGGGGCTGTGATCAACGGCGTAGTAGTGCACCCCGGCGCCCACAGAGAGCATCGGTGCCCTAAATGACGTCGGGCGCGCCCATTCGAAACCCATCCCCGCGTCGCACGACACATCGATGATCAAGCTGCCCGCGGCGAAGTGCGCGAGTTCGTCCGAGGTCACGAACATGAGCGGAGCGTCCGTGTCCTGAAAGGTGCAGTTGACGATTACGTCGTACTCCGCGAGGAACTCGGCCATCGGCCGGCGTCTGGAGGAGCCGCATACGACCGCGCGAGTCGGCTCGGCTCTGTCGCGCTGGTAGTGCACGAGCTGGGCGGGAGGAATCGGGTCAGCGACCGCAGCGACGCCGCGATGCGTCAGCACATCGATTTCGTGCACGCCGAGCGCCAGCAGGGCGCGGACGGCCCCGCGCCCAGCGGCCCCGAAGCTGATTACGGCGGCGCGCAGCTTGCGGCCGTAAGCGCCTGTGCTGCCAATCTGCTGCAAGGCGTGCAGGACCGAGCAGTAGCCAGCTAGCTCGTTGTTTCCATGGAAGACGTGAAGGCGGAAGCCGCCTTCGTCAGTCCAGTGGTGCATCGATTCCCACGCGATCAGAGTCAGCCGGCGGTCGATCGCTGCCTGGGCGATCGCCTCGTCCTGCACTGCATGTGTCCACCCCCACAAGACTCCGTTGTCAGGCAGCTCTTCCAGATCCTCCGGCAACGGCTTCGGCAGCACCACCACGTCGCACTCAGCGAACACCTCGCCGCGCGGTCGAACACCGCCCACCAGGTTCGCCAGCGACGTGTCCGATATCCCGAAGTCAGCGCCGTAGCCTTGCTCGAGAAATATTTGCCGGCGCAATTCAAGATCAATCCGATCGATGTGCTGGGGATGGATTGGCAGACGGCGCTCGTCCGGCTTGCGCGAGGTGGCGATGACCCCCAGGGTCAGACGTCCGGCTTGAGTTGGTGATGTCGCGGCGGCGCTCAGGAACTGAATTGTTCCGGAGCCCGTGTTCATCTACATCGGAAGCCGCTAGGCCCGCGCAGAAGTCAGGATCACGCGGCCACCACGGGCCTGGAGCGCCGTTCGCCGAGGTGGGTCAGAAACAGCCAAAGCGCGGGTGCCGCAGTGACCGCAACCAACGCGATCAACCACAGCTGCCCCGCGTCGGTGCCCTCGGCAAAAGTGTGAATGAGGCCACCCAGCCAGGCCAGCACGGTGAAGCGGTGCAGCATTCTCCAGCGCTGGTGACCGATCCAACGCCTGGCGTAATAGGACAAGCCGAGAATGATCAGACCCCACCCGGCGATGATGCCGATCGAGGTCGCAAGCGGCTCGTACGAGAGCACAAATGGAACAGTCAGTCCAAGGAGGCTGGCGTGAAAGTAATCGTCGCCAAGCAGAGTCAGCCCATGGATCGCGATTGCCGCCATCGCCGCGAGCGACAGCGTTTGGTGAATGTTGCGACGGTCGCTCCCGCCCCATTTGGCCAACCCGCGGCTCATCGCGAGACCCATGCCCACGGACGCGCTCGCCAGGACCATGGCGGTGATGCCCGCCGCGCGGCTGGTGATCCAATACAGCGTGTTGAGCCAGTAGGCCGAATTCATCGTTCAGGCCTCTGCGCTAGCTGGCCATCTCGTGCTCGCCGACCGGCACATCGCCGCAATCCGGACCACTGAGCACCTCCGCGGCGGGCTCCCGGATCACCCCAGCAGCCGTCGTCGTAGACCACGACTCCGCCATATGCGAGCCACGACACAGCGCGCCCGTATCCACTTAGAAGTGCCGCCTTACTCAGCGTCTCGGCGACGATTGCGGTCGGCGCCAGCGCCGTCGCCTGAACAACGCCGGTGAATGCTGGGCGTCCCGTCGCAGGGTCGAGCAGGTGATGTGCCAGCCGACCGCGAGCATCGAGCCAACTGCGTTTGAGGATCCCGCTGGTGGCCGCGGCACCGGTGGCTAGTTCGAACGTATGCAGGAGGGCGTCCTCGAACGGACTCGCAACCCGTACTTCGCGTGCTTGGCCAGACGTGCCGCCGAAGCGCAGATCGCCGGCCGCGTCGATCGCGAAGCTCTGGTGGACGCCCAGAAGCTCGGCGAGTACGTCGCCGACCAGGCCTTTGACGATTCCGCCGCTGTCAAATCGCACCCCGCGGGGGCGTGTGACGGTGCCGGCGCGGCGGTCGACGCGGACCTGCCGCCAGCGGCCTTGGGGATGTGAGCGCGCGGGCCGCCGATCAGGGTTGGGCGGAGTCCGCTCTGGCGCAGATACTTGCTGGCCGCTCAAGCTCTCGTGGTAACCCGCGGTCTCGAGCTCGGTCACGAGCGTCGGATCGACGAGCCCGTTAGTCACTGCGGCGGCGCCGAGGGCCCCTTCCACGAACCGAACCATCATCGGACTCACAGGAACGACCTCGCGGTCGTCGGCGTTCAGCTGCGAGAGCTCGCTGTCGGGCTCAAAGCGCGAGAACTGGTGGTGCCAGTCCTCCATGCGCCGGCGGATCCGAGCGGCTGCGCGTTCAGGTGGCCCCGCGGGTCCTGACCCTTGCACATGGATGGCGCAGGCGCCCCCGAAGCACGAAAAGCGCTCGGTCGCTTCCGTTGCAGCTGGCGTCTGGACGAGCGTCACGACTGGCTGGTGGTGAGTGGGCTGGGGCTCGCCGGGGCGGCTGGAGCCGTGCTCGCTGTGCCTGAGCCGGCCGCCGCGGAGCCGGTTGCAGCGCTCGAACCGGAAGCGCTCGCCCCGGAGCTCATCGAGCTGCGTGCTCCACCAGAGGACGCAGACCTAGTCGCTGCAGTCCGCGCTGAGCCGGGCCGCGAGATGAGCTGCCCAAAGATCACACCCCAGGTCGCGGCGAACATCGAGACGGCGAGCACGGTCACGCGCTTGCGGATCACCATGGTGCGACGACGACGGATCTCGAGCCGCTCGGCCACGAGCCTGCTCTTGTCCGCTGCGGTCCGTCCGCGGAGAGAAATCGGGTGGTGAGAAGCGCTGACACTCATCGCGACGGCCACAGCGTGGCCACTGATGCTCAGATATTCGTGTGAATGGACTGAGAGCTCTCTGCACAGCTCGCCGCCCAGTGGCCTCGCCGCAGGGCCGCTCACACAACTCACAAACGCGCCTCACCGCGCGCTTAAAAACGCCTGGCAACGTCGATGGTCCGATGGACAGCCTGGCCGCTAAATTCGCAGCGCCCAACGCGGCACAACCGGTCGGCACCGTGCTCTCGCTGAGGGCTACTGACGACGGCTGGGCCCTGATCGATGCTGAGGGCGAGGTTGTCTTCGGCGCCGAGGGCCAGCGTGGTCGCCAGGCATGTCTCGCCTTCGCGCGCGACGCCGGTGTGCTGGCGTTGAACACGTAGCGCACAATTAGGTCGCGGCGGTCCCATCGAGCCCCCGTATCCACGCGGGCGTCAGCTCCCCCACCGACTCGAGCACACCTTTGGCAAGACCCAACGCGTCCCCGCTCGGCGGAAACTGCCGGTTTGGCACCGCGATAACCGTCATCCCCGCCGCGGCCGCGCTACGCAGCCCGTTGCTTGAGTCCTCGACCGCCGCACATCGTTGCACCGAGACACCCAGCCGCCGCGCGACTTCCAAGTAGACGTCGGGCGCCGGTTTTCCTCTCGCTACCTCTTCGGAGGAGACCGTCGCCGAAAAGCACGCATGCAGCCCCGATAAATCGAGCACCAGGTCGATGACGGGTCGGTTCGCCGACGACGCAAGACCGAGCGGCCATTGTGCCGCAAGGGTGTTCACGGCTTCACGTGCCCCGTGAATCAGCGGCAACTCTTTGCGGTACAGCGCCGCCAGGCGCGAGACAACCCGCTCGGAGATCTCCTGTGCAGATATCGAAACGCCGAGCTCGTCGTGCATGTAAGCCGACCACTCCGTCGAGCTCATGCCCATCATGTTCTGTTGGGCATCGCTAGGCCAGCGCCCTCCCTGCTCAAGCGTGAGCTCGCGGCGCGCGACGTTCCAAACGCTCTCCGAGTCGACCAGCACGCCGTCGAGGTCGAAGATCACGGCGTCGATGGCCACGCTCAAACGGTCGTGGCGCTATTCGGGGTAGTCGGACTCCGGCGGCGCAACCGAGTCCCGGTACTCGGGGTCTTCTGAACTGTAAGGCTCGTCTTCCCCCCGAATCTCGCGGTAGCGGCGGTCAAAGAGCTCCAATACCGCTGTGACGTCTTCGGGCCCGTGGAGCTCGTGGCTGACACCCACCGACTCAGGGGTCATGCCAGCCGGCTCGGCATCGCCACGCTCGATCAGCTCGTCGTGCTCCGCCTCGAGAAAGGAAAGCTCGGCCACGCCACGCTCCTCGTAGAGCACCCCGAGCTCCGAATGCTCGTAGCGAACCGCCGCGCCTCCATCCGCTCGGCGCTCGACGCGAACGCCCGGCCAAGTACGAAGTTCATTGGCGACCTCAGCCACAAGCGGGGCCCAGCGAGACACTGATCCGATCCTAGCCATAGCGGCCAGTAGCCCGAGGTCTAAGATCGATCACATGAACGACGAGACGATCGCGGGGCGCATCGAGAGCCTGGTCCAGGAGGAGCAGGAGCTTCGACGCCGCGAACAAATCGACCGTAGAGACGACGAACAGCTCGAGCAGGATCAGACGCGCCTGCGCGAGGTCCAGATCGAACTCGATCGCTGCTGGGATCTGCTTCGCCAACGGCGGGGGCGGGAGGAGTTCGGCCAGGATCCGGACGAGGCCCGGGTCCGCGACGCCGATACGGTCGAGCGCTACTGGCAATAGCCAAACCGGTCGCTCTCACCGCGACCACCCACAGCGGACCCGGGCTATGTCGCGCGCGGCGGCGCGTCAGCTACAGCGGCGGAATCCAGCGAGTTCCGATCCACATCCCCTCTTCCCCCGTGGGGTGCTCTGTGAGCGGCATCTCGTGTGCGCCGTAGACCCGTAGGTCCGCGATCTCTTCGGCGCTCATCCGCGCGACAAACACGCGTGGTAGGTCGTTTAGCTGTAGCCAATCCCGCAGCTCGTAGCTCGCGTCGACCTCGGCGATCCAGACACCGTCGACGTGCCATTGAGCGGTGATGCGGTGGGTGCAAGTGCGCAACTCGGCCAGGAGGGCGGTCAACAGTTCCCGCGCTGCGTCGGCTCCTTCAACGCGCTGGCCATCGACGGTCAAGAGATGACCGTCCGGAGCAAAAAGTGCCATGACCCCATCGACGTCACGTTCGTCGAAGGCCCGCAGCAGCTGCTCGATTGGCGAATGCTCGTTCAGGCCACGATCGTAACCCGAACCGATCAGGAGATGAGGCTTAGCGCGGCGGACGCCTGCGTGCGGGAGCCCTGCCTCGAGGCTGTTCGGGAGCCTGGCGCGTGGGCGTGGGCGGAATTGGCAGCACGAGCGGCTTGTCAGGCGTCACCTCCGCGGTCTCGCCGTGGTGCGCGATCTCGAGCGGCTCGCCCTGCACGAGCGTGTATGTGGCCTGCTCACCACGGACTTCGACCAGCAAGCGCCGTCCCCGAAAGACGAGCCGGAACGCGATCCGCGTGAGCGCCTCGGGCAGTCGGGGGGCAAAGCGCAGCTTGCCATCGCCGTCTCGCATGCCCCCCAGCCCCGCGACGGTCCCGATCCAGGCGCCCGCTAGAGAGGCAATGTGCAGGCCGTCGCGGGTGTTGTGCTCGAGGTCGTCCAGATCCATCAAAGCGGCCTCCGCGAGATAGTCGTAGGCCAGCTCCACCAATCCCACCTCGGCCGCGATAACGGCTTGCGTGCAGGCAGAAAGCGAGGAGTCGCGCACCGTCAGCGACTCGTAGTAGGCGAAGTTGCGCGCTTTCTGCTCTGCGCTGAAGGCCTCGCCGCGCGCGTGCATCGCCAGCACCAGGTCGGCCTGTTTGACGACCTGTTTGCGGTACAGATCGAAGTAAGGAAAGTGGAGCAGCAGCGGGTATTGATCCGCTGCGGTGGAATCGAAGTCCCAACGCTCGTGTTGCGTGAAGGCCTCCGCTTGTGAGTGGACGCCCAGATCCTCGTCGTAGGGGATCACCATCGCCTGCGCTGCGTCGCGCCAGCTCGCCGCCTCCTCCGCGTCCGCACCGAGTTTTGCCCCGGCCCGGGGATGGCGCTCGACGGCATCAGCCGCGGCGCGCAAGTTTCTCTGCGCCATCAGGTTGGTGTAAACGTTGTTATCCGCGATCGCGCTGTATTCGTCAGGCCCGGTTACGCCGTCGATGCGAAAGCGGCCAGCTCCGTCGTGGTGCCCGAGCGAGCGCCACAACCGCGCCGTCTCGACCAACAACTCCGTGCCTATATCGCGCTCGAAGGAATGGTCGTCTGTTGCCGCGCGGTACCTGACGACGGCATCGGCGATATCGGCGTTGATGTGAAACGCAGCCGTGCCCGCCGGCCAGTAGCCCGAACACTCCTCTCCGCGGATCGTGCGCCATGGAAAGGCAGCGCCCCTAAGGCCGAGCTGGCGTGCCCTGTCGCGCGCGAGGTCGAGCGTCGCGTGCCGCCAGCGCAGCGCGTCGGCAGCCGCCCGAGGAGCGGTGTAGGTCAACACCGGCAGCACGAACATTTCGGTGTCCCAGAAGGAGTGGCCGTCATACCCTGGTCCGGTCAGCCCTTTGGCCGCGATCGCTCGCGCCTCTCCCCGTGCGCCGGCCTGAAGGATGTGAAACAGGGCAAAACGAATCGCCTGCTGCAGCTCGGCGTCGCCATCGATTTCGACATCCGCGCGCTCCCAGAAGTCGTCGAGGTACGCGCGTTGTTCTGCAGCCAGCCCATCCCAGCCCCTGTGCTGGGCTTGCGCCAATGCGCCGCCGACCTGGTCGGCCACGGCAGACTGAGACCTTTGGGCAGACCAGCCGTATCCGAGAAACTTGATGAGTCGCAGAGGCTGGCCAGGCGAGACGTCTGCGGCGACCGTAAGCCGCGCGAGGTCCGCGAAGCTTTCGATCCACGAGTCGGTCCCCGGCGGCCCCTCTATCTCATGGCCCATCGCACACGACATACGCAGTCCGCTAGCGCGAGTCACGTGCGTCACCAACGCGCGCCTTACGTCATCGGCGAAAAATTCTGACTGCAGTGGCGAGGCGAGCGCCGCGGCAGCGCGGGGGTCGTTCTCGCGCGGCGGCATGGGCTCGTTGGCCACAAGCTCGGACTGGACCACCACCGGCAGCGCTTCCTCCAGTGGCTCGACCTCATACTGGATGGCCGCGACCGCACGTTGCGAGAACGACACGAGGCGAGTCGAAGTCACGCGTACCGCCCTTCCGGTCGGCGACACCCACTCCGCGGTCCTCCGCAACAGCCCCGAGCGCAAATCGAGCACCCGCTCATGGCTTTTGAGCTCGCCATATCGCACGTCGAACGGCTCGTCTTCCACCAACAGGCGGATGATCTTGCCGTTGGTGATGTTGACCACTGTCTGGCCCTCCTCCGGATTTCCGTACCCCGCCTCGGCGTACGGCAGCGGGCGCTCTTCGAAGAAGCCGTTCAGGTAGGTGCCGGGCACGCCGAAGGGTTCGCCTTCGTCGAGGTTGCCGCGCAAGCCAAGATGCCCGTTGGCCAACGCGAACACCGATTCGGACTGCGCGAGCTGGTCAAGGTGCAGTTCGGTTTCGCGCACGGCCCAGGGCTCGACGCGGAAGGCGGGGTGTTGAATCACTGGCCTTCGAGTAATTCGGCGAGATCGCGCACGACGATGTCCGCCCCGTGCTCACGCAAGGCATCGGTCTGGCCCACTCGATCCACCCCCACGACGCAAGCGAAGTTGCCCGCCCGGCCGGCCTCCACGCCGGCGAGCGCATCTTCGAACACCGCGGCCCCATCCGGGTCGACGTGGAGCGCGTGCGCTCCCGCGAGAAATGTGTCTGGGGCCGGCTTGCCGCTCAGATGTTCGCGCTCGGCGACGTGACCGTCGATCACCTGCTCGAACAGCTCCGCGATCCCCGCCGCGGTGAGCACATCGTGCGCATTGGTGCTCGACGAAACCACCGCGCGGCGCAGTCCGGCTTCACGCGCCGCTTTGACGTAGCGGACCGAACCTTCATAGGGCTCCACGCCTGATTCATGAATTAGCTTGAGCACGATCTCGTTCTTGCGGTTGCCGAGCCCTCGGATCGTTTCCGCATCCAGCGCGTCATCGGGTGAGCCCTCTGGCAGCTCGATCCCTCGGGACGAGAGAAATGAATGCACGCCGTCGGAGCGCGGCTTGCCGTCGACGTACTCGTCGTAATCGTCCGTCGCATCGAAAGGCACGAACCGTTCTCCGCGGGCATGGGCTCGAGCACGCAGGTAATCGTCGAACATCTGCTTCCACGCGGCGGCGTGCACCTTCGCGGTCTGTGTCAGCACCCCGTCGAGGTCGAACAGGCAGGCGCTCACGGTGGCGGGAAGACCAAGCACGCGGCTAAGACGGTATCCGGTGCGGCATGGCCGGGTCCGGGCCCGTCAACGCTTCAACCATCCGCCGGGAGGTCACGGCTGGCACGATTTGGCTATATGGCCACGTGGGCAGACGTTCGCCGGGTCGCGCTGTCCCTTCCCGACGCGCACGAGGAGAAGAGGCATGGTCATGCCTCCTGGCGAGTGCGCGACAAACCTTTCGCGTGGGAGCGCCCCTTACGGCGCTCCGATCTGAATGCGCTCGGTGCACAAGCGCCGTCCGGTCCAATCCTCGGCGTGCGGGTCGAGCACCTGATCGCCAAGGACGCTCTTATCGCCGACAACCCTGAGGCGTTCTTCACCACGCCTCACTTCGACGGCTACCCGGCCGTCCTGGTCGTGCTCGAACGGATCGCGCTCGACGAGCTGGAGGAGGTGATCGTCGAGTCGTGGCTGGCGCGCGCGCCAAAGCGACTCGCACAGCAGTACGTCGAACAGCACTTCCCCGGCCAATGAGAGTCGCGGCGCTTTACGACATCCACGGCAACCTGCCGGCGCTTGAGACCGTTCTCGCCGACGTCGAACAGGCGGGGATCGAGACGCTCGTGGTGGGTGGCGACGTGGCCGCGGGACCGCTGCCGCGCGAGACGATCGAAGCGTTGATGGCGCTCCCGCCGCACGCCCGCTTCGTGCGCGGAAACGCGGATCGGGAGATCGTCGAGTTCTTTGACAAGGACCGGACGCGGATCGAGGACGAAGAAGGGCCTGCCGCACGGGCAGCCGCGTTCGCGGCGGCGCGGCTTGACAAAACGCACCGCGACTTCCTCGCCAGCTTCGAAGCGACTGTTGAACTCGAGCTCGGCAGCTTGGGCCAGACTCTTTTTTCCCACGGCTCGCCACGTAGCGACACCGAGATCATCACGGCGGTCACTCCATCCGGACGCTATGACGAGATCCTGCGGAATGTTGGGCCGGGGGTCGTGGTGTGCGGCCACACCCACCGACAGTTCGATCGCCGCCTCGAGCGCCACCGCGTCATAAACGCCGGCAGCGTCGGCATGCCCTACGAGGGGCGCGCCGGCGCGTACTGGGCGCTGCTGGGGCCAAAAGTTCAGCTCCGCCGTAGCGAGTACGACCTCAGGCAGGGGCTGGAGCGACTCCGAGCGGGCGGATTCGCAGATCTCGACGAGATGGTCAAGGAGAGCCTGGTCCAACCGGCCGACGCCGACTGGGTCGCGCAGTTCTTCGAACGTCAGGCGGAGAGGAGTTAGAAGCGCTGAGGCGCCAACCGATGAACGAATCCGTCGACCGGCTACTCGCCGAGCAGCTGAGCTACTACCGGGCGCGCGCGCCGGAGTACTTCCAGACGGCATTCGGGGAATTCAGCGCAGAGGAGCTCGAGCAAGCCCGGCGCCGGACACGGGCGGTAATCGATTCGTTCGCGCCGACCGGCGACGTGCTCGAGCTGGCGTGCGGCCCGGGCACCTGGACGGCGGAGCTCTTGCGTCACGCCTCGACCCTGACCGCGCTCGACGGCTCACCGGAGATGCTCCAGATCGCGCGCACCAGGATCGAAGATGACCGCGTCAGCTTTGTGGAGGCAAACATCTTCGACTGGCGGCCGGACCGCGTCTACGACGTGGTCTTCTTCGGCTTCTGGCTCTCGCACGTGCCGCTCGAGCGCTTCGCGCAGTTCTGGTCGCTGGTCGCGGACTGCCTGAAACCCGACGGGCGAGTGCTGTTCATCGACGACGGCTATCGCGAGGCACATGAGCTGGTCCAGGGCGAGGGTTCCGAGGTCATCTGCCGCCACCTCCACGACGGCCGGCCCTTCCGCGCGATCAAGGTCCCTCACACGCCGCGGGTGTTGCAAGGGCGCCTCACTGAGCTCGGCTGGCAGATCGAGGTGAGCCAGCTCCCCGGACCGTTTTACTGGGGCGCGGGCAGGCTAGGATCGCCGTCATGATCTCCAAGCTCGATTTCGTCGCCGTACCTTCGCGCGATGCCCAAAGGACACATCGCTTCTACGTCGAGACGCTGGGGCTACGACCCGACGAGCATGCGCAGTTCGAGTGCTGGGCTGGCCAGACGTGTCTCGGCGTCTGGGAACCCGAGCGGCTCGGGATGACGTTCACCCCGCAGAAGAACGGTCACCTAGCGCTGCACGTCGACGACGTCGACCAGGCGCGCACCGAACTCGAAGCCAAGGGGATCGACTTCGTGGGCGACACGCTCGACACCGGCGTGTGCAAAATGGCCTTCTTTAACGACCCAGACGGCAACGACCTGATGCTGCATGGGCGGTATAAGCCGTACGAGTAGTTCTCAGCGCAACGCCTTCTCGAAATAGATGACGTCAAACCCCGCGAGCTCGCCGCGGCCGACCTCGCGGTAGCCCGCCTCCTGGTAGAGCCGCTGCGCTGCCGCTTGCACGAGCGCCGTGTCGAGCCGCAGCGTCTCGTAGCCGAGCTCCCCCGCGCGGCGCTCCAACGCCGCCAGCACGAGCCGACCGAAGCCCTGCCGTTGGAAGTCGGGGTGCACGCGCATGCGCTTGATCTCAGCCACCCGATCGTCGAGGCGTCGCAACGCGCCCATGGCGACGAGCCTCCCCTCAACGAGACCGACGAGGAACTCACCACCGCCGTCGAGATACGTGCCGGCAATCGAGTGCAGGTCCGCGTCCCAGGGCCCGTTGCCGGCGTGGGCGCCGACCTCGTTCAGGGCGCGGTTGTGCAGCTCCCACACCGAATCGGTGTAGGCCTCCTCGAACCGCCGGAGCTCTAGTCGCCCGCTAGTTCTCGTTATCTCTCACCACCTGGCCGCGTTCCGCCTCGAGACGCTCCCCGAGGCGGCTGTGCCGAGCGGATGTGTCGGCGGTTCTCGCAGCGCGTTCCAGCGCGTCGCGGGTGCCCACCACCACCGTTGCGAGCTTGGCTCGCGTGAGCGCCGTGTAGAGCATCTCGCGCCGCAGGAAGTAGGCGCCGGCGGCGGGGTGGGCCACGATCACCGCGACTGGAAGCTCGATGCCTTGACCCCGGTGAACCGAGCAGGCGTAGGCAAGCGCAAGCCGGTCGACCTCAGCCAACGGAAGCCGGAAGACCTGACCCTCGGCGGCGACGATCAGCGCTGGCTCTGCGGATGGCCTCTTGCTGCGCCCAGGTTCCTCCGGGCGCGGCTTGGCCAGTGGCGGCTGGCCTGCCTCACCGTCGGCGCCTGGGTCGGCCGACACCTCCTCCAGCACTCTCAGCAGAGTCCCGTTCATTAGGCCAAGCTCGTGCAGGTTGCGCCCGGTCAGCATCACCTTGTCGCCGACGCGCAAGCGCCCGCCCCTAACCGGCTGGCCATGCGGGTTGAGCTCGTGGCGCAGAGCCGCGTTCAAATTGTCGATGCCGAGCTCGCCGCGGTACACGGGAGCGAACACCTGGATATCTGACACGGGGTTGACTCCGTAGTGCGCCGGAAGCCGCTCCGAGACCAGCGAGACCACCTCTTCGCGCGCACCCACGACGCCGTCGCGCTCGATCATGAACAGGTCCCGCCGCATTCCCGCGTCGGCGCGGAACGACGGCGACCTGCCGCGCCGAACCGCGTGCGCGCCCTGGACGATCATGCTGCCGGCCGCTTGCCGGAAGATGTGGTCGAGACGGGTCACCGGCACCAGACCCGAGGCGACGAGCTCCGCGAACGGCTTGCCCGCCCCGACCGGCGCCAGCTGGTCGGCGTCGCCCACCAGCACGACGCTCGTGTCGGACCCCACTGCGCGCAACAGCACGAGCAGCAGCTCAAGGTTCGCCATCGAGCACTCATCGACGATCAACAGCTCGCAGCGCACGGGGTCGTCAGGACCGTGGGTGGGCCCCTCGCCCGGAACCCAGCCCAGCCCGGAGTGGACGGTGCGCGCGCGCAGCCCTGAGCTTTCGCTCATGCGTACAGCCGCGCGACCCGTGGGCGCCAGCAGCATGACCCGGGCGCCCTGCGCGATGGCGCAGCGGGCGATCGCACGGATGCTCGCCGTTTTGCCCGTCCCCGGCCCGCCGGTGATCAGCGACAGCCGGCTCGAGAATGCCAGCCGCAGCGCCTCGAGCTGGGCCGCATTGGGCTCCAATCCGGTCGCAGCGATCTCCTCGGCGGTCGGCGCCCGCAGCCGCTCCGACGGCGTTCCGGCGAGCAATTCGCCCACCCGCTGTGCCAGCTCCGCCTCGAGCTGGGCCGTGTGCGCGCGGTAGATCCACGTCCCCTGTTGCTCGAGATCGCCCGCGGCGACGAGCTCCGCCACCAGCACCGCGCCGATCTCTTCTCCCAGTAAGTCCCTCGCCTGCGCGCGCAAAAGCGCGAGCGGCATGCACGTACTGCCCCCGCGTTCTGCCTCGGCGAGCAGGTGCAGAACCCCGGCCCGGGCCCGATCGCGGCCGTCGATACTGCCTGCCGCGCCGGCGATCCGGTCCGCGAGAGCAAAACCGACGCCGAACACGCTCGTGAGCTCGTATGGGTGCTCGCGCACGACGCGGTGGGCGGCGGCGCCATATTCGGCCTGGATCCGGGCGGCCAGGTACGCCAGCCCGTGCGGGGCGAGCAGCAAGTGCAACTCCCGGCCCGAGCGCAGCTGCTCCCAAGAGGCCGCCGCCTCACGGCCGCGCCCGCGGCTGAGCCCGGCGGCGGCGAAGGCCGCCGGTGGATCGCGGTCGATCGCCGCCAGCGTGCCGTCCGTGCCGAAGCGCTCGATCAGGCGCTGGGCACGTTTGTCCCCGACATGCCGGACGCGAACCAGCAGTGCACGCAACGCGTCCGCGTCGGCGGGCGGCAACGGCCGCGCCTCGGCGACCTTGACCTGCGGCCCGTAGCGAGCGTCGGTCTCCCAGACACCGAGCACGTGCGCGCGCTCACGTTCCTCGAGGTGACTGAGCGGGCCGACGAGCACCAGCGGCTTGCCGTCCTCCGCCACCGCCTCGATCACCGCCCACCCCGTCGCCTCGCTCAAAAAACGCGTCCTGCGGACCGTGATCTGCGCGTCGAACGTGGTCATGAGCGACCACGTTAGCCCGGCTGCGGACGCTCATCCGCGCTTTGTGACGCTGGGAGAACCCCCAGAGGCTCAGGGGCGCTTCGCCTGGCCGGGCGGGGTGTGGTCGTGCTTTGTCAGCCCAGGCGGCGTGCGGGCGTGCTTGGTCGAACCTGGCGCGGCGTTGTTCTGCTTGGTCAGCCCCGGCGGGGTGTGGTTGTGCTTGGTTAGCCCAGGCGGAGTCCCGGTGCGGGAGGTGGCCTGGTTCGAATTGCCGGGCGTGGA
Source organism: uncultured Solirubrobacterales bacterium (assembly GCA_963767295.1). GTDB lineage: Bacteria > Actinomycetota > Thermoleophilia > Solirubrobacterales > Solirubrobacteraceae > Palsa-465. The sequence goes on from CAVYDI010000003.1 coordinate 896,885, forward strand.
CGCGACCGCTGAGGTGGCGCGCGGGGTGCGGCGCGACAGTGCTGAGGCCACCGGTCAACACCGGCTCGAAGGCGGGCGCGCAGACGTTTGCGCTACCCCACGTCGAGACCGCGCTCGCGATGGCGGTCGACGCGGACACAACGCTGGCCCCGGACGCGATCGAGAAGCTGATCGCGCCGCTCGACGACCTAGACGTAGCGGCCTCGTGCGGCTCGGTTTATCCGCGGCGCGTCAAGACGGTGTGGGAACGCGGGCGCTACGTCGAGTACACGTTCGCCTTCTCGTTCTTCAAGCGCATCCAGGACCACTACGGCAAGCCGATGATCTCCTCGGGCTGCTTCTCGGCTTACCGGACCGAGAACCTGCGCGAGGTCGGCGGTTGGTCGACGCGCACGATGGCCGAGGACATGGACCTCACGTGGACGTTCTACCAACGCGGTTGGAAGGTCAGGTTCGTGCCCGAAGCCTGCTCGTAGAGCGCGCTCACGCGCGAATGCATTGCGACGCCCGCTGTTGACCTACGAGAAGGGCCACTGATGACCGCCGGGCTGCCAGGCGTGGGCCTCTCAGGTGTGTTCTTCATCGTCTCCGCGCTGTTGATGTTGCCGCTTGAGATCGCGCGCGCAATGCGCGGGCGCTCCTCGCTCACGCGCTGGCTAAGGGTCCTCAGGCACCTCGCTGTCGCGGTGGCGATGATCCTCTGTCTGGAGCTCGCCTACGCTGCCGTACGCCTGGCGCTGGACCGGGTGCACGCTTTGCCGACGCACGCTCGCGGCGGCGAATCGCGCGTCGCGCACGCGGGCCTTCAGATGCTGCCCGTGGCTCCGATACTGGCGACGCGCGGCGTGATCGCGGTGCTGCTGATAGTCGCGAAAGCGGCACAGCTATTCACGCGCTGGCGCAAGTCGGGCCCGCTCGCGATCATCTGCCCATGCTCCGCCACCTCCTCGCGCCGGTCCTCGCGCCTGCCGCAAAGAGCCTCGCCATCCCCCGGACCGTCCCACGAGGCGTAGCGCTCACCTTCGACGACGGCCCGCACCCGGAGGGGACGCCCGCGGTTTTGGACCTTCTTGACCGCGCCGGCGCCAAGGCGACCTTTTTCATGGTCGGAGAGCACGTGCAGCGCCGCCCCGAGCTGGCGCGCGAGGTCGCTGAGCGCGGCCATCTCGTGGCCGTACACGCCTATCGCCACCGGCTCCAGGCGCGAATGACCAGGATGCAGGTCGAGGCGGACATCGACCGGGGGCTCGCGGTGATCGCGACCGCCACAGCCACGCAGCCCAGCTTCCATCGCCCCCCATACGGCATCTATAGCCCGGCGGGGCTGCGAAGCGTCAGGTCCCAGAACCTAAAACCGCTGCTGTGGTCGCAGTGGGGTAGGGACTGGCGCAAGCACACGACGCCTGAAACGATCGCCCAGCGCGCCACTCGCAACCTCGCCGAAGGCGACGTGATCCTCCTGCACGACGCCGACTTCTACAGCGCTCCCGGTTGCCATGAGCGGACCGTCGAGGCGCTGAAGCTCATCCTCAAAGAACTGAAAAAGCGGGAAATCGGTACCGTCCTGCCAGCCTGAGAGGCTTGCCTTCAGTCCCCGGCGGCTGGCAGGATGGGCAGCCACAGAGGGGATTTTGCGCGCCATGACCACAGCATCGACCGTCCCCGACTTCGCACGTTTCGCCATCGGCTTTGATGAGCGCGATCGCGCGCGCGTGCACGAGCTGATCGACCAGGTGATCGATTCGGGGCACTGGACCGAGGGCCTGCTCACCGAGCGCTTCGAATCGCAATGGAGCGCTTGGAATGACGCTTCTGCGGTGGCTATGTCGAGCTGGGCCGGAGGCGCGCTGGCGGCGCTCGACTTCGCGCGAGTGCACGGCGAGACCGTGCTCTGTCCCTCGAACACCTTCATGGCGACGCCGCTGGCGGCCATCCGCTCCGGCGCCCGGGTCGAGTTCGTCGACTGCAATCGCGAAGACCTGTGCATGTCGTTCGCCGACTTCGAGCGCAAAGCCGAGCATCACCGCCCGAAGGCCGCCGTGCTCGTCCACATCGGCGGGCATATCGCCTTCGATAGCGAACCGATCGCCGCCTACTGCAGGGAGCGCGGAATCTTTTTGCTGGAGGACTGCGCCCACGCCCACGGCGCCTCCTGGCAGGGCCGCCGGGCGGGGACCTACGGCGACGCCGGGGTCTATTCCCTGTACGCGACCAAGACCATCACGAGCGGCGAAGGCGGCGTGCTCGTCTCGCAGCGCCCCGAGGTGATCGAGCACGCACGAGCGTTTCGCAACTACGGCAAGCCGGACTTTCGCGTCTCCGGGCTGAACTTCCGCATGAGCGAGTTCACCGCCGCGCTCGGTCTGGTTGGCATTGAGCGGCTCGAGGACATCGTGGCTTGGAAGAACGACGTCGCCCACGCCCACCTCGACTCCCAGTACTCAAGCCGGCTCGAGCTGCCCGAGGGCATGGTCTCGGGGCTCTACAAGTACATCGTGTTCGAATGGCTCGAGCGCTCGACGGGCCGGGTCTACGACGAACCGTGCCACCGTCTGCTCGGCGACCCCGTCGAACTACCCAACACCGACTGGGTGGCGCGCAACCATTCGTGCGTTCCGTTGTATTACAGACCCGGGGCATCCAGATGAGAGTTCTAGTCACCGGGGGATCTGGCTTCATCGGCTCGCACGTGGTCGACAAGCTGCGCGCGCGCGGTTACAAGCCCGTGATTTATGACCTGCGTCCCTCGCCCTGGCACGAGCCCGGCACGGTCGAGACCGTGCTTGGCTCGATCACCGACCGGGAGGCGCTCGAGCGGGCGCTGCACAGCTGCGACGCGGTCGCCCACCTGGCTGCCGTGGCCGACGTCAATGACGTCCACGCCGAGCCCGAAGACGCCGAGCGCATCAACGCGCGCGGCACGGTCACGGTGCTCGAGGCGTGCCGGCGCGCGGGCGTCAAGCGGATCCTGTACGCCAGCACGATCTGGGTTTACTCGGACTGCCTCGAAGAGTCGGTGGACGAGGAAACGCTGCTGCCCGCCCCGAGCCACCTATACACCAGCACCAAGCTCGCGGGCGAGCTGTATTGCAAGGCCTACCAGGAGCTCTACGGGATCGACTACACGATCCTGCGCTTCGGCATCCCCTATGGCCCGCGGGCGCGCGAGGCGGCCGTGATCCCCGCGTTCGTGGGCAAGGCGCTGCGCGGCGAGCCGCTCACGATCGCCGGCGACGGCAGCCAGTCGCGGCGGTTCGTGTACGTGGAGGACCTCGCAGACGGCGTCGCACTGGCTGTCTCGGAGGTGGGCCGCAATCGCGTGTACAACCTGGCCTCGGACGAGAACGTCACGATCAAACAGATCGCCGAAGCAGTCCAGGGCCTCATCGGAGGGGTCGAAATCCTGCGCACGCCGGCGCGGCCCGGTGATTTTGGCGGCAAGATCGTCTCCTCAGAGCGCGCCGGGCGAGAACTCGGCTGGACCGCGGCGACGCCGTTCTCAGAGGGGGTGCGCCGCTACGTGGAGTGGCGCCAGCAGCGCGAGGCGCGTGCCTCAGAGCGCGCCGCCAGCGAAGTCATACCCGCCGGCGAGCCCGACGCCGAAGCACGGCCGCGCAATGTCCTGATCATTTCGGCCGACATCGGCGAGGGCCACGACCTGCCGGCGCGAGCGGTGGCAGCCGAGTTCAAGCACGAGGACCCCGACGCCGACGTCTCGATCGTCAACGGACTCCCTGCCATGGGGCCGTTGCTGACGCGGCTGCTGCGCGAGAACTCGGCCTTCATGTTCCAGTGGATGCCGTGGTTGTTCGACTTCCTTTACACGCTGTTCATGCAGTTTGGGCCCACGCGGTGGCTGTCGCGCAGGGTGCTCTACATGCTCGGGCGCCGCGGCCTCATGCGGCTGATCCGGGCGCACAATCCCGACCACATCATCTCCACCTACCCCGGCGTGACCGCGGTGCTAGGCGAGTTGCGCCGGCGAGGCCAGCTCAAGGTTCCGTGCTACTCGTCGATCACCGACCTGGCGGGCCTCTATTTCTGGGCCCACCCCGGGATCGACCTGCACTTCGTGACGCACCCCGAGTCGGTCGAGGAGGTGGAGCGAATCGCGGGCCCCGGCAGTGTGCGGTGGGCCAAGCCGCCCACGTCGCCCTCGTTTTTGGCGATCCGCTCGCGTGCCGAGGCGCGGCGGGCGCTGGCCTTGCCGGCCGAGGGCAAGGTGATCGCGGTCTCCGGTGGCGGCTGGGGAGTCGGCGATCTGCTGGGCGCGACCCAGGCCGCGCTCGAGGTGCCCGACGCCATCGTGCTGAGCCTGTGCGGGCGCAACGACAAGCTGCGCGCGCGTATCGCCGACAAGCTCCATGGAGAGCCGCGGCTACGGCTGATGGGGTTCACCGACCGTATGGGAGACGTACTTGCGGCCTCCGACGCTCTGATCCACTCGAGCGCCGGCCTGACCGTGCTCGAAGCGATCATCCGCGGCTGCCCGGTCATCTCCTACGGCTTCGGCTACGGCCACGTGCGCGCCTCGAACAGGGCGCTCAAGCGCTTCGGACTGGCTCAGGTGGCAGGCGCCTACGACGAGATCCAGCCCGCGCTCGAGCACGCGCTGAAGCGCCGCCCGGAGCCCGACGCGTCGTTCGCGCGGCGACCCTCGACCGCTTCGCTGATCCTGACCGACGAGCGCCGCGCACGCACGCTGCCGCGCTGGCGTCTGCGCACGACCAGGGCGGTGACCACAGCCGCTGCCGCGACGGCCGTCGCGATCTGGGGCCTCAGCGCGGGGGCGTCTTACTCGCTCGTGTCCCACCTGATCCACATGCGAGCGACGACCGCGGTGGAGACCAGCCGACCCGAGATCGGGGTGTTGGTCGACGCGCCCACGACCAACGTGGGGGCGCTGGCCGACCGCCTCGCGGCGCAGGGCATTCACGTTTCCTTCGCGCTCAGCCACCCGCCCGCGGAGAGCCAGCTTGGCTTCCTGCGCCTGGGCGACCAGTGCGTGCCCCGGCTGCCGGGCGGCGGGCTTGTGCGCTGGATCGGCACGCCCGGGCAGCTGCACCGCTGGTCTTCCGATCAGCTCGGCAATCCGCACCACTTCCTCTACGTCTCGAGCGCTCCCGACATCGGTCAGTGGTGGCTCGCGCACGGAGCGGGCGGCCGCCTGGTCGGCGGTGCGGTCAGGATCGACGATTCGAGGGATCCCTTTGGGCAGCTGCGCCGCGGAGAGGTCGTGGAGCTTTCGGCGCGCAGTGTTGCGCAGCTGGTGCCGCTGCTCTCAAAGCTGCAAACCCGGTTGCGGACAGAGCACCTGCACGCGGTCTCGGTCGGCCGCCTACTGCACGACGCCGGCACGCAGGTGTAAATAGTTGGACCGGGGTCGCGCATGCGCGACCCCGCCGGCCGGAACATGTTCCGGCCGGGGCCGGCGCACATGTGCGCCGGCCATCTTGATGATTACCAGTGCACCCCGCGCGTGGCCTGGATGAAGGCCTTTTGCTCAGTGGTCTGCTTGCGTCCGCTGTCGCCCTCGGGAAACAGCTTGTAAGCGCGGTTGACCACCAGGTCTTGGACGCCGGGCACAAGCGCGTAGTTGAGCTGGCTGAGGTTTCCGACCGGAGTGGCGATGCGCTTTGGCCGCTTGCGGATCGCCTCGGCGATCAGGTTGGCGGCCTCCTCGGGCGAGAGCGTCGGAAAGCGGTCGTAGATCTTCGTGGGCGCGATCATAGGCGTGCGCACAAGCGGCATGTAGACGGTGGTGAAGTGCACGCCATCCTCGATCACCTCGGCCGCCACCGAGCGCGAGAAAGCGTCGAGCGCGGCCTTGGACGCCAGGTACGCCGAGTACCGGGGCACGTTGGTCTGCAGCCCGATCGTCGAAACGTTGATGATGTGGCCCGAGCGGCGCTCGCGCATCACGGGCAGCAGGTCCAGAATCAGCTTGACGGGGCCGAAGTAGTTGAGCTGCATGGTGCGCTGATAGTCGTGGAAGCGGTCATAGGCCTGGCGCACGGAGCGACGGATCGACTTGCCCGCGTTGTTGATGAGGATGTCGACCTGGCCGTGGCGCTCGAGCGCGACGGCGGCCATGCGGTCGATGTCGTCGGGGTCGGTCAGGTCGCAGGGCAGGACGGAGGCGCTCCCGCCCTTGCGCTCGATCTGCTTGGCGGTCTGACGCAGTTTCTCCTCGGTGCGCGCCACGAGCAGCACCGTGCCCCCGGCGGCCCCTAGGTTCTCCGCCGCGGCCTTGCCGATGCCCGACGAGGCGCCGGTGATCATCACGTTGCGCCCGCTGACGGCGTCCTCGAGCGAGTGCGCGAGCACGGTTCCGGCGCCGGGGATGCGACTGCCAAACGCACGCGCGGTGCGCACGCCGGTGCGAGCGAGGTCCGTCAGTGAGGGGGGCGCCATCCGCTGGCACCGTAGCACCGTGTGTGCAGACTCACACAAGCCGGGGAAGATGACCCTGAGGATCAGGTACGAGGGAATGTTCGAAGCACTCGCTCGCTGGGTCCATGGCCACGCCCGTGCGGTGCTGGCGCTCGCCGTGCTCGGAGCGGTCGTCGCGGCCGTCTTCGGCTTCGGCGTGGCCGGGCGCCTCAGCCCCTACGGCGTCGATGACCCCTCCACCCAGAGCGTCCAGGTGCGGCAACGGTTCGCGCGCGAGACGGGGCACCAGATCGACCCCGGCGTGATCGCGGTGCTGCGCCTACGCGATGCTCGATCGGCCGTCGGGCGAGCCGCCGTGGCCCGGGTGGCGGCGGAGCTGCGGCGCGGTCCCGACGTGGCGGAGGTTGTCAGCGCGTTCAGCGCGCGCGACCCCGCGATGATCTCCAGCGACGGACGCGTCACCTACCTGTTCGGGTACTTCAAGCCCTACTCGGACAAGCGCATCGCCAACGCAGCGGGTGTGATCGAGCGGCGCTTCGCGGCGCAAAAAGACGTCGTCCTGGGCGGCGCCGCGATCGCCAACGCACAGGTCAATGCGCGCGTCAGCCACGACCTTGCGCGAGCCGAGCTGTTCGTGTTCCCGCTGGTGTTCCTGCTCTCCTTCTTGTTCTTCCGCTCGGGCGTGGCGGCTCTGATGCCGCCGCTGATCGGCGGCCTGGCGATCATCGGCACGTTCATGGCCCTGCGCTTTTTGAGCGGGGCGATCGATCTGTCCGTGTTCGCGTTGAACCTGGTGACAGGCGCGGGGCTGGGGCTGGCGATCGATTACTGCCTGCTGATGGTCTCGCGTTATCGGGAGGAGATCGCCAACTCTGGTTCGCCGCGCCAGGCGCTCGAGCGCACGCTCGCCACCGCCGGGCGCACGGTCGCCTTGAGCGCGATCACGGTCACCGCCGCGATTGCCGCGCTGCTGCTGTTTCCACAGCGCTTTCTGTATTCGATGGGGTACGGAGGGGTGATCGTGGTGCCGCTCGCTGCGGCCCTGGCGCTGGTCGTGCTGCCGGCGGTGCTGGTGGTGCTCGGCCCGCGCGTCAACGCGCTTGCACCCAAGCGGCTGCAACGCGCGGTGCAGCGCGACGCGCGGCCCGATCAAGCCGGCGCCTGGTATCGGCTGTCGCGCTGGGTGATGCGCCGGCCGGTGCAGGTCGCGCTGGCGAGCGCGGCCGTGATGATCGCCCTGGGGATTCCGTTTCTCGGCATCCGCTTCACGTTCGTGGACCCCGCGGTGCTGCCGTCGTCGGCCAGCGCTCACCAGGCCGACACGATCCTCAACCGCAACTTCCCCCCTGGCCAAACTTCGCCGCTCGAGATCCTCGCCGACACGCCGCCGGCTGCCGCGCGCACGCTGTCGGCGCGGCTGCGTGGCCTGCAGGGAGTCGTGGCGGTCGCCGCGCCCCAACCGGTGGGCAGCTCGAGCTCGCTTATCAACGTGGTGCCGGCCGATCCGTTTCTGTCGGCGCGCTCGCAGCGGCTCGTGCACACCGTGCGATCGCTGCAGGAGCCGTTTCACTTCGGCGTGGCGGGACTCACCGCCTCCTTTGTCGACCTCAAACACAGCCTTGCCTCGCACCTGCCGTTGGTGCTGGGCGTGATCGTCGCGGCCACGCTGGTGGCGCTGTTTTTGATGACGGGCTCGGTGATCCTGCCGGTGAAGGCGGTGGTGATGAACGTGCTCACGCTGAGCGCGACCTTCGGCTTGTTGGTCTTGATCTTCCAGGACGGGCGGCTCGAGGGGCTGCTCGGCTACCACAGCCAGGGTGCGCTCGAGATCACCGATCCCGTGCTCGTGTTCGCGATCTCCTTCGGGCTCGCGACCGACTACGGCGTGTTCTTGCTCTCGCGTATCAAGGAGGCCCACGAACAGGGCCTGCCCAACGCCGAGGCGGTGGCCACGGGGTTGGAACGCACCGGGCGGATTGTCACGGCGGCGGCGATCCTGTTCGCGGTCGCGGTCGGTTCGTTCGTCACCTCGGCCATGGTGTTCATCAAGGAGCTGGGGTTGGGGATCGCCTTCGCCGTGCTGCTCGACGCCTCGCTGATCCGGGCGCTTTTGGTCCCCTCCCTGATGGCGCTGTTGGGGCGCGCCAACTGGTGGGCGCCCCCGTTTCTGCGTCGCTTCCACCAGCGCTTCGGGTGGCGGGAGTCCGAACCGCTACCCGTGGGCAAGCGCGTAGAGCCGCCACTCGCCGGGCACGCCCCGTAGCGTGTGGGTGCCGCGGTCCTCGAACTGCAGCTCCGAGCCGACCACCAGGTCCTTGACGGTGCCCGAGACGAGCACCTCTCGGGGCTTTGCGAGCGCCGCGACGCGGGCGCCGATGTGAACCGCGATACCGCCGATGTCGCCGTCGAGAAACTCGCACTCGCCGGTGTGCAGGCCGCAGCGGATGTTCAGATCGAGCTCGTGGGCGGATGAGACCACGCCGGCCGCGCACGCCACGCCGCGCGCGGGCCCGTCGAAGGTCGCGAGGAAACCGTCGCCGATCGTCTTGACCTCGCGCCCGCGGAAGCGCTCGAGCTGCTGGCGCACCAGCTCGTGGTGGCGGTCGAGTAAGCCGCGCCAGGCGCGGTCGCCGAGCGTCGCGGCCCGGCCCGTGGAGTCGACGATGTCGGTGAACATGACCGTGGCCAGCATGCGCGAGGGCTCGCGCCGCGGCGGGCGGCCGGTGATGAACTCCTCGATCACGTCGGTTTCGGGATCGTCGGCCTGGGGCCAGAGATAGGCATCGGTTCCCGGGCCCTCGACCAGCCGGGCGCCCGGTATCAGTGCGGCCATCTCCTTGCCGGCATCCGACGGGACCAGGGGGCTGTCGGTCTGGTGCAAGATGAGCGTCGGCACCTGGAGCGCCGGCAGCAGCTCGCGCAGGTCGACCTGGGCGTTGAGCTCGAGCACCTTGCGTGCCATCGAGGGGCTCATGCAGGCCCGTTCAAAGCGCGTCCACCATTTCTGGAAGACCGGGTCCTTCGCGCGGCCGGGGGCGAAGAAGGAGATGAACGCGCCCTCCCCCCAGTGATCGGTGATCAGCTCGCCAAACATCTCCTGCTGTTCGGGATTTAGGACCAGCCCGCCGACGGGGCTGGCGTTGATGAGCACGAGCGCCGCGACGCGCTGGGGACGCGTGGCCGCGTACATGGCACACAGACCGGGCTCCAGCGCGGCGATCAGCGACGGACGCTCGATGCCGGCGTCGTCGAGCACGGCGTCGAGGTCGTCGACCTGCTGTTCGAGCGTGAGCGGGCGGTCGAGCGGATCCGAGATGCCGGTTCCGCGCCGGTCGAAATGCAGTAGCCGCGCAAAGGAGGACAGCCGCTGTAGAAACTGGACCATCTCGGGGTCTTCCAGGACGACGTCGAGGTGCGAAGCGGGACCGCCGATGAAGACGACGTCTGGCGGCCCTTCTCCCATCACCCGATAGGCGATGCTGGCATCGCCCGAGCGAACGTACTTCACCGGAGGAAACTCGATCATGGCGCTAGGGCAGCCGCTCGAGCGCGTCGCCTACCGTGACGGTGCCGGGGTTGCTGACGAGCGCGCCGATCGCGAGCCGGTTGCCGCGCTGCTTGGCGATCGTGCGCAGTACGTCGAGGTCGCGCTCGATGCCGTCGGGCTGAGCGCGGGTGACCATCACACAGCGCTCGATGTACTTGCCGATTGCGAGCGTCGTTTCGCCGAGGGTCACGCTCGCGCCGACGAGGTCGTCCTCGCCCGAGCCCTCGAGCAGCACGTTTGAGCGAAAGCGCCTGCGGTCCCACGAGCCCAGGGTGCCTGTGCTCACCAGCGAAACTCGGGTTCTTTGCGAGTCATGAAATGGGCCGAAGGCGCCTTGAAATGGCGCCCAACCACTCTCGTGCTCTGGGTCTTCGGGATTCTCGTACAGGCGCTCGCCGTCGCTGTCGGCCCTTCGGAGCGCGACGGGGCGCTTCAGCCAGTCCGAAAGCGCGTCATCGTCTCGCGGCTGGGAGCCGTCGGGCAATGTGATCTCGACTTCGCCTGTGGGCGTCAGGCGGGCGCAGGCGAACAGCAGCTCGGGCACCCGCCGGGCCGTCAGCCCGAACCCGGTCTCCCGGTCGAAGATCGCGTAGCGGCGATCGCCCTCGAGGCCGTCCTCGTCGATCGCGACCGTTTGCAGCCGCTCGCCCTGCAGCGACTTGACTGGGTAGCGCCAGAGCTCCTTTACGTGCATGAGGGAACGGTAACGGGACATGGTCGCTTGCCGGAGCCAATGCCTTGCAAGGGATAGCCTCAGGGCGTGACGGTCGTAGCCCTCTCGGCGGCCTATGGCGCCGGCGGTAGCCAAATCGGCCCCGCGCTGGCGGACCGACTCGGTGTTCCTTTCGTCGACCGGGCAATCCCGCTCGAGGAGGCGGAGGAGGCGCGGCGGGGAGTGGATCGGGCGCAGGCGGCACACTGGTCGCGCTTCTACGGCGCCGACATCTCCGACCCCTCGCTCTACCACCTCGTGCTCGACCGACGGCGGTCCAATTGGACGCGTGTGTCGAGCTCCTGGCGCTCTGGGCGCGATCGCTTTCGCACATGAGTTCGCATGATGGGTAACGTCTAGGGCATGGCAACTGAAGAACAAGAGCGAGAACCCGTTTCCTTGAGCTCGGAGGCGCAAGAAGCGCTCGAGCAGCTGGTCCTGCGCGGCGAGGGCCGGCCCGAGCACTGCATCGATCTATCGGAGCTGAGCGAAGTCGTCGACCAGCTCGAGCTCGACGAGGACGAGGCCACGGCGATGCAGGAACGGCTGGAGCAGCGCGGGTTTGACCTGCGCGACGACTGTGGACGCCAGGCCGAAGAGGAGACCAGCTACTCCAACGGCGAGCTCGCGGAGCGCACGACCGACGCGATGGCCCTGTTCCTGCGCGAGGTGGCCCGGCATCCATTGCTGACGGCCCAGCAGGAGGTCGAGCTCGCGAAGCGGATCGAGAAGGGCGACCTCCAGGCAAAAGAGCAGCTGGTGAACTCAAACCTGCGGCTGGTGATCTCCAACGCGCGCAAGTACCAGGGTCTCGACCTGCCGCTGCTGGACCTGATCCAGGAGGGCATTCTCGGCTTGATCCGGGCCTCTGAGAAGTTCGACTGGCGCCGGGGCTACAAGTTCTCGACGTACGCCACCTTCTGGATCCGCGAGGCGATCCAGCGGGGGATCGCCAACCGCGCGCGCACGATCCGGATTCCGGTGCACATCGGCCAGCGCGAACGGCGCATCGACCGCGCCCAGCGCGAGCTGATCGCCAAGCTGGGCCGCGATCCAACCGACGAGGAGGTGGCCGAGGCGGCGCAGCTGAGCGTGCGCGAGGTGCGCGAGGCGCGCCAGGCGGCGCGCGTGGTCACGAGCCTCGACCGCCCCGTGGGCGATGAGGAGGACACCACGCTCGGTCAGCTGCTGGAAAGCGACGCGCGCACGCCCGAGGAAGAGGTCGAGATCGCATTGCGCCAGGACGCGGTGCGCACGGCGCTCGACCGGCTGCCCGAACGCGAGCGCGAGGTGGTCAGGCTGCGCTACGGCATCGACGGCGACCCACCGACGCCGCTGCGCGAAGCCGGTCGGCGGCTGGGCATTTCCGCCGAGGAGGTGCGCCGGCTCGAGCGGCGCGCACTCGAGGAGCTGGCCGAGAGCCGCGAGCTAGAGGCTCTGAGCCCGGCTGCGTAGTCGGGCTCAGCGGCCTGCGACGAGATCAGCAAAACGCCCCAGCGGGGAGCTTCGACCCGTGGCCGCCTCCATGCGGTCGGCCTCGCGGTAGAGCCTGTAGACACCGCGCGCGCCCACAAAACGCAGGGGCTCGGGCTCCCAGTTGCGCGCTGGGGTGCCGACCCACGGCAGCCGCGTGAGCTCAGTGTCGCGCCCAAGGATCAGGTCGCGCAGCGTGCGGCCTGCAAGGTTCGCCGCGGCCACGCCCTGACCGGCATACCCACCGGCGAAGCCAAGCCCCGTGCGCGGATCGAGCAGAACCGTCGGGCACCAGTCGCGTGAGACACCGAGCACGCCGTGCCACGAACTGGCGATGCCCGTGCCTCGCAAAATCGGGAACAGCTCCGTGAGGCGCTCGTGCAGCTCCTGCACCGTGCTCGCCGGCACGGGGCCCTCGCGCTCGGTCTGAGACCCAAACCGGTACGGAACTCCCCTGCCCCCGATCGCGATGCGGCCATCGCCGGTGCGCTGGGAGTACGTGTACAGATGGGAGCTGTCGTGCAATGTCTCAGCTTGCGCCCACCGCAGCTCGGCCCACACCTCGTCGTCCAGCGGCTCCGTGACAAGCATCGAGCTGTTCAGCGGCAAAAGCGTCCGGTGGTGACCCGGCAGATTGACGGTGTAGGCCTCCGTGGCGAGGATCACGTGCTTTGCGGTCACCCGGCCCTGTTCGGTGCGCGCGTTGCTCGGGCCAAGCTCCGTGACCAAAGTCGCCTCGTAAATCACGCCCCCGACGCGCTCGACCGCTTGCGCCAGGCCGACGACCAGGCGCGCGGGTTGGACACGAGCGCAGTAGGGATTGAAAAGAGCGCCGGCGCCGCGCTGCACCGCCACCCGGCCTCGGAGCTCATCGGCGTCAAGCAACTTTGAAGCTGAAACTTCACCGAGATCGCGGCGCTCGGCGACAAGCGCAGCGCGTAGGCGCTCGAGCTGCGGTCCGTTCTGGGCGACCGAAAGCGTCCCGCCCTCGCGCCAATCGCAGTCGATCCGCTCGTGTTGCACGACCGCGCCAATCTCTTTCACGGTCTCCTGGATCGCGCTCGCCATGGCTTGTGGGGCGTCGCCGCCGCCGCGTCGTCGCCACGCGGCGGCCGAACCCGAGAGCGCGCCGTTCACCCAACCCCCGTTGCGGCCCGAGGCGCCAAACCCGACGTATTTCGCTTCGAGCACGACGACCTTGAGCGTCGGCGCCGCGCGCAGCAGCGCGTAAGCGGTCCACAGGCCGGTGAAGCCGGCGCCGACGATGCAGACATCCGCCTCCTGCACTCCTGACAGTGGTGGCCGCGGTTTGCGCTCGGGTAGTTGTTCGAACCAGAACGACGGAGAAGTCACGACTTGTGCGCCACCTGTTCGATGGCTTGCGCGGCTTGGGCTGTCCCTGGGTGGGCTTGTAGCTCTCTGGAAAGCTGGCTGAGCCGCCGGCGCAGACCATCGTCGCCGATTAGGCGCCGCAGGGCGGCGACCAACTCGGCCTGGTCGTGCCCGTAGGTGTCCAACCGGACCCCGAGACCGCTTTCCTGCACCCGCTGGGCATTGTCGTGCTGGTCCCAGAACAGCGGCAGCACGACCATCGGACAGCCGAAATGAATGCACTCGGTGACCGTGTTGTTGCCTCCGTGGGTGATGACGGCGTCGGCGTGCTTGAGAACCTCCGTCTGCGGGAGATATTCCGCGCCGTCCATGTGCTCTGGCAGCACGAGCAGGTCGTGCTGGGGCCCGAGCGAGACCACGATGCGTACGTTTTCGAGTGGTCCCAGCGAGTCGATGAGGCCCTGCATGAGCTCGATGTCTGCAGACCCGAGTGAGCCGAGGCTCAGATACACAAGCGGGTCCTCGCCCGGCGGCGGTGACCACGCCTCCGGCTCGGCGCGGACGCACGACTGCAGCGACAACCAGCTCCCGGAGGGTTCGGTCGCGCGGGCGTAGTCAATCGCGTCGGGGTAGATGTAGATATTGAGCCACGGCGACACGCCGATCATCTCGAGCTCGGGCAATGGGGGTGCGCCACGGGCGCGGGTGAACTCGTCGTGCTCTGCCGCGAGCGGTCCGATCACGCGCCGGTACTCGTCCCAGTACTCGCGCCAGGCGGCGAGATCCGCGCTCGGGTAGCCGGAGAAGACGGGCGGCACCAGCTCGTCTTTGATCTCCGCCGGATTGCACGAAACGATCCGGACCCACGGCGTACCGCTCGCCGCGAGCGCAGGGAAGCCGACCACGTTGTCCTCGACCACGACGTCGGGACGCAGCTCGTCGATCACCTCTCGTAAGCGGTCGTCCACATACTGCGTGCCGTCAGCCAGCGCTTTGAAGGTCGGGGCGATGAAGTGCTCGAGCTGCTCGATCGTCGGGCGCCTGAACACCGGCGCCGTGTCGCGCACGAAGTCCTTCCAGAACTGCCCCGGCGCCTCGTCCTGCGCGGGAGGCGGTCCCAGCCGCACGCAACGCTCTTCGAAGCCGCGCGCCTCAAGCGTGCCGGCAAACGACTCCTCGACAATGAACACGACACGGTGGCCGCGCTCGCACAGCACCGCGCCGATGCCGGCGCAGTTATTGGTCGGTCCGTACGCGCCCTCGGGAAAGAAGGCGATCGTGGCCACCGGTCAGCGACCTCGGCTCAGGCGCGAGCAGACGCCCCGTCGGCCCGCGCGCCCACTCCGGCAGCCGTGAACCGTCCGACCACCGCGATCGAGGTGAGCCGACCTACCACCGCGAGGTCACGACCTTCTTGCGCGTATAGAAGTCGAAGGCATCGCGACCATTGGCGTGCAGGTCGCCCTCGAACGAGTCCTTGAAGCCCGCAAATGGGAACCACGCGACCGGCGCCGCGACGCCTACGTTGACCCCGAGCATCCCCGCCTCGATCCCGTAGCGGAACGCGCGCGCCGCCTTTCCCGAGGTGGTGAACAGCACGGCGGCATTGCCGTAGCGGCTCCCGTTGCACCAGGCGATCGCGCTCTCCAGGTCAGGAGCGCGGTGGATCGACAGCAGCGGGCCGAAGAGCTCCTCGCGCAACCAGCGACTCTCGGGCTCGAGCTGGTCGATGATCGTCGGTCCGAGCAGCGTTCCGCCCGGGCCTGGCTCAGCCCGGCGGCCGTCGAGCACTACACGCGCTCCTGCATCAACCGCCCCGCCGATCTCATCGACCAACCGCTCACGACTGGTCGGGGTCACCAGCGGACAAACGTCCGTCTCCTCGCTGAGGCCAGGGCCGAGGCGCAGCGCGCCCGCCCGCTCGGTTATCGCCTCTAATGCCTCATCCTGCTGCTCGGAAGACCCGACCAGCACGGCGACGGACCCAGCCAGGCAACGCTGCCCCGCAGCTCCAAACGCGGAGCGGATCACGCCCTCGACCATCACCGCTGGGTCGGCATCGGGCATCACGATCATCGCGTTCTTCGCCCCGCCGAGAGCTTGTACGCGTTTGCCGGTGCGCGCCGCGCCGGAGGCGATCACACGTGCCGTCGCCGCCGAGCCCACAAAAGAAACCGCGTCCACGTCGGGGTGCTCGAGCAAGGCGGTCACTGCCTCGCGCCCGCCATGGACCAAGTTGACGACACCTGGCGGTAGCTGCGGCAGAGCGTCGAGCAGCTGCATGATCCGCTGGCTGGCCAGCGGATCCTGTTCGGAGGGCTTCAGGACGAACGTGTTCCCGGTCGCGATCGCGTACGGCAAGAACCACAGCGGGATCATCGCCGGGAAGTTGAAGGGCGTGATCGCCGCCACCACCCCGACCGGCTGACGGACGAGTTCGACGTCGACTCTGGTAGCGACTCCCTCCAGGTTCTCGCCCTTGATCAGGTGCGGCACGGCGGCGGCGGACTCGACCGATTCGATGCCGCGGCCCACCTCGGCGTAGGCGTCGTCAAGCGTTTTGCCCATGTCCGAGGCCACCAGCCGCGCCAGCTCCTCCTGGTGCTCGACCAGAGCCTCTCGCAGCGCCAGCACCACGCGCGCCCGGGCCTGGATCGCAACCGCCCGCCACTGCGGCGCCGCCGCTCGCGCGGCCCTGACCGCTGCGTCGACTTCCGCGCTGCCACTCAGCGGCACCCGCGCGAGCAACTCGCCCGACGCGGGATCGCGATCGTCCAAATGCTCGACGCTCTCGGGTTCGCGGAAGCGGCCACCGATGTAGTTGGGCAAGGTGACGGCGGTCGAGGTGTGCTCTGCGGTGGCCACGGATGTCAGCTTAGTTCGTCGGTGAGCTCGCGATGAAGATCGGGGGCGTGCTGGCGCACGTAGGCGTCAAGTTCTGCGTACAGCCGTGGGTCGCGCGCGCGAGTGAGCTCGATCAGCTCGCGTCGATGACCGGCGTCAACGTGCGTGAGAAGATCGAGCACCTCCGGCCAGAGGTCCGGGTCTACCGCGGCCTCGCTGAGCCGCTCCAGCCGCGCGGCGCCGACCAGCTCGAGCAGGCCGTCGAGGCGGTCCTTGTGCTCGAGCACAAACGCGATCCGCAGCAAGCCGGGGTCGTCAATCAGATCAAGGGCCGCACGCAGCGATTCGTCCGGCATTTGGCCGACGAAACGACCCATGGTCACGTACTCCTCGCGCCTGACCAACTCGCCCGTGATTGAGCGGATTTGCGCAGCCGGCATCGCCGCGACCACGTCCCTCGCTCGCCGTGGGTCGAGCTCGATCGCGATGTCGGCGAGGAACTCCGGCGACAGCCTGGCAGCAATCTCGACCGCCCGTTTGGGCTCAAGCAGATCAGTCACCCGGGCCGCCAGCAGGGGACCGAAAGCGTGCTCGGCGATAGCTGCCACGACCCCGACCGGCAGCAGCCTGCTTGCCGCAGCGAGGCGCGTGAGGGTCTTGTTGCTCGAGGCGAACAGAAGCTCCGTGACCTGCTCCCGCAGCCCCCGCAGCTCGTCCGCGGAGATGCGCTCGAGATAGGCGAGCGAGTCGGGTTCGCGGTCCAGTAGCCGCGCGAGCTTGAGGATCTCGGCTTGAGCCTGAAGCGATTTGCGACCGTCGGTCGTTCTGAGCCGCCGCGAGGAAGGCGTGCGCTTGGGCTGCCGCGCGCTCGGGCTCATCGGAACACCGCCCGAACCGGCCCCCGGAGTATGCGCGGGATATGCCCTAGCGCCCGGTCCGCGGCCTGCGCCAGCGCCACCGCCTGGTTTCGTTTCGCCTCGTGGATCGCGGCCGCCAGGTCTGCAAGCTCGGCGTCCACGAGCTTGCCGACCCCGGCCGGCGGTTGCCTTCCCAGCTCGTGCACGAGCGCCCTGCGACCGTCGCCTGTCATAGCCAAGTTGGAGTGCCGCTAGCGCTCGCCAGGCAGCTGGTGCGGATACTGAGACACCGGCCGGTCCAAGTCGAGCGCGGTGATGACGATGCGATTTTGCTCGTTGGCGTGCGCGATCGGGTATCCCTCACCGGAGGCGGCGCGCTCCGGACGTCCCACGTAGCCGAAATGCAGGTGGGCGGGCAGGATCTGCAGCAGCCGTGGCGACATGTACGCGCGCGCGCCCATGTTGCGAGGCTCCTCCTGCACCCAGACGACCTCGTGCAGGCGTGGATAGCTGGCGACCAGCCTCAGGAGCTCAGCCTGCGGGAAGGGATAGAGCAACTCGACGCGCCCGACGGCGACTTCCGGGTTCTCGCCCCGCCCCTCGTGGCCCACGAGGTCGTAGTAGATCTTGCCGCTGCAGAGGATCAGGCGTGTTATCCGCTCCCGGTCGACCCCCGGCTCGGCCAGGACCGGCTCGAAACGGCCCTCGGCCAGCTCTTCTACGCGACTCGACGCATGCGCCAGACGTAGCAGGCTCTTTGGAGTCATCACGACCAGCGGCCGCTGCTTGGCGATCCGCGCCTGCCGGCGGAGCAGGTGGAAGTATTGGGCCGCGGTGGTCGGGTTGGCCACGCGGATGTTGCCCTCCGCGGCGAGCTGTAGATAGCGCTCCAGCCGCGCGGAGGAGTGCTCGGGACCCGAGCCCTCATACCCGTGCGGAAGTAGCAGCACCAAGCGTGAGGTCTGGCCCCACTTGGCCAGCCCCGAGATGATGAACTGATCGATGATCACCTGGGCCGCGTTGGCGAAATCGCCGAACTGCGCCTCCCAGAGCACCAGCGTCTCCGGCGCTTCCTGCGAGTAGCCGTACTCGAAGCCGACGCACGCCATCTCAGAAAGCGGGGAGTTGTGCAGTTCCATCGGCGCGCGGGCGTCGGGAAGGTGCTGGACCGGGGAGTACTCCTGCCCGGTCTTGGGGTCGTGCAGGACCAGGTGTCGTTGGCTGAATGTCCCGCGCTCGGTGTCCTGGCCGGTGAGGCGGACCGGAATTCCTTCGGTCAGCAGCGATGCGAAGGCAAGCGCCTCCGCCTGAGCCCAGGTGATACCCGGCCGCTGACCGTCGGATCCATCCGCGAGCGCCGCTTGGCGCTGCTCGAGCTGCCTGACCAGCTTCGGATGGATCGTGAAGCCGTCTGGCACGGATAGCAGTTCTTCGTTGAGGATCCGCAAGCGGTCCGCCGGCACGGCCGTCTTGACCTCCGGCGAGGCGCTGCGGTCGAGCTGGTACTCGCCGGTCCCGTGCTCGACCTCCTGTGCCTGTTCGATCGACGCCTTCAGGTTCTGGTGTGCCTCGGTCAGCACGGACCACACCGAGTCAGTCATCTCCGTTGACTCCTGCTCCGAAACGACGCCCTGCTCGATCAGATAGCGAGCGAATAGCTCCCGCACCGGCGGATGCTTCCTGATTGCCTGATACATCTCGGGCTGTGTATAGGCGGGCTCGTCGGCCTCGTTGTGGCCGAACCGCCGGTAGCCGATCAGGTCGATCAGTACGTCGTGCCCGAATTCCTGGCGGAAGGCGAACGCCAGCCGGACGGCCGAGATGCACGCCTCGACGTTGTCGGAGTTGACGTGGATGATCGGCACGTCAAACCCCTTCGCCATGTCCGAGGCCCACTTGGTGGAACGCGCGTCGTCTGGGTCAGTCGTGAACCCAACCTGGTTGTTCTGAATGATGTGGACGGTGCCACCGACGCTGTAACCGTCGAGCGCCTGCAGGTTGAGCGTCTCGGCCACCACTCCCTGAGAGGGGAAGGCGGCGTCGCCATGCAGGATCACCGGGATCGCGGCGTCGCAGTCCTGGGCCGCGTGAGCGCCCTGGCGCGTGGTCTGCGCGGCGCGCGTCGCGCCCACGACCACAGGGTCTACGAACTCGAGGTGGCTGGGATTGGATTCCAGCCGCACCGTGATCGACTCCCCGCTCGCAAGCTGGTAGGTCCCCTGCGCGCCATGGTGGTATTTGACGTCGCCGGTGCCGCCGTGCGGCAACGAGGTGATCGGCGCAAGGGTCGAGGTACCTTCGAACTCGGCGAAGATCGAGTCGTACGAACGCCCCAGGTTGTGTGCGAGCACGTTCAGGCGGCCGCGGTGGGCCATGCCGATCACGACTTCGCGTGCGCCCTGACTGGCCGACAACCTGATCAGCTCGTCGAGCATGGGCACGGTCAGGTCGAGTCCCTCGATCGAGAATTGCTTCTGGCCCAAATATGCCCGGTGCATAAAGCGTTCCAGTGCATCGACCTCGGTCAGCCGGCGCAGCAACCACTTCTGTTCCTCGGCGCTCAGCGGCTTGCGGTAGGCCCCGGACTCGATCTTCTCCCGCAGCCACAGCCGCTGCTCGTGCGAGGCGATGTGTTCGATCTCGTAGGCAATGGGGCCGCAGTAGGTGTCGTGCAGGTGCGGGAGGGCGTCGGCCAGGGTGTCACCCGGCACATACATGCGCAGGATGCGCGCCGGGATGCGCGCCATGATCTCGGCCGTCAGGCCAAGCGGCGCGGGGTCGAGCGCGGGGTCGCCCTCTGGCTCTCGTCCGAGCGGATCGAGGTCGGCAGCCAGATGGCCGTGGGTGCGGTGCGCCTTGAGCAACGAGGTCGCGGCTTGAACCGCCTGCAGCATCTCCTCGTCGGCCACGGCCGTGGGCGGCGTCGCAACTGGCGCGGCTAGCGGCCCCTCTGGTTCGGGCTGCTCGGCCGGCGCAAACCCGGGGGCCGGCGGCGTTGGGATAGCGGGCCGCGGAGCCTCGGAGACGCCCGCGCCAGGCGTATCCAGCGCGGGAGCTTCGAGACCCAGATCGCCGAACAGGCGCTCGTAGAACTCGTCCTCACCTTGCAGGTACGCATCGATGCGCGCCAGGAAGCGACCCGATTCTGCGCCTTGGATGATGCGGTGGTCGTAGGTCGAGGTCATCGTCATGACCTTCTCGGCCCCGATTTGCGAGCCGACCCGGCCGAGCCCCGGGGGGTAGCCGATCGCGCCAGTCGCCACGATCGTTCCCTGCCCGACCATGAGCCGTGGCACCGAGGCGACGGTCCCGATGCCTCCAGGGTTAGTGAGGGTGATGTTGCCGCCGCTGAGGTCATCGGTGGTCAAGGTGTTGGTACGCGCTTTGTCCACCAGCGCGTCGTAGGCCTGGACAAACTCGCCGAATCGCATGCTGCCGGCGTCTCGGATGACCGGGACCATCAACGTACGCGATCCATCCTTCTTCTCGACGTCGACCGCCAGGCCGAGGTTGCAGGCGCCGTCATCGAGCCGGTGGGGCTTTCCGTCGACCTCAGCGAAGTGGTTGGCCATCACGGGCATGTCGTCGGTCGCGGCGCGCGCGATCGCATACGCGATCAGGTGCGTGTAGGAGATGCGCTGGCCGGTCTCCTTGAGTTGGCCGCGGCGGCGCTCGAGCACCGCCACCGGCAACGTTCGAAACGAAGTCGCGGTCGGGATCGAGCGGCTCTCGTCCATGTAGCGGGCAAGCGCCGCCGCGCCACCGCGCAAGAGCTGGGACTGGGGCTCGGAAACCTGCCTCTCGGTGACGGTCTGCGCGCCATCGCCGTCGGCTGCCGCGGCGAGAACGTCCGCCTTGGTGATGCGTCCGCCTCGGGCCGACCCTTCGACTTTCGAGAGGTCGACGCCCTGCTGGGCCGCGATTCGCCTGGCAACGGGGGAGATGCCCCCGACCTCTTCTCCGACGCCCGACTGTTCTTGCGGCTTGCCTCGGGACGATGATTCTGGCGCTTGCGTTTGCGGCTGGGGCGCGCCCGCCGACGACTTCGCGGCGCCGCTTGCTCGCATGCGAGCGACGACCTGGCCCACGCTCACGGTCGCGCCCTCATCCACGAGGATCTCGCTGATCTCGCCGGACGCCGGCGCGGGCAGTTCCATGTCGACCTTGTCGGTCGAGATCACGACCACGGTGTCACCCTCGTTGACGCTGTCGCCGACCTTCACCGCCCAATCGAGCACGGTGCCTTCGGTGACGGACTCGCCACCGGTGGGCGTCACGATGTCGACCGTTTGGGCTCGAGGCTCCGCCGTCCTCGCCAGCGGCTCGGCGACCGCGTCGATCTCCCCCGTCGGCGACTCGTCTTCCTCGTCCGGCTCATCCGCGGTCTCGGCGGTCGGCGGCGCTCCTGGCTCAACGGCGGACGGGACCTCGGCGTCGGCACCTGCGCCGTCCCCGTGTTCCGTGGAGATCTCCGCGAGCAACGCGCCGACGGCAATAGTGTCGCCTTCAGAGGCGTGGATCCTCGCGATGCGCCCGGCTACGGGCGCCGGGACTTCCGCATCGACCTTATCGGTCGAGATCTCGACGATCGTCTCCTCGGCCTGGACTTCGTCGCCTTCGTGCTTTCGCCATTCGAGCACGGTCCCCTCGGCGACGGAATCGCCCATGGCCGGCATGACGACTTCGACGGTGCCTGTCTGTGTTGCCATTCCGTCGTTGGACTTTAACGCGTGACCATAGGCTCTGAAGACCGGCCCGCCCGGCTTCGACGCCGCTCTATCGCTGCAAAACCAAGCGATCCCAAAAACGGCCCGAGCCCGCCCAGTACGACGATCGTGACCGCCAGCCAGAAGGGAATGATTCGCGCCCGGGCCGCGGCGATGCAGACCAGCGACATCCCTATCCACATCAGGCCGTGAGCCGTGCCGAGGACAAATGTCTCGGGCTCCGGTTTGGAGAGCGCAAAAGCGCAGATAAGCAGCGCGAGGAATACGGCCGAATGGACGAAGGAGGCGGCTTCGAGCCGGCGGAACGTGACCGCCCTCATCGCCGTAGCGTCCTGCGTCACCTCATCGCCCCGCATCGCTTTGGCGATTGTCCATCAGGCCCGCGCCAGCAGGGTCCCAACTCGGCGCAGAGGCTGGTCGGCCTCGGCGGGCCAGCGTTCCACGTCAGCCGGCCACCAGGCAAATTCATCGTGCTCGCGGTCGGGGACGACTGTGGCGCCTGCGGGCAACCACGCCAGCCCGACCAGCAGCACCATGCCGCTGGGCAGCCGCACTAGCGCCTCGATCGAGAGCCGCTCCGGGACGACCGACCACTCTTCGTGCAGCTCCCGGCGCATCGTGTCGGTGGGATTCTCATCGACTTCCACGGACCCGCCGGCGCCGAGCGCCCAGCGACCCGCCCACGATGCGAGCCATTGGGCGCGCCGGCCGGCGAGCCAGCGGCCGTCAGCTGAGCGCACCACGCACAGGATCGAAAGGCTCTGGGCCGCCTGCTCGGAGATCAGCCGCAGCGCCCAGCGCGCCGGTTGAAGTTCGAGCGAAAGATCCTGGGCGTCGGCTTCGAAGGACGACAGCCTGGCGGCGAGGCCGTCGTGTGAGGGCGAGCCGCGGGCCCGTAGCGCGTCGAGCGCCAGGTCCGCCGCGCGCACTGCCGCGGCGTCCGGCTGGTAGGGGTCTTCGCGCCAGGCGACCTTCACCTGCGATGGAGCCCACGGACCCCGCGCCAACAGACCAGCCGCTGCCGCCATGGTCACACCGTATCGGGCGTTCGCCGCCCCGAGCAGCGACCGACGAGTACTGTGGTCGCCGGTGTCGCGGCGGCGCAAGCACTGGGGCTGGGGCTTCGAGCACGAGCAGCTGACGCGTGAGCAGACGCGCGCCGCTGCAGGCGTCATCGTGGAGAGGCTTGGGTTTGGCCACACCGAGCCCGAACTCCCCGTGCCGCTTGACCACGTGGCGCTTCCCCCACCGAGGCTGGAGCCTCCCGATCGGCTGTTGGAGATCTGTGCGGCTGGCCTCTACGAACGCTGCCTGCACTCCTACGGCCGCTCTTACGCCGACGTCCTGCGCGGCTTCCGAGGTACGTTCGAGCACCCACCAGACATCGTGGCCCGACCGCGCGACGAAGCTGAGCTCGAGGCCGTGCTCGACTGGGCTGTATCGGCCCAGGCGGCCGTGATCCCGTTCGGCGGTGGGACGAGCGTCGTCGGCGGTGTCGAGCCGCGAGTCGGAGACGGGTACGCGGGCGTGGTCACGATCGACGTGAAGGCGATGGACCGCGTGCTTGAGACGGACGGGGAGTCACTCGCCGCGCGGATCCAGGCGGGCGCGACCGGACCGGACCTGGAGGCGCAGCTGGCGCGCGAAGGGCTCACGCTACGTCACTTCCCGCAATCGTTCGAGCTCTCCACTCTCGGTGGCTGGATAGCCACGCGCGCGGGCGGACACTTCGCCACTCTCTACACACACATCGACGACCTCGTCGAATCGATCCGCGCGCTGACCCCGACGGGCTGGTGGGAGTCACGCCGGCTGCCGGGATCGGGAGCGGGCGTCTCGCCCGATCGGCTGCTACTCGGTTCCGAAGGAACGCTGGGCGTGATTACCGAGGCATGGGTGCGGGTGCGCAGAAAGCCCAGCCAGCGCGCCTCGGCCGCCGTCAAATTCCGCGAGTTCGCGGCTGGCGCGCAGGCGGTGAGAGCGCTGTCGCAGTCGGGACTGCATCCCTCCAACTGCCGCCTGATCGATGCGCGCGAAGCCCTTGTGACCGGCGCCGGTGACGGTTCCGCAGCGTTGCTCGTGCTCGGCTTCGAGTCCTCTAGCCACGATGTCGAGCCATGGCTCGAGTTGGCACTCGAGTGCTGTCACGACCACGGGGGCAGCTATGAACGCGACGCCCAGCAGCGCACTGGCGCGAGCGCGCAATGGCGCGAAGCGTTTTTGCGCGCCCCGTATCTCCGCGACACGTTTGTGGCCATCGGGGTGCTGTCCGAGACGTTCGAGACAGCGATCACCTGGGACCGCTTTGAAAGCTTCAACGACTCCGTGCTCGAGCGCGCGACCGACGCAGTCCTGGACGTCTGCGGCGGCGGGCTGGTCACCTGCCGTTTCACGCACGTCTACCCCGATGGGCCGGCGCCGTACTACACGGTCCTGGCCCCGGCCGCCAGTGGGGGGGAGCTCGAGCAGTGGGCCGCGATCAAGACGGCGGCCTCAGACGCGTTACTCGCGGCCGGAGGCACGATCACGCATCATCATGCGATCGGGCGCGACCACCGGCCCTGGTACGACCGGCAGCGGCCGGATCCGTTCGCGCAGGCACTCAAGGCCGCGAAGGCCACACTCGATCCGGGGGGCGCGCTCAATCCCGGCGTGCTCATTGACCCAGCGCCTCGGGCGGAGGACCCTGGCCCTAGGGTTCGGGACGTCCCGACGAGAGCCCGAGCCGTCTAGCCACTTCTGCGGCACTGGGCGCCATCTCGGCGGGCAAGCGCGCGAGCAGCCGTCCCCAGCGCGGCTCGGACTCGAGCACCTCATGCACCGCGGAGGTCCCGGCGTCGAGGTCGCCTTGCGCGATCCCGAGTCCGGCCCAGAACCGCAGCTCGTGGTTGCCGGGGGCAAGCTCACTCGCCTGGCTATAGAGGCGGGCGGCGTCGGCGTGACGGCCTTCGCCCACGAGCCCGTCCGCCTCGTCCGCCAGCGCGTAAGCGTCGTGCAGCTGGAGCAGCCGCCGCAGTTCCTCCAGCGGCGCAGGATGGTCCTCTACCCGTAACGAAACCAACGCCCGCCACGGCTCTCCCTCGGCCGGGACGACCAGCAGGGCCGCCGACTGGCGCCCGCGCGCGTCGCCGCCGGCCTCCTCGCCCGCATCGAGAGCCCCCAGCAGCCGCGTCGCGAGCGGCCCCTCGCTGGTTTCAAACCGTTCGAGCATCGCGTGCCAGACACGGTCCGACGCAAGCATGTTGCCCTGGCACGACGTTGCCAGGCCGGTCACGTGGCCGGCGAACGCGATGCACATCTCTCCCGTGTGCACTGCCACCCCACCGCCCGCGTCCACGACCGCGACCTGACGCGTCGCGGCGCTCGCGTCGGCCGCTGTCAACTGAGCGAGCGCTTCCTGCGCGCTCGCGCCGTCCGCGAGCAGCTCGAGCGCCCGCGGCCCGTAGGAGACCTCGACATTGGCCTGCGTGGCGACGGCGCCCACACCCGGGCGCGCCCACGGCACGAGCGGCCCGACCGAGAACCAGTGCGACTGGACCCCAACGCCAAATTCGCCGGTCTCGGCGTCGCGCGCCACGATTGAGTACGTACCCAGCCTCGGCACGACCCGGACCCTACACGGCGATCTGGCAGGCTTGCCCGATGCCATCGATCGCAGTGCTCGGCGCGGGCGGCGTGGGCGGCTTCCTCGCCGCCGCGCTCGCGCGCGCGGGCCAGGACGTGACGGTGATCGCCAGGCCGCAGACCGCCGAGCTGATCGCCAGAAATGGAATCTCGGTGGGCAGCGTGCGGCTGGGAGACTTCATCGCGCGCCCCAAGACCTCTGCCGAGCTGTCCTCGCCGGTCGACTTCCTGATGGTCGCGACCAAGGCAACGACCCTGGAGGCGGCGCTCGAGCGGATCATGTGCCCGCCGCGACTCGTGGTGCCGCTGCTCAACGGCCTCGATCACGTGGCCCTGCTGCGTGCTCGGTTTGGTCGCGACCACGTCGTCGCGGCCTCGATCAGGATCGAGGCCGACAGGCCGCAGCCGGGGCGCATCGTGCAGACAAGCCCGTTCTTGCGTGTCGAACTCGCGGCCGACGACCCCGCTCTGCGACCGGCCCTGGTCGAGGTCACCGACACCTTGCTCGAGGCGGACATTCCTGCCGAGATCGGCGCGAGCGAGGCGCAGGTGATGTGGTCCAAGCTCGTTCGCCTTGCGCCGCTGGCGCTCACGACCAGCGCCACGGATCGCCCGCTCGGCTTCATCCGCTCTGACCCAGAATGGCGGCCAATCCTGAAAGCGGCGATCGAGGAAGCAACGGCGGTCGCCAACGCCGACGGCGCGGTGATCGACGTGGCTGTACCGCTCGGCGAACTGGACGCTGATCACCCAACCCTGTCCTCCTCGATGCAGCGTGACCTCGCCGCCGGTCGTCCCCCGGAACTCGACGCGATCCCGGGCGCCGTGTTACGCGCCGCCCGCCACCATGGGTTCCAATGCCCGACATTTGAGCGGCTCGTGGCCGAGATCGAGCAGCGGGTGCAAGCTGCTTCGGCCTAGCACTCAGAGGGGTGGTTTGAGCGGTGGAGGCGTGGGAGCCTCAACCGGCTGGGCCGAGACTGCTTCCACAATCTCATCCTCTTGCTCGACGGCACCTTCGTCGTGCTCGCCGTCGCACAGGACGCGGAACTGGCCGGTCACCCCACCATCTGCCTGGAGCACGATTCCCGGCAAGATCTCCTCGCCTTCCTCGAGTCCCAAGCGCTCGATGTCGAAGTGGGTCATGCCGATTCCCCAGGTGTGGTGTGACGGGTTTTCGCGATCGTGCGCCGCCACGCCCTGGGCGAGCCGCTCCAACAGATATGCGACCTTGCTGGGCGAAGACATCAGCGACGTTCGATCAGCTCAACCCGGTACCCGTCGGGATCGCGCACGAAGCATATGCGCGAGCCGCCCTCGCTCACGGTGTAAGGCGGCCGCTCCGGTTCGATGCCCAGTTGCTTGAGCCGCGCGAGCGCTTGGTCGAGGTCGGGCGCGGTGATGGCGATATGGCCGTACCCGCTTCCGATCTCATAGGGCTCGGTGCGACCGATGTTGTAGGTGAGCTCAAGCCGAGGCTCGTCCCCATCATCGGGAAGCCCCATGAAGACGTTGATCGCCTCATCCCGGATTGGCAGCCGCCGCTTTTCCTCGAACCCGAGCGCACGGTAGAAGTCCACCGAGCGATCGATTTCAAGAATCCGATAGCAGGTGTGGATGAGGCTCATACCCCAGAGGCTAATGGTCAGGCCCGGCTCGGTGCGAGCCGGTACGCAGCGGGCTTGCAACCGCGCACGTGTCGCCCCGCTCCCGGCCTCGCCCTCGGTAGCCTCCGAGCCGTGATCGTCGAGCGCTCGATGAACGACCAATGGCTTTCCAATACGTACCTCGTGGCGGACGAGCTCGGCTCCCAGGCGGCCATGATCGACGCCGGCGGTCCCGTCGAGCCGCTGCTCGACGTGCTGCGGCGCATGCGCTTCGAGCTCACCCACGTACTTTTGACCCACCACCACCACGATCACATCGCCGAGCTGGGCCAGGTGCTCGAGCGCCATCCCGGAGCGACCGTGCTCATCCACCCACTGGAGCGCGACAACGTCCCTCAGGCCTCGGGCGAGCTGACTGAAGCTGAGGCGATCGATTGCGGTGCGCTCCACATCGAGCCGTTGCACACACCGGGCCACACCGCCGGAATGATCTCGCTCTTGGTCAACGGCACCGACGTATTTACCGGCGACACCCTGTTCAAGGGCTCGGTGGGCGGCGTGCGCGCGCCTGGTCACACGACCTACGCGGACATCAAAGGCTCGATCCTCGACAAACTGCTCAAGCTCCCGCCGTCTACGCGCATTCATCCGGGCCACTCTGACCCGACCACGGTGGCCGACGAGCTCGAGCGCAATCCGTTTGTGCGTATCTGGCGAGGCCTCGATCCCGAGGGCGACGAGTCATGTACCGCGCTCGGCCAGCCCGCCACGTTGGTGCTGATGGCGACCGACTACGACGGTGGCGCCAAGGCATGGGTGCGATGGGAGGACGGATCCGACGACATCGTCCCCGGCTCGCAGGTGGAGCGCGGGGGCGGATGAGCGGGCCGCGGGTAGCGCGCACCAAGCGGATGAGCGGCTCGCGGGGGGAGCGAACCGGCTAGTGGCCAAAGACCGCATCCCCACCACGCGCGTGGGACGGACGGCCAAAATCGGGGGGCTTGCAGCCTCTCAGGCGATCCGCCAGGCCGGGACCCACGCGACCAACGTAGGACGCACCAAGGAGGGCCGAGAAGCCGCGCTGGAACGACGCCACATCGAGGCGGCCGAACAGATCGTGGCAGCGCTCGGAACGATGAAGGGCGCTGCCATGAAGGTGGGTCAGGTCATGTCGTTCCTAGACCTAGGGTTGGTCCCGCCCGAGTACCGGGACGAGTTTCAGCGCAAGCTCGGGGCGCTGCGCGACGCAGCGCCCACGGTCACCTTCAAGGACATGCGCAAGGTGATCGAGGAGGAGCTCGACGGCTCCATCGACGAGGTCTTCGAGACGTTCGACGCTGAGCCAATCGCGGCTGCCTCGATCGGTCAGGTGTACCGGGCGGTGCTGCAGGATGGCCGAAACGTGGCCGTCAAGGTCCAGTACCCGGGAGTGGCGGCCGCGGTGCGCGCCGACATGCAGAACCTGGGAATGATCTTGCGTCTCGCCAAGCGCATCGCTCCCGGTATGGACCCAAAGGCGATCGGCGAGGAGATCCGCGACCGCATCGAGGACGAACTCGACTACGAGCTCGAGGCTCAAAACCAGCGCGCGCTCCATCGCATCTTTCGCGGCCACCCGTTCATAGTCGTTCCTGACGTCGTCACGGCACTCTCCCGCGAGCGCGTGATGGTCAGCGAATACGTGCACGGCGCGGGCTTTGAGGAGCTCAAGAAGCTTTCGCAAGAGGAGCGCGACCGCGTTGGCGAGATCCTGTTCCGCTTCTACTTCGGTTGCCTGTACCGCCACCACCAGTTCTCGGGCGATCCCCACCCGGGCAACTCGATGTTGCTCGAGGACGGTCGCATGGCGTTCCTTGACTTCGGCCTCTTCAAGCGCATGCCACCCGGCACCGTGGAGCGCGAGATCGCCGTGGCGCGCGCCGTGATCGGGGGTGACACCGACACGATCATGCGCATCGGGGCGGAAACCGGTTTCTTTCCCGAGCCCGAGAAGTTCAACCCCGAGCGCGTGCTAGAGCACTTCCGCGCGGCCACCTCCTGGTACACCGATGACGCCTACGTCGAGCTCACACCCGAGTGGGCCACGCGGGTGTTGATTGACATGGGCGACCCCCGCTCAGAGTATTTCGGCCAGCTGCGACATGAGAACGCTCCTCCCGACCACATCTTCGGCCGCCGCATGGAGGTGCTGACGCTGGCCGTGATCTCACAACTCCACGCCCGCGGCAACTTCCATCGGATCGCGCGCGAGTGGTTCTACGGCGATGAGCCCGAAACCGAGCTCGGACGCCAAGAGGCCGAGTTCTACAACCGCACCCGCGGCACTCAGGTAAGAAGAGCTCTCCCTTGAACGCGCGCGTCGAAGATGAACTCGCCTTCGCGGGCCCGGGAACGCTCGCGGAGCTCGTGCGCTCGCGCCATGTGAGCCCGCGCGAGCTGGTCGAGCTCAGCCTGCGTCGGATCGAGAAATTCGACCCGCAGCTCAACGCCTTTCGCACCGTGATGGCCGAGCAGGCGGCAGTTGTCGCCGACGGAGTGACCGACTTCGATCGTCCGCTGGCGGGGGTACCCGTGGCCGTGAAGGACGATCTTCCGGTGCGAGGCCAGCCCATGACCTGGGGCTCGCGCAGCTACGGTCCGCCGCAGCCGGAGGACGCGGAAGCGCTTCGGCGTCTGCGCGCGGCTGGCGCGATCCCGATTGGGATCACGAACGTACCCGAGCTGATGATCTGGCCGTGGACGGCGAGCCTGGCCAACGGCGTCACCCGCAACCCGTGGGATCGCTCGCGCACCACCGGGGGCTCGAGCGGCGGCTCGGCAGCCGCGGTCGCAGCTGGCCTGGTGCCGGCCGCGACGGGCTCAGACGGCGGCGGCTCGATTCGCATCCCAGCCGCGTGCTGCGGGCTTGTCGGGATGAAGCCAACCCGCGGGCGCGTACCCGGCAGGGACGCCTGGATCGGGCTAAGCGTGTTCGGCGCATTGGCGCGCACGGTGGCCGACAGCGCGCTCATGCTCGAAGTGATGGCGCAGCCTTACGACGAGTCGTTTGCGCGGGCCGCCGCAAGCGAGCCCGGCCGACTGCGGATCGCGGCGTCGCGCAAGATCCCGCCCGGCGTATTGGCCCGCGTTTCCGATGATCAACGCCGAGCCTGGGAGCGCGTGCGTGACAGGCTCCCACAGCTCGGGCATAGCGTGGAGGAGCGCGACCCCGATTACGGACTGAAGATGCTCGAGTTCGCGCAGACCTGGGTGCGGGGGATCTACTACGACTCGCGCGAGGTGCCCGACCGCACGCTGCTCGAGCGCTCCACGAAGGGCATGGCTACCGCGGGGCGCGTGCTCGTGCCCGACCGCCGCCGCGCCGCGCTGGTCGCCGCGAGGCCCCGGACCGAAGCCCAGCTGCTCAAGCTGTGGGACGAGTTCGACGTGCTGCTGACGCCCGCGCTCGCTTCGACCGCGATCGACGCCGAGGGCGCCCTCAACAAGCCCACGTTGGTCGCGTTCAACAAAGCGAGCAGCTTCACCCCCTTCACTCCGATCTGGAACCTCACGGGACAGCCGGCGATCTCCGTCCCCGCGGGCATCGGATCGGACGGCCTGCCGCTCAGCGTCCAGCTCGTCGGCCGCCCAAATGCCGAAGCCACGCTGTACTCGCTCGCGGCGCAGTTAGAGCAAGCGATGCCCTGGGCCCACAGGCGCCCGCCTGTTTCCTGACGCTTAACTTCGACGTACTCGCTGGCGAAACATCGATTGGCACGGGGCGCGCTTGTGCGACGCCTAACTTCGACATCGGCGTTTGGAGATCGGCTCTTGGACGGTTTCGCGCGCGGACGGATGACGCCAGCATCGCTCCCCACGCCCCTATACCCGCTGGATCTGAATCAGCGAGGTCGTCCCCGGCCGCCCGGAAGGCAAACCCGCCGTGATCCCGATCCGCGCGCCAGGCTTGACCCACCCGAGCTCCACCACCCTATGCGCGGCATCGGCGATGAGCGCCTCGGTGATCTCGTGGCGGCGCATCGCCCCCGCCTGAACTCCCCACATCAGCCCGCAGCGGCGGACTGTCTCCCGACCCGGCGAGAGTGCGTAGATCGGCACCTGGGGCCGGTGCGCGGACACCAGACGCGCTGAACGCCCCGACAAGGTGGGCACGACCAAGGCGGCCAGGTGCAGATCGCGCGCCGCCGCGCACGCCATATAGGCGACGGTGTAGGCGGGGTCGCGCGCGTCGCGCCTCACGCGGTTGTCGTTCCAGTCCTGATAGGGCAGGCCGTGCTCGGTCCGCTCCGCGACCGACGCCATCATCTCCACCGCCTCCACGGGATAGGCGCCCACGGCCGTCTCCTGCGAAAGCATCACCGCGTCGGTGCCGTCAAGGATCGCGTTCGCGACGTCGGCCACCTCGGCGCGCGTCGGGTCGCGTCGAGCCGACCATCGAGTCGAGCATCTGGGTCGCGGTGATCGACGGACGCGCCAGGCGACCCGCGCTGCGCAGCAGCTGCTTTTGCATCATCGGCACCTCGGCAATCGGCAGCTCGATGCCGAGGTCCCCGCGAGCGACCATGACGCAGTCTGCGGCGCGAATGATCTCGTCGGCGGAGGTGACCGCCTGCGCCTTCTCGATCTTGGCGATCAGCGGCAGACGCGTGTGGCGACGGACCGAAGTCACGTCCTCGGCGGTGCGCACGAACGACAGCGCGACCAGATCCACCCCGATCGACTCGCCGAACTTGAGCATCTCGAGGTCCTCCTCGGGGACGGCGTCCAAACCGCGCGTCGATCCCGGAATGTTGATCCCCTGGCGCGAGGAGACCGCGCCGCCGATCTCAACCACGGTCTCGACCTGAGCGGCTTCGCGGGCGATGTGCTTGACCCGCAGGCGAATCGCTCCGTCCGACAGATAGACCACATCGTCGGGCTCGACCGCGTCCACCAGCCCGCTCCAGCTGACCGCCATGCGCTCCGCGTCGCCCACATCGTGCGAGCCACACACCAGCACGAGGCGGTCGCCCGGTTTTAGCTCCACGACATCGCCCGCCAGCGCCCCGATGCGGATCTTCGGCCCCGGCAGGTCCTGAAGGATCGCCACCTGCCTGCCCACGGACTCGGCGGCCGCCCGCACCCGCTCGGCGTTTTCCGCGTGTAGCTCGCGGCTACCGTGGGAGAAGTTCAGCCGCGCGACGTCCATGCCCGCCTGGACCATGCGCGCGAGCGTGTCCGGGTCGCGGCAGGCGGGTCCGATCGTGGCGACGATCTTCGTGCGGCGCACCGACCCCCTCTACTCCCCTTCGCGCGCTCGCGCGCGCTTGCGGATGTCGGTGAGCTGCTCGTCGACCCAGTCGCCCGGGTCGCGCCGGGTCACGATCGCCTGCAGCCCCTCGAGTCGCCGCCGTCGCTCCTCCATGGGCATCGTCAGCGCGGCGTGGATGGAGTCGGCCAGCTCCTGGATATCGAACGGGTTGACCGAAAGCGCGCACTCGCCCAGCTCCTCGTGAGCGCCCGTGTTCTCGGACAGAATCGAGACGCCGGCGCGCTCGTTGACCATCGGCCCCTCCTTGGCCACGAGGTTCATGCCGTCGAACATGGCGTTGACGATCAGGACGTCGTAATGCTTGTAGGCAGCCACCGCTTCCTCGAGGTCATCGCGCAGCTTGAGTTGGATCGGCATCCAGTCGGGGGAGCCGTGGCGGTGGTTGACGACCGCGACCACGGCCTCGATCCGCTCGAGGTATTCGGCGTATTCGGCCACGTCCGTGCGGGACGGCATCAGCTGCGCGATGAACGTGACGCGCTCGTGAAACTCTGGGTGTTGCTCTAAGAACACGTCGAAGGCGCTGAAGCCACGCAACACGTTCTTGCTCAAGTCAGCGCGGTCGACGCGCAGGATCAGGTGTTCTCTGCGCCGGCGCAAGAGCTCCTCCTCGAACTCCCGGACCCGCGGGCGCGCCGCCACCGCCTGCACGCCCCCAGAATCAATCGGCAGCGGGTAGGCGCGCACCCACACCTCGCGGTCGCCGACGCGTACGATTCCGCGTTCGTACTCGACGTCGCACTCGATCAGGTCCTGACAGCACTGCAAAAAGCTGCGCCGGTAGGAGCGCGTGTGGAAGCCGACGATGTCGTTGGCGAGGATGCCCGAGTAGATGTCTTGGCGGATCATCGTCGGCAGCACGCGCCAAGAGTCCGGCTGGCTCCAGGGGATGTGGACAAAGTGGTGCAGCAGGGCGTCGGGCCGCTCGCGCCTGATCAGGCCCGGGAGCGTGTAGAGGTGATAGTCGTGGACCATCACGACGGGGTTGTCCTGGCCCTCGATCTCCTCGAGCACCGCCCGCGCGAGGTCCTCGTTGACGACGTTGTAACCGAACTCGAAGGCCTCGGTCTCGTGGCGGCGGATGTCGGGCGCGTTTGACAAATCCCACAGGTAATGCTGGATGAACCACAGCATCGGGTTGGCGATGATGTTGTAGAAGCGGTCGTAGGCCTCCGCGTCTGAGGCCACCAGCTTGACCAGGTACTCGCCGCCGTCGGACGTCCGCACGGGAAACGGCCGGCCGTCGTGGCGCTCGGCCTGCGCCACGTCCTCGTCGGTCATGGCGGAGGCGACCCAAGTCACGGGTCGGTGGTTGGCGAGCCCGATCAGCGCGGTCACCAGCCCGCCCGTGCCGCGACGCATCTCGCCCCCGGGTCCGAACGTGACCGGGCCGCGGTTGGAGACGAGCACAAGCGGCCGCTCCGCGCTCATCGTCAGACTCCGTACTCCTCAAAGAGCGCCAGCCAGTCGCGCAGCAGGCGCGGCATCAAAAAGCGCTGGCGCACCGTTTCCTTGCCCGCGCGGCCGAGGCGCCGGCCCAGCCCGGGATCGGTCAGGATCTCGAGCGAGCGCTCGGCGCAGGCTGGAACGTCGTCGACCAGGAAGCCCGACTCGCCGTCGGTCACCTGCAGCGGGATGCCGCCGACGGCGCCCGCCACCAGTGGCCGCCCCTTCCAGATCGCCTCGGTGACTGTCAGCCCAAATCCTTCGCGCGTGGACTTCTGGATCATCACGTCGGCGAAGGACTGGAACGCGTTGACCTCGATCGCGCCCACGCTGTTGAAGTTGTTGAGGATGTGGATGTCGGGGTCGCCGTCGGCGTGGGCGACCGTGGCGTTGAAGTAGTCCCACCCCTCGGGGTCGTCTGTCGCCATCGAGCCGACCAACGCGAGCTGGACCTCGGGGTGCGCTTCCTTGACGATGCGATAGGCATCGATTACGCCGAGCGGGTCCTTCCAGGGGTCAAAGCGCGAGACCTGGCATAGCAGCGGGCGATCCACATCGATCCCGAACTGGCTGCAGATGTAGACGGCGTCCTCGGGCGAGAAGGCCATGTTCTTGGGCGCCAGCGGATCGATCGCGGGCGGGATGATGTGGGCACGGCCGTCCGCGCCGCCTGGCACGTATTGCTGCAGGTGAAACACGCTGGCGCGATAGGGCTCGAGGTAGGGCATGAGGCGCTCGAGCGTGAGCGGGTTCGGAGTCGAGAGGTCGATGTGGCAGCGCCACACCCACAGCCGTGCCTTCTCAGGCACCAGCGAGCACATGGCCGCCGGCTGGGGGTCGTGCACGATGCACACGTCCCAATCCTCGGTCAGCTGCGAGGCGTTGATCTCGTTGTAACGCAACCACGTCTGCCATTGCTCCTCCGACAGGGTCGTGGGGTTGCCCTGTAGCGAGTTGTGCAGCACCTTGGTCGCGTTGAAGAACTCCTCGCGGCCGTAGATGACCTGCCACTCGCACTCGAGCCCGACGTCGACCATCAGCGGCACGAACGTGTTGAGGATTTCCGAGACGCCGCCCCCGAACGCGGTCGCGGACACATGCAGGATGCGCTTACCGCGCAAGCGCTCGGCGCGGGCGCGGATCTCCTCGATCAGCCCGCGGGCGGAGATGCTCGCATAATCGGCGAGATGCTTCTGAGCGACGGCTACTGGTTGGAGCATTTTTTCTCTGTTCCGGGCGCGCGCATGCGCGCGCCCGCCGGCCGCGCATGCGCGGCCGGGGCCGGCGCACATGTGCGCCGGCCAATCCTATGAATAATTGGATCTCAGCCGTGCGACTCCCTCGTCCACCGCGCTCACCAGCTTTGCGTGCAGCGCCGGGTTGGCCGCTGAGATGGAGGACATCTGGTAGGAATGGCCAGCTCCCAGGAGGCGGTGACGGTCCAGTGGCGCGCCCCACCCGTCCGTAACGACGCCGCCGGCCTCGCGCAGGATGAGCCACGGCGCCGCCAGGTCGTAGGGGGAGTTGTTGAGCACCTGGCCGCCGCCGAGGCGCTCGAACTGCTCGCGCATGCCAGGCACCTCGTCGATCAAGCGCGACCCGACCTCGACCGCGGCGTCAAGCTGGCCGGTGACGACACGGGTCATGGCAAATGCCTGCGAGCCGAGCTCGAAGGTGCCCCCTCCGACCGAGGAGGCGTCGATCAGGTCGCCCAGCACTTCGACCGTCGGGCGCACCGGGCGCCCGCGAAAACCGTAGCCCCAGAACATGTGCGCGATCTCGTACTCCGTACTGAGCGCGACCGGACGCGTGGCCCGCACGCCCTCACCCTTGCGCGCCGCAAACCACTCGCCTGACTTGATCTCGACCACGCACCCCTCGCTCACATCCGCCATGGTCGGCTCGCCGTCGCCCAGCGGTGCCAGTGCGACCGCGATGCACGCTGACTCAAGCCCAGCCATCGCGGGTCGCGTGCCGTCGATCGGGTCCACCACCAGCACGTGCGATGCGTCCCTCGGTGCAACCAGACCGCGGTCCTCGGAGTAGAACGCGAGCCCCGGTGCGCGCTCCTCGATCAGCTCGGCGAGCGTCGACTCGGCCACCTCGTCGATCGCGAAGGTGACGTCGCCGCCAGCGCCGCCGCCTAGCCGCGTGCGCCCGGCGTGCGAGCCCAGGTGAGGCACGACGCGCTCGCGAATCGCGAGCGCCAGTTGGAGTATCACGCGGGCAACTCGAGCGTGAAGACCGTATTGCCGGGCTCCGAAAGCACGGTGAGCCGCCCGGCCATCCGCTCGGCGAGCTCCGATGCGATCGCCAGCCCGAGCCCTGAGCCCTGAGCGTCGTCGGCCGTGTAGAAGGGCTCGAAGATGCGCGGCATCGCTGTTTCGTCGATGCCTTTCCCGTTGTCGCGCACCGCCAGCACGGCGTGGCCGTTGGAGCGCCGCGCGGTGACCATGATGCGGGTGCCGGCCGGTGTGTGCGTGAGCGCATTGTCGATCAGGATGCGCATGATCTGGGCGACGCGCACCGGGTCGCACTGCGCATCCAGGGTGCGCGAGAGACGCAGCTCGAGGTGGGAGTCGTGCTGGGCCAGTGAGGGCTCGAATTCGCCCGAGACCGAGCGCGCCAGCTCTCCCAGGTCAACCTGCTCTTCACGCAGCTCGAGCGAGCCGGCCTCGAGTTTCGAGAGGTCGAGCAGGTCCACTGACAGCTTGCGCAGCCGCTCCACCTGGACACGTACCTGCTCCAGAAAGCGCCCCCGGGTCTCGGCGTCGAGATCCTCGTCTTCGAGTAGCTCGACGAAGCCGCCCAGCGAGAAGATCGGCGTCCTCAGCTCGTGCGACGCAGTGGCGATGAACTTTTCGCGCGCGGACTCGAGTTGCGCCAGCTGGCGTTGCATGTCGTTGAACGTGACGGCGAGCTGGCCGAGCTCGTCGCTCGAGTCGACATGGATGCGGTGGCCGAACTCGCCCGCCGCGACCCGCTCGGCCGCGCGCTCGAGGCGCTTGACGCGCATCGAGAGCCAGCGCGCCACGAGGTAGCCGCCGACAAGCGCGAGCAGGAGCGCGATCCCACCCGCGACGAGGATCTCGTGACGCACAATCGAGACGTTGTTGATCACGTCCGAGACGGGCGAGTAGTAGACGATCACCGCTCGTCCATGCGAGACCGGGTAGGCCGCCTCGGCGAGCGTGCCTTCGGCCGTTTCCGCGGTCGCGGTCTTGAGCGTGTCGCTGCTCAGCGCCCGGTAGGCGAGCAGGAAAGACGGCGGCGTGGAGGTCGACTTGGCGACTGGGGAGAGCTGCGGCGAGCCGCCCACGCGGTTGACCAGCAGCAGCGCGACACGGTCACCCGAGCGCAGCGCGGCGGCGTCGACGTGTGCCTTGACCACGTGCTGGGGCTCGGAGCCTCCCACCGTCCGCGCGATCGCCCCCGACTCGCGTCTTGCCACCTGTGCGAGCGAACTCAGCTTCTCGTCCAACAGACGCGACCCGAGGCCTGGCGCCACGTACACATACAGGGCGGCGATCGCGACCAACGTGATCGCGAAGAACACCAGCGCGAGACGGTTGCGCAGCGAGCGGAGGCCCGGCATTGCTCAGCCTTCGGTGTCGCGGAAGCGGTAGCCGACCCCTCTGACCGTAAACAGGTAATCGGGGTCCTTGGGCTCGCGCTCGATCTTCTCTCGCAGATGGCGGATGTGCACGTCGATCGTCCTGGGGTCGCGGTAGGCGGCGTCGCCCCATACCCGCGCGAGCAGCATGTCGCGTGTGAACACGCGACCGGGACTGCGCGCGAGCGCCGAGAGGATCTCGAACTCGACGAATGTCAGCTGCGCGTCCTCTCCGCGCACGCGCACCGTGCGCTTGGGAAAATCGATGCGCAGCGAGGAGATCTCAAGCGGCGTCTCGTCGGGCGCCGTCCGCGCCGGCCGCGACATCTCGACGCGGCGCAGCGCCGCCTTGACGCGGCTTGAGAACTCGCGCATCGAGAAGGGCTTGGTGATGTAGTCATCGGCGCCCAGCTCCAGGCCGACCACCTTGTCGATCTCCTCCGACTTCGCGGTCAGCATGATGATCGGCACCGCGCTCTTTGAGCGCAGGCGGCGGCAGACTTCGAGACCGTCAACTCTCGGCAGCATCAGGTCGAGCACCACCAGGTCAAACGGCTGCTCGTCGAAGCGCTCCAGCGCCTGGTGCCCGTCTGTGGCCTGCACGACGTCATAGCCCTCCTTGCGCAACGGATAGGAGAGGAGGGTCTGGATCGACTGCTCATCGTCCACGAGCAGGATTCGCGCTGAGTGGTCTGGCACCTCATTAAGGAAGGGTAATGCGACTTTGCAGGGCCTCTCGCCGCTGGCCATCCCGTTAACCTCTGGACGCCGATGCTCGACCCGCGGATCTACCGCACGGGATTGGTCGCGGTGGTGCTGGCCGTGATCGTGTTCGCGTTCGCGTTGCAGGGACAGCCTGGGGCGTTGACGACCAATCTCGCGCCCGATGCCTTCAACGGCGGCAACGCCTTCCACAACACGGTCTCGCTGGCGCGCCAATTTCCGCGCCGCGAGCCCGGGTCGGTGCAGGACACCGCCCTGGGCCACTTTAATCGCCGCGCGGCTACGCGGCGACGGCTACGGCATGCGCGAGCAGCGGTTCGTCGCGACGACGCCCGCCGGGGCCAAGCAGCTGCTCAACGTGATCGGGACCCAGCAGGGTCTCTCCAACGCAGCGATCGTGATCGTGGCCCACCGAGACGCGCTGCGCTCGCCCGCCACGGCTGAGCTCTCGGGAACAGGCGTGCTGCTCGAGCTCGCGCGCGTGCTTTCGGGCGAGACGCTCACCCACACAATCACGATCGTTTCGAGCAGCGGTTCGGCAGGCGCAGCGGGCGCGGCGCAGATCGCGGCGAACTTAGGACGGCCGGTGGACGCGGTGATCGCGCTCGGCGACACGGCGGGCACGCAGCTGCGGCGACCGCTGGTGGTGCCCTGGTCGACCACTCCGCAACTGGCACCGCCGCTGCTGCGGGCGACGGCGGCGAGCTCGCTTAGCTCCCAGGCCGGCCTGACGCCAGGGAGCCCAAGCCTGCTCGGCCAGCTCGCTCACCTCGCGTTCCCGCTCGCGCCCAACGAGCAGGCACCTTTTGACACGCGCGGCATTCCGGCGGTGCTCCTCTCGACCTCGGGCGAGCGGCCCGCGCCGGCGGACGAGTCCGTCAGCGCCGTGCGTGTGACGCGCTTCGGGCGAGCCACGCTCGAGATAGTCAACGCGCTCGACGGCGGACACCGCATCCCCGCTCCCTCGGCATACATGACGATCGGCGGCAAGCTTCTGCCGCGCTGGGTGATGCAGCTGCTTGTACTGGCCCTGATCCTGCCGGCGGCCGCCACGGCGCTCGACGGGTTCGCGCGGGCGCGCCGCCGGGGCTACCTGGTCGCGCGTCGCTTTGCGTGGGTCGGCCTGTGCGCACTGCCTTTCATCGCCGCGGTGCTCATCGCCCGCATCCTCGGAGCGACCGGCCTGATCGCGGCGCCGGCCGGTCCCGTCGGCCCCAACACATTTCCGCTGGGCGCCGGAGCGATCGCGACCGTGGTGTGCCTCGCGTTGGTGGTCGTGGGTCTGTTTGCATGGATCTACTGGTACGGCGGGCTGCGCGCGCTGGTCGGACGTGACACCGCCAAACCTTCCATGGGCAAGGCGGCTGCGAACGGGAACGGCGCGCCGGGCAACGAGAGCAAGCGCCGGGAGCCGCTGGCGGATCTGGGCGCGGTGGCGGCCACGCTGATCGCCGCGTGCGCGCTCGCGCTGGTCGTGTGGATCGTCAATCCGTTCGCCGCGCTGCTGCTCGTACCCGCGCTGCATCTGTGGCTCGGTGCGTTGGCGCCCGCTGCGCGCATCGGGCGCGCGCTGCGCGTCGCGCTGCTGGTGCTCGGGTTCGTGCTTCCGGCGCTAGTGGTCGTCTATTACTTCGTGACCCTCGGCTTCGGGCCGCTGGGGCTGGTCTGGTCGGCGGTGTTGATGGTCGCGAGCGGCCAGCTCGGGTTGCCGACCGCGCTGCTGATCTGCCTGCTGTTGGGCGTCGGCGTTGCGGCGGTGGCGAACGCTGTCGAGATCCTGCGGGCGAGGATCGACCGCACGCCGCGAGCCACTCCGGTCACGGTGCGCGGGCCCTTCACCTACGCGGGGCCGGGCTCGCTCGGCGGCACTAAGTCGGCCCTGCCGGGATCGAGGTCCAATCGTCCCGCGCGCGACCCCGGCTGGCCGGCCCTGCGGCGCTGACGGCGTACAGTGGGGGCGGGATGACGACGGGCGACCTACGCAGGGGGGTCGGCGAGGGCGGACCGCAAACACCACAGGGCGCGGGCCCGACTGTGGAGCAGGTGCTGCGTGTGGTCGATCGCATCCTCTCCGAGCCGGGGCGCCGGCGGCACGTTTTCGGGTGGCTCAAAGCTCCCGGCGCCGGCAGCGAGGACTGGCTCCCGGTCGACGCGTATTACCCCGGTCACCGGCTGGTGGTGGTGATCCCGAACTCCTCGGGCGAGCACGAACCTCTCTACAGGGAGCTCGTGCCCGAACACGGGCTGCGGTTGCTCGAGGTTCGCCCGTCTGAGCTTGGCGAGAGCCGGGAAGCTGCGCGGGAGAAGCTTGAGCGCCGCATCACCGAGCTCGGCGTCGCGCCGCGGCCGGCGCCGCTGGCCGACGGGGGTCGGGACGGGGCTGGGTCGGCGACCCGAGTGCCAGCGGCGGCGAGCGGCGGGGGCGCCCAGGCGATCGCCTCAGCGACTGGCACCCGCGGCCAAGCCGCGACGACGCGGCCTGCATCTTCAGCACCGGGCGAGCAGGCAGCGGCGCCTCCGCAGGCGCTGCGTCCCGGTCGCAGTGCCACGGGCAGGCGGCTTCTCCGTGACCTCTCACTCGTGCTGGTGATCTCAGGCGTGTTGCTGCTCGCCGACGCGGCCGCGACGCTGCTGTGGCAGGAGCCGCTCAGCGCCGTGATCGCGCTGGTCGAGCAGAGCAATCTCAACCGGCAACTGCTCGGGTATCAGGGCGCTCCACTGTCGCACGTCGACATACAGGCGCTGGCGCGCCTGCGTAAGACGCGTGAGCGGATCGCGTTCCTCGCGCGCCAGGAGGCGCGGGTGGCAAAGCCCGGCGACGCGGTCGGGACGATCTCGTTTCCCAAGCTCGGCAATCAGTACACGGTGGTCCAGGGCACGGACGATGCGAGCCTCCAGCGAGGGCCCGGCCACTACCCGCAGACGGTCTTCCCGGGGCTGAGCCAGACCGTCGCGATCGCCGGCCACCGCACTACCTACCTAGCCCCCTTCAGGCGCCTGAACGAGCTCTCCCCCGGCGACAAGATCATCGTCACGCTGCGCTACGCGCGCTTTATCTACTACGTGCAGCACGTGCAGATCGTGACGCCTACCTCGTGGTGGATCATCCGAAATCACGGCTACGAGCGGCTCGTGCTGTCGGCATGCAACCCGCTCTACTCGGCGGCGCAGCGAATCGTGGTGTTCGCGCGCAAGCAGAGCGTCCTGCCGCTGGGACCGGCGGTCGTTCCGGGCCCCTCGCTATGGACCGAGCTAAAGGACATGTTCAAACCCGGCTAGGCGTCGACCGCGTTGCGCGAAGGCGACCTGCGGCGGCCCGTCGCTGACGCGCCCGATCCACGTGACGTCTTTCACCAAGCGCTGGGCGCTCTCAGGCACGCACACGCATAGCTCATAGTCCTCACCCGCGGTGGCCGCGAACTCGTGGGGCTCGGCCTCGAGCTGGCGCGCCACCTCAGCGACGCCGTCGGCGAGCGGCACGCTGTCGAGGCGCAACTCGATCTGGACGCCACTTCTGTGCGCAAGGTGGCCGGCGTCGCTCGCGAGCCCGTCCGACAGGTCGATCATGGCGCGCGCGCCGGCACGGGCGAGCGCGAGGCCCTCCGCCAGGCGCGGCACAGGGCGGGCGTAGCGCTCGCGAAGGTCCTCGGCCGTCTGTTGGTCAGAGAGGGTCGCTCGTCCCTCGAGGAGTGCGAGCCCAGCCCCCGACGCACCGAGTTCCCCCGTGACGCCCACGAGGTCACCGGGCTGGGCGCCGTCTCTCGCCACCAATTCGCCTGAATCCTGCACCCAGCCGACGACCGTGAAGCAGACCGTGAGCACCTGCGCTGCAGTTACGTCGCCGCCGGCGAGGGCCGTCTGTGTTTCGTCAGCGAGCGCTCGGGCGCCTTCGACGAGGTCGAGCGTCGGCTCGCGCTCGCTGCCCGGCGCAAGACCAAGGGCAAGGTAGGCCTCGCCGGCCCGCGCGCCCATCGCCGCGAGGTCAGAAAGCGCCGCCGCCAGTGCCCTGTGGCCGATCTCGCGCGGGCTCAGCTGCCCGCTGCGGAAATGAACCCCCTCGACCATCATGTCGGTCGAGATGACCGCATAACCCCTCGCGCGCGTCACCGCTGCGTCGTCGCCCACGGACCGGATCACGTTCGGTCCCGCGTTGCGCGGCTCAAGCAGAGCCTCGATCGCCTCGATGAGCTCGGACTCACGCATTTGCCGCCGGCCCATGCACCCCCCGGTGCACCGAGGCCCCAGACTTACTTGTGGCGGTAGACGATCCGCGCGCGGTCGAGGTCATAGGGCGAGAGCTCCACCCTGACTCGATCCCCGGGCAGGATCCGGATCCTGAAACGCCGCATCTTGCCGGCGACGTGCCCCAGCACGACCCGGTCCATATTGTCGAGCTTGACGCGGAACATCGCGTTGGGAAGGGCCTCGACGACTTCGCCCTCGAGCTCAACCTTTTCTTCTTTGGCCATGCGCCCGCAGAAGCTAGCAGTCGCCTCGTACGCGGCCGCGGCTTACGGATGGTGATGCGACGGACCGCCGCCGCCGGGCGTCGGCGGCTTTCCGGTCCTCGGGCGCGTGCCGGGAACGACGGGCGGCGGAGCTCCCTGCGGCGGCTGCGAGAACAGCTGCGGATTGGTGTAGGAGCCAGGCGGCGGCACGGCGCCGTTGCGGAGCGCATGCAGATTGGGGCTGTTGTTCGAACCGTTTGCAACCGAGTGCGGTCCATTGAAAGGTGTGCCTGTCCAGGGTGACGAGGGCGGCCCGAAGTTGCCGCAGTAACCGTTGGACGCGGATTGCATGAAGTCATGCCAGATCGGTGCAGCAAGCGTCCCCCCAAAGCCGTTGGCCAAGGGGATGTTGCCGCTCGGGTCGCCGACCCAGACAGCGGTCGCGAGCTTTGGCGTGTAGCCGACGAACCAGGCGTTGGCCAGGTTTTCTGCGGTGCCCGTCTTGCCGGCTGCCGGACAGCCGTAGTTGGCGGCCGTACCGGTGCCCTGCAAAATCACCTGCTCGAGCACCTTGGTGGCCGCGTAGGACTGGCCGTAGCTGAACGCGCGGCGGTGAGACTCGGAGAAGTTGACCGTCCTGCCGCCGGGGAAGACGATCTTTGAAACCGCCCGGACGGGCGTGTGAACGCCGCCCGCTGCCAGCGTCGAGTATGCGTCTGCCATTTCCAGCGGCGTGACTCCGGTGGTGAGTCCGCCGATCACCTCAGCGGGGTTGCCGTTGAGGTGGGTGGTGATTCCCATCGTGTGCGCCATGTGATCAAACTTGTTCATCCCCTCGTCGACTGCGAGCTGAGCAAACACCGTGTTGTCCGAGGTGATCGTGGCGCGCGTGATGCTGATATTGCCTTGGTAGCTGAGCTCCGCCGTGTGCACGGACCATGTCGGATCGCTCGGCAGCCAGCCCGGCGCGAGGAAATGCGAGTTGTAGAAGGTCTTCGCCGGATCGCCGTTGTAGTCGTGGATCAGCGTCATCAGGGCGAAGACCTTGAATGCCGAACCAGGCTGCCGGTGCGCCTGCGTGGCGTAGTCGAAGCTCGACTTCTGGTAGGTCGAGGTATTGGCGAACGCCACCAGATCGCCGGTCCCAGGCTGAACCGCGGCGAGTGCCGCTGCGGGCTGGCCGGGCCCGCCCTCATGTGAACTGACGGCCTGCTGGGCCAGCTGCATATCGTGCGGCACGATGGTCGAGTAGATCTTGAGGCCGCCCTCGTCGACCGGCTGACAGAAGGCAGTCGGGGACCGTCCCGGACAAAAGTGCCGGTGCAGCTCCTGGACGATGTAGTCGAAGGCGTAGCGGTACGAGCGGCGGTCAAACTGCGTGCTGTGTTTGACCTCGAGAGGCTCGGTGTTTGCCTTATCGGCCTGTGCCCGCGTGATGTAGTGCGACTGCACCATCGCCTGCAGCACGTTTTGTCGTCGCTGCTTTGCCAGCTGGGGATAGAGAAACGGGTTGTACTGCGACGGCGCCTGAGGCAGGCCGGCCAGCAATGCCGCCTGGGCGAGGTCCAATCTGGACACGGGCTTATCGAAGAACACCTTCGACGCGGCGCCCACGCCGTAGGCGGTCTGTCCGCCGACGGTGCCGTAGGGCACGTCGTTGAGGTAGCTGTCGAGGATCCAGATCTTGCTGTGCTTGTTGTAGAGCTCCTGCGCCAGCTTGGCCTGCTTGATCTTGTACTGCAGGTTGTGGTTCACATCGCCGAGATAGAGGTTGTCGACCAGCTGCATCGTCAACGTCGAGGCTCCTTGCAGCGTTCCTCCGCCGTTGAACACGTCCTTGATCGCGGCACGGACGATGCCGGTGTAGTCCAGCGCGCCGTGGTGCCAGAAGCGACGATCCTCGATCGCGATCGTCGCGTTCTTGACGACCTGCGGGATCGACGTTCCACTCAGGGGCGTTCGCAGGACAGGCGAGTTGATGTAGCCCATGCGTTGGCCGTTGGCCGCGAAGACCTCAGACAGCTGTCCTGGCGTGCGCGGCTTGAGCTGACTCAGGTTCGG
Organism: uncultured Solirubrobacterales bacterium; assembly: GCA_963767295.1. Classification (GTDB taxonomy): domain Bacteria; phylum Actinomycetota; class Thermoleophilia; order Solirubrobacterales; family Solirubrobacteraceae; genus Palsa-465. The sequence goes on from CAVYDI010000003.1 coordinate 941,603, forward strand.
AGCCGAGTCGGCCACGGACACAACCCACCCGATTACCGCGAGCGCCCCGGCGCCCAACGCGGCCACCACGACGGCCACGGAGATCAGGACCGTGCGTCTTACGGGATGTCCGCGCCGACGCTGTCGGCGCCGCTTTCGTTCGCGTCGGCTCATACAAGCAAGTTCGAAGGGGTCGCTACGCGCGGCTAGCCGGCCATCAGCGCAGCGGAAACGGAGCTAGTTTACCCGCAAGGTTGTTCGGCTCAGCGCAGCAGCCTCCTCCCGGCGCATCCGCGCTGGACGAGGGCGTTCAGCACTCGCAGAAGGTGCACGCGGTGCTTTTCGACGCGCTCGGAACCCTGGTCGCACTCGATCCGCCGGCTCCCGCTCTGCAAAGCGAACTGGCCCAGCGTGCCGGCATCGAACTCAGTCTGGCCCAGGCCGAGCGCGCCATCGCCGCTGAGATCAGCTACTACCGCGCCCACCTCGACGAAGGGCGCGATGTGGATAGCCTCGCCGACCTCCGTCGCCGCTGCGCAGCGCAACTGCGCGCCGCGCTGCCGCAAAAAGCGCGCCGCACCCGGCTCGAGCTGGTCGAAGAGGTTTTGCTGCACTCACTTCGGTTTCGGACCTTCGACGACGCCGAGCCGGCGCTCGCGGCCGCGCGATCGCTTCCGGCGCGCGTCGTGGTCGCCTCCAACTGGGATGTCTCACTCCAGGATGTGCTCGAGCGGCTCGATCTAGCGCCGCTGCTCGACGGCGTTATCACTTCGGCTGATGCCGGCGCGCGCAAGCCCTCGCCGAGGGTCTTCCGCGACGCCCTGGCGCTCGTAGGCGTCGATCCTGCACACGCCGTGCACATAGGCGACAGCATTGACGAGGATGTGGCGGGTGCGATCGGCGCTGGTATCGCGCCGGTCCTGCTCCGTCGTGACAAGCGCCCGGGTCCGCCGGGCATCGCCACCATCTCGACGCTCGCCGAGCTCCCCTTCGAAAGCTGGTCGTCACCATAACCTTGAACGCGATGACTACCGACGCCCCGCCAGACGGCCGCAACTGGAGGCCTTGGACCGCTCCGGCCGCGCTCGTCGCCGGCTTTGTCCTGGGGCTGTTTGCGGCATCGATCGTGGCTGCGATTGGCGGCGCGTCGACGGACCCGTCGCATCCGGGGACGGCGGTGGCGCTGACCGATGCGGTTGTGTTCGACCTCTCCCTGGTCGTGGCGGCGCTCTACTTCGCGCGCCTCCGCGGCCGGCTGCGCGCCGCCGACTTCGGGTTTCGCAGAATCTCGCTGCGGGTCGGGGTGATCGCGTTTGTGGCCGCCGGCATCCTCTACTACGTCGGCACCGCCCTCTACGCGGTGGCGCTGCACCTGCACGGCAACGAGAAACTGCCCAGCGAGCTTGTCGGCAAGGGCACCGCCGCGCTGATCGGAACGGCCGTGTTCGTGTGTGTCATCGCCCCCATGGCAGAGGAGTTTTTCTTCCGCGGCTTCTTCTTCGGGGCACTGAGACAGTGGCGCATCCCGATCGGCGGCCGCGACGCCGGCACGCTTCTGGCAGCGATCGTGACCGGGATCATGTTCGGCGTGGCTCACGTCGGCTCAGCTCCGGCTAAGTACCTCGTGCCGCTGGGTTTTCTGGGTTTCGTGCTGTGCGTCGTGCGTTGGAAGACCGGTTCGCTTTACCCGTGCATGGCGCTTCACTCCGTCAACAACTCGCTCGCGCTAGGAATCAACCAGCTCCATTGGAGCGCTGGAGACATCGTGGCGCTGATGGCGGGCTCGCTGCTCGTCATCACGGCCGTCACCGGGCCGCTTTCGATGCGCAGGCGCGCTGCGCCAGCGGGTGTCTAGCGTTGTCGGAGTTCGGGATCGGGGTGTCCGGGCCCGCCGACAGCGCGCGTGAGCAGCTCATTGCCGAGCTGCGCGACCACGCGCTCGTGATCGGCGAGGTGGAGCTCACAAGCGGTCGCACCGCTCACTACCTGGTGGACGCTAAACGCGCGATCCTGCGTCCCTCTGGGTTCAGAGCGCTGGCAGCACTTGTGGCCGAGCACGCTCGCCGTTGGGACGCCACGGCGGTTGGCGGAATGACCATGGGAGCTGACCCCATCGCGTGCGCAGCGCTCGCGGGAGGTGCCCAGGTGAAGGCCTTCTTTGTGCGCAAGGAGGTCAAAACCCACGGCCTCTCGCGGCGGATTGAAGGTCCCCCGCTTGACGCGAGCGACCGCGTGATGGTGGTGGAGGACGTTGTGACGACGGGCGGCTCGACAGTCCGCGCGCTGGAAGCCGTGCGCGCCGAAGGTCTCTCGATCTGCGGAGTGCTCGCGATCTGCGACCGACTCGCGGGCGGGGCCGCGGCGATCGAGGACGCGGCGGGCGCGCCGTTCGTCGCGCTCACGACGATCGACGACATTTATCCGGAGCGACCCGACCGCTAGAACGTCAGCGCGTTCGGATCTGCCAGCAACACCGCTTCGGCTTCCTTGAAGCTGCGGTTCATTTCAGGTGTCTCAAGGAAGGTCATCACAAGACGATTCACAGGGATCTCCTGTCGCCAGAGCACCGCGGCCTTTGTCGTGGGTCCCCCTTCGAAGTGAGCCGTTGCGACCTCCCGGGAGAAGGTCGCGGACACGAACGAGGCTGGAGGCGGCTTCCCGAGCGGGCCGTCCGCCGCCATGCCGCGGTAAAGCTGCACGCTTCGCGGACATAGAGCAGACCAAAGCTCCTGGGTAAACGCGAGCCGCGCGACCAGATGCTCTGCTCGCCGTGCCCTGGTGAAACGTCCTGCGAATACGTCGGGACGGCGCACAATCTGTCCCCGGTATGTGGTCATTCCCAACTCGGCAAGCACGACCGCGTGGCCCTTGACGAACTCGCCGGAGCGCGGATTGGTGACGAATGCGGTGCCGAAGCGCTCTTCGAGGTCCGCCAGGCCGCGCGCGCTCATGCAGTCGATAAGCGCAGCGAAGAGTCGTCCATCGCCCTCGCGGCGCGTGATCGCGCCGGCGACGTCGATATCACCCGTGGCCGCAGCCAACTGTGCTCGAAGCGCCCGTCGTTCGCCGGCGATGCGGCGCAGAGTTTGCTCCTTCGCCTGCGGGTCGGCCTCGACAACTAGTTCGCGGCCAAAGGCGGCCGCTGCGCGCTCCAGCGTGGCTAGCGCGGCGCCTGTAGCGATGCGGCTTGCGATCGCGAACTGAAAACGTTTGACGTCATGGAGCGGCAGCTCCCACCTGACGCCCGCGTCCTCGAAGGCGCGTATCTCGACTTCAAACCCACCGGTGTCAGGATCGACAGCCGTCACTCCGACCGGCGTTCGCCGGGCGTCCAGCAGTCGGCCGCGGTTTCCGACGACGAGATCGTGGAGCTCGCCCGCATGGAATTCCGAATCTCCGGCGGCGTCGGGATCCGAGCGGTAGATGTCGTCACTCATATCTGTACTCCGGGCGAGCGCTCCACGGTCCAGTACCCCCGGCAGGAATCGAACCTGCATCCCGCGCTTAGGAGGCGCGTGCTCTATCCATTGAGCTACGAGGGCGCGGGGTCACAGGGTAGATCGCACGCGGGCAGAAGGTAAGAGGCTGGTCGCGAGCGGTCGATGAAGAGCGCGAGCGAGCGGTCGATTGAGGAAACATGCGGAGCCGTAGGCGGGAAGCGAAATTGCGTTTTCAACGTTGGGGGCCGGTTAAACCGACGTGACAAGGGGCCCTCTGGTGTGATAATCCGCGCACTGTGGAGGAGGGATCCAGCGAGCGAGGCGGAACCTCATACCGCCTGATGCAGTCCGGGATCCACGGTTGCTGGCGGCTGCGACGCCCATGAACACTTGCTCTACCAATAGGGCGCGCGCGGCCGGCGAGGTAGCGGAGCGGGCCTGAGGTGCGTGTCTCGGTAGCTGAAGGGAAATCCAGGGCATGAGCGTCGGCACGGCCGAAACGCTGCTCGAGCCTGAGGCTTCAGTCGACGCTGTCGAGCTGGTCGGCGGCGAGATCGAAGCGCGCTCGCCCTGGCAGGTTTTCTGGATGCGGTTCCGGTCAGACCGCGTCGCGATGGTTTCGGCCGTCTTCATCGTGCTGCTGATCCTGTTGGCCGTCCTGGCCCACCCCATCGTCAGCCTGCTCGGGCTCGGCAATCCCAACGCGCCCGAACACCAGCGCGCTCGACGCCTTCGGCCAGCCAACCGGGCCCAGTGGCGCACATCCATTTGGCGTCGACGAGCTTGGGCGCGACGTGCTTGCGCGCACGATCTACGGCGCGCAAGTCTCGCTCGAGGTCGCGTTCATCGCCACCGGCGCGGCAGTGCTGATCGGGGTCGTGATCGGCGTGGTCGCCGGTTACTTCCGTGGCTGGGTCGACTCACTGCTCGGCCGCTTGATGGACATCGTGCTGGCGTTTCCGATTCTGCTTTTGGCGATCGGCCTCGCGTCGGCGTGCTCGCTTGGCAAGGGATGCCTCGGTGGGTTGATCACGCCCGGACAGGTGACGCTCATCGTCGTGATCGCGCTCTCGTCGTGGCCGTACATCGGCCGCATCGTGCGCGGCCAGACGCTGTCTATGCGCGAGAAGGAGTTCGTCGATGCCGCCAGGGCCCTGGGAGCGTCCAACGCCCGCATTATGCGCAAAGAGATCCTGCCCAACCTGGTCGCTCCGATCATCGTCTACTCGTCGCTGGTGCTTCCGACGAACATCCTGTACGAGGCCGCGCTCTCGTTCCTTGGTGTAGGTGTGCAGCCGCCCACGGCCAGCTGGGGGCAGATGATCGCCTCGGCCTCCACCTACACGTCGGCGTGGTGGTACATGGTGTTCCCCGGCGTCGCGCTGGTGCTGACGGTGCTCGCCTTCAACTTGGTCGGGGACGGCCTCCAAGACGCGCTTAATCCGAGGACCGGACGGTGAGGAAGAGTTCCTCATCCATGAGTTACACATCCACAAAGGAGGAAGAGGACTAGATGCGTCCTATTCGAATGGCGCTCGCTCCCGCGGTCGCGATCGCGTGTGCAGCCGCAGTGGCCGCATGCGGATCAAGTGGCGGCGGTGGGGGGAGCTCTACCAGCAGCAGCGGTCTGTCGCTGAGCGGACTGGCAACCACAAAGCCGAGCTCGACTCAACACTCGGGCGGAACGCTCAACGTGATATCGGCCGAGGGATGGGAGCATTTGGACCCCCAGACCTCCTACTTCCAGATCGACTACGTGGCGGTGTACGCGACGCAGACGCCGCTTTACACGTTCACGCCCACCAGCTCGACCCAGCCGGTCCCGCTCCTGGCTTCGGGACCTGCCGTTGCCAGCCCTGACGGCAAGACCGTGACGGTGCACATCAAGCCGAATTGGAAGTTCGGCGCGCCGGTCAACCGCACCATCACCTCCAAGGACGTCGAGATGGCTTTCGAGCGCATGTTCAACTCCAACGTCCAGAACGGCTATGCCTCCGGTTACTTCCCGATCGTGGGGGCGAAGGCTGTGACGGGTGACAAGCCGATCTCGGGCATCAGCACGCCCAATAAGACGACGATCGTCTTCCATCTGACCAAGCCGTTTGCCGGCACCATGATCAAGGCGCTGACGCTGCCGGGGACCGCCGCGGTGCCCGCCAATTACCCGCCGCTGGTCAAGGCGGATAAGAGCAGCCCCTCGACCTGGGACAGCAATCCGACATCGCAGGTGTTCACCGGGCCGTACAAGATCGCGAGCTACTCTGCTGGCCGCAATCTGACTCTGGTGCGCAACCCAAGCTGGAGCAAGTCGGTGGACGCCGTGCGCCCCGCGTACGCCGACAAGATCGTCTGGAACGCCGGAGCCGACCCGACGGTGGCGGCTCGCCAGACGCTCTCCAGCTCCAATCTGCTGATGGCCGATGGTCCGCCGTCGCCGGTGCTCAAGACGGCGTATCAGAGCCATAAGACACAGCTCTCGATCGCCCCGCTGGGCATCTACTACGCGGCGCTCAACACCCAGGTGCCGCCGTTTAACAACGTCAACCTGCGCAAGGCGGTGATTGCAAACCAGAACCGCAGCGCGTATTTGCTGGCGCGCGGCGGCAAGCTCGTCGGCGCCGTGGCCACGCACTTCATCTATCCCGAGGTGCCTGGCTTCTCGCAGTCCGGCGGCTACAAGGGGTTCGGGCAGGACTTCATTGCCCACCCCGGCGGCGACAAGACCGTCGCCTGTAAGTACATGAAGCTGGCCGGGTACCCGAACTGCAAGTACACGGGCAGCACCAATGTGCTGATCGTCGGTTCGAACAGCGACCCGGGCCCGCAGGAGATGCAGGTCGTTCAGTCCGGTCTCCAGACGCTCGGATTCAAGACCACGATCAAGGCGGTGCCGCAGCAGACCATGTACTCGAAGTTCTGCGGGTACGTGAAGGCGCACGTCAACGTGTGCCCCACGGCAGGCTGGATCGAGGACTTCCCGGATCCCTATGCCGCGCTGTTCATCCCGTTCAGCGGGCAGGCGATCGTCCCGATCAACAACTCCAACTGGGCGGTGCTCAACGACCCGAAGGTCAACAACGGCCTCAACCAGGCCGCGGGCATCACCGCGTCGGGTCCGCGCCTGTCCGCGTTCGCCAAGGTCGACAAGCAGATCGTCGACGACGCGGCTGCGATCCCAGAGGTCTGGGCCAACAACGCCCTGGTCGAGGGGTCGAAGGTCAAGGGAGTGCTTGATCCGTGGAACGACGACTGGAACCTGTCATTTAGCTCGACGCACTAGGAGTCAAGTGAGTAAGGCGCCCCGCTCCGGCGGGGCGCCTTTACTCGCCCCCCGCCGTCATGGTCCGCTACATCATCCGCCGCTTGCTCTGGGTGATCGTGCTGCTGATCGTCGTCAGCGCGATCACGTTCGTGATCTTCTACACGCTGCCCTCGGCCGACCCGGCCGTGCTACGCGCTGGGCGCTCGCCCAACCCGGCGCTGATCGCTCACATCCGCCATGTGCTCGGACTCGACCAGCCGATCTATGTCCAGTACTGGCGCTACATGAAAAACGTCGTACTGCATTTCAACTTCGGCTACAGCTACCAGTTCTCGCTGCCGGTAGGGAAGCTGATCCTTGACCGTCTGCCGGCGACCATTTCTTTGACCGTCGGCGCCGCGATCGTGTGGCTGCTGGCGGGCCTTCCGATCGGGGTCATCTCGGCGATCAAGCGCCGCAGCGTGCTCGACCGCGCGACGATGGGCAGCTCCCTGCTCGCCATCTCCGCGCCCGTCTACTGGCTCGGCCTGATGAGCCTGTTGCTCTTCTCCAAGGACATCGGCGTACTTCCGATTTTCGACGGCGCCAACAGCTACACGGGGCTAACCGTGAATGCCGGCCGCTGGTTCGGGTCGATGATCCTGCCCTGGCTCGTGCTGGCAACCGCGTTCGCCGCTTTCTACGCGCGCCTGTTGCGCTCGAACCTGATCGAGACGATGTCTGAGGACTACATCCGCACCGCGCGCGCGAAGGGCTTGCCCGAGCGGCGGGTCATTCTGCGCCACGGCGTGCGCTCCGCGATAACGCCGATCGTGACCGTGCTGGGGCTCGATATCGGCACGCTGATGGGCGGCGCGATCCTCACCGAGACCGTCTTCAACATCCCCGGTATCGGACGCTTGGCATACGAGGGCATCATCAACTCTGACCTGCCCATCATCCAGGGCACAGTCCTGTTCGGGGCCTTTTTCATCGTTATCGCCAACCTCGTGGTCGACGTGGCATATGCTTTCCTCGATCCGAGGGTGCGGTATTCGTAGGTGCACCCTAGGGGGTGCTCTAGATGAGCGAACCGTTACTCAAGGTCGAGGACCTCCGCGTCAGCTTTCACACGGAAGATGGGGTGGTGCACGCGGTCGACGGTGTCTCCTACGAGGTGGACACCGGCAAGACGCTCGGCATCGTCGGTGAGTCTGGCTCGGGCAAGACGGTGTCGTCGCTCACCACGCTCGGCTTGACGCGCCTCCAAGGAGCGACCGTCACGGGGCACATCACCTTCGAGGGACGCGACTTGGTGGCCCTCAACGACGACGAGGTGCGAAAGCTGCGCGGCAACGACATCGCGATGATCTTCCAGGACCCGCTGTCTTCGCTGCACCCCTTTTACAAGGTAGGCACCCAGATCGTGGAGGCGATCCGCATCCACCGCGACATCTCCAAGCACGCGGCCCGCGACCAAGCGATCGACTTGCTTGAGCTGGTTCGGATTCCCGATCCACATAGGCGCGTCGACCAGTACCCGCACGAGTTCTCGGGTGGCATGCGTCAGCGCGCGATGATCGCCATGGCGCTCGCCAACGAGCCAAAGTTGCTGATCGCAGACGAGCCGACCACCGCCCTTGACGTGACCGTCCAGGCGCAAATCCTCGGTCTGCTCCAGGATCTCCAGGACCGGCTCGGGATGGCGATCATCATCATCACCCACGACCTCGGGGTGGTGGCTGAGATCACAGACGAGATCTGCGTGATGTACGCCGGCCGCATCGTCGAGCGCGCGACGACCGAGCGCATCTTCGACGCGCCCCAGCACCCTTATACGTGGGGATTGCTGAAGTCGATCCCGAGCCTCGACCGGTCACGCGACGAGGATCTGGTCCCGATTTCGGGCCGTCCGCCGAGTCTCATCAATCGACCCTCGGGGTGCTTTTTCCATCCCCGCTGCCCGTATGTCCGCAAGCGCCATCGCACGATCGACCCGCACCTTCAGCCGGTTCCGAACGAACCCGACCACCAGGTCGCGTGTTTGCTAGACGCCTCGGTCCGAAACCAGATCTGGCGTGGACTTCAGGCCGGACGCGACCCGGGTGCTCTGCGCCAGCTGGTTGAGGACGGCGTCCCCTCGCGCACTCCCGCGGTGGCCTCGGCGGCGCCCGGCGTGACAGAGGAGGGGACCACCGTGACCGCGGTCAGCGAGGACGCTGAGACGCCACGCAGGTGGATGGACAGCCGCTGCTTGAGGTAAAAAACCTCGTCAAGCACTTCCCGATCACCCGCGGGATCGTGATCCAGCGCAAGATCGGCGCGGTCCGCGCGGTCGACGATATCTCCTTTAGCGTGAAACGCGGAGAGACGCTCGGGATCGTGGGGGAGACCGGCTGCGGCAAGAGCACGACCGCCCGCTTGCTGGTGCGCTTGCTCGATCCAACCGACGGTCAGGTTCTGTTCGAGGGCAAGGACATCGCCAAGGTCAAGGGAGACGATCTGAAGGCGCTACACCGGCAAACGCAGATGATCTTCCAGGATCCGTACTCCTCGCTCAATCCGCGCAAGACCGTGGGTACGATCATCGCCGAGCCGTTCGCGATCCACAGACTGCACGGGGAGAAAGGCGAGCGCAAGAAGCGGGTGCAGGACCTGATGGACCGCGTGGGACTGAACCCCGAGCACTACAACCGGTACCCGCACGAGTTCTCGGGTGGACAGCGACAGCGCATCGGGGTCGCGCGCGCGATCGCGCTCGAGCCCAAGCTGCTGGTGGCCGACGAGCCGGTCTCGGCGCTAGACGTCTCGATTCAAGCCCAGGTACTCAACCTGCTCCGGGACCTGCAGCGCGAACTCGACCTGACGTTGATCTTCATCGCCCACGATCTTTCGGTGGTGCGTCACATGTGCGACCGCGTCGCCGTCATGTACCTGGGCAAGATCGCCGAGCTGGCCCCGAGCGACTCGCTTTACGGATTCCCGCGCCACCCGTACACGGGCGCCCTGCTGTCCGCGGTGCCGGTCGCCAACCCGCACATGTCGCGACGCCGCAGCCGGCAGCTACTGCAGGGTGATGTTCCGAGCCCCGCAAACCCGCCACCTGCGTGCCGCTTTCATACGCGCTGTCCGAAGGCTCAGGAACTGTGCTCCCAGGAGGAGCCGCCGCTGGAAGACAAGGGCCGCGGCACGATCGCGGCTTGCCACTTCCCTCTGACAGCTGAGGAGGTGCGCCAGCAGGTGGCGGCGAGAGAAGTGGAAGAGCAGGCCGGAGCCGCCCAGTCCTCCTATCCGTAAGCCCGGCTCACTCCTCGTCGACATAGAGCGACTCGGAGGCCAGCTGCTGGCCGCGCTTGCCCCACAGCTTGATGTCGAGGAAGTCCTGTCGGTAGTTGTCGGGCGCGATCAGCGTGAAGCGGTCGTCGAGCAATTCGCACTGATCGACGGCGAGGTTGGCGAGCTCGGCGGTCACGAGCGCGCCACCGGGGATCAGCGGCACCCCCCACACGAGCGTCATCTCAGCGACATTGCCCTCCTCGCCGCGCCATGAGCCGATCACCTCGTCGTTGAGGTCGAGCTTCCAGTCGGGGTTGGCCTCGGCCACCTCGGACGTGAAATCGGCTCGAGCAGCAAACTCGTCGGGCTCGTCCTCGTCGTTGGCAGGTTCGCGGAACGAGACATAGCCGAATAACTCGAACCCCTTGGTCGTGCGTGCGACAGCTGGCACATAGGTGCGACCGGCGTAGCTGCGATCGGGAAACCACGCGATCTCGCCGGGGTCACCCAGCTCTTCGCCCTCGCTATCGATCTCGCTACAGGCGGCGCGGAACTGCTCGGACAGCGTCTCGGCCCAGCGGCCATAGGGCAGACTCTCCCGCGCGGGCGAGGCAGCGAAGCTGATCACGAAACGGTCGGTGGGAGGCACGCGTCTACCGGACCGCGCCCACGAGGCCTTCGCGGCCCGACCGCTCGATGGTCCGCCGCAGCCCCTCGCGCAGGTCGATCGTCGGCTCCCATCCGAGGAGCTCGCGGGCCAGCGTGATATCCGGCCGGCGCTGTTTCGGGTCGTCGGTGGGCAGCGCCTCGAACACGGTCTCGGAGCTCGAGCCGGTCACCTCGATCACTACTTCGGCCAACTCGAGCAGCGTGAACTCGTCCGGGTTACCGATGTTCACCGGGTCGTGGTAGCCCGATTCGGCGAGCGCGATCAGCCCCCGGATTTCGTCTTCCACGTAGCAGAACGATCTCGTCTGCGAGCCGTCCCCGAAGACGGTGATCGGGCGATCCTGGAGGGCTTGACGGAGAAACGTCGGGATTGCCCTGCCGTCATGAGGGCGCATCCGGCTGCCGTAGGTGTTGAAAATCCTGACGATGGCCGTGTCCACACCCTGCTGACGGTGGTACGCCATCGTCAGCGCCTCGGCGTAGCGCTTGGCCTCGTCATAAACGCCTCGGGGCCCGATCGGGTTAACGTGGCCCCAGTAGGTCTCAGGCTGGGGATGGAACTGGGGGTCGCCGTACACCTCGCTCGTCGACGCGAGCAGGAACCGCGCCCGGTGCTTCTTGGCGAGCCCCAGCGTCTGGTGCGTGCCGTAGGAGCCGACCTTGAGCGTGTGCAGTGGCAGGCGGAGATAGTCGATCGGCGAAGCGGGCGACGCGAGGTGGTACACGAAATCGATCGGCTCGTCGACAAAGTAGGGCTCGATGATGTCGAGGTTGAGGTGGACGAAGCGCTCGTCGCGAATGTGCTCGATGTTTTGCAGCGTGCCGGTCTCGAGGTTGTCCACGCAGATCACGCGATGGCCGCGCCCAAGCAATTCGTCGCACAAATGCGAGCCCAGAAAGCCGGCGCCGCCGGTGACAAGGCACGTAGCCATGGGCGCGGAATGTACATTGGATGCCCGCCGCACATGTGCGGCGGGAAATTGTCGGAGGAGGAGCTATGGCAGCCGCACGCTTCGTCGAGCGCTTGAACGCGCAGATCGCAAACGAGTTCGCCGCACAGCAGCAGTACATCGCCAACGCCGTGTACTTCGAGGGCCAGACCCTTCCCCGCCTCGCCGCGTTTTTCTACGCGCAGGCGGTCGAAGAGCGCAACCACGCGATGATGATGGTCCGCTACCTGCTCGATTCAGACGCGGACGTCGTCACACCCGGCGTGGTCGCTCCCGAGACCGAGTTCGCCGACATCGTCGCGCCTGTGGCGCTGGCGCTTGAACAGGAGAAACGGGTCTCGGAGCAGATCGGCGCGTTGGCCGCGCTCGCGCGCGAGGAGAGCGACTACCAAAGCGAACAGTTCGTGCAGTGGTTCCTCAAGGAACAGGTCGAGGAGGTGGCGACGATGTCAGCACTCCTGGCCGTCGTCGAGCGCTCGAGCGACGCACCGATGTTCGTCGAGGACTACCTGGTGCGCGAGCACGGCGACGACGGGCAACCCGATCCGACTGCGCCAGCGGCGGCGGGAGGCCCGCTGTAGCGATCGCTCAGGAGCCGAAGGCTGCGCGGGCGGACTTGGCGCCCGTCGCGGAGCGCTCCAAAAACGAGGAGGTGCCGGCCTCGCGAAGCTCGGTCGCAGCCTCGACCAAGGTCGCGTAAGTCGCAAACGCAAACGCCCCACCGACCGAGACCCGGCGCACGCCCAGCCCGGCCAGCTCGCCCACGGTAGGAGCGCCGGGAAGGAGAAGCACGCTTACCGGCCGGCCGAGAGATGCCACGAGGCGGCGGATGTCTTCTCGGTCGGCCAGTCCGGGCGCGAACAGCACATCCGCGCCAGCTTGCTCGTAAGCACTTAGTCGCGCGATCGTGTCTTCGAGGTCGTCGCGGCCCCGAATGTGATTCTCGGCGCGCGCGGTCAGGACCAGCGGTACCGGTCCGGCGTGCGCGGCCTCGGCCGCCGCAGCGATACGCGCACGCGCGAGGTCGAGCTCGTAGATCGGGTTATCCGGGTCGCCGGTGAAGTCCTCGACCGAACAGCCCGCCAGTCCGACCTCGAGAGCGCGCGCCACCGTCTCTGCGACTCCGGCGGGCTCGTCCGCAAACCCGTTCTCGAGATCGGCTGAGACGGGCACGTTGGTCGCGGCGACAATGCTCTTAGCGTGTGCCAGCGCCTCCTCGCGGCTCACCGAGCCGTCGAGCCGTCCCAATGTGGCTGCGTACCCGCTACTTGTCGTGGCGATGGCGTCGAAGCCCAAGGACTCGAGCACCTTCGCCGACCCGGCGTCCCATGCATTGGGCATCAGCAGTGGCTTGCGCTCGTGGTGCAAAGCAAGAAACCGCTGCGCCCGATCGCCGGCCATTGGCGCTCACCATACAGTCGCCGCGGCACACCCCACAGCTAAGCGCCCTGCTGCCGAGCGCTACGGCGCACATAGTGCTCGTCACCGTGGCGTACGGTCACCTTTTCGGAATCGAGCTGCTCGAGCAGCGCCTGCGCGAACTTGCGCGAGGTCCCCAGCTCGTCGCGAAGTTGGGCCAGCGTCACCGCCCCGCGGTTGCGTTCGGCGAGGTCGATCACCCGCCGGCGGACATCGGCGAGCACATCGGGGTGGTAATGCAGGGTTTTTGAAACGCGCACGGCCTTCCCAGCGGCCCGCAGTGCGGCTAGGTCGTCCGGGTCCAGCTCGCTGTCTAGGGGAGGCTCAAGGCCGGCAGCGCGGAGCGTCTGCTCCAGAGCGAGTTGCGCCGCCGTCAGCGCCGCCCGGACCACCTGCTTACGCGAGTGGTCCACGCGGCGCCGATCGTCGACGCTCGGTCGCACTCGATCGGGCTCGCCGCGGTCCAGGCGCTCCAGGCGCGCGAGCAGGTCCCTAGACGGCCCGTGCCTTCTCGGGCTGGGATCCAGGACCGTGCCGCCGCCGAGGGTGTCGGGGGGCGCGATCTGGCGGATCACGAGACGGTCACCGGACTTCGGGACCAGCGGTTGCTCGAAGCGGATCTGCCAAAAGCGGCCCCCGAGCCAGGTCAGCCGCGCCGCGCTCTCGCGAGTTCCGTGGTGGACCTGGACGCGCTCGCCCGATTCGGGCTCGGCGCCGCCTTCCCACTCGAGCGCGGCGTCGATCCGGTGGGTGGGCGCGAGTCCTGCCTCCGGGGCGGCCAGCACGTCGCCGCGCCCCACCTCGTCGACGGAAACGCCAACCAGATTGACCGCGACCCGCTGGCCAGCAGCGGCGCGCGTGACCGTCGCATCGTGAACCTGGACACCACGCACGCGCACGCGGCGTCCGGCGGGCAACAGGTGGAGTTCATCGCCGCGTCCGATCTCGCCTGACCACAGCGTTCCGGTCACCACCGTTCCCGCGCCGCGGATCGTGAACACCCGGTCGATGTGCAAGGCCGACGCGCCGTCGCGTGAGCCGGCAGCGCGGGTCGCAGCGCCCTGCGCGGCGAGGTCGAGGGCTGTTTAAGCTGCTCGAGCCCCTCGCCCGTACGAGCCGAGACCGCAACCGCTTGCGCGCCGGGAAAGAGCGCGCCGGCCGCCTCTCTTGCCGCTCGGGGGTTGGCCAGGTCGCTCTTGGTAATCGCGACGACGCCGGCGTCGACCGCCAGCGCGCGCAGCACCGCGGCGTGCTCTCGCGTCTGGGGCATGACGCCGTCGTCCGCGGCGATCGTCATCAGGAAGAGGTCGACTCCCGTCGCGCCCGCAACCATGGTGCGCACAAACCGCTCGTGACCTGGGACGTCGATCACCGACAGGCGGCGGCCGGATGGCAGCTCGAGCTGGGCGTAGCCGAGCTCGATCGAGATTCCGCGCGCGCGTTCCTCGGGCAGCCGGTCGGTGTCGACGCCAGTCAGCGCACGGATCAGAGCTGTCTTGCCGTGGTCGATGTGTCCGGCGGTGCCAAGCGTGGTCGGCGTCATCGGGCGAGCGCCGCGCGGACCGCTGCGCTCGTCGACTCAACCTCGTCATCATCGAGGGTGCGTGGATCGAGCACCACTCGATCGTTTCGGACGCGCGCGATCACCGGCGGGCTGCCGGTGCGCAGGGCATGGGCGAGCGCGGTTGGGTTGTCGCTGTCAAGCGCGACCGCGGGTCCCTCCAGCTCCAGCAGCGGCAGCGCGCCACCACCGACGGCAGCTGAGCTGCGGATGATCTCAGCCGCCGGACCAATCCCTCGCCTGAAGGCGCGTCGCCCGAGCGGCGAGCGCCTCCGCGTCCGCGGCGAGCATCGCGAGTGCTGGGATTTCCCGCCACGCCCGCTGAGGATCGCGGTACAGGATCAGCGTTGCCTCAAGAGCGGCGAGCGAGAGCTTGTCGATTCGCATGGCTCGAGCGAGCGGGTGCGCGGAGGCGACCGCGATCGCATCGCGGCGTCCGACCATGATCCCGGCTTGGGGGCCACCCAACAGCTTGTCGCCCGAGCAGCAAACGAGCGCCACGCCCGCCGCGACAGAACGCTTGATCGAAGGCTCGTCTTCAAGCGTGCCCTCGGACACGCGTTCAGCAAGCGCTCCCGAACCGATGTCGTCGATCACGGCGACGCCAAGTGAGCACAACGCCTCGATCTCGACCTCTTCGACGAATCCCACCGTGCGGAAGTTCGACTGATGCACGCGCAGAATCGCGCCTACAGGCAACTCGCTCGCGCTGAGCGCACGCTCGTAATCCTCGACGCGAGTCCTGTTCGTGGTGCCGACCTCGAGCAGCTGCGACCCGGACTGCGCGACCACCTCCGGAACGCGAAAGCCGCCTCCAATCTCGACGAGCTGGCCGCGGGAAACCACGATCGCGCGCCCCGGTCCGGCCAACGCGGCGGCGGCGAGCAAAACGGCCGCGGCTCCGTTGTTCACGGCCAGTGCCGCCTCGGCGCCGGTGAGCTCCTCCAGCAGCCCCTGAACGTGACTCTGCCGCGAGCCGCGGCGACCCGTGTCGAGTTCGAGCTCGAGATTCGAATATCCCTCCGCCGCGGCCTGTAGCGCCGTCCTGGCCGCCGCGGGCAGCGGGGAGCGCCCGAGGTTTGTGTGCACGATCACGCCGGTCGCATTGATCACGCGCCGGAGCGACAGGGAATCGAGTCCGTCCAGCAGTTCGCGCGCGCGCAGAGCGAGATCCTCAACCGGCTCGACGCCCTCCGCCAGCGCGGCACGTTGCTCTTCGATCGCGTGGCGCGCAGCGCTGACGCGTAGCGCATGCGGCCCCTTGAGCGCGGCCGCGAGCTCGTGGACTGCCGGGAGCGCCCTCAGTCCGGCACTCGGGGCGTCTCGCCCTTGACCCATTCGCCCTCCTCCCGCTTCCAGATTGGAGCCTCGGCCTTTAGGCGATCGATGATCTGGCGGGCCGCCGCGAACGCCTCTGCTCTGTGCGGCGCCGACACCGCGACCACCACCGACGGCTCTGAGAGCGGCACTGTGCCTATGCGGTGCTCGACGGCGACGGCACATAGATCAAAACGTTCGAGGGCAGCGTCGGCGATCAAAGCAATCTGTTCTCTCGCCATTTCGGCGTACGCCTCATATTCGAGCTGCTCCACCTCGCGCGTGACGCCTTCGAAGACGACGACCGCGCCGGCCCGCGGGTCGCGGACGCGAGCTTGAAGGTCGTCGGGGGTGAGCGGCTCGGCGCTGACGCGCACATGAATCGAGCGGGCCGCCAGCGCGCCCTTCTCGGACACCGCCTCTCCCGAACCCCCCGACACCGGCGGGATCAGCGCAAGCTCGTCCTCCGCGTGAAGCGCTGTCTGCGCGCGAGCGTACTCGCGGTTGACCGCCATCACCGCCTGCAGCTCGCCCGTGACCGAGCGCAGCCGCTCGAGCGCGTCGGCAACTACTGCCCCCTCTGGTAGATCGAGCTCGACCTCGTCCGTGCCGGCGCGGTCGCGCAAGCCCGCGAACAGGCGTACTCGGATAACCATCACCTGAAGGCTAACCCCGATGGCCGTAGCGCCTACGCGCGGGTAACCTCCCGGCCATGGCCACTACCCCGGAGCACCGTACGATTGCGCCGATCGTTGGGCCCGATGACGAGCGCCGTTTCACAGATTCAGGCATCGAGGAAAAGGGCCTCTACACCGAGGGCGACCTTCCCTCCGAGCTCGACAAGCGGCTGGGCGAGCCGGGGAATATCCCTTCACGCGCGGGATCCACCCCGACATGTACCGGCGGCAGCTGTGGACGATGCGCCAGTACGCGGGCTACGCGAGCGCCAAGGAGTCCAACGAGCGCTACCGCTATCTGCTTGAGCACGGCTCGACCGGTCTTAGCATGGCCTTCGATCTGCCGACCCAACTGGGGCTGGACTCCGACGACCCGCGTTGCCTGGGCGAGGTAGGACGAACCGGCGTGGCGATCGACACGATCGACGACATGCGGATTGCGTTTGACGGCATCCCGCTGGACCAAGTCTCGACCTCGATGACGATCAATGCCCCGGCTGCGGCGCTGCTGCTGCTCTACGAGCTGGTCGGAGAGGAGCAGGAGGTTTCGCCCGACAAGCTCCGCGGCACCACGCAGAACGACATCCTCAAGGAGTACATCGCGCGCGGCAACTTCATCTACCCGCCCGAGGGCGCGATCCGCTTGACCACCGACCTGTTCGCGTACTGCAACGAGCGTGTGCCCAAGTGGAACACGATCTCGATCTCGGGCTACCACTTCCGTGAGAAGGGTTGTTCTGCTGTCCAGGAGGTGGCCTTCACGCTCGCCAACGGCACCGCCTACGTGCAGGCGGCGCTCGACGCTGGGCTCGAGATCGACCGCTTCGGACCCCGGCTCGCGTTTTTCTTCAACGGACACAACAACGTCTTCCAGGAGGTGGCGAAGTTCCGCGCGGCCCGCCGCATGTGGGCACAGATCATGCGCGAGCGCTTCGGCGCCACCGATGAGCGGGTCTTGGCGACTGCGCTTCCACACCCAGACAGGCGGCGTGACACTGACCGCTCAGCAGCCCGAGAACAACATCGTGCGCGTTGCTTTGCAGGGGTTTGCCGCGGTCTGCGGAGGGACGCAGTCGCTTCATACCAACGGCTTTGACGAGGCCCTGGCGCTGCCCACCGAGCGCGCCGCCAAGATCGCACTGCGGACCCAGCAGATCCTCGGCTATGAGTCAGGCGCCGCGGACACGGTCGACCCGTTCGCGGGCTCGTATTTCGTCGAGGCGCTGACCGATGAGATCGAGCAGCGTGCGTGGGAGCTGATCGGCAAGATCGACGACCTCGGTGGCTCGATCAACGCGATCGAGTTCATCAAGAACGAAATCGAGGAGTCTGCGTTCGGCTATCACGAGCGCTACAGGACCGGCCAGGACATCGTCGTGGGGGTCAACAAGTTCGTCGAGGACGACATCGAAGTCCCAGACATCCTGCGCGTCGATCCTGAATCGGAGCGCGCCCAGGTCGACCGGCTCAAGGCCTTCAAGGCAAAGCGAGAGCAGCCGCTGGTCGAGAAGCGGCTGAACGAGATTCGCGAGACCGCCGGCGGCAGCGGGAATCTGCTGCCGGTGTTGCGCCAGGCGCTGAAGGATCGCTGCTCGCTGGGTGAGGTCTGCGGCGCGATGAAGGACGTCTTCGGCGAATACAAACCCGCCTTTTGATGCGCGTCTTCATAGCCGGTGCAAGTGGAGTGATCGGCTCCCGCGTAATTCCCTTGCTCGTGCAGCAGGGTCACGCAGTTGCCGGCATGACGCGCTCGCCCCAGAACGAGACCACGTTGCGCGACCTCGGGGCGGAACCCGTCGTCTGCGACGTCTACGACAAGGACAAGCTAATAGACACGGCGACCGCGTTTAGGCCCGACCTCGTCATGCACCAGCTAACCGACCTCCCCGACGATCTCAAGCGGCTGGCGCTGTACTCGCGCCGCAACAACCGCATCCGTACCGAGGGCACTCGCAACCTGATCGAGGCCGCCCGCAGCGCGGGCGCCACCCGCATGCTGGCTCAGAGCATCGCCTTCAAGCCGTCGGGCACAGGTCGGGCGGTCGCTGCGCACGAACGCATGGTGCTCGACTTCGGCGGCGTGGTCCTGCGCTATGGGTGGTTGTACGGCCCAGGTACTTACTCCGGCGAGGGCCGTAGCGTGCCTCCACCGCGCATTCACGTCGATGAGGCCGCCCGCAGGACCGTGGAATTGCTGGAGGCTCCCGCCGGCGTCGTGGTGGTAGCCGAAACCGAGTAAGGGTCCTGGTTCGCAGGCGCCGGACCAGCGTTTCGCAGCCGCCGGACCAGCGGAAGGACTACGCCCCACGCGCGCGAAACGAAAAGGGGTGATTCCTCAATACAAGGCGAGCCGCACCTTGGTCAAGTCTGCGCCCGAGCTGTGGTCAGAGGTGAGCGAGGCTGCCTCGCTCAAGCGTCATCTGGACCAGTTCGGCGAGATCCAAATCACGAGGCTCGAGCCAGAGACCGTCGTTGCCTGGGAGGGCAAGTCCGCTCGCGGCACGGTCAAGCTCGAGCCATCGGGATGGGGCACCAAGGTGATCCTGACCGCAGCGCCCGCGGAAGCGGAGTCGGACAGCGATGGTGAGAGGACGGGCGATACATCGACCCCCGACCCGATCGGTGCCGAGATGCGTGAGCTCCAAGCGGTGCTGGAGCGAGGTAAGCCCACTTCCAAACAGCGTGTCTTCGGTTCACGGCCAGGCCTCATGCGCTCATTCCTTGCTTGGCTAAAAGGCGGCCAGCCGGACGCCGTCGAGGGATCGAGTGCAGCAGTCGGACGAGAAGCGGATGAGGTCGGTGATACGACCGGGTCCGCTGCAGCGCCGGCCCGGGCGTTGAACTCTGCGCTCGACAGCCTCGGACGGGCACACCACCGACCCTACTCGCGCGGATAGAACGCCGACGATGGTGGGGAGCGCGTCGGGGCACGCTTGCATTGACCGTGCGCTGGACGGCGTAAACTCGCGCCGCCATGCGAGAGGACGCGCCCGAAACCTACGAGGAGAAGCTCGCCCAGCTCGAGGAGATTCGGTACGAGGCGATCCACGCAGGCAGCGCGGCGGCGGTCGAGAAGCAGCATGAACGGGGGAAGTACACAGCGCGCGAACGCGTCGAAAAGCTGCTTGACCCCGGATCCTTCCAAGAGCTCGACACCTTCGTAAGGCACCGGACTTACGACTTCGAGATGCAGAAGAACCGGCCGTGGGGCGATGCCGTCGTCTCTGGTCACGGCACGATCGACGGGCGCCGGGTGTGCGTCTTCAGCCAGGACTTCACGGTCTTCGGTGGCTCGCTGGGCGAAGTGATGGGCGAGAAGATGGTGAAGGTGATGGACCTCGCGGCCAGGATCGGCTGCCCCGTGATCGGGATCAACGACTCGGGAGGGGCGCGAATTCAGGAGGGCGTTGTGTCGCTGGGCGCCTACGGCGACGTATTCGTGCGCAATGTGCGCTGCTCGGGCGTGATCCCCCAGATCAGCCTGATCATGGGTCCGTGCGCGGGGGGCGCCGTGTACTCGCCGGCCATGACGGACTTCGTCTTCATGGTCAAGGAGACCTCACACATGTTCATCACGGGGCCCGACGTCATCAAGGCGGTCACGGGCGAGGAGGTCGGGTTCGAGGAGCTCGGCGGGGCGATGTCGCACAACACGAAGTCGGGCGTCGCGCACTTTGCCTGCGACGACGAGGACCATTGCCTCGAGGACACTCGCTACCTGCTCTCCTTTCTGCCTCAAAACAACCTCGAGATCGCACCCCGCGTCCAGCCGACCGACGATCCGCTCAGGCAGGCGCCCGAGCTGGACCACGTCGTGCCGGACAACCCCAACAAGCCCTACGACATGCGCGATGTGGTTCGGCTGATCGTCGACGACGGCGAGTTCTTCGAGGTGCACGAGCACTACGCGCGCAACATCGTGTGCGGCTTCGCGCGTTTGAACGGCTATTCCGTCGGCGTGGTCGGTAACCAGCCCGCGCAGCTGGCAGGCGTACTCGATATCGACTCGTCGTGTAAGGCGGGACGGTTCGTGCGCACGTGCGACGCCTTCAACATCCCGCTCATCACTTTTTGTGACGTGCCTGGCTTCCTGCCCGGCACCAATCAGGAGTGGGGCGGGATCATCCGTCACGGCGCCAAGCTGCTGTACGCCTACACCGAAGCCACGGTCCCCAAAATCACGATCATCACGCGCAAGGCGTATGGCGGAGCCTACGACGTCATGGCCTCAAAGCACATGCTCGCCGACTTCAACTTCGCCTGGCCGACGGCCGAAGTTGCCGTGATGGGCCCCGAGGGCGCGGTCAACATCATCTACCGGCGCGACATCGTCGCCTCGCCGACGCCCGAGACGCGCCGGGAGAAGCTGATCAAGGACTACAAGGCGCACTTCGCCAACCCCTACGCGGCAGCGGAGCGGGGCTACATCGACGACGTGATCGTGCCGCACGAGACCCGACCCAAGGTCATCACCGCGCTGGAGACGCTTCAGACAAAGCGCGAGGCCGGGCCGAAGCGCAAGCACGGAAATATTCCGCTGTAAAGGGCACCTTCTATGACGGCGGCTATGACGAGCGCCGCGCTTCGCGTCGCGGGCCAGACCTACAGCCGGACCGTCTGAGCCTGGACCCGCCCCTCGCGCCAAGCCTCAAAAGCCGCCCCGGCGACCGCTAGGTCCTGAATTGCCAGGCCGGTCGAGTCGAACAGCGTGGCCGCCTCGGGGCCCGGCCGTCCGGCCGCCTCCCCGGCGAGGACCGCACCGAGCTCGGTCACCTGGTCGCGTCCAACCAGCCCCGCCTCGACCGCGCCCGACAGCTCACCGCCATGCGACGCCTGCTCCCACTCATCGCAGAAAAGGGCGCACGACGCGACTGCCGCGATCGTCGCCTCGGCCTTCCCCGGACCGTCGGCGCCGAGCATGTTCAAGTGGACTCCGGGCCGCAGGTCGCCGGCCTCGACCACCACCGAGGAGCCCGGGGTGATGCAGCAGACGATCTCGCACCTGAGTGCCTCCTCGCGGGTGCCCTCGATCCAGCTCGATCCGAGCTCCGACGCGAGCTCCGACGCCAGCGCAGGACTCACGTCGTGACAGATCCCGCCACCAAACCCCGCCGACACCAGACACCTGGCAACCCATGCCCCGTGCAGCCCGCAGCCCACGATTCCCACTGACGTTGCGCCGGTCGTCGCGAGCGCTTCCGTCGCGGCGGCGGCGACCGCACCCGTCCGCAACGCCGTCACGGAGCGCGCATCGAGCAACATCAGCAGCTCGCCTGTCATCGCGTCCGAGAGGCAGATGACGCCGGTGACGGTCGGCAGGCCGCGTTCGGGATTGCGCGGGAACGAGGTGACCCACTTGAGTACTGCAAACCCGTCGCCAAGAGCCGGCATGGCACGGAAATCGCCGTACGGCTGGCTTTCCAAGTAGACCTTCGGAGGCATCGCCCATGCGCGCCGGTGGAATCTGATGAGACCCTCGCGGACTCGATCGATGGCGATCGCGGGCGAGACCGCGCTCAACACGGCGTCGTGATCGAGAACCGGGACCTCGGACACGGGCGGCCACGATACCCTCGCGCGGAGTGGTAAATCGCCGCCCCAAGCTTCGGATCGTCGCGCCCAACGCCTCCGCCGAGGAGGCCGCCGCAGTTGTCGCGGCGCTCGAGCGGTTCATGCGTGAGACCGCACCGACGCCGGTTGCGCCCGAGCCCCAACCGAATCCTTGGCAGGAGGCGGCGCTCCAAGAAGGGGTCGCGCTGCAGCCCCAGCTCCCACTCCCCTGGGAATAGCGCCGCCCCCTACGACGTCCCCAGGCGCTCTCGCGGCGTACACGCGCCGCCGAGCTAGGCACAAAACCATGCGTCGTGGCCTAAATATATATATCCCGATCTGATTTGATACCTTTCCCTGTGCCCGCCTGTATTCCCTGCCGAGAACTTGACTACCGCCGCCGAGCAAACGCCACCCGCCAGCCGCCTCGGGTCGCTCGAGAATCCCGAGCATGTCCGGGACGTCCCCGGACACATCATCCCGATCCTGCGGAAGGAGTTCGACGACTTCGACACTGAGTCGACGCGCTTTCTGACGGGCGAACTCGACGGCGAGGAGTTCATCAAGTTCCGCCTCAAGCAGGGCGTTTACGGCCAGCGCCAGCCCGAGCGCCAAATGGTGCGCGTCAAGCTGCCGCTAGGCGGCGTCACCCCAGAGCAGCTCGAGGCCTTCGCCGGCGGGATCGATAAATACGTTCCGTTGCGCAAGGGCCATATCACCACGCGCCAGAACATTCAGATGCACCACGTGCCGCTGCCTGACGCGGCCAAACTGATCCGCGAGCTTGGTGATGCGGGCCTCTCAAGTCGCGAAGGGTGCGGTAACACCATGCGTAACGTCACCGGCGACCCACGCGCCGGCACGCTCGAAGGCGAGCTGTTTGACATCACCCCTTACGCAGGCGCCTACGTGCGGTACTTCGTGCGTCACCCGACCACCCAATCGATGCCCCGGAAGGTAAAGACCGCGTTCGCGGCCACGGACGAGGACAACGCGATCACGCGCATCCACGACGTTGCGTTCATTCCCCGCGTAGTCGATGGCGTCCGCGGCGTGGAGATGCGGGTGGGCGGCGGCACCTCGATCATGCCGCGTCTTGCGCCCACGTTGTCCGAGTTCCTCGAGCTAGACAACGGCGAGTACCTCAAGGTCACCGAGGCGTGCATGCGGATCTTCGACCGTCAAGACTGGCTGCGCCCCAACCGCGCCCGCGCTCGGATCAAGGTGCTGGTCGACAAGATCGGAATCGACGAATTTCGCAAGCTTGTCGAGGAAGAGCTTTGCGGCGACTGGGTCGCAGAAAGAGACTTTTCCCTCGACAAGATTCTGTTCGAGCACGAAGAGCAGGCCAACGCACCCGTACCCCGCGCCCTCTACTCAAGCCCCAACGGCGACCACCGCGAGTTCGACCGGTTTATCGAGAGCAATGTAAAGCGCCAGCGGCAGCAGGGGTTCTCGACGGTCGAGGTCAAGGTGCAGCGCGGCGACTTGACCCCCGAGCAGCTCCGCGGCCTGGCACAAATAATGCGCGAGTACAGCGGTGGGTACGCGCGCACCAGCGTGCACCAGAACCTGATCTTGCGCTGGGTACGCGATGAGGCGGCCTACGAAGTCTGGCAGCGGCTGTGCGATCTCGGACTCGGCGAGGCAGGCGCGGATGAGATCACGGACGTCGTCAGCTGTCCTGGCACTGACTCGTGCAAGCTGGGAATCACGAGCTCGATGGGGCTCAACCAGGCGATCAACGAGCGGCTGCAGACGCTGCAGATCGACGACGAGCTCACACGCCGGATTCACATCAAGATGAGCGGCTGTCCTAACGGCTGTGGACAGCACCACATCGCCAACATCGGCTTCTATGGCGCCTCGATCAAGGTCGCCGGACACGCGCTGCCGGCCTATATTCCTCACATCGCAGGGGCCTATGAGGGTGGCGAGGTACGCTATGGACAGCGCCTGAAGGCCCGTCTGCCGGCAAAGCGAGTGCCCGAGGCGATCGAGCGCTGGATCCGCTTTTACCAGTCCGATCGACGTCCGCGAGAAGAGTTCAACGCATTCGCTGAGCGCGTCGGCTCGGCAGAATTTGAAGCCCGCATCAAGGACCTGGCGATGCCTGTCGAATTCAACTTGCAGAACATGAACTACTTCATCGACTGGGAGCGCTCGACGCCGTTCGAGGTCATCCGTGGCGAGGGTGAGTGTGCCGTCTAAGCTCAAAAATGAGCAGACCGCCCGAACCGGGCGCACCGCCGCGGAAAACGGCGCGGTCCGCAACGGCGGCTATCGCCCTGACCGTGGACACGATCCCTACGTTGATGACGCTATGACGGCTGCCGCGCACGAGCTCGAACTGGCCTCCGCTGAGGAGGTCCTCGCCTACGGCGTAGGGCAGTTTCACCCGCGCTTGACCTTGGCGTGCTCTTTCCAGAAGGAGGAGTCGGTCCTCGTTCACATGCTCACGCAGATCGAGCCCACGGCCCGTGCGTTCGTGATTGATACGGGTGTGCTGTTCCCGGAGACGTTTGAAACCTGGCGTCAATTCGAGCAGCGTTTCGGCTTGCGCTTCGAGGTCTTCGATGCGTCGAGTCCCGGTGCACCGTGGACAGTCGATCGGTGCTGCGGGATGGCGAAGGTGGAGGCGCTTGAGCGAGCGCTCGGGGAAGTTGACGCCTGGATCACGGGAGTCCGGCGTGAGCACGCGAGCACGCGGTCAAGCACGCGCAAGCTGGAGCGAGACGAGCGTCGGGGCATCTGGAAGCTCAACCCGCTTGCGGATTGGACGGATCGCGACCTCTGGCGCTACATCCGTGAGCACGACCTGCCGTATCACCCGCTGCACGATCAGGGCTTCGACTCGATTGGCTGCGCTCCATGCACCCAGCCTGGGAACGGGCGTGAAGGAAGGTGGGCGGGCATGGACAAGACTGAGTGCGGCATCCACCTCTGACCGCTTAGACCTAACGCGGCACTCGCCCCGCTGATCTGGGGACATCCGCGCGTCGCTCGCTCTCGGGGACTCGCAGGCGCCCGGTAAAGTCCGGCCGCCGATGTTTTCGAAGGTTTTGATCGCCAACCGCGGCGAGATCGCGATCCGGGTGATGCGCGCGTGCGAGGAGCTCGGGATTGCGACCGTTGCCGTCTACTCAGAACTCGACCGCGACGCCCTGCACGTCAAGCGCGCCGAAGAGGCCTACCTGCTCGGGCCTGGGCCTGCGTCGGAGAGCTATCTGGCGATCGACAAGCTGCTCGACGTAATCGACCGCTCAGGCGCGGAGGCTGTCCACCCCGGTTATGGGTTCCTTGCCGAGAACGCCGCCTTTGCGGCCGCACTCGAAAAGCGTGGGATCGTGTTCATCGGGCCTCCGTCGCAGGCGATCGAGGCGATGGGCTCAAAGACACGGGCGCGTGTGCTGATGCAAAAGGCCGGCGTACCAATCGTCCCCGGCACGACTGAACCCGTGGGCAACGTCGAGCTGGCACGCGAGCTCATATCGGACTCGATCGGCTATCCGGTCGCCGTCAAGGCCGCCGGCGGCGGCGGCGGCAAAGGCTTCCGGGTGGCGCAGTCCGACGATGAGCTCGAGGCCGCATTCGAGGGTGCCGCGCGCGAAGGGGAAAAGTTTTTCTCCGACCCGACCGTTTACCTCGAGCGCTACCTCCCCGATCCGCGCCACGTAGAGGTTCAGGTGCTGGCCGACACTCACGGCAATGTGATCCATCTCGGGGAGCGCGATTGCTCAGTGCAGCGCCGTCATCAGAAGCTGATTGAAGAGGCCCCCGCGCCCGCGGTCTCGGAGAAGCTGCGCGCGCGTATCGGCAAGATCGCGACCGAGGCGGCGGCCGCGGTCGGCTACACCGGCGCCGGCACCATCGAGGGGCTGCTCGCGGTGAGCGGATCCGGACAAGACGGCACGGCCCAGAAATCGGCGGGCGAGGCGGAGTACTTCTTCCTCGAAATGAACACCCGCGTCCAAGTCGAGCACTGCGTCACTGAGATGGTGACCGGAATCGACATCGTCAAGGAGGGCATCCGCGTAGCGGCCGGCGAGCGGCTCTCGATCGCTCAGGACGACGTGGAACTCGAGGGTCACGCGATCGAGTGCCGCATCAACGCCGAGGACGCGAGCAAGAACTTCGCCCCGGCACCCGGCCGGATCACCGGCTACCGCGAACCGGCAGGACCCGGGGTGCGCGTCGACTCTGGCGTAGAGCCGGGGTCAGAGATCACGCCGATGTACGACCCCATGGTCGCGAAGCTGATTGTGTGGGACGTCGACCGCGAGCAGGCCACGAGTCGGATGCTGAGAGCTCTCCGCGAATACGAGATCGGCGGACTCAAGACACTGCTGCCCTTCCATGAGGCGCTGCTGCAGACCGAACAGTGGGCAAACGCGCAGACGTGTCGCGACTTGATCGAGGATAAGAAGTGGCTCAAGCAGCTCGCTCCGCCCAAGCCTTCTGAGAGCAAGGCGGACGACGAGGACGACGCAACGATCGAGCAGAGCTACACGGTCGAGGTCTCGGGCAGACGCTTTGACGTCAAGGTCATCGGGCCACCGATGGGGCCTTCGACAAACGGCGCCGCTCCGGCGGCAGCCGGCGCGGCCCAGGGCGCTCGCCGCCCGCCGCGTAGGTCGGGTCATGGCGGCGCAGGCGGCGGGGGCGCGGGCGGAGATGAGCTGCATTCGCCGCTCCAGGGCACAGTGCTGAAGGTCGCCGTAGAGGAAGGAGCGGCCGTCGAAGAGGGCGCGCTCGTTGCAGTGATCGAGGCGATGAAGATGGAGAACGAGATCACGGCCCACAAGTCGGGCACGGTCGCCAAGCTGCCGATCTCGGTCGGTTCGCCGGTCGCGAGCGGCGACACGCTTGCCGTGATCAGCTGACCGCGGGCGGGAACGAACGCCACCCGGCCGGCCGGAAGTCGGCCTATGCCGCCCCAATCAGCTTCGCCGCCTCGCGCAAGGTTGACACCTCCGCGTCGGCCTTCTTCTGGCCCGCCTCGAGCTCTTCCTTGCGCCGGTTGACCCAGATCACGGGAACCTTCTTTTTCAGGCAGGGGGCGACGTCGTAGTAGTAGCTCTCGGCGATATGGACCCACCCTCGCTTACCGCCGATGCGCCGCTCGCACTCGTTGAAGTGAGCCGGATCGGGCTTATACGAGCGCACCTGCTGGGCGGTGACCACGAGATCGAAATCCTGGGGGATCAAGCGGCGCGTCTGCCCAAGCAGCTTGTCGTCGATGTTTGAAATGAGGCCGATACTGAATTTCTTGGCGATCTTCTGGAGCACCGGGTTGGTCTCCTTGAACGGGGGCCAACGCTGGATCGAGTCGGGCAAAAAGCCCGAGCGCGACGGCTCCAGCGGCCACCCCAGCCGCTTGGCGATTTGGATCGCGGTCCGGCGCAACACCTCGGCGTAGAGCTCATAGGAGCCTGCCTGGATCTGCCTCTGAACCTCAAAGAAGAGCGAAATAAGCTCGTCGCGTTCGAGCGTGAATCCGTCGCGATCGGCCTCGGCGAGGAAAGCGTCGTAGACGCCGCTCTCCCAGTCGATCAGCGTGCCGTAGACGTCGAACGTGACCCAGGTGATGTTCTTCGGGAGCGCCATGGCGCGGGCATGATGCCACAGCGGCGGCGCAGGCCGCATGAGAGCGGCCAAACCGGCGTGAACCTGCGCCCCGGAGCGCGAGGCTCGCTCCCGCAGTGATGCAATAGAGTCGGCCGCATGGACTTGCTCGAGTACCAGGGCAAGCAATTGTTTGCGCGCCACGGCGTTCCCGTGCCCGATGGGAGGCCCGCGGCCACCGTCGAGGAGGCGGCCGCGGCGGCCGACGAGATCGGCTACCCGTGCGTAATCAAGGCGCAGGTGCAGATCGGCGGGCGCGGCAAGGCGGGTGGGATCAAGATCGCCAACGATCACGACCAGGCGCGCACTGAAGCGCAAGCCATCCTCGGGATGGACATCAGAGGCCTGACCGTGCACGAACTATGGGTCGAAAAGGCCTCGGAAATCGACATCGAGTACTACGCATCGGTGGTTTTCGACCGGTCGGCCAAGGCGCCCCTGGTGATGCTTTCGACCAAGGGCGGGATGGACATCGAGCAGGTGGCCGACGAAGACCCGGCAGCGATCGCGCGGCTGCACGTCGACCCGCTGGTGGGCTTTCAGCCCTTCCATGGTCGACGTCTTTGCTATGAGGCGGGCGTCGCGGACGACGTGGTCCGCGGCGTGGGAGCGATGTTGGCAAAGCTCTACGACGTGTTCATCGCTGAGGACGCGACGCTCGTGGAGGTCAATCCGCTGATCGTGACGCCGGCTACCAAAGACGCCGACACTCGCGGCGTGCGAGCCCTCGACGCCAAGGTCACGCTCGACGACAACGCGCTCTTTCGCCACCCCGACAACGCCCAGCTGCGCGACCTCAGTGCCGAGGACCCCCAGGAGCGCATGGCCAAGGAACGGGGGCTCACCTACGTCAAGCTCGATGGCGACATCGGCATCCTTGGCAACGGCGCCGGACTCGTGATGTCGACGCTCGATGTCGTCGCTCAAGCTGGTGGCTCGCCCGCCAACTTTCTCGACGCGGGCGGAGGCGCCAAGGCCGAGGCCATCACGAGCGCAGTGGAGGTGATCCTCTCGAACCCCAAAGTGAAAGCCGTGTTGTTCAACATCTTTGGCGGGATCACTCGCGGCGAGGAGGTCGCGCGAGGATTGGTCGAGGCCTTCGACCAGATCAAGCCACAGGTGCCTTTCGTGGTGCGCCTCGACGGCACCAACTCCGAAGAGGGACGGCAAATGCTCCAGGAGGCGAGCCTGCCCAACGTGGTCAGCGAGTCCACCATGGACGACGCCGCGCAGAGGGTCGTCGAACTGGCAAACGCGGCATGAGCATCCTGATCGACGAAGGCACGCGCTTATGCGTATCCGGCATCACCGGCCGCGAGGGCACGTTTCACTCGCTGCGCAATCGCGACTACGGCACCCACGTCGTCTCGGGCGTCACGCCCGGCAAGGGCGGCCACGACGTCGACGGTATTCCTGTCTTCAACACCTTCCACGAGGCCGTGGCGGCGACCGACGCAAACACCGCGATGATCTTCGTCCCCCCACGCTTTGCTGCCGACTCGATCCTCGAGGCTGACGACGCCGGCGTGGAGCTGATCATCGCGATCACCGAGGGCATCCCCGCCCACGACGAGCTCCGCGTCTACAACGCGCTCAAGAAAAACGGCCGCTCGCGCCTGATCGGGCCCAACTGCCCCGGCATCCTCTCGCCCGGCAAGGCGAATGTCGGCATCATCCCGGCCGCGTTTTTCAAGGAGGGCAACGTGGGCGTGGTGTCGCGCTCGGGCACGCTCACCTACCAGATCGGGAACGTGCTCGCGCAACGGGGCTTCGGCAATTCGACGATCGTCGGCATCGGCGGTGACCCCGTCCCCGGGAGCGACTTCATCGACATCCTCGCCCTGTTCGAAGCCGATCCCAAAACGCAGCTGATCGTGATGTGCGGCGAGATCGGGGGCGACGACGAGGAGCGAGCCGCCGAGTTCGTGGCCGAGAGCGTGACCAAGCCTGTCGTCGCCTACATCGCGGGCTTCACGGCCCCGCCCGGTAAGACCATGGGCCACGCCGGCGCGATCGTGTCGGGCTCCCGGGGGACGGCCGCGGCCAAGGCCGAGGCGCTGGAGGCCAAGGGAGTGCGCGTGGGCCGAACTCCGACCCAGGTCGCCGAGATCGTGGGATCGCTTTTAGGTGCCGAGACCGCGAGTACGCTTCGATGACGATGGCCGATCAGATCTCTTTTGCCCGCGGCGCCCCTTCGCTGGACATCGTCGATGTCGAGGGCTTGCGTGAGGCGGCGGACAGCGCTTTTACGAGCGACCCCGCCGGCCTGACTGCCTACGGGACCTCCGTCGGCTACCCGCCGTTGCGCAAGTGGATCGCCGAGCGTCACGGGGTGCCGGTCGAGCGCGTGCTAGTTACCAACGGCTCAATGCAGGCGGACGCGTTTTTGTTCGACGCACTAGTCGAGCCCGGCGATTCGGTAGTCGTCGAGCGACCCACCTACGACCGCACGCTGCTGTCGCTGCGCGGCCGCGGCGCCGACGTGCGCATGGTCGAGCTTGAGCGTGACGGGATCGATGTGGCCGCACTTGAGCGCGTGCTGCTCGCCGGCGCACGCCCCAAGCTGGCTCACATCATCCCGAACTTCCAGAACCCGGCCGGCTACACGCTCTCGGCCGACAAACGCGAGCGCTTATTGACGCTCGCGCGCGCGCACGATTTCACGATCTTCGAGGACGATCCCTACGGAGCGCTTCGCTTTGAAGGCGAAGCCATGCCGACGATGCTTTCGATGGACGGGCAGACCGTGGTGTATGCGTCGTCCTTCTCGAAGACGGTCTGCCCGGGGATCCGAGTGGGTTACCTAGTCGGCCCCGAGGATCTAATCGCCAAGATCGCCAAGATCGCGACCGGGGCCTACATCTCGCCGAGCATGGTCTCGCAGGGGATCGTGTTCGAGTTTGCGCGCTCGGGCGCCCTCGAACGCTCGATCGCGACCGTCAGCGACGCGCTACACAGACGCGCGCAGACCCTGGCCGACGCGCTGCGCGAAATGCTCCCCGATGCCCGCTTCGTCGAGCCGGAAGGCGGTTACTTCCTCTGGGTTGAGCTTCCGCGCGGGACCAACGCGGGGCGCCTGCACGAGGCCGCGGCCAAGCGCGGAGTTCAGTTCGTCAAGGGCGAAGACTTTGTGCTGGAAGGGGCCGAGGACAGCTTGCGCCTCGCCTATTCGGGCGTCAACGAGGCACAGATCGAGGAGGGGGTCAGCCGGCTGGCCGACGCCTACGCGGAGATCACAGGCGCACGTGCGACTGCCGGGGCCCCGACGAGCTAGCTGGCTCGCACTTATCGCGCTGACCGGCTGCGGCAGCCAAGCCGCCACAACCCACGCGCATACCCAGGCAGCCAAGCCGCGCACCACGGTCACCAAGCCCACCCCGGCAAAGACGACCACCACGGCAGCGCACAAACGCCCCGCACGCGGCGCTCTACCCCAAACCAACCAGCGGCCCTCCGCCGGCACCCCCGCCTTTCACCGCGAGATGGCCGCGCTGTGGCGGGGCGTCACCACGAACTCGCTCAAAGCCGCGATGCCCGCCTACTTTCCTTTGCGTGCGTACCTGCAGGTGAAGGCGATCGCGGACGCGGGGGCGGATTACCAGAACCGCTTGCTCCACAGTTTCCGTCTGGACATCGCTGCCGCTCACGCCCTCCTCGGTTCCAGCGCGACCGACGCGCGCCTGATAACCGTCGCGGTCCCGTCCCCGTACGCCCACTGGGTCTCGCCTAGCGCCTGTTATAACCGCGTCGGCTACTGGGAAGTCCCCAATGCCCGCGTCATCTACAGCGAACACGGGCAGACGCGCTCGTTCGGAATTGCCTCCATGATCTCCTGGCGCGGCGTCTGGTACGTCGTTCACTTCGGCGCCGTGCTCAGCTCCGGCGTGGTCGACGATCCGACCCCCGGGCGGGGGACTTCCGCGCCCTCATCCACCTGCTAGTTTCGGGCGCATCGACAGCGCGCCGATAACAGGGGCAACCTTGAACGCGCTCAAGGGCATCGCCGGCGTGGCGCTCATGGTGCTGGCGCTCTCGGCCGGGCTCGCGTCAGCCACCCAGGCTGGCACCACCGCACCGACCTCGGGCGCCACTTACATCTATTGGGCCAACTCGGCGCAATCAGGAAGCGTGGTCGGGATCGGGCGCGCCAAGCTCAACGGCACCGGCGCCAAACAACAGTTCATCCATCTGACCGGCAAACCCTGCGGCGTCGCGGTTAGCGCCAAGTACATCTATTGGGCCGAAAGCAGCCGCAACACAATCGGGCGTGCCAAGCTCAATGGCAGCGGCGTGAACGAGCATTTCGTCAGGGTCAAGGGCAACGTCGGGGGGATCTGCGGAATCGCTGTCGATCGCGCCCACATCTACTGGGGCGGCGGCGGCAGCGAGCACGTGATCGGCCGAGCAAACCTCAATGGATCGAAACCTTCGGACCACTTCATCAAGGACCCCGGCTCCAACGTGTGTGGAGTCGCGGTGAACAAGAGCTACATCTATTGGGCCGGCGGAAGCACTCCCGGCCGCATCGGCCGCGCCTCACTGAAAACCCGCAAGGCGAACCCGAACTTCATTACAGGCACGCCGGGCCACCCGTGCGGTGTCGCCCTGAGCGCCACCCGCATCTATTGGGGCAATACAGACGGGGACATCGGGAGTGCGAAGCTCAACGGCCAGAGCCCGAATGAAAGCTTTGTCTTTGGCATCGAGTCGGCCGTGTGCGGCGTTGCGGTCATCGGCAACAACCTTTACTGGTCCGACCAAGCCCACACGATCGGCCGCGCCAGCGCCAGTGGCTCCCACCCCGACTACTCATTCATCCCGGGCACGAGCGGGGGCTGCGGGGTCGCGTAGCTAGGCGGCTTCCAGGAACTCGAACTGAAGTCGCTCCCACGGCGTCTCGCCGAAGGGCAGCGCCGCGTCGAGCCGGCGCGCGTCGCACCGCACCGCCAGGGACGCAGGCTCGCGAAAAGGCCACGGCTCCAATACGGCCGTGTTCTGTCGAGGTCCCGGCAGGATCTCGATGTCTACCGGTCCAGCGACCGCCGGAGCCTCGCGCGCAGTCCTCGGAACCCAATCCAGACAGATCGCGAGCGAGAGGAAATCCCAGATCCACACGAGCTGACTGTTGCGAGCGAGCAGCGGTGGAGTGACCCAGGCAGTGGTGGCCGCGTCGTCCTCGAGTGAGGCGATCAGCGGCGCGCGGAAGCGTTGCTGCTCGCGCAGATACATGCGTACTGCTTCGGCCTGCGCCGGCTCGAGCCGCTCCAGATCGCGGCGCCGATAGAGCCGCGACCCGTGCATCGAGACGAGCAGTGCGGCGTACCTGCTCTGCGCCAACAACAACCCTGGCGCGGTCGACCAGAGCCCCAGATGCTGCTCGATCGGCATCTCCAGAAAGGAGTACGGCAGGCCCGTGTCGGGATCCAGCTTCGGCTCGAGATCCCATGCCGCGAAGCCGACGTCGTGCTGCTCGGCGGCGAGGCAAAGCTCTTCCCAGGGGTGCGGTGCCTCAAAGCGCTCATTGCCCCAGGCGCGTGCGAGCTGACCCGATATCCAGGCGTGCGACTGCTGCCCGATCGCGAGCAGGCCGCGGTGGTCTTTGCGCAGCAGCACCTAAGGCTTAGCGCCCGTAACGCTCTTGACCGAGCACCAGCTGCTCGGGCAAGGCGATCCGGGGCGGCGGCGAGGGGTCGGCCAGTACCGAGACCGTCTCGGCCACGCTCACGGTCACCGTCGACTCCCGGCCATCGCTTCGAACGGTCACGAACTCGCCGTCGTTGTTGGCGACCTCCCCGTCGAGGCCGGGCTCGAGCCCCGCCTGCTTGAGGTAATGCAGCAAGTCCTCCGCCTCGTTTTCGAAGCGCAAAACCGTGACCTGCGCTCCCGCGCTGCAGTCGGCCAAGGGCACGCCATCGATGCGCTCGCCGACGCGAATCGGGTGACCGTGAGGACACGTCTTTGCGTCTCCGACGGTCGTGCGCACGTACGCTTCGAAGCGAGGCGTCATGGCGTGCTCGAGCTGCTCGGCCTCCTCGTGGACTTCGTCCCAGGGCACCCCCACCACATCCGTCAAAAAGCGCTCGATCATGCGGTGGCGGCTGACTATGTGCTCCGCATGAGTTCGGCCGGATTCGGTGAAATCGACCACGCGCTCGGAGTTGCGCGAGATGTAGCCGTCGCGCTCAAGCCGTCCCAGCATCTCGTGCACGGTCGGCGCCGAGAGCTGCATCGCGCGCGCCAAATTCGCCCCAGTCATCGGCAGTCCCGCCTCGAACAGCCAGAACAAGCTCTCCAGATACTCCTCCTCTGCCGTGGTCGCACGCGCTTCCGCCATCCGGGCCATCGTACAGCTACGATCGACCGCCTCCGGACGTGTCACTCCCGCTCAAACCCCCGCTCCAGCCGCAGCTCGCGCGCTCCGCAAAGGACCTGCCGCAAGGCGAGCAGTGGTGCTACGAACCCAAGTACGACGGCTTCCGGGCGATTGCGTTCGTCGACGATGGCGATGTGGTGCTGCACTCGCGCTCAGGGAAGCCACTGGGTCGCTACTTCCCTGAGCTGACCTTCCCGCAGGGCCGCTACGTGCTCGACGGCGAGATCGTGATCGACGCCCACGAGGGGGGCGAGGACTTCGACGCGCTCACGCAACGCATCCACCCGGCGCAATCGCGCATAAAGAGACTCGCGGCCGAGACGCCGGCCCGCTACATCGCCTTCGACCTGCTCGCACGAGAAGACAGCTCGCTGCTGGAGCAGCCGCTGTCAGAGCGCCGCGCCGCGCTCCCGGAGATCGTCAAAGGAAGCGCTATCACGCTCACCCCGACGACCAGGGCACCCAGCGAGGCCGAGCCATGGCTGCGCAGCGGAGAGGGCGTGGTCGCTAAGGACGTACGCGCCCCCTACCGACCGGGCCAGCGCACGGGCATGGTCAAGGTCAAGCGCGTGCGCACGATTGACGCGGTCGTCGCCGGGTATCGCCCCGGCAAGGAGCCCGGAACTGTGGGCTCGCTGATCCTGGGGCTCTACGACAAGGACGGCAAGCTGCACGTCGTTGGGCATTCCTCTGGCCTGCGCGCATCCGAGAAGCGCGCGTTGGTGGGCAAGCTGAAGCCATACGAGTCCGGTCAGCGCGGCCGGGGCGACCCCAGCCGCTGGAAGAGCGAAAAGGAACTGGAGTGGATCGAGCTCCGGCCTGAGCTGGTGGTGGAGGTCACGTTTGACCACACCAGCGGTGGGCGGATCCGCCACGGCACCAAGATCCTCCGCTGGCGCGAGGACAAGCCGCCGCGTGAGTGTGCGCTCGAGCAGATGAACAGCTGACAAACCGCGGCGTCCCCACCTCGGTACTGGTCGCGCCCGACGCGTTCAAGGGCACGTTCTCGGCGACCGAGGTCGCCGCCGCGATCGGCCGCGGGTTGGAAGCGGCCGGCTGGCCGGTGGAGCTGTGCCCTGTCGCCGACGGAGGCGAGGGCACGCTCGAGGTGCTGGCGCCGGCGCTCGGGGCCGAACTGCACAAGCTCATCGTGCGCGGTCCACTGGACCGCCCCATCGAGGCTCAGTTCGGAAGTACGGCCCACACCGCGATCGTGGAGACGGCCGAGGCAATCGGTCTGCACCTGGTCAGACCACGCGAGCGCGATGCTCTGCGAGCCAGCACATACGGCGTCGGCGAGCTCATCTCGGCCGCCGCGGCGTGCGCGAGGACGGTGTTGGTTAGCGTCGGCGGGTCAGCGACCACCGACGGGGGGTCGGGGGCGATCGAGGCGATCCGCGCGGCCGGCGGCCTGCCCGGGACGCGACTTGTCGTGTTATGCGACGTGCGTACGCCGTTCGAGGACGCAGCGCGCGTGTTCGCCCCGCAAAAGGGCGCCGACCCCGATCAGGTGCGTCGCCTGAGCGCGCGACTACAGGCGCTCGCGCGCGGACTGGAGCGCGACCCGCGCGGCCTGCCCATGACGGGCGCAGCAGGAGGGCTTGCCGGCGGCCTGTGGGGAGCATTCGGCGCCGAGCTGGTGCCAGGCGCCGCGTTCACGCTCGACGCACTCGGGTTCGATCAGCGCATGCGCGCGTCACGTGCGGTCGTCGCGGGCGAGGGGCGGCTCGACCACCAGAGTCTCAGCGGAAAAGCGTTGGCCGAGGTCGCAACACGCGCCCGCCAGGCCGGAGTGCCGTCTCACGCGGTGGTCGGCACGCGCACGCTGGACCGCTTCGAGCAACGCATCCTCGACCTTCAGGCTGTGCTGGAGGCAAGCACGCTCGAGGAGCTCGAGGCCGCCGGCACGGCACTGGCAAATCTCATCTAGACGCTTCTAATGGGCAAACGCCTTGCGCTTAGCGTTGTCTGGCTCGGGCAGCGGTCTGTCGAGCGAGGTGAGAAAGTCGGTCTCCTCGCGCAGGTCATCAAGCAGTTTGTGCGCCATGTCGTGGTTCATTCCCGAGCGCACGACGATCCGCAGGACGCTCAAGTCCTGGCGGTTTGGCGGGAAGGTATAGGCGGGCACGAGCCAGCCGTGCTGCCGCAAGCGCTCAGAGACATCGAACACGGTGAAGTTGCTGACGCCGGGCTTGAGCGCGAACGCAAACACCGGCAACTGGCTGCCGTCGCTGATCAGCTCATATGGGCCGAGGTCGGCGATCTCAGCAGAGAGCTTGACCGCGATGTCGCGCGCGTTGCGCATCACGCGCCGATAGCCCTCGCGCCCGAGCGCGAGGAACATGAAGTATTGGGTGATCACCTCGCTTCCGGGGCGCGAGAAGTTGAGCGCGAACGTCGGCATCTGCCCGCCGAGGTAATTCACGTTGAAGATCAGCTCTTGAGGTAGCGCCGGTTTATCACGCCATATCGCCCAGCCGACGCCGGGATAGATCGAGGCCGTACTTGTGGCCCGAGGCGTTGATCGACTGCACGCGCGCAATGCGGAAATCCCATTCGAGGTCGGGGTCCAAAAACGGCGCAACGAATCCACCCGAGGCGGCGTCGACGTGCACCGGCACGTGCAGCCCTCGCTCCTCCTCGAGCTGGTCAAGCGATGCCGCGATCTCCTTGACCGGCTCGTAGCTGCCGTCGAAGGTGGACCCGAGAATGGCAACCACTCCGATCGTGTTCTCGTCGCAATTGGCGACGCCGTGCTCTGCGTCGAGGTGGAAGCGTTCGCCCTCCATCGGTACCAGTCGTGGCTCCACGTCCCAGTAGCGGCAGAACTTCTCCCAGCACACCTGGACATTGGCGCCCATCACAAGGTTGGGCCGGTCGGTGGGTTTGCCCGCCTCGCGCATCCGCTGCCGCCAGCGCCATTTGAGCGCGAGGCCGGCCAGCATCGCGGCTTCGCTCGAGCCGGTGGTCGAACACCCGGGGGCGTCCTCCGACTCCGGCGCGTTCCAGAGGTCGGCGATGATGTCCACACAGCGAGCCTCGATCTCCGCGGTCTGCGGGTATTCGTCCTTGTCGATCATGTTCTTGTCGGCGGTGTCGGCCATCAGCCGTCCTGCCAGCGAAGGCATCCACGTGGTCACGAAGGTGGCCAGATTGAGCCGGGCGTGTCCGTCGAGCAGTAGCTCTGCCCGGAGCAGCTCGTAGGCGGTCTCCTGTCCCAGCCCCTGGTCGGGCAGCGCGTGACTGGGGATGTTGACGGAGGGATCGAGTCGGTGGGCTGAGGCGGCGGATAGCGGGCGGCCGGAGCTGGCCCGGTGCTGATGAATGGCCATGGACTAACAAATACCCGATCGGAGCAATACAAGCGCGCGTTAGCCCCAGAGCGCGTGCAGCGTCAGCGGCTTGCGGAACACCAGCCCGCGCACCTGCGATGGACGGGCGGGGTCAAATCGAAGGTTGGGCAGGCGCTCGAGCAGCGCTTGGACAGCCACA
This sequence comes from uncultured Solirubrobacterales bacterium, assembly GCA_963767295.1. Classification (GTDB taxonomy): domain Bacteria; phylum Actinomycetota; class Thermoleophilia; order Solirubrobacterales; family Solirubrobacteraceae; genus Palsa-465. The sequence goes on from CAVYDI010000003.1 coordinate 979,172, forward strand.
CGCGCCTCAAGCCGGGCGAGATGGATGCCGAGGCACACGTGCGGTCCATGGGCGAACGCAAGATGGCGGCGCTTGTTCGTTCTGTCCGGGTCGAAGCGGTCGGGGTTGGGGAACAAGGACGGGTCGCGGTTGGCGGCGGCGATTGAGACCCGGACGAGGTCTCCTTCTTTGATCGGTGCGTCTGAGAGCGGCGTGTCCTGGGTCGCATAACGGTCGACCACGGAAGCGGCCGGCTCGAGCCTGAGCGACTCCTCGATCGCGGCGGGAATGCGGCTCGCGTCGACTCGGTTTAGCAGTACGTAGAGGAGGGCGTTGGAGATCATGCCCTCCGTCGTCTCGATGCCGCCGAACAGCAGCACGGCCGCGTTGGAGACGATCTGGTCTGGGGTTAGGTCCTTCTCGGCGGCCACCCGTGCCAGCAGCGAGCCATCGTGAGTCGCGGTCAGCAGGCGAGTCCTCAACTCCGCGAAGGCCCGGGCGCCCTCGGTCGGGACCGGCTCGCCGGCGGTTATCGCGTTCACCGCCGTCACGATCGCGTCGTACCAGCTCAAAAGCGCGGCGGTCTCGTCGCGTTGCAGTCCCAGCGCCCGGGTCAGCGCCGCCGCCGCCAGCGGGCCCGCGAATCCGCGGCGCAACTCGGCGGTCTTATGCGGCTCGAGGTCCGCGATCAGCCGTCGCGCCTCGGTAGTGACGTAATCGGCGAACGTCGCCCGCACGGGGCCGGGGCGAAAGGGAGCGACGAAGGGCGCTCGATTGTGGACGTGTTCATCGCCGTCGAGGGACAGCATGCTCGGCCCGATCACCTGGCCCGTGGAGAAACGCGCGTCCTGGACCGTGAAGCGACCGGGGTCGCGCATGACCTCGCGCGCGAGGTCATGGCGTGTGACTAGCCACCCCTGGAGCGCGGGCAGCCACGAGACCGGCTCGCTGGCGCGCAGCCGCGCGAGGATCGGATGCGGGTCGCGGTCGAGCTGCTCGAGGGTGACGGCGGCGCCAAGCGGGAAGGTGCGCACACAGCGATGCTAGGCGACCCGCACCCGATATCCCGGTCTGCTCTGGCGGTTCACAGCTTGCCGGGGGATCGTCCCACTCGCGCGAGTCGTAGCGCTCAGCCCAAGCCGCCAAAGCCGCGAGCGCCTCCACCTGAATCTCGTCTTCCACCAGCCCGAGCGGACCATCAGCCGGTAGCGCTCGCGCAGCAGACACACCTGCGGGACTCGGGGTCGGCGGAGCCGTCGCCGTTCAGCATTTCGCAAGCCTCCTTAAGCGCCTGTCGTTGAACCACATCCTCAGCTTGAGCTTGGTGGGCGGGAGTCGGCCGTACACCAGCAGGGCGTGTCGATCGGGCAGCTGGCGCAGCGCCTCCGCAGGGAGCAGCGGCCGGCGGCGTCGAGCGGTCGTGCGACTCGAGCCTCCTGCACTGGTGGTGCGAGTGAGATCGGGTGCCTCTTCCTCCCCCACCAATCCGGCGAAGTAGCGCAGCGTGTCGAGGTCCGCTACGCCCGGGAGCAGGAGGCGCGCCTTGTGACTGTTGACCACCGTCTCTGCTTGGCGCCCGTAACGGCTGCGCGCCTGTGCGAGATCGTGAAAGATCGTGAGGAGCTGGATGTTGCGGCTGGGCGCGCTTGAGGCGATTTCAGCCAAGTGCGGCAGGGGTGCGACGTTGCCGGCTTCGTCCAGGCAGAGCAGGAGCGGCACGCTGAGCTGGCCGCCGTTGCGCGTCGCACGCTCGTACGCGCGGTCCACGACTTCGGTTACGAGCGCGAGGAAGATCGGTCGCAGCAGCTTCGATGCTTTGGCGTCGCCGACCAGATACAGCGTGGCGTTTTCGGCCAGAAGGCGGTCGGGAGTGATCTCGGCGCTGCGGGCCGAGCGCTGCACACGGGAGAACTGATAGGCGCGCAGCAGCGCCTGGGCGGTCGCCTCAATCGAAGAGCGGGTCCGGTCTGCCTGCGCCGCGAAAGCCTGGATTGCGTCGAAGGCGTTGTGTGCCCATCCGAGCTGCTCGTCGTCCGCCGCATGCTCGGACAGGCGCGCCAGGGCCAGGTCGAGTTCGCGCGTGCCCTGCCCATAGATCCAGCGCACGACCACGTCCATGCCGGCGCCCGTTGCCGCCGCGGTGTAGAGCAGCGGCGTGAGCCGTTGCTCGGCGGCGATCGCCCAGAAGTCGCCCCCCTCGACGCCCCGCTGGTCGAGCTCTGCCGCCCCGGCGATTCGCCAAGCCGCCTCCCGCGCTCCATCCCATGTCCGCGCAGATTGGAGCGGCGACCACGTGTGGCTTTGGACGCCCGAGAGTTCGAACGGATCAAACACATAGACCTCGCCGAGTTCGCGGCGACGGGCCACGGTGGCAGCCAAGAGGTCGGTCTTGATCGAGGAGGCGACAACCGGCCCCTGCCACTCGAGCAGGGCGGGGACGGCCAAACCGGCCGATTTCCCCGATTGCGGCGGACCGAAGGCAACGACGGCGTGGCGCTGCTCGGCGTAGCAGCAGCCGCCCGCCCTCGTGACCGAGCGCGAGGCGGGCAGTTTCGGTGCCGCGATGAAGCAGTCGTAGCTCGGTCGCCCGCGCCCATTTCGCCGGCGGCCGGCCGGCTCGGCAGTCGCGCCGCGCCCACGCGCAGAAGGAGCACGCCAGCGAGCCAGACCACGGTCGTGAGCAACGCGAGTGCGCCGTAGAAACCGACGGGCCTAGGCAGCAGCGATCTGGCGTCCGCGGGCCACGCCTGAGCGGGGTCGCTGAGGTGCCCTGGCAGCCGGGCGAGGATCCCCGCCAGTTCGCCGCCGCTCACTCGGGGCCAGCCGCCGCCGAACACTGCGCCGGCGACGCCGCCCCACAGCCACACCAGTCCCGCTAGCAGCACGATGCTGCCGATCAGGGCGACAAGCACGCCGTCGGTGACGCCGAAGCGCGGCTTGGCTCACGGATCAAGCCCCGGCCGCTGTGTGCCGGGCAGCGCCATGCCAACATCCGTGTTGGTCATCCGCGCCTCGACGCGGGAGCGGTAGTGCTGGACGACGAACGACCGGCTGCCCACGCGCCACAGCGCCTGACCGGCGGAGCAGGACTCCGAGCAGTCGCGCCTCGTTTTCGGACAGACCGAGCAGCGAGCGCGTCAACGCGATCTGGCTCTCGTCCTGGTGGTAGACGATCCTCGTCGAAGCGTCGGCGATTAGCCCTTCGGCGATACGCGAAGCGCGTGAGCCAGCGTCGCCGGCCGCCTGCAGGTCGGCGAGCTTATGCAGCACGACCAGATTCATCACGCCGAACTGTCGAGCGAGCTTGAAATTGGACTGAAACCACTCGCCGAGGCCGGTGTGCTGGATGATCTTCCAGGACTCGTCGGCGACGTTGACCAAGCGCTCGCGGCCCGGACGCTCGGCCATGCGGGCGAGCAGCGCGCTCATCCAGGCGGTCGCGCACGCCATCAGAATGCCGACCGCGGGCGAGTCGCGGACGGCGTGCAGGTCGATCACCACGAGTTTCGCGTCAAGATCGAGCCCCGCCGTAGTCGGGCCGTCGAACAGGCCCTTGAGCGGTCCCTCGCAGAGGTCTTGCAGCGCCAGGGCGGCGCGTCTGACATCGAGCGCGAGCCTCGCGGGCGTTGTCTTCAGGCGCTCTGCCATCTCCGCGACGGGTGCGAACAAGAGCGCGACGATGTCGGGCAGCGTCGGGTCGCCCGAGGCCTTGGCGCGCACCGTGTGCAGAGCCTCGCGCAGAGCAGCCGCTTCCACCTGGCTCACGCGCGAGCCAATCGCCGTCGTCGCGACCGCCCTCAGCAACTCGAGCTGTGCGTACTCCTCAGGGCGTGACGCGAGTGGGTTCAGACGCACCCCACCTCCGGGCGCGAGCGAGATCGGGTGTACGCCGACCGCGTCGCAGAGCGGTCCGTACTCGCGCTTTACGTCGAGCACGAAGGCGCGGCGGCCGAACAGCAGCATCCGCCATAGAAACGTTTTCACCAGCGCGCTCTTGCCCTGCCCCAGCTTGCCGAGCACGATCGCGTTGGGGTCGTCGAGGACGGCGTCGCCGTAAAGAACCCAAGGGTCGTAGCAGAATGCCTCGCCACTCGAGTCGCGTCCGATGAACACGCCGCGTCCGCCGAGGCCGCCGGCAGCTACGAAGGGATACACGGCCTGTGCGTGGCGGGTCGTGCAGCGGTGACCAGGGCATTGCGCTTTGCGGGGGTCTCACGCCAGACCTCTGCAAAGCGGCAACGTGAACGTGAACGATTCGCTCTGCTGGCCATACATTCGATGCAGCTCCAGCCGGGCACGCGCGGCGTGTTCGAGCACCTCTGCCGTGGCGCGGCGAAGCTCGTCCTCGTCTCGCCCAGAGACAGTCACGAATCCGCTCAGACGAACCTCGCTGTGGCCGGCTGCGAGCTCGGCCTCGCGGCGCAAAGTGGCCTCGTGGCTCTGACGCTGCCGCGCGGTCTCCAGCTGGCCGAAGCGGTGTCGCAGCTCGCGGTCAGCCCGGTCACGCGTGATCGCCGCCTCGACCTCACGCGTGGAACGCTCCGGCGGCAGTGGTTCGAAGGTGACAGCCACGGAACGGACCGCGCTCGAACGCGCCAGCAAGGCGTCCATGAACATCGGCGAGACCTCCACCCGCGGCCAGCCGCTGATCCAATACGTGGCGTGTAAGGCGCCGTCGCTGCGATAGTGATCCCACATTTCGCGTGCGCCTAACGGCCACGCGCTCGTCGCGGAGAGACCATCGCGCTCGGGATCGGCCGCCTCGAGCGCAGCCAGTTCTGCCCGGGCGAAGGGGTCAAACGCCGTCCGCAACACCCGCGCGATCTGACCGCGATGCAGCGCCCCGACCACCGTCACCTCCGCCGCCTCGAGTCCAAGCGCGATGCGCTCGGCCTCCTCAATCAGCGCTTCCCCGAGTGCGTCCCGACCGCGGCCGCGGATCCTGCGGGCATCCACTTGGACGGCGATCAGCAACTCGTGCTCGTGTGCGACGCGGGCGGTGGTGCCGATCAGCTCGAGGTAGGACTCGATCATCGGGCGCACCGCGTAGCGGAATCGCGGGATCGCGCTCGTCGTGCAGCCAGCGCACAAGCTCGTCCCCCTGCGCGGGAACCGTGCGCTCAACCCACTGCAAGCGCCGGATCGGGGTGTTGGCCGCGCCGGAGAGCACCAGGCCCCAGCGGGCCAGGCGTCGTTCTTGCGCCTCGGGGTCGAGCAGCGCAAAGGTGAATGCCCGGCATGCCAGCACCGCCGTCAGCCGCCTGCCCGATTGTTCGGAGAGCACTCCGATCGGGCGATTGCGGTAAAGCAGTTCGGTAATGCGGACGTCGCGCAGGGCGGCGGGCGCCGCTGCAGCTGTGTCGTCTCGCGGGAGTGGCCGGCCGTCCAGGCGCGTCCGCATCCCTTGGCGCGGCAGTGACGAGCGATGGCGAGTTCGACCCAGCGCGAGGCGGACGGCAAAGCGGCTGACGACCGGCGCCCACGCTTCGGCGGTTCGGCTTCCGATCGGAACCACCGCGGCCGCAGCGGCGCCGGCAAAAGCCAGCGTGGCGATGACCGCGCCCGAGCCATTCGGGGAGGTGTCGAGGGCGGCGATCGCGATCAGCACCCCGATCGCGATCACGATTGCCTGTCCAGCCCGCACGGGTCCCAGCAGCCCTCGCCGCTCGATCGGGCCAAAGGTGTAGGTCAGCCGCGAATCGGTCAAGGACGAGATGGGCTTCGCGGCTCGGGGGTGGGCCTCAGAGTGGGCCTCCCGGATCCTGCCTGGGCGGCAGGGGGTCAGGCTGCTCGACCGCGGGCTCGTCCGCCAGCTTCGGGGCATCGACGGGCGCGCGGGTCGCCGGATCGCCAACCCCGCGGATCTCGCCGCCAGCACTCGGCACCTCCTCTTCGGACCAGAGGGGCGGCGGCGGCCAGCCGTCGTCATTGCCGAGCGTCAGCGGTCGCCAGGACATGTCGGGGGCTTGCCACATCGGCGCTGCGCCCGGCACGCGCTCGTCGGTCGCTACGTCTTGTGTCGCGCCCCGTTGAGGCATCGTCGCCGCGGCCCGTTCTGCTTTGGCGGGCTCGCCGTCTATCCCGGGTTCTCCATCGGCGGTCGTGCCCGCAAAGACGTCGCGCAGGTCTTCGAAGCCGGCATCCGCGTCGGGCGCCAACGTTTCCGGGGACGCCTCGCTCCGCGTCGAGCGCTTGCCGTTCGACAACGGCGACGCACCGTTGGTGGTACCAGTCGCGAGCGCGACACGGGAGGCGAGGTTGTCCAAGCCCGCCTTGGTGGTCCGTTCTGCTTTGTCGCTGGCGCTCCAGGCCGCGAAGCCGGGCGCGAGCGTATGGCTGCGCAGAGCGCTGACTGCACCGCTCGCGACCTCGGAAAGCGGGACCAGACGAAGCACGGCCCACGGCGCAAACGCCGCCAAGATCACGAGCACCACGCCAGCGAGGATCGCCCCCACGCCGTGGCTGCTCGCGTGGTTGAGCGCCGTTCCGCCTAAACCGAGCACGGCGACGATCGCGAACTTCGAGAGGATCAGCGCGACCAGCAGCTCGGCGGCGCGTAGTGCCCACACGCGACGGGCTGGCCAGACAAGCGCGGCGAACGCCAGCGGTAACAGCAGCACCACCACATACACGGCTGCCTCTCGCATCAGCACCTCAAGCCATACGAGCACCGCACCGCCCGCAGTAAAGAGGCCGAACAGAAACGCGAGGAACCGCGACTTCACCAACGCCGCAACCCCCAAGAGCCCGCCTCCGGGCTTGGCCAACAGCCAGGTCAAGCCATGACTGCTACTCGGCGTCCATACCAGGCTGCATAGCTCGTCGGTTGCGGCCAACAGCAGCATGGTCAGCGGAGCCGCGATACCCACGCACAGCATCGCCAGCGGCAGATAGCCGAAGGCAGCCCTACTCAGCACCGAGAGATCCGCGCGCAGCAGCGCCTGGACTGCCGCCGCGAACAGAAAGGGCAGCGTGAGTAGCGACGCGATGCCCGCGACGCGCCAATAGGTGGAGGAAAACCAGATCGTCCCGAGCTGTGGAGCCGCGGAACTCTGGATGCCGTGCACCATCCCGGTTATCGCCGCCTTTGCGCCGACCATGATCCAGGCGCCGATCGCGGCCAGGCTGAGCGCAGTCGAGGCTCCCGGCGTGCCGCCCCCACCCAAGAGAGTGTTGATGACGGACCCGAGGTGGCCGGTCACCAAGTTCTTGCCGATGCCCAGCAGCTGCTTGGGATTGCTCAGCACGTCGCAGGCCTTGCCCATGAGCCCGCTCGCTGTGCTCGCGACTTTGCAAGGAAGCGGGGCTGCAGGTGCTGACGCGGGCGCCGCGCAGAGGACGAGCGTCGCGAGCGCGGCGGCGACCGCGGCGGTTACGAGTAGCGCCCTCAATGGGCCGTCGTGCCGAGGTGCTGGAAAAAGTTCACGAGCCCCGGCGCGGCGCCGATCACAAGCGCGGCGGCCGCGGACACGATTGCCGCCATCCGACCTCTGCCCGCGTAGTGGTGGTTGTGGGTATGCGAAGCGACCGCCCAGACGGCCGCGCCCACAAATGCCCCGAGAAGCGCCAGTGCGAGCGCCCAAGCCTCGGCGCCGTTGACGAGTTGCTGAAGCACGTTGCTCCCCGGCAATCCAGTCGGGTTGGGCTGAGCCGTGACGCCAGCCAGGAGACTGCTCATGGGTCCTCCCCCACAAAGCTAATTGAGGATTAGCGAGACAAAACGAACCTACCACGGACCTGGTTGGTGTGGTAGCTTCTTTCGTCTCAAATTTGTCTTATTACTACTCATTAGCTTTCAGAAGGGAGCTGAGTCATGAGCGGACTGTCAGCGCACGCAACGGCCACTAGGCTCGTCAGAACCGAGACGGCCGACCTAGGCGGACTGGGCGACCTCGGCGAGCTGTACGTCTCGCTCTCCCCACGGCTTGAGCGCATCGTCCGGATGGACGTGCGGGCGCCTCGCCCAGTGATCGAGGACGCGTGTCAGATCGCTTGGGGCCAGCTAGTTCGCTACCGCCATGCCGTCCGGCCTGAAAGCGCCCTTTCGTGGCTTGCGACCACGGCGATTCACGAAGCGTTCGGCCTCCTGCGCCGTCAGAACAAGTGCCACTCGCTCGAAGGAACGCTCGAACGTTCTGGCGACGTCGCGGTGCTGGAGTCGGCTCCTGGCGCCGACGAGGTATGGGAAGTCAGGGAACGACTCGAGCGCCTGACGGTGCTCTCGCAGCGCCAGCAACAGATGCTGTGGCTACAGGGCCTCGGCTACAGCTACCGGGAGATCGCCGCCAAAACCGGCTGCACCGTGCGCACGGTGGAGCGCCAGCTGCTGCGCGCCAAGCGCAAGGTGCGGTTGCTGGACGAGGACGACTGAGGAGGCCTTAGCGCGCGCGCCCTCGCTTGCGGCGTCGCCGCTCGGCGGGGCTGAGCTTGCGCGGCTTGGGTTTCGCCTTCGATCCCGGGTGTGCACGCTCGCCGGCGCCGGCGGTGGCTGCCGCCGCGTGCCGGCGAAGCGGCGCCCGCCTGCGCGCGTCGCGCCAGATGAAAAGCGAGATCCCACCCAGGACGATGATCGCGCCAATGGCAATGGCGGCCGTGCCGCTGCCACCCAGCCCTCCGCCGCCGGACGACGTCGTCGAGGTGGGGTTCGTCAGCGCGGGGTTGTTGGCCGCCGGCGTGGTCGGCGTCGTCACGGGCGCCTGGGGCAGGCCCGGCGAGAGCGGGTTGGTGGACCCGCCCTGCGCGAGCGCGGGCGCCGCCGACGAGAGGACGAAGGCCACCGTCGCGGCCACCAATACGAAACGGCGCGAGCGGAACCCTCTCACCCCAGCGGTTTCTCCATCGCCGGAGTCTCGGGCGCCTCGCGGTAGGGCTGCTCGGGCTCGACGTGCTCCTCGTGATAGACGCTCTCGGCATTCACGGCCCAAATGTCGTGGTGCGTGCCGAGCAGGATGTTGTCGACCGCCCGCATCGCGGTCAGCATCGAGTGGTCGGAATTGTTGTAGCGATGCAGACCGTTGCGCCCGACCTGAATCAGGTTGGGAATCCGATCGAGCCAGGCGCGAATCGTCGCCACCCTCTCGGCGTACTCGACGTCGTACATCGGGTACGCCTTGCTCACGCGCACGACGAAGCCAAACTTGACCTTGTCGGCGCGCGCTAAACCCAGCTTCTGGATCTCGCGCGTGGCCATCTCGACCAACGCGGAGTCCCTCATGGTCCACAGTTCGTCGCCCTCGAAGCAGAAATATTCCATGCCGATCGACGCGTCGTTCTCGCTTGGAACCATCCAGGGGCTCCAGGAGCGGAAGTTCTGGATGCGCAGCACGCTGACTCCCGGCTGGTGGATGTAGATCCAGTTGTCCGGGAAGAGATCCTCACCCTCGATCACGAGCGCGACGGTGAGAAAGTCTCGGTAGCGCAGGCCGCGCGCCGCATCACGCACATCGACCGGCGCTTCAGGCTCCGAGATGGCGACCGTGGTGCGCAGTGGCAGCGACGAGATCACGTACGAGGGCGCCAGGGTTTCTCCCCCGGCCACGACCTCGACCACGCGACCGGCGGCCTCGTCGAAACGCAGCCGCGTCACCGGAGCGTTGAGCCTCACCTGTCCACCGTGCTGGCGAATCTCCTCGGTCATGCGCTCCCACATCTGACCGGGGCCGTAACGGGGGTAATTGAACTCGGAGATCAACGACTTGATCTCGTTGCCCTTGTTGCCAAAGAACGCCGACTTGGCGGCGCTGAAGAACGACAGTCCCTTGATTCGCTGCGCCGCCCACTCGGAGCGGATCTCGGCAGTCGAGACGCCCCACAGCTTCTCCGTGTAGGTCTTGAAGAAGTGCCGGTACAGCCGCTTGCCGAAGCGATTTGAAACCCAGTCCTCGAAGCTGTCCTCGCGGCCCTTGGGCTTGATCGCGGCCCACAGATACGACAGCCCGCACCTGATGAGCTCGACCGGTCCGAGCTTTCGGATCACGTCCATGCCCTGCAGCGGATACTCGAGAAACCTCCCGTTCCAGTAGATGCGCGACTGGCGTGGACGCCTCAGGAACTCGTCGCCCATGATCTCGTGCCAGAGGTCGTCGACCTCCTTGACTTTGGTGAAGAAGCGATGGCCACCAAGGTCGAAGCGATATCCATCGCGGACCTCTGTGCGCGCGAGGCCGCCGACCTGGCCGGTCGCCTCCAACACCACCACCGGCTTGCCCCGCTTCGCGAGCAGGTAGCCAGCGGTCAGCCCCGCGGGCCCGGCGCCCAACACGACCACCGGGTGGTCGACGGAGATCTCCGAGGCGCCATCAGAGGTGGTCACGAGTCCTCCTGTAAAGCACGCCGCTCATAGGTACCTGCAGCGCCTCCTGGTACGCGTGGGGCGCCCATGCGACCGGCCTGAGGAGGCCCTCTCTGACATCGGCCTGTAATAGCGCCCCCCACTCGGCCGCGCGACGGCGGATCAGCCGGGTCCATGGCGCCTCCCAGTTCAGTACCCCCTCTGTCAGCGGTCGCAGGTAGAGCAGCTGCTGTCCAGGTCGCATGCTCGCCAGCATCGGATCCAGGGTCGCGGCAGGGTCGGCACTCTGGAGCCTGCCGAGCGCGCCCACCCAATTCATGTAGGTGGGATCGGATACAGGGCCAATCGTGGTCGCGTATCTGAGGCCGGAGGGCAGGTAGTACCACGCGAGCGGAGTCTCCTCAGGCTGGGCGACCAGCACCAGGTCGCCCCGGTGCAAGAGCGGCGTCACCTGGCCGGAGATGTCGCGCATGTCGCTCTTGTGCGGATACGCGAAGTTGCCCGGATGAAGCACAAAAGCGACCGACGCCGCGACGGCGAGCAAGCCGAGCAGACGCGCGCGACCGCACCCGAGCGCCGCGATCAGCAGGATCGCCGGCAACACTGGGGCGAAGTAGCGCGATACATACGCGGGCGTAATCTGGGAGCTGAGCCACGCGACCAACAGCGTCGCCGTGGCCAGCGCAATCAAGGTCCACAAGGCGACCGCTTCGGGGGTGCGTCGCAAGCGGCGTGTAAACAGCGCGGCGACGCCCGCAACGCAGCCTAAAAACAGGGTTACCGTGACGCGGTCGCCGCCAAGTAGATCGCGCGAGATCAGGATCGGCGTTCCCCCGCCGGGAGCGTGCGACCACGGTGCGCCGGTATGGGTTGCCTGGTAGATGAGGTTCGGAAGCCAGGGGATGTATAGGACCCCGGCTGCCACGAACGTGAGCACCGCGTCGCGCACGAACGCGCGTCGGTCCTCGCAGATCAGGTATGCAGGAATCAGCGAGATAGCCGCGCCGACGGCGAAGAAGAACCCCCATGTATGCGTGTAAAGCATCAGAGTCAGCGACGCCGCGAACATGAACAGGTAACGCCGGCGCCGGTAGACAAAGCCGTGGATGAACGCGGCTGTCGCGATTAGCCCTAGCAGCGCCATCAACTCGTACATCCGTGTCTCCTCGGCGTACTGGGTCAGCCAAGCGTTGAAGGCAAAAAGGACGCCCGCGATCAGGCCGACGCGACGACCGAAAAGGCTCCACCCGGCCCACATCGCGACCGGTATCGTGAGCAGTCCGAAGATCAGCGAGAGCGCGTGCGTGGCCGACTCGCTCGACCCGAAGGCCCGCATCCAGAAGTGCAGAAGCAGGTAGTACAGCGGGGGGTTGCCGTCGTGGCGGAGGAGGCCGGGAATCGCGCTCAGCGGGTGAAGCGAGATCCCAGTGGTAATCGCCTCGTCGATCCAGTATTGGCCGGACAGCGCGCGGGAGCGCATGTAGGCCGAGATCGCAAGCAGGATTATCGCGCCGCCGCCAAAGAGGCCCCAGTTCGGAACTTGAGCGAACAGGCGCCGCGGCCCGGCGCGCCCGGGCTCAGGTGCAGCCACCTGCGGAGGAGAGGCGACCGTGGCCATCGGAGGTCTAGGCCCTAGGCTCCTTGACGCCCGGCGCGAGACAGTTCTCGATCATCGTCAGCTGCAGTCCCGGGGAGTGGTTGGGATAGACGAGCGCTGCGCCGATCACGTAGGCCCCTTGCGCCTTGCCCTCGATCTGCTCGCCCTCGGCCACTTCGGCTGTGGGCTCGAAGACGATCGTGGCACCCGATGACGATGTCCCCACCTGCAGCTTGTTGGTGCCAATCTCGGTTACGGCGAGGTGGTTGGCTCGTAGGCAGCCGAGGTAGTTCGAGCCCGAGGTGCGGGGATCGAGGGTTTGGCCGCGCCCGCGGGAGGGCTTGGCGAGCGAAGCACAACCGGAGAGAGCGACGGCAGCCGCGCATGCGGCGGCCAGGGCGCGAGTTGACGACACCCCGCCAGGGTAGAAGATCGGGGCCCGGACTCGGCTGTGCGCAAAGCCAGATTCGGATGGCGCACGGGCGAATTGATGCCCGTGAACGCGAGCATTACCCTCCCGGCCTGTGATCTCGCTCGCCGCCCTAACCGGCCCCGTACCTAAGGCGGGCGTGGTGGTCGTCGCTGCGCTGGCCGCGGGCGCACTCCTGGCGCGGCCTGCGCGGGTGCGCGCGGCGGCGATCATCGGCTGCATCCTCCTCTCGCCCGCGCTCCTGCTGGCCGAGATCTGGCACTCGCCGCACGTATCCGCGATCCATCGCCACCCGCTGCTCGCGGCGGTGGCTGCGGTGCTCGGCGTGGTGGTGGTGGCGGCCGTGGCGCGGGTGATCGCGTCGCGGCCGTGGCTGCTGGGGCTGCTGGCAGTACTGGCGCTGCCGTTCCGCGTGCCCGTCTCGGCGGGGGGTACGGCCTCGGACCTGCTGGTGCCGCTGTACTTCGTCGTCGGGGCCGGCGCGCTGGCGCTTGCCGTGCCGGCCCTGCTCGGGCGCTCTAACCCGCTGCAAACCAACGCTTTACCGGCGCCCAACGCGATTCGCTGGCTCAAGTGGCTGCTCGCGGCGGTGATCGTGCTCTACGCGGTCCAGTCGCTCTACTCGCCCACCGCCGGGTCTCCGAGCGGCTTCGAGAAAGCGCTCCAGAACACCGTCTTCTTCTACGTCCCCTTCGCCGTTTTGTTCTGCCTGCTCGAGGGGATCGAGTGGACACCCCGCCTCGTGCGTCAGTGTCTGTTGCTGCTCGTTGCGCTCGGCGTCGTGTTCTCCGGCATTGCGTTCGTCGAGTACGCGACCAAGACGGTGCTCTTCAACTCGAAGCTGGTGGCCGAGAACCAGCTCTACACCTACTTCGTCGTCAACTCGGTCTTCTTCGACCCGAATATCTTCGGCCGCTTCCTCGCGCTGGTGATGGTGCTGCTGGCCGTCGTGCTGCTCTACGACCGCCGACCGCGCGAGCACATCGGAGCCACGGTCGTGCTCGCGGTGCTGTGGGTGGCGCTCGTGCTCAGCCTCTCTCGCTCGAGCATGGCGGGGCTGCTAGTCGCGCTGGCCCTGCTCGCGGCGATCAAGTGGCGACCTTCGCGCACGCTCGTGGCCGCCGCTGCAGTGGTCGTGCTCGGCGGGGCGGCGGTGGCCATAACTCCGACCACGTTCGGCTTCAACCAAAGCTTCAACGGCGTCTCGGCGGGACGCGGAAGCGTGCTCAGCGGCGGCTTGAGGCTGTTCTCGGACCGTCCCCTGCAAGGCTTCGGGTCGGGCTCGTTCGAGATCGCATACCACCGCCACAACCCCGAATCCGGCCCACTGACCGCTTCGCACACCACGCCTGTCACGATCGCGGCCGAGCAGGGTCTGATCGGCGAGGTTCCCTACGTGGCGCTGGTGGTGGTCGCGCTGATCGTGCTCATGCGAGGCACGCGCGCGGATCCGGCTCGCGCCGCGATCGCCGCCGCGTTCGTGGCACTCGTCGTCCACACCCTGTTCTACGCGGACTTTCTGGAAGACCCGTCGACCTGGGCGCTCCTCGCGGTTGGAGCCGCACTCGCGCGAAACCCGTGGCCGCTTCATGCCCCCGCGGAAGTCCCGGCGGCTGCCGCTGCGGCCGCGCCCGCGTAGCTACGCCTGGCGCTCCGGATCGGTCGCGAGCGCCAGCTTCAGCAGGAGCTGGTGCAGCTGCTTGCGCTCTTGAGCGCTAAGCGGGGCGAGCAAGTCCTCCTGCGCAGCCTTTGAAAGCTGGCGACCGCGCGTCAACACCTCGCGGCCCTGGTCTGTCAGATGCAGCGAGTGAGCGCGCCGGTCGGAGGGGTGAGCCCGACGCTCGACGAGCCCGCGCGCTTCGAGGTCGTCGACCGTCGCGACCATCGAGCTCGGGTCGATGCCCGTGCACTTTCCGAGGAACTGCTGCGTGGTCGGGCCCTCTGCGTCGAGCACGTTGAGCGAACCCCACATGCGCGTGTTGAGCCCGAGCTGGTTCAACCGTTCGCCAAACTGCTTAGCCGCCACGTGACCCATCCGCGCTAGCAGGAACCCGGTGTGTTTGATCAGCACCGGATGCGCGCCGGGAGGACCGGGGACAGGAGCGTCTGATTTGAGCACAGTCATACGACCAAGAAGAAGTCTAGCGGGGACACTTGCACGCGGCAATAGTTCATGCTACAAACCGTTTGGCCTAACAATCATTACCCCAAGCCGCACGAGGTAGGACATGGATCGCAGAACCGAAGGCCGCACGATCACCGCGATTACACGCTGGGTATTGGCCCACAAACGGCTCGTCGTCGCCGCATGGGTCCTGATCACTGTGGTCGGGATCGCCACGATTGGCTCTTCGACCAAATCCTTCAGCCAGGAGTTTTCCGTTCCGGGTCGCGAGGGATTCCAGACCAACGCGCGCATCAAGCAGATCTTCCACAACGGCGGGGACAGTGCGCCCCTGCTTGCCGTGATCACGCTGCCCCACGGCACTTCGGTCTCATCTGGCGCCGTCCGCAGCGGCCTCGAGCGCGTGCAGTCCGACCTTCAAAGCGCTATTCCCGGCGCGCGAACGGCGTCCTTTGCCTCCACCGGCAACCGCGCGTTTGTGTCACGAGACGGTCGCACGACGTTCGTGCTCGCCTACCCGCCGCCGGTGCTCGGCTCCTTCGGCTCCAACACGCACGCCGCCAAGGTCGCCACGGCCACGCTCTCGTCGGCGCGCGTAGCGGGCGCCTCGATCCAGGTCACCGGAGTCGACGCGCTCCAGAATCAGAGCGGCGGCAGCAGCGGTCCCGGCGTGCTGCTGGAATCCGTGCTCGGAGGCCTCGGCGCGCTCGCGATCCTCGCGTTTGTATTCGCCTCGCTGCTCGCGTTCGTGCCGCTGCTGATGGCGATCGTCTCGATCATGACCAGCTTCCTGGTGCTGTGGGGGCTGACCACGCTCACGAGCGTCTCGATGATCGTCGAGTTTCTCGTCGCGCTGATCGGTCTGGGCGTCGCCATCGACTATGCGCTGCTGGTGGTCGTGCGCTGGCGCGAGGAGCGCGCGCACGGTCACGAAGGTGACGAGGCCGTGGTCCGCGCGATGCAGACGGCCGGACGGGCCGTTGTCTTCAGCGGCACGACGGTCGCGATCGGGCTGCTGGCCATGATCGTCTTGCCGCTGCCTTTCCTGCGCTCGATCGGATACGCGGGCATGCTGATCCCGCTGGTCAGTGTGATCGTTGCACTCACGCTGCTACCGGTCGTGCTCGCGAAGGTCGGCAACCGGCTCGACTGGCCCCACGTCCGCTCCGAAGAGATGGCCAGCCGCCCCTGGACGAGGTGGGCTCGTCTGGTGGTCCGGCGAAGGTGGGTGGCAACCGCCGCTGCCGTGGCCGTGCTGGCGGCGCTGGTCGCCGGAGCGACCCAGATCCAGCTCGGGTCGGCCAACGTGAACACCCTCGCCAAGCATGGGCAGGCCCGCGCCGGCTTGGTCTCGCTCGAGCGCTCCGGGATTGGCGCGGGCGCGCTTGAGCCGGTCGAAATGCTCACCAGCCCGAGCCAGGCGCAGGACCTCGCCCGGGTCGTCGCGGGCGTGGGCGGGGTGCACGGCGCCTTCGCCGCCACCGACTCACAGTGGCAGCGCCACGGCGTCGCGATCGTCGACGCGTTCCCCGTGGCCGACGGCTCAACCGGCGCTGGTCGCGACACCGTGCAACGGGTGCGCACCGCCGCGCACGGTGCCGGCAGCCAGGTCCGCGTGGGTGGCACGGGTGCCGAGGACGCTGACTTCGTCGACGCGATCTACGGCAGCTTTCCGCTCATGATCGCGCTCATCGCGGTGCTCACCTTCGTGTTGCTGGCACGAGCCTTCCGCTCGCTGCTGCTGCCGATCAAGGCCATCATCCTCAACGTCATCAGCGTGGGTGCGGCCTGGGGCGTGATCACGCTGATCTGGCAGGAGGGGCACGGCTCGAGCC
The DNA here is from genome assembly GCA_963767295.1 of uncultured Solirubrobacterales bacterium. Lineage (GTDB taxonomy): Bacteria > Actinomycetota > Thermoleophilia > Solirubrobacterales > Solirubrobacteraceae > Palsa-465. The sequence continues at coordinate 995,429 of CAVYDI010000003.1, forward strand.
TGATCTGGGGAATCGCGCCGACCCATTCGATCACCTCCTGGATTCCCTTGATGGTGTTCGCTTTCCTGTTCGGGCTCTCGATGGATTACGAGGTGTTCATCCTGGCCCGCATGCGCGAGGAGTTCGACAAGGACGGCTCAACCAGCGGCGCGGTGGTGCGCGGGATCGGCCGCACCGGCCGACTGGTGACCAGCGCGGCGCTGATCCTGTTCTTGGCCTTCATCTCGATGTCGTCTGGGCCCGAGACAGACCTCAAGGTGTTCGCCACCGGTCTAGCCGCCGGCATTTTGCTCGACGCGACGGTGATCCGGGCGCTACTGGTCCCGGCGGTCGTCTCGCTGTTCGGACGTTGGAACTGGTGGCTGCCGCCGCGACCGGCGAAGCTGCTTCGCGTGGAACCATCGGTGCCCGCAGAGGCACGATGATTCTCCGGCCGAGCGCACATGTGCGCCGGCCACCCCACATTGAGACTAAATGAGGCCGACTGCGGTACGGTCCTCCCGCCATGACTGTCGAGACCGCCCCGCTGACGCGCGTCGTGGACGTTGCGCCGGTTCGCGGGATCGGCCAGCTGCGCGCTTTCGTCGACCTGCCGTTCCGGCTGCACGCGGGTACCCCGTGGATCCCGCCGTTGAAAATCGAGCGCTACGCGTTTTTGAACCGCAGGCTGAATCCCTACTTCAAGCACGGCTGCGCTGAGTACTTTCTCGCCCGCGACGGCGAGCGCGTGCTGGGGCGCATCTCCGCCCAGATCGATCACGCGTTCAATGAGTTCCATGGCACGCGCTGGGGCATGTTTGGGTTCCTCGCGCTCGAGGACGACGAGACGGTGCTTCGCGCGCTGCTCGACGCGGCCACGAGCTGGCTGACCGAGCGCGGCTGTAAGCGCATCGTCGGGCCGATGGACTTCACGATGAACGAAGAGTGCGGCGTCCTGATCGAGGGCTTCGAGCTCGAGCCGATGATCAAGCAACCGTGGCATCCCCCCTATTACCACAGCCTGTGCGAGGCGGCAGGCCTGACCAAAGCGATGGACCTCCTGCACTGGGAGCTGCACCTCTCAGACCGCGAGGAGCGCATGCTGCCCCTGCTCCCCAAGCTCGCGCGCCGCGCATCCGAAAGGCACCGCGTGACCATCCGCCGCATGTCACGCCGGCACCTGCGCCGCGAGCTCGACGAGTTCGCCAAGGTCTACAACGCGGCCTGGGCTCGCAACTGGGGGTTTGTCCCCTACGCGAAAGAGGACCTCGACGAGCTGGCGATGACGCTCCAAATCGTCTACGACCGCGACTGGTTCATGATCGCCGAGCAGGACGGGCAGACGGTAGGAATGGCGATCACGATCCCCGACATCAACCAGGCGCTGAAGAAGATGCACGGTCGACTGCTGCCGTTTGGCTGGTGGCACCTGCTGCGCAAGCGCCACTACATCGACCGGATGCGGATCGGCTTTCTCGGCGTGTTGCCCGAGTACGAGCACACCGGCGCGGCCGCCGCGCTTTACATTGAGCACTTTGAGACCGCCGCGCGCACGGGACTGGTGCATGGCGAAGCGGGCTGGATACTCGAGAGCAACAGCGCCATGAACCGAGGGCTCGAGGCGATGGGCGGCAGAGTCGTCAAGCGCTGCCGGGTGTACGAGCGTCCACTCGCAGCGTCGCTGGCGCTGGCAGCCTGAGAGGCGCCCATGTCGCTTACGGTCGTCGGCTCGATTGCCTTTGACACGGTTACAACGCCGTTTGGCACGCGCGAGCGCATGCTCGGCGGGTCGGCCGTGCACTTCGCGTTGGCGGCGTCGTTCTTCGACACCGTTCACGTCGTGGGGCCGGTGGGAGACGACTTCGGCGCCGAGCACTACGAGGTGCTGCAGGCGCGCGGAATAGACACCACTGACATCGAGCGCGTCAGCGGCGGTAAGACGTTCTTCTGGGCGGGCGAGTACGGATGGGATCTCTCGGACCGACGCACGCTGGACACCCAGCTGGGCGTGTTCGCCGGGTTCGAGCCGCGGCTGTCGGAGTCGTCCAGGGCCGCCGAGATGCTGTTCTTGGCCAACATCCAGCCCGAGCTTCAGCGACAGGTGCGAGCGCAATGCCGAGGTGCCCGGTTCGTCGCGCTGGACTCGATGAACCTCTGGATCGAGACCGCACGCGAGTCTTTGATCGAGGCGCTCGCAGACGTCGACTGCCTGATGCTCAACGACGCCGAGGTGCGCCAGCTGACTCGGGAGCCCAACCTGGTTCGCGCCGCTCGGCTGATCAGCAGCTGGGGCCCGAGTGTCGTCGTGGCCAAACGTGGCGAGTACGGGGCGGCGATGGTCAGCGGGGAGGGCTTTTTCGCGCTGCCGGCCTTTCCGCTCGAGACGGTGCTCGACCCGACGGGGGCGGGAGACTGCTTTGCGGGCGGGTTTATGGGCTATCTCTCCGCCCACTGCGCGGAGCCGATCGACCACGACCTGCTGACGCGGGCAATGGCCTACGGCACCGCGCTCGCGTCCTTCAACGTCGAGGAGTTCGGTGTGGAGCGCGTGGCGCGGCTGACGAGCGAGGAGATCGCCCAGCGCGTGTCGGACTTGGGCCGGATGACGCAGTTCCTTTCGAAGCCGCTGGCACTGCCCAACTAAGTTGTCGGGATTCACTCCAGGGGAGTGAAATTTCGGGCCTCCCGGGGTACGATCCAAGACGTGACGTGGGGATTTGTGTGGTTGATGCTGGCGCTCAAGATTCCTCTGATCGCGCTGATCGTGCTCGTCTGGTGGGCCATCAAGAAGCGCCCGCAAGAGCCGCCGGCATCTGAGGATGGAGGCGGTGGGGGCACCAAGCTCCGCCACCCGCACAGACCGCAGCCTTCCCCTCGCCTGCCCCGACGCGGCCCCCACGGCGGGGCGCCCGCGCCGGCTCCGTCCCGCGTGCGCACGGTCCGCGCCCGCGCACGCAGCCTCGAGCACTGACGCCTGACCGCGCGACGACGCGACCACGCGCGCTGCGAGACTTCGCGCCATGAGCGTCCTCTCTGACGGCACGATCCGCGAGCTGGTCAATCAGGGACGGATCAGCATCGAGCCGTGGGACCCCGAGCTCGTGCAGCCCGCCAGCGTTGACCTGCGGCTCGGTGACTCCTTCCGCGTCTTTCACAACCACCGCGCGCCGGCGATCGACCTGCGCGATCCGCCGGGAAATTTGACCGAGGAGGTCTTCGTCAGAAGCGATGACTCGTTCGTGATCCACCCGGGCGAGTTCTGCCTCGGACGCACGCTGGAGTGGGTCGAGCTGCCCGACGACATCGTCGCGCGCATAGAAGGAAAAAGTTCTTTGGGCCGGCTCGGGTTGATCGTGCACGCCACGGCGGGCTTCTGCGATCCCGGTTGGAGGGGCACCCTGACGCTCGAGCTCAACAACCTCACGCGGGTCCCGATCAAGCTCTACCCGGGGCTGCTGATCGCGCAGCTCTCGTTCATGACGCTCGACCGCTCAGCACGGAGGCCGTACGGCTCGCCGGAGCTGGGGAGCCATTACCAGGGCCAGATGGCGGCGACCGAGAGCCGCTACGAGGGCGACCGCGCACGTCCCGCGGCAGACCGGATCAGATAGGCTCAAGCGACCGTGTCTGGCCTGCTGTTTGCCGTCGATACGCTGAAGGCTTCGTTCGCGATCGCGGGCGCCGTGTTCGTCGCATGGGCAGCGATCGTTGCGAGTCTCGGGTTGACGCGGTCGCGCTTCCCCGGAGGGGTCGGAGGCCAGCGCGCGGTGGTCGCGATCTCGGTGGTTCTCGCCGCGATCGTGATGGGAGTGGCCGTTCAGACCGCTTGAGATCGGACGCTCGCCGCGCCGCAGTACTAGAGTGCCTGTAGGCCTAACGCCGCAATTTGCGGACGTCAGGCCAGTCGCCAAACCCCTCGGAGGAGTGCCATGACCACGGAGACCAAGCAGGCGGACAAAGCCGGCGCGGCGACGTCGCGCGAAAGCCTGTCGATCACCGACAACCGCACCGGTAAGGAGTACGAGGTCCCGATCGAGGACGGCACGATCCGCGCCACGGAGTTGCGCAAGATCAAGACTTCCGACGACGACTTCGGCCTCATGAGCTACGACCCGGCCTTCATGGCAACCGCGTCGTGCCGCTCCGCGGTCGCCTTCATCGACGGCGAACGAGGAATCCTTCAATACCGCGGTTATCCGATCGAGCAGTTGGCGGAGAAATCGAGCTTCCTCGAAGTCGCCTACCTGCTCGTGCACGGCCAGCTACCGAGCCGCGACGAGCTCGACGAGTGGACCCACGAGATCACGATTCACACGTTCGTGCACGAGAACATCAAGGAGTTCATGCAGGGCTTCCGCTACGACGCCCACCCGATGGGCATGCTGCTGGCCTCGGTGGGTGCGCTGTCGACCTTCTATCCCGAGGCGGCCGCGATCAAGGACGAAGAGGTGCGCTATCTCCAGATCGTCCGCCTGATCGCCAAGATGCCCACACTCGCCGCTTTCTCGTACCGGCACAACCGCGGGATGCCGTACGTGTATCCCGACAACGACCTTTCGTACCCGGGCAACTTCCTCTCGATGATCTACAAGATGACCGAGCTCAAGTACGAGCCCGATCCGCGACTCGAGCACGCGCTCGACGTGCTCTTCATCCTCCACGCCGACCACGAGCAGAACGCCTCCACGAGCGCCGTGCGGGGCGTGGGTTCCACCCAGGTCGACCCCTATTCGGCGGTCGCGGCGGGCGTGGCAGCCCTATACGGCCCCCTCCACGGCGGTGCCAACGAGCAGGTGCTGCGCATGCTGCGCCGGATCGAGCGCAAGGAAAACGTGCGCGACTTCCTCAAGGGCGTCGAGGAGGGCAAGGAGAAGCTGATGGGGTTCGGCCACCGCGTGTACAAGAACTACGACCCGCGCGCGAAGATCATCCAGAAGGCGACCTACGAGGTTTTCGAGGTCACCGGCACCAACCCGCTGCTCGACATCGCGCTCGAGCTCGAGAAGATCGCGCTCGAGGACGACTACTTCATCGAGCGCAAGCTCTACCCGAACGTCGACTTCTACTCGGGAATCATCTACGAGGCGCTCGGCATGCCGGTGGAGATGTTCCCGGTGCTGTTCGCGATCGGCAGAACCGCGGGTTGGATCGCGCAGTGGCTCGAGATGATCGACGACGAGGAGCAGAAGATCGCCCGCCCGCGCCAGATCTACACGGGCGAGCGCGACCTCGACTACGTGCCGATAGCGCAGCGCTCGGAGTAGGCAGCTGTTGGGGGTGCGGCGGTGCCGTGGACGGTGACCGTGCGCACCGGCGGGCGCGTCGAGTCCGCTCGTTTTCCTGAGCTAGAAGCTGCGCTGGAGGATGTGGCGGCCCGCACGCGCGAGCTCGCGAACTCGGCTCCCCGTCGACCGGTGGATCTGCGCTACCGGCAGTTTGACCCCGGCCAGCAGGTCCACGCGCGCATCGAACTGGCCGGGCCAGAGCGCCTGCTCCCGCGCGTGCGCGCTGGCGTCGACGTGCATGGTGACGGCTCAACCGAGCCCTATTTGGGACGCCTGCGGCGTCGCGTGCTCGACCAGCGGGGAAACGAGAGTGCGGCAGCCACGCTGCGCCGTGTGCTGTTGTCTTAGCTATTGGCGCGCTTGCAGCACCAGGCTCGTGCCGTGGCGCCTGAGCCAGCGCGAGTGTTCGCGGTGATCGGGACAGAAGCGCGCTACCAGGGCCCAGAAGCGGGGCGAGTGATCCATCACCTGCAGGTGGCAGACCTCGTGCCAGACGACGTAATCGAGCACCGGCTCAGGGGCGAGCAGCAAGCGCCAGTTGAAGCTCATCATGCCGGTCGTCGAGCAACTCGCCCAGCGCGTGCGCTGATTACGAATCGAGAGTCTGGAGTAGGAATTCCCGGTCACCTCGCAGGCGCGATCGAGCTTTAGGCCGATCTCGGCACGCGCCGCACGGCGGTAGAAGCGCTCGAGCGCCGGAATGCGCTCGCGGCCGGTGGGCACCAGCAGGGTGTCGTTTTGGCGGTGTACGCGCGTGCGGCCGCGTTGCGGAACCAGCTCGAGATGCCGCCCGAGATAGGGAACTGTCCAGCTTGCATCCACGCGCCGACAGGGTACGGTCCTGTGCCGACGTGCCTGCGATCCCGCCCCTTGCGCAGCCGCTCAGCGATGGGCGCTTAACGCTTCGCTTCACGCTCGCTTCGGACATCCCGGAGATACTGATCGCGTATCAGGTCGATCCGCAGCTCCATATCCGCATGAGTCGCGAGCGGCCGCCGAGCGGCGCGGAGCTGGGGCGCGAGCTGGAGGAGGCCGAGCGCGAGCGGGCGCAGGGAACGCGAGCCAGTCTGACGCTCGTCGAGCCACCGGCTGACGATTGCCGCGGCGTGCTCACGGTGCACACGATCGAGTGGGAGCAGAAGCGGGCAGAGCTTGGAATCTGGCTTGTGCCCGAGCGACGAGGAAAGGGGCTTGGCCGGCGGGCGCTGCAGCTGGTCTCGCCCTGGCTGTTCGCCGCCTGGGGGCTTGCGCGGCTCGAGCTCCTAACCGATCCCGACAACGAGCCGATGCTGAAGGCCGCGGGGTCCGTTGGCTTCGTGCGCGAGGGATTGTTGCGGTCGTATCGCCGCACGCGCGGCGGGCGCAGGGACATGGTGGTCTTATCGCTGCTGGCTGGCGAGCTGTCGGCGTCGGCCGGCTCGAGGGAGCTCGAAGGGCAGGCGCGGTAGTGGGCCCCGAGTGGCGCGTGAAGTTGCCCCCCGGGGTGCGTCAACCGTTTGAGGTCTATATCAACGGCGTCAGGCAAGAGCTCGGCCCCGATTTCCGGGTCTCTGAGGGCGAACTCGTGTTCAAGCGCGAGCTCGTGCAGCAGAAGCTGAGCCCGTGGGCCTGGTTTGTGGGCTTTTGGGGAATCGGGACCTATAGGCGCAACGACGTCGTCGACGTCCGCTACGAGCTCGAAGGCCAGCCCCGGGTCGCCCACGAGCTGCCTATACAGGCGCCCACCCCGCGCGTTGAGCGCTGAGGCGAACGGACCAACGCCCGCCGTGGGCGGCTGACGAGAGCGACATCGACGCTCCAGACTCCGGTGGACTGAACGTCCGACCGGGAGTGCAAGATTCGCTTAGTCAGCGCGACAGCTGACGTTGAGGAGTGGAGCACTAGCCGGGGGATGGCGATGAGATCAGAAGATCGTGCCTCGTCCAACAGGGTCGACCGTGGCGAGGAACCGTTGCCCGGCCGACCCTCGGTCGCCGATTACGCGGTACTCGAGGAGCTCAGCTTCGTGCGCCGCGAAGCGCAGGCCGAAGCCAATCTGGCCTACACGGACTGGCGCATGCTTGCGAGCCGCGAGCGCTACGCGGTCTACCGCGCCGCCCAGGACCGCGCCGACGCCGCCCAGGATCAGCTGGCGAACTGGGCGAGCGAGATCGGTCGGGGGCTGCGCGGGAGCGGTCTCGCGCTGCAGCCGTCGTGAGGCCTTAGCCGACCGCCGCCTCCGCAAGCCGCCCCGCCCACGGGCGCAGCAGCTTCAAGGCGGAAAGAATCGCGCGCGTCGCGGGCGAGCGGTTGAGCGTGTAGAAATGGATTCCGGGCGCGCCGCGCGCGAGCAGCTCGGCGCATTGCAGGGTCGCGTAGGAAACTCCGAGCTGGAGCACCGACTCGGGGTTGCGCTCGCGTAGCTCGAGTTGCTCCAGCAGTGAGTCGGGGATCGTCGCCTGGCACATGCCAGTGATCGTCTTGATCTGGCTGACGTCGGTGATCGGCATGATCCCGGGAATGATCGGCACCTCGATGCCTGCGGCCCGCGCCTCGTCGACGAAGCGGAAATAGAGCTCGTTGTCAAAGAACAGCTGGGTGATCAGAAACGACGCTCCGCTCTCCAGCTTTTGCTTGAGAAAGCGCAGGTCGTGCGCGAGATCGGGCGCCTCCGGGTGGACCTCCGGAAAGCAAGCGGCGCCGATGGCGAAGGGGTAGCGGCTCGAGATCAGCCCGGCGAGCTGCGTCGAATAGTGCAGGCCGCCCGGGTGCGGACGCCACTCGACCTCCCCACGGGGCGGGTCACCCCTGAGCGCGAGCACGTTCTCGATCCCGGCTCCGGCGATGCCGTCGAGGATTTCGATCAGGTCTTCTTTGGTGGCGCCCACGCAGCTGAGATGCGCCATCGCCTCGATCCCGAGATCCTGCTTGATCCACTTGGTGATCTCGACCGTCTTAGCGCGCGTCGAGCCGCCGGCGCCGTAGGTCACCGAGACGAAATCCGGCTCCAGCGTGCGCAGCGCCAGCAGCGTCGCGCGCAAGTTCTCCTCGCCGTCGGCGCTCTTGGGCGGGAAGAACTCAAAGGAGAAGGTCGGTTCTCCCTTCGTCGCGATGATCGCATCGACGCGCACCGTGGCCGGGACTGTAGCTACCTTGACATGAGAGTGTCAAGGTTGGCGGTGCACATCGCCTCGTTGTCCGGGCGCTAGTTGACGGGGCTAACTTCCCGCAGTACCGTCGCGTGTTGCAGGGGCAGGACCGGGGTGTCGGACGTTTTTCTTTCATATTCGCGCCGCGACGCGGGGTATGTAGACCGGCTCGCCACCGCCTTGCGCGAGCGCGGCAAGGACGTGTGGGTTGACGTCGAGGGGGTCCGCGACGCGGAGGTGTTCCCGGAGGTCCTGCGGCGTGCGATCGAGTCCTCTGACGCGTTCGCGTTCGTGATCTCGCCCGACGCGGTCAAGTCGACGTTCTGTGTGGAGGAGGTGCAGCACGCGGCCGGCCTCAACAAGCGCATCATCCCGCTCGCGCTACGGCCCGTGCCCGACGACCAGCTGCCGGACGAAGTCCGATTTCGCAACTGGATCCCGGCGGGCGAGGACGGCGGGCTCGAGGTCACGGTCGAGCGCCTCGTCAAGGCGCTGGACACCGACCTCGAATGGGAGCGTGAACACTCGCGTCTGACCGTCAGGGCGCTCGAGTGGGATAGCTCGGGGCGCGATCGCAGCTTCCTGTTGCGCGGCGCTGACCTCAGGTCGGCGGAGGAGTGGCTCGCGGCCGGTACCGACAAGGATCCGGGTCCCACTGCACTCGAGACTGAGTACGTGGTCGCAGGGCGTCGGGCCGCGGCGCGCAGGCAGCGCGGCTTGCTGATCGTGAGCCTCGCGGTGACCGCGATCTCGATCGGGTTGTTGATCTTTGCGCTCATCTCGCGCAGCGCCGCGGTCAGTCAGGCACTCACCTCCGACGCCGAACGCGTTGGAGCCCAGGCTGCGTCGGAGAAAAACTTGGATCTGGCGATGCTCTACGCGGTCGCCGGAGTCAAGCTCCAGAACAGGCTCGAGACACGCAGCGACCTACTTACCGTCCTTGAGCACAATCCCGACGCCACCCGTCTGCTGCGACCGTCGCAGAACGAGATCGCGGCGCTGGCGGTCGATTCGAGCGGCCCACTGCTCGCCACCGGCGACTCAGCCGGGGTTGTGCGCTTCGAGAACATGGCCCGGTGGGCGGCGACAGGGGCTCCGGTGCGACTTCGCGGCACGATCCTCAGCCAAGCGATGGCCTTCTCCCACGGGAGAGTCGCAGTCGTGACCGTGCAAAGCGGCGGCTCCACGCCCCAAGGCCCCTCGGTATCAGGGCGCGCCACCCTTTACACAATCGACGCCGCGACGCACGAGGTACGCCCGCTCCGCTCCTGGCAGGGCGCAATCCCGCTCCAACCCTCTCCGGGCGCCTCGCTGGCCTACTCGCCAGACGGGCGGTATATCGCGTTCGCGATCACAAATGCCCGGCCGGACGGCACTGTGGCCTCGGCCACGCTGCGGCTGCTCGACGCCTCGAATGGCCGCCTTATCTGGCAACGGCGCTACCCCCTACGCTCTGGACCACAGGCGCCGCAGTTCGCCCAACAGGCGGTTCAGCTGCAGTTCGCTCCTGGCGGAACGCTCGTTACCTCCTCTCAGCGCGGCGAGACCCTGCTGTGGAACGAACGCACGGGTCGCGTTGTGCGGCGGATACCGGTTGGAGGGGAGCCCGCAGTAAGTGCCGCCGGCCGGATGGTTGCGGTTGCGGTCAATAGCCCCGACATCAACACCGCGAGCTCGCGGATCGCCGTGATCAATCTCTCGACGGGGCGCTACCGCTTCCTGTCGGCGGGGATTTCGAGTGGGTGGGTCAAGAGCCTCGCGATGACTCCTGACGGCAAGACCGTCGTAGGGACCACGATCCATGGCGACGCTTACGTCTGGGACACGGCAAGCGGATCGATCTCGTACACAATTGCCGCGCCGGCGGGCGCCGTTGGCACCGCTGCAGTCGACCCGGCGGGGCGCATCCTCGTGGTGGGGTCGCGGGATGGAAGCGTTACGGCCTTCGATCTGTCCGGAGTCCACCGCCTCGGACGCGCCTTTCAGTGGAACACGCCCGACCAGTCCTGCCTGGCAGCACCGTGCTTCGTGGTCAACCGCCAGAGCGACCTGATGGCGACCGACCAGGCTGACGGCTCAGTGGCCTTGATCGACCTCCGCACCTTGCGCCTCGCCGCGACCCTCCCCGCGCGTAATGGCCCCTACGCGCCCGCCCTCGCCTTCTTCCCCGATGGCCGCACGCTTGTAACTGGTGGAGTCGCCGGGCGCCTGACCGTGTGGGATACGCATTCGCACACAGTGCTGCGGACGACGAGGATCGGGGTGCCGGTGATGGGGGTGGATGTCAGTCCGGACGGCCGACTGATCGCGGTGCAGGCACAGGCTCAGGGGAGCCCCAGCTCGGTGGTACAGGTCCGGCCGGAGGCGGGCGGAAAGCCGCTGTGGAGCGGCGATGTCCCGGATGGCGCTAGCGGAATCTACTTCAGCCCCAACGGCCGAGAGGTTGCGGCGCTGGGGTGTTGTACGGCGCTGTCGACGGTGGCCGCCTGGAATGCGCGCTCTGGGCACCAGCTCTACCAGCGACGGCTGTCGAAGCACGCCACGACGATCGCGTTCTCGCCCGACTCGCGTGTTCTGGGAATCGGCACGGAGAACGGCCAGGCGCTGTTCTGGAACGCGCGCCTCGGTGCGCCCGCGACATCTCCGCTGCATGTCGCTAGCGCCAGCATCGCAGCGATGTCTTTTTCACCGGATGGGAGTCAGCTGGCCGTGTCCTCGACCGACGAGAGTACGACGCTCTGGAACCTCGGGTCTCGCAAGCAAGTAGGCGACTCGTTCCCCTCCCGGCCGCTCGTCATCACCGTTCCGGTTTTCGAGCGCAACGGTCAATTGCTGATCGAGTACCTAGCCGATGCGGCGCAGTGGCCGATGAACGTCGGGGCATGGGAGCGCTACGCCTGCCGGGTGGCAGGGCGCAATCTGACCCACGCGGAGTGGCGGGACGTCCTGCCGAATCGCTCCTACGAGCGGGTCTGTCCGCCGGCGGGCGCGGGATAAGGTCACGCGCGGGACCGGAGCGTGGCGGACGTCTTTCTCTCATATTCGCGCCGTGACTCGGTGTTCGTGGACCGGCTCGCGTCCGCCTTGCGCGAGCGAGACAGGGACGTGTGGGTCGACGTCGAGGGGATCCGCGACGCGGAGGTCTTCCCGGAAGTCCTGCGGCGTGCGATCGAGTCCTCTGACGCGTTCGTGTTCGTGATCTCGCCCGACGCGGTCAAGTCGACGTTTTGCGTGGAGGAAGTCGAGCACGCCGCGAGCTTGAACAAGCGCGTCATTCCGCTCGCGCTGCGCCCGGTGCCCGACGACCAGCTGCCGGACGAAGTCCGATTTCGCAACTGGATCCCGGCGGGTGAGGACGGCGGGCTCGAGGTCACGGTCGAGCGCCTCGTCAAGGCGCTGGACACCGACCTCGAATGGGAGCGCCAGCATTCGCGGCTGACCGTCAGGGCACTCGAGTGGGAAAGGTCGGGACGTGATCGCAGCTTCCTCCTGCGAGGTTCGGATCTGAGGAGTGCGGAGGCGTGGCTCGCCGCCGGGGCGGGCAAAGACCCGGGCCCGACCGCACTGGAGACCGAGTACGTGGTCGCCGGACGCCGGGCCGCGGCGCGCAGACAACGCGGGCTGGTGGTCGGCAGCCTCGTCATCGCCGTCGTGGCGATCGCCCTGCTCATTTTCGCGCTCATCTCCCGCAGCGCCGCGGTCTCAGCTCGCAACACGGCCCGAGCGCAGGCGCTGGCCTCGGACGCGGAGCGGGTCGGGGCGCAGGCGCTGGTCGAGAAGAACCTCGATCGAGCTCTGCTGCTCGGCGTTCTCGGAGTCAAGCTGCAGAACCGCGTGCAAACGCGCAGTGACCTGCTCGCCGTCCTGCAGAAGAACTACGCCGCGATCCGGGAGTTCCGCCCCACGCGAAACGAGGTGACGGCGGTGGCGGTCAATCCTGGGGACCGGCTCCTTGCCGTCGGCGACGACGCAGGCGTTGTGCGCTTCGAGGACGTCCACGGTTGGCACCCAGCGGGACCGGCTGTGCGGCTGCCTGGAGGCATTGCCCGGGGCTCGATGGTCTTTTCGTCCAAAGGCACCACCCTCTTCGCGATCAGCACCCAGGTTGCGCGCACCAATCTATACGCGATCGACGTAGCCCGGCGCACACCGCGGCGTCTGGCTTCGTGGCCCGGTGTAGTGCCGACGCCCCCGTCCCCGTCTGCGTCGCTCGCCCTGGCGCCCGATGGCAGGAGGCTGGCGGTTTCGATTGCGACTGGCTCACCGGCGTCGTTGACGCCCGTCGGAGAGAGCCTCGCGTTGGTCGGCCCCTCGACGGGCCGGATCATCTGGCGGCGCCCCTACCCGCTGCGCAAAGGCCAGTGGGAGACACACCTCGCCTTTCTGCCCAACGGACAGCTGGTGAGCTCCGCGGAGCAGGGAGACACGTTGCTGTGGAATCCCCGGACTGGACGCATCGTCCGGCGCTACCCGGTCGGCGGCCGTTTCGCCCTGAGCGCAGACGGTTCCAGCCTTGCGCTGGCGCTGAACAGCCCCACGCCTGCAACCCCGAGCTCGTCGATCTCGATTTTGAACCTCCGCTCAGGCGCCACCCATCCCCTCGCAGCGCAAATCCCTGACGCCTGGTTGGTCAGTCTCTCGTTTACGCCCGACGGCAGGCGCGTGGTCGGCGCCGACTTCCAGGGTGACGTGGCCGTTTGGGACATCGCCTCGGGCGCGATCGCCGAGAAGTACACGAGCCAGCCCGGCGCACGGCTGGAGTCAGTTCTGGACCACCGCGGGCGCACGGTGTTCTCGGGTGCGGAGGACGGCAGCGTGGTGGCCTACGACCTGGCAGGCGGGCGCCGGCTGGGAGCGCTCTTCCAATGGAATACACCCGATCAGGCCTGCCCGCTTGCCCCGTGCGATGTGGTCAACGCAGAGAGTACGGTGATGGCCACCGACCAAGGCGACGGCTCGATCGCGCTGATCGACCTGAGGACGTTGCGCCTGACCGCGACGCTGCCCGCCCGGAACGGCCCGGTCGCCAATGCGGTGGCTTTCTTTCCCGATGGGCGGAGGCTGCTCACAGGCGGAGTCGCCGGCAATCTCACCGTCTGGGATGTCAATAACCACGCGCTTTTGACGACGATCAAGATCGGCCAGCCCGTGTGGTGGGACGCGGTCAGCCCCGACAGTCGCCTGCTTGCCGTGCAAAGCCAGGCCCCGGCAAGCTCAGCGTCGCAGGTGCAGGTCCGGCGCCTCACCGGCGGACCACCGCTATGGAGCCATGCGCTGCCGAACGGCAACGGCGGCCTCTACTTCAGCCCGGACGGGCGGTTCGTTGCCGCACTCGGGTGCTGTGCCCCTGGGTCAACGGTGGCGGAGTGGGATGCCCGCACCGGCGCGAGAGTGTTTCAGCGCAACCTCGCAGACCACGCAACAGCGATCGGTTTCTCGCCGGACTCGCGCACTTTAGGTATCGGCACCGCAAGCGGCCAGCTGCTCTTCTGGAGCGCCGGCAACGGGCGGCCACGCGCGGCGCCCCTGCACGCCGCCACTGGGAACATCGACACGGTCTCGTTCTCGCCTGATGGGTCGCTGGTCGCCGCCGGCGCCTATGACCGGAGCTCGACCCTGTGGGACGTCCGCTCACACCGGCAGGTCGGCGACAGTTTCCCCGAGCAGGTCGGCGCGGCTCCGACCGTCCTTTTCGAGCCTGACGGCCGCCTGCTGATCTATTACGACTCAAACGCCGCGCAGTGGCCGAGCGGCGTCCAGAGCTGGGAGCGCTTCGCCTGCCGGGTCGCTGGGCGCGATCTCACGCGGGCAGAGTGGCGCGACATCCTGCCGTCGCGCGCCTACATGCACGTTTGCCCGGCGCGGGCTGGGTGACGTCAAGCCGGCGACGTGCTCGTCTCGGTAGCGGCGACCTGCGGGGCGTCCATCGTCGTCCCGGTGTATCTCAGCCGATACATCCGCAGCCGGCCGTATCCCTTGGCCGCGTCCATATGCCCAACGTAGTCGCACGCGAACTCCTTGCGGTCGTCGAGCACCAGCGCGGCGGCGAAGGGCTCCGTGACGTAAACCGCACCCGGAGGTGTGACCGGTTCGATGCGGGCGGTGCGGCTTACGTGCGAGCCCATATACGCGGCATCGTTCAGAACGGGGTCCCGGGTGGCGAAGACCGGGCCTAGATGACAGCCCAGCCGTAGCGAGAGATGTTTCGGCAGCCCCACGGCCTCCAGATCGATTGCGGCGATCGCGGTCTGTAGATCGAGCGCAAACTCCGCTGCTGCTCCGGCATCAGTCAGCACGACATAGACGGCGTCGCCCCATGTATTGCGGTGTCGGACGTGGTTTTGGTGGCGCGAGATCGCGCCAGCTATGGCGCCGAGCACATGCCGCGTAAACAAAGGCAACTGCTCATCGGTGAGCTTCGAGAATCCCTGAAAGTCGCCGAAGGCCATCGCGTGCACGACGCGGCGGGTGCTGCTCTCCCGATCTTTCTCCGGGCCGGGCGTCTCGTTCGCTGCCGCTGGAGCGTTGCCGACTCCCGTGGTCGCTTGCGCGCGTGGAGCGACCACGGTGGCCGGTCTGCCGCCGCGCCTCCACGTCTCGACGTCGATGGCGGTTCCTGCTCCGGCTACAGCGGTCTTTCCATCCCAGACCGTGAGTTGACGTACTTCAGCGTCCAAGTAGCGGGCCCGCAACAGCGCCAACCCCATCGCAAACTCACTCGCGTAGCGAAAGAGCACGTCATCGCCCATGAAGGCGTCATCGGTGGCGTAGCGAACCGACGACGCCGCCGCAACGCAGCGCTCGAAGCGACTGACCCACCGTTCGCCCGAGGGCGCCACTGACCACTTGACGAACTCATCGCGCGCGAAGGGCAGGACGACGTGCAACTCGCTGCCGGCGGCGAGCAGCGCCTCGGCCCAGATGATGTCGGCGCCGCTCGCGAGCGACCCATACGCGAATCCGGGTCGTGTGTGTGACACCACCTCGGCGACGCGAACCGTGACCTCGCCCTCCGCCTCGGCAGGGAAGCTTCCCGGATGCTCACCGATGCGATGACCGCAGAAGTGGACTACGGCAGGACCGGCGAGCGGGCTGAGCAGGGCGGGATCGAGGCCCAGGTAGTCGCAGATCAGGCGCAACTGGCGGCGCGTGGTCGCCAGCGCCCCGTAGTCGCCTCGGTGCAGCGCAGCGGCCCTCTTGAGCGCGTTCCTTGCCGCATCCGCTTCTAGCCTGAGTAACCGCGCCTCGGCCTCCGTCGCGGCGCCGTAGTACGAGCCGCCGTCCTCCCCCGAGGCGAGGATCTCGAGCACTCGGCCAACGAGTTCAGTGGACCGCTCATTTTCGCCCGCGATTAGCCACAGGGTCGCCGCGTTGATCGCCGGGTAGTAGCCGCCGGTTCGGGTAAACACCGCGCCATAGAGGTGCGCTGCTCGCGCGGCTTGTCGCCGGCGCTCCTGCCCCTCCGTGCTGAGCGCAAGGTCCTTGACGATGCGAGCGTGGAGGGCGGCGATGTCCTCCTCGGGGATCTCGGCTAATCCGTACTCATCGAAGCGCCGCGCCGCCGCTTCGGTTGCTCCCGCCCGCGCGAGCGCCAACACGGCACGATGCTTGAGCCAGATGTCGCCCGGGAATTCGACGAGGCCTCGCTCGGCAAGGTCGAACGCGGTCAGGAGCTCGCCCCGGCGCTCTTGCACCTTGACCGCCGCAAGCCATTCGTCGGAGCTGCGCGGCTTTGGCGCCTCTGCCTCCTCCATAACCGCTGTCACTCTAGGCGAGGATTACTCTCGCCCGTTGCCCTTATGTCCGCCGCCACTGCTCGATCCCCTCATCCGAAAGATGCTCAACGGCGCCGCTGAGTTCGAGATGGCGCAAATAGCACAGCGTCTGCGTGAGGAACAGGCCCGCGTTGGTGGAGCTGAGTGGCTCGCCGTAGACCTCGGGAACGACGTCAATAACCGTCCGCGGACCTTTGTTCAGTGCGAGCTCGACGGCGCGGAGACGCTGTGCAACGAGCCTCCGGTTTCCTTCTATGTGGCCGTGTACGTCAACGAACGGCCGGCCGTGGCCGGCGAGGCACAGGCGCGCGCCTAGCGGCTCGACCTCATCGAGCGAGTGCAGAAACTCAGCGACTGGGTCGGGCGACCAGCCGTAGTCGTAGTAGAGCGAGATCCGGCCCAGCAAATGGTCGCCCGAGATCAGGAGCCGCTGTTCAGCCTGAAACAGACAAACGTGCGAAGGAGCATGCCCGGGCGTCTCGTAGATGGTCCACGGTCCCAGGTCGGTCTCGATCTCAACGCCCGGCAGGAGCGCGCGGTCTGGCTCGATCACTTGCGCCACGCCCGAGGGGAGCTCTTTCACGCGCTCGGCGTAGCGCGCAAGCGCTTGCTCGGGAACGCCCGATTGGCGGCCGATCTCAAGCCTGCGTGCGAGTGCGCTGTCGGGCTGTTCTGCTGACTCGGTCGCATGCGCGTGGTTGGGGTGCAGCCAGAACTCACAGCCGGCACGAGCGCGGATCGGCGCTGCTTGGCCCCAGTGATCCGAGTGCGCGTGCGTGCACACCAGCAGCCGGACATCGTCAAGCGTTTTGCCGACCTGCTCGAGTGCGCGCTCGAGTTGCGACAGAGAGCCCGGCTGGTGCATGCCGGTGTCGATCAGAACGATCCCCGACCCGGCCGCGATCGCCCAGGCGTTGCAATGCGGCACCCCGGGCCACGGGAGCGGCAGGCGTAGTCGCCACAACCCAGGGATGACGCGTTCTCCCCTGCCAAGCTCGCGGCGGCGCTGCATGGACGGGCACCATATTGGGGGCGCGGAAGCGAGGCCTGGCAACATGACCCGCTGAGGTCGCGAGCACGCGTAGACTGACCGAGCCGTGACAACTGCCGAGGTCGCCAGGCGGTACTTCGAGGCGCTGAGCGCACACGACTTGGACGCCGCCCTGGAGTACTGGCAACCCGGCGGGGTCGACCGGCTAGTGGGTCAGGAGGACCTGGTCGCGCCGGAGGAGACGCGGCAGTACTTCAGCTCGCTGTTCGAGGCATTCCCCGACTTCCAGTTCGAAGTGCTGGAGATGACCACGTACCGCAACCGCACAGCGGTCCGCTGGCGGGCACGTGCGACCTTCGCGGGCCCGGGCCGCTTCCAAGGCTTTGCGCCTAACGGCGCCCGGATCGAAATCGAGGGCTGCGATGTCGTGACGGTCTCCGACGACAAGATCAAACACCTAGAAGCGTTCGTCGACAGCGGCACAATCGCGCGCCAGCTCGGCTTTCTGCCCCCGGCAGGTTCGCCCGGCGAGGCGCGCCTCGCCGCCCTAGCAAACCTGCGCACCCGCATCCTGGCGTGGATTGCTGGCGGCGAGCCGGAGCCTGTTGCAGCCGGGGTGTGGGTCGTACGCGGAGGCTTCCCCACGCGCGCGATGAACGTCTACCTGATCGCCGACGACGGGGGCGTGACGGTCTTCGACGCGGGCATCTCGGCCATGCCGGCCGCGGTCAGAGTGGGTGGCGGCCGGCTTGGCGGTATCAAGCGTGTGGTGTTGGGCCATGCGGACGCCGATCACCGCGGTTGCGCGGGCGGCCTCGACGCTCCGATCTTCTGCCACCCCGCCGACCGCACAGCGGCCGAATCCCCGAACCCCTTCCGCGATTATTGGGATTTCTCGCGGCTGGCACCCCACGCCCGTCGGGCCTACCCACACCTGCTCCGTTCCTGGGATGGAGGTGCGCTCGAGATTGCGGGCACGGTCGAGGAGGGCGAGGACGTGGCGGGCTTTCGCGTCGTTCACCTGCCGGGACACGCTCCGGGGCTGATCGGTCTGTTTCGTGATTCCGATCGCCTGGCTCTCGTCTCGGATTGCTTTTACACACTGGATCCGCAGACCGGCATCAAAGGTGCGCCGCGGGTTCCCCATCCGGCTTTCAACGCCGACACCGAACAGACTCGAGACTCGATTCGCAAGCTGGCGGCGCTTGAACCGACGGCGGCTTGGGCGGGACACGCCGATCCCGTGACCGGAGAAGTCAGGACCGAGCTCGAGCGGGCGGCCGCGGCACCGTAGTGGTGAGCGTGGTTAGTCCTACGATCCGGCCGTGACCGGGCCGGATCCCGACGCGCACGCCGAGCTGCTGTGTGACTGGTGCCTCGGCGTGAGCCCGGGCGACCAGGTGGTGATTGGCGCACCATTGCTGGCGCTGCCGCTCGTTCGCGCGCTCTACCGCGCGGTCCTGGCGCGTGAAGCGTGGCCGCTGGTGAAGATCGCCGCCTCGGAGTTCGCGGCGGACTTTTTTCGCTGGGGGAAGGAGGCGCATCTCGATTCCTTCGCGCCGCTCGAGCTCACAGAAGCCGAGCGCGCCGACTGCACGGTGGGGATCGATGCGCCCACCAACACCAGATCGCTTGCCGCTATCGATCCGGCCTTGATAGCCCGGGCGATGCGCGCGAGCGTGCCAGTCCGCGAAGCGCGCCTCCGCCGGCGGTGGTGCAAAACCCTGTGGCCGACCCCGGCGCTCGCCCAGCAGGCGGGGATGGACGACGTCGAGTACGCGACATTCGTGGCTAGCTCCCTGTTTCTCAACCGCGCCGATCCGATCGCCGCTTGGCGAGACCTCTCAGCCCGACAGGCGAGCCTCGTGGCACGGCTGGGCGTCGCACGCGAAATCAGGATTGAGGCGCAGAGCACCGATCTGCGCCTCAGGGTTGACGGCCGCACATGGATCAACTCCGATGGCCGTCGCAACATGCCAAGCGGGGAGGTCTTCACCGGCCCGCTCGAGGACTCGGCCGAGGGCACGATCGCGTTCCATGTTCCATCGAGCCCGCGCGGCGTAGACGTCGCCGACGTGGAGCTTCAGTTCAGCGGTGGACGCGTTGTTGACGCGCGCGCTCGCCGTGGCGATGCCTACCTTCAGCAAGCTCTGCAAACCGATGCGGGCGCCCGCTTTTTGGGCGAGCTCGGGATCGGCACCAACACGGGGATCGATCGCGCCACGGGCTCGATCTTGCTCGACGAAAAGATGGCCGGCACGGTGCACCTGGCGCTCGGGCGCTCCTATCCGGAGACCGGCGGTGCCAACACGTCCGCGTTGCACTGGGATCTGATCTGTGATCTGCGAAGCGGGGGACGGTTGAGCGCTGACGGCGAGCCGATCGTGGAAAACGGCGTGCTTGTGCAGTGAAGGGCTCGCCGACGCGTCGGCCCGCAGCTGCCGTTCGTCCTGCGATCTCGCCCTTTGAACACCGCTATAGTCGGCCGCCGGCCGGCTTCGGGCAGGTGCGCGACGCCGTGGCCGCTCTGATTACAGCCATGGCAGACCAAACCGTCTACGACCTCACACTGCTGCTCTCGACCGAGGCGCCCGACGAGCGGCGCGCCGAGATCCTCAGTAGCGTGGAGAACGCGATCCAGGGGGGTGGAGGGTCGATCGTCGGCAGGAGCGACTGGGGCACTCGCAACCTCGCCTACCACATCCAACGCCAGGCCGATGGCGAGTTTCACCTGCTGGAAATAACCGGACCTCCCACCGTGCTGGAGGACCTCAGCCACAACCTGCGCATCACCGACGGTGTGCTTCGTTTTCGGATCATCAAGGCTGTCCCCGGGTCTCGCATCGCGGCCGCGGCTACCCAAGCCGCCGCGCCCGCGGCCGCGCCGGCGCCAGAGCCGGCCTAGGCCGCTCCGGCCCTCGCTTCTCAGCCGTCCGTTTCGGACGGCTGTAACGGCGTGGTCACGTCAAGCCGCGGCGGTGTAAGCGGCGTCAAACGTTTGTGCCACTTTGCGCTGTCGAAGCTGGGTTGCCGCCTGTCCCATACCTAGACTCGACTCAGGCTTCAAAGATCTCTGGAAGGAGCAGCGATGGCAGGAGACATCAATCGGATCATCCTCACCGGGAGGCTGACCAAAGACCCCGAGCTCAGGGCGCTGGCGGAAAGCAACACCTCGGTCTGCAGCCTGCGCGTGGCCGTCAACGGCCGCCGCCGCAAGTCCGACGGCAGCTGGGAAGACCAGCCGAACTTTTTCGACGTTACGGTCTGGGGCGCGCAGGGTGAGAACTGCAAGCGTTATCTGCAGAAGGGCAGGCAGATCGCGATAGACGGTCGGCTGCGCCACCGTCAGTGGCAGGGGCCCGATGGCCAGAATCGCTCGGCGGTCGATATCATCGCCGAGTCCGTGCAGTTCCTCGGTGGTGGGCGCGGCGATGCGCCTGAAGGGAACGGAAACGGCTTCTCCAGCACCGTGCGAGCGGCGGAGGGCGACGTTCCGATCGACACCGGCGACTTCGAGCCCGCCCCTGTGGCTGCCGGAGGTGACGAAGACATTCCGTTCTGAGCGGTTCGCCCAAGCAGCGATACGTCACCCCAGGCAGAGTGCTCGGGCGCGACCATCCCCCTACACTCTCCAAGTAGTGGCAAAGCAGCGTAAAAGGCCGGTTCGCCGGCGTGACAGAAAAGGCATCGCGGGCTCGTCGCGGCGCAAGCCGTGCCCTTATTGCCGGGAAAAGATCGACCACGTCGACTACAAGGACGTGTCGATGCTGCGGCGATTCATTTCCGAGCGGGGCAAGATTCGCTCGCGCCGCATCACCGGCGCCTGCCGTCGGCACCAGAGTCAGCTTGCCCGTGCGGTCAAGCGAGCGCGCGAACTCGCTCTGCTTCCCTACGTCGCTGAGCCCGGAGAGCGCGGCGGCCGCTAAGGCCACCGGAGTCGAAGTTGCCCCAGGCGATCCTGCTGCAGGACGTTGAAACGCTCGGCGAGCGGGGCGCGGTGGTCGACGTCTCCGCTGGCTATCTGCGCAACTACCTGCAGCCACGCAAGCTCGCACAGCCGGCCACGGCCGGTTCAGTCGCCGCGGCCTCGCAACAGCGCGAACGCGCTGAGCGGGCCGCACGTGAGAGCGAGGAGCGCGCCAAGGAGAATGTGGCCCTGCTGAGCAAGACGGTCCTCACCATCCCGCAGCAGGCCGGTGATGATGGGCGCTTGTTCGGCTCCGTGACCCCGCAGGACATCGCCGACGCGATCCGCGAGGCACGAGGGGTGCGGATCGACCGCCGCAAGGTTCACCTCGACGAGCCGATCCGGCACACCGGCACGTACATGGTCGTGGTCGAAGTCGCGGACGAGCTCACTGCCGCAGTCAAGACGATCGTCGTCAACGCGTAGAGCTCCGCAGCGGTAGGCCGCGCGGGCGCGGTCGCGGCGGTCAGCAGCCGCTCAGACAGATCTGCCGCTGGTTGCGGATTCGGCTCAAACCGCCCGCCGGACTCAAACCTAGACTCGGCCTAGCTCAGTCACGAGAAGCACCTCATGGCCACCACCGCCCCACCGCCCGCCGCCGTCCCGCCCCACAACCTCGAGGCCGAGAAGTCGGTCCTCGGAGCCGTCTTGCTCGATGAGCGCCACCTGTACCCGCTGCTAGTGGAGGAAAGACTGCGGTCCGAGCACTTCTATCGCGACCAATACGGCGCTGTGTTCCAGGCAATGCTCGAGCTGCACAACAACGATCGCAAGATCGACCAGCTGACTGTCGCAGAGACGCTTCGGCAGCACGGCAAGCTCGAGGAGGTAGGCGGCATCGAGACGATCGACGAGCTCGCCGGTTGGGTGCCCGCCGCGGGCCACGCGCGCGACTACGCCCGCATCGTGCGCGAGAACGCGCAGATGCGGGCGCTGCTCACCACCTCGTATGAGATCCAGGCAAGCGTCTTCTCCCGTGAGGCGCCGGCCAGAGATCTGATCGAACAGGCCGAGCGGCGCGTGCTCGAAGTCGCGCAGGACGACCGGACAAAGAAGCTGCGCGAAATCGAGGAGATCCTCCACGAAGAGATCGAGCGTCTTCACGCTCTCTCGGTCCAGAAGTCGCCGCTCACCGGCGCGCCCTCCGGATTCACCGACCTGGACGAGCGCACGGGAGGCTTTCAGCGCGGCAACCTGATCGTCGTCGCCGCACGGCCGTCAATGGGGAAATCGGCATTCGTAGCCAACGTCGCCGAGAACGCCGCGCTCGGCATAGGCCATCCAGAGCGCCGTCCACACCCTGTGGTCCTTTTCTCGCTCGAGATGTCCGAATCTGAGCTCGCCCAACGCTTCGTGGCATCGCAGGGACACATCGCCGGCGACGAGCTTCGTCGAGGACGAGTCGCCGAGCACAAGTGGCCAAAGATTCTCGAGGCGACCAACCGCCTCTCGAAGGCCCCGCTCTACGTCGACGACTCGAGCGACATCGGTGTCCTCGAGGTCCGCGCCAAGTCTCGGCGCCTCCACCACCAGCTCGAACGCGAGGGGGGCCTCGGCGTGATCATCGTCGACTACCTGCAGCTGATGCGTCACGAAGGTCGCGTCGAGAACCGCGTCGAGCAGGTCTCCCAGATCAGCCGCGGTCTGAAGGGACTCGCACGCGAGCTGGATGTTCCGGTGGTCGCAGTCTCGCAGCTCAGCCGAGCAGTCGAGCAACGAGGCGGCGACAAACGCCCCGTCCTGTCCGATTTACGCGATTCCGGTGCAATAGAGCAGGATGCAGACCTCGTGATGTTCCTCTACCGCGAGGAGTACTACCAGGCGGACTCCGAGCGCCCGGGCGAGGCCGACCTGATCATCGCCAAGCACCGCAACGGCCCTGTCGGCGACGTTGTCCTGACCTTCCAGAAGCAGTATCCGAAGTTCATGAATTACGCCAGCCAGCGGTTCACCGGCTAATGATGCGCCCAAGGGACCACATCGCCGCGCCGAAGTGCCCGGTCGGGGCCTGCGACGGCTCCGGGCTCATCGTCGACGAGGCTACGAACACGGCCTACGACTGCGAGTGCCGCAAACAGCTGATCGCACGCCGCAAGGCGCGGAGCCTGTCCGCGGTGATCCCCAAGCGCTATCGCGACGTCTCTTTCGACCGGCCCCCGGTGACAGACATCGAACGTCACGTCGTCGCGGTCACGCGCCACTACGTAGACACGATCGCCGAGCAGCTCGACGCGGGTCGCGGGCTCTGGTTCATGGGTCCCGTCGGAACGGGCAAGACGACGCTGGCGATGCTGGTCAGCAAAGCGGCGCTGCAGGCGGGAAGGTCGGTAGCGGTCTACTCCTTGCCGCGGCTCCTGAACGAGATCCGCGACACCCACCGCGCCGAACGCTCCCACATCGACCTGCTCGACCGGCTCACCGCGGTGGACCTGTTGCACATCGACGACGTCGGAGCCGAACGCACGAACGAGTGGGTACTGGAGGAGCTCTACTCGATCGTCAACGCTCGATACGAGGAGCAGCGCTCGGTCGTGATCACCACCAACATCCAGGACTACGACGAACTGTGCG
Source organism: uncultured Solirubrobacterales bacterium (assembly GCA_963767295.1). Taxonomy (GTDB): domain Bacteria; phylum Actinomycetota; class Thermoleophilia; order Solirubrobacterales; family Solirubrobacteraceae; genus Palsa-465. The sequence continues at coordinate 1,019,125 of CAVYDI010000003.1, forward strand.
CGCAGATTACGGAGCGGACCGTCTCGCGCTTGACGGAGATTTGCGATCAGCTGCTGCTCTCCGGCGACGATCGCCGCATGGAGCTGCACTTCGCTCCGGCGTAGCCCGGACCGGCGCCCACTGGGCCTCCACCTACACTGACTCGCGGATGCCTGGAACCTCAAACTTCGCAGAGGACTAGTCGGTGCCCGGGCTCGTGCTAGTTGGCGCCCAGTGGGGCGACGAAGGTAAGGGCAAGGTCACCGATCTGCTTGCCGAACGCGCGGATGCTGTGGTTCGGTTCCAGGGCGGCAACAACGCCGGCCACACGATCGTCCGCAACGGCCAGACCTGGAAGCTGCACCTGATCCCGTCGGGGATTCTCCATCCGGGCAAGCTGTGCGTGATCGGCAATGGCGTCGTGATCGACCCCAAGGTGCTGACCGACGAACTTGAAGAGTTGCGTCGCACGGGGGTCGACACGGCCTCGCTGCGTATCTCCGCCAACGCCCACCTGATCATGCCCTACCACCTGCTGCTCGACCATGCGGGCGAGGCGCGGCTCGGAAAGCTCCAGATCGGGACCACGCGACGCGGCATCGGCCCGTGCTATGCCGACAAGGCGGCGCGGCTTGGGATCCGGGTGCAGGATCTGCTTGACGAGAAGATCCTCAAGCAGAAGATCATCGTCGCACTCGAACCCAAGCGGCTCTCGCTACGGCCGTTCGCCAAAGACCGAGCACTGGATCTCCAAGCGATGAGCGAGGAATACCTGACCTACGGGCATCGGCTGGAGCAGTACACCGCCGACACCACGCGCCTGGTGCACGAGCGGCTAGACGCTGGCGAGGTGGTGGTGTTCGAAGGGGCCCAAGGCGCGTTGCTCGACATCGACCACGGCACGTATCCCTTCGTGACCTCCTCGAACCCGGTGGCCGGCGCCGCGTGCATCGGTGCGGGGGTCGGGCCCCGCGACATCCAAGAGGTCTGGGGCGTGGCCAAGGCGTACGCGACCCGGGTCGGGGCAGGACCGTTTCCGACCGAGATCGAGGGCCCGTTCTCGGACATGTTGCGCGAGCGGGGCGGCGAGTACGGGACCACCACCGGACGTGCGCGGCGCGTCGGCTGGCTCGACCTCGTGGCGCTCCGATACGCCGCGCGGATCAACTCGATGACCGCGCTCGCGATCACAAAGCTCGACGTCTTCTCCGGACTCGAGCGCATAGAGGTCTGCACCCGCTACCGCGGTGCGGAGGGCGCCGAGTTCGAGGATTTCCCCTACCACCAGACCGTGCTGCATCACGCGGCGGGCGAATACGTCGAGCTCGGCGGCTGGAGTGAGGACATCGGCGAGTGCCGCACAGAAAGCGACCTGCCGGCCGCGGCGCGTGAGTACCTGGCCTTCATCTCCGACTACGTTGGCGTACCGGTCACGTTGATCGGCGTCGGACCGGGCCGCGATCAGGTCATCTGGACCGAAGCCAGCGAGCAGACCGCGGTGGCGCCGGAGCGCGCCGCCACAGCCGGATAACCGCAGAGCGAGGACGCCTATTGCCGTGGACGCGAGGGGTGCCCCTCGCCCGGCCACGGCGAAAGCACCAGCACGAGCCGCGCGTCGCTTACCGCGCGCACTGCGCGTCGCTCACGGGGTTCGAAGTGCGACACGAAACCTGCGCCGCCGGTGATGGTTCGCCCCTCCTTGGTCACCTCGATCTCCCCGTCGGTCACGATCATGTAGGTGCGCTCGTGGACCTGGTGTTCCTGTAGCTCTTCGCCTGCGGGCAGTGCGATCGCGATCGCGCGCGTCTCGTCGTCGGAGCGCAGCACAAGAGGATGGTGCGGCTCGATGTTGAGCGAGCTGATGTCCCAACTCTGCATGGCTCCGGCGCCGGAGCTTAATAGCTGCGGGCGCGGAAAGCGCTCACCGCCACCGCTCGAGCAAATCCTCGTCGCCGACCTTGCGCACGTAGCGCCCAGGCACTCCCATCACGACCGCGCGCTCGGCGACGTCCTGGGTGACGACCGCACCGGCAGCGATGAAGGCCTCTTCGCCAATCTCGACCCCCGGCACCAGCACGGCGCCGGCGCCGACGCGGCAGGCTCGCCGCAGCACCGGACCCTGAAGCTCTCCCGGCTCGTGGCGCCCCATCGTGTGATCGTTGGTGGTGATCACCCCGGGGCCAATGAAGACGTCGTCCTCGACCTCCGCTGCGCCGGTGACGTAGGCGCCCGTCTGGATCAGCACGCGCGCGCCAATAACCGCGTCAAAGTCGATCGCGGATCCACGCCCAACCACGGTCCGCTCGCCGATCATCGCCCGCTCGCGCACCTGGGCGTGGTCTCCGATGATTGCGCCCGAGCCGACTCTCGCCCCCGCATACACGACTGCGCCACAGCAGACCGTCACCCCGTCCCCAATCTGGAGCTCTCCGAGCTGACCGCCAGCGGCGCTCGACCCGGGTCGCAAGCGCGGGTGTTTACCCAGCACGGCGCCGTCCTCGATCAGGCAGCGTTCGCCGACCACGGTGCCGCTGTGGATCACCGCTCCGGACCCGATCCAGGTCCCGGCGCCTACCTCGGCGGCGCCGTAGACGACGGCACCGGGCGCCGCTCGTACCCCTTGCCCCAGCCGCGCCTCAGGCGAGATGTAGGCACCGGGGGCGACGCCCCCGGCGGACGCCGAGCCACCGCCCGAGCCCGGCTCAGGCGCGGACACCGGCCTCCCTGGGAGTCGCCTCCTCGCCCGCCACATTCGGCTCGTTGTCGCTCATCGAGCGCTGTAGGGCCTCGAGCACGCGCACCACTCGCAGCCCGCTCTCGCCGTCGGAACGAGGACGCGCGCCTGTCTGGACGCATTCGACGAAGTGCTCGCACTCGACACGCAGGGGCTCGACATTGGGGATGTAGGGGCATTCGATCGCTCCGGCACGGGTGATGTACTCGCCGTAGCCGCGCGCGTCCTCGTCGAACCCTTTGTCGTAGATCGCGAGCTTGCCCTCGAGCGCCATGTCGTCGAAGGTGGCCATCCGCCGGGAGCCGACGACGACCATCCGGCGCTCTTTATGCGGGTCAAGCCAGGAGAGATGCAGGTGGGCGGACAAACCCGAGGGGAAGCGCAAGAAGCAAAAGACCACGTCTTGCACCCCCTCACGCACATACGAGGATCCCTGCGCGGTACACGTGACCGGCTCCTCCTGCGACAGATGCAGCACGACCGAGACGTCGTGAGCGCCCAGGCTCCATAGCGCGTTCTCATCCGCTCGCAGCTTGCCGAGGTTCAAGCGGTTGCCGTAGATGTAGAAGATCCGCTCGCCGAGCTCGCCCGCGTCGATCAGCTCCTTGAGCTTGCTCACGGCAGGGTGATACTCGAGCAGGTGCCCGACCATCAGCGTGCGCCCGCTCCCTTGGGCGGCAGCCAGGACGCGCTCGCCGTCGAAGACCGACTGCGCAAGCGGCTTCTCGACGAAGCAGTGCTTGCCCGCCTCGAGCACGCGCGTGGCGACCTCCGCGTGCGTGGCGACAGGGGTGGCGACGGCAACCGCGTCGAGGTCGAGGTCGGCGAGCATCTCGTTCAGGTCGCCCGTATGCCGGGCGCCCGGGAACATTGCGGCGCTGCGCTCCAGCGCCGCCGGAGATGGGTCGCAACACCAACGCAACTCTGACCCTGGCAGAGCGGCGAAATTACGTGCGAGATTGGGCCCCCAGTAACCGAGGCCCGCGACACCGATCCGTGTTGGCTGCCCGCTCATGGCAGGAGGCTCCCGGTGGTGGCACCCTCTCTCATTGGAGGCGGAGTGTAAGCGCGGAGACCACCCGTTCCCCTGCCCGCCCGTCGCCATAAAGGGCAGGTCTATGCGCCGGCGGCTCGCGCAGCAGTGCTGCAAGCGCCGCGTCGCGGTCGAGATCGACCACAGCATTCCAGCCTTGCTCGACGGTCTCGGTCCACTCCGTGGTCGTCCTCAGCGTGACGCACGGTACGCCGGCCAGGTAGGCCTCCTTTTGCAGCCCGCCCGAGTCCGTCATCACCCGGTGCGCGTTGCACAGCAGGGCGGTCAGCTCGAGATATCCGAGTGGCGGCGTGAGCACCAGCCGCTCGCCTCCGCCCAGCTCTTCAAGCAGGCCGCTCGCCTCAAGCCGCCCACGCGTGCGGGGGTGAAGCGGCCAAAGGACCCTGTGGGGCACCGAAAGCAGCAGCTCGACCAGCATGCGCAGCCGCGAGGGATCATCGACGTTTGCGGGGCGATGCGCAGTGGCCAGTACGTACTCACCCTCGGTAAGGCCCCAGCGACGCACGAGGTCGAGACGCTCGCGTACACGCGGCTGGACCGTGCGGGCGACATCCACCATCACGTCGCCCACGATCTCTACCGCCCCATTTACGCCCTCCTCACGCAGGTTCCCTGCGGCCACCTCCGAAGGGCAGAGCAAGAGCGCACTCGCGTGGTCGGTCAAGACGCGGTTTAGCTCCTCCGGCATGGAACGGTCGAAGGAGCGCATGCCGGCCTCCACGTGGGCGACGGCGACACCATTCTGCGCTCCCGCCAACGCGCCCGCGAGCGTCGAGTTCGTATCGCCGTAGACCAATACGGCGTCGGGACCCACCTCGGCTAACACTGGCTCCAAGGCCGCCAGCATGCGCGCGGTCTGCGAGGTGTTGGAGCCGAGCGCGATCCCGAGCTCGCGCTCGGGCGCCGGCAGGCCTAACTCGGCGAAGAAGATGGCCGAAAGCTCCTCATCGAAGTGCTGGCCGGTGTGAACCATCACTTCCTCGTGGTGGCGGCGCAGTTCGGGCGTTACCGCCGCCGCCTTCACGAACTGGGGGCGGTTTCCGATGACCGTGAGGATTCTCATCCGCCGGCGGCGAGCACAGACCGGATCCGCTCCGAGACGGCGGTCGCGGCCCGCTCGGTAACCGGCGCGCGGAGCTCGAAGGTGCGCTCGTCAATCGCGGCCACCGGGTGAACCTCGCGCGTGGTCGAGGCGAGAAAGGCTTCGTCGACCTCGAGCATTTCCCCCAGCGTGCATTCACGCTCGCGTGCTCCGGCGACCTCGACCACCAGCGCCCGCGTGATCGAGGCGAGAATGTGCTCTGAGAGCGGCGGCGTGAACAGCTCGCCGTCCTTGACCCAAAAGATCGAACTGGTTGGGGCTTCGAGTACGCGGCCGTGCGGGGTGACAAGCAGCGCTTCGTCGAACCCACGTTCACGCGCCAAGCGCGAGGCGAGCATGTTGGCTCCGTAGGACAGCGACTTGACCCCGTCGAGTATTCGGGTGGGCGAATAGGTCACCGACCCGAGCCGAATCCGCTCCGGGCTGGGGTGCATCGGCTCGGTTAAAAGCACGCGCCGCCCCCCGCGCGTGACCACAATCCGCAGCAGCTCGTGTTCGGGGCCGGCGCCGGCGTGCGCGAGCAACCGCGCCGCCTCGGCGCGAATCGACTCGAGGTCCAATGGCAGACGGAGGTTGAGCGCCGAGCGCTCGAGGCGCTGAAGGTGGGCTTCAAGCGCGAACGGCTTGCCGTCGTAGACACGGATCACCTCGAACGCGCCGTCGCCACGCAGCAGTCCCTCGTCGGTGGCGGCGACGGTGGCATTTACGGCGAGCATGATCTCGCCATCGACCGAGGCCAGCGAGCCGGAGAAGGACACCGCGAGAGCCTATCTGCGAGGGCTGACGGCGACGCTAGCCGTGCGCGCCAGAGAGCCGTGCCTCCGCCGAGGCCGCGTACTCCGGGCGTGTCCACGCCTCAGCGAGGCGCACCACCGTCGCCGCCGCGGCGGCCATGTCCTGGAGCGAAGCCCACTCGCGCACCGAGTGATACTCGTGCCCGCCGGTGAAGAGGTTCGGCGTCGGCAGTCCCATTTCGCTCAAGCGCGATCCATCCGTTCCACCGCGGATCGGCTTGCGCACCGGCTCTATGCCCTCGGCGCGGATCGCCGCTTCCGCCGCCGCCAGCACGTTCGGGACGCGCTCGAGGAAGCGGCGCATGTTGCGGTACTGCTCGCGCACGTCGATCTCAAGTCGCGCGCGCGGCTCGGGATCCACGACCTCGTGCGCGACGCGCTCAACCAGTGCCATGTGCTCACGCAAACGAGCGTCGTCGAAGTCGCGCAAGATCACGCGGAAGCTGGCTTTGGCCGCCGTGCCCTCAAGCTCGTAGGGATGGATGAAACCCTCGCGGTCCGCGGTCGATTCCGGCGCGAGCGTGTCGGTCGGGATCTGCGCGACGATTCGCGCAGCAAGCCTCAGCGCGTTGACCAACTTGCCGGTCGCCTGCCCCGGGTGGACCTCCACGCCATGGATGGTCACGATCGCCTCGAGCGCCGAGAAGGTCTCGTCCTGCAGCTCGCCGCGCTCGGAGCCGTCGAGCGTATAGGCGCAGTAGGCGCCAAACCGGTCGAGGTCCAGCAGAGCCGCACCCGCCCCGATCTCCTCGTCGGGCGTGAAGGCCACGCGCAGTGTGGGGCGAGGAATTTCGAGGTGCGCCGCGAGGTAGGCGGCCGCCGTCATCACCTCCGCCACACCGGCCTTGTCGTCGGCGCCGAGCAGTGTGTCGCCGCTCGAGGTGACGATGTCGTGACCGCGCTTTGCAACGAGCTCCGGAATCGCTCGTGGATCCAGTCGTGTGCCGTCGCGCGGTAGCTCGATCACGCCGCCGTCATAGCCACGATGCACGATCGGCTCCACCCCGCGGCCGGGAGCGTCCGGAGTCGTATCGACGTGCGCGAGTAGGCCGATCACCGGCGTGGCGTGCTCGACATTGCGCGCCAGCGTGGCCGTCACATACCCGTTCTCGTCGAGTTCGACCTCCTCCAGCCCGGCTTCCTCCAGCTCGGAGACCAGCAGGCGGCTGAGCTCCAGCTGCCCCGGAGTACTCGGCGAGTCCGTGCTATCCCGGCGCGACTGGGTGTCGATACGCACGTAGCGGCAGAACCGCTCCAGTAGATCTTCGGCCAGCTCGCGCGCGAGGGGTGAGGTGTAGGTGTCGTCTGGGGCCATGTCAGACCAGTATCACAGGCCGCCGAACCAAGCCCCGCCGCCCTCGTGGTTCGCGCCGTCCGAACTCCGACATGGTCAAAACGGCGCCCTACCCCCCGGCAAGCTGAATCGTCTTGACGAGCAACAGGGCGATCGCCACGACCATGTAGGAGCCGAGAGCCCCGATCGCGACCCTACGTGCCGTGGACAGGGTGGGGCGCGACAGCAATGCCGCGGGTGGCATGGTCCACTGCTCCCTGGGCACCTCGGGCCGTGTCTCGATCACGGTCACCGCGTCGAGCCCGCGGCGCGACCGCAGCGCCGCTGCTCCGAGCAGCGCGAGCGCAACGGCCAAGGCGATCCCGCCGCCGATCGCCATGTCCGTGACGTTGATGCTCGGGACGAGCGTGGTCACGGTCAAGATCAGCGACAACAGCACAAGCGCGCCAACGATCACCGTGGCGAGGACCTTGAGTAAGGGCGGGTTTACCCACGGACCGAGCACTTCGCGGTCGTTTGAGAGCATCAGCAGGAACATCGTGGTCATCGGCAGCAGGATTCCGCACAGCGCCTGCACGGCCAGCGTGATCAATCCCAGCGGGGCACCGGGAATGAGCACAATCCCGGCCGCAGCCAGGATCAGCACGCTGAACATCGAGTAAAAGCCTTTGGCCTCCGGGAAGCTCCGGTGCAGCGAAGCCCGGGCGCCAAAGATGTCTCCGATCACGTAGCTGCTGGCGAGCGTGACTGTACCCGCTCCGATCAGCGAGGCGTTCAGCAGCACAACCGCGAAGAAAGCTCCAGCGACCGATCCGACGGTGTGATTCAGAGCGGTCGCCACCCCACCCGCGTTGGTGAACTGGCCGAAGTAGTGCGTGCCTACGAGCGCGAACCCGGCCGTGCAGATCAGCGCCCCCGCGGCCACCACCACGATCCCCGCGCCAAGCACGGTATCGACGCGCTCGTAGTTGATCCAGCGCGGCGTGATGCGCTTGTCGACGATGTTCGACTGCTGAAAGAACAGCTGCCATGGCGCCACCGTCGTGCCCACGATGCCAATGATCAGCAACACCGCGCTCGAGGTCGCGCCGCCGCGGATGCCCGGGACAAAGAGGTGGTGGCCGACCTGGCTCCAGTGCGGGTGGGAGATGAAAAACAGCGGGATGATCAGCAGGTTGCCGACGATGAAGACGAACATCGAGCGCTCCCACAAACGAAAGCTGCCGCTCGCGGTGATCGCGATCAGCGCCGCCGCCGCGACCGGCACAGCGACGTACGGCGACACGCCGAAATAGGACAGCGCGAGATTCACGCCAATGAACTCCGTGACGATGATCAGGAAGTTCTGCAGCAGCAAAAAGCCCGACATGAACCAGCCCCAGAAGCGACCGAAGCGCTCAACGATCAGCTTCGCGTGGCCCACGCCCGTGACCGCGCCGAGCCGCACGACCATCTCCTGGTTGACGATCAGGACCGGAATCAGCAGCAGCAGCACCCAGAGCAGGCTGACGCCGTAGTTCTGGCCGGCCTGAACATAGGTGGAGACGCCCCCGGCATCGTTATCGCCGACCATCACGATCAGGCCCGGGCCGATGATCGCGAGCAGCGCCAACAGGCGCGAGCGCAGGCCGGGGTGGACGTCCTCGTGCTGCTGAATCGTCCCGAACGCGCCCTGGATCTCGCCGGCCGCGGCCGAGTCGAGCACCGCGCGCTCGCGCGGCGAAGTGGCCGGCATGGCCGGCGCTGCTCCGCGAGGCTCGCCCGCGGTCGGCTCAGTCATCTGCGCGACCTCCTTGTGTACTCGGCAGCGGCAGCCGCGGCCGGGCGGGAGGTCACCTCATCCGAGGATCAGGCGGTGACGCTCACAACCCAGGCCACGAGCCGCTTACTTCGCGGTAGCTCGTCGTTTTCTGGGAATTTGTCGTGATGAGACATCAGCTGCCTCAGGCTACCAATCCCTAGCCGTTAGGCTTGCCGTAGAGATGGCGAATCGTGAACGGGCCGCGGCGATCACCAGTGTGACGGTCGCCGATGGGCGGGAGTTGGCCTACGAGCAGGTAGGAGACCCTGACGGCGCACCGATTTTCGTGCTTCATGGCACTCCCGGCTCCCGGCTGAGCAGCCTGCTCCAGTTCCCCTCGCGGGTCGCAGGCGCCGGCCTACGGCTTGTCACCTACGACCGCCCCGGGTACGGGCGCTCGACTCGGCACCGTGGCCGCCGCGTCATCGACTGCGTCGCCGACATCGTGGCAATCGCGGAGGCGCTCGGGTTGGACCGCTTCGCCGTTGAGGGCGGATCCGGAGGTGGCCCCCACGCGCTGGCGGTCGGAGCCCGCCTGCCGGAACGCGTGACCAGGGTGTTGTGCAATGTCGGCGGCGCGCCCTTTGACGCTCCGGACCTGGACTGGTTTGAGGGAATGGATCCCACCAACGTGCAGGAGTTCAGCTGGGCGCTCGAGGGCGAGGAGACACTCGCGCGGGAGCTTGAACGCGAGTCGCAAAAGATCCTCGCCTCGCTTGACGACGACCCCACCGCCCTGTTGGGCGATGTCGACCTGGCACCGGCTGATCGAGCCGCACTCGAGGACGAAGACCTACGCCGCGGCTGGAGCACTACCTTGCGTGAGTCTCTGCGACAGGGTGTTTTGGGTTGGGTGGACGACGATCTGGCCTTCGTCAGGCCCTGGGGTTTCGACGTCGAGCAGATCGAGGTGCCGGTGGAGATTCGGTACGGCCCCGCCGACGTCCTCGTGCCAGCGGCGCACGGCGAGTGGCTGGCCGCCCACGTTCCAAATGCGCGTGTAACGGTCGACGAGGGTTCCGGACACCTGGTCACACCCTCCGAGCATCTGGATCACCTGCGAGCGTTCGCAGCGGTCTGAAAAACATCTCTATGCGGCCAGGGCGCATGCGCCCTGGCCGCGGTCCGCACATGTGCCGGCCGGAACGAAACTAATTGCGCGCGGCCCCGGCGCGCCAACGCCACTCCTCGGGCAGCATGCGCTCCAGCAAATCGTCGACCGACACCACTCCGATCGGCTTGCCGTCGGCGTCGACGACCGGCATCGCCGTCAGGTCGTAGTCGCTCATCAGCCGCGCCAGTTCGGGCACATCGGTCTCGGCGGTGACCGTGGGCAGCGTCGTCTCGATCAGGCTCTGCACCGCGTCGTGCTCGGGAGCCTTGACGAGCTCCGCCAGCAGCACCGCACCTGCCAGGGCCCCCGCCTCGTCCACCGTCCAGACCGTCGCCAGCTGCTCGGGTTCGAGCTGCGACCCCTTCACGCGTTCCAGCGCCTGGGCGACGGTGGCGGTGGTCGGCACGTGCAGGAAATCGGGGTTCATCAGTCCGCCGGCGGTCGACGGGTTGTAGCCGAGCACGGTTTTGATCTTGCGCTGCTTGGCCGCCGGCAGCAGGTTGAGGATCGGAAGCCGGCGGTCCTGTTCGAGCTCGAGCAGCAGATCCGCGGCATCGTCTGTCTCCATACGTGCGAGCACGGCGGCGACCTCGCGGTCCGAACGTTCGCGCAGGAACTCCACCTGGTGCTCGTCGTCGAGCTCTTCGAAAACGTCTGCCTCGAGCTCTTTGTCCTGGCCCACCGCCGCCATGATCTCCTCGCCCTCCTCGTGCGAGGCAGCCTCGACCAGGTCTGCGATCTGGGCCGGGTGCAGGCGAGCGATTCGTCGCACCGGCAGCTTCAGGCGCGAGGTGGGCACATGGCCGACGAACGCCTCCATCCGCTCCCAGGGCACAAACTGGTCGTGCTCGCGGTCGTGGTGTCGGAGACGGCGCGGCAGTAGACGGCGCAGGCGGGCGTTGAAGCTGGGGTCGATGCCGGCGACTCGCCAGGTGCCGTCGTCGCGATAGAGATCGACTTCACGCGCCTTGACCAAGCGCGCCCGCTCGACATCGATCAGGCTGCGGTCAAGCACGTCCGTGCGCAACAGCACCTCGCCCGAGCGCCGCTCGAACTGCGCCAGGTTGAGTTTCGTAGTGGTGGTGCGAGCGCCGCCCTGCTCGAGCTCCACTCGGTGAACGGGCACGAACATGTCGCGCCCGGCGATCCGCGCCTGCAGCCCGACCACCGGCGGGGTGCCTTGCGCGAGGTCGAGACGCGCGATCACGTCCTGGACCCGTCCGAGCCGGTCCCCGGCGGAGTCGAGCAGCGGGCTGCCGACGACCGCTGAAAGATGAAGTACGGCTTCTGACATCGGTCTTGAGCCGCGACGAAGGCTAGCGCGAGCTGGTGCGGTCTCTACAAAGCCAGGATCCGAGCCGCGAGGACGGCGGCGTTGCGGGCGTTGTCGACCCCCACGCACGCGACCGGGACACCAGGCGGCATCTGCGCGATCGAGAGCAACGCGTCAAGACCACCGGCGACCGAGGTGCGCGTCGTGAGCGGCACGCCGATCACGGGCAAGTCGCTGTGAGCGGCGACGACGCCCGGCAGCGCTGCCGACAGCCCGGCGCCGGCGATGATCACCCGCAGCCCGCGCATCCTGGCGTTGCGCGCGTAGTCGGCGACCTTGTCCGGCTCGCGGTGCGCGGACATCACCCGCACCTCGGAACGGATGCCACGGTCGCTCAGCTCCTGCTCCGCGCGCTCCATGGCGGGCATATCACTTTTTGAGCCCATCACGATGCCGACCACCGGTGCATCGACTTCAAGCGCTTCGAGCTCGGGATCAGACTCGGTCACGGCCTCCAAGGAGGGTGCTTTTTCGGTCATCGTGCGACGCGCTCGGTCGCGCGCAGGGCGACGTCGCACCGGAGCTGCTTGCCTTCGAACTCGATCATGTCGGCGGCAGCATATGCGGCCGACCGGGCGCGCGCAGCGTCTGCCCCCAGCGCGGTCAGATTCAATACCCGTCCGCCGGCTGTGACGAGCTCGCCGGAGGGGGAGCGAGCCGTCCCCGCGTGAGTGACGAACACGTCGGCGGGCAAGCGATCGAGGCCCGTGATCACATCGCCTTTGGAGGAGGACTCGGGATAGCCACGGCTTGCGAGCACCACGGTTACGGCCGTGTCCTCGGTCCACTCGAGCTCGGCCTGCTCGAGGCCGCCGGGCACAGTCGCCCGCTCGAGCAGCTCGAGCAAGTCTGAGTCCAGCCGTGGCAGCACCGCCTGCGTCTCGGGATCCCCGAAGCGGACGTTGAACTCGAGCACCTTGGGCCCCTCAGAGGTCAGCATCAGGCCCGCGTAGAGGCAGCCGTGGAACGGGATGCCGCGACGCGCGAGCTCATCCAGCACCGGCTGGTGGATCTTATCGCTGAGCTCTTTCGCGCGGTCGGCGTCGACCTCGGGGATCGGCGAGTAGGAACCCATGCCGCCCGTGTTGGGGCCGCGATCTCCGTCGAAGATGCGCTTGTAGTCCTGGGCGGAGGCGAGCGCCAGCGCGCGGCGGCCGTCGCAGACCGCGAGCAGGGAGCACTCCTCCCCCTCCAGGTACTCCTCGACGACCACCTGCTCGGTGTCGAAACGGTGCTGCACGAGCAACGCGTCCAGCGCCTCGCGCGCCTCCCCTTCGTCCTGCGCGATGATCACGCCCTTGCCCGCGGCGAGGCCGTCGGCCTTGATCACCGCGGGATAGCGCTCGATCGCCTCGACCCCCGCCCCAGGGTCGGTCACCACCGCGTGCGCGGCCGTGGGCACGCGGGCCGCGGCCATCACCTCTTTGCAGAACGCCTTGGAGCCCTCGAGCTGGGCGGCCGCCGCGCTTGGCCCAAAGCAGGCGATCCCTGCTCGCGCGAGGGCGTCGGCGACCCCGCGCACGAGTGGCGCCTCGGGGCCGACGACCACCAGATCGACGCCCTCCCGCTGTGCCGCGGCGGTGACGCCGTCGAGGTCGTCCGCGGCGATGTCCAGCGGGCTCGCCTCGGCGGCGATGCCGGCGTTGCCAGGCGCGCACAGCAGCTCGGGCGTTTGCGGCGAACGCCCGAGTGCCTGCACGAGCGCGTGCTCGCGCCCGCCGCTACCCAGCACGAGGACGCGCTTGCGCTCAGATTGAGCCAATGAAATCCTCGACCGGGATTGCGACCAGGGTCTCGTACTTGGCGGTACCACGCGAGCCGAGCTCCAGTGACACGCGCGCGATCGTCTGCTCGTCGGGGGCCTCGACCACGTTGACGAAGTCGAAATGGCCGAGCGTCGCCCACTGCGCCTTGACGGTCGCGCCGAGCTGTTCGACCTCGCGGTTTACCTCGCGGATGCGGGAGGGGTTGTTCTTGATCGTTTGCACGCCTTCGGGCGTCAGGGTCGAGAGCATGATGTAGGTCGGCAAGGTCAGGCCTCCTGAATGGTGGAAAGGTGCGCGGCCTCACTTGTACCCGATTTCGTCCGATGCGCGTGCGCTCGTCCGGTGGCGGTAGGGTGCTCCGCGCAGCGCACACACCTAGGAGGACCGAGGATGAGCGAAACACGCGTGAAATTCACGCTCGGCGAGGACGAGATCCCGAGGGCCTGGACCAACCTGATGGCCGACCTGCCGCAACCGCCTCCGCATCCGCCGCTCCACCCCGGCACGAAGGAACCGGTGGGGCCCGACGACCTCGCACCGCTGTTCGCGCCGGGCTTGATCGCGCAGGAGGTCTCTCCGGAGGCCGAAATCGAGATCCCCGAGGCCGTCCGCGATGTTTACCGGCTGTGGCGGCCAACACCGCTCTACAGGGCGCGGCGGCTGGAGCGCGAGCTCGACACGCCAGCCCACATCTACTACAAGTACGAGGGCGGCTCGCCGCCTGGTTCGCACAAGCCGAACACGGCGGTCGCCCAGGCCTATGAGAACGCCGCCGCGGGCGTAAGGAAGCTCACGACGGAGACCGGTGCCGGACAATGGGGATCGGCGCTCGCGTTCGCATGCCGGCTGTTTGGCCTCGAGTGCGAGGTCTGGATGGTGGGCTCGAGCTACGACCAGAAGCCCTACCGGCGGTCGATGATGGAGGTGTGGGGCGCGACCGTCCATCGCTCGCCATCAGATGTCACGCAGGCGGGTCGCTCGCAACACCAGCACACGACTGGCTCGCTCGGAATCGCGATCTCGGAAGCCGTCGAGGTTGCGGCGCAGAACGAGGGCGTCAACTACTCGCTCGGCTCTGTGCTCAACCACGTGCTGCTGCACCAGACGGTGATCGGCCAGGAGGCGATCCTGCAACTCGGGCTTGCCGGCGAGCAGCCCGACGTAGTGATCGGATGCGTCGGCGGCGGGTCCAACTTCGGCGGTCTCGCGATCCCGTTCATGCGACGCGTGCTGCGCGAAGGCGACAAGACGCAGTTCATCGCCGCTGAGCCGGCCGCGTGCCCGACGCTGACGCGTGGCGTTTACGCCTACGACTTTGGCGACACGGTCGGGATGACGCCGCTGATGCCGATGTACACGCTCGGGCACGACTTCGTCCCGCCGCCGGTGCACGCCGGTGGGCTGCGCTATCACGGTGACTCGCCGCTCGTCTGCAGCCTGGTCAGGGCGGGCCTGGTCGAGCCGCGCGCCTACCGACAGAACGAGACCTTCGAGGCGGCGGTCCGGTTCGCGCGCGCCGAGGGAATCATCCCTGCGCCCGAGCCGGCGCATGCGATACGGGCGGTGATCGACGAAGCTGACCGTGCGCGCGAGACGGGCGAGCAACGCGTGATCCTGTTCGGGCTATGCGGGCACGGGCACTTCGACCTCTCTGCCTACGACGCATACCTCGCGGGCGAGCTCGAGGATCCCGAGTTCTCGGAGGCCGACATGAACGCGGCGCTCGCGCGGCTCCCGGAGGCGCCGTCGCTCGCGTAGGTGGCCTGCGGGGGCGCCGCCTATGCCGCGGCGGCGCTTCGCACCGGCTCGGACGCCGCGACGCGCTCGAACACGATCTCGCCGTCCTGAGCGTCCACGCGCACTGTGTCGCCGGCCACGAAGCGACCCTCGAGGATCGCCAGCGCCAGGGGGTCGACGAGCCGTTTCTGGATCACGCGCTTGAGCGGCCGGGCGCCGTACGTGGGGTCGTAGCCGAGATTGCCGAGCAGCGTGCGTGCCGCGTCGGTCAGCTCGATGGCGATCTCGCGCTCATTCACGCGCTCGATCACGCGCGCCACCTGGAGGTCGACGATCTCGCCGATCTGCTCGCGGGTCAGCGGCTCGAAGTCGACGATGTCGTCGAGTCGGTTGATGAACTCCGGGCGGAAATGGCTCTCCACCCCGGCACGGCCGCCGGGGAGGTTTGAGGTCATGATCAAGACGGTGTTGCGGAACGAGACCGTGCGGCCCTGACCATCGGTCAGGCGCCCGTCGTCCATCACCTGGAGCAAGGCGTTGAAGACGTCGGGGTGGGCCTTCTCGATCTCGTCGAGCAGCACCACCGAATAGGGCCGGCGACGGACCGCCTCGGTGAGCTGACCGCCTTCTTCGTAGCCCACGTAACCGGGTGGCGCGCCCACCAGCCGAGAGACAGCGTGCTTTTCCATGTATTCGGACATGTCGAGGCGCACCATCGCGTCCTGTGAGTCGAACATGAACTCGGCCAGCGCACGGGCCAGCTCGGTCTTGCCCACCCCAGTGGGCCCAAGGAAGAGAAACGTCCCAATCGGCCGGTCCGGGTCCTGAAGCCCCGCCCGCGAGCGCCTGAGCGCGCTCGCGACCGCGGAGACCGCTTCGTCCTGACCGACCACCCGCTGGTGCAGGCGCGCTTCCATGTGCACGAGCTTCTCGATCTCGCCTTCCATCAGGCGCGAGACGGGGATCCCTGTCCACTTGGACACGACCTCGGCGATGTCTTCGGCGTCGACCTCCTCCTTGAGGAACTTGGGCCCGACGCCGTCGGCCGCCGCCGCTTGAGCGGCCTCCGCCTCGTCGATCTGCTTCTCGAGTTGGGGAATGGTTCCGTACTGGAGCTCGGCAGCGCGGCCGAGGTCGGCCTCGCGCTGGGCTCGCTCGAGCTCGATGCGCGCCTGCTCGAGCTGCTCGTGGAGCTCGGCGACCTTGCCGATCGTCTCCTTCTCGCGCTGCCATTCGGCGTGCATCGCCTGGGAGCGCTCGCGCTCGGAGGCCAGCGTCCGCTCGAGCTGTTCGCGCCGCGCGGCAGTGCCTGTGTCGCCGTCGGCCTCGCCGAGTGACTGCAACTCGATTTCGAGCTGCATGATGTGGCGGTCAACCTCGTCGATCTCGGTTGGCTTGGAGTCGATCTCCATGCGCAGACGCGAGGCGGCTTCGTCGACCAAGTCGATGGCCTTGTCGGGCAGGAAGCGGTCGGCGATGTACCGGTGGCTGAGCGTCGCCGCCGCGACCAGGGCGGAGTCCTGGATGCGAACCTTGTGGTGAACCTGGTAGCGCTCCTTGAGACCGCGCAGGATCGCGATCGTGTCCTCGACCGAGGGCTCGCCCACATACACTGGCTGGAAGCGCCGCTCGAGCGCGGCGTCCTTCTCGATGTGCTTGCGGTACTCATCGAGCGTGGTCGCACCCACGCAGCGCAGCTCGCCGCGGGCGAGCATCGGCTTGAGCATGTTGCCCGCGTCCACGGCGCCTTCCGCTGCCCCAGCGCCGACGATCGTGTGCAGCTCGTCGATGAAGACGATGATCTGGCCCTCGGCGTCGGCGATCTCCTTCAAAACCGCCTTGAGCCGATCCTCGAACTCGCCGCGGTACTTGGAGCCGGCGACCATCGCGCCGATGTCCAGCGCGACCAGCCGCCGCTCTCTGAGGCCTTCGGGGACATCGCCGGAAACGATCCGTTGGGCGAGTCCTTCGACGATCGCGGTCTTGCCCACGCCGGGCTCGCCGATCAGAACGGGGTTGTTTTTGGTCCGGCGGGAGAGAACCTGGATCACGCGGCGGATCTCGTCGTCGCGGCCGATCACGGGGTCTAGCTTGCCCTGCGAGGCGGCCTCGGTCAGGTCGCGGCCGAAGCGCTCGAGTGCTTGAAACTTGTCTTCGGGGTTTTGGTCGGTCACGCGGTGCGAGCCGCGGACCTCGCTGAGCGCCTTGAGCAACTCGTCGTGGGTGGCGCCGGTCTCGCGCAGCGCTCGCCCTGCACCACCTTCGTGCTTGGACAAAGAGAGCAGCAGGTGCTCGGTCGAGACGTACTCGTCCTTGAGCTCGCGCATCTCCTTTTCCGCGTCGCGGAGGATCTGGACGAGCTCGCTGGCGGCGGCGGGCTCCTGCTGGGCCCCCGCGGTCAGCTTCGGAAGTGCCTCCAGCGCGGGACCGAGCGCCTGGCGCACGGCCGCCGGATCTGCGCCGAGCTTTCTCAGGATCGGCGCGACCACGCCGCCGTCCTGCTCGAGTAGCACGGCGAGCAGGTGCTCCGGTGTGGTCTGGGGGTTGCGGCGCTCATCAGCGAGCCCCTGAGCCGCTTGCAGCGCCTCCTGAGCCTTGATCGTGAAACGGTCTGGTTGCATGGAATTCTCTGTGTTTTCGGCGGTTTAGCGGTCACTCGCCGGTGGGGTCCCGGGAGAGAAATCTAAGTCTGAGTGACTTAGATTATGGCAGACAAGGAAGGCGCTGTCTATGCCGCGTGGGCGACTTCTTCGCTCGCGCCGGGACCGGCGACGGGCTTCGCTTCGTGCGTCGCCTGCACGAAGTCGCGCTGACGAATCAAGACGGCGGCACAGATTGCGCCCGCGAACGAGATGATCGCGGTGATGAGCAGCAACTCATCGAGGCTCGAGGTGAAAGCGGTCAGCGCTACGCGGGCGACGTGGCGGCGCAAAGCTTCAGGGACCGCCGCGATCGCACGCCCGGCGTGACCCGTGCTGACCGCGGCGGCGATGTGTGGCGAGGCATGGGCCAACGGCGTGCGACTTAGGCCGCTGACGACCTTGCTTCTCACCTCGGTGGCCAGCACGGTGCCGAGCGCCGCGATCCCGGCCGCATACCCGACCTGCCGGAGCGTCGAATTCACGCCCGAGGCCATGCCGGCGCGGCTTGGATGCACTACGCCCACGGCGGTCGATGCCAAGGGCACGTTGACGAGACCGGCCCCGAGCCCCGAGACGATCAAGCCCACGAGCAAGTGCGTCCAGCTCGTGGTCGGCGTGATGCCGCGCATGAGGAGCAGGCCGATGCCAATCACGACAAATCCCGGAGCGATCAGCAGTCTCGCCGACACGCGCGAGGTCAGGCGACCTGCCACACCGGACATCACGAAGATCGCGCCCGTGAGCGCGAGTAAACGCAGTCCGCTACCGACCGCGGAGAAATGCAGCAGGTTCTGGAAGTAGATGACGATGTACGCGATCACGGCGAAGATGCCGGCGGAGATCGCGAACGCCGTCGTGAGCCCACCGACGAAGGTCGGCACCCGCAGAAGGCCCAAGTCGAGCATCGGACGCGGCTGTAGCGCCTCGCAGACGACAAACGCAATCATCATCGCGGCACCGCCGGCGAGGCAGCCAATCACGATGTCCGACCCCCATCCCCTCGTCCCGGACTCAATCAGGCCGTAGACGATCAGAAAGAGGGCGCTCGAAAAGGTGGCAAAGCCGATCAGATCGGGGCGCCGCGCGTCGGGGTCGCGCGATTCGTCGACGTGCAGGAGCGTCGCGGCCAGCGTCACGACGCCGATCGGCACGTTGACCAAAAAGATCCATCGCCACGACAGTCCCGAGGTGATCGCGCCGCCGAGCACTGGGCCGACCGCTACGGCGATTCCCGCGATTGCTCCCCAAACCGCGAACGCGACCCCGCGGTCGGGCCCGCGAAAGGCGTTCGCCAGCAGCGCGAGCCCAGTCGCGAACATGATCGCGCCGCCGATGCCCTGTCCCGCGCGCGCGATGGTGAGGAACAGCGTGCTCGGAGCCACGCCACAGAGCAGCGAACCCAAGCTGAAGGTCGCGATTCCCATCGCGAACATGATTCGCCGGCCGATCAGGTCCGCGAGCGAGCCCGCGGTCAGCAGCAGCGCCGCGAGACTGAGTGCATAGGCATCGATCACCCACTGAAGCTGGGACAGCGTGCCACCCAGCTCGTGCTGAATTGAGGGCAGCGCGACGATCACGATCGTGATGTCGAGCAGCAGCATGAACATGCCGGCCGAGACGACCGTCAGCGTCCACCACTTGCGTTCGATCGCGGAGCTCCTTATCGACGGGATCAGGCTGTCTTCACACCCTAGTACCCGCCTGACGACCTCTGGCGCGGCGTCGGGGCCGGCCTGATCCAGAGCTAGCCCAGCGCCTTGGCCTTGATCGCGTCGAACTCGCCTTGGGTGATCGTCCCGGCGTCGAGCAGCTTCTTGGCCGTGTCGATCTCGCTGGCTGGCCCGGTCTGGCTGGCGGCGTGGCGGACGTACTCATCGAAATGCGCTCGCGCCGCCTGAGCCTGCTTTTCGTTTCGCTCAGCCATTCCGTCGTGATTGAAGATCAGGTAGGCCAACACGCCGATCCAGGGCAGGATCACGATGATCACCACCCACCCAGCCTTGACCCAGCCCGACATGTCCCGACGCCGGAAAAGATCCGAGAACACGCTGATAGCGAGCCAGATGAAGAGAATCCACGCAAAGACGATGAGGATGTCCCAGAGGACCTTCAGGAAGGGATACGACGCCGCAGTGCTCAGCATTTGGTTCGCCTCCTGTCGTTCGGTGCAAGCGTTGTCCGTTCGCTGACCGAGAGCCTACGCCTGCTGGGATCGCCCTAGCCGTTTTTCGCTGCCTGCTGCAGTCTTCGCTCGGCCTCGGCGCGCTCTTTGTCGTCGAAGATGGGCGCCCATTGTTCGCGGGTGATCTCGCGCTCCATGGTCAGCTCTGGGCGGCCTCGCTCGAGGAGCCATCTGGTCACGGGCAGGATGAGTCCACGCGAGAGCAGCTCACGAGCGGCGCCAACGGCGCCGTGGCGCACGATGAGTCCGATCCAGCCGCCAGGCATGAAGCCTTCGCGCTCAATCTCCTCGATGAGTTCGCGGCAACGCAGCTGGAAGCGACCCTCAAGCGATGTTGGGTCTTTCGGGTCCGGCACGCGGGGCGGCTCAGGCACAGGAGGCGGCGGTACGGCGGACAGGGCGGCGCCGCAAGCGCCGCAAAAAGTGACCTCGACTCGAGGCGCTGCGCCGTGCGAGTTGCTGATGGCCTCGAGCGTCTCGACCCTCAGCGTCTCGCGCAGGGGCTGCCGACAGCTGGGACACATCGGCCCCGAGACGCCCGCTTGGGACTCATCAGCCGACATGGCGAGGACTATTTCACGTTCCCGCCTACGCGCTGCGTTCATGCGCCGACGCGGGTACCCGGCCGATGTACAGCCCGCGGCCCATCAGGCCCTCAGGATCGTGGAACACCTCGAGGGCGGCAGACTCCACGGCGCCGCGCAGGCGTGCAGCGCGGTCAGCGGCTCCGCGGCCCGTCCGGCTTACGGATGCTGCCGCCGGACGGAGAAGCCGAAATGCTTGATGTCGACGGCGCGGACGAGCTCGCCACCGCCCTCATACGGCACGATCTCCGCGCGCAGCTGGCGCCTGATCTCCTCTAGACGCTCGACTTCCGCCTTGAGCTCCTGTGCGCGCTGCTCGAGCGCGGCCACCTTGCGCGTCACGGTCTCGAGCTTTTGCTCCAGTTCGAACACCCGCTCGACACCAGCCAGGTTCATGCCCAGCTCGACCGTCATCTCCTGAATCCGCCGCAGCCGCTCGACATCCTTGTAGGAGTACAGGCGTGTGCCCTTGGGCGACCGCTTCGGTTCGATCAGGCCACGGGCCTCGTACATGCGCAGCGTCTGCGGATGCATCTCGGCCAGCTCGGCGGCGACCGAAATCATGAAGACGCCACGATCAGAGGTCACCTGCACGCGCGTGGTCCTCACCACCGTGGACTTAGCTGTCGTCTCTGTTCGGGTCCTGGAACGCCGTGCCGCCATCAGCGCACCTCCTCGCCTGCGGTCTCGAACAGCTTCGCGCGCGGGTTGCCGTCGATCACCTGAGAAAGACGGTCCACCGCCTCGCTCTGCTCTGCCGAGAGCGATACGGGCACGTCGATCACGAACCTGTAGTAGATGTCTCGACGTCCCTTGCCACCGGGCCGCGGCGGACCCTCGCCGCGCAACCGCTGCATGGTGCCGTGCTTGGTTCCAGCGGGCACGCGCAGCTTCTTGGAGCCGCGCAAGGTGGGGACCTCCACGACCGCGCCGCGGATTGCCTCGGGGATCGTGAGCGGCACCTCGACCTCGAGGTGATCGCTCACCTGCTTGAAGACCGGAGAGGACTCGACGCGCGTGGTCACGAACAGATCCCCGGATTGGCCCCCGCGCGGACCCGGCTCGCCCTTACCCGCCAAACGGATCCGGCTGCCGTCGTGGACTCCTGCGGGGATATTGACCCGCAGCTTGCGCATGCTGCGCTGGGCGCCGGTGCCGCCGCAAGTCCGACAAGGGTCCTCGATCACGGTGCCCGAGCCGTGACAGTTCGAGCACGGCTGAGAGATCGAGAAGATGCCCTGGCTCTGCGCCTCGACACCGCGACCGCCGCACACGGGGCAGACCTTAGGAGAGGTTCCCGGCTTGGCGCCCGTGCCGTGGCACGTCGGACACGGATGCGAGGTCGGAACTGCGAGCGGCACCTGAGCTCCACCCACAGCCTGGTCGAAGGTCAGCGAGACTTCGGCCTCGAGGTCACGGCCGCGCGTGGGCGGGCGTCCGGCGCGCATGCCTCCCCGCCCGCCGGCTGGACCTCCGGCGGCCCCACCGAACAGGTTCGAGAGGATGTCGCCGACGCCTCCGAAGGCGCCTGGATCAAACCCTCCCGGCACATTGAAGCTGAATGGCCCCGAGCCGCGGTCATAGGCCTTGCGCTTCTCCGCGTCGGAGAGCACGTCATGGGCCTGCGAGATCTCCTTGAACTTCTCCTCGGCCTGCTTGTCGCCCGGGTTGCGATCGGGGTGGTGCTTGCGCGCCAGGCGTCGGTACGCCTTCCGGATCTCGTCATCCGAGGCGTTCTTGCCGACCCCGAGGATCTTGTAGTAGTCCGGCCGAGCTGCCATCGGCGAACCCTCAGGCAGCCACCACAACCCGCGCCGGCCGCACCACCAAGCCGTCGCGCAGCCGGTAGCCGCGCTGATAGACCTCGACCACGGTGCCGGGCTCGGCACCCTCGACGGGGTGCTGGGCGACCGCCTCGTGATGCTGGGGATCGAACCGCTCGCCCTGGGGCGAGTACGGCTCGATGCCGAAGCGCGCCAGGGCGGCGATCACGCCGGCGTGGACCAGCTTGATCCCAGAGACGAGGTTGCCCACGCCGTCTTCGCTCGCTGACTCGGCCGTCTGAGCGGCTGCGACTGCGCGGTCGAGGTCGTCCACCACGGGCAGTAACTCACGAGCGAGTTTGACGGCCCCGCGCTCCTCTGCGGCGGCCGCCTCACGCGCGGCGCGCTTGCGGTAGTTCTCGAAGTCCGCCTTCGTCCGCTGCGCGAGGTGCAGGTACTCGTCCGCCTTTTCTGCCTTGGCAGCCAGCTGCTCGATATCGCGCTCGAGCCGAGCCTCGTCATCCTTCTTGGACGCCGAGTGCTCTTCTTCTACGGCAACGTGCGCGTTGGCGCCGTCGTTGCCGGAGGGCGTCTGTTCCGAAACCGGATCGGACGCCGAAGACGCTCGAGCGTCCTCGGCGGCCGTGTCCGGCTCGGAGCTAGTTGGCTGCCCCGAGGCCGGGTTGCGGTCGGCTGGTGCCATCGCTTACTTGCCCTCGTCCACTACCTCGGCGTCGACTACGTCCTCCTCTTCGGCACCGGCGCCGTTACCTGACGCCGCGCCGTCGGTCGAAGCACCAGCATCCGCGCTCGCCTGCTCCTGAGCATGCTGGTACATCGCCTCTGAGACCTTGTGGAAGGCCGCCTGCAGTGCCTCGGTCTTGGCCGTGATGTCGGCCGCGTCTTCGGAGGTGAGCACCTCGCGCACCGCCTTGATCGCATCCTCGATCTCTGACTTGGAGGTCGAGTCGACCGTGTCGCCGAGGTCCTTGAGCTGGCGCTCGGCCTGGTAGGCCGCGTTCTCGCCGTTGTTACGGGCCTCGGCCAGCTCCCGCTGGCGCCGGTCGTCTTCCGCGTGCGACTCGGCGTCGGTGACCATGCGCTTGATCTCGTCTTGGGAGAGACCCGAGCCAGCCTTGATCTCGATCTTCTGCTCCTTGCCCGTGCCGAGGTCCTTGGCTGACACGTTGAGAATGCCGTTGGCATCGATGTCGAAGCCGACCTCGATCTGGGGGATGCCGCGCGGCGCAGGCGGGATGCCGGTCAGCTGGAACTTGCCCAGCGACTTGTTGTAGGTCGCCATCTCGCGCTCGCCCTGCAGAACATGAATCTCAACCGAGGGCTGGTTGTCCTCGGCGGTCGAAAAGACCTCCGACTTGCGCGTCGGGATCGTCGTGTTGCGCTCGATCAGCTTGGTCATCACGCCGCCCTTGGTCTCAATGCCCAGGGTCAGCGGAGTCACGTCGAGCAGCAGCACGTCCTTGACGTCGCCGGCGAGGACGCCGGCCTGGATCGCGGCGCCGACGGCGACGACCTCGTCCGGGTTGACGCCCCGGTGAGGTTCCTTGCCGGTCAGCTCCTTGACCTTTTCCTGCACGGCGGGCATGCGGGTCATGCCACCGACCAGGACGACGTGGTCGATCTGCGCGGCGCCCTTGTCCTTGGCGTCATCGAGAGCCTGGCGAACCGGGGCGATGGTGCGATCGAGCAAGTCGGCCGTGAGCTCGTTGAGCTTGGCCCGGGTCAGGCGCGTGTCGAGATGCTTGGGTCCGCTGGCGTCGGCGGTGATGAAGGGCAGGTTGATCTGTGTCTCCTGCGTGGTCGAGAGCTCGACCTTGGCCTTCTCGGCCGCCTCGTAAAGCCGCTGCAGCGCCATCGGGTCCTTGCTCAGATCGATGCCCTGAGACTTGCGGAACTCGCTCACCAGCCAGTCGACGACCGCCTTGTCGAAGTTGTCGCCGCCCAGGTGGTTGTCGCCCGAGGTGGCCTTGACCTCAAACACGCCCTCGCCGATCTCGAGCACGGACACGTCGAAGGTGCCGCCGCCGAGGTCGAATACGAGGATGGTCTGGTCGGACTCCTTGTCGAGCCCGTAGGCAAGCGAGGCCGCTGTTGGCTCGTTGATGATGCGCTTCACGTCGAGGCCAGCGATCTTGCCCGCGTCCTTGGTCGCCTGACGCTGGTCATCGTTGAAGTACGCAGGCACCGTGATCACGGCGCTCTCGACTGTCGTTCCCAGGTACGCCTCGGCGTCAGTTTTGAGCTTGCCGAGGATCATCGCCGAGATCTCGGGGGGCGAGTACTGCTTACCCTCCACCTCTACGCGGGCGTCGCCGTTGGGGCCAGCGACGACCTTATAGGGGACGATCGACTCCTCTTCGCGGACCTCGGCCTCCTTACGGCCCATGAACCGCTTGATCGAGAAGACCGTGTTCTGGGGGTTGGTGACCGCTTGGCGCTTGGCCACAGTGCCAACCAGGCGCTCGCCCGACTGCGTGAATGCGACCACCGAAGGCGTGACACGCGCGCCCTCGGCGTTCTCGATCACGGTCGGCTCGCCGCCCTCGAGCACGGCCATACAGCTGTTGGTCGTTCCGAGGTCAATACCGATCGTTTTTGCCATATCTTGTCCGCTCCTGTAAGTATCTCTGCGTAAGAAATCTAAGCGGGAGCGTAGCAGATTTGTGACGGCCGGCCAAGGCGCTTTGCCGGTCCCGTGCGCCCGAAAACACCCGCCCTGCGCAGGCGCGGCCTGCGCGTGTACCGGCCAAAGCGCCCTTGACCGCCCCGCCTTTACGCCTGCAAAACGCCCACTTTGGGGCACATGCGGTTCAACGCACAGCCAGGGCAGTTCGGGCGGCGCGCGTAGCAGGTGCGGCGGCCGTGACGCAGCATGTTGAGGTGCAGCTCGAGTTCCTCCCCGGGGGGCGTGATGGCGAGCATGGTGTCGTGCAGCTCGTCGAAGGGCGCCCCGAGGCGAAACAGCCCCAGCCGCGTGCCGACGCGCGCGACGTGGGTGTCGACAGGCACATCGCGCATCCCGAGCGCGAACAGCAGCACGCAGGCCGCGGTCTTGCGGCCCACGCCCGGTAGCGAGGTCAGATACCGCTGGGCATCGGCCACTG
This sequence comes from uncultured Solirubrobacterales bacterium, assembly GCA_963767295.1. Classification (GTDB taxonomy): domain Bacteria; phylum Actinomycetota; class Thermoleophilia; order Solirubrobacterales; family Solirubrobacteraceae; genus Palsa-465. The sequence continues at coordinate 1,044,129 of CAVYDI010000003.1, forward strand.
GCACGTCGGGCAGCCAGTCGAGCGTCGGCTCACCCTCGTCGGTCTCGGTGAGGGCCTTCAGGATCGCCTTGATGCGCGCCGACTTGATCCTCGAGATGCCGCCGGGCCGGATGGCCTCCTCGATCTCATCGACCGGCGCCTCGCGGACCGCCACCCAGTCATCGAACCGGTCGCGCACTGCGGCATAGGCCACGTCGCGGTTTCGGTCGTTGGTCGACTGCGACAGCACGGTTAACACCAGCTCGGCGATCGGGTGGCCATGGGGTTTGGCCTGTGGTATGCCGTAGACCAGCCGCAGCCGGTCTCGGATCGCCCGCACGCGCCGAGGAGGAGGCTTGCGCCAGGTAGCCGAGGGCCGCCGAGCGCGTGCCTGTCGCGATGACGCGCCCGTTTCGCTCACGGAGAGCACGTTATCCTCGCTGCCGGGTGCAGGTCGCCGAACACACGATCGATCTCGCCGGCGCACCCATCTTCTACCGCCGCGCCGAGACCGCAACCGCATCGGTGCCGCTCTACCTACATGGCTGCCCAACCAGCTCAGACGACTGGGGCGAGTTGCTCGAACGAACCGGCGGGATCGCCCCAGATCTCGTCGGTTTTGGGCGCTCCGCCAAAGCGGCGAATCTCGACTACTCGCTCGGTGGCTTGGCCAACTTCGTGGAGCTTTTGCTCGAGCGCCTTGGCGTCTCGACAATCACGCTCATCGCGCACGACTGGGGCGCGGGCGCGGGGCTCGTCTTCGCCCAACGACACCCGAAACGAGTGCGGCGAGTGGTGCTCATAGACGCCCTCCCGCTGCTGGAGGGGTTCGTGTGGCAGGGCGCAGGACGCGTTTGGCGCATGCTCGGGGTGGGAGAGCTTGCGATGGGCACCGTCAACCGCCGAATACTGTCGCGAGCGCTGCGACACGCGGCCGTTGATCCTGATGCCCTTTCCGATGCGCGCCTCAGGGCAATATGGGATCAATTCGACCAGGGAACCCAGCGCGCGATTCTGCGCCTCCACCGCTCGACATCGGCGGAGGAGCTCGCTCGCGCGGGCGCTTCACTCGGGCAGCTGGCGATGCCCGCGCTGGTGGTTTGGGGCGAGCAAGACCCCTGGTTCTCCGTGTCCTTCGCCGACCGGTACCGAGACCGGCTGGATCGAGCTGAGGTGTGGAGAGTTCCCGACACGGGGCACTGGCCCTGGATGGGGCGGCCAGACGTCATCGAGCGGATCGTCGAGTTCGTGAGCGCAGAATGAGCGGGCTACGCACTTCGCCGGGTCAGAACGAGGTGAAAAAGACCCAAAGTTCCTCCAGCCCTGGTGAGCTTGGGGAATCTTCCACGCCACAGGGGGCAGAAGACCCAAAGCCCGCCCGCCTCGGTCGGCATTGGGGCTTTTTCACGCCTGGGAGGGCAGCTGAGGGGGGCGCCCGGGCAGCTGAGCCTCATGCGACCCCCGGCCCCGATTCCCTCCGCCTCCTCCCCATCGCGCTGTCGGCCGCGCTCGCCGCCGTCTACGTCATCACCTCGCCGCCCAGCCTCGACCTCGCGGCGCACATGTTCCGCGCGCACCTGTTCGCGCAAAACCCGTTCGGCATCTGGAACAACTACTGGTACGACGGCCATCACATCGTCGGCTACAGCCTGCTGTTCCCTGCGGTCTCGGCCGTGCTCTCGCCCCAGCTTGCCGCGGGGCTGGCGGCGGTCGGCACAGCGGCCCTGTTCGAGCCGCTGGCCCGCCGCCACTTCGGTCACCAGTCGTGGCTGGGCTCCACGGTCTTTGCCGCCGCCACCGCGACCAACCTCTTTACAGGCCGGCTGGCGTTCGCCTTCGGCGCGCTGCCGGGGATCGCAGCCATCTACGCGCTCGACCGCCGCAGGAACATGCTCGCGTGTCTGCTCGCGCTCCTGACGGCCCTCTCGAGCCCCGTCGCGGCGCTGTTCGTCGCGATCGTGGCCGCGGGCTATGCGGTCGGGGGCGTCGGGGTCGAGCGGCGCATAACGGCCGCCGTGAAACCGCTCGCCGTCGCCATCGCGGCGCTGGCACCCGTTGGCTTCCTGACCGTGGCCTTCCCCGAAGGCGGCGTCGAGCCCTTTGTGTTCAGCGCGTTCTGGCCCATCCCCGTGCTGGCAATCGGCGCGCTGCTCGTGATCCCCAGGCAGCGGCGCACGCTGCAGGCGGGCGTCGTCGTGTACGCGGTGGCGACCACCATGAGCTATCTGATCCCGAGCGCCGTGGGCAGCAACGCCGCGCGACTTGGAACGTGGCTTGCCGCGCCGCTGGCGGCGCTCATCCTGTGGCGCAAAAAGGCGGTCCTGCTGGCGGTCGCGGCCCTGCCATTGCTCTATGTCGGCTGGCATGACCCCGTGCGCGACCTCTATACAGCCAGCTCTGACCCGACGCATCAGGCGGGCTACTACCGCCCCCTGCTGCGCTTCCTAGAGCGCGCGCCCGGCCAGCCGTTCCGGATCGAGGTTCCCTTCACGAGCTTTCACTGGGAGGCCTACGCAGTTGCCTCGCACTTTCCGATCGCGCGCGGCTGGGAGCGCCAGCTCGACATCAAGGACAACCCCCTGTTCTACGACGGACGACTGACGGCAGCCCGCTATGAGCGCTGGCTGCACGTCAACGCGGTCCGCTACGTGGCGGTCGCCGGCGCGCCCACCGACTATGCCGGGCGGGCAGAAAGAGACCTGATCGATCGCGGCTTGAGCTACCTGCACGAGGTCCTGCGCACGCCCAGCTGGCGGGTTTATGCCGTGGCCAATCCGACGCCCATCGCCCAGGGCGCGGCGACGCTGACCGCGGTGGGCCCCGATTGGCTGACGCTGAGAGCGCGCAGCCCGGGCATGGTCTTTTTGCATGTCCGCTTCACGCCTTACTGGAAGCTCGTGCAAGGGTCGGGCTGCATCGAACCGGTCGGCGGCTTCACCAGACTCACGGTGCGGCGAGCAGGGCCGATCAAGCTGCAGACGGTCTTCTCGCTCACGCGCATCGGGGCGAGTTCGCCGCGTTGCACGTGAAGCCGCGCGCAAGCTGAGGACACCTCGGCTGGGTACGATGAGAGACCCATGCGGCGAGCTCTGACGTGGTTCGAGGCTCGCGTCCTGCCGCGCGGCTGGCCCGACCTCCTTCGCCAGATCCTGATTCTGGTGGGCTTCTACATGCTCTATGGGCTGGTGCGCGTGGCTGTCCACGGCGGCGCCTATGACCCGGGCTACCGGCCCTTCGGCGATGCCGTACAGATCATCCACCTCGAGCGCGTGCTGCACGTGTTCGTGGAGCCGGCGATCCAGAACTGGGCGCTCGGCAAGCACTGGCTGATGGCGATCGCGGACTTCCTCTATCTCAACGCGCATCTGATCGTCACCGGCGCGGTCGTTGCCTACATCTATCTGCGCCGCAACGGCTCGTTCTACTTCCTCCGTAACACCTTCCTAATCGCGATGGTGATCGCGCTGCTCGGATATTGGCTCTACCCGACGGCGCCCCCGCGGCTGATGCCCGAGTGGGGCTTCACCGACGCGATCAAGCAGTTCACCGGTATCACTGTCGAGCACGGTCCTTCTAGCGCGGTTTTGAACCTGTACGCCGCCGTGCCTTCGATGCACGTGTGTTTCGCGATCCTCGCGGGGTGGTCGATGGTACGTCTGGCCGCGCGGCGCTGGGTCAAGGTGATCTGGGCGCTTTACCCGCTACTGATCACGTTCGTGGTCATCGTCACCGGCAACCACTACCTGATGGACGTGTTCCTCGGGGGGCTCACGGCCGGCGTCTCGGCCTTGCTCGCGCACCGCGTGCTGCCTCGTATCGGCCTCGCCAAGCTGACCCTGGACGAGGCGCCCGCCTAGCCATGGCGCAAGCACGACTCCGGCCGCGACGGGCCGAGGGAAGCGAGCGCGCGCTGCGCCCTGCTCGTCCGCGCCGCGAACGGACCGGACCCACCCCGCAGGAGCTGATGCGCGAGCGCCTGATCGAGTCGCGGCTGACGCCGAACGCGATCTCGCTGACCGGGTTCGCACTAAACCTGGCGGCCGCCGCGCTTGTATTTGAGCGCTACTTCTTCCTCGCCGGCGTGGCGTTCGTGGTCGGGTCGGTCATGGATACGCTCGACGGTCGCTACTCGCGCATGTCCGGCAAGGGGACCCCCTTTGGCGCGTTTCTCGACTCGACACTTGACCGCATCGAGGAGGGCGTGGTGCTGCTCGCGATCGCCGCCTACTTCGCGACACGCCACAACGAGGCAGCCGTGGCCGCCGTCGTCGCGGCTGTGCTCGCATCGCTGATGGTCTCCTACACCCGCGCTCGCGCCGAGGCGCTTGGCGTCGCCTGCAAGGTGGGGCTGGCAACCCGTCCCGTGCGGGTGGTGATCCTCGCCGCGGGATTGGTGTTCGCCAAGGGGGCCTCGCTCGGCCACTTCGAGTTGCTCGCGCCGGCGGTCTACGTGCTCGCGGGCCTGAGCGTGTTCACGGTGCTCCAGCGCATCTGGCACGTGCGGCGCGAACTGCACCGCCTCGCCGCCGAGAGCGTGTAACCAACGCTCTTGATGGAGAGTAGTTGCCTGACGTGAGCACGATTCGGGCCTCAACCAACGGCGCAGCCAGTTATCAAGACGACAAAGTCCGCGTGGCCATCATCGGCGTCGGCAACTGCGCGAGCTCGTTCGTGCAGGGCGTCCGGTACTACCGCAACGCCGACCCGGCAGAACAGGTGCCCGGACTGATGCACGTCGACCTGGGCGGCTATCGCGTGAGCGACATCGAGTTCTCGGCGGCGTTCGACATCGACGCCGACAAGGTGGGCAAGGACTTGTCAGAGGCGATCTTCGCCGGCCAAAACAACACGCTCAAGTTCACCGATGACATTCAGGCGCTCGGCGTCAACGTGGACCGCGGGATGACCCACGACGGACTCGGCAAGTACCTCAAGGAGAAGATTCAGAAGGCTCCCGGCCCGACTGCCGACATCGCCGAGATCCTCAAAGAGACCCACACCGACGTGGTCGTCTCCTACCTCCCGGTCGGCTCCGAGCAGGCCACCAAGTGGTACGTCGAGCAGGTGCTTGAAGCTGGCTGTGCGTTTGTCAACTGCATTCCCGTGTTCATCGCCCGGGAGGGGTACTGGGAGGGCCGCTTCCGCAAGGCGGGCCTACCCATCATCGGCGACGACATCAAGTCTCAGGTGGGCGCCACGATCGTTCACCGCGCGCTCGCGCGGCTGATGCACGACCGCGGCGTGAAGATGCTGCGCACTTCACAGCTCAACGTGGGCGGCAACATGGACTTCTACAACATGCTCGAGCGCGAGCGTCTGGAGTCCAAGAAGATCTCCAAGACCAATGCGGTGACCTCGATCATGGGCCACGAGCTGCCCGCGGAGGACGTCTACATCGGCCCCTCCGACTACGTGCCCTGGCTGACCGACCGCAAGTGGGCCCATATCCGACTCGAGGGCCAGGCATTTGGCGACGTGCCCCTGAACATGGAGCTCAAGCTCGAGGTGTGGGACTCGCCCAACTCGGCGGGAATCGTGATCGACGCGGTGCGCCTGAGCAAGCTGGCGCTCAACCACGGCGTCGCCGGCCAGCTCGACGGCCCGAGCTCGTACCTGATGAAGTCGCCCATGAACCAGCGTCCCGACGCGGAGGCCCGCGAGATGACCGAGGCGTTCATTACGCGCTACGCGCGCACCAAGGCGGCCCGCAAGGGCAAGCGCGCGGCCAAGGCCAAGTAGCAGCAGCCCCCTACACTCGGCGGCGTGCCTCAAGCCGGCCTCGCGATCGCGCACGTGACGCCGTTCGCGTGGGAGGTCCACAACGAGGTAAATGAGTACGTCGCGCGCGTCTCCGAGGAGCTCGCCGCGCGGGGCGAGCGCGTGCTGGTGCTGGCGCCGTCGCAGTCAGGCGAGTTGATCCGCACCAGCCGCCGTGCGATCCGTGCCGATGCGACCGCACTGCTCGAACAAGCGGACGGCACACCACTCGTGCTCGGCGTTGGCGAAGTGCTGCCGTTCTCGTTCGCCCGCCGCCGCGCCGCCTCATTGCCGGTCGACGTGGCACGCACGGTCGAGCAGCTGCTGGGCTCAGTCGCGCTCGACGTCGTCCATGTGCACGAGCCCTTCCAGCCGAGCGCCGCGAGCACCGCGCTGCGCCATTCACGCGCGCTCAACGTCGGCGGTTTTCACGCCCCCACCGAGCGCGTCCTGTCCACGCAGCTGACGCGGCCGCTCACGCGCCTGGTGTTCTCACGACTCGACGTGCGGGTCGCGAGCTATCGATCCACGGCGGAACTCATGCACCAGTTTTTCCCCGCCGATTACCGCGTCGTCATGCCTGGGGCTACCGCCGGCAGCCGTGCGCACGATCCGAGCGATGCGGTCGAGTTGCTGCTAATCGCGACCGAAGAGCGTGCAGCGATGCGCACGTTCCTGCGCGCGCTGCGCGCGCTTGCGCGCATCGGCGGCTGGCGCGCCACGGTGCTTTCTCCGCGTCCGCTCGCCGCGCCCGCGACGCTGAGTCACACCCTGCGCGAGCGGGTGCGCTTCATCGATTCCAGCGAGATAACCGAGGATCAGGCGCTCGCGGCCGCCGACATTTTCGTGCTCGCTTCGGAGGGCGTCGGCGTGACCCCGGGGCTGTTGCTACGTGCGATCGGGGCCGGGGCGGTGCCGGTGGCGTCACGCCTGCCCGCCTATGAGGAGCTGCTCGGCGAAGGCTCGTACGGACTCGAGTTCGAGCCCGGCGACGTCGAAACGCTTGGCGCCCAGCTCGCGCGGCTGGTCGCCGGTCCCGAGCTGCGCGAGTCGCTCAGAGAGGGGGCGAATGAACTGCGCCACAGGCTCTCGTGGACGCGCGTGGCGGACGAGCTCGGGCAGATCTACCGCGACCTGCTCGCCCGTCGCCACGACGGTCGCGGCGCGACGCAGCTGCGCACCCGATTGCGCTCGAGGCCGCTGATCGACGTCGACCTGCACATGCATACCGACCACTCGCACGACTGTGCGACGCCGGTCGAGGTGCTGCTCGAAGAAGCCAAGAGCCGCGGGCTGGGCGCGATCGCGGTCACCGACCACAACGAGATCTCGGGAGCGCTCGAGGCGAGCGCTAAGGCCAAGGGGATCAAGGTGATCGTGGGTGAGGAAATCAAGACCGCCGATCAGGGCGAGGTGATCGGGCTATTCATCTCCAAGCGCATCCAACGCGGCCGCACGCTGCTCGAGACGATCGCCGAGATCAAGAGTCAGGGCGGGCTCGTGTACGTGCCCCACCCGTTCGACCGCCTGCACTCGGTGCCCGACTATGAGCATCTGCTCCCGGTGCTCGATCGCGTGGACGCGATTGAGGTCTTCAACCCCCGGGTCGCGATCAACGAGTTCAACGAGGAGGCGGCTCGCTTTGCGGCCAAGTACCGGATCCCGGCTGGCGCCGGGTCAGACGCGCACGTGCCCCAGGGGCTCGGGTCAGTGCGGATCCGCATGCGTGACTTCGACGGGCCCGAGGAGTTCCTCGAGTCACTGCGTGAAGCGGACATCATCCGCAACCCCGCCAACCTTCTATACGTCCAGGCGCTCAAGTTCCTCCAGACCAAAGCGATGCCGGCCGCAGCCCGGCGCGCGGCGCGCGATCGCCGCGTCCGCAGAGCCGCGCGGCGGGGCGCAAACGGCCAACCCTGACCGCAACTCCCCATGCGCCCGCAAGGAAAAGCAAGCGAGCCGTCCAATCCGAGGGGGATGCCCGCGACCGATGACGAGATCCGCGAGAAATACCTCGAGCGCGCGATTCGCGAACTCAACGCATTCGCGCGGGACCTGCAGACGTGTCCGCACTGCCCTCGCGGGCAGCTGATGCCGGTGCTGGGCTCGGGTCACCCTCAGGCGGACATCTTTTTGCTCAAGCACGCCGCGCGGCCCGCGGAGGTCGAGGAAGGAGTGGCCTTCTACGGCCGCACGGGCAACGCGCTGATGAAGTCGCTCAAGCGACTCGGAATCGATCCCCTGGCGGTTTACGGCACGCTGTGCATCAAGTGCCCGGTGCCAGACCCGGCGCTGGCAGAAGACGCGTGCGTGGCCCGGCTACTGCCCGAGTTAGCGATCGTGCAGCCCAAGATTGTGGTGGTGATGGGCGCCGACGCGCTCGCGACGCTCAATGACCTAGACGTGCCGCTGGCGCGCAAGCTCGACCCGGTCCCGGGAGAGATTCAGACCTTCACCCCCTCGATTGAGGCTCTGTACGTGCCCAACATCGACGAGGCGCTCGACGAGGAGCCCGCCAAGCGCGAGTTCTGGGCGGCCTTCCGCGTGCTCGGCCAGTGGTGGTCTGATCTGCCTCCCTATTGATTGTCCGGCGCACTCGGGCGCCGGCCTCCACGATTTAGACTTCCACGAATGGACCTCGAGGAGAAGTCGATCGAGAAACCGGGCGATCGCTGCGAGGTGTGCGGCACAAAGTTGACCGCGGCGGAGATCGAGGCCGTGCTCGAGTCGGGCGGCCCGGCGCTGTGCACGGTTCACGCCGAGGAGATGGTGCCCGTGGCCGAGGACGAGGACGAGTTCGGCGAAAGCTAGGCGCCCAGCTTCAGCACGATTTTGCCGAGTTTGCCCCCGGAGCGAAAGCGCTCGTAGGCCTCGGCGGCGCGCTCGAGCGGATACGTAGCCGCCACCGGGACGCGCAACGCGCCCGATTCAAATAGCGGCAGTACCGAGCGCTCCATGGCGCGCGCGGTCATGGCCTTCTGTTCCAGCGGCCGGGCACGCAGGGTCGAGCCCAGCACGCGCGCCCGTTGCGCGAGCAGGATGCCGAGGTTGATCTCGGTCGCTGCTCCCCCGCCGATGCCGATCACCATGATTCGTCCGCCGGTGGCGAGCGCCGTGAAGTTCTCGGGGAAGTTGGGGGCTCCAACGAGTTCGAGGATCGCGTCGAAGGGGCCGCGCTCCGCGAATCCCTCGGGCTCGATCACGCTCGCGCCGAGTTGCTCCACTTCAGCGTGCAGGTCGGGATTGCGGACCGTCGCCGTGACCCGCGCACCGGCCGTGCGGGCGAGCTGAATCGCCGCCGTTCCCACCCCGCCGGCTCCGCCGTGGATGAGCAGCCGCTCCCCGCTCTCGAGACCGGCCTGCGTGAACAGCGCGTCGTGCGCGGTCGTGAACACCTCGGGGACGCCACCGGCCTGCGTCCACTCGAGCACGTCCGGCACCGGCATGAGCTGGCGCTCGTGCACGGCGGCGAGCTCGGCCTGGCCGCCTCCGCCGACGATCCCCATAACGCGATCACCCACGCCGAAACGCTGGGCGACCGGCCCAACCGCCGTGACCTCGCCGGCGAGCTCGAGGCCGGGAATATCCTGGGGCGAGCCGGGAGGCGCCGGATATCGCCCTCGTAGCTGGTGCATGTCGGCGCCGTTGATCCCCGCCGCGCGGACGCGTACCAGCACCTCGCCCTTCCCCGGCTCGGGATCGGGGTGGTGCTCGATCGCGATCTGCCCATCCCGGATCGTCGCGGCACGCATGCGGGGGCGATTGTACGTGTCCGGACAGGTGGGTTAATGCAAAGTAAATATGCCGAGATATAGGTTGCCGCTGCCCGTGAGCAAACACGCTCGGTGGGGGCGACGGGAAACCACCTAGGAGGTGCCCACTGTGCGGTTCTTGAGGTTTTCGCTCGTCGGAGTAGCCGTGCTCGCCGCGGTCATTGGCGCCACCGTCGCCGGCGCGGTCAACGTTTCGCCGAATGCGGCGACTGCGACTCATCACTACGGGGCCAAGCACCACGGCATCAACTGCCAGTGGGCCGCCGGCATGTGTACCGAGGTTTCGCCCGAGATTTCACAGCGCGTCTTCGGCCACTACGTCGGCCACGACGAGCCGTCGGTGCTGTTTGACTCGAATACCCCCGGGTCGGGAAACCGCATGAGCTACAACCTCACGCTGCCAAAGGACCCCTCGGCCAACAACCCCACCAAGAAGGGCAAGTCGTACCAGTTTGAGCTGAGCGGAGCGGACTGGTTCGGGATGGCGATCTGCGACTCGCAGTCCTACCCCGAACAGGTGAAGACCTGCCCCCCAGACACGGACAAGAACATTCTTGACCCGGCGTACTCACCCCGCCACGTCGGCGAGGCGTACTTGGAGATGCAGTTCTATCCGCCGGGCTGGATCCCGTGGCCCACGTGGCAGGTGGCCGTGGGCGCCAGCACCTGCAGCCCGACGCAGTGGTGCGCGGCGCTCAACATCGACAGCCTGGGGCTCAACCCGGTCACCAACCAGCTGAACAACGCGAACTGCCTCAACACTGTCGGCGAGGAGACCATCAACTTCGCCTTCATCACCAAGAACGGGAAGGCGACGGGTCCAGCCAACCCGGTCGATGCGACCACGTCGGGGACATACACGCCCAACAAGAACAAGGATCTGTTCATGAACTCCGGGCGATCACGTGAACGTGAAGATGTTCGACACCAAGAACGGCTTGGTGGTGGCGCTCCACGATCTCTCGACGCATCAGTCGGGGTCGATGACGGCCAGCAAGGCCAACGGTTTCGGGCAGGTCGTCTTCAACCCGAAGGGCACCTCGTGTCAGGAGAAGCCCTACGCCTTCCACCCGATGTACAGCACCTCGAGCCCGAAGACGCGTGTGACCTGGGCCGCGGGCGCGTACAACGTCGCCATGGACACCGAGATCGGCCACTTCCAGACCTGCAATGGTCCGCTCGCGATCCCGGCCACGAAGTTCGGCCTGAAGAAGGACGGCACGCCCACGTCCTGTCCCGCCGCAAATCACGAGGGAGAGACGACCGGCATCGAGTTAAGCGATAACGATGACCTGTTCTGTTTCCCGGCCTCGGAGGCGCTGCGCTACAAGGTCAACGGCTGCTCGTACACAAACACCGGGTTCGATGGCTTCTCCTACCAGCCGGTGTGGCCCGACGGCAACACCAAGCTGCACCCGACGCCGTTGCAGTTCACGAGCCCGCTGACCGGCAAGAAGTTCAACTCGCAGTACAACCAGGCCGCGATCTCCGTCGACCTGCCTGATATCGAGTCGCAGTCGGGCAACCAGAACTGCAACCGGACCACCGGCACGGGCTGCACGCACATCCCGGTCTCAGACGACGGCGCTCCGGCCGCGTTCTATCCCTTCTACTCGATCACGCACACCTCCCTGGGTTGTGTGTGGCAGATGGGCAACGTGATCCCGGGCTCGATCACGGACTTCGGCAAGGTCAACCAGTACGGCGCGTTGTACAAGCAGGACTACACGACCCCCGGTGGGCCCGTCGTGTACCGGTACAACGACTTCTTGAAGAACCTGAACGGCAACCCCTGCCCACAGAAGTGAGTTAGAGGTGGGCGCCCTCTCTGTGCGCGGGGGCGCCTACCGAGCCCTCTCGAGCAGCGCCACGCACTCGATGTGGGGTGTCTGCGGAAACATGTCGATCGGCGTGACGCGAGTGAGCTTGTAACCCGCTTCGCCAAGCTGGGCCGCGTTGGGCGCCAGCGTGGTCGGGTTGCAGGAGACGTACACGATCCGTCGGGGAGCGGCCTCGATCACCCTCCGCACGACCTTTTGTGAGAGGCCGGCGCGCGGCGGGTCGACCACCAGCACGTCGGGGCGCCCGGCGCGTTGCACGAGCTCGCTCAGCGTCAACCTGACGTCGCCAGCGGTGAAGCGGACGTTGTCGACCTCGTTGGCGCGGGCGTTGACGCGGGCGTCCTTGACCGCCTGCTCGACGACCTCGAGTCCCCACACCTCGGCGGCCCGGGGCGCAGCGAGGAGGCCGATCGTGCCGATGCCGCTGTAGAGGTCGTAGACGCGCTCGAAGCTGCGCAGGTCCGCGTAGGAGAGCGCGGTCTCGTACAGCCGCTCAGCCATCTCGGTGTTGGTCTGAAAAAACGCTTCCGGCGAAATCATGAAGCGCATGCCACCGAGCTCCTCTTCGAGTTTGGCGCTTCCCGAGATCAGCTCGGTCTCGCCGTCCTGGGTGGTCTCGGCCAGAGACGCGGTGCGCGTCCACAGAGTCCCGGCCGCATCTCCGGCGGCGCGCGCCAGACCGGCGGTATCGAGCTCCCCGGGGCCGGTCACCAGCCGCGCTTGGAGCTGGTTGGTGCGGCGTCCCTCACGCACGACCAGGTTGCGCAAGAGTCCCTCGCCGGTGCGGCGGTTGTAAGCGGCAAGCCCCTGCTCACGACACCACTCGACGATGCGCTCCCGGACACCGTTCCCAGCCTCGGAGGCGAGCAGGCAGTCGCGCACCTCGACGATCTCGTCCCAGCGGCCTGGCGCATGAAACCCGCACACGAGCGAGCCGTCCGGTGACGTCCCGAACGAGTACTCGAGCTTGTTGCGGTAGCGCCACTGTTGGGTTGCGGCCACGATCGGCTCGAGCAGGAAGCTGTCAAGGCCGCCGATCCGGCGTAGCGCTTCATCCACCTGGGCCGCCTTGGTCTGCAGCTGGCGCTCATAGGCGAGGATCTGCCACGGTGCACCCGGGTGGTCGGCCAGCGCCGGTACGCGGTCGGGACCCGGCTCGAGCAGCTGGACCGCCCTGGCGTTAGCGTAGGTCCGCTTCGCCTTTTGAACCACCGCGCGGACTTTGTCGCCCGGAACCGCGCCGGCGACGAACACGACGTAGGCGCCCGCCCGGGCCACGCCGGCGCCGCCGTACGCGAGGGAGTCGACCGTGAGCTCGAGCTCAGAGCCTTGGGCCGGTCTTGTGGTGGTGGTCTGCAATTACTGCAGTTGCCGGTCGATCGCGTCCAGCACGGACTTGCGGTTGGCGTGGCGAGACTCGTACTCGCGGATCTTGCGCAGCTGCTGGCGCGAAAGGTCTGTGAGGCGCTTGGTCACCTGGCTGGCAGTCAGCTCGTCGTAGCCGGAGACCGGCGGCGAAGGCGCGGCGCCAACCGCGCGCCGTGCACGATCGGCGACACGAACGATCTGATCGACGGGCTCCGAGCGCCGCGCACGCTTACGTGCCGAGCCAAGCTGGTCTCGGCCTCGACTCAGCAGGCGCTCGAACTCGGTCAGCAACTCATCGGTCTGCTGGCGGCCGCGCCGGAATAACTCCCCGACCAGCTCGTTGGCGTCGGTGCGCGTCATGCGCCCGCGCTCGGCCGCGTCGTCGAGCGTCTCCTGGATCCGCTGCCGGCTGATCATGACGATGTCCAACGGCTTGAGAATCCTGTTGACCAGCTGCTCGATCACGCCGCCGACGCCGTCGGCGGTTCCCGGGGGCTGCTTCTGTTTGTTTTGCGACCTCCGTGACGGTGACCTTCGCGAGCGAGAACTGCTCGACGAAGAAGGCTGGCGAGACTGGGGCATTGCACTTCCTCCTTCAGCTCTACTCGCTAGCCGAGGCTACTCCACCAGGTGCTCGAGCAATGCCTTCTGGGCGTGACGGCGATTTTCCGCTTGCTTCCAGATCCGCTGGCGGGAGCCGTAGAGAACCTGCTCGCTGATTTCCTCGCCCGGGTGCGCAGGCAGGCAGTGAAGCGCAATGGCGTGGGGCGCGGCCAGGTCCAAAAGCGCGTCGTCGAGCCGGTAGGGCTCCAGCACGCGGCGGCGCCCAGCGGCCTCGGTCGGGTCGTCGTTCATGCTCACCCATACGTCGGTGTACACCGCGTCGGCCCCGCGCACCACGGCGCGCGGGTCCTCGGTCAGCCCGGCGCTTGGTGGAGCGTCCTGCAGCGTAAAGGCTGCCGGGGAGGCGATACGCACGGCCACCCCCGCAAGCTCGCCAAGTATCGCCAGCGAGCGCGCGACGTTGTTGCCGTCGCCGACATAGGCCACGGTCAGGCCCTGGAGCCGTCCAAACTCCTCTTGCAGGGTCAGGAGGTCCGCAAGTGCCTGGCACGGATGGTGCCGGGCGGTGAGCATGTTGACAACTGGCACGCCCGCGTGCTCGGCAAGCTCTGTCACGAACTCGTCGGCGCCCGTACGCACGCAGATCGCCGCCGCGTGGCGCGAAAGCACGTAGGCGGTGTCACGCAGCGACTCTCCTCTACTCAGCTGAAGCTCGTCCGTGCGCAGCACCATGGGGTGGCCGCCGAGCTCGGCGATCCCGGCCTCGAATGACACGCGCGTACGCGTCGAGGGCCGCTGGAAGAGGAGCGCCACGGCACGTCTGGCGAGCGCGTCGGAGCAAAGCGGCGCCGCCTTGAGCTCCAGTGCGCGCGCGATCAGTCCCTCGAGCTGCGCTCTGCTGAGCTCGGCGCCGGTGATGAAATGGCTCGGCAAGCGCGGCAGTGTACGTTCCTCGCCACCTAATGCGGCTGCGCGTGCTCACCTGGAATCTGAAGCACGGCCGTGCGGTGCCTGGCGTAAACCGCGATCTGGTGGGCGATTTCGCCGACGCATTGGCCGGCTGGGCCTGGGAGCTCGCGCTGCTTCAAGAGGTGCCGCCGTGGTGGCCGCGGGCCATCGCCGACCGCTTGGGGGCCGGCGTTGAACACCGCCTCGTACTCACCTCTCGCAACGCGCTGTTGCCTTTGCGGCGTGCGATCGCCGTACGCTGGCCGGAGCTCATCAAGTCCGGCGGAGGAGGAGCGAACGCGATCCTCGCACGCGGCGGCGGCGTCGGCATCGAGCTCGCCGAGCAGCGGACGCTGCGGCTCGCGTTGTGGCCCGAACGGCGGCAGCTTCAAGCGGTGCGGCTACTCGCCGGGGACCGCGTGCTGTGGGCGGCGAACCTGCACGCGACCGTCCACGACGACGCCAAGGCTCGACGCGAGGCCGAGTCGGCACGCCTCGCGGTGGTCAAGTGGGCCGGCGGCGCGGCGTGCGTGCTCGGCGGCGATTTCAACGTGCGCGGGCTAAAGCTGGCAGGCATGCGGCGAGCAGCCGCGCACGATGTCGACTACGTGTTCGTCTCGGGCGTGGAGGTCGAGGGCCGCCCGGAGGTGATCGAGCGCGGCACGCTCTCGGACCATGCGCCGGTGGCGGTGACGCTGCGTGTCTAGGTCCGGCCCGCTCTGAGCCCGAAACCGCGCAGCATGAGCAGCGCCTTCTCCCCCAGGGATCCGCGCCCAGGGAGAACCCCCAGCTGAACGGCCACGTCGTAGAGGTCAAAGAACCCGCGCACCCGCAGCAGCCGCCGTTGCTGGAGCTCGCAGTAAAAGACGCAGTGCACGATCACGAAGCGATTGGTCGCGGGCAGCCCGCCCACGGCCTCGCGGTGGGTGCCGAGCAGCTTGCACGGCGCCGCCACGAACCGGCCGTCCGCGAGCCGTTCGCCCGTGCGTTGCAGCCGGGCATCGGGAAAGCCGGCCCACAGTGCTTCGGCGTGTTGGCCGAGGTCCTCAACGCTCTCGAGTGGCTCGGCGGTAAGGGGGTCCTCGTAATGCAGGTCGGTTGAGCACAACGGCGCGAATGCTTCTGGGTCCTTGCCAGACCACGCCGCCTCCCACCCGTCGAGCAGCTCGTCGACGATTCGCCGTGACGCACTCATTCGCCGCCGGGCGCGGGCGAGAACGCGGGGGTACCTTCCTCCGGCGTCGAGGCCAGGGCGTAGCGCCGGCGTGGAATCCTGCCGGCACGCCGCGCGAGCCTGCCCGCCTCGACCGCGAGCCGTATCGCGCGGGCCATGGCCACGGGGTCCTGCGCGCGCGAGATCGCGCTCGCGCACAGCACCGCATCGCAGCCGAGCTCCATGGCGAGGGCAGCGTCGGAGGCGGTCCCGACGCCGGCGTCCAGGATCACCGGCACGCCGGCGCGCTCGAGCATGATCGAGAGGTTGTACGGGTTGCGGATCCCCATGCCGCTGCCAATCGGCGACCCCAGCGGCATCACCGCAGCACAGCCAAGGTCTTCCAGCCTACGCGCGGTGACGGGATCGTCGGTCGTGTAGGGGAGTACCACGAAGCCCTCGTGGACGAGTTCCTCGGCGGCTGCCAGTAGCTCGCCGGTGTCGGGCAACAGGGTGCGGTCGTCGCCGATCACCTCGAGCTTGACCCAGTCCGTGCCGAAAGCCTCCCGCGCCAGCTTCGCCGTCAGCACCGCGTCGCGGGCCGTGTAGCAGCCGGCCGTGTTGGGCAGGATCTCGACCGCCGCGGCCTCGAGCACGTCGAGGATCGAGCCACGCGCGGAGGGGTCTAACCGCCGCAGCGCGACGGTGACCAGCTCTGTTGCGGACGTGGCGAGCGCTTCGCGCAGCGCGTCGTGGCTGGTGAAGCCGCCCGTGCCAAGAATCAAACGCGAGCTGAAAGAGCGCCCGCCGATCACCAACGGGTCCGCGCTCGCGCCATTGACGCGCGCATGGGGGATACCGCTCACGGCGTCGATCCTCCCTGAATTGCGGCCAGCACCTCAACCCGGGCGCCCTCGACGACAGGCGTCGCCGACCAGCGGCTGCGCGGGACCACCTCGTTGTCGAGCGCCACCGCGACGCCGCGGGACGCGACGGCCTGCGAGTCCTGGGCAAGCGCGAGCAACTCGAGCACGCTCGAGACGGTCGCGTCGGGCGGAAGGTCGCGGCGCTCTCCGTTGACGTACGCGATCACCGCGTAGCGCTCCCCACTGCCGGCCCTGTGCGTTCGAAGCGACCGGGCCAAAACCGCTCTCCGAGCGCCGGCATCGCTCCATCGAGGACCGCGGCGGCGACAAGCTCGGCGGTGATCGGCGCGAGCAGGATTCCGTGCCGGAAGTGGCCGGTGGCCCAGAACAGCCCGGGGACCGCCGCGGGACCGATCACGGGCGCGTTGTCAGGCGTCCCTGGCCGCAGCCCGGCCTGGAGTTCATCGATCACGAGCTCTGAGATACCCGGCACGAGCTCTGAGGCGTCGCGGAGCAGCTCGAATACCGGACCCGCGGTCACGGTCATGTCGAAGCCGCGTTCTTCGACACTGGCACCGAGTACGTAGCGCCCGTCGCCGCGTGGAACGAGATATGCCCCGGGGAAGCGCAGCGCGCGGCTGAACAACCCCGGTCCGGCGGGGTCGCGCATGCGCAGAAGCTGCCCCTTTACCGGCCGCAACGGGATCTGCGCCTCGGGCGCAAGGCCGGGGATCTGTGTGGACCACACCCCGGCGGCTACCACAATGCTGTCGGCGCTGAGCTGCTGGCCGTCGGCCAGCTTTACGGCCGGAGGCTCCAGTCCCGCCACCTGAGCGCCGGTGCGCAACTCGACGCCCGCTCGGCGACACGCAGTCACCAGCACGAGCGTGAGCTTGCGCGGATCGACGGCGTGATCGTCTTGCACCGCCAGCGCCGTACGCAGGGTGGGGGCAAGCGCCGGCTCGAGCCGGCGGGCCTCAGAGGGGCCGAGTCTCCGCACGCTGAGACCCAAGCTTTGTCGGAGCTCGAGCTCGAGCTCGAGCGCCTCTGCCTCGTCTCGATCGCGAGCCGCGATCAACGTGCCGCAGCGCAGATAGCCGGGGTCCTGACCGGTCGCCTCGCGCAGCTGCTCGACGAACTCCGGATAGGCGCGCGCGCTGGCGAGCCCCAGGCGCAAGAGTGGCTCCTCGCGCGCGGTTGCCTCGCTGATCGGCGCGATCATGCCAGCGGCGACGTGTGAGGTCCCGCGGCCGGGCTCATCGCGCTCAAGAAGCGCTACGTCGGCGCCCCTTTGGGCGAGCCGCCACGCCACCGCGAGTCCGATTACGCCGCCCCCGATGACGATCACCTGGAATGACTGTTTGGGCACGGGTTCATTCGATGCTAGCGACACCTGCGTGCCAGACTTGCCGCGTGGACAGGCGTCGTACCGCGATCGAACGGCTGGCGGCCGCCCGGCTCTATCTCGTTTGTGACGCCCGGCCGGACCAGTTCGTCGAGGCGGCCCTGCGTGGCGGCGTCGACATCGTCCAGCTGCGGATGAAGCACGCCGAGGACGAGCGCATCGTTGCCGCCGGGCGCCGCTTCGCGCGCGTCTGTGCCGCTCGCGGCGTCCTCTTCATCCTCAACGACCGTCCGGACCTGGTCGCACAATGCGCGGCCGACGGCGTCCACGTCGGCCAGGACGACATGCCGGTGGCCCAGGCGCGCGCGATGGTCGGTCCGCAGCGACTGGTCGGACTCTCGACTCACACGCCGGAACAGATCGAGCGCGCCAACGCTGACGCTCCGGACTACATCGGCGTGGGACCCGTCCACGAAACTCCGACCAAGCCGGGACGGCCGGCTGCCGGGTTTGAGCTGGTGCGCTACGCGGCGCTGCACGCCCGACTGCCGTTCTTCGCAATCGGGGGCATCGCGGCGGACAACGTTCGACAGGTCCAGCAGGCCGGTGCCGCTCGGATCGCGGTCGTGCGGGCGCTGACCGAGGCTGCCGATCCGCAGCGCGCGGCGCGGCAGTTGCAAGACGCGCTCGTGGCTGAAGGAGAGCGAGTTGGCGCAACGTAAACGCAAACGAGGACAGCGCTCAAGGCCCCGCGGCGCGAGGGCTCGCAGCGGGGCAGTCGCCACGGCGGCGCCTGAGCAGGCGCCGCCGATCAGCCGCTCGGAACAGAAGAACGCGGCGGTTCGCGCGACGCTCACGCCGTATGCGCCCGGGGAACGGCCCTGGTCACTTCGGATCGCCATTGTGGTGGCGGTGCTGATCGGCGTGGGCGACCTCGTCGACGTGCTTTTGGGCGGCAAGCTTGGCTTCGGTCGCACGCACCCGGGCAAGGGCGGCGTGATCCTGTTCTCGGCGTTGATGCTGATCTGTGCTGGCGGAATGTGGCGCATGAAGTACTGGGCCTTGCTCGGCTTCCAGGCAATCCTCGCGTTCGTGATCCTGTTCTTCTCGCTCGCGCTTATCCGAGCCAACAATGTCGCGGGCGTGGCGATCGCGCTGGTCGTCATTTGTGGCGGCGGATTTCTCTTCTACAAGCTCGTTCGCGTGCTGAGCCGCGTGCAGATGCCTACCCGGCCAGGGCGCTAGCAGGCGATCCAGGGCCGTCGCAGAGCCCTCGAGCGCGCGCCTAACCCGTCACAGCGCGTCATATAGGCTCCGATTGATGCCCGACTCGTCGTATGACTGCGTGGTGATCGGTTCCGGCCCGGGCGGCTACGTGGCGGCAATCCGTGCCGCGCAGCTGCAGATGAAGACCGCCGTGATCGAGAAGGACAGGATCGGGGGTCGCTGCCTGAACTACGCGTGCATCCCCGCCAAGGCGGTCCTGCGGTCTGCCGATGTACTCACCGAGGTACGCGAGGCCGGGGAGTTTGGGATCAGAGTTGACGCGCCGCAGGTCGATTACGACGCAGTCTCAAAACGGCGTGAAAAGGTGGTCTCGACGCTCACTGGCGGGGTCGCGATGCTGCTCAAAAAAAACGGCGTAGAGACCCTCACGGGCGAGGGGTCGCTCGCCGGTCCCGGGACCGTCCGCGTCGGTGACCACACGCTGCAAGCAAAAGCGATCGTGCTCGCTACCGGCTCGGTACCACGGCCGATCCCAGGCATCGAGTACGGCGGGCGCGTGGTCGGCACAGAGGAGACATACGCCCTGCCGGAGTTGCCACAGTCGATCGCTGTCGTGGGCGCCGGCGCCTCCGGTGCGGAGATCGCGTCGGCCTTTGCACGCCTCGGCACCGAGGTGATGCTCTTCGAGGCGCTCGACCGGGTGCTGCCGACCGAGGACGTCGACATCTCCAAGGTCGCTGAGCGCGGACTCCGGCGGCAGGACATCGCGATCCACACCTCGACGTTGATCGAAGACGTCAATCCCGGCGAGGCCGGCGTCAAGTTCGCTTACGGCGGACAGCAGGCCGAGGTCGAGTGGCTGGTGATCGCGGCCGGCCGGGCACCGGACATCGAAGCACTCGGGCTGGACCCAGCGGGGTTGAAGCTCGCAGACAACGGCTTGGTGGAGGTAGACGGGGCCCAGCGCACCAATGTCGAAGGTGTATTTGCGATCGGCGACCTGGTGCACGGACCCGCGCTCGCCCACAAGGCATCCGACGAAGGCATCATCGCGGTCGAGGACGCGGCGGGCCTCAAGACTCACCCGATCGAGTACCAGGACATCCCTCGCGCGACCTTCTGCATGCCGAACGTCGCGAGCTTTGGGCTCACCGAAGCACAGGCGCGCGAGCAGGGCCACGACGTGGTCGTCGGCAAGGTGCAGTACGGCGCCGTTGGCGCCGGCACGGTCTACGGCGACCGCACGGGATTGATCAAGATCGTCGGCGAACAGCGCTACGGCGAGCTGCTCGGCGGACACATCGTCGGGACGCGCGCAACCGAACTCATCCAGGAACTCGTGAACGTGCGCGTGCTCGAGGGCGGCTATCAGGAACTGGCCCGCACAATCCACGGTCACCCCACGCTGTCGGAGGCGATCATGGAGGCGGCCCGCGCCGCCGACGGGTGGCTCATACACGGCTAGTGGACACGCCCGCGGTCGACGGATTAGCGGCCGAGCCAGCGGCCGCAGCGGGGCCCAAAGTGCCCGTGTTCTACTTCCATCTCGGCTCGCCCGAGTGCTATCTGGCCGCAGAGCGCCTGTCGGAGTTGTTCGACCCCCCGGCCCAATGGATGCCGGTGGACGTGCGCTACAGGACGGACTTCCGACGCGCTGAGTTGGAGCGCGCCGCGTCTCAACACGGGCTGCAACCCGTCCGCTGGCCGGCCCGCTGGCCACCCCAGACCGACCTCGCCATGCGGGCGGCGACCTACGCCAGGAGCATCGGGCGGGTGACCGCGTTCTCCCTCGCCGCCTTTAGGCAGGTCTTTGCCGGCGGGCGAGACCTCGACAGCGCCGACACGGTCGTGATCGCGGCCGCCGCTTGCGAGATCCACCCCGGCGCACTGCTCAAGGGGATCGCGCTGCGCGCGACGGAGCTTGCGCTGTACAGAGCAAATGCCCAGGCCCGCGCGGCGGGGGTCCGCACGGTGCCCGCGGTCGCGCTCGGCGAGCTCGTATTCGAGGGGAACGGAGCGCTCGAGGAGGCCGCGAGCGCCCTCGGGGGCAGGCGATGAGGGCCAATCGCGACTTCGAGTTGCTCGTCTCGCGCGGAGGCTCGGAGCCGGCCTTTCTGGCTGACCCGCGCCGGCTCGACAGACTCGAGGTCGTGTCGATCGAGACCGGCGAAGTGGTCTTGTTCTGGGAGTTGCCTGCGCGGCCCGCCGCCAAGCTCAAGCGACAACTTCAAGAGGATCTCGCGGCGCTCGACGCGGCGACCTTCATCGAGGTGTGGTCCGAGCGCGATGGCCAAGGAGCAGGCCCGACGTGAACCAGCCGCAGGCCGGCCCGCGGCGAGCGGCACAGCCGCTCGCGCCCACGCGATCGCAGCGCACGATCGCGCGCCGGGCGGCCGAGGCGCGCGCGACCATCCCCCACCTCGAGCTGGGAACCGAGGTGCATGTCGATGCGGCACTCGGTAGTTGCGAACGCGAGGGGCATTCGCTGACCGCCATGCTCGTGCGGGCGTGCGCGCTCGCTCTGCGCGAGCACCCCCGGGCCAACGCCGCTTACCGCGATGGACAGTTCGAACTCTACGAACGGGTGAACGTCGGCCTGCTCGTGGCCGACGAAGACGACCTCGTGGTCGCGACCCTCTTTGACGCCGACGGCAAGTCGCTGGCTGAGCTCACCACCGAGATCGAGGCACTGCGCGGCCGCGCCGACGAGCTCACTCAGCCAGAGCGTTCGGGCGCGACGTTCGCGCTATCACGCCACGAGGAGGTCGACTGGCAGGCGCCGATGGTGTGGAGTGGACAGGCGGCCGCTGCGGCGGTGGGCGCTGTCCGCGAGGTTCCGGTGGTCCGCGGTGAGGAAGTCGTGCCCGGCCGGCTGGTGTCGCTGACCCTGGCGTGCGACCACCGCATCCTTTACGGCGACTCGGCGGCGCGCTTCTTGGCGCGGATCAAAGCGCGGGTGGAGCAGGTCTAGCGCCACGAACGGAGCGCAGACCCCCTACCGGGTCGTAGATGGACCAACATGTGTCCGTGGACGAGCTCAGTGAGGCGTCGCGCTTGGCCTTCGCGCTCGCGCCGGCGATCGGAGATGACCGGGTGCTCGCCGCGATTGCATGCGTTCCGAGGCAGCGGTTCATCGAGCCCTCTCTGCGCGACCGCGCCTTTGCCAATGTCGCGCTTCCGATCCCGTGCGGCCAGACGATCTCGCAGCCACTCGTGGTCGCGCGGATGCTCGAGTTGCTGGAGCTGCGCCAGCAAGACCGCGTGCTCGACGTCGGCACCGGCTCGGGCTACCACGCCGCGCTGCTCGCGCTGCTCGTTGACGAGGTCTACACAATCGAGCGGCACGAGGAACTCGCCCATTTCGCGCAGCGCACGATCCGCGGGCTGGGGCTCGACAACGTCCACTTTCGCGTCGGCGACGGCTGGCAGGGCTGGCCGGAGCAGGCGCCGTTTGCGGCGATCAATGTCGCGGCCGCGACCGGCCCCGCATTGCCCCCAGCGCTGGTCGCCCAGCTCGCGGCGGGAGGGCGGCTGGTTGCCCCCGTGGGCGACAAAAGCCAGCACCTGACGCTCGCGCGCCGCACAGAGGAGGGGCTGGCTCAGACGACGCTCGAGGGAGTGCGGTTCGTGCCGCTCGTGCGAGAGGGCGAGGAAGAGCCGCTTGTCGATAAAGCGGACGAGGAAATGCCGGGCGAGGGCTAGCCCGATCCCAGGCGCGACCGCATGACCTCGAGCGCTGCGGGGCTCGAGTCGATCAAGACGAACCTTCGGCCGAGATCCCTGCAGACGGCTCCGAGCGTTCCCGAGCCCGCGAAGGGATCGAGGCACCAGCCTCCCGGCCGCGAGGATGCGGCCACCAGCCGCCTCACCACCGCTTGAGGCTTCTGCGTCGGGTAACCGGTCTTCTCGCGCCCGTTTGTCGGGACGATGGTGTGAAACCAAACATCCGTCGGTCGCTTGCCGCGGCGCGCCTTCTCCGGCCCCACCAGCCCGGGGGCCATGTAGGGCTCACGCTCGACTGCGTCGGCGTCGAAGTGATGGGCGCCCGGCGTGCGGACGTAGGCGAGGATGGTGTCGTGCTTGGCGGGCCAGCGGCGCCGGGGCTTGCCGCCGTAGTCGTAGCTCCAGATGATCTCGTTCAAAAACGCATCGCGCCCGAACAGCTCGTCGAGCAGCAGCTTGCAGTAGTGGGCCTCGCGGTAGTCGATGTGGAAATACAGCGTCCCGTGGGGCGCCAGCAGCTCGCGCAGGCGCACGAGGCGACACCCCAGGAAGGCCAGGTAATCGCCGAAGGTGTCGTCGTAGCTCAGGCTCTGGAGCAGGCGGGTGCGGTAGCGGCGGCCGCCGAAGCCGACCCGCTCGCCGTCGTCTTGCGCGTCTGCCGTGACGGTTTGGCGTGTGCGCACGCGCCCGGTGTTGAACGGCGGATCCATGTAAACCAGGTCGAAGGCGCCGTCAGGCAGGCGCGCGAGCGCTTGCGCGTTGTCGCCCGCGACGATCAGGTCGTCGTCGAGTTCGAGGGGCTCGTCGGCCGCGCAGACCCGCACAGGGGCCACGGTAGACCTTGGCTCGGCGCAAGGGGTTCACGCACACTCGGCGAAGGAGTCAGTCAGCTTCGGGTTAGCAGTTTTGCTAACGGGCAGCTAACGGTACTAGCCGCTAGGATCTCCTATTCCCGTGTTCGCTCAGCGTTTCAAGCGGATGCGTCGCTCTGCCTTGGGTGTGCGCATCACGCGCTACACGATCGGTTCCATCGTGGCCGCAGCCACGAGCGCGATCGTGTTCGCGCTGCTGTTCTACTTCGGCGTCGGCACGACCACCTGCTCGGTGATCGCCTTCGTCGCGGGCGCGATTCCGAACTGGACCCTGAACCGCCGCTGGGCGTGGCAGCTCAAGGGTCGAGTCGACTTCGGCCGGGAGATCGTGGCGTACGTGATCGTCTCGGCGCTGACGCTGCTTGCCACCTCGGAGGCGACCGCCTGGACTTCGCACCGGGCCCACGCGCTGCCGGCTCACTACGGCCTGCGGGTGATCGCGGTCACCGGCTCGTACCTGGCGGTGTTCGCGATCCTGTTCGTAGTCCGCTTCGCGATCTACGAACTGTGGATCTTCTCGGGCCGCAGCCGCCTGCGCCCGGCCCTGCGGTCGCGCTTCCAGGTCTTTGCCGCCGCGCGCGCGAACCGCACGCCGTAGCGCAGATTTCCCTCCTTCTTGGTCCCGGTCGCGTGGGCCGCGCGGTCGCGCATGGTGGTCGGCACCTCGGCCAGACGGAAGCCGTGTAGCGCCGCCGAGATCATTAGCTCGGAGGCCTGGTACTGAGGCTGCTCGAGCGTCACGGCCGCGGTCACCTCCGCCCGCATCGCGCGCAGCCCGCAGGCCGGGTCGGTGATGCGGTGGCGCACGAGCACGCTGAACAGCGCTCCGAACACGAGCACGCCGAGATGGCGGACGCGGTCGGTCGTGAGCTCTGCGCCCAGCCGCCGCGAGCCGGAGACGAAATCGGCCTCGTCGGAGAGAATGGGCTGGAGCACGCGCTCGAGCTCATGCGGGTCGTACTGGCCGTCTGCATCGATCGTGGCGATAAAGCGCGCGCCGCGTGCGCGCGCCAGCCAATAGCCCAACCGCAGCGCCGCGCCCTGGCCCCGGTTCGCAGGTACATCGCACACCAGCGCGCCCCCGCGGGCTGCCTCGGCCGCGGTTCGGTCACGAGAGCCGTCGACGACAACGATGACCTCGGCCTCGAGCCCGGCCACCTGGCGGGGAATCTCTGCGACCACTGCATGCACGGTTGGCTCCTCGTTGAAGGCCGGTATGACCACCGCCAGCGGAGCGCCCGTGCGCGGGGGATGCTCGGCGAAGAACTGTGCGGCCGCCCCGCGCTCGGCCGGCTCCAGCCGGCCGAGCTCAGTCTCGAGCTCAAATTCCGAGGTCACCGTCATCGCATCCCCGGCACTGAGAGCGGCCCGGTCATGTCGTCAACGGAGGCCTGCGACCACTCCTCCCATACCCCCACAAGCCCCTCGCTGAACTGGTAACGCGGAGACCACCCAGCGGCGTGCGCGCGGCTGGGATCGACGATCACGGCGGGCATCTCGCCCGGTTTCGCCGGGCCGTGGCGGACGTCGAACTCCGCTCCGGAGACGCGTCTGACCTCGTCGACCACCTCCAGTACCGAGAGGGAGCGGCCTGCGCCGATTACCACAGGCCCCTGCCAGCGCTCGTCGGTGAGCGCAAGGCGAACCGCCGCGACCACATCGAAGGCGTGCACATAGTCGCGCACCTGGCGACCGTCGCCGTAAATCTCGAACGTGCGCCCCAGCCGTATCGCACGCATCAGACGGGCGACGATGCTGTCCTTGGCCTGCATGCCCGGCCCGTAGACATTGGTCAGCCGCAGCGCGGTGCAGCGCACGCCGTAGGAGCTCGTGTACGCGGACATCAGCATCTCGCTGGCGGCCTTGGTGGCGCCATATGGCGTCAGCGGCCGCAGCTGCGCGGTCTCCACGATCGCGGGCGCGTCCATCGGCCCGGTGACGGCGTTGGTAGAGGCGAATGCAAGCGCGCTCACCCCCGCGGCGCGACTGGCCTCAAGCACCTGGTGCGTGCCCGCGACGTTGGTCTGGAAGGTCAGGTCCGGATGCTCCATCGAACGCAGCACCGAGGTGACCGCAGCCAGATGCACCACGGCATCGGCGCCGTCTGCGAACGCGCGCTCGAGTACGGCTGGGTCCGCGATGTCGCCCTGGACGACGTCTACCGCCGGGTCGGGATGCGGCTGCAGGTCGACCACGCGGACCTGCGCGCCGGCGCTGTTGAGCTCGGCGACTACGTGGCGCCCGATGAAACCCGAGCCGCCGGTGACGATCACGCGGCGGCCGACGAGCTCAGCGTCGGAGCTCACTTCATCGGCTGGAGCTCAGCAGCGGCCTTGGGCAGCGGGTTCGAGGTCGCGCGCCAATCGACCGTCGGCATGATCGCCTCCAGGTCCACGCGATCCTTGTTGCGCTCGACCACGTCGAAGAGGTGGTCGATCAGCGTCGTGGAAAGCAGCGTCGGCTTTAGCCCAAGCTCCTCGAGCGCGGAGTGCTTGACGTTGTAGTAGTGGTCCTCCTGCTCGACGCGTGGGTTGGGCAGGTGCTCGATCGTGCTCTCGCCCGGGTATACCCCCGTGACGGTCTCGGCGATCTGACGGATCGACAATGATTCGGTCATCTGGTTAAAGACCCGGAACTCGCCGCGATCGGCGGGGTTCTCGCACGCCAGGCGGATGCACTCGACGGTGTCGACGAGGTTGATCAGCCCGCGCGTCTGGCTGCCGGTGCCATACACCGTCAGCGGGTGGCCGAGCACGGCCTGGATCACCATGCGGTTGAGCACGGTGCCGAACACGCCGTCGTAGTCGAACCTGGTCGCGAGGCGCGGGTCGGCCTTGGTGGCCTCAACGTCGGCGCCGTAGACCACGCCCTGGTTGAGGTCGGTCGCGCGCAGCCCCCAAATGCGGCAGCCGAACTCGATGTTGGTCGAGTCGTGGACCTTCGAGCAGTGGTAGAACGAGGGCGGCCGCTTGGGATAGATCATGCGATCGCGTCGCCCGTTGTGCTCGATCTCGATCCACCCCTCCTCGATGTCGATGTTGGGCGTGCCGTACTCGCCCATCGTGCCCAGCTTGACCAGGTGGATGTCACAGTCGGTGTCGGCGATCGCGTACATCACGTTGAGGTTGCCGATCACATTGTTGGTCTGGGTGTAGACGGCGTGCGCCTGGTCGATCATCGAATAGGGCGCCGCGCGCTGCTCGGCGTAGTGGACGATCGCCTCGGGGCGAAAGTCGGCAATCATCTCGTGCGTGAAGGCCGCGTCACATAGATCGCCGACGTAGCTGGAGAGCTCCTTGCCGCTGATCTCCTTCCAAGCGGAGAGTCGCTCCTTCAGCGTGCAGATCGGCACGAGGCTCTCTACGCCCAGCTCCTCGTCGTAGCTGCGGCGTGCGAAGTTGTCGGCCACGCCTACTTCGTGACCCGCAGCGGAGAGATGGACGGCCGTGGGCCATCCCAGGTATCCGTCTCCACCCAGAACCAGGATTCGCATGCTTTCTTGCTCCAGTTTGCTTGAAGTTAGGCCTACGCGGCGCGTCGATGTAGAGGCGGATTCAATCAGCGGCAGTGGTCGTGCTTTTTGCGCGACCAGATCGCGCCTCTGAGGCGCACGAGGATAGCCGACGGATTCCCGGTCGTCACCGGCCGCCGCGGATACTACTGCGCGACGGGCTCTTCGGTTACAGGCGCGATCGCGTCGGTTTCTGGCTCCCCGCTCACCAGTGTGCTCGGCGGACGGTTGCGCCCGGCGGCGAGTCGCGCTTCGTAAGCGGCCCGCACCTCACGGTCGGGGTGGTTGAGCACCTGGTCTGACTTCAGGACGCGTCCGACCGCGTCGACGGCCCGCACCGGAAGCATCCCCTTGGGACGCAGGATCGAAGCCAGGGAGCGCGGCACGAAGACCTCGTAGCGATCGCGCTGGATCGCGTCGACGATCGTCTGGGCCACATCCTCTGGCTCGACCGCCTTGAACCCGCGCGTGGCGGCAAGCCCTGAACCCAACTCGGTGTTCACGACGACCGGCATCACCACAGACACGCCGATACCCGTGCCCCTGAGTTCGGCCCTGATCGCCTCGCTGAGTCCCACCACGGCGTGCTTGCTCGCGCAGTAGGTCGCGCCGCCGGGGAAGCCGGCCTTACCTGCCGCCGAGGCGATGTTGACGAGATGACCTCCTTGACGGGGCACAAACCGCTTGATCGCGAGCTTGGAGCCCAGGATCACACCGGTCACGTTGATGTCGAGGATCGCTTGCGCCGTGTCGTCTGACTCCTCGATAAATGGCCCGATGGGCATGATGCCGGCGTTGTTGATCAGCACGTCGAGCGGGCCCAGCTCGCGCTCCACCTCGTCGAGGAAGGCCTCGAAGCTCTTGTGGTCGGTGACGTCGAGCGAGGTCCCAAGCGTTCCGTGGCCGAGCTCCTGGGCGGTCTGTCGCGCGAGCGGCTCGTCGATGTCGCCGATCGCGACTCTGGCGCCCGCGGCGATCAGCGCCGCCGCCGTGGCCCGTCCGATTCCCCGCGCGCCTCCGGTGACCGCGCATACCTTCCCGACGAGCGACCGTGGAGCCTTTGCCATCTAGATACTCCTTCTAGTAGTGCTGTGGGGCGCACACGGTACCGTGTTCACAAATGGCGCACTTCCGCCACGAGGGCCAGCGGCTGGCTTACACCGTTCACGGGGAGGGTCCCCGTACGACGGTGCTAATGCCCGGCCTGCTGCTATCGCAGAAGATGCAGGCTCCCCTGGCGCATCAGCTCGCCAAGCGCGGCAATCGGGTAATCACGTTCGATCCGCTCGGTCACGGAGCCTCCGACCGACCGCGCGACATGTGGCGCTACTCGATGCCGGCCTTCGCCGCAGCAGACGGTGGCGCTGCTGGACCATCTAGAGCTCGACCAAGCGATCGTGGGCGGTACCTCGCTGGGCGCGAACATCACGCTCGAGGTCGCGGCTCAGGCGCCCGAGCGGCTACGGGGAATGTTGATCGAGATGCCGGTGCTCGACAACGCGATTCCAGCGACCGCTGCGTTCTTCACGCCGGTGCTGCTCGCGCTCACTCTTGGCGAACCGGTGATGGCGCTTATCGCACGTGGCGCGCGGCGCCTACAGCGCCGAGAGCTATCGCTGCTGCTCGAGCTCGCGGTCGATGCGGTCGCGCAGGATCCTGGGCCAAGCGGCGCCGTGCTGCAGGGAATCATCTTCGGCCGCACCGCCCCCCACCGCTCGCAGAGGCGTACGTTTGAGGCGCCCGCGCTGATCATCGGCCACCCACGCGACCCGGTGCACCCATTCTCCGACGCGGACATGCTCGCGGGCGAGCTCCCCAACGCGCACCTGTTGCGGGCCAACTCGATCATCGAGCTGCGCACCCACCCAGCGCGCCTGACCGCTCAAATCGCGGAGTTCGTAGACGAGGTTTGGGGACCTGCGGAACTCACTCCGGCGCGAGAAGCGGCTGGATAACTATTTTGGGCCGGGCACATGTGCCCGGCCCCGGCCGGAACATGTTCCGGCCGGCCGGCGCGCGCATGCGCGCGCCCGGGACCATTCAACTAGGCCTTGGAGGCCCTGGCGGGTCGACGATATCCCGGCCGGTGGGCTCCAGCCGCTGATCCAGTTCGAGCTGCCAGAAGTAGCGCGTGAACGTGACGTCCGGCCGGTATTCGCCCACGTGGGGCGCGACCTCCTCGCCACGCGCCATACGCACTATCAGTTCGGGGTAGGTACGCCCGGGCAGGGCCGCGTACATGGGTGCGGGAAACGCGCCGCCGAAGCGCGTATTGACATCGGTGATGCGCAGCCCGATCTCACGGTCGCGGAACACCTGCACCGTACAAGGGCCGCGGACCGCGAGCGCGTCGACGACGCGCCGGCCCAGCTCTACGAGCTCTCGATCGCCGATCACCGTGCCCTTGATCGACTCCCCGCCGCGCGACTCGATCATCGTCCGCGGAATCGCGTTCAGGCAACGGCCGCCGAAATCGGAGAGCGTGTCGATCGAGAACTCGGGGCCGTCCATGAAACGCTGCACCATGGTCTCCTCGGGCACGTAATCAACGAAGAACTCGACCGCGCGGGCGTCGTCGGCGCGATGAATCGAGCGCGCGCCCGAGCCGCGGCGCGGCTTGACCATCACCGGGTAGGCCTCGACGGGCTCGCCCGGGAGCGCGGTGTGCGGCGAGGGCAGGCCGGCTGCCGTCAGCATCAGGTGGGCCTCATACTTGTCGTAGGTTGCCCGTGCGACCTGCGGGGCGGGCACCAACGCAGGCAGCTCGCCTGCCTCACGTGCGTGCGCCAGCACCTCGATATCGAGATCGGTGAGCGGCACGACCACCGCGACGTCGAACTCCTCGCACAGCGCACGGAGTGCCGGCACGTACCCTGGGTCCTCCATGCGCGGCACCGAGCGCCGGTGGTGGGCGGCGTATTGGGCCGGCGCGAGCGGGTTGGGGTCGGCCGCGATCACGGTGGCGTGCTGAGCAAAAGCGGCCACGATGTCGTAGCGCTTGCCCACGCCGGTGAGCAGCACGCACGCCTGGGAGCCGTTCACTGAGCCTCGTCGGCTGGTGCGCCCAGCGAGCCCTGCCAGCCGCCGGTCTCGCCCTTGTACAGCCCCTGGCCCGAGCACACCAGCCGCACCGTCTTGGCGAGGATGCGCAGGTCGAGCCCCAACGAGACGTGCTCGACATACCAGATATCCAATTCGATCCGATCGGTCCACGGCAACGCCGCGCGACCGTTGACCTGCGCCCAGCCCGTGATGCCCGGCTTGACTTTGAGCCGGCCCCGCTGGCGCTCGGTGTACTGGCTGACCTGGACCGGAATCGTTGGCCGCGGGCCCACGATCGACATCTCGCCGCGCAGCACGTTCCACAGGTTGGGCAGCTCGTCGAGCGAGTAGCGACGCAGCAGCGAGCCGGTGCGCGTGATGCGCTTGTCGCCTTCCTGAATGGCCAGACCCGCGCCGATGAACTCGGCGCCGGCGACCATCGTGCGCAGCTTGTAGATCTGAAACTCCTTGCCGTCGCGCCCCACGCGCCCCTGCGTGTAGATCGGGTGACCCGCGGATTCGAGCCGGATCAGGAGCGCGAACAGGCCGACGAGCGGCGCAGTGAGAATCGCCGCCGGGAGGGCGATCAGCAGGTCGAGCGCGCGCTTGACCATCAGCGGGTCCCTTCGGCGGGCTCCCAGCCCGCCGAAGTGCCGTGGTGCAGCCAATCCCACAAGCCGGCGAGCAACGAGGCGGTGGTGAGCACGTAATAGCGCGCGACCAGCAGCGGCCGCGCGGGCAGCTTGGATGCCAGCCAGGCGGCCGACAACAGCGCTAGCTGGAGCCCCACCGCGACCGCGTAGACAGCGCCCTGACCCTGGGCGAGCAGCGCGACGCTGGCGCCGAACGCGATCAGGTGTAAGAACGGCGAGGCGTAGCGGAGCACGCGGTGGGAGACGAGCATGAACGCATAGACGGGGTCATAGCCGCGCGGAGAGAGCATGCCTCCCCGCACCACGATCGGCCAGGTGTGGCTCATCATGCGCCGCTTGCGCCTGAACTCCCCCTCGATCGTAGGCACCATCTTTTCGCTCGCGCGTGCGCCCGGCGCGTACACCGCCTTGTAGCCGCGCTTGACCATGTTGAACGGGAATGACAGATCGTGGCCCATGATCGGTTCGACGATCAGGTACGTCTCGCGTCTGGTCGCATAGATCGCGCCGTTGCCTCCGGTGACCGAGCTCAGACGCGACTCAAGCGCGCGCACGGCCATCTCGTAGCGCCAGTAGAGGCCCTCCTGGTTGGTGCCGCGCTGGTCGCGCAGGCGTACCTCGCCGCACACGTAGCCGACCCGAGGATCGCCAAACGGAGCTACCAACGCTGCGAGCGCGTCGGGCTCCCAGCTCGTGTTGGCATCGGAGAAGGCCACGATCTCGCCCCTGGCCCGGGCCACCGCTCGGTCCTGAGCCTGAATCTTGCCGCCCCGCGGCAGCTCGAGCACGAGGTCGGCCCCCGCTGCGCGTGCGCGCTGCGCGGTCCCGTCTGGCGACCCGTCGCAGGCGACGATGATCTCCAGTCGGTCCCGGGGATACGTGAGCTCGTTTAGGTTCCGCACCCGCTCAGCGATCACGGTTTCTTCGGCATACGCGGGCACGATCACCGACACGCTGGGGTGCGCGCTACCTGGCGGCGCGTGTGATTCGGTGGCGCGCCTTGCGCGCGCGAGCACGGCCAGCAGCGCCGGGTAGCCCACGTGGCTGTACGCCAGCAGGCCCGCCGGCAACCAGAAAGCGAGTTTCAGGACGCTCATCGGCGGTGGATTGTGGCGGATCAACCGCCCGTCACATGGCGATACAGCGCCAGCGTGCGCTTTGGCGGCCTCGCGCCACGAATAGGGGCCGTCTGCGGCCGCGCGCGCCTGGTTGCCGAGCCGCTGGCGTGCCGGGGGGTCGGCAAGGAGCTCATTGAGCGCGCCCGCAAGCGCCTCGGGATCGCCCGCGGGGAAGAGCCGAGCCGCCCCGGTGGCGGCCACTTCCGGGAAGCCGCCCACGTCGCTCACGACGATCGCCTTGCCCAATGCGAGTGCGGTGGCCAGCACACCCGACTGGTCGAGGCGCTCGGTCGCCGAGTAGGGGAGCACGACTACGTCGGCACGTGCGAAGAGCGCTTTCAGTTCGGACTCGGAGACGAACCGCGGTACGAAGCGCACCCGCGCGTCGGCATTGGCTTGCAGCGCTGAAGCGCTATGCGTGGGCGCCCCACGATCCACAGCTCGCCTTCCCGGACTTGGCGCCAGGCCTGGAGCAGCACGTCGAGGCCCTTATAGGGCCGCAGCAGGCCGAAGAACAGCGCCACGGGCTTGTCCGCGTCGTCTAACTCGGGGGGCAGCTGCTGTCGCTGCGCAGGCTCGGCCAGATGTGCGAAGGCCCCGTGGTGGATCACGTGCAGCTTGTGTGGATCGACGCCGCGTGCGCTCAGCATGCTGCGCCCGTACTCGGAGTGCACCACGACTGCGTCGACGGCTTGGTAGAGACGACGTTGCGCGCGTGCCTGTCCCGGTCGTGGTTCGCGCGGGAGCAGATCGTGTGCGGTCAGTACCAGCGGCCGCGCGGGCAGCAGGTGGACGTCGAGCCACTGCACGGGCAACCACTGGAAATGCACGACGTCGGCGCCGTGCGCGACGGCGCGCAGGCGAAGCATGTCCGGCGCGTGAGTGAGCAGCTTCGACAGCGAGCGCAGCCGCGAGCCGGGCGGCCCAAAGGCCCGCCGGTAAAAGAGCTCACGCACGCCGTAGTCGTCCGCGCGCGGCAGCTCGCCGTAGGGGAAGCGAGATGTGATCAGCTCCACCTCCGCGCCCTGGCGCGCCAGCTCGGAGCACAGCGCGTGGTCATACGGTGGTGTGTACGCAGACGGGTCGACTACCTGGACGCGCACCGCTAGCCGGCTCGACCCGCAAGCGCCTGCAGGCGCCGCGCGATGCGCGGCGCCTCGCCGCCGCCAAGCGCCTGTACGCGCGCCCCCGCATCGCGCTCGAGCCTCTTGACTGCCGGCGCGATGCGAGGCAAGCGAAGCGCGTGCGGAACCGCGCAGTCCGTGGTCACGGCGCACTCGCAGCGGATGGCGCGCCAACAGCCACGCCAGCGCCGATATGCGCTCGGCCAGCCCGTCGTCCTCGCGATAGTCGATGCGCAGCCCGGCCACATCCTCGGGCATGGCCGCCGGGCGCTCGGCGGCTTCGACGCGTGCGCCGTCGAGTGTCCGCGCCAACTCGATCAACGGATCGCCGGGCACCGGGAAGCGCTCAGCGACGAGCACGACATGGACGTTGGTGTCTGTCGATTCGCGCTTGGGACGGTTCGAGAGCGCTAGGCCGGCAAGCTCCTCGAGACCCAGCAGCGCATCGATCGCGACATAACGACCGCGGTCGAGCCGGCTCGTGACCGGCGCTTGGGGTCTTTCTGCCTTGTTTGCGACGCGTCGCCTTGCGCGGGCGAGCGCTCGGGAGTGCGGGAGCTCAGGCACGAAGCCGTCGTAGCGGCGCGCAAGCCATGCGCGCCCCGCGGCGTATCCCCGCCACTGATGGCGAAGCTCCTTGAAGGTCGCGCGGTGGCGGTGGTCGACCGAGGCCGCAGGGCGCAGCTGCAGCCGCCAGCCCGCGCTGCTGCAGCCGCCACGTGAAGTCGGTGTCCTCGGCGGCGCGCAGGCCCTCGTAGAAGCCCCCCACCTGCTCGAAGGCGGCCCGCCGCACGAGCAGGTTGGCGGCCACGGCCCGCGGAAGGTAAGGGTGGGCAAGATGCTCGCGCTGCGAGAGGAAGCCTCGCGCGGCGCCGTAGCGCGCCGCCAGCGAGGGCGACTCGGCGACGCCGATGACTTCGCCGGCGACCGCGCCCACGCGCTCTGGAATCGGCTCCGAGAAATAGGCGTCGATCAGGCCTGGCGCAGGCCGGCAGTCTGCGTCCAGGAACAGGATCCACTCACCCCGAGCGGTGTGCGCGCCCACGTTGCGGGCATGCGCCGGGGAGCGTTCGCCGGCGTGCAGAAACGACCTTCACACCGTTCGCGTTCTGAGCAGTTCCCGAGTTGTCCACGAGCAACATTTCGTCTCCGGGGGCGATCTTCAGTTGCGCAAGCGCAGCCGCAGCGCGCTGCGCATCGGCGCGATCCCCCGCGAAGGGCATCACCACGCTCACGGGCGGCCGTTGCTCCGCCATCAACCGCCTCCCGCCGTTGTCGCGTTGACGCGGCGGACCCGGGCCAGCAGCGCGCGCGCCCGCCTTCGCTCCTGCGGGTGGAAGAAGGCCGTCACGGCGAGGATCACGGGGATCGCGGCGAACGCGGCCAGGCGCGTGAAAAAGCCGCCCACGCCCGCGGTCGGAAGCAGCAGGTCGCCGAGCACTGCCACGCCGGCGAGTACCAGGCATAGCTGGGCGAGCCGCCGCCACTCAAAAGCAACGGCGAAGGCACGTCGCGTCAGGAGGTGCATGACGCCGAGCATGATCACGTACGCGCCACACAGGGCGATCCCCGCGCCGGCGATCCCGAGCGGTGGCACGAGCACCACGATCAGCACCACGTTCGCCGCGAGCCCGGCGAGTGAGGCGGGGAAGTTGCGTGTGGTCACCTTCGCTCGGCCGGCGATGACGAGGAACACGACCCAGAGACCGTACAGCGCCCACCCCAGCGCGACCCACGGCAGCGCCTTATAGGCGCCGAAGAAGCTATGGGCCGCCAGCACGCGCACCACCCAGCGTCCGAGCAGCGCCAGGCCGGCAACGACCATGCCTGCGACCAGCGCGTAGTAGGTGGTGACCAGACCGTAGAGCCGCGCGGCCTCGCGATCGTCGGATACCGAGTAGGCGAGCGGAGGCCACGCATATTGAAATGCGCGCACGATCAGCGCGACCGCGCCGGCAAGCTGCACCGCGACCGCGTAGAGGCCTGCGAGCGCAGGGTTCTTGTGGTGGTAGATGTAGAAGCGGTCTACAAGGCTGAGCGCATAAACGGAGGCTTCCGCGGGCACCGTGGGAAGGCCGAAGCGCATCAAGAGTCTGAGCGGCTCGGCGTTTACGGGTTTGGGCATCAGGCGGTGGCGCATCGTCCACCAGAGCGCCAGCAGGACCAAGGTGGAGGCGCCGTAGTTGGCGAGCAGGAGGCCCCGTGCGCCGTCCTTGAGGACGACCACGAGGACCACCGAGGCGGCAATCGTCATCGCTACGTTGGTCAGCGAAGCGGTCGCGTATGCCTTCAGGCGCTCGTCGACGCGCAGCAGCCCGTAGGCGAGTTCAAGATTCGTGAAGCTCCACAGCCCGAGTACCGCGACAAGGAAGGTGAGCGGGTCGCGGTGGCTGAGAACGAGCTTCGACAGCGGCCCCGCCGCTGCCGCCAGGCCGGCCGAGACGACCGTGGTCGCGATCACCAAGAACAGGATCGCTTTGCGTGCGAGCGCGTCGCGCCGCTGCTGATCGGTGTCGCTGAAGTAGTACCGCAGGAAGGCCTCGATGATTCCCAGCCGCACCAGGATGCTGATGAAGATCACTCCGTTGACGAGCAACGCCACGACGCCGTACCCGGCGCGCGAGATGTACCGGGTGTAGACCGGCAGCAGCAGCACCGCCATGAACTTCGAGACGACGTCTGCGACCTGGTAGGCGGCGAGCGAGCTGACGAGGCGCTTGAGGTACGCGGTCACGCTCGCAAACGGTACGGCGGGCTCCCCCGGAGGAGCGGTCAGCTACACGCCGAGGTGTTCTTGACCACCACCGGCTGCTGGATCTCGATCGTGCGCTCTTGGTGGATCAGGTAGACGCGGAAGAAGTAGCTCCCGGGCATGACGACCTGGCCAGCGCTGTTGCGACCGTTCCAGGTGAAGGACTTCGTCTCCTTCTTGCGCATGAAAAGGCCGCGCTCCAGGGAGCGCACGGTGGTACCGCTCTGATTCACGACGTAGACGTCGACGTTGTCCACGTGGTGCAAAAGGAAGAAGGACACAGTCGTCGATTGGCATGACGAGGTCCCGCCGGCAGGGCTAATCGTCGCCGGGTCGGGGTGAGGTAGCCCGGCGATGAAGGGTGTTGTCACCTTCAGGTGCTGGCTGATAACGAACGCGGCGATGGTGGCGAGGATGAGCCCGGCGAACACGAGCCGGCTGATCAAAGGGGTGCGGCGGGCGTTGTGCGCGAGGCGCGCGGTCAGGTTGCCAGGAGTGCTCTGCGAAGGCGCGCTCACAACGTCACCAGCGACACATTCGGCACCTCGAACGTGTGAAACGCGTCGAGACCCCGCGGGTCACGGGTCGCGAGCACGACCCGGATCGTGCCGCCGTGGCAAACCACCAGGACGGGAAGTTCACTCGAGCTCCGAATGTCTGTGAGCGCGGCCATCACGCGGTCGCGCTGCTCCGCCAGCGACTCGCCGCCAGGAAAGCGAAAGTGCTCGCCGGCCCGTAGCCAGGCGGCATAGAGCTCAGGCTGGTGGCGCGCGATATCGATGAACCGCTGACCTTCCCAGTCGCCTCGGTTGGCCTCACGCAGACGGCAGTCGAGTTGCACCGGGAGGCGGAGCGCAGCGCCCACGATCTCGGCGGTCTCGCGAGCCCGAGATAGGTCCGAACACCACAAGGAGCGGATACCGAGCGGCTCAACGCGCCTGGCGAGCTCAGCTGCCTGGCGGCGGCCGCGCTCGTTGAGCGGGGTATCGGTAAAGCCCTGCACGCGGATCGGCTCGCGGTTGTCGTTGGTCTCGCCGTGGCGGGCAAGGTAAAGCCCTTGTCCTCCGTTCACCGGCCGATGCCGAGCGTGTCCGACCGCAGGCCAAGCCGCAGCGTTTCGACCCCGAGCACGTCGGTAGCGGCGATGTTGCTGAGGTTGACCTCGGGACCGAAGCGCTCCAAAAACCACACCTGTTGAGCCTTGTTGGGCGCGTCGAACATGAGCTTGCCCGGATCGATCTCGTGCACGATCTCGCCAATCAGGCCTTCGCGTACCTCGCCGGTCGGCCGGAAGATGCCCGCGGTACCGGCCTCGCGGCCTTCGGCGATCACCTTCCAAGCGCCTGCCGCGAGTTCCGTGCGCATCTGCTCCACCCACTGATAGGGAGGCGTGATCGCGCCGGTGTCGTCCTTTGAACCGACCTCGGATAACACAGTGAACTCCTGCGCGAGTCGCTCGATCAGCTGCACCTTTCGGCCGTGCTCGATCGCGATCGTGCCGTCTGAGATCTCAAAGTGGCGTAGGCCGAGCTCGTGCACCCACGCGATCAGGTGCTCGAGGCGGTCCTGCGCGATCGCGACTTCGGTCAATGTGCCGCCAAGCACCACCGGGATGCCGTGGTGGCGGTAGCGCTCGAGCTTGCGCTCGAGGTTGCCCGTGGCAATCGCGGTGCCCCACCCGAGCTTGACGATGTCGATCGACGGGCCGGCCACCTCGATCATGCCGTCGACCTCGGCGACCGAGAGGCCACGGTCGAGCACGTGCGTGATTCCCTGCTCTCGGGGTTTTGCGCTCCGCTGGGGAAGCTCGAGAAAGCCGGTCACGCCGCCGCTACTAGTCGGCTACGGCGCGTGGGCGAGATCGGTGCCGACGGTCACGATCACATTGGCCGAGCAGGGCGTACTGCCCGGACACGCCAGCGCTTTGCTTGCCGCTTGCGCCGGCGCAACCGCAGCGGCAGTGAGCTTGAGCGCATGAGCGACCACGAGCGCGTCGAGGCGGTGACCGGGCAGGTAGCCGATGGTGGTGGTGCGCAAGGACTGGTTGCTGGCGGTCGCGAGCAGCCCTTCCTTGAAGCCCTTGGCGGTAAGCCGCTGGCCGGTGCGGTGGGCGAGCTCGTTGACCGTGGTGCCATTGAGTACCGCCACGGTGACTGAGCTGGGCGCGACCCGCTTCAGCGCGATCGCCAGTTGGGAATTGGCGTTGTGGTGCACCGCCGCAGTGTGCGCGGGGCTGTTGCTGTTGCCGCCGGTGAGGATTACGACGAGCACGACGGCGGCCACGATCAGGGCGAGAATCAGAGACACGGGCCAGACCAGGCGCATGGAACGCCTGCGCCGTTGGCCCGGAAGACCTTCTCGCAGTAACGACCCCGGTCGCAGCGCCTGCCCACCGGCGGCAGGGCCAGACCCGTTGCCACCCGCGGCCGCGGTCACCGGCGACGGCGTCCTGCCGACCGCGGGACGAATTCCCCGCGGGGAGACCGGCTGCGTGGGTGGGGGTGGCGTGACGGTCCCGATGCCGCTCGGTGCTGGTAGCGGACGGGGCGGGGGGGCCACGGTTCCGGCTCCGCCCGCGGCCGTCAACGCCGGAGCAGGAACGGCCTGCTCGCGAGCGTCAACTTCGTCCGGTTCTGCCAGCTCTTCGAAAGCCGGCACCACGCGCGTGGCGTCGAGCAGGGCAGGCGCGGCCATGCCGGCCGGGGCGGCGAGGGGCGCGGAGGCAGTCGCGGGAACGGGCGGCGCCTGTGTCCCGGTGACTGGCGGGCGGGTGACTCCGGCCGCTGTGGCGACGGCGGGCCTGGGGGCGACGGGAATGGGGGCGGACACGGTTCCCGCAGCGAGCTGGCGCTCGAGAACGTCGATTCTCTCGCGGGCAGCCTCGAGCTCCTCTCGTTGCGTCTTCGCTTCACGCGCGTGCGCGAAGTACAGGAGCACCAGAATCGCCAGTCCGATCAGCGCGGCAAACCCGGCGTCCGATCCGACGTTTGAGATGAAGTTGCTGGGAGAGAGAGCGAAGGGGAGGGACACCGCTGAGGTCCGGGTGAGTCTACGTGGCGTTCCGGAGGCCATCGCCGGCCGCCAAATCCTCGGGCGTGGCACCGGCAACTTCGATTAAAGACGCGCGCGACTGGGCCAGACGCGCGACCCTGTCGGCGAGTGCCGCCGCGTCGCCCTCGAGCACGAGCAGGTTGATGTCGGCGAACACCCGCTCCACCCATTCCGGATCCAGGCGCTCGCGCTGGGCGCGGAGGATCTTCTGAGCGGGCGTTGGCTGCGGGCGTTCGTAGGGGTTGAAGAGCTCCTCGTGAAATTTCTCACCGGGGCGTGCGCCCACGATCTGAATCGCGATCTCGCGCTCGGGCTCAAAGCCAGATAGGCGGATCATCGCCTCCGCGAGCTCCATGATGCGAACGGGGTCGCCCATCTCGAGCGCGAACACCTCCCCGCTGGCCTCGCTCAGCGACCCGGAGCGGATCACGAGCTGCACTGCTTCGGGAATCGTCATGAAGTAGCGCGTCATGCGCGGATCGGTGACCGTGACAGGCCCGCCGGCCGCGATCTGGCGACGAAAGATCGGGATCACCGAACCCGACGAGCCGAGAACGTTGCCAAAGCGCACGGCCGCGTAGACGGTCCCTGGATACTTTGCAGCCGCGGACTCGACCGCCCACTCCGCGAGCGCCTTGGTCGAACCCATCACGGTCGCCGGGTTGACGGCTTTGTCGGTCGAGACCAACACAAACCTGCCGACCTGAAGCTCGCCCGCGACGCGGGCGACGACGCGGGTGGCCAAAGCGTTGTTGCGGACCACCTCGACGGGGTTCGCCTCGCTCATCGTCACATGCTTGTAGGCAGCGGCGTGGAACACGATCGCGGGCCGGTGGTCGGCGAAGACTTCCCTGATCCGCTCCTCCTCTTTGCAGTCGGCCAGCACTGCCTGCGCGGTCCGCACATGACGGTCCTCTTCGAGCTCGCGCAGGATCTCGAACAGGTTGTCCTCGGCGTGGTCCACAAGGACCAGCCGCCTGGGACCAACGCGCGCGATCTGGCGGCAGAGCTCCGCGCCGATCGAGCCACCGGCGCCGGTGACAAGCACGACCTGCTCTCGCAGGTAGGCGCCCACACGCTCGAGCTCCATCCGCACCGGCTCGCGGCCAAGCACGTCCTCGACCTGGACCTCGCGGAGCTGCCTTGCGACCGTGGGCTGGCCGGAGCCGTCGCGCAAAAGCTCGAACACCGTCGGCATCGTTCTGACGGGGATGCCACGTTTGCGACACGCGGCCACGACGCGCGCGCGCAGCGTTCCAGGGGCAGACGGGATCGCGATCACGACCTCGTCGGGCTCGACCTCGTCGAGCACCCGCGCCAGGTCTCCGTCGTCCGTGGTGCCGAGCACGCGAAGCCCGTATTCGTGCTTCAGGCCGATCTTGCGCGGATCGTCGTCAACGAAGCCGACTGGGCGCAGCCGCAACTGCGGGTTACGCGCCAGCTCGCGCACCACCAGGCGGCCGCCCTCACCCCCACCGATGATCAACACGTCGCGGGCGCCCTTCGCGACTCTAAAGCTGCGCACTCGCCCCTCGGCGACCAGATGCACGAGGAAGCGCACACCGAGCAGCAGGACAACCGCAAGCAAAAAGAAGAGTGCAATGACGCTTGCGGGCAGCGTGACCGCGCCGGAGGCGAGCCGCACAACCTTGTGCCCGACTGGCACGACCGGTGTCGCCACAACGGGGTGAAACAAAGCGATCACCCCGACGATCAAAACTGTGGCCACGACCATGCCCTTGACCACCGCCTCGTAGTCGCGCTGGGTCACGAAAGTCCAAAGTCGCTGATACTGGCCGAAGCCCGCAAACACAACGAGGGCCAGCGGCACCACCCATGGGATGGTCACCTCCAGCAGCTGGCCGTAGCGGTGGGCTGTCCCTGAGAAGCCGTTCTCGAACCTCAGCCTGAAGGCGAGGTAGTAAGCGAGCGCGACCAACACGCCGTCCGCCAGCAGCTGTGGCAGCGAATAGCGGTGTACGGGGAAGGCCGCGGATCTCATCCGCCGGCGCATGCGGCGAGGATTCTAGTTTCCAGACGCTCAAGAGCGGCTAAGCAGCGGTTAGCATCAGGCTCCGCCGTGCCGTCCTGGCTGCTCAAGGCGGCGGCGCAGGGAGCGATCTCGCTGCTGCCCGGACGCCACCGTGTCAACCGCTTGCTGCAGGAGCGCGTGACGGCGAGTCTCGTGCTCACCAAGCCTCGATTCGAAGCGAAGTTAGGTCAATGCCACCACCACCTGACGAGCTTCGAGCGCGTGCAGGGAGCCGGCGCACGCGCGCAATCCGCGCTCGAACTCGGGACCGGCTGGTACCCAATCGTGCCGATCGGGCTCGCTCTCGCGGGCGTTTCCAGCGTGACCACGGTCGATGTGTCGCCGCTGCTCGACAGCGCCCGCATCGCGCGCGTGGTTGAGCTCTATGCGAACGAGCTCGCCGAGGGAAGTCTGGCGGGCGCATTGCCGGGCTTAGATGTCTCACGCGCGCGGGCGCTGTTGGCGGCCGCGCTCGAACGCGCGGGCGGAACTGCGCAAGCCATGCTGGCGGCGCTCGGGGTGCACTCGGTGGTCGGCGAGCTTGTCGACCTCGGGCTCCCAAGCGACTCGGTCGACCTCCTGGTCTCCAACAACACGCTTGAACACATACCTGACAAGCCACTGCAGGCGATACTGGCTGCGCTTGCGCGACTGGGCGCACCGGGCGCGGTGGCGGATCACTTCATCGACCTCTCCGACCATTACGCCCACTTCGACGGATCGATCAGCGAGTTCAACTATTTGCGCTACTCGCCCGCACTGTGGCGGCTATTCAACAACCGGTTGCACTACCAGAATCGGCTGCGTGCGTCGGATTACCGCCGACTTTTCGAGCGCGCCGGCTTCCAGGTGGTAGCGGAAGAGGGCCAATCGGGGGCGACCTCCGAACTCGTTGGCCTCAAGCTGGCACCCCATTTCCGTCACTACGCCCAAGCGGACTTGCTGGTAGCACGCATGTGGCTCACCGCGGTCGCGCCCAGGTGACCTTTAGCGGGCGGCAACCTCTGCCGACGCACGCTCTACTGCCGAGACGACCACGTCGACCTCCTCGCGCCCGAGTGCCGGACCCATCGGTAAGGCAAGGTTTGTGCGGGCCAGTTCCTCGGTCACGGGCAGCGACAGTGTCCCGCGAATGTACGGCGCGAGCGCGGGCTGCCGGTGGACCGGTGTGCGGTAGTAGCTTCTCGCGCCGATTCCGGTTGCGTTCAGATTTGAGATCAGCGCATCCGCTG
Organism: uncultured Solirubrobacterales bacterium; assembly: GCA_963767295.1. GTDB lineage: Bacteria > Actinomycetota > Thermoleophilia > Solirubrobacterales > Solirubrobacteraceae > Palsa-465. The sequence continues at coordinate 1,086,060 of CAVYDI010000003.1, forward strand.
TGGGGTGGGTTACCACGAAGAGATGCCAAGCCGCCTCGGCCCCTTCGCGTGGGCCGGGGCAGCCCGACGTGGCGCCCGAGACCAGCGTCGCGATAGGCATCTGCGGTTGCTCGCCGTCCCGCGCTCCAGTGGTCGAGGTGGGGGAGGAGAACGCGCAGGACGGCGCCTTGCAGTTCATCGAGGCGCGAGTTGTAGCCAATCGCGGTAAAAGTCTCCTTGTCCTTGGAGCCGTGGAAGCGCAGTGTTCTCACGCGTTCGGCGAGCTCACCGTCCGAAGTCGCGATCGCACCTCCGTCGCCGAAGCACGGCAGGTTCTTGGACGGATAAAAGGAAAACGTCGCCACGTCGGCCAACGCACCCGCGCGGCGGCCGTTCAGACGAGCGCCCGCAGCCTGGGCGGCGTCCTCCAGCACCGCCACGCCGAACTCACGCAACTCGTCCAGCGGCGCCGGGCAGCCGAACAGGTCGACCGCCACGATTGCCTTGGTGTTCGAACTCAGGACCGCTCGGACGGTCTGCGCCGTGACGTTGCGCGTCTCGAGATCGACGTCGCAGAAGACCGGCATCGCGCCAGCCGCAATGACCGCTTCGACGGAAGCGTAGAAGGTGAAGGATGGCACCACCACTTCGTCGCCATGACCGACACCGAGCGCGCGCAGCGCGATCGTGATCGCGTCGGTGCCGTTGGCCACTCCGACGACGTGCTCGGTGCCGAGGTACTCCGCGAACTCCCGCTCAAACGCGTCGACCTCCGGGCCGAAGATGAAGGCGCCACGCGCGATCGTCTCGACAACGCGAGCCTCGGCTTGCGCCTTCAGCGGCCCCAGCCACGCTTCGGGTTGAAAAAGAGGAACGGCTGTGTGGTGGGGCGCGGACATCCGGTTGGGCATGATCGCCGCAGAGCGAGCTAAGCAGGCCCGGTCTGATCGCTACTCGTTTAGGCTGGCCTACGGTAGCGACCGCTACATTTGAGCGCCTTGCTCGCGCTTGGATCGATTACCGGGTCGCTGGTCACTTTCGCGACCCATGCAATTGGACGCCTCGGCCTAGCCGGGGTTGGTCTGCTGATGCTCTCGACGGGCGTCATTTTCCTTCCCGGAACCGAGCCCACGATGCTATTCGCCGGGTTCAACGTTTACCAGCACACTTTGTCGCTCACCGGCATCATCATCGCGGGGCTAATCGGCGACATCGGCGGCGCACTGATCGCCTATGCGATCGGGCGCTTTGGCAAGGAGGGCTGGCTGCAGCGCCGCTCGGCTCGGATGCACCGTCACAAGATCGATCAGGCTCGGCGCTGGTTTGACCAGTACGGCGCGCCCGTGCTGTTCATCTCGCGCATCATGCCGGTCGTGCGCTCCGCGTTTCCTTACGCGGCCGGCATCGCGGAAATGCCCGCGCGGCGGTTCGCGATCTTCGCGGCGCTGGGCTCCATCCCATGGGTGGTCGGTCTCGCCGTGCTTGGACGGGAGGTCGGTCACGCGTGGCAGAGTTGGCGCCATCATCTCGAGTACGTCGATTACGTGGGCGTGGCGATCGTGGTACTCGCCATCGCGTACCTGGCGATCCGTCGCTTCCGTTCCCGCGGCACCACCGAAGACGCCAGCGGCGGCGCCCAGACAGGGACCGGCGAGATCGACTTTGCGGAGTAAGGTCGCGGCGGGACACCGAGTCCCCGCCTCGCGATCTGACAGCACGCTCCCGATCGGCCGCGCTCTAGCGCTCGGGGCGCTGCAGGGGCCGACTGAGTTACTCCCGATCTCTTCGTCTGGTCATCTCGCCGTGGTCCCCTGGCTGCTCGGCTGGAGTTACGGAGAGCTAGATCCTGAGCTGCGAAAAGGCTTCGAGGTCGCGCTTCACGCCGGTGGCGGCCTCGCTCTGGCAGGTGTCCTGCAGCAAGAGCTGCAAAGCCTGCTCGCAATGTCTCGCGCCCGCGCGGCATCGATGATCGCGCTCGCGCTCGGCCCCTCGGCGCTCGGCGGCTACCTGTTCGAGGGCCCCATCGAGGCACGGCTGGGAACGCCCCGGAGCGTCGCCCTGGCCCTGATCGCTGGCGGGGTGGTCATGGCCTGGGCTGACCGGGACCCCGGGCATCGCCGGTGGGAGGAGGCCGGAGCGCGGGACGCCCTATGGCTGGGTTTCGCGCAGGCGAGCGCATTGTTCCCCGGCGTCTCCAGGGGCGGTGCCACGCTTGCGGTGGCCCGCCTGCGCGGGTTTATGCGGGCGGATGCGCACCAACTTTCCCGCCAGATGGCGCTGCCGGTGATCGTCGGGGCCGCCACTCTGAAGGCTGCGCGGCTGCGCGCCGTGGGCCTTCCTCCCGGTCTGCGCGTGCCCTTTTTCGGCGGCGCGGCGACGGCATTCGCGTCGACCGTCGCCTCCAAACGGCTGCTGCGGCTATCCGGTGGACAGCGACCGCTTGCACCGCTTTGCCTCTACCGGATCGCACTGGGCACGTCGGTATTGGTGCGGCTTTGGTCCACAGCTACCGTGCCGCGCTCAGGTCCGCGCGATCGACAACAATGAAGCGGTGAGCAAGGCTTATGCAGCCGCCGGAGTAGATACTGACGCGGCCGACCGTGGAGTGGGTGCGCTCGTGCAGGAGCTGACCGCGCTGAGGTCGAGCGGGCACTCGCGGACCGTTGCGCTTCCAGGGCACTACGCGAGCGTCGTCGAAGTCGCGCCAAACCTCGGGATCGCGCTCGCGACCGACAGCGTGGGCTCGAAGGTGATCATCGCCGAACAAACCGAGCGCTTCGACACGATCGGCATCGACTGCGTCGCGATGAACGTCAACGATCTCGTATGCGTTGGCGCACAACCTCTAGCGCTGCTGGACTACGTCGCGGTCGAGCGGGCGAACGAGCAGATGCTGCGCGAGCTCGCTGTCGGCTTGCGCGTGGGCGCTGAGGCGGCCGGGATCGAGATCCCGGGAGGAGAGGTGTGCCAGGTGCCCGAGGTGATCAGAGGTCACCCCTCGCCGCACGGGTTCGACCTGGTCGGATCGGCGTTCGGCACGGTCGCGCTCGATCGCATCCTCGACGGCCTAGCGGTTGGCGTTGGCGACGCATTGATCGGCCTGCCCAGCTCTGGCGTTCATTCAAATGGCCTCACGCTCGCTCGGCGCGCGCTCCTGGAGCGCGGTGGCCTGTCATTGCACTCAACCCCGGCTGCGCTCGGGGGCGCGAGCGTCGCCGATGTGCTGCTCGAGCCCACCGTCATTTACGTGCGCGCTTGCCTTGATCTGCTTTCGAGTGGCCTCCCCGTCCACGGACTCGCACATATCACTGGGGGCGGGGTCCTCAATCTCCTCCGGATCGGACGAGGCGTCGGCTATCAGATTTCCGCTCCGCTGCCCGTACCGCCCGTCTTTGAGGCAATCGCACAAGCGGGTGACGTCGCGCCCGAGGAGATGTGGGAGGTGTTCAACATGGGCTGCGGGTTGTGCGCGATCGTCGCCGCAGATGCCGCAGACGAAGCCGCGCAGCTGCTGGGGCGCCACCATCCGGGGACAGCGGTCATCGGTGAGGTGACCGCGGCCGAGGATCGGATCTCGCTGCCGGGCCTCGAGCTCACGCCGAGCTAAGCGTCCAGAGCTCTCCGCCAAGCAGCCGATCCGCGCTGACGCGAGAGTCCAACGCCAGCCGCCACAGCTCCGCGCACGCGGTTGGGTGCGCCAGCCTGCACACCGCTGCCACCTCGGCGCTGGTCAGACTGCCGTGGCGGCCCAATGCCTCCTCGATTGACGGGGGATCACCCCCGGCTGGCTTGTCGGTGACCTCACAAGCGGCGCGATGCAGCTCCTCGTAGGTGGCGAAGCCGTAGACGCCGCACATGTTTCCGCCTGCGCCTTGGAACTCGAGAGACGGCAGCTCCGGTCGGTCGGCGGGCGTCCCTTCTCCTGCCCTGTCGGCGGCTGACTGCGCCAGCTTCAAATCCGCTTCGAAGGCCGCCACCGTGGTCGCCGAGTGCAGATCGCGTGCGAAGCGCTCCGGGTCAAGCGCAGGGACGAGACGCGCCTGCGCAATAAGCGCCTCCGCCGTGTCGAGCCGTTGGCGCCGACAAAGAAACCCTTCGCGCAACCGTCGCAAATATCTGGTTGGATCGCCCTGAGCGGCTGCCGCCTTGACGGCGACGCAGGCCAGACTGGACGTGCGCGGCGGGTCTTCAAGCCACCCGCGAGCGTCTGTCGGCATCCCGGAGCACCATTGAGCCTCAAGCGTCGACGGCAGCAGCTTCGACAGCGTCCCCTCGGCGCCCTCCTCCCACTCCGGCACCATGCCGCACATCACGTAGGTGATTTGCAAGTTTCCGGCGAACTCTTCAAGCAATCTGCGCAGCGCGGGTTCTAGCGCCCACGACCACGGGCAGATTGGATCGGTGAAGTAGTTCACCTTCACTAGTGTCACTTAGCGCAAAATAGAGGCATCGCGATGAGCACACTGCTAGGCACGACCCTCAATAGCCGTTACCGGCTCGAGGCCAGGATCGGGTCAGGGGGCATGTCGACCGTGTACCGGGCGCTCGACCAGACCCTCCAGCGACGGGTCGCGATCAAGCTCATGAACCGTGAGGTCGTGACCGATTCGGCACAGCTCGAGCGGTTTCGACGCGAGGCGCGAGCGGTGGCCCAGCTTTCGCATCCCCACATCGTCGGGGTGATCGACGCAGGCGAGGACGAAGGGCGGCCCTACATCGTTTTCGAGTACGTGGAGGGGGAAACGCTGAAGGAGAGGATTCGCCGCAGCGGCAGGCTGGCGATCCCCGAGGCGGTCGCGTGCGCCATCGAGATCGCACGCGCGCTGGGCGCAGCACACGCACGTCACATAGTTCACCGCGACGTCAAACCGCAGAACGTGCTGATCGATGAAGAAGGCTCCTGCAAGGTGACCGACTTCGGGATCGCGCGGACTCTCGATGAGGAGGGGCTCACCGCCGACGGGCGAGTGCTGGGAACCACGGACTACGTGTCTCCAGAACAGGCGCTCGGCCAGCCCGTCACCGGCCAGTCGGATCTGTACTCGCTAGGTGTGGTCCTCTACGAGATGCTCACCGGCGAGGTTCCCTTCAGAGGGGAGAGCCAGGTTTCGGTTGCGATGAAGCACGTGCGCGAGATGCTGCCGGACGTCCAGTCAAAGCGACCTGAGGTCTCTGCCGCGCTTGCCGCGGTCATCGACCGGGCTACCGCGAAGCATTTGCAGGACCGCTACGTCAATGATGCCGAGCTGATCGCCGACCTGGAGGACGTGCTGGCGATCGAGACGGCGCGCACAGGTGACGCCGGCGGCCAGGTGACGTCAGTGCTCGAGACCCTTCCCGCGGGCAAGCGCCGCCGTGTCCCGTTCCACGTGCGGCGTCCGGTTTGGACGATCCTGCTCGGGCTAGCTGGCGTTGCGATTATCGCCGGAGTTGCCATTTGGCTCGCGTTGCGCGCTCACCACGGGACAGGTCCGCCCGGGGCCGAGAAGTCGCCCTCAGCAAAGCTGGTCCCCGTCTCGCCATGTCAGACCTGCGCACACGACTACAACCCCTTCGGACTCGACGGCTCGAAGACGCAGAACCCTGGAGAGGTCGGGCTGGCGATCGACGGTAACCCTCAGACCGCGTGGCAGACCGAGCAGTACTACAGCGGCACGCTTGGGAAGCCAGGCGTGGGGATCTATGTGGACGCCAACCCCGGGGTGGAGGCGCACACCGTCGTGATCCTGACCTCGACGCCAGGGTGGAGCGCGCAAATCTGGGCGACCAACACCACCCCGAACCCCAACGCGAGCAGTTTCAGCGCCTGGACGCTCGCGGGCAGCGCCAGTCATGTGCATCACTCGCAGCGCATCCGGCTGACCGTGAACAAGCGCTACCGCTACTACCTGGTCTGGATCACGAGCCTGCCGCCCGGACAGAACAGTGCCTCGGTCAATGAGGTCACGCTATACCGGGAGAAGCGCGACGCTCCGTCGAGCTGATTGCGGCTCGCTTAGTTGAGGTCGACGCGGACGCGGCTGGCGCTTCGTCAGTGCCGGTAACCGCGTTCCTCGGCGTAGCGTTCCAGCGCCAACTGCACGAGGCGATCAAGCAATTTCGGATATGGAACGCCGCTGGCCTCGAACAGCGCTCCGAACACGCTCGTCTCCGTGAAGCCCGGGATCGTGTTCAACTCGTTCACTAGCACGCGCTCGCCATCGACGAAGAAGTCGACGCGCGCAAGGCCCTGGCAGCCGGTCCGCGTGAAGGTCTCGACCGCCAGCTCGCGCACGCGCTCGCGGATCGGGGCCGGTATGCGGGCAGGCACAATCAGCTGCATCCCGCCCAGGGTGTACTTAGCTTCGTAGTCGTACCAGCCGGTCTCGCCCGCAGCCAGCATGATCTCCCCCGGCTCGGACGCGATCGGCGCGCCGTTACCCACCACCGAGCATTCGACCTCGATTCCCGGCGCGGCGGCCTCAACGATGGCAAGCGGGTCGTGCTCGAACGCAGTCTCCAGGGCCCGTCGTAGGTCCTCGGAGCGCCCGACGCGCACGATGCCTACGGACGAGCCCAACCGAGCTGGCTTCACGAACGCCGGCGTCCCGAGCGTGCCGAGACGCTCGAGCGTGGCTTCGGGGTCCTCGCGGAACGGCCCGAATTCGACCGCGTGGTAGTTCACCTGCGGGATCCCGGCCTGAGCCATCACTGACTTGAAGAGCACCTTGTCCATGCACAGAGCCGAGGCCAGCACCCCCGCGCCGACGTAAGGAACGTCCACACACTCGAGCAGGCCCTGCACCGTGCCGTCTTCTCCGAAGGGGCCGTGCAGAACCGGAAAGACGACGTCAATTTCCGCGATCCCGCAGCCGGGCTGCAAAGCCACGGTCGTTCCATCCTTGCGCCAGACACCGTCGCGGCCGATCTCGACCGTGGCCGGGTCGTGCCCGGCAGCTTTGAGGCCGCGGCTCACCGACGCGGCAGACTGAAGCGAAACCTCGTGCTCAGAGGAGCGGCCGCCTCCGAGCACAGCCACCCGCAGCCGCGTGCTACTCATGGCAGACCCAGCGGTCCGCCAGGGTTCGTTGGAGTGGTGGGTGTGGTGTGAGTCGACTGCTTCTTGTAGTGCCCGACCACGATCGTGACCGTCGAGCCCTTCTTCGCATTGGAGCCGCCAGACGGACTCTGTGACAGCACGATGCCGTTCTGAGACTTGCTCGTGACGGTTTGCGTGGTCTGAGTGACGGTGAAGCCGGCCGCGGTTAGAACGCTTCTTGCGGCCGCAACCGTATCGCCGGTCACGCTCGGCACGTTCGTGGTCGTCGGCGGCGCCGACTTCGCGACGGTAATCGTCACCAGGGAGCCAGGCGCGACCTGGCTGCCCGCCGCCGGACTCTGCGAAATCACGGTTCCGGGCGTCTGCTTGGAATTCGTGGTCAGCACCTGAACGCTAAAGCCCGCAGATGTGAGCGCAGCACGTGCGGAGGGCTCCATTTGACCGGTGACGTTGGGGACCGTCTTGTTGGAGGGTCCGGCGGACACGAACAGGTTTACGGTGCTGCCAGGCGGCAGCGGCTGGCCGGCGATCGGCGAGGTGCTCGATACCTCCCCCGCCGGGTACTGAGAGTCGTTGATGGACTGGACCTTCCCAACCTTCAGCCCCGCCTTGCGAATAGCGGCCTGCGCTCGCACCAGCGTGAACCCCCGCACCTGCGGGACGGTTACTGTCCCCGGCCCTTTCGAAACGGTGAGCGTCACCGTCGAGCCTTCGTCCGCCTGTGTTCCCGCAGAAGGATTCTCGGTTAGTACGAGACCCGAGGGTTTAGGGCTTCGGTGGTAGGAGAGGCTGACCTTGAACCCGGCTCTCTGCAATGCGGGTTTTGCGACCGAGAGCTGCTTGCCGACAACCGAGGGGACGGCGACCTGAGTCGGCGCGGTGAGCAGGTAGTACGCAGCCGCGCCAGCCGCCGCGAGCAGCAACGCCACCAACCCCAACCACAGCCATAAATCCCTCCTGCGGCGTCCTATGGGGGGCTCCGCCGGCGGCTGCATCGTGGTGTGGCCATCTGAAGCGAGAGGTACTGGCACGGGTGCCGACGACTTCTCTGCCCCGAGACCCGGGTACGGTCGAGGGGACGAAAGCTCGCCGGCACCCACCGTGCGGACCGTGGTCGGCATGACCATCGCCGCGGTCGCCTGTGACGGCACCCCCGACAGGATCGAAGCTTTGGCGTGGTCCAGCGCTTCGATCAGCTCCTGGGCATCCGCGGGGCGGTCAGCTGGGTCCTTGTTCAACGACCAGAGGACTATCTGTTCGAGCTCAGGCGGGATCGCGGGGTTGAGCGTGCGCGGTGCCACCGGCGCTTCCGAGACGTGTTTGATCGCGATCGTCACCGCCGCCTCGGCGTTGAAGGGGACGCGGCCCGTGAGTAGCTCGTAGAGGATCACGCCGACCGAGTACAGGTCCGATGAGGGGCTCACGGCGTGGCCCTGCGCCTGCTCTGGCGAGAGGTATTGCGCGGTCCCAAGAATCGAACCGGTCTCAGTCATGTCGGACGCGCCTGCACGCGCAATCCCGAAGTCGGTCACCTTCGCGTGGTCCGCGTCATCGACGATCACGTTGTGGGGTTTGAGGTCGCGATGGATCACCCCTCGTCGGTGGGCAAACCGGACCGCCTTGAGGATTTCGACCGTGAGGTCGATCGCCCGCACCGGGTCCAGCGGTGCCTCTTCCGAGATGAGTCTTTTGAGCGTCCTGCCCGGGACGTACTCCATCGCGATGTAGTAGGTGCCATCGCAGGCACCACGGTCGTACACGCCGACCACATTCGGGTGCTGGAGACCCGCTGCGGCTTGGGCCTCACGCCGAAAGCGCTCGACAAAGCCCTCGTCCTCGGCGAATCTGCGGTGTAGGAGCTTGAGCGCAAGCTTGCGACCGAGTTGCTGGTCCTCGGCCAGGAAAACCTCGGCCATGCCTCCGCTGCCGAGGCGCCCGACGACCTTGTAGCGACCGTCCACGATCGTTCCCGTGTCGAGATCAGCCACCGACTTGCGCCCCCGTTAGGCCCCTGCTGGTCATTGGCCCTCCGCCAGCAGCGTCTGGATGATCGCCCTGGCGATGGGCGCCGCCACCGAGCCGCCGAAGCCTCCCTGCGTGCGCTCGATCGTCACGGCGACCGCGACCTTCGGGTCGCCGACGGGTGCGAATCCTATGAACCAGGGCTCGGTTAGGCCAGCTCCTGCGGGCCCGACCGAAGCGGTGCCGGTCTTCCCCGCCACGCTGATCCCGCCGAGTTGAGCGGGCGTGCCGGTTCCTTCCTCGACCACGCGGCGCATCATCTGCGCGACCTCGGCCGCAACGCCCGGCTTCATCACCTCGCGGTAGAGCTTCGGACTTATGGTTTCCACCGTCACGCCGGACGGGTCCACGACACGCGTGGTGAAATGCGGCGCCATCAGCTTGCCACCGTTTGCGACGGTCCCGGCGACCATCGCCATCTGCAGCGGCGTCACGAGCAAGCCGCCTTGGCCGATCCCAATGCGGCCGATGTCCTCGTTCGGGCTCCCCGGCGGATAGGGATTTCCACCTGGACTGAACGGGCGGCTGATGCCAAGCTGGTCGGAGGGGTAGTCGAGCGGCGGCCGCGCATAGAAGCCGAACTGCTTCATGTACTTGGTCATCGTTGAGCGCCCCAGCGCGTCGGCTACCTGGGCCCAGACCGTGTTGACCGAATAGGTGAGGGCGGTCGTAAGATCGATATTCCCGAAGCTCTGGTTGAGATCATTCGACAGCGGCACGCCTGAGACGAGCTTCGGCGAGTTGCCGTCGACAACAGAATTCGGTGTGTACCTGCCGCTGTTGATGGCGGCGCTCGCAGTGACAACCTTGAACGTCGATCCAGGCGGGTAGTGGGCTTGCGTAGCGCGGTTGAACGTGGAAATGCCTGGACCCGTCGCGTGCGGCCTGTTGTCGTTGTACGTCGGGTTCGAGTACATCACCTTGACTGCGCCCGTGCGCGGGTCGAGTGCGACCACGGAGCCCACCTGACCGGCCAGTTGTGCCACGGCGACCCGCTGCGCCTTCGGGTCGAGGCTTGTGTATACGTCATCGCCCACGCGCGGCGAGCCACCAAACTGACCAAAGATCGACGAAAGTCCCGTCTGGAGGCCTCGTAACGCGGTGGCGCGAGACCGTTCGAGGCCCGCGGTATCACCCGCGGCCGCCGTTGAGTAGCCCACCACCTGGGCGAATAGCGGCCCGGTCGGATAAACACTTCTCCAAATCCCACCTCCTGCCGGAACCGATTTCGCGAGCACCGTCCCGTTGTCGGCGACGATCCTTCCACGCTTGATCTTGAGCTCGTCGATCAGAGTGCGGACATTGAGGGGATTGTTCTGAAGCTTCTGCGCATCGATCACGGTCCACCGTGTCGTCCACACCAAAAGGAGGGCGAACAGCACCACCACGAGCACGAAGATGCGCAGAATGGGAGCGTTCATCTGCGTCCCGCCGAGCCGAAACTCGCCCGAGCCCGATCAGAAGCCAAAAGCACCAGCGCGAGGAGCACGAAGTTGGCGATGATCGAGCTGCCGCCGTATGAGATGAATGGCAGGGTCACACCCGTCAGAGGGATCACGCGCGTGACCCCGCCAACGATCACGAACACCTGAAGCGCGAACATCGCCGTCAGACCCGCGGCCATCAGCGTGGAGAAGGAGTCGCGCGCAAGCATCGCGGTTTTGAACCCGCGCCAGACGAACAACAGGTACACGAGCAGGACAGCCGCGGCTCCAAACAGTCCGAGCTCGCCGGTGATGACCGCATAGATCATGTCTGTTTGCGGTGCAGGCAGTAGGGGCGCCGGATGCGGGCCAGGAATCGTCAGCACCGACTGCCCGAAGCCTTGGCCAAACATCCCGCCGGCCGCCTGGGCGAAGATGCCATTGGCGATCTGGTAGCTCCCCAGAGGCGCGTGGTAAAGATGCGGATTGAAGGGATGGAGCCAGTCCTCGACGCGTGCGTGCACGTGAGCGATATGCGTGCCGAGATACCAAGCGCCGAGCGCGAACGCGACTAGGCCAATGACGACGAACGAGACCCGGTTGGTGGCCACGTAAAGGATCGCCAGCAGGCCGCCGTAGAACATCAGCGAGGACCCGATGTCGTGCAGCAGGATGAGGATCAGCATCGCGATGCCCCAGATCACGACGACCGGGCCGAAGTGCTTCAGCGGCGGGAGGGTTACGCCGAGGATCCGCCTTGCGCCCGTGACCAGCACCTGTCGCGTATCCCGCAGGTAGCTCGCGAGGAAGATGACAAGGCCGATCTTTGCGAACTCTTCAGGTTGAAAGACGAGCAGACCCGGGATTCGAACGCCGAGATACGCGCCGTTGGCCTGATACCCGAGCACCGGCAGCCGCGGGAGCACCAGCAACACCAACGACACGGCCATGATCACGTATCGGTATCGCTCGAGCCTTCGGTAGTCCCGCAGCCAAACGATCGTCCCAACAAACAAGATCAAACCCACCACGAACCACTGTGCTTGTAGGCGCGCCTGGCTCGGGTCGATCCGGTAGACCATCACGATCCCAAAACTGGCCAAAACAGCGACCAGCGGGAACAGGTACGGGTCGGCGTAAGGCAACCTCCGACGAATGAAGAGGTGAGCGCCAACGCAGAGCGCGAGGAAGATCGCGCCGTATACCAGCGAGACGTTCGAGACCACGTTCGAGCGCTGGATGAACACCCCAGCGAACCCCGCGGTGACCAGAAGAGACGCGGGGATCAGGGCGAGTAGCTCGCGATTGCGCGCGCTCACTTCATGATCCGTTTCTGGTTGCCCTCATCTGGAGATCCGCCCTAGCTCCAGCTGTCGCACCGTGGTCGCCGCACTGGATTCGGAGCGCAGCGAGTTGTTGAAGACCGCGGAGCGTCGGTCAGGCGGCACCAGCGTCGCCGGGACGCCGGACACGTAGAAGGTTTCGTACAGGTGAATGCCGGCGAGGTCGTACGGCAAGCCGCGGTAGATCGTCACGATCCCCTGTGCGTTGGTGCCGATGAAGTAGAGCTGGCGGGTCGCCAGGTACCCACCCGCACCCACGAGACACAGCACGATCACGACCGCCAGCACGGCAGCAACGGGCTTGGAGAATCGGCGCCGTCGCCGCTCGCCCCGGGAGGTCGCTTCACTGGCACCGCGGGCCGGTCGCTCAAGCGTCGCAGCCGGCGCGCCGGCGACGGGAGCCGCCTGCGGTTCCTCCACCCCGTCCTGTCGCTCGGCGCCCCCGACCGCCGGGCCAGGACCTTGGGCGCTATCGGCCGCTGTGGCCGGCTCGCCCGCTGCCTCGGCCGGTATGCCAACGATCGTCGGGGCATCGCCGTTGCCGTCAGATCCCGCCTCGACTTCCTCAAGGCGAACCAACACCACGGTGATGTTGTCGCGACCTCCCGCCCGGTTGGCCTCGTCGATCAGCGCCTGAGCGGCATCATCGAGGCGCTGGGAACGCCCGAGAATCTCGGTCACCTGCTCCTCGGACACCATCGATGTCAGCCCGTCGCTGCACAAAAGCAGCACATCGCCACTGCGGACGGGATAGGTCCACGTGTCTACCTCGACGCTTGGCTCGGGCCCAAGCGCTCGTGTGATGATGGAGCGCTGCGGATGCTCGGCGGCCTCCTCTTCCGAGAGCTTGCCTCGGCGCACGAGTTCGTCGACGAGCGAATGGTCCTGCGTCAAACGGGTGAGCGAAGCGTCCCTAAAAAGATAGGCGCGACTGTCGCCGACGTGCGCGATCGCAAGCTCAGAACCGTCAAGGTACGCCGCCGTGAGCGTGGTCCCCATGCCGGCCCTGTCATGGTCCGTACTGGCTAACTCGAAGATCCGGCGGTTTGCCTCGCGCGCGCGACTAGCGAGGCGTTCCTCCGTTGCACCGGAACCGTCCAGACCATCTTTGAACGCCTCGACTGCGATCCGCGCGGCGACCTCTCCGGCCTGGGCACCGCCCATTCCGTCCGCGACCACGAATACCGGCGGTCGTGCGAAAACACGGTCTTCGTTGCCGCGACGTTGGCGCCCGGTGTCCGTTTTGGCGATCGTGTCGGCTGCCCGCAGCATGCTCGTTCACTGTAGGTAGGAGAATTCAGAGTCGCCGATCCGGATGCGGTCGCCAGCGTGCAGCGGCTGAGGTCCTGTGAGCAACTCGCCGTTGAGGTAGGTGCCGTTCGTGGATCCGAGGTCCTCGATCACGACCACTGGTCCCTCCCGGAAGATGCGCGCATGGCGCGACGACGCAAACGGGTCGTCGAGTCGAATCTCGACTTCTCCCCGGCCGAGAGTAGCGCCGCGGGTCGGAATTTCATACTCGGCGCCTGCGCTGTGACCGGGGGCGCGCTCGACCTGTAGCCGCGGCTCAGCGCCGTTGCGCGGAGCGTCCACGAGTGCATCGGCGGCCGCGTGCATGCTCGTCGCATCGGGCGGGACATCCGGCTGCTGCTGGGCTACTCCGCCACGGCCGCGGCGCAGATCGCGCAATGCGCTCCACGCCACCCACACGAGAAATAGGTACAGGACCACCAGGAACGCGAACTTCAATCCGACCGAGACGGGCTGGAGCATCGCGCTCGCCGGTTGCTCAGGAGAGCTCGAACTTCGCCACCACGGTTCCCAGCTCGATCTCATCCCCTACCTTGACCACCGTGGGGCCTGAGATCGTGCGGCCATTGACCCGCGATCCATTCGTGGAGCCGAGGTCTGTGAGCACCCACGAGCCGCCCCGCGGTCGCAGCTCGGCGTGGCGGCGCGAGACGTTCGGATCGTCGATCGTGACGTCGCACTGACGGCTACGACCGATCGCCACTCCGCTCTCTCCGAGCGCCACGCGCTTGCCTTCCACCAGCAGCACCGCGGTCTGTGGACGGGCGCGGGCGCTCTCCTCTAGTGGTTCTACCACCCTGTCGGCCGTGCTGTAGATCATCGTGCGTCCGCCTGAAGGTTGTCCGGCTCCGGCGCTCCCTGGCGTGGCCACAGGCGCGCCAGCGCTTTCGGGCACCGGTGCGGGTGCAGGCTGGGAGGCGAGATTCGGGGGCAGCTCTTCGCCCGCAGACTCGCGGCGTTCCGCCGGAGAAGCCGGAGGCTGCTCCTCGAAGGCTGCCGCGGGGGCGGCGCCCTCGCCAAAGGCACCCGCCTCGGGCGTCTGCGTCACGCTTGTCTGGATTCCAAACTCACCCAACCTGAGGCGGTCATCGGTGTGAAACTCGATGACCGGGCGCGAGACCATCGCCAGCCGCTCTCGGCGGGCGTGCTCGAGCAAATATCCCGACAGTTCGCCAATCAGCGCGTCCTCGTATTCAGCCAGGCGCGACCGATCGCGTGGCGACAGAAACACGCGGTATTCGTTCGGCACATACGTCCGCGAGACCGAGAAGGACTTGTGCTCCTCCATCTCCCGCGCCAGCTTGCGCGCGATCTCGATCGGGCGCACCTCAGAACTGAAAGCACGGCTGAACGTGCCTTCGACGAGGTTGGAGATCTTGCTCTCGAGGTTTCGGAGAAAACTCATGGAACGAGAAGCGGCCGAGACCGCCCCGGGGATTGGGATGCTACGGAACTCCTGGCTCCACATACTCAGAATGTGTTTTGCGCCAGCTTTCCAGCGCGGATGGAGCTAGTGCGATCAGCGCGGCGGCGATCGCACCAATGACCTCGCCGTGCAACGCCGCGCTGCCGCCACCGAAGTGAGCGAGCCTGATCGCGAGTTCCGTGCCAACGAGGAGGGCCAGCGACCACACCGCGACGCGGCCGGCATCGAGCAGCAGAGAACGCCTCGACACCAGCTTCGGCAGCATTACGGCCGCCAGCGCCCACAGCGGCGCCGGGGCGAGCGCTCCCGAGCTCACAAGGCCACCGAGGACGCGATGGGCGGCCTCGTACGCGGATGTGCTCCACAGCCCGGGCTGGAGACTTCCGGTTGGCGGCAGGACATACAGGACGCGGTCAGCCAGCGGCGACCCTAGCGCCAGCCAGAGCCACCCCACCATCCCGAGCACGGCTCGCGTGCGGGCACTGCTCGCCCGTGCGGCGATCGCTGGCCAGGCTCCGCCCAGACCGATGACTGCGAGCAGCGGCGCAGAGCCAGCGACCGGCCAGAGTGGCTCTCCGCTTGGCGCGGCTGCGATAGGGAGCAACGCCGCGATCGCGAGCACGAGAGCCTCGCCCGAATGACCTTGGAGAGCCGCGACTAGCGTCAGGCTCGCGGCCGCGAGCGCGTAGCCGGCCCGTGGCGCGGCCAAAAGCAGACCAGCCGCGGCGAGCGCGGCGGCGGCGGGTGCCAGCGGCGAGGGCGCGAGCGCATGGGCCGCAAGCCAGCCCACGAGCACCGCGCCGACGGCTGCTGACGTGGCCCGAGCAAAGGGCGTTAATGCCGCAGGTCCTCCAGCGCGCGCCGGTGTGGTGGCGAGCCGTTGTGTAAGCGATCGCGGGTTCTGCGGGGGGCGAGGTCTGGCGGAAGAATCGTCGGCGTGGCGCTGCGGGGGCCCGTGCGTGACGGCGGTGAGCCGCCGGGTGGCCTGTCGTGTGGCGGCGGTGTGCTCGTCTCCCCCAGGCCGGCGCGGACGCCACGACGACGCCACGACGCCGGGCTGGTTCGCCATCGTGGGCAACGAAAGCGCGAGCGCCTCGCGTAGCTCGATCACTGTTCCGCGCTCGGCAGGTCGAGGACGCAACGCGAGGTCGATTCCGCGGCCCAGCTCGCGCGGAAGCTCGCGCCGCTGGCGGCGCAGCGGCGGCAGGTGCAGCCCAAGCCTTGAAGCGCGCTGAGCGGCGGTGGAGCTCGTCAGCGGGTTGACCCCAGTGAGACCCTCGTAGAGAACGAGAGCAAGCGCGTACAGATCGGCGCCCGGACCCGCTGAGCGGCCCGCGGCCTGCTCGGGCGCCATGTACGCGGCGGTGCCGATGACATCTCCGGTCGCTGTAAGCGCGTCCCCTCCGATCGCGCGCGCCACACCGAAATCAGTCAGCTTGGCCGGCGGGGTCGCCGCGGGCGGCTCAGCCGGTATGAGGATGTTCGATGGCTTGACGTCCCGGTGAACGATGCCCTCGGCGTGGGCGCAGGCAAGGGCGTCGCACAGAGCGACGCCGATCGCGACTATGTCCTTATCCGAAAGTTCGCCGGCCGCGAGTGCCTCCTCAAGCGTCACGCCCCGGACGAGCTCGGAGACCAGATAGGCCGCGCCGTCTTCTGCGACGGCCTCGTAAAGGGTCACGATGGCAGGGTGCGAGAGGCGCGCAGCCGCCCACGCCTCGCGCTCAAAACGCGCGCCGATCACCCGCTGGTGGGGGATGATCTTCACGGCTACCTCTCGCTCCAACCGCTCGTCGACGGCGAGCCACACGCTCGCGAAGGCTCCGGCACCTAACGGAGCGGCGAGGCGGTAGCGGTCAAGTACCACTCCCCCGACTCCAAAGGCGGTCCCCGATCGTGGAAACGCTCTCTGCCGCTGCCGGGTCTGACGTGACGGCCTGCCGGTTCCAGAGCCCTTCAGCAACGGGGCTGATCGCATGCATTGACTGTTCCACGCAAGCACCGTTGTCCCTGCGCGTGAGCCGCCGGCGACCGTGTGCATCCCGCCGCTGCTGCGGTCATACTGGGCATCCGTGGTCGAGGTGTACGCCGAGGCGTTGTTGTGTCGTTCTTCGATGACGTAGAAGAACCTTCGCGGGCGCGCCCTAGGGAGCGACGCTCCACGGCTAGTCGGCGGCAGCCCTCGGGGACGGACCGTAAATTCGTCGTCCGCCGCACCGTCCTGGCGGTCGTCGTGCTGGTCGGGGTGATTCTGATCGTGCTCGGCGTCCACAGCTGCCAGGTATCAGCACGGAACAGTGCGCTGCGCGACTACGGCAACAGCGTCGCCTCTTTGATCCAACGCTCAAATCAAACCGGGCATGCGTTGTTTTCTGAACTCTCGGGTGCCAGCGGCTCTTCGAACCAAACCGGGCTTCAGACACAGATCAATCAGACCCGGGCTCAGGCGCTAGGGCAGCTAGCTCAAGCTCGGGCGTTGAGCGTGCCGGATGAGATGCAGACAGCCCAGCACGATCTCCTGCTCACGCTGCGCATGCGCAGCGACGCGATCTCCACCATCGCTCAAGAAATCCAGCCAGCGCTCGGGAAGTCGACCGCCGGCGACGCGGTGGCGAGGATCGTTGGGCAAATGTCGCGGCTTTATGCCTCCGACGTCCTCTACAACGACTATGTCGCTCCCGCGATCGCTACCGCGCTGCGCCGCTCGTCCATCCCCGTGGGCGGACCGAGCGGTCAGCCGATCAGCCACAGCACGTTCGTGCCGAGCTCTCAATGGCTTGCGCCGACCTTCGTGGCGCAGAAGCTCGGCAGCGCCTCGACCACCTCTACCAGCAAGAACGTCAAGGCCGCTCCGGGAATCCACGGTCACCGAATGATTTCCGTGACCGCGAACGGAACGGCCTTGCAGCAGGGAGTGACCAATTCGGTAGCCACAACCCCCGCGCCCACATTTGCGTGCACGTTTGCCAACGACGGCACCGACACCGAGACCAACGTCGTCGTCAAGGTGACGCTCGTAGGGACCTCGGTGAGCGGCCAGGCGGTCGTTCCGAAGACCGTCCCCAATCACACCTACACCGCTCAGGTGACGCTCGCCTCCTCGCCACCCAAAGGCACCTACACGGTCACCGCGATGATCGAACGGGTGCCCGGCGAGACGGTCATCACCCACAACACGCAGAGGTTTCAGGTCAGTTTTCACTGAGTTCCGCGCCGGTGCGCGACATGTGACGCCGGCGCCGGCGACACGCTCGTGCACTGCAGGACCTACGCCGCACCCGCCGACCTCGGCGCATATCCTCTAATCGATGCAGCCCATCGCCGCCACGGGGATCCTCTCCACCACCACCGGGGTTGTTGCTGTCGCCGCAGGGGCGTTGGCGATCGTGGCGTTGCTGGCGAGCCTGGGGCTCGCGCTGAGGCTGCGGCGCGTTCGTGCCGAACAGCGCCTCGTGCTGGGCGACCGCCGCCAGGACCTTGTCTCACATGCGGCCGAACTGCAGAGCCACTTCGCGGCTCTGCAGCGGTACGTCGAGGACGCCGCGGCCGCCCTGGATGGCCGAGTGGGAACGGTCGAGAACCGACTCGACCGGGCATTCGCTCATCGAGCACTCGTTCGCTACGACGCCTACGGCGAGATGTCGGGGCGCCAGTCAACCTCCATCGCCCTGCTCGATGCGACGGGATCGGGGCTCGTGTTGTCCTCGATCCACCACCGTGACCAGGCCAGGCTCTACGCCCAGCAGATACAGCAGGGCCAGCCCGAACACGAGCTTTCGCCGGAGGAGAGCGAGGCCATCAACATGGCGCTCGGGCGGGTATCCCAGCAGTCCCGAACGGCGTAGTCGACCAGCTAAGAGCGCCGCGCGTGCGTACCGGCTACCTCGGACCCGAGGGCACCTTTACCCAAGAGGCATTGCTCGCTTCGACGCCGGTCGGCGAGCGCGAGCTGGTCGCCCACCCAACCATTTACGACACTGTCATGGCGGTGCACGAGGGGAGGGTCGAGCAAGCTCTAGTGCCGATCGAGAACTCACTCGAGGGTTCGGTCAATGCCACACTCGACGCGTTGGCCATGGAGACCGACGACGTGGCCATCGTGGCAGAGGTCGTGCATCCGATTCGGCATTGCCTGATCGCTCGTACGCCGCTCGAGCTGACCGAGATCGAGGCGGTGATCTCGCACCCGCAGGCCACCGCTCAGTGCGCGCGCTTCTTGCGCTCGCGGTTGCCTCAGGCGCGCGTGATGGTCGGGAGCTCAACGGCTGACGCGGTGCGGATGGTCGCCGAACACGACGGGAGCTGGGCCGCGCTGGGCAACCGCCTCGCTGCAGAGCGCTACAGGTGTCAGATCATCCGCGCCGGAGTGGAGGACGTGCCCGGCAACGAGACGCGCTTCGTGTGGCTAGCCCGTCGCGGCATGGCTCCTGGGCCGCCGCACGCGCGAGCGCCACTGCTCGGACCTTGGAAGACGGCGATCGTGTTTTGGGGGGTCGGCGCGGAGTCGCCGGGCTGGCTGGTCCGCTGCCTCGGCGAGCTGGCGGAGCGCGGGGTCAACCTGACGCGGATCGAGTCCCGCCCGCGCAAGCAGGGCCTGGGCCGTTATATGTTCTTCGTGGATCTAGAGGGGCGCGAGACCGAGCCACATGTGACCGAGGCGCTCTCGGCTCTCCGAGACCACGTCGAGGAGCTGCGCGTGCTCGGCTCCTTCCCGGCGTTCGCAGGCGACTGAGCCACCGGCGAAAGCCGCCAGCTGGAAACCACCTACTCGCCGTCCGCGTGGCTTTCGAGTGCCCAGATCGCTTACGGGGCTTGCGTTTGCGGGGTGTTTACGCTTGAGGTTGCGTGCGGTCGCCCCGCTACACTGGCGCCACCGTGATCACCTCGGTACCAAGCGAGCCATCGGGGTCCGCGGCGCCTCAAGAGCACCGGCGACGCGGACTGGCGACAGGGCGGGTGCTCGTCTTGAATGCGACGTATGAGCCGATCAACGTGTGCACGGTGAAGCGTGCGATCGTGCTGTTGTTGAAGGACAAGGCCGAGGTGATCGAGCACGCCGAATGGGAGTTGCGCTCGGCGACTCAAACGATCGCACGGCCCATGGTGATCCGGCTGGTCACCTATGTGCGCATCCCGCGCGACACGCACCGCCGGAAGATCACTCGGCGGGCGGTGTTCGCTCGCGACAACTGGACGTGCCAATACTGCGGCGCACGCGCCAATCTGACGGTCGATCACGTCGATCCCGCGCTCCAAGGGTGGCCCCTCGAGCTGGGAGAACATCGTCGCGTCGTGCGCTCCGTGCAATCGCCGCAAGGGCAACGCTCTACCTCGGCAAGCTGGCATGCGGCTGTCGCGGCAACCGCGCACGCCGGCGCCACACGTCTTCATCCAGGTTTCAAGCCCGACTATTCCCACAGCCTGGCGCGCGTACCTGGCCGCGTAGCAGCTCGAGCGCGGGTACGGGGCCGCTCCGGCTCACGTCCGTGAGCAGTGCCCGCTCGGCGGGGTCGCGTCGCCCGAACGCGGTAAGCTGCGCAGTACCAGAGAAAGGAGGTGGTCCGCCTGTCTGACAGTCATACCGGGACCCTGGAGGTGTCCGGCCGTTAGGGCGGAGGCTGACCCCGCTTAGCGGAGTCCCCCCGAGACACTGCCGAGGCAGACGCCGGGAGTCGTCCCTCCGGCATCGAGGTCTGCTGCGGTCCAAGGCAGTCAACGTTTTGCGAAGGGCGCCGCGGTCGACGGCGCCCTTCGTACGCTCGCCAGGCAAGGTGTGTACGCCCACAGAAGGAGGACCAGGAGGATGAGCGAGAGCAACGTTGAGCTGGCTCGCCGCGGCTACGAGGCCTTGTTGCGAGGCGACTTTGACGAGATCGCCGAGCTTTTGGATCCCGACGTCAAGTGGCATGCCGGGGATCCATCGTCCGACTACGCGTGCCATAACAGGCGCGAGGCGCTGGCGTTTCTGCGCAGGCCAGAGCGCCGTCGGCCCGGAGAGCTCCTCGATGTGGTCGACGCGGGCGACAGGGTGGTGGTGATCATGCGGCCCTCGCCTGAGGGCGACGAGCCCGCCGAGCCGAGTGCCAACGTGACCACCTTCCGCGCCGGCAAGGTCGTGGAGATGGTGCATTTCCCAAACCCGCGCGACGCCCTCGCTGCGGCGGGCGTGGCAGGCGCTGGCTGAGCGACCGCCCGGCGCGATCGATCCCGCGCGTCAGTCGCCGTTCAAGTTCGACTCGTCTTCTGCGACGTTCGCCGCCGTGTTTGCCTCGGACTCGGCGACCAGCGCCACGGCTGAGACCTGGTCGTCCTCGCGCAGGTTCATGACCCGCACGCCCTGCGAAGCACGCCCGTACCGGTTGATTCCGCGCACAGAGGTTCGCTGAACCATGCCGTTTTGAGAAATGAACACCAGGTCCTGGTGTTCTCGCACCACCAGTGCTCCGGCCAGCTGTCCCTTGTTCTCGGTCAGCGTGATGGTCTTGACACCCATCGTCCCGCGCCCCTTCACGGGATACTCGGGAATTGGGGTGCGCTTCCCATAGCCGTTCTCCGTCACCACCAGCAGCTCTTGGTCGTCGCGGGCGACGTCCATCGCGATCACGGCATTGCCCTTGCGCGAGACATTCATGCCTCGCACGCCGCTGGTGTCGCGGCCCATCGGACGCGCCTGCTGCTCTGAGAAGCGGGCGGCCTGCCCGGAGCGCGAGACCATGATGATGTCGTCGTCCCCGCTAGTGCGGCGGACGGCGATCAGCTCATCGTCGCCGCGGATGTTGACGGCGATGATCCCGTCAGCCTTGATTGGGGTGTTGTAGGCGCCGAACTCCGTCTTTTTGACGATCCCGTCGCGAGTGGCGAAGACGAGATACTTGCCCTCGCTGAAATCGCGAGTGGAGAGCACAGACTGAACTCGCTCCCCCTCCCTCAACGGAAGCAAGTTGACGAGCGCTCGACCTCGCGCCGTCCGTGATGCCTCGGGGAGCTCATAGACCTTGAGGCGGTAAACCTTGCCGCGGTTGGTGAAGAAGAGCAGATAGTCGTGGGTCGAGGAGACGAAGAGATGCTCGATGTAGTCGTCCTCTTTGATGTCTCCGCCTGAAATGCCGATCCCGCCCCGGCGCTGCTGGCGGTAGGTCGAGAGCGGCAGCGACTTGACATACCCCGAGCGCGTGATCGAGATCACCATCTGCTGGTCGGCGATCAAATCCTCGATGTCGATCTCGCCCTCGGCGTGCGCGACCTCCGTACGCCGCTCGTCGCCGTAGCGCTCGGCAATCTCCTGAAGCTCCTCCGTGATCAGGGCGTCGATCTTGCGCTCGTCACCGAGGATCGCGCGCAGCTCCTTGATGCGCTCCATCAGGTCCTCGTACTCGAGCTTGATCTTGTCCGCTTCGAGGGCTGTCAAGCGGCTCAGCGTCAGTTGAAGGATCGCCTGTGCCTGGATGGTCGTGAGCTCAAACCGCTCCACAAGTCCTTTCCGGGCGGTTTCTGGGTCACGCGAAGCACGGATGAGGGCGATGACCTCGTCGAGGTTGTCGAGCGCGACCAGATAGCCCTCGAGGATGTGAACGCGCTCTTCGGATCGGCGGAGCTCGTACTTCGTGCGCCGGATGACTACGTCGCGCTGGTGGTTGACGTAATGACCGACTACCTCACGCAGCGACAGCGTGCGGGGCACGTTGTCGACGAGCGCCACCATATTGACCCCGAAGGTGGCCTGCATGGGCGTGTGCTTGTAGAGCTTGTTGAGCACCACTTTCGGGATCGAGCCCCGCTTGAGCTCGATTACCAAACGCATCCCCTTGTCGCTCGAATGGTCTTCGAGGTCTGAGATCTCGGGCAGCTTTTTGTCGTGAACGAGGTGGGCGATCTTCTGGATCAGTCCCCCCTCGCCACCCTTCTTGACCTGGTAGGGCAACTCGGTGACGACGATCGCCTCTTTGCCCTGGCTGAGGGGCTCCACGTGGGCGCGCGCTTGAATCCGAACGCGGCCCCTCCCAGTCGTGTAGGCGTCTCGAATGCCGGCGCTGCCAAGGATGATCCCCCCGGTGGGAAAGTCCGGGCCCTTGATGTGTTTCATCAGTCCCTCGACGGTGATCTCAGGGTTCTCGATGTAGGCGATCACCGCCTTGATCGTCTCGCGCAAGTTGTGCGGTGGAATGTTCGTTGCCATACCGACCGCGATCCCCGCAGCACCATTGACGAGCAGGTTCGGGAAGCGCGACGGCAGCGGCACCGGCTCCTGGTTCTTGCCGTCGTAGTTGGGGACGAAGTCGACGGTGTCGGCGTCGATATCCCGCATCATCTCGCTCGCCATCGGGGCTAAGCGCGCTTCGGTGTATCTCATGGCCGCTGGCGGATCGTCGTCGACTGAGCCAAAGTTGCCCTGGCCGTCGACCAGCGGGTAGCGCATAGAGAAGTCTTGCGCCAGGCGCACGAGCGTGTCGTAGATCGGCGCATCGCCATGTGGGTGGTACTTGCCCATCACCTCGCCGACGATCCGGGAGGACTTGGAGCGCGGCCGGTTCCACTGCAGGCCGGCCTCGCTCATCGCGAACAGGACGCGCCGATGGACCGGCTTCAGTCCGTCGCGCACGTCGGGCAGTGCGCGCCCGACGATGACCGACATTGCGTAGTCGAGATACGCAGAGCGCATCTCCTCCTCGAGGCCGCGCGGCTCAATATTGCCGCCGCCGATGACGTCGATCGCCGACATGTCGCTAGACGTCCAGGTTGCTCACCAAGCGGGCGTTGTCCTCGATGAACCGGCGCCGTGGTTCGACCTGATCGCCCATCAACATCGAGAACACCTTGTCCGCCTGAGCGGCGTCCTCCACGGTTACGCGCACGAGTGTCCGGCTTGCCGGATCCATCGTCGTATCACGCAACTGTGAGGGGTCCATTTCACCTAGACCCTTGAACCGGTTGACCTCCGCACCGCGGCGTGCCAGTCGCAGTACCTCATCTCTCAATCCGTTGGCCGTGAGGGCCTGCCCGCTGTGGTCCCCGAGCCTCACGGTGAAGGGCGGGGTGCCCGCCAGGGCGACGAGTTGCTCGTGCACGCGAAGTAGCTGCCGGTACTCGTTGGCCTCTAGAAGCGTCCTGCGTAGTCGGTGCGTCCGCGCCAGACCCGAGTCGGTCTCAATCGCGCGCACGACGATCTCAAGCTGGTCCTGCGAAAGCACCTCGGTGGAGAAGGCGTGGCCATTCTCCGACGGCTTGCTCATCAGCTTGACCAGCGCGTCCCCGTCGATGAGTTGCTCGTCCAGGATCCCCGATTCCTCGAGGAAGACGACCGCTTCGTGTCCGTGAACCGCTCGTAGTGCCGAGGCCCAGCCCTCGTACTGTTTGAGCAAGCGGCCGAACTTCTGCCACCGCGCCTCGGTAAGCGCGAACTGCTTGTTGTAGCGGTCAAATACCTGGAAGCGCTCGAGCTTGTCGTCCAGCAGGATGTGTTCGAGTTCGGACTCCTTCTCTATGTAGCGCTCCGACTTTCCGGCCTTGAGTTTGTACAGCGGCGGCTTTGCGATGTACACGTAGCCCCGCTCAATCAGCTCGGGCATCTCGCGGAACAGCAGCGTCAACACGAGCGTGCGGATGTGCGCCCCGTCCACGTCGGCATCTGTCATCACGATCACCTTGTGGTAGCGGGCGTTATCGATGTTGAACTCGTCTCGCACTCCTGTGCCGATCGCCGTGATCAAGGCCTGGATCTCCTGGTTCTGGAGAACCTTGTCGATCCGGCTCTTCTCGACGTTCAGGATCTTCCCGCGCAACGGCAGCACTGCCTGAGTGGCCCGGTCGCGCCCCTGCTTCGCTGACCCGCCGGCAGAGTCGCCCTCGACCACGAACAGTTCCGCGAGCGACGGATCCTTGACTGAGCAGTCCGCGAGCTTGCCCGGCAAGGTCGAGTTCTCCAGCGCCGACTTCCGCCGCGTGAGATCGCGCGCCTTGCGCGCGGCCGCGCGTGCCTGAGCGGCTTGCACCGCCTTGCGGATGACGGCGCGTGCGTCCTGTGGGTTCTCCTCGAGAAATTCGGACAGGCGTGAGTAGACGACCGACTGGACGAAGCTCTGCATCCCAGGGTTACCGAGTTTCGTCTTGGTCTGCCCCTCGAATTGCGGGTCCTGGAGCTTGGCCGAGATCACGGCGGTGAGGCCCTCGCGGACGTCCTCTCCAGTCAGGTTCTCGTCTTTTTCCTTGAGCTCACCCTTTTCGCGGGCGTACTTGTTAAGCGCGCTGGTCAGAGCAGAGCGGAACCCGCTCAGGTGCGAGCCACCCTCATGGGTGTTGATGTTGTTGGCGAAGGAGAACACGGACTCCTGATAGGAGCCGTTCCACTGCATGGCGAGCTCAACTGCGCCCTCGTCACTCTCGCCCGCGAACGAGATCACCCTGCGGTGGATCGGCTCTTTGTTCTCGTTGAGGTACTTGACGAAATCGACGATGCCGCCCTCGTAGCGGAACTCCGAGCGATGGCCTTCCCCACGCTCGTCGACGAGCGCGATCCTCAGCCCGCGCGTCAAGAAGGCGGTCTCGCGCATCCGTTCCTCGAGCGTCGTGTAGTCGAAATCAAGGGTCTCGAAGACGTCGGCGTCCGGGAGGAAGGTCGTGATCGTCCCGGTGTCCTTGGTGGACTCGCCGCGCTTGACCTCCGAGACGGGCTGGCCGCGCTCGTAAGACTGGGTCCATCTGTACCCGTCGCGGCGGACCTCGACGTCGACGCGTTCCGAGAGCGCATTCACGACTGACACCCCCACCCCATGCAGACCGCCCGAGACTTTGTAGCCGCCACCCTCGCCGAACTTGCCGCCTGCATGCAGAACGGTCATCACCACTTCCAGCGCCGAGCGGCCCTCCTTCTCCATCACGGCGACCGGGATACCAGCCCCGTTGTCTGCCACCGTCACCGAGTTATCTGGATGGATGCTGATTTCGACGTCGTCGCAGCGGCCGGCAAGAGCCTCGTCGACCGAGTTGTCGACGACCTCGTAGACCAGGTGGTGTAAACCCCGGGGGCCCGTGGATCCGATGTACATGCCCGGCCGTCGGCGTACGGCCTCAAGACCCTCTAAAACGGTTATGTCCTGAGCGTCGTAACTGCCCTGGCCGGGCTTACGTCCATCTCGTCGTTTGCTGTCTGCCAACAGTCCTCCGATTACATTGCAACGCCCCGGACACCGCGCTACGGACTGCGCGCCGGGGCGTCAGCTTCTGGTGTACAGAAGAATAGCACAAGGGACCCCGCGAACGGACCCGTCAGGGGTCACGTTTTACCTGCAAAGAGCCACAAAATAGGCAAGATTGTGTCCCTCCCTTCGCGCAGCTTTGAGAGGGTTATCGAGCACTCAAGTGTCGCTTTTGATCTCTTCAACGAGCGGTCGCGAAAACCTGCTCCCACGGATCGTGCGAACCGGCCAGAAATAGGCGAGCGCGCACCATCGTCAGCCGCTGGGCGCCGCAGTCGGAAACGGCTGTTGCGGAGGCGAGGCGACACACCTCAGCTTCACGATCTCGCCCCGGTCGAGACGTGCGTTGAGACGCTGGCAGATAGTTTCACTCATCAGGTCGAGCTCCTGGGCCCAAACCGAAGACTCGCACGAGACCGTGAGCACGCCGCCGCGCGCGGCCACGGGCCACGCGCGCTCAGCGATCATGGGACCGACGGCTTCGCGCCAGGCGCTCTGCACCTCGGCCAACGTGGTCAGAGGCGCGAGCTGCTCGGCCAGCCCGGCGAACGCGCCCGCTAAAGGCCTTGGACTACGCCGGGGTCGGGTCATAGCTCTCGACAGACCCAGAGGCCGAGACCGCCACAAGCGTTATACCCGGAGTGTCAGCGCCTGGCACGTGCTCGGGCTCGGAGGCGGTCACCACGGCCTGGCCCCCGTCGCCGCGCAGCCGCTTAATCAGTGCAACCCGCCGACGCTGGTCCAGTTCGCTCATGACGTCATCGAGCAGGGCCACCGGGAGAGCGCCACGCAACCTTGCGACGGCTTCCCGCTCACACAGCAGTAGGGCAAGCAGAGCCATCCGTTGCTGGCCTTGCGAGCCGTAGGTGCGCAGCTCCCGGCCATCTCGTTGCAGAACCAGCTCGTCGCGGTGCGGGCCGTGGGTAGTGAAACCACGCTCGAGGTCGGCCTCGATTCGGGCGCTCAGCTCGGCTGCGAGTTCCTCCGCGGTCTCCGCTTTGGAGCGCGGGCGGTAGCGGACCGTGGCATCGCCCTCGAGACCGAGCTCCGCAGCGGTGGCGCAGAATCCTGCGCTTATCTCGTCGATCGCTGCATGGCGATCGGCCATCAACGCGACTCCGAGGTGCGCGAGTTGCAAGTTCCAAGCATTGAGTGCGCTGCGCTGCGCCCCGCCGCTGCGAACCCGAGCGATCAACGCATTGCGCTGCGCGAGCGCCTGCGCGTACGAGCGGCGCGTCGCCAGGCGCGCCGGCCACAGCGCGGCAACGAGTGCATCGAGGTGGGCCCGTCTGACTGCCGGCGGGCCCTTCACCAGTTCGAGCCGGTCTGGAAGAAAAACGGTCAGGAGTGGACGCACTGCGGCGTCCATGAGGCTGTCCGCGGCGGCGCCATCAATCTGCAAGCGTTTTGGCTCGCCAGGCATTAGACCCACGGTCAGCTCGTGCTCTCCATCAGCGGCAGCGACCGAGACGGCGATTCGCGTCGATCCCGCCCCGAAGCGCACCATTTCCCGCTCGTGTGAAGCGCGGAAGGACCGACCAGTGCACCCGCAGTAGATCGACTCGAGAAGATTCGTCTTGCCGGCGCCGTTTGGACCGAAGATGACAGTCAGGCCATGTCCGAGGGTGAGTTCCGCGCGTTCGTAGGAGCGAAAGTCGCGGACGGTGAGTCCTAGGATGCGCTGGTCCGCCCCAATGGCGGAACCGGCGGGCTCGGCCAAAGCCGTTGATCCGCCTGGCGCATCCACTTACACATTGAGCCGAATCGGCATGATCAGGTACTGAAAGCCGCTGCCGTCGGCCGCTTCGATCAGGCCGGGCCTGATAGGGCTTATGAGCTTTACCAGCACGTCACCCTGATCGACCGCCTCAAGTCCCTCGCGCAAGAACTCCGGGTTGAACCCGATTTCCAGCGGCTCGCCCCCGAAGGGGACCGGGAGAGACTCGCGTGCCTCTCCGACGTCGGGTGTCTCCGCGGACACGCTGAGCTCTCCCTCTGAGAAGGACAGGCGCAAGGGACGGTTTTTCTGCGCCAGCAGACTTATCCGCCTCACGACGCCCGTCAGTTCAGCCGCGTCCATGCGCAACTCATGTTCGAACGACTCTGGCAAGAGCTGCCGGTGGTTGGGGAACTGCCCCTCGATCAGCCGCGAGGAGAGGGTCACGCCGTCGAGTCCGAAGATGATCTGGTTTCGCTGAACCGAGATCTCGAGCTCGTGTGCTTGGGCCTGACTTGCGATGCGGGCCAGTTCCTGGAGCGCGCGTGCGGGTACGTTGACCTCGAAATCCCGCGCCAGTGGCTCGTCAAGCGTGGTCTGCTTCACGCTCAGGCGGTATGAGTCAGTCGCCACCATCTCCAAACGCCCGTCGGTCGCCGAAATCAAAATTCCGGTCAGCACGGGTCGGGTCTCGTCCCGCGAGGCCGAACCCGCCACCTTGAGCGCAGTCGAGATGAACGACTCCGCCGGTATCGAGACTTTGCTGTCGCCCTCCGGCTCAGGAAACGGGGGGAAGTCTTCGCTGCGAAGGGTCCGAATGTGAAACACCGCGGAGCCGGAGATCAATTCCACGTCGCGCTCGGCAGCTCGCAGCTCGAGGGTGACCTCGGGACCTGGAAGTGACCGCACGATGTCAAGAAGAAGGCGAGCCGGCAGTACAGCGGTCCCTTCCCGAATTGTTTCCGCCTCTACAGGAATCCGCAGACCAATCTCCATGTCGGTCGCGCGCAGTTCGCAGCCATCCGACGCGGACAGCTGCACACCCGAGAGCGCCTGAATCGCGGTGCGGGCAGAAGCAACTCGCGCGGCGGTCTGCAGTTGAGCTAGCAACGCATCGCGTTCTACTGAGATCTTCAACGTATCTGCCTCAAATGAAAGTAAGGAGTAATAGGGGGTGTCGAGATGTCGATAACTGACCGCTTGGCGCTCTTATCAGGGCTGTTTTGCCGCAACCTCCGCAGTTTGTCAGCCGCTGCGGTCACGTTGGGCTCCCGTCAAGAACATCGCGGACTGACTGCAGCTGCTGGTGGACTCTGGGATCGTTGGCGAGCCGGCGCGCGACCTGGGCACAGGCATGAACAACGGTGGTGTGGTTTCGTCGACCGAACTCGCTACCAATCCGCTCGAGCGGCTGGCGGGTAAGTTCGCGCGCCAAGTACATGGCGACTTGGCGGGGCCAGGCCAGCCGCGCAGAACGTGACGGAGACAAGAGTTCTTCGACGCTCACGCCGTACTGAGTCGCGGCCGCCTTCTGTACCTCCCCGATCGAGGGTGTCTCCGCGGGGGGACGGGGCCGGATAGCGTCCAGAACCCCGGCGGCAAAGTCGCGGTCGATCGGTTTGGATGTCAGCGAGTTCGAGGCGACGATGCGGATCAGGGCGCCTTCGAGAGCTCGAACGTTGCTCGTGACCCGCTCAGCGATGAGGTCAAGCACAGTTGGATCCGCGAGCTTGATTCCATCGAGCGCGCTGCGCTTACTCAAGATCGTGCGCCGCGTGCGGAAATCGGGGCGCCGGATCTCCGCTACGAGGCCCGCCTCGAAACGCTCCCGCAGCCGAGCCTGGACGGCCGTCAGGTCTTTGGGCAGGCGGTCGCAGGTCACCACCAGCTGGCGGCCGGCCTCGTACACGGCATTGAAGGTATGAAAGAACTCCTCCTCCGTGCGCGCCTTACTCGCAAGGAACTGGACGTCATCGATGAGCAGGACATCGACGCTGCGGTAGATCTGCTTGAAGCGCTCTACCGAGCGAGTGCTGAGCGCGGCAAGGAAATGATTGGTGAACGCCTCGGCCGTCGTGTAGCGCACGGTCGCACCCCCGCCAAAGGCGAGGACGTAGTTGCCGATGGCGTGGAGAAGGTGCGTCTTGCCGAGACCAGGCGAGGCGAAGAGAAACAGCGGATTGTACGCCTGGCCGGGCATCTCAGCGACCGCCAGCGCCGCAGCGTGGGCGAGGCGATTGCTCTCGCCGATTACGAACTGCTCGAAGCTGTAGCGGGGATTGAAGGGCTGCTCTCCGCCGGCCGGGGGCTCAGCGGAACTTGGTGTGAGGGTCGCTCGCCCTCGGCGACTCGTGGCGAATTCGACTCGTACGTGGGATCCGAGAACGCGCTTGGCCTCCCGCTCGATGAGCCGACCGAATCGCCGTGCTACCCACCGATGCGTGGTCTCGGGAGCTCTCAGACGGAGAACCGTTCCGTCCCAAGCAACCGCGTCCAGGGCCGAGAGCCATAGCTCGTAGGCCGATTCCCCCGCGGCAGACCGCAGCCGAGATCTCACCTCGGACCAAGCTGGTGGCGGCTGTGTCTGGGCAGGCAGGTCCAAGCGGCTCTCTTGGAGCAGAGTGAGACGATTCAGAGGCTCTGGGGCCAACGGCCCGCAGGACCGGATGTATACCAGCGGCTCCGTCACCCCGAGACCGAGCTGAGCGCAAAGCGCGGGAAAAACCGCGGCCCGGGAGCTTTCCGGGCCGCGGCTATACTCGACCGCCAGCCGGTCTCAAGTGAGCGATGAAGCGCACCTATCAGCCCAAGAAGCGGAAGCGGTCGCGGACCCACGGGTTCCGCGCGCGGATGCGTACGCGCGGCGGCCGGCTGACGATCAAGCGGCGTCGCGCAAAAGGTCGCAAGCGGCTGACAGTCTGATGAGTTCGCTGGCCGGGTCGCGAACGCGGTCCCGGCGCGGGCGCTTGTCGCACAGCGCCGACTTCGACAGGGTGATGCGCCGGGGCAGGTCACAAGGCGCCCGAGAGATGGTTGTGCATGTCTTTCCTCGCGGGGATGACAGCCCCCCGCGGTTGGGCCTGTCGGTGTCGCGGAGGGTTGGCGGAGCGGTAGACCGCAACCGCGTCAAACGGCTCTTGCGCGAAGCGTTTTCGCGCGAGGCGCACAAGCTTCCGCCGGGAGCCGATGTGGTGGTGGTTGCCAGGCGCGATATCCGCGAATTGGCCGACCGCGATGGGCTGACTGGAGTTTGCGCGCGTCTTGCCGAGTTGATATCGCAGGTGGGCGCCGCCGACGGGCCCCAACCGATCCAGCGGCACGGTGCAGAGCGATTGGAGCGGTGAGGATGCGCTTCCTACGCCGGGCCGCGATTGCGCCGATCAGGCTTTACCAAGCGGTGCTGTCGCCGGCTATCGGGCAGCGCTGCAGGTACTACCCGTCGTGCTCCGAGTACGCCGCGCAGGCCATTTCTCGATTCGGCATACTCAGAGGACTGGTCCTGGCTGCTTGGCGTCTGCTGCGCTGTAATCCCTTCAGTAATGGAGGGTTTGATCCGGTTGAGAACCAGCGGCTATTCCGGCACTCGCACGCCGGCTGAGAGCGCCTGACGAATGTTCATCGACGCCAACATCCTGCAGCCGCTGATCACCGCTTTCGAGGTGGTGATCAAGTTCTTCCACGGCTTCGTGGGCTCGTGGGGGTGGTCAATAATTCTGTTGACGGTGGCTATCCGGGTGGTGCTGCTGCCTCTCACCGTCAAGCAGTTTCACTCAATGCAGAAACTGCAACGCCTGACGCCAGAGATCAAACGCGTGCAGGCCAAGTACAAGCAGGACAAGCAGCGCCAGCAACAGGAGTTGATGAAGCTCTACCAGGAGCACGGCGTCAATCCGCTCAGTTCCTGTTTGCCGTTCGTAGTGCAGATCCCCGTCCTTTACGCGCTGTTCTTCTTGCTCAGGAGCGACCTGCGAGCAGACATCTGCCCCTCGATCAACCAGCACATCGCCAGCAACGGCCACCTCGTCCACAACGCGACTTTGAAGGCGTGCGGCGCAAACCACGGCGCGAGCTTCCTCTTCATTCCTGACCTGACCAATCACGCCACGGGCGTCGTGCTGGTCGTTCTGATCGTCCTCTACATCGGGACGCAGCTGGGCTCGAGCCTTTTGATGTCGAGCCCCACCATGGACAAGCGACAGCGCCAGATGATGCTGATCCTCCCGCTGGTGTTCGTGTTCATCATCATCGGCCTGCCCGCCGGGGTAATCCTGTACTGGATCACGACCAACGCCCTCCTCGTGGTGCAGCAATACGGCGTGAAGAGGATGTTGGGGCCGGTCGCCCCAGTACCGAGCGCCGCGGGTGATACAGCGACCGCCGGCGGCGACGGCAAGCCGACCACGAAGACGCCGGCCAAAAAGGCCCAAGCGGCCTCAAGGCGTTCACAAGAGCCAGCCAAGGCCAGCGCCGATGGCAACGGCGCCGGCGGAGGCCTGTCCGGCCTGCTGCGCGGCCGTCCCAAGACCGAGGAGAAGCGCGAGCCGGTTGCAGCGAACGCTCGCGCGAGGCCAGCCGGTCCCCCGCCACGACCGCCCAGGAAGAAGAAGAAGCGCTCGGGGCGCCGGCGGTAGCGTGAGCACTTACGGGCAGGACGCCACATTCGGCGAAGGTCAGGAACCGGGCGTGTCGGCGGGAGTAGGCCCTGGCAGCCAAGAACGCGACGGACCCGCCGCCCGCGTGCGGGAACTGATGCGGCAACTGGCGCTCGCTGCCGACCTAGAGGCCGAGGTTGTGGTGCGAGAGGACAATGACTGTGTCTGGGGCGAGTTCGAGGGCAAAGACGCGGAGTCACTCGTCAGAGACCATGGCCGCACCATTGACGCGATTCAGCATCTCGCTTACCGCACCGCATTTCCTGGCTCAAGCCCGCGCAAATCCGTCGTGATCGACGCCGCCGGCTATCGAGCCAAGCGTGCCGACTCGCTGCGCGCGGCCGCCGATCAGGCGGTCGAGGCGGCCGTCGGTCAGGGACGCCCCATCGCCCTTGAGCCGATGAATGCGATCGAGCGCAAACTCGTGCACGAGCATCTTCGCGACCGCCACGAGGTGGAGACCTATAGCGAAGGTGAGGAGCCAGAACGCCGCCTGGTCGTCGCGCCGGTGGTCAGCGCGCAACCGTAGAGCGTCTTCGCTCAGGGCGCCATGCCGGATCGCCGACCGCGCAGCCCCGAGTGTTTCACGTTTTTCATGACGGTGAAACAACATTTGGGTAGAACGCACTCGTGAGTTCAGACGATCCCGCGCGGTCCCGCGCCCCGAGCTTGAGCGACTTTGAGCTCGGCGTCGTCGTCGGCGTATTGGTCGGAGAGGGCTCGTTCGGGGGCGACGGTCGGCAGCCGCAAATCACGCTGCGCATGCACGTGCGCCACGAGGCTCTGTTCCGCTGGCTTGTAGATCGCTTCCCGTCGACCCGCCTATACGGGCCCTATAAGCACGGGGGTCGGTCGTACTTCCAGTGGATGGCGCGAGGCCCTGCACTGGTCCACGACATTCTCCCGCTGCTGGAGCAGAGACTCGATGCAGGATTAGATGAACACGCCGCCAGGCGGCTTACGGCGATGTGCGAGCGCTACGCCGGCTACATCGAGCGCGAACGAGCCTCCGCGAGACGCGCGAGCTAGGACGCGTACCCCCGTTGAGCAGCACGCCGAGCGCCTCAATGGAGCAGCTCATACGGCGCTACGCGTTGCCCGCCGGCGCGGCCGCGGCGCTCCAGACGCTGCTCGAACTGCTGGCCGGCGACCCCGCCGCTCCGATCGCAGTCCGAGAACCCGTCAGGATCGTCCACGAACATCTCGCCGACGCGCTTGTCGCACTGGAGCTCGAGCCGGTACGAACCGCAGCCCTGGTCGCGGATCTAGGCTCAGGTGCTGGCATCCCCGGCGTGCCGCTGGCGATCGCGCGCCCCTCAGCCGCGATCAGCCTGGTGGAGAGCAGCGTGCGCAAGTGTCTCTTCTTAGAGCGCGCGGTGGCCGAATGCCGGCTGTCCAACGCGTCGGTAGTTCATGCGCGGGCGGAAGCGTGGCCGGACGGTATCGGGCAATTCGCACTCGTCACCGCGCGAGCTCTCGCTCCGCTCGCCGTGGTAATCGAGTACGCCGCACCGCTGCTGAGCCTCGGCGGGCACCTCATCGCGTGGCGTGGACGACGCGACCTTGAAGCGGAGCTTCAGGCACAAGCCGCGGCCTCCCAGCTCGGCATGAACGCTCTCGAGCCGCAGCCAGTGGAGCCGTACGCTGGCTCCCATTCCCGGCATCTGCACGTCTTTTTGAAGTCGGGCCCAACTCCGCCAGGGTTTCCTCGCCGCCCGGGGATGGCACGCAAGCGGCCATTGGGGCGGCCGCGCGCCTAACCCACGGTCTGACCGAACGCGTCGCTAGCGTGCGCCGCCGTGGGCACCGTCTATGCGATCGCTAACCAGAAGGGCGGTGTTGGAAAGACCACCACGGCCGTCAACCTTGCGGCATGTGTCGCCGCCGCGGGTTACGAAGCGCTGTTGGTGGACGTGGATCCACAGGCCAACGCCACGGTCGGCCTTGGCTTGGGAAAAGAGCTATCGCCCACGGTCTACGACTCGCTTGTCGGCGATGTGCCCCTCGCAGAGGCCGTGAGAGCGACCGAGATCGAGCGGCTCTCGATCGTTCCATCGGGACCCGACTTGGCCGGGGCGAACGTCGAGCTACCACGGATTGCTGGTGCCGAGACGCGCTTACGCGACGCGCTGCTCCCGCTGCGTGATCGGTTCGCCTTCGTTCTTCTCGACTGCCCTCCGTCGCTGGGTCCGCTCACGGTGGGGGCCCTGGCGGCGGCCGATCGCGTCATCGTCCCGGTGCAATCCGAGTACTTCGCGCTCGAAGGCCTGGCGGGACTCCTCAACACCGTGTCCCTCATCCAGCGCGAGCTGAATCCGCGTTTGACCGTGGCGGGGATGCTGCTGACTATGCACGATGGTCGGACCCGCCTGGCCCAGGACGTCGAGCGCGATGTTCGCGACCACTTTCCAGAGCTCGTATTCGACACCGTCATCCCGCGCAACGTGCGCGTCAGCGAGGCACCGAGCTTCGGACGGCCGGTGATCCACCACGACCCGAGCTGCATGGGTAGCGATGCCTACTTCGAATTCGCAAAGGAGGTAGCTGCTCGTGGCTGACCGTGAGCGCGGCATGGGACGAGGCCTGGCCGCAATCCTGGCGGTCGCGCCGCGCGAACAGAGCGAGGAGCTGCGGGCGCTGCCAGTCGAGCTAATCGAGACCAATCCCGAGCAGCCACGCGCCGCCTTCGATGAGCGCGCGCTGCTCGCGCTGGCGGAGTCGATCCGCCAGCGCGGTGTGCTGCAACCCGTGCTGGTGCGTCCTCTGGCTGGTGGCAAATACGAGTTGATCGCAGGCGAGCGCCGCTGGCGCGCCGCCAGGCTGGCGGAGCGCGACACAATTCCGGCGGTCGTGCGCCACGACCAGGACGCCGGTTCGCTCGAACTCGCGTTGATCGAGAACATGGCGCGTGAAGATCTCAACCCGGTCGATCAAGCGCGAGGCTGTGCCGCGCTAGTCGAAGAGCTCGGCCTGACCCGCGAGGAGGTTGGCCTGCGTGTCGGCCGCAGTCGCGTCTCGGTCTCCAACCTGATCCGGCTGCTTGAGCTGCCCGACGACGCGCTCTCGCTGATTGAGCACGGCGAACTGAGCGAGGGACACGGCCGGGCGCTGCTTCTGGCACCCGATCACGACCAGCGCCGCCAGCTCGCGCGCGAGGCCGCGGCCAGACGCTGGTCGGTGCGCGAGCTCGAGCTGCGTGCCCGTGAAGCCTCCCGCACGCCAGTTGTCCAGCACCACCCACGCAGGCGGCTACACCCCGATCAGGAAGCGGCGATCGACCAAATCGCCGAGTCGCTCGGTGCAGCGCTCGGACTCGAGGTTGACGTGACCGTGACGGCTGACGGCGGCTACCGCGCACACCTTCGCTTCGACTCTCGAGAGCACGCGCTCGACCTCGCGCGACTGCTTGGCGGTCGGCTCGCCGCCTGAGCGGGGAACGCGTCGCGCGAGCGCCTCGGAACGCTCGCCGGTCCTATGCTGGGCCTCGAGGCGGCGATAACATGGCGGCTCCTGCTTACGGACGGCGGGGCGCCAGTCAGTGCAAGGGCGATTAGCTCAGTCGGTTAGAGCGCTTCTCTGATAAGGAAGAGGTCCCAGGTTCGAGTCCTGGATCGCCCACTGGGGTCTGCCCTGCGGGACGAGGGTTACATGGCGAGGAGACAGAGACAGCAGCCGGCGGCCCGTCGACCTCCGCGCCACAAGCGTCGCTCGGCCGTGGTGCGCCGCCGGAGGATCGTCGCGCTGGGAGCCTTAGCTATCGCGGCCGGAGCAGTGGTTGCGATCGCGAGCGCCATCGGACTTTTCGGCGGCGGCCGGTCGACACTGGCCGCGAGCGCCAAAGCCGCACGCGCGCGGTCCACCCCCAAGCAGGCAAAGCGCCGTCCCCCTCAGCCGCAAGGCCCGGGGCCCATCAACACTTCCTTCGCGGGCCTAACCACGTTTCGCGGAAACGCCACCCGCGACTACTACGGCGAGGGCCCGCTGCCGCGACATCCCACCGTGCTTTGGCGATATCCGCCGTCGGGCGGATTGTGCTCGCGATCGAGTGATCTTTTCGGTACTGAGACCTGGTGCGGGACAGGCTGGACCGGACAGCCGAACGTAATCGTGCATCGGAACGGGACGATCGAGGTCCGCGAGGGCGCCTACGACGACGACTACCACTTCTGGAACGGCGTCACGGGCACGCCGATGCGGCCCGACCTTCACACCGGAGATCTCGCGAAAGGCTCTGCGACCTCGGACTCGCAGGGTTATCCCCTGTATTACGGCGGCTCTCGCGACAACTCTCTCCGGGTGGTCGCGCTAGACCGAGCCAGGCCGACCGTACTGTGGTCGACGAACGCCCATAACGTCCCACACTTGGTGTGGAACGACGACTGGGACGCTGCGCCGCTGGAGATTGGGGACTACCTACTGGAGGGAGGGGAGAACTCGTGGTTCTACGTGATCCGCCTACACCGGCACTACGGCGCGAACGGTCTTGTCGAGGTGAATCCGAAAATCGTCATGCTGGTTCCCGGCTGGGACTCGAAGCTGTTTCAGGAGGTCCACGACCAGGACATCTCGATTGAAGACTCGGTGGCGTTCTACAGGGGCGTGGTGTATTTCTCCAACGGCGGCGGGCTGGTCCAGGGATGGGACATCACCGACATCCTGCGCGGTGGACACCACTACAAGCGGGTGTTTCGCTTCTGGGATGGCGATGACACCGACGCCACGATCGTGATCGATCCCCAGGGCTACCTTTATGTGTCAAGGCACATCGAGGAGAACGTGCCTCGACCCGAGTCGATGCCGCGCGATCACCAGATCGGCGGATTGATGAAGCTGAACCCGCGGAACCCCGCGCATCCGGTTGTCTGGAGCGTGCCGATCGGGACATTCGCGCCGGACGGCGGGTCGCTCTCGACGCCCGCGTTATACAAGGGAGTGGTGTACGACGCGGGCACCAACGGCGAGGTGCTCGCCGCAAACCAGCAGACCGGGCACGTGTACTGGCGGATCAATCAGGGTTCCCAGACGTGGGCTTCGCCGGTGACGATCGACAACCAGATGATCCTCGGTGACTGTAGGGGCGGACTTCACGACTACGACATTTTAAACCCGCGGGTCCCCCCGAAGATCCTCTGGACCGTCCACTTGGATGGGTGCATCGAGTCCACGCCCGCGGTCTGGCACGGAATGCTGTGGGTCGGCGCGCGTGGAGGGCAGTTCTACGGCATAGGCGACCGCGGCCCCAACGCGATACGGCCGTAATAGCCAGCGCCGGACACTCAGCAAACTCTCAGACTTCTTTGCGAAGCTCCGACCGGTGACCTTGACCGAGTCAAAGCCGGCCCGCATCCTCGTAGTCGACGACGAGCCCAACATCCTTGAGGTCATCTCGATGGCACTGCGTTATCACGGCTTCGAGGTCGAGACCGCGGCGACCGGCCAGCAGGCGATCGCTCAGATTTCGGCGTTCGGCCCGGATCTTTTGCTGCTCGACATCATGCTGCCCGACATGGAGGGCTTTGAGGTCGCACGGCGGCTGGGCGCGCAACGGATGCAGCTGCCCATCATTTTCCTCACGGCGCGCGACACGACGGAGGACAAAGTGCGGGGGCTGACAATGGGTGGGGACGACTACGTCACCAAGCCGTTCAGTCTCGAGGAGTTGATCGCGCGCATCGGGGCAATCCTTCGCCGTACAGGCCACTCGGAGCGTGACTCGAGCAAGCTCACGTTCGACAGCCTCGAGCTTGACGACGACACGCACGAGGTGACACGCAACGGCAATCCGATCGACCTCACGGTCACCGAGTACAGGCTGCTGCGCTTCCTGTTGCTAAATCCGCGTCGAGTACTGACCCGTTCACAGATCCTCGATCACGTCTGGAACTACGACTTCGGCGGAGACAGCCGCGTCGTGGAGACCTACATCAGCTATCTGCGCAAGAAGGTCGACGCCGGGGGACCGCCCCTGATTCACACCGTGCGCGGCGTCGGCTACTCGCTGCGACTACCAAAGGGCTAGCCGTGTCACTGAGAGCCCGCCTGATCCTCGGGCTGCTGGTCGTCGCCGCCGCGGGACTGATCACACTCGCGGCGATCACGTATGCGGAGCAACGTTCAACGCTGGTTGCACGCGTCGATCAGGAGGCGGAAAACGGGATCGCGTTCATGTCGCATGAACTCGACTGCAACGGGAACAACGTTGTCGGGTCGTTTGCCAATCCCGATTGCGGGGGTCCGCGCGGCGGCGGGCTCCCGGGCCCCGAGCAGACGCTTCCGCCGGGGACATGGGGGTATCGCCGCGACGCTAGTGGACACCTCGTCGGAACGCCGCTCCACACCACCTATGAGGAACCCAATGGCACGCTGGCGGCGGTCCCGGAACCCACTCTCCCGGCGCAGATTCCGCTCCAGCAGCCGATTACCGTCGGATCGAGCTCTGGCACTGACTTCCGGGTCCTCGCCGAATCAACCGGCGACCAGCCCGGGACGACCGTCATCGCGATTCCCCTGGCCGACGTAGACCACACGCTCCACCATTTGTTCGTGATCGA
The DNA here is from genome assembly GCA_963767295.1 of uncultured Solirubrobacterales bacterium. Classification (GTDB taxonomy): domain Bacteria; phylum Actinomycetota; class Thermoleophilia; order Solirubrobacterales; family Solirubrobacteraceae; genus Palsa-465. The sequence goes on from CAVYDI010000003.1 coordinate 1,124,716, forward strand.
GGCGCTGGTCGTGGGCAGCGTCCTCGCCGCCCTCGCAGCGCTTGCCTGGTGGCTGGTCAAGCTTGGTCTCCGTCCGCTCGACCGCATCGCCACCACCGCAGGAGCGATCGCCGAAGGCGATCTCTCGCAGCGCGTCGAATCCGCCGACGAACGCACCGAGGTCGGGCGGCTTGGACTGGCGCTTAACGCCATGCTGGCTCAGATTGAGAAGGCGTTCCATGCGCGCGAAGCGAGCGAGGACCGGTTGCGTCGCTTTCTCGCCGACGCCTCGCACGAGCTCAGGACGCCGCTCGCCTCGATCCGCGGCTACGCAGAACTCTTCAGGCTGGGGGCCGCGAGCGATCCCGAGAAGGCGGCGCGCCGAATCGAGAGCGAGGCGGCGCGCATGGGAGAGCTCGTGGAGAACCTGCTCACACTCGCTCGCCTCGACGAGCTGCCCGAGATCGCTCGCCAGCAGGTGAACATAACCGAGCTCGTGAGCGAGGCAGTGCAAGATGCGCGTGCGGCCGCCTCTGAGCGGCGCATCGAACTGCAGAGCGACGGGGTGGTGACTGTGCTGGGCGATCCTTCGCAGCTCAAGCAGGTGATTTCGAATCTGTTGCGCAACGCGCTCGTGCACACTGCGGCGGCGACCGAGATCGACGTCCGGGTCGCCGCCGATGCAGGTGACGCCGTGGTTGAGGTGCGTGACCACGGCAAGGGCTTGCCGCCTGGCGATACCAACGCGCTGTTCGAGCGCTTCTGGCGCGCCGAGCCAGGTCGCGGTCGTGGTCCGGCCGGAGCAGGACTGGGCCTTTCAATCGTCAAGGCGGTGGTCGAGGCGCACGGAGGTCGGGTCAACGCCGGAAATGCGCCCGGCGGCGGCGCCTCCTTCACTGTGCGGTTGCCAGTGAGCCCGAGTGCGCCGCCGCAACCAACGGCGGCCTTCGTGAGTGGAGTCCCAAGCTCGCGGCGCTGACCTAGTCGTGCCTGGCCCGGCGGACCCCGGCCCGCGCGACCCTCGCCGCCCGCGTACGGGCCTGCGACAGCTCGCTCGCGAGACGCAGAATCCGTTCCGACAAGGGCCGCACGCCGAACGCCGAGGCAGCCGCCGCGTGGAGCGCCGCTGTGAGCGGTGCGCCCAAGCGGTCGGGTGGTAGCTCGATGTCGAGTTCCACCAGGTCGGCCTCGAGCGAGCGCGTTGTCTGTCCAAGCTCGGCCAGCAGGTCGAGTGCCCGACGGTTATCGGCCTGAACCAATGCGGTGAAGCGAGTGATCCCCTCCTCGCGTGCGCGCCTCGCTAGCTGCTCCAGCAGCGCACGACCGAGGCCCTCGCGCTGCCAGTCATCGGCGACCACCACGGCGGCCTCGGCACGGTTTGCGCCCGGCGCCTGGCGCACATAGCGGGCCACCCCGATCAGCTGGTCTGTTTGCGGGTCGAGCGCCACGATCGCTTCGTGGTCGTGGTGATCGATGTCCACCAAGTAGTCGAGCGTTTCGTCACTCAGCTCTCGCAACGGCGCGAAGAAACGCCTGTATCGGGATTCTTCGCTCAGGCGGTTGAACGCGTCTTTTATCCGTTTTCGGTCGCCGGCGTCCAACGGCCGGACCAGCGCTGTGTGGCCCGCACGGAGCGCGACCGTCGAGGATGCTGCTGAAGCGGCCATGTGAGTGAGCGTACCGGCGCAGGCCGCTTGACAACTTGACGAGATTTGTCAAGGTGACTAGCATGATGACACGCATGTCCGCGCTCACGACCGAACTCGACGACGTCCGAGCGCTTGACGGGACGGCTGGGGCAATCCTCGACGCAGCGCGCGCGTCGATGCTCGACTTCGGGGTGCGTAGGGTCACCGTGTCCGATATCGCGAGTCGGGCAGGAGTGAGCCGTATGACGGTCTACAACCGCTTTGCGGATCTCGAGACGCTTGTGCGGGCGCTGATGACGCGCGAGTTCGGATCGCGGATCGAATGGATCGCGCGCGAACGCGAATGGCGCCATGGCCGCGAGCGCTTGCTCGCCCTTCTCGTCCGAGCGGCCCGCCAGCTGCCTGCGAATCCGCTGTTCCGAAAGGTGCGGAGCTCTGAGCCCGAGCTACTTGCGCCGTACGCGTTCGAGCGCCTCGGCACGACGCAACGAACAGCGCTGCGGCTCATAGTGCGAGGCGTCGTGGAAGGCCAGGGAGACGGTTCGATTCGGGGCGGAAACCCTGAGGCCATTGCCGCCGCCGCGTTGCTCACGGTCCAATCCTTCGTGTTCTCGGCCGCCACGGTTGACACGGTGGCTGTCGATGAGCTGCTCGAGCAGCTCGAGATCGCGCTCGAGGGACTGCTCGCGCCAGGAAAGGACTGACGAGTGCACTGGTCCGGCTGGGGGGACCCCACCCGCGCGGTCACGCTCGAGCCCGCGATACATGAGTTGTTGCGCGCGGGGCTCGCCGTCAAGAAAGCCACGCCCTCGGTCGCCTTTGACGAGGTCCGGCTTCCGGACTCGAGGCTCCGCGCAAGGGCGCACGAACGCGTCGCAGCTGTGGTCGGAGAGAGCTACCTCAACACCGACCGCGACTCCCGCATCCTTCACGCGCGCGGCAAATCGACGCCCGATCTGCTTCGCATCCGCACCGGCGACGCACAAGATGCCCCCGACGCCGTGGTGGTGCCGGCATCTCACGATCAGGTGCTGGAGCTGCTCGGCGTTTGTGAGGAGGAGGCCCTCGCGGTCGTGCCGTACGGCGGTGGGACGTCGGTCGTAGGTGGGCTGGAGCCGGACTCGGCGCCTTATGCCGCCGTCATCGCGCTCGATCTCGGTCGACTGAACCGCTTGCTCGACCTCGATGTGGTCTCACGCACTGCGACGTTCGAATGCGGACTGCGCGGACCCGAGGCGGAGGAGTTACTGGCAGAGCACGGGTTCACCGTCGGCCACCACCCACAATCGTACGAGTACGCCTCGCTGGGCGGCTTTGCGGCCACCCGCTCGAGCGGTCAGGCATCGGCGGGCTATGGCCGCTTCGACGAACGCGTGGTCGGCCTGAGGATCGCGACACCCCGCGGCACGCTCGAGCTGGGCAGAGCGCCCAAGTCGGCCGCAGGTCCTGATCTGCGCCAGCTGTTTCTGGGCTCGGAGGGCGCGTTTGGCGTGATCACCGCGCTCAAGGTCGAGATCGTGCCATCGCCCGAGGCCCGGATGTATGACGGATGGCGATTCGACTCGTTCACCACCGGGATCGAGGCCGTGCGACAACTCGCGCAGGACGGACCGACCCCGACCGTGATGCGGCTCTCCGACGAGGCCGAAACCGCGCTAAACCTGGCGCGCCCCACGCAGCTCGGCGGGGCGGCGACGTCCGGCTGCATGGCGATCCTCGGCTTCGAGGGCAGAGCATCCGAAGTCACCCGAAGGCGTGACGCAGCCAACGAGCTGTTGACAAGCCACCGCGCCGTACACGACCAAGAGGCTGGAGATGGCTGGGCCCGCGACCGCTACCGGGGGCCATACCTGCGCGACGCGCTTCTTGACGCCGGGGCGTTGGTGGAGACGCTCGAGACGGCCACCTTCTGGTCGAGCGTCGACCGCCTTTACGCACGGGTCAAGGCCGCATTGACGGAGACCCTCACAGAGCTCGGCACGCCACCCGTCGTCCTCTGCCACGTCTCACACGTCTACCGCTCGGGAGCATCGCTGTACTTCACGGTCGGGGCCGCACAGCTCGACGATCCGCTCGCGCAGTGGTCAGCGGCAAAACAAGCCGCCAGTGAGGCGATCGTCGCCGCCGACGGAGCGATCACCCACCACCATGGGATCGGACGCGACCACAAGCGACACTACGGGCAGGAGGTGGGGGCGCTCGGGGCGGACATTCTGCGCGCTGTCAAGCAGACGGTCGATCCCGCCGGGATCCTCAATCCGGGGATTCTCATCCCCTGAGACGCATGGTCGAACCGGGGGGCGCACGGTCCCGCCGCTAGGGTCTCGCAGGAGATGAGCAACACCCGGCGCCTGCGAGTATTGGTCAATCCGGCGGCCGGCGCAGGCGGCCGAACTCCGGGTGGTCGGCGAGCTCAAGCGCTCGCCGCCACGCTCGGGCGTATCCGCCAAAAGCTGCACTCCAGCGGGCTCGAAACCCAGATCGCGTTAACCGACTCCGCCGCCCACGCGGAACAACTCGCAGCGCAAGCCGCCGAGCAGGGCGAGGAGGTGGTCGCCTTCGGCGGCGATGGGATGGCGCGTATCGCCGCCGGCGCGATTCGCGGCAGCGACGCCGTGCTGGGCGTCCTGCCTGGGGGCCGGGGAAATGATTTCGCGGCCGTGCTGGGGATTCCCCGCGACCCGCTGGCGGCCTGCGAGGTCCTGATCAACGGCAGCGTGCGTCCTATCGACGTCGGCGACGTCAACGGCCAACTCTTCTTGGGCAATGCCTCGATCGGACTCGAATCCGAGGTCACCCCAGTGGCCAATGCGGCGCCTCCCATTGGTGGCCGCGCCGTTTATCTCGCGGCGACGCTGTACGGCCTTGCGCGGTGGCGGCCTGCCCGCTTTGAGCTTGAGATCGACGGCCGTCCCCATTCGTACACGGGGTACATGGCCGCGGCCGCCAACACGGGCCGCTTTGGAGGGGGCATGCGCGTGGCGCCCGACGCGCAGGTCGACGATGGCCTGCTCGAGGTGGTCGTGATCGGGGATAGCTCGCGGATGAAGTTCATTCGCGGAACGCCGAAGGTCTTTCGCGGCACCCATATCCATGAGCCAAATGTCTACGTCTGGCGGGCGCGTGAGGTCCGGCTCGACGCCGACCGCCAGTTCGCGGTGTACGCCGACGGAGACGAACTCGCACGCACGCCGGCGCTGGTGTCAGTAGTACCCGCGGCCTTGCGGGTCCGGGTTCCTTAGCGTCGCCCGAGCGCCCGAGCGGGCCGATTACCGCGAAAACGGTGGGGGTAGCCCAAGGTGGGAGGCAAAGCCACGGGCTAGCGAGCGGAGGTATCTAGCGATGACAGCCACGGACACACGCCGACATTCGGTCCTCACCATTCCCCGCACCCGCGGCATGGTCACTGGGCTCTGCCTGTTCGCGCTGGGGGTATGGGGCGGGATCATCCCCTTCGTCGGGCCCTATTTCGGCTACGCGTTCATAAACCACCAAGCGTGGCATTTCACCTACGGTCGTCTGTGGCTGAGCATTCTTCCGGGCGTGGCGACGTTGCTTGCCGGGCTGATGTTGCTGCGCGCCGGCAACCGGATCACGGCCGCCTTCGCGGGCTGGGTGGCCGCCGCGGCGGGCGCGTGGTTCGTGATCGGCCCGGAAGTCAGCAGACTCTGGAATCACGGCGCAAGCCAAGCCGGCCAACCGCTCGGTGGCTATGTGCGCCAGACCTTCGAGTGGCTCGGATACCACTACGCGCTCGGCGTAGCGGTGGCGCTGTTGGCGGCCTTCGCGATCGGCCGCGTCTCGGTCACGGCAGCAAGAGATGTGCTCGCCGCGGAGGGCGGGCGGCGTTGGTTCCGGCGCCGGCGCACGGCGGCGCCGGCCGCTGCGACTGCCGCTGGCGAGACCACGGCCGCAGATCGAGCGGGCCCCGTCGACACAACGGGAACGGCGGCGGAAGGTCCGGCCGGTCCCTCAGCGCGAGAGGCCGATGTAGCCGCCGAGCGACGGGCCGAGACTCCAGCGGCCGCCGGCGAGCCCGGCACCACCGCGCGGGAGTAGCGCAGTGGGGCCACCACCGGCCCCGGGCGCAGCTACGATCAGGCGGTCACCCTCGCGGCACGTAGGCGCGTGCCCTCGCATCGGCGCCAGACCATGCCGCAACCGCACGCGATGAACGCGACAGTCACGAACGTCGATCCAGCGGCCACGACGCCGCGGCAGACCGAGCGCGTGGGCTCGGGGCAGCGCGCACTCCTCGCAGCGTGGTTGTGGGGCGCCTTGGGTTTCGCGGGCTCGGTCGTGCTCACGCTTGCTGGGACGCACCTGCTCGGCCGCAACGCGAGGCCGAAGTGGTGGTTTTCACCCACCCTCGCTTCGGGACACGTGGCCACCGAGGTGATCTTCTATGCGGGGGTCGCGGCGCTGGTGGTCGGTTGGCTCGGCTTGGGTTACCAGTTGCACCGCTCGTCGGCCGTGCGGATCTGGCACCTGTTGGCGATCGGCTCGTTGTGGTGCGTGCCGCTGGCGCTCGGACCGCCGCTCTTCAGCCGCGACGTCTACAGCTATCTGGCCCAGGGCACGATTCTTCACCTCGGGCTCAACCCCTACCGGGTCGCGCCGATGGCCTTGAACCACCTCGGCCACCCGCACGTGCTGGACGCGATCACGGTCCTGTGGCGCACGACCACAGCTCCTTACGGCCCGCTGTTTCTGACCGTCGTGGGCTGGTTCGTTGGACTGGCCGCCTACAAACTGGTGCTCGGCACGGTCCTGGTGCGCCTGCTCGCGATCCTCGGGGTGGCGCTGCTGGCCGTCGCGCTGCCGCCGCTGGCGCGTCGAGTCGGGGGCGACCCGCGCCGCGCCGTGTGGCTGATCGCGCTCTCGCCGCTGGTCTTCTTCCAGCTCATCTCCCCGGCGCACAACGACATCCTGATGGCCGGGGTGATGGCGGTTGGAGTGGCGGCAGCCTTGCGCTGGCCGCTGGTGGGTGTCGCGGTGTGCGCGCTAGCCGCCACGATCAAGGTCCCGGCCGCGGCGGCGGCCGCGTTCATCGCGGTGGCATGGGCGTGGCAGGTCCAAGGCACCTGGAACCGCGTCCGCCTCCTGGGCCTTTCAGCACTGGTCTTCGCCGTCGTGATCGCGGTGGTGAGTGTTGCTACCGGAGTCGGCCTCAGCTGGATCTCGGGCGGGCTCTTCTCGACCCCCGGCAAGGTTCACCTGGCGATCACGCCCGCAACCGCGCTCGGATACACCGTCGCGTCTTTGCTGACCGACGCGGGAGTGGCGGTCGGTGGCCACACGCTGGCGCACATCTTTGCCCAGATCGCCTTCGGGCTTACCGCCGTCTACGCGCTGTGGCTGCTTTACCGGGTGCGACAGCAGACCCTCGTGCGCTACCTGGGCGTGCTGCTGGTCGTCGCGGCCGTGTTCGGCCCAGCCGCGTGGCCCTGGTACTTGATCTGGGGCCTGCCGCTGCTTGCGGCGTGTCCGAAAGGCCCGTTGTTCGCAGTGATGCCGATCGTGCTTGTGGCGGGCGCCTTGGTGATCAGTCCCAGCGGCATCCTGCTGTTGCCGATCCAGGCGGCGCCGGAGATGGTGGTGGTGTACCTGCTGGCTGCCGCGGCCGCGGTCGTGCTCGTGCGCCGCCGCCGGCACGTGGCGCCAGCCGACGGCAGACCGTGGTGACGGGCACCGACACCGGCCGGCAGACCGGCGTCATCAAGTACTCGCGCAAGCCGCCGCCGCAGTCGCCTCCGACCGCGCCTGCCCGGCCGGAGTGGCTTCGGGAGGCAGCTCTGGTTTGCGGGCCTGCCGTGCTCGCGTTGGGCCTGTGCCTCGTTGGAATCACCGACCGCAGTCTCGGCTTTGACGAGTCGGCATCTGTCGCGATTGTCTCTCAACACGGCGCTGCGCTGCGTCACGCGATCGCCCACGACGGCGGCAACATGTCCGGCTACTACGTCTTGCTGCACGCGCTCGTGAGCGTGTTCGGCAGCAGCGTGTGGGTCCTGCGCCTGCCCTCGGCGATCGGTATCGCGCTCGCGGTGCTGGCCACCGGCGCGCTTGCGCGGCGGCTGTTTGACTCGCGAACGGCCCTGTTCGCCAGTCTGTTGACCGCGGTCAGCATGCCGCTCGTGTTCTGGGGACAAAGCGCCCGCGGCTATGCCCTGCTGGTCGCGTTCGTCTGTGCCTCCTTCCTCGCCTTCGCGGTGCTCGTCGATCAGCCACCGACCGCTCGTAAACGCGCGATCGTCTGGGCTTGCTACGTGTTCGCGACCGCGCTCGCGATGTACATGAGCCTGACGGCTGCACTTGCGGTAATCGCCCAGCTCCTCCTGTTCCCCTGGTGGTGGCGGCGGCACTGGCGCGTGGTGGGCACCGCGGTGGTCGCGATCGCGGTGCTGTGTGTGCCGCTCGCGTTGCTTGCCACTGGGCGCGGCTCGTCACAGCTTGCGTGGGTCTCAAGTCCGACCGTGACCGACGTCGACCAGGTCTTCCAGGCCCTCACCGGAGCGGGTCTTCAGCCGAGCATGCGCGCCACTGCGACGACTCCAGTGCTGCTCGGTCTCACCTTGCTCGTCTTGCTGGCGGTCGCAATCACGACCGCTCGGGGGCTCAGAAACCCTGCCGAGCGCCCGCGCTTGTTCGGACCGACTTTGTTGTTCTCGTGGCTGCTTGTGCCGGTGGTGATCGCGTGGGCGGAGTCGCTGGCGGCTCAGCCATTGTTCTTGCCGCGCAATCTTCTTCTCGGCGCGCCTGCGGTCGCGCTGTTGGTCGCTTGGGCGCTAACCCGTCCGCGAGTGCCCGCGCTGCTCGGCGTCGCCGGCCTGGTCGCCTTCCTGGGTTTGAGAGCGGCCCAGCTGATCCCGAGCTACGGCGTCTCGCCTGAGGACTGGCAAGGGACGACGGCCTACGTGCTGGCGCGTGCGGCTCCCGGCGACTGCGCGCTGTTCTATCCCTCCGACGGCCGCATGGCCTTTCAGTACTACCTGAGCCACCAGTCGGGCAGCGGCGTGATCGTCCCACGTCCGGTGCTGCCGTCGACACCATGGAACGTGGTGCGACCCTTTGTCGAGGACTACGCCGTGCCGTCGCGGGGGGCGCTGACGCAGTTCTCCTCGAGCTGCACGCGCATCTGGTTCATCTCGACACACCAGGGCAGGCGACACGGTTCCCCGGCCGCCCGCACCAACTATCACCGCTATGTGCGATTGCGTTCAGCGCTCGAGCACGACTACGTGCACCACGACGAGCGCATCCTCGGCTACGCCAGCGCTATCCACGTCGAGCTACTAGGGCCGTAGCCCGTAGCCCACGAAGGTCCACCAGCTCAGGCCCAGCAGCAGCGCGCCATTGGCGACCGACAGCAGCCAGAAGCCTTTGCCCTTGACGTAGCGCGCGAGTACGAGCAAGGCCGGGAATGCGGTGAACAGCAGCCGCGGATTCGGCGGCACGTACTCCGAGGTCACCATCAAGAAGGAGATACCGAGCGTCCACACCAGCGCCTCGACCGACACCGTGCGCCAGCTGCGCGCGAGTAGCACCAGCAGGACTACCAGCAGGATCGCCCCGGCCAGACCCACGACCACATTCATGTCGATCGGGGGATGGTCGAAATGCGAGAAGGAGATCTGGTTGGCCAGGCGCTGCGCCGTATGGACGAGCGCGAGCGGGTCGGTCTTCTCGTGCCAGTAGTGATGCTGGGCGTGATAAGCGGCGAGCGGCGTGCCGGTCCAGGCCCAGAAGAAGGCTCCCATCACCGCGATGCCCGAGAGCGACAGCAGCGGCGCGAGCAGGCTGGCGCGCGCGCGAGCCAGGTTCCACCCCTGGCGCCGCAGTTCAAGCAGCGCCGAGACCGCGCACACCGCGATCAGCACGAACGCGTCGGGCTCCATGGTGGTCGCGAAAGCCGCGAGCATCCCCGCGAGTACCCAGCGTCGCTGCTGCAGTGCGAGGATGCAGCCGATCGCCAGCGGGATCATGACGCCCTCGCTGTAGACCATCGAGAAGACGACCGAGCCGGGGAAGAGGCAGAAGAGGATCACCGCCCGGCGGCCTGCCGAGGGGCCCCACCAGCCCGTGGTCAGCCGCTGAATCAGCACCGTGGCGACGATCCCGCCGACGCCCGAGATCATGATGCCCGCCACGCTCATCGCCGTCGGGGCGTTGCCGTTGACCGCGCCGAGCGCGAGCAGCAGATGGGCGAGGGGCCAAATCATGAGCGGAAACCCGGGCAAAAAGCCGAGCGTGCTCTGGAAGGGCGGGGGAGTATGGGGATAGCCCTTGTTGGCGAGCTCGCGGTACCACAGCCCGTCCCAGTTGGAAAGTTCGTGGGTGAACGGATGCCCGCGGACGTAGCCCTCGATTACCGCCATAACGAGTAGCGCCAGGCGTGTCGCGAGGTAGAAAAGAATCGGGAATCGGACCGTCAGCCACCACGCGCGAAGCCGCTCTCGGTCGCCCCACGCGGTCACCCGCTCCCAGCGCAGGCCGAGCACGGCCCCGTCGGGGCCCGAGCCGTTGCGCTCGACATCCGCCGCCTCTGGACGCCGTTTGACGCGCTCTGGAGCAGCCGCCACGGCCGTGCAGTGTAGGGGGTGGTTAGCGCGAAGCCGCCTGCATTAGGGGGCTTCTGACCCGCCGGGGCCAATCTGGTGCGCCCCTATACTTGCCCCGAGTGCTACCGAGGAGCTGCGCGTGCAGGAAATGGTGATCTACGGCGTGAGCTTCGACATGGTCGGCAAGCAGCCGATCGTGTTGTTGAAGACCGTCGAGAGCAACAAGTTCCTGCCGATCTGGATCGGTCATCCCGAGGCCGCGGCCATCCTCATGAAGCTTCAGGGCGCGTCCACCCCGCGCCCGATGACCCACGACCTGCTCTCGGACATGCTCGGCGAGCTGGAGGTCGAGTGCACGCGGGTCGCCGTCACCGAGCTGCGCGAGAACACCTTCTACGCGTCGATCAGCTTGCGCGTCAACGGCCGGGACTTCGAAGTCGACTCGCGGCCCTCGGACGCGCTTGCCCTGGCCGTGCGCGCCGGCGCACCGATCTACGCCGCCGACGAGGTGATCTCGGAGTCCGCGATCGAGTTCGAGCACGAGGTCGAGGACACCGAAGAGGTCGTGGAGAAGTTCAAGGATTTCCTCGACCACGTCTCGCCTGAAGATTTCGCCTCAGGCGAATAGATTGAACGGCCGGCGCACATGTGCGCCGGCCCCGGCCGGAACATGTTCCGGCCGGCCGGGCCGCGCATGCGCGGCCCGGGAATATTGATCTAGACCGCGTCCAGGATCAGCTGGACGAGCCGATCGAAGGCGATGCCCGCCGCGTCGGCCGCCTGTGGCAGAAGGCTCGTTTCGGTCATGCCGGGGATCACGTTGGCCTCGAGCACCTGCAGCTCGTCCCCCGCGCGGTCGAGCATCAGATCGACGCGCGCGAACCCGCTCAGGCCAAGTAATGCGAACACCTCGAGCGCGAGTGCGGTCGCGTCCGCGGTCAGCTCGTCGGGGAGTTCCGCGGGGCAGATGAAGCTCGTGCGCCCGATCTCGTAGCGCGCCTCGAAGTCGTAAAAGTCCTCCTCGGTGGGCACCGCCTCGACGATCGGTAGCGCCTGCGGCGTGCCGCTACGCTCGATGATCGAGACGGCCAGCTCCCGACCCGGGACGTAGCGTTCGAGCAGCACCTTGCGGTCGTAGGAGAACGCGGCGACGAGTGCGGCCGGCAGGTCGGCGGAGCTGCGCGCGAACTTGACCCCGAGCGCGGAGCCCTGCGAGGCCGGCTTGACCACGATCGGGAACCCGAGCCGACGCTCGATCGCGGGCAGTGCTTGTGCGGCGCCCAGCTCGTTGAAGGCGGTCTCGCTGAACGCGAAGAACTCCGGCGTGGGGATGCCGCGGTCGCGCATGGCGTGCTTGGCGAGCACCTTGTCGGCGGCGCGGATACACGCCGAAACGCCTGAGCCCGTGTACGGGATCGCGAGCGCGTCGAGCAGTTCCTGAACGGTGCCGTCCTCGCCATCTCGGCCATGCAGCGCGACGAACGCCACCTCGGGGCGGATCGCCTCGAGCCTCTCGACGAGATCTTCGCCGACGTCGATCGACATTGCCTCGTGGCCTAGGCGCTCGAGCGCGTCCTCGACCCGGGCGCCGGAGCGCAGCGAGACCTGCCGCTCCAGCGAGCGGCCCCCTTTGAGCACTGCGACGCGCGTCATCCCGCGTGCTTGCGGGGAAGGCGGAGCACGCGCGCGAGCTCGGACGGCGGCGCCGGAGGCGCGGGGACTTGCTCCTGAGCGACCCGCTTGGAGCGCCGCGGGCGCTGTCCGGTCAGTGTCCCGTATAGGCGCACCTGCTCGAAAACGACCTCGCCGATGCGGCGGATGCCCTCGCGGATCCGTTCCTCGCTCACGCCCGAGAAGTTCAGCCGCATGGCGGAGCCTCCACGGCCGTCGACGTACGCGGCGCGGCCGGGAACGAACGCCACACGCTCTTCCAAAGCGCGGGCGAGCAGGTCGGTGGTGTCGATGTAGTCGGGCAGCGTCGCCCAGATGAACAGTCCCCCCGCGGGTGGGTCCAGTAGGCCTCGGGAGGGAAGTGCTCCGCCAGCGCGTCCAGCATCACGTCGCGCCGGCGACGGTAGATCTCGATCAGGGAGCGCACGTAACGTTGCCACGGCCCGGAGTCGAAGTACGCGCACACGAAGTACTGCGATATCGACGACGAGCACAGGTCCGACGCCTGCTTGCCGATGTTCATCTTCTCGAGCACAGGTGCGGGCGCGGCGGTCCAGCCTAGTCGCACCCCGGGCGAGAGGATCTTCGAAAACGTGCTCGCGTAGATCACGAAATCCTCGTCGAGCGAGCGCAGCGGGGGCAGCGAAGCGCCCTCGTAGCGGAGCATCCCGTAAGGGTTGTCCTCCAGTATGAGCAGCTCCCGCTCGGCCGCGATGCGCACCACCGCCCGGCGGCGCTCGAGCGACAGCGTGACCCCGGCGGGATTGTGGAAGTTGGGCACCGTGTAGATGAACTTGGGACGCCGCCCAGAGCGCTCGAGCCGCTCGAGGGTGTCCTCGAGCTCATCCGTGCGCATGCCGTCGCTGTCCATCGTCACCTGGACCACGTCCGCCTGGTAGGCGCAGAAGGTCGGCACGGCGCCGGGATAAGTGGGCGCTTCGCACACCACCACGTCGCCCGGATCAAGCAGCGTCTTGCACGCCAGGTCGATCACCTGCTGTCCGCCCGCGGTGACGAGCAACTGCTCGGTGTCGACCTCCATGCCCTCCGCCGCCATGACCTCGCCGATGCAGTGCTTGATGGCCTCGAGCCCCTCCGTCGGGCCGTACTGGAGCGCCTGCGCGCACGACCGCGCCGCGACCGTTCCCATCAGCGCCGCATAGGAGTCAGCCGGGAACGTCGAGGTGTCCGGCAGCCCGCCCGCCAGCGAGATCACCTCGGGGCGCTCGGTCAGAGCCATCAGGTCGCGCATGGCTGAGGAGCGCATCACGGTGGTGCGCTGGGCGAACAGCTGCGCATAGCGCTCGATCTCGTGCGCGGTCGACCGGCCGCCCCGCAGACCCCGTATCGTCACGCCCGCTGACGGTAGCGCACCATGCACTTGGCATTCGACATCTTCCAGGGGATCGGCGTCGCCGCGGCGGTCGGGGTGCGTCCCTTCATGCCGGCATTGCTGGTCGGCGTGCTGGCGACCGAGGACGTCCAGATCCGCTTCCGCGGAGATTTCGCGTTCCTGCACCAGACGCCCTGGCTGCTCGCCATGGTGGTGTGCGCGATCGTGCTCGCTTACCTCGAGCGGCGCCTGGGGCGGCCGCGCATGGACTCGCGTACAGCGGTGATGGCGGTGGGCGCGATCGGGCTCGCGCTCGGGGCGCTCCTGTTCGCGGGGGCCCTCTCACAAGCCCACGACCACCGCAGCTTCGCGACCGCCTGGCCCGGCTATCCGGCGGGGGTCGCGTGTGCGATTGTCGGCCTGGCCGCGACGCGGCCCCTGTTCGCGCGCGTGCGCGCGCGGCTCGATGCGCAGGCCGCCGGAGCGGTCACGCTGTACGCGGAAGCGTTCGCGGTCGTGGTGGCGGTGCTGTCGGTGGTGGCACCGCCCCTCGGGGTGGTCGCGTTGCTTGCGCTTTTGTGGATGGTGTTCGCTGCTCGCCGCCGGAGCGGACAGAAGTACGCTGGCTTGCGGATCCTGAGGTGAGCACCGAAGAGCGGCGAAACGGGACCAAGAAGCTGATCTTGGTCGTCATCGACGCGCTTAAGCCGGCGATGCTCGAGCGCGCGATCGCGGTCGGGCGGGCGCCTGCGCTCGCGCAGGTGATGGAGCGCGGCGTCTACGTCTCAGACTGCGTCGCCGCGTTTCCTTCGGTCACGCCGGTGTGCGCGGCCACGATCGCGACCGGGGTCGGCCCCGACGCACACCACATCCCGAGCATGAACTGGTACCACCGCGAGGAGGCCAGGTACGTCGAGTACGGATCGAGCTTCTCCGCCACGCGCCAGTTCGGTGTGCTGCGCTCGCTCACGGACACGATCTACCGCATGAACGCGGAACATCTGTCGCGAGACGTCGAGACGGTGTTTGAGTCCCTCGACGACGAGGACCTGCGCACCGCCGGGACCACCTACCTGATCTATCGCGGTCGCCACCAGCACGAGGTCTCCAACGAGACCGCGCTCGCGCGCATCGTCACCTCGACGATCTTCCGCCGCACGATCGACGGCCCTCTGGAGCTGTTCTACGCCGACCTGTACGCGAGTCGCCGCACCGGCTGCCGCGGCCAACTGGGCATGCCCGGGATCCGCGACCAGCACTCGGGCTGCGTCGGCGCCTACCTGATCGAGCACGACCTGTTCGACTTTCTGTTGCTGTCGCTGCCCGACAACGACGCGTACTCGCATCGCAACGGCCCGCACTCGCAGGTGACCTCGATCGCGACCGCCGACCGTCAGCTCGAGCGGCTGATGCACGCCGCGGGCGGTCCCGACGAATTCTTCGCCCAACACGCGCTCGTGGTGACCTCCGACCATTCGCAGGCCGCCGTCGAGGAGCGCATCCGCCTCGACCACGCCTTCACCGACTTCGAGGTCGCCACTCCGGCGGCGGGCACGCGCAATGCCAAGGCCGAGCTGGCCCTCAGCCCGGCTCAGCGCTCGGCCATGATCTATGCGCTCGACGAGGACCATCTCGAGCAGATCGTCAAGCGCTCCTTCGCGCTCGCACGAACGATCCCAGGCGTCGACCTCGTGCTGCGGCTCGCCGAGGGCGAGGCGATCGTGCGTGGCGCCCGCGGTGAGTTGCGCTTCGCCCCCGGCGGCGAGCTCGAGGACGCGCGTGGGGGTCGCTGGAGCGTGGACGGCGAGCTCGAGGCGCTCGATCTCGAGGTGCGAGACGGCCGCGTGAGCTCGGTCGCCTACCCCAACGCACTCGAGCGCATCTGGAGCTCGCTGGGCTGTCCCAACGCGGGCGACGTGCTGCTGTCGGCCGCGCCGGGGTACGAGTTCGTGGACTGGGGCGGCGCCGATCACGTCGGCGGCGGCAGCCACGGCTCGTTGCACTCCTCGGACTCGCTGGGCGCGCTGTTGTGGTGCGGCACCGGCCCCGACAGCGCCGGCGCCAGGGAGCAGTGGTCTCTGCGGGACGTCGCCGGGCTGGTGCGCGGGCATTTTGGGGTCGACGGCTAGAGGCCCGTGAGGGGTCTTTAGCGATTTGGTTCGACCCCTCCGAACCGCAGGGCCAAAGATCTTGTCCGGCGGCCCGGCGCGCGGCCCAGCGAAGGACCCTACCTGTCGAGAATGTGACCAAATCGAGCCGCCTGGGTAGGGGTTAGGAACGGGTTAGTCGAAAACCCCTCGCATAACCGTGCTGTCTACCCACGCTAAATTTCCCCCGTGCCCGAAGAGCGGTCGATAGCCGTCGAGCTGCCCAAGACGGTCGAGTTTCCCTCGGTCCGGCTGCCCTTCCACGTGCGCGCCCGCGCCGGAGTGCTCAAGCCGAGCAACTGGTTTCAGCTGCTGCGCTTTTCGGCCGTCGGCATCTTCGGCTACCTGGTCAACCTGGGCGTGTTCGCGTTCTGCGTTCACGTGCTCGCGATCGACTACCGACTCTCATCGGTGATCGCTTTCGTAGTCTCAGTGGTTAACAACTTCTGGTGGAACCGCCACTGGACATTCGACGCCAAGCACGAGCACCCGATCTTCCAGGGCACGCGCTTCTTCGTCGTCTCGCTGCTTGCCTACGGCTTCACCTACATCGTGCTGGTGACGCTCGTGTCCGACGTCGGGTTGGTCAAGGTTCTGGCGCAGGCGATCGCGGTCGCGGCCGCGACGCCGTTCTCCTTCCTCGGGCAAAAGCTCTGGAGCTTCAAGGCCTAGCGCCAAGCCCTTCCAGGCGGACCGCCCTAGCCCGCCTCCTCGTCCTCGCAGCCCTTGTTCTGCTGACCCTCCCGGCGGCCGCGGTCGCCGACTCACAGCCGGTGCTCGTGACCCAGCAGCACCGGCCGCCCAAGGGGTTTCGTCTGACGGCAGCGCAGGTCAAGCAGATAGCCGCCCGCTCCCCTGTGGTCGAAAAGGAGCTGCGGCTTCACCCGCGCGCGGTCCCGTACGAGTACACGCGCGGCGCCGGGCAGTGGCAGGTCAGCTGGTTCGGCAATCGCTCCTCCAGTCCCGAGCTGGTCGAGGTCTACATCGACGACGGCAGCGGCAGCGTGACCGGGGCGTGGACGGGATTCCAGGTCGCGTGGACGATGGCGCGAGGGTACTCAGGTGCTTTCGGGCGCATATCGAACGCGCTGTACATCTGGCTTCCGCTGTGCGCGCTCTTCCTAGTCCCGTTCGTGCGCTGGCGCGCGCTGCTTCAGCGGCGCTCGTGGTCGCTGCTGCATCTCGACCTGCTCGTGTTGCTGGGGTTCTCGATCTCGCTTGGCTTCTTCAACCAGGCCGACATCGGTTTGTCGGTGCCGCTTGTGTATCCGTTCCTGGTCTATCTGCTGGCCAGGCTGCTGCTGCTGGCGAGCGGAAGAGGTCGGCCGCGCCGGCCGATCGAGCCGACCGTCCGGCTCAAATGGCTGGTCGTCGCGACTGTGGTGCTGTTCGGGCTGCGCGTAGCGCTCAATGTGATCAGTTCGAACGTGATCGACGTCGGCTACGCGGGCGTGATCGGCTCGCACCGGCTGTTGCACGGGCAGCCTCTTTACGGAGGCTGGCCCGCCGAGAACGGCAATGGGGATACCTACGGCCCGGTGACCTACTACGCCTACCTGCCCTTCACCGCGATCTTCGGCTGGAGCGGGACATGGGACTCGCTCCCGGCTGCCCACGCCGCCGCGATCGTGTTCGATGTGCTGACCCTGGTGGGGTTGTACGTGCTCGGGTTAAAGCTCGGGCGCCCCCGCCTGGGAGCGCTGCTCGCGTGGGCCTGGGTCGCCTATCCGTTCACGCTGTTCACGCTCAGCTCGAACAGCAACGACACCTTGGTGGCGCTGCTTTTGCTGGCGGCACTGGTGGCGATGGTCCGAGCGCGCGGTCGCGAGTCGATCCCCATAGGGGGACGAGCTTTCGCCTCGCGACGCGGCCTGATCGCCAGGGCGCTTGGCTCCACGCCGGGGCGCGGCTTCATGGCTGCCCTCGTCGGGGTAACGAAGTTCGCTCCCTTGGGCCTGGCGCCGCTGCTCGCGCGCGGGGTCGGCCCGCGGTGGCCCCGGCGCGGGGCGCTGTTTGTCTTTGTGGCCGTTTTTGCGGGCACGATCGCCGCCACGCTCGTGCCGGTGTTCGTCCAGGGGAACTTCGACCGCTTCTGGCAGGACACGATCGCGTATCAGGCCACGCGGCCGGCGCCGTTTTCGATCTGGGGCCTATACGGCGGTCTCTCGATCGAACAGCACATCGTCCAAGGCCTCGCCGTCCTGCTGGCGGTGGTGGTCGCGTTCCGGCCCCGCCAGCGCACGGTGATCGAGGTAGCGGCGCTCGCGGCCGCGGTCTTGATCGCCATTCAGCTCGGCGTGACCTACTGGTTCTACATGTACATCGTGTGGTTTTTGCCACTGGCGCTGGTGGCCCTGTTTGGCGTCGAGCCCGCCGCGCCGGCGCCGGCGCTGGATGAAGCCGAGCCGGTGGGTGAGCCCGAACCCGTCCGCGACCCCGAGCCCGAGCCGGCGGAGCGGGATCCCGCCGTCCTAGCTAACGCCCGGGGCGGGCTCCAGCAGCTGATCGATCGAGGCCGCGCGCCGCGGCCCGTCGGTCGTGATGAGCACGGCGTTGAGCCAGGGATCCTGTGAGGAGGTCTCAAAGCGGACCGGCATTCTCGTGAGCAGCGATTCCAGCGCCTGCTCGCGCTTGACACCGATTACCCCGCCGCGCGGTCCGGTCATGCCGACGTCGGTGATGTACGCCGTCCCGCCGGGGAGCACGCGCGCGTCGGCGGTCGGGACGTGCGTGTGGGTGCCGACGACCGCCGTGACGCGGCCGTCAAGGTGCCACCCCATTCCAACCTTCTCGCTGGTTGCTTCCGCGTGCATGTCGACGATCACGTGGTCGACCTGCTCGTTGAGCGCGTGCAGCGCGGCATCGACTTCGGCGAACGCGGGCCTGCCGGCGTTCATGAACAGGTTGCCCGACACCGAGACCACCCCCAGCTTGATCCCGTCCCGCTCGACCACCGTCCAGCCGTGGCCGGGCTGGCTGCGGAGAAAGTTGGCCGGGCGCACGATGCGCGGCTCTTCGTCGAGGTAGCTGTAGACCTCGCGGTGGCGGTAGGTGTGGTTGCCGAGCGTCAACGCGTCGACTCCGTCCTCCAGCAGGCGGGTGGCAATCTTCGGGGTGATGCCCACCCCGCCCGCCGCGTTCTCGCCGTTCGCGATGACGAAGGTGGGTCCGAACCGCTCGCGCAGCGATGGCAGTAGAGCCTCTACCGTTCGCCGTCCGATGCCGCCGACGATGTCGCCGATGAACATGATGCGCACCGCGTCTGATGCCATGGCTGCGGCCAAGGCTAGTGCCAGCGCTCGTTGCGCCCGGATGCCGTGGTGAGCTCCGCCGAGGTAGGCGAGGCCACCGTCACGCTCGCGGGCCGCCGGTTGACCAAGCGCTTCGGCGAGCGCCTCGCGCTATCGGACGTCAGCGTCGAGGCCCACGCGGGCGAGTTGGTTGGTGTGATCGGTCCCAACGGAGCAGGTAAAACCACCCTGCTCGCAATCCTGGCCGGGGTCACGTCGCCTACGAGTGGCGAGGTGGTGGCCCCGCCGCACGAGGTCGGGTGGGTACCGCAGCAGCCTGCGCTCTACTCGAAGCTGTCGGTGGCCGAGAACTTTCGCCTGTTCGCGCGCTTGGAGCAGGTGGCCGATCCGGAGGCGTCGGTGCAGAGCATGCTCGAGCAGACTGGGCTACAGGAGCGCGCCGGCGAGCCCGTGGCGCGCCTCTCGGGCGGCAATCAGCAGCGCGTGAACATCGGCATCGGGCTGCTGCGCGAACCTCGCGCCCTGCTGCTCGACGAGCCCTCCGCGGCGCTCGACCCCCGCCAGCGAGGGCGGCTGTGGGAGTTCATCGCCGGGCTGGCGGCGCGCGGCACCACGGTGATGTTTTCGACGCATGACGTCGCCGAGGCCGAGCGCTTCAGCGACCGCCTGCTGGTGCTGGCCGACGGCGAGCTGTTGTTCTCGGGCACCCCGGCGGAGCTCGACCGGGCGGTGGCGGGCGGCGACTCGCCCGACTTCGAAACCGCCTTCGTGCGCTTTTTGCGCGAGCAGGGGCACTAGCCCGGTGCGTGCTTTTTCCGCCCCCGTTACCGCTGTCATCGGCCCGGGTTTCGAGTTGTGCGCTGGCTGATCATCAAAGACCTACAGATCCTGCGTCGCTCGCCGTTGCTGGTGGCGCTGCTGGTCGTCTATCCGATCGCGATTGCGCTGATGATCGGGTTTTCGCTCTCGAGCCCGCCGGGGAAGCCCAAGGTCGCGTTCTACACGGAGGTCGCGCCGGGCAAGAGCAAGCTCAAGTTCGGCAGCCAGGCGATCAACATCTCCAGGTACGCCAAGGAGCTGTTCAAGTCGATCCAGCCGATCAAGGTCCACTCACGCGAGGCCGCGATCGCGAAGGTTCGTGACGGCCAGGCGCTCGGCGCGTTGATCGTGCCCGGGGACATCATCAACCAGCTCCAGAGCTTGGTGACCTCCGGCGTGGGCAATCCCACCGTGCAGCTGGTGCTCAACTCAAACGACCCGGTCGAGAGCCAGTTCGTGCAGCAAGCGATCAGCGCCCGGCTCAGCGACGTCGAGCAGGCGGTTTCACAGCAGGTGCTCAAGCTGGCCACGACCGACATGCGGGAGGTGCTAAACGGCGGCACGCTCAACTTCGCTGGTCAGAATTTTCACCTCCTGGGGTTGCGCAACGCGAACACGATCTTGCGCAGCGCGATCTCGTCGTTGCCCAAGAACTCCCCGCTGCGCACGGCCATCGGCCAGGTGGTGTCGTTCGCCCAGCTGGCGATCGACGGGCTTGGTTTCGCCAATCCCGTGCTCGGCTCGATCGGGCATCCGCTGACCGTCGAACAGACGCACCTGCAGGGCAGGACCACGCCGATCGACTCCTACGCGGTGGCGATCGCGGTCGTGCTCTCGCTGATGCTCGTGACGCTGCTGCTGGCGGCCGGGATGCTCGCGCTTGAGCGCTCCGAACACGCCTATGCGCGGCTCGTGCGCGGTTTGGTGACGCCGCTGCGCCTGTTGGTCGAGAAGATCGCGCTCGCCGCCGGGTGCGCGGGCCTGCTGGCGATCGTGATGGCGGCGCTGATTTCGATCTTCGTGCACCTCGACTGGGCCCGCTTCGAGCTGTGGGTGGTGGCGCTCGGCCTCGGTGCGCTGTCGTTCGCCGCCTTGGGTGTCGCGATCGGCGCGCTGGCGCGCGAGGTCAGCGGCGCATCGCTGATGGCCTTTTTGCTCTCGCTCCCGATCGCCTTCGTGGCACTTGTCCCCAGCGACGCCGTGTCCTCCGCGGTGGGAACTGCCCTGTCGGTCATTGCTTTTCTGTTTCCGTTCAAGTCGGCGCTGCAGGCGGCTTCGAATGCCTTCAACGGTGGCTCTCCGGGAATCGGCTGGCCCCTCGTGCACCTGGCGGTGCTGGTGGTCATATTTGCCGGGTTGGCGCGGCTGGCGGCGCGACGGTTGGCAACATGACGGTCGCCGTGACCCATCACCTGCTGCTGTACGACTACGTCGATGACATGGCTGATCGGCGCGGCCCGTACCGCGAGGCACACCTGGCGCGGATCGTGGCCGAGCGCGACGAGGGGCGCGTGGTCATGGCTGGTGCGCTCGGCGATCCCCCGCACCGCGCGGCGATCGCGTTCAGAGGCGTGGACTCCGACTACGTGGAGGACTTCGCCAGGGCCGACCCCTATGTGACCGCGGGGCTGGTGCCCAGCTGGCGCGTCGAGCGCTGGACTCTGGTGTAAAGCCCTGCGGGAGTCGCCACCGTGGCGGCCACAACCCGCCGGTATCCTGATCTCAGATGGCGTTTCCGCAGACCCGCCTGCGCCGGTTGCGCGCGACCCGCGAGCTACGCGGGCTCGTGCGCGAGACGACGCTGGAGGCGGCCGACTTCGTCTACCCGATGTTCGTCTCGCTGGGCTCCGACCGGCGGGAGCCGATCCCCTCGATGCCGGGCATCGACCGGCTCTCGATCCGACACGCCGTAGCCGAGGCAGCCGAGGCGGCGCAATTGGGAATTCCGGCGGTGATGCTGTTCGGCATTCCCGCCTCAAAAGATGAAGAGGGGTCGGGCGCCTGGGACGACGAGGGCGTGGTGCAGCTCGCCACCCGCGCGATCAAGGAGGAGGTGCCCGAGCTGATCGTCGCCGCCGACCTTTGCCTGTGCGAATACACGAGCCACGGTCACTGCGGCGTCGTGCGCGACGACGGCCGCGTCGACAACGACCCGACGCTCGAGTTGCTGGCACGCACGGCCGTCTCGCAGGCGCACGCGGGGGCCGACATCATCGCCCCCAGCGACATGATGGACGGTCGCGTCGGGTCGATCCGCCAGGCGCTCGATGAAAACGGCCACGACGAGATCCCCATCCTCGCCTACTCGGCGAAGTTCGCCTCTGCTTTTTACGGGCCCTTCCGCGAAGCCGCCGGCTCGACACCCGCGTTCGGCGACCGCCGCAGCTACCAGATGGATCCGGCCAACGGCCGCGAGGCCCTGCGCGAGGCGCGGCTGGATGTCGAGGAGGGCGCGGATGTCGTGATGGTCAAGCCGGCGCTCCCGTATCTGGACGTGATCAAGGCGATCAAACAGCAAACGGATATGCCGGTGGCGGCGTACAACGTCAGCGGCGAGTACGCGATGGTGAAAGCGGCCGCCGGCGCCGGCTATCTCGACGAACGCGCGACCGTGCTCGAGGCCCTGACCTGCATCCGCCGGGCGGGCGCTGACATCGTGATCTCCTACCACGCCAAGGACGCAGCACGATGGCTTCGCTAGGGCGCGCCGCCGCCTCGCGTGCACACGGACCCAAGCTGCGCAGCCGCAAGCTCGGCGCGGCCGTCGAGCTCGACGAACTCGACAAGCGGCTGCTCAACCTGATGCAGGCGCACTTCCCGCTCGCGCCGCGGCCTTACCTGCACGTCGCGAGCGAGGCCGGGGTCACCGAAGAGGAGACCATGGCGCGCGTCCAACGCCTGCTAGACGAGCGCATCATCCGTCAGGTCACGCCGATTTTCGACACGCGCGCGCTCGGCTACAAGTCGATGCTCGTGGCGGCGAAGGTCGATCCCGACAACCCCTGGCGCGCCGCGAGCATCATCAACGAGCACCCGGGCGTCTCTCACAACTACCTGCGCAACCACGAGTTCAACATCTGGTTCACGATCGCCACCGAGCCCGACTCGCCGCTCGGTCTCGACGGCACGCTTGAGGTCCTGGGTCAGATTGCCGGTGCCGAGTCCATTCGCCAGCTGCCCACGCTGAAGCTGTTCAAGATCAGGATGGATCTAGAGATGGAGGCTGGCACGGACGCGCTCGCGCGCGCGGCGGACGCGGTCCAGCCAGCCGAGACTCAGCCCCAGCCCTACGACGAGTTCGATATCGAGGTGATCCGCGCGCTGCAGGGCGACATGCCGGTCATTTCCGAGCCCTATGCGCCGGCGGCTGGCGCGCTGGGCATCGCACAGGAGCGGTTGCTCGCCCATCTGGAGGTCATGCGCGAGCGCCGTCTGCTGCGCCGCGTCGCCGCGATTCTCTACCACCGCCGGGCCGGCTTCAGCGCCAACGGCATGGGCGTGTGGAAGGTCCCCGAGGAGCTGGTCATGGAGCTCGGGCCGCGCATGGCCGCGTTTCGCGGCATCTCGCACTGTTACGAGCGTCCCACCTACAAGGACTGGCCCTACTCGATCTTCACCATGGCCCATGGTCGTTCCAAGGAGGAGTGCGACGCGATCCTCGACGCGATTGCGCAGGACACGGGGATCGAGGAGCGCGCCACGTTGTACTCGTCGACCGAGTTCAAGAAGATCCGCCTGCTCTACTTCACCGACGAGTATCGGGACTGGGAACGCCGGCACGCGGGCGTGTGAGCGACCCGACGGTCACGACGCGCTCGCAGGAGCTCTATGACCGCGCGCGGGAGTTGCTGCCCGGCGGGGTCAACTCTCCCGTGCGCGCGATGGCGTCGATCGGCCGCGATCCGATCTTCATCGCGCGCGGCGCCGGCTCGCGAGTCTGGGACGTAGACGGCGGCGAGTACATCGATTGGGTGAGCTCGTGGGGACCGCTGATTCTCGGCCACGCGCACCCGTCGGTGGTCGAGGCGGTCATCGACGCCGCGTCGCGCGGAACGAGCTTCGGGGCGCCGACCGCCGCAGAGGTCGAGCTCGCCGAGGAGGTCGTGAGCCGCATGCCGTCGGTGGAGATGGTGCGGATGACCTCCTCGGGGACCGAGGCGACGATGAGCGCGATCCGCCTCGCGCGCGCGGTCACAGGGCGCGAGAAAGTGCTCAAGTTCGCGGGGGCGTATCACGGCCATGTCGATGGTCTTCTCGCCGAGGCCGGCTCGGGGTTGGCGACGGCGGCCATCCCTTCGAGTCCCGGCGTGCCGCGAGCGGCGGCCGCCGCGACCACGGTCGTTCCTTGGAACCGCCGCGAGGCGCTCCCGGATCTGAGCGACTTCGCCGCCATTCTGGCCGAGCCGATTCCCGCCAATATGGGGGTTGTGCCGCCCGAAGACGGCTTCCTCGAGACGCTGCGCGCGCAAGCGGACCGGCACGGCGCGCAGCTGATCTTCGACGAGGTGATCACGGGCTTTCGCGTCGCCCGCGGGGGCGCCCAGGAGCGGTTTGGCGTGCTGCCCGACCTGACGATCATGGGCAAGGTGATCGGCGGCGGGCTCCCCGCAGCGGCCTACGGCGGCCGGCGCGAGTTGATGGAACGGATCGCCCCCGCCGGCGACGTCTATCAGGCGGGCACGCTGTCCGGGAACCCGCTCGCCACCGCCGCGGCGACAGTCACCGTGCGCCAGCTCGACGATGCCGCGTATACCCAACTCGCCGCGACCACCGACGCGCTCGCGCAAGGGCTCCGCGCGGCCGCAGCCGACGCAGGCGTGCCGCTGACGATCCAGACCGCGCCTGGACTGCTGACGCCATTCTTCATTGACGAGCAAGTGCGCGACTACGAGGCCGCCAAGGCATCCGATCTCGACGCATTCGCGCTCTTCGCCCGCGCGTTGCTCGAGCGCGGCGTGTACCCGCCGCCGTCGCAGTTCGAGGCCTGGTTTCCGTCGCTCGCCCACACCGAGGCCGACATCGAGCGCACGGTGCAAGCCGCGCGCGAGGCCTTCGCACAGGTGGCCGCGCGATGAGAACGGCGAGCGATGGGCGCCACGCGCTGGTGACCGTGTTGCGGGCCCACGGAGGGACGGTCGCCGAGCTTGTCGACGAGCGCGGTTACGAGCGTGACGGACAGCCGGGTCCGGCCCAGATCGCAAGCGCCGGACCACGAGCCAACTCCGCTCCGGGCGAGTACGAGCTGCTGCTGGAGATGATCCTCGAGGGAGCGCGGCTGCACTACGGCCCGGGTCGCGTGGTGCGCACCGACGATCCCGACCTCGCGCTGCTCGTGGGCGATCAGCTGTATGCGCTGGGCCTCGAGCGGCTCGCGGCGCTCGGCGACCTGGAGGCCGTCGCCGAACTCGCCGATGTGATCTCGCTTGTCGCCCAGGCTGAGGCGACGAGCGACCGCGAGTTGGCCGAGGCGGTTTGGGAGGCCGGCGTCACCGCGGTCGGATGGGGTGGCGGGGAGGCCTTCGAGGAGGCAAAGCAGCTCGCCCGCGCCGGCGACAGTCGCGCGGTGGCGGCGCTGAAGGCGTGCCGCGCCCAGGGCCTCTGACCGATCGCGCCGGAGCGAACGCTGGACCGACTCGCAGCTCACGTCTGCCCCGCAGTGAGATCCGTCACAGTGCGTGCTCGTAACGGTTGAATCGTTGTTGACGATACGCTTCCCGGCGCGTTCAATTCGGTGCCTAGCTGCGCCGAATAGCGGCGTCAGCCGCCGCCTTACCTGATCAGCATTGCCCGCGCCAGACCGACACGCCCAGCAGAAGTCCAAGTACACCGCCGGCCGCGACATGCCCGGCGCGTTCGAGGGCGAGACCGTAACGCGCCGGCGATTCATGACGGCGGTGGTTCACGGCGCCGGCGGACTTACCGCGGCCGCGTTCACGCTGCCCGCGCTCGCGTTTGCGATCGGGCCGATCTTCAGCCACGAAAAGTGGACCTGGCAGCCCGTCGGGCGGCCGTCTGAGTTCCCCAAGGACAACTTCGTGACGCGCGTGGTTCAAATCCAGCAGGGGCCGCTGGGAGCGGCCGGCGAGTCCAACAACACGCTTGCCTACGTTCGCACCCGCGACCCGGCGATCGACACCGAGCCTCTGGATCAGTACAACCACTGGATCGCGCTCTCTTCGCGCTGCATGCACCTCGGCTGCCCGGTCCGCTGGACCCCCGCGGCGGCGCGGTTCATCTGTCCTTGCCACGGCGGCGTGTATGACATCCGCGGCATGGTCGCGGGAGGGCCGCCGGTGCGGCCACTCGACCGCTTCTACACGCGCTTGAACCAAGCCAGCGGGCTGGTCGAGGTGGGACCCCGCTACTCGGTCAACTCGGAGCTGCGGCGCTTCTCGCCGCGCTATCCGGGTGAGCCCCTGGACGGGGTCGGTCAGTACCTGTATCCGCGCCAGTTCGCCCAACCCAAGCATCCGCCGGGCTCCTGATCATGCCCCGCCTGCCCGCACCACCGCTGCCCAAGGCGCTCAAGCCACGACCGAAGCCGCCAGGCGACGGCACTGCGCGAGGCCCCGCTGCTCGATCCCATCGAGGCGGGTATCACCGCCGTCGACTGGATCGACGAGCGCACCTCGCTATCGCCAACCGTGCGCTGGCTGCTGTTCCGCAAGGTCCCGCGCGGCATCAACTGGTACTACACGCTTGGCTCTGCGACCTTGTTCGCGTTCCTCAACCAGGCGGTGACCGGCGTATTTCTGGCGATGTACTACCGCCCGGACGCGGCCGGCGGCGCGTACAACTCGGTCCGCTACATCACGACCGACGCGTTCCTGGGGCAGTTCGTGCGCGGGATGCACAAGTGGGGCGCCTCGGTGATGATCATCCTGATCTTTTTGCACATGGGACGCGTGTTCTTCTTCGGCGCCTACAAGTACCCGCGCGAGCTCAACTGGATCATCGGCGTCACGCTGCTGATCCTGACGCTGGCGATGGGCTTCACCGGCTACCTGCTGCCGCTCGACCAGCGCGCCTACTGGGCCACGATCGTGGGCGTCAATATCAACGCCGGCGGCCCCTTCATCGGACCGTACCTGTCGAACTTCCTGCTCGGGGGCGCCGACTTCGGCGCGACCACGCTGTCGCGCTTCTACGCGATCCACATGCTGCTGATCCCCGGCGTCATCGTCGCCCTGATCGGGTTCCACCTTTATCTCGTCACCAAGCTGGGGATCAGCGCGCCGCCCTGGCTGAAGGCTGAGCCCGGCAACCCGATCCGGCCCGAGTCCGAGGTCTAAGCAGTGGACCAAGCCGAGAAGGAGGCCTACCTCCGCGAGTACTCGACCCTGAAGAACGAGGGCAAGCCGTTCTTCCCTTACGCCGTGGCCAAGGACGCGACGATGGCGCTGATCGTGATGCTCGTGATCATCTTCCTGTCGCTCTACTTCGGAGCGGAGCTGGGACCGAAGGCCAACCCGACCTCCACCACTTACGTGCCGCGGCCGGACTGGTACTTCTTCTTCCTGTTCGAGGTTCTGCGCGTGATGCGCAAAGTGCCGAACTTCACGCCGATGGCCACCATCGGCGTGCCCACCATCTGCATGATCCTGCTGTTTTTGCTGCCCTTCTACGACCGCAGCCCGGAGCGGCGGATCGAGCGGCGTCCAATCGCGCTCGCGACCGGGATCTTCGTCATCGGCGCCATCGCGTATCTGACCTTCTCGGGTGCCAATACCGGCTCGCCCAACACGGTCGAGCTCAAGCCGCCGTCTAGCTTCACGGCGCAGGAGAAGAAGACATTCAGCGCCGGCGAGGTGGTCGTCGGGCAGTCGGGGTGCCTGGCCTGCCACCAGATCGGAGACAACGGCAACAACGGGCCGGGACCCGTGCTGACCCATATCGCCAGCAAGGTCCCCTATCAACAGCTGGCTTCGACGTTGCTCAACCCGACGCCGCCGATGCCCTCATTCAAGGGCCTCAAACAGCAGTACCCGCAGAAGTTCAACACCCTGGTCGGCTTCCTGTCGCTGTTGCACTAGTGCGCCAGGCGGATGCACCGTCGGCGCCGCCGGGGCGCGTCCCCGGCCCGCACTCGGCGGCTTCCGTCCCAGCTTCGCCCGGCCGCCTTTCCGATGTTCAGGTGCGCGCCATGTTCGACCGCATTGCGGGGTTCTACGACCGCATGAACGCGGTCATGAGCGCGGGGCTAGACCGCGCGTGGCGCCAGCGCGCGGCCGAACTCGCCGCAATCTCGTCAGGCGACCGGGTGCTCGATGTCGCCACCGGGACCGGCGACCTGGCGCTTGAACTCGCCCGTCGAGTGCAGCCGGGGGGTGAAGTGGTGGGCGTGGACTTCTCGGAGAAGATGCTCGAGCTGGCCCGTAGCAAGGCTTTACGTCAGCCCGTATCCGGCGCGACGGTGCGCTTCGAAACGGCGAACGCGCTGGCGCTTCCTTTCCCCGACGCGGCCTTTGCCGCGGCCACCGTTGCCTTTGGCGCGCGTAACTTTTCCGAGCTCGAGCGCGGCCTGCGCGAGATGAAACGCGTCGTAGCGCCCGGCGGTCGCGTCGTTGTGCTCGAGATCACCACGCCACAACGGCCGCCGCTATCGACCTTCTTCGAGCTATGGTTTGACCGCGTGGTACCGCTTCTGGGGCGCCTGGCCGGCGACGCGCAGGCGTATAGCTACCTGCCGAGTTCCGTCAAGCGCTTTCCGGGACCCGAGGCGCTTGCAGCCGCCATGTGGCGAACGGGCCTGACGCGGGTGCGCTACATCGTGACCGCGGGCGGGATCGTTTCGCTGCATGTCGGGGTGGTGGGGGGGTCGTGCGGTGAAGCCGGTCGAGGCAGTTTTGGACGCCGCCGGGGCGACCGTGCCCCGGGTCATGGAGCGTGTCGAGCGACGCATGGCGGAGGTGAGCGTCGATCACGGCGCCACGCTGGCCCGGCACGCGGGCGAGACGATCGCCGCCGGTGGCAAGCGCCTGCGTCCGCTGCTCGTGTGCCTTGCGGCCGGCGTGCCGCCGCCGGAGTCCGAGAGCCTCGTGCACGCCGGTGTCGCGGTCGAGCTGGTGCACGCCGCGACGCTCGTCCATGACGACGTGCTGGACGCCTCGGTGCTACGCCGCGGGCGCCCGACGGTCGTCGCCGCTGGGGGACGGCGAATGGCAACGGCGACCGGCGATCTGCTCTTCTCCCGCGCGTTCGCCGAGCTCGCGCTCGGGCGGTCGGTGGCCGCGGTGCGGGTCCTCTCGCGGGCGAGCTCCGAACTCGCACTGGGGGAGCTCATGCAGCGGTCGGACGCCTGGCGCGGGGACGTGACCGTCGGGCGCTATCTCGACCGCTGCCGGCTCAAGACCGCTGTGCTATTCCGGGCGGCGTGCGAACTCGGCGCGCTCGAGGGGGAGGGTCCAGCCGAGGCGCTGGGCTTATTCGGCGAGCAGATCGGCCTGGCGTTCCAGATCCTCGATGATGTGCTCGACGTCTCGGGTCCGCCCGAGCGAACGGGCAAGCCGCAGGGAGCGGACCTGCTCGACGGGACGATCACCCTGCCGCTGATCGTCGCGCGCGCTCGCGATGCAGAACTGGCGACGCTCGACGTGCGCGACATACGCACCACGGCGGACGCCAGAGCAGCCTGCGAGCGGATCGCCGCGACCGGAGCGCTTGAGACGACGCGCGCCCGCGCGCTCGAGCTGGTCGGACGGGCCAAGGCGATCCTGACGCAGCTGCCGGAGCGACAGCGAGCCGCGCTGGCGCTGGTCGCCGACGGAGTCGTCGAGCGTTACAGCTAAATCCTTCTTGGCCGGCGCACATGTGCGCCGGGCGGGACATTCAGAAGTCTTCGGGCAGGATCAGATCCGCCTTGAGCGCCGCCGCGAACCGCTCGATCTCCTCGGTCATGTTGGCGGACCGCAGCCGCTTGAGGTCGCGCATCAGATCCTCAAAGCCGTCGTCGAGGCGCTCTTCTAGCTCAGCCAGCTGGGTGCCGTCGAACATGCCCTGGTGACTCCAGCCGCAGTTGGGGCAGTGCAGCTCGAGCTGCCAGCGATTTCCCTCTGGCGCGCCCCACTCGAGCGGCTGTACCAGCTCCGACCGGCAACGACCGCAGATGTGTAGACCGCCCGGCAGACGGAATCGGAGCGCCTCCCGGGTGCGGACAATCTCCACCATCTGACCGCTGGGCAGGCTAAAGCGGCGCCCGGCGGTCGCCGGCCGCGCAGGACGATCGTATTTCCGGTGCTCGCCCATTCGCTCTTGGTGTGGGACTTATCGACCGTTTAGGGGCCGAGCTTGAGCGATACATGCAGGCGCCGCTACTCTTGGATGAGTTGCGGAGGAAGGTTTTCCCGCTCGCGGGAATCCTTAGACGAGGAAACGACCATGTTCTATTCCAAGCCCTGGCTAGACGCGCTGATCGTCCTGGCGGTGATCCTCTTGTTCTTCGGCCCGAAACGGCTGCCGGCACTCGGACGTTCGCTCGGTCACGGCATGCGCGAGTTCAAGGACGGCATTACGGGCAAATCGAAGCCGACCGAGAACGAGCAGGCCGAGTTGGAAGCGCAAACCGGCGGCAGCGCGCAGGAGCAACAGGCGCCGCCCGCTGCAACCGCTTCGCCTGCTGGTAGCGCCGAGGCATCGAGCGAGCCAGCTACGGTCTCAAGCACGCCCGGACACGGCGCGTCTGGCTCTGAGTCCGCCTAGCCCGTCTTTCGATGGCAAGGGTCTTCCGACCCATCGGACACGAGGAGCGGCTGAGCGTCGTCGACCATCTCGGCGAGCTGCGCTCGCGCCTGATCATCTGCGCGCTCGCGATCGCGGTCGCATTCGGATTCTGCTTTTGGCAAAACCACCGCCTGCTGCACCTGCTCAACGGCCCTCTGCCCTCGACGGCACAGAGCGCTGGCACAAACCACCTGAGCGGGCTGCCGGCCGATACCGCTAGGGCGTCGCGTGCCCTCGCGCGTGCCGCCGGCGACCTTGGCGCACTCGCGCATTCACACAGCCAGTCGACTCAGGACAGGACGCTTTTCTCTGACACCGCGGCCAACCTAAGGCAGGCCGCTCACGCGCTACCGCGCACCGCACCTAAGCGTCTGCCCGTGACGATCGGGGTCGGCGAGCCGTTTACGACCACGCTGACGGTCTCGTTCTATTTTGCGCTCTTGCTCTCGCTGCCGCTGCTCTTATACGAGGCCTACGCATTCCTGCTGCCGGCACTGACCCGGTCCGAGCGGCGCGTCGCGATGCCACTGATGGTCATGGCGCCGGGATTATTCGTCGCGGGGGTGGTGTTTGCATACCTGATCGTCCTCTCGCCGGCGATCCATTTCCTGCAGGGCTACAACAGCCAGAACTTCGACAACCTGGTCCAGGCCAAGCAGCTGTACGACTTCGAGATCATGGTCATGGCGGGCATCGGGCTGGCTTTTCAGCTGCCCCTGGCGCTGCTCGGGCTCGACTACGTGGGCGCGATCAACTCCCGCACGCTGATCAAGCACTGGCGCTACGCTGTGATCCTCATCGCGGTGATCGCGGCCGCGTTGCCTGGCCCGGATCCGGTCACCACCGCGCTAGAGATGGCCCCCTTGGTCTTGTTGTATCTGCTCAGCATCGTCCTGCTCAAGTTCGCCGACCGCCGCATCGCGGCGCGCGAGCAAGCCGAGCTCGCGATGGACGGGTCGCTGGACGCGACGGGGTAGCGGCGATGCTGTTCGATCTGCGTGCGCGCGGCCGGCGCCGGACCGTACAGGCCGTCTACCTGGGGCTCGCTGTGCTGATCGGCGGCGGCTTGGTCCTGTTTGGCGTGGGGACCGGTAGCGGCATCGGCGGCCTGCTCAACGCCTTCACGAACAACAACTCGAGCTCCAGCAAGCCGGCGGTCAGCCAGGCCGAGAAGACCGCCCTGCGTCAGACGCGCCTGCATCCGTCGAGTCCAGCCGCCTGGGTCCAGCTGATCAATGCCCGCGTCGCGGCCGCCGACCAGCAGTGCAACGGAACCACGTGCACCACCGCCGGCCGCAAGGAGATCGACGCAGCCAGTCAGGCCTGGCAGCAATACCTGAAGCTGACAAAACACCCCGACCCCACGGTCGCGCACACCATGGCGACCGCGTATGAGACCGTGAGCAACTTCAAGCAAGCCACCGGCGCCTGGATGATCCTGACCCAGGCGAATCCCACCACGCCGCAGTACTTCGAGTTCCTCGCTCAGGACGCATACCGGGCCAAGGAGACACGAGTCGGTGATCTCGCGGCCGAGCGGGCAGTTTCCCTGGTGCCAAAGTCACAGCAGAAGCAGCTCAAGGCGCAGCTTGCGCAGCTGAAGACCGCCGCGAGTGCCTCGGGCGCGACGTCGACTCCGGGGTCGTCGACGACGCCCGGTGGGTAGGCGCGCAGCGCCTGGCTGAGATGGCGTGCAGCCCACCGGGGCGCGGGCGGGGCCCCACCGGGGCGAGCGACGCAGCGCTCCCTCGGGCGAGACTTTCTTCCCAATGCGGACCGTCCATCCAGAATAGGAAGGCGGCTAACATCGGGCCGACCTCGCAGGGCCGTTAGCTCAACTGGTAGAGCAGGGGACTCTTAATCCCAAGGTTGGAGGTTCGAGTCCTCCACGGCCCATAGGACAGCCCCGGTAATCCGGGGTTTTTGTTTGGCTGAGTGTGCTGTCTGGGCAAAGCGTGTCCCGGCGTTTATCGTCTTGGCTGTGGACAGACCGCTCGAGCTGATCGAGTTCCCCGCCGATGATCCCGACCGCGCGCGGCGGTTCTGGTCGGTGCTGCTCGGGGTTGAGTTGGCTGAGCGCAGCGGGGCCGAAGGCCGCGGCTGGCAGACACACCGCGGGGATCCTGGCGTCGGGATCCACGAGCGTGGCCCCGGCCCCGGCGACACGGTCTCGCTGCCCTACTTCACCGTTGCCGACATGGACGCGGCGCTCGACCAGGTCAAGGCTCTGGGTGGAAGCGTGGTCCATCCCGGGTCGCGGTGGGCGATCTGTCGGGACTCTGAGGGGAGCCCGTTCGGACTTGCCCTCGACTCTCGCCTCTCGTAGCGCTGATGCTCCGAATCCGATGCGGCGCCCTATCGCGCGCCGCCGACCGGACGACGCTAGGTCGTCGAGTACGGAGCCCCCGAGCGCGTTCGGGCTGCGCCGTGCCCGAGGCTTATCGCTAGCCCCCAGGTCCGCCGGGGTGATGGTGGGTTCCGTCAGCCCGAGACAACGGGCGGCTCGTCCGACTTCGGTCCCCGCCAGTTCGGCGACCACGGCGTGAGCGGCCGCGTCTGAAGCTCGCCGTCGAGCTCGACGTCGACGCGTTCGTTGAAGAAAGCCACCATCCTGGCGATCGGGACTACCTCCCGCCGTGGCTCCTCGTAGGTCCACGCGAGGTCCTCCTCGAGCCGATCTCCGATGCGCAGGGAGTAGTAGGAGGCGAAGCCCTTGTACGCGCATCCCGTGCGCTTCTCGCTCTGGTTGAGTTCCGCGCGCAAGTCCTCGCGCAGGACATACCAGCGAGGCGGGAGGCCCGTCTCGAAGATCACCTTGCCGCGGTCGGTGTCCGCGAGCAGCTCGCCGTCGAGGCTGATCCGCACTCGGCGCGAGGTCTCGAGCACGTCCACCCGGTGATACGGGTCGCGCGCGTGAACGATCGCCGGCTCGTCCTCCTCAAACCACGCGTCGAGCGCGTCCCATTTGAAAGCGATCAGCCCACCCAGCGGCGGGGCGCCGGTGGGCGCCGCCGGGTACTCCCAGGCTGCGGATTCGACCAACCGCTCCCCGAGTCTCAGATCCCACCACTGGCCTGGCCCCTTGTTTGCCGACGCGGTCCAGCGCCCGCTTGGCTCGAGGAGTTCCGTGCGCACCTCCTCGCGGGGGAACAGGTAGATCGGCAGGCGGCCATGCTCGTAGAGCAAACGAGCATGACGGCTGTCCACGACCACCTCGGCTCCCGACTGCCCCCGGATCCGTCGCGGCGAAGGCTCGAGGTACAGAAGCCCATCCCCGGCAGGGAACTCGCGGTTGTAGACACCGGCCGGCTGGTTCCCAAGAGGCCCTGGTCCGAGGGTCAGAGACACGCCGCCCATCGTCTCACAGACGAACGCCGAGGTCGTCCCTCGCGGTCAGGCGCTCACGCGGGCTCTGGAGCTCGCACACCAGATTGCCGCGCTGCCCCAGGGAGCGATCCGCAGCGACAAGGAAAGCATGATGCGAGGCATCGGGCGCACGCGCTTCGTGAGAGTGCGCTAAGAGAGACATGGGAGTGCGCTGCGAGTTCTCGACGAGAGCGGTTTGATCGCCTACGGGTGGAACTCCGCCGGCGAAGCCGTGTCAATGGAGCAGGAGTTTCAACCCGACGATTGCGAAGCCAAGGGCCACCCCCAGCCAGCCTGGAGCAACAGTCGACTCAGCTTGGCACGGCTGACCTGGCGACGCACCAGCTGGCGCTCGAGCAGGCGCCGGAGGCCTACGAGATCTTCCAGCAGAAGAAGGACGGAGCGATCAAGATCGTGCTGAAGCCGTAGCAGCGGTCCATCTACCGGGGTCGCCGAGGGCTTTCAGCTCTACTGGCGTACGAGCTTCTTGTACGTGATGCGTTTGGGCCGCTCGGCGTCTGCGCCGAGTTGCTCGCGGCGAAAACTCTCGTAGGCGTCGAAGTTGCCCTCAAACCAGCGCACCCGCGAGTCGCCTTCAAACGCCAGCACGTGGGTCGCGATGCGGTCGAGGAACCAGCGATCGTGCGAGACCACGACAGCGCACCCCGCGAACGCCAGCAGCGCCTCCTCGAGCGCCCGCAGAGTGTCCACGTCAAGGTCGTTGGTGGGCTCGTCGAGCAGCAACAGGTTCCCGCCCGAGCGCAATAGCTTCGCCAGGTGAAGTCGGTTGCGCTCACCGCCCGAGAGCTTGCCGACGGGCTTTTGCTGGTCAGTGCCCTTGAAATTGAACGCCGCCACGTAGGCGCGGCTCGACACGGCGCGGTCGCCGAGTGTGAGCTGGTCCAGGCCGCCCGAGATCTCTTCCCACACGCTCTTGTCGGCGTCGAGCGCGGCGCGCGATTGATCAACGTGTGCGAGCTCGACCGTCTCCCCGAGGCGCAGCTCGCCGGAGTCGGGGCTTTCCTCGCCCGTAATCATGCGCAGGAGCGTGGTCTTCCCCGCGCCGTTGGGGCCGATCACGCCGACGATTCCGCCGCGGGGAAGCGAGAACGACAGGTCGTCGATCAACACGCGATCGCCGTATGACTTGCGCAGCCCGTCCGCTTCGACTACCACCTCGCCGAGCCTTGGCCCGGCCGGGATGTGGATTTGGACCTGGTCCAGGCGCACGTTTCGCTCCTGGGCGAGCAGCGTTTCGTATGCCTTGAGCCGGGCGCGGGGCGCTTTGCGCCGGTCGCTCGAGTTCAGCCGCACCCACTCGAGCTCGTGCTCGATCGTCCGCCGCCTGGCGGCCTCCTCCCGCGCCTCCTGCGCCAGCCGCGCGCGCTTCTGCTCGAGCCAGCCCGAGTAATTGCCCTGATACGGGATACCGCGACCGCGGTCGAGTTCGAGGATCCAGCCTGCCACGTTGTCGAGGAAGTAGCGGTCGTGGGTGACGGCGACGACCGTTCCCGGATAGTCGCGCAGATGGCGCTCGAGCCAGGCCACGGACTCCGCGTCGAGATGGTTTGTTGGCTCATCCAACAGCAGCAGGTCGGGCTGGCGCAGCAGCAGGCGGCACAGCGCCACCCGCCTCGCCTCCCCACCGGAGAGAGTGGAGACGTCGGCTTCGGGAGGCGGGCAACGGAGCGCGTCCATCGCAATCTCGAGCGTGGTCTCAAGGTTCCAGCCGTCTACCGCATCGATCTGTTCCTGCAGGCGTCCGAACTCGTCCGCGACCTCATCCGAGTAGTTCATGGAGAGCTCGTTGAAGCGGTCGAGCAGGCCCTTGGTGTGCGCGATGCCGTCTTCGATGTTTCCGCGCACGTCCTTGCTCCCGTCGAGCCTCGGTTCCTGTTCGAGCAGCCCGACCGATGCGGCCGGTGCGAGTTGCGCCTGACCATCAAAATCGGTGTCGCGGCCGGCCATGATCCGCAGCAAGGTGGACTTGCCCGCTCCGTTGTAGCCGAGCACGCCTATCTTGGCCCCCGGCAAAAACGACAGCGAGATGTCCTTGAGCACCTCGCGGTCGGGCGGGAAGCGGCGTGACAGCCGGTAGGTGGTGAAGATGTACTGGGCGGGCATCGCCTCGATGGTAGGGCCAGGGCCGCGACGCGATCGCCTGGCGACGCTCGCGCTACAACATCATCGGTGCTCCACGCGCTCGCCATCGCCTTCGCCGTGCTCGCGACCGCCTGCATCATCGTCGCGATCGCGGGCATGGCGACCGGAGGGCAGAGCGCGCGCACCGGCTGGCTGGTGCGGCTGGCGGCGCTCGGATGCTTTATTGCCGCGGTGGTCCTGAATATCGCCGCGCACTAGCTCTCCGGCTGCCAGCCGGAGAGTGCCCACGTTCCCGGACGAACCTGGCGCACCGTTGCGATCGCCACGTGCCAGGCAGGCCGAAGGCCCTGGTACAGCGTGAGGTTGGCTGCATTGGTCTGCTCACGTGTCACGACCACGTACTGGTCGGCGTGACCGGGAAGCGGTGCGATCGACTCGACCGTGCCCTGGTTGGCGATCCCGCCGCGTTTGAGCTCGTAATCGCTCGCGGTCCGGGCCGCTGCGAGCGCTAGCGCTGAGCGCGCCTGCCCGACGCTGCGCTCGGCCAGATTGCGCAGGTCACCGCTGACGGTGTGTGCGTTCCAGTTGACGTACGCGGTCACGAAGCTGCGAATCGCTGCGATCGCACTTGGAGACCCCGCGGCAACTGATTCGGCCGGGGGAGGTCGTGCTGGGAATTCGTGTGTTCTCTGAGCCTGCGCGATCTGCGCCCGCAAGTTGCCCTTGCCGCCTTCCGCGGCACCACAACCGCCGACGCCGGCCGCGAGCACTGCGGCCAACAAGAAGAGGCTTATGACCGCACTGAGCGCCCACGTTCTGAAGCTAAGGCGGCTCACAGGCCGGCCGGGTGTCGTGCGACGAATCCGGCCGCGCTGCGTACCAGTGGGTGCCAGCCGATGCCCGGGGGCCCGTCTCCGGGACCGGCTGCGTTCCAGGTGTCCCAGCGCAGCCCGGCCACATACATGAACACGTGTTGGGGACTGGCATACAGGGTCACCCAGCGACCCGGACCGGGGAGGCCGAACGATTCGAGCACGCTAGAGGGAGCCGAGTCAGTCACCGGGACCAGGCGCGCGCCGTAAAGCAGATGGTCGACACTGCTCGAGCAGTCATACGAAGGCGCGACCTCGCTCAACGGGATGCCGTGCCCGCCGCCGTACACGTAGGGCTTTCCCACGATCTGGTTTCCCGCGGCGAGCATGTTCTTGACCGCCTGGGGGGCGCCGGCGGGGGCGGCTGCGAGGTCGTTTGGCAGCAATCGCGCGCGCGGGCCCGGCGTGAGCGGGACTCCGCCGGGCGATCCCGGTGCGCACGCCGCCGGGTCGGCGGTGCTCGGCTGAGGCGCCACCAGCTCGCCGGACCCAGGGGTCTCGCCGAGGGTTTGACCGGAGCCGGTGCCGGGCGCCCGGCCGATCCTCACGGGGCCCGACCAGAGGCCGTTCTCGTACGGGATGCCGAGGCGAATCGCCAGCTGCCACCACAGGTCGATCACGCGCGGCAAGCCGTCAATCGGTGGGCCGCCGAGGCCGAAGTCGCGCTTGTACGCGATCGTGGAGTGGTTTGCGTACGTGATCCGTAGCGGGGTCATGTACGGCAGGCCGCCCATTGCGGTGGCCGTCTGAAATGTCGTCCCCCCGAGCTCGGCGTAGCTATCGGGGTGCGCGAGCAAGTTCGCGCCCGAGGCGCCCACGTCGCCCGAGCTGGGGTCGCCGGGACCGCCGTACTCGGTAGCTCCGACCCGCTGGCCACTGCCGGGCGGCCCGAGCGCGATCATGCTCGCCCCGGGCCCCGAGCCGCACGTGCTGCTCTCCGTATACGTCGTGATCAGTAGTGCAAGGAAGGCGGCGCTCAGCCCCACGGCGCCCGTCCCGGCAAAAAACCACAGGAGCAACGGCGCCCCTCTGCGTCGGGAAGCCGCCGTCAAGCTCACGCCGACAGAGTAAGCCCAGCAAGACTAATTGAGAGGAAAAGAGACTAAAAAGTGACAGCCAGCTGCGTTGGCACTGGACCCGGCATCGCCGATCGCGCCAGACGCTGTCGCGCCGCGGTTGCACGCGCGCGCGGCCTGACGCGCAACGCCCGGCCACCATTGCTTGCACGCCACCGCGACTGTCCGAATCTCGGCTACCGTAGAGCCGATGCCCCAGATCCTCGATGTCGAACAGGCGCTGCTACTGCTCGAGCTGGAGGCTCCATTTGAGCAGCGAGACGTTCAGGTTGCACGACGGAGGATGGCCAAGCGCTGGCACCCGGATATCGCGCCTCCCTCGCGCCGTCACGAGCACCAGCGTCATCTCCAGGCGGTAAACGAGGCCGCCGACCAACTCGAGCAGCTGGCTGAGACCGCCCGCGGCGGCCGCGTTTCGCGCAGCGCGGTCAAGGTGTCAGCCGCCGCAGCTCGCCAGGCAAGAGCCGAAGCCGGTCGGCGAGCCTATGAGGCCG
Organism: uncultured Solirubrobacterales bacterium; assembly: GCA_963767295.1. Lineage (GTDB taxonomy): Bacteria > Actinomycetota > Thermoleophilia > Solirubrobacterales > Solirubrobacteraceae > Palsa-465. The sequence goes on from CAVYDI010000003.1 coordinate 1,162,753, forward strand.
AGCAGCGCGCCCGCGCCGCCGAGAAGGAGCGCAGACAGCACGACCCGTTCGGCGCGCGCGTCCCCGACCACTCCGTTGTCCACCGCTACGCCCGGTGCCTCTCGTATCCCGAGTGGGGCGTTGGCACCGTCACCGGAATCTACTTTTCGGGCGACGGCGATGACATCCAGCAGTGGGCGCGGATGACGTTCAGCGTGGGCGTGCGGACCGTGCCGGCTGGCTCGCTGCAATTCGTGGACTTCTCCAGGGCCGACCCCGCCGCCGATCGCGTGACTCGCTTTATGACCGCGGCCCAGCACGCGCTGTCGGAGGGCAACGCCGAGCTCGCCGCCCAGCGCCTCGTGTACGCGCGCGACGCGGACCCCAGCAACCCGGTAGTGCTGCGTTTGCTAACCGCAGCCTTCTGGCAGGCGGGCAACCTGCCGGCGGCCGCCCGCGCGGTGCGCGACTGGTCCCGTGCCGACACCGATCGCCCGACGCCCGAGCGGTTCGCCGCACGGATCTATGAGGACATGGGGGCGATCGACCTGGCCGCTGAGGCTGCGGAGAGGGCGGTGAGTCGGGCGCCGGCCGACGGGTCGGCATGGGAGCGTCTTGGCCGCCTGCGCCTGCGGCTCATGGACCGCTCGAGCGCGATCTGGGCGCTCGAGCGCGCCCGAGAGCTCGACCCTTCCGTCGAGGGTCTGCTGGGTCTAGCCCTTGCGTATCACCTGGCCGGCAATGTGGGAGGCGAGGTCTCGGCCAGCGAAGCGGCCACGCGCCTCGATCCTGAGTCCCCGGTCGCTTGGTCTCGCTACGCGCACGCGCTGGCGCGCACGGATCGTCTCGCCGAATGCGCGGGAGCGTGCGAGCGGGCGCTCGCCTTGGGTTACGACGCTGAGGTCGAGCAGCTGCTCGAGCAGATCCGCTCGACCAGGCCACGTAGCTTGCCGCGCGCGGAGCCTTCCGGACTCGCGCAGCAGACGGCCGCCTAGGGCCGGCCCCGAGCTCACGCGACTGGTAGATTGCGTAGCTGGCGCGGGGGTCGCGGCATCGAACCGAAAGGGGGCCCAGCACCGTGCGCAAACTTCTCTGTTCCCTTTTGCTCGCTCCGGCGCTTATTTGCATGCTCGTGCTGACCCACGGCTCCGGTTCGGCCGCCGCACGCGATGGCGTGGTGCGCCCTGCGACCCCAGGTCAATCGACTCCGCTCGGCGGCCGCACCTTCAAGAGCGCGAACTGGTCCGGCTACGTAACCACCTCGAAGGCGCACCGGATAACGGCCGTGACGAGCACCTTCCTGGCGCCAAGTCCCACCTCGCACCCCGGCTACTCATCGACCTGGGCGGGGATCGGCGGCTTCACGACCCATGACCTGATCCAAGCGGGCACGTCGGAGTTCGTGAACACGACCGGGCCGACCTATTTCCCGTGGTTCGAAATGCTGCCCGGTCCCGAGAAGCAATTGCACAACTGCACAGGAGACCCGCTCTGCACGGTGACCGCCCACGACAACATGACCGTGGCGATCCATCAGCTCTCATCGGGGAAGTGGCACGTTTCCGTCGCCGACTCGACCAGCGGCTGGAGCTGGAGCAAGACGGTGACCTACAACTCCTCGCGCTCGTCGGCTGAATGGATTCTGGAGGCGCCGACGGTCAGCGGTGGGCAGTCGAAGCTACCTCGCGGACTCGGCACCTCGGTTTTCGGCCCCACTTCGACGTACGTGGTCAACGGATCAACGCGCGCGATCGCGCAGGGCAATCCGGTCACGGTCGACATGGTCTATGGCGGGGGCAAAGCAGAAGCGACGCCGTCGGCGCTTGCGCCCAACGGGCAGTCGTTCAATGACTGCGCCTACAAGTCGACTTGCCCGGCGCCCTGATCAGCTAACCGTTCCCGCTTGCGCCGCTTCCGAACGCGCGCTAAAACTTGCGCGATCCAGGTGGAGGCCGCTACGCGGCTTCGCGAAGTCATATGCGCGTAGGAAGGGAGAACCCGTGCGCCGATCAATCGTTCGTCTCGGAGTTTGCGCCGCTAGCACCGCCGTGCTCGCGCTGGCGGGCGCGAGCAGTGCCGCCGCGCACAGCTCGCCGGGTGTACTGATCCCCACCCATCCTGGCCTGAAGCTGCCGCTTCACGGGGGGACGGTCGACAGCCTCAACTGGTCGGGCTATGCCGTCACTCCCAAGGGCGGCGGCGTGACGGCCGTGGTCGGCACGTTCACCGTGCCAGCTGCTTCACTTTTGCCACCGGGATTCGCCGCCACCTGGGCGGGGATCGGCGGGTATAACACCAGCGACCTGATCCAGGCCGGAACTTCCGAGCAGTCGTTCCCGTCCAATCCGCTTGTCGGCCCTCAGTACTACGCCTGGTATGAGTTGCTGCCAGCGTCCGAGACGCAGATCAGTGGCTGTGCTGGCGACCCCAACTGCACGGTCAAGCCGGGCAACAAAGTCAAGGTCACAATCACACAGAACGCGGGCAAGTCGTGGACGATCTCGATGACCAACGCCGGGCACTGGAGCTGGAGCAAAAAGGTGAGCTACAACTCCTCGCGCTCCTCGGCCGAATGGATCCTCGAGGCGCCGACGGTGGGCGCACAGACGACCCTCGCCAACGTTGGCACCGTCCATTTCGGGTCCGCCTCGACCTTCAACCTCGGTGCGACGAGCCATACGATTGCGCAGGGCAGCCCGACCAAGATCGTGCTCTCGCCGGGGGGCCTGATCAACGAGGCAACGCCGTCCGCGCTGGCGGCAGACGGGCAGTCCTTCAACGACTGCTCGTATAAGCAAAAGTGCGCGGCACCGTGATAACGCCTGCTCGCGCACGCCTGTTTAGACTCTGAGCGCATGAGCAGGGGAGCTGCCGTGTGGCGAGTCGTCTGTGGCCTGTGTGCGTTGGCTGCGGTCGCCGCGGCCCCTGTGCTGCTCTCATCAGGCGCTCGACATGCACGTTCGCAGGGCGCGCGCGCGACCGCGAGCGGCGTGCTCATTCCCAGCGTCCCGGGCGAGGTGCTTCCTTACTCGAATGGCACCGTGCACAGCAGCAACTGGTCCGGTTACGCCGTGAGATCCAAGCGCCACAAGCTCACCGGCGTGTCCGGCACGTTCGTCGTTCCTACTGCCGGGGGCTCGAGCGGAACCGCCGCCGCGGCAACCTGGGCCGGGATCGGCGGGTTCAAGTCGCACGACCTGATCCAGGCCGGCACCGGCGAAGACTCGCTGCCGGGCCTCCTGTTCGGCAAGAAGTACTTCGCCTGGTATGAGCTGCTGCCCAACTCGGAGGTTCAGCTGCACGGGTGCAAAGGGGATTCGCGCTGCCGGGTCAGCCCGGGCAACCATATGTCCGTAAAGATCAACAACATGAGCGGCAACACGTGGAGGATGTCGGTCAGGAACTCCGGTCACTGGAGTTGGAGCAAGACCGTCAACTACAACTCCTCGCGCTCGTCCGCGGAGTGGATTCTCGAGCAGCCGTTTTGCGGCTTGTGCCTCTCCCTCTCTCAGGTGGGCACGGTTCACTTTGGCCCGACTTCGAAGTTCACCTCCGGCGGCGGCAGCCACACGATCCGGCAAGGCCACGCCGTCAAGATCATTCTCACGGGCGAGGCCACACCCTCGTCACTGGCGACCAACGGACAGTCCTTCAACGACTGCGCCTACCGCTCCAGCTGCGCGCGGCCCTGAAGACAACCGCTGTCTTAGCCGCCTCGGCTGCGCTCGCCCTCGGTCCTGCGGGAGCAGTCGTTCACTCGGCGGCTCACCCAGAGCGAGCGAGTGTCCTGATCCCCAGCCATCCCGGTGAGGTGCTGCCGTTCTCCCGCGCAACGGTCTACAGCCGCAACTGGTCCGGGTACGCCGTCAGGTCGACGACGCATGCGATCTCAGGGGTTTCGGGGACCTTCGTCGTCCCGGGCGTCACCAGCCCGCCAATTGGCATCGCGGCGACGTGGGCTGGCGTCGGCGGATTTAAGACGCATGATCTGATCCAGGCAGGCGTGGTCGAAGAGACCCAGTTCTTCGGTCGCCGCTATTACGCCTGGTATGAGTTACTTCCGGCTGGAGTGGTGCATCTGCACGGCTGCCGCAGCGACGCCAAGTGCACCGTCAGCAAGGGCGATCACATGGCGGTCACTGTCCACCAGATCGGGGCTGACAGGTGGCACATCGCGCTGACCGATGAGGGTCACTGGAGCTGGAGCAAGAGCGTGAGCTACACCTCCTCGCGGTCTTCCGCCGAGTGGGTTCTCGAGTCACCAACGATCGGTGCCGGGCAGGCGCCGCTCGCGAACGTGCGCACGGTCCATTTCGGCCCCACGTCGAAGTACACCGCCGCTGGGAAGAGCCACACCGCCGGGCAGGGCCATCCGGTGAGAATCATCCTCACCGCCGAGGCGACTCCGTCGGCGCTCGGCAGCAACGGACAGTCGTTCAATGACTGTGCCTACCGCCACAGCTGCAAGCGCCCGTAGCCGGCCTTACGCCAGCGAGCCTTCTCGGCCGCAGACGGGACAGGTCTCACGCGGCTGAAGCTCCCGCCCGCGGCATTCCGGGCAGTCCTCAACGGATTCGAGCACGCCCAAAAGTTCGCCCACGCGGCACACGAGCAGCCGCTCCTCGTCGATCTCAACCCAGGTGCCGGCGGCGGCGGGAAAGACCACGTGATCGCCCGGCTTGACGGGCATCTGTACGCCCACGTGGTCCCACCAGTCGAGCCCGGGGCCAACCGCGAGCACGATCCCTTGCTGGGGCGGAGGCTCGTCGGTTCCCGGAGGGACGAGCAGCCCCGAGCGGCGGACGCGATCGGGGTCGAGCTCCTTAATCACGATGCGGTCGAAAAGCGGCCTCAGCTGGTGGCGCATGACCGTAAGGGTAGGGCTGCGTCCGCTGGGCGTCATAGCCTGCAGCACCCATGCGCCTGATCGTCGCCCGCTGCGAAGTCCGCTACACCGGCAGGCTCGATGCCTGGCTGCGCGAGGCGGTCAGACTGATCATGATCAAGGCGGATGGATCGGTTCTGGTCCACGCAGACGCGGGCGGCTACAAGCCGCTCAACTGGATGACGCCGCCGACGGTGGTCGAGGAAGCGACGGATCGCATCGTCGTGCGAAAGCGCGCCGGCGCGGCTGAGGACCGACTGGAGATCGCGCTCGCGGAGGTGCTCTCTGACTTCTCGCTCGAGATGGGTTCGCCGCTGGACGCCACGGCGCCCGACAAGGAGGGGGTCGAGGCGCATCTACAAGAGCTCTTGGCTGAACGGCCGAGGACGCTCGGTGAAGGCTTCCAACTCGTGCGTCGCGAATGGTCGACGGACATCGGCCCGGTCGACCTCATGTGCCGAGACGCCGGCGAGTGCTGGGTGGCGGTTGAGATCAAGCGCGTTGCCGGCGTCGACGCCGTCGAGCAGCTGAGCCGGTACCTGGAGCGGATCCGCGTCGATCCCGCATTCGAGTCATGTCGCGGCGTGCTCGCTGCCCAGCACGTCAAGCCGCAGGCGCGCGTCCTGGCGCGCGCTCGAGGAATCGAGTGCGTCGAGATCGACCTTGGGGTGCTGCGCGGCGAGCGCGAGCCAGACCTGAGATTGTTTGCGGCGTGAGCGACGACGCGGTTCTAACCGAGCACCGGGAGCGGATCCTGGTGATGACGATCAATCGCCCCGACCAGCGAAACGCCGTCAACGCTGCGGTCGCACACGGAATCGCCGGCGCGCTGGACGAACTTGACGCCGATCCAGGCCTCTCGCTGGGCGTCCTCACCGGAGCGGGGAAAGGCTTCTCCGCGGGCATGGATCTGAAGGCTTTCGCGGCGGGCGAGGTGCCGTATGCCGGAGAACGCGGCTTCGCTGGGATCACCCAACGCGCCTCGCTCAAGCCACTTATCGCCGCGGTCGAGGGCTTTGCCGTCGCGGGCGGGCTTGAGGTGGCGTTGGCCTGCGATCTGATCGTCGCCGCACGCGGGGCTCGGCTTGGGATTCCCGAGGTCAAGCGCTCGCTGGTGGCGGCGGGCGGCGGGTTGTTGCGTCTGCCGCGAGTGCTGCCTCGCAACGTCGCGGTCGAGCTGGCGCTGACCGGCGAACCGATCGATGCCGAGCGGGCCTACGAGCTTGGACTCGTCAACCGTCTGGCGGAGCCCAGCCAGGCTCTCGATGTCGCGCTCGAGTTGGCACAGGTGATCGCCGCCAACGGGCCGCTCGCGCTTCAGGCGACCAAACGCATTCTGCTCGAGTCGGCCGACTGGCCCGAGTCCGAGTTCTTCACCCGCCAGGCGGAGATATCTGGCCCGGTGTTCGCGTCGGAGGACGCACGCGAGGGGGCGCAGGCCTTCGCCGAAAAGCGCGAGCCGGTCTGGAAAGGGAAGTAGGGTTCGGACCGCCGCTGGCGCAACCTATGCCCGGGCCCCTATAGATCAGAGAGGCCGTCGGCCTTTTCCAGTCGCTCCGCGAGCCTGTTCATCCCGTACTTCCTGGCCGCCCGAGCGCCTGACTCGAGGTCCGTCTGGTGGTCCGCCGGGCGGTCGAGCTCGACGGTGCGCAGACGCGCGATGGCTCTGAAGTGCAGCAGTTCGGTGGCGTGCTCGGTCAGCGCGTCCTTGATGCGGGGGCGCTCGGACTCGGCGTTTTGCAGCACGCCGTCGAGCGAGCCGTGGCGCTGAAGCAGCGTCGCCGCAAGCTTGGGTCCGATGCCTGGCGCACCCGGCAGCCCATCCGACGGGTCGCCGCGCAGCGCGATGAAGTCGGGCACCAGCTCCGGCGCGATGCCGTAGCGGCGCTCCACCTCGGCGGGGTCCACCAGCTCGAAGCCGCTCGTCCCCTGCTTGAGATACAGGACGGCAACCCGGTCGGAGACGCATTGATACATGTCGCGGTCGCCGGTGAGGATCAGCGCATCGCCGCCGGCCTCGGCCTCGACTTGGGCGAGCGAACCGAGCAGGTCGTCGGCCTCGAGGTCGGGCGTCGATTGAACCTGCCAGCCGAACGCCTCGAACAGGCTGGGTGCCTCCCCGAACTGCCACTCGAGCGCGTCGGGCACCGGGGGCCGCGCCGCGTGGTAGGCGGGATAGAGCTCGACCCGATACTCCGCGGCCTCGGCGCCAAAGCAGACCACGATCGCGCGCGGACGGCGATCGGCGGCGACCCGCAGCAATACGTTGACAGCACCCAGCAACGCGTTGATGGGTCGCTCCTGGTTGCCCTTGATTGAGTCCGGCAGCGCGAAGAAGGACCGGTACAGGACGAAGGGGCCGTCGACTGCGATAAGAGGACCGGGCATTTTGCGCAGCCTAGTCTCAGCGCGTCACAGTGCGCGTGCTCGCGGCGGTGGTGGGAGCGCTTGCGGGCTGCGGCGAGGTAGCGCTACAGGTTGCCCTGCGCCATCTTGCGCAGGTCCATCACGCGGTCATAGGTCTCCGCGTCGACGCCGTGCTCGAGCGCCACTTCGCGCAACATGCGCCCCGAGGAAGCCGCAGCGTTGACGATCTCGGTCGCCTTGTCGTATCCAATCGCGGGGTTGAGCGCGGTCGCGGCGGCAAGCGTCGCCTCTGCCGAGTGGCGGGTGCCCTCCTCGTTGACCCGGATGCCGTCGACGCACTTCTCCGCGAAAGCCCGCGAGCTGGTGGAAAGCAGGCGAATCGAGTCGAGCAGGTTGCGCGCGATGAGTGGCACACGCACATTAAGTTCGAAATTGCCCTCCAATCCCGCGACGGTGATCGCGGCGTCGTTGCCGATCACCTGGGCTCCCACCTGCATGACGACCTCGGGGATCACGGGGTTCACCTTGCCAGGCATGATCGAGGAACCCTTCTGCAGCTCGGGCAGGAAGAGCTCGCCGATCCCGGTACGTGGTCCGGAACCCATCAGCGCGACGTCATTGGCGATTTTGGTCAGGGAGACAGCGAGCACCTTCAGGGCGCCCGAGAGTTCGACCAGCGCGTCGCGGTTTCCTTGCGCTTCGAAGGGATGCTCGGGCGGCCGAATTTCGAGTCCGCTGCCCTCGGACAGCCGCGCGCGCACGCCCGCGGCGAATTCCGGGTGGGTGTTGAGCCCGGTGCCGGTCGCGGTCCCGCCGAGCGGGATCTGTGCAACCTGGGGAAGCGCGTTTCGCACCCGTCGCGCGCCCAAGCGAACCTGGGCCGCGTAGCCCCCGAACTCCTGCCCGAGCGTCACGGGCACGGCATCCATCAGGTGCGTGCGGCCGGACTTGACGACGTCGCGAAACTCGTCCGCCTTCGCTTTCAGCGAACGCTCGAGCTGCTCGAGCGCGGGCAACAGTTCGCCGCTCGTCTCCGCGAGCGCGGCGAGGTGGACAGCCGAGGGGAAGACATCGTTTGAGGACTGGCCCATGTTGACGTGGTCGTTCGGGTGCGCCCCGTCGCCGGCCAGCGTCGCGATCACCTCGTTCGCGTTCATGTTCGACGACGTCCCGGAACCGGTCTGGAAGACATCGATCGGGAACTGATCGTCGAACTCCCCGTCCGCCACCCGGTCGGCGGCCAGGGCGATCCTTTCAGCCACCTCCGGCTCGAGCTTTCCGAGCTCCGCGTTTACACGCGCGGCCGCAGCCTTGATCTTGCCCAACCAGCGGACGACGACCACGGGGATCCGCTCGCCGGAGATGGGGAAGTTCTCGACCGCTTTGGTCGTCTCACCCCCCCACAGCTGATCTTGCTCTTGCACGCCCATGGCTGGTCTTAACGCTACTAACCCAGGAATGCGATCAGCTCGCGGGCGACGCCCACCGGGTCGTCGTAGGCGATCAGAAAGCCGGTCGCGGGGAGCGTCCTGAGGTGGGCGTTGGGCAACAGGTCGAGGGCTTCGCGGGCGCCCTCCAGTGGGTGCACGCGGTCCTCCTCGGCCCACAACAGCAGCACCGGCACATCGACCCGTCCGTACGCGTCGAGCAGCTGCCGCTGCGCCTCGACCGGCCAGCGGTGTGCAAACCGCGACCACGCCCGCGCGCGGTTGCTGTTACCACCGACGTCGTCCATTGCGTGTCGGATCAGGTCGCGCGGGGCCCGGCTGTGCTGGGCGGAAAGCCGGTCGCCCATCGAAGGCCGAAAGGCAAGCGCGGCGCCGTGGGACAGCAGCCGATCCAGTCCCGGCAGCGCCGCCGCTCGGCAGGCGACACGCCAGGCACGCCGGCGGCCACCTAGCTGCTCGCGTCGATGTAGACGGTTCGACATCAGGATCAGTCGGGCGGGCTTGAGCTGGTCGGTGATCACCGCACGCAGCGCGAGTTCGGCGCCCAGATCGTGGCCGCCCAGCAGCGGCCTGCTGCCGGCAACCTCGGTACAAAAGCCGGCGATCACCTCGGTCAGCCAGCCGGGGGTGTAAGGGTGGCGCGGCCGATCTTCGGAGTCGCCATGCAGCGGCAGGTCCGGCAGCACGAGGCGAAAGCGGCTCTGGAGCGGCTCGACGATCGGCTCCCACTCGCGATGCGAGAGACCGAGCGAGTGCAGCAGCACCAACGGACGTCCGGTTCCGGTCTCTCGGTAGGCGACGCGCGCGCCGTCACGGTGGTGGTAGAGACGAAGGCGCATCGCTCCGTGGATCGTCGCACGCCCGCACCTACAATCACGCGCCCATGCCGCCCCAGTATCGCCCGGTCGACTCGAAGCCCTCTTTCCCCGCGCTGGAGCGGGAGGTTCTGGAGCTCTGGCGTGAGCGAAACGTGTTTGCGCAGTCGCTGGAGCGCCGACGGGGCGAGCCGCAGTGGACCTTTTACGAAGGTCCCCCGTTTCCGAGCGCGCCGCCCGGCTCGCACCACGTCATGGCGCGGGTGTTCAAGGACATCTTCACCCGCTACAAGACGATGCTGGGCTTCTATGTCGAGCGCAAGGGCGGCTGGGACTGCCATGGGCTGCCGGTCGAACTCGCGCTCGAGGCGGAGCTTGGGTTCAGCTCAAAGGAGGACATCGAGCGGTTCGGGATCGCCGAGTTCAATGCCCGCTGCCGGGCCAAGGTGCTGACCCATGTGGAGGACTTCAACCGGCTGACCGAGCGGATCGGGTTCTGGATCGATCTCGAGCACGCCTATCGCACGCTCGACCCGGGCTACATCGAGTCGGTGTGGTGGGCGCTCCAGCAGATCCACGAGCGCGGGCTGCTGTACGAGACGCTCAAGGTCGTCCCGTACTGCCCGCGCGACCAGGTGACGCTCTCGAGCCACGAGCTCGGGCAGCCCGACGTCTACCGAGAGGTCGAGGATCCGTCCGTGTACGTGCGGCTGCCCGTGACCGACGGCAACGACGTCGTGCAGCGTGGCGACGAGCTGATCGTGTGGACGACCACGCCGTGGACGCTCGCCTCGAACGCCGCGGTCGCAGCCGATCCAGAGCTGACATATGTGCGCGCAGCCGACCAGGAGGGTCGGATCGCAGTCGTGGCCGAGGCAGCGGTCGACAGGGTGCTCGGCCCCCGCGCCCAGGTTGTCGCGCGCTTCCCTGGCTCCGAGCTTCTGGATGTCGCCTACGAGCCGCCGTTTGACTTCATCCCGGGGAGCGCGTTCGGGCCGAGGGCGCACACGGTGCTCGCGGGAGACTTTGTCTCCGCGAGTGAGGGCACGGGCCTTGTCCACAGCTCGATCTCGTTTGGCGAGGAGGACTTTCGCCTCGGCGAGCAGTACGGGCTGGCGCCAATCAACCCGGTGCGCCTGGACGGAACATTCGATGAGCGCATCGGGCCCTACGCCGGGCGGTGGGTAAAGGACGCAGACGCCGACCTGATTGAGGACCTGCGGGCTCGCGATCGGCTGCTGCGCGCGGAGACGCTTGTGCACTCCTACCCCCACTGCTGGCGGTGCGGGACTCCGCTTCTGTATTACGCCAAGCCCTCGTGGTACATCGCCACGAGCAACATCAAGGAGCGCCTGCTGGCGGCCAACGAGACCGTCACCTGGTACCCCGAGCACATCAAGCACGGGCGCTTCGGCAAATGGCTTGAGGGCAATGTCGACTGGGCGCTGTCACGCGAGCGCTACTGGGGCACGCCTTTGCCGGTGTGGCGATGCGAGAAGGACCACGTCCGGGTGGTCGGCTCGCTGGGCGAGCTAAAGGAGCTCTCGGGCGTCGAGCTGACCGATCCGCATCGGCCCTATGTCGACGACGTGCGGTTTGCGTGCTCCGAGTGCGGGGGTGAGATGACGCGCGTGCCCGAAGTGATCGATGTGTGGTTTGACTCGGGCTCGATGCCGTTCGCCCAGTACCACGCGCCGTTCGAAAACCAGGAACGCTTCGAGCAGCGCTTCCCGGCGGACTTCATCTGCGAGGGCCTCGATCAGACCCGAGGGTGGTTCTACTCGTTGCTCGCGATCTCGACGCTGCTATTCGACCGCTCCCCATACCGAACCGTGGTCTGCCATGGACTGCTCCTGGACGACGAGGGACGCAAAATGTCCAAGTCACGGGGCAACGTCGTCGAGCCGTGGGACGTGCTCGAGCGCTTCGGTGCGGACGCGATGCGCTGGTACTTCTTCACCTCGCGCCAGCCGTGGGCGGGGTACCGCTTCTCGCTGGGAACGATCGAGGAGTCCGTGCGGCAGTTCCTGCTGCCGCTCTGGAACACCTATTTCTTCTACGTGCTGTACGCGAACGCGAATTCGATCGAGCGCCATCCGTCGGCGCGCGCGCAGCCGGCCACCAATCTGGACCGGTGGGCACTCTCGCGTCTTCAGGCGACGGTCGAAATCGTGCGGGAGCGGCTCGACGACTACGACGCGACCTCCGCCGGGCGGGCCATCGCGGCGTTCATCGACGAGCTCTCAAATTGGTATGTGCGGCGCTCACGGCGGCGCTTCTGGGACGGGGACGCCGGGGCCTTCGCGACGCTCGAGCGCTGTCTGCTGACGGTCTCGGCGCTCGTGGCGCCGTTTTGTCCGTTTATCGCCGACGAGCTCTACGACAATTTGGACGGTTCCCTCGACAGCGTGCACCTGGCGGACTTCCCCGTTGCCGGAGAGCGCGAGCTCGAGTTGGAGCACGCCATGCGGGTGGCGCGCGAGACCGTGCGCCTGGGGCTCGCCGCCCGCGCCAAGGTGCGGCTCAAGGTGCGACAGCCGCTGCGGGCCGCAGTCGTGGTCGCCTCTGGCCGCGAGCGCGAGGCGATCGAGCGCCTCGCTGAGCTGGTGCGCGAGGAGCTGAACGTGCGCGAGCTGCGCTTCGTCTCGGAGGCGGACGAGCTCTCCACGGTCGAGGTCAAGCCAAACTACCGCGCGCTCGGTCCCAGGTTTGGCGCGCAGATGCCGACCATTGCCGCGGCGGTCGCGGGGCTCGACGGCGCCCATGTGGCCGCGGCGGTCCGCGATGGGCGCAACGTCGTGGTGGCGGTGGGCGGACACGAGCACGAGCTTGAGCCGGACGACATCGTGCTGGCGATGAAGCCGATCGAGGGCTACGAGATAGAGCGTGAGGGCTCGCACGCGGTCGCGCTTGAGCTGATGCTCGACGACGAGCTGCGTGTCGAGGGCTGGGCGCGTGAGATCGTGCATGCCGTGCAGGCGGCACGTCGGGACGCCGGCCTTGACATCACAGACCGCATCGCTCTCCTGTTGGCGGGTGACGCCGAGTTAGTCGCTGCCGCCCGTGAGCACGAGCGTTACATCGCCGGGGAGACGCTGGCGACCGAGGTGAGTTACAACGGCCTCGCCGGAGAAGCCTCGAGCAGCGTATGGATTGACGGGCGCGAGCTGCGGGTGGCCGTAAGCCGTCGCAGCGCTACGTGAGCGCGAACAACTACGTGAGCGCGGGCTCGAGCTCGGCCTCTAGCCTGCGCTTGGGATAAGCGCCGATCACCTTCTTGGCCACCTCCCCGTGGTTGAAGAGGATCAGCGTCGGGATCGACATCACGTCGTAGGCGACCGCCGTCTGCTGGTTGTCGTCGATGTTGAGCTTGACGACCTTCAGCTCGCCGGCGCGTTCGGAGGCGATCTCTTCCACCACCGGCGCCACCATCCGGCAGGGCCCGCACCAAGGCGCCCAGAAGTCCACGAGCACCGGCACCTCGGACTCGAGCACCTCTGCCTGGAAGTTGTTGTCGTTGACTTCAGTGACCGTGCCTGCCATCGGGGGCTCCTTTGCGTTTCAAGGGTGCTTCAAAAAGTATAGCGAGTGGTATGAGGCGCCAGCGGAAGTAGCCTAAGCCCTCTAGGAGATGGCAGAACCGACAAACACCGAGATTGCCGCCGCACTGGACGAACTCGGCGACCTATCAGAGCTCGACGGCGCGATCGTCCACCGCGTGGTCGCCTACCGCAACGCCGCCAAGACGGTAAGAGAGTCATCCACTTCTGTGCTCTCGCTGGCGCGCCAGGGGCGGGCAACGGACCTCCCGGGGATCGGCCGCACGATCCAGGAGAAGGTGCTGGCGCTAGCCGACGAAGGCGCGATTCCCGCGACTATCAAGCTGCGCGCAAAGTTCCCCCTGGGCCTGATCGAGATGATGCGTCTACCCGGACTGGGGCCCAAGCGGGCTCGGCGTTTGTACGACGAGCTCGGCATCGATTCGCTGCAGGCGCTGCGCGAGGCGGCCAGCGACCATCGCATCCAGGCGCTCAAAGGCTTCGGCGCGAAGGCCGAGGAGAGCATTTTGCGGGCGATCGAGGCGGCGACGGCGAACCCCGGCCAAGGCCGGGTGGTTCTCAGCCACGCGCTGGGGGCCGGCGAGCAGCTCGTGAGCGCTCTGCGCGCTCACTCTGCGGCCGATCAGGTCGAGATCGCCGGTTCGGCGCGACGCATGACCGAGACCGTCAAAGACCTCGACGTGATCGCGACGGCGACGGATCCACTCGCGCTCTCACGGGCCGCGGCCGCTCTCGATTTGGTCGAGTCTGCCCAGACTCCGGGCGAGGCAGGTGTGCGGCTGCGCCTGCACACCGGCCTACGCGTGGACCTGCGGATCGTCGCGCCGGATCAGTTCGGGAACCTGCTCCAGCACCTGACGGGATCCAAGCAGCACAACATGGCACTGCGCGACGCCGTTGTGCGCAAAGGCCTGCACGTGTCGGAGTACGGCGTGCTCGACGACAGCACCGGCACGACGCACCGCTGCCCTACCGAGGCCGATGTCTACGCGCTGCTAGGGCTCGCCTACATCGAACCGGAGCTACGCGAGAATCGCGGCGAGCTCGAAGCGGCCGCCGCCGGGACGCTCCCGGATCTGGTCGAGCTTTCGGATCTGCGCGGGGACCTGCACTGCCACACCACCGCGTCCGACGGCACCGCGTCGATTGTCGAGATGGCGCAGGCGGCCCTCGCTGCGGGCTACGAGTACCTCGCGATCACCGATCACTCAGCCAGCTTCGGCTTCGGTGACGAGGTCTCGCCCGAGCGGCTGCGAGAGCAGATCGAGTTGATTCACGCGACGGTGGTCGAAGGCATCGAGCTGCTCGCCGGCAGCGAGGTCAACATCTTGCCCGACGGATCGCTCGACTACGACGACGAGCTTCTTGGCGAACTTGACTGGGTAATCGCGAGCGTTCACTCCTCGTTTCGCATGAGTGCTGAGGCGATGACCGAGCGCATCGTGCGTGCGATCGAGCACCCGCTGGTCGACGCGATCGGGCACCCATCGGGGCGCAAGATCGAGCAGCGGCCACCCTACGAGGTCGATCTCGAGGCCGTCATCGAGGCAGCCTCGCGTACCGGCACGATGCTCGAGATCAACTCCAATCCAGATCGCCGTGACCTCGACGAAGTGCACGCCCGGGCCGCTGCGGCGGCAGGCGTGCCACTGCTGATCAACACCGACTCGCACCGCGTGCGGGGGTTCAGCGTGGCGCGCTATGGCATCGCCACCGCCCGGCGCGGTTGGCTCTCCGCGGCCGATGTCGCCAACACGCGTTCGTGGTCGGAGCTTCAGACCCTGCGCAAGCGCGCGCGCGCGGAATATGGGGCCTAGGCGCCTCATTCGGCTCGCCGCAGCGGCTGCGCTCACGACCGCGGTTGCGCTCTGCGCCGCGGGATGCGGTGGCGGCGGAAAGGCAGGGGCTTTGGGGGCCGGGAATTCCACCTCATCCGGAAATGCCAAACCCACCGCGTCCGCGCATCCTCCGATCAGCGCCCCGCGAAAGGTACGGCTCTCCAGCACCGCTTTTGCGAACGGTGCCAGCATCCCGGCGCGCTACACGTGCACCGGGGCCGACGTTTCGCCGCCCCTGCGCTGGTCGGGGGTCCCGGCCGGAACAAAAGAGCTTGCGCTGGCGATGATCGACTCGGACGCGCCCGGTGGCCCGTTCACTCACTGGGTGCTTGCCGGCATCCCACCCACCGACAACGGCTGCCGGCGCACTTGGGGCTGACCGGCGCGGTCCCGGGGCGAAACGACTTCGGCAAGCTCTTGTACCGCGGGCCCTGCCCACCGGCCGGCAGGGCCCACCGCTACGTGATCGAGCTACTGGCGCTGCCCGCTCCCTCGGGACTCACCCCCGGCTTTAGGATCGCCGCGCTGAAGCGCCTGCACCCGTCTTCGGCCGGCGTTTTGGTGGGGGTTTTCGGGCGTCATTGAGCGCTGCCTGCTCCTCGCTTGGCGGTCGCCCGTACACGAACCACCCGCGCTGGCTGGCGATGAACCATACGATCCCGGCCAGGCACAGGATCAACGCGATGAAGAAGTTCAGGCGCAGACCGAAGATGTGCACCGAGTAGTCGATCCGCTGCGTCTCCTCGAAGATGCGAAACGCCGAGTAACCGGCAACGTACAGCGCGAAAATCCCTGGCGCCTTTATCTGCTCTCGTCGCCTTCGATTTAGCCAGATCAAAAAGCCCGCGAGGAGCAGGTTCCAGATGATCTCGTAGAGGAACGTGGGCTCAAAGGTCGGCGAATTGCGCGTAGCCCGGCGGACGGTGTGCGGGTGAAATCTTGAGCGCCCAGGGCAGTTTGGACGGCGCTCCGAACAACTCCTGGTTGAAGTAGTTGCCGATGCGTCCGATCGACTGCGCCACCAGCAATCCCGGCGCGGCGCAGTCCATCAAAAGGCGTCTTCGCTCCTTGGGAAGCTTCTCGCGTCGCACACGCCAAAGACCGGCCAGGACTCCGCCGGCGATCCCGCCCCAAATGCCAAGGCCCCCCTTCCAGATTGCAAACGGGCCCCACCAGTGCGGTGGGATCTGCGACGGGGTGGTGATCAAGAAGTAGATCCGCCCTCCGATCAATCCGCCCGGGAAGCCCCAGGCAGCGATCTCGGCAGGCAGCGCGGCACGTCCGCCCTCGCGCACCCACAGCCATCTCGTAAAGAGGATCGCGGCGGCGACCGCGAACACATACATGAGCCCGTAGGCGTGCACGAACAGGGGACCGACGTGGAAGCCGTTACTCGACGGGCTGGGGATGTACGCGAAGGTCAAAGGCGTGGCTTGGTGGGGTGAGCGCCGCGAGAGGACCCGTTGAGCTCGAACAAGTTTGAGCGAAAGCCTGGAATGCGAACGAGCCTGATCGGCTTGATCGGCGAGGTGCGTTCGATATAGAAGCGCGCGCCGTCGCGCTCTTCGATTGCAGTGACAGCGCTCGCCTGGCGCCTCCAGGCGAGCGCCCAAATGATGGCGAACCCCGTTGCCACCGCCGGCACCTGTGGCACCAGGAAGGCGAGCGCGACGGCGCCGAGCGTGGAAACCAGCAACGGCCACAGTCGGTTGAGGACCGTTCGACCGGCCCGGACGTCGGGCAGCGTGGTGGGCATGCGGGCGTTGACCAACAGCGTCCTGATCGACTCGGTGGCCTCGCGCCGTCGTCCGATCCACATTCCAATCAACGCCGCCAGGAGCCACCAGCCGGCACCCACGATGACGACGTCGTCCTGCTGGTTGCCGACAGCGCCGGCAACGGTGACCGCGGCTAGGACGCTCGCGGCTCCGGCGCTGATTAGAACCGTGGTGCGTAGAAAGTCGGTGAAGCGCATCTACGCGACCAGCATCTCGAGCAGCCGGCGCACGCCGACCGTCCCGTCGACCACGAGGTCGGCCTCGGCCTGAATCTCCGCGGGGCCCTCCTCCGAGCGCACGCCGACGCACATCACCCGGGCGATCCGCTTTTCTTGAGCGAGACGGTGAAGTGCTCGGAACGCGTCGAGATCGGTTTGGTCGTCGCCAGCGTACAGCGCCGCGTCGAGATCGAACTCGCGCAGCAGCGTCGATATCGCAGAACCCTTGTCAAAGCTGACGGGGGGGCGGACCTCGAGCACCTTGCGACCCCAGTGAGTCCGAAGGCCTGCCGCCTGCGCTTTGGCTGCTACCGCGTCGACCGTCGCGCGTGCTGAATCCTCGTCCGGGGCGCCTCGCCAGTGCAGGGCGAGGATCGGTCCCTTCTGCTCGAGCCGCACCCGCCGCCGGCGCAAGTCGGGCAGGTCCAGCTCGCGGGCAAACTTCTCGATGCGCCCGCCCCAGGCTTCGAGCTCGCGGTTGAAGCTGGCACGCGTCTCGCCGGGTCGCAACAGCTCGGCTCCATGGGTGCCGATGTAGAAGACCGTGCCGACGGAGACCATCGCTCGCGCCTCGGAGGCCCGGCGACCGCTCACGCACGCCACGACCGCGTAGCGCTTGGCCGCTTCAATCACGAGCTGGCGCGTCGGCTCAGGTACGTGCGCCTCCTCGGCCCGCTCGACGATCGGAGCCAGCGTTCCGTCGATGTCGAGCAGCACCGCCGAGCGCCGCGGATCGGCGCGAAGCGGGGCCAGAGCCTCAGGCAAGATCGCTGCGGACACCGCTTTAGTATGCCCGCTCGTGGTCAGGGGCTTCGACAAGCCACACGTGGCGAAACTGGCGCTCACCGGCACGGCAGCCGGGCTGTTCAGCGGCCTGTTTGGCGTCGGTGGAGGGACCGTCGTCGTGCCGCTCCTGGTGCTGTGGCTGGGATACGGAGAGCGCAGAGCGACCGGCACCTCGCTGGCGGCGATCGTGGTCATCGCGGCGATGGCGACCGTGCTGCAGGGCGCCTATGGCAACGTCGACGTTGTCAAGGGGCTGATCGTCGGCATGCCGGCCATTGGCGGCGTGATAGCCGGCACCTGGATTCAACAGCGCACCCCTACAGACACACTCGGCCTGCTGTTCGCGCTCGTGTTGGTGGGCGCCGCCGTCGAGCTGGTCCTGAAGTGATCCTCGCGGCCGTGCTCGGCGGCATAGGCGGCCTGCTCAGCGGGATGTTCGGCGTTGGCGGCGGGGTCCTGTTCGTGCCCACGCTCGCGCTTGTGCTGTCGCTGAGCCAGGTGAAGGCCGAAGCGACCTCGCTGCTCGCAATCGTGCCGGTCGCGCTTGTCGGAGCGATCCGGCAATACCGCTACGGGAACGTGCAGGTGCAAGACGGAGCGATCCTTGGAGCGTTGTCGGCGGCTGGCGTCGCGGGCGGCGTTGCGCTCGCGAACTTGCTTCCGGACAGGGTGCTGCGGATGCTGTTCGCGGCGGTGATGCTCTTGATGGCGCTTCAGTTCGTCCGGCGCTACTTGCAGCGGCGTCGCGAGCACGGGCGTGCGCCCAGCGCCGCGGGAGCGCCCGAGTGACCACCCAGGTGCCTATGCCCGAGCCAGTGCTGCTGCTCCACGGGCAACCAGGCAGCGCGCACGACTGGACGCGGCTGGTCGCGCTGCTTGGCGCGAGAGCGTCCACGCTGGCGATCGATCGTCCGGGATACGACGGCCGCTCAGAGGCCACCGGCTTGCATGGCAACGCGCGGGCGGCAGTGGCGGCCCTTGACGCGGCAGGGGTTGAGCGGGCCACGGTCGTGGGGCACAGCTTTGGCGGCGGCGTCGCCGCCTGGCTCGCCGCCCACAACCCCGAGCGCGTACGCAGGCTCGTGCTGGTTGCGCCGGCGGCCAATTGCGCCTCGCTCACCCAGGTCGACCGCTTGCTCGCGCTTCCCGTCCTCGGCACACTCGCGACCGCGGGCATGCTCGTGGGGACCGCAGCGACGCTTAGCATGCCGCCGCTGCGGCGGCGAATTGCCGCCCGCGTGACTATCGATCAGGCCTACCTGAGCGAGGTCGCCGACATGCTCTTGCGGGCCGACGTGCGGCGCGCGTTCGTGCGCGAGCAGCGCGCCCTCGTGCGCGAGCTCCCTGCGCTCGAGCGCGACTTGCATCGCGTCCGCGCCCAAACCGTGATCGTCGCCGGTGCCGCCGACCGAGTGGTGCCCGCGCGGGCGATCCGGACGCTCGCGGCGCAGATTCCTGGAGCGCGGCTGGTCCTGCTCGCACGGGCTGGCCACTTGCTGCCACACCTGCACGCCGAGCAACTCGCGCGGATCATTCTCGGTGCCGGTGTACCGGTGGGTTGACCACACCTCCGAGCTCGAGCTCGAAATTGAGGCAGTGAGCGAGCGAGAGCTGCTCGCCGACGCTCTGCAGGCGCGAGCAAGGATGGGAAGCGCTCGCCCGGCGTCGACGTGGGCCGCCCGAGCACGCAACAAGCGACGCGGCGAAGGAATCGAACCTTCCAAGCGAGGGGCTGCCCCGCCCTGCCCGTTTTGAAGACGGGATGGGCCACCAGGCCCGTGCCGCGCCGCAGGGGATGCTAGGCGTGCCCCGCTCCGTGCGCGCAAGGAGGCGTGTCGATCGCCGACCGGTCCTCGTCAGGCTGCGCCTGGCATCCGCTACGGTGATCAAATGCAGCCACTGCGCTGGGAATACCGTCCTGACGGGTTGCGCGCGCCGGCGCTAGTGTGCGCATTCAAGGGCTGGAATGACGCCTCCGACGCTGCTTCAACCGCGCTGACGTTCGTCGGGGCCGCGCTTGGCGCGCGCAGGTTCGCGACCATCGACCCGGAGGAGTTCTACGACTTCCAGGCCACGCGACCCCAGGTCAAGCTGGTGGAGGGAGAGACGCGTGAAATCGTCTGGCCCGCGGTCGAGTTGTTCGAAGTACGGGTGCCTCGCGCCCCGCGCGACCTGGTCCTGGTGTCGGGGACTGAGCCGTCTTTTCGCTGGCGAACCTTCACGAAGGTGACCGTCGAGCTAGCGGAGGCGCTCGGGACGCAGCTCATGGTCACCCTTGGGGCGTTGTTGGCCGACGTGCCGCACACCCGTCCGATCGCAGTCACGGGTCTCGCCTCGGACCGCTCGTTGATCTCTCGCCTCGACCTGACCCAATCCAGCTACGAAGGCCCCACGGGGATCGTCGGCGTCCTGCACGCCGCGTGCCAGCGGGCCGGGCTGCCCTCGGCCAGCCTGTGGGCCGCGGTTCCGCACTACATCGCCGCCACCCCCAACCCGAAGGCCGCGCTAGCGCTCGTGCGCAAGATGGAGGGCCTGGTGGGCGTAGCGATCGACGCCTCCAGCCTCGAGACCGCGGCCGAGGAATACGAGCGCCAGGTCAACCTCGCTGTCCAGAGCGATCCGGACGTTCAGGCCTTCGTCGAGCGCCTCGAGCAGGCGGCCGAGACCAGCGACGAGATCGAGCCGACCTCGCTCCCGTCGGGCGACACGATCGCGCGCGACCTGCAGCGCTTCTTGCGCCAACGGGAAACGGGCAGCTAGGCGCTAGGCCTACTCGGCCGCCGGACAAACCAGCCGGTAATCGCACGTCGAGCAGGCCGCAAACGACGGAGTAGGCTCGAACTCCTGGGCCGAGATTCCCTCCGCGACCCCAGAAGCGACATCGCGCACCCACAGCGCGCGCTCGCCGCCGTCCTCGGGCAGTGAGACCTTCTTGTCATCCAGCAGGTAGTAGTAAGCCTGGCGCGCGGCGTCGAGCTGCCATGCCTCCCGCGCGCCCACCGCGTAAAGCGCGAGCTGCACGTCGTCTTCCAACTGCGTCGAGCTCTTAGGCCGGCCGGTCTTGTAGTCGATCAGCTCGTATTCGCCGCCCGGCAGGCGGTCGACGCGATCGACGCGGCCCCGCAGGAGATGGGGACCTAGCTTGAAGGTGAAGGGCCGCTCGAACCACACCGGCTGTGCCTCCTCCCACTGGAAGCGCG
This sequence comes from uncultured Solirubrobacterales bacterium, assembly GCA_963767295.1. Lineage (GTDB taxonomy): Bacteria > Actinomycetota > Thermoleophilia > Solirubrobacterales > Solirubrobacteraceae > Palsa-465. Next base: position 1,183,627 of record CAVYDI010000003.1, read on the forward strand.
AGTGGTATTGCGTCAGCGCTGAGGTCGCCTTGCCGCGCAGCTGGCGCTCCTCCTCCGACTCGCCGAAGCCGGCCCTTCGCCAGCCAGCGTCCAGCAGCCCCAACAGCTCCGCCAGCGTGCCGCTCGCCCCGCTATGGGCGTGGAAGCGCTCCAATACCTGATGCACGAGGATGCCGAAGCGCTGGTGAACCGTCGGCTCTTGAGGGATGCGAAAGACGCGGGCGAATTTGTAGCGCAGCGGACACGTGCGGTAGGTGTCTATGTCGGAGGCCGACAGCACGATCCCCTCTCCCCGGCGCGGCAGGAACGGCTCGAGCGAGGGCTCGTCGCGCGCGGCGAGCATCTGTGCCCGGCGCCGGGCGTCGCGGTCGGTATCGAGCAGGTAGTCGTCAAGCGCGGAGGAGGAGAGGATCTCCTTCTGCTCGGCGGTGGCCGCTTGGATGATGCGCGCGTTGACGTCGCGCAACGCCTCGGACAGGCTCTGACCCTCGGGTCGCGTGATCAGCGCGGCGACCTTGAGCAGCTCGAGGTAGCGCACGACCGCGTGCGAGATGTCGAGGTCGGTGTCGAACCGCAGCTCGGCGAGCCTACCGCCGGTGCGCATGGTCGCCTCGAGCAACTCGTCACGGAGGAGGCGGTAAGTCGAATGGAGCGTCTCGGCGGGACCAAACAGCTCCTCGGGCTTGTCCTCCCACTCGGCGTCCAGCGCCTGGCGGAGGTCATCGAGCGCGCGCGCAGGCCCAGCCTCGGAGGCCGCGTAGCACAGCACAGACCGCCCACGCGCCCGCGTCAGCGCGAGATACAGAGCCTCCCGCGCCTTGTCCGCGCGTGTGGGCTCAGACCCCGCCTCCGGCCGCTCTGAGAGCAGCTCGTCAGGGACGTCGTTGGGCGCATCTAGGCGCAGCCCGGCCCCGAGCCCAAGCACGTAGACATGCTCAACCTCGAGGCCCGGAACGGCGTGCATTGGCACCACCTGGACGCTGCGAGCTCCCGTCAGATCGGGCTCCTCCTGCTCCGGTAGCCCGAATTGCGCCACCGCTGCGATCGAGCGCGCAAATTCCCGGGGCGTGGACTGCGGCGAGCGGCGGACGTACGCGGCGGCGAGCTCGCCGAAGCGTGCAAGAGCGCGCAACCGCTCGACTACGTCCGCCTGGGCGGCGAACAGCTGTTGGCGGCGGATTCCCAGCCGCTCGATCAGGCGGTGCACAAACAGGTCGGGTCGCGTGGTGTCGATCGCCTGGTGGCCGGCTCGGTAAAGCTTCAAGAACACACGGATGCGCTCGCGCGCCTCGGGCGGCACCTGCGGCGACTCCGTGGCGGCAGCGAGCGCCGCGACCATGTCGAGCTTGCGCCGACGTGATATCTGCGTGCAGCGGGCGATATCCACTGAGCGCAACTCGACGGGCGGCCGCGCGAGAACGCGCACGACCGCGGCTGCGTCCGAGGGATCCGCGAGCAGCCGCAGCCAGGCGATCAAGTCACGGATTTCCGCGCGCTGGAAGAAGGCAGTCTCTCCCACCAGCCGGTGGGCGACTGCGCGCTCCTCGAGCGAGGTCGCGACCGCCTGTCCGTCGTCCGTGCCGTTGGGGACGATCACGGCGATCTGGCCTGCCGAGAGGCTTTCCCGGGCCACCAGTCGCTCGATGTCAGCCGCCACCGCCTGGGCTTGGGCACGTCTGTTCTCGCAACGCCAGAAGGCGACTTCGCCGCCCTCTCGCGCAGGATCGCCGGTTTCGCCGGAAAGCACCTCAGCGGCCTCGAGCACTCTGCGCGCGCAGCGCCAGCTCCTGCTCATTTGAATGCTGCGGGCTCCAGGGATCGCGGCGAACGCAGCCAGCCGCGCGGGACCTGTACCGAACCCGGCGGCCGGGTCACCGGCGACAGTCAGGTCCGCACCCAACGCGCGCACCAGGCTCCCAGAGGCGAACTCGAGCTCGTGAGCGTCGTCGACCAATACGTGCGTGAACAGTCGCGCGTTGTCATGCAGACGCTGGGCGAGCCGCAGCGCGTCGCGCACAAGGTCGGCGGCGTCGCGGGCTCCCGCCTGGGCAAGCAGACGTTCGTGGACGCTGTAGACGCCAGCGAACTCCCGCTCCATTGCGGCCTCGGGCCCGCGCAGCTGCTGCGCCCAGCCGGTGAACGCCTGCGAATCGATCAGCTCGCCCTTGAGCCGCTCGATCCGGCGCACGAAGCGAGTCACCAGCGCAGCCGGGTTACCCGCGAAGTCGTGCTCGCGCAGCTCGAGCTCATCGATGCGCTCAAAAAGCATTGCGAGACGCTCGCCTGGGCTCAACAGCGAGAGCATGATGTCGTCCGCGCTCATTCCAGCGCCGCCCCGGTCCAGCACCGACGCGGCGATCTCTACCGGGGCGCCCACGACCAGGCGCTCGTAGCCCCGACTGAGAGTGGTCTCGAGGCTCTCGCGCAGAGCTTCAGCGCGCGCGCTGGAGGGAGCGAGAACCGCGATCCGATCCGGCTCGAGACCATGCTCGACCAGCGTCAGAAAGCGCTGCAGCAGGAAAGCCGTCTTACCGGTCCCGGCTACGCCCGTGACAACGAGGGCAGCATCGCTGTGCCCGACCGCTTCACTCCACTGCGAGTTCCCGCTCACTCTCGTCTGACAGCATAGGTTCGCAATGACCTCAACCCGCTCAGCGCTCGACGTCGACTGGCTCGGAGTCTGCCGCCGCGCGGTGGCCGGGCTGGAAGACGTGCTGGCCGACGCCCCCAGCACCGAGCAGCGCGCCCGGGAGACCGGCGAGCGCGGCAGCGGCGGCGACCGCACGCTCGAGATCGATTCGTCCGCCGAGCGCGTGGTCCTACGGGAACTTCAAACGCTGAGCGATGACGGCTACAGCTTTGTCGCCTTCTCCGAGGAGCTGGGCGCGGTCGACTATGGCGATGAGAGCGTGCGCGTGATCGTCGACCCGATCGATGGTTCGCTGAACGCCAAGCGTCGCATTCCGCATTACGCGCTCTCGATCGCGGTCGCCGCCGGCGACACGATGGCCGACGTCGAGTTCGGGTTCGTGCACGACTTCGGCCTCGGCGAGGAGTGGTGGGCGCGCCGCGGGGAGGGGGCGTGGCTGTCCGGCAAACGTCTTGACCCCGAGTTGCCCGAGCGACGGAGCCACGATGGCCGGCTCGAGGTGCTGGGGATCGAGTCGGCCGACCCTCGCTGGGTTGCCAAGGCGGTAGACCGCTTGGTCCCCCGCGCTTACCGCCTGCGCGCGTTGGGATCGATCGCCGCCAGCCTGTGTCAGGTCGCGGCGGCTCGCTTCGACGGGCTCGTCTCGCTAATGCGCTCTCGCGGCGTGGACGCGGCGGCGGGTCAGCTGATCGTGCGTGAGGGCGGCGGAGTCGTCAGCTTTCCGGGACTGGGTGAACCGCTTGGCGCCCCGCTGGACGCGTCGCCGTGGGCGCCCGTCGTGGCGGCCCGCTCGCTTGAGACGCTGCGCGAGTTGGAACGGGTCCCCACTTGATCGACTGGGTGCTCGCAGAGCGCATCGCCGGCTACGTCGCCGGCAGCGGCGACGGCCGTGTGCCCAAAGCGGACCTTGACGCCCTGGCAGCGGAATCTGAGCAGCGCGTGACCGCATACACCGGCCTACAGCCCACTCAGCCGCTGCCTCAACCGGAAGGAATTGGCCGCCGGGAGTGGGTCAGGACAAACCTGGGCGCGATGCGGCTGCTGCTCGACCCAGTGCTCAAGCGCGCGGATAAGCACATGGGCCCGCTGCGCCCGGCGATTCAAATCGGCGTCGGACTGGTGCTCTCGACGGAAGTCGGCGCGGTCGTCGGCTACCTGGCGCAGCGTGTGCTCGGCCAGTACGAGCTGGTGCTGCTAGACGAGGCAGTCGAGGAGCGCCCCCCTCGGCTTTTGTTCGTGCTGCCGAACCTTGGAGCTGCGGTGCGCGCCTTCGAGGCCGACGAGCGTGAGTTCATGACCTGGGTCGCGCTGCATGAGGTCACGCACGCGGTCCAATTTGCGGGGGTCCCTTGGCTCCACGGGCACCTCGCGGGCCTGGTCAAGGAGCTGCTTCAGACCGCCGAGCTACGGCTCGATAAAGAGCGCCGAATCCATCTGCCCAGCGGCGAGGAGCTCAAGCGCCTGGTGGGCGCACTGCGGCGTGGAGACCTCGTATCGATAGTCACGACTCCAGCGGAGCGCGACACCCTCGACCGGGTGCAGGCGGTGATGGCCGTGATCGAGGGGCACGCCGAGCACGTCATGGACGCCGTCGCGCCTGAGTTGATCCCGTCGCTGCCGCGGCTCAGGGAAGCGCTCAATCGTCGCCGCCGCTCACAGTCGGGCCTCGCGCGACTGGTCGGGCGGCTGCTCGGCCTCGACCTCAAGCTGCGCCAATACGAGCAGGGCAAGCGCTTCTGCGACGCGATCGTCGAGCAAGCGGGCACGCAATCGCTCCAGCAGGTCTTTTCGAGCCCTGAAGCGCTGCCCACGCTCGAGGAGCTCGACGAGCCCAAGCGCTGGCTCACGCGAAACGGTCTGTAACGCTGCACCCGGGACGGGGTACAAACACATGTTCGGTGGTTATCGCCACGCCGCCGGCGCCCTAGACAATGTCCCTGACGCCCATAGGGGGAGAAAGACATGGCTACAACCAGCAGCAGCAGCGCCAGCAGAAGCACTCGCAAGCCTGCCAGCCGCACCCGCAAGACTTCGACGCGCAGCACGCGGTCGACCGCCACCTCGACGCAGCCCAAGACGCCCGTCGAGCAGGCGCAGGTCATCGCCGAGCGTGCCCTGCTTGTGCCGGTTGGCGCGAGCCTGCTGGCGCGCGACAACCTGGTCGCGACTGTGAAGGACTTCACCGCGCGCTACCGCACGCGTACCGGTCTCGAGCGCGAGCTCAAGCGCTATGAGCGCCGCGGTGTCACCGCCCGTAACCGCGTCGAGCGGCGCGTGCGCAAGACCCGCACGCTGTTCGAGCGCGAGATGCGCCAGCGCCGTCGCGGCGTCGAGCGCACGTTCCGGCAGAACCGGCGCCGGCTCGAGCGTGAGGTACGCTCGGTACGCAAGGATCTGTCCAAGCAGTCCGGAACCCTCACCACGCGTGTGGAGAAGGTCTTGGGCGACGCGCAGGGCAGGCTAAGCTCAGTTTCTTAGAGCTTCCCCCGCTGGGGCGACTCGGAGGAGCGTCCACGCGGGACAGGTTCGCCGGCCTCATATTTACGCCGGCGAATGAAGCACCCTCTCCTCCCTCAACCGCCGGGGTCTCACTTAACGTGGGGCCCCGGTTGGTCTTAACGGTGCCCCTTCCCCCGGAGGCACTCGCGCGTGCGGCGCGGTGGCGACGGGGGCGGGGCCGCCCATTTGCGAGAATGGGTTGATGCCAACGCGCGACCAGCTTCTTGACTCTTTGAAGGCGGTGATCGACCCCGAGCTGCGGCGGGACATCGTCGAGCTAGGGATGGTGCGCTCGCTCGATATTCACGAGAACGGGGTCGTGGACGTCATGGTCTCGCTGACCACGCCGGGGTGCCCGATTCGCAACCACTTCCAGGTCGGCGTCGACCAGGCGATCCGGCAGCTTGAAGGCGTGACGGGCGTCAACGTGTCCTTTGACGTGCTGTCCGAGGACGAGCGCGCGGCGCTCGGGCGCCGGCTGGGTCGCGGAGGGCTGCCCGAGGGCTCGCTCGCTCAGGTCGCCAACGTGATCTGCATAGGGTCGGGCAAGGGCGGGGTCGGCAAGTCCAGCGTGACGGCGAACCTCGCCGCCGCTCTGGCCACGGAGGGCAAGCAGGTGGGCGTGCTCGACGCTGACGTGTGGGGCTACTCGCAGCCGCGCATGCTCGGGCTCGGCGCGCAGCGCCCGAAGGTCAACGAGCAGCGCAAGCTCGTGCCGCTGCGGGCGCACGACGGCATCGCGGTGATGTCGATCGGGTTCTTCGTGGAGCAAGACGCGGCCGTGGTATGGCGCGGGCCGATGCTCCATAAGGCCCTGCAGCAGTTTCTCGAGGACGTGGAGTGGGGCGAGCTCGACTATCTCCTGATCGACCTGCCGCCCGGGACTGGCGACGTCTCCATGACGCTCGCGCAGCTGCTGCCGCAGTCGAAGTTCGTGATCGTCACCACGCCCCAGCCAGTGGCGCAGAAAGTCGCTCGACGCGCCGCTCAGATGGCGGAGAAGCTCAAGCTCGAGGTCGCTGGCGTGATCGAGAACATGTCCGCGTTCCTGACGCCCTCGGGCGAGCGCTATGAGATCTTCGGCGAGGGCGGCGGTCGTCTGCTAGCCGAGGAACTGGAGGTCCCGCTGCTGTCCAACGTACCGCTTACGCTCCCGCTCCGGGCGCAGTCCGACGCGGGCGTCCCGTTGGTCTTCTCAGATCCGGACGATCCAGCCGCGCAGGCGATCCGCTACGCGGCGCAGGGACTGATCGCGCTCTCCCCTGTGGCTCTGCCAGTGATGCAGGAGCCCGCGCCGGCGGCCGCGCCGAAGCCGGTCGGCATGTCCCTGCCGATGGCCTAAATCCTTTTTCGGACCGGCGCACGCGCCGGTCCCCCGGCCGGCACATGTGCCGGCCGGCCGGTCCGCACATGTGCGGACCGGAACTGCTAGTTAATTCTGCTTGGCGTAGTGGTCAGCGTTGATCTGGATGTACTTCTCCCACTCCTCCGGGAGCTGGTCCTCGGCGAAGCAGGCATCCACCGGACAGGCCTCTACGCACGCGTCGCAGTCGATGCATTCCTCCGGGTCGATGTAGAGCATCTCGACCGAGTCATAGTCGGGCTCATCCGGGGTGGGGTGAATGCAATCGACAGGGCAAACCTCGACACACGAGTTGTCCTTGGTGCCGATGCACGGTTCGGCGATCACGTAGGCCATATCTCTTCAGATTCCTTCACTGGTTAGTGGAGCGAGGCCCGATTGTAAAGACGGCCGCCGGTAGGCTCCGCGCCCGTGCTGCTACTGACGGGCGCCACGGGAACGATTGGTCGAGCGCTGCTCCGGCGCCTGACGGCAGCCGGAGTGCCTGTCCGTTGCATGGTGAGGGACCCGAGGCGGCTCGGCCCCGAACGAGTGCGGGTGCAAATCGCGCTGGGGGACCTCGCCGACCCGTTCTCGTTTCGCTACGCGCTGCGCGGCGTCGACACGGTGGTCCACCTCGCGGCCGCCATTCGAGACCAGCCTGGCGCCTCGATCGAAGAGCTGGCAGGCGTCGCCACTTGGAGGCTGGTGCGCGCCGCCGAGGAGGCGGGCGTGCAGCGATTTGTGTTCTTCTCGACGCTCGGCGCTTCGACCCGCAACCGGGCGCGATTGCTGCGGGCCAAAGCCCTGGCGGAGCGCGCGGTCGTCTCCTCTCCGGTCGCACACACGGTCTTCGCACCCTCGATGGTGTACGCCCCCGGAGATCCCTTTCTGCGGCTGCTCGAGCGGCTCTCGCTGTTGCCCGTGGTGCCGATCTCGGGCGCTGGCCGAGCCCCAGTTCAACCGATTTGGTCCGAGGACGTCGCCGACTGCGTGATGGCCGCGCTGCCTTCCGGGGCCCATGGCGCAGACGCGGAGGGCGCGCGCTTTGAGCTGGCGGGCCCCGAGACGCTCACCTATCGGCAGGTCGTGGGATTGGTGCTGCGCTCGCTTCACCGCCGTCGGCCAGTGGTTGGCATCCCCACCGCCGTGATGCGTCGCATGCTGCATTGGGTGGAGCTGCTGATGGGACCGACGGCGTTTGCCACCTGGGACGAGGCCGAGCTGCTCGAGGTTCCGTTGGTGGCTCAGAAAGGCAGCGCCGACGTGGAGCGCCTGGGCGTTGTGCCTAAGGCGATGGCGGCGGTGTTGGGAGTGCAGTGAGCGTGGGCCGGCGGTCGCTCCATGGGTGCACCCGCTCAAGTTGGGCGGCGAGTGCCAATAGGCCGCCCTCCTGCGCGGGGCGGCCGATCAGCTGCACCGCGAGCGGCAAGCCGTCAGGCCCCTGATACAACGGCAGGGCGATCGCGGGCAGCCCGGTCACGTTTACGATCGCGGTGTAGGGCGTAAAGGCGCCCGAGCGGCGATAGTGGGCCCAGGGGTCGGGGCCACCGCCGTGGATCTCACCGATCGGCACGGGACGGCGGGCCAGCGCCGGGGTCAGGACCGCGTCATACGGGGCCAAGAAGGCCACGATCGCGCGCGCCACCGACTCGAGCCGGCCCTGCGCCTGCAGATAGGTGATCGTGTCCTGCTCGTGCGCTCTGCGCCACATCGCCCACGTCAGCGGCTCGACGTCGCCCTCGCGCGGCTCGCGCCCCCGCAGCATGCCGCCGATCAGGGTCTGCATCGAGATCTGTGGGCCAAAGGCGCGGGTGAAATCCGGCAACAGGTTGAGGCCCGACCAGGGCGGCTCGATCTGCTCGACGAAGTGGCCGAGCGAGGAGAACAGCTCGGCGGTGTCGGTCACCGCCTCCGCGCAGAGCGGGTCAAGTTCGGCCCCCTCGAGTGGCGTGTTCAGCGCAAAGCCGATCTTGAGCGCGGGCTGTCCTTCGCTTACCAGGTCCGCGTAGCTTCGGGGTGGCGCAGGCGCCCAGTTAGCGTCGCCAGGCTCGTAGCCTGCCAGGACGTCCAACAAAGCCGCGCTCTCGCCTACGGTGCGAGTCAGCACACCATCCACTGTGAGGAAACTTTGGCCGCTGTCGGGGCCGGCGGACACACGGCCCCGGGCGGCCTTTAGCCCGACGAGACCGCAACAGGCGGCCGGGATGCGAATCGAGCCGCCGCCGTCGTTGCCGTGGGCCACCGGGACCATTCCCGAGACGACGGCAGCCGCCGAGCCGCCGCTCGAGCCGCCGGGGCTGCGCTCGAACGCCCACGGGTTGCGCGTGGGTCCAAAACGCCGCGGCTCGGTGGTGGGGAGGATCCCCATCTCGGGCAACACCGTCTTGCCCACGATCACGAACCCCGCATCGCGCAGCCGCCGCACGAAGTAGGAATCGTGATCGGGCACAAAGTCAGCGAACAGGTCGCTGCCCATCGTCAGGGGCATGCCGGCGACCGGCCGGTTGTCCTTGATCGCGATGGGGACGCCCGCGAACGGGCGGGGGTCGTCCTTGGCGATCAGCGCCGCTGCCCGGAGCGCGGCGTCGTGTGCGACGTGGGCAAAGGCATTGATTTGTGGGTCGAGCTCGTCGATCCGCGTGAGCGCGGCCGACACGAGCTCGGTGGCGCTTAGTTGCCCGCTCCGGACCAGGTTTGCGAGCTCGGAGACGGGGCGGAAGAGAAGCTCCTCCATGGGCGGGAGAGGCTATCTGGATAGCCTTTTGATGGATGACAGCGACTGCAGAGGTGCAATCAGGGCTCGAGGGCGTAGTCGCCTTCGCGACCGAGATCGCCGAGCCCGACCGCGCCGGAGGGGCGCTGCGCTATCGCGGCGTCGACATCGAGGAGCTGGTTGGCAACGTTCCGTTCGAGCAGGTGTGGGGGTTGCTCGTCGACGGGCACCTGCTGCCCGGTCTGCCGCCGGCCGAGCCGCACCCGCTCAGCATCCGCTCCGGAGATCCGCGCGTCGACGTCCAGTCCGCGCTGGCGATGCTTGCGCCCCAGTGGGGGTTCGGTGAGCTGATCGACATCTCCGACGAGGAGGCGCGCGACAACCTGGCGCGCGCGTCGGTGATGGCGCTTTCGTTCGTCGCGCAGTCGGCACGCGGCATCGGTCTGCCGCCGGTCTCGCAGCGGGAGATAGACAAGGCAACCTCGATTCCAGAGCGGTTTTTGATCCGCTGGCGCGGCGAGGCCGATCCTCATCATGTGGAGGCGATTGACGCGTATTGGATCTCTGCCGCCGAGCACGGCATGAACGCCTCCACCTTCACCGCGCGTGTGGTGGCGTCCACCGGGGCCGATGTCGCCGCGGCACTATCTGCCGCCGTCGGCGCGCTGTCGGGTCCGCTGCACGGCGGTGCACCCTCCCGGGTGCTGCGCATGCTCGACGAGGTTGCCGCCTCGGGTGACGCCGAGCGATATGTCAAGGACGTACTCGACCGCGGCGAGCGGTTGATGGGTTTCGGCCACCGCATCTACCGAGCCGAGGACCCGCGGGCGCGGGTGCTGCGCTCCACCGCGCGGCGGCTCGGATCCGCTCGCGTGGAAGTCGCGGAGGCGCTCGAGCAGGCGGCCCTGGCTGAGCTCGAGGCGCGCAAGCCCGATCGCGTGCTGGCCACCAACGTGGAGTTCTGGTCGGCCGTGGTGCTCGACTTCGCGGAGGTGCCACCGGAGCTCTTCACATCGATGTTCACTTGTGCGCGCACTGCGGGCTGGTCGGCGCACATCCTCGAGCAAAAGCGCGAAGGCAGGCTCATCCGCCCGACTGCGAAATACGTCGGCCCCGCGCCCCGGCCATTGGCCGAAGTGCCGCGGTAAGCGAATCCCCTAGCGCACCGCGCAACCTGTACAGTGTCCGCCGGGAAACGGGGGCTGCATGGCTACTTCACAGCAAGGTGCCGGGACGGGCGTGGCGTCCGCGCGGGATGGTGGTAGCGCCTCCCCGGCGCGGCTGCTGAAGGCATTCACGCACCCACTGCGGGTCGCGATCCTCGCGCGGCTGGACGAGGAGGTCCTGAGCCCGAAGGAACTCGCCCGGGAACTGCAGACCTCGTTGCCGGTGGTCAGCTATCACGTGCGCGAACTCGAGCGGACGGGGTTGATAGAGCTCGTGCGCACGGCGCAGCGGCGCGGCGCCGTGCAGCATTGGTACCGCGCCAAGCTCGGTGAGCCGCTCGCTGACCGCGATTGGGCAACGATGTCTGGGGCCGCGCGGCGCGAGGTGGTGGGCGTCGCGCTCGCCCGCTTGGAGGCGGCGATCGCGAGCGCCTCAGAGCAGGGCGGACTCGATCGCGCCTACGTGCAGCTCAGCCGCGAGACGGTGGACCTCGACCCACAGGGTTACGAGGAGCTCACGCAGCTGGTGCGCGGAGTACGAGAGCGCATGGCGGAGATCGGCGATGCGGCGAGCACGCGCCTGGCGACAGCGGGCACAGAGCCGCTCCAGGCGACCGTCTCGCTGATGCTGTTCGAGGGCCCGTACCGCAAGGGCCGCGGCCGACCCTGATCGGGCGCTTTCGGCGCGCGGGCTCCGATAGGGTCCCGCCCCACGTTATGGCCGACTCACCCCGGCAATGCGCGTACTGCTGATCTCCTGGGAGTACCCGCCCGTAATCGAGGGCGGCCTGGCGCGTCACGTGCGCAAGCTCTCTGAGCACCTCGTGAGCGCAGGTGTGGAGGTTCATGTGCTCTCGCGCAGTGGAGGGCACCTTCCCGCCCAGGAGCTCCGGCACGGGGTTGTCGTGCACCGCGTGCGCGAACCCGAGTTTCCTCGCGACGTGGGTGAATTTGTCCGCTGGGTCGACGGGATGAACGCGGACATGTGCGAACTCGGGCTCGCGCTCTGCGAGCAGCTCGAGTTCGACCTCGTGCACTCGCACGACTGGCTCGTCGCAGACGTGGCCGAGCGGCTCGCGCGCCGGATCGGCTGCCCCTGGCTAGTGACCGTGCACGCGACGGAGTTCGGTCGCCACCAGGGGTGGGTCGAGAGCTATCCCCAGTCCCACATCCACGCCGTTGAGCGTCGCATGGTCGCCTTGGCCGATCGCGTCGTCACCTGCTCGCACTACATGCGGGGCCATGTCGCGAGTGTGCTCGAGGCGCCTCTAAGTCGGACCACGGTGATTCAGAACGCGGTTGATCCGCGCGATCTCGAGCCCGTCACCGAGCTTGAGGCATTGCGCGCGCGCTTCGGCACCGCCGATGAGCGGCTCGTGCTGCTGGTAGGCCGACTGGTGTACGAGAAGGGCTTTCATCTCGCGCTCGACGCGCTCGCGCAGGTGATGGACACGGTCAGCGGGGTGCGCTTCGTCGTCGCGGGCTCCGGAACTGCCGAGGCGGAGCTCCGGCGCCAAGCGCAGCGGCTCGGGCTGATGGCGCGCGGGACGTTCTTGGGCTGGGTCGGAGACGACATGCTGCACTCGCTCTACCGGGTCGCCGACCTGTGCATCGTTCCCTCGATCTACGAGCCATTCGGACTGGTGGCACTAGAGGCGATGGCGTGCGGCTGCCTGTGCCTCGTGGCCGACACCGGCGGACTGCGCGAAGTGGTGCCCGCCGACGGCTCGGTCGGACTCCGCTTTCCCTCGCGAGATTCTGCGGCGCTCGGGGAGGTGCTCGCGCAGATCCTCACCGACGACGCCATGCGGGCACGCGTGGTGGCCGAGGCGCGCGAGCATGTGCTGCGCTTCGACTGGTCGGAGGTCGCGCGGCGCACGCGCTCGGTCTACGAAGCACTCGTGGGCGCCGGCGCGAGCGTGGTGGTCGATCAGTAGGGGTCCTGGGGGGTTCTGGCCCCCCGGCGGTCGGCGACGCGCCTCGGTCGGAGAGAGCGGGCTGGATCAGCCCCAGAAAGGCCGAGGGCCCGGCTCTCTCGAACCGGGCCCTCGGGAAAGACAACTCGCCTGTTGAGGCGAATTACATCATCCCGCTCATGTCGGGCATGCCACCGCCCGCGCCGCCGGTCTCCTTCTCCGGCATCTCAGCCACGATCGCCTCGGTGGTGAGGATGTTCTTGGCGATCGAAGCGGCGTTCTGGAGCGCCGAGCGGGTCACCATCGCGGGGTCGATGATCCCGGCCTGGACCAGGTCGACGATCTCGTTGCTCGCGGCGTCGAGGCCCTTGCCCTTGTCGGCGTTGCGAACCTCGTTGACGACGACCGAGCCCTCCAGCCCAGCGTTGTCGGCGATCTGACGCAGCGGCTCTTCGAGCGCGCGGCGGACGATCTTCGCGCCGGTGCGCTCGTCGGCGTCCTCGAACAGATCGAGCTGGAGAGCGTCCTGCGCGGCCAGCAGCGCGACGCCGCCGCCCGGCACGATGCCCTCCTCGAGCGCCGCGCGGGTTGCCTGTAGGGCGTCCTCGACGCGGTGCTTTTTCTCCTTCATCTCGGTCTCTGTGGCTGCGCCGACCTTCACGACCGCAACGCCGCCCGACAGCTTGGCGAGCCGCTCCTGGAGCTTCTCGCGGTCGAAATCGGAGTCGGTGTTGTCGATCTCGGTCTTGATCTGGTTGATCCGACCCTTGATTGCTTCGGTCTCACCGTTGCCGTCGACGATCGTGGTCGTGTCCTTGGCGACGACCACACGCCGCGCACGGCCGAGCTGCGAGAGCTGGGTGTTCTCGAGCTTGAGGCCCATCTCCTCGGTGATCACCTCGCCGCCCGTGAGGATCGCGATGTCCTCAAGCATGCGCTTGCGGCGATCGCCGAACCCAGGCGCCTTGACGGCCACGCCGGTGAAGGTGCCGCGCAGCTTGTTGACGACGAGCGTCGCGAGCGATTCGCCCTCGACGTCCTCGGCAATGATCAGTAGCGGCTTGCCCGACTGGATGACCTGCTCGAGCACCGGCAGCAGGTCGCGGACGGAGCCGATCTTCTGGTTGGCGATGAGGATGTACGGGTCCTCAAGCGTGGCTTCCATGCGCTCCTGGTCGGTGACCATGTAGGGCGAGATGTAGCCCTTGTCGAACTGCATCCCCTCGGTGAACTCGAGGTCCATGCCGAAGGTCTGGCCTTCCTCGACGTTGACCACGCCGTCCTTGCCGACCTTGTCGATCGCATCAGCGATCACGTCGCCGATCTCCTCATCGCCGGCGGAGATGGTCGCCACACGGGCGATCTGGTCCTTGCCGGTGATCTCGGTCGACTGCGACTCGATGTTCTTGACGACGTCGTCGACAGCCTTCTCGATGCCGCGCTTGAGCGACATCGGGTTGGCCCCGGCGGCGACATTCTTCAGGCCTTCGCGCACGATCGCCTGCGCCAGCACAGTCGCCGTCGTAGTGCCGTCGCCGGCGACGTCGTTGGTGGCGGTGGCCACCTCGCGCACGAGCTGAGCGCCCTGGTTCTGGAAGACGTCCTCGACCTCGATCTCGCGCGCGATCGTCACCCCGTCGTTGGTGATCGTGGGCGCGCCGAACTTCTTGTCGAGCACGACATAGCGGCCCCGGGGGCCAAGGGTGACCTTGACCGCGTTTGCTACCGCGTCGACGCCCGCCTCAAGGGCCTTGCGAGCGTCCGCGTCGTACTTCAGTTCCTTGTGTGCCATATCTGACTTGGTTCTCCTGGTTTTGGTTACGACTGGACCTTGGCGAGCACGTCCGACTCGCGCAACACGAGCAGTTCCTCGCCGTCCACCTTGATCTCGGTGCCGCCGTACTTGCTGTAGAGGACCTCGTCCCCTTCGGCGACATCGAGAGGCGTCCGCTTGCCCGTGTCCTCGTTTACCTTGCCATCGCCCACTGCTAGGACCTTGCCCTTCTGGGGTTTTTCCTTGGCGGTGTCAGGGAGGACGATGCCGCTAGCGGTCGTCTCCTCCTCCTCGATGGCCCGCACGATCAAGCGATCGCCAAGCGGCTTGAGCTTCATTGATAACGACCTCCGACTGGAATGGATATTGCTGGTCTTGGGCTGCTCTCTCCCGCGGGGTCACGGCCGGTAACCGGCGACCCACGCGTTGGCACTCGCGGGACGAGAGTGCCAGCACTCCTCAATATAGCTGTTTCGGAGGGACTTTCAAGGGTTTTTGGCACTCTAGAGGTGAGAGTGCCAAGATTGGGAATGTCAAGATCGCCCCGTTCGTGCGGCTCTTACGGCGTTTTGGGCCGATTTTTGGTTAGCCGCACCCGGTCCGCGGCGCAGTTCACTCGGCCGGCGGCTAGTTGCGGGCGCCGCCTAGCCCGTGGATCCGGTCGCGCAACGCGGGTGGGTCCTCGACAATCTGGGAGAAGCGCACCACCGTCACGGTGTCGTCAAGCGAGACCTTGCGCCCGTAAATCTGCTCGAGGAAGTGGACCATTTCCTCGACGCGGCGGAACTCGGGATTGTCGTGCTCAATGTCTCGCGGCGAGAGGTCGCGAACGCGCTTTACCTCGACCTGGTCGATCACCGCGTGAAAGATCTTCTCGCGGGGGGAATGCTGGTAACCGATCGTTACGAGCACGCACTCGTTCTTGCGGTACTTGTGAGACTTGTCGCCGAGGCGGATCGTGGCCGTCTTGCGGCCGCGGCGTAGCTGGTCGCCGAACACCGACGAATAGAAATTGAGCACGCGCACCGCGCCAGCCTACCGGCTCAGGGCGCGCCTAGCGCGCCCGCCTCAAGCGCCCTCAATAGACGTACCGCTTGAGCGCCTCGGCATCATGCACGGTGAGTTTGCCGCGGCCCTGTTTGATGACGCCTGCCCGCTCCAGCACCGCCAGAAAGCGGCTCGCGGACTCGCGCGAGGAGCCGGCCAACTGCGCGAGGTCCGCCTGCGTCGAGGTGATCAGGACATCGCCATACGCCGCCCTCGGCTCGCGCCGCGGCGACAAACTGCAGCAGCACCGACGCAACGCTGCTCTGCACGGTTTGAAACGACTGTCGCGCGAGCCGCTCGTTGGTCTCGCCGCAGGCGGCGGCCGAGCGCGCTCAGGAGCTTGATCGCGATATCCGGATGCTGGCGCAGCAGGCGCCGCATGTCGCCACCGAGGATTGCGATCGCCTCGGTGGTCGGCGATCGCTTCGACGGAGGCCGAGCGGCGCTCGTTGTCGAACATCGCGAGCTCGCCGAAGATGTCGCCCGGACCGAAGTTGGCGAGCGTGATCGAGCGGCCGTCGGAGTGCTCGCGGATCGGCGCGGGCCTGGCCGGAGCGGACGATGTAGCACGTGTTGCTCTCATCACCCTCGCGAAACACGACCTCGCCCGCCTCGAAGCGGCGGGGGACCGCGACCTCCGCGACATGGGCCAGCTCCTCCTCGCCCAAAGCGGAGAACACCGGCACACGCTGCAGCAGCGCGATCGTCTCCCCGGTCGTCGCGGACATGGCGAGATGGTATTGCGCTGAGCCGCGGAGGGCGCGAGATCACTATGCGGCGTCGAGCGCCTGCTCGCGGCGCCGGCGCTTCAACGCCGCGGCGATCCACCCGACCAGCGCGCCGACCAACACGAGTGGGACGAGGACGGCAAGCACGATCAGCGCCACGCCTGCGACCACGGTCGAGGACGTGCAGCGCCGTGTGAGCGGCCGTCCCGATGAAGCCCGAGTGATGTGTGACCCGGTGTGCGAGGGGGCGGTGTGTACGGCTGAATAGTTGACGCGTGACCTGGCTGTAGGCGATCTTGCGCCTAAGGGATTTGAGCTCGCTCTTGTTGTGATGGTGGACGGCGTTGCGGTACTGGCTGGTGACGTCCTGCACCGAGTCGGTGCGGGTGCAGGACCCTCGCGTAGCGGACGCTCGAGAGCTGGCTCATCGTTTGCGGCAGGCGAGGCGCTGGGGACGCATCAGCTGGAAGTGGGCGTAGCCGTCGCTGCCGCCCGCGGTCACCTGGGAGGAATTGACGAAGCCGTTCTGTTCTCCGACGACATTGAAGACTTCCTGAGCGACAGCGTCGATGCGCTTGGGGACCACGCCGAGCGTGAGCTGCGAGGACTGGACCTGCTTGCGGCCGTTGTTGGGGACGTGGAGCGCTGGGGCCGGGATGTTCGGGCCAAAGTTCGGCGCGGCTTTCAGGGGCCAGGCTGCCCTTGGGACGAGCCGGCGCTTCGCCGGTCGCAATCGCCGGGGGGCGAGAGGTGCGCTCGCGGACGAAGCAGACCCCGAACGGACCGAGCCGCCACCCGAGCCGAGCACCACGACCGCCGCGATCGCCGCCTGCGATCAGGCCCGCCGGCGCGAGTGTCCACCAGAGCGCTCGGGAGCGTCGCGCTGGCTTGACCGCGGGCGCTTGAGGGCGGCGAACCGCTCGCGCGACGCGTCGTTGAGCTCATGCGTCGAAACTGGCTTGGGGCACCGGCCGCTCGGCTCGCACCAGCAGCGCCAGCTCGGCGATCTCGGCGTAGTCGGGATCGACGGTTCGCCGGCGAGCGTCGTCGTCGATCGCCTCGAGCGTCGCCAGCAACCTCGGCGTCGGTTGTCAGCCGCTCTCATCACATGCCTTTCTGAACTTCTCGATCGCGCGGTGCAGCCGCGTCCCGGCGGTCGACTCGCTCACTCCCAGCACTCGCGCGATCTCGCCGTTGCTGAGACCCGCGTGAAACTTGAGCGCCACCAGCTCGCGGTCGCGCGGCGGGATGCGTGCGAGCGCGTTGCGAACGGCGGTGCGCCGCAGGGCCACCTCGGCGTGGTCGTCAAGCCCGGCTTCACTGGTGGGCTCGGTCGTCAGCGCGGCGAGTGCGCCGTCGCCGGCGCAATTCGTCGAGCGCGGCGTTGCGCGCGATGCCAAACAGCCAGGCCCGCTCTTCCCCTCGCCGCCGGTCGAACGTTCGCCGCTTGCGATACGCGCGCTCGAACGCGAGTGCGGTCACGTCCTCCGCCGTTGTGAAGTCGCGCAGCAGCGTGGCCACGTATGCGTAAACGTCGTCACGGCTCGAGCGATACAGGTCCTCAAATCGCTCCCACGACGAGGGCGCGCTTGGCTGATCGATCCGCGGCTCGGCGATGCCCGCCATCCTGCCCACACTACGACGGAGCGCCGAAGTCGTCACATGGCTTATGCCGCGAGTTTCGTGAACAGTCTCGGGTCGTTGGTGATCACGCCGGTAACCCCCATCGTCTCGAGCTGGCGCAGCCGCGGGAGGTCATCGACTGTCCACACGTAGACCTCGCCGCCCGCTTCGGTGACGGCCGCGATCAGTTCCTGGCTCACCAGCCGCCAATGGACCATGACCGCGTCGCAACGACCGGCCCGCACAGCGGCTGCAGCGCGACCGGGCAGGCCGCTGCGCGCGACCCGGGCCAGAACGTGGGCGGGAAGGGTTAGCGCGCGAGACTGAAAAGGATCCTGACGCACCCGGGGCACCGACCAGCCGAGTCGTACGCGGGGCTCTTCCGCCCGCAGCGCCGCGAGGCTCGAGCCGTACTGGCTCGAAATCAGCGCCCGTGCGAGCATCCCGTGGTCGCGCAGTGCCTCAATCACTCGCAGCTCGTAGCCGGGCAGCTTCAGGTCGACGTCGAGCTCGATTCCCGCGAAGGCATCGGAAGCGAGGTATGCGAGGCCCTCTTCGAGCGTCAGCGGCTCGCGGTCGGCCGCGTCTTCGTAGTCGTGGGCCAACAGCAGCCGGCTCCCCTCGCGTTCGAGTAAGACGTCGAACTCGATCATGTCGACGCCCGCCCTCAAAGCGGCGTCGAAGCTGGCGTAGGTATTCCCCGGCGCGATCAGATCCGCGCCTTTATGACCCACTCGACGCAGCGGCGCGACTCCGTCTGGCGGTCGCTGATGCTCTTTCAAGCGTCGCATCGCTTTCTTGAGTATTGCGCGCACGGCGGCGCAGTGGTCAGGCACTCACGATCAGCCGCCTCGGCCCCTCACGGAAGCCAAGCGCGACCAACAGCGGCGCAAGCGGGCTGGTCAGCGCGGAGGCGCCGTCGACCTCCTCACACGCGAGCCGCTTGATGCGTCCGGCCCGCACCTCCTCGACCAGTGCGGCGACTCCGCGCTCCAGGCGTGGGTCTGCGCCGCCGACGAGCGTTTGTAAGGCACGACCGCCGCGCTCGACGAACAGCACCGGATCGCCGCCGCTGAGCACTACGTAGGCACCCGCGACGCGGGTCGGCCGGCGGCCCGACCGATCGTCCGCCGGCGGTTCCGTATCGGAAACCGTCTGCGGCCAGGGCAGCAGCGCGCCGTAGGGCTGGGCGGGGTCGACAGCCGAGAGCACCACCGGCGTCTGGTCCTCAGCATCAAGCTCGCGCAGCCGTTCTACGGCACCCGGTACCGCGAATTGAGCGCCACCCAGGCCCTCCACGAAGTAGCCGCGCCTTGCCAGGCCCAGGACTTCCATTTGAGAAAGCTCTGGGTAGACGGCGCTAAAGCCGCCGATGATCCTCTCCGCCCTGACGTGCTCGCGCGTGAGAATTCCGTAGCGCTCGAGCAGGACCTCGGCGAGCGCGCGGTGATGCGCCGAAGGATCACGCGTCTCGGCGAACAGCGACGCCGTCAGCGACCACCGGCCCTGGAGCAACGGCGAGGTCCCGGCGCGGTGCCGGCCCGAGAATCTTCCCGCACCCGTGCGTCGGCGCGGGCGCGCGCTCGGCGTTGAGGGTGCGTCAGCCAGTGTGAGCCGAGGCGCCCGCAACGGCGCGAAAGCGTCATTCGTCACCTCTCCCGACCAGACGAGGCTCCATAGCGTCTCTTGAACCTCTTGCGCTTTCAGGCAGACGTCAGCGATCAGATCGCTGAAAAAGCAAGCGCCTCCAGACAGGCGCTGGCGAATGGCGTCATACGTCGGTCCTGTTGGCGTTGGGGCGCGAATCGCGATCGCAGGAGGTCCTAGCAGGCCCACGTCTTCGCGGAAGTAAAGGGCGACTCGCCCAGAGCTCCGCCCGCTGGCGCCAGCTCCGATCCACACCAGCTCTCCGCTCGCGCACAGCTCGTCGATCCACGCTGGCGAATACGCGCCGAGGCGCCGGGGCAGGATGTCGCGTTCCCAAATCGCCGCGGGTAGCGCCAGCCCCTGCAGCGGCGCGAGCACTTCTCGCAGGCGGTCGGGCCCAGCCGTGGGCGCTTTTGTGCCCGGTCGCACGACGCCCTGCCATCGGGGCAGAAACCGCGCCAGCTGACGGTCTTCTGCCGGCTCGATCTCCTTTCGCAGAACCGCCAGCGAGGCTCGACGCAGGCGGCGAAGCACGTTGGGGTCGCACCATTCACGCTCGCTGCCTCCTGGCCGCAGCTCGCCGCGGACAAGGTCGCCGTCGCGCTCGAGTCCGCGTAGGGGGGACGAGAAGTCGGCCCCGTAGCGCCGTTTGAGCTCGCCGGAGGTGAACGGGCCGTGGGTGGCGGCGTAGCGGCGAACCAACTGGCTGTCCGCGTCCTCCACCTCGGCCACGGAAGCCGTGGGAAGCCCACCTGGAAGCGCCGTCCCAAGCGAGTCGCGGTAGAGGCCCGCGTCGGCCGCGTCGATATAGCGCTCTTCCCCGGCGATCGTGAGCCGTACCGCCCGGCGCTCGGCCTCGAGCTCGCGGAGCATGCGCGCGCTGTCTAGCCCCGGTAGGACGCGCGCCACGACCTCTTGGTCGCTCAGGTCGCCGAGCCGGCGAAGAATGTCGTGGAGGCGGTCACGGCCTGTGGCGCGCGCAGCTTCGGTGAGATGCTGGAGTTGCTGCTCGACCTGAACAAGGGCGCCGGGATCGATCAGGTCGCGCAGCTCTTCCTGCCCGAGCAGCTCTCGCAACAACTCGCGGTCCAATGAAAGCGCCGCGGCTCGCCGTTCGGCGTTGGGTGCGTCGCCCTCGTACATGTACGTGGCGACGTAGTCGAACAGCAGGCTTGACGCGAATGGCGACGCCGTCTCCGTCTCGACCTCGACCAGTGAAATCTGGCCGCGCTGAAGCCGGCTGAGCACTTCCACCAGTCCGGGCACATCCAGCACGTCGCGCAGACACTCGCGATATGTCTCAAGCACGATCGGAAAGTCGGCAAACTTGCGCGCCACCTCGAGCAGCGACTGTGCCTTCAAACGCTGCTGCCATAGCGGTGTCCGCTTGCCCGGGCGCGCGCGCGGGATCAAGAGCGCCCGTGCGGCGTTCTCGCGAAAGCGCGCCCCGAACAGCGCGCTCGAGCCGAGCTCGGCCACCACCCGATCCTCGACTTCACCAGGGTCCAGCAGGGCGAGCGCTGGGTCAGGAGGCTCTTCTGCATCGGGCAGGTGCACGATGATCCCGTCGTCTGAATGGATGGCGTCACATTCGAGTCCCAGCTCATCGCGGATGCGGGCGCTCAAGGCGAGCGCCCAGGCTGCGTGTACGCGGCCGCCGAATGGCGACAGCACGCACAGCCTGAAATCGCCGATCTCGTCGCGGAAGCGCTCCACCACGATGGTGCGATCGGACGGCACTACTCGGGTCGCGGCTTGCTGCTCGTTGAGGAACTGCAGAAGGTTTCGTGCCGCCCGCGAGTCGAGCGCATACTCGCGCTCCAGCGTCTCGGGGGGACGGTCGACGGCCCAGCGGGCGAAGCTTCCGATCGCTTCGCCGAGCTCCATCGGGCGTCCCACGCCGTCCCCCTTCCAAAACGGCACAGCCGCTGGCAGCCCCGGGGCGGGAGTCACGATGACGCGATCACGGGTGATCTGCTCGATTCGCCAGGTCGCGGCGCCGAGCAAGAAAGTCTGCCCGGGGCGCGACTCATAGACCATCTCCTCGTCGAGCTCGCCCACCCGGCGCCCGTCCGGCAGCGTGACCGCATATAGCCCCCGATCGGGAATCGTGCCGGCGTTGGTGACCGCAAGCTGCCGCGCGCCCGCCCGCGCGCGGATCTTGCCGCGCACGCGGTCCCATACGATCCGCGGTCGCAGCTCCGCGAATTCCGCGGACGGGTAGCGGCCGTCGAGCATGTCGAGCACGTTCTCCAACTGGGCGCGCGAAAGGTCCGCGTAGCTGTAGGAGCTGGTCACGAGCTCGTACAGGTCGTCGACGGCGACCGGCCGATCTTCGGGGGCGGCGGCTGCGATGGCCACGATCTGCTGCGCGAGCACGTCGAGCGGGTTGCGTGGGACGACGGTCTGCTCGATTCGGCCATCGCGCATCAGCTTTGCGACCACGGCGCACTCGAGCAGATCGGCGCGGAACTTGGGAAAGATCCGGCCGCGGCTCGTCTTCAGAACGGAGTGGCCGGACCGGCCGATCCTCTGCAAACCGCGCGTGACCGATTTGGGGGACTCGACCTGGATCACGAGATCGACGGCGCCCATGTCGATACCGAGCTCGAGGCTCGAGGTCGCGACCAGGCACGGCAGATCGCCCGCTTTGAGCAACTCCTCAACGGCGGTGCGCTCCTCGCGCGCGAGCGAGCCGTGGTGGGCGCGGGCAATCTCCTTGACCGGACGACCGGCGGCTTCGTCCGCGCTGCCCGCGAGCTCATTCAGCCGCAGAGCCAGGCGCTCGGCCGCGCGACGCGCGTTGACGAACACGATCGTCGAGCGGTGAGCACGGATCAGCGCAAGTAGCTCCGGATACATCGCGGGCCAGATCGATTGGCCCGTGCTCTCGCCTCCGCTCGAAAGCGTGACGGGCTCGGCGGCGGAGACTCCGGGGGCTTGTGACCCCGGCTCTGTCATCGACTCGACCGGCACGCGGATCTGGAGGTCCAGCGGTTTTCGAAGTTGGGTGTCGACCACTCTGCACCGCCGTTTTGTGCCGACCAGGAAGCGCCCCACTTCCGCCAGCGGCCGCTGCGTCGCGGACAGACCGATGCGCTGCACGTCATGTCCAGCGGCGCGGGTCAGCCGCTCGAGGCTCAGCGCGAGGTGGGCACCGCGCTTGTTGGCGGCGACGGCATGGACCTCGTCCACGATGCACCAGCGCGCGCCGGCGAACAGTGCCTGCGCGCGGCCGGTCAGCATCAGATAAAGCGATTCGGGGGTGGTGATGAGGATGTCAGGCGGGTGGCGGAGCATCGCTTGGCGCTCGCGCTGCGGCGTGTCGCCAGTACGCACAGCAACCTGGATGTCGGCGCCGATCCCCTTCAGTGGCGCGCGCAGGTTGCGCTCGATGTCGTAGGAGAGCGCCTTTAGCGGCGAGACGTAGACGAGGCTCGTAGCTGCGGTTTCTGACGCCGGCTCGGCGAGTAGCCGATCGATTCCCCACAGGAACGCGGCAAGGGTCTTTCCCGATCCTGTCGGCGCCGAGATGAGGACGTGCTCTCCGGACGCGATCGCGGGCCAGGCTCGCACTTGGGCGGGCGTCGGCTCGGCGAACGCTCGCGAGAACCACTCGCGGGTGCCCGCGCTAAACCACGCAAGCGGATCTTGCTGAGCACTGGTTGTCACGGGCGGCACCTAAGCCAGCGTAGCGCCGGATTTCGGGCCGCTAACCCGGAATTCCGCCCTCACTCTGGTCGCTCGAAACGGGGCTGGCGGCCACGATGCGAGCACGCTCGAACACCTCGTCCAGCATCGATTCGGTCAGTCGTCCGGTAAAGGTGTTCTGCTGGCTGGGGTGGTATGACCCCAGCAGCACGTACGGCCCCAACTTCACCGTCGCGCCGTGCGCAAAACGGGGCAGCGGCCGAGGCGCTGTGACGCCGCGTCGCTTCAGCGCGCGTAAGGCGACGTCCCATGCAAAGCCACCAAGGCACACGATTGCCCGCAAGCCGGCGAGCAACTCGAGTTCTCGCGTCAGGTAAGGAAGGCAGTTGTCGCGTTCGGACGGAGCGGGCCGGTTAGCCGGCGGCGCGCAGCGGACGGCCGCCGTGACGAAGCATCCCTTGAGCGCGAGCCCATCATCGAGCGACACCGAGCGGGGCTGGTTTGCGAATCCCGTTCGCCACAAGGAAGCGAATAGCCAATCTCCCGAACGATCGCCGGTAAAGATCCGCCCCGTCCGGTTGCCGCCGTGGGCGGCCGGCGCGAGCCCAAGCACCAGCACTCGAGCGCCAGGGTCTCCGAAACCCGGCAAAGGGCGACCCCAATAGGTCTCAGAAGCGTAAGCCGCGCGCTTCACGCGCGCCGCTTCTTCTCTCCAGGCGACCAGGCGGGGGCAGCGCCGGCAGTTGACTACCGCGCGCTCTAATTCGGCAAGGTCCTTCGCCTTCGTCGTGGCCGAAGTCCGCATCTTGGCGAACACTAAAGCGAAGGTGAACGGCGGCGGACCGGGCGAATTCGTGCTCCATCCCACCGCAGCGTGGATGCCCGTACCGACGCGCGAAGCTCGTAAACCGAAGATACTTCTCGCATGCGAGCGGGACGCGCCAGTGTATTTGTGGTGGCCCTATCAGCCGGTGCGCTGGCGGCGTGCGGGCAACAGGGCGCGACCACCGCGCAGCGGCCCGCGATCAAGCGCGTGAGCAAGACCTCGGGCCCGGCGATTCACCCTCACGCGGTCCAACCCGTTGCCGGGGGTCCCGCCTCTTCAACACATGTCAAGACGCCGTCGAGTCCGACCCTGAGCGCGGCCCGACCGACCGGCGGTCTCCAGCAGCCGACATCACTGTCTCAGGTCCGCTCCCAGCTGGCGTCGAGCGGGCTGTCGGCCAGCCTCAGCCGGGCCACCATGACCCCGGATGGTCTCGCGCTAGCACCCGTCACAGCGCCGGCTCCGGTGCAGGCGATCGTCAACGCGGGCAACGAGATCGCCCACCTCCCATACCGCTTCGGCGGTGGCCACGGTACCTACGAAGACACTGCGTACGACTGTTCCGGCTCGCTCAGCTTCGTATTGGCCGCAGCGGGCCTGCTGCACACGACTGTGACGTCGGGCCAGCTCATGAACTGGGGTCAGGCTGGCCCCGGCAAGTGGATCACGATCTTCGCCAACCAGGGCCACACCTTCATGTACGTCGCCGGGTTGCGGTTCGACACCGTGGCCCTGGCACAGTCCGGCACGCGGTGGTCGAATCGTTCCGCGAACGAGCCCGACCTGGCCTCATTCTCGGTACGCCACCCGCCGGGTCTCTAAAAGCTCGGCCAGCGCCGAGCGGGCGTTCACGCCCGGCCGTAGACCGGGATCGCCGCGCCGCTGATCGGCGTCGAAGCGCTTGACAGCAGGTACGCGATCACCTCTGCGATCTCGGCTGGCTTGACCCAGCGCTCGTGATCGGCGTTGGGCATTGAGGCGCGATTCGCAGGCGTGTCGATCACGCTCGGCAGGATCGCGTTGCACCGGATGCCGTCGTTGAGGTATTCGGCCGAGACGGCCTGGGCGAAGGCCGTCACCGCGGCCTTCGAAGAGATGTATCCGGCAGCTCCCCGGAAGGGTTGGAGAGCCGCGCGCGAGCCGACGCAAACGATGGAGCCGCCATCGCCTTCGAGCATCCGAGGGACGGCGGCCTGTGTGAGCAGATAGGCCGGGCGCAGGTTGAGGCGGAATTGAGCTTCAAACTCCTCGACCGGGGTTTCGTGCACGCGGCCGCCAACCGCGAAGCCGCCCACGAGGTTGACGAGTCCGCGCAAGGGCGGTCCATCGCCCCCGGCCGCCACGACCACGCGCTCGGCCGCTTCGCGCTCGAATAGGTCCGCCTCGATCAGCTCAAGCCCGGCACGACTTGGCAGCCGCTCGAGCTCCTTTTCGACGATCCATGGCACGACCACGTGCCAGCCGCGGGCGAGCAGCAAATCGACGACGGCCGAGCCCAGCCCACCGCTGCCGCCCGTCACGATCACGCTTGCCCCACTGGTTGCTGTCATTGCATCATTCGATGAAATCGCGGTCGCTGCTGTCCGCGCCCCACTCTATCTTCGCTCGCGATGGAGGTCCGGCATTTCACAGACGGTTGCGACGTCGCACAAGCGCTGCTCGTGCGCGAGATCGAAATCCGGCAGCGGCGGGACGGTTCCGATTATCTGCGAGTTGTGCTCGGCGACCGCACCGGCAGCGTCACCGCGGTGGTGTGGGAGGAGGTCGACGCCGTTCGCGAGTGCTGCGTGCCGGGTGATGTCGTCCACGTCATGGGCCGCTTCTCGGTCCACCCCCGGTACGGGCCACAGCTCACGATCATCCAGGTGCGTCGGGCGGAGGACCACGAGTATGTGCGCGACGGCCTGCTCGATGGCCCGTCGCGCGCCACTGACCAGATGGAGGCGGACCTGCGCGATCTGTTGCGGACTGTGCAGAACGTCCATCTGCGACAGCTCCTGCGGCTCGTGCTGGGTGAGGATTCCCCGCTGTGGAAGCGCTACCGAGACGCGCCCGCGGCGAAGGTCTACCACCAGGCCTACCGCCATGGCCTGCTCGAGCATTCGCTCACAGTCGCCCAGGCGGTAAGCGCGCTCTCGGCGATCTTCCCGGGCATCGACCGCGACCTCGCCGTCACCAGCGCACTGTTACACGATGTCGGCAAGCTCGATGTCTACGAGCTCGATCGCGGTGCGATCTCCCTCTCCGATGCCGGCCGCCTGCAAGGCGAGATCTCGCTTGGCTACTACCGCGTGCGGCGTGCGATCGAGCGGATCGAAGGCTTCCCGGCAGAGCTGGCGCAGGCCCTGCTCCACATCATCCTGAGCCATCACGGCACCCTGGAACACGGAAGCCCCGTGGTGCCCTGCACGCGTGAGGCCACGCTCGTACACATGGTCGACAACCTCGGCGGGCGTCTCGGCAGCTTCGACCGTTTGGAGCGACAGCTGCCTGCCGGCGAGCAGTGGTCGGCATACGACAAGGCACTCGGCGGCGGCGCATTTTTTGCCGTTCGGCCCCCGGCCGAACGCGAAGCGGCATAGCGCCTCGAGGCCCGTCCACCAGGAGCGCAGCGCGCCGGTTATCGGCTCGCCCTACCGGGTAGTGAACCGACAAGCGAGCAAGGAGATCGTCGAATGGCCGTTTGCGAAGTATGTGGAAACGACTACGACAAGCCGATCGAGATCACGGTCTCCGGTGAGCAGCACGTTTTCGACTCCTTTGAATGCGCGATCCACCAACTCGCGCCTCGGTGTGCTCACTGTGGATGCGCCGTCATCGGCCACGGAGAGGAAGCCAACGGCCGCATGTTCTGCTGCGCTCACTGCGCTCGGCAGGAAGGGATCGAGACCATGACCGATCGGGCCGATGGTTGAGCCAGTGACGCAGGGCGATAGCCCGACCCTCGTAAACCCGCCAACTCCTGGGCCATCGCCCGCCCCGGGCGGGCCTGGGATCCCCGACCCGAGGCCGCCGGGTCCCGCGCCGCCCGACCCCGTCCCTCCCACGCCGACGCCAGATCCGAATCCGCTGCCGCCGGATCCCAACCCCCGGCCGGTATGAGCGACTCCGTCCGGCTCTAACTAGCGCCGGCCGCGCGGCTTAGCTAACGGTCGGGGGCCCGCCCATCCTGACTGTCGCCTGCGACCAAGCGTGATCGCAACTATCTCGCCCGGCCGCGTCGGCATGTCAAATGTGTGCAAATACCGCGCGAGCAGCGTCTGCCTCCTCAGGCCGTGGGAGGCCGCCCGACTACAGTTGCGACGATGGCCAAGGACACCGAGAAGCTCATCCGTCAGCTGTCGCTGATCTCGTTCCTGATGGCCGAACGGCGGCCGGTGACAGCGGCTGAGATCCGGACCGACGTCGAGGGCTACAGCGTGATGAACGAGGACGCTTTTGCCCGCCGCTTCTACGCCGACCGCTCCGAGCTCGAGGCGCTCGGCATCTTGCTCGCGGTCGAGAAGCCGGTGGACGGCCTCGTTGAGCAGGAGACATACTCCTTGCCGTCGGAGAACTTCCACCTTCCGCCGATCGCGTTCACCGACAGGGAGCTGGCCGCCCTCCAGACGGCGCTGCAGCTACTGGACGGCGAGTTCGCTTACGCCGAACCGCTGCGGCTTGCGTTGCAGCAAATCGCATGGGGCCATCCCAGTCCGTTGACGGCGCCCGAGCAGCACACCGTCGCTTTGGGGATCACGGGTGCTCCGGGGGGGCACGACATCTCCCAGCGGCTGACGAAGATCGAGACGGCCATCTTCCGGCGCAAGACGATCGTGTTCGACTACTACACGATCGAACGGGACGATTTTGGTACGCGCCGGGTCGACCCTTACCAGCTCATCTACCAGGGCGGTCAGTTTTATCTCGTGGGTCGCTCGCACGAGCGCGACGCGATCCGCGTCTTCCGGCTCTCGCGCATGCAGGGAAAGGTGTCCTACGCGACCAAGGCCGAGCATGACTTTCAGCGCCCGCGTGATTTCGACCCGCGCGCGTACGCTGACCGAATCAAGTGGCAGTTCGGCGATCCGGCCGGGACCGCCGAGGTGTGGATCGCCGACCGTATTGCGTGGCAGATCGACCGCCACTTTGGACGCTACGGCGCGATGCACGACTCTGGGCGGGGCAAGGTTTTTGTCACCCAATACGCCAACTCTCGCCAGCTGATCGCTTGGGTCTTGGGGCTTGGAGAAAACGCACGCATCATCGGACCGCCTGATCTCGAGGCAGACCTCGCCGAACGCGTAGCCGTGATCATCGAGCGCCACGCCGGGACCCCGGACTTGGCGTCGTTTGAGAGCGTCTCGGGGGATCCGGCTCGAGTCGACGGCCAGGGGCCGACACACGCTCCCCCTTCTGCGGACGCTCACGCCGAGACCGAGAACGGCCATCAGCCCGACGCCGCGATTCGCCCGGAGCGGTTCGCCCGGCTGGTCACTCTTGCCGCGATCCTGATCGAAGCGGGCCGCGCCGGTCGCAAGCTCTCAGAGCGAGAGGTGTGTCGGGCAACCGGCGTCACCGAACCGGAGCTGCGCGAGGACATCTCGGTCCTGAACATGGTCAACTTCGGTGCCGGCACGTACGTCTTGTACGCGGAGATCGACGACGAAGGAATGATCGAAGTTGATCCGGAGCCCTACGGCGACTCGTTTGCCCGGCCGGCGCGCCTGCTGCCCGTGGAAGCGAAGGCACTGATCGCGGCCATCGATTTGATCGGCGATCACATACCCGAGGGCTCGTTGGCGTCCGTGCGCGAGAAGGTGGTGGCCGCACTGGGCGAGGATCCCGCGCGCGAGGGCCTGCAGGTGGCCCCGCCGGCGGGCGACGACGCCGAGCTCTCGCATCAGCTCTCGCGCGCGATCGCCGAGCACGAGCTGTTGTCGATCGAGTACTACAAGGAGAACGAGGACGAGTTCTCGACGCGCGAGATCGAACCGTACGCGATGATCAACGGCCGGGAGGGTTGGTATGTGACCAGCTATGACACCGGCCGCGACGATGTGCGTCACTTCCGGCTTGACCGCATCAAGGCGGCCAGCCCCGCGGGCCGCCACTTCGAACCACGGCCGGAAGTCGACCCCATTGCCGACGTCGCCGGCTGGCCGCGCACCGGAGAGGTCCCTGCCTCGCGTCGCGCCCGAGTGTGGATCTCTCCCGACCGGTCGCGCTGGGTGCGCGAGGAACGGCCGGTGCGCCAAGAGCTCGATGACGGCTCGGTGGTGGTCGAGTTCGCTTTTGCCGGCATCGATTGGCTCGTGCGCGAGGTCCTCAAGGAAGCGGGAGACGCGGTCGTGCTTGAGCCTGCCGACGCGCGTGAGGCCGTGTGCACGACCGCGCAGGCGATCGCCGCGGCGGCGCAGGGCGCCCGCACCTGAGCACG
The DNA here is from genome assembly GCA_963767295.1 of uncultured Solirubrobacterales bacterium. Taxonomy (GTDB): domain Bacteria; phylum Actinomycetota; class Thermoleophilia; order Solirubrobacterales; family Solirubrobacteraceae; genus Palsa-465. The sequence continues at coordinate 1,212,631 of CAVYDI010000003.1, forward strand.
ATCGACCGCATCGATCACGCTCAACCGTGAGCGCGCGCGAACCGATCTAGCGCAGCTCCGCCCCCAGCTCGCCCATGTTCGCGAGCAGGCGCACGCGCGCCTGCTCTGACACGCGTCCCCGTTCACCACGATCGCTGCGCTCGATCATCGCCGCATTGATCAGGAGCCGCTCTGGCGCGTCCCAGGACGAGAAGGGCTGCCGCGCAAATTCGCCGGAGCGCACGATCTCGCGCGCGGCGGTGTAGGCGTCAGCGCCCGATGCGAGCCGCTCGCGCACGGCGCCAGCGACGAACTCCCAGTACGCGCTCATCGATTGCACGCCGGTCAGATCGGTCGTCGGCCCGTGGCCGGGAACAACCGCCCGAGGTGCCAGTTCCACAATCCGCGCAAGCCCCGCGATCCAGTTCTCGACCGGCCCGACCCACATGATCGGCGTAACGCCGACGAACACGAGATCGCCGGAGAACACGATGCGCTGGTCCGGAACATGGACGACCAGATCGCCGGGCGTGTGCGCCGGTCCCACCTCGAGCAACTCGACCTCGCGCCGTCCGACCAGCAACGAGTGGTTGCCCTGAAACGTCAGCGTGGGCGGCGTCAGCTCGATGCCGTCGAAGTCATACGCAGACAGCAGGCGAGCGAATGAGCCAAGCCCGGCGACCTTGCTTGCCCCGGATAGCTGGCTCAGGTTCCTCCCTACCCGCGCGGCCACAGGCGGTACGCGCCGCCCGTCGAGGCCCGCGAGCGCGCCGCTGGCCTTGCTGAGCAGTTTGAGGCGGGCTGGATCTTCGCCTGACATGTCCGCCGCAGCAGCACGGGTCGCGATGATCTCCTTCCCTCGCAGCAGTTGGTTGCCCCAGCAGTGATCGCCATCGCCGTGCGTGTTGACCAGCCGCGTGATGGGCGCACGCTTAGTGTGCTGCGCAAAGCCATCGAGCATCCGGCGCGTGAGGCGCAGGTCCCACAGCGTGTCGACCAACAGCGACTCGCCGTCGCCCACGACGAGGCCCGCGTTGGATTCGCCCAGCCCCCCATTGGGCTGCAGCCACGCAAACAGCCCGCCGCCGAGATCCTCTACTCCTGTCCCATATCGAACCGGCTGCCCCAGCAGCGAGAGGTGTTCGGGGGAGTCCATCGCGCCCGGATCCTGTCACGATCCAGGTCGCATGACGACCACCGCGCAGGAGGCCCAAGCGGACCAGGTTCACCATCCGGTCTTTGCGCGGTTCTTCGACCGCCTCAGCCGTCGGATGGAGCCGCAGGTGGGCGAGCACCGTGACTGGGTCCTCAGCGGGCTTATGGGGAGGGTGCTGGAGGTGGGAGCCGGAAACGGGATCAACTTCTCGCGCTACCCGCCTGCCGTGCAGGAGCTGGTGGCTCTCGAGCCCGAGCCGTTTCTGCGCGCCAAGGCGAAGCTCGCTGCCCAAAGGGCGCCCGTGGGCGTCCGCGTCCAAGCTGGGGTCGCCGCGCCGCTGCCGTTTGAGTCTGACAGCTTCGACGCCGCGGTCGCCTCCCTGGTCTTGTGCACCGTCCCGGACCCCCGCGCCGCGCTGGCGGAGCTTCGCCGGGTTCTGAAACCAGGGGGCGAGTTGCGATTTTTCGAGCATGTGCGCTCGGAGCGCAAAACTAAGGCGAGGGTCCAGCGCTTGCTCGACAGCTCCGGTCTATGGCCGTTTGTGGGGGGCGGCTGTCATTGCGCACGGCCCACCGCGCAGCTCATCGACGAAGCCGGGTTTCGGCTAACGAAACTCGAGACGTTGACTTTGAGGCCGGCGTGGGAGATCACCAATCCGCACGTGCGGGGAATCGCGCACGCGACTGCATGAGCCGCACCGCTACCACGACCAGCGCCCCAGACGAGGTCCGCCAGCGCCTGCTCCAGGCATGGCAAGGAGAAATCCTCGCGGGAGCGGTGTACGAGCTGATCGCGAAGCGGATGGGCGAGCGCGACGCCTCCATTCTGCGGCGCATGGCCGAGGCCGAGAGCGGCCACCGGCGCCGGCTCGAAGAGCGCATGAGTGAGCTTCAGATTCCGATTCCTGATCCGGCGACTGTCAAGGTGCCGCTGTGGCTGCGCCTACAGGCTCGCGTCGCTCCCGTCGATCGCCTGCTGGCGGCGCGCGAAGCCGCCGAGGACGACGAGGTGTCAGACCTCTATCGCCGCCCGACCGGCGATGCCGCGACAGACCGCCTGCTGCACGAGATCCGGCGTGAGGAGCGCTCGCATTCCAGGGCCGTAGAGGAGATCCGCAGTGGCGGGCCAGAGCCGGCCGCGGGCGAGAAACCGGCAGCCCAGATCCGCCTCGACCGCATCCTCGGGCGCGAACGCTGGCACCGCTCGGGCGGCGGATGGATCTCGGGCGCGATCTACGGCGCCAACGACGGGCTGGCGGCCGTATTCGGCATCGTCGCCGGCGTGTCGGGCGCGACCGGCGGCTCGACCTTTGTGCTCACTGCAGGCGTCGCGGGCGCGCTGGCCTCGGCGCTGTCGATGGCCACCGGCGCCTTTCTCGCCGAACGCTCCGAGGCGGAGGTGATGGAAGCTAACCTGGAGCAGGAGCGACGCGAGATCGCGGAACACCCGGAGGAAGAGAAGGAAGAGCTGTCGCTCTTCTACCAGCTGAAGGGCATCGATCCGCACACCGCGGATGAGCTGGCTGAACAGCTCTCGCATCAGCCCGACGCGATGCTCCAGGCGCTCGCCACTGAGGAGCTCGGAGGTGTCGGAGACCGCGGCGACCCCAACCAGGCCGCCTTCGCTGCCGGACTCTCCACCGGTATCGGCGCGATCATCCCGGTGATCCCGTTCATCTTCACCACGGGCACGCTCGCGATCGTGCTCGCAGCCGTGATCTCGCTGATTGCCCATTTTCTCGTGGGCGCCGCGAAGTCGCTGGTGACTCTGCGCACCTGGTGGGCGGCCGGATTCGAGATGACTCTCGCCGGCGTGCTCGTCGGCGGCGCCACCTACCTAGTGGGCCTCGCCCTCCCTACCTAAACCTAAACGACACCGCCCTCCCGACCTAAACGACATATGACCCATTACACCCCCGCAGATGCCAGCCTCGTGCCGCGGTACTCGGGCGTGCGCACCTTCGCGCGCCTTCCACACATTGCAGTCCCCGCCCCCGATGTCGACGCTGCCGTGCTCGGCGTGCCCTTTGACACCGCGACCAGCTTCCGCGCCGGGGCGCGCTTCGGGCCCGAGGCGGTCCGGTCGGCCTCGGCCCTGCTGCGGCCGTACCACCCCCCGCTTGACATCGACGTGTTCGGGACGTTGTCGCTGGTGGATGGAGGCGACCTGCCGATAACACCGGGCAACGCGCTGCGGACCGTCGAACAGCTCGACGAAAACCTCCGACCGGTGCTGCAGGCGGGGATCGTTCCGCTCGTGCTCGGGGGCGACCACTCGATCGTGCTCGGAGAGCTGCGCGCGCAAGCCGCGGTGCACGGCCCCGTCGCGCTCGTGCTGCTTGACGCCCACGCCGATACCTGGGATCAGTACTACGGAGAGCGCTACTTCCACGGCACGCCTTTCCGCCGGGCGGTGGAGGAGGGTCTCATCGATCCGGCGCGCTCCGTACTGGCGGGCATGCGCGGCCCGCTGTACGCGCCCGAGGATCTCGCATACCCGCGCGAGCTCGGCTTTGACCTGATCCGTGGCGACGAGCTGCTCGAGCTCGGACCGGATGCCTACGGCCGCCGCGTGCGCGAGCGCATCGGTGCAGGGCCGGTCTACCTGTCGTTCGACATCGACGTGCTCGACCCTGCGTTTGCGCCCGGGACGGGCACGCCGGAGGTCGCCGGGCTGCAACCGCGCGAGGCGCTCGCCTTCTTGCGGGCGCTGAAAGGTGTCGCCTTCTCCGGCTTCGATGTGGTCGAAGTATCTCCGCAGTTTGACGGTCCGGGCCAGATCACGGCCCTGCACGCGGCGGCGGTCGCCTACGAGCTGCTAGCCCTGCTGGCGCTCGCCAAAGCGCGCGGATGAGCTTCCGCGAGGCCGCGGCCGGACGAAACTTTCTCGGCCGTTAGGTGTTTTCACTGCTGGCCGAATCCCTGGCAGTCATTTCAGGGAGCGGGGAACCCAACATCTGGGGCGAATCCGGCGGTGATCCACTGGAAGCGCGCTTAGCGCTAGCCCGTCAGCTAACTCCGCAGGCCGAAATGGGACCCACTCAACTTCCAGACGCCGCTTGCGCAAACTGCTCTTCATCACTGCCGCCTCGCTCGCGAGCGCGTTTGCCCTTACAGGCGCGAGCTCGGCGTCCGCGCATCCGTTCGGGCCGTTGAGCTCCGTTTCAACCACGCTGCCTACGAGTTGGGTGTTCCCGATCAAGCCGCTGCGCCGCGTCGCCGGTCCTCGCACGTGGACGCTCGACCAGGGTGTCGATATCGGCACCGTCAATGGAGCCTGCGGCAAGAGCGCCGTAGAGGTGGCCGTGGCCTACGGCAAGATCGTCCAGGAGGGCATCAATGGCTTCGGCCCCTACGCGCCCGTGCTAAAGGTGGCCCACGGACGCTACGCCGGTCGTTACATCTACTACGGCCACGCAAAGCCCGCGCTGGTGAAGGTTGGTGAGTACGTGAGGGCTGGTCAGCCGATCGCCGACGTCGGCTGCGGCATCGTCGGCTATTCGAGCTTCCCACACCTCGAGATCGGGATCAGCGCCCCGGCCGGCCCCACCTGCTGCCCGGCCTTCGGGCAGACCTCGCACGTGATGGCTCGCATCATGCGCGGGCTTTACAAGGGCGGCTGAGCCTCAGACTCTCTCGGCGGCCTGAGAAAGCCTAAGCCGAGGGGCCGGTTACAACCGTTCCGGTATCTGAGGCGGCCCGCCCGTCGCCGGAAGCTCCAGCAGGTTCGGGGGCTTCTCCGTCCCGATCCGGGTTCCAGGAGTACGCATACTCCGGCTTGTCATTTGCCTGCCACAGCGGCGTCAGCGCAAGCGGGCGGAAAGTGTCCCACATCACCGCCAACTCATCCGTGCGCTTCGCTCCCAACGCCTTCTCGACTGCACCCGGCTGCGGGCCGTGTGGCAGCCCCGAGGGGTGCAGCGTCACGGACCCGACCTCGACACCCTTGCGGGCCCGATAGTCACCGTCGGCGTAGAACATCACCTCCTCGGACTGAATGTTCGAGTGGTGGTAGGGCAGTGGGACCGCCTGTTCGTCCCAGTCGAGCAGCCTCGGCGCGAAGGTGCACAGCACGAACCCCTGGCCCTGGAAGGTCTGGTGCGAGGGCGGCGGCAAATGGAAGCGCCCGGCGCGCGGTTCGAAGTCCATCGCGTTGAACGCGTACGGCCACACGTACCCGTCCCACCCGACCACGTCGAATGGGTGACGGTCCAAGACAAAGTCCTGCATACCCTCGCGCACGCGCACGGTCAGCCGCCAATCGCCCGCCTCATCGAACGTTTCAATTTCAGCCGGTGGACGGAAGTCCCGCTGTGAATACGGCGCGTGCTCGAGCAATTGCCCGTAGCGATTGCGATACCGGTTGGGGGTCTCGATCTCGCCCGGTGTGTGAAACACGAGCCAGAACTGCTCCGAGCCGTCGGCGAGCTCCCACGTCACGGTCGTGCCGCGGGGGATCACCACATAGTCGCGCTCGCGAAACGCCACCCGGCCAAACACGGTCCGAAGCACCCCGCCGCCGCGGTGGATGTAAATCACTTCGTCGCCCTCGCCGTTGCGGTAAAAGCCCTCCAGCGCCGCCACCGGCTTGCACACCGACACTTCGAGGTCGTTGTTGAACATCAGCAACTGGCGGCCGGCGACAGGATCGCCCGAGGGCTCAACGCCGCCTAGATCCGTCAGCCGGTGCACGTGCGCGCCCGGCGACCAAACCGTCCGCTCCAGCGCTCGCAGTTGTCCGATCTCCGAGATCCGGCATGGAGAGCCGGTGTGGTAGAGAATCGACTCGTTGCCGGAGAACCCCTCATAACCCATGACCTCCTCGACCAGCAGGCGGCCGTTGTCGCGGAACTGTGAGTGGCGCTTGGGAGGGACCTCTCCGAGCGATGCGTAGCGCATGACTAGATCTTAGGAGCCTGCCTACAGGTTCCCGCGCAGGTCCTGCTCGCGCTCGATCGCCTGGAACAGCGCCTTGAAGTTGCCCTCGCCGAAGCCGCGCGCACCGTGGCGCTCGATGATCTCGAAGAAGATCGTCGGGCGGTCGCCGAGCGGGGCAGTGAAGATCTGGAGCAGATACCCCTCATCGTCGCGATCGACGAGGATCCCGAGCCGGCGGAGGTCCTCGAGTTGTTCGTTGATCTCACCGACCCGCTCGGGCACCTCCTCGTAGTAAGTCTCGGGCGTTTGCAGGAACCGGATTCCACGCTTGCGCAGCTCGGCCACGGTGTGCACGATGTCGGTCGTGGTGAGCGCGATGTGCTGCGCTCCCGGGCCCTCGTAGAACTCGAGATACTCGTCGATCTGGGACTTCTTCTTGCCCTCCGCGGGCTCGTTGATCGGAAACTTGACGCGACCGTCGCCGTTGGTCACGACCTTGGACATCAGCGCCGAGTACTCGGTCGAGATCGCCTCGTCGGTGAAGTGGATCATCTCGGTCATGCCGAAGACGTCCTCGTAGTAGTGGACCCATTGCTCCATGGCGCCCAACTCGACGTTGCCGACGATGTGGTCGATACCTCCGACCAGCTCCTGACGGTGACGGCCGTTGTGGGAGACCGCCTTGTAACTGGGCAGGAAGGCGCCCTCGTAGCCGGAGCGGTCGACGAAGCGGTGGATTGTGTCGCCGTAGGTGGCGACATCGGCGAGGCGCACCGTCCCGTTGTCGTCGCTTAGGTCGTGCGGCTCGGCTAGGCCCTTCGCACCGCGCTTGACGGCCTCGCGATAGGCGTGGTCGACGTCGGGAACGGCCAGGGCGATCACCTTGACGCCGTCGCCATGGTGCATCTGATGGCGGGCGATCTCCGTGTCCGAGTGCAGGGTGCCGGTCAGCACGAGGATGGTCTCGCCCTGCTTGAGCACGTGTGAGGTGCGGTCGCGAATCCCGGTCTCGAGCCCGCCGTAGGCGACCTCGGTGAAGCCGAACGCATGCTGGAAGAAATAGCTCGACTGGGCCGCGTTGCCGACCCACAGCTCGACGTGGTCGATGCCGTGCAACGGCATGAAGTCGGTGGCCTGCTCAGAGCGAAGTTCTTCACTGGTTGTCGTCACTTAATCCTCCATAGCGCTCGGCCGCCAGTTCCTGGGCGGCGATCAACGTGTTCGTGCCTGCGGCTGCCGCGCGGGAGTAGATCTCCTGGAGCGTCGCGCCGATGCGCTCGACCGCGCGCTCCACCCGCGCCTCTTCAAAGCCTTGTTGGTGCTCGTCAGCGACCGCGATCAACCCGCCCGCATTGACGACGAAGTCTGGGGCCCACACGATTCCGCGCTCCCGCAGGGCGTCGGCCGTCTCTTCGCCGGCGAGCTGATTGTTGGCCGCCCCCGCCACGACGGAGACGCCCACGCGTCCCACGGTGTCGCGGTCGAGGATGCCGCCGAGCGCGCAGGGCGCCAGCACGTCGGCCTCGGCGACCAGCGCCTGGTGCGGCTCAAGCCAGCGTGCGCCGAGCTGCTCGGCGAGCTCGCGCTTACGCGGATCGATGTCTGCAACCGTCAGCTTTGCGCCCGCGGCGTGCAACCTCGAAGCCAGTTTCGACCCGACGTGACCCAGCCCGATCACGATCACGTGACGCCCCTCGAGCGGGTCGCGCAGCGAGGCGCGAATCGCCACCTCCACGCCGTGCGCGGTGTACGGGCTGGGGTCGCCGGAGCCCCCGTCCTTCTTCGGGCGCCCAGCGACATGGTTGGTGAAGCGGGCCATGTAGCCAATGTCGTCCTCAGAGGTGCCCGCGTCCTGGGCAGTGATGTAGCGGCCCTCAAATGACTCGACCAGCTCGGCGAAGTCGCGCAGCGCCAGCCGGCGGTGGTAAGCGTCGGGGGGCGAGTCGGGCTCGGCCGCGATCACGCCCTTGCCTCCGCCGAGTCTCAGGCCCGCGACGGCGGCCTTGAACGTCATCGCGCGCGCGAGCCGCTTGACGTCGGCGAGCGCGGCATCGGAAGAGTCATACGGTTCGAACCTGCAGCCGCCGAGCGCGTGGCCGTCGACGGTGCGGTGCACGGCGATCGCCATCACCAGACCGGAGCGCTTGCCTTCGATCCTGCGGATTTCTTCGTAGTCGCTGGACAACGTGCGATTCGGGGCGAGTGCCGTCATTGCGCAACCGCCTTGGAGCGTGAGCGCAGCTCCTCGATGTGCGCGTCGCTCGCCTGCTCGAAGAAGCCGCCGACCACTTCCACTACCTCCTGGATCGACTCTGCCCGGTAAAGCACCGGTTGGTAGGCGGTGATGTCGTAATCCGCTGTTCCCATTTCGATCAGGTCAAGTGGCCGGTGGTCCATGCCTCGAAACTCCTCGATCTCGCCGTAGCTCGACAAGATCCCTGCGCCGTAGGCGCGCAGCTCGCCGTCCTCGATCACCGTCCCAAACTCGAGCGAGAACCAGAACACCTTGGAGAGGAAACGGATGTTGTCCATGTCCGTAAGCCGGCGCGTGGCGTCTCCCGCCAGCCGGTGCAGCTCACCAAAGGTCGGCGTCGCCAACAGGTGGCCATGGCCGATGACCTCGTGGATGATGTCTGGCTCGGGCGTGTACAGCGGCACCGCCGGGTGGCGCACGTACTGCGTCGAGAAAAAGCGCAGATCTGAGAGCGAGCCATAGAACTGTTCGAGTGGCACCAGCCCCGCTGCCGGGAGATACCGCCAGCCGCTGACCGGCTCGATCAGCGACGAGACCTCGTCAAGGCCCGGGATGTGATCGGTCGGAAGCCCGACTCGAGCCTTCGCATCCAGGTATTCGACCACCGCGTAGCGCTCGTGCTTGGCCTCGAGTTCGCGGCACACCGTGCGCCACACCCGTTGCTCGTCGGCGGTGTACTCGATCACCGGGGACGGATCGCCCGGCTTCCAAGCCAGCGCCGCGGCCGCGATCTCGCTGCGCCGGGCGCGATAGGCGGGGTCGTTGGCACCCGGGTGGTCGTGGGCAAGGTGTACGGTGACCTCACCGCTCTCGTCGGTGGTCACAGGCGAATACAGCTGTGCTTCCTCGTACACCCTGTTAGAAGCGTGTACCACCCTCGGTTAGATCTTGCAACTCTGACCAGCGCGCGGTGGCAAATTGCCCATCCAGCTGGCCCTGACCGCTACGATCCTATACAGATTGCCTAGTAGCTTCGATGAGCTCGACTCGCGCCTGATCACCGCGTTGCGCAACAACCCGCGTGTCGGGCTGCTCGAGGTCGCCCGCCAGCTGGGGGTCGCACGTGGCACGGTGCAGGCGCGACTGACCAAGCTCGAGTCAAGCGGCGTGATCACCGGCCACGGGCCGGAGGTCGATCCCCACGCGCTTGGCTTCGGCGTGAGCGCGTTCGTACTCATCGAGCTCGCCCAGGGGCGCCTGGGAGAGGCCGTCAAGGTCATGGACGGGATGCCCGAGGTACTCGAGGCCGACGGCGTGTCAGGTCCTCACGACCTGATCTGCCGTGTGGTGGCGCGCGACACCGAGCATTTGCAGGAGCTGATCAACAAGCTGCTCGCCACGCCCGCGATCCGGCGCTGCACGAGCTACATCGTGCTCTCCCGGCAGGTGCCTCCGCGCACGCTGCCTTTAGTAGAGGCGGCCGGCGCACATGTGCGCCGGCCCCGGCCGGAACATGTTCCGGCCGGCGGGCGCGCGCATGCGCGCGCCCGAAAATCATCTTGAACCAACGATCTCGCGATGCAGCTCGCGGACGGCCGCCAGCACCTCGTCGGCAAACTCCTGCTGGCGCTGGGGCGAGGCCTCGGGCTCGGCGACGGGGCGCAGCGGGCCGCCGTATCGCACCGTCACGGCAGGAAACTCGAGTCGCCGCCAGTTGCGGGCGCGTTCGGAGCCGTGCACGGCGATCGGCACCACCGGGATGCCTCCCTCGAGCGCGAGACGCCCAATGCCCGGGCGTGCCCGAGTGCCGATCTCGCCGCTGCGCGAGCGTCCGCCTTCTGGGTACATCACGATCGCGTCGCCGCGGTCGAGCAGCGTACGCGTCGTCTCAAGGGCCTCTTCGTCGTGCTGTCCGCGGCGCACTGGGAACGCGCCCATGTGGGCGAGGAACGACTCGACCGGGCGTCCGCGGAACAGTTGCGACTTGGCGGAGCTTGTACACCGCGCGGCAGTAAGGCGCCGAGACGGCCCGGACGAACTTGTAGAGCCCGCCGGGCTCGTGGGTGCGAGCGTAGTCGTGAACGCGCCGGAAGTGCTCTGCGGGGCGCGGGTCGACGTAGACCTGTGCGCGCACCGAAGCGAGATCCTCGGCCATCACCCGCTGGGTACCCGGTGAGGTGCGGTTGGTTTCTCAGTCGAGCTGCTGGCGGTGAGCGACGGCCGCCGCCTGCGTCCTCGTGCGAACGCCGAGCTTGGAGAGAATGCGTGACACGTGGACGCTGGCGGTCTTCTCGGCCATGTACAGCGCTCGCCCGATCTGGCGGTTGGTGGCGCCTCCGGCCAGCAGTGCCAATACCTGGCGCTCGCGTGGGGTCAGCCCGAATGCGTCGTCCTCCTCGGGACCGCCCGCGGCGCCGTCTCGTTCACCGTCACGTGACTGCTCGCTGACATCCAGCCGAGCGCGACCTGAGAGCGCGTTCAGCTCCGTGACCAGCCAGCGGGCGCCGAGCTCGCGCGCGACGGCCAGCGCTTGTGCCACCGCATTGGCGGCGGCGTCGCGGTCCTCGCACTCGATCGCAGCCTCGGCCGCGCGCCAGCGGGCCATCGCGATTCGGTATGGGCGGTGAAGCCGATCCCACTCCTCGGCGCTGCGGAGCCACTTGTCCGCATCGGCGCGGCCACGCGCACGCTCGTACTCGGCGGCACCCACGTGCAGCCACGCCTGCTCGACGGGGCCGCCCTCCTCGGCCACCGCGCGCAGCCGGTCGATATGGATGCGCGCGCGGGTCAGCGCGTCGCGCTCATCTGCTTCCTCGCGCAGGTCGCGGGCCAGCTGTGCGTGGTCAGCTTCGACCGCGATCCCCACCGCAGTCACCCGCGCCACTCGCATCACGTCGTCGGTGCACAGCTCGATCCGGTCAAGGCCGCTGGCGACGGCCCGGCGTGCGTCGTCGAGCTCGTGCCGGCGCCGGCGTAGCTCGGCCATCAGCGATCCGAACAGCGCGATCCACTGCGGCTCTGACGACGCCGCCACCAGCGGTTCGGCCTCTTTGAGGCAGCGCGTGGCGGCATCCTCGTCGCCTTCGCCGAGCGACTGGTCGGCCTCGCGCAGCAAGCGGAAGATCAGCTTGCGGCCGTCCAGGCGGGTGGGGATCGCGTCGAGATGCGTCCGGGCGCTGCGCCAATCGCCGGTCTCGAAGGCGAGCTCGGAGACGGTCAGCATCAGCCAGTCGTGCGCGTCGCGGACGCGCCTCGGAATCGCGGCCAACCCCTCCTGGGCCGTGGCCAGCGCCTCCTCCACCCGGCCCGCGACGGCCAGCAAGTCGGCGAGGTTCGCGTACGCGAAGCCGACATCCTCGAGCTCTCCCTCGGTGCGCGCCAGCTCGATCGCGTCGCGTAGATGCGCGACGCCCTCGTCCACGCGGCCCAGCGCAATCTTGACCATCCCCAGCGTGTTGAGGACCTCCATCTCGGCGTCTCGGTCCCCAAGTTCGGTCGCCGCCACGAACGCCTCGTCGGCGTCCTGGATCGCTTCGCGGAAGCGGCCACGTAGGAAGCGAGTGCGCGCGAGCCACGAAAGCAGCAGCGTGCGTTCCGGGGTCCGATCGTCCGGGGGCAAAAGCGCGAGCGCCTGCTCGGCGGTCTCTAGTCCTTCCTGTCCGCGGTTGAGCGCCCACTGCGCACGCGCCAGGCGTCCGAGCAGGGCCGAGTAGCGGCGCGGCTCGGCATCGGGGTCGAGTTCACGAAGGCCCTCGCGCAGCAACACCTCGCTGCGCTCGAGGTCGCCGCTGCGGCTGTGCGCTCCGGCGGCGAGCGCGATCAGCTCAACGTGCTCGAGGCCGGTCAGCTGTGCTGGATCTGAGACGCGCGGCCAGAGCTCGAGCGCGCGCTCGGCCAGGTCAGCGGCTTCGCCGTAGGCGTGCACGCGCTCCTCGGCGCGGGCCGCATGGACCATGGCAGCGAGTGCCGCCGGCTGGTCGCCCGCGGCCGCGTAGTGAAACGCGACGCGCGCGGCGGTCTCGGCGGCGCGGTCGTTGCTCTCGGCTGGCTGGCCCTCCAGCGTTCGCGCGAGCGCGAGGTGCAGCTCGGAGCGCTCTCCGGGCAGGAGATCGTCGTACAGGGTCTCGCCCAGCAGGGCGTGGCGAAAGACAAAGCGATCCTCCTGGTCGGTCACCAGCACCTGGTCGGAGACGGCCTCGCGCAGCGCGGCGTGCAGCGCTTCGCGCTGCATACTTGTGAGCGCGGCGATGGTCGCTTCGTCCATCCGCCTCGCGATCGCGATCACCCGCGCGACCCGCTGCGCGTCCTCTGGCAGGCGCTCGATGCGCAACATAAACGCGTCTCTCAGCGTGCGCGGGGTTGCGCCGCGACCGTCCAGGCCTGCGGCGAGCAGCTCCTCGGTGTAGAGCGGGTTGCCCTCGCTGCGCGCGAACACGCGCTCCACGAGTTGCTGGTCGGGGCGCTCGCCGAGGATGTCTTCCAGGATTTCACGCAATTCGTCGCGGTCGAGCGGGTCGAGGTCGATCAGCCGCGTGCACTCGAGCCGCTGCAGCTCCGCCAAGAGGGGACGCAGCGCGTGACGACGGTGCAGCTCGTCAGTGCGGTAGGTGAGCATCAGAAGAACGCGCTCGGCGCGCAGATTGCGTGCCACGTGAGCCGTGAGCGCGCGGGTTGATCGGTCCGCCCAGTGCATGTCCTCAAGCACCAACGCGACCGGTTCGGTGGCGCTGATCACATCGAGCAGCTCGAGCACGGCCTCGAATAGCCGCAGCTGGTCGCCGGGGTCGCGTCCGTTGCTGCGAGCCGGAGCGTCCTCGGCCAATGCCGGGAGGAGCGTCGAGAGTTCTTGCCTGCTCGCCGGGCTCAGCTGAGATAGCGCGGGATGGCGGCTGCGCGCAAGCGGCCTCAGTGCGCTCAGCAGCGGGGCGTAGGGGAGTTCGCCCTCGCGCTGCTCCACGCCCTCGCCGCGCAACACCAGCGCGTCTTGATCTGACACGCGCTGGGCGAACTCGGAGACGAGGCGGGTCTTGCCGATGCCCGACTCGCCGCCGAGCAGGACGACCGCGGGTCGTCCTGCACCGGCGTCACGCAGCGCGTGTTCTAACTCCGCTAGTTCCCCGATCCGTCCGACGAAACGGCTCGCCGTCAACCTCGTGGCCATGGCTGAAGTATCGCCTGAGCCTGTGTAGGTTGGAATCCCCGCCGTTGCGCTTGGCCTCGGCGGCCTCGGCTGCGCGACGGGCGCGGAACCGAAGTTGTGTTGTCTGCTCTGAAGCGAGTGCTGAGCTGAGTGCGGGATGCATGTCGTTCTCCTCTGGATGTCGGACCACTTCACTGACATGCAGGGTGAACTGAGACCTGGCGTCACACATCGGGAGGAAGGAGCGGATTAAGGGGCCGGTGGCCTTAGTTTGGTCCGGCGGGGCCTTAGCGCCGAATCACCCGGCCGCCGGGCACGAACGGGCGCGAGCTGATGATCTCGAGCTCGACCATGCGACCGCGCAACTCGTCGTTTGAGTCGGCCAGTTGCTGGCCTGCCGCCAGAATTCGCGCCGAGCGTTCGGTCGCGAGCCCGTCGAGTTCGAGCAACTCCTCGCGCGTGTATCCGTCGCGCTCTACCAGCGCTTCCCACGCCGGCCGGAAGTACCACAGCTCCGTCTCGCTGTAGCGGCCGAGCAACGCACGCGCGAGCGGGTATTGGATTGGGTGGTAGAGGACGACCAGGCGCACCTGGCCGGGTAGCTTCAGCCGCTTGGCCTGGCGTAGAGGTGCCGCGTCGCGGAGGATTCGGGGAGTGCGGAAGCGTCCCGGCTCGAGCGCCAGCACGCGCGGGATTTGCAGCAGCGAGCGGGCGTGTTCCTCGAGCTCGAATTGCTCGAGTCGCCGAGGAAGGAGCAGTACCCCGAGCGTCTCCTCCACCGTCGTTAGACGGGGGTTATGCGCTTCAGTCGCGCGCGCAGGCCTACGGTCGGCTGTTCGGGTTCGATGGGCGGCATTTGGGCTTCTTTGCCGTTTGGCAAGAGCGCCCCGGCGCTCAGGGGCGAGAGCGGCGAGCGGTCGACGGCTTGTAGCTCGTCGCTGTTGACGTTCATCGGGTGGTGGCACGCGGCGAGGTGGCCGTTGGGGTAGGAAGCCAGCGGCGGCTCGACCCGTGAGCAGACCTCGGTGGCGCGGGGGCAGCGGGTGTGAAAGCGACAGCCGCTGGGCGGATTGACCGGGTTTGGAGGCTCGCCTCCGACCACCAGGCGCTTGCGGGCGCGGTTTTCTTCGGGGTCGGGAATCGGGATCGCCCCGAGCAACGCCTCGGTGTATGGGTGAATCGGCTTGGTGTAAAGCTCCTGGGCGGGTGAGAACTCGGCGATCTTGCCGAGATACATGACCGCGATCCGGTCAGACACGTGGCGCACGACCGAGAGGTCGTGGGCGATGAAGACATAGGACAGGCCGAAGTCGTCCTGGAGGTCGTCGAGCAGGTTGATGACCTGCGCCTGGATCGAGACATCGAGCGCTGACACCGGCTCGTCGAGCACTATCAGGCGCGGGTCGGTGGCCAGCGCCCGCGCGATCCCGATCCGCTGTCGCTGGCCGCCGGAAAACTCGTGTGGAAAGCGGTTGACGTGCTCGGGGTTGAGGCCGACGCGGGCGAGCAGCTCGCGCACGCGGCTGTCGATGCTGCCACGCCCGTTGCTCTTGGCGTGCAGCTTCATCGGCGTGCCCACGATCTGCCCCACTCGCTTGCGCGGATTGAGCGAAGAGACCGGATCCTGGAAGACCAGCTGAACCTCGCTTCTGACCGGCGCGAGCTGACGGCGGCCCAGATGCGTGATGTCGCGCCCGCGGAAGCGAAGCACGCCCGCGGTGGGCTCGAGCAGCCGCACCATCGAGCGCGCGAGCGTGCTCTTGCCGCACCCGGACTCGCCCACGATGCCTAGCGTCTCGCCTTCCTTGAGCGCGACCGAGACATCGTCGACAGCATGCACGTAGCCGATCGTGCGGTCGACCAGGATGCCTTTCTTGACGGGGAAATACAGCTGCACGTGCTCGGCCTCGATCAGCGGCTGCGTCGTGCCGGTCAGCGCCTGCTCGGCCTTGCGCAGCTCCTCAGCCGCGCGCTGCTTGTCCTCCTCCGAACCCTCGCCGGCCGCCCCGCTCCCCTCGGGCAACGCCTCCTCGACCGCGCGGTCCTCCTCGACCCGCTCTGTGCGGTCCTCGCCCTCGGCGCTCACGCCGCGACGTCCGCTTTCACGGTGTCCTTGACAAGCCCGATACGACCCTCGATCTCACGCTTCGAACGCTTGTCCTCGACCGACAGCCAGCAGCGGTCCAGATGATCGGGCGCCTCAGCCACGCGCGCCTCAAGCGGCGGCACCTCGGCGCATTTGTCAAACGCGTGCGGGCAGCGCGGCCGAAAATGGCAGCCCGTAGGCGCCTTGACGAGCGACGGAGGCAGCCCCGGAATTGACGGCAAGCGCTTGGGTGGGTCGCGGTCCATGCGCGTGACCGAACCCAGCAGCCCCCAGGTGTACGGGTGCTGCGGGTCATAAAAGATCTCATCCAGCGTTCCCTGTTCGACCACTCGCCCCGCGTACATCACGATCACGCGGTCGGCGATGTCGGCGACCACGCCCAGGTCGTGGGTAACGAAGATGATGGCGCTGTCGGAGTGCTCGCGGAGATCCTTGATCTCGCTCAAGATCTGGGCCTGGATGGTGACGTCGAGCGCCGTCGTCGGCTCATCGGCGATCAACACACTCGGCGACAACGACAACGACATCGCGATCATCGCCCGCTGGCGCATCCCGCCCGAGAACTCGTGCGGGTAGGCGCGCGCGCGCCCCCGCGCGTGCGGAATACCAACCCGTTCCATCAACTCGACCGCACGATCCAAGGCGTCGGCCTTGGAGATCTTGTCGTCGTGCGCGCGGATCTGCTCGACGATCTGATCGCCGATCCGGTGCACGGGGCTCAGCGACGAGATCGGGTCCTGGAAGATCATCGCGATCTCCGCCCCTCGGATCTTCTCCAGGTCGTCCTCGGATGCCGTAGTCAGCTCCTGTCCTTTGAGCTTTGCGGTACCCGAAAAGTGCGAATTCGGGCCCCGCGTGAGCCCCATCAGCGTCATCGATGTAACAGATTTGCCCGATCCCGATTCGCCCACGATCGCCAGCACCTCGCCGCGGTCCAGCGTGAACGAGACGTCGTCGACCGCGCGCACTATCCCGTCTTCGGTCGCAAACGACACCTGCAAATTCTCGACCTCGAGCAAGCGCTCGGCCATCAGCCGCTCAGTCTGATCCGCGGATCTAGGACGGCATAGACCACATCGACCAGCGCGCCGAACATGACCACGAAGAAAGCCGTGAACATCGCGCCCACCAAGATCGGCGGCACGTCGAGCTGAGTGATCGCCTGCGCCTCGTACTGGCCGATGCCAGGAATGTTGAAGAGGAATTCGGTGACCAGCGCGCCTCCGCCGATCAGGGTCGCGAAGTCAAGCCCGAACATGGTGATGATCGGCATGAGCGAGTTGCGCAGCACATGGTGGGTGAACACGCGCCGACGCGAGAGGCCCTTGGCCTTGGCCGTTCGCACAAAGTCCTGGTTGACCATGTCGAGCAGATTCGAGCGCAGCACCCGTGAGTAAAAGCCGATCGACAGGACCGCGATCGATATCCAGGGCAGCACCATGTGGTAGGCCCACTGCACTGGATCCGTGGTCAGCGACGTGTAGCCCGTGTTGGGGAAGAGCGTCAGCTTGTAGGCGAGGAAGTACAGCAGCAGCTCCCCGAGCAAGAAGATCGGCACCGACACGCCGACGATCGCCAGCACGGTCAGCCCTCTGTCGGCTAATCGCCCCGCTTTCAACGCGCTGACCGAGCCGAGCAGGATCGCGGTCAGCAACCAGATGATTCCCGCGGGTATCACCAGCGAGAGTGTCGCCGGGAACTTCTGACGAAACTGCGAGACCACGTTGAGCTGATCGTTGTAATCAATCAGCTGACCCGTGAAGATCAGCTTCATCGTGTTGGCGTACTGGGCGTAGACCGGCTTGTCGAAGCCGAACTTGTGCCGCACCGTTGCGACCTCCTGGGGAGACGCCTGGCGGCCGGCGATCGCGCGCGCGGGGTCGTAGTTCGGGATCACCTCGAAGATCCCGAACACCACCACCGAGGTGGCGAACAAAAGTGCGGCCGCAGAGAGAGTACGGCGAAGGATGAAGCGAGCCATCAGGTCTTGATCTTGACCTGGGCCCGCGGGTCGAGCGCGTCGCGCACGCCGTCCCCGAAGATGTTGACACTCAGCACCGCCAGCACCAGCATTGCGCCTGGGATAAGCGAGAACGTCGGCGTCGTGTCGATGTAGTTGATGCCATCGGAGATCAGCGTGCCCCAGGAGGAGTTGGGTGGCTGCACGCCGGCGCTGAGGAATGACAGATACGCCTCGAGCAGAATCGATGTGGCGAGCATCATCGGGATGAAGACGATGATTGTCGAGGTAGCGTTGGGCAGGATCTCGGACACCATGATCCGCCACGGACTCATGCCCTGAACGCGCGCGGCGTCGACGAAGTCCATCTCGCGCAGACGTAACACCTCGCCTCGAATCGGCTTGCCAAGGTAGGGCACGTAGATGATTCCGATGATGAAGGCGGGGATGAAGACCGAGTTGCCCTTGATCGGGCCGATACCGCCGATCGCCAGTGCGGTCCCCACCGCCACGCCGAGGATCACGGGCGGAAACGACCAGATCAGCTCCATGATCGGCCGCAGCACCGCGTCGACGATGCCGCGGAAATACCCGGACAGCAGCCCCATCAGCGTCCCGAAGACGATGATCACGATCGTCGCGACTCCTCCGATCAGCAGCGAGGTGCGCCCGCCATAGAGCAGCCGCACGGCGAGGTCACGGCCTCTGTCATCGGCGCCAAAGAAGTAGTGCGGGTGCCAAGTCGGCCCGATCGGCACGCCTTGGGGCGAGACCACATCTTTGCCGTTAACGGTGCCGGTGACATTCGTGATGTTCGGTCCGATGTGCGCGACGTCCGACGAGTAGACCGGCGCCAGTAGGCACACAATCACGATCACAACGAATAGGCCGAGGAAGAACAGCGAGACCTTGTTGCGGCGCAGCCGCCGCAGCGCGAGCCGGTACGGGCCAACGCCGACGGTTGGCTCTTCGTCGGGGCTGGGGGGCGGCGGCGCGGCTTCGGTCTTGGGCCGGACGGCCACCCCTCCGCCCTGCGCCTGCGCGACGGGTGGGTCTTCCGTTGCCTGCGCCGGGTCAGTCTCGGGGCTTACGCCAGTGGCCTCATCGCCCGGGGATCCCGAGCTGCCACGGCGGAAGCGAGGAACGTCCAGTGCCATTCGTGGACCGCTGAGCTTACCTGGGTCGTCCAGCCCGCGTAGTCACTTCTCGCTACGCATCGTAGAAGCACGGCACAGCCGGGAGAGCGCGCTGCGGCGCCCTCCCGGCTGGCCACGGAGTTACTTCGCCAGCTCCAGGCTGGTGACGTCGAGCTGGTACTCGACCGAGATCACGCCCTTGTTGAACACGAGCTTGTTCGAGAAGAACTTCGGGAACTCCTCGTGTCCATAGGCGGCGTAGTAGCCCTTGTTGACGGCGTAGTTGTCCAGGGCTGACCACTGGCTCGCCACACTGGAGGTGGGCTTCTGGCTCAGGCTGTCGACCGTCGAGTCGTAGTGCTTGTCGCTTACGAACCCGTAGTTCAGCGTCGAGCCGGCCGACGTGGTGAACAGCTGCATGAAGTCCCAAGGGTTCGGGAAATCCTGCACCCAGTCGCCGAAGCCCGTCTGTGGATGCGTGTGCGGAATGGTCGTGAAGTACACATTTGAGCTGATGATCTTCTCGGTCGCCTTGAAGCCGAGCGAGTTGAGCACGTTCGTGTAGTAGTCGATGTATTTGTTGCGCGGGGAGCGATCCTCGCCCCACACGGTCACCGGCTGACCCTTCATGCCGGACTTCGCCATGAGCGACTTGGCCAGCGTCATGTTGGGCGGGCCGGATGGGTTGTGACCGATGATCGAGGTGCAGCTCGAGGGGCTCGAGTGGCCGGGAATCCCGAACGGGATCAGGTGGCAGTCCTCGGTGAGGAAGCCCGAGTCGAGCCGCGAGAGCGCCCTCAGGTCGAGCGCGGCCAGCACCGCCTTACGCGCGTCGAGGTTGTTGAACGGTTTGCTGTTGACGGCGAAGAAGAAGTAGAACGTCGAGTTGGTTGGTATCGGTTGATAACGGCTATGCGCCTTTGACTGCACGTTGCTGAGGATCTCCGGCGGCAGCGTGTCGCCCGGGTCGAAGACGTCAGACTGGTTATTCAACACCGATTCGGCGTTGGCCAGCACGTTCGAGTTGACGCTGTAGACGATCTTGTTCGCGAAGCCCTTGGGAAGCCCAGGGACGTCGAACTTGGTGTTCTTGATCAGCGTGTAGGTGTGGTTCGGCGTGATCGGACCCCACTTGTAGGGGCCGTCGCCGATTGTGCCCGTGCTCGCCAGGTTGTGCATCGGCGTGCTTTTCGGCACTGGCGCGGTACCGGCCAGCGCGAAGATGTCGATCATCGGCGCGAATGCGTGCACCAGGTGAACGACGATCTTGCCGGTGGCATCGTCGGTAGCGACGCCGGAGATCGTCTTGGCCTTGCCGTTCTGGTAGGCCGTGCCGCCGACGATGTTGGCGCCCACGAAGGATGCGGCCTGCCACGGGATCTTGAGGGAGCGCTCGAGTGCGTAGGCCTCATCGCTGGCCTTGATCGGTGTGCCGTTGGAATACTTCAGCCCGGGGCGCAGGGTGAATGTCAAAGTTTTCCCGCCGTCAGAGACGGTCGGCAGGCTCTTGGCCAGGCCCGGGATAATCTGGGCGCCGGCCGAACCCTGGACGCCGCGCTTGAACGTCAACAGCGGCGTGGCGACGACCGAGTAGAGCTCGTTTCCCTGAGTCGTGAAGTCGAGTTGCTGGTCGGGCGAGTTGGGCGCCGTGCCGGAGGCGATTGTGACCGTTCCGCCCGGCTTGCCACTCGTGCTCGAGGTGGTCGAACTCGACGAACTGCCACACGCCGCGACCACGACGGCCGCGACTGTCGCGAGCGCGCTCACGACGAGTGGCCTTGTAAATCTGTGCACCTGTCCTCCTCCGTTTGGATTGTGCTCCGCGCCGAAATGTATTGATGCCGTGAGCCGGATTCCAGCCCCGACAAGTGGTCCCTAATCAACCACCAACACGGGATAGGCTGTCCGTGAACTCAAGTACACCCTGAGCGCTTATTGAGTATGTCCTCCTACGACTACGTCATCGTTGGCGCCGGCTCGGCCGGGTGTCTGCTGGCTGACCGTCTCGGCGTCGGCGGCACGCGGGTGCTGGTGCTGGAGGCAGGTGGGTCTGACCGCAAACCGGAGATCAAGGCGCCCGCCGCCTTCCCTAACCAGTTCCAGACAGCCCTTGATTGGAACTACATGTCCGAGCCCGAACCGGGTCTGTTCGGGCGCCGGATATTCCTGCCTCGCGGCAAGGTGGTCGGCGGCTCCTCCTCGATGAACGCGATGCTCTACGTGCGCGGCAACCGCTCGGACTACGACCGCTGGGAGAGCGAACTTGGAGCAAGCGGGTGGGGTTACGACAGCGTTTTGCCCCACTTCAAGCGCCACGAGCACAACGCGCAGCACACCGACGGCTATCACGGCGTCGGCGGGGAGCTGCACGTGACCGAAAGGCGCTGGCTCTCGCCGCACTGGCACA
This sequence comes from uncultured Solirubrobacterales bacterium, assembly GCA_963767295.1. Lineage (GTDB taxonomy): Bacteria > Actinomycetota > Thermoleophilia > Solirubrobacterales > Solirubrobacteraceae > Palsa-465. The sequence goes on from CAVYDI010000003.1 coordinate 1,233,587, forward strand.
GCTTCATCGAGGCTGCCGGTGCGCTGGGTATCGAGCACAACCCCGACTACAACGGCGCCCGCCAGGACGGCGCGAGCCTGTTTCAGACCACCACCAAGAACGGTCGCCGCTGGAGCGCGGCGGATGCGTTTTTGCGTCCGGCTCTGAAGCGGCCGGGCGTCGAGCTCGTTTCCAAGGCGCTCGTCAGGCGGGTCGTCCTCTCCGGCGGCCGCGCCGTGGGGGTCGAGTACGACCACCATGGCAAACGCGAGACCGCGCACGCCGAGCGCGAGGTGCTGCTGTGCGCCGGCTCCTACGCCTCACCACAGCTGCTGATGCTCTCCGGCATCGGAGCGCCCGATCATCTGCGTGAACACGGCATTGACCCACTTGTGGAGCTGCCCCCGGTGGGCGAGAACCTGCACGAGCACGTGGCCGCCTTCTGCACCTGGCGCTCGAAGGATCCGCGCACGCTCGATGACGCCACACACCCCAAGTACCTCGCGCAGTGGCTGCTCGCGCGCAAGGGCAAGCTCACCTCTACGGTTGCCGAAGCGGTGATCCACTGGCGCTCGCAGGACAGCCTGCCTGCGCCGGACTTTCAGATCTACTTCGCGCCCGTCTACTTCTGGGAGCACGGCTTCCGCAAGACGGGGACCCCGGCGGTGACGATCGGGCCGGTTCTGCAGTCACCTGTCAGCCGTGGTCATGTGCGCCTGCGGTCGGCCGACCCCGAGGACCATCCCCGCATCCTCAACAACATGCTCTGTGCCGACTCGGAGGCCGACGCCCTGGTGCGCGCGATCGAGCTGATCGAGGAACTTGTCAGCCGGCCGCCCTTCGCGGAGTTGCTCGGAGAGCAGCTCAATCCAGGCGGCGCGATCCGCGACCGCTCCGAGCGAATCGCTTGGCTCAAGGCCACCTGCGAGCACCTCTACCACCCGGTCGGCACTTGCAGGATCGGCCCTCCGGGCGAGGGCGTCGTCGACCCCTCGTTGCGCGTTTACGGCGTCGAGGGCCTGCGCGTGGCGGATGCCTCGGTGATGCCGCGCATCACGGCAGGAAACACCAATGCGCCCACCTACATGATCGCCGAGCGCTGCGCGGCCCTGATGCTCGGTCGAGTTGACGAGGGCCGGCCCGAGGCGGCGCAAGCCGCCGCCGCGAAGGCGCAGGCAGCTGTATAGGCCCTCGCCGCGGGCACTGGCGGCTGCATCAGCCCAACGGAGGGATTCTGCATAAATCGCTGCCGGGCAGAGCCCGCATTTGGGTAGCCTGATTGGGGCGCCACACCACAACCCGGCGCCGGGGAGGTAGTGATGTCCACAAACCCGGAACATCCCGCGAGCCGCTCGGCTTCCGATGCAGAGCTCGAGCGTGAGCGTGGGCGTCGGCCGAGACGAGGTGGGCGAGCGCCTCGCATCGTGGCGGTCGGGTTTATGCAGCTGGTCTCGCTGATCGGGGTGATCGGGCTCGCCGTCATTCTCGGCGCGGTGCTGGTGGACAGCGCCAACACCACCGGTTGGATCGTCGGGCTTGTGATCGGGGCGGCAAGTGTGATCGGGACGATGCTCGTGCTGTTCAGCGGCCGCCACGCGCGCAAGCACTGAGAGGCGAGGTACGGGGGAGAGAGCGGTGTCTGTCGGAGATCCCGCCAAGCCTGGAGCCTCCACGCGCGTTGGCGTGGATGAGGCCGAGCAAGCGTCGACCGCTTTGAGCCCGCCCGGGTCCGCCGCGACGGGCCTCGGCCAGGATCAGTCGTCCGAGCCCACCAGCGGACTGACGCGCCGCCGAGTTGTTATCGGGGCGGCGATCATGGTGCTGTTCCTTGTCGGCCTCTACTTCCTCGTACCGAAGCTGGCGGGACTGAAGAACACCTGGGGGACGCTGCGTCATGGAAACGCGGGCTGGCTCGCGCTCGGGGCGTGCCTCGAGTTGCTGTCGGTCGTGGGTTACGCGGTTCTCTTTCGCACCGTGTTCGGGCGCGGGATGCCGCGCATCAACTGGCGTGCGAGCATCGAAATCCCGCTAGCCGGCATCGCGGCAATTCGCCTCTTGGCCGCCGCGGGCGCCGGCGGCGTAGCCGTGACCGTGTGGGCGCTGCGCAACGCCGGCATGGCGCCAAGGACGATCGCCTGCCGGATGGTGGCCAGCTACGCAGTTCAATATGGCTTTTACCTCGGCGCGTTGGTGGTCTGCGGCTTGGGCCTGTGGACGGGCATCTTCTCGGGCGGAGGCTCGTTTGCCATCACGGTCATACCGGCGATCTTCAGCGCCGCCGCGATGGCGCTGGTGGCGAGCATGGGGTTGGTCCCGCAGGATTTCGAGCGCCGCTTGAAGTCCATGGCTCATCGTTCTGGTTGGGCCGGCCGCCTCGCCGGTCGGCTCGCGGCGGCGCCCTCGACTCTGGGCTCCGGGATCCGCACGGCACTCGATCTAATTCGCGCGCGGCGCTGGGGTTTGCTCGGCGCCGTCGCCTATTGGGGTTTTGACATCGCGGTCCTCGGCCTGGCCTTCCGCGCCTTCGGAACCGGGATGCCTGCTGCGGTGCTGGTGATGGCTTACTTCCTCGGCACGCTCGGCAGCCTGCTGCCGCTGCCGGGTGGCATCGGCGGCGTAGAGGGCGGCATGATCGGAGCGTTCGTGGCTTTCGGGATACCGGCCGACCACGCGCTGATCGGGGTGCTGGCCTACCGAGCGATCTCGTTCTGGCTGCCTACGCTGCCCGGAGTGTTCGGCTACGTCTCCCTGCGCTCCACCGTTCGTCGCTGGCGCGTACGTGACCAGTTCGCGCAGTCGGCGTCCGCGAGCGACTAGTCCGGGCGAACGTCCTTGTGGAAGACCCACCGACGCCCGATGGGCGCAAAGCCGAGCCGCGCGTATAGATCCTTTGGCCAGTCGTCGTCGTCGGCGAGGATGAAGACGAAATCGTGGCCAGCCTGCTGCGCAAGCGCGACAGCGTGTGTGACTAGCGTGCTTGCGAATCCCCGCCCGCGCGACTCGGGCACCGTATAGACGTCTTCGACCTGGGCGGTGCGCCCGTCACACCGCAGTTTCGTCATCGCCGCCGGGGCACCGTCTTGGCCGGCGACGGCAAATCGCCGCTCGCGCCAGGCGCGTTCCTCGCGCTGGGTCGCCTCCAATATCTGCTCGAGCGCCTCCTTAGTCACGGGGCGAACTTCGGCAATCCAGCGCCGCTCGAGTCGGTTCATTGCCCGCTCGCCGGGCTCGATCACGGGCGAAGCCTGGACGCGTAATCGCGGGCTGTCGGCCATTGCCATCACCACTTCCCGCTCGATGTTGAAGCCCTCACGTCGTAGCGGCTGGTCGAGCGCCTGACCGATCCCGTCGGTGTCGGCTACGACGTGACGAAATTGAAGCGCGGCGAGATGCTCCTCCGCTGTTTCCAGCACACGCTTCCACGACGTCGGCTTGGTCAAGCGGAGGTGGTTGAAGCTCCAGACCAACGGCAACGACGGAGTCAGGGCGACGGTGCCGCAGTCGATCGCGCGCACCGAGTCGGCGGTCATGCCGATCGAGCGCTCAAGAAACGCGGTTGCGCGTTCTAGCGACTCTTGCTGCACTGGCCCAGGTTAGGCACCTCGCGAGCGAGCACCCAAAGGTTCCGTCCGGATCCGATGCGAACATGTGTTCGCCCAATGATCGTGTGTGTCCTGCTTCCTCGTTTCGAGCTCACCGTTGCCGTGGGCGATCGGGATGGGTTGTTGACGATGCCGGCGGCACTCGCCCCGGAGCCCGGTGGGGTGCAGAGAGTGGGGCAGGTCACGCTCGCGGCCGAGGCATTTGGCATCCACCCGGGCATGGGATTGGGCGAGGCCCTGGCGAGGTGCCCGCGTTTGAGGCTGATCGCGCCCGATCCAGTGGCAGTCGCGGACCTCTGGGAGCGACTGCTCGTGCGACTCGAATCGATCGGAGCCGCGGTTGAAGCGCAGCGACCGGGCCTTGGGTGCTTCGAGGCCCGCGGTCTGGTGCGGCTGCATGGAGGGCTCGATGGCGTGCTTGTCGCTGCTCGTCGAGCACTTCGTATGCCGGCCAGGTATGGCGTGGCACCTTCGCGGTTCGCCGCCGTGGTGGCCGCAACCCAGGCGCGCGTGCGGCGCCCAGTGATCGTTGGCCGCGAGCCACCGCGCCGTGGTAACGAGCTCATCCGCCGCCATGCGCGCGACGAGTGTGCGTGTGTGCGTGCCTTTCTGGCACCAAAACCGGTCAAGCTGTTGCGCGCCCGGCCCGAGCTGGCGGAGCTGCCCGAGACGCTCGAGCGTCTCGGTATCCGCACTTTCGGCGAGCTTGCTTCCGTACCGCCGGCGACGCTCGTTGACCGCTTCGGGAGCATGGGTCTATACGCCTTCCGGCTGGCCACCGGTGAGGATGTGGCGCTTCATCCCCGGCCGGCTGGCGAGCAGGTGCGCGAATCGCTCGAGTTGCCCGAGGCCACCACCGGGCCCGCGCTCGAGCAAGCGCTGGAGCTGTTGATCGATCGCCTGCTTGTGCGTCCCGAACGGCGGGGAAGAACTGTGCGATCGGTCGTGATCTCCGCGGTGCTCGTCGAGCGCGGCGGCGGCTGGCGCGAGCAGATCGCCTTTCGCGAGGCGCTCTCTGACCGGGTGCGGATGCAGTTGGCGCTATCGCCTCGCCTGCAGCTGGTCCCGGCGCCGGTAGCCGAACTGCGTCTCGCGGTCGAGTGTTTTGGGCCGCCGGCAGGCGATCAGCGTCCGCTGCTCGAAGACGCCGCTGCCGCGCGCATGGCACGGCTGCGCGAGGCGATCCGTCAGACGCGCGCGACGGCCGGACCAGAGGCAGCGCTGCGCGTGCTCGAAGTCGACCCCGATTCTCGCTTCCCCGAGCGTCGCGCCGTGCTGGCGCCGTTCGAAGGGCACGCGCCATGACCGGTCCGCGCCGCCTTTCCGTGCCCCGGCGGGTCTCGGTCAGCGCCGCGGACGACGGCGCGCCGCAACTCGTCGGCGGCCGGACGGTGCAGGCCGTGCGAGAGTCCTGGCTGGTCGAGGATCGCTGGTGGACCGAGCGGCCGATGCAGCGGCACTACTGGGAGGTGGTCACCGTTTGTGGCCGCGACGAGGTCGTGTTCTGCGACCTGCGCAGCGGAAGGTGGTGGCGCCAGCGGTGAGCATGGCCAGTCCTAAACTCAGCCCGCGATGTCCGAACGGCCCATTGCGAGCTCGGGACCTGGTACCGACCTCGGCCCGACCGCCGTCGGTACCTGGAGCGGCGGTCGCTTCATGCATTTCGGCGTGCCACTCGACGACGAGCGGCTGAGCGCGCTACTGACCCCGGACGAGCGCATCTGGACCGTGATCACAGCCGACGTGTACGGCGCCGGCGAGGCCGACCGGATGCTCGGTCGCGCGATCGCCGGCCGTCCGCGAGAGCAGATGAGCGTGGTCGGGGCGATTGGCCACGACTTCTATACGGGTGAGCGCGACGGCGCCAAGGGCTTTCCCCGCTTCACCGATCCCCGGCTGCGAGGGACGGGCGACTACGCCGGCTATCTGCGGATGGCGGCGGAGCGGAGCCTGGAGCGCTGCGGGATCGAGCGCTTCGACCTGCTGCTGTTGCACAACCCAGACCGCACCGGCTATCGGAGCGAAGTTGTGTGGGAGGGAATGGCCCAGTTGCGGGACGAGGGCCTAGCGCGCATGATCGGCGTCGCGCCCGGGCCGGCCAACGGATTCACACTGGACCTCATCGACTGCTTCGAGCGCTTTGGCGAGCTGCTCGACTGGGCGATGATCATTCTCAATCCGCTCGAGCCTTGGCCCGGGGAGCTGTGCCTCGCCGCGGCCGCGCGCGCGCAGGTCAAGGTCATCACGCGGGTCGTGGACTACGGCGGTCTGTTCTTCGATGACGTGCTGCCGGGTCACGAGTTCGAGCGTGGGGATCACAGGGGCTTTCGGCCGGCGGGATGGATCGAGGAGGGCCGCCGGCGGATGGAGCAGCTACGGCCGATCGCGGCGCAGGCCGGGCTGACGATGATCCAGCTGGCGTGTCAGTGGAACCTCGGCCACGGGCCGGTCGAGTGCGCCGTGCCCACGCTGATCCAGGAACCAGGGCCGGACGCGCGCCCGGTCGAGAGCAAGCGCGAAGAGCTGGCTTCGTTGCCGCCAGAGCCGCGCCTCTCGGCGGAGGATCTAGACCGGATCCGAGCGCTGGGCGACAACACCGGCTGCATGGCGCTGAAAGGAGCGAGCCCGCAGCACTCCGGCGACCAGGGACCCGATCGCTGGCCGCTGGATGAGCGACTCGGCCAGGTCGCAGGCCGTTGGGGCATCGACCCCGAGCGGGACCTGGTCAAAATGAGCTGATGGCTGGCGCAATGTGCGCCAGCCCCGCTCTTAATTATTCGTCTGCGCCCGGACCCACTCGCAGCCCGCCGAGAGCTCCTCGACGCCCATGGCGGCGGCGACGTTCATCCACATGCCGTAGCGGAAGAACTCATCCACACGCTCATCGCTTGGCGGAGGCTGGCCGTGGCGCTGCGCTGCGTCGCGCGCCACGCTCTCGACCCGGCCTACCAACCCGGCATACAGCGACCGCACGTGGTCACGAATCTCCGGGTCATCGCAAGCGGCGTAGGCCTGGTGCTGCAGCATCAGGTAGGCGCGGTCTCTGTGCAGCAGCTGTACGTATGCGCCGCCCATGAAGTGCAGGACGTCGCCGCCGGCACGCACGCCCTCGGGTGTGTAGGCCGCCGCTGCCTGCGTGAACGTCTCCGCGACGAGCTCGAATCCCCGCGCCACCGCCGCCATAAAAAGCTCGCGCTTGGAGCCGAACAGGCTGAAGACATAGGGCTGGGCGACGCCGACACGCCTGGCGATGCGGTCGACGGGCGTGCCGTGCAACCCGCCGTGGGCGAACTCGTGCACGGCCGCGTCGATCAGCGCGTCCCGGCGCTCGGCAGCCGGGACGCGGGAACGGGTCTGTGTGGGCTGAGATGCGGTGGCCATGGCTATGCCGCTGGGGCCGGAGCGGGGACAGTATCCAGCTGGGCGGCGGCGTCGGCTCGGGTCGAGAAGGGGAGCGCGGCTGCGAGCAGGGCGCCCGCCGCGAGCACCGCGACGCCGACCCACATGGCCGGCACCAGGCCGTGGACGAAGGCCGCGGGCGAGGTATAGCCGCCGTGGCCCGTAAAGACGGTCGCCAGCACTGCGATGCCGAGCACGCCACCGAGTTCGCGGATCGCGTTGGTGGCACCCGAAGCCTGGCCCGCCTGGTCTGTCCTGACCGAGGAGAGCACGGCGTTGGCGGCCGGCGCGAACACCAGCGACATGCCGGCGCCGGCGAGGACGAAGGGCACGATCATGCTTGCGTAGCTCAGGTGGATTGAAGCCAACGTGGCCATCCACCCGAGCGCGAGCGCCTGCAGCGCCAGGCCGGCGACCATGAACGGGCGGCTGCCGTAGCGCTCGGAGAAGATCCCCGCCAGCGGAGAAACGACCATCGTCGCGCCGGTCCACGTAAGCAGCTTCACGCCCGCTTGCAGAGGGGTGTTGCCGAGCACGTTCTGCAGGTACTGACTGAGGAAGAAGATCGAGCCGAACATGCCGAAGTACATCGCCAGCGAGACGCCGTTGGTGACCGCGAAGCTGTGCTTGGTGAAGAAGCGCATGGGCAGCATAGGGTCGGGGGCGCGCAGCTCGTAGATGACGAAGGCCGCAACCATGACGGCTCCAGCGCCGAGTGCGATCAGGATCTCGGGGCTGGTCCAACCCTGCGACTGCGAGCGCACGAGCCCGTAAACGATCCCGAAGAGACCGCTCGAGATGAGCGCCAGGCCGCGCAGGTCGAGCTTCCGCGAGGGGCCGCGGCTCTCGCTCAGGCGGGCCAGCGCGAGCGGCACCAGCACGATTCCGATGGGCACGTTCAGCCAGAAGATCCAGTGCCAGGAGGCGGCCTGGACGACCGCGCCGCCGACGAGCGGACCGAGGGCGACGGCGATTCCGCTGATGCCCGACCACACGCCGAGCGCGATGCCCCGCTTCTGCGGCGGGAACGCGTCGGCGAGCAGGGTTAGCGTCAGCGGTGTCACGATCGCGGCTCCCAGCCCCTGGACTGCCCGAGCGGCAATCAGCAGACCGCTCGTGGGGGCGACTGCGGCGCCGGCGGAGGCAAGCGTGAAGAGCGCGATTCCGGCGGTGAACATCCGCTTCCGACCGAAACGGTCGCCGAGCGCGGCGCCGGTCAGCAGGAAAACCGCGTAGGAGAGCACGTACGCATTGACCGTCCACTCCAGCGCCTGGATCGAGGCGCCGAGGTCGTGGTGAATGCTCGGTAGGGCCACGTTCACAACCAGGTTGTCGAGCACGACCATGAACAGGCCGATGGAGACGATCACGAGGGTCCAGATGCTGGTGCGAGAGTTGGTTCGGGACACGGGTTCTCCTACTTATTAGTGGCTACTAATTACCGCGCGACAGCATCTTAGCAGTCACTAATAAGTTGTCAAGCACAATTTGGTCGACGGCTTTTGGTCGGGTGATCCGTCCGACCGGGATACGAACATGTGTTCGTGCCGTCGTATGCCGAGCTTCACTGTCACTCCGCCTTTTCCTTCCTGGACGGCGTCTCGCTGCCGGACGAGCTCGCCGCTAGAGCGCTTGAGCTGGGCTACGACGCGCTTGCGCTGACCGACCACGACTCGCTCTCGGGGGCGATGGAGTTCGCGGTCGCGGCGCGTGCGCTGGGGTTGCGTCCGATCCACGGCGCGGAGGTCACGCTCAAGGACGGCCGGCACCTCACGCTGCTGGTCCAGGACGCCCGCGGGTGGTCCAACCTGTGCCGCATATTGACGCGTGCGCACGCGTATACGCGTGCGGGCAGGCCGGGCGCTCCTCCTGCGGATCCGGAGACGCCACTCGAGACGGTGCTCGAGCACAGCGCTGGACTGATCTGCCTCTCCGGCTGCGCGCTCCATGGCGTCCACGACGAGCCCACGCTCCGACGGCTGCGCGAGGCTTTCGGGCGCGAGCGGCTGCGGATCGAGCTGCAGCGTCCCTATCTGCGCGACGATCGCGCGCGCAACCGGCGGCTTGCGGGGCTGGCGCGACGGCTTGGCGTGCCGTGCGTGGCGACCGGCGACGTTCATGCGCACGCCTGCTCCAGAGCGCCGCTGCAGGACGCGTTCGTGGCCGTGCGGCTGCACTCCTCGTTGGACGGCTCGGAGCCACAGCGGCGTGGCAACTTCAGTCACGTACTGGTCTCGCCGGCGGCGATGGCGGACCGCTTTCCCGAGTACCCCGAAGCGGTGGCGGAGACGGTTGGGCTCGCCGAACGGCTGCAGTTCGACTTGCGCGCGGACCTCGGCTACCGCTACCCCGGCTCGGAGGATGTCGAGGCGATGCGCAAGCTGCGGACGCTGTGCGATACGCGGCTTGAGCAGCGGTATGCGCGCCTGCGCAGTGATGTGCGCGATCGCGCGACCGCGCGGCTCGAGGACGAGCTGTGCATCATCGACTCGTTAGGGCTGGCTGGATTTTTCCTGCTCCATCACGACCTGCTCGAGCTGGCGCGCGAGGTCGCGGTCGAGGTTCGAGGCCCGGATACGGCGCGCGCGCTGCTACCGCCCGGCCGGGGACGGGGCTCGAGCGTGTCCTCCATTGTGTGCTACCTGACCGGGCTCTCGCACGTCGACCCGATCGCCAACGAGCTGCTGATCGGGCGTTTTCTCAACTCAGAGCTGACCTCGCTGCCCGACATCGATCTCGATTTCCCGCGCGACATCCGCGAGGCGCTGATCCCGCGCATTCACGAGCGCTACGGGCGTGAGCGCTCGGCGCTGGTGGCGGCTTTTCCGACGTATCGAGCGCGTGGCGCGATCCGCGAGCTGGGCAAGGTGCTGGGACTGCCCGGGGGCGAGATCGAGCGCGTGGCGCGCGGCAGTGAGGGCTGGGACGCGCGCGAAGTGGCGCGAGACATCCAATCGGCGTTGGGGAGGGAGCCCGGCGGGCGGTGGGGGTGGCTTGCGCGGCTGGCCGCGCAGGCGCACGGGCTGCCGCGGCACCTGAGTCAACACTCCGGAGGGATGATTGTCTCGACGCGGCCGCTGGTCGACTGCTGCCCGATCGTTCCCGCCGCGATGGAGGGCCGCCAGCTCGTGCAGTGGGACAAAGACTCTTGCGCCGACGCGGGTTTTCTCAAGATCGACCTGCTGGGGTTGGGGATGCTCTCGGCCGTGGAGCGCTCCGTGGAGCTGGTCGCGCGCACGCGCGGCGAGCGCATCGATCTGTCGCGCATCCCCTACGACGATCCGGACACATACGAGTGCATCCAAAACGCCGATACGACCGGCGTCTTCCAGATCGAAAGCCGGGCCCAGATGCAGTCGCTGCGGCGCACCAAGCCGGCCAATCTCAAGGATCTGACGATCCAGGTCGCGATCGTGCGTCCCGGTCCGATCCAGGGCGGGGCTGTCAACCCGTACATCGCGCGGCGTCAGCGCATGCGCGCAGACCCCGGCTACAAGGTGCCTTACGAGCATCCATCGCTCGAGCCGGTGCTCTCGGAGACACTGGGGACGATCATCTTTCAGGACCAGGTGCTCGAGGTGGCGATCGCGTTCGCCGGCTTCAGCGTCGGCGAGGCCGAGGGGCTCAGGCGGGCGATGAGCCGCAAGCGCTCGGAGGCGGCGATCAAGGCCTACCACGAGCGCTTCATCGCCGGAGCGGCGCGAGTCCACGGGGTCCAGCGGGCTACCGCCGAGCGGGTTTTCGCGATGGTCCAGGGATTCTCCGGGTTTGGGTTTCCGAAGGCTCACGGAGCCGCCTTCGGGCTGCTCGCGTATCAGTCGACGTGGCTGCGCGTGCACTACGGCCCCGAGTTTTTGTGCGCGCTGCTCAACGAGCAGCCGATGGGCTTCTATCCCCCCGACGCGCTCGTGCACGAGGCGCAGCGGCGCGGGATCGAGGTGCGAGCGCCCGACGTCAACTCGAGCGAAGCGGAGTGCGAGCTGGAGCTCGCTTCTGGCTCTGGCGCCGACGGCAACGCCTCCTCGGAGCGGTCGCGCGTACGCGTGGGCTTGGGTTACGTCAAGGGCGTGCGCGAGCACGAGGTCAGGGCGCTCGTCGCTGCCAGGAAGGAAGGGGGCCCGTTTCGCAGCTTCGCCGACCTCGCCTCGCGCGCCGGATCAAGCGCGCCTTCGCTCGAACTGCTCGCGTGGGCGGGTGCGTGCGATTCCCTAGCCGAAGGGGGTGGTGCCGATGGTGGATCGGCGCGCTCGGAGGGGCGCTCGCACCTGGGGCGACGCATCGCGCTGTGGCAACTCGGGGTGGCGGCGCCCGGACGAGCTGTACCGGGCGGCGTTCAGCTCGCGCTCCCGCTCGATTTGCCTGCGCCTCCCGCTCTGCGCGAGCTCTCGCCCTGGGAGTCGATGGCCGCCGACTACGCCACCAGTGGCCTGACCGTCCACACTCATCCACTGGCGCTGCTGCGAGAGCGCTTGCCTGCAGATCTGGTGACAAGTCGCGATCTCGAGAGATTGGCCCACGGTACGCGGGTGAAGATTGGCGGCTTGGTCGTCGCCCGCCAGCGTCCCGGGACCGCAGGCGGAATCGTGTTCGTGCTGCTCGAGGACGAGTACGGGACGATCAACCTGGTCATCCCCGCGGCCGTCTATGAGCGCCATCGCCTTACAGTTCGGACCGAGCCGCTGATGCTCGTCGAGGGCCGGCTCGAGCGCCTCGCTGCGGCTGGGGGCGCGATCAACGTGCTGGTCGACCAGCTCGGCTCAATCGCCGCTCCCGATCGGCCTCTGGCCGAAGTCAAGGACTTCTCGCTGCTCGACGAGCAGGTGCGGCGGGGTCTGGCCGCGCAGCGCGCGGCGGCAGGGGGTGGGGAGGGCGGTGCGAGCTCGCAGGAACTTGACAATTTCCGCGCCGTGGCGCCACCCGTGCTGAGCTTCGCCTCAGGACGCAGGCGCTGAACCCAGCAATCCCGCGGACGACCTTGCCTCCCGTCGGCCGGCGATGACGGCATACCCGTACGGCGCGCGATAAGGTGGCCGCCGCATGCTTGCGGTCTGGCTGTTCGTCGCGTTCTGGGTTGTGCTCGGGGTCGCCCTCTTTTTCGTGGCGATCCGAGGAGGGCTCGCGGGTGCCAGGGAGGCCTTTCAGGCCCAGGCGCCCAGGGCACGCCGCGGATTCAGCTTGTCGTTCGTCGCGCTGTACGTCGCCTTCGGCATCGCGCTTCCGACGATCTTTTTAGTTGGCAACCACAACAACGCGAACGCGCAGGTGGGCGGCATGAGACTCAGCTCCGCAGAAAAGGCGGGGCGCCAGCTATTCGGAGCGCACTGCGGCTTTTGCCACACGCTTGCCGCCGCCAACGCGATCGGCAAGGTAGGGCCGAATCTCGACACGCTGCAACCCGCCCAATCACTGGTGCTGCACACGGTGCTCAACGGCTGCCTACAGAATCCGCCCTCGGGCTCCGCTCAGACCTGCCTTGGTAATGGCACCATGCCCGCGAACATTCTGCAAGGCACGCAAGCCCAGGATGTGGCGAAGTTCGTCGCCCGGGTCGCCGGCAAGGAGTAAGCACCGGTCGGGTGCATTCGCCGCAAAGTCCAAGCTTGCGGCGACGCTGACGACACGCTATCCGCCCGTATTGGTAGGCTCGCGCGCAAATGCCGCTGAACTCTCGCTGCTGAGAGGCGAGAGGCGGGGAACCCAATTTGTTGGGGCGAATCGTGCCCTAAGCGCGTAGCGCCACTCTTTCGGCGCGAGCCCGTCAGCTAACCCCGCAAGCACAAGAGAGAGGACGACAGATGCCGGAGCGAGCTGCGCGCGCCAGCGCCGAACGACGGGCCACAGCGGACAGCCGGAGGCCCTTGCGGCCGGTCTTGGTCGCATCCGACGGTGAGATGACCAGAGCCGCGGCTGGGAGTGGTCGGGGTGTCGTGCGTGCCGATCAGAGCCCGACCGCCGCCCGCGGGCCGGCGCAGCGAAGCGCATCCCTGGCGGTGAGCGGAAATGGGGTGCCCGGTCGGCGAACCGTCGTCATCCGCGGGCAAGTCGCGGATCGCTACGCCCCGCGGCGGCGGCCACAGCGCAGCGGCGGTGCGCCGGCCCGGTACTACCGACCAGGCCCGGACCGGGTCGCGAAATGGGCCGTATTGCTGGGCTTTCTGCTCGTCGTCGTCGCGCTCGCGAGCGCTCATATCTAAGGCGTCGCGGGCGTCATCCGGGCGCGGGCCGCGCGCGTTCTTACCGATTTCGCACGAACGGATGAGCCACCGTTTACTCCCGAACGTATAAGGGAAAGCGCGGTCTTAATCCCGGTGTGCTCTTGCGCGACCCAGGGGTGCGGCCTAAACTTATCTACCGTAAGGAAGTCTCAAAAGTGAAGGAGGTGTGAAAGGCCTCCGACTGGTGGTTCCACATGAAGACACAAATGAGCAGATTTCAGATTCACGACGACCTGACAGCTCCTCAGGGTTCTGTCCCGGTACTGCGCGGCGCGCTCGCGTCGGGCGGTCAGCTGCCCAACTTTTTGGGCGTGCTGGCCGGTTCGCCGGCTGCCCTGCGGGCTTACGCTCGCTTCCGGTCCGAGCTACGGCACGGCCGGCTAACGCTGGCGACGCTCGAGCGAATTTCGCTAGCGGTCGCCGAGCACTACCAGTCGGCGCCGGGAATCGCGTTGCATTCGCGCGCGGCCCGCAACGCCGGGCTGGCGCTCGACGAGGTCGCCGCGGCCCGTAACTTCAACTCCAAGGATTCCCGCGAGGCAGCGTTGCTGCGCTACCTCGAGGCGCTCGTGGCCGACCGAGGTCACGCGCCCATGCATCTCCACGAGGAGGCGCGCGAGGCTGGCTGGGATGACGAGGAGATTCTCGAAGCGATCGCGGCGGTGGCGCTCGAGGCCTTCACGGCGATGGTGAACGTCGCTGGCGAGGTTCCGGTCGATGGCTCGAGCGAGGCATCCCGCACCCTGCAAGCAGCGTAAGCTTTGAAGCGGCATGGGCGCCCGTAGCGATACGGCCAACGCCGAAGGTGACTCTCCGGCGGCACACTGCTGCCCGTTTTACCACGAGGCCGTCGAGCTGGTGGGGCGGCGGTGGACCGGCGCCATCTTGCGCGTGCTGATGGACGGGCCGTTGCGCTTCTCCGAGATTGGGCAGGCGGTGCCGGAGCTTTCGGACCGGCTGCTCTCAGAGCGCATGAAGGAGCTCGAGGCGCGGGGCATGGTCGAGCGCACCGTGATCTCCGGCCCCCCCTTGCGCGTCGAGTACGAGCTTTCGCGCATGGGCAGGGAGCTCGAGCCGGCGCTGGCGGAATTGCAGCGCTGGGCCAACCGATGGCTGCGGCGCTCTGCGCGCAACGGGCGCGCCTCCTCGGCGGACGTCAGGCAGCTCTAGGGGCCAAGGCCGCAGCGACCGGCCCCGGGTAACCTCCCGCGCGCCATGGCCGCGACTTCTGACCCCGGCAGCCGTACGACGCCGCTCAGCGCGCAAGACGTGCGCGCGCTCGTCAAAGGGCGCGACATCCGCTTTATCAGGCTCTGGTTCACCGACATCCTCGGCCACCTGAAGGCGTTCTCGATCAACTCCTCGGAGCTCGACGACGCGTTCGAGGGCGGGATGGGGTTCGACGGCTCCTCGATCACCGGCTTTAACCCGATCGAGGAGTCGGACATGATCGCCATGCCGGACCCGAGCACGTTCGCGGTGCTGCCGTGGCGGCCGACCGAGCAGGGCGTCGCGCGCATGTTCTGCGACATCGTCACCCCGGAGCGGACGCCCTACGAGGGGGACCCCCGCCACGTTCTGCGGCGCGCGCTCGAGCGCGCCCGGGCAATGGGCTTTGACCATTTCTATGTGGGCCCGGAGCTCGAATACTTCTACTTCCGCGACGCCAACTCGACCGAGGTGCTGGACGAGGGCGGGTACTTCGACCTCACCGCGCTTGATGCCGGCACGGACCTGCGTCGCGAGACCGTGCTGGCGCTCGAGCAACTTGGGATCCATACCGAGTACACCCATCACGAGGTTGGTCCCAGCCAGCACGAGATCGACATGCGCTACGCGGACGCGCTCAAGATGGCCGATGACTGCATGACCTACCGCATCACCGTCAAGGAGTACGCGCTCAAGTACGGCCTGCACGCCACCTTCATGCCCAAGCCGATCTTCGGCAAGAACGGCTCCGGCATGCATACGCACCAGTCGCTCTTCTCCGGTGGCCGCAACGCCTTCTTCGACGCGGACGACCCGTACTTCCTTTCTGATGTCGGCAAGGCCTTCATCGCCGGTCAGCTGCGCCATGCCCGGGAGATCTGCTCGATCTTCGCCCAGTGGGTGAACTCGTATAAGCGGCTCGTGCCGGGCTACGAGGCGCCGGTGTACGTGGCGTGGTCGCGTCGCAACCGCTCGGCGCTTGTGCGCGTGCCGCTGTATCACCCGGGTCGTGAGCAGACCACCCGCATGGAGTTGCGCTGTCCAGATCCGGCGTGCAATCCGTACTTGACGTTTGCCGCGCTGCTCCAGGCCGGGCTGGAGGGGATCGAGCACGGCTACGAGCTGCCCGACCCGATGGAGAAGAACCTCTACCACCTCTCCCCCGACGAGCGCCGACGGCTAGGTATCGAGCAGCTGCCGGAGACCCTGGGCGAGGCGATTGAGCTGACCGCGTCCTCGGAGCTTGTGCTGCGGACGCTCGGCGAGCACGTCTTCAACCGCTATGTCGAGATCAAGCGCGCTGAGTGGGACGACTACCGCGTGCAGGTCACGCCGTGGGAGCTCGAGCGGTACTTGCCAGTGCTGTGAGGGGTGGGTAGCTAGGTACCGAGCCAGTAGGATGCGACCAGCTGGGGGCACGCGCCTTTCACAATCAAATTAGGGAGGTCTCAATGAGAGACGTCTTTCAGGCCCGCTCGGGGCGGGGGCGGTTGTTTGCTGTGCTCGCGACCGCGGCGGTGGCCTTGGCTGCTGGCGGCGGCGCTTACGCCGCGACGAGCAGCTCAGGCAGCAGTCAGCAGCACGCGGCTCGTTCGGTTAGCAAGGGCCCGTTTGAGACCACTAAGGGCAAGCCCTTTCTACAGGCTGCCGCCGTGGTGAACTCAAGCGGAACGCTCGCCCGCGGCATAAACGTAAAGAGCGTCAAGCGGCTTTCGTTCACGGGCGAGTACCAAGTGCTCTTCACGAGCAAAGTGAACCGGTGCGGGTATGCGGCCACGCTCGGTGACCCGGGTTCAGGTGAGGCTCCAGACGGCCAAATCGGCGTCGCTACTAGATTCCGTCACAAGAACGGCGTGTTTGTGCGAACCACCGACTCGTCCGGCAATCCGGAGTACCTCCCCTTCCATCTCGCCGTTATCTGCTGAATCCTCGGGCGGCCGGATGCACTCGCATCCGGCCGCCCCGCTCGTCTCCTCGCACCTACCATCCTGGGCTTGTCCCAGGCTCCTCGCATCACAATCGTCGGCTCGGCCAACATCGACCAGGTTGCTCGCTGCCGGCGACTGCCGCGTCCGGGTGAGACGGTTACCGACGCCGAGTTCGCACGCATTCCGGGTGGAAAGGGGGCGAACCAGGCAGTTGCAGCGGCGCGCCTCGGAGCCGAGGTGCGGTTTGTGGGTCGCGTCGGTGCGGACACGTTCACAGTCGAGGCGGTTGAGCGCGAGGGGGTCGACGTGGGCTACGTCACCCGCGACCACGGTGAAAGTGGGGTGGCGTTAATCGTGGTCGCCGGTGACGGCGAAAACGTGATCGTGGTGGCGCCGGGCGCAAACCGGCGACTCACCGCCGAGCAGGTGGCGGCCTCATTTGCAGACAAGGATCCGGATGCCGTCATCTGCCAGCAGGAGATCCCGCTCGAGGCGGTACTCGCGGCGGCAGACGCGGCATCGGCCGGGGGTGTGCTGTTCTGCCTCAATGCCGCGCCCGCCACGGGGAAGCTCGATGCACGGTTGCGGCCGGATCTGCTCGTCGTGAATAGCTACGAATACGAAGCAATTGGCGATTACGACGGCCTGGTCGCCCTCACGCTTGGCGCTGAGGGCGCGGTGCTGTTGGAACACGGGCGCGAAGTAGCCCGCGCGCGGCCGCCGCACGTCGAGGGGGTAGACGGCACTGCTGCGGGGGATGCTTTCTGCGCTGCGCTGGTGGTCTCGTTACTGGAAGGCCACCGGCACCACGATGCGTTGACACGGGCATGCGCCGCCGGCGCGCTCGCCGCGTCGCGGCCGGGCGCGCAGCCCTCGCTCCCGACGGCCGAGGAACTCGACGCGGTGCTCGCGACATGACCCGGGTGATCATCGACTGCGATCCCGGGCACGACGACGCGATCGCGATTCTGCTCGCCCTCGGCAGCCCGGAAGTGGAGCTGCTCGGGGTGACGACGGTGGCGGGAAACACAACGCTGGAACACACCACTGCCAACGCGCTCAAGGTGCTCGACTACCTGGAACACGTGGAAGTGCCGGTCGCGGCGGGCGCGGCGCGGCCATTGATGCGGGAGCGCGCC
This sequence comes from uncultured Solirubrobacterales bacterium, assembly GCA_963767295.1. GTDB lineage: Bacteria > Actinomycetota > Thermoleophilia > Solirubrobacterales > Solirubrobacteraceae > Palsa-465. Next base: position 1,251,058 of record CAVYDI010000003.1, read on the forward strand.
GCGGCCGTGGGCGACCAGGTCGGCACCGGGCTCGAAGGGCCCGCGTTGCCACCGCCAACGCGCCCCCCCGACTTGGCGCACGCGATCGACTGGATCGCGCATGCGGTCACGGACAGCGCTGCTCCGGTGACGCTGGTCGCGATCGGCCCACTGACGAATGTCGCGCTGCTATTGGCGCGCTACCCGGAGATGGAGTCAGCACTCGAGCGGATCGTGGTAATGGGCGGGGCCATCGGCGAAGGGAACATGACGCCGGCCGCCGAATTCAACATCTGGAGCGATCCCGAGGCCGCCGCGCGGGTCTTCACAAGCGGGGTTGACCTGACGATGGTCGGCCTCGACGTCACCTACCAGGCCCTGATGCGCCCCCGCCACGTCCAGCGATTCGCGGCCTCCGGCCGCGCGGGGACGCTGGTTGCGGACCTGTACGCGTTTTATTCGCGCCTTCACCCCCGACGTCTGGTTCGCGATGGCGCCCCCGTACACGACGCGGTGGCTATGGCCCATGTGATCGATCCAACGCTGCTTGAGCTGAAGGACTGCGGGGTGGTTGTGGATACCGGCCCCGAACTCTCGCGCGGCCGCACCTACGTCGACCTGTGGGGACAGGCGGGCTGGCCGGCGAACTGCCACGTGGCGGTGGGCGTCGATTCGGAGCGGTTCTTCGAGTTGCTGTTAGAGCGGGTCGGCGCGCTGCGATAACACCGCGCTAGAGCGCCGCAGCCAGGTCTTCCGGAGCGGTCACCGGCGCCTGGCAGACGAAGTGCTCACATACATACGCCGTGGCCTGCCCGTCGACAGGGCCGCGGTCTTGGAGCAGCGGCACGGCCCCCTCCGCGTCGCCACCGGCGAGGACCAGATGCGGCCGGTATTCGCCACGCACCACGCGCAGAAGCGGCTCCGGTTGTGGACCGACGATGGCCACCTCTCGAACGGAAGCCAGATAAAAGTCGGCCGCCTGTAGCAGGTGACCAAATGCCGAGGGAAAGCGACCCGCTGGCGCAAGCAGCAGCCGCAGCACCCCGAGCGCGTAACGCTCGTACTTGCCATCGCCCGAGAGAAGCGCCAAACGCAGCAACCCGTACGCCGCGGCAGAGTTTCCCGAGGGAATGGGAGAGTCCTCCAGGTCCTTGCGGCGCGTTACAAGCGGCTCGAGATCGTTCGCGGTGGTAAAGAACCCTCCGTGCTCGGGGTCCTCAAAGCGCTCGATCATCGCGTCGGCGAGACGCACCGCCTCGTCGTAGTAGCGAGCCTCGAAGGTCGCCTCGTACATCGTGATCAGCGCGCCCACCAGGAAGGCGTAGTCCTCGAGATAGGCCCCGATTGCTCCATGGCCGTCCTTCCAGGTGCGAAGCAAGTGCCCATCCGTGGCGCGCACCTCGGACAGCACGAAGTCGGTGGCGGCGGTGGCTGCCTCGATGTAGTCGGATCTCTCGAGCACCGCGCCGACCTCGGCGAGCGCTGTGATCATGAGCGCATTCCAGGACGTGAGGCGTTTGTCGTCAAGACCCGGGCGGACGCGCTTCGACCGCGCCTCCAGCAAGCGCTTACGGATTTCCGGCAGGTGCTCCGGTTGCGGACCGTGTGCCTGGAGGACGTTGCTTCCGTGCTCAAAGTTGCCTTGCTCGCTGGCGCCAAAGTACGCGATCGCGTCCTCGGCCAATCCTCGTAGCGTCTCGCGCAGCTCGTCCACCGTCCAGACGTAGAACTTGCCTTCGACCCCCTCCGAGTCGGCATCGAGCGCCGAGTAGAACCCTCCCTCGGGTCCCCGCATCTCGGCAAGCGCCCAATCAAGCGTCTCGCAGCACACGCTACGCAGACGCTCCTCGCGCGAGACCTGCCAACCATGGAGGTATGCCCGCGCCAGGAGGGCGTTGTCGTAGAGCATCTTTTCGAAATGCGGAACGGTCCACGCGGCGTCCACCGAGTAACGCGCAAATCCTCCGCCGACCTGATCGTAAATACCCCCCGCGGCCATCGCCCCGAGGGTCTCTAACGCCATCTGTCGCTCTCCGCGTGCGAGAAGGAATTCCAGTACCGACGCCTGGGGGAACTTCGGCGCGCCGCCGAAGCCGCCGTGCCGTACGTCATAAGTCGCCCGCAGCCCGGCGCGCGCACCGTCCAGGAGCTCCGGGCGGATCGGTTCGGTGGAGGGCGCAAGTCGCGTGCTCGAGGCAAGTGAGCGAGCGATCTCGAGCCCCTGGCGCTCGACTTGCTCGCGCCTCTCGCGCCAAGCCTCGGCCACCGCGTCGAGCACCATGCGCCAGCTCGGCATGCCGCCGCGCGTCTCGGGCGGAAAGTAGGTACCGGCATAGAAGGGGGTTAACCCAGGGGTGAGAAAGGCGTTGAGCGGCCAGCCGCCGTGACCGGTAAGCGCCTGACAGGCATCCATGCACACCGCGTCAACGTCTGGCCGCTCTTCACGGTCGACTTTGATGCACACAAAGCGATCGTTCATGACCTCGGCCGTCACGGGATCTTCGAACGATTCGTGGGCCATTACGTGACACCAATGACAGGCCGAGTAGCCGATCGAGACGAGCAACGGACGGTCCTCCGCGCGCGCCCGGGACAGCGCCTCGTCGCCCCACGGATACCAGTCCACAGGATTGTCCTTGTGCTGCAAGAGGTAGGGCGAGGTCTCCTGCGCCAGGCGGTTGCTCACGGGCCCAGCGTACCCGCGCCACCACGCCCGCACCCGCGCGAGGCCTGCTGCGTAGCGACCGGGAACTGTAGGGTTCGCTCATCAGTCGGTAACCGTTAACCCCGGGGAGGGAACGTGCCTGCAAACCGCGAGTCAGTTAGCGCCTCGGACGCCCCGGCGGCGATCGGGCCCTACGTCCACGCGATCCGCTGGGGCGACCTCCTGTTCTGCTCCGGGCAGATCGGACTTGACCCTCGGACGGGCGAGCTAGCGGGACGTAACGCCGCGGACCAAGCGGGGCGCTGCCTCGAGAACCTCGCGGCGATCTGCAACGCCGCCGGCACGACACTGGGAAATGCCGTGCGGCTCACCATCTATCTGACCGACATGGAGGCCTTTGAGGCCGTCAACGAGGTTTACGGCTCGTTTTTCGAGTCCGATCCCCCCGCCCGCGTGACCCTGGGTGTCGCTGCGCTTCCAGCCGGAGCCAAGGTCGAAATCGACGCGGTGGTGGCAGTCGGCTAAGACCATCGGGAGCATGAGCGATGTGAGCGGTCCCTCCACCGACGACATCAGGCGGGCCGCCGATGCGGGTGGGCAGGTCATCCGCGCGACCCCGGTCTTGAGTTCGCGCACCCTGAGCGAGCGGGCCGGCAGAACTGTGGTGCTGAAGGCCGAAAACTTGCAACGCACAGGTTCGTTCAAGCTCCGCGGCGCAATCGCGAAGATCGCCTCACTTGGTGATCGCTTTGGGGAGGGGGTGGTGACCGGCAGCGCGGGCAACCACGGGCAGGCGGTCGCATACGCGGCGCGCGCCCGTGGGCTGAGCTGCGAAGTGTTCATGCCCGAGACGGCTCCGGTCGCCAAGACGGAGGCTGTGGCTGCCCTGGGCGCCACGATCAGGCTCGGCGGCGAAAGCGTCGACGACGCGCTCGCGGCCGCGCGGGCGCGCGCCGACAGCGGCGACTGGGCGTTCATTCACCCGTTTGACGATCCCGAGGTGATTGCGGGACAGGGCACGCTGGGGGTCGAGCTGCTCGAACAAGTGCACGATCTCGCCTGCGTAGTGGTGCCGGTCGGCGGCGGGGGACTTATCTCCGGGGTGGCCATCGCAATGAAATCGGCCCGGCCGACGATCCGAATGGTGGGGGTGCAGGTCGATGCGTGTGCGCCGTTTCCCCCCTCGCTGGAGGCGGGCGAGGTGGTCGAGGTCGCCTCGGCGCTCACGATCGCCGACGGCATCGCGGTCAAGCGCCCAGGTGGGTTGACGCTGGAGCTGATCCGCGAGCTGGTGGACGAGATCGTGGTGATCCCAGACGACGATGTGGCCGAAGCGATGGTGTGGTTGATGGAGCGCGCCAAGCTGGTCGTGGAAGGCGCGGGGGCGGTGGGAGTCGCGGCGCTGCTGACGGGAAGGGTGCGCGACGATCGCACCGGTACCACGGCAGTCATTCTGTCCGGGGGCAATGTCGACTCGGGACTGCTTGCCGACGTCGCGCGCCGCCACGAGACGCTCGCCGGCCACAGGCTGGTCATACTTCGCCGCATACCCGACCGCCCGGGCGCGCTAGCACGCCTGTTGTCATTGGTCGCCGGGACGGGCGCGAACCTGGTGGACGTCCAGCACATCCGAGAGGGGTTCGACCTCCATGTGCGCGAGACAGCGGTGCAGCTCGTGCTTGAGACCAGAGGGCCCGATCACGCGAAGTCGGTTCTGGCCGCGGTACACGAAGCGGGATATTCGGAGCCGCGGCTGTTGAAGTGAGGTCGAGGTTCCCGGCCCTCGTCGGCGCTCGCGGCACCCGGGTTCGCGTTAGGCCCGTGCCGGCTCTGCCGCCCGATAGGCCGCAGCGGCTTGCACCAGCGCGCCTATTAGTCGACTGCGCTCGTCGGCCTCGGGATGCCACTGGACGCCGAGCACGAATCGCTGTCCGGGCGCCTCGATCGCCTCCGGGAGCTCGTCGTCAGTCGACACTCCCGTCACGGCGAGGCCGTCACCTACTTCGGCGATCCCTTGGTGGTGATGGGACTTAATCCCGTGCATCTGCTCGCCGGCGGCGCAGGCGGCAAGCGACCCCTGTTGGAGCAAGACGTCGTGGTCCGAGTTGTCAAAGCTCCCCGGGTTGCGGCGGTGCTCTTCGTGTCCGAAATCGTCCGGGAGGTGCTGGCGCAGCGTGCCGCCGAAAGCGACGTTGAGCACCTGCATGCCGCGGCAGATCCCGAGCACCGGCATATCTCGCGCGACGGCAGCGGTCACGAGCGCGATTTCCGCGCGGTCTCGTTCGGGGACCGGCTCGTCGGTCTCCGGGTGGGGCTTCTCGTTGTAGCCCGCGGGATCGATGTCGCGCCCACCCGCCAGCACGAGAGCGTCCACGATGTCCAGGACCTCTTCCGGGTTTTGCTCCAGCCGAGCGTCGGGAGGAACCATCAGCGCGAGGCCCCCGGCACGCTGAATCGCCGCGATGTAGTCATGTGGCAGCAGCACAGCCCGGCGGTCCCAACGGCCCCAGCGCGCACGCTCGAGTGCTGCGCAGATCGCGATCGTTGGTCGAGCTTCAGCCATGGTCGCTATCTCGGTTGCCGGAGTCGAACACCAAGCTCATTGCCGCTGAGAGTAACGGCGCCCTCGCGCCGTTAGCCAGTCGAAGCCTTTCGGCTGCGCAGCTCTGCGCGCATGATCTTGCCGCTGGCCGTTTTCGGCAGCTCGGGCACAAAATCGACGATGCGCGGGTATTTGTACGGAGCGGTCTCGCGCCTCACGTGCTCCTGCAGCTCGGACACGAGTCGCTCGCCTGGCGCAAAGCCGTCCCGCAACACAAGCACCGCTCGCACCACCGCGCCCCGCTCCTCGTCGGGCGCTGCGACGACTGCCGCCTCCGCGACGGCAGGATGAGAGACCAGAGCCGACTCGACTTCGAAGGGTCCGATGCGATAGCCGGCAGAGATGATTAGGTCGTCGAGGCGCCCCTCGAAGTACAGGTAACCGTCGTCGTCCCGGCGCACGCGGTCGCCCGTGCGCCAGGGCAGATCCTCGCGAGCACGCTCTCCGTCGACATACCCCACAAAGAAGGTCGGATCCGTGTCGGGAGCGGCGAGTACCAGTTCGGAGTTATCCACGCGGAGATTGACCCCAGGGAGTGGGAGCCCCATCGAGCCAGGACGAACCGGTGCTCCGACGGGGTTGGCGGTCAGCTGTCCCGTCTCGGTCTGGCCATATCCGTCGCGAATCTCGATCCCCGTGGCATCGCGGAACGCACGGATCACCTCCGGGTTGAGCGCTTCGCCGGCTGCGACCAAGGCTCGGGCCTGAGGCAGCGGAGGGATATTCGTGCGCTTTGCGATCACCCGATATTCGGTCGGCGCCATGCACAGCACGCTCACAGCTTCTGCCTGCAAAGTCTCGATTCGCTGCGCCGGGTCAAACCGCGCATCGTGCAGGAGCGCGGCGGCCCCCTGGATCCAGGGGGCGATGAACACGTTGCGCGCCGACTTAGACCACCCGGAAGCCGCCGTACACCAGACCAGGTCGCCGGCGCGGGCGTCGAGCCAGTGCTCTGCCTGAAGACGCTGGCCCGCCAGATAGCGCTGTCCGTGCACGACGCCCTTGGGCTCACCCGTGGTGCCGCTCGTGAACGTGATCAAGCACGGATCGGTGGGCCTCAATTCGGCGGCGTCGGCCGGCGCATCGGCCTCGTAAAGAGTGCGGTCCGGGACCGCGAGCACCTCGCATTCGGGACGGGCCTCGGATAGCTCGGCGAGATTGCGCTCGTCGGCCACGATCAGCTTCGGGGTCGCCGCCGCCAGCCGCAGACGAAGGTCCTTCCCACGGAGCTGCTCGTTGCACGGCAGCACAACGGCGCCGATACGAAAACAAGCGACCATCGTCAGCACCCATTCAGGGCGGTTGCCGACCAGCGTCATGACGGTCTCGCCGCGAGCCACCCCGTATCCCTGGAGCCTGGTCGCGAGAAGCGCGCTCCGCTCGGCTACCTCGCCGAACGTCCACTCCTTTCGTTGGCCTTCACGCGTGACCTCGACCAGCGCCCGGCGATGGGCGGGCGCGGCCTCAACCACGTCGACGGCGAAGTTCATGGCGGCGGTGAGTCTGCCAGGATCGGTTGTGTGATCTGCCGACCGAGCCGGGCGACGCACCGACTGAGCCCGCCGTCGTTTAGACCGCGCCCGGGCACCCTCAGGCTCAAGCCGATACGCGCCGCCGTATGACGCTGTGGGACGGCGTCCTCTGGCTTCACCTCGTCGCGATGGCTTTTTTCGTCGGCGGTCAGCTGATGCTCGCGGCCATCGTCGTCCCGGTCCTGCGCGGCTTCACTGACCGCACGCCCATTCGGTCGGCGGCGCGGCGGTTCGGCGTCGGGACGCTCGCCGCCGTCGCCGTGCTGGCGGCGACGGGTGCAGCGCTTGCGTCTCACTATCACCGTTGGGGGGACTCGACGCTGCAGGTGAAACTGGGATTGGTAGTGCTTGTCGCAGTCCTGATCGTGGCCCACATGCGCTGGCCCCAGTGGCATGTGCTCGACGGCGCGGTCTTCGCCGTGTCGCTGGCGATCGTGTGGCTCGGAGTAGTGGTCGCGCATTGACGCTATCTGCGCGGTAGTAGGCTCGCGGGATGGGTTTGATGTATGGCACCGGTCCACTCGGCCGCAAGCCGGCGGGGGTGTTCAACTTCGAACCGCCTCCGCCCGGACGTGCGCTGTACCTCGAGCCGACGCCGAAAAGGGTCCGGGTGCAAGTCGCGAGCGAGACCATCGCCGACAGCAGACACGTGATGGTGCTGCACGAGTCAGGCCTCCAGCCGGTGTACTACTTCCCGCCCGAGGATGTGCGAAGCGACGTTCTCGAGTCCAGCGACCGACACACCCGGTGCCCCAAGAAGGGCCACGCGTCCTATTTCTCGATTCGCGTCGGTGACCGGATCGTGGAAGACGGCGCCTGGTACTACCCCAACCCCGTTTCGGACGCACCGCCGATCAAGGATCTGATCGCGTTTTACTGGGACCGGATGGATCGCTGGCTCGAGGAGGAGGAGGAGGTGCTCGTCCACCCGCGTGATCCGTACCACCGCGTCGATGTGCTCCAGACTGATCGCCATGTTCGAGTGCTGCTCGACGGTCGGGTGCTGGCGGACAGCCGTCGTGCGATTGCGTTGTTCGAGTCCAACCTGCCGCCGCGCTGGTATCTGCCCGGCGACGACGTCGCGGTGCAGCTCGAGGCGAGCGAGACGGTGACTCGCTGCCCGTACAAGGGGACCGCGGGCTACTACTCGGCAGGGGGAATCGACGACCTGGTCTGGTACTACACGGACCCGTTGCCGGACGTCGGGCGGATCAAGGATCTGCTCTGCTTCTTCAACGAAAAGGTGGACATCGAGCTCGACGGGGAAGTCCAGGAGCGGCCTGAAACGCCCTGGAGCGGCCGGATCCACTCGGAGAATCGCAAGGCCGCGTAGGGCTGCGCCGCATGCGGCGGCGGTTCTCACGATCCCGTGCGGAGCAGGGTTCGCACGCGGTCCGCGTGCGTAAGCGCCCATTTCAGACTTTTGACAAAGTCCACCCCCCCATGACGACCACCATCCCCTACAGCGACAAGACCGACGAGCAGAAGGCCATTACCGAGATGGTGCGCCAGTTCGCTGACGAGCAGATCATCCCCAACGCCGAGCACTACGACCACGAGGACTCCTTTCCTGAGCCGATCGTGGAGCAGATGAAGGAGCTCGGGCTATTCGGGGTCACGATCCCCGAGGAGTACGGCGGGATGGGCCTCGATCTGACGACGTACGCGATGATCGTCGAGGAGCTCTCGCGCGGCTGGATCAGCATCTCGGGGATCGTCAACACGCACTTCATCGGCTCGTACCTGCTGATGAAGTTCGGCACCGACGAGCAAAAGCAGCACTACCTGCCGCGCATGGCGACCGGTGAGATCAGAGCGGCGTTCTCGTTGAGCGAGCCCGAGGTCGGCTCGGACGTCCAGGGGATAAAGACCGCCGCCAAGAAGACCGAGGACGGCGAGTACGAGATCAACGGCTCCAAGATGTGGGTCACAAACGGGCTGCTCTCGAGCATCGTGTTCGTGCTGGTCAAGACGGACCCGCAAGCTGAGCCGAGATACAAGGGCATGACCTGCTTCATCGCCGAGAAGGAGCCGGGGGTTTCGGAGAACACCGGCCAGTACGAGGGCTTCAACATCCCGCCCAAGATCAAGAAGCTCGGCTACAAGGGCGTGGAGTCAACCGAGCTTGTGTTCGACGGCTACAAGACTCCGGCCGACAGCATCCTCGGTGGTGAGGACGAGGGGCTCGGGCGCGGCTTTGTGCAGATGATGGACGCGCTCGAGGTGGGGCGAGTCAATGTCGCCGCTCGCGGTGTCGGGATCGCCCAGCGAGCACTCGAGCTCGCGCTGAGGTACTCCCAGGAGCGCCATGCGTTCGGCAAACCAATCGCCAAGCACCAGGCAATTCAGTTCAAGCTCGCCGACATGGCGACACAGGTAGAGGCGGCACGCCTGCTCACCCTGCGCGCGGCGCGACTCAAGGATGCCGGCGAGCGCTCCGATCTGGAGGCGGGGATGGCGAAGCTCTTCGCTTCAGAGGCGGGCCGCTTCTGCGTCGAGGAGGCCTTTCGCATTCACGGCGGCTACGGCTACTCCAAGGAGTACGAGATCGAGCGCTTGTACCGTGACGCGCCCCTGTTGCTGATTGGCGAAGGCACCTCGGAGATTCAGCGCATGGTGATCGGGCGCAAGCTGCTCCAGCGCCACAAGATCTAGTTGCAAGAAACCTCGCCGTCGCGCGCCGTGGCGGCGCGTAGCGAGCTAGCCGGGCAGCGGCTCCTGCGCCCGGCCCCCGGCGGCGTAATTGTCGGCAGGTTCTAGGAATCCGCGGACCTCGTCGCGGAACTCCGGAGTGTCTTCGTGACCGTGTACTGAGATGGCGTGCTCCGACGCCGCGCGGACCACCTCGTCCTCTTCGCCGATGATCACGAGCGAGCAGTTTGAATCGCTCGGGAAGCGGCGACAGTCCGCCATTTTTCTGGCCATGCGGAACTCCCTTCGGTCCTTGGCCGCCCCCGGTGGGACGGCCGCCCGAGGACGATGTTCGCGCCCGAGCGGGGCAGAGTCAAGGCTTTATGCTCGATGTGTGGACACTAGGTCGCTCATCGACACCGCGATCAAGCGCTTCTTGGAGGAAGTGCCCGCGCTCCAGCAGCTCAAGCTGGTCGCGGGGCTCGAGCTTCGCGGCCGTGGCGACATTCAGCTTTATCGAATCGAACTTCCCGGTCCGAAGATCTCGAAGGACATCCCCAGCGACGCCAAGGTCCGCCTCATGGTCCCGCGGGCGCAATTCAATTCGCTGGCCACCAAAGGCCATGTGCGCGAGTGGCGCGAAGCGTTCCTCCGAGGCGAGGCGAAGGCCACCGGGGTTGACCAGGTGCTCAAGCTGATCGTCGCTGTTGTCGAGCGCCAAGAGGAGCGCGCCCGGACGCGCAAGGCCCGGCATTAGCGGGGCGCCCCGCCCGGGAATCTCGCGCTAAGAAACCTGCTCGGCCAGCCGCTCGGCCTCGGCCAGCTGCTCCTCTACCAGTGCCAGGCCGGCCTCCCAAAACCCCGGGTCGGCGAGGTCGATCCCCACAATCCCCGCGAGTTCTTCGGGGCTGCGCGACCCTCCTGCGCCCAGCAACTCCAGGTATCGCGGCACGAATGAGGTTCCTTCATCGACGTAACGCCTGTACGCGGACAGCGCGAACAGCTGCCCGTAGGCGTACGCATACACGTATCCCGGCACATTGATGAAGTGCGGGATGTAGGACCACCAGGTCTGGTAGCCGTCACTCATCTCCACAGAGTCGCCAAACATCTCGCGTTGAGATTCGCTCCAGAACTCGCCGAGACGGGCCACGGAGAGCTCGCCTTCGCTGCGCCGGCGCGTGTGCGCGAGATACTCGAAGCGGTTCAGCGCCATTTGGCGAAAGACGGTGGCGACTGTGCCGTCGATCCGCTCGGCCAGCAGTCCCAGGCGCGTGGTGGGGTCAGTCGATCCTTCGAGCAGGCGGCCGAACACAAGCGCCTCGCCGAATACCGACGCGGTCTCCGCCAACGTCAACGGTGTCGAGTAGTGAAAGATCCCTTGTCGTGCGGAGAGCGCGGCGTGCAACCCGTGCCCCAGCTCGTGCGCCATCGTCAGCACGTCGCGGCGGCGAGCGGTGAAGTTCAAGAGCACGTAGGGGTGGGCGCTCGGCACCGTGTACGAGCAGAACGCCCCGCCGCGCTTGTGCGGGCGGACCGGTGCGTCGATCCAGCGTTCTTCGAAGAACCGCTTCGCGATCCGCCCCGCCTCTGGGGAGAACGAGCTGTAGGTATCGAGCACCAGATCGCGCGCCTGGCCAAACGAGAACGTCGTGTCCTCGCTCCCTAGCGGCGCGACGCGGTCAAAGTCCGCAAGCCGATCGAGCCCGAGCAGCTTGGCCTTCAGGCGATACCACCGTTGGGGAAGGTCGTAGCGTTGCCGCACGGCCCTGATCAGCGCGTCGACGGACTCGTCCGAAGCCTCGTTATCGAGGTTGCGGCTGGATAGCCAGTGCGGGTATGAGCGCAGACGATCCTCTACCGCCTTGTCGTGAATCAGCGTGTTGTAGATGAATGCCCGCGTTCGAACTCCCGGCGTGAGCGTCACGGACACCGCGTTCGCGGCGGCGCGTCTGGCCTCGCGCTGGGGGGACTGGAGCCGGCTTAACGCCACCTCGAGCGAGCTCTCTTCCCCGTCCAGCTGCACCCGGAGGGCGGCGACGTGCTCGCTGAAGAATCGGCCCCACGCGCTGTGGCTCGAGATCGACTTCTCGGTCAGGATTCTCTCTTCCGGCTCCGATAAAAGATGGGGCCGGTAGCGACGCGAGCTGCGCAGGTGATGGCGCCAAGGCTCCAGGCTCGGCGATGACAAGAGGCGCTCGGCGTGCTCGTCCTCAAGCGCAGCCCACTCGAGCTCGAAGAACAGCAGCTTGGTCTCCAACTCCGTGCTGCGCTCCTCGGCCTTCTGTAACAGCGCTCCCCGCTCGGGGTCCGCCGTGTCGGTACTGAACTTGAGGCCCGCGTACGACGCGGCCCTTCCAGCGAAGTCCTGCAGCTGCTCGAGCTGGCGCATCGCTTCTGCGAGTCCGTCTGCGTCGAGCTCCGCGATGTGGCCCGCATATCGCTCCTGCAACGACGAGGCGGCGGCGGTGGCTTTGTCCAGTAGATCTTCGACCCCGGCCGGTCCCTCGCTGTTGGCGAGTGGTTCGAGGTCCCATTCGGCCGCAAGCAGTTCGGGATCTTCTAGGTGGTCTACGGTTGTCGCCATAGGCAAGCGCAGCTTATCTGTACGCGGGCGCGCGGTCGCAGCGTTGGCGCTGGCTTCCGCGGCGCTGGTAGCCGGCTGCGGCGGCGGTGCTCGCAGCCCTCAGCTCGCTTCGCTGCCCCTTGTGCATGGCGCACGCGTCGTGGCCAACTCGCGCCAGTGCGATCAAGGCGCCAACCCTTACTGCGCACTGGAGCTGGTCGTCGTCGATCCGAGCTATTCCTCGGCTCGGAGCTTCGTGCTGGCCGAGCGTGACCTCCTCAAAGGGCACGGCTGGACCGGAGCGAGTCCGCAGACCGCGGACGAGCTGGCCGACGAGTCGCCCGGCCATAGGCTCCGCATCACCTACGCGACGGCGCTCGTCGATCTGAAGGGCGTTGACTTGGGCTGGATCGACCGCTCGACCGCGGTGCAGCGGTCGCTCGCCAAGCAGCTCTTCGCTCGCAACCCGACGATGTCGGCCCTGGTTCAGGTTGGCTCGCAGTAACGGGCCGCTATCGGCTGACGGCTAAGGCTCTTCGACCAGCTTCAGCCGCAGACCGTCGCCCACCGCGAGCGCACGCCTGCCCGCGACAAGGTCTCGCAACTCCGACCCCACGAGTTGTCCGCGCCACCCAGCAAGCGTCCGGACGGCCGGTTCGGGCTCTCGGCGGCGTGCGGCTCCGACCAGCGCTTCAAGCTCCGCCCGGGAGGCGAGCAACTCATACGCCACCCCCGCTTCCAGTGCTCGCGCCCGTAGCCACGCTTCTGCGAGCGAGATGATTGGCCCATCGGCTGAGTCCGACCGCGGCCTCGTGCGTTCGCGTGGAATCGGTGGGTCGCTCAAGCCGAGCGCGACCGCGTCGAAGATGTCTGAGCCTCGGCGATTGAGCGTCGAGCGGTGAACTCCGCGGATGTGCGAGAGCTGCTCGACGGTCTGTGGCTTGCGCCTCGCGATCTCGACCAGGACCTGATCGGCGAGCACGGAACTCACCGGGCGATCTCCGCTCGCCGCGCTGCGCTCGCGCCAGGCCGCCAGCGCCCGCGCCACCGCGCGCGAGCGCGGGTCAAGCTGATTGATGCGCGGCAGTCGTTCCCAAGCCGACTCGGGATCGCGCTCATCGCTTGCAGTCTCGAGCCGTCGGCACTCTTCGAGTGCCCAGTCCAGACGCCCGCTTTCGCGCAACCGGCGCTTGAGCTCATCGGCGAGCGGTAGCAGGTGTGCGACGTCCTCGGCCGCATATCGCAGCTGCTCCGCCGAGAGGGGCCTGGTGTCCCAGCGCGTGTAGGAAGCGGTCTTGCCAACCCGCTCACCGAGCATCGCTGCGACCAGGTTGCCGTACCCGGTTTGAGCACTTGAGCCTGCGAACCCCCCGGCGATTTGAGTGTCGAACAGATTTCGTACCTCGGTCTGGCACACGCGGCGGAGGATCGCCACGTCCTGGCGCCCGGCGTGGACCACGACCTCGATTTCGGGGTCCGCCAGCACTGCGGCGATCGACCCGAGCTGATCATCGCCCGCGAGCGTGTCGATCAAGACGACATCGAACTCTTCCGCTTCCGCCACGGCCACTTGGACCAGGCACAGCAAGGGCCGGTAGCGACCCTCTGAGATGAACTCCGTGTCGACACCGATCCGTCCTGTCGCGGTTGCCGCCTCGGCGGCGCGCGCCACATCAGCTGAGCTCGCGAGCTGCGGTGTCTCCGTCGGAACTCCGAGCTCGCTCTCAGCCACGTCCATGGGCCGCAATCATAAACCGACCGCCCTGGTAGGATTTGAAGAATGTTGTTCTCAAAAGCCGAGCGTCGCGCAAACGGATGATTTTCTCTTCCAAGGCCGAGTACGGCGTCCGCCTGATGGTCGAGCTGGGGCGTCAATCGCCCGAGCATCCCACCAGCCTCAAGTCAATCGCCGACGCCGAGGGGCTACCGCTGGCATATATGGAGCAAGTCGTGGCTCGTCTGCGCAAGGCGGGGCTGGTGATGAGTGCGCGGGGTGCCCACGGCGGTTACTGGCTAGCGCGCCCCGCAGAGGAGATCGCGATGGACGAGGTCGTGCACGCGCTTGAGGGAACGATTGCGCCGATGGAGTGCTTCGTTCACGAGCACACCGAGCGCGTACTTTGCTCACATGAGCCCGACGCAGGGCGGGGCTGCGCGACCAAGCTGCTCTGGATGCGGGTGCAGGGCGGGATCATCCGCTCGCTACAAACGACCACGCTCGCTGACCTGGTCGAGTTCTCTCGGCGCCAGGAGCGAGACGCCTCCGCGATCCGGGCCAAAGCAGAGCAACGTCCATCCGGCGATCCAGTCGCCGCCTGACCACTTCGACCCCACAACTTGACATGGCAGAACTCCAGATCACAGATCTATACGTGCGCGCAGGCGAAAAGGAAATCCTGCGCGGCGTCGACCTAACCGTCGGCAAGGGCGAGATCCACGCCCTGATGGGGCCGAACGGCTCCGGTAAGTCCACACTCGCGAACGCCGTCATGGGGCACCCCGGCCTGGAGGTGACCTCCGGCCAGATCCTGTTTGACGGTGAGGACATCACCGACGCCGACCCCGACGAGCGGGCCCGCAGGGGGCTGTTCATGGCCTTCCAGTATCCGGTCGCGGTCCCAGGCGTGACCGTCACCAAGTACCTGCGAACGGTGTTGAACGCTCACCGCGACGCTCGCGGCGAGCAGCCCATCCCGCTGCGGGATTTCCGTCAGCAGGTGGAGGCGGCAATGGAGCTGACGCGCGTTCCCACGGAATTCTCGAGTCGCTATTTGAACGACGGCTTTTCGGGCGGCGAGAAGAAGCGGATGGAGATCCTTCAGCTAGCGCTGCAGAAACCGGCGCTGGCGGTCCTTGACGAGACCGACTCGGGCCTTGACATCGATGCTCTGAGGGTCGTCGCAAACGGCGTCAACGCGGTGGCGGGGCCCGAGATGGGCGTGCTGATCATCACCCACTATCAGCGCATCCTCCATCTCGTGCAGCCCAGCCACGTACACGTCATGTTCCAGGGCCGGATCGTCAAAGAGGGTGGTCCGGAACTCGTCGACGAGCTCGAAGCCAAGGGTTACGGCTGGATCACCGAGCAGGTGGCGGCCTAGGCCAAGCGGTGAGCACGGTCGTCGACAACACCGGCGCGCTCTCGGCGCCAGACGTCGCGAATCTCGCGCGCGAGTTCCCGGTGCTCGAGCGCTCGATCAACGGCTACCCGTTGACGTACCTCGACTCCTCGGCGACCTCGCAGACGCCCCGCCCGGTGATCGACGCGGTCACCAGGTACTACACGCACTCGCGCGCCTCGGTTCACCGCGGCGTCTATCCGCTCGCAGTCGAGGCAACCGAGCTGTACGAAGGCGCCCGCAAGCGGATCGCCAACTGGCTGGGCTCGAGCACTGAAGAGACGATCTTCACCGCCAACGCCACCGCCGCGATCAATCTGGTTGCCTACACCTGGGGCCGCCAGAACGTCAATCGCGGCGACCTCGTCGTGCTCACCGAGATGGAGCACCACTCCAACATCGTGCCGTGGCAACTGCTGTGCCAGGACCGCGAGGCGGAGCTCGCCTACGTCCCCGTGCGCGACGACGGCCAGCTCGATCTCGACGCGTTCGATCGTCTGCTCGAGCGCCAGCCGAAGCTGGTCGGGGTCGTCCACGTCTCGAACGTGCTCGGCACGATCAATCCGGTCGAGTCGATGGTCGAGCGGGCTCATGCGGCCGGCGCGGTCGTCCTGATCGACGGCACTCAAGCCGTGCCGCAGCTGCCCGTCGACCTGCCCGCGATCGGTGCCGACTTCTATGCGTGGACGGGCCACAAGGCGTACGGGCCAACTGGAATCGGAGTGCTGCACGGGCGCCGCGAACTGCTCGAGCAGATGCCGCCTTTCATCGGCGGCGGCCACATGATCCGCACCGTCGAGGCCAACGAGTCGACCTGGGACGACCTGCCACATAAGTTCGAGGCCGGCACCTCGCAGATCGCCGAGGCGATTGGTCTGGGCGCCGCGGTGGAATGGATCCAGTCGGTTTCGGTTCAGAGGATTCGCGGCCACGAAGAGGCGCTGGTCGCCGAGACCCTGCAGCGACTCTCTGGCGAGGTTGCCGGAATAACGATTTACGGCCCGTTCGAGGCACAGGCGCGCGGCGCGCTCGTGTCTTTTTCGCTCGAGGGCGCCCACCCCCACGACGTCGGCGAGATCCTCGGACGGGAGGGTTTGTGCGTCCGCGCGGGTCACCACTGCGCGCAGCCGCTGATGCGGCGCCTCGGCGTACCCGCGACCACCCGGGCCTCATTTGCGGTCCACAACACGTCAGCCGACGTCGCCCGTCTGATCGACGGACTGGCGACGGTCGCACGCGTGTTGCGGCTGTAGGGCCCCTTCAGCTACAGCGCAGGTCGCCGTCGAAGCTGCCGTTGCCGTACTGGGCCAGCGTCGGCTTGACGCCGGTGAAGGCGACCAGACCGCAGTTGTGCCTCGCGTTGCGCAGCGTGTCGCTGGCCAAATCCCATGCCGGCGGCGAAGATCCGAGCGCCGCCGCAGTCCCGTGCGCGGTCAGCCCGGTGATCGCCTTCCACTCGCTGGTGGTCGTATAGATGCCGACCGGGGCCGCGGCTCCCGCGTCGATCAAGCCCTCGATGAAGCCGCGGATCGCAGCGAGGTTGACCGCCTTATAGCCGTGGGTGGAGCCCGTCGCCCAGCTGTTTTCGGTCTCGATGTCAAGCCACCACGGCGCGGTCGAAGCCAGGTTGGGATGGCTCGCGCTGACGAGACCGTATGAGTAGGAGGCCCGCTGTTGGCCGTAGCGATACGCGCACGCCTTCGACCACCCTCCGTGGCAAATCCCATACCTGTTGGCGCCCGCATTCGGCCAGTCAGTGACCCCTGGGCCGGGGTCTGCGGTGTTGATGTACAGCGAGGCGGGTGCCTGTGGCGGGCTCGTCAGCCCCCGTGAGGAAGCCGCCCACTTCAGCTCACTCGCCAAGCAGTTGTTCGCGTCGTTGGCCAGGCCTCCGTTGACACCGACGATGGCAAACGTCTGCTTGGTCGGGTAGGGCGAGCCACATTGCGGATAGGAGACGTCGTAACCGCGGGCAGGGGGCGCCGGTTTGGCTGTCGCGGAAGAGGCGGACACGAGCGCCACCAGCAGCGACGCCGATACCGCCAAAAACCCCCGATACCTCGACAAACACCCCCTCAACATCACTACGCCGAAGCGTAGCCAACGCGCCGTGGCGGGGCGCCATTGCGCCGCCGCTAGGCTAGGAGAGGAGATGGATGACGCCCTTTACCGAGAGAACATTCTCGATCACTACAAGCATCCTCATAACTTTTCGCCGCCCGCGCCCGAGCTAGATCGCGTCGACGTCCAGTTTCACGACCTCAACCCGTTGTGCGGGGACGAACTGACCGTGCAGCTTGCGCTGGCTCAGGATGGGCGCATCGAGGACGTTCGCTTTTTGGGCCATGGGTGCGCGATTTCCCAGGCGGCGGCATCGATGGCGTCCGACGAGGTCAAGGGCATGAAGGTCTCCGAGCTGCTTGCGCTCGACCGTTCCTTTGTGCTCGATCTGCTCGGGATCGATATCTCGGCGACGCGCATGAAGTGCGCGCTGCTTTCGCTCAAGGTGCTCAAGAGCGCCTCGCTTGGACACGAGGCGGCCTGGGAGCCGGCGACGCCCGAGAGCGGAACGGCGGCCGAGGCCGCGGGTAGCGCGATCTAGCTAGCGCGCTTCTTGCATCCGCTCGCGAACACATAGCAAGCAAGCGGCGGCTCTTTGTGTAGATCGGGGACGCCGATCAATTTCGCGATCGGCCCGAAGGGCACGCTCAAAAGCGACGGCGCGGCCGACAGGATCTGCAGCTCGGCGCTTACGTTGGCCGGGTTGACGCCGGGCATGTACAGCTGCGAGCACACGCTCTTGGGGATCCGCGAGGTCTTTGCCGGCCCCGGGTGAGTGATGGCGTCCACGGCGAGCGCGTAGTCGACCGGATCGACCGTACCGGCCGCGTTGTGCTCGTATATGTCGGTCGGGCAGATCTGCTGGGTGGCGACGTTCGTGATCTTTCCTTTGCCGGTGAAGACGCACGAGCTGCAGTGCGCCCGCCCGGGGCCCGAGTCCGGCTGGACCACTTCGTCGGTGTGCGTATAGATCTCGGTGTAGGAGATCCCCGCGAATGTCTCCGCGCGGCTGTTGAGCGCCTCGATGAAGTGCGACCCGGCGAGTTGCTGCCACGTCGCTGGGGAGCAGCCCTGGGATGCGCAGATTTGTTGGTTCTCCGCCGTCGTTCCGTGGTTGGAGCCGTCAAAGCCGACCACGTCGGTGACCATGTTCCTTGTGTCGGGCCAGAAGCGCAGCGCCCAGCGCATCGACATCCCGCCCTGGCTGTGGCCCAAGATCGCGATCTTGCGGTGGGCCATGCGGTGCTCGGTGCGGATCGCGTACACGAGGTACTCCCCAGAGCTCTCGATGTTGCCCAGCGTGTGAAACGGCGCCGTGTACGCGCACCACGGGATGTGAAGCTTGTTCAACGCCGGCTCCCAGTTCCAGGAGTAGTTCTGCTTCGCGGTCACGCCCGTGGCCGGGCTCAGCAGCACCGGCTCTACCTTCGCGTTGCGCACGCCCGACTGGCACTTGAGCGCCGCCTTCAGCTTTGCCGCCGGGACCGACAAGGCCGGCCCGGGTCGGTTCAACGGCGCGAAACGGGGGGCGGCGGCCGCAGTCGCGGAGGCCGCGAACATGGACGCGCCCGCCATCAGAACCGCGCCTACCCGCCTGGTCAACGCCACCCAGTGATCGTATTGGTTGTGAACGGCGACGGTGCTACCCCAGGCATCGGGGCGGACACCTAGGTACGACGCCCGGCGGGCTTCAGCTAGGGCGCGGGAGCCTCTTCGAACCGGGCGCGCGCAGGCCGTCGAGGATGATCTCGACGAGCCGCGGCCAGCGACCCCGGGCCGGACCTACCGCGGCCCGAGTAACGCTTCCGAGCCCACACGCGATCATCGGGATGTCCTCCCACTCGATCTCTTTGCGCAGCTGGCCCGAGCGCTGAGCTCGCTTGACGAGCTGGTCGCACAGCGCCGGCAGCTCAGCCGCGCGCGCGGCCGCATCCATCATGTCCGGACGGGATCCGATCACCTCGCACACGCCGCGGTCATCGGCCTGCATCTGGGCCGCGAAGCGAACGAAGCTGGAGACCCCCTCCCAGGGGTCGTCCATCCGCAGGCTCTGACGTGCCTGCTCGGCCAGCCGTTCGAAGCGCTCGGAGACCAAAGCGGCGACCAGTTCGTCCTTGGTCGGGAAGTGCCGATACACGGTTCCTACACCCACCTTGGCGGTCCGGGCCACGTCTGGCATCTGCGCGTCGAGGCCCTGATCAGCGAACAGCTTCTTCGCGGCGGCGATCACGGCTTGCCGGTTGCGACGGGCGTCCGCTCGTAGCGCTCGCTCCTGTGAAGCCGTGGATTTCTGTGTGGTGGCTGTCATGGGACTGGTCGCTCGGCTTTGCGAAGCCGTAAGCGGAATCGCGATTCCGGATATGGTACGATTCGGAACCGGAACTCAGGTTCCGAATAAGAGCATAGCGGACTCGCCGGACCCAGTTGTCCCCTTACCGATCTGGTGTTCGTCCTAAGGGTGAGGCCGGCAATCGAGAGAAAGGACCCACGATGACAACTGCAAAGGAATACCTAGACCGTCGGTGGACCGCGTTGATCCTGCTCTGCGTCGCCCAATTCGTGGTGGTGCTCGACGCGTCGATCGTCAACGTCGCCCTGCCCAGCATCGGTAAGGGCCTGCACTTCTCCGAACAGAACCTTCCCTGGGTCGTCAACGCGTACGTGATCGCATTCGGCGGCTTCCTGCTACTCGGCGGTCGCGCGGCGGACCTCCTGGGCCGGCGCCGCGTTTTCATGGCCGGCCTGTTAGTCGTGGCAGCGGCGTCGCTCTTCGCCGGATTTGCCGCCAATCAAGCCGAACTAATCGCAGGCCGTGCGGTACAGGGCCTGGGCGCAGCGATTATCTCGCCCGCGGCGCTCTCGATCGTCACGAACCTGTTCAGGGATGGGGCGGAGCGCAACAAAGCCCTCGGCGCCTGGGGTGCCGTCGCCGGATCGGCCGCAGCAGCCGGCGTGCTGTTGGGTGGGATCCTCACCAACGGGCTGGGATGGGAATGGGTTCTCTGGGTGAACGTGCCTGTGTCACTGATCGCCCTTGCCCTGACCCCCGGACTGATTCCCGAGAGCCGCTCAGAGTCCACGACGCGTCACTTCGACGCCGCCGGCGCAGTCACCGTCACAGCTGGACTGTCGCTGCTCGCCTACACGCTGCTCGATGCCAGCGGCGCGGGCTGGGGGTCCACCAAGACCATCAGCCTGCTCGCGGTATCGGTCGCTCTGATCGCCGCGTTCGTGGTCATAGAGCTCCGCTCAAAGGCGCCTCTGGTGCCGTTCCGGCTCTTCCGGCTCCGGACGCTGACCGGCGCCAACGTGGTCGGGGTCCTGCTTGGCGCCTCGCTGTTCTCGATGTTCTTCTTCATCACCCTGTACATGCAACAGGTGCTCGGCTACAGCCCGATCCACGCCGGATTGTCGTACCTGCCGCTGGCGCTGACGATCGTCGTCGCCGCCGGGTTTGGCGGCCAGCTTGTGACCCGTTTCGGCTTCAAGCCGATCCTGGCGGTGGGTCTGGCGCTCGTGGCGGTGGGCCTCGTCTGGTTCAGTCGCGTCTCCGTGGGCGGCGGCTTTTTGACCGACATCCTTGGCCCCTCGCTGCTCGCCGCGATCGGCCTCGGCTTGGGCTTCGTCACCTCTACGATCGCTGCGGTCTCGGGTGTCAAGGCCGAAGAGCAGGGTGTCGCTAGCGGGCTAATCAACACGTCGCAGCAGATCGGCGGGGCGCTGGGGCTAGCGGTGCTCTCGACGATCGCCACCACGCGAACGCACGACGTGATGGCGAGCGGCGGGTCCTCGCTGGCGAAAGCGCTCACCTCCGGTTTCCAAAGCGCGTTCATCGGCGGGGCGGTTATCGCGGCGCTCGGCGTCCTCGCGACGTTGATCCTGATTCGCACCCGGGATAGTCGCGCACACATGGAGATGGTCGAGCCCGAAGGGGCCGCCGCACAGGCATAGCACTGGCTACCGAGCGGGGACAGGCCAGCGATCGCTTTCGCTGGCCTGTGCTCGCTATCATCTGCCTAGGAAATCCGATCAATTTGCTAGGACTTAGAAACCAGATGCCAGAAATCGTCGAGTTGTGTCCCGTGACGGAGCTCAAGCCGGGCGAGATGCGGCTGCTCGAATGGGAGGATCTCGAGATCGGAGTGTTCAACTGCAGCGGCGCGCTGTATGCGATCGAGGATCGCTGTTCGCACGACAATGGCCCGCTCGCCGAGGGCGAATTCAATGAGCAGGAGTGCACGGTGGAGTGCCCGCGGCACGGTTCGCTGTTCGACGTCAAGAGCGGACGTCCGCTGACCTTGCCGGCCTATGTTCCGGTGGACACGTTTCCGGTAATCATCGAAGACAACAAGATCAAGGTGGAGGTGGAATAGTGGCCACTCCGGAGACTCTGACGGAGAACGCAGCGCTCGCGAATATCAACGCTGACTACGAGCAGCGCTACGGCTTTCACGACGCCGAGCACTACCTCTACAAGGCGCCCAAGGGGCTAAATCGCGAGATCGTCGAGAAGATCTCCGAGTTCAAGTCCGAGCCCACCTGGATGCGCGAGTTTCGGCTCAAGGCGCTCGAGCACTTCATGGCTCGCCCGCAGCCGACCTGGGGCTCGCCGCTGCTGGCCGAAGTCGACTACGACAACATCCACTACTTCGTGCGGGCCTCGGAGAAGCCGGGCCGCTCCTGGGACGACGTGCCCGAGGATGTCAAGC
Organism: uncultured Solirubrobacterales bacterium; assembly: GCA_963767295.1. Taxonomy (GTDB): domain Bacteria; phylum Actinomycetota; class Thermoleophilia; order Solirubrobacterales; family Solirubrobacteraceae; genus Palsa-465. Next base: position 1,272,922 of record CAVYDI010000003.1, read on the forward strand.
GCACCTTCGACCGTCTCGGCATTCCCGAGGCGGAACGCAAGTTCCTCGCTGGAGTCGGAGCTCAGTACGAGAGCGAAGTCGTCTACCACCAGGTTCGCGAGGACCTTGAGAAGCAGGGCGTGATCTTCATGGACATGGATTCGGGCTTGCGCGAGCACGAGGACATCGTGCGCAAGTACTGGGCCACCGTGATCCCGCCTAACGACAACAAGCTGGCGGCGCTGAACTCGGCGGTGTGGTCCGGCGGCTCATTTGTCTACGTGCCCGAAGGGGTGCACGTGGAGATGCCCCTCCAGGCCTACTTCCGAATTAACACCGAGAACATGGGCCAGTTCGAGCGCACGTTGATCATTGCCGAGCCGGGCTCATATGTGCACTACGTCGAGGGCTGTACCGCTCCTACATACAGTTCCTCTTCCCTTCACTCCGCCGTCGTGGAACTGATCGCCCAGCCTGGCGCGCGCATCAGGTACACGACCGTCCAGAACTGGTCGACGAACGTCTTTAACCTCGTCACCAAGCGGGCGGTCGCACATGAAGACGCGACCGTCGAGTGGGTGGACTGCAACCTCGGCTCGCGCCTCACGATGAAGTACCCGAGCGTATACCTCCTCGGCGAGCGCGCCCACGGTGAGATCCTCTCAATCGCGTTTGCGGGCGCGGGGCAGCACCAGGACGCGGGCGGCAAGATCGTTCACGGCGCCCCCAACACCACCTCGAACATCTTTGCCAAGTCGATCTCCAAGGACGGCGGGCGGAGCTCCTACCGCGGTCTGCTCGAAGTCGCGAAGGGCGCCCACGGTGCGCGCTCGAAGGTCGTCTGCGACGCGCTGCTGCTCGACGAGCAATCTCGCTCGGATACCTATCCGACGATTCGGATCGGCGAGGACGACGTCAACGTCGGCCACGAGGCCACCGTCTCCAAGGTCGGCGATGACCAGCTCTTCTATCTGATGTCGCATGGCATTGCTGAGGACGAGGCCTCGAAGCTGATAGTGAACGGCTTCATCGAGCCGATCACAAAAGAGCTGCCGATGGAGTACGCGGTTGAGATGAACCGGCTCATCGAGCTCCAGATGGAGGGCTCGATTGGCTAGTGGGGTTGCCGAACCTCAGTTCCTGACAGCCCGCCGCGTCCAAGCCAAAGAGCTGCTCCAGACTCTCGATCTGCCGCAGTTCAAGGGCCGGCCGGGATGGGAGTTCACGGACCTCTCGGGGCTCGACCTGAGTGCGTTTGAGCTGGCGCGCGACGGCCACGGCGTTCGCGCCCCCGAGCCGCTGTTCGCGCTCGAAAACGCGGTCGAGGACTCAGACCAGCTCCCCGAGGGCGTGATCGTCAGTCCGCTCGAGCAGGCCGCGCGCGAGCACCCCGAGCTCGTCGAGCGCCACCTGGGCTCGCTAATCGGGCCCGACAGCGACCTGTTCGTCGCCAAGAACGAGGCGGACCTCGGCACCGGCGACTTCGTCTACGTGCCCAAAAGCGTCGTGCTCGAGAGGCCAGTCTTGCTCACCGAGACCCAGACCAAAGATCGGTCCGAGCTCAACCGCCGCACGCTGATCGTGCTCGAAGAAGGCGCGCAGGCGGAGGTCTGGGAGCAGCAGCTTTCGTCATCCCCCGAGCTCGAGTCGCTGTTCAACACTGTGGTCGAGCTCGTCGTCGGCGAGAACGCGCGCTTGCGTTTCGTCGCCGGTCAGCAGCTCGCGGAGCGCAGCTGGGTGTTTGGCACGCACCGTGCCGAGGTTGGTCGCGACGCCGCGCTCGACTGGGTGGCGCTCGGGTTTGGCGCCAAGGGCGGGCGTGTGCGCATGGAGACGCGCCTCGCGGGTCCCGGAGCGGAAGCTCGCGTTACCGGTGCCTACGCCACGCACGACCGCCAACACCTCGACTTCGACACCACCCAGGAGCACGCGGCCCCCAACACCACCTCCGACCTGGCCTTTCGCGGCGTCCTCGCCGGCCGCTCCAGCGCCGTCTGGAAGGGGAACATCATCGTCGATCCCGGGGCCCAGAAGACCGACGCCTTCCAGGAGTCGCGCAACCTGCTGATCTCGAAGCGAGCGCACGCGGATGCGATACCGGGACTCGAGATCCAGGCAAACGACGTGCGGTGCACGCACGCCGCTGCGGTCGCACAGGTGGACCCCGAACAGCTCTTCTATCTGCGCTCCCACGGCCTGCCCGAGCCCGTCGCCAAGCGCCTGGTGATCGAGGGCTTTCTTGCGGCGCTGGTGGAGCGCTTTGAGCCCGGCGACGTGCGGACGGTGCTCGCCGCCACCCTCGAGCGCCGCCTCGAGCAGATACTCGAGAGCTGAGCTAGAGCGGCGCCTGGCCGCCCGAACCAAGCGGCAGAACCCCGGTCAGCACCGCGAGCGCGCTCATCTGCGTCGCGGCGGTCGCCTTCATGGGCCGGATCGGGCTCAACGGCCAGCCCCAGTAGAAGATGAACTGGCAGGTCGTCGGCGAGCTGCAGTTGCCAGGACGGCCCCTGCCGTCGGTGATGGCGTTGTTGACGATCGCCGTCGCCTGCCGGCGGAGATACGCCTTGTAGTGCTGGCTGCCAGTGGCCCAGACGTAGTCGTCGAGCGCCTGCGCGACGATCCCCTTGTAGACCAGCTGATCGAGAAAGCTCTCGCCCGGGGTGCCTGCCAGGCTGGAGCGGGGCTGATACTTCGGAAGGCACATGGATTTCGCGCTCTCGCACGGCTCCTGGAGAATCCCCGCGCGGCGTGTCCATGTTGCTGAGCCGGCGCGTGGTGACAAAGCGCAGGAAGGGTTCGGCCTGGCGGTAGTAGGAGGGCTGGTGCAGCGCATTGCCCATTTGCACCAACGCCTCCGCCGTCTGGGCCTCGGTATAAGTCAGCGGTCCGCCGGCGAGCTTGCACTGATGGGTGAGATGGTCCGTCACCCGCCCGGTTTGCATGTTGATCAGCCGCGAGTGCTCGAGCCAGTTGAGATCTGAGCGCGCCGCTCGCAGCCACTGCTGGGCCTTGACCGAGTCGTGGAACGGGCCGGGCGCGTTGCGGAATGCGTAAAGCTCGGCAGCGAGCGAGATGAACTCCCCGTTGGTGACGGTGTTGGTGGGATAGCCGACCTCCCACACGAAGCCGCCGCAGGACTTCTTCAGACGCATCATGTAGTGCGCGTCGTACTCGGCGGTCCACAAAAATGTCTTCGCGTCGCTGGTGTTGTGCATGTACTTCAGCTCGTAGTTCGCCGCCTCGAGCCACCCGAGCCCCCACCACGCGGTGTCGTCGCCGAACATGTTCACGAAGTAGTCCGACGCAATCGCGATTGGATGGTGGACCTCGATTCTGTAGCTGCGCTCCAGCACCGTCTGGTAGATCGGACTGGCGCTTCCGGTGTGTTCGAGGTACCGGACCACGGTGCGCAACACGAGCGCGGACTGCCACCAGTGCGAGAGCTCGCTGCCGCCCCACAGCCCCCACTTGTAGTTCCAGCGGACCTCGTTTCCGACGTTCATGTTCCACGACCCCGTTCCACCCCGACCGGGCGTGTAGCCGACCAGCTCGTACATGCCCTGCTTGGCCGCGGTCCCAAACGACGGCGTCGACCCCGCGAGCAGCGTCGAGGAATTGGGGTCGGCCGCGAGTTGCAGACAGCGGCGCTGATCGTTGGAGTTGGGAAAGACCTTCCTACACGTGCGTGCGGCCGTCCAGTACGCCTGGTCGGGCTTTGTGAAGAGCGAGACCCACGGGCGCGCGGAACTGAAGACGCCCAAGGCCCATAGCAGTAACGCCACACCGACCAGCCCGGTCAGCGCGAGTAGGGACAAGCGCAGCAGGCGCTGCTTGTGTACAGGGGTTCTCAGCAAGTACCTATGATCGGTGTAATCAGGTTTCGAATCGCTCGCGAACAGGCGCCGCCTGCGCCGAGCCCGGAGTCGTCGAGATCCTCGGCCGGAGGCTCGATCTTAGCCGGGGCCGCGTACGATGCCGATGTGCCGGCTCGCGCCACGGCTCCGATGATCTCGCTCGGTTACGGCAAGTTTGTGCGCGCCGACCGCGTGTTCGCGCTGGTCCCGCTCGAGGGCGCAGAGCGCCGCGATGGGCGCCGCACGCTCGTCTACGTCGAGGGTATCGACAACCCACTGGTCGCGTCGCGGTCTGACGGCGCGATCGCCTCCGACCTGGCTGCGTCGCTTGGCTCCGCGACGCCCCGCCGCCGCGGCGGCGCGTCGGAGCGCAACCAGGATCCGTTGTTCTGACAACGGTCCGGTGGGATACTCGGTTCTCTGCATCCTTAGCCGGGAGGTGAGTCATGTCGGAGCCCGCCCACGTTCTCGTCGTAGCCCACCAGACGGCGGCCACCGAGAAATTGGCCCTCGCAGTGGCCGAACGCGCTCGGTGCGGGCCGGCCAGGTTCCACCTCGTCGTCCCGCGTCAGGCGCACGGCATGCACAAGGTCGTGGACCCGCAGGAGACCGGCGATGACGAGGCACAGCATGTGCTCAACGAAGCGCTGCCCAAGCTTTCACAAGCGGCCGGCGGCGACGTCACCGGTTCGATCGGCGACCCCGAGCCGCTGATGGCGATCGAGGACGCGGTCAACCTAGGCAGCTATGACGAGATCATCGTCTCGACGCTGCCGACGCGCATCTCGCGTTGGTTAAAGCTCGACCTCGTGTCAAAGACCAAGGCGCTCGGTCTGCCGGTGACGCACGTGGAGGCCGTCGAGAGCCTGGTTGGGGCGCCCGATAGCTGAGTGAAGCTCGCGACGTTTCAGCCGTCGGGCGCGGCCGAGCCCGTCGCGGGCGAGGTGATCGACGAGCGCGTCGTGGCATTCGGCGACGGCCGCAGTTTGCTCGAGGTGCTCGTGAGCGGCGAGCCGCCGCGCCGTGGCGAGAATTCCTGGCAGCTGTCCGAGGTCACACTGCTCGCGCCGATGCCCACGCCACGCGCGATCTACGGAATCGGGCTGAACTACGCAGAACACGCGCGCGAGACCGGCGCAGAGGGCCCGGAACGGCCCATCGTGTTCACCAAGGTCCCGGGCTCGGTGGCGCCTCCCGAAGGTCCGATCCGCTGCCCCGAGGTGGTCCGCCGCCTCGACTACGAGGGCGAGCTGGTGGTCGTGATGGGGGCGAGCGGCCGTATCGCCGGCTACTGCATCGGCGACGACGTGACGGGCCGCGATCTACAGCGACGCGAGCCGCAGTGGACGCGCGCCAAGGGGGCGGACACCTTCTGCCCTTACGGCCCGTGGGTCACCACCGCCGACGAGGTCCCCGACCCGCAGCAACTGCGCCTGCGCACCTGGGTCAACGGCGATCTCCGCCAGGACGCGAGCACGGCGGACATGATCTTCGGCTGCAGCGAGCTGGTCGAGTTCATCGGCGAGACGTGCACGCTGATGCCCGGTGACCTGATCCTCACCGGGACGCCGAGCGGGGTGGGAATGGCGCTCGAGCCGCCGCAGTTTCTTACGCACGGCGACGTCATGCAGGATCGAGATCGAGCGGCTGGGCGCGATCGAGCACAAAATTATGTAGTTCGGGTGCACACATGTGCGCACCCGCCGGCCGGAACATGTTCCGGCCGGGCCGCCGGCACATGTGCCGGCGGCTTAAGAAAGTGTCGCCTGTACGCTGATTTCGACCCCGCCCAGTGCGCGCGAGATCGGACAGTTCTTGCCCGCCTCGGTCGCGGCTTTGGTGAACCCCTCCTGGTCGATGCCGGGCACGCGACCCGACACGGTCAGCTCGGAGGTGGTCACCGTGGGCGCGTCGTCCTTGAGGTCGAGCGTCACCCGGGCTGAAACGTTGAGCTGCTCTGGCTCGTGGCCCGCTTGGGTCAATTCGTTGGCCAGCGCCATCGAGAAGCATGAGGCGTGCGCCGCGGCGACCAACTCTTCGGGGCTCGTCTTACCGGCCGAGCGCTCCGTGCGTGATGCCCACGTCGACTTCGAGGTCATTAAGCGCGCCGCTTGAGCCGTTGACCGTGCCCTTGCCGTGGGCGAGGTCGCCCTCCCACACGCTCTGCGCGCTGCGTTCAGCGATCGCCATTCCGATGCCTCCTTCTCAGTGGTGCTCGATCACGCGGTCGATGAGTCCGTACTCGACGGCCTCGTCCGCTTTGAAGAACCTGTCGCGCTCCATATCGCTGATGAACCTGCTCGATCGTCTGGCCCGAATGGAGCGCGTAGATCTCGTCGATCCGTTTGCGGATGTTCAGCACTTCTCTCGCGTGGATTTCGATGTCGGTCGCCTGGCCCTCGAACCCGGCCGACGGCTGATGCATCAGGAGCCGGCTGTTGGGCAAAGCGAAGCGCTTGCCCTTGGCGCCACCGGTCAGGAGCAACGATCCCATCGACATCGCGACGCCCACGCAGATCGTCTGGATCTCGGGCTTGATGAACTGCATCGTGTCGTAGATCGCGAGGCCTGAGTAGATCGAGCCGCCGGGCGAATTGACGTAGATCGAGATGTCCTTGTCGGGATCCTCGGACTCCAGGTGCAGTAGCTGCGCCACGATCAGGTTGGCGATCTGGTCGTCGATCGGGGTTCCCAGGAAGATGATGCGTTCGTTCAGCAGGCGGCTGTAGATGTCGAACTCGCGGTCGCCGCGCGCGGTCCGCTCGATCACCATCGGAATCAATTGCATGTCCCTAACCCTACGGTATGGAGTCCGCCGGTCTATGGCGCTGTAGCGTTGGGAGAGATGGTTCCGCTCAACCTGCCCAATGTGCTGACGGTGGTGCGCATCCTGCTCGTGCCGGTGCTGGTGGTGGCGCTGCTGGAGAAGACCGGCGGTGGCGATCTGCTGGCTGCGATCGTGTTCGCGGTCGCGTCGCTGACGGACGCGATCGACGGCTATCTGGCCCGCTCGCGCAACTGGGTGACCACGTTCGGCAAGCTGATGGATCCGATCGCCGACAAGCTGCTGATCGTGGGAGCGTTGATCGCGCTGGTGTCGCTTTCGCGCCTGGAGGCGTGGGTGGCGATGGTGATCATCTGCCGCGAGATCGCGGTCACGATGCTGCGCGTCGCCGCCGGGGCGGGGCAGGGATCCGTGATCGGAGCGAGCCTGCTGGGCAAACTCAAGACGGCGCTACAGGTGGCGATGGTGATGGTGCTGATCACGGCGGGTGGGCACGCGCTCGCGGCCAGATTGCTGGTGTACGTGACGGTGTTCGTCACTGTGCTTTCCGGCGTGGACTATTTCTTCGGCCTGCGCCGTCATCTGCGCGTCGCCGCCGCGGGTCGCTCGCGCGCGGGCGCGACCGAGTGAGCGAGCTCTAGGGCAGCTGATCGAGCCAGGCCCGGCGGCTGGTGTGCGCCGGCGCGGGGACTCCGGTCTGGAGCTCGTGCCGTACCTCGCCGAGCGTTCCGAAGCGCTCCGCGACCACGTTGTGCTGGTGGATCGTCTCGAGGTTGACTTGGCGAGCAGCGACAAACGCGCGGTCGTCGAGCGCGGGGAAGCGCTCGATCACGCCACGCACCATCTCGCGCACGCAGTCTTCGACGAAGCGTGGGCGCCGGTGCGCCTTCTCCACCACCGCGACCTCGTCGGTTCGCTTCATCAGCTCGTAGATCTCCGATGACATCGCGCCTTCGACGATCTTGAGCAAGGTGGCAGCCTCGATCTCGTCGTCGCACAGCTCGGTGCAACCGATGTGAAGGGTGCCCAGGCCGCGCTGGTTGTGGGTCGCGACCGGCACCGCGTCGAAGATGCGCTCGATTTCGTCGCTGGTAAAGCCATCGTGCTCGAGCCTGCTCCTGGCGTTGCTCGCCACCAGCTCTTGGGCGCACGGACAGGCGGTCATGCCTTGCGCGGTGACGCCGATCAGGCGACGCGTGCCGAGCTCTGACGCGACCGCCGATCCGTGCAGCGTGTAGAGCTCCTGGGTCTGGATCCCCGACTCGGGCGCCGGCTTGTGCTCCGGGAAGCGGGCCTCGACACTGACCTCCGCGCGGCGCGCGTCCTGGCGCGCGCGCACGAGCTCGGCGATGTGCTGTACGAGCGTCTCAGCCTTGAAGGTGGTCTCGTGTAGCACCACCTCGCCGATGACCTCATTGATCACTTCCTCAAAGCGCGACATGTGCGCGCCCTTTTGATCCGCGTCCCAGATCGACGACGCACTCGAATCTGGCGGAGAAGAGCTGCTCCGTGCCGTTGTGGCGCAGACGGATGACCTTCTCTACGCCCGTTACTCCGACGCGAGAGAGGCTCAGTTGGACTGTCGGCTGGCGCGCCTGGACGTCGGCGGCCCGCGCTTCGGTTGCGTGAGTAAATGTCATGTCCGGCTACAGATTAGAGAGCGCGCGTCGTGAGCTGCGAGCCGGCGATCATCGAAATCTGCTCTGCGTTACATCGCAAAGTGCGATGTTTGTGGTATGACTTCCGGCCTCTGATGGTGGGTGAGGAGAAGTAAATCGGGGTGTTCTTCTTTTGTCGGGTCTAAGGAGGAGCGTTGGGGGCAGTTAGCGACGAAGGAGATGGGGCTGCTCGGTGACGAGGTACCGATTGCCGAGCTGGAGGATTTGAGGGGGCTGATCGCCGAAGGGCACGAGCGGGGCTTTCTGACCTTCGATCAGCTGTCTTCCTCACTCGAGGAGACGGAGGTAACGAAGGAGCAGGTCCAGGAGCTACACGCCTACCTGGACGAGCACGGAATCGACATTGTCGACTCGGATGGGCACCCGGCACGCAGCGATGGCAGCACGGTCGACGCGAGCGCCGTACAGCCGATCGCGCCGCAGCCCGAGCAGCCCAAGCGGGCTGCCGAGATCGATCTCACGGTCGAGCCAAGTCTCGACTCGTTGCGGTTGTACCTGCGCGCGATCGGGCGCGTGAACTTGTTGACGGCCGAGCAGGAGGTGCTACTCGCGCGGCGGATCGAGCGCGGCGACATGCGCGCCAAGAAGCAGATGATCGAGGCGAATCTGCGCCTGGTCGTGTCGATCGCGAAGAGCTATCTCGGTCGCGGCCTGACGTTTTTGGATCTGATCCAGGAGGGGTCGATGGGGCTTATCCGCGCGGTGGAGAAGTTCGACTACCGCCGCGGCTACAAGTTTTCGACCTACGCGACCTGGTGGATTCGCCAGGCTGTGACGCGGGCGATCGCTGACAAAGGCAGGACGATCCGCATTCCCGTGCACATGGTCGAGCGGCTGAACAAGGTCGTGCACGTCGAGCGCCAGCTCGTCCAGCAGCTGGGCCGCGAGCCCACTCCCGACGAGATCGCGCGGGAGCTCGATACGACCGTGCGCGAGGTGCGCGACGTGCTGCGCATGGCCCAACAGCCGGTCTCGCTCGAGAAGCCGATCGGCGAAGAGGAAGATTCCGAGCTCGGCGACTTCGTCGAGGACCAGACGGCCGAGTCGCCGTTTGAGCAAGCGGCCGAGCGGCTGCGCCGTGAGAATCTGCGGCGCGCCCTGGCGGCGCTACCGGAGCGCGAGCGCGAAGTGATCGAGATGCGGTTCGGGCTGGTGGGCGAGCGGGCTTACACGTTGGAGGAGGTGGGGCGGGCGTTCAACGTCACGCGCGAGCGGATCCGGCAGATCGAAAACCACACGCTGAAGAAGCTCGAGGCACTACCCGAGGCGCAGCGGCTGAGGGACGCGTCGTAGGGTCCGTCCGGAGGCGACCGGCTGCCAGCGCGCGAGCCTGAGCCCGGGTTCGCTGGCTAGACTCGAGCGTCCCCGGCGGGGTTCCGGAGCGGTCAAACGGACGGGACTGTAAATCCCGCGGCTCAGCCTTCGCAGGTTCGAATCCTGCCCCCGCCATTCGAGCCGTGGACAAGCCGGTCCGGTCGCGCTGGCCGGGTAAATTGGCGGGGATGTCTGCGCATCCAGGCGATGGCGGTGACGGGCGCTCGGGACGCATGCGCGAAGCGCTTGTCCGTTTTGACAGCCGACCCGGTGTGATCCAGGCGATGCGTCGCCTGCGCCGGACTCTGCCCGGCGACGAACGCTTCGGCGATCCGCTCTCGACCGCGGGCGTGCGGCCCGTGGAGGTCGTTGCTCGCGGGGTATCCGCGTTGGGCGCCGAGCGGGAGAGTGCGTTGCAGGAGCTCGGGATGGCTGGGCTCCAGGTTTGGCAGTCGCTATCGGAGGCAACCGGACGTGGCCGCGGAGATCAGCAGCTAGCGCTGATGTTCACGGATCTCGTTGGGTTCTCATCCTGGGCGCTGACTGCTGGCGATGCTGCGGCTCTGGAGCTGTTGCGGGAGGTCGGGAGGGTGGTCGAAGCGGCGGTGCCATTCCCACGAGGGACGAATCGTGAAACGGCTTGGCGATGGCTTGATGGCGACCTTTCTCGACCCGCAGCGGGCGGTCGACTCAGCGCTCACCGCGCAGGAAGGCCTCGAAGAAGTCGAAGTTGACGGCTATCAGCCGAAGATGCGAGCCGGGGTCCACTGGGGACGGCCGCGGCACTTGGGCGGCGACTACCTGGGGGTCGACGTCAACATCGCCGCGCGTGTCGGCGATGCGGCTAAGGCGGGAGAAGTTGTCGTTTCGGACGTCGCACTTGCGCAGCTCGAGCTCGATCGGTTCGAGGTCGGCAGGGCAAAGCGTTTGCGGGCGGAAGGAACGCCTCGCGACCTGCACGTCTCGCGCATCTCGCGGGTCGACTGAGCGGTCTAAGATGCGGCTGTGAGCGCGGCCGACCGCCGCGCCTTACGCCCTCTTAGCTCAGCTGGTAGAGCACTTCCATGGTAAGGAAGGGGTCGTCGGTTCGAGTCCGACAGAGGGCTTTGGAAAGCCCCGCCAGCACTGCGCGACGGGAGCTCAGGTGAGCGAGTCGACGTGAAGCGTACGGACGCCCTTGGGCGTTGGCACTTCGATCACGTCTCCGATCCCGCGTCCGAGAAGCGCTCTCGCCACGGGAGACGCGGACGACAGCGTGCCGTCTGACGGTCTGGCATCGTGCGGCACCACGATCCGGAACGTGTGTTGCCGGTTTGTACTCTGGTCCGTGTAGGACACCGTTGAGCCGTGCTGCACACGACCGTTCGACGCGGGCACCCGCATCACCGCTGCGCTTCGAAGCTGCTCGCGCAGCTTGGCAATCCGCGTCTCTAACCGTGCCTGCTCCTCTTTAGCGGCGTGATACTCCGCATTCTCTTTCAGATCGCCCCATTCCCGCGCGGTCTTTATCCGCTCGGCGATTTCTCGGCGGCCAGTGGTTTCAAGCCGGCCGAGCTCTCGCTCGATCGACTCGCGCTCCTTGGCGGACATCGTGATTTGGTCCACTACGCGTCTTTCTCGTCTAATTGCTGGGTTTGCGCAGGGTCCTCGCCGAGCGCCGACTGGGGGTCAATCGGCTGGCGCGAGTGATCTAGGGACGCCTGCTTCCTGGCCACCTTCTTTGCCCGTTTCTCCAACCGACGCTCACGGAGCCTGCTTTCACGGGCGAGCTTCGCCATCGTCGTCTTTCTCTTGCCGCTTGAAGCCATGTGTTCGGGCCCCTCTGTTATCGAAGTTCTAGCGCGCCGGCGACGCGCAAGCATGCTTTCACGAGCCCGAGAAAACTCATGACAATCCGGCTAGGCGGACTCGTGTACTCGCGCACGCCGGTCTGCGGCTGCAGGCGAGTGTTGGAGGGGCCGCGTGCGGACCCCTCCCTCGCGAGCAAGATGCTCAGATTGCCTTGACGTTCGCGGCCGCTGGGCCCTTTGGCCCCTGCTCAGCGTCGTAGCTCACCTTCGCGCCCTCGGCAAGCGATTTAAAGCCGTTGCCTACGATCGCGGAGTGATGGACGAACAGGTCTTTGCCCGAGTCATCAGGGGTGATGAAACCAAAGCCCTTGTCGTCGTTGAACCATTTAACGGTTCCCGTTGCCATGTATTCCCTCCCGGGAGTTGAGTGCTGCGAAACGCGGGAGGTGCTAAAGCAACAACTACGGGACGCTCGCACTACTTCGCCGGGCAACTGCCCGGCCCAGACACCCAGCATAGCTTGGACAAGGCCCTGTGCACTGCGACCCTATGCATGTCGTCCGGTTGACGCCAGATTTCCGCGCACGGCAGGTGCGGTGCGCTAGGTCGACGCGTGCTCGCAAGATTCCCAGAATCATGGGAATCTTCGCTGTTCGATCTGAAGCGTCGCTCGCGTCCGAGACGCCGTGGTTAGGGCGTTAGAGCGCCTGACTGGGGCTGCGCATGAAGAGCCAAGCCGTCGTCGCCAGACCAACCGTAATTGCCACGATCGGGGCCGGACACCACCAATGCTCCCACAGCGCGCCGAGACCGTGGCTACTCTCGCGTCCGGACCAGAACATGCCGGCGAGCACTAGGAGCGCCCCGACCAAGTATCCAACGCGACGCACAGCGCGATTCTAGGCAGCCGCAAAGACCGTGCCGCGAGCCGGTTCGCGACACCGGAATAGAGGACCGGCCCCGCAGTCGCAACCGGTATCGCCTTCGCTCCTCGCCTCGTGGCGCTGTAGCACCGTCGGTGGCTGTCGGGCTTGGGCTGAGGATGCTGGCCGCAGGGCCAGCTCACCTCCCGACAGTACTCCTGTTGAGCGTGCCTGTGTGAGCACCCCGCGGACTTAACATTCAACCGTCAGCCTGAGCGCAAGCGAGCCCCTGACCACCCATGACTTCCATCACCGAGATAACAGTCATCACTGGAGAGCGCTACCGCATCGAGGGAGATCCCAAGGACGTCGAACAGATCATTCTCGACGCCGCTCGCGGGTCAATCATGCAGCTTGCATGGCTCGTCGAGGCTGAAACCGGCGAGGACCTCGTCGTAAACCCCGACCATGTCGTCACGCTGAGAGCTGTCGGCTCTTAGACGCCTCCCTGCGCCGCATTAGAGGCAGTTGCCGAGGCGTTTCCGGTTCTACGAGCCCTCTGCGCCCGAGGCGCCGCTGGTGGTGAGCTACGAGCCCAACTCGGCCAAGAGTTGCTCGACGCGGCCGGCAATGTCGTTGCGAGTGGCGCGCACCTCGTCGATAGGTCTACCAGCTGGGTCGGGGAGGTCCCAGTCGATGTAGCGCGTGCCGGGTATGTAGGGGCAGTTGTCGCCACAGCCCATGGTGATGACGACGTCCGCTTGCTCGGCGAGCTCCCGGTTGAGCCGTTTCGGCTTGCGGCTGGCGAGGTCGATCCCGAGTTCGCGCATGACAGCGACCACCTCAGCATGAACGTGGTCGGTTGGCTCGGTTCCGGCTGAGGCGGCGGTGTGGCGGCCGTTGGCGGACTGCTCGAATAGCGCCTGGCTCATTTGCGAGCGTCCGGCGTTATGCAGGCAGACGAACAGAACGTGAGCCATCGCGCTGCTCCTCGGTTTGTGATGGGGGCGGGTGATCACCGCGGATGAGTTGGTAGGCAAGTGCGCCGACCGCGGCTCCGAGCACGGGCCCGGCGAGGTAAACCCAGAGGTCGTGCCAGTCTCCTGAGACGAGCGCCGGGCCGAACGAGCGGGCGGGGTTCATTGATGCCCCGGTGACGGGTCCGCCGAACAGCGCATCCAGTCCGATCACGCCGCCGATCGCGATCGCAGCGGCGGCTCCGACCGCGCGTGTGTCGGTGGCGACCGCCATGATCACAAACATGAGGAGCGCCGTGAGGATGACTTCGTAGAGGAGCGCGCTGCCGGCCGACACGGTGGGCACCGTCGCGCCGAGGTGTGCGGGTTTGTCCGTCCAGACGCCTGCCAGCATGAGCGCCGCGAGCGTCGCCCCGCTCAGCTGCGCGGTGATGTAGGCGAGCGCATCGCGGGGGGAGAAATGGCGCGTGAGGGTGAACCCGATCGTGACCGCGGGGTTGATGTGCGCCCCGGAGAGATGGCCAGTGGCGTAGACCATGGCCATGATGATCAGGCCGAACACCAGCGCGATGCCCACCGCGCCGAGCGCGCCGTGGTAGTGCTGGTTGGCGATGATCGCGCTGCAGCCGGCGAAGACGAGGCCGAACGCGGCCAGCGCTTCGGCGCCACAGCGCCGCGCCAGGCTCAGCGAGCGATCCATACGATCCTGAAGTGTATCTATTGACAGATATCACTTCAATCGATATATATGTATATAGATGGCCGTCGATCTGGAACTTGCGCCGAAGGTCAAGCGTCCCGCGGGCGAGCGCTGCTGCGAGCCGGTCGTCTACCCGGACGTCGAGCGCGATGAGGCCGCGCACATGGCGGCGGTAGCCAAGGCGCTTGGCGACCCGGTGCGGCTGCAGCTGGTCGACGTGCTCAGAAAGCACGCCGGCAAGGTGTGCGTGTGCGAGCTCGTGCCGCTCTTCGAGGTTTCCCAACCAACCGTTTCTCACCACCTCAAGGTGCTACGTGATGCCGGCATCGTCGGCTCCGAGCGTCAGGGACTGTGGGCCTACTACTACGTGATTAGCGACGCCCTGGAGGAGCTATCTACATGGCTGAGTTGACCCAGGACTGCTGCGCGCCGGATGCGCAGGAGACTTGCTGCGAGGCCTCCGAGAAGTCCTTGTGTTGTAGCCAAACTCACCCACACGCGTGCGGCTGCGACGCGGGCGTGACCACGAACACGGCTCTGGACGGCGTTCGGGAGACGGTTCGGGGAAAGTACGCCACCGCGGCTAAGGCGGCCGCGTCGGGTGCGGCATGCTGCAGCCCGGCGGATGACACCGCCGCGTTCGGCTCATCGCTCTACGCCAGAAGCTATGACGGAGGGGTGCCGGAGAGGGCGGTCCTCGCGTCGCTCGGGTGCGGAGTTCCAACCGCGGTCGCGAAACTGCACAAGGGCGAGACGGTGCTCGATCTCGGCTCCGGCGCTGGCGCCGACGTCCTCATATCCGCCCGACGGGTCGCGCCCGCCGGCACGGCGATCGGGCTCGATATGACCGACGAGATGCTCGAGCTCGCGCGCGCCAACGCGGCCCAAGCCGGAGTCGAGAACGTCGATTTCATCAAGGGCTACATCGAGGACATCCCGCTGCCGGAGGACAGTGTCGACGTCGTCATCTCCAACTGCGTGATCAATCTTTCGGCTGACAAGCGTCGCGTCATCCAGGAAGCGGCCAGGGTGCTACGACCGGGCGGCAGATTTGCAGTGAGCGACGTGATTGCCGATCCCGACATGGACGAGGCCACGCGCGTGGACATGCGGCAGTGGACGGGCTGCATCGCCGGGGCCCTGACCCAAGCGGAGTTCGAGCGCGCCCTCACTGACGCTGGCTTCGAGGATATTGAGATTCGCGAGACCCACCGCGTGCACGAGCACGCCGGCTCGGCGATCGTCCGCGCACGCATGCCAACGGGCAGGCGGTAGTGCACATGCCCAACGCTCATGGCGGCCGGCAAAGACGAGATCTGCCTGAGGCAGCCGGACAAACGCGCCGCGACCGATCCTGCGTCGGTGCGCGCTGTCTCGACCAAACGCCCCGGGGCGGACATACTTGGGCGGTTATCAGCTCCCCCGGCCTGACGCCAGCCGCCTCAGAGAGCTCACCCTCGAGCGGTTGTGTGCAGAGAGCCGCCTCCATCATCGAACCAGCTGGGCGAATCCGGCTGTTGAACTTATTCGTGCTTGTCGGTCGCGGTGGTGTTGTGCGCGGCGTTGGTTCTGCTGTTCCTGGACCACTGGAGGGTGGCGCTCGTGTTGCTTGTCGGAAACTCTTGCGGGGCTGAGTCGCAGCGTGCGCAGCACACGCATGGCTTTCAGACCGATGGACCGGCGGATCCCGGTGGGTTAGCCGGAGGCGCCGGGGCCGGCTGACCGCGGTTGTCACCAGGATCATCGGGCGCCCGGATCCAGTCCTCGATCTTCCCGTGCGCGATGACGAAGTTAGTCCGCGCGGTGGCGCCCGCACCGCCGCCACAGCCTCCGCCCGGGCCGCCGCGATTCGTCAAGCGGAAAAGCGCGTTTACGTAGGGCCCGCGTTGGTCAGCGGAGATGAAAATGGCGCCGCACGGCAGCGACGCGTTAGCGCGTACTGCTTGGGCGAAAGTGTGGATGCTGACCACTACTGCGCCCGGGCCACCACCGTTGACGAGCGCGCTCGGAAGCGCGAAGTACTTCGCGGCACCACGCACATCCCCGTGGCGGAGGGTCGTCGACCACGCCTTGATGACCGCGACGGCCGCCGCGTTTGCGCGCTTTCCTGTGGGCGGGGGCGTCGGAATCTCGCCGCCAAGCATGGGTGCGCGCTCGCTCCGGGACACCGTGTGGTGTGCCGAGTGGGCCGAGCTCGCTCCCGATCCGCACGCTGACGTGAGCGCGGTGGTGGCTAGCGCCATCACCGCCGGCCACGTTCGCAGCCACCTCATGACCGACATCATCACAGACACCGGGCGGCTCAAAAGTGCAAGCGGCGAGTCAGTCCGCCCGGCAGACCTCGGCCTCCAAGCGGCGCAACGCCTTGTCGAGCCGCACCGGCTTCGTGCCGTTCTCCACCAGAGGCCTGCGACCTTCAACGACTTCGTCGCTCGGTTTCGGGATACGTCGATGCGCCCGACAACGCGGTCCCCGCGCAGGATCGGAAGCACGTAGTAGCCGTATCTTCGCTTAGCGCGGGGGACATACATCTCGAGCCGGTAGTGAAAATCGAATATCGCCTCGGCGCGGGCGCGATCGTGGATGAGTCGATCGAAGGGCGAGAGGAACGTCAGGCGGGACGCAACAGGGTCGTCTGGAATGTCGGCGTATGCCCGGAGCTCTCCTCGCTCGAGCCACACGCCGAGCGCGCGCCGCTGCTTCTCTTCGAGTAGCGCCCGCGCTTGCCGCCAGGGGATCGTCTCCGTCTCCGGATAGACCCGATCGGCCAGGTCCCACAGCCGCTGGTTTCCTCGGCGACCGGCGACTGCGATTTCGCCGTGCAGCTGGAGGATGTCGAGCATCAGCCTCAATTCACCGGCTCCCCACCAGTCATGCCTAGGTCCCCGCGGTTGCACTGCGCTGGTCAACTCTCGCGAGAGCAACGGACCATTTCGATCGAGCTCGCGTACGACTTGACGGCGAACGCGAGTGTTCGCGCTCAGAAAGTCGCGCGTGCGCGGATGTTGGTTGCGCCGGCGCCATCGCATCCGGGAGCGCACGAGAGGCAGGTCTGCGATCGGCCAGATGAACGCGTCCCACTCAAACAACGCGCGCTCCTCCCAGAGCAAACGGTTCAACTCCGCCGCATCGATGCGCCCGAGTCGGCTGTATAGGACGAGGTGCTCCGGACGCGCTACGACCGCTATCGGATCCATCTGAAGGAAGCCAAGACGACGGACGAGCTCGTAAATCCCGGTCGCGCTGCCGTCGAGTGCCTGGGCGCGGACGGCGATTCGACGAGCCTGCGTGTGCGTAACGGAAACGACCTTCAAGTGTCTAAACCAGCCTTGGAGCTCAGAGGTGCTCGCGATAGTAGGTACAGCGAAGCGTCGCTAGCGCAATCGTCAGGCGATCGGTGACCTGCGGACACCCCCGCTACGGTTCGCCGAGTGGATGTCGAGACGGCGATCCGGACCAGGCGCACGCACAAGGCGTTCCAGCTGCAGCCCGTGCCGCTCGAGTTGCTCGCCGAGGTGCTCGAGCTGGCGCGGTGGGCGCCGAACCACCACCTGACGAATCCCTGGCGGTTTCGGGTCATCGGTCCCCAGGCGCTCGCGAGGCTGAAGGAGGCCGCGGGCCCGGAGGCGGCCGCAAAACTCGACCGAGCACCGACGCTTGTGGTAGCGACCTCGCTTCGTTCAGCCGACGAAGTTCAAGACCAAGAGGACCTGTGCGCGACCGCCTGTGCGGTGTACGCGGTACTACTCGCCGCTCACGGCCGCGGCCTGGCGGGATACTGGCGCACGCCCGCGGTGTTGAGGACGCGAGAGGGACTGGCGGCGCTCGAGATCCCGACGAGCGAACGCTTTGTGGCGCTGATCCACCTGGGTTGGCCGCGGCAGGATAAAAGTCCACCGGAGCGACTTCCGCCCGACCAAGTCATGACGCACCTGGCTTGAGCAACGCGCCGTGTATCGGAAATCCGCCATCTTCTCGCCGCAGTGAACTGGAGCGAATTCGCAGACGCCGCTCCCGAGCTCGCGTCACTCGGATGGCAGCGATTTGAGCGTCACGAACTCTGCATGCTGGGCACGGTGCGTCGCAACGGCTGGCCGCGCATCAGCCCGTGCGAGCTAGACCTGGTCGGGGACGACCTCTTGCTGGGGATGATGTGGCGCTCACCCAAGGCGCTCGACCTTCTCCGCGACGATCGCTGCGTGCTACACAGCTGCACCTCGGACCGGGCCGGGAGCGAAGGGGACTTCAAGCTCTACGGCCATGCTCGCGATGTTCAAGACGAGACCACTCGGAGTGCTTACCGCGCGGCCGTCCGGGCTCGTATCGATTGGGAGCCGAGTGACCCCTTCCACCTGTTCGCGATCGACGTCAAATCTGCGAGCTACCTCGTTTTCGCTCCGGAGCGATTCAGGCTGATCTGGAATCCCGACAGCGGGACGCAACGCCAAGCGCAGCGACTCGAATGAGCTGAACTTCCGGGCCTAGGGGACGACAGGCGTGTCGGCCGGCAGCACAAGCACCGAGCTACGCGCGTTGTGCAGCTCGGTGCGGACATCACCGCCCATCACGATGCGCCCGGCGGGGGCGCCGGGCTGAGATCCGACCACGATCAGATCGACCGGCTCTCCTGACGATTGCGTGATCGTCGCGTCGAGGTTCTCGGCGAGTGCGTTCGCGGTGGTGCGCGCCACGTCGTTGCGGGGTCCGGCGATCGGCACCGAGATTGAGCCGATCGTCTCGTCCAACTGGGTACGTAGCCCAGCGTTCGCGATCGCGACCGCGACCGGGCCGCCGTCAAGCAGATGTTGGGCAGACGCGCCAGGCTCCACGTGGCCGGGCGCAGTTCGGTAGTCCGAGCCGAACACGATCAAGGAGGCGTCTTCACTTTCGGCCAGTCGCGCCAGCGTTTCGCCGGTCGAGGCACCGACAACGATGTGGCGAGCGACCTCGGGCTCGTGCAGTAGCGAGGCGCCGCGGTCGAGCCGCAGCTCAGCGTCGTGCTGAGCGAGCTCCTCTCGACGCGGGTCGAACTCGTGGGAATGACGTACATAAGCAAGCGCCGGCGTAAAACCGGCACGCTCGAGCATCTTGCCGAGCGCGAGCGCGTCGTCGTCGTTGGGGGTGCCGTCGTAGGAGATGATCAGCTTGGCAGGCATGGATACCTAATCCTTCGCGACCGCGGTCCTTTTGGCATCGGCCTAATGGACAGTTTGGCCGTATGGTCGTCTATCCACTTGGCGCGCCGTGGCGAGGCTGAGAGCACGATTGGTCAGGGCACCGGCGCCCCAACGAGGCTGGCGATCACCCCGACCACGCCGGCCGCGACCAGCGTCTGCACGGTGCCAAGCCGCAGGAGCAGCAGCACAACGGCGCAAGCCGCGAGCACGCCGAACTGCCACGACTCGTTGAGCGCCCGAGCAAGCGGTATGGCGACGCCGAGGATCGCGCCGATCGCGGCCGGACCGGCGCCGTTGAGAAACGCAAGGGCGCTGGGATTCCGACGCAACCGCTCGAATCGTCGCCCGCCTGCGAGCACGAAAAAAAAACGACGGGGCGAATCCAATGGCGGCGGCCAGAGCCGCGCCGGCGAGCCCATACGCGGCGTAGCCGACGGCGGCGATCGTGGCGACGACCGGCCCAGGGGTCACCTGACCCAGCGCCACGGCATTCAAAAAGTGTTCGTTGGTCATCCAGTGATAGGTATGCACTGCATCGCCCTGCATCAACGGGACGATGACGAAGCCGCCGCCGAATGCGAGCGCGCCGACCTTCAACGCGGTCCATGTGAGCGCGCCGACGCTCCCTTTCAACGCGGCGACCGGTAGCACGGGCGCGAAAGCGGTCGTCTTTGCGCGGGGCGGGTGTGCGACCACGAGCTCGGCCAACCCGCACCCAAGCAGGACGGTCACCAGGTATGGACCGATCAGCGCTGCGGCCACGGCTCCAAGCGCGAGATAAGCGGCCCATCGAACCGCTGCGACCGCCGTCACGGCGGGCCCGGTCAAAGCTTGGGCGTAGCAGATCCAGTCCCGCGCGCACCGCGACCGCAGCGACCGCTGCGCCCGCGCCGGCGCCCGCACCGCGCACCCACAAGGGCGGCGCCTTGGCCAAAAAGAGAACCGACAGCGCGACGATCATCACGACCGCCGGGAGGACGAAACACAGCCCTCCGATGACTGCCCCGGGCGGCCCCGCGACGCGATAGGCGCAGAAAATTGCCAGCTGCGTAGACGCGGGACCCGGCAGCAGATTGCACGCCGCGATCGCATCTTCGAAGGCCTGCGGGTCCATCCATCGGCGTCGCTCGACGACCAGCTGGCGTAACAGAGCGATATGCGCCGGCGGGCCGCCGAAGCCGATTACGCCGATTCGGCTCCACTCTCTCGCGACAGTCGCAAGCGTCGCTCGCTTACGGTCGCGGGCAGGCACGGAGGGCAATGTAGTCTGAGTTGGGTGAGCGTCAGGTCGCGCCCGGTCGTCGCACGAGACCACTGCTTGGCCCCCGGCCGAACTCCCGGCGCTCCGGTTTACGGCGGCAGGTATACGCGCCTATTCGAGTCGCTACCTAACCTCGAAGGCGACGAGATGCTGTTGCACGCCATGGGCGCGGCGGGCGGCGTGTGCGACGGCAGCGAGGATTGTCAGTACGGCCGGGTTGAAGCAGGGTGGCCGTTCTTCGGTCAGTTCATCGCCCACGACATCACCGCCGATCGATCGCCACTGGTGAGCCGGGCAGACCCCGCGGCGGTTCGCAACTACCGCACGCCGGCCGCGAACCTCGAGTGCCTCTATGGCGGCGGGCCGGTTGGTTCTCCGTATCTCTACGACCGCGACGACCCCGCCCGCCTGCTGATCGGCGCCCACGCTGGCGACGTGCCGCGCAACTCACAGGGGATAGCGTTGATTGGCGACCCGCGCAACGATGTACATCGGTTCGTCAACCAGCTCCAGGTCGCGCTGATCCATGCGCACAATCTGTTGGTCGACAGGCTCCGCGAGGACGGCGAGCCCGAGGCAATTGTTTTCGACGAGGCCCGCCGGGCTCTCACCTGGCATTACCAGTGGGTTCTCCTAAGCGAGTTCCTGCCGTTGCTCGTGGGAGCGAAGCTGGCGGAGCGGCTTATGCGCGACGGCCCCAGCCTGTACGTAGCGGGCACCAAGCCTCGGATCCCGCTTGAGTTCGCCGACGCCGCTTATCGCTACGGCCATTCGCAGATACGAGACGCCTACAGGATCAATGAGGCAAGCGAGCCTGTTCCGCTGTTTCCGGATTTGATCGGCTTTGAGGCGGTCGCGCCCGAGCACGTGGTCAGCTGGTCACTGCTGTTCGACGTGCCCGGTGCGCCACCAGCGCAGCGGGCCAAGCGGATCGACGGCCGCCTCCCTCAGTCACTGATCATGCTCCCGCTCGCCATCACCGGAGCGGTCGACGAGCAGGCTTATCACTCACTCGCGGCGCGTGATCTGCAGCGAGGGCAGGCAACCGCCCTGCCCTCGGGCGAAGCGATCGCGCGGGCGCTCGGCGTTGAGCCGCTGACGCGCGACCAGGTGGGCCTGGCCGAGCACGGTTGGGACGCCGAAACCCCGCTTTGGTACTACGTGCTGCGCGAAGCGGACGTCCAGCAAGACGGCGACCGCCTGGGCGACGTCGGCGGGCGGATCGTGGGAGAGGTGCTGGTCGGAATCGTCGACGCGGATCCAGAGAGCTACCGCGCGGCCGACCGTTCGTGGCATCCGACGCTTCCGGGCGCTAGTCCCGGTGCCTACGGGATCGCCGACCTGATCCGCGCTCCTGCGCTCGCGCAAGGCTGAGCGCTATGGGGGCGCCCGCCCAGCGCTATGGGCCGGACGGAAGCGGCGAGTCGTTGACGCCCGCGCAGTAGCCCGTGCCGACGTTGGCCGTGTTGCTCCACAACGACTGCACCGCGAACTGCTCGCCGCCGTTGCCCTTGACGTCGCCGAGCGCTCCCGGGATCGCGAAGGTGCCTTGCCCTGTCAATGGATCCAAACCGACCCACGCGCACTTGTCGCCGTTCTCGTTGGCATCGAGCGTGTCGTACCACCCGCCGAGATGCTGGGGCGAGCTGCCGCCACCGACGATGTCCTCGGCGCCCGGATCGGTGATCGTCTCCTCCATCTCGTGGCCGAGCACGATCGAGAAACCGTCGAGCTTGCCCTGGGCGCCGTTGTTGACGGCGTTTTCGCCACAGACGTTGGAGCCGTTTGAGTTGACCGCGAGCTGGTACGGCATGTTGGTGTAGGAGATCCCTTGCTGCAGGCCGTTGTACACGTTGCTGGCGACTCCAGGCCACGTGTAGTCGTGAAATGCGCAGTAGCCCTGAGAGATGGCGTTGGGGTCGCTCAGCCCGGGCGGTTGGACGATCACGATGTTGGCGTTGTTGAGATCGGTGATCCCGAAGTGATTGACGGCTGCTTGCGCCTCCTGGCCCAAGACGGTCAAGGTGTTGGTCGAGCCGGCCGGGTTGCTCGCATTCGTCTTCGGAAGCGTGTTCGGGTTGGTGTCGTCGACCCAGATGCCGGCCAGCAGATTTGGATCATTCGCGATCGCGGTCTTGGCCCCGGAGCCGTCGGTCTGGTAGTACTGAGTGCTGACGCCGGTCCAGTCTGTTCCGCCGATCTGCGCCAAGAAGTCGGCCATGTACTTACCCGCGCCGTCGGGATCACAGGGAAGGGTGGCGCTGAGTGAACCCTCTGCGATCGATTCCGAGGAACAGCTTGTTCCCGCTGGCCATGCACCGCTCTGGCCCCAACCCCAGTAGACCAGATACTCCTTGGGGTGCACCTGGACGTGGCCCCCGTAGTAGGCCATGTTGCCCGGAAATGGGATGCCCAGCGCCGGGGTCTCAGGGACTGGCGTGCACGACAGCCCGAGCGCATTCTGCAAACACGGCGGCGTCGGCGGGGTGATCGCGCCGATCGCCCTGTCGTGCTGCTTTTCCTTCAGGATGTTCGGAAACAAGATCGGCTTGGCGGATGCCGAGCCCGCCCAGGCCAGGACACCCGCGACTACCACCGCTGCGCACAGCGATCGGGCCAGACCGCCTTTAAACACGTTTCACTCCTGGATCGCGGGAGCGCTGGGGCGCGCGCCCATGCTTTGCAGAGCGACCTGCGCTGATCCCCTGCCAGGGACGCAGATCGAAGGCGGTAAAGGATAAAGCCACGGGCAACCTTGGGCAACCGGGAACCGCCAGCAACCCCTGAGAGCCGGCGAGTTGGACGCTACCCGCGAGGCGCGCTTGGAGGTGAGCGGCTCTCGAAACGCAGCGGCAACTCGTGCGGGCCGTGGATCATTGCGGTCGGTGGTCCCCAACTGACCGGCCCCGTAACGGACGGTGGCCCGAAGCGGCGAACCAGCGCGGCGATCCCCTCCGCCAACTCAAGTCTCGCGGCCCCGGCGCCGAGGCACGTGTACGGCCCGCCGCCGAAAACGAGTTGCCGTGGCTCGCGAGCAGCGGCCACATCGAGCTGGTCGGGAGCTCCATATGCACGAGGGTCGTGGTTGGCGGACGTGATCGAGAACAGGACCATGCTGTCGACCGCAATTTCCAGATCGCGGTGCTTGATGCCCTCGTTGGCGGCGCGAAAGGTCACTCGCGCCTGAGGGCTGAACCGGCAGATCTCCTCGACGGCCTGGTTGATCAACGCGGGGCGCTCGGAGAGCACCTGCCACTGGTCGGGATATTCGGCAAACGCCACGATGGCCCGTCCAAGTTGCCTCGCGGTGGTGTCCTGGGCCGCCCACACGAGCAGGACGAGGAGGTTGAGCAGCTCGTCGGTCGTGAGCCTCTCACCCGCTTCCTCGGTCAGGATCAGTGAGGAGATGAGATCGTCGCCGGGCGATTGCCGCCGGCGAGCCACGAGCTCTTCCACGTATTTTGACAGGCCCACCACCGCCGCCTCCGAGCGCGGTCGCTCGGCGCTGGTGTTGAAGACAAGCCCGATCTCGTTGGCCCAGCGGTGAAATTGGTCGTAGTCCTCGGAGGGCACGCCGAGCATTTCGCACATGACCAAGGCGGGCAGCGGCTCGGCGAATGCCTCGACGAACTCGCACACGTTTCCGCGGCGGGCGATGCCGTCGGCGAGGCGCTCGGCGATCGAGCGCACCGTCGGTCTCAGGTTCTCGACCATGCGCGGGCTAAACGCCTTGGTCACCAGCGCACGGACGCGCCTGTGGTCGTCGGGCGGAAGGCTCGCCAGCATGTAGACGAACCACTCGTACAGCGGTCCCTCGGTGATCCCGATCTTGTGCATGTAGCGCCGGCCGCCGGGCACGAGGCGTCGATCCTTGAGTAGTGCCCACACGTCCTCGTGGCGCAGCACAATTGGGCCCAACGGAGTGTCCGCGTACCAGTGGCGCTCCCGGGCCTCCGCGATCGACGGATGCTCGTAGTGGAACTCCGGATCGAAGATGTTCAGGTACGGGATGTCAGTCGTAGTCGCCACGGTCGCGAACCCCCTTGTCTCGAAAACGGACCGCGTTTCGCTGGTCGGACCAGCCGGGAGTCTATACGCGAACACGGTCAGAGGAGCGACCACGCTGCCCAGGCTCATCTTAAGCGGCGCTAGCTTCGCCGGCTCAGGATGAGGCGCGGTGGATAAAGACGGCAACCGGGCGGATCGGCCGGAACTGAGTGTCCGGCCGCTGCGCGACGACGAGCGGGGATGGCTCACGGAACGACTCGTAGAGCTGTGGGACTCAGCGCTGATGGTCACTCGCGGCCGTGTTCACGCGGTCGCAGAGCTGCCGGGATTCGTCTGCGAAGTCGACGGCGAGCGCGTCGGCTTTGCCACCTATGAGGTGCGCAACGGGCAATGCGAGCTCGTCACTCTGAACTCGCTGCGCGAAGGCCTAGGCGTTGGTTCCGCGCTCCTAAGCGCAATCGCTACGGAGGCGGAGCAACGGAGCTGTCGCCTATGGCTTATCACCACGAACGACAACCTGCAGGCGCTCGGCTTCTATCAGCGCCGCGGCTTTCAGATCGCCGCGGTCCACGTCCGTGCAGTGGAGGAGAGTCGTCGCCTCAAGCCCAGCATCCCGCTCGTCGGCGGAAACGGAATCGCGATCCGCGACGAGCTGGAGCTGGAGCTTGGGCTGAGAAGGGACAAGGCCGGAAGGCGGCCCGGAGGAACCGAGGGCCGTCCCCGGCGGACTTGACTAGGCCTTCGACGGCTGGGCGACCCGCGTCGCCGGGATACCCGCGTGCCGGCGCATGCGCGCGTATTCGGGCCGCGGAGCCGGGCGCGTTGGGACCGTCGCGACTGCCACGTGGTCGCGGTGCTGGGTAAAGATCGCCCAGACCAGTGGCGACACCACAACTGCGATCACGCCGAGTGCGAAAAGCGCGTTGAGCACGATTATTAGGGCCATTTGGTTGCTCCTTTGTCGGCTTTGACAGGGACGCCGTTGAAGGCTTGTGTTCAGGGTTGCCGACATTTTTGAGAAGAGCCCGAGAGCCCAGTAAGACTTGCTGAGAGCGCCTACGACCTGTGGCTGGGCTCGCGCGCCGAGCGCGGAGGCGTGCTGCGACGCTGCCCGTCTACCCGCGTCACCGCGGGTGGCAGCTTGAGCTCAGCGAGCGACTCCTCGACGCCTTCGGCGACCAGCTCGAGGTCATGCATCCGGTCGTAGTCGCTCAACAGCCCAAACGAGATCAGGCCGTTGTAGGAGAAGATCGCGATCGACAGAGCGTGCTCACGCGGCAGGAACGCGACCGGCGCGATGCTCTGCAGTTGGCGCCCGAGCAAGTAGAGCGGAATTTGCGGCCCGGGGATGTTGGTGATGATCACGTTGAACAGCCTGGTTGAGAAGTTGAGCCGCGAGGCCTGCGCGAGGATCGTCGGTAGGGCGAAGTTGCTCATCCTGATGATCGTTTGAGCGGCCATCAGCTGGCGCGAGCGCTTGGCGGCCCGCATCGCTTCGCGGACCAACAGCAACCGCTGCTCGGGGTCCTCCGCGTACAACGGCAGCGACGCGCGCAGTAGCGCCACCCGATTGCCGAGTAGGCCCCGCTCCTCGTCGCCACGCAAATTCACGGGCACGAGCGCTCGCAGCTCGAGCCCCTCGGTACTCACGCCGCGCGCGAGCAGCCAGCGGCGCAGCGCGCCAGTGGAGGCCGCGAGCACCACGTCATTGATTGTTGCGTCGTAGTGCTGCTTGACGTCGTGGACCTCGGCGAAGCTCAGGTCGCGTGTCTCGAAGCGGCGGTGGGGTCCGATCGGACCGTTGAGCGGCACGCTCGGCGCCGAGTTGAGCAGCTCCCACCCCATCGCTCCGACGGCGCCAACGACCTTGGTCGCGGCGCGCGTCAGCCGCTGTGGGTAAAGCGCCCCACCCGCGGCGTAGTGGGCGAGCGAGACAGGCGTCTTGACGGTCTCCACGACGCCGCGCGCCAGCAGCTCGGCCCGCGATGGCGCCGGGTGGCGTTCAAATTGGACGGCGGCTCCGCCGACCGCCGCGGCCTCGGGTTTGATGTCCATGATCACGCTCGCCAGGTCCACGCCGGAGATGCCGTCGACCAGGGCGTGATGAACCTTGGTGATCAGGGCGAAGCGGTCGTCGTTTAGCCCTTCGACCAGGTACATCTCCCACAACGGCTTGCCGCGGTCGAGGCGCTGGGAGAAGATCCGCCCGACCAGTGCCTTGAGCTGGTCCTCGCCGCCCGGCCAGGGCAGCGCTGTGCGGCGCAGGTGGTAGTCGAGATTGAACTCGGGGTCATCAACCCACCACGGCCTCGTGAGTGCGATCGGCGGCTCTGCAAGTCGTTGCCGGAAGCGGGGCACGAGGCCGAGGCGTTCCCAGATGTGCTCGCGCAACTCCTCGTGTTCGGGAGCGGCGCCTTCAAACACTGAGACCGCCCCGATGTGCATCTGGGCGCCGTCGCGCTCCTGCATGAGAAACGAGGTATCGGTCGCGCTCAGCTGCGTCGGCGAGCGCCCGGCCTTGGCGGCGCGGCTCGCGACGATCTCGGGGATGTCTGGCAGGTCTCCGGGCATCTGCACAAGCATAAGTTGCAAGCTAACCGCGCGCGGTCAAAGCGGACGAGTCGCCTGCTGCCTACTCGCGGTGCGCAACGAGAAACGTCGCGCCCACCACCGC
This sequence comes from uncultured Solirubrobacterales bacterium, assembly GCA_963767295.1. Lineage (GTDB taxonomy): Bacteria > Actinomycetota > Thermoleophilia > Solirubrobacterales > Solirubrobacteraceae > Palsa-465. The sequence continues at coordinate 1,299,983 of CAVYDI010000003.1, forward strand.
CGCCAGCGTCATGGCCAGCGGCACGATCGGGGCCAAACGCCGAGGCCCCGTGATCATCACTGCGCCGCAGGCCGCTCCCGCCAACACCACGACGAGCACGAGCCCGCGCCGAAGCGAGTCCCGCCTCGAGCCGGTCAACGTGACCAGTCCACCGATCAGGCCGACCAGCGTCCCGGTTATGTACGTGGTCGAGACTCCCGCGCCGAGCCTGGCGACGGCACCGCTCTGGAGGCCCATGGCCACCGCCGAAACGCCGACCAGCACGGCCTCGAGCGGCCTGCCGGGATGCCCCGAGGTCAGCAGCCAGCCGACCAGGAACCCGGCCTGTGCGAAGACCTCGAGCCCGAGCGCCGCCACGACCCCAGCCGGCAACCGGCCCTCCTCGGATCGATGCGACAGCCAGAGGGCCAACGACACCGCGGCGATGAAAGCGACTAGCGAGATCGCCGAGCGTGTGGCTTCGCTGCCCGCCGAGGTTCCCGCCGCTAAGCCGAGCAGCACGATGTTGCCGGTCATGTTGGCCGTGAACACCCGGCCCAGCCCCAGAAAGCTGATTGCGTCGACCGCGCCTGAACCAAACGCAAGCAAGATCAAGAGCACGTCACGGAGGTCTTCGGTGCGAACCCTGGCGCGCATAGCGTCAGCGGCGCACGCGGCTTCGGTGCGCGCGCCCCGCGATCGGCGCAAGCAGGACGCGCGCGGTCTCGCGCGTCCGGTGCTCGTCATGCGCCAGGACGCTCTCGGGCATGAGCACAAACGAAACTCCCAGTCGCACCACCAGTTCCGCGAGTGCCTCGGCGTCGCCCCCCGCGAGCTCGCCAATGGCCTGGGCGGAGCGGATCTGCTCAACCAGAAATTCGCGCACCAACCTGAATACGGCGCTCTCGTCGCGCGTCAGCTCGCGAACCAGCGCCTCGGGCTCGACCCGCGCGAGCCGTGCCAGCAGGGGGTGTTCACGGATCGTGGCGAGCGTCGATATGAACAGGGCCACCACGCGATCCTCGAGCGCTGCGTCCGGCTCGAGCGCCGCGGAGATCATCGCCAGGCAGCGTCGGCATTCCCTGACCGCCAGCGCGTCCACCAGCCGTTCGCGTGAGCCAAAACGGCGATAAACGGTCATGCGTCCCACCCCTGCCCGGGCGGCCACTTGATCCATCGTCAGATGCCTGAGGCCAGATGCCGCGGCGAGCTCCAACGCCGCGTCGAGGATGCGCTCCGACGTGGGGTCATGACTGCGCTCCGCCGCTGGCTCAAGCGCGCGCGCGAGCAGCCGCGCCGCCCCGCCTGCCATGCGGCTCACGCGCCTGGGGCAAGCGGCCCGCTCGCGATCGCTCTGCGCCGCCAGCGCAGCTGGGTCGGTCCAAGCACCTTCAGCTTCGTCGGCAAGATCGGCGTCAGCCTGCGCGAGTTTGCGGCCATCGCCCGGAATGCCCGCTCGTCACGTGTCGTCCAGCGAATCTGCAGTCGCGCGCGCAGGCTGGCGGGAATCAGGCCCACGCCCCCGAGGTAGACAGCGCGCGTTGCAGGTAGCCGCAGCGCCTTCCACACCCACCCCGGCACGAACGGCACCTCGGGCAGCGCGGGGTTCTGCACCGCGGCCATCACCCGCTCGACGGTCTCGTTGTGACTGAGCTCGTGCTCGAGCATGTGCGTGAAATAGGCGCGGAAGCCATCCCAATCCGCCGGCAGGTCCTCGGCTCTGACCCCGACCAAGCGCCCGAGGCCGACGTACTCGCGATAGAAGCGTTGCACCTGCGCGCGCGACATGGGGCGCCCGTAGTACTGGTTCGCACGCACGTAGGTCTCCAGGAGCGTGGCGTGCACCCACGTGTAGGCCCCGCGCTCGAGCGCGTAATAGGGCTGGCCGTCGAACCCCGTGCCCTTGAAGGTCTTGTGCAGCTCGCGCAATCGGCGGCCCATAGCGGCCGCCTCGCCGCCTCCGTACTGGAGGATGAGGAGGTAGTCGAGCGTGCGCCACAGTCGCTCCCACGGACGTTGGTCGAAGTCCGAGTAGTCGCGTACGCCGGCGCCCACGGTCGGGTGGGCAACCTGCAGCAGCAGCGGGTATAGGGGCGCGAGGAAGAGCCGCACGTCCGAGCTGAACTGCCACGTGACTGTGTCGGGGCCGACGATCAGGTGCTCGGCCTCGCTGTCGGAAGGGAATAGGCCGTGCTCGTTCGTCGCGACCTCAATCATGGTACGAATTATAAATTTTGCGTACCAGCAGTACCAAAAAGGAAGGCCGGTGCGCACGCGCGCCGGCCTTCCTTAAGTAATTAAACGCGCGCGCATGCGCCAGATCGCGAGCTGCAACGCGATCAGGGCGAACAGCGCCAGCGCGCCCGCATGCACGAGGTCGGCACCCGGGTGCAGGCCGAAGGCGCAGTCGCGCACGAGCTGGACGCAGTGGTACAGCGGATTGCCCTGCGCCGCCACGCGGAGCCATTCGGGCATGCGGGTGAGCGGAAAGAACGATCCGGCGAGCAAGAAGAGCGGGGTGACCACGCCACTGACCACGTAGCTGAGGCCGTCGAAGGTTTGAGCGACGGACGCGAACACAACACCGAGCGCGGCGAATCCGAGACCGGTCAGCACGCCGACCAGCGGCACGAGCACCATCGCGGGTGCGGCAGGGAGTCCGAATGCGATCGCGACAAGCAGTGGGACGACGCCGTAGATGCCCGCGCGCACGCCTAGAAAGAGCACCTCGCCCGTGACGATCTCCTCGACGTCGATGGGTGTCGCCAGCATGGCGTCGTAGATCCGCATGTAGCGGCGCTTGTAGAGCGTGTCGAACATGCCCGAAAAGATCGCGCTGAACAGCACGGCGGTGGCGACGATCCCGGTGCCCACGAACTGCAGGTAAGGGATGCCGGCCACGGTCGAGACCAGCTTGCCGAAGCCAAAACCGAACGCGACCAGCATGAAGATCGGCTCCACGATCGCCGAGAAGGTGCGGCTTCGCCAGAAGCGCATGAACACAATCCACTGGTGGAACAGCACGCCACTCACGGCGGCCGGCTCGATGCGGCGGGGACGTACTTGCTCAGTCGTCATTCCACGTACTCCCCCGTGAGCAGCACGAAGACGTCCTCGAGCGACGCCTTGCGCCGGTAGCCGTCCGAGAAGCGTCCGTCGAGGGTGTCGGCGTGCAGCACCGTAAGCGCCGGTCCTGAGCGGCGAGTGGTCAAGCTCTGCTCAGCTGCCTGTTTCTCGAGGTCTCTGAGTCGCTCTTGGGGGCCGTAGAGGTCGAGCGCCTCGTGACCGGCGTGCTCGCGCACCAGATCGGCCGGCGAGCCCTCGGCGACCACACGGCCGTGCGACATGATTGCGACGCGGTCGGCCAGCCGTTCGGCCTCCTCGATGTAGTGCGTCGACATCAGCACCGTGTGGCCGCGCTCGCGCAGCAGCGAGATGAGCGACCACAGTTCCTGGCGGATCTGGGGGTCGAGTCCCACGGTCGGTTCATCGAGCAGCAGGAGCTCTGGCTCGTGGATCAGGGCGCGGGCTATCAGCAGCCGACGCTGCATCCCTCCCGAGAGGGTGACCGTCCGGTCGCGCGCTCGCTCGGTCAGTCCCGCGATCGCGAGCGCGCCGTCGATCGCGGCGGCGCGACGGCTTTTCGGTACACGGCACAGGCGGGCGAACACGTCGAGCACCTCGCGCACAGTCAGGTCGATGTCGAGGTTGCTCTCTTGCGGGCAGACGCCCGTGCGGGCGCGCGCGAGCTTCGACTCCGCCGGCAGGTCATAGCCCAGCACCTCGACGGTGCCGCTGTCGGCAACAGCCTGCCCGGTCAGCATGCGCATGGTGGTCGACTTACCAGCGCCGTTGGGTCCGAGCAGCCCGAAGCAGCTGCCCGTCGGCACCTCTAGGTTGAGGTGGTCGACGGCGGTCAGCTCGCCGAAGCGCTTGACGACATGGGTGATCGTGATCGCGGGCCGGGGCGACTCGGGCATGCCGGCGCTCACGGGCGGCGATGCGATACGCGATGTGGCTGACAAACGGACCTCCAGAAAGCGACGGGCGGGTGAGAACGCACCGCGAAACTAAGCGGCGCGAAACCGAAAACGGGCTACCGCGTCTTGGAGATCATCGTGCGACGGAATGTAGCGAAGGTGCGACGATTTTTGCCCGTGCTTGAGGCGAGCTTATGAGCGGCACCACGCCAGCGCTGATCGCGGCGGCGGCCGGGGTCGGTTTCGCGCACGCAGTTATGCCTGACCACTGGATGCCGCTGGCCGTCGCGGGACGCGCGGAGCGCTATCCGCTGGCCAAAATCGCGCGGCTTTCGAGTCTCGCCGGCGTGGCGCACGTGCTCGTGTCGCTGTTGCTGGGCGTCGTCATCGTGGCCGTCGGATTGCAGTTCCGCTCCTCCATCGCCGATGCCGAGGGCGCGATCGTGGGCGGGCTGTTGGTCGCGACCGGCGTCGCGTTCGCGGTCTTCGAACTGATCGGCCACCGGCACGGCCACACCCACGACCACGACGCTCACGAGCAGCGGCACCGGCGACTCCGGGGGGCGGCTGCCGTGATGGTGCCTTTCGGCGCCGCCGCGTCGCCGGACCTCACCATCCTGCCCGTCTTTCTGGCCGCTGCCGCGACGGGCGTGGGCGCGGCGATCGGTTGTCTGGCTGCGTTCTCGCTGGTGACGGTCTTGACCTTCGTGGTCTTGACCGTGCTGGCGGCGGCCGGGGGCTATGCGCTGCGGATCCCCTGGCTCGATCGGGCCGCCAACGGCATCACAGCGGCCGTGCTGGTGGTCATCGGGGCGCTTGTGGCGGCGGGGGTGATTTGAGCCCGATTGGCGCGCGGAGCATGGCGTCCGGGATGCCAAAACCGTCCACGAGCGCGGCGCCGTGTGCGCGGACCTCGTTGCATAGCCGGTTGACCTGGCGCGTGATCTCCTTGCACAAAGGCGCGGCGAGTCGGCCGTGCTCTTGGTAGAAGCCCTTGTCGGCCTCGACGTTCTGGAGCGCATAGAGGTCGCACAGGAGGTCGAGCGTTGCGCGTAGCGACTTGTCCTCGCAGCGCTCGGTCGCGCCCACAAACGCCTCCAGCATCAGGCGCTCCACGTGCACGCGGGCTGCATTGGCGGCATGGTCCTGCACCGCGCGAAAGACTTCGAAGGGCTCGAAGCCTTCATCGAGGCCGCGCCTGAAGCGGTTCGCGACCGAGGCGACGATGTGACCCTCGCGCCACCGAAAGAGGTCCAGCTGGTAGTCGCGGTCGAGCAGGTTGCGACTCTCGTCTCGGGTTGGGACGGCGTCCGCGATCACCTGCACGATCTTGCGCGCGAACAGCCGCTCGACCATCGTCTCGACGACCTGGCCAGCGACGAACGTGACCACCTCGGCCGGGTTCATGCCGCCGAAGTTCTCGGAGAAATCGGTCAGCAGGCCTCGCGCTGCCAGCAGCAGCAGGACCGTGTTGTCACCCTCGAATGTCGTGAAGATGTCGGTGTCGGCCTTGAGCGCGGCGAGGCGATTTACGCTCATGTAGCCGGCCCCGCCGCAGCACTCCCGGCAGGTCTGGATCGTCTGTGTGGCGTGCCAGCTCGCTATCGCCTTCAGCCCGGCAGCGTGCGCTTCTAGCTGGCGTCGCTCGCGGTCGGGCGGCTGATCGGCGGTGAAGACGCGATGGAAGCGCTCGAGCAGCTCCGCTTGGGCGAAGTGCAGGGCGTACGTGCGCGCGAGCAGTGGCATAAGGCGTCGCTGGTGGGTGCGGTAGTCGAGGATCGGCACTTCGGGCGAATCCGGGGGGCCAAATTGGTGACGGCGCAACCCGTAGCGCACCGCGATCGTGAGCGCGCTCTTGGCCGCGCTGACCGACGCGCCCGACACACACACGCGCCCTTGGACGAGCGTCCCCAGCGTCGTGAAAAAGCGCTTGTTCGCGTTCTCGATCGGGCTTGAGTAACGGCCGTCTTCGGTCACGTCGGCGTAGCGGTTCAACAGCGCCTCGCGGGGGACGCGGACCTCGTCGAACCAGATGAAGCCGTTATCGACGCCCTGGAGGCCCATCTTTTCGCCGCCGTCCTCGATGCGCACGCCTTCCACGACCCGCCCGTGCTGATCGCGGATTGGCACCACCAGCGCGTGTACACCGTGGTTCTCGTCGTTGACGCGGAGCTGCGCGAACACGACCGCGATGCGTCCGTCGCGCGCCGCGTTACCGATGAACTCCTTGCGCGCTTGCTCGACGGGGGTGTTGATCACGAATTGGCCCGAGTCGGGGTCGTAGACGGCGGTCGTCTCGAGGTGCTGGACGTTGGAGCCGTGACCGGTCTCGGTCATCGCGAAGCAGCCGGGCAGCTCCAGCGTGGCGATGGCTTGCAGGAATTGCTCGTGGTGGTGCTCGCTGCCGAGCTGATGGATGGCTCCGCCGCACAAGCCGAATTGGACTCCGAACTTGACAAGCAGCGAAAGGTCGCCAAAGGCGAGCGTCTCGAAGGCGGCGACGTTGGCGCCCGGATCGTCCTCGCCGCCGTACTTGGCCGGAAACCCCGGGGCGGTCAGGTCCTCATCGGCAAGCGTCTTGGCCCAACGCAAAACGAGCTCGCGGTAGTCCTCAGTCGAGATTGCGAGCGGCGGCCCGAACTCTTCGCGCGAGAGGACCTCGCGCAGTTGATTGCGTAGCTCCGCATAGCGCCCGTCCAGCAGTTGCTGGAGCAGCGCAGGGTCGAATGGCGAGGTGGTTGCGGACGCGGCGCGCGCGATGTGCGCAAGGATATTTCGGCCGCCGTCGAAGGGAGCGCCGGGTCAGGGGACGACCCTGTGGCGAAGGCGCCGGAAGAACCTGCCCAGGTGGCTGTGGCTGAGTCCCGCGAGGCCGGTGGCGCCGATGAAGGCGACGAACAGGCCGCCCAGCAGCATCACAATCGCGAGCACCGCCGGCCAGCGGCGCTCTAGTTTCGCGCGCCCGCGCGCGAGGAGCTCCTCCGCGCGCGGCCCGGCCAGCTGCAATGTCGCCAAAATCGCGAGCAGCGGCAGCACAAAGCAGACGTTGAACACCACGAGCAGAATGACCTCGCGCACGCCGCCTACGTCGCCGCCCACGACGGCGGCGATCGCGGCAAAGTACGGAAACGCGGTGGGCAGCTCTACGGCGGTGATGGTCGCCCCCAGCAGCGCACCCGAACGCTGCCTGCGGCGCGGGGTAGGCATCTTGCGCTCCGACAGTCGGTCGCGGTGAGTCCACAGATACGCCCATGCGACGAGCATCGCCAGGCCGGCGGCCAGCTCGAGCGCGTATCTCACGGCGTGGCCAGGATGGGGCAGAATCGAAAGCACCAGTTGGCCAGGGCCGAAGGCGATCAGTAGGCCGCCGAGCAGGTAGACACCGAATACCGCCAGGGTGAACTCGAACACGTCGCGACGGGCGTGTTTGCCACTGGCCAAGTACAGCGCGGGCAGGATCGTGGAGGGATTGAGCGAGTCGGCTAGGCCAATCGAGATCACCACGGCCGTCAGTTTTCCCATCCGACCAATCCCCGTTCCACGATCAGAGCCCGTCCATCGCTACCCAGCACGTCCGGAATTCTTCCTGGCTGCGCTGCAGCAAGTCGCGCGAGCTTTTGTGAGGGCGACCGCGCGTGTGGCTCGGCCGCGTGCTCAGGCGAAATGAAGCTCGTCGATGTCGCGCTCTTGCACCGGTTGCTCGCAGGTTGGACACCACCAACGCGCTTGTACCGGAGTTCCGCATGCCGCATGCCGTGGCGCCACCTCTTCAGTGCCGCGGACGCGCCACCCCGCGAGCAGCCGGAGCGCACCGGCGAGGTCTATTCCCGGCGCCGTCAGCTCGTACGTCAAGCGGGGCGGCCGTTGGGAATATGGCCGCGCGACGAGCAGCCCGTGCTGCTCGAGGTGCCGCAACCGCTGGCTCAAGACGTTGGGAGCGATGCCGGCGATCTCGGCCTGTAGCTCCCCGAACCGCCGGGGCCCGTCCAGGAGGGCGGCGACCACCAGCAGCGTCCAGCGATCGCCGACGACAGCGAGGGTCTGTGAGAGGGCGGCCAGCGCCGGATCTTGCGGGCGGTTTTCGTCAGCGGGATTGGGGGCGCTGGCCTCGTTCAACGACCGGGATCGTAGTGCAGTCATATTTGATAGAGTAGTTACTTGTCATTTGCAAGTTACATGCTGTGATCGGCCGCGCGTCACCCGTTCGGCGTCACGGCATGGATGTAGGAGAAGATATGAGTGCAATAGAGCAGTTAGAACAGGATCTCCAGCGCACCGCGACTGAGCTGGGGCCGGCAGTAGTGGGGATGGGACGCCGCTGGGCGCTCGGGTCCGGGATCGTGATCGCGCCGGGGCGAGTACTCACCACCGCGCACACCTTGCGCGGGGGCCGCCACCGCGAAGAGCAGGTGGAGCTGGCATTTGACTCCGAGAGGCGTGCCAGCGGGCGCATCGTTGGAATCGATCCCGACGTAGACGTGGCCGTCATCGAGACTGACACCGGGGACATCGAGCCATTTCAGTGGACCGAGGACATCGACCTGCCGCTTGGGCGGGCGGTACTCGCACTCGCCAACCCGGGCGGCCTCGGGCTTCGGGTCACGTCGGGCTTTGTATCCGCCTCCGGCCGCAGCTTCCGCGGACCGCGTGGTCGTCGCATTGCGGGCGCGATCGAGCACACCGCTCCCCTCCCTCGCGGTTCATCCGGCGGTCCCCTGGTCGACCGGGAAGGACGGCTGCTGGGAATAAACGCAGTGCGCGTGGATGGGGGTCTGATTCTCGCGATCCCCGCCGATGCTGCCCTGCACGAGCGGGTCGATGGACTCGCTCGTGGTGAGGCTCCCAAACGCGCACACCTCGGCGTCGCGATCGCGCCGCCGCGCGTCGCGCGCCGCTTGCGGACCGCCGTGGGCCTGCCCGAGCGAGAGGGCGTGCTCGTGCGGGCCGTGGAGGACGGCAGTCCGGCCGAGCGCGCTGGGCTCCAGCGTGGCGATCTGATCGTGGCGATCGGCAGCGAGCCAATCGAACGCGTCGACGCGCTGTATGAGGCGCTCGACGGTGTGGATGCTGGCGGCCAGCTCGAGCTCGCCGTCGTCCGCGGCCTCGAGGAGCGCACGCTCGCGGTCACCTTTTGAGCGATGGCTACGCAGACGATGACTCCGGGCGACAACAGCGCCGCGCAGGAGGCCGAAGAACGCGCGGCGCTCGACGCCTACTCGCGCATAGTGGTGGAGGTGGCCGAGCGGCTGGCGCCGTCAGTGGCGAATCTGCGCATCCTGCGCCGAACCCGGGTGGGTCAGGTTCCTGCCGGGGCGGGCAGCGCCGTCGTCTTGACGCCCGATGGCTTTTTGCTGACGTCAGCGCACGTTGTCTCGCGGCGCGCGGTGGGCGACGGCGGAACCGGCGGCCGGGCAACGCTCCCCGACGGCCGTGAGCTGAGCTTTCGGACCGTCGGCGCGGACCCGTTTTCGGACCTCGCCGTGCTGCGGGCCGATGGAGACGCGCTTTCGCCCGCGGTGTTGGGCGAGGCTGAGGATCTGCGAGTGGGTCAGCTCGTGGTCGCGATCGGCAACCCGAATGGGTTTGCCGGCTCGGTCACTGCGGGTGTTGTTTCGGCGCTCGGGCGTTCGCTGCCCGCCCGTTCCGGGCGGACGGTGCGCTTCATCGACAACGTGATTCAGACCGATGCGGCGCTCAATCCCGGCAATTCGGGCGGCGCGCTGGTCAACAGCGCCGGCAGCGTCGTGGGGATCAACACCGCGGTCGCGGGCGTGGGGCTCGGGTTGGCCGTGCCAATCAATGCCGCGACGCGACAGATCATCGGATCGCTGATGCGTCACGGGCGCGTGCGCCGGGCGTACATCGGAATCGCGGCCGGTCCCCGCCCGCTGCCGCCTGGCGCAAGAGCACGCTTAGGGCGCACTGCCGGCGTCGAGATCGTGGAGGTGGCCGGGGACAGCCCCGCGGCGCGCGCGGGGCTCCGGATCGAAGACCTGGTGGTCGAGCTCGACGGCAGTCCGATCACGTCTGTCGATGACGTTCAGCGGTCGATGACCGAGGCCGCGATCGGTCGGACGATGCAGATCAAGGTTCTGCGAAGCGAGCGCCTGCTCGAGCTCGACATCGCGCCGGTCGAGTTGATCGCGCGCTGAACGCTGTCTGCTGCTCGCCGGCGAGAGCTCGCTGGCGCCCTCGTGTCTGGCGCTAAACTGGACTTTGCGTCGGGTGGCGCGCTTGAGCGTGCCTTGAGCCGACGACGACAGACCTGAACACGACAACACGGTAGGCACGATGGCCCGTGGAGACGTTCGGATCGCCGTGACCCTCGCATGTGAGGAGTGCCGGCGCCGCAACTATCAGACCAACAAGAGCAAGCGCAACAACCCGGAACGGATCCAGCTGCGCAAGTACTGTCGGTGGTGCCGGCGTCACACGGCGCACCGGGAGACCCGCTAAGCCGTAATCCGTGGCTCGTAACCGTAAACGCGCAAAGGAACGCCGAGCGCGCCAGCCCGTCGCCAGCGGGCGCGTGCGTGAGACCGGCGCTGCATCGCTTGGCTCGGAGCGCGGAAACGGCGACGCCGAAGCGCGCCAGCTTGACCGCGTCGAGTCCGAGCCCCTGGACGGCTCCGAGCTCGAGCTCGCCGGTGACGGCGCGCCTGACCCGATCGCGCACGCGGCTCCGGACGCCGAGGTCGCCGAGGCGCGCATCGCCAGCGCGGGCGGCGTGGAACTCGCGGACGAGCGCGAGTTGGAGGAGGAGGCGGAGGCAGCCGAATCCGAGCTCGTTCCCGTTGAGAGGACGCGCGCGGGTGCGGTCGCGCCACGTCCCTGGCTTGGTGCCCGCCTGCTCGCGTTCCTCGAAGGAAGCTGGCGCGAGCTCCAGCGGGTACAGTGGCCCGACCGGCGTCAGGTAATGCAGGCCACCGGCGTCGTGATCGGGTTCGTGATAGTGGCGGCGGTGTTCCTCGGTGTCGCCGACCTGGTTGCGAACAAGGTCGTCAACTTCGTCATATACGGCAAGTGAGCGCCCACACCGGGCCGGGCGCGAGCATTTCATAGGCGCGGCCCTTCGCGGGCACAACTCCTACCGGACCGAGTCGGGGCGGCGGGGGTCGGAATCAAACCGTCTCCGAGCAGACCCCGCCCCACACCGAGCGAGCGATATTTTCAGCACTAAGAGAGAAGTCATGTTCCGCTGGTACGTCGTAAATACCTATTCAGGGCACGAACAGAAGGTCAAACACAACCTCGAGCATCGGATCATTTCGCTCGGGCAGCAGCGTGCCGTGCGCCAGATCGTCGTGCCCACCGAGACCGTCTCCGAGATGAAGGAGAACCAGAAGGTGATGGTCGAGAAGCGCACGATGCCGGGGTACGTACTGGTCAACATGGACCTCAACGAGGACTCCTGGTCGCTCGTCAAGGGGACTCCCGGGGTAACCGGCTTTGTGGGCGCCTCAAACGAGCCAGTGCCGCTCACCCAGGATGAGGTCAACCGGCTCCTGCATCGCGAGACGGAGGTCCGGCCCCGCAGCCGCGCGCAGTTCGCAATCGGCGAGTCGGTCAAGGTCATCTCGGGACCGCTGTCAGACTTCTCCGGCGAGATCTCGGAGGTCAACGAGGACGCCCAGCGGCTCAAGGTGCTCGTTTCGATCTTCGGTCGTGAAACTCCGGTCGAGGTCGGCTTTGACCAGGTGAAGAAGGTATGAAGAAAGTTCTTACGCAGATCAAGTTGCAGGCCGTCGCGGGCCAGGCCAGCCCAGCCCCTCCGGTTGGTCCTGCGCTCGGTCAGCACGGGGTCAACATCATGGAGTTCGTGAAGGCGTTCAACGCCCAGACGCAGGGGGACGCCGGGACCGTCATCCCGGTTGTGATCACCGTCTACGAGGATCGCTCGTTCACATTCGTGACCAAGAGCCCGCCGGCCGCCGTGCTGATCAAGCAAGCGTTGTCGCTCGAGAAGGGTTCGGCCGAGCCGCACCGAGAGAAGGTCGGCCAGATCACCGAAGCGCAGCTCCGTCAGATCGCCGAGCGCAAAATGAAGGATTTGAACGCGGCTGATGTCGACGCCGCGGTGAAGATCATCGCGGGCACCGCCCGCTCAATGGGTGTGGATGTGGCCTGATCAGAATGAGCAGACACGGAAAGACATACGCAGACGCCAAGGGGCAGGTCGACCGCGAGCACGAGTACGCACCTGCGGAGGCGATCACGCTGGTCAAGCAGCTCAAGCGAGCCAAGTTCGACGAGTCGGTGGAACTTCACGTCCGCACGGGACTGAATGTCCGGCACGCCGATGAGCAGCTGCGCGGCACGATCGCGCTCCCCAACGGACTGGGCAAGGACATCAAGGTCGCGGTGTTCGCGCAGGGGGAAAAGGCCCGCGAAGCCGAGGAAGCCGGCGCCGATGTGGTCGGTGCCGAGGACCTCGCCGAGCGCATTCAGGGCGGGTTTGATGACTTTGACGTCGCGATCGCCACGCCCGATCTCATGCCGGTCGTGGGCCGCCTCGGGCGCATCTTGGGTCCCGCCGGGAAGATGCCCAACCCCAAGGTCGGCACGGTCACCAACGACGTAGCCAAGGCGGTGAGCGAGTCCAAGGCCGGCAAGGTCGAGTACCGCACTGACCGCAATGCGATCGTGCACCTCGTGATCGGCAAGACAGACTTCGATGAGCGTCGATTGCTCGAGAACTACGCGGCGGTGATCGATGAGCTGATCCGCGCCAAGCCGGCGGCTGCAAAGGGCCGCTACATCCGGTCGGTCACGGTTGCCAGCACTATGGGCCCTGGCGTGAAGGTCGACCCGTCGCGCACGCGCGACATCGTGGAGGAGTTGAGCCCGGCCTAGACTGGCATTGACAAACGAGACAACGCCCGAGACCTCCGGCGGCTTCCCGAGCATGAGTCCGGAGTTAGGCGGAGCCCTCGAGGTGAGCCGCACGGCTCGTGCTTCGACGCCCGCCATCGCGCGGGCGTTTCCAATGAGAGAGCCATGAATCGAGATCAGAAAGCAGCCGTAGTTGAAGAGATAGCCGGACAGCTGTCCGCCGCCGACGCGGTCTTCGCGGTCGACTACCGCGGGCTGAGCGTGACCCAGGCCGCCGAGCTGCGCGCCAAGCTCAGGGAAGCGGGGGCTGTCTTCCGCGTCGTCAAGAACTCGCTCACCGAGCGCGCCGCAGAACAGGCTGGCGCCGAGTCGCTGAAGCCGATGCTTGAGGGGCCGACCGCGCTGGCGCTGGTCGACGGCGATGCTGCGCTCGCCGCCAAAGCGCTCAGCGACACGGCGCGCACCCTGCGACTACTCGAGTTCAAGGGCGGGCTCATGAACGGCGACGCGCTGAGCGCGGAAGATGTGCGGGCGATTGCCCGCCTGCCGGCACGCGACGTCCTGCACGGCCAGCTCGTCGGCGTCATCGCCGCCCCGCTGTCGGGACTCGCGCGCACGTTGAATGCGCTGCTGGCAGGCGTCGCTGTGCAGCTGCAGCAGGTCGCCGAGCAAGGACTCCTTGGGGACGGCGAGAGCGGCGGCGAGGTCCCCGCGCCCACGGGCCGGTCTGATGGGGCCCCCGAGTCGCCGTCTGACGCGGCGCCCGAACCTGCGGAGGAAGCGCCGGCTGCGGAGGCCGCGGCCGATGAGGATCCGGCTGCGGACGAGGGCCAACCTGAATCTGAATCTGAATCTGAATCTGACGAGACGTCGGCGGAGTCCGGCGAATAAGGAGGAACCATGCCCACCACAGAAGAGTGGATCGACGAGCTCAAGGGCATTTCCGTGCTTGAGCTCTCCGAGCGCATTAAGGCGCTCGAGGATGCCTTCGGGGTATCCGCGACGGCCGTCGCCGCGGCCGCGCCCGCGGCAGGGCCCGGCGCCGATGGCGCTGGTGAGGCCGCAGAAGAGCAGACCGCGTTCGATGTCGTCCTGCAGGCGGCGGGTGACAAGAAGATCCAAGTGATCAAGGTCGTGCGCGCCGCGACCGGACTGGGCCTGAAGGAGGCAAAGGCGCTCGTCGACGAGGCGCCCAAGCCGATCAAGGAGGGGATCGAGAAGGAGGAGGCGGACAAGCTCAGGACCGACCTCGAAGAAGCCGGCGCGACCGTCGAGGTCAAGTAAGGAGTTCCCGCCGGAACACGTTCCCTCGGGCTTGCGGCGCGCTCGGCATTCAGCCTCGCTTTTGCGCGCCGCGCCCGAGTCGTCCCGAGTCCGGCAGCGGTCCACACAGCCTTTGCCCGCGACGCTGCAAAAAGCACCCGGACTTGCTCCCCGCCGGAAAACCCCCTACACTCCCCGCGTCGGCCAATAGCCGTAGCCGCCCAAACCCATAGCGGCACCGCGCCACATACGCGGTTGTCCGGGGCGGGGTCCGTGAGAGCCGAGAGTCCTGCACAGGGCACTGTTGCCGTGTGCTATCTTTGGTGGTCGCGCTGTCGGAGCGTCGCGCACCTGTAACTGGACTGTCTCCCGAAGGGGACAGATGTCCCGTCACCGGGGCGGGGCGGTTTCGCCAGCGTCCAACTCTCCCCTCTCGACCGCCCGAGGAGTCGCCACCTTGGCAACCGTTCATGCCCCCCGGACGCGCCGGAGCTTCGCGCGTCTGCAGAAGGTTCTCGAAGTACCCAACCTAATCGATATCCAGCGCAAGTCCTTCGCCTGGCTGACCGACCCTGAAGCCGGCGGTCTGCGCGAGACGATCGACGACATCTCCCCGATCGAGGACTACACCGGCAACCTCGCCGTGCAGTTCGGCGAGTTCACTTTCGACGAGCCGGTCGCCAGCCTCGAGCAGTGCCGTGAGAAGGACCTGACCTACTCCCGGCCGCTGACGATCACCGTCGCCTTCGTCAACCGTGAGACCGGCGAGATCCGCGAGCAGTCCGTGTTCATGGGGGACTTCCCGTGGATGACGGAGCGCGGCACGTTCATCATCAACGGCACCGAGCGCGTTGTCGTGACCCAGCTCGTGCGCTCCCCCGGCGCCTACGTGATGGAGCCGAAGGACCGCGAGAAGCAGCTCTTCACCGCCAACCTTATGCCGGCGCGCGGCTCGTGGCTCGAGCTCGAGATCGACAAGAAGGGCCGCGTCTACGTGCGCATCGACCGCAAGCGCAAGCTGCCCGTGACGGTGCTCATGCGGGCGATGGGCTACTCCGACGAGGAGATCCTCAAGCTCTTTGACAACTCGATCTACATCCGTCTGACGCTGGATGCGGACCCCGATGTGGTCCGCAGCGAGGAAGGGTCGTTGGTCGAGCTGTTCAAGAAGCAGCGCCCCGGCGAGCCGCCGTCGGTCGACGGCGCGCGGGCGCTGCTGAACCAGCTGTTCTTCGACCCCAAGCGCTACGACCTAACGCGTGTCGGGCGCTACAAGCTCAACTCTCGTCTCGATCTCCATATCGACCTGGAGACGCGGACGCTCACCCACGACGACATCATCGCGCTGGTCAAGGAGCTCGTCTCGCTGCCCAAGCGGCTGGGCATGCCGGAGGAGCCCGATGAAGACATCAAGGACTTCGCCGCGGAGGCGGCGACGCTCTCGCGGGAGCCCATTCAGGACCACCTAGACGAGTACGAGCACTTCGGCAACCGCCGCCTGCGCACCGTCGGGGAGCTGATTCAGGAGGCCTTCCGCATCGGTCTGTACCGCATGGAGCGAGTGGTGCGCGAGCGCCTCACCACCGAGGACGCCGACACGATCACGCCTCAGACGATCGTGAACATCCGTCCTGTCGTGGCGGCGCTGAAGGAGTTCTTCGGCTCCAGCCAGCTCTCGCAATTCATGGACCAGACCAACTCGCTGGCCGGCCTCAGGCACCGCCGGCGGCTGTCCGCGCTGGGAGCCGGCGGTCTCACGCGCGAGCGGGCGCCGATCGAGGTGCGCGACGTGCACCCGACCCACTACGGCCGCATGTGCCCGATCGAGACCCCCGAGGGGCCGAATATCGGCCTGATCGGCTCGCTCTCCTCCTACGCCGAGATTTCCGAGCACGGCTTCGTGACCACGCCTTACCGCGTCGTGAAGAAAGGCAAGGTCACCGAGGAGATCCTCCACCTCGACGCGACCCAGGAGGAGGAGAGGCTGATCGCTCAGGCCGACACGCCGGTGGACGAGAAGGGCCGCCTGACCGGGGACGAGATCCTGTGCCGTACCCAGGCCGGGCTCTACGTCAATGCCACCCCGGAGGAGGTCGACCTAATCGACGTCTCCCCCGAGCAGATCTGGTCGGTGACGACGGCGATGATCCCCTTCCTCGAGCACGACGACGCCAACCGCGCACTGATGGGCTCCAACATGCAGGCCCAGGCCGTGCCGCTGTTGACCACCGACGCACCGCTGGTCGGCACCGGGATGGAGCGCCGCGCGGCGATCGACACCGGCGACCTTGTGGTGGCGCTCAACGCGGGCACCGTCGTCCTACGTCGACGCCGAGGAGATCACCGTCGATCGCAGCGGCGGCGGCCAGGACGAGTACCCGCTGCAGAAGTTCATGCGCTCCAACCAGGGCACCCTGATCCACAACAAGCCGATCGTCGGCGTCGGCGACACGGTGCGCGACGGCGACGTGCTCGCCGATGGCGCTTCGACCGACTCCGGAGAGATGGCGCTGGGCAAGAACCTGCTGGTCGCCTTCATGTCCTGGGAGGGCTACAACTTCGAGGACGCGATCATCATCTCCAAGCGGCTTGTGCAGGACGACGAGCTCTCCTCGATCCACATCGAGGAGTACGAGATCGATGCCCGCACGACCAAGCTGGGCGACGAGGAGATCACGCGCGATATCCCCAACCGCTCGGAGGAGTCGCTGCGCAACCTCGACGACCGCGGCATCGTGCGCATCGGCGCCGAGGTGGCGTCGGGCGACCTGCTGGTCGGCAAGGTCACGCCCAAGGGCGAGACGGAGCTGACCGCCGAGGAGAAGCTGATCCGCGCGATCTTCAAGGAGAAGGCGCGCGAGGTCCGCGACACCTCGCTCAAGGTGCCTCACGGCGAAGGCGGCGTCGTGATCGACGTCAAGACCTTCAACCGCGACGACGGCGACGACCTGTCGCCTGGCGTCAACGAGCTAGTGCGCGTTTTCGTGGCCAAGAAGCGCAAGATCGCCGAGGGCGACAAGCTCGCCGGGCGCCACGGCAACAAGGGCGTGATCTCGAAGATCGTCGACATCGAGGACATGCCGTTCTTGGAGGACGGCAGCCCGGTGGACGTGATCCTCAACCCGCTCGGCGTGCCGAGCCGCATGAACCTGGGCCAGATCCTCGAGACCCACCTCGGTTGGGTCGCGGCCAACGGTTGGTATGAGGATGGCAGCGACGGCCGCTCCCGCTCGCGCAGCGACGGCGCCGGCCGGCGCGACGGCAAGGTGTACGTGGCCACGCCCGTGTTTGACGGCGCCACCGTCGAGGACGTCGACCAGGCGCTCGTGCGCTGGCAGGACGAGCACCAAGGCAAGGTGCACATGGAAATCGACAAGAGCCGCCGCCCCGGCGAGCGGGCCTCGGGCAAGGCGACGCTCTTCAACGGCCGCACCGGCGAGCCGTTCGAGGAGCAGGTGACGATCGGCAACATGTACATCCTCAAGCTGCTGCACCTGGTCGACGACAAGATCCACGCGCGCTCGACCGGGCCCTACTCGCTCGTCACCCAGCAGCCGCTGGGCGGCAAGGCTCAGTTCGGCGGGCAGCGATTCGGCGAGATGGAGGTGTGGGCGCTCGAGGCCTACGGCGCGGCCTACACGCTCCAGGAGATGCTCACCATCAAGTCCGATGACACAGTCGGCCGCGTCAAGGCCTACGAGGCGATCGTCAAGGGCGAGAACATCGCCGAGCCGTCGATCCCCGAATCGTTCAAGGTCCTGCTCAAGGAGATGCAGTCGCTGGCGCTCGACGTCAACGTGGTCTCCGAGGAGGGCGAGCGGGCCGAGATGCGCGAGGAGGACGACGACCTCCTGCGGGCCGCCGAGGAGCTCGGCATCGACCTGAGCGGCGTGCGCGCCACCGACGGCGCGGCCGCTGATGAGGCGACCGAGCACGAGGGCGAGACGGTCGAGGCTTCAGCCGAGGAAGTCGAGGTCGAAGACCCCGATCTCGAGGCCGGCGAGGAGATCGAGTCCGAGGACTTTTCCAGCGACGTGGACCCGATGCTCGAGCCCGAGATTGAGTCCGGCGAAGCCGAAGGGCGTCCTCGAAGAGAGCGAATAAGCCCCTCTCGCCAGATATATGAAACAGACAAGGAACTGAATTGATCGACATAAATAATTTCGACGCCATCGAGATCGGGCTCGCTTCCTCAAAGCAGATCCGGTCCTGGAGCTCCGGCGAGGTGACCAAGCCGGAGACGATCAACTACCGCACGCTCAAGCCTGAAAAGGATGGGCTCTTCTGCGAGCGCATCTTCGGTCCCACCAAGGACTGGGAGTGCTACTGCGGCAAGTACAAGCGCGTCCGCTACAAGGGCATCGTTTGCGAGCGCTGCGGCGTGGAGGTCACGCGCTCGAAGGTTCGGCGCGAGCGCATGGGTCACATCGACCTGGCGGCGCCCGTGTCGCACATCTGGTTCTTCAAGGGTGTGCCCAGCCGGATCGGTTATCTGCTCGACATGGCGCCTAAGGAACTCGAGAAGGTCTTGTACTTCGCCGCTTCGATGGTGACGTGGGTCGACGACGAGGCGCGCGCCAAGGATCTCGACTCGCTCGAGGGTGAGGTCAACAAGGTGCTCGACGCCTACGCGGCTGAGAAGGAGGAGCGGATCCTCGAGCTCAAGGAGTCGCTTGCAGCGGCGCGAGCAGTTCCTCGAGAACGGCCGTGCCGGGCGCGACTTCTCCGACGAGGACCACCTCTGGGCGGAGACGCTCGAGGTCAACGTCGCCAAGCTCTCCGACGAGGAGCGCGAGAAGCTGCTCAAGGAGCTGCGCAAGAGCTTCCAGGCCGACATCGACGACACCGAGGCCTACATCGAGGACGCGGCCGAGCGCATGCGCCAGGTGTGGGAGCTGTTCAAGACGATGAAGCCGAAGGACATCGTCAACGATGAGACGCTGTTCCGCGAGCTCAAGGACCGCTTCGGCTCGCCCTACGGACTGGGCGAGTACTTCCGCGGAGGCATGGGCGCCGAGTCCGTGCGCGACCTGCTGGCGCAGGTCGACCTCGAGGCCGAGTCCGACGACCTGCAGGAGCAGGTCAAGACCGCCAAGGGCCAGAAGCAGGCCCGCGCGGTCAAGCGGCTCAAGGTCGTCTCGGCGTTCCTCAACTCGGGCAACAAGCCCGAGATGATGATTCTCGAGGCGGTGCCCGTGATCCCGCCCGAGTTGCGCCCGATGGTCCAGCTCGACGGCGGCCGCTTTGCGACTTCGGACCTCAACGATCTCGTATCGGCGGGTGATCAACCGCAACAACCGCCTCAAGCGTCTGCTCGACCTCGGCGCGCCTGAGATCATCATCAACAACGAGAAGCGCATGCTGCAGGAGGCGGTGGACGCGCTGTTCGACAATGGCCGTCGTGGCCGGCCGGTGACAGGGCCCGGCAACCGCCCGCTGAAGTCGCTGTCCGACATGCTCAAGGGCAAGCAGGGCCGCTTCCGCCAGAACCTGCTCGGCAAGCGCGTCGACTACTCGGGCCGCTCGGTGATCGTCGCCGGCCCCTCGCTCAAGCTGCACCAGGCGGGTCTGCCGAAGCTGATGGCGCTGGAGCTGTTCAAGCCGTTCATCATGGCGCGGCTGGTCGAGCGCAAATCCGCGCAGAACATCAAGGCGGCCAAAAAGATGGTCGACTCGATGATCCCGGAGGTCTGGGACGTGCTCGACGAGGTGATCCATGAGCACCCCGTGCTGCTCAACCGGGCGCCGACGCTGCACCGTCTGGGGATCCAGGCGTTCGAGCCGGTGCTCGTCGAGGGCAAGGCGATCCAGGTGCATCCGCTCGTCTGCCACGCCTTCAACGCCGACTTCGACGGCGACCAGATGGCCGTGCATGTGCCGCTGTCAGCAGAGGCTCAGGCAGAGGCGCGAATCCTGATGCTGTCGTCCAACAACATCCTCTCGCCTGCACACGGCTCGCCGCTGGCGACGCCGACCCAGGACATGGTGCTGGGCGCCTACTACCTGACCTACGGTCCGGAGGCGGCCGAGCTCGAGCGGCTCGACCCGGCGGAGTGTGACCCGCGGCCGCACGTCTTCCGCACGGCCCAGGAGGCGGAGTGGTTTTACGAGCACGGCGTGGTCAAGCTCCACGACCTGGCGGAGTACCGGCCGCTCGGTCGCGAGGGCGGACACCTGCTGACAACGGTCGGTCGGATCTTGTGGAACGACAAGATCGAACGCGCACTGATCGCCGCCCTGGGCGACGAGTTCGACCCGAGCTCGTTCGAGTTCATCAACTTCTCGATGAGGAAGAAGGACACGACCAAGCTCGTCGACGATCTGGTCCAGGGCTACGGCGCACCGTCGATCGCGCATGTGCTTGACGCTTTCAAGGACATCGGCTTCCACTACGCCACCCAGGCGGGAATCACGATCTCCAAGAACGACGTGCAGACTCCGCGGGCCAAGACCGAGATCCTCAAGCGTTACGAGGATCAGCTCCAGGCCATCGACGACCAGTACAACGCCGGCGAGATCAACCAGGAGGAACGACACGAGGCCGTCACGCGGCTGTGGGACAACGCCACGACCGAGGTCGGCGACGCGCTCACCGCGTCTCTGGACAAGCTGAACCCCATCTACATGATGGCCAACTCCGGCGCCCGCGGGTCGTTCTCGCAGATCCGCCAGCTCGCGGGCATGCGCGGCCTCATGGCCAACCCGAAGGGCGAGATCATCGAACGTCCGATCAAGTCCTCCTTCCAGGAGGGGCTGTCCGTACTCGAGTACTTCATCTCGACGCACGGCGCTCGTAAGGGCCTGGCCGACACCGCCTTGCGGACCGCCGACTCTGGCTACCTGACCCGCCGGCTGGTGGACGTGGCACAGGACGTGATCATCCGCATCGAGGACTGTGGCACGGAGGAGTACATCGACATGCCGATCTCGAAGCTCGAGCCGGATCCCGAGACGCGCCGGCTGCGGCCCACGAATGAGCCCAATGACAACCTGATCGGCAGGATCGCCGCACAGGACATCACCACCAAGCGCGGTCGCGTGATGGTCAAGCAGGGCGATGAGATCGATCGTGCGGAGCTCGCGGACATCGTCGCCGCGTGGCAAGACGACACCGACAAGGGCACCGTCATCACAGTGCCCGTGCGCTCGGTGCTGAAGTGCCAGGCGACCACTGGCGTGTGCCAGGCCTGCTACGGCCGGTCGCTGGCCTCTGGTCATCCTGCTCAGATCGGCGACGCGGTGGGGATCATCGCCGCCCAGTCGATCGGCGAGCCAGGCACGCAGCTCACGATGCGTACGTTCCACACAGGCGGCGTCGCGGGCGCCGACATCACGCACGGTCTGCCCCGCGTGGTGGAGCTGTTCGAGGCACGCAAGCCCAAGGGTCTCGCCAAGATCGCCGAGGTCCCCGGCAAGGTGACCGTCGAGGAGTCCGACAAGGCCGTCACGGTCGTGATCACCGACTCAGCGGGCGATGAGCACCGCCATACGTTCCCACGCCGCACGCGCCTATTCGTGGACTCCGGCCAGAAGATCGAGGCGGGGACCCAGCTCAACGAGGGGTCGCTGTACCCGGCCGAGCTGCTCGAGGTTCGCGGCCGCACGGAGACCGAGCTGTATCTCGTGCGCGAGGTCCAGGAGGTCTACAAGTCGCAGGGCGTCGACATCAACGACAAGCACATCGAGCTGATCGTGCGCCAGATGATGAAGAAGGTGCGGGTCGACCAGAGAGGTGACACCACCCTGCTGCCGGGCCAGTTCATCGACCGCCAGGAGTATGGACGCGTCAACCAGGCGACGATCGACCAGGGCGGCGAGCCGGCCCAGGCGGAGGAGATCATCCTCGGCATCACCAAGGCATCGCTGAACACCGACTCGTTCTTGTCGGCGGCGTCCTTCCAGGAGACGACCAAGGTCCTGACCGACGCGGCCCTGGAGGGCAAGACAGACCGGCTCAACGGGCTCAAGGAGAACGTGATCATCGGCAAGCTGATCCCGGCTGCGACCGGGCTCAAGCGGTATCGCCGGATCGAGATCGAACCCACCGAGCCGCTACCTCGCGGCATGGACGAGGCGGGTCTGCTCGACCACGATGACCTCGCCGCCGAGCTCGGACTCAGCGACGGCGAGTCGCTGACCGGCTTCAGCGGCGTCGAGCCCGATCTCTCCGACCTGGAAGCGATCGGTCGCGAGGGCTCTGGTGCGGGCTTCATCGAGGAGCTAGGCGACTTCGACGTGCCGGCCGAGACCGACGGAGCGGACGGCGCCGCGTCGCGGTCAGCCGCGGACTCCGAGTCCGAGTAGCGATTTAGCGTCCCCGGCGCTCGGGAACCGGGCGTCGGGGTCCGCTCTGGGGGCTTCACTCGCTCGTCTTCGCTCTTGACGGAGGCACACGAGCGAAACCACCCAAAGTCCTCCTGTGCGCAGAGGCCTGGGTAAAAGCTCTCGCTCAGCGCGAAATTGCCCCCACGACGTCTGCGAGCCGCACATTTTGGGGCTTTCCCCCTCCTCGCAGGCGGGCTCCAGGCGCTGCGGCGTCCGCGCGCCCTTATGTCACGTCCACGCCCGCCCTTGCCTCCCATCCCCGCGCTCGTTAGCATGTGAATCGGGATTCACATGGAGCCCGTAGCAATCGACACAGAGACACCGGCCGGCGAGCACGACCTCGTGCCGCCGGAGGGCGGGGCACCTCCCGCGGACGGCGGGGGACCTCCCCCGCCCAGGGGTGGACAAGGTAGACCTGCCACCGACCCCGCTCGCACGGTTTTCAACCAGCCCCCGCCCCTTCAGCCGATCAACCTTTTCGACGCGGACCTGCCCCTGCAGGAGGCGCTCGTGCGCGAGGGAGGCGAGTGGGGAGTAAAGCGCGCGAAGGAGGCTGGCGAGGCAGCCGGCAGCCAACAGGCGCTTGAGCAATCTCGGCGCGCGGAGCGAAACGCGCCGATCCTGCGCACGCACGACCGTTACGGAAACCGCATCGACGAGGTCGAGCTCGATCCCTCGTGGCACGCCCTGCTGAGAGGCGCGATCGAGCGCGAGATCGCCGCCTTGCCCTGGCGCGAGCAGCGATCGGGTGCTCACGTGGTGCGCGCCGGCCTGTTTATGCTGTGGTCAAACGCCAACAGCGGCGTCATGTGCCCGGTTTCGATGACCCACGCCGCGGTGCCCGCGCTGCGAGAGTCGGCGCCCGAGCTCGCGGCGCAGTGGGAGCCTCGGCTCACGCGCCCGGATTACGAGCGCGGCGCGCTCGCGGGCATGGCGATGACCGAGCGCCAAGGCGGCTCCGACGTGCGGGCCAACACCACGCAGGCCCACCCGATCGGAGACGGTGCCTACGAGCTCCACGGTCATAAGTGGTTTTGCTCGTATCCGCCGTGCGACGTATTTCTCGTTTTGGCCCAGGCACCGCGGGGCCTCTCCTGCTTTCTCATAGAGCGCGGTCGCGGCATGGAGTTCCAGCGCCTGAAGGACAAGCTCGGGACGCGGTCGCTGCCCTCGTCCGAGGTCGAGTTCCGTGGCATCCAGGGTCGCCTCGTAGGCGAAGAGGGCCGCGGAGTGCGCGCCATCATCACGATGGTCAACCACACGCGGCTGGACTGCTTGCTGGGCAGCACGACCGCGATGCGCCGCGGCACGCTCGAGGCGATCCACCACGCTCGCCACCGCGAGGCCTTCGGCGCGCCCCTCGTCCAACAGCCGGGCATGCAGAACGTGTTGGCTGACCTCGCGATCGAATCCGAGGCCGCCACGGCCGCGGCCATGCGCGTGGCGCGCAGCTACGACTCGTCCGAGGAGGGTCCGTTGCGACGGCTGGCGACCGCGGTCATGAAGTACTGGGTGTGCAAGCGCGCGCCGGCACACGCGGGGGAGGCGCTCGAGTGCCTCGGCGGCAATGGCTACGTCGAGGAGTCCGGCATGCCGCTGCTGTACCGGGACACGCCGCTGAACTCGATTTGGGAAGGGTCCGGCACGGTGTCGGCGCTGGACGTGCTGCGCGCTCTTGTAAATGAGCCCGCGGGGCTGCCTGCCTTCCTCGCCGAGTGCGAACTGGCGCAGGGAGCAGACCCCCGGCTCGACCGCCACCTCGCAGCGGTGCGCGAAAAGGTCGCCTCGTCGGTCGAGGACCCCCAGTTTCAGGCCCGCCGGGTGGTGGAAGAGCTTGCACTCGCGCTCCAGGGTTCTCTGCTGGTGCGCCATGCTCCGCCCGCGGTCTCGGACGCTTTCTGCGCCGCCCGGCTCGGGGGCGAAGGCGGACGCGTCTACGGCACGCTGCCTCGAGGCGTCGACGCGGCCGCGATCATCGATCGCGCCCTGCCGGAATAGACGGAGCGTCGCGTCGCAGTGAGCGACGTCCTCTACGAGACCACGGACCGCATCGCGCGGCTCACGCTCAACCGGCCCGAGCGCGGCAACGGGCTGACCAGAAACTTGCTCGCCGAGCTGGAAGCCGCCGTCGAACGAGCCGACCTCGATCCGCAGATCCGGGTGGTGTTGTTGAGCGGAAACGGCACGGGATTCTGCGGCGGCTACGACCTGGTGGAGTCCGCCGAAGGGGCGGGCGCCAACGCGCGGGTCAGCGCACCACCGGGGTCTGCACTCGATCCGAAAACCATCGCCGCCAACCACGACCCCGGACAGCCCTGGGACCCGATGGTCGACTACGCGATGATGAGCCGCAACGTGCGCTCTTTCATGGCGCTCGTGCGCTGCTCGAAACCGGTCGTATGCAAGGTGCACGGCTTCTGCGTCGCGGGCGGTACCGACCTGGCGCTGTGTTCGGACCTCCTGGTGATCGCCTCCGACGCCAAGATCGGCTACCCGCCCGCGCGCGTGTGGGGTTCGCCCACCACGGCCATGTGGGCCTTCCGGCTCGGCGCCCAAAGGGCGAAGCGGCTTTTGTTCACCGGCGACAGCCTCTCGGGCGCCGAGGCGCTCGAATGGGGCCTAGCGATCGAGGCTCCGCGGCCGGAGGAGTTCGAAGAGCGCACCGAGGCACTCGTCGGCCGCATCGCCCAGGTCCCGCTCAACCAGCTGCAGATGATGAAGCTGCTCGTCGACCAGACGCTACACGCGCAGGGACTGTTTGCCGCGCAGCTGACCGGCACCGTGTTCGACGGCATTGCGCGCCACACCAAGGAGGGCTATGCGTTTCAGGCGAGCGCCGCTGCGCAGGGATTCCGAGCCGCGGTTAAGGAGCGCGACGAGCGCTTCGGTGACCTCGGGCGCTCGACCTTCAAGGGATGAGCACCACCGCGCCAGCATCCACGCGTGAGCGCCTGCTTCTCGCTGCCCGCGAGCTGATCGAGGAGGGCGGCTACGCCGCGGCTTCGGTGGTGGCGATCACAGCCCGCGCAGGGCTCGCCTCGGGGACTCTGTACCGCCACTTCGACTCCAAGGAAGAGCTGTTCGCCGAACTCTTCAGGTCGGTGTGCGACCACGAGCTCGAAGCGATGCACGCGGCGGCCAATAGGGAACTCGACCGGGGACACGCCGCCCGCCTCGAGCGCGTGCTGCTGACTTTTGCCGAGCGCGCCCTGCGCAGGCCACGGCTCGCCTGGGCCTTGATCGCCGAACCGGTCGACCCGCTGGTTGACGCCGAGCGGCTCGCGTACCGCGCCAAGTACGCCGAGCTCGTCGCCGAGGCGCTACGGGAGGCGATCGCGGCGGGCGAGATTCCGGCCCAGGACGCCCGAGTGACGGCGGCCGCGCTCGTCGGTGCTTGCGGCGAGGCCCTGGTCGGGCCGCTCTCGCCGCTGAATGGCTCGACGCCGCCTGTGGATGAGGTCATAAAGGCGCTCAGGAGCTTCGTGCAAAGGGCGGTGGGAGCATGACCGAGGCAATCGTGGTGCAACACGACGGCCCTGTGACGACGGTCCTGCTCTCGCGCCCGGAGCGGCGCAACGCCGTCGACGGCACGACGGCCGCGGCTCTATCTCAGGCCTTACGGGACTTCGACGCGAATCCCCAGTCGGCCGTCGCGGTGCTGCACGGCGAAGGTGGGACCTTCTGCGCCGGGGCGGACCTACACGCGGCGGGGACCGACGAGGGTAACCGCATCTCGGCCCACGGGGACGGGCCGATGGGCCCCACGCGCCTGCGCCTGAGCAAGCCGGTGATCGCCGCCGTGGCGGGCCACGCGGTCGCCGGCGGGCTCGAGCTCGCCCTGTGGTGCGACCTGCGCGTCGCCGACGAGACCGCGGTGTTCGGCGTCTTCTGCCGCCGCTGGGGAGTGCCGCTGATCGACGGCGGAACCGTGCGCCTACCTCGCCTCATCGGGATGAGCCGGGCCATGGACATGATCCTCACGGGTCGTCCCGTGGACGCAAAAGAGGCGTTTGAGATCGGGCTGGCCAACCGCCTCGTGCCCGCTGGCCAGAGCCGCGGCGCGGCCGAGGAGCTGGCGCATAGCCTGGCCGCCTTTCCGCAGACCTGCCTCCGCGAGGATCGTCTCTCGCTGCTCGAGCAGGGAGAACGCGATGAGCAGGCAGCCCTGCAGAATGAGTTCGTCCACGGGCTGCGCTCGCTAAAAGAGGCCCCGCAAGGCATCGAGCGCTTCCGCGGGGGTGCCGGCCGCCACGGGGCGTTCGAGGCGTCATAGACGCGGCGCAGCAGCGACTGCTCGGACGCAGCTCGCTGGACGCCGCTCAGTGGCTTGGTTTACTCCTGGCATGGGACGCGCGGCCCGGGCGAGCGCCGTTGTCGGCGCTCTCATCCTCGCCGGATGCGGGGGCGGCGCCTCATCAGGTACCAAACGTGCCACCTCGACGATTGGTGACGCTGCAGGCCCGCAGGCTCTCGACTGCGGTAGCTACATAAATACCCAGCCGCCGCCGACCGGCTACCGGGTTGTCCTAGGGGTGGTGGCGCTGCCAGCGGCACCGAAGTGGCCTGCGCTGCAGACCAGTCGATCCGGGCTGAACAACCACGCCGAGCGCCTATTCGCCAAGGGAGCGCTCATCATCAGGGCGGGCTCCAGGTCCCAGCTAGTGGTGCCGGCCGGACTAACGGGTCGGCTGTCTATTGGCTGGGCCACCACCGTCCCGCAGCGTCATCGCGTTATCGTCGACAACTGCCGCCCGCGCGGGGGCAGCCACTCGGGCTGGCTCGCCTACGCTGGCGGTTTCTGGCTCCCGCACCCGGCATGCGTATCGCTGCTGGTGGAGGCTCACAGCCTTGAGCAGCGCGTGCCAATCGGGCTTGGCACGCCTTGCGCTGGCCAAAAGCCGCCTCAGGGCCCGACCGCACGATGAGCGCGCAGATAGCGCCCCTTAAGCCTCCTCTGTAAGCCTCCGCCCACCGGGAGGTGATCCAGCCCCCGACACGAATCGAGGTTTGTGCGTCACCCTCGCGGGCAATCTGGTGTAGCTAGCCCCACGGGGTCAGGACGAGGGGATCGTGCCTTTCAGGCGCACCCACGCACCAGATCGCCGATCCTCGGGCCCCCACGCAACCAATGACCCTGTCATTAGGCATCCTGCTCGCGCTTTTGTGCGCGCTCGCCACCAACGTCGGCTTTCTCTATAAGCACCGCGGCGCGCGGGCGGCACCGGCCGTCGATATGCGCCGGCCGCTGAGGACGTTCAAGCAGCTGTTCGCCTCGCGCCTATTCGCCCTGGGGATGGTGGTCGCCACGGGCGGTTGGGTCTTGCACGTGGCGGCGATGGCGATCGCGCCGCTGTCGGTGGTGCAAGCGGTGCTCGCCGGGGGCGTGGTGATGCTCGCGGTGATTGCCGAGCGCATGTTCGGTATCCGCACGGGACGCAGACAGTGGATGGGGCTCGGACTGACCGCGGTCGGGCTGGCGTTGCTGGGGTTCACGCTGCCGGCGATGCACGGCGCGCATTCGCGCTTCTCGCTGCCGGGCATGATCGCGTTCGAGGCGGGGCTCGTCGTGGTGGGGACGCTCTTGATCGTGGGCCCTCGCATCGGTGCGCCGGCCGAGCACCACGGCTACATGCTGGGAGCCGCGTCCGGGATCCTGTTCGGCGTCTCGGATATCGCGATCAAGGCCATCTCGGGCGAGATCGCGCGCGCGGGGCCGGCCGGGCTGCTCTCACCCTGGACGGTCGTCACAGTGGTGGCCTCGATCGCCGCCTTCTACACCTGCGCGAAGGGCTTTCAGGAGGGTGACGCGGTGCCGGTGATCGCCGTCACCGGGACCGCCGCGAACCTGTCCGGGATCGTCGCCGGCATCATCGTCTTCGGCGACCCGCTTTCGGCCGATCCGCTGTCGCTCGTGGTCCAGTGTCTGGCGTTCGTGTTCGTGCTGACCGCCGCCTGGCTGATGCCCGCTCCGATACGGGCGGCGCGAGCCGCGGCCGCCGGCGCTTAACCAGCCAGCGAGCTTCCCTCAAGCAGCACGCTGCGCGACCTGCGTCGGGGTCGTCGTAGGTGGGCACGTGGCCGCAGCCGCGCAGCATTACCAGCCGGGCGCCCGGTATCGCCTTGACGGCTCGCTGGGCCTGGCGCGGCAGCAACAAGTGGTCGTGCTCGCCCCAGGCGATCGTCACCGGCACCCCGATCGGCCCCTCATCGCGGAAGCGGTCGGCGTTGATCGCGGTGAGGGTCTCATCGAACCACGGGCGCGCGGGCGAGGGCGCGCAGGTGATCCGCCGCGTCGGCCGCCGGAATGCGCTCTGGATGGGCGACCAACTGGGCGAACGCGAGCCGCCGCGCCAGCGGTGATCCAACCACGCGGCCGGCGACCGGAGCCGCCAGCCGTGCCGCTCGCGCCGTGGTCCACATCGTGCTCTTCTGAAACACGGCCTCGCGGCCGCTCTGAAAGCCAGCCGGCGAGACCCCGGTGGCGCTCCGTGCGCGGCCGCGCTTGGCCAGCTCGAGCGCGATCCAGCCGCCCAGCGAGTTGCCGGCCGCGTGCGGGGCCGCGAGTTCCAGAGCGTCCAAAAAATCGCAGACCATGTCGGTCAGCGATTGCACCCCCGGCGGCGTATCGGGAGGTGGCATGGGCGAGGCTCCGAACCCCGGCAGGTCCGGCGCGATCACCTCACGTCGCGTTTGTAGCCGCGCAAGTACCGGCTCCCATACCTCCCAGCGGCTGCCGATTCCATGCAGCAGCAGCAGCGGCTCCCCGGAACCGGCGCGATGGTAGTTGAGCGCGTCCATCGGCGGCCCAACCCTAACCCACATGTCGACACCAGCGCCCTGCTTTTTGCCGCTTCGTACAGTTGTTGGACGGGCCGACCCGCGCTACGTTTGTACAAACTGGCGTCCCTGGAGGCAGAGATGACAAGCACAGACACGTTGACTTCAACCGGCGACGGCAGCGCCGCGCTCCCGGAGGCGCCGACTCAGGCAGCCAGCAGCGGCGGATCCAGCCTGCAGGAGCAGGCCAAGCGCCACCTGTGGATGCACTTCACACGCCTGTCCGCCTACGAGCAAGCAGGATGTCCCGATCATCGTGCGCGGCGAGGGTTGCTACGTCTACGACGAGAACGGCAAGCGCTACCTCGACGGGCTTTCGGCGCTGTTCTGCGTCAACATCGGGCACGGGCGCGGAGACATCGCACAAGCGGGCGCCGATCAGGCCAAGGAGCTCGGCTTCTTCACCAACTGGTCCTACGCCCACCCGCGCGCGATCGAGCTCGCCTCCAGGATCGCCTCGCTCGCGCCCGGCGACCTCAACCGCGTGTTCTTCACTAGCGGCGGCTCGGAGGCCGTCGAGTCGGCGGTCAAGCTGGCGCGCCAGTACTTCAAGGTCATGGGTAAGCCCAACAAGACCAAGCTAATCGCCCGCGAGATCGCTTACCACGGCACCAGTTTGGGAGCCCTTTCGGCCACCGGCATCACCGAGCTGCGCCAGCCGTTCGAGCCCCTCGCCCCGGGGGCCTCGCACGTGCCCAACACCAACACATACCGGCTGCCTGAAGGGGTCAGCCCCGACTACTTTGCCGAGTCGATCGCGCACCGGATCGAGTTCGAGGGTCCGGACACGGTCGCGGCCGTGATTCTCGAGCCGGTGCAAAACGCGGGCGGCTGCTTCACGCCGCCGGAGGGCTACTTCCAACGCGTGCGCGAGATCTGCGACGAGTACGACGTGCTGCTGATCTCCGATGAGGTGATCTGCGCCTGGGGCCGGCTCGGCGAATGGTTCGGCGCCCACCGCTACGGCTACCAGCCCGACATGATCACCACCGCCAAGGGACTCACCAGCGCGTACGCGCCGATGGGCGCCGTGATCGCCTCGGACCGGCTCGCGGAGCCGTTCCTCAAGGGCACCAACAGCTTCACGCACGGCTTCACCTTCGCCGGGCACCCGGTGAGCGCCGCGATCGCGATGGCCAACCTCGACGCGTTCGAGCGCGAGGGCGTGATCGAGAACGTGCGCGAGCACGAGTCAACGTTCCGCGCGATGCTCGATTCGCTTTACGACATCCCGATCGTCGGCGATATCCGCGGAGTGGGCTACTTCCACGCGATTGAGCTGGTCAAGGACAAGGAGACCAAGGAGTCCTTTGACGACGAGGAGTCCGAGACGCTGCTGCGTGGCTTCTTGTCGGGCGAGCTCTACCGCCGCGGGCTGATCTGCCGCGCCGACGATCGCGGCGACCCCGTCGTGCAGCTCTCGCCGCCGCTGATCGCGGGTCCCGAGCAGTTCGAGGAGATCGAGAGCATCCTGCGGCCGGTCCTCACCGAGGCCTCGGAACGGATGCAGGTCCATCCGGCCGCCGCCGAATACCGCTCCCGTCGCGGCTAAATCGCGCGGGAGAGGGACCACGGGGGCACCGCGATGCTGACCGTCGGGGATCTGGTCCAAGAGCTCGACCTGCGCGTATGTGCAGGCGAGGACGGCCTCGACCTGCCAGTGCGCTGGGTGCACATTTCCGAGCTGCTGGATCCGACCCCGTGGCTCTCGGGTGGTGAGTTGCTGCTGACCACGGGCATGCTGCTCGACACTCCCGAGCGTCAGCGCAGCTTCGTCGAGCGCCTCGCCGAGCACCAGCTCGCCGGTCTGGGGATCGGCACGGGCTTCGGCCACAAGGCCGTTCCCGAGGCGGTCGTCAGCGCGGCCTCCGAGCGGGGCTTCCCCGTGTTCGAGATCCCCTACGACGTGCCATTCATCGCGATCACCGAGGCCGCCTTCACGCGGCTGGTCAACGAGCAGTACGCCGTGCTGCGGCGCGCGATCACAGCCCACGAGCGGCTCGAGCGGATCGTGCTCTCCCAGCGCGGGCTCGAGGCGCTGGCTGCGGCGCTGGCGTCGCTGATCGGGGCCTCGATCGTAATCCTCGATGGGCGCGGGGAGCCGCGCGTGCACTGGACCTTCCGTCGCGCGCTACCCGAGCACGCGTTGAGCGAGCTCAGCCGCGAGCTTCGCCGGCGCGCCGAGCGTCGCGAGGCGCGCCCCTTCGTGCCCTCCTTTGCCCTGGAGGGCAACCGCGGTCTCGCGCTGCCCGTGGGCGCCGACGGCTCTCCGCGCGCCGGCGCGGCCGCGCCAGCCACCGCTCCCGAGGCGTGGCTCGTGGCGCTGAAGGACACCGGCCCGCTGTCTGACTTCGACCGTCTCACGCTTCGCCACGCCGTCACCATCGTGGCCCTGGAGCTGCTGCGAGATCGGGTCGCGGGCGACACCGAGCGTCGCCTGGCGGGCGACATCGTGGCGGCCATGGCCGACGGCGAGCTGGCGGGGTCGGAGCTGGCCCGGCGGCTTGAGCCCTTCGGCCTCAGCCGTGAGGTGGCGACGATCGTGGCTTCCCAGGAGGGAAGCCGCAACGGCTCCGAGTCGCTGCTCAGCGCGGTCGCCGGCGGGCTGCGCGAGGAGGCGCTGCCCGCCGTAGTCGCCTCCACCGCAAACCTGGTGTGTGCGCTCGTCGCCGGGCTGCCCGAGCCCGAGCTGTTCGCTTTGACCGAGCGCCTCAGCCAGCGGCTGGCGGCCGCGTTCGGGGCCGGCGTGCACGTGGCCGTGGGCCGAGCCGTGCCGAGCGGGGAAGCCCGTCGCAGTTTCCACGAGGCGCGCTGCGCGCTTGAAGCCGCTGCCCTGGGTCTGGCCGGTACAAGCCACAACGGCTCGGAACCGGGCAACGGCATCGCCACCTACAAGGACCTGGGTTCCTTCCAGCTTCTGCTGTCGCTCCAGGACGACGAGTCGCTGCGCCTCTTCTGCGACTCGATTCTTGGCCCAATCGAGGCCAGCGAGGGGCGCTACGGCGGCGAACTGATGCGCTCGCTAGAGGCTTTCATCGAGTGCAACGGACAGTGGGAGCGGGCCGCCAAACGGCTCTACTGCCACCGCCACACGCTGCGTTACCGCGTCAGGCGAGTCGAGTCGCTCACCGGCCGTAACTTGCAAAACGCGCGCGACCGGATCGAATTTTGGCTTGCCCTGCGTGGCCGCGAGCTCGTGAGGGGATCTCGTACCGAGGAGGTTGTCCATTGATTGTCGGCGCACCCACTGAGGTCAAGACGGACGAGTATCGGGTGGCCCTGACGCCGGCGGGCGTGCGTGAGCTCGTGGACGCAGGGCACAGCGTGCTGGTCCAGAGCGGCGCAGGGGTCGGTTCGGCGATCTCGGATGATGCCTACGCCGCCCAGGGAGCCACGATCGTCGCGGATGCGGCCGAGCTATTCGGCGGCGCGGAGCTGATCGTCAAAGTCAAGGAACCCCAGCCTCATGAGGTGGCGCTGCTCGAGCCGCGCCACACGCTGTTCACCTACTTGCACCTAGCCGCCGACGCCGAGTTGACGCGAGGGCTGATGGAGTCGGGCGCGACCTGCATCGCGTATGAAACCGTCGAGGACGACCGGGGGCGGCTGCCACTGTTGGCCCCCATGTCAGAGGTCGCGGGCAAGATCGCCACGCAGGCGGGCGCCTTCTTCCTCGAAAAGCCGCTGGGCGGAAGGGGCGTGCTGCTCGGCGGCGTGCCGGGCGTGGCGGCAGCCAACGTGCTGATCATCGGCGGCGGCGTGGTGGGCATGAACGCGGCCTTCATCGCGCTGGGGATGGAAGCCGATGTATTCGTGTTCGATCGAAACATCGACCGTCTGCGAGAGCTGGACGTCGCGCTCGGCGGCCGCGCCTCGACCTGCTTCTCCTCGCCGCTCGAGATCGAGCAGCGCCTGCCCGGCGCGGACCTCGTGATCGGAGCGGTGCTTCTGCACGGCGCCCGGGCCCCACGCGTGATCACCCGCCCCCAGCTGTCGCTGATGAAGCGCCAGGCCGTGCTCGTTGATGTCTCTATCGACCAGGGCGGATGCTTTGAGACCTCGCGGCCCACCACCCATTCGGATCCCGTGTATGAGGTCGACGGCGTCACGCACTACTGCGTCACGAACATGCCGGGCGCCGTGCCCATCACCTCGACCTACGCGCTCACCAACGCGACGATGCCCTACGTGTTGCACCTGGCGTCGGGCGTGACCGATGCCGTCGTGGCCAACCCGGGGCTGAAACTCGGCGTCAACGTGGCCGGCGGCCAGGTCACTTACCGGCCGGTCGCCGACGCGGTGGGCGTCTCCAGCGCTCCGGTCGAGGATGCGCTGGCGGCGGGCTCGGTCTCATAAGAGCGAAAGCTTTGGCCAGCGCACATGTGCGCCGGCCCCGGCCGGAACATGTTTCGGCCGGCCGGTCCGCGCATGCGCGGACCGGAACTACTTATTTATGGGATTGGGCCAGCGCCTTGGCTCTGGCCGCCGCGGCGGCCCGCTGGGCGAGCGCTGGCTGCGCGGCTGCCGCTGCCGCGTGCGCCCGCGCGTTCACCGTTCGCTGAGCCGAGGCGAGCGTCTGGGGACGGACCCGCGCCTCGAGTTGTACGAGATCGCGCGCTGCCTGCTGTTTGGCCTGCGCGCGCGCAACCGGCAGCGCCGCGCGGTACGCGGTCGTCAGCGCGACTCCGCGGGCGGCCTGGGCGCTGCCCGCGCGGGCGCACGCGCGCCGCGCGACCACGACCCGGCGGCGCACCGACACCGGCCGCGCGACGGTGGCGCGCTCGACGACTCGCTGAGTCAGCCGCACAGTCGCGCTCGCCCGCCCGACGGTCGCCCGACCAGTGGCGCTCACCGGCGCGCTCGCGCTGACCTGCAGCCGGATGGTGCCGCTCGCCGTGTCCGTCGCCTGGGCATGGGCGGTGGTGCAGACGCGGTTGGGACCGGCGCCGATCAGTTTCGGCGCGGGCACCGGGGTGTCGTGGCCTGCAGTCCCGGAGCTGCCGACGAGCACGAACGCGCCGGCGATCGCGGCCGCGACCACGACCAGCACGAGCGCGAAAGGCGGGCGCCGTTTGAAGCGCCGCAGCACCGCTTTAAACCGTCCGGGAGCCATCGAGGACAAATTGTCGCCCCTGCTACGCTTGCGCACCGCATGCCAACCACGAGCCAGCTGATCCGCAAGGGCCGCGTCGCCCCGAAAAAGAAGCTCGCGACTCCGGGTCTGAAGTCCGGCAAGGGTCGCAAAAAGAAGGTCGCGGCGCCGCAGCGCCGCGGGGTGTGCACGCGCGTGTATACGACGACGCCCAAGAAGCCGAACTCGGCGCTGCGCAAGGTCGCGCGCGTGCGGCTCACGAACGGCATGGAGGTCGGCGCCTACATCCCCGGCGAGGGCCACAACCTGCAAGAGCACTCGGTCGTGCTGGTACGCGGCGGCCGCGTCAAAGATCTGCCTGGCTTCCGCTACAAGGTGATTCGCGGCACGCTCGACGCCGCCGGCGTGGGCGACCGCAAGAAGGCGCGCTCGCAGTACGGCGTGAAGGCTCGCTAGTGCCGCGTCGCGCCCAGGCTCCCGTCAGGCCGATCGAGCCCGACGCGATGTACCGCAGCCGGCTGGTGCAGCAGGTGATCAACAAGGTCATGCTGGACGGCAAGAAGTCGGTCGCGGAGACGATCGTCTACGACGCGCTTGCTTTGCTCGGCGAGCGGACGAACAAGAACCCCGTCGAGCAACTCGAGGCGGGTATCAAGGCGCTCACGCCGGTGCTCGAGGTGCGCTCGCGTCGCGTCGGCGGGGCCACCTACCAGGTCCCCGTCGAGGTTCCCGCCCGCCGCGCACGCACGCTGGCGGTTAGGTGGCTGGTTCAGTTCGCCCGCGGACGCCGCGAAAAGACGATGGCGCAGCGACTGGCCTTCGAGCTACTCGATGCCCAGCAGCAGCAGGGTGGCGCCTACAAGCGCAAGGACGACATCTACCGCATGGCGCAGGCAAACAAGGCCTTCGCCCACTACCGCTGGTAGAGGTTGGAGCAAACCCTGGGGTAGGGGACCTGGCGCGAAGCACACCGTGGAGGTATACGGTTGGCGCCGAATATGTCTACGCCTCGGGATTTGCCGGGGGCAAAGGGGGGTTTTTACCTTGAAGAGCATCCAGAAAATCGTCGGCGTGGGAGTCTCGGGGCTCCTGGTCACGTTTGCACTCGCGCTTGCCGCGCTGACGGCGGGTACGGCCACCGCGGCCAGCCGCACCGTCAACAGCGCTGCGGCCTCCGCAGGCTCGGCCAAGACGCTTCCCCATACCACTATCAAGGGTCATCCCGCGCACTTTCGTCCGTCCAAGTTGAGCGCGAAAGCGCGGTGGACCACCCCGCCGATCTGCACGTCGACGCAGGCGTCGTTCAGCGTCACCAACAAAGAAAACAAGGCAGAGCTCATCAGCTTCACGGGGACCAACGGTTTCACGCCCTTCTCGTTCAGCATCGCAGCCCATGCGAGTGCCGACTTCTGTATCACCAAGGGCTATCACGGCACCCTCAAAGGCAAGCTAAGCGACCACAAGAAGCTGACCGTCGGGTTCTAACCGGCCTCCGAGAATCGCGAAGCACAAAGGGCGTCCGCGCGCGGGCGCCCTTTCTCTTGCGAGCCGCCGGTCTCGAGGTGCGGTGCTAGTTCGGTAGGCTGCCGATGGGGCAGTCATCCCCGGACGCAGGCAGCTCCCGTAACGCAATCAAAAGGGGCATCGATGGTCACACCCAGACGTGCGGTTGGGGCTCTAGTCGGAGTCGTGTTTCTTACCAGCGCGGGCGTCGCGCTGGCAGCCGGAGGGGTCGGTTTTTCCGGCAAGCCGGGGACGCACAGGCCGCCGGCGAAGCTGCACGGGTACATGATGCAAAAGTTCGCCAAGGACAAGCGGCCGGACGACAAGACGGTCACGAGCATCAAGGGGCCGACGGGGACGCTGAAGGTGAGCCCCGGCGTGGGGACGAGGACCGTGCCGGCGACATGGGGCACATGGAGCCACGGCTATAAGGGCAGCGTCTACCACGTCCCGGGTAATTCGGTGACGTTAACGCTGCCTGCCGGGACCAGGGCGTTTTACCTCTATGTCGAGACGGACGGAGGAATCCATACCTACGTCGTCAAGGCGAATGGCGCGAGCTCTGGCCCGGTGTCGATCAACTCCAATGGCGGTGCAAAGTACTTCGGGTTCTTTGCCAAGAAGCCAAGCGCGCGCGTGACCAAGGTGACCGTGACCGACGAGACCTCGGGCGACTTCGCCGTCGGCGAGTTCGGGATCCACTAGGAGATCAGGACGTACGAAGTGGGCGTCCGCTGTGCGGGCGCTTTTTGGGAGCTGCGGCGTCGTTTATGACGTGAAGTGGATCTTGCGCGTGGCGCGCGCCTTCGCGGGCGAAGCTTGGCTTTGATGCGAGCCGTAGACGTATCCGCAGATCAGCGCCCGCTCTGGCGGCCCACCCCAGAAGCCGCTCTTGGTGTGCACGTTATAGGCCCCGACCACCCGGATACCGATGCCGCTGCCTCCGTTGAACTCGTAGACGAAATTGTGTGGCTCGTTTATCGCGGCGAAGTAGTTATTAGGGCAGCTCGGCACCCGCCACACCAGGACGCCGACATATGTGCCTCCATGGCGTTGCGCGTGCCCCGACGCTCTCACGTCATACCGCGTCGACCCACTGAGCGACTTGGGCGCTTGCAGGCGGATTGATGGACCGCTCGCAGCGGTCGTCGCGTTCGCCGCAGCGGCCCCGATACCGAGCGCGAGTAGTGTCAGCAGACTCCCTGCGCGTTTCATACCACCCATCCTAAGTTCCTTCGTTCGCAGGGCCCCGGTCCAAGGAGCAGTCCTGCCCACTGGGAGGAATCTAATGGCCAGGCCCACACCTCTGCTTAAAAAGGCTTGAGCGTAGCCCCGCTACGGACCGTCCGGATGGCCGCGTGGCTGGCGCGGCCCCAGAGTGTCCCGCGCGAGGCTTAAAGGAACGAGGGCGGCCCACCGCACGGGACCGGGGGCTGCGGCGGGCCCTACCCTCGTCCTTGAAATGTAGCCGCCGCACGGCGGCCTGTGTCGCACCAAAAAACGTAGGGTCAGGATTCTGACGCGGTCTCGGTCCGAGCGGCGCGTCTCCGTTTGGCCGGAGCCGCTCCGGCCAGCAGCAGGCCGCAACCCGAGACGATGATCAGCAGCACGGCGCCGAGTGTCTCCAGGTAAAGACCTGTGCTCGGCGAGGCGGTGGCGTTCTGAAAGTGCCCGGCGTAGTTCACCGCGCCGGTCGCCTGGGCGTCGGGCAGATCGCCGACGAGCGCAATCAGCAGCGTCACGATCCCCAGCGCGCCGAGCGCCAGCAGCGACAGCCGGCTGCCGAGCAAGCCCGCCCCCAGCGTCAGGATCGCGACCACGATCGCGATCGGGATCAGCGCGTACGAGTCGTGTGAGCTTGTCGAGACCGAGGCAACGATCGTCCCGCTGGAGGAGATCTGCACGGTGTAGAGGGTGGTGAACTGAGAGACGAGCAAGAGCGCCGCAGAGAGCAGCCCGCCGGCGAGAATTCCTGCCCTCACGGCGGCTGACCACGCTGGCGCCGGGGGCCTGCGGGACGGGGGTCGCGGCGGCCGTTGATCCGCCTGGGGAGGCTGGTAGGCCCTGCTATATTTGATCCTCGCCCTTGGAGGCGTGGCGCTCACGTGTGCTTGCCTCCGGGTGTGGTGTACCCACACAATGGAAACGCCGACCTAGACAACCGCCCGGAGCCGACATCCGCGTCGTGAACGGGCCCCCTGGGCCCTTTTTCATGTCCGCAGCCGGTCCAGGCGGGCGGCCGGGAAACGGCGGGTCCGCGAACAACTCCCTTTAGACACATGCCTCGCACGTTTTCGCTCGAAAAAATTCGCAACATCGGGATCATGGCGCACATTGACGCCGGCAAGACGACGACGACTGAGCGCATCCTTTATTACACAGGGCGGACCTACAAGATGGGGGAGGTTCACGAGGGCGCCGCGGTGATGGACTGGATGGCCCAGGAGCAGGAGCGCGGCATCACGATCACGTCTGCCGCCACCACCACGCAGTGGCAGGATCACCGCATCAACATCATCGACACGCCCGGGCATGTCGATTTCACGGTCGAGGTTGAGCGTTCTCTGCGCGTGCTGGATGGCGCGATCGCGCTGTTTGACTCGGTCGCGGGCGTCGAACCCCAATCCGAGACCGTGTGGCGGCAGGCCGACAAATACCGCGTGCCGCGCATCGCGTACATCAACAAGATGGACCGCATCGGCGCGGACTTCGAGCACGGGGTACAGACGATGGTCGACCGGCTCGGCGCGCACCCGGTGCCGATCCAGCTGCCGATGGGCGTGGAGTCCTCGTTCACCGGGGTCATCGACCTGGTGACGATGAAGGCGATCACTTATAAGGACGAGCTCGGGCGCGACCAAGACGTGACCGAGATTCCGGCGGAGTACGGCGAGGCCGCCCACGCCGCTCGCGAGCACCTGCTCGAAGAGGTCTCCCACCACGATGACGGGCTGGTCGAGATGATCCTCGAGGAGCGGGAGATCCCGGTCCAGAAGCTCAAGGCGGCGATCCGGAAGGCCACGCTCGGGATCCAGATGACGCCCGTGCTGTGCGGCTCGAGCTTCAAGAACAAGGGAGTGCAGCCGCTACTGGACGCGGTCATCGATTACCTCCCGAGCCCGCTCGAGGTCCCGCCCGTCGAGGGTCTCGAGCCGGCCAAGGGCTCGGACAACGGCGGCGAGCGCCGCGCGGAACGTCATCCCGCCGACGACGAGCCGTTCTCGGCGCTCGCGTTCAAGATCATGGCCGACCCGTACGTCGGCAAGCTGACCTATTTCCGCGTTTACTCGGGCCGGCTCGAGGCGGGTTCGCGGGTGCTCAACGTGAGCACCGGGCGCACCGAGCGGATCGGGCGCATCCTGATGATGCACGCCAACGACCGCGAGGAGGTCAAGGAGGTCCACGCCGGCGACATCGCGGCTGCGGTGGGGATCAAGCAGGTTTCGACCGGCGACACGCTCGCGGCGCCGGACCGGCCGATCAAGCTCGAGACGATCGAGTTCCCCGAGCCCGTGATCAAGGTGGCGATCGAGCCCAAGACCAAGGCCGACCAGGAGAAGATGTCCGGCGCACTCGCGCGCTTGGCGGAGGAAGATCCCACCTTCCAGGTGCGCACCAACGAGGAGACCGGCCAGACCGAGATCTCGGGCATGGGCGAGCTGCACCTGGAGGTGCTGGTTGACCGCATGCTGCGCGAGTTCAAGGTCCAGGCGAGCGTCGGCCGGCCTCAGGTCTCCTACCGCGAAACGGTGCGCGGCACCGCCGATCACATCGAGGGTCGCTTCGTGCGACAGACCGGCGGCGCGGGCCAGTATGGGATCGTCTACATCGACCTGGAGCCCGCTCCCGGCGAGGGTTTCGACTTCGTCAACAAGGTCAAAGGCGGATCGATCCCGACCGAGTTCATCCCGGCGGTCGAGAAGGGCGTCGAGGAGGCGATGGAGAACGGACCCCGCGCCGGCTATCCCATGGTCGACGTCCGCGTCACCCTGACCGACGGCAAGTACCACGACACCGACTCTTCCGAGATCGCCTTCAAGGTCGCCGGCTCGCTGGCGCTGAAGGCGGCGGCCCAGCGCGCCAAGCCCGTGCTGCTCGAGCCGATCTTCGCGGTCGAGGTCGTGACCCCGGAGGAGTTCATGGGCGACGTGATCGGCGACCTGAACCGCCGCCGCGGCCACGTCTCCGGCATGGAGCAGCGCGGCAACGCCCAAGTCGTGAGCGCCCACGTGCCGCTGGCGGAGATGTTCGGCTACGCGACTGACGTGCGCTCGATGACACAGGGCCGTGCGACTTACACCATGCAGTTCGAGCGCTACGACGAGGTCCCGACCAACGTGGCCGAGAAGGTCGTGGGAGAGCTGCAGCCCGCGTAGAGGTGGCGGGCCGCGCGGAGTCGCACACCGGATCGGTAATGGGCGCGCAGCGGCACACCACAGCGGCGAGAACCCGAGCCGGACATGGCGTATCGGCGGGAGCGGACCGAAGTAGGTATTTTTTTGAGGTTCGCCTCATGCGAGACGGACAAACCCTGAAATAAGAAGGAGCGACACCCAGTGGCTAAGGCCAAATTCGAACGCGACAAGCCCCACGTCAACGTCGGGACCATCGGTCACATCGACCATGGCAAGACGACGCTGACTGCCGCGATCACGAAGGTGCTCAACGAAAGGTACGGCGGCACCGAGATCCGGTCGTTTGAGTCGATCGATAACGCTCCTGAGGAGAAGGCGCGCGGGATCACGATCGCCACCTCGCACGTCGAATACCAGACGCCCAACCGGCATTACGCCCACGTCGACTGCCCGGGCCACGCCGACTACGTCAAGAACATGATCACCGGCGCCGCCCAGATGGACGGCGCGATCCTGGTGGTCTCCGCCGCCGACGGCGCCATGCCACAGACGCGGGAGCACATCCTGCTCGCGCGCCAGGTCGGTGTGCCGTACATCGTTGTCTTCCTCAACAAGGCGGACATGGTCGACGACCCCGAGCTGCTAGAGCTGGTCGAGGTGGAAATTCGCGACCTCCTGTCCGAGTACGAGTTCCCCGGAGACGACATCCCGTTCGTGACCGGATCGGCACTCAAGGCACTCGAGGGCGACAAGGAGCAGGAGCAGAAGATCCTCGAGCTCGCTGAGACGCTCGACAACTACATCCCGGAGCCGGTCCGCGACCTCGACAAGCCCTTCTTGATGCCGGTCGAGGACGTGTTCTCGATCACTGGCCGCGGCACCGTCGCGACCGGGCGCATCGAGCAGGGGATCATCAAGACCGGTGAGCAGGTTGAGGTCGTCGGCATCCGCCCGACGGACAAGACGGTGGTGACCGGCGTCGAGATGTTCAAGAAGATCCTCGACGAGGGCCGCGCTGGCGACAACGTAGGTTGCCTGTTGCGCGGTACCAAGCGTGAGGAGATCGAGCGCGGTCAGGTGCTTTGCAAGCCGGGCTCGATCACGCCGCATACGCAGTTCAAGTCCGAGGTCTACGTCCTCAAGAAAGAGGAAGGCGGCCGCCATACGCCGTTCTTCTCGGGCTACCGGCCTCAGTTCTACTTCCGTACAACCGACGTCACAGGCGTAGCCAAGCTCCCCGAGGGGACGGAGATGGTGATGCCGGGCGACAACATCCAGATGGAGATCGAGCTGATCCAGCCGATCGCCATGGATCAAGGCCTGCGGTTCGCGATCCGTGAGGGTGGCCGTACCGTTGGCTCGGGGGTTGTGACCGAGGTCATCAAGTAGTTGTTCGCGGCGGTCGGGTCAGTGGCTCGGCCGCCGTAATTACAAAGTAGGTAGATACGACGACATCGGGGCGAGCCCCGCACGGGGACTCGCCCTCTTTGAGGAATGGCGACACTCGCCCAAAACAAGATCCGAATTCGGCTGAAGTCCTACGACCACTCGGCGATCGAGACGGCCGCCCGAGAGATCGTCGAGACGGCCACACGTACCGGTGCGACTGTCTCCGGTCCCGTACCCCTACCTACGGAAAAGAACGTCTACTGCGTGATCCGCTCGCCATTTAAGGACAAGGACTCCCGCGAGCACTTCGAGATCCGCACGCACAAGCGCTTGATCGATATCCATCAGCCGACCCCGAAGACGGTGGACTCGCTGCAGCGGCTCGACCACCTTCCGGCGGGCGTGGATATCGAGATCCGGCTGGCGTCGTAGCAATGGCCGCGATCCTCGCCAAGAAGCTCGGCATGACGCAGCGCTTCGGCGAGGGCGGACGCGTTGAGCGCGTGACGGTGCTCGAGGCCGGCCCCTGCCCCGTTACGGCGATCCGCACTTTTGAGCGCGACGGCTACGAGGCCGTGCAGCTGGCGTTCGGCGGGGTGCGCGAGAAGGCGCTCTCCAAGCCCGAGCTCGGGCACCTGCGCAAAGCTGACGCCTCGCCGCATCGATTTTTGACCGAGTTCCGCGACGAGGCCGGCGAGCTGCAGGTCGGCGAGACGGTAACCGCCGACGCCTTCTCCGCGGGCGACCGGGTCAAGGTCTCTGGCCGCTCGAAGGGTAAGGGCTTTCAGGGCACGATCAAGCGTCACAACTTCAAGAGCGGCCCGAAGTCGCACGGCTCGCACAACGTCCGCGCGCCGGGCTCGATCGGAGCATCGGCGACCCCGTCGCACGTGCTCAAGGGAGTACGCGGACCAGGACGCATGGGCGGCGGGCGCGTGACCCAGCGCGGGCTGACGGTCGTGGAGGTCATTCCCGATCGCAACCTGCTGCTCGTGCGCGGTGCCGTCCCCGGACCGCGCGGCGGCACGGTGGAGGTGCGGACCGATGGCTAGGTCGGCATCCGTGCTCGGCGGAGGCACGGTCGATTTAGACCCCGTGGCGTTCGAGGCGCCGTTCAACATGGCCTTGGTGCACGAGACGGTGCGCGCCGAGCAGAACGCGCGGCGCCGCGGCACAGCGGCGACCCGCACCCGGGGAGCGGTCTCGGGCGGGGGCGCGAAGCCGTGGCGCCAGAAGGGCACGGGTCGCGCCCGCGCGGGCTCGAATCGTTCGCCGCTCTGGGCCGGCGGCGGGATCGTGTTCGGTCCCACCCCGCGGCGCTATACGTTCAAGGTCAACCGCAAGGCCCGTCGCGGCGCGTTGCGCAGCGCCCTGTCTGCCCACGCCGAGCGCGAATCGATCGCCGTGTTCGACGCTTCCGAGTTCGGCGAGCCCTCGACGGCGCGTGCGGCTGGGCTGCTGGGTGACTGGGGGGCCACGAAGCCCGTTTTGGTCCTGCTCGGGGCCGAGGAAGAGGCCGCCGGCAAGTCGTTTAGGAATATCGCGCGCGTCGAGCCGATGCCGGTCGCGGAGGCGGGCGTCCTCGATTTGGTGTGGGCGGCATCGCTGCTGGTCTCACAGGCCGCGCTGCCCTCACTGGTCGCCCGGGCCTCGGCGCAGGCCGATTCCTCCGACCGACGCAGCGGCGAGGGCGACGGAGGTGAGGGCTGATGGAGCCGGGACAGGTGATCATCCGCCCCGTGGTCTCGGAGAAGTCCTACGTGCTGGCGGAGGCGGGCAAGTACACCTTCCGCGTCCACGAAAAGGCGCACAAGACGGAGATCCGACAGGCGATCGAGCAGCTCTTCGACGTCAAGGTCGCCGACGTCCGCACCGCGTCCGTGAAGCCCAAGCCCAAGCGGCGGGGCTACACCTCGGGTCAGACGCGGCGCTGGAAGAAGGCGATCGTGCAAGTCGCCCCCGGGCAGACGATCCCGATCTTTGGTCCCGGGCTGGAGGCAGGCGAATGAGAGCCTCTCTCGGCCCGCCCGGACGATCAAAATCGCCCAAACCCCGCACCGCCGTGCGCGGCGAGGGACTTGTCGCTCGCCTGGCGATCAAGATCGCCCCGAGTTTCCCGAGGCAGCCCAGTTTGGGCCTCTTTTGCTCGGCTTCTTGGGGGTCCTGAGCCATGCCCGTCCGTAAGCCCAAGCCCACGTCTCCCGGCCGCCGGTTTGCCACCTATCCGGACTACGCGGAGCTGACTCGCGGCGAGCCAGAGAAGTCGCTTACCACGGGGCTGAAGAAGTCCGGTGGGCGCAATGTCAACGGCCGCAAGACCTCGCGCCACCGCGGCGGCGGGGCAAAGCGGCTGTACCGCAAAATCGACTTCAAGCGCCGCAAGGACGGGGTGCCCGCGCGCGTCGCACAGATCGAGTACGACCCCAACCGGTCGGCCTACATCGCGCTGCTGCATTACGCCGACGGAGAGAAGCGCTACATCCTCGCGCCGCAGCGGCTGCGGGTGGGCGCAACGGTTCAGTCCGGCCCGGGCGCAGACATCCGCGTGGGTAACTGCCTGCCGCTACAGAACATGCCGGCAGGCACGGTCGTGCACAACGTCGAGCTCATTCCCGGGCGCGGCGGCCAGATGGCCCGCGCGGCCGGAGCGGGCGTGCAGCTACTCGCGAAGGAGGGCGATTACGTCACTCTGAGGTTGCCCTCGGGCGAGATGCGCATGGTTCGCGGCGAATGCCGCGCGACCGTCGGCACCATCGGCAACCCCGACCACCAGAACATCGACGTTGGCAAGGCTGGCCGCAAGCGCCACATGGGCGTGCGACCGCAAACGCGGGGAACCGCGATGAACCCGGTCGACCACCCACACGGCGGCGGCGAAGGCTCCACCACCCCCGGTCGGCATCCCGTCACGCCGTGGGGCGTTCCGACGCTCGGGTACCGCACCCGCAAGAAGGGCAAGCAGTCGGATCGATACATCGTGCGCGGGCGAAGGAGAGGTAAGAAGCGGTGAGCAGGTCGAGCAAGAAGGGTCCGTTCGTGGAAGAGCGTCTGCTGGCGCGGATCGAGGCGATGAATCACGCCGGGGAGAAGCGCATGCTCAAGACCTGGTCGCGCACTTCGACCATCTTCCCCGAGATGGTCGGGCACACGATCGCGGTCCACGATGGCCGCAA
Organism: uncultured Solirubrobacterales bacterium; assembly: GCA_963767295.1. GTDB lineage: Bacteria > Actinomycetota > Thermoleophilia > Solirubrobacterales > Solirubrobacteraceae > Palsa-465. Next base: position 1,344,711 of record CAVYDI010000003.1, read on the forward strand.
GCACGTTCCGGTCTTCATCTCCGAGTCGATGGTCGGTCACAAGTTGGGCGAGTTTGCGCCCACGCGGCTTTATCGCGGGCATGCGGGGACTGGTAAGCGCCGATGAACGACGAGACGCCCGAGACCGAGTCGACAGAGGAGGAGCAGAAGCCGAAACGGCGCACGAGGCGTCGGAAGTCGGCTGGCGGCTCGGAGGCCGCCCCTGCTTCAGAAGCCGCGGGTACATCGGCGGAAGCGGAGTCGGGGTCCGAGGAGACGCGAGCGACTTCAGAAGCAGAGCCGGCCTCCTCCGCAGGTGAACCCGAGGCGCCTGTCGGGCCATCCGCCGACGTCGACCCACAGGCCGAGACAGAGACCCAGGCCGGCGCCGACGAAGAGCCGGAGCCCGCCGAGGAATCTGGCGACGCCGAAGAGGCGAAGGCCGGCGAAGGGACGGAGACGCCCGTCGAGTCGGGGGCAGCCGAGGAGGCCACGCCGCCTGCCCGTCGGCGCGGTCGCCGCCCAGCGGAGCCGACACAAGCCGCGCCCGCTCCACGGCGTAGGCGGCGCGCGGAGCCGAGGCGCGACGTCGTCGTTCGAGCTCAGGCCAAATACGTGCGAACCTCCGCGCGCAAGGCAAGGCTCGTGTGCGACCACATCCGCGGCAAGACCGTCGAAGAAGCGCGAGCTATCCTCACTCACGCGCCGCGCGCGGCCGCCCGTGATTGGAGCAAGGTGCTCGAATCAGCTGTAGCCAACGCGGAGCACAATCACGAGCTCATCGCCGAGGACCTCTACATCAAGGCGGTCCACGCCGATGAGGGTCCAACAATCAAGCGCTTCCGCCCGCGCGCGCTCGGACGAGCGACGAGGATCCGCAAGCGCACCAGTCACCTCACGATCTTGCTCAAGCCGAAGCCGTAATCACATATGGGTCAAAAGGTTCATCCAGAGTCACTGCGCGTTGGCTACATCCATGATTGGAAGGCCAACTGGTTTAACGAGCGCAACTTCGCCGAGTACCTCGACGAGGACGCCAAAATCCGCGACCACATCATCGGCCGGCTGGCGCACGCTGGTCTGTCGGACATCACGATTCGCAAGAACGCCACCGAGGTCGAGGTCAATATCCATACGGCCCGCCCTGGGATCGTCATCGGCAAGTCGGGCTCGGAGGTCGACCAGCTGCGGCGCAACCTGCACCGGATCACCGGCAAGGCGGTCAAGGTCAACATCCTCGAGATCAAGCGGCCGGAGCTCGACGCGCGCCTGGTCGCGCAGTCGATCGCTGAGCAGCTTCAAAACCGGGTCGCCTTCCGGCGCGCGATGAAGCGTGCCCTGACCAGTGCCATGCGCTCCGGCGCCAAGGGCGTCAAGGTTCAAGTTTCAGGGCGCTTGGGCGGCGCTGAGATGGCTCGAACCGAGGGGTACTCCGACGGACGCGTGCCGCTGCACACCTTGCGTGCCGACATCGACTACGGCTTTCACGAGGCGCGGACCACGTTCGGACGCATCGGCGTCAAGTGCTGGATCAACAAGGGCGAGATCATGCCCGAGGGCTACACCGGTGCGGATCTGACTGTGATGGACGAGCCCGCGCCGCAAGCCGCCGACCGCGGCGGCCGCGGTGGTCGCGATGGACGCGGTCGTGGCGGCGGCTCGGGACCCGGCGGTCGTGGCGGCGGCTCGGGACCCGGCGGTCGTGGCGGCGGCTCGGGACCCGGCGGTCGTGGTGGCGGCTCGGGACCCGGCGGCCGCGGTGGTTCGGGCGGTGGTGGTCGCGGCCCGGGCCAAGCCGGTGGTCGTACGGGTGGTGGGCGTCGCAACCCGCCGCGCGGCGCCGCTGCTGAGGGGCGTGACGGCGAGGGCAGCCGCAGTCGTCGGCGGCCCCAGCCAGAGCGGGCGCCGGCCGAGGCCGGATCCCAAGGCTCCGGCCCTGCTCCGAGCGCCGACGGAGGCACGCAGGAGAGTGGTGAGTAATGCTCTCGCCAAAGCGCGTGAAGCACCGCAAGCAGCACCGCGGTCGTCGCGGTGGCATATCGCGCGGGCAGGTCAAGGTCCAGTTCGGCGAGTACGGCCTCAAGTCGCTCGACGCGGGCTGGCTGACCAACAGACAGATCGAGGCCGCCCGAATTGCGATGACGCGCAAGATCAAACGCGGCGGCAAGGTATGGATCAACGTTTACCCGGACAAGCCTTTTACGAAGAAACCCGCCGAGACGCGCATGGGGTCCGGCAAGGGCTCGCCCGAGGGATGGGTCGCCGTAGTCAAGCCAGGCCGAGTGATGTTCGAACTCGCGGGGGTGCCCGAGCCGCTCGCCCGCGAAGCGATGCGGCTTGCCGGGCACAAGCTGCCCGTGCGAACCAAGTTCGTCATGCGGGAGGAGCTGTGAACTCCGGAGAGCTGCGTGACCTCAGCGATACCGATCTGCGTGAGCACATCACGACTGCGCGTCGTGAGCTCTTCGGGCTGCGATTCCAGCACGCAACAGGCGAGCTCGACAACACCTCGTCGTTACGCAAGGCGCGCCGCGACGTCGCACGGGCGCTGACGGTGGCGCGCGAACGAGGAATTGAGATTTATGGCTGAAGACACACCTAATACCGAAGACACGCCTGACGCACAGCCGGCGCCCGAAGAGGCTGCTCCGGAAGCCGAGCCCGCCGCGGCTGCAGGCGAGGAGGCGGCACCCGAGCCCGAGGCGGCCGCGGAGGCCGCCGAGGCTGAGCCGGCTGCCGACCGCGAGCCCGCTCCCGCGGCTGAGCCGACCGAGGCGCCCTCGCCCAAGGAGCGCAGGCGGCGCGCACGGGCTGCCAAGGCTGCAGCCGCACCCTCTCGCGAGCAGCGCTCGCCCGAGGAACGACACGCCGAACGGCAGGCTGAGCGCGGTCACAAGCGCGAGCTGCGACGCAAAGTTCGAGTGCGCCATCGCCAGAAGGCGCAAAGGGCGAGAAGCGAGCGGGGCGTAACTGAGCAGCCGCAGCCTCGGCCGCGGGAGTCGGGTCGGCAGAAGACGCGCCAGGGCGTCGTCGTCTCGGACAAGGCGGCGAAGACGATCACGGTCCGAATCGACACCGCACGCAGGCATCGCCGCTACGAGAAGATCGTGCGCACCTCACACACGATCCATGCCCATGACGAGCAGAGCGAGGCGCACGTCGGCGACACCGTGATCGTGCGCGAGTGCCGTCCACTGTCGCGTACCAAGCGCTGGCGGCTGGAGCGCGTCGTGGAGAAGGCGGCATGAGTCGCAGCTGTGGTGACGGAGTCGCAGCGCGATGATTCAGAACGAGTCGCGCCTGCGCGTCGCGGACAACAGCGGCGCGCGCGAGATCCTCGTGATCCGCGTCAAAGGCGGGTCGCGTCGCCGCTATGCCGGCGTGGGCGATGTCGTGACGGCCACTGTCAAGCAAGCAAGCCCTCAGGGGTCGGTGCGCAAGGGCGAGGTGGTTTCCGCTGTTGTCGTGCGCACAAAGAAGTCATATGGGCGCGACGATGGCACTTACATCGGCTTTGACGAGAACGCAGCCGTGCTGATCGACAACCAGAACAACCCGCGCGGTACGCGCATCTTCGGGCCGGTAGCCCGAGAGCTGCGTGATCGCAACTTCATGAAGATCGTATCGCTGGCTCCGGAGGTGCTGTGATGCCCGCGCGCATCAAGAGCGGCGACGAGGTGATCGTGATCTCGGGCAAGGACCGCGGTAAGAGCGGCAAGGTACTACGCGTCGAGCCGGGGCGCGACCGCGTGTACATCGAGGGCCTCAACATGATCAAGCGCCATCAGAAGCCGCGTCAGGTGGCGAACACCCAGCGGGCCGAGCAGGTTGGAGGGGTGATCGAGCAGGAGGGGCCGATCCACCTCTCTAATGTGATGCTTGCCGATCCGCAAGACGGCCGGCCGACGCGCGTGCGAATCGAGCGCGAGGGCGGCGAGCGGTATCGGGTCGCGGCCCGCAGCGGCACCAGGATTGACTAGCGATGGCAAACGCACGACTCAAGCAGAGATATCTGGAAGAGATCCGTCCGCGGTTGATGGAGCGTTTCGGCTACTCGTCGCCGATGCAGGCGCCCAAGATCGAGAAGGTCACCGTCAACATGGGACTCGGCGACGCCAAGCAAGACGCTTCGGTACTCGAGGCGGCTTCCGCGCAGCTGGCCACAATCACAGGCCAGCACCCGAACGTGCGCCGCGCTCGAAAGTCGATCGCGCAGTTCAAGGTACGCGAGGGAATGCCGGTCGGACTCGCGGTGACGCTGCGCGGCGAGCGCTCTTACGAGTTTTTGGACCGCCTGATGGCCATCGCCATCCCGCGCATTCGCGACTTTCGCGGGCTCAATCCGCGCGCGTTCGACGGCCGCGGCAACTATTCGCTCGGCATCCGCGAGCAGATCATCTTCCCCGAGGTCGACTACGACAGCATCGACCAGGTGCGGGGCCTGGACATCACGATCACCACGACCGCAGCGACGGATGAGGAGTCATTCGCGCTGCTGCAAGATCTGGGGATGCCCTTCGCTAGGGATCGTGGTGCCCAGCCCGCGGGCGTCTGACACGAGAAACCTGAGTGCAGAAATCTGAGTAGAGGAATAGATGGCCAAAGTTTCACAACGAGTCCGCCAGCGGCGGCCCCCCAAATTCAAGACCCGGGCATACTCGCGTTGCCGGCGCTGCGGGCGCGCACGCGCGGTTTACCGCAAGTTCGGCCTCTGCCGGATCTGCCTGCGCGAGCTCGCGCATGAGGGCTTCATCCCCGGCATGACGAAGTCGAGTTGGTGAGATGACGCTCACGGATCCGGTTGCAGACTTCCTCACTCGGCTGCGCAACGGCCTCCATGCCCAGCACCATGAGGTGCTGATCCCTGCCTCGCGCCTTAAGCGCGACCTCGCGCGCATCCTCGCCGATGAGGGGTACATCACCGCTTACGAAGACGTCCCGCCTGGGCCCGGAAGCCCCGGAGGCGACATCAAGGTCACGCTCAAGTACTCGAGCGACCGCATGCCGGTGATCTCCGGCATTGAACGCGTCTCGCGACCCGGGCGGCGCACGTATGTCGACCACGCACACATCCCCCGCATCCAGGGCGGCATGGGCACCGCGATCATTTCGACCTCACACGGCGTCATGACCGGCCACGAAGCGCGCCGGCAGGGTATCGGCGGCGAGGTCGTCGCGAGGGTCTGGTAGCAGCGATGTCTCGCATCGGCAAGCAGCCCATTGCCGTTCCGGCCGGCGTGACGGTCGCGATCGAGCCCGAGCGGGTCTCCGTCAACGGACCCAAAGGGGAACTGTCCGAACGCGTGGCGCGCGAGATCGCCGTGGAGCAGGTAGACGACCAGATCCGGGTCACGCGGCCAACTGACCGCAGCGAGCACCGCGCTCTGCACGGGCTGACCCGGACTTTGATCGCCAACATGGTGACTGGCGTCACCGACGGGTTTGAGAAGCGCCTCGAGATCCAGGGCGTTGGGTTCCGAGCGATGTTGCGCGGGCGTGACCTCGAGCTGGCCCTCGGCTATTCGCATCCAGTCGCGGTAAAAGCGCCAGACGGGATTGAGTTCGAGGTACCAGCGCCAACGAGGATCGTCGTCAAGGGCGCCTCGAAGCAACGCGTGGGGGAAGTCGCGGCGTTCATTCGCAAGCAGCGCAAGCCCGAGCCGTACAAGGGCAAGGGCATCCGCTACGAGGGCGAGTACGTGGCTCGCAAGGTGGGTAAGCGCGCGTGAGCACCGCGACCAGGGAAGCCAAGCGCCTGAAGCGCCGCCGTCGCGTGCGCGCGAAGGTGCGCGGGACGAGCGCCCGACCTCGGATTTCGATTTTTCGCTCCAACCGAGGCGTGTTTGCGCAGCTCGTCGACGACGATGCGGGGCGCACGCTGGCGTCGGTGAATTGGACCGAGACGGAACTGCGCGGGCTTTCCCCGCTGGAGCAGGCGCAACGGGCCGGCGCTTTGCTCGCCGAGCGCGCGCGGGCGGCCGGTGTTGAGCGAGCGGTGTTCGACCGCGGCGGCTACCTGTACCACGGCCGGGTCAAGGCGCTCGCCGACGGTGCCCGCGAGGGCGGGCTTCAGTTCTAGGGACCACCGCTACCCTGACTGCTGATGGCTTCTGAACGTACAGTCTCATCCGCTGGCCTCGAGCTCGCCGAGCGCGTGGTCGAAATCAACCGCGTCGCGAAGGTCGTCAAGGGCGGCCGGCGGTTCTCGTTCACCGCGCTGGTCGTAGTTGGCGACGAGCGCGACGTGGTGGGCATCGGCTACGGCAAGGCCAACGAGGTCCCGGTCGCGATCCAAAAGGGCGTCGAGCGGGCCAAGAAGAACCTTTACCGCGTCCCGAAGCACGGCTCGACGATCACCCATCAGGTGACGGGCAGGTTTGGCTCCGGTCGAGTGTTGCTGAAGCCAGCCTCGCCGGGAACCGGCGTGATCGCGGGCGGCGGTGTGCGGGCGGTGCTCGAGCTCGCGGGGATCAACGACATCCTCTCCAAGAGCCTGGGCTCGCAGAATCCGATCAACCTCGTCAAGGCGACCATGGCGGGGCTGGAGTCGCTCCGGACCCCGGATGAGGTGGCTGAGCTGAGAGGTCTGTCGGTGAACCACGTACTTGGGCTCAACGGGGAGACTCCCCTGCCCGCCGCGGATCCCCCTGCCGCGGATACCAAGACGACAAGGTCGCGTAAGAGGAAAGGGCCGCGAGCGGGTGCCGACGAGGCCACGCCGTCCAGCCCCGATGAACCCGCCGACGCGACGGGTTCGGAACAGCCCACCGACGCGGCCGCCGAGCCCGCCGAGGCAGCCGAATGAGCACGGTCAAGGTAACTCAGCGCCGCTCCAAGAACGGCGCGTCCAAGCGCCAGCGGGACACGCTCCGCTCACTCGGCTTGAGGCGGATCGGGCAGAGCGTCGAGCACCAGGACACGCCCCAGATCCGCGGTATGGTGGGCAAGGTCAAGCACCTCGTGGAGGTCGCCGACGGTGGCTGATCAGGAGCGCATCGGGCTACACAACCTCAAGCCGGCGCCGGGGTCCCGCAAGGACCGCAAGCGCGTTGGCCGCGGCGAGGGCTCTGGCACCGGTAAGACCGCCGGCCGCGGACAGAAGGGTTGGGGTTCTCGTTCAGGCGCCAAGCGGCGGGCGCGGTTCGAGGGTGGCCAGAACCCCATTCACATGCGGATGCGCAAGCTGCGCGGTCCACACATGCGCAAGTCGATGCCGTTTGAGCCTTTCCGCACGCATACGCAGGCGGTCAACCTGGCCAACCTGGAAGCTCGCTTCGAGCAGGGCGAGGCGGTCACGCTCGAGGCCCTGCGCGACAAGGGCCTCGCGACCCGTAAGCAGGTCCCCGTGAAGATCCTCGCCAAAGGCGAGTTGACGAAGCCGCTCACCGTGCACGCGCACGCCTTCAGCGCCGCGGCCCGCGAGCGGATCGAGTCCGCCGGCGGGACCTGTGTCGTTGAGGGCGACGCGAAGTGATCGCCACCATCCTCAGCGCCTTCCGGGTCGGTGAGATCCGCAACAAGATCCTCTTCACCGGGGCGATCCTCGCGCTGTACCGCTTGGGCGCTTACATCCCCGCGCCCGCGGTCAGCAAGAGCGCCGTAAATCAGATCCAGCACAACTTTGGCGGCAACAACATCCTCAGCCTGCTGAACCTCTTTTCGGGTGGCGGGCTGGGGCGGATCGCGCTGTTCGCGCTCGGGATCATGCCCTACATCACGGCCTCCATCATCCTCCAGCTGCTGACGGTGGTGGTCCCGTCTCTGGAGAAGCTGCAAAAGGAAGGCGAGATCGGGCAGGCGCGGATCACCCAGTACACGCGCTACCTGACGGTGGGGCTGGCGTTCGCGCAGTCGATCGGCTACGTGTTCCTATTCCGGTCCTTTGAGCAGCAGGCCAACGTCACGCTGATCCCCAACTTCAACGTGGCCAAGGTCTTCCTGATCGTGATCACGCTCACCGCCGGCACGGTGCTGTTGATGTGGATGGGAGAGCTCATCACCCAGCGCGGGATCGGCAACGGCATCTCGCTGTTGATCTTCGCCAGCATCGTCGCCCGCATCCCGCACGGGATTCAGTCCTGGTGGCAGAACCCGAGCCAGGTCTTTCGCGTGGTGATGCCGTTCATCGCGCTCGGTGTGGTCGCCGCAATCGTGTTCGTGCAGGAGGGACAGCGCCGTATCCCGATCCAGTACGCCAAACGGGTGATCGGCCGTCGCATGAGCGGCGGCGGCCAGACCTACCTGCCGCTGCGCGTGAACATGGCGGGCGTGATCCCCGTCATCTTCGCCGTCAGCATCATGGCCATCCCGCCGACGATCGGCCAGCTGCTCGGCCAGAACCGCAACAACTTCGGCACTCAGGTCCAGCAGTTCTTCTCGCCTCAGGGCTGGCACTACCAGCTGGGGCAGGCGATCCTGATCATCCTGTTCACGTACTTCTATACGGCGGTGACCTTCAACCCGGTCGACCAAGCCGACAACCTAAAGAAGTATGGGGGGTTCATTCCCGGGGTGAGACCGGGCCGGCCGACGGCCGAGTTCCTCGATCGCATCCTCGCGCGGCTCACGTTCCCGGGCGCGCTGTTCCTCGCCGCGATCGCCGCATTGCCGACGATCCTGATCAACCAGACCAGCGCCAACTTCTTCTTCGGCGGTACGTCGATCCTGATCGTGATCGGCGTCGCTCTGGACACGATGAAGCAGCTCGAAGCGCAGCTGATGATGCGCAATTACGAGGGCTTCTTACGCTAGGCGTCCGCGCGGGCGCCTAGCCACTTAGAGCTAGCCATCGAGCGCGGCGATCAGTTCGTCGCGCGTGACGATGTCGAGCTTCCTATAGGTGTTGCGCAGGTGATACTCGACGGTCTTGGGCGTCACAAACAGCGCCCGCGCGATCTCGCGATTGCTCTGCCCGGCCGCGGCCAGCGCCGCGATGCGCTGCTCTGAGGGCGTCAGCGACATCGGTCCCGAGAGCAGTCCTTCGCGGCGCGGTCTAGCGCCCGCGGCCTGAAGCTCGACCAGCGCGATCGCGTACAGCGCGCGAGCGCCGCCGTGGTGCGCGAGGTCGGCGGCCCGGCGCAGCGGCTGGCGCGCGGCAGCGCGCTGGTTGGAGCGCCTGAGCGCCGCGCCCAGCTCCACCAGCGCATGGATGCGCTCGAGCCGCTGGGGTAGTTCGCTGCCGAGCGCGGCGGCCGCGTGCAGCGTCTCGATCTGCTTGCGCCCCTGTTCACACAGCCCCACCACGCGCAGTGCGCGGATCTGTGCATGTAACACCTCCATCCGCTCGGCGACCCCGAGCTCCTCCCGGGCGAGCGCGAGCGCGCGCTCTCGATCGCCCATCTGAAGCGCTGCCTGCGCGGCGGCGGTTCGCCAAGGCGACCCGCCTCCCACCATTTGCGGGTGTGACCCGATCGCCTCGCCGCATGCGAGCGCGTACTCGAACGCTTCCTCCGGTCGCTGCTGGGCGAGGCGCAACTCCGACCACCCATAGAGCAGCTGGGCCTGCTCAAGATCGGCGGGGCCTTCAGTGCCCTCATCTTCGAGCACCTGCTGGGCGCGCTGCAGCTCGTCGGCCTCGACCAGGCACAGCGCGTAGGCAGCCGCGCCCACCCGCGCGAACTGGCGCCAGCCGTAGCGGCGAGCCTCTCGCGCAAGCTCGAGATCGGCGAGCGCGTTGCTGATCTCCCCCCGCAAGAAATAGGGCAGGCTGCGCAGGAAGCTCGCGGTCGCGAATTGCAGCGGGGAGAAGTGGCGGCGGGCATGCTCAAGCGCAGCGTCGGCAACCTCGAGCGAACGCTCGAGTTCGCCCACGTGCGTCAGCACCCCGCTGACCAGATAGGGCGCACTGCCTTCGCCGTGCGCGGGGTCGAACAGCATGCCGCCGTCACACGCGCGGTCGACGACTTCGCGTACCCGCGGCGCGGGTTCGGCGGCCAGCGCGCGGCGGAACGCCTCCTGCACGAGCAGCAGCCGCTCACCGTAGGTCTGCGGCTGTTGTCCCAGCTCGCCGAGAACGCGCTGCGCACGTTCGGCGTAGAGCTCATTCAGGACCGGCACGAGCGAGGCACTTATGAGAAAGCCCGCCTGCAGGCGGTCGTGTAGCTCCCGTACGGCGAGGTTGGCCTCGGCGCGCTGGGAACGGCTCATCACGCCGCCGAGCTCGTCGATACCCGAGTCATACGCAGTGGCGGCCTGCTCGTGCAGTCCCCGTCCCGAGAGCGCCCCGCCCAGAGTGAGCGACAGCTCTGCTCGGCGGCGCTGATCACCGGACGCCTCGATCGCCTGCGCGAGGTGTGCCGCGGCGGTCGGCTCGCCGGCGGCGATCTCTGCCGCACCCAACTCCGCCAGCAGGTCGATTCGATGCGCCGCGTCGGCCGGCTCCTCGAGCGCCCGTTGCAGGTAGCTGACCGCCGACTGGGGCGATCCGTGGGCGAGGGCGCTACTCGCCGCCACTCGCAGGCGCTCCACAACCCACTCGTCGTGCTGGCGCCCGCCCAGCAGTAGGTGAGCGGCGACCCGCTCGGGGTCGGTGCGCTCGGCATCGAGCAGCCGTGCGGCTTCGAGGTGGCGAGTTGCGCGCGCGAAGGCTGGAATGTCGCCGTATACCGCGCGGCGGACCAGCGGATGCACAAAGCGCAGCGGCTCCACGGGCGCGAGGACATCCACGGCCGCGAGCGCGTCGGCGGCGCAAGCGGCCCGGTCGAGCGTCAACCCGGCGAGCGCTGCGGCCTGCCGCAGCGGCACCGCATCGCCGAGGATCGCGACCGCACCCGCTAGTCCGGCCACCGATCGGCCAAGCCGGCCCACCCGCGTCCGCACAGCGCGGATAACGGCCTCTGGCGCGAGCGTGCGCGCGCGCTCTGCCAGCTCACTCGTGCTCATGGTGCTGTCTTGATTGAGCTCCAGCAGCAGCTCTCGCAGGTAAAAGGGATTGCCCCCGGTTACCTGGGCGCAGGCCTCCACCACCGTCTCGTCCGCCCGGTCACCGAGCGCACCGGCTACCAGCGTCGCGACGGCGGCCAGGGTCAGTGGCGCGAGCCTCTCGACGCGGACGTGCGGCAACGCCGCGATCCGCTCGAGCACGTCGACCGGCTGCTCCCCCATCCCCGTGCGACGGGCTCCGAGCACGACCATCGGCAACTCGTCGAGGCGATTTGAGACATACAGCAAAAACTCGAGCGAGGCCTGATCGCACCAGTGCAGGTCGTCGATCGCGACCAGCGCCGGGACTCCCTCCAGGGCTTCCGCGGTGAGCGTGAACAGGGCGTGAGCCTGCGCCAGCGTGGCCGCGTCGCCGGCGCTGGGCGTGGGATCGGACGGGCGCGACTGCGCCCCCGCGTCCTCGAGCAGCGGACGCACCGAGGGCGGCGCCTTGCGCACCAACGGGCCGCGGCGACGAGTCGGCAGCGCGGCGAGCAGCGCCTTGACCACTTGCTCCGCAACCCCAAACGACAGGTTGCGCTCGAGTTCCGCGCAGGTCACCCGCAGTGCAGCGGTGCCGGCCGCGCCGGCCTGCGCCCGCGCGGCTTCGAGCAGCCGCGTTTTGCCCATGCCGGCGTGGCCCTCGATCAGCACGAACGTGCCGCGCGCGCTGCGCGCGCCGTCCACTGCCGCATCGATCGCATGCAGGGTCGCTTCGCGCTCGAGCAGTTCGCCGCCGCTGCCAGCCTGAAGTACCCGGGCGCTCAAAACGCGGTCACCCTCTCGCCTCGGGCCTTCTGTGCCTTTCCACCGGGTACTCCTGCGCTGCATTTAGCGCAACTACGCCGCAAATTTATACCTAACTGGCCCTAATCCTGGGGTGGTTCCCTGGGGCGAAAAGTGCTCGCTCCAATCATCCTTACGACATGTCAGCAGCGCGAAGTCATCTCAGAAGGCCTGCTGAGGGGATCGGAGAAATGGATGATGCCTACAAGCATGGGGCGCCAGGCGCCACCGACCAGGGGCAGAGGTGGCTGATGTCGATCGCGGATAAGACGCCGCTTGAGCTCTGGATCGAGCCGGGCTCCGAGCCGATCACGGGTTGGCTCGCGCACCCGGGCGGCGAACGCCAAGCCTTCGGCGGCTGGGTTGAACTTACCGCGGCGATCGAGATGGCCCGGCGGGAACTTGCCGGCGCCACAAACGGCTCTGGCGATCTCTACTAGCCCCTCCCTGGGGTAGAAAACCCTGGGGTGCCTCCCTGGGGCGAACGCCACCGCGTAGCGCAAGACTTCTAACCAATCACGGGGCCGCCGCGGGCGATCGAGCACCCGGCAATTCCGCTCGATCCAGCATGGGGCACGCGGCGGGCCCCGGAATCGTCTATTCGATAGGCGGCCGGTAAGCTGCCCACCGCCATGCCGGAGCTCAACCTGATCCTGTTCGGGCCGCCGGGAGCCGGCAAAGGTACGCAAGCCGACCGCTTGCGTATCGATTTCAGGCTCCCTTTCATCTCGACCGGGGACATGCTGCGGGCAAACGTCAAGAACGGGACCGAGCTCGGAAAGCAGGCCAAGCAATTCATGGACGCGGGCGATTTGGTCCCCGACGAGCTGATCGTGGCGATGGCGGCGGAGCGCCTGCGCGAAGCCGACGCGCAGGACGGCTTCATCCTGGACGGCTTCCCCCGCACGCTTGACCAGGCGCGAGCGCTGGACCGCCAGCTTTCTGAGCAGGGCCAACACGTCACCGCGGCGATCCTGGTGGACGTGCCAGACGAAGAGGTCGTGCGACGGCTGTCGGGCCGCCGCGTTTGCGTCAAGAACGGCCACAACTATCACGTCGAGTTCGATCCCCCCAAGCGCGAAGGGGTCTGCGACCAGGACGGCTCGCGGCTGATCCAGCGCGATGACGACAAGCCCGAGGTAGTGCGCAACCGCCTCGCCGTCTACCACGACCAGACCGAGCCGCTCATCTCCTACTATGACGAGCAAGGACTCATGCGGCGCATCGACGGCACTCGAAGCCCGGACGAGGTACACGACCACATCCGCGCCGTGATCGCGACGCTACGCCTCGAGGACGACGTTTGATCATCAAGAAGAGTCCCGCGGAGATCGAGCGGATCGCCGCCGCAGGGGCGATCCTGGTTAAGACGATGAGCCTCCTGCAGGCCAAGATCCGCCCGGGGGTGACGACCGGCGAGCTGGACCAGGCGGCGGAAAAATTCATCCGCTCTCAAGGCGCCGAGCCGGCATTCAAGGGCTATCGCGGCTTTCCCGGCTCGATCTGCACGTCGCCCAACTCGATGATCGTGCACGGCATTCCCGGCCGCTACAAGCTGGCGCGGGGAGACCTGCTGTCGGTCGACGTCGGCGTGGTCAACGACGGCTGGGTGGCCGACGCCGCGCGCACCTTCGGGGTGGGCCCGGTCACGCCGATCGCCCGCAAGCTGATGCGCGCCACCGAAGAGGCCCTGTTTGACGCGGTGGCGCAGTGCCGTCCTGGAAACCGTCTCGGGGACGTTTCGGCGGCCGTGCAGCATCGCGTCGAAGACGGCGGCTTCTCCGTCGTGCGCACCCTGGTCGGCCACGGCATCGGCCGCAGCATGCACGAGGACCCGCAAATCCCCAACTACGGCAACCCTGGTACTGGCGTCAGGCTCGAGGAGGGGATGGTGTTCGCGATCGAGCCCATGGTGACCGCGGGGCGTCATGGCGTGCGCGTGGGCGATGATCAATGGGCGATCTACTCCGAGGACGGATCGCTGGCCGCCCACTTCGAGTTCACCGTCGCGGTCACAGCGGCGGGACCGAGGATCCTCACGCCCTGGCATGAGGCCTCCGGCGGGCGCGCCGCGGCTTGATTTCTATCTATTTGGACGGCCGGCGCACATGTGCGCCGGCCCCGGTCCGCACATGTGCGGACCGGCCGGCCGGAACATGTTCCGGCCGGAACACCCCTGCTAAGATTGGCGGTCTGCGTCGCAAGGCGTCTCTTTCGCCGTGCGCGCACACCCGGCCAGAGTAGCGGCGGCTTCAGCGGCTGCCAGAGCTCGGACCGGGACCTTGAAGAAAATACGACGAGAGCGAAGCGAGCGTGAAGGTACGACCCTCGGTCAAACCAATGTGCGAGAAGTGCAAGGTAATCCGTCGCCAGGGACGGGTCCTTATCATCTGCTCGAATCCGCGCCATAAGCAACGGCAGGGCTGACTGTGGCGCGCATATCTGGAATCAACATCCCGCTCAACAAACGCGCCGAGATCGGCCTCACCTACATCTACGGAATCGGACGTCCTACCGCGAACAAGCTCCTGTCCGAGGCGGGCATCTCCGGCGATACCTACGTGCGCGATTTGACGGAGGACGAAGTCGTCAAGCTGCGCGGACTGATTGACGGCGATCTGACCGTCGAAGGCGATCTGCGCCGCGAGCGCCAGCAGAATGTCAAGCGCCTGCAGGAGATCGGCTCCTATCGGGGCCTGCGTCACCGCCGCGGGCTGCCCGTGCGTGGACAGAACACGAAGACCAACGCGCGCACTCGAAAGGGCCCCAAGCGCATGCAGGTGGCCGGCAAGAAGAAGGCCGCCAAGAAGTAAATGCCCGCCCCGAAGCGACAGCGCGGCCGGCGCCGGGTGCGCAAGAACATCCCGGTTGGACAGGCCCACATCAAGACCTCGTTCAACAACACGATCGTGTCGCTGACCGATCGCGAGGGCAACGTGATCGCGTGGGAGTCGGCCGGCGGAGCAGGCTTCAAGGGCTCGCGCAAATCGACCCCGTTCGCCGCGCAGGTGACCGCCGACGCAGCGGCCCGCAAGGGCATCGAGCACGGCCTCCAGCGCGTCGAGGTGTTCGTCAAGGGACCTGGCTCGGGCCGCGAGACGGCGATCCGCTCGCTGCAGGCCGCAGGGCTAGAGGTGACCACGGTGCGTGACGTGACTCCCCAGGCCCACAACGGCTGTCGTCCGCGCAAGCGCAGGAGGGTGTGAGCCATGGCGCGTGACACCGGACCTCAGTGCAAGCAGTGCCGCCGGGAGGGGCAGAAGTTGTTCCTCAAAGGAGAGCGCTGCCTGACCGACAAGTGTGGCGTCGAGCGTCGCTCCTACCCGCCCGGCGAGCACGGCCGCGGCCGTCAGCGCCAGAGCGAGTACCGGCTTCAGCTGCGTGAGAAGCAGAAGGCCAAGCGCTACTACGGCGTGCTCGAGAAGCAGTTCCGCAACTACTACGACAAAGCTTCGCGGCAGTCCGGCATCACGGGCGAGAACCTGCTGAGGATGCTCGAATGCCGCTTCGACAACGTGCTCGTGCGGCTGGGCTTCGCTGCTTCGCGCCGACAGGCTCGCCAGCTGATCCTGCACGGCCACTGGACGGTCAACGGCCGCCGCGTAAACATCCCCTCCTACCAACTGCGCGAGGGGGATGTGGTCGCGATCCTGACAGATTCGGGCGCGACCCAGGTCATCCGCGACGCCACCGAGCTGACCGGCCAGGTGCCGGCGTGGCTGCAGGCCGATCACGACTCGCTCACCGCGAAGGTGCTGCGTAAGCCGGAACGCCGGGAAATCGCGGCGCCCGTGCAAGAGCAGCTCATCGTTGAGCTCTACTCCAAGTAACTAAAGCTTCATCGCCGTGCCGCCAGGACCGGTGGCGTACGGCGTCAAGAACCGACCGGTCCTCTCCACCCCCGACATTAGGACCCCAGATGCTTGACTTCCAAGTCCCCCGAATCTCTTCAGAGTCGATCGATGACAACCGTGGCTCTTTCACGATCGAGCCGCTCGACCGGGGCTTCGGCTACACGTTCGGTAACTCTCTGCGTCGCGTGCTGCTCTCCTCGCTCACCGGCGCGGCCGTGACCAGCGTGCGGATCGAAGGCGTCGCCCACGAGTTCTCGACGATCAAGGGCGTCAAGGAGGACGTCACCGACATCGTGCTCAACCTCAAGGGCGTCGTCTGCCGCATGCACTCCGATGCCACCGAGATTGAGGCGCCTCTGGTCGTGACGGGCCCGGGCGAAATAACCGCCAAGGACATCGATCTGCCCTCGGGCGTCGAGATCCTCAACCCGGACGCCCACATCGCCACGCTCGAGAAGAAGACCAAGCTCGAGGTGTATCTCACGATCGGCCGCGGCCGAGGCTACCGGGCCGCGGAGGAGAACAAGTCCCCCGATCAGCCGATCGGCGTGATCCCCATCGACTCGATCTTCTCGCCCGTGCGGCGGGTCGCCTACAGCGTCGAGCAGGCGCGCGTAGGACAGCGCACCGACTTCGACAAGCTGACGCTCGATATCGAGACCGACGGCTCGATCGACCCCCAGGCTGCGCTGCGCGAGGCCGCCGAGATCCTGATCTCGCAGCTCGCGATCTTCACCGATGCCGACCGCGTGGTCGAACTGCGCGAGGGCGCCCCGGGCACGCTCGAGGGCGGACTCCCCGGCGTGCTCGGCACCGCTGTCGGCGGCGGGCCGGCGCGGCCGCCCAACGCGATGGATGACATCCTGATCGAGGAGCTCGAGTTGGGCGTGCGTTCGTACAACTGCCTCAAGCGGGCCGGCATCCAGACGGTCGGCGATCTGGTGTCGAAGACCGAGGCCGAGCTCAACGCGATTCCCAACTTCGGCAAGAAGTCGATCGACGAGGTCGTGGAGACGCTCAACGCGCGTGGCCTGTCGTTGCGCCAGGACTGACTAATCTGAGCGGTCATGCGCCACCAGCGCCAGCGATACCAGCTCAGCCGCAGCGCCTCGCACCGTAAGGCGCTGCTGATGAACCTCTGCAAAGAGGTGATCACGCACGAGCGCATCCGCACCACTGAGGCCAAGGCCAAGGCGGTCAAGCCCGAGGTCGAGCGGTTGATCACGCTGGCCAAGCGTGGCGACTTACACGCCCGCCGGCAGGCGCTTGCGACCCTCGGGCAGGACAAGTTCACCGTCTACAAGTTGTTCGAGGAGATCGCGCCCCGCTACGAGGAGCGCCCAGGCGGCTACACCCGCATCCTCAAGCTCGGCCCGCGCCGCTCTGACTCGACCGAGATGGTGCTGATCGAGCTGGTGTAGGCGCCCGGGCGGCCCTTAGCTTGCAGAGCCGCCTGGTCCTCGAGTACGACGGCAGTGGGTTCGCGGGCTGGTCGCGCCAGCCGGGCTTGCGCACGATCCAGGAGGAGGTCGAGCGCGCGCTGGCAGTCCTGCTGCGAGTGCAGGAGATCCGAGTCACGGTTGCCGGACGGACCGACACGGGCGTCCACGCCTGGGGCCAGGTCGCGTCATATACCGGCGAGCCCGCATCCGTGCGCGGCCTGAACGGGCTGCTGCCCCAAGACATCGCGGTGCTCTCGTGCGAGCCGGCGCCACCAGGGTTTGACGCCCGTCGTGACGCGACCAGCCGCGCGTATTGCTACCGCTTGCTTGCGCGGCCGGCCCGTTCGGCGATCGCCCGCGGCCGCGCGCTGCACTGGCCGCATGAGCTCGATTTAGGACTACTTTTGGAGTGCGCGGCGGCGCTCGTGGGCACGCACAACTTCACCGCCTTTACCCCGACCGTGACCGAGCACGTGCGCTTCTCACGCGTGGTCTTCGATGCCTTCTGGGACGAGGCGCCCCGGGGTGTGCTCGAGTTCTGGATCGAGGCCGACGCCTTCATGCGCCAGATGAACCGAGTGCTGGTTGGGACGATGCTCGAGGTTGGCGGAGGCCGGCGCTCGGTCGCGCAATTTCGTGAGCTGTTGCAGGGTCGCCCGCGGTCGGACGCGGGCCCGACGGCACCGCCGCACGGGCTGTATCTGGCCGGGGTGGGGTACGGCGGAGAGCGGTTTTTGTCACGGCGTGTGCCATCTGTGTGACGAAACCGCAACAAAGGAGGGCGCTCGCACTCGCCCATGCGCGCGTGGAGAGGCTGGTTAGCGACAAGGCGCTCTCCGAGGCGCTCGGTCGGGCTCGTAACAACGCCGGTGTCAGCTCGCTGCGCACAGCGCTAGAGCGCGAGGGCGGGCCGCGGTTGACGCGTTCGGAGGCAGAGCGCGTCCTGCTTCGCATGATCCGCGCCGCGAGCCTGCCGGCGCCTCAAACGAACGCGCGCGTGGCGGGCTTCGAAGTCGACTTTCTGTGGGCGGCGCAGCGCGTGATCGTGGAGGATGGCTTCACCTTCCACGGTCACCGTGCCCGCGTTCGAGAGCGACCAGACGCGCGACATGGCGCTGCGTGACGCCGGTTATGAGGTCATCCGGGTGACCTGGCGGCAGCTGGTAGACCAGTCGCTTCGCGTGATCGCCCACATCGCGAGCACGCTGGGGCGGGCGGGCACGAGCTATAGCTCTTCGGCCAGCAGTCCGTAGTAAATCCCGCCCAGCCACCGCTCGCGGCGCCAGTACGCGCTTCGCCTCGTCCCCTCCCGCCTGAAACCGGCGCGCTCGAACAGGCGCTGGCTGGCGAGGTTGTCCTCGTAGACCTGGGTCTCGATGCGGTGCAGCCCGTGCTCGACGAGTACGAGCCGACACGTCGCGCGGACGGCCTCGGTGGCGACGCCGACGCCGCGAACGTTGGGTTGCACCATCACCCGCGAGATCTCGCAGATCGAGCCCCTTCGGCTCGCGCGCGTCAGCGCGAGCCCGCCCACCCGCCCGCCGTCGACCTCGATCACGTACACACCGAACGGCGGCTCGGCCGACGCCAACTCCCGCAGTGACTCGAGTTCGCCTCTGCCCGGGGCGAGGAAGGGCTCGATCGTCGGGTCGCCGGCCAAAGCGCTCAGGAAGGCGAGGTCGTCGCCGCGGGAGGAGCGTCGCAGGGATACGGAAAGCGTCACAGCGTCACACTAGGATCAGATCCAGTGCGGGTATTGCTTACCAATGACGACGGCATCGAAGCCGATGGGCTTCAAGCCATGCGGCGGGCGCTGCTCGAGCTGCCGGCGATCGAGCTGGCAGTGATTGCGCCCGACGGCAACCGCTCGGCGATGGCACGCTCGATTACCACCCGCCGTCCGCTGTGGGTGCAGGAGGTCGAGTTCGAGGACGGCACCGTGGGCTACGCGACCGACGGGACGCCCGTTGACTGTGTGCGGCTTGCGCGGCTTGGCCTGATCGAGGGATTCGAGGCCGAGCTGGTGGTGGCGGGGATCAACCACGGTTCCAACCTAGGTGACGACATCACCTACTCGGGGACCGTCGCCGCGGCGCTCGAGGCGATCGTGCTGGGGCTGCCCGGAATCGCCGTCTCGCAGCAATCCAGCGCGCGACGCATGGGCTGGGATTTCGGTGTCGGCACCGCGTTTGACTTCGGCGCCGCGGCCAGGTTCGCGTCTCGCCTGGTGGCCGAGATTCAGAACGTCCCGCTTCCCGGCGGCACGCTGCTCAACATCAACGTTCCCGGGTGTGCTCCGGACGGAGTCGAGGTCACGCGCCTGGGCAAGCGCATCTACCGCGATGAGCTCGCGCTGATCGACGAGCACGAAGGGGGTAGGCGCCAGTACCGCATCTACGGCGAGGCAAGCTATGAGCGTGAGGAGACAGGCACCGATCTAGCAGCACTCGCGCAGGGCCGAATCGCGGTCACGCCGATCCATTTCGACCTCACCGACCGCACCGGGCTTACGGCGCTGCGGCGCTTTGACCTGCAGCGTCTGATTGCACCGGCGGCCAGCGAGGTCCAGTGATGGCCGTCGCAGCCGAGCAGCGCGCGGCCGAGCTGCGGCGCTTGCTCGAGCATCACAACTACCGCTACTACGTGCTCGACGACCCTGAGGTCGGAGACGACGAGTACGACGCGCTGATCGACGAGTTGCGCGCGCTCGAGCGCGAGCATCCCGAGCTGGTGACGCCCGACTCGCCGACGCAGCGAACCGGCGCCGAGCCGGTCTCGGAGCTCATCAAGGTCACCCATCTGCAGCCGATGCTTTCGCTGGGCAACGTCCGCTCGGCGGAGGAGCTGCGCGCCTGGATCCAGCGTATGCGCAATTTTCTCGCGCGCGAGGGAATCGAAGACCCGCACTTCGAGTTCGTGGCCGAGCCCAAGATCGATGGCCTGGCGATCTCGCTGCTCTACCGTGACGGCGTGTTCGAGCGGGGCGCGACGCGGGGAAACGGCGAGATCGGCGAGGACGTGACCCACAACCTGCGCACCATTGGTTCGATCCCGCTACGGCTCGAGGGGGCCGATGCCCCCGCGCTGATCGAGATCCGAGGCGAGGCCTATATGTCGCTGCCGGATTTCACGGCGCTGAACGAGCGCCAGGCCGAGGCTGGGCTCTCCACGTTTCGCAACCCGCGCAACTCGGCGGCTGGGACGATTCGCCAACTGGATCCCAAGCTCGCGGCCAAGCGGCCGCTTTCGTTCTGGGCCTACGGGGTCGGCGCCGCCGAAGGGGTCGCGTTCGGGACCCAGTGGGAAACGCTGCAATGGCTGCGCGAGCACCGCTTTCCCGTCCACCCCGACGTCGCCCTGCTGCGCTCGGAGGATGAGGTTGTCGCGCGCTGCCGCGAATGGGAGGCCCGCCGCGGGTCGCTCGAGTTCGAGATCGACGGCGTGGTGATCAAGGTCAATGACGCTGAGCTGCAGCGGCGCCTGGGCGTGGTGGGACGTGAGCCGCGGTGGTCGATCGCGTGGAAGTTCGCGCCAATCACGGCCGTAACCACGCTTAGGGACATCGGCTGGAACCCTGGAAAGTTCGGGGACCTCCACCCGTACGCGATGCTCGAGCCGGTAACGATTGCCGGCGTCACCGTCAAGCTCGCCACGCTGCACAACGAGGAGGACCTAGCCCGCAAGGACATCCGGCCGGGTGAGGAGGTGATCGTGCTGCGTGCAGGAGATGTAATCCCGCAGGTCCTCTCACCCGCGCCCCACGTGGCGGAGCGTGCCAAGCGCCCGGCGCGGCCAGCGCCTCCCAGGCGTTGTCCGATCTGTGGCACCGAGACGGTCAAGCCCGAAGGTTCGGTGTTCACCAAATGCCCGAACCGCACCTGCCCGGGCCGCCGCTGGCAGCTGCTCAAGCATTTCGTCGGTGCGATGGATATCGACGGGTTGGGCGAAAAGCAGGTCAGCCTGTTCATGGAGCTCGGGTGGGTCACGACCGCCGCCGACTTCTATCGCTTGACCTCGGAGCAGATCGCGCAGCAGACCGGCTTTGGCGAGGTTTCTGCGCACAAGCTGGTCGCCGCTATCGAAGCATCCAAGCGCCAGCCGTTCGGGCGTGTTTTGTATGCGCTGGGGATCGAGGAGGTCGGGTACGTCACGGGCCGTAACTTGGCCCAACATTTCCGCACGATCGATGCCATGCTCGCGGCCTCCGAAGACGAGATCGAGCAGACGCAAGGGGTCGGCCCAAAGATGGCCCACGTGATCCGCGAGCAGCTCGACGATCGCCAGATGCGGGAGCTGATCTCGGCTCTGCGAGAGCAGGGGCTGAGCTTTGAAGAGGAAGGCCCACCGCCCGGCGAGGGGCCGCTGGCGGAGAAAACGCTCGTGCTGACCGGCACGCTGCCCACGCTCACGCGCGAGCACGCGACCGAGTTGATCCTCAGCGCAGGCGGCAAGGTCACTGGATCTGTCTCCAAGCGCACGGCTTACGTGGTCGCCGGCCAGAGCCCTGGCTCGAAACTCGCGCAGGCCGAGCGGCTCGGTGTGCCGGTGGTCGACGAGGAAGGGTTGCGGGAGCTTCTGGACGGCCAGGGCTGAGCTGCGCGCGCTTAGCCCGTGTAGTTGGCGAGCGCGACCGCCATCTTTGCCTCCACGGCGTGGCCAAAGTTGGAGTCGCTGAGACGATTGAGCAGGAACGCGAACGCCAAGGTATGGCCGTCGCGCGCCGTGCAGTAGCCCGCCAGCGAAGCGACATCGTGCAGCGTGCCGGTCTTGCCGCGACACCTGCCCTGTGCTCGTGTGCCTCGCATCTCGCCCTTGAGCGTGCCGGTCTTACCCGCGATCGCGAGCGAGCCCACGAAGTTGGTGTTGGTATCCATGCGCTCGAGCAGCTTCACCACCTGATGGGGCGAGGTCGAGTCATATCGCGACAGCCCGGACCCGTCGTTGAAACGGGGGTTGATGTGGAAATGGTTCTTCAGCTCACGGTGGACCACGCCCGCGCCGGCCGCCGTCGTGCCGCCGCCTCCGAAGCTGGCGCCGAGGTCCTTGAGCAGGGTCTCGGCAAGAAAATTGTCGGACGGTGAATTAGTCAGCCGAATCAAAGTCGCGATCGGCGGCGATTTGACGGCGGCCAGCGGCCGAGCGCGACGCGGTGTCTTGCCCTTCGCGAACCGAGTGCTGGAGGGGACGTTGACCCCGATCGTACGAAGCCCGGCGCCGAACTCGGTGGCCGCGTACTTGGGTGGATTCGACTGAAAGGCGGTCCACGTGGAGTTCGAGAAACCACGGTCATAGGAGAGCGCGCTCAACTGGCCCTCGAGATAGAGCGAAGGCTTGAACCCGGTCGCGACCGTGCCCCGCAAAGAATCAAAGCGCGATTCGTCGCCGACGATTCGACCGGTAAGTCCTTTGATGCCCGCGTTGTGAAGTGCGCGTGCCAGCTGCCCGACAGTGGCGCCGACGCCTTTGCCGTAGGCGGATTGATCGAAGCTCTGCGAACCGAAGGTCGGATCGCCGCTGCCGCGAAGATAAAGCGTTCCCTGCCACGTTCCGGAGGACTTCAGCCGGCCCGTACCCAGTACTGAGGTGGTCAGCACCGATGCCGGACCGAAGCGAAGCAGCGCCGTGGAGGTCGTGTACAGCTTTTGCACCGACGCGGGCATGCGGCCCGCGCCCGGGTTGACGGCAAACAGCTGGCGGCGCGTCGTCAGGTCGAGCACATAGACGCCATGGACGCCGCCGATCGCACCGAGGTCGTGCGCCAACGCGTGGCGGAGGGCCTTGGGGCCCAGGCCCGCCTGCGCGGCTGCCGCCGGGCCCAGTCCGGCCTCCATCGCGGCCGGAGCGGCCACTGCGGCCGGAGCGGCACCGAGCAGCCCGACTCCCGCGACCAGGAACACCAACACCCTGCGCATGATGCTGCTCTCTAACCCCTCACGCGGGCCAAAGGTGCGCTGATCCGGACCGAGCAGCAGGCTCTCCGGCGCCGTAAAGAAAGAATTCTCCCGTGCGGCGAACCTCGATTTGGAAGCCCAGCTCCCGAAGCCGGCGCTCGAGCCGGGGAGGGTCATAAAAGCGCTTGACGATCCGAAACTCGCGCCCGTCGTCGAGGCGCCGCTGCAGGGTATCGCGCGCGGCGTCGGGCGGCTGATGGTCGGCGGCGGTCGAGCGCTCGCTCCGGTCGCTGTCGAAGAAGAGCACACGACCCCCCGGGCGCAGCGCACTCGCCACGGCCTCCCAGAATGAGGCGAAATGGCTCTCGGGCACATGCGAGAGCCAGAAAGCGAAGAAGCACACGTCGTAGGCCTCGGACGGAGGCCGCCAGGAGAATAAATCGGCCTGAACGTAGTCGACCCGGGCATCGTCGCCCGATGCACGTAGGCGTGTTCGGTTGAGCGTCAGCATCTCCGGCGCCGCGTCTACCGCCGTGACAGCATCCGCGTGGCGGACGAGATGACGGGTCCACAGGCCGGTGCCGCACGCGAGCTCTAAAACGCGGCCCTGCGGGGCGAACCGCTCAAGCTCTCGCGCTAAGAGCTCTGACTCTGCAAACCAGCGAGCATTGGCGTCAGCACCCCGGTCATAGCGCCCGGTGCGCTCCCACCACGCGTCATATTCCGGCGCGCGCTCCCGGTAGTAGCGGCGCTGCTCGGACAGCAGCTCCGCCTCGCGCATCATCAACTATGCGCGCTGGGAGAGATGGACCGAGTGCGAAGCGACTAGGCCCCCGCGGGCTGGGGCTGGGATTTGCCGGAGGGATCCTCGCGGAGGCTTGAGAGGAACAGGGTCTTATCGATCCGACCGTTGAAGATCGGGACGCCCAACTCGATGCACTTGGCGATTACGTCTCTCCGCTCCAGCCCCGATTCTCGCGCAAGCTCAGTGGGCGTCAGATGGACTGCCATCAGCTCTGTGCCTCCTTTGCCGTTCATTACATGATCGGGAGTATGCCGTGCTCGACGGATGCTCTCAACATCGGTGACCCAAAAAGAGTGGTTTAGAAACTCCTGAACTGCGGAAAAATGTGAACGATTCCGATACAGTTTCGCGTCGCCAGGTAGGACAGGGACGGGTATGTCAGCACTAGGCGTGCCGCAGCCACAACTCGCACGGACGGAGGCCGACCTCGTAGGGGCTGCGAGGAGCGGTGACGAGCATGCTTTTGGCGAGCTGTATTCCCGCTACGGACGCTCGATTCTCGGCTATGTCAACGGGATTGTGGGTGATCACGGTCGCGCTGAGGACGTCGCCCAGGACGTGTTCGTCTCGGCGCTGCGCGCCATGCGCTCAAGCGACCGCGCGATCGCGTTCAAGCCCTGGATATACGAAATTGCCCACAACGCGTGTATCGATGAGGTCCGCCGCCGGCAGCGCAGCCGTGAAGTTTCGGCAGACGGCGATGCCGCGGTGGCCGACCGGCGAGATCAGGCGGTCGCGGCGCCTTCGCCCGACATCTTTCTCGAGCGTCGCCAGCAACTCGACCACCTGCGCGGCGCGTTCGGCGGCCTTTCCGAGAGCCAACACAAAGTCCTTGTGCTGCGGGAATTCGAGGGCCGGTCGTACACGCAGATAGCGCAGAAGACAGGAATGTCGCTCCCGATGGTTGAGAGCACGCTGTTTAGGGCCAGGCGCCGCCTCGGGCAGGAGTACGACGAAATCGCAAGCGGCCGTCGGTGCGCTCAGGTCTTGGGCGTGATCGAACGGGGTGGGGAGGACGCCTTCCGAGCGTTGGGCCTGCGCGAACGCCGTCGCTTTGCGCGCCATGTCGCCCACTGCCAGCCGTGTCGGCGGCAGGCGCATCTAGCCGGAATCGACGAGTCGGCGCTGCGCGTCCCGAGCCTGGCGGAGAGGATTGCCGGACTGCTGCCGCTGCCGTTCGTGCCTTGGCGGCGTATTTTCAGCGCAGCGCGCGTATCGCGAGCGGCCCGCTCGCTACACCGCATAGTGCAATTCACCGATCCTGGCGCCGCGGCGGGTGCTGGACAGACGGCGGTGGTCGTCGCTGCCATGGCGATGGCCGTCGGCGGCGGTGTCGCCGACATCAACGCGCCCGCGCCCCGCGTATCCGGGGCATCCGTTGTCCGAGCCTCAGACATTCAGGCGACCCACACCCGTGTTTCCGCGGGACCGCAAGCGGTGACTCCGCCCGCCCGCGCACCGGCACAGGCGCAGCGTTCGGCGCAATCCAGCCGGTCGCACCATTCCACACCGACGAGCGCATCTCGATCGACGCACACCACACGGCCCAGCACCAGCCCGCTGTCTAACAGCCCCTCGGTCAGCTCTCCGAGCCGCCGCGTACCGAGCGTACCCTCGCTTCCGTCACAGCCCTCGGTGCCGAGATTGCCATCGCTCCATCACGTACTCAAGTCGACCACGAAAGGTCTCAGTTCCCTTCTGAGCCGGCCCGGCTCGGCGACCAAGCAGCTCAATCACCTCCTCGGCCATCTCCCGCTCCCGCTTGGTGTTGGTGGCGTCGTGCGCAGTCCGTAACCGGTTTAGTCGAGGTACGCGAGGTCAGCGGTCCCGGCGCGCTGTGGGATACTGGCTCAATCGGGGCGTGGCGCAGCCTGGTAGCGCGCACCGTTCGGGTCGGTGAGGTCCCCGGTTCAAATCCGGGCGCCCCGATATCACGAAATCTCTACACCAGGCGGTCGCTGAAATCGTTCGGGTTTGATCTACGGCGAGATGGTGAAGCCGCCTCCCATCGGGACGCTGGTCGTCGGTCAGCGCAAAGGTTGGCGGGTAAGGAACGAACCTATCGAGGTGGTATCTTGATCGGCCCCTCATGCTTGCGCCTGCGTGAGCTGGGTCTGTCTGAAGCGGGGGCCATCGAGATCGAGTTGGGAGCTTGTCATGGAGCGGGAAATGGCCGTGCACGACGAAGCGGCCGCCGCGTCGCCTGAGGGCGCCCCAAACCCTTCGCACATCCTGCAGGTGGGGATGGGTTTCTGGGCGTCGAAGACGCTGCTGTCGGCAGTCGAGCTGGAGTTGTTTACGCAGCTGGGCCCTGAGGAGATGACCGGCGAGCAGATTGGCGAGCGTCTTGGTCTCCATCCGCGAGCGACTTTCGACTTTCTGGACACGCTGGTTGCGCTGGGGTTGCTTGAGCGCGACGGTAGTGGCGGCGATGGCCGGTATCGCAACACGGCGCAAACCGCGACGTTTCTCAACAAGCGGAGTCCCTCCTATATCGGCGGGCTGCTGGAGATGTGCAACGCGCGTCTGTATCGCTTCTGGGGCGATCTGACCGAGGCGCTCCGTACCGGGCAACCGCAGAACGAGGTGAAGTACACCGGCGCTTCGATGTTCGAGGAGCTCTACCGCGACGAGGCGCGACTTGAGCAGTTCATGGAGGCCATGCGCGGCATCCAGATGGGCAGCTTCCACGCTCTCGCTGAGAAGTTTGACTTCTCCCGGTACCAGAGCATCTGCGACGTCGGCGGGGCTACCGGCCAGCTATCCGTTGTGCTGGCCACACGGCACCCCCATCTGCAATGCACGAACTTCGACCTTCCAATCGTCGAACCAATCGCCAAGCGAACGATTGACGCGGCTGGCCTCAGCGACAGGGTCAGCACCGCGGGCGGGGACTTCTTCGCCGACCCCCTGCCTCGCGCTGACGTGATCTGCATGGGGAACATCCTGCATGACTGGAACCTGGACCGAAAGCTAAAGCTGATCCAGTCCGCTTACCAGTCCCTACCCGAGGGCGGCGCGCTGATCGCGATCGAGAGCATCATCGATGATGATCGCCGCCACAACGCGTTCGGATTGATGATGTCGCTCAATATGCTTATCGAATTCGGTGATGCGTTCGACTACACCGGCGCGCAGTTCGACAGCTGGTGCCGAAACGCCGGATTTAGGAGTACCGAAATCCTGCCGCTAATCGGACCAAGCAGCGCCGCGATCGCTTATAAGTAATAAAGCGGCCCCCACGAAGCCTGAAGAGCGAAGAGCATTTTCGCCGTCATTGGCACGGTCAGGCTCAAATCCGGCCGCGAAGACGAGGCGCTCGCGCTGATCCAAGGGCGCGGCGTCGCGATGCTCCCGGGCATGCCCGGCTCCGCCGGCGGCTACTGGGCGCAGCCTCACCGACGGCGAGACGGTCCAGCACTCCTTCTGGCTATTCGGCACCGAGCCGGACGCGCGGGGCGCGGAAGCGACGTTCAACTCGCTGCGGGACCTTCCGGACGCCTCCGCGGAATTCATTAGCGTCGAGGTCTGCGAGGTGATCGGGCAGGCGTGAGGCGGGACGACCACTATTTCGAGGACCCGACGGGCGATGTGGAGTGGAGGCCGCCGCTGATCGGAGCGCGACGAGATGCTCCCCTATGCGCATGCGTTTGCCCGTGTAAGCAACCGATCGTCGGGATCGTTCGGACGCTGCCGACGCCCCGACAGCTCAGGCGTGCCAGATGGATCGTGTTTCCGTGCCCTGCTTCGATATCGGCGCGCGTATCTCGCCGCGGCGGGCACGAGACCCGCCTAGCACGGATCTTCGCGTCTCCGCAATCGCGACGACGGCCGTCAGTCGATCGGCCTTGACAACGTACTCGTCGATCGCTTCAGGGATTCCGAACCAATCGGGAAGCTCCTCCAATAGCTGACGGCATAACACGCCCGAGCCTGAGGTCCGGATCTCGATCGCCAAACGAGCGGCGCGATCCGGCGTCGGCCGCGGGGGGTCGCCCATACCGGGTCGCGGGCGCTCTCTTTGCACGAGCGCAGCGTCTCAGCATCGATTCGGGTCGGAGCGAGCGAACCCGCACTACTCTCAAAGGCGATGCGAGATCCCTATGAAATCCTCGGCGTCAGCCCCGCTGCGTCGGAGACCGAGTTGCGCGCCGCCTATCGCAAGCTCGTTCAGCGCCACCATCCCGACCACAACCACGGCTCGCCGGAGTCGGCTCGGAATTTCGAGGAGGTGCAGAATGCCTACGCCCGGGTGCGAGAGATGCGCGCCGCTGACGCGATCCGCAGCGCAGGTATGAGCGCGAGCGGAGTACGCGCGCCGGCTGCCAACGCGCCCGAAGGAGCCGGTGGTGCGAGCGTCGAAGCGCGGCTAGCGGATCTCGAGCGCCAGGTACGCGAAGCACAGGCGGCGCGAGCAGAGGCGGAGGCGGCCGCCGCTGATGCGCGGCGCCGCGCCCGCGCCGCGGCGAGCAATGTCCGGGAGCGCGCGGCCCGTGCCTCCGACGAGGAGCTCGGCTACGTGTCGACCGATGACAGCTTCTCGAAGATTTTCGACGACGCGACGTCCAAGCTCGGCGCCTGGCTATCGGAGGCTGAGTCCGAAGCGAGCGATCGGGCGACGGATGCACAGCGGCATCCCGCGCGCAAGCGGGTGGCAGACCTGATCGAGGAGCTTGAGCACAGGCTCACGCGCAATCCGCCACGCTGAGCCCTCGCATCACCCAGCCCGCCGCACCGCGCAAGGGGTCTATGTCGCCGGAAACGAATGCTTCCCGGATGAGCTGCTGGCGGGCTCGCTCTTGCCGTAGATGAATGGCGCAAACACGACCTGACGGCCGTCGGGATCCCTGTAGGTGTAGGAAGTCGCTTCTTCCGGCAGCGAGCGAGTACTCGACGCTACAGGTCTTGCGGCGGGGGAGCGCGATATTCGCAGCCGTCGTCCAGTGAGGCCGCACGCGGTTATCGGCGCTAATCGACGACCGTACGGTGACCGAGCTCGCTTCCCAACGTGGCGGTTGCGTGAGCTGGAGTGAAGCCGGCCATGGTCGGTCACCGCTGGATCGAAAGCTGACAGGTCCGGATAGCTTGGACCACCCCACTGTCGGTGATCCGGCCGCTCTCAAATCTTCGACTTAGCTCTTTCGCGGCGCCAGTCCGGTGTCCACCAGGAGATCCCCGAAGCTGAACCGCGGCTTTTCGGGGGCTAGCTTCACAAGTCGCGCATCCGGACGGAAGTGCGAGCGCAGGATCGAATGCGGCGTGTCCCATAGCACGCGAAGGAACGTCTGGGCGACGATTCTCTGGCCAACGCAGCCGAGGGTCTTGTGTGCCTGCTTGGCTTCGGCGAGCACGTAGTAGAGCAGGGGTGTCCCGCGGTTGAACACGGCGTCCTTGGTTGGGTTCACGGAGCGCGCAGGAACCACGGGGCAACCGAGCGCTCGCGCTATGTCCTGTCCGGATGCCAAGCCGTAATCGTTGCCGCGCGCGAGGTCCCGCGAGACAAGCTGGCCGGAGCCATTACAGACCGGTGAGGCTTTGTCGGTACAACCTGGGATCGCCTCGGCGGGGAGGTTGAACAGCACGGGGCTGATCGTCGGCTGCGTTTGGCGGGCGAAGTTGATCGTTCGATCACCCCGATTGGCGTCGAGTTGCGGTACGAAGTATTTCCATTGGATCTGGTGGCCGGCGGGATTTGGCTGGGTGCAGAGCGAGTGCCCGCTGCACTTCGATACACCGGACCGATTGGGCCCCGGCAGCGGGCCGCCGCCGGATAGGTCGCCCGCCTGATAGTTGTTCAGATCGAAGATCGCGACGTTGTCGGGGATACGAGTCATTCGGGGGTCGATGTTGTTGATGTGGTAGTCGTCGCGTACCAGCGAATGCCCGAAGCGGTAGGCGCCGATCGAGAACTCGATCGGAGTGAAGTTGGCGTTGGGCAGGTTGGGCGTGTGCAGACGCGCGCTGCCGTTTTTCTCGAAATGCAGATATCTGTTGATCGTGCTCTGGCCTACGAACGCCGGCAGCACATCGGTCAGCACAATCTCCTGGTAGTAGTCCTCAGTCAGCTGCCGAGCCCGGGAGTAGCTGTCGCCGCGGTTCACGAGCTCGTTATAGAAGGCGATGAACGCAGCTGCGACCTGGGAAACGATCTGGTTCTCATCATTGCGTTGGTCGACCAGGTGCGCCCGGTGTGTGACTGGGTTGCGGGCCAGGTCGAAGACGCCGCCGTTGCCAGTCACTGTCGGGAAACCGTCCGATTGCGGCTTACCGAGAGTGCCGGCAACCAACAGATGCTTGTGGTCGGAGGCGTACAGACGCGGGTCTACCTTGGGTCCGCCGCCGAACACGTCGTTGAGATCGAACCGGAAGCTCTCGAAGTTGGCCACCGAGCTCGGGTGCACGTTTGCCGTGGGCTGAGGGGTCTCATCGAAATCGAGGTTGTGGTCGATGAACTGACCCAGGTACGTGTACTCCGAAGGTAGCGTGGCGCTGTCGTCGGAGCTGCCGCGATCCCTCCCTGGACGATCGGATGTGAGGTTCTTCATGGTGGCGGCGAGATCGGCCGCTGCCCCGTCGGAGTAGTGGAATGGACGCAGGCGCGGGAACATCCTCCCGAAGCACGTCGCGGGCCCCGGCGCGGGGCCGTCCACACTGCCGCCGGTGCACGAAGGGGAATGAGAAGCTGCCAACGTCTGGTTCCCGCTCGCCAGCAACAGGCCTGCGCCGAACAATGTCGCCGCGGCCACCAGCTCCAATACACGCTTCGCCACTTTCGCCATCGGTCAGTACCGGTTCAGTCGCGACTACGCCGCTGGCGGGAGAAGGTCGGCGCCCTCGTCGGGCGGAGAGCCGTACGCGTAGACGACGAGGTCTGCGTCGCCCTCGTTGACGGTCTGCAGTGGCGTGCCCGGCCGCACGTGGACAACGCCGCCTACCGGGATTGTGTGGCGCTCAGGTGGCTCCCCTAGATACATGGTGAGGCCGCCCGCGATAACGACGAAGGTCTCCTCCTGATCAGAATGAACGTGACGACGACCCTTGGCACCGGGCTCGTAGCGCCACACGTTCGCACGAGTATTTTCGAACCCGGCTGCGCCCTGGAGTTCGGCCACGTGGCGAGCCGGCTCGTCTGGTTCATGCGGGCGGGTCGTCCAGTCAAGCTGTTCCGGGAGGACGATCGAGAACGGCACCGGACGCACCATACCCAGCGGGGTACGAAGCGAATAGGAGCAAAAGGAAACGACGGCGGGTCGGGAGCACCGAGGGCGTAGGTGACCGGCGCCAGCGTGTAGGTCGTTAGTCCGCTCGGGGGTAGCGGAATGGCCGTAGGTCTATGTCGGGAGATTGGCCCGTTACCCACTGTGCCACTGCCTCCCCAATCGCAGGCGAGTGTTTAAAACCGTGGCCCGAGCAGGCTGAGACGATCATCACGTTTTCATGGGCTGGGTGGCGGTCGATCACGAAGCGGCTCCCACGCGTGCTCGTGTAGAGGCAGGAGACGGTCCGCAGCGGGGTCCGCTCGAGCCAGGGGAGCCGCTCGCCGATGATGCGTCGGCGGATGTGCGCGGCTTCCTCCGGGGAGGCGGGATGCTGAGCCCCGTCGGGCTCGGCGGTGCGCTCGAACTGCTCGGTGGCCACCTTTACGCCACCGGTGCGGCCGGCCAGCGGGGGAAAGCCATAAAACCCGTGCAAGTGGACGAAGCCGGTCCGGTCACCGCCGAAATCCCAGATGAATATCGGCATCTCGTCCAGCGCCGGCGGCTCTTTGACTATCGGGAACCAGAGCAGTAGCTGGCGATAGACGGCGAAGAGGTTGCGCCCCTCGGGGAAGAGTTGGTTGATCCACGCTCCCGGGCACAGGACGAGCTGATCGGCATCGTGCACCCCGCTTTCTGTCCGGACGCGCACGCCTTCGGGCGAGGCGCGCCACTCCAGCAGCGGCTCCGAGAAGTGCAAATGCGCGCCCGAGTTCGCCGCGAGGCCGAGCTGCGCCGCGACCGCCGCCTCGGGCCGCACGTAGCCCGCCTCCGGCTCGTAGTAGGCTCGCGCCGACTCGCTGGGGCTGAACATCGGGAAGCGCCTCCGGAGCTCGGCCGCGTCGAGAGTCTCGTGCTCGATCGCATGGCGGGCCGCGATCTCCCGGGTGCGCTCTAGGAAATCGGTTTCCGGGCCGCCGATCACGACGCCGCCGGTCTGCGTCAGCAACGTGCTCCGCGACTCCGCCTCAATCTCGCGCCAGAGCTGGTGGGAGCGGCGGACCAAAAAGACGTACTCCTCCCCCTCGGCGACGGCTAGGCGCGTGATCCGGCTTTCGCCGTGCGTCGAGCCACTGTCGTGTGGTGGCGTGTACCGGTCTATGCCGATGACATTCCGGCCCTGCCGCGCCAGCTGCCAGGTCAGGGCCGCCCCCATCGCCCCGAGCCCAACGACGATCACCTCGCCGCGCATGCCATCCACGTCGCGCTCACCGACTGCGAACCTTAGGCTGCGGACCTAGCGCAACCACCCAGACCCGCGCGCTCATATAGAAGGAGGCAAGTTGACCATCGAGCACAGAATCGGGACGCAGGCCGAATGGCAAGCGGAGCGCGACGAGCTGTTGAAGGAAGAGAAGGAGCTCACGCGCCGCGGTGACGAGCTCGCGAGGAAGCGCCGCGAGCTGCCATGGGTCTTGGTCGAGGAGGAGTACCAGTTCGAGACCGAGGGCGGCCGGAAGTCGCTCGCTGATCTGTTCGATGGCCGCTCCCAGCTGGTCGTCTACCACTTCATGTTCGGGCCGACATGGACGGGTGGCTGCCCGGTCTGCTCGTCGATCACGGACACGCTCGCTCCCCAAGCCCCCCACCTCAAGGCAAGGGACGCGACCCTGCTGCTCGCCTCGCGCGCCCCGCTCGAAAAACTGCTCGCCTACCGAGAGCGAATGGGGTGGAGGATCGCCTGGGTCTCGAGCGGCGGCAGCGACTTCAACCGCGATCTCGGCTTCCTTTACACCGAGGAGGAGTTGAAACCATTCCTGGAGGGAGGCGTGCCTCCCACCGTCGAGCAAAACGCACGAATGTGCGGGACCAACGTCGTGGGGTACGTCTCCGAGGGGCCCGGCCTGAGCGTGTACGCACTGGCGGACGGGCACGTCTACCGAACCTACGTCACGACCCGCAGGGGGCTTGAGATCGCGATGGCGTACTACCCCTTGCTCGACCGCACGCCGAAGGGCCGCGACGAAAGCGCCACCGACCCTCTGTGGCTGCGGCGCCACGACGAGTACTAAGCCGCGCCGGGACATGACCCACTCTGACTGGCGCGAGCGCGGGCGACCCGGGGATTTGGATTCGCACAGGCTCATTACGATTTGTCTGTGAGCGCAAAGAGAGTGCCTGGTGGGGTCGTACACAAGCTGCCCCCGGACCTGCGTAAGGCACTGACCGCTAATGCCACGGCTCTCGACGCGTGGAAGGACATCACTCCCCTAGCGCGCAATGAGTTCATCTGCTGGGTCGAGAATGCCAAGCAGGCGACTACCCGAGAACGCCGCATTCGGCGGACTCAAGAGGAGCTGCAGGACGGCATGCGTCGGCCGTGCTGCTGGCCGGGGTGCGCGCACCGCGACCGCACCCATAAGTAGCTGCGCGCGGGGCCGAGCTATCCGGTCAGCGGCGCGACGCCTTGCTCAGCGCAGCTCCGGGATCACTTCGGTCGCGAGCCGTTCGAGCTGGCCCTCATCGTCGATAAGCGTGTTGAGCAGAATCAGCTGCGCACCTGCGTCCGCCACTGCTCGGACGCCGGCGGCGCACTCCTCGCCGGGCCCAGCGAGGACGTTTTCGGACCATTCGCCCCCACCGTAGTGCCGAACGAGCGCCTCTTCGAGTCGCCGGCGCCCTCGTGCAGGATCGTCGTCGACGTGAACGTAGACCCGCTTGCCGATTCGGAACGTGTCAGGGTTGCGTCCCTGCGCGCTCAGTTCCTCGCCGACTACTTTGACCAGTTCGGCGAACCGTGCCGTGGTCTGCGAGCCGGCGCCCATGAACCCGTTTCCGTGTCGCACCGCGCGCCGCATCCCCGCCGGGACGCTGCCACCAAACCACAGCGGCGGGTGTGGCTTCTGCACCGGCTTGGGCTCCATCGAGGCGCCGTGCAGCTTCCACAGCCGCCCATCAAAGTTGATCTCACGCTCTGTCCAGCATGCCTTCATCAGCGCCAGCGCCTCGTTGAACCGGGCGACAGGCCTGTCCGCGTTTACGCCGAAGGCGGCGAAGGGACGTCCTCGGCCGCCGGTCGCGACGCCCACCTCAACTCGCCCGTGGCTGATGCAATCAAGTGAGCTGATCGCCTTGGCCAAGTGCAGGGGGTTGTGCAGTGGGAGCACGAACACGGCACAGCCCAGCCGCAGCTGCTCGGTGCACGCGGCAGCGTAGGTAAGCGTCTGGAGCGGCGCCAGGCTGCCCGCCGCGCCAATCACTTGCTCCTGCACCCATGCGCTCTCAAACATCTCGAGCTGTTCGACACGTCGGAGATGAGCCCGGAACGCACCATCGTCGAACCGGCTCTCGCGAGCGTACTGAGGGATGGAAATCGCGAAGCGCATGACCGTTGAGTGCATTGGCAATCCGGTAGCCGACTCCGGGCAAAGGCGGCTGACCCGCTCCCCGGCTCCTCGATGCCTCAGGTGGAACTGCTAGCGCGAGCATAAAGCGTGTATGGGTGCTCGCCGATAAGCATCGACCGCGGCCGGTATTGATGAGGGGCGCGGTCGTGGCGTGGGCAACCCGCCGACGGGCGGCGGGCGGGCGCTGGCCCGCTCGCCGCCCGGTCAGACTCACGCCAAGGCGGGTGCGGGCGTCGGGTCTGGGCGTACGAGGACCGTCTCGAGGACCTCGTTGATCTCATCGGCGGGCATGCCGACTCGCTGTGAGTTCCGGCGGATCGCGTCGGCGTCGACCGCTTGGTAGACGCACAGGCTGCCGAGCGTCCCGCCCTCGTCGGCGAGCACGTAGCTGCGGATCCAGCGGACCTCGTCAGGGAAGTCGCTGTCGGCGACCTCCTTAGCGCGCTTGGCTACCGCCTCGACCTCGTCCGGCGAGCTCCAAGCCTGGTGACGGCGGATCGTGTAGAGCTTCATGTCTTCCTCCTAGGTGATTGTGAGGGACCAGGTTGAGGGCGCGATCGAGACCGCGGAAGACGCCGCGCATCTGACGTTCGAGATCGAGGCGGCGCTTTTGCTCGCTAACGCTCAGTACGTCGTCGCGCAAACGCCCGAGCCGATCGAACGGGCACGCCGTGCGATTTACCATCGCCTGAGCTGGGCGACCAGCGCCCGAGGACGCGAGTAGGCGATCGGCCCTGGCTCAAGTCCTGGAGCCCTGACTGCGGAAATCCGCTAAGAGGCAATTTCCGCAGCGGACCCGAGCGATCTAGCTGTTGTGTTCCATTCGAGGCGCCCAGGAGACGGGGACCCGGGCCGAGGCAGAAGCTAACGTGAGCTGGCCGTGACTCGGCTGATCACCTGGAACGTCGCTCGCGGCACCTCGCGGCTGGTGGACCAGGCCACCGCGGTCGCCGAACGCAAGCCGGACATCGTCGCGTTGCAGGAAATTACGACGCGCACCTTCCCGCTGTGGAGTCGGGCGTTCAAACTGATGGGGCTCAGCTTCGTCCGTGCGTCGGCCACAGAGCGGGACACCGAGGCGTCAACACGGCGGACGTTTGTGATGATCGCTGCTCGGGTGGAGCTCGAAGACGCCCAGAAGCCGCTGGCGCTGCCTCGCCCGGAGAGCGCGGTGAGTGTCGTGGCTAAGACTTCCGCGGGCGCCCTGGAAGTCCACTGTGTCCACGTACCGAACGCTGCGAATGGCTGGGTCAAGGCGGAGACGCTTCAAGCGTTGCGGCGCGGGCTCGGGACCCCGGCGGCCGCGCGGGTTTTGTGCGGCGACCTCAATACCCCACGGCGCGAGCTGCCCGACGGTGAGACGATCTCGTTTGCGCGAGACTCGCGCGGGCGTCTGCGCCCCGAGCGCGGCCCGCAGTGGGATGCCGCCGAGCTCGGCGCCGTTCCGGGTCTCCGTGACCTCGGCTATCGCGACGCATATCGGACGCTGCACGGCTACAAGTCCCGGTCGCCGAGCTGGACGTGGAAGAGGATCGCCGGCCACGACGGCGGCTGGCGCCTCGATCACATCTTCGTTTCCTCGCAGCTGACTCCCGTCGCCTGCCAGTACCACCACGAGTGGCGCGAGCGGGGGCTGAGCGACCACTCGGCGCTCGAGGCCGATCTCGAGCGAGGCTGAATGGCGAGGTCCCCGGCGACCGGCGAGAACCCCTACTCGACCTCGAGCGCGGGCTCGACGCCGTGTTGCAGCCCAAGGGCGTGCTGGTTGCGTAGGAAAACGGCGCCCACCACGGCGGCGGTGACTGCCAGCAGCGCGCCGAGCGCAAAGGCGAGGTGGTAGCCGCCGGTCAGCGCCACGAGCGAGCCCTGGCCGGCTGCCGCGAGATGGTGCGTGCGCGCCGCAGCGGCGCTCGCCAGCACGGCCAGACCGAGCGCGCCGCCCATCATGAACGCGGTGTTGGCGATGCCCGAGGCGAGACCCGAGTCTTGGGGCTTGACGTCGCTCATGGCGGCCATGAGAACCGGGTTGAAGGCGAGCCCGCCACCGATCCCGATCAGCACCATCGAGGGCAGCACGTCGGCGAGGAAGGAGCCATTTACCGGAGCGCGGGCGAGCCACACGAGCGCGAGCGCGGCGGTGACCAACCCGAAAGCCAGCGGCGCCCGGTAGCCGTAGCGCGTCACCAGTTTCGCGGACAGGCCGAGCGAAAAGGCCATCATGATCAGGTTGCCAGGCAGGAACGCAAGACCTACCTTGAGCGGGCTGTAGCCGAGCACGAGCTGCAAATACAGCGCCGAGATGAAGAACAAGGCAAACATCGCAGCCGCCCACAGCACCCCGACGATGTTGGCCACGCTCAGGTTGCGGTGACGGAAGATGCCAAGCGGGATCAACGGCGCCTTCACCCTCGACTCCCACACTACGAAGGCGACGAGGATGACGACCGCCGCGCCAAGGAGGCCGAGCGTCTGCGCCGATGTCCACCCGGCCGAGTTGCCGTTCACGATCGCGTAGACGGCGAGCAGCATCGCGCCGGTAATCGCAATGGCACCGGCGCTGTCAAGAGGCCGCTTCTGCGCGCCCGTCTCGACCTTCGGCAGAAGCCTGAGGCCGGCGACCGTGACCGCGAAGCCGATCGGCAGGTTGACCAGGAAGATCCAGTGCCAGCCGACCAGGTCGGTCAGCACCCCTCCGGCGAGCACGCCGATGCTGCCGCCGCCTGCCATCACGAAGCCAAACACGCCCATCGCCTTCGCGCGTTCAGAGGGCTCGGTGAACAGCACGACGATCAATGAGAAGGCCAGTGCCGAGACCAGCGCTCCGCTGAGGCCCTGGACGGCGCGGGCTGCGATCAGCATTCCTTGCGAGGTCGACACGCCGCATACGAGGCTCGCCAGCGTGAAGGCGGCGGTTCCGCTCAGGAACAACCGCCGGTGTCCGAAGAGGTCGCCCAAACGGCCAGCGAGCAAAAGGAACCCACCGAACGTGAGCATGTACGCGTTCACGACCCAAGCCAGCGAGGTCTGAGAGAAACCGAGGCTCTCACGGATGGAGGGCAGCGCGACGTTTACGACCGTCGTGTCGACGACGATCATCAGGTCGCCCACGCAAAGGATCACAAGCGCGAGCCAGCGGATACGGGTGCTCAGTTCGTTGGTCATCGGACTCCTCTCATTAGTCAAGCTACAGACCCTCGTGGCGGCCAAAACTCATCGGTCGCCGGCGCGACGCGGTGCTCAGGTCTGGGCGGCGAGCTCGGCTAGCCGTTCTGTGGCGATGCAGGAGACCAGGCAACGCTCCTTGGCGTTGCCGATCAGCTGAGCGGTCCAGGTGGTGAATCCGCCGTCGCCGATCTCCGTCGCGCCCGCTTCGGCCGAGATTCGCAGCGCTAGACCAGAGTAATACCCGCGGCCACGCCCGCGCGTCCGGTCCTCGATGAGCCTGACGACATCGCTACCGCGATCGCGCAGCACCGACTCGACCAGTCGCTCAGCGATCGCTGCGTTTTCGAAGGTTGAGAGCTCTATCTGTGGACGCGCGCGTGGCACGAGGCTCGCGAGCGCCTCGGTCCAAAACGAGAGGTGCCGGCTCAACAGCTCGGCCTCGGTTCGGGCAGAGCCTCTGTCGCGCGCGCTCGAGACCAGCGCAAAGAGCCCGAAGTGAGCGCCCGCACCCGGCTCGAAGACCTGGGCGCGCAGCTGGCGCTGCGAGCTGGCGAGGTGCACTTGGCCTGCCGAGGGCTGATCGCGGCGGCGCGCCGCCGCCTCGATCGCCAGCGCGTTGGTCGAATCGCTCACCACCTCGCTTAAGCGCATCGTCGTCACGACGCGGTTCTGGCTCACCGAACCGAGAGCGGAGCAGGTGCCAAGCGGCGCGACCGGTGAGAGCGCAACCCCGGCGAACTCGTCAGGTAAGAGCTGCCAGAGCCGCGCCTCGATCGCGCTCACATGACGCGGGTCCGATGACGAGGGCCGCACGAAGCGGTCGCGCTTCCATCTCGTTATGAGATCCGTCGGTCGCACCTTTGCGGCCCGCCTGGTCGCGACGGCGATCAGCAAGGACCGCAAGTCGGTGGGCGCCAGGACACGCTCAAGCTGCTCCCGGGCGCCCGGCGGCATCGCCCGCCACACCCGCTCCACGGCTGGGTTTCCGCTTCCGCTGGGTTGGTCCATGACCGGACTCTAGGCGCTCTCACAGCGCCTGCGAGAATGGCTCGCGGGCTATGTGCTGCGTTACTCGATCACTTTCGCGATCTTGATCTTTGCGCCGCCCGGCTTGCTGTAGTCGAGCGGGACCGTCAGAAAGCCGCACTGGGCTTTGGCCGCGCTCAAGCTTGGATCGGAGCACTTGCCACAGCTGATGGTCTGCGTGCTCCCCAATCGGTTTCCCGACCCCGGGCGACAGTCTTCCCCAGACCGAGCGAGCCTCACAAGTCGGTACTGAACCCTTACCTTTCCAGGCCCTTGCCGCGCATCCCTCAGATCCCCCGCCTGCCACTGGTGCCCGATCCGCTGCGCCGGATCGACATTGCCGACGACCTCGAGCAGGTCACGACTGTCGGCGCAGAGCAGCCCGCCGAGCAGGCCGGCATGACCGGCGAGGGAGTGCAACGGATCTGGGAGGCGGCGGTGGGCGTCTATCGCAGCGGGGTCCATCCCGCCGTCCAGGTGTGCGTGCGCCGGGAGGGGGCGGTCGTGCTCAACCGCGCGATCGGCCACGGGAGCGGCAACGGTCCCAAGGACTCACCCGAGCAGGAAAAGGTCAAGGCCACCACCGACACGCCGTTTGTGATCTATTCCGGCGCCAAGGCGATGACGGCCTTCGTGGTGCACATGCTGGCCGAACGTGGGTCGCTCGACATCGAACGGCCGGTGGCGCACTACATCCCGGAGTACGATCGCCACGGCAAAGGCGAGATCACGCTCGCCCACGTGCTGGCTCACCGCGCCGGAGTACCCAACCTGCCCAAGGCGGCGTTCGATCTCGATCGCGCTAGCGACCGAGAGTTCCTGCTGCGTGCGCTCTGCGACGCTCGGCCCTTCGCCAAGCCAGGGCGGCTGCTCGCCTACCACGCCGTCTCAGGCGGCTACATCCTCGGTGAGGTCGTGTACCGCGTCACCGGCAAGGACATCCGCACCGTGCTGGCCGAGGAGATTCTGGAGCCGCTGAAGTTTCGCTACAACAACTACGGGGTCGCGCCCGAGGATGTGGGCCGGGTCGCCGTCAATTACCTCACCGGCCCGCCGACGGCGCCGCCGTTCTCGAACCTGTTCACGCGCGCGCTCGGGCTGCCGCTGGGCGAGCTCGTCGAGGCCTCCAATGACCCCAGGTTTCTGGCCGCGATCGTTCCCTCGGGCAACGTGGTCGCCTCCGCCGAAGAGCTCTCACGGTTCTACGAGATTTTCCGGCGCGGCGGCGAGCTCGACGACGTGGGTGTGATGCGCGCCGAGACGGTCAGACACGCCCTGACAGAGCAGTCACACCTGGAGGTCGACCTCTCGCTGGGCTTCCCAACGCGCTTCGGCTACGGACTCATGCTGGGCGCCCAGCTGCTCAGTCTCTATGGGCGCGACACCCAGCACGCGTTCGGCCACCTCGGCTTCACCAATATGCTCGCCTGGGCAGACCCCGAGCGCGCGCTGGCGTGCGCGGTGATGACCAACGGCAAGCCGATCCTGTATCCGGAGCTGCCTCGCTTCTACTGGCTGATGCAGCGCATCACCTCGGAGGCGCCCAAGGTGCACGGCTCCGAGATGGCCGTGTGGGATCCCCTAGCGGGGCGCCCGTAGGCCTAAGCGCGGGCATCGGCTCAATCTGACACCCTTGTCACCACTTGCCCCGCAGGGGAATCAGCGCGGCCGCCACGGGCGCGCGGTCTGCCTTAATCCTGATCTGATCTCCAACCGCCACACTGCCTAAGCGATGTCCTACCTGCAGGCGATAGTTATCGCGATCACCCAGGGCATTACCGAGCTGTTCCCGGTCTCGAGCCTCGGTCACTCGGTCTTGATCCCGGCCTGGATCGGCGGCAACTGGCAGTCGATGGTCACTCAGTCGGCGCAGGCCAACAGCGCGACCTCGTTCTATCTCGCATACATCGTCGCGCTACACGTCGGCACCGCCATCGCGCTGTTGTGGTTCTTCCGCGCAGACTGGATCCGCATAGTCAGAGGGTTCTTCCGCAGCCTGCGGCGCAGCCTTGGCGAGCGCACCTTCAGTGCGATCGGCTCCGACGAACGGCTGGCGTGGCTGATCGTGGTGGCCAC
Source organism: uncultured Solirubrobacterales bacterium (assembly GCA_963767295.1). Taxonomy (GTDB): domain Bacteria; phylum Actinomycetota; class Thermoleophilia; order Solirubrobacterales; family Solirubrobacteraceae; genus Palsa-465. Next base: position 1,385,258 of record CAVYDI010000003.1, read on the forward strand.
GATCCCGGTCGGGCTCACCGGGCTGCTGCTCGAGCACACTTTCCGAACGTTGTTCGCAAAGCCGGTGGCGGCGAGCATCTTTTTGTTCGTCAACGGACTGATCCTGTTCGCCGGCGAACGCACCGCCCGCCGGCTCGAGTCGGCCCGCGCTCGGTCACGGCGTCCCGCCACTGCGGCAGCCGGTCCGGTGTCGGGCCAGGGCGCGCCGATCGCGGGTGCCTCCTCCGAACTCGAGGGTGAGCCGCCTTCGCACGGCCGCCGCGATCCGCGCTCGGCTGAGGAGCTAGCCACGGCCTACGCCTCGGACGTGCGCATTTCACGCATTCCCTTCGCCGATGGCCTCTTCGTGGGCGTACTCCAGATCGCCGCGCTGTGCGCAGGCATCAGCCGCGACGGCATCACCATGGTGGGCGGGCTGTGGCGCGGCCTCGACCGCGAGGACGCGGCCCGCTTCGCCTTCCTGCTGGCCACGCCGCCGATCCTCGCCGCCGGCATCCTGAAGCTTCCGGACCTCACCGGCCACTCCGCCGCTCACATCCATGGCCAGATCGTGGTGGGCTTCATCATCACGGGGGTGACGGCTTATTTCTGCGTGCGCTATCTCGTCCGCTACTTCCGCACGCGGCGCTCGCTGACGCCGTTCGCGATCTACTGCCTGCTCGCGGGCTTCGCGAGCATCCTCCGCTTCAGCCTTTAGAGGTAACCGGATCCAGGTTCCCGGGCACGACATAGTCGGGCTCCGCGCGGAGAATCCTGGCCCCTTCACCCTGCACGGCACGAACTCATGGCTGGTGGGCCGCGATCCGACCTGGCTGGTCGATCCCGGCCCGGCCCGGCCTGAGCACATCGATGCCCTGTCAGATGAAATTGAGCGGCGAGGCGGGCTAGGCGGCGTCGCGCTGACGCACAGGCATCCCGACCACACCGAGGCGCTGGATGCGATCCTCGCGCGGTTCCCGGGCGCCCGACTGAGCCAAGCCGCTGCGGGTGAGCGCTTCGGCTCGCTCGAGGTGGTTCCGACTCCGGGCCACGCGCGGGACCACGTGGCGTTCGTGACCGGCCGGGCGGCTCTCACCGGCGACGCGGTGCTGGGGGAGGGCAGCGTGTTCGTGTCCCCATATCCGGGCGCCCTCGCCGCCTATCTGGAGGGGCTGCGCCGCCTGCGCGAGCTCGAGCTCGACGTCCTGTGTCCGGGACACGGGCCGCTCGTGCTTGATCCACAGACCAAGCTCGACGAATACATCGCCCACCGTCTCGAGCGCGAACGGCGCCTGGAAGCGGCGCTTAAAATCGGCAAGCGCAGCGTCGACGAGTTGCTCGACGAGGTTTGGAGCGACGTCCCCGAGCAACTGCGATTCCCCGCCGCGATCACGCTCGCGGCGCACCTCGACAAGCTTGAGCAAGAGGGCCGTCTGCCCGAGGGCGTGCAGCGCCCCGACCTGCGGGGAATCAGCTGGGTCTAGCGGCTAGCCTCCCGATCCCTCGGGCGTCCCGATCCGGATCAGCTTCTTGTTGACGAACTCGTCGGCTCCGTAACGGCCCAGCTCGCGGCCGAAGCCGGAGCGCTTGACACCGCCGAACGGGAGCTCGGCGCCTTCCGCGCCGACCGCGTTGATATAGACCATGCCGGCGTCGAGGCCATCCGCCACCCGGCGCGCCTGGTCTTCGTCGTTGGTGAACACGTATGACCCCAGACCGAAGGGCGTGTCGTTGGCCAGCTTGACGGCCTCCTCCTCGGAACCGACCCGGTAAACCTGGGCGACCGGACCGAAGAATTCCTCCCGGTAGGCGTCGTTGTCAGGCGTGATATCGGTGATCACGGTGGGAGAGAAGAAGTTTCCATCGTGCTCACCGCCAGCCACGATCTTCGCGCCCTGTTGCACCGCTCGCTTGACCTGATCTTCCAAGCGCTCCGTCGCCGTCTTCGACGAGAGCGGCCCGATCGTTGTGTCGGGTGAGTGCGGATCAGCGGGCTTGACGGCGGTCAGCGCCTCGGTGAATTTCTCCAAGAACGGCTCGTAGAGCTCATCGACCACGATGAAGCGCTTACCGGCGTTACAAGACTGGCCGGTGTTATCGAGCCGGGCGGCCACGGCTGACTCGACCGTGGCGTCGAGGTCGTCGGTCTTCAGGACGAGGAAGGGATCTGAACCGCCGAGCTCGAGCACGACCTTCTTGAGGTTGCGTCCAGCGATCTCGGCCACCGCGGCGCCGGCGCGCTCGGATCCGGTCAGCGACACCCCCCGCACGCGGGGATCGCCGATCACCCACTCGATCTGCTCGTTGGTGGCGCGGACATTGGTGTAGGCGCCCTCAGGGATCCCGGCCTCGTGGAACATCTGCTCCATCGCCTCGGCCGACTCGGGGCACTGCGGCGCGTGCTTGAGCAGGATCGTGTTGCCGATCACCAGGTTGGGGGCGGCGAACCGCGCCACCTGGTAGTAGGGGAAGTTCCACGGCATGATCCCGAGCAGCACGCCAAACGAGCTGCGCCGGATTAACGCCGACCCCTCGCCGTCGAGCAGCTTGATCGGTTCATCGGCCATCAAGTCCTCGGCGTTGTCGGCGTAGAAGTCATAAATCGCCTTGCAGAAGTCCACCTCGCCGAGGGCCTGCTCGATCGGCTTGCCCATCTCGCGCACGATGATCTCCGCCAGCTGCTCGCGTCGCTCTTCGTGCAGCTCCCCGACCTTGCGCACGAGTGCGCCACGCTCGCCGGCCGTCGTCGACGGCGCCCACTCGCGATGCGTCTGGTCAGCGCGTGCGATTGCCGCTCGCAGCTCATCGTCGCTGATCGTCGAGTACTCCTTGACCGTTTCGCCCGACGCCGGATCAACAACCGCATAGACAGCCATCTCAGCTCAACCTCTCAATCGATCTTCGTAGGTGGGAAAAACGTACCACCGCCGCAGTGCGCCGCCGGGTAGCGCAGCGCGCCACGGAGTGCTCCGTAGTGGCGTCAGCCGGATTACCAAGTCCTAGCTCATGGGTTGGACTTAGGGCTACCTAACCTGGTAGGGTCAAGAGACTCACCATTAGGGCTTCCTAATTCTCCACCCGGAGTGTCTCTCGGCCAAACGATCATCCTCGGCGCCCTAGCAGGGTTCACGATCTACATCGGTCTTCCGCTAGGGCGTGTGCAGACGCTCTCGAGTCGCTCGCGAGTGGCGCTCGCGATGTTCTCCGTGGGCGTGCTCACGTTCATCTTCGTGGACGTGCTCTCACACGGACTCGGGATGGTCAACGTCGCCCTCAACGCGGTCAGGAATGGCCGTGGATCCGCTTCGCACCTGGTGCTGCTGGTCGTGCTGCTCGGCGTCGGCTTTTTGGCCGGCAGCGCCGGGCTTGCGGTGATCGAGCGGCGCTTGCGGCCGCTCGGGTCGCGCAGGCCGCCCATCGCCGGCGGTTCCGCGGCCGAGGCGGCCACGGGAGTGGACGCGGCGGCACTGGTGAGCGAGCGAGACGCCGCGCGCCGCCGCGCATTGAGGACGGGGCTCGTGATCGCCGCCGCGATCGGGATCCACAACTTCGCGGAGGGACTCGCGATCGGGGTCTCGGCCCGCTCGGGCGCGATCAGCCTCGCCACGGTGCTGATCATCGGCTTCGCGCTGCACAACGCGACAGAGGGCTTTGGCATCATCGGCCCGCTCGGCGACGTCAGACCGTCTTGGCGGTGGCTTGGGTTGGCGGGGTTGATCGGTGGCGGGCCGACGTTTCTCGGCTCGATTGTGGGCTTCGGCGTCACCAGCCAGCCGCTCGAGCTCGCCTTCTACGCCGTCGCCGGTGGCGCGATCCTGTACGTGATCGGCGAGGTTTGGACCGGGGTACGCAAGCTGGGTTACCGCGAGCTCGGCCTGTTGATGATCTCGGCCGGCTTCTTGGTCGGGGTCCTGACCGACCTGATCGTCACTTACGGCGGCGGCTAATCAAGAAGAAGAAGCCACCGGCGCATGCGCCGGTGGCCCGGCCGCGCATGCGCGGCCGGCGGGCGCGCACATGTGCGCGCCCGAACACATTTGACACCTATATCGCGCGCCGATATATTGTGAGGCGATATATGGATCTCGGTCGCTTCAACGAACCCGCCGTGCTCGTGCTTTCGAGTCTCGCGGGCGGCCCCAAGCACGGCTATGCGATCACGCAGGACGTGCGCACCATCGCCGACGTCAATCTCGGTCCGGGCACGCTTTACGGCGCGCTCGCGCGTCTCGAGCAACAGGGGCTGATCGAGGCGCTGCCCGCGGACGACCGTCGTCACCCGTATCGGTTGACGCCGACTGGAGCGGCGGCGCTGCAAGCACGCTTGGGCGTGCTCGAGCGCGTGGCGCGCACTGGACTTCATCGGTTGCAGGAAGCGACCGCATGACGGCCAAACGACTGTCCTTCGCGCTGTTGCGCCTCTACCCCGAAGCCTGGCGCCAGCGCTACGAAGGGGAGGTCCGCGCGGTAATCGAGCAATCGGAGATATCGCGCAAGACGGCGTTCGACCTCCTTCGCGGCGCACTCGACGCTCATCTGCACCCCGTCGTTCCCGTCGTCTCGACGCGCCGGCTGCAGGGCTCCGTTGTGATGGCGATCTACTGCGGCATTGCGTTCGTGCTCGTCGGAGCCGGCTTCGCCAAGGCGACAGAAGACGCGCCCTTCCGCGCGGCGGAGTCCTCCTATGGCCTACTCGGCGGCGCTCGCGTCGCGGTGATCGTGTTGGCGGTGGCGTGCGGGGCGGTCGCTGTGGTGGCGGGCGCGCCGATTGCCTTCTCGATTGTGCGCCAGCTGTTCCGGGGAGATGCCTCGGTGCGTCGCGCACTGCTGTTGTCGTGCGCCGCCGCCGGCCCGTACGTGGCAATAACGGCGGGGCTGATCGCCCTCGCCAACCACCTGCACGGCAATGGCGGCTTGCCGGGACATCTCGCCTTCGTGGCCTGGATCGGCCTGACCGTCGTCGCGGCTGCGGTGGGCGCCCGTGGCGTGCGCAACGCGCTGCTCGCGGCGCAGCTCGAGCGTTCCCAGCTCGTGCTGGGGGTAACGGGCGCGTGGCTGCTCGCGCGGCTGATGGCCGCGCTGACGGTCGCGGTGCTCCTCTACGCAGTCGCGCTGGCGGTGCAGGCGCCGCGGGTTGCGGCGCTCAGCAACGGGCCGCTCGCATTCGGCACAACCGCAGTACTGGCGGTGCAGGCAGTCGTGATGGCGCTGATCAGCGGGCTCGCGCTGGTGACCGCCTGGCGCGGGCGCGTCGCGGCGGCGCGCTAACCGAGCGCCCACAGGCCGCCAGCTAGGCTCACGCCGCGTGAGCCCGAGCATCCCCATCCCGCCACACGACCGGCCGCTCACGGGCGGGTCGCCGTTTCCGGCGATCGGGGCGTACGCGTTCCTGTCTGACTGCCACACGTGCGCGCTGGTCGCGCCGGACGGCAGCATCGAGTGGATGTGCCTGCCCCGGTTTGACTCGCCCAGCATCTTCGGATCGCTGCTCGACCGTCGCGCGGGCTCCTTCAGGGTCGGGCCGTATGGGCTCGTGGTGCCCGAGTCGGTCCGCTACACGCCGGGCACCATGATCCTCGAGACGACTTGGATGACGCCGTCGGGTTGGATCGTGGTGCACGACGGCATGACGATTGGTCCCTGGCACGACCAGCACGCCGACGAGACCTCGCACACTCGCCCCCCGACCGATTGCGATGCCGACCACATGCTCGTGCGCACGATCGAGTGCGTGCAGGGGCACGTGCAGATCGAGGCGGTGTGCGAGCCGATGTTCGGTTACGGCCGAGCACCCGCGCAGTGGAAGGTGCTGCGAGACGATTGGAGCGCCGCCGAGGCCACCGACGGCGAGACCGTCGTGCGCCTGATCTCCGATCTGCGCATCGGCATCGAGGGCAACCGGGCTCGCGCTCGGCACACGCTGCAGGAGGGCGAGCGGCGATTCCTCGCGCTCGGCTGGAGCCATGGCCTCGAGGGCCCCAAGGACGGCGAGGACGCGCACCGGCGCATGCTCGCGACCTACCAGTACTGGCGCGAGTGGCTCGGGGGTGGGCGCTTTCCGGACCATCGCTGGCGCGGGTACCTGCAGCGCTCGGCCCTTACGCTCAAGGGCCTTACCTACGCGCCGACGGGGGCGACGGTTGCAGCTGCGACCACCTCACTGCCCGAGACGCCGCGCGGTGAACGCAACTGGGACTACCGCTACTGCTGGATGCGCGACGCGAGCTTCACGCTATGGGGCCTGCACGCGCTCGGGCTCGACTGGGAGGCCGACGACTTCATGCAGTTCGTGGCCGACCTACCGCGTAACGAGGACGGAGCGCTGCAGATCATGTACGGCATCGGTGGCGAGCGCGACCTGACCGAGCGCCAGCTCAGCTACCTGACCGGCTACGAAAACGCGGTGCCCGTGCGGATCGGCAACGGCGCCTTCCAGCAGCGCCAGAACGACGTGTACGGCGCGGTGCTCGACTCGGTGTACATCCACTCCAAGGTCGGGGGACATATGCCGCAGCGGCTGTGGCCGGTGCTCCGCGATCAGGTGAACCGGGCGAGCGTCGTGTGGAAGGAACCCGACCAGGGGATCTGGGAGGCGCGCGGCGAGCCCAAGCACTACGTCTCCTCCAAGCTGATGTGCTGGGTCGCGCTTGACCGCGGCGCCCGGCTGGCCGAACTGGTGGGCGAGGACGAGCAGGCGCAAAGCTGGCACGCGGAAGCCGAACAGGTGCGCGAGGACATCCTCGCCCATGGCGTCTCGGAGCGCGGGATCTTCCGCCAGCACTACGACACAGACGCGCTTGACGCTTCGACGCTGCTGATCCCGCTGCTGCGCCTTTTGCCCTCGAACGACGAGCGCGTGCGCGCGACAGTGCTCGAGATCGACAGCCGGTTGACGGTCCACGGCTTTTGCCTGCGTTACCTCGTGGACCAGACCGACGACGGTTTGGAGGGCGTCGAGGGAACGTTTTTGATCTGCTCCTTCTGGCTCGTCTCGGCGCTGTCGGAGATCGGAGAACGAGAGCGGGCGGCGGAGATGCTCGAGCGCCTGCTCAAGGCCGCCTCGCCGCTGGGCCTCTACGCCGAGGAACTGGACCCCAAGAGCGGCCGCCAGCTCGGCAACTACCCGCAGGCGTTCACGCACCTGGCGCTGATCAACGCGGTCTTGCACGCGATCGCGGACGAGGAGTCCGCGCCGGGCTGATTTGCTCCCTTCACCCCCGCCAGGGGGCCGTAGCTACTAGTAGCCGGGCTCGCCGGGCAACACGATGCGCGCCGTCTCGCCGGCGAGCACCACGCGCGGCTGAACCGGCCGTACCTCGCGGCGGCGGGCGTAGTCCATCAGGTCGCTGGCGCTGTCGAATCGAGCCAGCTGCTCGAGGTGCTTGATTGTGGGAAAGACCAGTAGGAGCGCCCCCTGACGGCCTGCTTCCAGTGCTTTGGCGGGCTCGTACCAGCGGGCCTGGACTACCTCCTCACCATCGACCCGGGGCCGGGCGCCTCCGGGCAGGCTCGCGAGATAAAACCAGGTGTCGAAGCGGATCTTTACCTCGGCCGGCGTGATCCAGCGCGAGAACGGGACCAGCGCCGCCGGCCCCTCGAGTTCGATTCCCGCCTCCTCCGCGAGTTCGCGCACAGCGGCCGCTCGTAGCGCGCCGTCGCCCTCGCCCTCGCCGCGATCGACCGCACCGCCGGGGAAGACCCAGGCGCCACCCATGAAGCGGGCTTCCGGATTGCGCTTGACCAGCAGGACCTCGAGTCCGTCCTGGCGCCCGCGCAGCAGAATCACGGTCGCAGCGGGTCGGGGCTCGACCGGCGGACCCTGGTTTAGCTCCTCTCCCGGTGCGGGCCTGTCGCTGGCGATCTGTATGACCCTAGCGGGACAAGGCGTCGCTAGCCTTGCGCGACTTGAAGTACATCTGTCAGTCGTGCGGCTTTATCTACGACCCGGTGGAGGGCGATCTCGACGGCGGCATCGCTCCCGGCACCCCGTTCGAGGACATCCCCGACGATTGGTTCTGTCCGGTGTGCGGGGCGCGAAAGCAGGACTTTGAGCCCTACGACGAGTAGCTCGCTTCTGGCGTCGCTGTCTCGAGGTGGCCGTGGCGCCGGCGACCGAGCTCGGCGTTGACCTCGGCGCCGAACACCAGCGCAACGTTGGTCAACCACAGCCACACGATCAGAACCACCGCCGCTGCGAAAGATCCGTACGTGGCATTGAAGTTGACGACGCGGGCCAGAAACTCCGAGAAGCCCGCGGAGGCCAGCAGCCAGATGGCCACGCCTACCGCGGCGCCAGGTGTGATCCACCGGAAGGTGCGGTTCTCGGTGTCCGGGGTGACCGAATACACAAACGAGAACACGAGCATCGCGGTCAGCACGGCCAGCGGCCAGCGAGCGATTCGCCACACCGCGGCGAAGTCGGAACCGATCAGGCCGCGCACCGCGTGCTCGCCGGCGAACATCAGCACGACGGTGACCAGCACGAGCACGAGCAACACCACCGTGGAGCCGATGTCGGTCAGCTTGCGGCGTACGAACGACCGGCCCTGGTGAACGTCGAAGACGACGTTCAGCGTGCGCCGGGCCGCCTCCAGATACCCAGTTGACCCGTAGAAGGCGGTCACCACGCCGAGGCCAAACGCCGCGAGCGCGCTGCGCCGACTCGTGAGCGCCGTCTTCAGCGCGGCATTCAGCGGTGTCAGCACCTTCTCCGGAACCAGTGGCCGCAGGTGGTGGATGATCGAGTTGTAGGTCCCCGGGTAGTCGCCGATCAGGCCGAGCAACGAGACCGCGAGCAGCACCAGGGGAAACAGCGACATCAGCGCGTAGTAGGTGAGCGCGCCCGCGTGATGCGTGCCCTGGTCGCGATAGAAGGAAACGATCGCGGCCTTCGCTACCGAAGCCGCGCGTCTCATAGCTCTCGTCGCCACATTCGCCTCTCGGGCGCGCCTCGGCTGGACCGGCGTCCCAGTGGGTAGATACAGGCCATCTAAGCGAGCTTGAGGGGATTGTTTGCCAAGCGTCGGACCGGGGTGATGAACTCCTGCAGCATGAGGATCAAGGCGACGCGCAAATTGGAGGCACGCGGTGGCTGACCGGATAAGCGCCGGTGTCGTTTACCGAGCCGTACTGCTGGCGTTTGGGCTGGTCGTCGCCGGCCTGATCTTCCAGACCCTGCTGACGCTCGTCCTGGCGGTGCTGATCATGGTCATCATCGCGTTGCCGCTGGCTGCGTTCGCGGAGTTGCTGCAACGGCGGTATGTGCCACGACCGATCGGCGCGGTCCTGGGTCTGCTGTTGGGGGTCGGAGTCCTGGCCGGACTCATCGCGCTGATCATCCCCGTGTTCAGCCACGAGGTGAACAGCTTCATCAATGCCCTGCCGTCGATCACGCACGAGTTTTCTGCATCGCGTAGCAAAGCTGACCGGCACGTCGGCCAATCACGTCAGCCACCAGATTCAGCATTTCGTCGACAGCTACAAAAACCATCCTTCGAAGCTGCTCGGGCCGATCGCGTCGCTGTCCAAGACGGTGCTCGGGGCGGCAGCGGCGATCATCGTGATCCTGCTCACGGCTCTTTACACCGCGATTCATCCCGACCCGCTTGTGTCGGGCATGGTGCGCTTGTTTCCGCCCCGCGGGCGACCCCTTGCCCGCCACGTGATGGTGCGCCTACGCACTGCTTATCTCGGCTGGCTGATCGGGCTGATCATCGGCATGGTGATCCTCGGCGGGCTTACCTATTTGGGGTTGGTGCTCGTAGGGCTCAACTTCGCCGCGTTCTTCGCCGTATTCACGGCGATCGCGATGATCGTGCCGTACTTTGGCGCGCTCGCGAGTTCGATCATCCCGATCCTGTATGCGCTCACCTTCTCGGCAGGCAAGGCCGTGCTGGTGGCGGTGGTCTACATAATCGCCCACCAAGTCGAGAGCAACATGATCCAGCCGCTGATCGTCGCGCGCGCGGTCAAGCTGCATCCCGCCCTGGTTGCAATAGGAGTGGTCGCGGTGGAGCGGCTGTTCGGTTTCGTCGGCCTGATCGTCGCCGTTCCGATCATCGTCACAGTCAAGATCCTGGTGGAGGAGCTGTGGGTCAACAGGCTCGACCCGGGCGTTGTCAGCGGGCCTGCCGAGGGAGCGGCGGAGGAGCAGGCAGCCGAACGAGCCCAACGGGGCAGGGGCGGGTCAACCACCCCGCAAGCGTCGCGCGAGGGTACGAAGGCCGACGGCCGCGCCGGCGCCCCCGAGGAGCACCCGACCCGCGCGATCCCATGACGCTACGCCGCCGCGCGCAGGCGTCCGGCCGTGGTCTCGGCGATCGAAGCCGCTGTGATCGCGACCAGGCGTCGTAGGTCGGCCTCCGAGATCGTCAACGGCGGCATCAGCACGACCACGTCCCCGAGCGGGCGGATCACGGCGCCGCGGCGGCGAGCGGCCAGCGTCACGCGATGCCCCAGGCACTCAGCGGGGGGCCGCTTGATCAGCTCGACGCCCACCATGAACCCGCGCTGGCGCACCTCGACCACGCCCAGGCAGGCCCGAGATCCGCTGCGAGAGCAGCCGCTCGAGCAGTTCGACCTTTGGCCCCAACAGCTCGAGCGTACGCTCGCGCTCGAACGTTTCCAACGTCGCGATCCCGGCCGCGCACGCAAGCGCGTTGCCGGTGTAGGTGTGGCCGTGGAAGAACGTGCGTGCGTCCTCGGGCGCACCCAAGAAGCCCTCGTAAATGCGCTCGCTGGTGAGCGTCGCGGCGAGCGGGAGGTAGCCGCCGGTGAGGCCCTTGCCGACGCACATCAGGTCGGGGGCGATTGACTCCTGCTCGCAGGCGAACATGGTTCCGGTGCGACCAAACCCTGTCGCGACCTCGTCGCAGATCAGCAGCACGCCGTGGGCGTCGCACAGTTCGCGCACCCGCGCCAAGTAGCCGGGCGGTTGCATGAGCATGCCCGCCGCTCCTTGCACAAGCGGTTCGACGATCACAGCCGCGACCGCGGCTCCCTGGCGCTGAAGTTGCTCCTCAAGCTCGTCGGCGTCGCCCGCCTTGACCTGCAAACCCTCGAACAGAAGCGGGCGGTACAGGGAGTGGAAGAGGTCGATACCACCGACCGAGACAGCTCCCAACGTGTCGCCGTGGTAGGCGTTCTCAAGATGGATGAAAGCGCGCCGCTCGCGCTCGCCGCGCTGAGCCCAATATTGGAAGGCCATCTTCAGTGCGACCTCGACCGCGGTCGAGCCACTGTCGGAGTAGAAGACCCTGGTCAGGCCGGGCGGGGCGTGCGCGATCAAGCGCTCCGCGAGCTCGATCGCCGGCGCGTGCGTGAGTCCGAGCATGGTCGAGTGCGCCATACGTCCGAGTTGCTCCGCCACGGCACGGTCAAGCGCGGGGTGGCGGTGGCCGTGAACGTTGCACCACAGCGAAGCGACACCGTCGATGTAGACGTTGCCTTCGCCGTCGTACAGGTTCGTGCCCTGAGCGCGCTCGATCACCAGCGGCGACCCCTCCTCACACCATGCAAGCTGCTGAGTGAAGGGATGCCAGAGATAGCGGCGGTCTGCGGCTTGCAGGGCGGCGGTCGTGCGCATTCCTACAAACTATTCCTAGCCCCGGTCGGAAGCAGCGGCCACGAGAAGCGGCACTTCGATCGCCACGGGCGTGTCCAGATCGGCGCCGGCGCAGAGCCAGTCCGCGAGCCATCGCCCCAGCGGCAGCGACTCGGCCGCCGCCACGAGTTGCCGGGGCTCGGGTCTCTCGATCTGAGGGAGAACCCCTACCGCGACCGCGCCCAGCGCCGCGATCGTCATGAGATTTGAGCCTTCAATTTCGCCCGGATCTTCGGGCCAGGGGGTAAGCACCACCGCGAGGACTTCCAGACCCGCCGCGCGCGCCGCGGCCAGCGTCAGCAGCGTGTGGTTGATCGTGCCCAGGCCCGGGCGCGCAGCGATCACTAGCGGGAGGCGCAGCGAGCGCGCGAGGTCGCGGACGTCATACCAAGGTGTGAGCGGCACCAGCAAACCGCCGACGCCCTCCACCACAACTACCTCGTGACCACTCGCCGCCGCCTCGATGCGGGAAACGAGTGCACGGGGGTCGATCGCACGACGGGCGAGCTCCGCGGCGAGATGAGGAGAGACAGGCGGTCCGTAGCACTCCAGCGCCACCATGTCGGCCGGCGTACCCGACACATTCGCGAGCAGCTGGTGGTCCGGCGGCCAGTCCGGATCAGTGGTCTCGTCGAGGCCCGTGATCACCGGCTTCAGCGCCGCGACGCCAACGCCTCGCGCGCGCAATCCGGCCGTGATCGCCGCAGCAAGGACGGTCTTGCCGACGCCGGTGTCGGTCCCCGTCACGAAACAGCCGCGCAGCTCGCGGCGAGCGAGGACCCCGTCGCTCACGCCGCCTCGGCGAGCGGCTGGTCGGACGCGGGCGCGTCATCGTCCGAGAGCGGCTCCCGCGGCTGTGGCTTGACCCCGGCGGCGCGCGCAAGCTGCGCCAGCACGCGCGCGGCGGCACGAAGCTCGGCTTCGCGGTGCGATGCCATCACGCTCAGTCGCAGCCGCGACGTGGCGGGCGGCACGGTCGGGGGCCGGATCGCCTGGGCGAACACGCCGCGCTCAAGCGCAGCCTCACAGATCTCGACCGTTAACGCCGCGTCGCCGATGACGAGCGGAAGGATGTGGCTCTCGCTGCCGTAGAGGTCGAAACCGTGTCGCTCGAGCTCGGACCGCAACACGGCGGCGTTGGATTGGAGCTTGCGCACCCGGTGCGGTCGCTGCTCGAGCAACTCAAGCGCGGCCAACGCGGCCGCCACCGAGGGTGGGGAGGGGGCGGTGGAAAAAATGAACGTGCGGGCAGCGTTGACCAGGTATTGGGCCATGGTGTGGTCGCAGGCGACAAATGCGCCGTAGGAGCCCAGCGCCTTACCGAGCGTGCCGACGATCACATCGACGTATTCTTCGAGCCCGCCCTGCGCCAACGCTCCCCGGCCCTCGGGGCCCATCGTGCCGGTGGAGTGGGCCTCGTCGACGAGCAGCCGCAGGTCATGGTGTGCAGCCACGGCGACCAGCTCTTCGAGCGGCGCCACGTCTCCGTCCATTGAGAAGAGGGCGTCGGTCACGATCAGGGCACCGCGACCCTCGGCCCGCTCGATGCCCCATTCGAGATGGTCGAGGTCGCAATGGTCGTAGACGAACGTCTCGGCGCGCGACATCCGGCAGCCGTCGACGATCGAGGCGTGGTTGAGCTGGTCGGAGAAGACCACGTCGCCCGGGCGCGCGAGCGCGGCGATCACGCCGGTGTTGGCGAGATATCCGGACCCAAACAGCAATGCGGCCTCGCGTCCTTTGAACGCCGCCAAGCGCTCCTCGAGCCGCCGGTGCAGCGTCATCGTTCCCGAGATCAGGCGCGAAGCACCGGCACCCGCGCCCCAGCGCATCGCTGCCTCCGCTGCCGCGGCGCGCACGCTCGGGTGGTCTGCAAGGCCGAGATAGTTGTTCGAGCACAGCAGCAGGACGGGCTTACCGTCGAGCACCACGTGCGGTCCCTGAGGTCCGAAAACCAGCCGTGTCCGACGCCTCAGCCCGAGCGCTTCGAGCTCTTGAAGGCGTGCTTCCAGTTCGATCATGCCGCGCGTTCGTTGAGCGCTCTGGCCGGCGTGCGGCGTTTACGTGCGAAACGAAGCTGCTTTGACGGATCCCAAAGCCGCACCTCGAGTCCGGCTTGGCGGTCCGCGGCGAGCGCCTCGCCGACCACATCCGGCGTCTCACCCTCGAGCCAACCAGAGCGATTGTCCGGGCGCGGATTCGCGCCGTTGTCGCCCTGTCGGGCGACGTTGAGCCCCAGCTCCTCGAACATTGTGCGGTCCTCCTCCGGAGAGTTACCGAGCGTTGTGAGGAAGTTGCCCATCATCACGCCGTTGAGCCCCGCTTTGACCGCCAGCGCTTGAAACTCGCCCAGATTCTCGACCCGCCCGCCGCACAGCCGAAAGAGCGCCTCCGGCAGGATCAGCCGGAAGATGGCGACCCACTTCACGGCTTCCCACGGATCGATCAGCTCGCGTTCGCCGAATTTGGTCCCCGGGCGCGGATTGAGCAGATTGATGGGAACGCTCGTGGGATTGATCGAAGCGAGTTGGAAGGCCATCTCCACGCGCTGTTCGCGCGTCTCGCCGAGGTTGAGGATCCCGCCCACGCAGGTTTCGAGCCCAGCGTCGCGAACCGCGTCAATCGTGCGCAGCCTGCCTTCATAGCGGACAGTCGTCGAAACCTCGGGGTAGTACGAGCGGGCGGTCTCGACGTTGTGGTGCACGCGCTGGATGCCCGCGTCCTTGAGCGCCCTCGCTCGCTTCGGTGACAGGTGGCCCACCGAGACGCAGCGCTTGAGGTTGGTGTGCTCGGAGACGAGTCGAGCACCCGCCAGCACCTTCTCGAACTCGCGACCGGAGAGGCCCTGCCCCTGGGTGACCATGCAGAAGCGGTGGGCGCCCGCCGCCTCGGCCGCGCGCGCGTGTTCGAGGATCTGCTCGGGCTCCATCATCGCGTGCATGGGCGTCGCGGCCTCGGCGTAGCGTGACTGCGCGCAGAAGCCACAGTCTTCGGCGCAGCCGCCCGACTTGGCGTTGACCAGCGAGCACATGTCGGTCGCGTCGCCAAAGCGCTCCAGCCGAACGCGCCAGGCGCGCTCGACCAACGCCTCGATCTCGACCGGATCCTCGAGCTCACCGAGCTGAAGCGCCTCTGCCGGTGTGATCAGCGGCGGCATCTGCGCCCGCACTGTAGGCCGCGGTTCGGACGACAGCGGGGGTTTAGTGGCCCTTCCACCGCGGCGGGCGCTTCTCGGTGAAGGCGCGCACGCCCTCCCGGAAGTCCTCGGACGAAAAGCACGCCTGCCGCAGCGCGATCAGCTCTTCTTCGACCGCGGGATCAAGCTGCGCCTGAGCTTCTAGCACCGCGCGTATCACGCGCTTGTTGCCCGTCTGCGCGAGTGGTGCGTTGGCGGCGATCTCCCGCGCCAACTCGAGCGTCTCGTCGGCGAGCCGGCCGGGCTCGGTGACCGAGTTCACGAGCCCCCATTCGCGAGCGGTACGGGCGTCTATGCGTCGCCCGACGAGAAACAGTTCTCGCGTGCGTGGCGCCCCCACGGTTTCGATGAACTTGCGAATCCCTGTGTGCGAGTAGACCAGGCCCAGCTTGGCCGGCGGCATCGCGAGCGCGATGGTCGACGCCGCGACTCGGACGTCGCAGGCGAGCGCGAGTTCGAGTCCGCCCCCGATCGCGTGACCGTTGAGCGCCGCGACGGTGGGATAGGGGTATGCCTCGAGCGCGTCCAATGCGGCCGTGAACGGGTGCGCGACGAGCTTCTCGGCCTCGTCTGCGAGCACGTCGGTGGGAAGGTGACCGATGTCATATCCGGCCGAGAACGTGGAGCCCTCGCCAGTCACGAGCACGCACCTCGCTTCCAGCTCGGGCAGTCGCGTGGCAAAGGCGTCGAGAATCGCGTGGTCAAGCGCGCCTCGCTTACCGGGGTTGGAGATCGTCAGCCGCGCGACGTCCGGCGCCGGCTCATCGATGAGCAACCGACCCGCCGCGCCGCTGAAGCCCTCATCGGCCATGGCGACTCAGGTTTCCCTCAACGCCCGCTACTCGAGCACGACCAGCGGGTCGCCTTCAGACACGGACTGACCTTCCTGCACGCGGATCTCCTTGACCACGCCGGGGTCCTCCGCCTCGACCGGCATCTCCATCTTCATCGACTCGAGGACCACCACCGTGTCGCCTTCGTCCACTTGGTCGCCAAGCTCGACCTCAATCTTCCAGACGGTGCCGGTGATGTGGGCTTCGACTACGGGCAAATCACGCTCCTCGTCGCCTCGGGACTGCCGCAGGCTATCCGACGCCGCGGCGCGGCCCGAGCGTCAGTCCGTGCAGCGATCAGTCGAAGCGCGCCGGGTTCGGTCCGATTCGCTGGCCGCGGTCAAGCCGGTCAATCGCCTGCATCTGGTCGGCGTCGAGCTCAAAGTCGAAGATGCGCGCGTTCTCCTCGATCCGCTCTGGTCTGACGGACCTGGGGATCACGACGCACCCGAGCTGCACGTTCCAGCGCAACAGCACCTGCGCGGGCGTGCGCCCCTTGGCCTGTGCGATCTCCTCGATCACCGGATCGTCGAGCAGGGCGCCGCGGCCCAGCGGACTCCACGCCTCCGTGACGATCTTGTGCTCCCGGTGGTATGCACGCAGTTGTGGCTGCGCCAGAGCGGGATGCAGCTCGACCTGGTTGACGGCGGGGGCGACGCCGGTGGCCTCGATGATGCGGTCTAGGTGCTCGGGAAGGAAGTTCGAGACGCCGATGGAGCGCGCGCGGCCCTCGTCTTTGAGCTCGCACAGCGTCTGCCAGGTCTCGACGTACTTGTCCTGCGCGGGAGCCGGCCAGTGGATCAGGTACAGGTCGACGGACTCGAATCCGAGCCGGTCGAGACTGCCCTCAAATGCCCGCAGCGTCCGGTCGCGGCCATGATCGTCGTTCCACAACTTGGTGGTCACGAACACCTCATCGCGGTCCAGGCCGCTGGCGGCGATGCCCTCGGCGACCTGCGCCTCGTTGCCGTACATGGCGGCGGTGTCGATCAGCCGGTAGCCGGTGTGGAGGGCGTGAGCAACGGCGTCGCTGGTGTCTTCTGGCTCGACCTGAAAGACGCCAAAACCGAGTTGGGGGATGGAGTGGCCGTCGTTTAGGTCAAGCGCGGGGATGGTGGTCTCATTTGTGGTCATAGGTTGAGTATTCCCAGCCGGGGGCCGCGGCTCCCATTCGCGGGCGCCAGCGCCCCCCAGGTGGTGGGGGCCATCGCCGCGCGGAGCGGTCCCACCCTAAAGATCTTTGGTGATTTACGTTCAGGGGGTGAAAGTGAATCGACATTAATCTTGGGGCGCGCGCCGCCGAATGGGGGCGCGCGGGGCGCAAGGGGCGCCACGGGGGAAGTGCGCGGTCCGCGGACGGGGCGCGCGCCCCGAGGCTCGGGATACGCTCCCACCCCGATGATCCTCGCCATCGACCAGGGCACCACCGGGACTACGTGCATCGTTTTCGATCACGAAGCCGAGCCGATCGGGCGCGCCTACCGCGAGTTCACCCAGCACTTCCCCCGTCCGGGCTGGGTCGAGCACGACGCGAACGAAATCTGGGAGGTGACCCAAGCCGTGGCGGGGGAAGCGCTCCAGGACGCCGGCGTCACCCCGGGAGAGCTCGAGGCCGTCGGCATCACCAACCAGCGTGAGACGGTGTGCGTTTGGGACCCGGCCACGGGCGAGCCCCTCCACCGCTCAGTCACATGGCAGGACCGTCGCACCGCCGCGCGGTGCGACGAGCTCAAGGCCAACGGCCTCGAACCCCTCATCAGGGAACGCACGGGACTTGTGCTTGACCCCTACTTCTCCGCCACCAAGATCGAGTGGCTGCTCCAAAACGTCGACGGCTTATCCGAGCGCGCCAGCGGTGGAAAGGCCGTCTTCGGAACCGTCGATGCGTGGCTGATCTACAAGCTCTCGGGCGAGCTGATCACCGATCCGACAAACGCCTCGCGCACAATGCTGTTCGACATCCGCAGCGGGGCGTGGGATCCCGAGCTGCTGGAGACATTCGGCGTACCGGAGCGTGCCCTTCCGCAGGTACGGCCCAGCTGCGGTGAGCTGGCCCAAACACGGCCCGACGCATTCCACGGTCACAGCGTCCCGGTGAGCGGCGTCGCGGGCGACCAGCAAGCGGCTCTGTTCGGCCAGGCGTGCGTGGACCCCGGTGACGGCAAGAACACCTATGGAACCGGCTCGTTTTTGCTCCAGAACGCCGGCTACCGGCCGCCTCGACCTGTGCCCGGGCTGCTCTCCACGGTCGCGTCTTCGATCGGTGAACGCCTGTCCTACGCGCTGGAGGCCGCGATCTTCATCACGGGCGCGGCGGTGCAGTGGCTGCGCGACGGGCTCGGCGTCATCGCCACTGCGACCGAAACAGAGGCACTCGCGCGAGAGCTCGACTCAAACGACGGCGTCTACTTCGTGCCGGCGCTGACCGGGCTCGGCTCGCCCCACTGGGATCCGTATGCCCGGGGCACGATCGTCGGCCTCACGCGCGGATCGGGTAAGGCGCACCTTGCGCGCGCGGCGCTCGAGTCGATCGCTTACCAGACGGTCGATGCCGTGAAGCTCATCGAGGCCACGAGTCGCGAGCCCTTGACGGAGCTACGGGCCGACGGCGGCGCAACCGCGAATGCCTGGTTGATGCAGTTTCAGGCCGACGTGCTCGGGGTGCCCGTGATCCTGCCCGAGATCCAGGAAACCACGGCGCTGGGGGCCGCCTACTTGGCCGGCGTCGGCTGCGGCTTGTGGACGCTCGACTACGTCAAGGGCAGCTTCAGCGAGCGAGCGCGCTACGAGCCGACGATGGGCGATGACGAGCGCGAGCACCTGCTCTCGCAGTGGCGCCGGGCGCTGGATCGGGCGCGCGGGTGGAGCACGGCGTAGGCTGGGCCCGGCGATGGCCTCAGACGTAGAGCTCAAACCGCAGGTCTACACGGACCCGCGCCCGGCGGAGTACTTTGCGCCATTTCACGAGCGCGTCCGTCAGCGCGAGCCCGAGGCCAAGGCCTACGAGCCCGTGCGCGTGCTCACGGTTCTCCATGCGCTCATCACCTACCGCGCCCGCGGGTACGGTTCCGAACGAGTTCCCTCGGGCCCGGTGATCCTGGCGCCAAACC
Source organism: uncultured Solirubrobacterales bacterium (assembly GCA_963767295.1). Classification (GTDB taxonomy): domain Bacteria; phylum Actinomycetota; class Thermoleophilia; order Solirubrobacterales; family Solirubrobacteraceae; genus Palsa-465. Next base: position 1,403,978 of record CAVYDI010000003.1, read on the forward strand.
ACGCGTCGTTCATGGATCACTTCTTCGTGGCCGCATTCATTCGTCGCCGCGTTCAGTTCATGGCCAAGTCGCAGCTGTTCAAGGGCGTGGGCAAGTGGATCTTCAGCCACGGGGGGGTGTTCCCCGTGCGGCGCGGCCACCACGACGAAGAGGCCTTCACGACGGCCTTCGCGATCCTCGCGCGCGGCGGCGTCGTGGTGATGTATTGCGAGGGTGGGCGGTCGCGCACCGGCGCAGTGGGCGAGCAGGCTCGTCCGGGAATCGGCCGGCTGGCGCTCGAGTCAGGGGCCCCGGTGGTACCGGTCGCCGTGCTCGGGTCACACCAGGTGCGCAACTGGAAGCGGCTGCGCTTCCCGCGCATCACGATTCAGTACGGCCACCCGTTCCGCTTCGAGCAGATCGAGCTTCCCACCCGCGACCAGCAGCAACACGCCGCGGATCTGATCCTCGAACGGATCCGTAGCCTTCACGTCCAGCTACAAGCCGAGCGCGGGCGTTAAGAGAAACGGCCGCCAGCCGGACAGCCCGGCCAGCGGCCGCTGCGCTCAGTTACGTGCTACCCGTGGGTAGCGCAACCGGCCGTGATGAAGCGCGCCGACGGATGGACTGCGCGCACCTTGTTTTTGGCCGAACGCTTGGTGGGTCCAAACGCGAAGTAGAACTTCGTATCGGATGAGTTTTCGAATACTGCGCCGCACTCGTTCTTGTACCAGATCACGCCCTGACAGTGGCTGCCTGGATCATGGATCCGACACTCGGTGAGCGCCCTCTTCTCGGCGCCCTTCTTAGTCGAGTAGCTCCACGATTTTCCCCACGCATGGGTGAACGGGTCAACGGCGATCGAGCCAAAAGCGGCAAACGCCGCCGCGGGCGCAGCGAGCCCCAGCGTCGCGATCACGGCGACAGCCGTAATCAGCTTTCGTGCACGAAAGTGCATTAAGCCCCCTTGTTAGGTTGTTAGTGAACGACCAGCAGGGCGATTCTATATCAAGCCGTCGCCACAGCTGCAACCCGCTCCAGGCCTAGCTCGGCGATAGCCTGCTCGCGCATCTTGAATTTCTGGACCTTGCCCGTGACGGTCATTGGGAAGGAGTCGACGACCTTGACGTACCGGGGGATCTTGTAACGGGCGATCTGCCCTTGGCAGAAGCCGCGCACCTCCTCGGTGTCCAGTGACGCCCCCGGACGCAGGATGACCCACGCCATCAGCTCCTCGCCGTAGCGCTCGTCGGGCACGCCGATCACCTGCACGTCGGCGATCTGCGGATGCGTGTAGAGGAACTCTTCGATCTCCCGCGGGTAGACGTTCTCGCCGCCGCGGATGACCATGTCCTTGATGCGTCCCACCACACGGATGTAGCCCCCGTCGTCCATCGTCGCCAGATCGCCGGTATGCATCCAGCGCGCTTCGTCTACCACCTCGTCGGTGCGCTCAGGGTCGTCCCAGTAGCCCCGCATCACGAGGTAGCCGCGGGCACAGAATTCGCCCGGCTCCCCGCGCGGCACGATCGTGCCCGTCGCCGGGTCGACGATCTTGATCTCTGTGTGGGGCATCGCCTGGCCGACCGTTTCGCAGCGGTGCTCGAGCGAGTCGTTGATCCGCACCTGCGTCGAGACGGGCGAGGTCTCTGTCATGCCAAACGCGATTCCAATCTGGCTGATGCCCATCTCGTTGTTGACGCGCTTCATGACCTCGACCGGGCACGGCGACCCCGCCATGATCCCGGTGCGCAGCAAACCGAGATCGAACTCCGAGAAGCGCTCATGACCTAGCTGCGCGATGAACATCGTCGGCACGCCGTACAGGCTCGTGCAGCGCTCCGACGCGCAGGCGTTCAGCGTCGCCTCGGGCTCGAACACTGGCGCCGGGTAGACGATGCAGGCACCGGTATCGGTGCACGCGAGGTTGCCGATCACCATCCCGAAGCAGTGGTACAGCGGCACTGGGATGCAGACGCGGTCCTCGGGCCCGTAGCGCAACAGGGCCGCCAGGAAGTGGGCGTTGTTGAGGATGTTGTGGTGGGTGAGCGTCGCCCCCTTTGGGAAGCCGGTGGTGCCGCTCGTGTATTGGATGTTGATCGGGTCGTCGAAGTCGAGCTCGCGCGCGATCGCCGCTAGACGCTCGCCGTCTGGCTGCGTCGCCGCGAGCGCCTCCCATTCCGGCGTGTCGAAGAACACGGCCTGCTCGAGCGCGGGCAGTTCGTCGCGGACCTCCCGGAGCATCGCCCGGAAGTCCGCGCCGCGGCACTCCTGCGCGGCGACCAGCCAGCGGCAACCCGACTGGCCAAGCGCATAGCGCAGCTCCGAGACCCGGTAGGACGGATTGATGTTGACGAGAATTACGCCGAGCTTCGCCGTGGCGTACTGGGTCAGCGCCCACTCGGCGACATTGGGCGCCCACACCCCAACGCGCTCTCCCCGCCTGATGCCAGCGTCCGCGATCCCAGAGGCCAGCCGATCGACGGCCTCGCCGAATTCCCGGTAGGTGTAGCGAACTCCCTGATGCACGGACACCAGTGCCTCGGAGTCGCCGAAGCGCGCCACGGTGCGCTCGAGATTTCGCCCGATCGTCTCGCCGAGCAGCTGCTCGTCACACGCTCCGTGCGCATAGGACAGCATCGCCAGGACGCGATCCTACTCCGACTCGGTAGCTTCTCGCCGCCGGTGAACATCTTCGAACCGAACCTCCTCGAGGGCCGCTCGATCGCTCTGGCGGGGCCGGTCCCGCGACCCGTCCACGAGCTGCTCGAAGCCCTCGGCGCGCGCACGTATAAAGGCCAAGAACCGGTCGCACCGCTCGACGTAGTGGTGTGCGCCGCCAAGACACCAACGGGCCTCATCGCGGAGGCATTGCTCGAACCCGAATGGACCGCCGTCCACGCGATCGCCACGGAAATCTTCATCCCCGCCAAGTCCGGGCGGATCGCGCTGATCGCCCCGCGCGAGGACGCCGGCGTGCTCGCGGCAGCGCTCGAGAACCTCGCGCGTACGCTCTCGGTCGAGTGGGCCCGCTACGGCATCACGACGACGGCGATCGCGCCAGGACCTGACACCAGCGACGGCCAACTCGCCGCCGTGACCGCCTATCTGTGCTCAGAGGCGGGCGCCTACTTCTCCGGTTGCCGGCTCGACATGCGCTGACAGCCAGGCGCACAAATCGTCGAGCACCTGGGCCTGCTCGCGCTCGTTGAAGATCTCGTGGAAGAGCCCGTCGTAGATCTTGAGCGTCTTGTCCTCGGAGGAGATGACGGAATCGAGCATGATGCTGCCGGCGGGAGGCACCAGGTGGTCGCCGCTGCCGTACATGATCAGCACCGGCAGGGTGATGACCACCGCGCGCTCGGGCAGCGACACGACCGCCGATGCCAGCTGCGAGACGGTGCGGGCGGGTAGCCGCCGGCGGTACACGAGTGGGTCGGCGTCGTAGGCGTGAACGACCTCGGGATCGCGGCTGACCAGCGCCGCGTCGACCTCGACCAGGCCAAGCTTCGGCGCCACTCCGGAGATGACCCGCGCGACCATGCGCGTCAGGGGCGAGGCCGCCTCCAACGCGGCCAACGGCGCCGACAAGATCAGGCCGCTGAGCTTGCGCTGGTAGCGGATCGCATATTCAGTCGCCACGAGACCACCCATGCTGTGGCCGAGCAGGAAGAGCGGCAGGCCAGCGTTCGCAGCTGCCGCCGCATCTACGAGCGAATCCAGATCGGTCACGACGGCGTCGATTTCCACGAATGCCCGCGGTCCCTCCGAGCGCCCGTGCCCGCGGTGATCGAGCGCCTCGACGGCGAAGCCCGCGCCCATGAGCCGGGCGGCCACGTGCCGGTAGCGGCCGCTGTGTTCAGACAGGCCGTGCGCGAGCACTACGACCCCGCGCACCTCGCCGTCAGGAACCCAGGCCTGGCGATAGAGGCGCGCCCCGCCGACGCCCGTGAGCTCGCCCTCGCGCCAGGTCACCGAGCCGCGTCCGACCTACGCTCCTCCGCCCACGGCACCACGACCGCGTCCTCGGTCGGCGAGTCGCGCGCGACCACGTATTCCGCCGACTCGTCGGATGAGTTCTCGATTATGTGCGTTTCACGCGGCGGGACGTAAACGAGGTCACCCGGCTCAAGCGCCAGCTCCTGCTCCAGATGCTCACCCCATCGCACGCGCAGTCGCCCGGCGATCATGTACACGGCGCTCTCGCAGCGCTCGTGGTAGTGCGGCCGCGACTGCGAGCGCGGGGGTACGCGAAAGACCCCCATGTACATGTTGCGCGCGCCCGCGGTCGCCTGGGAGATCTCGGCTCCTCCGAGCACGCCGCGCGGCACCTCGTGGTCCGGGCCGGGCTTGATCACCCTCATGGTGCGAGTCTAAACCGCGCCCGCTGACGCGGGACAGCGCGCGGTGAAGGCTCTAGGCGCGCTGACCGTCGTGCGCAGAGCCCGCCGACGGCGCCACCTCGATCCGCAGCGGGCGCTGCTGGGCGGCCGCGTGGTCGACCTGGAGCGTCGTGTGGCGCAGGCCAAAACGCTTCTCGAGCATTAGCTGAAGCTCGCGCCGGATGCTGTGGCAGTCCTCGCCCGCGCGCACCACGACGTGCGCCGAAAGCGCCGGGAACCCCGAGGTCACCTCCCACACGTGCAGGTCATGGACCTCCACCACGCCGGGTTGGGTCGCGAGCGTGCGGCCGATCTCCTCCGGGCGCAAACCGGCGGGCGCGGCCTCCATGAACACCCGTCCCGACTCGCGCAGCAACAGCCAGGAGGCGCGCAACATCAGCGTGGCGACGAGCAGGGAGGCGATCGCGTCCGCGCGCTGAAAGCCGGTGGCCACGATCACACCGCCGGCCACCGCGGTCGCGATGAAGCCGTAGAGGTCGGTCAGGATGTGTCGGTAGGAGCCCTCGAGGTTCAAGCTCCGCGGGCCGCTGCCCGCCAGCACGCGCACCGCGACCAGGTTGACGACGATCCCCGCGCACGCGACCGCGATCACCGCCACACCCCCCACTGCGGGCGGCGCGAGCAGGCGCCGGATCGCGACGTACACGATCACGAGCGCCAGCACCAGGAGAGTGATGCCGTTGCTCTGTGCGCTCAGGATTTCGGCGCGGCCGAGACCATAGGTCATGGCGCCCCGGGCCGGTCGGCGCGCGAGCCGCGCGGCGGTCAGCGACAGTGCGAGCGCGCCGGCGTCGGCGACCATGTGCGCTGCGTCCGAGAGCAGCGCGAGCGAGGAGACCACGATCCCCACGGCCACCTCCGCCGCCATGAAGACGACGATCAATGCCAGCGCTGCGGTGATGCGCCCGGCCTCTGCCTCGCGGCCTGGCGCGTGGGCATGTTCGTGCGCCATCGCCCGTCAGTTCCAGGAGGGGTCAGGCGGCATGCGCGCGACAAGCGCGTAGCTGCCGCCCTTGCGCGTCAGCACCGAGCCCCACAACTCGCGCGGCTCGGTCGAGAAGGCATCGTGTTGCCGGGCCGGCTCAAGAATCCAGTCGCCGCGCTCGAGTTCTGCATCGAGCTGCCCGGCCCCCCAGCCGGCGTGGCCGACGAATGCACGCGCCTCGATCACGCCTGCCGTCTCGTCCTCCGCGGTGGTGCCGATCACGCCCACGTCGTCAAATGCCAGCAGCACCGAATCGCTTGGGTCCTCGAAGCGAGCGAGCACGATCGCCGCCGCAGGCTGTACGGGACCGCCGATGAACACCAGCTCGTCCTCATCGATCAACCGGTTGAGCTCCGGCACGGCGTCCCCGACGGTCGTCTCCGAGGGCCGGTTCAAGACCAGCCCGAGCGCGCCTTCGTCGCTGTGCTCGACAACCAACACGACCGTGCGCCAGAAGTTCGGGTCAAGCAGCGTGGGGCCGGCGATCAACAGCTGTCCCCGCGCGGTTTCCACAGCTTCAGGGTACCCCCGGCGCCGACTTGCGCGTCAGGTACAGCCGTACTTCGCGTGGCGCAGGCTCGACTGCACCAGCGGCGTCAGGTCGTACGTCTGATCTGCGGGAGGGATGGTCGCGCGGGGCTGGGTCCCGTAGCCGAACAGATCGACGTTCATGTTGAACTGAAAGCGAGCGCCTGAAACGCACTCCCCGAAATGGATCCCGACCCTGCGCACGAGGTGGGCGCCGTCGATCCACACGTCTAGTGGCATCGTGTGACCGCCGAGCGCCGCCTCCAGGTTCTTCACGCTCCCGGTGACCGCTCGGCGCTCATTGGGGGGAACCAACCTCGGGTAGCGGTCTAGGTCCACCACCGCGCGGTAGTGCGTCGTCTGCGCGCCACGCACGGTCCCGGTCCCGACCCTTGTCGTTTTTGAGCTGACCGCGCGCAGATAATCGACGAACTGGGAGGGGTCGGTCGCCGTGGGCATCGAGCTCAGGCCACCGGCACCGATCGCGCGCGCCATGTTGAGCTTCACCCATGGTTTTCCGCCCGTCACGGTGGTCAAGCTCGGTAGCGCGCTCGCGGCCATGTAAACCGTGAAGCGCGACGCGACCTCTGGCACGCTGACGCGCTGGCCCGCCGCTTGCACGACCGTGGTGATCTGACCCACGCGATCGCGGCGGTCAAACACGCCCGACATCGACATCTGGATCGTGCCCGTCGGCCCGCCGCTGATCGTGCCCGACCCGGCCAGCCGATAGCCCGGGGCTTGAGCGGTGACGTCGGCGGCCCGGATCACCGTCGCGGCCGAGCGACTGCTGCCGCCAGAGCTGCCGCCGCACGCGGCCAGCAACAAGCCGCACAGAATCGCCCCGATTACCCTCCTCACGCTGCGGATGGTAGCTAGCGCTACAAGCCCATCGACCGGCCCAGGATCTCCTTCATGATCTCGTCGGTGCCGCCGCCGATCGGGCCCAGGCGCGCGTCGCACAGCGCCCGCTCGAGCTCCGGGTCGGGCCCCACGAGCGCCAGACAGGCGTCGATCACCTCGAGGCAGCGCCGCTGTGTGGCGAGCTTGGCGACCGTGACTTCACGCACCGCGTCTTCGCCGGCCAGATAACGGCGCAGGGCGTGGTAGGTGATGTCGCGCCCTGCCTCAAGCGCGAGCGCGATCTCCGCGAGCCGGTGGCGCACCGCCTGGCCGCGGCTTTGACCGTGCAGCGACGAGAGCGTTCGCTCAAGCGCAGCGTCCATCGCCCCGACCGCGCCCAGCGCCATCAGCAGCCGCTCCCACTGGAAGTTGGCCATGATCAAGTAGAAGCCCGCGTTCTCGTCTCCGAGCAGGTTCTCGCGCGGGACGAACACATCGTCGAAAGTGATCAGTGCGGTGTCGGAGGCGTGCCAGCCGAGCTTCTCCAACGGGCTCGAGCTGACCCCCGGGCCGCGCTCGATCAGCAAAAACGACAGCCCTCGATGCCCTCCTTCGGCGGTGGTCTTGACCGCGGTCACCAGCACGTCCGCTCGCACGCCGCCGGTGATGAAGGTCTTGGAACCGCTGACGAGATATCCGCCGTCGTCTCGGCGCGCTTGTGTGCGGATCGAGGCCACGTCGGAGCCGGCGTCAGGTTCTGTGATCGCCAGCGCGGCGATTTTCTCGCCCCGAATCCCGGGCACCAGGTAGCGCTGCTTTTGCTCGTCTGTGCCGAACCGCCAGATTGGCGGCAGGGCAATCCCGATGTGGGCGCCGATGCCCGCCGCCACGCCACCTGAACGGCAGCGCGCGAGCTCCTCGACGAGCACCGCGGCTGCGATGGGGTCGTCGTCGCCGCCGTACTCGGGCGGGAACTTCAGCCCCAGGTAGCCGTGCTGCGCGAGCCGCTCGAAAACCTCGTTCGGGAACCAGCGAGCCTGCTCCCAGGCCTGCGCCTGGGGGAGCAGCTCAGACTCGACGAAGCCGCGAATCTGGGCACGCAGCGCCTCGTGCCGAGGTGTAAATGGAGGAATTGGCCGGCGCACATGTGCGCCGGCCCCGGCCGGAACATGTTCCGGCCGGCCGGTCCGCGCATGCGCGGACCGGGACATATTTTTAGATTCCGGCGGCGGGTGCGGCTGCTGTGCCGACGGTGGCGCCTTCCTTGCGCGCGCGCAAGTCCACGTAAATGACCGCCGCCACCGCGGCGAGTATCGGATAGGTCAGCAGCGCGCCGATGATGCGGCTGATCGCGGAAAGGATGAGGATGAGATTCACGCTGCTCGACGAGGCGATGCCGTTGAGGATGAGACCGACCACGAACCCCACGGCGATGATGGCAATGAATGCGACGAGCAAGGCTGCGAACGTTGCCCACCAGCGGCCGCTGACGAGCTCGCGGGAGCGCCTCAGCGCCGCGATCGGACCGATGCGCTCAAAGACGAGCGCCGGCACCGCCACCGACCAGGCGACGGTGAGATAGATACCCGGAATCACGAGCAGCACGAAGCCGATCCCAAGCAGAATTGCCGTCACGATGGCGAGCACCACCAGCGGGCCGAGATGTTCGCCGGCGAAACGCAGCGAGTGGCGCCAGTCGGTCGGATGCCCGGTGTAGGCGTCAATCAGGGCCTTTGCAAGCGCTCCGATGACGAGGACCCCGGAAACGAAGCCAATAACGGCCACCGTGATGAGCGGCACCGCCGTCGATCCTTGTGTGTAAATCGTGCCGTTGACGGCGAAGGGGTGCGAAAGCGAAACCCGTTCGATGAGGAACACGAGCACTTGGGCGGGGATCACGATCAAGGCCACGATGGTCCAAACCGTGACCGCCTGCTTGCGGTAAAGGTCAAAGGCGGCCCGGATAATCCCGCCCACGGTGAGCTGGCCCTGGTACGGGCTGCCCCCTGGAATCGCCCCGCTTTCCATCGCCGAGGGAAGATAACCGGTTCGGCGGCGAAAAACTAGATTCCGTATGAGCGGCCGATCACCTCGAGCATGATCTCGTCGGTGCCCGCGCCAATGCGGTTGAGGCGCAGGTCACGCCACACGCGCTCGATCCCGTACTCCTTCATGTAGCCGTTGCCGCCGTGGATCTGGATGCAATCGTCGGCGACCTCGACCGCCATGCGCGAGGCGTACAGCTTGGCCATCGAGATCTCGCGCACGGGGTATTCGTCGTGCTGGAAGCGCCAGGCAGTCGTGTAGACCATCTGGCGCGCGGTCTCGATCTTGGTCGCCATCTCCGCGAACTTGTGTCGGATGGCCTGGAAGTGGCCGATCGGGCGGCCAAACGCGCTGCGCTCCTTCGCGTACTGGAGCGTGCGGTCAAAGGCAGCCTGGGCGCCCGCGACCGCGCCCGCAGCGCCGATCAGCCGCTCGCCCTGGAGCTCCCACATGATGTGGTAAAAGCCCTTGCCCACCTCGCCTAGCACCGCCTCGCGGGGCACGCGGACGTCCTGAAAGGCCAGCAGCGCTGTGTCGGATGCGTGCATGCCGAGCTTTTCAAGCTTCTTCTCACGGATCACCCCGGGGAGGTCCATCGGCACCAGGAACAGGGTGAACCCGTCGTAGCCGGCATCGGCGTCGGTTTTCGTCACGAGCACGATCAGGTCGGCGCGGTGGCCGTTGGTGATGAACGTCTTAGACCCGTTGATGACGTATTCGTCGCCGTCGGCGACCGCGCGCGTCTTGATGCCGGCCACGTCGGAGCCGGCGTCGGGCTCGGTGATCCCCAAACAGAGGATCTTCTCGCCGCGGATCGCCGGCACGACCCACGCCTGCTTTTGCTCCTCGGTGCCGAAGGCGAGGATCGGCGGCATCGCCATGTCGGTGTGCACTGCCAGCCCCATCGCCAGGCCGCCACAGCGCGCGTGGACGATCTCCTCCGCCAGCACGAGGGTCGTGTAGTAGTCGCCGCCCTGGCCGCCGTAGCTCTCGGGCTTGTCGAGTCCAAGGAAGCCGAGTTCACCCATGCGCCGGAAGACCCAGTCCGGGAAAGTCGTCTCCTCCCACTCCTCGGCGTGGGGCTGGAGCTCCTTGATCACGAAGCGACGGATCGAGTCGCGAAGCTGTTCGTGCTCGTCGGTGAAGATGAAATGCTTGCGGGGGGCCTGGTAGTCGGGCCGCAGGACATCGGCTGTGGTGGTCATGGGCGGGGACGGTACCGGAGAGCTGGGGAGCACTTAGGCTTCAGCTATGGCTTATGCAACTCTCCGCTACGACGTGTCCGACAAAGGCGTCGCGACGATCGCGCTCGATCAGCCCGATACGCGCAACGCGCTCTCCAACGAGCTGCTGGGCGAGCTGATCGATGCGCTCGGCCAGGCCCGCGATGACGCCCGAGTGCGCTGCGTCGTGCTCGCCTCGACGCACGAGAAGGTGTTCTCCTCAGGCGCCAACCTGGCCGGCCTCGCGGCAGACGTGCCGCTCGTGCACAAGCACTTCGGGACCGAGCGCTTTCCGGCGTTGTTTCGCGCGCTCGGCGAACTGGGCAAGCCTACGCTGTGCGCGGCCGGTGGCCACGTGCTCGCGGGCGCACTGGGGCTCGCGCTGGCGTGCGATCTTGTGATCGCGCGCGACGGCGCGCGCTTCGGCACCCCGGAGATCAACGTGGGCGCGTTCCCGTTCATGATCATGGCGCTGATCTTTCGCAACCTGCCGCGCAAGAAGGCGACGGAGCTGCTGCTGCTCGGCGAACAGATCTCGGCGCAAGAGGCCGAGCAGATCGGGATCGTCAACCGCGTCGTGCCTGCGGACGAGTTCGACTCCGTGGTGAACGAGTGGGCGGAGAAGCTCGCCTCGAAGGCGCCCGTGGTCATGAAGCTCGGCAAGGACGCGATGTTCCGTCAGCAGGACCTGGCCTTCCTTGACGCGCTTGAGTACCTGCGCTCGCAGCTGACGCTCGCACTGTCTACCGAGGACACTGCGGAGGGCGTCAAGGCGTTTTTCGAGAAGCGCGAGCCGGTGTGGAAGGGGAGGTAGCGCTTCTGGATGGCACTGTGGCTCGCGATTCTGATCGTCCTGGGAGCGGCGGCGGTGGCGTATTTGGCGTTCGCGCTCCTTCATCGCCGCCTTCGCGGCCCGCTGATCGTGGAGTCACCCCGCGGCGCTGGCATTGACCGCCGGCCCTCAGACCTGGCAAAGTAAGCAGTAGGACGTACTACTCCCAATGTCCACCGACGCGCCCTCCACAAGCCTGCTCCGGCCGCTTGCCGACGATCTCGCCGCCCGCCGCGAGCAGATCAAGCAGGGCGGCGGAGCGGAGAAGATCGCAAAGCAGCATGCGGCCGGAAAGCTGACCGCGCGCGAACGGCTCGAGCTGCTGATCGACGATGGCACGTTCGTCGAACTCGGCATCCACGGCCGTCCGCACTTCTCTCAGCGCGCGATGGAGGGGCGGGAGGCCCCCGCCGACGGGGTCATCACCGGCTACGGCAAGGTGGACGGTCGCCTGTGCGCGATCGCCGCCTACGACTTCACCGTGATGGCGGGATCGATGGGGATGACCGGCGAGATCAAGGTCACGCGACTGCGTGAGCTGGCGCTCACCCAGCGCATTCCGATGATCTGGTTGCTCGACTCGGCTGGCGCTCGCATCCAGGAGGCGGTCGGATCGCTATTCGCCGGCAGCGGCCACCTGTTCCGGGAGGAGGTCGTGATGAGCGGCGTGGTGCCGCAGGTCGCGGCACTGATGGGCCCCTGCGCGGCGGGCACGGCCTACATTCCCGGCCTGGCTGACTTCGTGCCGATGGTGCGTGGGCGGGGGTCGATGGCGCTCGCCGGCCCACACTTGGTGCGCGCGGCCGTCGGCGAGGAGGTCACCCAAGAAGAGCTCGGTGGGTCACGCGTTCACTGCCGCAAGTCCGGCGTCGGCGACCTCGAGGTCGCCGATGACCCCGAGTGCATCGAGCGCATCAAGCAGTACCTCTCCTACCTCCCGTCGCACTGCGAGCAGGCGCCGCCGCTGCGGCCCACCGGCGACCCGATCGAGCGCGGCGCCGATGAGCTGCTCGACGTGCTGCCCGAGTCAAATCGCAAGCCCTACGACATGTACGAGGTAATCCGGCGCATCGTCGACGACGGCGTCTATTTCGACCTCAAGCCCCAGTGGGGCAAGACGATCATCACCTGCCTGACGCGGTTCGGGGGCCGGGCCGCGGGCATCGTCGCCAACCAGCCCAAGCATCTCGGCGGCATCCTCGACAACGACTCCGCCGACAAAGCAGCGCGCTTCATAAATCTTTGCGACGCCTTCGGGATCCCGCTGGTCTATTTGATGGACGTGCCCGGGTTCATGGTCGGGACCAAGGTCGAGGAGCAGGGGATCATTCGCCATGGGGCCAAGATGCTGTATGCGACGGCGAACGCGACGGTGCCCAAGGTGACGGTGGTGCTGCGCAAGGCCTATGGCGCGGGCTACTACGTGATGTGCGGCCGGGCGTATGAACCCGATCTGATCGTCGCCTGGCCCTCGGCTGAGATCAGCGTGATGGGGCCTGAGGGGGCGGTCGAGATCATCTTCCGAAAGCAGGTCGAAGAGGCAGAGGACCCGGCGGCCAAGCGGCGCGAGTTGATCGCCAACTTCAAGGCGATCATCGACGTCTACATCGCCGCCGGCAACGACATGGTCGACGACGTGATCGACCCACGCGAGACTCGTCCCACGATCTGCCGCGCGCTCGAACTCGCTGAGAACAAGCAGGTGCAACGGCCGACCAAGCGGGGCGGGGTGGTGCCCGTTTGAGCTTGGAAGACCCCGTCGTCCTCACGTGCGCGATCTCCGGCGTGATCGCCGGCCGCGATCAGTGTCCCGCGATCCCGTACACCCCTGAGGAGTACGCCGCCGAAGCGCGGCGAATCGTGGACCAGGGCGGCGTCCACATCCACATCCACGCGCGCAAGCCCGACGGCAGCCCCAGCTACGAGGTGGAGGACTTCGTCGCGATCAGCGACGCGATCCGCTCCGAGGTCTCCGACGCGGCCATCATCAATTTCTCGACTGGCACGATCGGTGTCCCAGTGGCAAAGCGCGTCGCCTACCTGGAGACGGGGAGACCTGAGGTCGCGGCGCTCAATATGGGCTCGATGAACTACGCCAAGTATTCGCGCAAGCGACACGACTTCGTGTTCAAGTTCGTGTTCGCGAACCCGTTCGAGGAGATCATCGAGCTCCTTGAAGCGATGCGCCGGCTCGGGATTAAACCCGAGCACGAGTGCTTCGATCTCGGACACGTGGGCTCGCTCGAGCCGCTGCTCGACATGGGGGTGCTGGAACCGCCCCTGCACGCGAACTTCGTCATGGGCGTGGTCGGCGGCGTGCCCGCGAGCGCGCGCAACCTCGCCGCGATGGCCGACAACGTGCCGCCGGGCAAGCACCACTGGAGCGTCATCGGCATCGGGCGGGTGCAGTGGATGCTGGTCGCCGCGGCGCTCACGCTGGGCGGATCGGTGCGCGTGGGGCTGGAGGACAACTTCTACCTTCCCGACGGCGAGATGGCGCGCTCCAACGGCGACCTGATCGCCAAGGCCAGGCAGATGGTGCAGGATGCGGGGCGGCGTCTCGCGAGCGTTGACGAAGCGCGCGCGCTGCTCGGACTCAAGCGGCTCCTCGACGTTCCGTGAGCGCGCTACCGCTCGCGGGCCTGCGGGTGCTCGACCTCTCACGTCTGCTGCCCGGCGGTTTCTGTTCGCTGCTGTTGGCCGATTTTGGCGCCGATGTGATCAAGGTCGAGGACACCGCGCAAGGGGATTACGTGCGCTGGGCGCCCCCGTATTACGAGGGCGCCGACGCTTCGGCGCGCAGCGCTCCGTTCATGGCGTTAAACCGCGGCAAGCGCTCGATCCGCCTCGACTTGAAGTCCGAGCGCGGCAAGGACGTCCTGCTGACGTTGGCGAGGGAGGCCGACGTGTTGCTGGAGTCGTTTCGGCCGGGCGTGCTCGATCGGCTCGGGGTGGGCTATGAGGACCTGCGAGCGCACAACCCGCGCCTCATCTACTGCGCGATCACCGGTTACGGCCAAACCGGACCGTTGCGCGGGCGCTCGGGACACGACCTCAACTACTTGGCGCTAAACGGCATGCTGGCGCTTTCTGGCGATGCGGACGGCCCGCCGGCGCAGGCCGCCGGTCAGATAGCCGATCTGGGCGGCGGGGCGCTGGCGGCGCTGGTCGGGATGCTCGTCGCGCTGCGCGAACGCGAAGCCTCGGGGGAGGGCCAGCTCGTCGATTGCTCCATGTTCGACGGCTCGCTGGCGTGGCTGGCGCTGGTCGCCGCGCAGGCGTTCGCGACGGGCACCGCGCCGCAGCGAGGAGAGCTACCGCTGGGCGGAGGGCTGACCTGTTACCGGCCCTACCGCTGCGCCGATGGATACGTCGCGCTGGGTGCGCTCGAGCCCAAGTTCTGGAGCGCCTTCTGCCGCGGGGTGGGCCGCGAGGACCTGCTCGAGCGCGCGTTCGATCCTCCCGGGTCCGAAGCCCACCGCGCAGTCGGCGAGATCTTCGCTTCGCGCACCCGCGAGGAGTGGCGGGCGTTCGCCTCCGAGCACGACTGCTGTCTCGAGCCAGTGCTAGAGCTCGATGAGGCGCTTGCCTCTGATGTTGTCGCGGCCCGCGCAATGGTCACGGAGCTCGAGCAGCCGGGCGTCGAAGGTCCGGTCAAGTTGCTCGCCACGCCGGTCAAGCTGTCCCGCACCCCAGCGCGCCCGGAGCGAGCGCCGGCCCCGGCGCTCGGCGAGCACACCGATGAGGTTCTGCGCGAAATCGGGTTCTCCGACCAGGACATCGCTGCGCTACACGCCTCCGGCGCCGTCGCCGGACCTGTCGACGCGCCGCAGGGGTCGTTCCTTGCCCCCTGAGGACGGCATGCTGAAGATGTCCGAACTTGCGCAGCGCTCGGGGGTAAGCGCGGGCACGATCAAGCATTACCTGCGCGAGGGCCTGCTCGGAGACCAGCGCGGGGTGCGTCGAACGTCGCGCAACATGGCCTACTACCCGGAGGAGTTCGTCGCTCGCGTGCGACTGATCAAGCGCCTCCAAGAAGAGCGCTTCATGCCGCTTCGCGTGATACGAGAGCTGATCGCGAGCGACCCACATCGCGCCACACGTCTGATCGAGCTGGAGGACAGGATTTTGGAGCGGGCGGTCCAGGCAGGCGAGAGCGGACGGATCTCTCGCGCGCGCGTGCGGGCCACCTACACGGTGCCGCATAACGTTTTAGAGCGGCTGGAAGAACTCGAGATTCTCACCCCGAACCGCCGCGGCTACGACGCCGACGACGTGGCGATCATCGAGGCGATCTCGCGCTTTCGAGCTGGCGGCTACGAGCAGGAGCTCGGGTTCACCGTCTACGACACTTTGCGTTATCGCGAGGCGCTCGCGCCGCTGGTCCAAGAAGAGGTCCGCACGCTGCTCGACAGACTGGCCGGCAAGGTCGAAGTCGACCGTGCCGTCGAGATCATCGCCTCCGGTGCGCAGCCGTTACGCGAGCTGATCGGGGCGCTGCACTCCAAGCTCCTGCTCGCGGCGCTGCAGGGGCTGCGAAACGGGCGCTCGGTCTCACGGGCCCGCCCGTGATGGGGGCGGGGGCGCGCGGTATCCTCAGCCCTGACTGACGCGTCAATCAACGCAAGGAGAGAGGACCGTGCGTGCTGCCGCGGTGCAGCTCAACTCTAACGACGACTTCGAGCACAACCTCGAGGTCGCCGACCGCCTGGTGCGGGGCGCGGCGCGCCAGGGCGCAGAGCTGATCGTCCTGCCGGAGAAGTGGACGGCGCTGGGCGACCCCGAGCGCGTGGCCGCCCTGGCGCAGCCGCTCGACGGCCCAGCGATCTCGTGGGCGCGCAAGCTCGCGCAGGAGCTGTCGATCGATTTGGTCGCGGGGTCGATCTCCGAATTGGTGCTCGATCTTCCGAAGCGACAGAACACGAGCGTGCATGTGGGTCCCGACGGCGACGTGCGCGGCGTCTACCGCAAACTGCACATGTTCGACGTCGAGGTCGACGGAGTTAACTACGCCGAGTCAGCGCACGAGCAGGCCGGCGGTGAGCTGGTGGTGTCGGAGCTAGACGGCGGTGCTCGGCTCGGGCTGACGATCTGTTACGACGTGCGCTTCCCCGAGCTCTATCGGCAGCTGACGCTGAAAGGCGCGGAGCTTCTGTCGGTGCCGAGTGCGTTCACCCTGGCGACGACGCGAGACCACTGGGAGCTCCTGCTGCGCGCACGGGCGATCGAGAACCAGTGCTTCGTTGTCGCCGCCAACCAGTTCGGGGAGCACCCGGGTGGCTTTCGATCCGGCGGGCGCTCGATGATCGTTGACCCGTGGGGGCTGGTGCTCGCGAGCGCTCCCGACGCCGAATGCTTCGTCGTAGCCGAGCTCGATTTCGAGAACCAGCGGGCAATCCGGCGGCGCTTTCCGACGCTCAGTCACGTTCGCGAAGATGTCTACGGCGCGAGCTTGGCGCTCGAGCAGGCGGTCAAAACCTGATGGCCGCGCCTTCCACCGCCTCCAGCGAGAAGCGCCGGGTGATCCTGGACGCCGCTGTGCGGGTGTTCGCGCGGCAGGGGTTTCACACGTCGCGCGTGTCCGACATCGCGGATGAGGCGGCCGTGGCGTACGGACTGGTCTACCACTACTTCCCTTCCAAGGAGGCGATTCTCGACACCCTCTTCCTCGAGCGCTGGGACGTGATGTTGGACGCGATCGCGGAAGCCGATGCTGCCCAGCGCTCGCCGCGGGATAAGCTGGGCGCGATCGCCGCCTTCATCGTCGACTCCTACCGCCATGACCCGGAGCTGATGAAGGTGATCATCGTCGAGGTGACCCGCGCCGCGAACACCTTCGGCCGCACCCACCTGGCGAAGATCCGCGAGGCCTACGCGCTAATTGCGGGGATCGTGTCGCGGGCCCAAAGCGACGGGAACTTCCGCTCCGAGATCCCCCCGGAGTTCGCCGCCCTTGCTTTCTACGGCTTGGTCGAGCAGGTTCTCACTGGCTGGATCTTCGAGTCGGCGCCAGTGGCTGAGGATCAGCTCGATCGCGCCAAGGCGATGATCGTGCAGACGATCTGCCGTGGGCTCGAGGGCTAGGCGCGGCAGGCGGCGACCACTTGTCCCGCTGATGCGGCCGGTTCTCGCCGCGATCTCTGCTTGAATCACCTCACGCATGACCGAAAGCCCCTTGGTAAAGCGCCTGCTCTGGTCCGGCCTCGTAGCGGGCATGGGCGCGCTCGGCACGCTTGCCTCTACGCGCGTCGCGGCGATGATCTGGTCGCGTGTGTTTGGCGAAGAACCGCCCGAGTGACCGACCAGCCACCAGCCACCGCGCCGACGAGCGCTCAGCCGCCGCCCGGGGCAGCCAATCGCATGCCTCCACCGCCGGACCCAAATGCGACCTCGGGCTCCACTGCTGCCGTCGAACAGCGCCCGGAAATTGCGGTCGGTGCCGCTTTTGCGGCCGGCTTTCTTTCTGCGATGATCCTCAAACGTCTGGCCCGGTGAGGTAAACATGGCTGCCAACAAGACCCTGATGAACCAAAACCGCGGCAACGAGACGCTCGCCGCCGCGGTGACTGATGTCTCCGAGCGGGTGACCCGCCTTATCCGCGAGGAGATCGAGCTGGCCAAGGCCGAGACGCTCGCCAAGATCTCGAGCCTCGCGCGAGGACTCGTCGCAGTTGGTGCGGGCGCGGTCTTCGGCGTGTTCGCGCTGATCATGTTGCTGATCACGATCGCGTGGGGACTCGACTCATTCATCGCCGGCACCGGCAAGATCTGGATCGGATTCGGAATCGTCACCGCCGTACTGGTCGCACTCACCGCCGCCGCTTTCCTATTCGCGTGGCGCAAGCTGAAGGTCGGAGCGCCGACGCCGAAGATGGCGATCGAGGAGGCCAAGAAGATCAGCGCGACCGTCCGCAACGGCAGCACGAACGGCGTCCAGCCTGCGGGCACCCCGGCCCCGGCCACGCAGACTGCGGTCACGCCAGCCACGGCCGTGCAGACCGCGGCCCCGCCGGCGGCGGCCACGCAGACCGCGGGTAGCCAATCCGGTGGTGCGGGCTGATGGCTCGTAGCCCCGAGGAGATCCGCGACTCGATCGAGCGCAACCGCGAGGAGCTCGGCAGCTCGCTTGAGACGCTGCGCTATGAAGTGGTGCGGATCACCGACTGGCGTTCACAGCTGCGCCAGCATCGCAATCAGGTCGTAGTGGGCGCGCTGGTCGCAGGATTTGTGCTCGGCGGCGGCATCGCGGCGCTGGGAACGCTTGTGACCGGCGGCCGCGGGCGCTCGCGCAAGGGCTGAGAGCCAAAGCGCCTCGGCCCGCGGCTTCGCGATGGCCACGCTATATCGCTGCAGCACTCCCACCGACTGGTTGTGTCCGTGCGGCAAGGTGGCACGCGCACTGAAACGCGACGGCGTTTCCTTTGAGCAGGTCGTCGTTCCGCAGCGCCGCTCCCAGCGGCCCGAGGTCGAGGCACTGACCGACCAACGGCGCGTGCCGGTGCTCGTCATCGACGGCGAGCCGATCTGCGACTCGCGTCGAATCCTCGAACACCTCGAATTTCGCCGCCGCCCCTAGGCGCGCGGATCGACCACCCACTTGCGCGCGGGTCCCGCCGGTGCGCCAGCAAGTGCATCCTGCAATTGCTCAAGCGCGATCGTCTCACCGCGGAGCAGCTGCCACGGGAACTCGTCCGCGGCCAGGACTGCTAGCGCGTGATCGATCTCCGTCGGGTCGTGATGGAACGAGCCGCGTAGGTCGAGCTCTTGGTAGTGCGGTGGCGCCGTCGGGAAGCGGACCTCGCTGCCGCGCGGGCACCCGCCAACCAGCACCACTGTGCCGCCGGGTGCAGCCGCCGCGACAGCCGCCCGCCACGCCTCAGGCCGGCCCACGGCCTCGAACACGAGGGGGTGGATCTCAAGCCGCTCAGCGGCGCGGGCGCCCAGCTCGAGCGCTTGCGCCCGCCGCTCTGGATGGCGGTCAGCGACCAGTACCGATCGTCCTTGGCGCACGAGCATGCCAGCCAGCATCAGGCCGATGGACCCGCCGCCCAGCACGCCCACGTCGGCTGCATCCGAGCCGCGACTGACTGCGTGTACAGCCGCGGCGAGCGGCTCGGCCATTGCCGCGGCCTCCGGTGCCAGTCCGTGAGGTATTTGGTGAAGGGCCGCCTCGGGGGCGGCCATCCGCTCCGCAAACCCGCCCAGCACCCAAGTCGGCGAAAGGCAGATCTGGCTCCGACCCGCGATGCACGGCGGGCATTGACCGCAAGCCACCGAGTCAGAGACCAGCACGCGCTCACCCGTATCCAGACGCGTCCCGGCCATCTCGTGGCCGAACAGGCACGGGTACGGCGGGAGCACAGGATGGCCGTGGCGCCACATCTTCACGTCCGTCCCGCAAGTCGTCGCGGCGAGCACCTCGACGAGCACGCCTGCGCTCGGCTCAGCGACCTCCTCCACGCGCAGATCCTCCCGACCGCGGAGGACCGCCGCCCTCATGACGCCAACGCCGCTCCGTCTCGCTGCGGCACCACAACCGCCTTGAGCGCTTCGCCGCGGCGCTGGAGCGCGAGCGCTCGCGCCGTCTCCTCCAGCGGCAACCGGTGGGTGACAAGAGATCGCGTGTCGGCGACCCCTTGGCTCAGCAGTTCGAGCGCGGCGCGCATGTCAGCGGGACCGGCGGAGTAGCTGGCGGTGACGGTCAGCTCTCGTAAAAACAGGGATGTTCCGTCGAGCGGCAGCAGCGACTGAGGAATGGGAGGCGCGTACATGCACAGCGTCCCGCCCGGGGCTAGCGACTGGGCGGCGGCCGCGATCGCATCCGGCTTGGGCGTGCACACGATCGCCACGTCGACGAGCTCGTTTCCGTGGTGCTCCGCACCGTGGCTGATCGCGAGCGCGAGCCTGTCCGGCCGCGGCTCACGCACCCACACGACCTCGACCCCGCGCGCACGTGCGGCGGTGATCTGAAGCAGGCCGTTGACTCCAGCACCGACTACGAGCAGGCTGTCGCCGGCGCGCAGCGACGCGCGATCCTGGGCGCGGATCACGCACGCCAGCGGCTCGATCAGCGTCGCCTCTACGGCGTCAAGTCCGTCCGGCAACACGAGCAGCTCGTCGACCAGGTCAGCGGGGACGCGCAGTCGCTCAGCGAACCCGCCGGGCTCTAGTCGCGTTGCGCGAAACCTCTCGCACAGGGTCTCGTGCCCGCGCCGGCAGCGTCTGCACTCTCCGCAGGGAGCGTGGTGGTGGATCGCAACCCGGTCACCGGCGCAAACGTTGCGTACACCGTCACCGACCGCTGTGACCAGACCGGCGGGCTCGTGGCCCAGCACCGTGGGCAGCTTCGCCTGCACGTACCAGTCGGTGACGTCCGAGGCGCACACGCCGCACGCGAGCACGTCGCACACGACCTCGCCGGCGCCGGGCTCGGGGTCTGCGACCTCCTCGATCCGCACTTCCTCGAGCGTGATCGAGCGCGCTACCCGCACGGCCCCATCAGGAACGGGCGAGCAGCGCCTGCACCGTCACCGCGCTCACCGGCCGAGCGACCCCGCGCTCGGTCACGAGCGCCGTCACCAGCCGCGCCGGCGTGACGTCAAATGCGGGGTTGCGAAAACGGGTCTCCGCCACGGTGAGCTCGGCTGTGCCCGCGCGCCGGACCTCTTCGGGATCGCGCTGCTCGATCGTGATCTCGGCGCCCGAAGCGCACTCCGGATCGATCGTTGAGCACGGACCCGCCACCACGAATGGAACGCCCGCCTGCTCGGCCGCGAGCGCGAGCGGATAGGTCCCCACCTTGTTGGCCACGTCCCCGTTGGCGGCCACGCGGTCGCAACCCACGATCACGGCATCGACCGCGCCGGCGGCGATCAACCCGGGCGCCGCGGAGTCGACCACCACCTCGTGAGGGAGCCGGAGTCGGCGCAGCTCGTATGCGGTCAGGCGGGCGCCCTGCAGCAGCGGGCGCGTCTCGGTCGCGATCACCGTCTCGAGCCGCTCGCGCACACCGAGCTCCGCGATCACAGCGAGCGCCGTTCCCCGTCCCGGTGCCGCGAGCGCGCCGGTGTTGCAGTGGGTCAGGACGCGGCGTGCACTCGCCAGCAGCTCGGCGCCAGCTGCCGCGATGCTCTCGCTGGCAGCGTGCTCTTCGGCTTCGATCGCGCGCGCCTCGTCCAGGGCTGCCTCGGCCAGACCGCGCTCACCGCCGGCGACGGCCGCCGCGTGCACGCGGTCGACGGCATAGGCGAGATTGGCTGCGGTGGGTCGCGCCGCGCGCAGGGTCGCGCACGCCCGCTCGAGCGCTTGGACAGTGGGCTCGCGCAGCAGCTCGATCGCCACGCCGTAGCCGGCGGCGACGCCGATCAGCGGCGCGCCACGGATCGCCAAGCGCCGAATCGCATCCGCCACCGCGGCGGCGCTGTCGAGCACGAGCTCGCGCTCCTGCCATGGAAGCGCGGTCTGGTCGAGCGCTCGCAGAGAGCGGCCTCCGAAGCGCACCGCGACCACGGCACCGGTGTGGTGCTCGCTGACTGCGGCTCCCATTGCCAGTAGCCTAGGCCACCGTGGAACTCGAGCGGGAGTGGGTTAGCTACGAGGCCCCGGAAGGCCTAGTTCCGAGCTATCTGGTGCGCCCGAAGCGCGCGAGCGGTCCGCGACCGGGCGTGATCGTGATCCAGGAGGTGTGGGGTGTCGACGAGCACATCGCCGACCTGTGCGAGCGGTTCGCGTCCGGCGGTTACATCGCGCTCGCGCCCGACCTGTATGCGCAGGGCGGCGAGCGCCCGCCGGCGGCAGCTTCGGAGCGGGTCGAGCGCGCGAAGCGGTTCATGGACTCGCAGTCCGGAAGCTGGATGGCCATGGACGAGCAGCAGCGCGCTGACGCGCTGGCCCACGACCCGGACGGCGAGCAGGTGGGCGAGACGCTTGGCACGCTGTTTGGCAGCGCCCAGCGCGACCGCGATAAGCACCTCGAAGTCCTCCGCCCCGCGGTCCGCTTTCTCGCCTCGCACCCGGCGTGCGCCGGTCGTGGTGTGGCCTCGGTCGGATACTGCATGGGCGGCGGGCTTGCGGCGCGCCTGGCAACCGAGCCCGGCCTGAGCGGTGCGGTGATCTACTACGGCATGTCGCCCGAGCGCGAGCAGGTCGCGCAAATCTCGTGCCCGATTCGCGGCTTCTACGGTCGCGAAGACGCCCGCATCGTTGCCGGCCTAGATGACTTTGCCGCCGCTCTATCGGCGGCCGGTATCGACCACAAGCTGCGGGTTTACGCCGACGCGCGGCACGCGTTCTTCAATGACACCCGGCCCTCCTACCGGCCGGCGGCCGCGCGGGATGCCTGGGCGCGGACGCTCGGCTTCCTGGCGGCGACGCTCTCGCCGGGGGAGAGCGTGGTGGTGGGGGAGTCCTAGAGCCGGTTCTCGATCGAGAGCGGCTTGGGCTCTGCTGCCTCGGTCACCACGGGCTCCTCTGCGGGCTGTGCTTCCTCGACGCCGAGCGCCTGCTGGAGCTCGCCCGACTGATACATCTCGGTCACGATGTCGCAGCCGCCGACAAGCTCGCCGTCGACGAACAGCTGCGGGATCGTCGGCCAGTTCGAGAGCGCCGAGAGCTCCTGACGGATGCGCGGGTCGGGGAGCACATCCACCGCTGCAAAGGGCCGCCCCACAGACTGAAGGGCCGCAACAGTGCGAGCTGAGAAGCCACACATCGGCTGCTCGGGGGTGCCCTTCATGAACAAGAGCACTGGGTTCTCATCGATCGCTCGCTGAATCTGGTCGCGGAGCTGGGTCTGCTGGTCGGTCATCGCTGCTCTCCTTCTAAAGGGACTTGGTCTGGATTGAGAGGGCGTGGATGCGGCCGCCGATCTCGGAGCCGAAAACGCCGTAGACCAGCCGGTGCTGGGCCAGGCGGTTCAGTCCGTCGAATGCCGGGGCCGCGACGACAGCGTTGAAATGGTGTCCGTCGCCCGAGACCTCGGCGGTCGAGCCGGGTATGGCCGCCTCGATGCGGGTCTTTAGCTCTTGGGGAGTCGCGGGCTCCACTGCCATGCAAACAGCGTAGCGATGCCTCATGGCTATACTGAATGAAGCATGATCACGCTGACTGATAAGGGAGCGGAGAAGGTCCGCGAATTTTTATCCGCTCAGGCCGCGGTGGCCGACACCGCAGGGCTGAGGGTGGGCGTTCGAGGTGGCGGCTGCTCTGGCTTTCAGTACGCGCTCGCGTTTGACGAGCAGCGCGACGGCGACAGCATCTTCCAGGACAAAGGGATCAGGCTGCTGGTCGACCACTCGAGCCTCCCGTACGTCGAGGGGTCGACGATCGACTTCGTCGACGGCCTTCAGGGAGCAGGGTTCAAGGTCGACAACCCCAACGTGATCGCGGCCTGTGGCTGTGGCTCCTCGTTCCGGGTAGCGGACGAGGAAGAGGTCTCGGCGGTCTAGACAGTCGGAGCCCACGGCTCCGCCTACGCCGGCACCGCGTCCAGCGAGTGCCACAAGTACATGCACGCAAGCGATCGGTAGGGTCGCCAGGGCTCGGCGATCCGCACCATCTCCGCCGCATCAGGCAGCTCCGCTAACGCGTAGCGCTCCTTGATCGCCCGACGGATGCCGAGGTCGCCCACGGGTAGCACGTCCGGCCGCCCGAGGTGGAACATCAGGAACATGTCGGCCGTCCACGGGCCGAGCCCTTTGACGGCCACGAGCTCTGCGCTCACCTCCTCGTCGGGCAGCTTGTCGAGCTGCTCGAGCTCCAGCGACCCGTCGAGTACATGCTCGGCCAGCGACCGCAAAAAGCCGACCTTGGCGCGCGAAAGACCAGCGGCCGCGCGCACCTCATCTGGGTCGTCGGCGAGGATCTCGCTCGGCGTTGGTGTGCGTCCGCCGTAGCGCTCGGTGAGCCGCCCGTAGATCGAGCGGGCGGCCTTGGTTGAGAGCTGCTGGCCGACGATCGAGCGCACCAGCGCGCCGTAGTGGTCGGCCGCCCGGGGCCGGCGCGGGGGCAAGCCGTCGGGTTCGTACTCGTCGATCAGCGCGCGCACCACAGGGTCGGCCGCGCGCAGATGGTCGAGCGCCGCGCGGGTCTTACGGCTGGCCGGCAACCGCCCCGGGAACGCCGGTGTTGGTCGAGTACTTGGGCTGGAGCTTTACCTCGGGGCGGATCTCGTGCACGGCCTGGGCGACCGCGATCGCCGACTCCGCGAAGCCCGTCGCGATCAGCTTGAGCTTGCCGGCGAAGGTGGTGATGTCGCCGCATGCCCACACGCGCTCCAAAGACGTCTTCATGACCTGGTCGACGACGATGGCGCCTTTGCTGATCTCAAAACCCCAGTCCTTCAGCGGCCCCAGCGCGGTCTTGAACCCGAGCTGTAGCAGGATCGCGTCCACTTCGACCTCGATCTCGTGCGCCTCGTCCTCGGAGTTGAAGAGCAGCACGCGCTCGATCGAGCCGTCACCGTAGACCTCCTTGATCTGGAAAGGAACGTGGACGGTCACGTCGCCGCGTTCGGCGGCCTCGAGCACCTGGCCCACGGTCAGCTCGTGGGCGCGGAAGCCCTCGCGGCGGTGCACGAGCTTGATCTCCGAGGCCGTATCGAGCAGGTTGATGGCCCAGTCGCAGGCGGAATCGCCGCCGCCCACGATCATCACGCGCTTGCCTTCGAAGACCGCCTTTGACCCCACGATGTAATGGGCGCCTCTGCCCTCCCACGGGGCCATGTCGTAGCCGGGCAGTTTCTTGGGTTCAAAGGCCCCGTGGCCGCCTGACACGATTACGGTGCGAGAGCGAAGCTCACCTTTGTCGGTGTGCAGCACCACGAGCCGCTCTTCGCCCTCGCCTTCCCACGAGATCGTGGCGGCGGTCGTGTTCAGGTGCACGGGGACGTCGAACTGCTCGAGCGCTTGCTCGCGCAGCAGCTCGACGAGGTCCTTGGCAAGCACCTTGGGGTGGCCGGGGACGTCGAAGATCCACTTCTCCGGATACAGCGTCGTGAGCTGGCCGCCGAGCTCGGGCAGCGAGTCGATGACCCGGGAGGACGCCTCGCGCATCCCGGCCCAAAAGGCCGTCGCGAGGCCCACCGGCCCAGCGCCGATCACGGTGATGTCGCGAACCTGGTCCTGGTCCTCGGTAAGCGAGGTGCTCACGGCATCGAGGTGGCGACGGTAAGCGGCGCGCCATCGAGGGCGCCCAGGGCACGCTCGACCGAGCACGAGACGCAGGTCAACGTTGGCGTGTCGCGCAGGGTGTACGCGCTGGATTCAGTTGTCCGCAGGCGCTGGACGAGGTCGAGAAAGTCGCCCGGGTTGTCGGTCTCGAACGCGACCACGAACTCCTGGTCGTCGAGCCCGAACGAGTATGAGGTATTGAGGTCGACACTCGGATATTCGCGCCCGATGCGGATGTGCTCCTGCATGATCCGGTAGCGCTCCTCGGGGGCCAGGGCATACCAGGCTCGTGTTTTTACGAACGGGTAGACGAACAGGTACTTGCCGTGGGCAGGCCGGACTTCGAGGCGCGACTCCTCCGAGTACTCGGACGGTTTTGTCATGGCCAAAAACGAGTATGGGACCGAGCACCACTTCATCAGTCCGCTCTGCGCGAGCACGACGTGGAACTCGTGGATCCGCTCGAGGTTCTGCGCCTGGCTGAGCATCATCATGTCGGCGTCTCCGCGAGTGCCAACCAGCGAGAAGGCGCGCAGCAAATGGCCCTCGGCAAAGTCATCGCACGCGGCGATGAACTCGCGCTTGTCTACGGCGCGCTGCTCGTCATCGAGCCGCCGCCAGGCAGGATCGACCTTCAAAAAGGTGTATTTGACGAAGTGACGCTGAGGCATTTAGACCCAAAAATGATGATAGGGCGCGCGCATGCGCGCGCCCTGGCCGGCGCACATGTGCGGCGGGCAAAAAGGTATGCCAGCCAACTACCATGAGGGAACCATGCGGATCGCTCTTGTGTCGCCATATTCGTGGAGCTATCCGGGGGGAGTAACGAGGCATATTGAGGCGCTCGCGGAGGAGCTGATCGCCGGCGGTCACCACGTGCGAGTGCTCGCGCCGTTTGACCCCCCCGACACATCCTCGACCGTGCTTCACCGCGGCGCTCGCCCGCAGCCGCTGGATCCGCCGGAATTCCTTGTGCCGCTTGGCCGCACGGTGGGCCTCAAGGCCAACGGGGCCGTCTCGAATGTCTCGGTGACCGCTTACGGGGTCTCGAGCATGCATCAGGCACTGCGCCGCGGGGCCTTCGACGTGGTCCACATCCACGAGCCAATGGCCCCCGTGCTGTCGTGGATAGCCACCGACCAGACGCGTCTGCCGCTGGTCGGCACCTTCCACACTTATTCGACCAACCGCGTCTCAAATGGGATCGCCAACGTGCTCGGCGCGCGGCGCATGCTCAATCGCCTGCACGTGCGGATTGCGGTGTCCGAGGCTGCGGCCTGGACCAACCGCCGCTTCTTCGGCGGCCACTATCGGCTGATTCCAAACGGCGTCCATCTGGACGCCAATACGGCGATAGCCGCCGCGGCCCGTCCACTTGGAGAGACGCTGAAGATCGCATTCGTGGGCCAGGCTGTGGAGCGCAAGGGGCTACCTGTGCTGCTGCGAGCGTTCGAGGCTCTGCGTGACCACGTCCCCTGCGAGCTGACGCTGATCGGCCCAACTTCGGAGGAGCTCGAGCCGCTGCTACTCGACGGCCGGGGCGTGCGCGCGCTCGGCAAGGTGGACGATGCAGAAAAGCAGGCGGAACTGGAACGCGCTGACGTTTTGTGCGCGCCTTCGCTCGGCGGCGAGAGCTTTGGCATGGTGCTGACCGAGGCATTCGCGGGAGGCACGCCTGTCGTCGCCTCCGATATCGCCGGCTACCGCGACGTGGTGCGCGACGGTGTCGACGGCGTGCTCGTCCCCAGAGGCGACGCGCAGGCGCTGGCCGAGACGCTGCGCGACCTCTGGCACGAGCCCGCGCGCCTGCGTGCGATGGCCCGCGCGGGGGCCCAGACCGTCGAGCGCTTTGCGTGGCCGCGGGTGGCAGGGCAGGTGCTGGAGTCTTACGCGGACGCCATCGCCACCCCCGCGCCGCAGACCGCATCGGCGCGCACGGCCGTGCGCCTCGGAGCCAGGGCGGCGGATCTCAAGCCGCACGTCCCCGCGCGCAAGCTCGAGAGCCTCGAGCCGGCCGCGCCCGAAGGTCGTAGGTCGCTGCCGAAGGTGGCCCGCCGCGCCGGCGTCGCCGCGGTCTCGCTGCTGGCGGCGGCCCTTGGCGTCTACGCGCTGCAGAAAATCGGCATGCAGCACATCGCCAATGCGCTGATTTCGTCCTCGCCTACACACGTGGTGCTGGCCTTGGCGGTCATGTGCGGCGCGATGGCGCTGCGCGGGGTCTCGTGGCTCGCGATTTTGCGCGCCGCACTGCCGCGCGCCCGCGTGCGACTGGCGGACGCGATGCAGGGCACGTTCATCGGTGTGCTGATGTCCTCGACCCTGCCCGCGCGTTTGGGAGAGCCGTCGCGCGCGTTGGTGGTTGCGCGGCGCACGGGCCGCCCTCGGGAGAACCTGCCCGTGGTGCTCGGCACGATCGTCTCGCAGACGTTCATCAACCTGCTCGCCCTGCTGATCCTGGGCGCGATCATGCTCTCCTCGGTGCATCTGTTCAGCGGGCACCAAAACGCCCTGCTCGTGACGGCCATAGTCCCGGTGGCGCTGCTTGTCCTCGTGGTCGGGCTGCCGACCCTGTTGCGCCGGACTAGCCTGGCGAAGCGCGTGCAGTTTGAGCCCCTGCGCGCGGTGCTGTTGCAGCTGCGCAACGCGATGGCGCGGGTCCGCGCCGGTCTGACCGTCTTCCGCCAGCCGCGCAAGGCGGCCGTTGCCGTGGTCTTTCAGCTCGCTGCCTGGGGC
Source organism: uncultured Solirubrobacterales bacterium (assembly GCA_963767295.1). Taxonomy (GTDB): domain Bacteria; phylum Actinomycetota; class Thermoleophilia; order Solirubrobacterales; family Solirubrobacteraceae; genus Palsa-465. Next base: position 1,431,718 of record CAVYDI010000003.1, read on the forward strand.
ATGCAGGCCCTCTCCTGCTACTTACTGCTCATTGCTCTGGGGCTGGACCATCGTGCCGACTTCGGAGCCGCGGCAGCGGTCCTCTTCGCCGTCAACATCACGGCCGTCGTGCCCGCGACGCCCGCCAACCTCGGCGTCTTCCAGGCCGCGTGCGCCACCGTCCTGCACGCTGGCTGGCACGTCCCCTTCGGCGATGGCGTCGCCTACGGCGTGATCCTCCAAGCGGTCGAGGTGGCGACGGCAGTGCTGATGGGCGGGCCGGCCTTGCTGAAGGAGGGTATGTCCTGGCGCGAGATCAAGCTGCGGGCCATGCACGCGACACCGGTGAAGCTGCCGCCGCTGCCCGCTGGCGCTGCCGCGCGGCGGCTCCGCGGCGCGCTCGAGCACCGAGAGCTAGGCCGCCGAGCGGTTCCGCGGCGGCCGCCCGCCACCCCTTGGGTTTCAGCAGCTGGTGCCCGAGCAGTTGTTGGGGACGTTGTGCCTGATGGTGTCGCCGCTCAAGGTGACCGGCAAGCATCGTGAAGAGGCCGCCTCCGTGCAAAACGCTGCCGGCGACGCCGGCGAGGACGTTGCGGGTGATCGTGGTGCCGGCGATCGTCAGCGTTGGCGTTGGTCCAGAGGGAAACTGCCCGTTGAAGACGCCCCCGCCCTGGGCTACCCCGGGCTTTCCGATAAGCACGGCTCGATTGCCGCTGATGTGGTCGCCGTGCAACCTGAAGCCCGCCTGTGTTCACGATGCCTGCTCCAAAGATCTTCTCTGAGCCTGTTTCGCTCAAGGCGCGGATGCTGTTGCCGCTTACGGTGCTGTTGCTGATGACCGCCGGCGAGCTTGGATCAGCGCCGATGAAGACGGCCCCGTTGGCAAGGGCAGCGCCGTGAGGGCTCTTCAACCACACCGTGTTTCCGGTAACGGTCACCCTGTCGATATTTGCCGGACCGTCTGTTTCGAGCGCGCCACCCGTGGTGAACCCGCCCGCTGCGAACGCGTCCTTCAACGTCTTCACAAGGGCGGTCAGCGTGGTTGTCGCTGACCTTCGTGTCGCTCATCGAAAGTTTGCTGCTCCCGCAGTTGCAAAATGCCCCCGTCAAACACCTCGGGCTCGCCCTTGAGATCCACGGCCGTGACGGCGTTGTGCACGATGCTGGTGTGGGAGATGCTCACCGAGCCGTTGTCGCCCGTCTGCACGCCGCCGGAGTGGACGCCGAGCTCGAGCGTGTTGCCACCGCCGATGAACCAGGGCAACGAACTAGAGAGCGAAGCGGTGTTGTCCGCTGATCGTGCTGTTTGCGATTACGACTGTGGCGTTTGACCCGGTGAAGATCCCGCCACCCTCGGCAAAGCGGCCGATCGGCCCGGTCGCGCGCGCGAGGTTGTGGATGACAGTGGTGTGGCGCAGCGTCAACGAGCTGCCGAAGTCACTGTAGATCCCGGCACCGTCAGCATCGCTAGCACGCGGCCCTACCGCCTTGTTGTCGCTGACCCTCGTTCCGATCAAGGTGAGCTTGCCTTCGTTTTCAATCCCTCCGCCGAACGCACCGCCGAAGGGGCAGTGAGCGGAGTGCGGGCACGGTGGCCCGATCGCCCTGGTATGCGCAGGCGACACCTCATTGCCGGCGATTACGCTGGCGGTGACCGTCACGGTGGCTCCCGGCGTGAACTTATGGCGAGCCGGAATGTAGATACCGCCGCCAAGGGCGAGCGCGGGGAATGCCGGGCTCTTGGTGGTCACTCCGCCCGTGACCGTGATACTCGAGATCGCAACGGTCGGCTCGTTGAGCGCTAGAAAGCGCCCGATCGTGATCACGGGACCGCCGCCTTTCACGGTCGTCTTGCCCGCGCCTGCCCCCACCAGCTTGAGGCTCTTGTCAATCGTGAGGCCGCCCCTGTAGGTGCCCGGGCCGACTTTGATGGTGTCGCCGGATCTCGCCGCGGCGATCGCCGGCGCAAGCGCATGGAAACGGCAGCCGCTAGAACACACGCGAAGCGTCGCGGCGCTCGCAACGCTCGGAAATGCCGCGCCTCCGAGGCTCCCCAGGACCAGTAGCAGCACAGTGATGGGGGTGGGGATCGAGCGTCGCTTCATAACAGTCCTCCTGGTTCGAGGGCGGTGTCTAAACAGCGGGCAACCACGTCGACTCCATGATTCGCTCGCATGGGATTCGGTCGCTGTGGGCCGCCTTCGCTACAGCCGAGCGGGACGAGCTCTCGTAAAGGCAGAGAACGAGAGCGTCTCCGCCGAACACGAGCGAGCCCACGTACGCCGCTTCGGCGTGGGCTGAGCGCGAGTTGGAAAGCCGCACCGCCGTGTCTCGCTGGAACTTCGCGGCGCTGATTCCGGGCCAGTAGCACTTCGCGGCGTACAGCATCGGTCGGTAGCGTGGTGGGGCGGCGTCTCAAATTTGTCTCACCCTTGTCTCGAAGCCCGCGCTGCAGGAGAATCGACAGCACGGGGCTGTGGATGGGGTTTGAATTCCGGATACTTGGGCCGCTAGAGGTACGCCTCGACGGCACTCCGGTACAGATCGGAGGACCTCGCCAGCGCGCGCTGCTCGCGATGCTGCTGCTCAGCGCAAACCGTGTCGTCTCGCGCGACCGGCTAATCGACGAGCTGCTGCCAGATGCTCCCGCGCAGAACGCGGATCATCAGCTGCGGGTGCAGGTCTCGCGGCTCCGGCGGGCACTGAGCCCGAATGGCAGCCAGTCCCAACGGCTGCTCACGCGCGCTCCCGGCTACCTCTTTGAGGTCGAGCCCGGCGAGCTCGATCTGCACTGGTTCGAGCAGCTGCTGGCCGACGGTGACGCCGCGCTGGCGCAGGGAGAGTTTGGCCAAGCTGCCCAGACGCTCCGCGAGGCAGAGTCCCTCTGGCGCGGTCGGCCGCTGGCGGACCTCGAATTCGAGCCGTTCGCGCGCGTCGATGTCGAACGGCTGGAGGATCTGAGGCTCGTAGCGCTGGAGCAGCGCATCGAGGCCGAGTTGGCGCTGGGACGGCACGGGATGCTCGTGCCCCAACTCGAGGCCGCCGTCACCGAGCATCCGCTGCGTGAGCGACTGCGTGGGCAGTTGATGCTCGCCCTATACAGGTGCGGTCGGCAAGCGGAAGCTCTCGAGGCCTACCGCACCGCCCGCGCGCACCTGAGCGAGGAACTCGCGCTCGAGCCAAGCCCGGCGCTGCAACAGCTCGAACGATCGATTCTGCGTCAGGAGGACGGGCTCAACTTCGGAGGTCCGGTGGCGACCGAAGTCGCTTCACCGCCGTTGCCGCTGCTCCAAAGCTCCCCCTCTAACAAACCCAGCGGAGCTCCCCGCGAAGCTTCTCCCAGGCGAGGACTTTTGCTCGGCGCGGTTGCGTTGGGCATCGCGGCGATCGCGGCGGTGGTCGTTCTAGTCGCTTCGGGGCGGTCCCGGCCGCGCTTGGCGTCTGCCAACAGCGTCGGCATGATCGACACGCGCGGAGGAACGCTAAGAGCAGTTGTGCCCGCCGGCGGTCCGCCGGGAGGGATCGCGATCGGCGAAGGGGCAGCCTGGGTGACCGACCCCGCGAATTCCCAGCTGCTGCAGATCGATCCCCGAACGCGGGCGGTTGAGCGTGTGCCCGTCGGTCACGGCCCGCAGGGGGTCGCGGCAGGTGGAGGTGAGGTGTGGGTCGTGAACCAGCTTGATCGCACCGTGTCCGAAATCAACCCGCGGGCACTGCGACAGGTGGGCTCTTTCTCGGTCGGAAACGGGGCCGAAGCGGTGGCGTTCGGTTTCGGGGCGGTCTGGGTCACGAACGTGATCGACGACACCGTCTCACGCATCGACCCGGCAACGGGTGGCGTCAAGACGATCCCGCTGGGAGGGCAGCCGGGCGGGATCGCGGTGGGCGCGGACGGTGTCTGGGTCGCGAGCGCGTCAACCGGACAGCTGCTGCTCGTCGACCCGCGAACCGATCAAGTGTCCCAGCAGAAGGAGGTGGGAGGTAGTCCAGCTGGGGTCGCCGTGGGTGCCGGGAGCGTATGGGTAACTAACAACAGCGAGCGATCGGTTGACCGCTTCAACCCGAGCAGCGGGTCGTTGACCCATGTCAACGTCGGCAGGGCGCCCGTGGGGGTTACTTACGGCGCGGGCAGCGCTTGGGTGGCCGACAGTCTGGACGGAACCGTTGCACGCATCGATCCGAAGTCAAATTCGGTGCAGCTGATCCGGATCGGCTCGGCGCCCGATGCGCTTGCGGTGCACGGTCGCGCGCTGTGGGCGACCGTGCTGGCCGGTCCTGCTGCGCACCGCGGCGGCACGGTCCGGTTGGCAGAGGGCCCCCAGTTCGCGTCGACCGGCAGCTCACTGGACCCGGCACAGTTCGCCGGCGTCAGCCAGTGGCAAATGCTCAGCATGACCAACGACGGGCTCGTCACCTACAGGCGCGTGGGCGGCCTCGCGGGTAGCACCGTCGTTCCCGACCTCGCCACGAGCCTGCCCGCCCCTACCGATAACGGGCGGGTTTACACGTTCCAAGTGCGACGGGGGATTCGGTACTCAAACGGGGAGCCCGTGCGGCCGGCGGACTTCCGTCACGCGATCGAGCGCATCTTCGAGCTCAAGAATGTCTACGCGGAAGGCTTTTACACCGGCCTGGTCGGCGCACGAGCCTGCGTACGCGCGCCTGCGGTCTGCTCCCTGGCGGCGGGCGTAGTCACCAACGACGAGGCTGGGACGGTGACATTTCACCTGATGGCGCCAGACCCCGACTTTCTCTACAAGTTGGCGTTTCCGTGGGCGGATGCCGTGCCCGCCGGGACGCCGGGCCGGGACCTAGGGCGTGTGATGCCCCCTGCCACCGGGCCTTACATGACGAGTTCGATCACGCCTGGACACGGCGTTGACGACGGGCACCCGCTCGCGTTTGACACCTGGACGCTGGTCCGTAATCCGCACTTTCGCGAGTGGAGCCACAGTGCCCAGCCCGAGGGCTATCCCGACCGGATCGTGCTGAGTCAGGGCGAGAGCCCCGCAAGCTCCGTCACCGACGTTCAGAAAGGCCGTCTCGATGTAGCGCTTCCGGTTCCGTCCGGTCGGCTCACCGGCCTAGCGGCACACGACACAGCACAATTTCACAGCGAGCCCGTCGGAGCCACTTTTGCGCCGGTGCTCAACACGCGGGTTGCCCCCTTCAACCATGTTTCGGTCCGCCGGGCGTTCAACTACGCCATCGATCGCGCGCGCATCGTGCGCCTCGCGGGCGGCCCGCTCGCGGCGCAGTCGAGCTGCCAGATCCTTCCCCCCACGCTGGCGGGGTACGAGCCCTACTGTCCATACACGCTTGATCCCAGCTCCGCTGGAGCGTGGAAGGCTCCCGACCTCGCGCGCGCGCGGCGGCTCGTCAATGCGTCGGGAACGCGGGGGATGAAGGTCACGCTGCTCGTGCAACCTGACGACCCGACAAATCCGACTGCCGGGGTCGCACCATACCTCGCATCGGTGCTCGATCAAATTGGGTATCGAGCATCGACGCGCGTGAGCGACGATCTATACCGGACCGTCGCGAACTCGCGCAGACACATTCAGATCGGCTGGTTCAACTGGCAGGCGGACTATCCAGCGCCATCGGATTTCATTGTCTTGCTGCTCGCCTGCCACGCGTTCATCCCCGGGAGCGCCACGAACCTGAACGAGGCCGAGTTCTGCGACCCGAAAATTGACCGTGCGGTGAGCCAGGCGCAAGAGTTGCAGGCCGTCAATCCGGGCGCTGCAAGCACCGCTTGGAGTCAAATCGATCGGCGGATCACCGACCAGGCGCCCTGGCTCGCGCTCTACAACCCGCGCCAGAACATCCTGACGTCATCGCGTCTCGGTAACTACCAGTACCACCCATTTTTCTTGGTCCTGCCCGACCAGCTGTGGGTGCGCTGAGCCGGGATCGGCGCCTACGCCGCCACTTCCGTGACGCGCTCCGGGTCCTTGTCGGTGCCTGCGATGACCTCGTCGGCAGCCTGCTTGGCGCTCTTGGGCAAAAAGCCCGACTTCATGCCGAAGTAGACCGCCTGGGGGTGATGGGCGACGATCGCGAGCGTCGACTGCTCTGGTTCGAGCGCATAGCCGCCCGACAGCCGCAGTCCGATGCTCGGAGCGTCCAGCAGCCTGAATACTTTCTCGTGCTCCGATTGCTCGGGGCAGGCGGGGTAGCCCCAGGAGTAGCGGCGGCCCTGCGCCGGCGGGATGCCGAGCTCCCGGCGTGCTTGGGCGTGAAGCCATTCCGCCATGCCTTCCGCGGCCTGCACGCCGACGCCGTGAACGAATAGCTGCTCGGCGAATTCGCCTTCGGCCTGCAGGCGCGTCGTCAACTCGGTGACTTCGTCGCCTGCCGTCACCGCCTGCAGCGCGCAAATGTCGACTTCTCCGGATTCGAGCGGACGGTAGAAGTCGGCCAGGCAGATCCGATCGTGGCGCGGCTGGCGCGGAAACACGAGGCGCTCGAGCTCCTTTGAGCCGGGCGCTTGCGGATCCCACACGATCAGCTCGTTGCCGTCGGCGTTGCACGGGAAGTAGCCGAGCAGCGCGCGAGGGTGAATGTAGGTCTGTTCACGCCACATGCGCTCGAGCCGCGGGCCGAAGTCTTCCTGCACGAGCCGCTGCCACTCGTCGCCCTTGACGCCGCGGCCGCCCCAGTGGAGCTTGAACAGGACGTGCGTATCGAGGTGGTGGTAGACCTCATCGAGGTCGACTTCGATTTCGCGTGCACCGAGATATGGCGGTTCGGGAATCGGGGTGTCCGTGCCGGCGGCGCTGCGCACCGAGGCGTCGCTCGTGGCCGGGGCGCTGTCCTCGACGACCGGCTGCTCGCGCAGCCTGCGCGCCGCTTCGCGGGTCGCGCTCACGAGCTGGGTCCGGGTTTCCGGCTCGATCAGGCGGTCCATCTTTTCGAGCCCCTCGAACGCGTCCTTGCAGTAGAAGACGCCTGGTTCGTAGACCGCGTCTGACTCGTTGCCCTCGGGATAGAGCGCGCGCAGACCGAAGTTGCGGTTTATCGCCGCGCCGCCGAGCAAGACCGGATATTCGAGGTCGCGCGCGTGCAGCTCGGAAATGCATGCCGGTATCTGCTTGGAGGTCGACACAAGCAGTGCCGAAAGGCCGATCGCGGTCGCGTCGTGCTGCACGGCGGCGTCGATGATCGTCTGAATCGGGACCTGCTTGCCGAGGTCAACCACGGTGTAGCCATTGTTGGTGAGGATCGTGTTGACGAGCGACTTGCCGATGTCGTGGACATCGCCGAACACCGTCGCGATCACCACCGTGCCCTTGGTGTAGCCCTCGATTCGCTCCAGGTAACGCTCGAGGCGGGCCACGGCGCGCTTCATGACCTCGGCCGACTGAAGCACGAACGGCAGGATCAGCTCCCCCGCGCCGAACTTGTCGCCGACCTCTTTCATCGCCGGCAGCAACACGTCGTTGAGCGTCGGCACGGCACCGATCTTCTCGACGCTGCGGTCAATCCAGTCTTCCACTCCCTCCTTCTTGCGACGCAGGATGTGAAAGTGAAGTGCGTCTTCGGGCTCCATCGCTTCGGTTGGGTCTTGCGCGCCAGCTGACTCGTCTTCGGTGTCGCCCTTGGTCTCGAAGTGGGCGATGAAGCGCTCGAGTGCGTCTTCGCGGCGATCGAATACGAGGTCATCCGCGAGCTCGCGCTCTTCGAGCGAGATCTCCGGATAAGGCGTGACGTGGTTGGGATTGACGAGCGCGAGGTCGAGCCCCGCCTCCACACAGTGGTGCAAGAAGACGCTGTTGAGCACGCTACGAGCGGGAACCCCCACGCCGAAACTTACGTTCGAGATCCCGAGCGAGGTCTTGACCGCCGGCAGCTCCTGCTTGACGCGACGAATGCCTTCGATCGTCTCGATCGCGGAGCGCTTCCACTCCTCATCCCCAGTGGTGAGAGTGAACGTGAGGCAGTCGAAGATCAAAAGCTCGGGGTCCAAGCCGTGGTCGTCGCAGCACAGGTTGGTGATGCGCTGGGCGACCTCGAGCTTGCGCTCGGCGGTCTTGGCCATACCGTCCTCGTCGATTGTGAGCGCGATCAACGCGGCGCCATGGGCCTTGGCGAGCGGCACCACGCGGTCGAGCTTTCCGCGGCCGGCCTCGAGGTTGATCGAGTTAACCACGGCGCGGCCGGGAATCTGCTCAAGCGCCGCCTGCACCACTTCCGGTTCGGTCGTGTCGACCTGGATCGGAGCCGGCTGGGTGAGCGAGATGCGCTTGACGAGTTGGCGCATCTGCTCGTCTTCATCCTGACGCTCGGTGAGCGCCACACATATGTCGAGCACGTGGGCTCCGCCCGCGACCTGGTCCTCGGCGACGACGACCAGACCGTCGTAGTCGTCTCCGAGGAGGAACTCCTTTGCCTTTCGGGACCCTTGAGAGTTGACTCTCTCTCCTACCAGCGTGGGACGCGGATCCTGCACCAGAGGCGTGGCGGCGATCATGCTTGAGAGGCGCGGCGCTCGTGGTAGGGGCCGCTCTCGGGGGTTGCGCTCGGCTACGTGCTCGGCGACGGCTCTGATGTGATCGGGGGTCGTTCCGCAGCAGCCGCCCACCACTGAGATGCCATAGCGGGTCACGAACTCTGCGAGCGCCGCGGCGAACGGCTCGGGCTGCTCGGGGAAGATCGTCTCTCCGTTAGGGCCCTGGTGTGGGATGCCGGCGTTGGGGATGCAGTGCACCGGCACGGGGCAGTGCTCGCCGAGGAAGCGGATCGCGTCGCGCATGTCCTCGGGTCCCGTCGAGCAGTTGAGCCCGATCACGTCGACTTCCAGCGCTTCGAGTGTGGTGAGCACTGCGTCGATGTCGGTCCCGAGCAGCATCTTGCCCCCCTGTGGCAAGAGCGAGACGCTGCACTGAATCGGCACAGCCCGGCCGGCCAGCTTGAACGCTTGACGGGCTCCTAACACCGCCGCCTTGACCTCGAGCAGGTCTTGCGCGGTCTCGATGATGACGATGTCGACGCCGCCCATCACGAGCCCGCGCGCTTGTTCTTCGAATACTTCTACGAGCTCGCTGAAGCGGATCTGACCGAGCGTCGGATCGTCGCTTGCGGGCAGGTGCCCCGTGGGGCCGATCGAGCCCGCCACGAAGCGCGTCTCGCCTGCGGCCTTGCGGGCGATCTGGGCGGCCTTGCAATTGATCTCCTCGGTGTGCTCGCCCAGGCCCCATTCCGACAGCTTCAGCCGCGAGCCCTGGAAGGTGTCGGTCTCGAGCACGATCGCGCCCGCGTCGAGCATCGAGGTGTGGACCCCCTCGATGACGTCGGGCCTGTTGAGCACGAGTGCCTCGTGGCAGCGACCAGGGAGCTGATAGTCGCGCTCGAGGCTTAGGTCGAACTGCTCGAGCGTCGCTCCCATGCCGCCGTCATAGACGACGATCCGTTCGCGCATCGTGGCCAGCAGATCCCGCATTTGTTCGATGCTACCAGCGTTTCGTCAAACCTTGACATAGATGTGGCAAGGTTTGGTGTGGCTGTTAGCGGTGGCGATCCTTGGACTTGCGCCCGCTCCGGAGCAGTTGGCGAATGACACCGGAGAGGGTGCGGCGGGGCGGATCATCGGAGTGAAGCTGCGCGTAGCGCGTGGCTTTGGCCCCAGACTCGCGATGGCCTTCCGTAAACGACCAAGCCTCCACTTGGGGAGGCGCCTGGTGGGGTGGTGGAGTCGGAAAGGACAGGAGTCAGCGCTCCGGGTTGGTCGTTAATCGTAGTCGCTCACGGGGGGTGGGTCGCGTCGTCCGAGCGGTCAGCTTCCGCCTGGGATTCAGGCGGCGTGGCGGTCGCCTCGAATTTGGGCGGCGGGCGCTCGCCGGCGCCGTCGGGCTTGGCGGCGGGAGGGGGCTCCGCGGGCGCCGGCGCGGCGGAAGGGGGCCCCGCGGGCGCCGGCGCGGCGTGCGAGTCAGAAGCAGGCTCGGAGGTCGGCTCCTCGGCGCCGTCGGGCTCGGAGGTCGAGGACGCTGTGGCGGAGTCGGCAGAGTCGGCAGACAGCTCTTCGGTCGACGACGTGTAGGTGCGCTCGGCGCGCCTGCGCCGCGCTCGCCGAACCCGCCAAACGACGTAGACCGCAAGCACCACCACCGCTGCGATCAAGGCGTAGATGCCGGCGCTCGTGAACGCGTTGTAGATCGAGGTCAGATGGTCGCCCGAAAAGTAGCCGATGCACGTCCACACGCCGACCCACAAGGCCGCCCCGACCGCGTTGTAGGCGAGAAAGCGCGCCCAGTGCATCCCGCTGATACCGGCGATGATCCCGTTGGCCTGCCGGAGTCCCTCGATAAAACGGGCGACGATGATGATGCGCGCGCCGCGCCGCTCGAAGAAGTCAGTGGTCTTGGTCAGCCGCTCCGGAGTGAGGAACACGTAGCGTCCAAATCGCTCGACGAGTGGCCGTCCGCCGAAATGGCCAATCGCAAAGCCGATGTTGTCGCCGACCACCGCGGCGAGGAAACCAAGCACCCCGACCAGCCAGATATGGAGGCGACCGGTGCCGGCGTAGACGGCGCCTAGGATCAAGATCGTCTCGCCCGGGACCGGTACACCGAAATCCTCTAACAGCACGAAGCCCGCGACCGCAAGGTAGCCGTATTGATCGAGCACCGGCTGCAGCGAGTGCAGGAAACCCGGGAGGTGTACGGCGTTGCCGCTCAATGCTGGCCCGACTCCACGTCGCGTCCGTAACTGATCTGCGTCCCTCCTCACCCATAGCCCTGCGCAGTTGTCGATCTTCTAGCAGGGTACGGACGGCGGCCACAAGTGCGCGCCGAGGACGCCGATGCGCCCAGATAAGCTCGCGGGCCATGCGCGGGTTTGCGTCCGACAATGCGGCCGGGGTCCACCCCGCGGTGCTCGAGGCGATCGCCGATGTCAATGACGGCCACACGTTCGGGTATGGGCACGACCGGTTCACAGAGCGAACCGAGTCGCTGCTGCGCGCTGCGTTCGGAGCGCGGACACACCCGTTTCTCGTGTGGGGCGGCACCGCCGCCAACGTGCTCTCGCTGCGGGCGTGCTGTCGGCCCTGGGAGGCCGCGATCTGCGCTGCGAGCGCACACCTGAACGTCGATGAGGCCGGGGCACCCGAGGCGGTCGCGGGGGTCAAGCTGCTGACCGCCGCCAGCGATGATGGGAAGCTGACGCCGGAGCAGATCGACGGGCTGATTATTCGCCTCGGCGACGAGCATGCCGTACAGCCGCGCGTTGTCTCGATCTCGCAGAGCACGGAGCTCGGCAGCGTCTACAGGCCGCAGGACGTGGCGGCGATCGCGGAGCTCGTCCACGAACGCGGCCTGTTGCTGCACATGGACGGCGCTCGTCTGTGCAACGCGGCCGCGGCGCTCGGAGCCACGCTCGCGCAAGCGAGCACGGAGCTCGGCGTCGACGTGCTGTCCTTCGGAGGCACAAAGTGCGGACTGATGGGAGCCGAAGCGGTCGTGTTCGCCCGCGGCGAGCTGGCCGATGGGTTCCCCTACCTTCGCAAGCAGTCGCTTCAGTTAGCGTCGAAGATGCGCTTCCTCGCCGCTCAGTTCGAGGCTCTACTGCGAGATGACCTTTGGCGGTCGCTGGCGTCCAATGCAAACGAGATGGCGGCGCGGCTGTCGGCCAGCTTGGGCGAGATGCCCGACGTGAAGGTCACTCGACCGGTGCAGGCGAATGCTGTTTTCGCGGTTCTGCCATCAAAGGCGATGCCGCGGTTGCAGGAACAGTTCGACTTCTACGTCTGGGACGAGAAGCTGGACGAGGTGCGGTTCATGTGCGCGTGGGACACGACCGAGGAAGACGTGGAGCAGCTGACGGGGGCGGTGCGGGAGGCTGTGGGCTAGCCGCCGGCTGGGCCCCTTGCCAGCGTAACTGGGCGATTAGACTGGCCCCCGCTAACTACTTCGGAGTCGGGGGCCGACGCTGTGTCATCTGGGAAGCTTCGCTGGCGACTGATGCTGGGCACGATCGCGGGGTTGATCGCGCTTGGCGGCCTGATTTGGGTGGTTGTCGTTGCCACATCGGGATCGAGTCGTGGCTCTGGACACTTGTATGTCTCGCCCCGTGGGTCAGACCGGAGCCGCTGCAGCCAAGCTCGTCCATGTCGCTCGATCAATCGTGCGGTGGCGGTCGCGCATCCCGGCCAAGAGATCGACGTCGCGCGCGGCTCCTATCGCGAGGGGGTGAGCCTCACCAAGCGGCTGACAATCAGCGGCTCACACTCGCCGATCGTGGACGCCGGCGGGCATGGCCAGGGCATTTTGATCCGCGGGACCAGGGCCGCCGGGTCAGTGGTGCGCGGCCTGGTCGTCGAGAACGCCAGCTACGAGGGCATCCTCGCTCTCAGCACCGAGCGGGTAACAATCGCCGATAACGTCGTGAGAGACAACGACCGCGCGTACTTTGCCCCGCACTTCATCGGCGAGTGCAAGGCGCATGATCACCCGCCAGTCGTCGTACTGGGAGATCTGCGGCAAGGGGGATGCGGCGAGGCCATCCACCTCGCCTCGACCTCCAATTCGCGTGTCGTCAAGAACTACGTGACGGGCAACACCGGGGGCATCTACCTCACTGATGAGTCAGGGCCTGCGTCTCACAATTTGATCACTGGCAACCGTGTCATAGCCAACGTCTATGACTGCGGAATTACGCTCGCCAGCCACAGCCAGCGTGCTGTGACACGTGACGATCAGCTGCGGCCGCAGGCAGGCGGCGTCTACGACAACACGATCAGGGCCAACATCGCTAACCGCAACGGAACGCGTGTGCCCGGATCGGGGATTCTGGTGGCCGCCGCCTTCACCGGTGGAGCGGCGTACGGCAACCAAATCATCGACAACACGGTCGACGGCAACGGCCTGCCCGGGGTCACGCTGCACAGTCACGACCCACACCAGAACCTCAGCGGCAACGTCATCGTGAACAACGTGATCGGCCTCAACGCCGTCGGGGGCATGAAGGGCGGACCTGGAGACGATGACGCCGGGATTCACCACACGGCAGGCATTCTCGTGTGGAGCGCATTCACCAGAATTTCTCAGGTCCAGGTTTCTGGCAACCGCATCAGCAAGAACTATTTTGGGATCTGGACGCAACACGCGCCGCTTGTGACGCCGAGCGCCAATTCCTTCCGGGATGTGCGAGTTCCGCTCAGCCAGCATTGAGCCCTCGCCGCCATAAGCGCAGTTGCGCTCTTGTGCGAGGGTTCGTGCCGCGAGCCGCACGAATGCTTACCTTTCGCGAGTGGCCAGGTCCGCTTTCGGTCGCTGTCGCATCATCAGGCCTGGGACTTGCGCCCTGGTTGTGGCCTACTTGCTGGCCGGGTGTGGTTCCACATCGCACTCGTCCCGTTCCCACGCCGCCGGCTCTCCCAAAGCCGTCCGCGTCGATGGTTACTCCTTGATGGTCAAGTGCGCGGGCACCGCCCGGGGCGGCTCGTCGCCGACGGTAATCCTGCTTCCCGGGCTGACGGCGCCGCTGACGACGTTTGCATCCATCCAGAAGCGGTTGAGCAGTGTGACCAGGGTCTGCTCATACGATCGGCCAGGAGAAGGCGTCAGTCCTAAGCCCAAGCGTAAGCAAACACTTGTCGACAGCGCCAGGCTCCTGCGCGACCTCCTCTTCGCCCTTCACCTTTCAGCCCACGGGGTCATCTTGGTCGGCCATTCCGTCGGCGGGACCATCGCCGCCGAGTACGCCTCGCAATACCGGCGCGAGCATCAGGTAAAAGCGGTGGTCTTGCTCGACGCGACACCGGTCGGCTTCGGAAGCGAGGTGGAGAAACTGATACCTCCTGGCGCCGGTGGAATCTCCGGTGAGACGCGGACGGCGAACGCGGAGATCAGCTCCGGGGATAACCCGGAGCTATTGGTGCTGAAACCTGTCCGGATCGCCCCGATCGGGAACGTCCCACTGACGGTGGTGCGACATGGCCGTCCCATCTTCGACGTCGTGCCGAATTACGCGAAGCGGCTGGAGGCAATCTGGGTCGAGGGCCAGAGAATGTGGCTGCGTCTTTCGACGAACAGCCGAATGGTTATTGCTCGCCACAGCGGGCACGCGGTCTATCTCGACGAGCCGTCGCTGACGGTTGCGCTGATAAGGGAGGCCGTCTCGGAGGCGCGCTAGAGCTGCCTCAGTCCGCGTTTGCCTCCAAGCCGTAGGCGACGAAATGTGGGTTCTCGAAGCCTGGCTTGCCGTATGAGAGGGGCTGCCCGGACAGCTCTTGCACCCGCCCTCCCGCTGCCAGCAAGACCGCGTGTCCGGCCGCGGTGTCCCACTCCATCGTGCGACCGAAGCGCGGGTAAATGTCGGCTTCTCCGGCCGCCACCACGCAGAACTTCAACGAAGATCCGGCCGTGATCGAGGCCGCGATCTTGCGTCCGGCGGTGAACCTGGCCAACGCGTCCGCGTCGCCGTGAGAGCGGCTCGAGACGATGGTCGCGCCTTCGGCCGGGATCGCACGAGCGCCGATTTCCCTACGGCCCTCATCGTCCTCAATCGCGGGTAGCGCCCCGGGCGCGGCCATATAGAGTCTGGAAAGTGCCGGCGCGAGCACCAGGCCGAGTACGGGCGTGCCGTCGTCGACGAGCGCCACGTTTACGGTGAACTCCCCGTTGCGATTGATGAACTCCTTTGTCCCGTCGAGCGGGTCGACGAGCCAGAACACCTTTGCGGCAGGACCGTCAAGTGCCGAGCCTGCGCTTTCCTCGGCGATGATCGGGATTCCCGGGGCCAGCTTGAGCAAGCCTTCGATCAGCATCTCCTCTGAGCGCTTGTCGGCCTCGGTAACGGGGGAGCCGTCCGCTTTGGAATCGACGTTGAACGCACCCGAGTAGACCTCGAGCACCGCCTCGCCGGCAGCGCGGACGATCCTCGCGAGCTCCTCGAGCGCGTCGTCCCTCACCCGCGCGCCCTCGCCGGACGCGACGATCACCGCTTCACCGGACACGATCAGTGTGGGGGCAGGATTCGCCGCCGACGCAACTCGGCGACCAGTCCTTCGGCCGCGTGCTCGGCGCTCGTCGCCGTGGTGTCGACGTGGATTTCGGGGGCTTCTGGCGCCTCGTAGGGGGAGTCGATCCCGGTGAAGTTGCGAATCTCTCCTCGGCGGGCTTTTGCGTAAAGACGCTTGGGATCACGAGCCTCGGCGACGCGCAGCGGAGCGTCAATGAACACCTCGATGAATTCGCCCTCTTCGAGCAGCCCCCGCGCCATGCGACGCTCGGAGCGGAAAGGCGAAATGAAGGAGGTGATCACGATCAGCCCCGCATCCACCATCAGCTTCGAGACCTCCGCGACGCGGCGGATGTTCTCGACGCGGTCGGCGTCGGTGAAGCCAAGGTCCTTATTCAAGCCGTGGCGGACGTTGTCGCCGTCGAGCAGATAGGTATGGCAACCGAGCGTGTGGAGCTTGCGTTCGAGCAAGTTGGCAATCGTCGACTTACCTGCTCCGGATAGGCCGGTCATCCACAACACGCAGGGGCGGTGACCCTTTAACCGTACGTGCGCGGCCTTGTCAATGTCCATCGTCTGCCATTGGACATTGTCGGAGCGGCGCAGCTCGAAGTTGAGCATTCCCGCTCCAACCGTCTGGCTCGAGATCCGGTCGATTAGCACGAACCCGCCCATCTCGCGGTTCTCTCGGTAGGGATCGAACGGGATCGCTCGGTCCAGCTCGAGCTCACACACGCCGATTTCGTTGAGCTCAAGCTTCTCGGCAGCGATGTGCTTTAAGGAATTGACGTCAACCTTGTATTTCAGCGGTGCGATTGTTGCGCCGGCGACGCTCGTGCCCACTCGCATCAGGTAATTGCGCCCGCGCAGCATCGGCTGCTCGGCCATCCACACGATCGTGGCCTCGAACTGCTCGCCGACACCCGGCGGCTCCTTGACGCTCGCGATTACCTCACCGCGGCTGATGTCGATCTCGTCGGTCAGGGTGAGCGTCACAGATTGCCCCGCCACTGAGCGGTCCAGATCACCGTCGTAGGTGACCACGCGGGCGACCTCACTTTCGCGGCGCGAAGGCAGCGCGATGATGCGGTCACCAGGCGAGACCGTGCCGCCGGCGATCATGCCGGAGAAGCCCCGGAAGCTCGCGTCGGGCCGGCTGACCCACTGCACCGGGAGACGGAACGGGCCAGTCTGCAGGCGGCGCTCGTCGATCTCGACGGTCTCCAGGTATTCGAGCAAAGTAGGCCCGTCGTACCACGGCGTCCGTGCGCTCCGCGACACCACATTGTCGCCGTGCAGGGCGGCAACCGGGATGCAGGTGACGTCACTCAGTCCCAGCTGGGCCGTGAGCTCCTGACATTCGGCCTCGAGCTCCTGAAAGCGGCTGTGCGAGTAATCGACCAGGTCGAGTTTGTTGATCACCATCGCCACGTGACGGACGCCGAGCAGCGAAACGATGTACGTGTGCCGGCGCGTCTGCGTGAGGGTGCCCTTGCGGGCGTCGAGGAGCAGGACAGCGCAATCGGCGGTGGATGCGCCGGTGACCATATTGCGGGTGTACTGCTCGTGGCCCGGGCAGTCGGCGACGATGAACTTTCGCTGCTTGGTCTGGAAGTAGCGATAGGCGACGTCGATTGTGATCCCCTGCTCGCGCTCAGCCGCGAGACCGTCGAGCAGCAAGGCGAAGTCGAGCTCGCCTCCTTGCGTCCCTATCCGCCTCGAGTCCGATTCAAGCCTTTCCTGCTGGTCCTCGAACAGCAGCCCCGCCTCATACAACAGGCGTCCAATCAGCGTGCTCTTTCCGTCGTCGACGCTCCCACACGTGATGAAGCGCAACAGGCCGGCGTCGCTGTCAGCCTTAATAAAGGCGGCTAGCTCTTCGGCCGCGGCGTCGGCGACGGCCATCAGAAATAGCCCTCCTGCTTCTTCTTCTCCATCGAAGCATCCTGATCGTGGTCGATCACCCGGCCCACGCGCTCGGAGGTACGCGCGAGGAGCATTTCGGTCACGACCTTCTCGAGCGTGTCGGCATCACTCTCGATCGCGCCGGTAAGCGGATAGCAACCCAGCGTCCGGAAGCGGACGCTCTTCATCATCGGACGCTCTCCATCATTGAGCGGCATGCGATCGTCGTCGACCATGATCAGCGTTCCATCGCGCTCCACGACCGGCCTTTCCCTGGCGAGATAGAGCGGCACGATCGGAATCTGCTCTAGATAGATGTACTCCCAAACGTCGCGCTCGGTCCAGTTCGAAAGCGGAAACACGCGGATCGATTCGCCCTTCTGCTTGCGGGCGTTGTAGAGCTGCCACAGCTCTGGGCGCTGGTTTTTTGGATCCCAGCGGTGCTGAGCCGAGCGAAAGGAGAAAACGCGCTCCTTGGCGCGCGAGCGCTCCTCGTCTCGCCGCGCACCACCGAAGGCCGCGTCGAAGCCGTACTGGTCAAGCGCCTGCTTGAGCGCCTGGGTCTTCATCACGTCGGTGTGGACCGCGGAGCCGTGCGTGAAGGGGTTGATCCCTTGCGCGACGCCCTCCTGGTTGATGTGCACAAACAACTCGAGCCCATGCTCGCGTGCGGCCGCGTCGCGAAACGTGTACATGTCGCGGAACTTCCAGGTCGTGTCGACGTGCAGGAAGGGGAACGGCGGCTTGCCCGGATAAAAGGCTTTCAGCGCCAGATGCAGCATCACCGAGCTGTCCTTGCCGATCGAATAGAGCATCACTGGGTTTTCCGCCTGCGCGGCGACCTCGCGCATGATGTAGATGCTCTCGGCCTCGAGCCGCTGCAGGTGGGTGAGGCGGACGCGCTCGGCACGTCCGTCGCCGTCAGTGGCCTTAGTAACGGGTCGCGAGGACGAAGGCGATGGAAGCGAGGAAGAGGACATCGGCTGCGAGAACGTCAGTGCGCCGTGAAAAGCCTAGAGGTGCCGAGCACGTGACCATGCGAATCGAGCGCCTCGAGGCTGAAACTGTGGTCACTCGCGGGCACGCTGATCGGCGTCTCGAACCCATGCTTCGGAGCGTTAGCGACGGCCTTGCCGCCACTGAGCACCCGCCATGAAGTGACTCCAGTGGCGCCGTTCCAGCTTGCGTAAACGGTCGTCTTGCCGCCGCTCGAGCGGGCCGCCCCCGACGGCGGATAGAGCGGCTTCCCAACCCAGCGCGAAACGACCGCCCTGTAGCTGATGTCGGGGAAGGGTAAGTACGCGTCAAGGATCTGCTGACCTGAGGCCGTGTACTCGGTGAAGTTCTGCACCGACCCCCAGCCTACGAACTCGCGTCCACCAGGAAGTGGCTGGAGATTGCCCATGTACTGGGAATCGAAATTCGCGCCATGGGTGAACTGGCTAACGAACGACGCGGAGTGAGTGTTGGTGTTGATCTTCAGTACGAGTCCGCGCGAGGGTGCGGTTGGTGAGACGTAGGTGCCGCCGCCCGTCTCCTGGCAGCAGTGATCGTCAAACATCGAGATCAGCGGCGTACCGGGGTACGCCCTCACGTCGTGCTGCCACGAGAAAAATGCCTTCGGTCCCAACTTGAAACTGGAGTGCTTGCCACCCAGCGTCCAGATGATCTTTCCTGTCTTGGTATCGACCAGGTAGATGGCCCACGTATCGCGCATCGAAACCAGCATCTGCCCGTGCCCGAGCAGCTGGATCGAGTTGATGTGGTAGGTGTCCCACGGGAAACCATTGGTGGGCAGTGATGCCCAGGAGTCTCCCAGCGGGATGTGCTTGACCGCATCCCACGTGTAAAGCAGTTTGCCGGTCTTGATGTTGTACTCCTGCACGCCCGAGTCGATATAGGCGCCGTTGTAGGCCCCGCCGACCGGAGACAGGTTCCGAGGGAGGTTCTTATTGACGGTGATCCAGGCGCTGTCGCCCTGGATGACAGCTTCCTGGACGGTCGGGACCCAGCCATTTTGACCGCGAAGCGTCGCGATCCGCTGGTAATGCTGGTTGACGATCACGTCTTCACCGCTGAGCGTCTCGCCGGTCTGCGTCAGCCTGCCCTGCCACCACGAGAGAGCCGGCTTGCCGTGGTAGGTCTGCGGGGTGAGCCCCGAGGCGACTTCCTTTTGGGGAACTGCGTGGAACCACACCGGCTGCAGCCGGTTGTTGAGAATCAGCGGGCCGCTTTGCCCCACCATCGGCGGGTAGGCGATGTCAAAGAAGTTGCCGAGGAAGATGTAGCCACGGGCTAACTCCTTGAACGGGTGGACCGGCGTCACATCCGACCGCACAATTGGTGGATGGAGGTGCGGCTCTGACACAAACGTGTAGGCGCCCTGGCGCTGATATGCACCGAGCGGAGGACCGTGGGAGCCGCCGAGCGCGAAATCGACCGCCACGAAGCCGCCGATCACCACTGCCACGGCAGCCACGATCGGCAGCCGGCGCACCGCCGGGCCGAGGCTGGGCCCCGGTCTCTCGACGAAGAGGAAGGCGATCAGGGCGGCGGCCGCCGCAAGGCCGGCGCCGATCAGGTACCCGACGCTAAAGCCATTGGTTAGGGACTGCGGTACGTCATGACCATGGCCGATCTGGGTGGTCGAGATCGTCGTCGCGAGCGTGATCAAGATCGCGATGCCCAAGCCGCCGCCGGCTTGCCGGGACGTATTTACGACACCGGACGCGAGGCCGGCTTGACCCTGCTTCACGCCCTGCGTGGCGAGGATCGTGGAAGGCACGATCGAGAGCGCGATACCTGCGGCCGTGAGGCAGCCGGGAATGATCACGTAAATGATCGAGCTGCCGCTCGAGGCGATCTTCGAAAACAGCAAGAGGCCAGCCGTCATCATCAACAGTCCGCTACACAGCACCGCCCGCAGGCCAAAGCGCGTCGCGAGTCGCCCGGCCTGGGACGCGGCCGCCATGATCACGACCGCCATGGGCAGGAAAGCCAGGCCGGCGTGTAACGGAGAGAGCCCCAGTACCTGCTGCAGGTACAGCGAACTCAGGTACCACATCGGGAACAGCGCAGCGCTGAACAGGATCACAATGCCGTTAGCCGTGGCCAGGGGCCGCGTGAACTCCTTGAACGGGATTAGTGGCTCTTTGGCAATTCGAACCTCGATCACGTTGAAGAGCATGAGCAGCGCAAAGCCGCCCAGCATCGGGCCGAGCGCCAACGGGTCATACCAACCCCGCAACCCCGCCTCCACGACGCCGTAGACGAGCACGATCTGACCGATCGTCAGCGTGAGCGCTCCGGCAATATCGAAGGTGCCCTGCTTGCGCCGCCGGATATCGGCGACGAGCCTCCAGCCCACGAAGGCGGCGGCAATTCCAATCGGCGGGTTGATCAAAAGCACCCAGCGCCAGGTGAGCTCTTGGGTGATGACACCGCCGAGGAGGGTCCCGGCCGCACCGCCGGCACCGTTCATGGCTGCCCATAGCGCGATCGCGCGATGCAGTTTTGGACCGGGCGGGAAGGACGAGGTGATGATCGCCAGCGAAGACGCCGCCATGAACGCGCAGCTGAGTCCTTGGATCCCGCGTGCTGCGATTAAGACTTCTTTTGTGGGCGCGGTTCCGCCCAACAGCGAAGCCGTCGAGAAGAGCAGCAGCGCGAAGACGAACACCCGCCGCTGACCCAGGCGATCGGCGGCGCGACCTCCCAGCATCAGGAATCCGGCGAACAAGATCGCGTAGGCGTCGACGACCCACTGGAGCTCCGCGGGTGAGAACCCGAGATCGTCTTGGATCGAGGGCAGCGCCACGTTGACGATGCTCAGGTCGAGAATCACCATGAACTGCGCGACGCAGCAAACCGCGAGCAGCCATGCCTCGCGCGACCCGAAGCCCCGACGGCCAACCGACAGCCGCGGCGTCCTGCGCCGAGCGGGCGCCTCAAGGGCCGCGTCCATGCTGTCGCCTGCAACGACCGCGTTGGGCACCACTCCGCCGGTCTCAGCGACGCTGTCGAGCGGGGCTACATCGCCGTCAGGTTCACCCTGCCGCTCTGCAACGTCATCGCGCCGGTGCATTGGCTCCCTTTCGCTGGTTCGTGGTCATTAGGGCTTGGACTTCGGCAAGACGCCCTGCGCTCCCACGGATCGCTCTCTCTGCAAGATCGCGTGCATCTTGACGGCCGCCTCGGCGGTGCGCTCCCCGGCCCCAGGCGGTCCGACGGAGAGTAGCGATCTATGACATAAACAGTAGATAGCGCCCGTCAAAGTGGGCCGCCGGATCTCCGCTAACATGGCCTGCGGAGCGAACGTCCTCGAGCTACCCAAGGGGGCCCGTATGAAGCGAACACTTGCTACGACGATCGTCGCTGCTGTAGCGCTCGCCGCTTGCGGGGGGTCGTCCAGCACGAATACGCATTCGACCAAGGCGGCGCAAACAACGCCGGCTACGACCACCCAGAAGCAGACGACGACACACAAGAAGAAGACGACACACAAGAAGGCGACGCACAAGTCCGCGCCGAAGACGGCTGCCGTGACCACGCAGAGTGCGCCAGCACCGACGACGACCGCGGCTCCCGCAGCGCCGGCGCCGACGACAACTCCGTCGAGCTCGCCGCCGCCCTCGAGCTCGCCGCCACCGTCGAGCTCACCGCCACCGAGCTCGCCGCCTCCGCAGACCCACACCACCTCGCACAAGAGCAAGGGCTGCCCGCCGTACTGCGGCTACTAGCCCTAGGTCTGGTCTAGAGACGTCCTACTTTTGGGCTCCTCGCTTTCGCCACAGGGCGACGGCGGGGAGCCCTTTTTGCTGCGCATCCTCAGACCCGGCGCGCCCTGGCCGTCGCTTGGCGCCGGCGGCGCTTCTCAGGCGGCCGACATGAGCCCGCTAGCCAGCTCCCGGCCGGGCGAGCTCGTCGCGGCCTCAGTGAGGTCGTCCGTTTCGGCGCGCCACTGCTCTAGGGCGTGAAGTGATCCTTCGACCACGCGCTCGGCGAAGATCTTGCTGTCGTTGAGGTGTGGGAAGGGCGCTTCGGGCACCGGCATGCCAAGAAAGTCAGCGAGCGGTTCCCAGCCCTCGGTGACCGACCACACCAGTAAGCGATCGGCAGGCACCGCCTGCTTAACCTCCTCGTGGTAGCGCTCCATGCCCGCGATCATCTGCTCCTCTGTGACGTCGCCTCCGGCCAGACCCAGGCGTTGCCACATCACGTCCATCATGTTGACGTAGGCGCGCCATTTCGGATCGACCACACACCTCGCGTCCGAAAGGTGACGCAGCAGGATGTCGCCGAAGTGGTTCCCCCAGATGGTGGACCGCATACTGCGCGACCAAGACGAGCCTTCGCGCGTGCTGAGGACGACCTTGGCATCGGGATAGACGTCGATCAGCTCCCGCCAGAAAAACGAACCCGGCCAGTCGACCATAGCCTGAAAGCCGTCGAAGAGCTGGTCCCATGGACCATCACCGTCGAGCGCTTGGCGCCACTGCGCCACGACGTCGAGGTTCTGGAAAAGGTTGACCATGTGGTAACAGGGGTCGAACCCAAGCGCCTCCAGGGCAACCTTCTGCGACAGCGTGCCCGTGCGCGGGAGACCGGCTCCGATCACCTTCATGACAGCTCTTCCTTTAGTCGTTTACAGGCTTGGCCCTGTTAGAGCTTGACCACTTTCGAGGTGCCCAGGACGTGCCCGTGGGAATCGAGCGCCTGGACCTTGTAATACGGGCCCGAGTTGCTCACGTGGATGAACGTCTCGAAGCTGCTCTTTTTCCCGGTGCCAGCGGCCTTCGTCACGCTTCCAGCCTTCTTGCCGGCCAACACCCTCCACTTCGCGACCTTAGTGGCGCCATTCCACGAGGCGTACACGACTGGCTTGCCCTTCACCTTCCTGACAGCGACGCCGATCGCCTTCGTGCCCGGCAGGCCGACCCAGGGCGCCTTCAGCGCTCGGTAGGTCATGTCGGACGAGGGCAGGGCCGCGTCGTAGATCAGCGAGTTCTTGGCCGTGTACTCGGAGTAATACGGCGACTGGCCCCAGCCTATGAACGCATGACCATCCCCGAGGACGCGGAAGCTTCCCAGCGTCAAGATCAGGCTGGTGTTGGCGTGGTGATACTGGCGAGACATCGTCGCCGACTTGCCCTTGAGCGTCACCAAGAGTCCCCGCGCAGGACCTGCGTGTCCGCCGAACGGCTGCAGGTTGCAGCACGCGTCGTCGAAGATGCTGATCTGGTTCTTACCGTGGTAATGGACGTCGTGCTGCCAGGAGAATTTGGCGTTCTTTGAGAGCTTGTAAGTGCTGCCCTTGCCGTTGATGAGCTTCCAGACAATCTTGTTGTTGGCGTGGTTGATCTCGTAGATGCCGAAGGTGTTGCGCAGCGAGAGCAGCACATTGCCATCGGGCAGCCCGCCGGCCGGACGAATGTCAAGCGAGTTGGCGTGGTAGGGATCCCAGACGCCGTGCGACGGCGGCTTGACATGCGAGGTGTGGGCGCCGATGAACTTGTGGACGTCCCAGGTCCACACGAGGTGACCGTTGGCCAGGTTCACCTCTTGGATCTCCTGGTCCTCTAAACCACCCAGCTTCTTCGCCGCGAGGAACAACGCCGTGCCCTGCGAGTACTTCGTCGTGGGGTGGGTGATCACGAGGTCGTGGAAGTCTGTGATCCAGCCTTTGCCTTGGGCCTTGATCGTCTTGATCAGCTGGTAGTGGTTGCTGTAGATGGAGTAGGAACCCTGGGTGGGCGCGCCGGGGGGCAGAGTCGTATTTGCGGGTGGAATCGCGATCTTGCCCGACCAGAAGGTCAGGACCGGCTGACCCTTGAGCGTCTGGGTCTGGAAGTCCTCGATCAGCTGGCCCTTGGCAGCCGGGTGAAACCAGATCGTGTTGCCGCCCTGATCGAGCAATTCCGCGCCGGGCTGGCCCACCATCGGCTTAGGGTGGGTGCCGCTGCCGTTATGGAACGGGGCGAGGAAGATCATCCCGGGCGCCTCGTGCGCCTTGCGCGTGCATATGTGGACGTGGGGCGGATGAAACTTTGCGGTCTGGAAGTTCCCGGCCGTGGAGGGAGACGAGCAGGCTGACGCCGAGCTGCTGGCGGTTGCCGCAGCGGCCGTGGCTCCCGCGATTACTAGGCTCGCGCAAGCGAGAGCGGCAGCGCCGGAGCGGGTGACTATCGCCTGCATCAATCTGTTCAACATCGTCCCTTCCTCCAGTCGATTGTCGAGTGCCTAGTAGCCCGCGCGCGACTGCGCCAACCGGCCCCCAAGAGGCCGAGATCATAGCGCGGCATGGGGGCGCCTGAGGTCGGTTCCCGGCCACCTCCAACGGCCGCCAATGCGCCCTCAGACCGCCGGCGCGAAGCGCGCCGACGGTCTTGGGGGACCCGACCCGGGATCGCCGGCTGTGGTGAGGGCCAGCGATCCACGAGCGGCGTCAGAGGCCGGCCGGATGGCGAACGACGAACCCGGCGGTAGATGCCATCGTCGAGCTCCACCGCGACCCGGTGGCATACATCGCGGCGGTGTCGAAGCGGCGGCCGTCGATCACCATCCATGCATGGCCGGCGTTGGCGTAAATCGTCACCCAGCGGCCGGGGCCCGGGAGGCCGAAGCCCTCCAAGGCGGAGGAGTCCTCCGGCGCGCTCAGCAAGCCGGCGGCATGGAGGACGTAGGACACCGAACCCGAGCAGTCATAGCCGTATGAGGTGAATGACGCGTGACCCCCGCCATACACGTATGGCCGCGTGGCGATCTGGTTGCCGGCGGCGATCATTGCCTGGACGGCGGAAGGGAGACCGCCCGAGGTCGTCGTGCTGGACGTCGGGGTGCTCGTCGTCGTGTGAGTCTGCGTTGTCGTGTGCGTCGTCGTGCTGGGCCGCGGCATCAGCGAGGGGTCGGCCCGCAGCACGGGGCCGGGGGGCAGCCCCAGGGCTGCGCGGGTCGCCGGTCCGACGATCCCGTCCGAGACGAGGTGATGGCTTGCCTGAAAAGCCTTGACGGCCCGCAACGTGGCTGGCCCGAACTGACCGTCCACGGCTATACCCAGGCGCTGCTGCATCTGCCTGATGCTCGCGCTGATCGACATCGGCGCGTGAGCGGGCTGACTTTGCACGGTCCGGTGAACCGGTCGCTGTACGGGCTTGGTTGCGTGGGTGGTGGGATGGGTCACCGGCAACAGCGCCGCGTCGGCGCGCAGGATCGGGCCCGCGGACACCCCGAGCGCGGCACGTGTGGCCGGTCCGACGATGCCGTCGACAACCAGGTGGTGGCTCGCTTGGAAGGCCTTGACGGCTCCCAGCGTGAGCGGACCGAACGCACCGTCGGCGCTCACGCCGAGCCGCTGCTGGACCTGACGTACCGCCGCGACCGTGGTCTCGTACGGCGTCAGCTTGCTCGTTTCGCCTCCCCGACGTCGACTTGACTGCGTGATTCGAGACGGGGAGGGGACGCGGCTTGAGAGGGCTATCGACGACGGTGCCCGAGGACGACTTCACTCGATCCCGGTTGGCCGTGTAGCTGATGCGTTCGCGACGGGAACCACTCCGGCCACCGAGGAGACCGGGCAGCGTGGTGGCCGCTAGCAGGGCGAGCGCGGATGCGCCACCAACCGCAACGGTCGGCCGGGGTGTGAGCGGGTGCTCCGCGACTCTGCGGCGGAGCTGCGAGAACTGCGTCGACTCGCTGAGGACGTCTTCGCGCGTCAGGTCACGCTCTGGATGCAATTTGAAAAGTTCGACCGACGAGCGCTTCGGTCGACCACGGCGAGCGAGTGAGCGCTCGAGCGATTCCTGCCAAAGCTCGGGCTGGCCAAGATCACGGGCTATATCCACGACTCTCCCTTCAACGGACTGAAAGCCTGCGGAGTTAGCTGACGGGCTAGCGCAGTGCGCTACGCCGCAGAGTGCGGCGCTTCGCCCCAAGCGATCCGGCGAATCGCAGTTGGGTCCCCCGCTCGTCGACCACGGATGGTCGACGACTCGGCTGGTATGTCGGCGGCGGCAGACTAGCAGCAAAAACCGTTGCATGCAGCCAGAACGCAATGATTCATGCGTGCCGGGCGCTTTGTCAGGTAGGGCAAGACCGAACCGACTCAGCGTCAGCTTGAGGCGCGGACGCTCTTGAGCGCCGGATACAGCGCGCGATAGCGCTGACGCTCGGCTTGGTAGGTGTCGACCCAAGCGGTGACCGGTTCCACGGTCTCGGTCACCTGGACGGTCGCCGCGACGCCCTCTCGGACATCTGACCACACACTGGCTGCCACTCCGCCGAGGATGGCCGCGCCGTACGCGGCCCCCTCGTCGACGCCGACCCGCTGCAGCGGCAGCTCGAGTACCGACGCCACGATCTGGAGCCACAACTCGCTGCGGGCGCCACCGCCGGAGACTCGCCCCTCAGAGACGGGTCCGGCGAGAGCCGCGACCAGGTCAAGCGAATCGCGGAGGCCGAAAGCAACACCCTCCAGCACGGCGCGAACGAGAGCGCCACGGTCGTGGCGCACGCTCAGCCCCGCGAACGCGCCGCGTGCGTCCGGGTCGGCATACGGGGTCCGCTCGCCCGCAAGGTAGGGAAGGAACAGAAGCTTTTCGGTGCCCGCCGGCCACGTGGCCGCCTCGGTCAGCATGGCGTCGTAGCTCAGTTCAGGAGCCGCCGCGGTCTGCAACCAGCGCAGCGCCCCGGCCGCCGAGAGCATCACTCCCATCGCGTGCCACGTGTCTGGAACGGCGTGGCAAAAAGCGTGGACTCTGCCCTGCGCATCAGCCGCAAACGCTGCGAGGGCCGAGAACACGACTCCGGAGGTTCCGAGCACGACAGAGACCGGCCCTGGGCGATCGACGCCCACCCCGAGCGCTCCCGCCGCCTGGTCGCCGGCACCGGCCGCGACGGGGATTCGTTCATCTGTGAGCCCGACAGAAGTCGGGCTCTCAGCGACCTCCGGCAGCCAGCGCTCTGGAAGCTCCAGGGCGTCTAGTACCTCGCCTGACCAGCGTCGCGCGGCCACGTCCAGCAGCAGAGTTCCCGAGGCGTCCGAGGCATCCGTCACATGCGCGCCGCAAAGTCGCATGCGGACGTAGTCCTTGGGCAACATGACCTTCGCGAGCGCGGCGTAGGTCTCTGGTTCATTACGGCGCAGCCAGAGCAGCTTCGGCGCGGTGAACCCGGGCAGGGCGCGATTTCCGGTCAGCGCGATCAGCCGTTGAAAGCCAATCCGGTCCTCGATTTCCGCGCACTCCCGCGCGGTGCGCTGGTCATTCCAGAGGATCGCGGGGCGCAGCACGCGATCGTGGGTGTCGAGCGCCACCAGCCCGTGCATCTGGCCAGAGAAGCCGATTCCATCTGGCCTGCCAGCGCGCGCGCGTAACTGAAGGAACACCTCGCTCGTCGCCTGCCACCAGTCCTCGGGATCCTGTTCTGCCCATCCCGCGTGTGGCGTCGAGAGCGGATAAGAGGACTCTGCGCGCGCCAGCACTGCGCCACGCTCGTCAATCGCGAGCCCCTTCACCGCGGAGGTCCCGAGATCGATTCCCACAAGCGTGGTCATCGCTCCGCCCCGCGCTTCTAGCGTCGGCCGGGGCTCACGCGCCGAGCGCCGCGTACACGATCTCGTACGCCCTCACGGCGTCTCTGCGTTGCTGTACCTCACGCAAGGCAGCATCATCTATGCGCGAGGCGACTTCGTCGATAAAGCGCCATTGCAGCACCGAGCGCCGCACGGCCCCGACCTGGTCCTCCGTGTACGGGTAGAGGTCGAAGCCCAGTCGCTCGCCATGCGAGCCGTAGCCGCTGCGCCGCAGCTGCAAGGCGAGCTCGAGCGTCTCCATGAACGCCGTCGCGCCGACCATGTTGTCGTCGTCGAAGGTTCCCCAGCCGGAGTTGGCGTGCTGGTGTCCGAGTAGACCCTCGGCGGCGAGCAGCGCTGCGTACTCGGGTAGATGCTCGCCGTTCATGATCAGGTGCTGCCAGTCCATGTTGACCTTGACGTTGTCGATGCCCTCCGAGCGCAGCTTGTGAATCACATGCAAGGTCATGCCGATGTTGCGCATCAGGATCTTCATCGCCGGCTCCGAGTTTTTGTGCTCGAGCAACAAGGTCACCCCGCGACTGCGGCAAATCTCCGCGGCCTCGCCGATTCCCTCGATCAGCCACGCCCATGAATCCGCATATGGAGCCTGGAACGGGTAGTTGTAGCCCTCGCCGCCCGGCCAAACGATCATGTTCGCGCCCAGAGAGCCAGCGAACTCGGCCGCTTGGCGCAATACTTCTCGCGCCGCACCACGCACGGCTCGGTCCGGATTCACGAGCCCGCCACGACCGAACCGTGGATCGAGGTGTAGGCCGCTCGCGATGCAGTAGACGTCGTGGTCTCCGAGCGCCGCCTGGACTTCGTCCAAGTTGTCCTCGGAGAGCTCGTTGGGATAGTGAAACTCGTAGCCGTCAATTAGCTCTCCGAGCCCGTCGATGGCCCGGTGGACTTTCTCGGCGACGGGCTCGGCGTCGTAGTTGTGCTCGGGCTGATAGCCGCCTGGGACAAAGCGCGTAATCATCGGTCCGAAGGCCCAGATGCCGAGGCTCGTTTTCATGGCTCCTCCTAGGTGTCGCCGAGGCCAGATGGCGCATGTTCGCCGCGCGCAGGTCCCGTTCTACATCAACGGTGGCGCGTGGCGGAAATCTTCCGCAGATGCGGCACGTTAGCGATAACATGCGCGAGCCCGAACGGCCGTCCCTGGCGCAACCGGTCAGTCTCTAGAGAGTGGTGTGACGTATGAGCGCGGAGGAAGAGTTCCCCGCAGATCGTCGTCGGAGGTCATCCGAGCCGTTGGCGTCGCGCCGTCGCCCGGCAATGGCGGATGTGGGGAGGCTTGCCGGCGTCTCGCACCAAACCGTCTCGCGCGTGATCAATGGCAGTCCACACGTGCGAGCGCAGACCCGGCAGCGGGTGCTTGAGGCGATGCTCGAGCTCGGCTATCGGCCGAACTCGGCCGCGCGAGCGCTGGCCACGGGGCGCTCGAACATACTTGGCGTGGTCAGCTTCGACACCACGCTGTACGGTCCCGCCTCGACGTTGTACGGAATTGAGCGGGCCGCGCACGAAGCTGGCTACTTCATCATCATCGCCAGCCTCAAGGCGCTCGACCGTCCGTCCGTCGCCGAGGCCGTGGAGCGGCTCTGTCACAGAGGAGTCGACGGAATCCTGGCGATCACGCCCCACGCCGAGGCGGCGGAGGCACTGCTGCACGCCCCCGGAGACGTGCCGCTGGTGGCCGTTGAAGCCGGCCCTGCCAGCGGTTTGCCGGTCGTCGCGATCGACCAGTTCCTCGGGGCCGCGAACGCGACCCAGCACCTCCTGGACCTCGGCCACAAAACCGTATGGCACATAGCCGGGCCCCCCGACTTTCTCGAATCCCGCCAACGCTTGGATGGCTGGCGCGCGTCGCTTGAGTCAGCGGGCGCTGAAGTGCCGTCTCCACTGACCGGCGACTGGACCGCCCGTGCGGGGTACGACCTGGGCCGCCGCCTGAGCGCGGATCCGGGCGTTAGCGCGGTCTTCGTCGCAAACGACCAGATGGCGCTCGGCGTACTGCGCGCCATGCACGAACACCGCCGCCGCATCCCCGACGAGGTCAGCGTCGTCGGGTTTGACGATATCCCCGAAGCGCCGTACTTCTTGCCCCCGTTGACCACAGTGCGCCAGGACTTCGACCAGATGGGCAGTCACGGCGTGCGGTTGTTGCTGCGGATGGTCGACGGCCGCGGGGCGGTGGCGGCCAGCCCCGGGTTGCGCCCCGAATTGATCGTGCGGGCGAGCACTGGAATCGCAGCCCCCTCCCGTTCGGGTAAAAAACGTTGAAGTCCGCCGATGTGATCGTTAACATCGGCGCGCCCATGCCCCAGCGACGGGATCCTGTCAGCCAGCGAGCGGCGTCCCTCGTCAGGAGAGCGAAAAGAAATTCGGAACATGGTTGAGCGGGCGTTAACCCTGACTAGACACGGCGGCTTTGGCCATTTAGGTTTCGCTGGCCCCGGTGCACGAGGAAGGAGAGGAGATGTCTGAACACGACATCCTTGGCGACGCTGTCGAGCGTCTGGAGTGGGACGAACGTAAGCAACCTGACACGCCGCAGAAGAAGTGGCATCAGGTCACCCGACGAACTGCCCTGACGGGAGGTGCTGCGGGGATCGCCGCACTCATCCTCGAGGCATGCGGTAGCTCTACCCCGTCGGCTTCTGGCAGCGCGTCGTCATCGATCTTCGGGACCAGCAAGAAGTACCACTTCGTGTTGGTCAATCACGTGACCACGAACGTCTTCTTCACGCCGACTCAGTACGCGGCGTCGGATGCGTGCAAGCTGCTCGGCTGCTCCTACACGTGGACCGGGTCGGCGACGAGCAACGTGAGCGAAATGGTCAACTCCATCAACAGCGCGATCGCCTCGAAGGCAGACGGGATCGCGTCCTCTCTCATTCACCCCACCGCGTTCACCAAGCCCGTGCAGTCGGCGCTCGGCCAGGGCATTCCGTTCCTCGCCTACAACGCCGACGAGCCGCAGACGGGGAGGCTGGCGTACATCGGCCAGGACCTCTTCCTCTCCGGCCAGGAGATGGGAAAGCACATCGCCGCGCTGGTCCCCTCGGGGGAGATCGCGCTGTTCATCGCGACGCCCGGGGCAGCGAACATTCAGCCCCGCATCGACGGCGCGCGGGACACGCTCAAGAGCCACCCCTCGATCACGCCGAAGGTCGTCGCAACCGGGGCCGCGGTCCCCGGCGAGTTGACCGTCATCAACTCGTGGGCCACGAGCCACTCGAGTGCGAAGGGCATGTTCGCCGTAGATGCCGGCTCGACGCAGGGAGTCGCGCAGACGATTCAGAAGCAGGGACTCAGGTCCAAGGGCTGGAAGGGCGGGGGCTACGACCTCACGCCCATAACCGAGGCCCTGCTGGCCAAGGGCGAAATCGACTTCACGATCGACCAGCAGCCTTACCTCCAGGGCTTCTTGCCGATCTTGCAGCTCTATCTGTACAACGCCTCCGACCGGCTGACCGGGATCGCCGACGTCAACACGGGCTTGAAGTTCCTCGACAAGAACTCGATCAAGCCCTACAACTCGACCAAGAGCAGGTACGAAGGCACCGGCACCGCTGCGGGAGTCCAGAAGAGCTAGCTCTCGGGGCAGGAATTTGGGTAGCTAGGAGCTGCGGAAATGGCCGTCGAAGCAGGCAAGGCGCCAGCAGGAAAAGCTCCAGCTGAGGCGACTCCGGAGGGCCCGCGCACGCCCGCGCGGACCCCCGGAAACGTCGCCATCGACCTCGTGCGCAAGGTGCTCGCGCTGCGCGAGGGCAGCATCACCGTCGTCACGATCGTCGCGATCATCTACTTCGCGGCAACCGTGAGCGGCTACCTCACCGGCACCAACTTCAAGAACCTGCTGCCGTACTTTTGTTTCCTGGCGATCATGGCCGCCGGCGAGGTGTTCGTGATGACCCTCGGCGAGATCGACCTCTCGATCGGGGCGCTCTACCTGATCACCCCGTTCGTTTACTGGAAGCTCACCACGGCCGGGATACCGCTCGTTCCGAGTGTGATCCTCGCGCTCGCGATCGCGGGCGTGCTCGGCTCGGTCAACGGCTTCTTCACCGCCTACGTGGGGATCCCCTCGTTCGTGGTGACGCTGGCGATGCTGTTCTTCTTAGACGGCCTAGCGCTGATCATTTCGCACTCGCAACAGATCTCGACGCCGGGTACCTCGGTCACGACCACGAGCACGTTTGCCTCCGTGTTCGGCGGCGGCACCTACGCGGAGCTGATCTGGGCCGTGGTGTTAGTGGTGATCCTGCAGATCGTGCTGTCGTTCACCCGCTGGGGCGTCTACACGGTCGCGACCGGCGGCAACCGCCTGGGGGCGGCCGAGGCCGGCATTCGGACCCGCGTGGTGATCGTGCGCAACTTCATGCTGTGCGCCATGACGGCGGGCCTCGCGGGAGTGCTCGAGGCGGTCCGTACGTCGAGCATGACCCCAGATCCATCTGGCTCGAACCAGAACCTGCTCTACGCGGTCGCGGCGGTGATCATCGGCGGGACGCTGATGACCGGCGGCGAAGGCACTGTGGTCGGCGCGCTGCTCGGAGCGCTGTTCCTGGGCATCCTCCAGGACGGCCTAAACCTCAAGAGCGTGCCGGCCGACTACGTGTACCTCTACCTGGGCATCGCAGTGATCATCGCGATGGTCCTCTACGTGCTGGTGCGGCGCATCCGCACGGGGTCCGGCCATGGCTGACGCAGCGGTCGCCGGTCCGCGCGTCGTCGAGCCCAGGACAGCCCCGGACGACGTGTTGCGGATCGAGCACGTAGCCAAACGCTTCGGTCCCATCATCGCCCTGCGCGACATCAACCTGCACCTGCGCAAAGGGGAGGTGCTCGGGCTGCTCGGCGACAACGGCGCGGGCAAATCCACGCTGGTGAAGATCATCTGCGGCTTTCAGCGGCCTGACTCGGGAACGATGTGGTTGAAGGGCGAGTCATACGCCCCCAAGAACGTGCTTGAAGGGCGCGCCGGGGGCGTCGACACCGTCTACCAAGACCTCGCGCTGATCGACGAGTTGTCGGTCTACCAGAACCTGTTTCTCCGCCGCGAGCACGTCATGAAGCCCTTGCCCTTTTTGGCCAATCGCACCGATGAAACGCGAGGCGCGCGAAGCGCTCGACGAGATCGGCATCAATATCTCGCGTCTCGGGCAGCCGGTGGCCCGCCTCTCCGGCGGCCAGCGCCAGGCGATCGCGGTCGCGCGCGCGGTCCGCGATCAGTCGACGGACATCCTGCTGCTCGACGAGCCGCTGGCGGCGATGGGCGCCAAAGAGGGGGCGATGATTCTCGACCTGATTGCGCGCCTAAAAAAGAGGGCCGCGTCGCAATCATCATGATCCTTCACAACTACGTGCACGTCTTCCAGGCGTGCGACCGCGTCAACCTGATTCAGGACGGCGTGATCGCGCTCGACAAGGGGACTTCCGAGACCTCCATCGAGGAGCTGAACGAGATCGTGGTCGAGGAGTACAGGCGCTCCAGGGAGGCGGCGATGGCGGACGGCAACGGGCAGCAAGTGTCTGAGGGGCCGGTTCAGCCGCCCAAGGAGCCAGACCCAGCCGCGTGATCGCCTGGCGGTGAGCGCGCCAACCTACGCGATCGGCGTCGATTTCGGGACCGAGTCGGCGCGAGCGCTGCTGCTCAACGCGCGTACCGGCGAGGAGCTCGCCGTCGCCGTCACCCCTTACCCCCACGGGGTGCTCGACGCGACGTTGCCCGGCACCGGCGAGCAGCTCCCACCAGACTGGGCCCTTCAGGACCCAGAGGACTGGACGCTTGCGCTTCAGCGCAGCACCGCTGCGGCCCTTTCGGACTCCGGCGTCGCGCCCGAAGCCGTCGCCGGGCTGGGGATCGACTTCACCTCCTGCACCGTGCTGCCGGTTGCGCAGGACGGCACCCCGCTGTGCACCATCCCCCGCTGGCGGTCCCACCGTCACGCGTGGCCGAAGCTGTGGAAACACCACGCGGCCCAGCCGGTCGCCGACCGCCTGACCGATGTCGCGCTCGAGCGCGGCGAGGAGTTCATTGACCGCTACGGCGGTCGTATCTCCTCCGAGTGGTACTTCCCGAAGCTGATCGAGATCTGGCTCGAGGACCGCGACTGCTACGAGGCCGCGCACGGCTTCATCGAGGCCGCTGACTGGATCGTCTGGCACTTGACCGGGCGGGAATGCCGGCAGCAGTGCACGGCCGGTTACAAGGCGCTTTGGTCGCCGGAGACGGGGCTGCCGCCGGCCGCGTACTTCGCGGCTGCATACCCGGGTTTTGACCACCCCGACGAGAAGCTCGGAAACACATTTGTCTCGCTCGGCACGCGGGCGGGCACGCTCCGGTCCGAGCTCGCCGCGCGGCTCGGGCTCACGCCCGACACTTCGGTGGCGGTCGGAAATGTGGATTCGTTCGTCTCGGTGCCGGGCGCAGGCGTGACCGACTCCGGCATCTTCGTCTCGGTAATCGGCACCTCGATCTGCGACATGGTCGTCTCTGCGGAAGAGATCCGCGTGCCGGGCATCACCGGCGTGGTGAAGGATGGGATCCTGCCGGGTCGCTACGGCTATGAAGCCGGACAGGCAGCCGTCGGAGACAGCTTGGCGTGGTTTGTGCGCGAGCTCGCTTTGCCCGACTCGAGCTTCGGCTCGCTCGAACGCGCGGCGGCCCAGTTGCGGCCCGGCGCGACCGGGCTTGTCACGCTGGATTGGTGGAACGGCAACCGCACGGTGCTCGCGGACGCTGATCTGAGCGGCGTGATGTGCGGCCTAACGCTGCACTCAACGCGCGAGCACATCTACCGCGCTCTGCTGGAGGGCCTGGCGTTCGGAAACCGCCGCATCGTCGAGAACTTCGACGAGCACGGCATCGAGCTACACGAGATCGTCGCCTGCGGGGGCGTGGCCAAGTCAAGCCCGCTGCTGATGCAGCTGTTTGCCGATGCTTCTGGACTCGAGGTGCGGGTGCCGGCTTCGAACGAGGTACCCGCGCGCGGCGCGGCGCTGTTTGCCGCGGTCGCGGGGGGAGTGTTCGAGAGCATCGACGCGGCCGTCGCCGCCACCGAGCCAGGGACCGCGCACAGCTATCGCCCAGATCCAGAGTCCCGCTCTGTGTACGACCGTGTGTACGCGATCTGGCGCGCCCTACACGACATGCTGGGACGTGAGCGCTTCGGACTGCTGCACGAGCTCAAGCAGATCCGCCTCGACGCCGGAGGGCGGCCTACGCCCACGGCCCCGCTCGCGCAGGCGAGCCCGGCATGAGCGCGACGACGACGCCCAGTGCCGGCGGCCCGCGGCCAAAGATCGGGCTGCTCGGGATCATGCAGGAGCTCTACGACGAGATGCTGCCTGGGATCACCGCGCGCCAGTCCGAGTACGCGAACGCGGTCGCAGAGCGGCTGGGCGAAACCGCCGAGGTGGTCTTCAGTGCGCCCGCCCGCACCCGCGACGACGTCGAGCGCACCGTCCGGGAGCTGCTCGAACAAAAGGTGCACGGGATCGCGATCGTGATGCTCACCTACGGTCCGGCGCTCCGAACGGTACGCGCGTTGCTCGAGACGCCGGTGCCGCTCGCGCTCTTGAACATCCAGCCCGAGCCGTCGGTCACCGCAGAATGGGACATGGCGGACCTGACTTACAACCAGGGTATTCACGGCGCCCAGGACCAAGCCAACGCCATGGTGCGCGCCGGCATTCCCTTCTCGGTCATCACGGGCGACTGGCATGCGTCGGGCCTACTGCGTGACTTTGCCGACTGGGCCCGCGCGGCCCACGCGGTGTCGGAGCTGCGCCGCACGCGCATCGCCTTGCTCGGCTACCCCATGAATGGGATGGGCGACATCCTCTACGACCCACCAGCGCTGCTGCGCCGACTCGGCCCCGCCATCGTCAGCGAGAACCTGGGGGAGCTCGCCGCGCGTGTGGACCGCGTGGCCGACAGCGAAGTCGAGGCGCTCGTCGTCGCCCACCACGAGCGCTTCGCGGTCGCGTCCGATCTCCCCCGCTCGCGCCACCTCTATGCCGCGCGACTGGAACTGGCGATCAAAGCTCTCCTGGCCGAGGGTGGCTACGCCGGCTTCTCGTTTCACTTCGACTCCTTCGGCGGCGATGGCCGCTTTGAGCAGCTACCTCTGTTGGCCGCCTCGGACCTCATGGCAGACGGATATGGGTTCGCGGCCGAGGGCGACACCAGCACCGCGTCGCTGATGTGCGCCGCCCAGTTGTTGATCGGCGAGGCGCACTTCTCGGAGATGTACGCGATGGATTGGGAGCGCGACTCGGTTTTGATCAGCCACATGGGCGAGGGAAACTGGCGCATCGCGCGCGGGGACCGTCCCGTGCGGCTGATCGACCGGGAGCTTGGGATCGGCGGGCTCGATAACCCGCCCACACCCGTGTTCTCCGCCGCACCGGGCCCCGCCACGACGGCTGCGCTCGTCCCGCTCGACGGCGGTCGCTTTCGGCTGGTCGTGGGCCAGGGCGAGATCCTCGACGAGCCGGAGCTGCCCAAGGTCGAGATGCACCATTTCCATTTCCATCCAGCAGCGGGGATGGAGCCGTTCATCGATGGGTGGCTGCGGCTCGGCGCGCCGCACCACTTTGTGCTCAACCTCGGCGAGCACGCGGCGCGCTGGCGAGTGCTGGCGCAGTTGCTCGAGCTCGAGTACGTGGAGCTCTAGTGGCTGCTGGCGGCAGCGTGGAGGCGTAGTGCTCGAGGAACTTCGCGCGCAGGTGCTTGCGGCTAACCTCGCGCTCCCGGCGCACGGCCTCGTGACGCTTACCTGGGGTAATGCCAGCGGCATCGACCGCGCAAGCGGTCGCGTAGTGATCAAGCCCAGCGGCGTGGACTACGAACATTTGAGAGCCGAAGACCTCGTGGTCGTTGATTTCGACGGCGAGGTGCATGAGGGCGACCGCCGACCCTCGACGGACACGCCCACCCACCTCGCGCTTTACGAGGCCTTCGAGCAGATCGGCGGCATCGTCCACGCCCACTCGCCCTGGGCCACCGCCTGGGCCCAGGCGCAGCGTGAGATTCCCGTATTGGGGACGACCCACGCCGACCTCTCGCCACACCCCATCCCGCTCACCCGCGAGCTGACCGAGGCGGAGATCGCGGCGGGATACGAGCGCGCCACCGGCGCGGCGCTGGTGGAGACGATCGGAGCGCGAGGACCGGCGGAGCTGCCTGTGGCGCTAGCGCGTGGCCACGCCCCCTTTAGCTGGGGCCCAAACCCCGCCAAGGCTGTCGAGCACGCGGTCACGCTCGAGGAGGTCGCGCGCTTGGCATCGCTCACGTTCATGCTCGACTCCTCCGCTGCGCCATTGGCCGACGCCGTCCGCGATAAGCACTTCGAGCGCAAGCACGGCCCCGGCGCCTACTACGGCCAGCGCTAGGGCTTGGGGTAAGAGCCGCGTTTATCGGGCGGACGCAGTTGTTAGCGCTCTCATATACTCCACGAAGAGGCCGGACTAGCGAGGTTTCTCACCCGAAATTGGTGTGAGCGTGCTCATAACGGCGTCCACAATGGGAGCGCAGGCGCTCAGCGTGTCGGTCACGCGAGTGCGCGGCAGACCGTCGCCGTCACCAGCGGTCGTGCACGTGCTCGCGGATGAAGCGGTCATACACGTTTCTGACTCCCTCGAGCTGTTCGGCGCGCAAGGGCGGCAGGGAGGCCGCGGCCACGTTGCCGCGAACCTGCTCGGAGTTGCGCGCGCCCGGGATGACCGTGCTCACGCCCGGCTGATCGATCACCCAACGCAGCGCGAACTGCGCGAGCGAGACGCCGGGATCGACGAGCTCGCTCAACTCACGCACTGCGGTCAGCCCGACCTCAAACGGCACGCCCGCGAACGTCTCGCCAACGTCGAACGCCTCGCCACGGCGGTTGAAGTTGCGGTGGTCATTGGCCGGAAAGGTGGTGTGCTCGTCGTAACGCCCCGACAGCAGACCGGACGCGAGCGGGACGCGCGCGATGATCCCGACGCCGCGCTCGCGCGCAGCTGGAAGGACCGCCTCCAGCGGCTTAAGGCGCAACGCGTTGAGGATGATCTGGACGGTCGCGACGTGTGGCCGCGCGATCGCGCGCAAGGCTTGGTCACTCGTCTCTACCGACACTCCGTAGGCGCGCATGCGCCCGGCGCCCACCAGTTCGTCGAGCGCCTCGAACACGCCATCCTCGTCGTACACCGCATCGGGCGGGCAATGGAGCTGCACGAGCTCGAGCGCCTCCACGCCGAGGTTCTCGCGCGAGCGGTCATTCCAGCTGACGAAGTTGTCGCGGTTGTAGTTATCAGGCAGCTGCTCGACCCGTCGCCCCATCTTCGTCGCCACGAAGACGTCAGGCGCCGCGCGGTACAGCTCGCCGCAAAAGCGCTCGCTGCGCCCGTCGCCGTACACGTCGGCGGTGTCGAAAAAGGTCACGCCCTGCTCGAGGGCGGTCCGCAGCACCTCGCGCGCCTGCTTTTCGGCGACCTCGCCCCAGTCGGCTCCCAGCTGCCACGTGCCGAGACCGACGACGCTAACGGTATGGCCGAGGCGACCGATCTCACGCTCTTCCATGCGCCCGCAGTCTCGCACGCCGAAGCGGCGCGGGCCATGTCCGTCCACCAACAAACAGGAGGTATCGATGCACGCTTCGGGTCATCCGCAAAGGCCGCTCGCGCTCCTCGGCGCGGCGGTGGCAGCCGCTCTCGCGGCTGCGCTCCTATGGGCCGGCATCCAGCAGGCCCACGCCTCGCCCGGAGGCACGCCCGCGGGGAAGCCGGCCGTTTCCCGACAGGTTTGGGGCAAGGTCGCCGGCAAGACCGTCTACCTCTACACGCTGCGCAGCGGGCACGGCATGACGGTCAAGATCTCGAACTACGGCGGCGTTGTGCAGTCGATCTGGGTTCCCGCCAGCAAGGGCGGCACCAGAGACGTGGCGCTCGGCTTCTCAAAGCTGTCCGACTACGTGAAGGACTTCACGCAGGGCGCCACCGGTAAGCCGTGGCCGCTTGCCGGCGGCTCGGGCGACACTTACTTCGGCGCGATCATCGGCCGTTACGCGAACCGCATCGCGAACCACTCGTTCACGATGAAGTGCAGCTCGTGCTCGAACAACGGCGTCACCTACCACCTCCCGAACAACAACAACGGCAACACGCTGCACGGCGGCATCAGGGGCTGGAACACCAAGGTCTGGAACTCGAGCACGAAGGCGAGCAGCAGCTCGGCTTCCCTCAAGCTCACCTATCTCAGTCCGAACCTCGACCAGGGGTTCCCGGCGCCCGTGCTCGCCACCGTCACCTACACGCTCACCGACAAGAACGCGCTGCGGATCAACTACAGCGCCGCCAACAAGTCGACCAGCAACGAGGCGACGGTGATCAACCTGACCAACCACACCTACTTCAACCTCGCGGGTGAAGGATCGGGTCCGGTCTACGACCAACTACTGCAGATCAGCGGGAGCCGCTACACGCCGGTCAACACGAGCCTGATCCCGACCGGATTTGCGTCGGTGTCCGGCACGCCGTTCGACTTCCAAAAAGCAAAGCCGATCGGGCGCGACATCCGCAATGCGCGGATGCCCGACCACGGCGGCCAGCCGTTTCCACAGCTCGTGATCACACACGGCTATGACCACAACTGGGTGCTAGGCGGCGCGGGTGATCGGCTGATCGCCACCGCCAAGGACCCGGCAGACGGGATCGAGCTGCGCACCTATACCGACCAGCCTGGGGTCCAGCTCTACACGGGCAACTTCCTGGTCGGAGACCTCGTCGGTCCGAGCGGCCACACGTACCGCCAGACCGACGCGTTCACGTTGGAGACCCAGCATTACCCCGACGCCCCGCACCACATCGGCCAGTCGGGCTGGCCGACGGTCGTACTGCTGGCCGGCCACACGTTCACCACCACGACCACGTATGCGTTCCCGAGCGGAAGCTAGCCCTAACGCCACGTAGACGCAGCGAGAGGATGGCCGGGCCGCAGCTCCTGTGGCCCGGCCATTCGCCAGAATCAGGAGCAGATGGCCGCGACCGCGATCGAAGCCGCCGCCGCAAAGATGCGCTCGGCCGGTCACCACGACGAGGCGATCGAGGCCTTCCGCAGCGCATACGCACGCCTCACCGAGGGCGAGTCCGGGCTGCTGCCGAGCGCGGAGCTCGAGCCCGCCACTGACGTCCCTGCGCTTCGAAACCTGCCGACGGTGGACGATCGCGAGCTCGAGGGAGTGGTCGTCGTCAAGCTGAACGGCGGGCTCGCGACGACCATGGGGCTGCGACAACCCAAGTCGCTGGTGGAGGTGCGCGAGGGTCACTCCTTCCTCGAGATCATCATGGGCCAGGTGGCGGCGCTCCGCCGCCGCACGGGGGTCCGGCTGCCGCTGCTGTTGATGAACAGCGAGGCGACGCGGGAGCGGACCGAAGCGGTGCTCGAGGCGCGCGGCGAGCCTCTGCCGGCGTTCATGCAGAGCATGGTTCCCAAGCTCGACGCGAACACGCTTGAGGCCGTCAACTGGCCCCAGACCCCGTCGCTCGAGTGGGCTCCGCCCGGCCACGGCGACGTCTATGGAGCGCTGCGGCGCTCGGGCATGCTGTCAAAGCTGCTGAAAGAGGGAGATCAGTACGTGATGATCTCCAACTCCGACAACCTCGGCGCGACGCCGGATCCGCGCATCGCGGCATACCTCAAACGCGAGCGGATCCCGTTCCTGCTCGAGGTCGTGGAGGGCACGAAGGCCGAGCGCAAGGGCGGCCACATCGCGCGCCGGCGCTCGGATGGGCAGCTGGTCCTGCGCGAGTCGGCTCAGGTCCCCGCGGAGGACGGCCACTCCTTCGGCGACTATCGCCACTGGCACTATTTCAATACCAACAACCTCTGGGTCTCACTCGAAGCGCTCGACGAGACACTCGAGCGCAACGGCGGGGTGCTCGAGCTGCCGCTGATCGCCAACCGCAAGACGCTCGACCCGCGCGACTCGGGCACGCCCGAGGTGATCCAGCTCGAGAGCGCCATGGGGGCCGCGATCGCGAGCTTCCCTGGAGCGCGCGTCCTGTGCGTGCCGCGCACGCGATTCGCGCCCGTGAAGACGACCGACGACCTGCTGCTCGTGCGTTCGGACCTGTACACGCTTTCGCCGGACGACTGGCAGCTCCAGCCCATCCCCGAGCGCGCGCAGTCGCTGCCCTACGTCGAGCTCGACCAGCGCTACTACAAGCTGCTCGACGACTTCGAGGCGCGCTTTCCCGAAGGCCCCCCCTCACTCAGAGAAGCCGAGCGCCTGGTGGTCCAAGGTGACGTGACCTTTGAGGGCGGCGTGGTAGTGCGCGGCTCGGTCGAGTTGCAGGCAGCTGAGCCGCAACGGATCACCAACGGAACAGTGCTTGAGGGATAGGAACCGGGGCGTACCATGACCCCATGCCCACAATGGCGATTTCAGCGCAGGAACTTGTAGAGCGCGCCCAGCGGCTCGTAGATATGCCGCGGCCGAGCGAGGGCCACCCGCTCGCCTGGCACGTCGAGGCTGCGAGCGTGGGGGACGTGACCGCTGTGGTCACCACCACGCTTCTAGAACCCGCCGCCAGTTTCGCCACGCAATCGCCTCGAGCTCGCGGGCGCTAAAGCCTGCGCGCTCCAGCGCGTCGATCACCCGCGGCATGCCCGCGGCGTCGCCGACGGCCCGGGGAATCATGGTGCCGTCGAAGTCGGAGCCGAGCCCGACGTGGGCGACGCCGATCCGCTCGGCGACATAGCGAGCGTGCTCCGCGATCAGCTCGAGCGGGGTGTCCTCATCCTCGGCGAAGTCCGCCCGCAAAAAGCTCGTCGCGAACACGATTCCCACCAGTCCGCCGGAGCTGCCGATCGCGTCG
Source organism: uncultured Solirubrobacterales bacterium (assembly GCA_963767295.1). GTDB lineage: Bacteria > Actinomycetota > Thermoleophilia > Solirubrobacterales > Solirubrobacteraceae > Palsa-465. The sequence continues at coordinate 1,473,005 of CAVYDI010000003.1, forward strand.
AGCTGAGCGTCGGTCAGGTTGCGCGACGTCGCGCTGAGCGCGTGGGCGGCCGAGTGGCTGGCGACGAGCGGCCCGACGTCAGCGCGTGCCACATCCCAGAAACCCGTCTCGTTGAGATGGCTGAGGTCGACCAGGATGCCGAGCTCGGCGCAGCGGGCCACGAGCGCCCGCCCGGCGGGCGTCAGACCTGGCCCGATGTCCGGCGTAGAAGGGGACACGAAGGGCACGCCGTGTGCGAAGGCGTTTGGTCGGCTCCACACCGGCCCGAGCGAGCGCAGGCCGGCGCGGTACCACGTATCGAGCGACTCGAGGTCTGCGTCGATCGCTTCGGCGCCCTCGAGGTGCAGCACGGCCGCCGGCGGACCGTCGTCGGCAATCGCCCGGTCGAGGTCGGCGCCCGCGCGCACGACGCGAAGATGGCCGCCGCGCTCCAGTCTCAGCAACCGCCCCGCTGCGGCCGTTGCGTGCGCCGCGGCGCGCGCGTGGCTTACCGGTCGTGCGTCGTCGTAGGCACCTCGCGAGGGAGTGAAGACGGCGAAGATCGCTCCGCGGATTGCACCCGCGCGCATGCGCGGCAGGTCGAGATGACCGCCGCGGCGACCCGACGCGAAGCGGCGATAGTCACGGCGGGTGAGCGCATCGTTGTGCCCATCGAAAACCGGGATCACTACAAGGCCCGCACTCGATAGAGCGCCACGCCGTGAGCGGGCACGAGCGCGCTGACTTGGCCATCCGTGCGTGTGCGGCGGTGATTCCAAAGCTGCTCGAGTTCGAATCGCCGGCCGCGCTGCAGCCCGAGTGCCTTGCCGGTGACGGTGACGCGCTGCGCACTCGTGCTGGTGTTGAACAGCCCCACGATCACGTCTCCGTCGTGCTCGCGTTTGGCGAATACCTGGTAGTTGGCGTGGTCGGTCACCCGGTGGGCGTCGATCGAGTCCTGGTCAACGGCCACCACGGCGGTGTTGCGCAGGAGGCCAAGGTCGGCGTGGTCTAGATGAGTCAGGTCGCTGCCGAGGATCAGGGGAGATGCGGCCAGTGCCCACAGGCTCAACTGGGTCTTGCGTTCGGACACGGTGAGGCCGTCGAGGTCTCCATTTCCGACCTCAATCGAGTCGTAGTCGTTGAAACCGCCGGGTCCGCCATAGGGCGCCCAGGCGGCGGCCGCGGTGAAGCGGGCGGAGACGTTGCGCCAGTTGGTCAGCGGGTAGCTGCTGATGCCGCCACTGCAGTAGCACTCGATGTCCCTCCCCGTGCGCCAGCCGTCGGCGTACCGGCGCCAGCGACGAGCGTTCGCGATCGCCATGCCCGGGGAGAGCTCAAGGTGGATTGACCGCCCGCTCGCCCGCAGCGCCCGCGACCACGCCTTGATCGCGGCCACATCGTTGTCGCTCACGCCGTCGAGCTTGAGGTAGTCGACCCCCCAGGAGGCAAACTCGCGCGCCCACGAGTTGACAAAAGCCTGCGCGCCCGGCTTTGAGTAGTTGATGCCGACCATGCCGTGGCAGTTGAAGTTGCGCTCCGGGGTGGTGGTCGCGATGTCCGCGGCCTGATACGGCGTGCCTTGAATTGGCGTGTTGGCGCTCACGGCCTGCCGCGAGATGCCGGGCGTGACATAGAGGCCGAACTTCAGCCCCAGCCCGTGCACGTAGCTGGCGACCGCTTTGATCCCGTTGGGAAATGCACCGGAATCGGGGACCCAACGCCCGTACTGGTCAACAACCGGCCCGACCGGCGGCGTCACCTGCGGGCAGGAGTACCAGTAGTCGTCGACGTTCACGTAGCGGTAGCCGACCCTGGCCAGACCGCTGGAGCGCAACGCTCGCGCCTGCGCCTCGATCGCGCCGGCGTTGGGCTGTTGGCGCAGATAGCTCCAGCTGCTCCAGCCCATGGCTGGCTTGCGGTCGACGGCGCTGCTCAGTGCCGCTGCGGGCATGGCAAGGCCGGCGAGCAGCGCGACCGCAACGGACGCCATGCCAATAAATGCCTTCGGCCGGCGCACATGTGCGCCGGCCCCCGCCGGCACATGTGCCGGCGGGCCGGTCCGCGCATGCGCGGACCGGAACAACTATTTGATAAAGAGGATTTCCGAGTACTTCGGCAACGGCCAGAGATCGTCGGCAACGACTTTCTCCAACCGGTCTGCCGCCTCGCGTACCGCGGTCATCGCCGGGATCACGGAGTCGCGCATGTAGATCGCGTGCGCGAGCAGGTCGTCGTGGGGCTGGTTCTCGGCGAGGTTCGCGGTCTCAAGGCGCTGGATCGCTTCGACGAAGGCCGCGACCAGTTCCTCGGCCTCGCTCACGAGCCCGGGCAGCTCCGCCTGCAGCAACAGCGCCCGGTGGCGGGCGGCCGCCGGAAGCAGCATCGTACGTGCGATCGAAGCCGCCGTCTCCGCCTCGATGTTGAGCTTGGTCACGTACTGCTCGAGGAAGACCTCGTAGCGCGAGTGCAGCTCTCGCTCCGACAGCACGCCGTAACCCGAGAGCAACTTGACCGTGTCGTCGTTGAGGAGGTAGGGGAGCGCGTCAGGCGTGGCCTTGAGGTTGAGCAGCCCGCGGCGCTCGGCCTCCGCATGCCACTCCAGCGAGTAGTTGTCGCCCGCGAAGATGACCTGCTTGTTTGCCGCGTAGCTGCGCTGGAGGATCGGCCGCAGCCCGTCCTCGAGCTCCTTGCCCGCCTGGAGCTCTGATTCGAGCTCGTCGGCGAGTTCGTCGATCGCCTCGGCGACAATCGTGTTCAGCACAGTGTTGGGCATGGACAGGGACTGGCTCGAGCCGAGCGCGCGGAACTCGAACTTGTTGCCGGTGAAGGCAAACGGGCTGGTGCGGTTGCGGTCCCCGCCGTGCATGGGGAGCGGCGGCAGCACCGGGGTGCCGAGACCCAGCAAGGAGCCCGGCGTGGTCTCGCCCGCCTCGCCGCGCTCGATCGCGCCGAAGACCTTTTCGAGCTCCGCCCCGAGGAAGATCGAGATGATCGCGGGCGGGGCCTCGTTGGCGCCGAGGCGGTGGTCCTGCCCGGCGGACGCGATCGAGGCCCGCAGCAGTCCCTGGTGCTTGTTGACGGCCTGGATCACGGCCGCGCAGAAGAACAAGAACTGGATGTTGTCGTGCGGGGTGTCGCCGGGCTCGAGCAGGTTGTTGCCGGTGTCGGTCCCCATCGACCAGTTGTTGTGCTTGCCCGAGCCGTTGACTCCGGCGAACGGCTTTTCGTGCAGCAGGCAGACCAAGCCGTAGCGACGCGCCACGTTCTGCATCACCTGCATCGTCAGCTGCTGGTGATCTGAACCGACGTTGGAGTTCTCGAATACGGGTGCGATCTCGTACTGATTCGGAGCGACCTCGTTATGGCGCGTCTTGACCGGCACGCCGAGCTTCGAGAGCTCGCGCTCGGTATCGAGCATGCACGCGAGGATGCGCTCGGGGATCGAGCCGAAGTAATGGTCGTCGAGCTCGTGCCCCTTGGGGGGCTTGGCGCCGAACATGGTCCTGCCGGTGGTCACCAGGTCGGGCCGCTCGAAGTAATACTGCTGGTCGATCAGGAAGTACTCCTGCTCGGGGCCGACGGTCGTGAACACCCGCCTTGCGCTGGAGTCGCCGAACAGGCGCAGGGCCCTGATCGCCGACTTCGAGAGCGCGTCCATGGAGCGCAGCAGCGGAATCTTGTGATCCAGCGCCTCGCCCGTCCACGACGCGAACGCCGTCGGGATGCACAGCACGGCGCCGTTGGGGTTTTCGAGGATGAACGCGGGCGAGGTCGGGTCCCACGCGGTATAGCCGCGCGCCTCAAAGGTGGCGCGAATGCCACCGGTGGGGAAGGAGGAGGCGTCGGGCTCGCCCTGGATCAGCTCCTTGCCGGAGAACTCGGGCAGGGCCGTGCCCTCGCCCGTCGGCATGTAGAAGCTGTCGTGCTTCTCGGCGGTCGAGCCTGTCAGCGGTTGAAACCAGTGCGTGTAGTGGGTTGCGCCGCGTTCGAGCGCCCACTCCTTCATCGCCTGCGCGACCGCGTCGGCCAGAGTGGTGTCGAGCGACTCGCCGCGAGCCAGGGTTTGCTGGAGGCGGCGGAAGACGTCCTTGGGCAGCCGCTGGCGCTGCACCGAGGTGCTGAACACGTTGACACCGAAGACCTGGTTGTCGGGGATGGTCAGGTCAGCCGCGCCAAGCGACCCGCCGTTGGGGGTCCACTGCGCAGCGAGCATGTTCTGCTGGCGAATCCGAGGCATGCGTTCTTATGTCTCCTTTGGGCGAGAAGCCGCAAGAGTAGGCGATCGATATCGAACCGTCCTTGGCCCAATGTCCAAACAGCGGGGAGTTTGATTGTGCGCCCGCGGACGCTACGGGGTGGTGACGATGCCCCCGCCGTTGTTGACGTACGCCTGCGCGGGCGTCGAGCTCACGTGCACGGTGAAGGAACCGCGAGGCACGCCGCCACCCGCCAGCACGGCCTTGGCGTTGCCGAACACCCCCGCCTCGACGCGCCAGTTGACGACCCAGGCGCCGGGCTGGACGGCGGTCAGGTGCCAGGCGAAGACCGCGGTCTTGCCCGGCTTCAACTGTCCGAGCGCCCAGGTGTTCGAGTAGGCCGTCGCTCCGGCCCCGGGCCCTCCGGTCTTGCAGCTGTATCCGCACGGCCCGGGCGCCTTGTCGATGATCCACACCGGGCGCGAGTGGCTTGCCAAGTTGGGCATGTTCAAGTAGTAGGAGAAGGCCGCCAGCTGCGTGCCGTAGTTCGGGCGGTTGGGGGTCCCGTCGGTGATCGTGACCGCCGCGTTTGGAATCGTCTTGGAGCCCGTGTTGGTGACGCGGACCACCAACACCGTGTGTTGAGAGAGCCGCTGGTTGGTAGCGAAGCTAGCGCTCGAGGCGACGGTGAAGTTCCCCTTCGGCTCGCTGGCGGACTGGCTTTGAGAGCCGCACGCGGCCAGCACGGCGCTCGCGAGCACCACGAGCGCCCAGCAGGTGCACGTTTTCCTCCCGCTCACGAGGCCCAAATTATCAACTACTTGCCTGCGTTAGCGACGGTTCCTGTTGGCGTTCGCTGCGCCAGTGCCGTAGGCTTACGTCGCAGTCGCGCCTGCAGAGCGGCGGCGAGATCCGGGAGGACAGGAATTTGATTCGAGCAGTCGCCGATCGAGCGTTCTTGCCCACCAAGAACGTGCTCGAAGAGGTCGGGAACATGGTCGTCCTGACCGGGAAGACAATCGTGGCCGCTGTGCGGCCGCCGTACTCGTATGGCAGCGAGTTCTCGAGCCAGTTCATGTTCGCGCTGAAGCTCTGCTGGTTCCCGCTCCTGATCTCGACGATCGCGTTCGGCTACGAGGCCCCCGGCCTGCAAGCGGCCAACTTCCTTGTCCTTTTCGGTGCGCTCGACCGTCTGGGTGGATTCTTCGTACTTTCATCGATCAGAGAGTTCGCCCCCTTCGTGACCGCGATCGTGTTGGCCGGCGTCGCCGGCACGGCCATCACGGCGGATCTTGGCGCGCGCAAGATCCGGGAGGAGCTCGACGCGCTGCAGGTGCTGGGCGTCGACCCGATCAAGAACTTGGTCGTGCCGCGGTTTTTGGCGCTGATGCTGGTCACCGGTCTGTTCGACATCTACGCGCTGCTGTTCGGCATCTTCGGCGGCATCCTGGCGACGCTCGTCAACCACGCGCCCCTGGGGCCGTTCTTCGCAACCTTCTTCAACAACGCCGAGACGACGGACTTGTGGGGTTCGCTACTGAAGACGACCCTGTTCGGCGCGATCATCGCGGTGGTCTGCTGTTACAAGGGCATGACCGCCTCGGGCGGCGCCGAGGGGGTGGGCCGGGCTGTAAATCAGGCGGTCGTGATCGCCTTTTTGGGGATTTTTGCGTTCAACTACGCCTTCACCCAAACGCTCCTGGCCACGCATCCAGAGATCACCACGATCACACGGTGAGCTGACGGAGGAGCGATGGAACAACTGATCGCCACGCCGCGCGGCTGGATCGAGTCGTTCGGCGAGATCGTCCAGTTCTGTGCCCGGGTCGTGGGCGAGGTTTTCACGCTGCGCGTGTTTAAGTTCTTTGGCGAGACCCTTCGCCAGGCGGGCATCCTGGTGATCGGCTCGACACTTGTGATCTGGGGCCTGGTTTTCATCATCGGCGCCGAGTGCGGGCTCGAGGGCGCCTACTTCGACAACGCCAACGGGGTGCCCGCGTACGCGGGCGTGTTTGCGGCGTGGTGCGATCTGCGCGAGCTCGTGCCCTACGCGTTTGGGTACATGATGGCCGCCAAGATCGGGACCGGGATCGTCGCGGAGCTCGGCTCGATGCGGATCTCGGACGAGATCGACGCGCTCGAGGTGATGGGCATCAGCGGCATGACGTTCCTGTGCGCCACGCGGCTTCTGGCTGCCTGGATCGTGCTGCCCTTCATGTACCTGTGCTCGATCGGGGCCGGCTTCTTCGCGAGCTATCTGATCGTGGTGCAGGAGATCAAAGACGTCTCGGCAGGCGGGTTCTTCTTAATTTTCTGGGAGTTCCAGAACCCGCCCGATCTCTTATACAGCCTGATCAAAGCCATGGCGATGGCGACCGTGATCGTCCTCGTTGGGGCCTACTACGGCTACAACGCCAGTGGAGGGCCTGTGGGCGTAGGTACCGCTACGGCAAAATCAATGGTCTTGAACATCATCTCTGTGCACGTGATCGGCATGGTCGGAACCCAGCTGTTCTGGGGAGCCAACCCCCGCGCGCCGATTGGAGGCTAGAAATGCGAGCTGAGGTCTGTACGCGCGAGCTAACCCCCCAGGACCAATCGGAGGCCAAGGAATGAGGCGTTTCAAATTTGGTGGCTTGCGCGGCTCGAAAGATCGGCCGCAAGCGGGTGGTCCCGGCGGCAGGGAGAGCGATTCGTGGATGCCGCCGGACGACACCGAGCCGAGCGCATTTGGGCCGAATCCGCCCACGCGGGCCGCGAGCCCGAGCCAGCAGCCATCCGCGGGCCAGAGCTCGCAGCAGCCGTCGGGGGAAGCGAGCGCGTTCGGTCCCTCGAGCAGCGAGTTCGTGTGGCCGTCCTCGAGCCCCTCCTCCACTGCGGGCCAGCCTGAAGCTTCGCCGAGCTCGCAGGAAACGCGCGTGTCGGCGGACGACGGCCAGCAGGGTGAACAAGGCCAGCCCGTCGCCGGATGGACACAGATCGAGCACCAGCCGCCGGCCGGGCAAGGCGATCAGCAGACGCAGGAGGAAGCGCAGACGGCCTCGGACCGCGGCTCACGCGTGTCGGTGATCGACGAGCACGACGATGCGCCAGGCCGTCCGCCGCCGCCACCGGGCGCCGACGAGGAGGAGTACAAGTGGCATACCTACGTCAACTATCCCTCCGGCCGCCCCGACGCGGTCGAGTTCATCGACACCTACAAGGCCTTCGGGCGTAACCACATCCTCCGCGGGCTGAACATGGGCCTGCCCGAGGGGATGGTGTCGATGATCCTGGGACCGTCTGGGACCGGGAAATCGGTGTGCATCAAGCACATGGTGGGGCTGCTTTACCCGGACCAGGGAGACATCGTCGTGCACGGGGAGTCAGTGCCAAACATGGCCGACGACGACCTGTTCGAGATGCGCAAAAAGTTCGGACTGCTGTTCCAGGACGGCGCCCTGTTCGGCTCCATGAATGTGTTCGACAACGTCGCCTTCCCGCTGCGCCAGCACACGGAGAAGGGCGAGGATGAGGTCTCAGACATCGTCACGCGTCGGCTCAACGAGGTCGGTCTCGGCTCCCACGGCGACAAGCTCCCCAACGAGCTCTCGGGCGGGATGCGCAAGCGCGCCGGGTTCGCGCGCGCGCTCGTGCTCGAGCCGGACATCGTGCTGTTCGACGAGCCCGACTCAGGACTCGACCCGGTGCGCACGGCGCTGCTGGGCGAGCTGATCCTCGAGATCCACCGCGACATGATGGAGGAGGCCAAGGAGAAGCAGCGCGAGCATCTGCCCACGTTCGCGGTGATCACCCACGACATCATGAGCGCGCGCCGCGTCGCCGACTACATCAACGTGCTGTGGAGGGGGCGCATCGTCGAGGCGGGCCCCGCGGAGGACATGCTCAACTCCGACAACCCCTTCATTCGGCAGTTTTTGGCGGGCGAATCGCAGGGCCCGCTCACGATGGACTGACGGCTTCCGGACCCGGTCGCGCTGCAACCTTGCTTACGCGCGCGAGCGGGGGCGACGGTAGCCTGAACGCGGGATGAGCGGGAAGTTTGAGCGGGTGGCACGGGCCGTTGCCAGGCGGCCGCTTGCCACGCTGCTGGTCATCGCAGCCCTCGCGATCGGGGGCGGCGTGCTGGCGTTGCAGCTGCAGCCCTCGACCGGTATCGGAACGTTCGTCGGGAGCGGATCACAGAGCTACCAAGCAACCGTCGACGACCAGCGCAACTTCGGCTCGGACGCGGTCGTCGTGCTGATCCGCGAGCCGTTGACAGACCTCGTTGAGACCAAGGACCTCGGCACCCTCAGCTTCCTCGAAGCGTGTCTGGCGGGCAAGGTCGTGGTCCAGAACCTTCAGCTCGGGGCGTACACCGAGGCACCCGCTGGGACAGCGCCTTACGGCGGCGCCGGCAGCCCGTGCGCGAAATTGATGCGCTACCGGCCGGTCAAGGCGGTCTACGGGCCGGCCACCTTCCTCAACCACGCGGTGGCGGCCGTCAACGAGGTGATTCTCTCGATGACCCGCGGCGCGCAGCAAGCGATTCAGACCGCGCGCAACGACGCATACAAGCTGGCGCTCGGAGAGCACAAGAGCAAACAGCAGGCATCGCAACTCGCACAGGCGGCGGGCACGCTGGCCCAGCAGCAACAGCTGCAGCAGGCAGAGCAGCTTGCGCTGCAGTCGGGGCTCTCGTCGGCGCCAAGGATTGACAGCCAGCAGTTCATCTCGGAGGTGGTGTTCGACCCGACACGCGGGACCAACCAGCCCAAGGCCAGGTTCTCGTATCTGTTCCCGACTGCCGGCTCGGCGCTGATCCAGATCCGGCTCAAGTCCTCGCTCACCCCCGCGCAGCAGACGCAGGCGATCTCCTGGATCCGCCAGGCCGTCCGCATGCCGACCTTCAAGCTCAACTACGGAGGCAGCTACCTCGTCAGCGGCGCGCCGGTCGTGCTCTCCGATCTGTCCGCGAGCCTCGCTGGCGCGATCACGATTCTGCTCGCCGTCGTGCTGGCGGTAATGGCTCTCGTTCTGCTGCTGGTGTTTCGCTCGCGTCTGCGGCTACTGCCGCTCGTGATCGCGATCGCTGCAGCGGGAATCACCTTCGGGCTCGTCGAGCTCGCGGGCGCCTCTCTGACCATGGCCTCGCTGGCGGTATTGCCGATCCTGATCGGGCTGGCGGTGGACTATGCGATCCAGTTCCAGTCTCGCGTGCAGGAGGCGAGGAGCGGGGAACATTCGAGCGCGGAGGCAATTGCGCGCGCCGCCAGAGCGGGAGTGCCGACGATCGCAACTGCGGCGCTCGCGACGGCGACAGGCTTCCTCGTGCTGCTGCTCTCACCGGTCCCGATGATGCGCGGTTTCGGTGTGCTGCTCGTGGTCGGGATCGCGATAGCGCTCGCGTGCGCCATGGTTGTGTGCCCGGCCGCCCTGGTGCTGGCCGAAGGCGGAGGCACCGTCGGCGCCTCGCTGCGCGGCGCGGGCGAGATACTGGGCGGCGCCTTTGGCGGCATCGCCCGCGCCGTCGGCGGTGCCGTGCGGGGCGCCGCCGGACTGGTCGCGGACGCGACTCGAGCTTTAGGCCGTCGCGTAGCCCGCTCCCGTTTCGCGCGGCGAGCGAGCGTGGGGTCGTACGGGAATCTGATCTCGCGCGTGACGCGCCGGCCGGTGCTGGTGCTGTGCGTGGCCTTGGGGTTCGCGCTGCTCGGGTGGATAGCCGACACCCAGACAGGCGTGCAGTCCGACGTCACGAAGCTCGTTCCCTCCTCCATGCCCGCTCTGCAGGGCTTGCACACCCTCGAGCGTGTGACAGGTGTATCGGGGGAGATCGACGTAACAGTCCGCGCGCGCGACGTCGCCAGGCCGAACGTTGTGCGCTGGATGACGAGCTACGAGCAGGATCTCCTGACTCACTTCGGCTATGCGGAGAACAAGGGCTGTATGCGCGCGACGCTCTGTCCCGCGCTCTCCTTGCCCGACCTCTTCTCGACCGCGGGAAGCGCGCCCGGCGCGCAGCTCAGTTCATCCTCGATCAGCGGCCTGCTGGCCGCCGTTCCGCCCTACTTCAAGCAGGCGGTCATCACGCCCGACGAGCGCGAGGCGACACTCGCCTTCGGAATTAGGCTGATGCCGCTGGCGCGCCAGCAGCAGGTGATCGACTACATGCGATCGCGGCTGCATCCACCGACCGGCGTGAACGCGCGTCTGGCTGGGATCCCGGTCGTGGCGGCGCAGGCCAATGCGCTTTTGTCCTCTTCGGCGAGGCGGCTGCTGACGTTGCTCGCGGGGATGGTGGCGGTGGCACTCGTGCTGCTGGGGGTGCTGCGCCGGCCCTCACGCGCGCTGGTGCCGCTGGTGCCGATCGCGCTCGCGACCGGTTGGTCGGCGCTGATCCTGTTTTTGCTCGGGATTCCCCTCAACCCCATGTCGGCGAGCCTCGGAACGTTGGTAATCGCGATCTCGACCGAATTCAGCGTGCTCTTGTCGGAGCGCTATCGGCAGGAGCGCGCCACGTCCGCGACCCTGGCCGAGGCGCTGCAGCGAACTTACCGCTCGACTGGCGTGGCGGTCGTTGCTTCCGGCATCACCGCGATCGCTGGTTTCGGCGTATTGATGGTCTCCGACATCACCATGCTGAGCGATTTCGGCTTGGTCACCGTGATCGATCTCACCGTCTCTCTGTGCGGTGTGTTGCTCGTTTTGCCAGCCGCGCTCGCAGCCGCCGAACGCGGTTCGTTTGAGTGCGTGGCCAACGAGGTCGGCCGCTTCCTCGGCGCTCGCACGGCGCGCTTGCGGCGCCGCCCGAGCGTGGTGTGAGCGAGCGCGAACAATCGGGCGATGCGGCCGGGCCCGACGCGGGGTCCGCTGAACCGTCGGTCAGACATCGCCTGGACCCCGACCGGGCCGCTCGGGTCGCGGCGGCGGAGCGGGCAGCGGAGCCGCCTGGCTCTGCGCAGCGGCCCCCTGAGTCCACGGAGCAGCCACCTGACTCCGCGCGTGGTCCGACGCAACACCGCCTCGACCCCGATCGCGCGGCGGCGAGGGCCTCGGCGCGGCGGGCTAGCGCGCCCACTCCCGCGATCGATACGCGACCGTACCGGCGAGCGATCGGCGCGTTCGCGTTCGCGCTCGTGGTCGTGATCTCCGTCGTGCTGTTTTTGACCAGAGGCGTGGGCACGGTGGGCGTCGCGCCGGGACAGCGGCTGCACAACTTCGCGGCGCCGGTGGCCACGTCCAACCTCGTCGGCGATCCCAACTTCAGCAAACCCTGTCAACTGGGCTACTTCGGCGCCCGCGCACTGAACACGTGCCTACTCACGCGACGCGCTCCGCTGGTCCTAGCTTTCTTCGTCACCGGCTCGAACGCGTGCGTGCACCAGGTCGACACGCTGCAGCAAGTCGCGCGGCAGTTTCGCTCGCGCGGCGTAGCGTTTGCCGCTGTCGCGGTGAGCGCGCAGAAACGAGCTACAGCCAAGCTAGTCCAGCGCCATCACTGGACGATCCCGGTCGCCTACGACCGTGACGGCTCGGTCGGTTCGATTTACGGCGTGGCGATCTGCCCTTTGGTCGAGCTCGCCGGACGCGGTGGAGTGGTCAGGTACCGGCTGATCGGCGAGCGCTGGCTGCAGGCCTCGGCCCTGGCAGGCAAGGTGCGAGCACTGTTGGGATAGACGTGCAGGACGAGATCGAGCTGAATGCGGCTGAAGGGTCGGTCGCGGACGAGCTGAAAGCCGAGTTTTCGGGGCTGCGGCTGTTGTGGCTTACCGCGGACGGGACGCTGCGAGCCAGCCCGCGCGAGGTCAAGCGCAGGCTGCGCGAGCTCTCGAGCCGCTACCGCGGAGAGCAGGTCATCGCAATGCGCACGCAACCGATCCCCCACGCCTACCGCGTCTTTTATCGCCACATCGGCCTCGACCCCGACACCACTCGCACCCCCAGCGAGGCCGCGGCTGTCGAGCGGCTGATGCACGGCGGCTTTAGGTCGCGCAACCTGGTGGACGACGCGTGTTTGATTGCGTTGATCGAGACGGGCGTGGCCGTGTGGGCGCTCGACGCCGATCGGCTCGACGCCGGCGGTCTCGTGATCCGAGCAACCGGCACCGGCGATGTGCTTGGCGCGGGCGAATATGCGAGCGAGCTTCCGCCCGGGCGACTTGCCGTCGCCGACGCCGCTTCGGTGCACGCGCTGCTGTTCGAACCCGTCGCGCCCGGACATCGCGTCGGGCGCCACACCCAGCAGGTGGCTCTGTTCGCGATCGGAGTCGACGGCGTTCCGGCGATCCATCTTGAGGAAGCGTTGTGGATAGCGGTCGAGGTGCTGCGCACCGGGTAAGGGGTTAGTCGCGTACGCGGACTAACGCTGCCGCTTGCGCTGCGCGCCGAGCCCGACGGCGATAGGTTCCGGCCAAATGGCAGTCGACGACACTCCCGGCGCGGCCGCCTCGCGCGCGTTCGACTACGACCGGACCGTGGCGCTGAGCGACGGGGTGTTTGCGATCGCGCTGACGCTCTTGATTCTCACGATCAGCTTTCCTGCTCTGCACAACCCGGCCCATGGTCACCTCGGAGCAGCGCTCGAGCACCGGGGCTCGGAGTTCTTCTCCTACGCGCTCAGTTTCGCGGTGCTGGGACTGCTTTGGCTCCGACATCACGCCTTCTTCCGTGAGCTGCGGCGCATTGACACCACCATCGCCGTACTTAATCTCGTTTACCTCGCGGTAATTGCGTTCCTGCCTTACCCGACCCGGCTGCTTGGGGTCTACGGGGATCACGCGGTGGCGGTTGCGGGCTACGCGTTGACGATTCTGGTGATTGGTCTGATCTCCGTAGCGATGAGGCTGCACGGTGTCAGGGCGCGCATCATTGACCCGCCGTCAGCCGCATCGTGGACTTGGCAGCTCGCCACGCCGGGGGTATTTCTCATTTCAGTTCCGATTGCCCTGCTCAGTCCCACGGCCGCGAAGTGGTCGTGGCTGCTGCTTGCGCTCGCGCCCTGGGCTGCGCGGCGGACTTTGCGTCCGAGGACCACCGCCGCCGACTGGGAAGAGAAATAGTTCTCGGGCGGATTGACCAAGCGGCGTAGCTTGGGGTTTGGACACCCGCGATCCAGTGGTAACCTCTAAGCGGTCCATAAAGGGGGAGTTGTGACGGAACTTCTGCAGCAGGGCGACACCGCACAGCAGGTTCCTCTCATCGGGCCGCCAGCTGTCCGCGAGCTCGACGAGCGAGCCGCGCGGCGCTCTCTGCGAAAGCAGATCGCCCGGTTGGAGCGCGAGTTGGCTGAGGCGTTTGTGACCGCGTATCGCCTCGGGGGAATCGAGGCGCCGAGCTCGGACCGCGGCGAGCCGCACTTGCTCGACCTGGGCGAGCTCGAGCGCGTGCGCGATGAGCTCGCCGAACGTTTGCGCACAGCCCGCGTCACTATCTCAGAGCGCGCGGAGATCCAAGACGCCAACCGCCTGCTCCTCGAACGCATGCTGCTGGAACCCGACAAGCACCGCTTCGTGCGTGTCGCCGCCCGCGACCTGGGTGAGCCCGGCTGTGGGGTGTGGCAGGTGAGGCCGCGCCTCGGACTGCTCGGAATGTTGATGGGCTGGTGGGAGGTAAAACTCTCCTCCGGGTGCCCCTTAGCCCGGGGCCGCGGCGAGATGCCGGCGGCCCGAGCGAGTGACGACGAGACCTCAGCGAGCCGCCGCGCCGAGCGAGCATCCGGTGCCGCGGGTGACCCCACGAGGCCAGCGGGCGGGTGGGTCCAGTGACGATTCGGCGCCGCGTGGCGCGTCTATCCTCGACCGTATGCGCGCGGTGCTGCGGACCGGGGGCGGGGCCGTCCTGGTGGTGATGATCATGGCCCTGGGCAGCTTCGGGCTGTGGATCGGCACGCCTCTGCTGTGGCTATGGGTGGGCTCCCAGGTCCAGGGCACCACGCAGTCCCTCGGGGCAGCGTTCGCGGCCGCTTTCGGCGGCGCGGTAGCGACCGTGGTGATGCTCGCGTCCGTTCTGGCGAAGCTGAGCGATATCTACCGCGCCAACCGCGAGGCGCGGGGCCTAAACGACACCGGCCACCTCGTGCTCGAAGCGGTGCTCGTGGTGAGCGCTGGCGTAACGGTCGCCGGTTTCGCCATTTGGTTCTTCCTGCTCTCGGGCGCTCACCCCGTTCCGGTCGATATAAGCCTTTAGCGGCAGCTCGTGCACCGTGTCTGCGCCGAGCTGCGCGGCGAGCAGGCGACGCTGACGCTCCGTCAACTTCCCGAGGTGGCGCATCTCGGAGATCTGCAACCCGGCCAGGAGCTTGCGCGTGCGATTTGAGCCCCAGCGCCGCTGGCTCATGAGCAGCTCTCCTACCGGCCAGGTCCCCGCCTCCGCGGGAAGCTGGAGAATCACCTCTGCGGCGGACATACGACCGTGCGCGATCCGGCGCTTCAACTCTGCGCGCGCAAGCCGTACTGCGTTTGCGCGCTCGAGTGCGCGCATCCGCTGCGGCTCGGTGGCACTACGACGATCGGTGGTCATCGTGGCGGTGTCCGTCATGCGTTCCTCTCTCCGTCGATCGCGGCTCCGCCCAGCGACGGACGCCTTTGCCAACAACGCTCCCTCGGACACGATGAAGTACTCGCGCTCGCTGGATCTCTTCTTAAGTCCCGTCGGATTCCGGCTATTTCCTACGCCCTGCTAGCCCCCGCGCCCCACCAAGTCACAAGCTTGCGAGACCCGGTCCGACGACTCTGCAACGGCGAGGAACGCTATGGCAGAAGCTGGCTGAGGGCAACCTTGCGTGGATCGAGGCTTGTGCTTAGAGCGGGATTTTTTTCGCCACAGAGGTTTGTGCGTGAGTGGACAAACTTTTGCGCGTCTGCCGTAGATCACACCGCGGCCGCCGCGGGCCGCGCGAGGAAGTCATTCAGGGCTCGGCAGATCGCCGTGTTCGCGCTCGAACTCGCGCTTGGCTTCGGCGAAGACCTTGATCGCGGCGTCGAGTGTGCCGCGGTCATGGCTCGCCATCACGCTGCTCCGAAGGAGCGCCCCGGCGGGAGGGACGGCGGGGTGGACCATGAGGTTTACGTACACCCCTCGGTCGTACAGGGACTTCCACAAGAACAGAGCCTTGAAGTCCTCGCCCACGACGATCGGAACGACCGGGGTTACGACCTCGGTGCCGTCGCTCAGGCGCGTGGGCGGCACCATCCGAAAGCCGAGCTCGGACAAGCCCGCATGCAAGTAGCGCGCGTTGTCGAGCACGCGCGCGAACAGCGCTCGTCCTTCGTCCGAGCGGCAGATGCGTACCGCGGCGAGCGTGGCACCGACCGCTGCCGGGACGGCCGAGGCCGTGAAGATGAAAGGACGCGATTGGATGCGCAGGAACTCGATTACGTCCGCCGGCCCCGCGATGACGCCACCGCACGAGGCGAGCGACTTGGAAAACGTGGCCATGCGCAGGTCGACGCGGTCCTCCACCCCGAGCAGCTCCGACGCACCAGCGCCGCGCGCCCCCAATACGCCGAGCGCGTGAGCCTCGTCGACCATCAAGCGTGCTCCGAATTGCTGGCAGAGGTCGGCGATCTCGGGTAGCGGCGCCACGTCGCCCTCGGTCGAGAACACGCCGTCGACGACCACCAAAACCCCGCCTCCGTCGGCAGCCGCCTTCTCGAGCGTGCGCTCGAGCCGGTCGAGACGGTTATGCCGGAACACGCGCAACTTTGCCCGGGAAAGAATGCAGCCGTCGAGGATCGAGGCGTGGTCTCCCGAGTCCACCACGACCGTGTCCGATGGTCCGAGGATGGTCCCGAGCGTTCCGACGTTGGTCTGATGACCGGTGGTGAAAACCAGCGCCGCCTCCGTGCCGAGCCAGTCGGCAAGCTCTTGTTCGAGCTCGATGTGCAGATCGAGGGTGCCGTTCAAAAAGCGCGAGCCGGTGATCCCTGTCCCGTAGCGGTGGAGCGCGTCAAGCGCGCCCTGTTTGACCCGCTCATCGCCAGTCAGGCCGAGATAGTTGTTAGAGCCGAGCATGATCCGCCGTTCGCCCTCCATCTCCACGACCGGCAGCGTCGGGCCCTCTAGAACGCGGAAGTAAGGGAGTGATCCGAGCTCGCGCACGAGCGCAAGCTGTTCCAGGCGCTCGTGCTCACGGGCCTTGGCGAAGACATCGATCATCGTCGGCATATCGATCGGGCGGATGCTGCGCCGGGACACTTCGCGACGGGGGTGTGGGGCGCATCGGTTGGCCGCCGTGGGCAACATCGTAACGTCGGACACGTTCATCCGGGTCGAGGGAAGGAGGGCCGGTGCTGCGAGGGGCGATTTCGCGCCAGAATCTTTGAACATGGCCGCCCACGCTGTCACCATGTCCTAGACATGCCGGACGATTTCGAGGAGGTAGTGGAACTCGGCCCCGCGGACGTCGTGGAGGAAGAGGCACTGCCGGCGGTCGTCGAGGCCCGCGTGGTCGAGCCGCCTCAAGAATCGGCCTTGGTACCTGTGGTGCAGGCTGCGGCGGCGGCGGCGACTGGATTCGTAGCCGGCGCAGCCGCCCTGGCGCTGGTCAAGCGACACAGCGCGCGACGGCTGGCACGGGCCCAGCGGCGCGCTCTAACTGGTTGGGGTCCGCCCGGGGATTGGCGCACGCGCACGTATCTGGTCCATGTCCACGTGCTAGGTCGCTCGGCCGAGTAGCGCGACCTCGATCGCACTCGCCGTTCGCGTCGTGCCATCCCTAGCGGGTCAGCTTGAGCCGACCGTCTGTATGCATCTGGCCATCTTGGCAGGCGATCGCCCCAGATCGCGGGGCTCTGCCAGTCCCAATCGCGCTACAAGCGAGCGTCGCGCATGCGACCACCGGTGCGTTAGAAGCGTGCGTCCTGACTGGCGGGCGGCGCCAGTTGGGGGCAGCTAGTAACCGCAGTACGGGGGGCAGCCAAGCGACTTGTGATGCGTCGTCTTCGTCGGTGGCGGCGTATTGGCGGTGGTCGGCGGCGCCGTCTGGGTGGCGGGCGGCGGCGCGGTCTGGGCGGCCGTTGTCGGCGTCGTTGCAGGCGTGGTGGGGGGCGGGGCGGACGCGGTCGTCGGCGCGGCGGTGGTCGCGCTCCTCGTCGGCAAGGCAGGCGCGCTATGAGCGGTCCCAGCTTTGCGTGCGGCGGTCTTCACATGCTTCGCCTTCTTTGTCGGCGGCGCTTTGCGGTTTGCGGCCGTGGAGGTCGCGGTTGTGCTTGCTGCCGCCTTCTTCGGCGTGGCGGTCTTGGGTCCGGGCTGAAGGGTCGTGGCAACGATCGCGATGGCGACGATGCCCGCCGCCAACGTCAACGCCCCGGCTAACCGAAGTCTGAACCGAGGGCCTCTGGCCCCCGAGCGGATGCGTCCAAATCGCCGGGGTTTCGTGTGCGCCTGTTGGCGTACACGTTCGGCAAGGTCGCCCGGGGGCCGCAAAGGCGCAAGCTCAGAACGCAGCTGTTCCGCCAGCTGTTCGTCACTCAGCATGTCTCAACCTCCATCGCGTTCTTTGAGCGAGTCGTGAGCAGCTCGCGCATCTTGCTGAGAGCCCGTGAGGTATAGGACTTCACCGTGCCCTCCGGAAGATCGAGTGCGACTGCGGTCTCGGTCACAGAAAAATCCAGCAGGTAGCGGCAGGCGATCACCGCCTGCTGCGGCTGTGGCAGACGCCGGGCGGCTTGAACAATCTCCGAGCGATCCAGCAGCCGCCCCACTGGATCAATAGCAGCCGGTACCTCCCGCGACTCGCTTGCCAAGGTCGTTCGCTGGCGGTCTAGCCAGCGGCGGTGATCGCGGGAGAGATTCATCAGAACTGTGAAGGCGTAGGCCGTTGGCGACTCGCTGATCGCCCCCCAGCGTCGAAATACGCGCAGGAGGGCACTTTGAAGAAGATCCTCAGCCTCGCCGGTGTCGCCTGTTAGCAAATATGCGGCGCGAAGCAGCCCAGGCGAGGCGGAAGCGACAAAGCGATCGAACTCAGGATGAACCGCCCCGCCGTCGCAACTCTGCTGAGCGCTCACAACCTTTTAAGACTCCCTAGGTGGACAAACGGTTGCATCGGGTGCCAATTCGCGGCGCCCAAGCTATACGAGCGACACTTTGCTTGTCACTCCGCGATCCGACTGTACGGAGGGTCTCTGCAGCCGCTGGTGCGTCCGGCGAGTCTCGGCTCATCGGTCTGTCTTGCCACCACGGGTTTCGGTGAGCCGCGAGCGTCAGGACACCGGATTTCCCGCCTTCTCAGCCCCCGGGGGCGAAGGCGGGGAACCCAAATGCGCCCGTCCTCAGCCGGATTAGAGCCTAGTAGCCGCAATACGGTGGGCAGCCCTTGCTCTTGTGCTGAGTGGTCTGGGTGGATGGCGGAGGAGAGCTTGTGCTCGGCGTCGTCGCGGGCGGCGGCGTGCTCGCCTGCGTCGTCGCCGGCGCTTGGGACGTCGTGCTCGGAGCCACGTTGCTGCTAGTGGTAACGGGCGTAGCCGTCGCCTTCGACTTGTGAGTGGCCGCCTTTTTATGTGTGGCTTTCTTGTGGGTGGTGGTCTTTTTCTTCGTCGTCGTCGCAACGGGCTTGGTTTGCGCCGCCTGCTTGGCGTGGGTGGTGGGGCTGGTCGACCCGCCGCAAGCGGCGAGTGCTACAGCGGCCACGACCGCCGTCGCAAGTGTTCGCTTCATGGAGCCTCCCTTCCGTAGCTCGAGGAACATTCGCTCCGCAGCTTCCTCCTCCGAACCGAGGGGAAGTCAGGCATGGTTTCCCGACGTGTTCGAAATGAGTCCTGCGAAACAGCGATGAGCGAACGATCAACCGCCCCGCTGTCGCAACTCTGCTGAGCGCTCACACCTTTAAGACTCCCCAGGTGGAAAAACGGTTGCATCACCGGCTGACCCGGGAGTCGCAAACTGTGTTCGGGCGCGACGGCCACCAGCCCGGAAGTCAAGCCAGGAGCCGGGCGTAGACGACGTTATCTACGAAGCGACCCCGTTCGAAGGAGTAGCCCCGCAGGACGCCCTCGTGCGTGAACCCCGATGCCTCGGCGAGACCCTGCATCGCAGCGTTCTCGGGGAGCGCGTGTAGCTCTATCCGGTGCAGACCGAGCTCGTCGCGCGCCCACCCCACCAATAGCTCAATCGCCTCGCGTCCGACCCCGGCACGACGTGAGCCGGGCAGGACAAGGATGCTCAATCCGGCACGCTGGTTCGGCCACGAGATCCCAATGAGTCCGATCTCCCCGATCAGTGCGCCGCTCTGCGGGTGGGTAATCGCGAACCAGTAGGCCTTGCGCCCCTCGCCGGTCTCGCCCTCCACAGGGAACGTGCTGCGCAACCATTCTGCGTTCTCCTGGTCGGGCTCAACGCCGAGCATCGCACCCAGGGACGAATCGTCAACGAAGCCCCGGGCAAGGGCATCGGCGTCCTCCGGGTGCGCCGGCCGCAGTACCACCCGCTCCCCGACCAGCCTCACGCGCACTGCTCCTCGATCACGGCCACGGCTGCTCTGGTCGAGCATCCCTCCAGGATTACCACCGGCGTCGCGCTCGCCCACGCCGGGCGCCTTGACCTGATCTCCGGAGTGCACGCCGTGCTCCTGGTCACCGCGCCGCTCGCGCTCGCCGCGCTTGCGCTCACGGAGGTGCCGCTGCGCGGCCCCGCTGGTCCCGCCTGCCCATCTCAGCCAGCCCAGCAGCTATCGGGGCGCCGAGAATTAGCGGAAGCGACACGATGAGCACCATCTCGCCCAGCGGCCTGGGCATCGCTGCTCATCCTCCTGATCACGCTTGCCACCTCGGACATGATCATCAAACCTGAGCCCTAAAGGAAGGGAAAGACGAAATGCCACTAATCGATGCCAGCTCGCTCCCCACCGGCAACCTGAAGGGCGCCGATCACGGAGCGACGATCTCGCTGATCCTCGACCATTCGGAGCCAGGACACGGGCCCCGGCTGCACAAGCACCCCTACGATGAGACGTGGGTCGTCATCGAGGGCGACCTCACCTTCCAAGCGGGAGACGAGCAGCTCGACGCCGGGCCGGGCGACATCGTGATCGTCCCGCCACACACGCCGCACAAGTTCACCAACCGCGGCCCCGAGCGGAGCTCTTTGGTGTGCATCCACGCCAACCCGACATTCGAGACGGAATGGCTGGAATGAGCGCACCGCACCCCAGCTGTGCATCAGGCAGCTGTGGCCGGCTCGGGCGCGGAGCGCTCGGTAGGTCCGGACCCGGCCAGGCGGCACAGCGTCTCGTATCCCAGCCGGACTGCGTCAGCGATGGTCTCGTAATCGAGGTTTCCGGGAATGTCGGTTCGGAGGTGGTAGTTGGAAGGGGCTCGCCAATGGTTAAGCGAAGCGAGCGTGGCAGTGGGGTACCCGGCTCGAGCCGGGATAACGCTGTCGGTCGAAGCCCGGGCCCGGAACCCGCGTTCGAGCGGGATGCCGCTCTCGTCGGCGCAGCGTGCGATGAGGTCGCGAAACTCCGGCCCCGGGTAGTCCTCCATCCAGAAAGGGCCCTCGGCCTCGAGCATGATCAGGTCCGGCGAGCCGACAGTGTCGTAGTTGAGCACCAGGGTCTGGCCCGGGTCGAGCTCATGGGCGTGACGGGCCATGAACCCGCGGATGCCGTCCTGGAGCGTTTCCTCCGCTCCACACGAAACCAGCAATACGCGCACCCCCGAAGCCGGACGGTCGCGCAGGAGCTCGGCCAGCCCCACCAGGCTGGCCACGCCCGATAGGTTGTCGTTGGCGCCGGGCACAGTCGGGCTCCGCCACACGTCGGCCATCAGTCCTGTGCCCGCCATCCCCAGTACGAGTCCCACGCTGGCCGGGCCGCGGCGGCCGGAGAGCGCGGACACGAAAGCACCGAGCGGCGCCGCCAGTCCCAGCCACCACTGCGGGGGTTGCGTTTTGAATCGCCCCAGCAGCGTAGGAAACCGCTCGTGGAGCTTGCGCTGGAGGCTCTGGTCGAACAGCACCCCGGTCTGGGCCGCGTCGTGATGGGCGAGCACCAGGACGGTGCGCTCGCCGAGCGGATCGCCTGCCCGAGCGACCACGTTCACCGTCTGGCGGCGGTGCCGCAGGAACCGCCGGAACAGCCGCGGTCCGTTCTGGACCTCGTCGACTAGCGCTGTCACCGACAACACGGCCAGCCCGGCTGCAGCCAGTGGACGCCGGCGCACGGCCAGCCCGGCCGCCGCCATCCCGACCACCCCGATGGCCGTCACCAGGGGCGGGAACTGGCCCCACGATGGCTCGGCCTCGAGTTCGACGGACGCCGCCCCCGCCCGCCGCAGGTGGTCGGCAAGCCACTCGGCTGCCTGGCGCTCACCCGGCGAACACGGCGGGCGGTGCATGGCACCCAGAGACTCGGCGACCTCCCGGAGGGTCTCGATCACGACCAGGCACGGTACCGACCCGCCGCCGGCTCGACCCGATTCCCGACAGCCGTCGCCTCGCCAGTCTGATCCACGGCGCGAAGCTCCAGCTCTACTCCGACGCCGCCCACGCCTTCCTCTTCCAGGAACAGACGAGCTTCGTACCGCTGATCGAGTCGTTCCTCTACCCGTAGCTGCGCATCTCATTCGCGGTCCGCCAGCGACGGATGACGAGGTGCGAAATGAGTGCCGCGAAAGCGCCAGCTGATCCCGCTGTCACTTCACGCATCACGCGGCACGCCGATCCCAAGGCCGCGGTCCAGCCGCTGCAGCCGCTCGGTCGCCGTCCGAACGTGGGCGAGAAAACGCTCGACCGCGGCCTGCACCGACGAGTCGCTCACGTGGTCGGGAAGCGCGCGCAGCAGGTTGAGCCGGCTGTTGGCGACCCAGGCCGAGACATCGGGCTCGCTCAGCCATCGCGCCTCCGTCCTCCAGGTCCGGCTCAGCATGCGCGGCCAGTCCTCGCGGCTGCTGGGGTGGGGGTTGGGTGGGCAAAGGCGGTTCTTGTCTATGTCGCTTTCCTGGCGGGCCTCGACAACGCCGATGAGGGCTGCGTTGAATGAAGGTGAGAGGTGCCGGACCTGCTGGAGCACGACCCGACCGGGCTGGAAGATCGGCACCGCAGGGGCGTTGTTCAGGCCCTGCGCCGTGCAGTCGATGTGCAGGACGTCGCTGGCTGTTGCTGTCTCTCCGCGGTCGAGCACGATCCGGTCGGCCTCGACGCGGCGCACCCGGCCGAGCCTGACGACGTCTGTCACCCGCCGCAGAGCCTCGAGCTCTCGACAGCTGAGCATCGTGCCCCGGTACATAGTTGCCGGCCAGGAGGGGTCGATGCGCACCAGCCGCCCGGAAGCTTCAAGGCGCTCGAAGAGGTCATCGATGTCTAGCGCATGCGCCCCGGCCTCGGCATCAAGGGCGAACCCCTCCATGATCGCGCCGACCTGTTCAAGAGGCTGAAAGTGGCGGCGGTCATGAAACCACGCGTCGCGCGGTCGGATCCAGCGAATCCGGTCTGGCTCCACGCCGTTATCGAGAAGCCAGATGCACGCGTCCGCGGCGGTCTTGCCGGACCCCAGCACGGCATACCAGGAGGCCGACCCAGCGGCTGCCGGGAGGTCGTTGACAGGCACCATCCGAGCGCCCGCTGCCACGGCGAATGACGCGGCATGGGTGGCCGGGATCGACGCCTCCAGATATCGGGCGTCCACGAGTTTGCGACGCACCACAACCTCGTAAACCTTCCGGGTGCTCAAGTCTCGGACCCTCTCCCCGTTGGTCCCGCCGCCAAGGTGCTCATGGCCCATGAGCACGCGAACCTGGCCTGTCTGCGTGAGCCGTGTGATCGCCTCACCGAAGTACCTGCAGAGCTCGCCGCCGGTCGCCCGCTCGTAATAGCCGGCGTTCTCGCCGCCCTCGTCGACCCGGTCCTCGCCAAGAGCGAGCGAATTCACACCGTAGTAGGCGGAGGGGGTATGGAGACGAACGAACGGATACGCATGCACCCAGTGACCTCCAGCCGCCCCTCGGCGATCGATCACAGTCACCACCGAGTCCCCCTCGCCCACGAGCGCGTCGGTAAAGGCGAGACCGCTCGCGCCCGCTCCCACAACTAGATAATCCGTTTCGATAACCACGTTCTCGCCGCGGGTCTTCGGGCTACCTCACTCAGTCTCAGATGCCCGATAGAGCTATCGCCGCCGCGGATGAAAAGTCACGGGCGATCATAAGAGCAGGTCTTCCGGGAATCCAACCCAAGAGGCCTGCGCAGTGAGTTAGGTTGGTAGGTATGCGTCTTAGCTTCGAGATGCTTCCTGAGCAGCCGGCGGCTGAGCTCCTGGATGCCGTAGCGCTGGCCGACGGGCTCGGCTACTACGGCTGTTACAGCGCCGACGAGATCTACCACAAGGACGCCTGGTTGCTGTTCGCTGCGGCCGCAAAGCGCACGCAGCGGATCAGACTGGGTCCGTCCGTGGCACCGATCTACATGCGGGAGCCCACCTACGTTGCGCAGCTGGCCGCCACGCTGGACGAGCTCAGTGACGGGCGCGCGGAGGTCGTGTTCGGGATCGGCAACATCGCCATGCTCGAGCAATACGGCGTGGAGTGGCGTGGAACGCGTCCGATCGCCCGCCTGCGCGAGGCGCACCAGGTGATGCGCGCCGTCCTCGACGAGGGTGCGATCGACTTCGAAGGCGAGTTCTACCGCTACACGGGTGTCACGACGGCCGCCCGCCCCGTGCAGGAACGTCTGCCCCTGAAGATCGGCGCCATGGGCGGTCCCAAGTCGATGGAGCTCGCGGGCGAGATCGCCGATGGCCTCCATACGGCGTGCGCGTACTCACCGGAGGCGCTGCGCTATGCCGTGGAGCACTTTCAAGCAGGGGCGCAGCGCGCGGGCCGAAGCCCGGACGGCCTTGATCTCGGGGACTGCCTGCTCGGCGCGATCGCGCCCGACGGCGACGCCGCGCGCCGGGCCGGACGAATCCTGGCTGCGTTCTACATCCCGTCGATGCCTCCGGCGCTTTTGCAGCGCCATGGGATCGAGCCGGAAAGGGTGGCGGCGGTCACCGAAGCGTTCGCGGCGGGCGAGGTTCAGCAGGCGGTCGAAGCCACTCCGGAGGACGTCGCCGACCGGATCATGGTCGCCGGTGCGCCTGAGGACTGGGTGCGGTGGCTGACGGAGACCTACGCCCCGGCAGGACTCAATCACGCGCTCGTCTCGTTCACGGATCCGTTCACCTTGAAAGCCTGGGCAGGGATCGAGGTCAAGGGCTTGCCCGACCTCAACGAGCAAGTGCGGCTCGTCGGCGAGCACGTCCTGCCCGAGATCAGCCACCTCTGAAAGCAGCGCGCGGGGCGGTTCGAAGGACCTGCCGCAGGGTGTTCAGGTCGCCCAGCGGAAACCGGTAGACGCCGGCCGCGGCGTCAGCGGGCTGGTCGGCAGATCACCGCGCGGGTCGTCCTCGTTGAAGGCGCTCGGCGCCACGTCGTTGGGCGCATCGGCGTGGAACAACGCGGCGAGCAGCTCAATCTGCCCGCGGCCCACGCCCAGCTCTCCCATGCCACCGCCATACATCGGCCGCTGGTCCCGTGCACAGCGTGCGTAGACCTCGAACAGCTTGCGCAGGCTACCGATGCGCGAGGGCTTGACGTTGACCACGCGCGCGGCGAGTGGCGTCGCGCCGATGTCGTCGGCGCTTCGGATCGGCGCGTCGTAGGACACGCGCTCGAGGTGGTTGCCGAGCCGCTGAGCGATCTCGGGCAGGTCGTGTGGGTCTTCCAGGTAGGCGTCCGGAAATGCGTGCAGAACGCGGTCATACAGCGCCCCGAGGGCTTCTGGATCCTTGACCTCGAGGTGGTAATGGCCCTTGAAGTCGATCGTGTCGACCGCGCCCGTCGCCGCGATCTCATCGACGAGTGCCGGCGGCCAAGTCGCCTCGGCGTCGAGCTTGAAGCGCACGCCGGGGGAGCGGGCGAGCCGCCGGCGCACCGGTTCGATCGAAGGTTCCTTTCCGAGGCCGAGCGAGTTGACGAAGCGCACCGGCTGCGGCTCCAGCCCAAGCACATCGTGCAGCGCGCGCCCGGCCTGGCGCAGCGCGAGGTCGAGCGCTGCGGACTCGAACGCCCACCGGCGAAAGCGCAGCGCAACGTCCCACTCCGGCGGCTCAGGCCACAGCTCGAGCGTCGCGAGCTGCTCACAGAAGCCGGGCAGTGTCCACTCTCCCTCGAGCGCGAGCGCCGGTCGAGTCTCATGGAGCGCGGTGCCGTCCTCTCGGAACACGGAGACGTCCTCTCCCAGTCCGTCAACGCCAGCGCCGACGAGCCGCACGTGCGTCGTGATGCGCTCGAACTCGTGAGCGAGGACGGCGTGCAGACGCTCGTATTCGCACGCCTCGATTACGAGCGGGAGCGCCGCGACCCGTGGCCACAGCGACTCGCCGTTCATCGTGGCGGCCATGCGTTCATCGGGACCATTGTCTCACCAGTCCGGAGTCGTTCGGTCGTCACAATCCGATCGCGTGAACACTCGGGCCAATGGGTGAGCTAGGAGCGAGCGGCCGGGAATCTATGAGCGACCGCGGCACGGAAACGGACCTGGTCACGGGCGCATTTAGCTATTCGGGCTCGCGTATCGCCGAGTTGCTGCTCGAGTCCGGCCGAGACGTGAGGACCTTGACTCACCATCCCGACCGCGAGCACGCCCTCCAAGGACGCATCGAAGCCCGGGCTTACCGATTCGATCAACCGCTGGCGCTCGCGCGCAGCCTCGAGGGGATCACCACGCTCTACAACACCTATTGGGTCCGATTCGAGAGAGGACGGACAACGTTTGCAGACGCGGTCGCTAACTCCCGGGCGCTGTTTGAGGCAGCCCGGCGCGCTGGCGTCGCTCGCGTCGTTCACCTCAGCATCGCTAATCCGTCAATCGATTCGCCGCTCCCTTACTACCGCGGCAAAGCACTAGTCGAGCAAGCTCTGGCTGGCGCTGGCGTTTCTTACTCGATCGTGAGGCCGACTTGGATCTTCGGCGGCGGGCGGGACATCCTCGTCAACAACATCGCATGGATCCTCCGGCACATGCCGATCTTCGTCGTCCCGGGCGATGGTCGCTACCCGGTGCAGCCCGTCCATGTCGATGACCTCGCGCACATCTGTGTGCGCGCCGCGCGTGGTGGCAGCGGCGTCGTCGTCGACGCGGCGGGCCCTGACTCGATGCCCTTCGAGGAGCTCGTGCGAGCCGTGCGTGATGCTCTCGGCCGGAGTACGCCCGTCTTGCACGCATCGCCCATCGCGATGACTGTTTTAGCGCGCGCACTTGGCCTTGTGGTGCGCGACGTCGTCCTCACCGATGACGAGATTCGCGGCCTGACCGCTGGGCTGCTCGTCTCCCACCAGCCCGCGCTGGGGCGCATCTCGTTCATCGAATGGTTAAACGAGAGCGGGCCAACGCTCGGCCGCGGATATCTGAGCGAGCTCAATCGTCACTTCCGGATCTCAAAGACATCTGGTCAGGTCTGAGCATGACCTTGTGCCGCAATCCGGCATGACCTTCGTGACTCCGCCATGAGCCACCACGCGAGCGCGCTTGGTTGGGCCGAGGCTCAGGTCACGGCCGTTCGCGATGACCCCGCGGCGCGGCTAGCACTGCTCGAACGCACCTATCGCGGGCCGGGCGGCCGTGCCCGGCGACACCTACCGTTCCGACGGGCGGCCCTGTCATTCATGCACTGGCAGCTGGAGCGGGGTTTGCTCAACCCGCTCGAGACCTCGCCCCCTGGCAGCGTGTGGTGGCGCGCGGTCAATGAACGGCTACTGCGGGACGGCTGCGAATCGATGGCCCTATCCGGCCGCTTCTCCGGGGAGCCCTCCTCGCAGGTGGTGCGGCTGTGGCTTGCATTCATCGCCAGCCCAACGGGTCGCAACTGGTACCGCGCTCACAACGCGAGCATCGTGGGTGCCTATCTGGAGCATCGCGCCCTTGCGGAAGCAGAAAGTGCAGCCGAGCGCTTCTTCATGAACGTCGCGCTGGGGCGCGTGCTGTACGCGCACGCACTCAATGCGGCGCCCCGCCTAGCGCTAGGACGCTGCGCTTTGATGGGCCGAGCGCTCGGCGACCCCAGGCTCGGGATGGCAGGAGCATTTCTCTCGCTCGGTCGCGTGCTGCCAGAACGCTATCCGCTCGCGCAGGACGTCCAGCGCTATATCGCCGCCGAGCACCGTCTGGGCCGGATGCTCGACTACGCGGTGATCGTGCCGCGGCTGCAACACCTGTATGAGTGGTCCGCCGCGGAGCTCGGCGAACCACGCCTGCTCGAGCTCATTCGTGACGGCAACCCGATTTACGCGTGGTCCTTTGAGGAACGACACGTGTGGTGCGCCCCGGAGTTGCCACCAGCGGCGCGTCTCCTCGAACGCGCCACGAGGCCTCGCCCCGGACGGGCGTAGCACGCTGGTACCTTGACGGCTTCCATGGACCCGGTCTCGCGCACAATCGAACTTGCCCGCAGCAACGTAGAAGAAGGCGGGCGCCCATTTGCCTGCGTAATCGTCCGCGACGGCGAGCCGGTTGCCGAGAGCCCCAACCTCGTGGCTCAAACTCACGATCCGACGGCGCACGCCGAGATCCTCGCCATCCGGGATGCGTGCACCAAGCTGGGGACCGAGAACCTCTCAGGCTGCGAGATCTACGCGCTGGCGCACCCCTGTCCCATGTGCCTGGGGGCGCTGTACTACTGCAGCCCGGACCGGTTCATCTTCCTCACCACCCGGGACGACTATGTCCCCTATTACCGGGACGATCGAAAGTACTTCGAGTTAGACACGTTCTACGGCGAGTACGGCAAGGAATGGCGGGATCGCCGCCTGCCGATGGAGTACCGCGCGAGTCCCGATGCGCTCAGCGTCTACCAGCTCTGGCAGCAGCGCAACGCTTCATAGCTCCCGCAACCGCTAGCCCAGCGGCGCACGCAAACCCTCCAGCAGCCTGTGCACCGTGGGCGCCATTTCGTCGCGCGCGGCCAGCGCGTCCTCGGCGGAAGCGATCGTCCCGGCCGCTTGCTCGAGCGCGCCCAAGAGCACGTGCGCAGCCGCGCGGGCAGGCTGCCCGGGCGCGAGCTGACCCGCGTCGATCGCGCGTTGTAGCCGTTCCTCCAAGACGCGCAGGCCGTACTCGGCATCGACCGCCTGCCACACCTCGCGTCCGAGCACCGCGGGTACGTCGAGCAGCAGGATGCGTCGCACCGCGGGCGCGGTGCAGGCGTCGAGAAATGCGTCGATCCCTCGCTCGAGCTCGGCCAGGGGCGTTTCGCCCCGGAGCGCCGCACTGCGCACGGCCCGCGCGGTCTCGGCGCTCAGCGCCACAGCGACGGCGCCGAAGACCTGATCCTTGCCGCCCGGGTATTGACGCTCGAGTTCGACCAACGACACCCCCGCTCTTCGAGCGATCTGGTCGAGCTCCACATCGCCATAGCCCCGCAGCGCGAACAACTCGCGCGCGGCGGCGAGCACGGGCTCGGCGCTCACCGGCGGAGGCAAAGCCGTCAGATGCCCTGACCGGCGAGCACCTCATTGGTCGAAGCGCCGTCGGCGGCCGTCGGCTTCGAGATCAGGTGGTTGGCCAGCATCCAGCGCCCGTAGGCACTCCACTGTCCTTGATCAAGCCAACCCCACGGTTTGCTCGAATCCGCACCCGATGGGAAGAACGCTGGCAGCGTCGCCTTCACCGAGGCGGTCTGCAGGCGGGAATCCAGAGAAGAGTTAGCGGCCAGCAGGCTCTTGACCCCCGCGCTCGGATCCTGGCGCACCGACTCGTAACCGCGTCCAAGCGCCTGCACAAAACGCCGCACGAAGTCGATGTGGTTGACGAGCGTGCTCTCGCGAACCGCGAGCACGAGCTCGTCATATGTCGGCACGCCCACCTGGTTCGTGCGAATCACGTGCGTACGTCGATGCAGCTGCTCGAGCTGGATCGCCTCGTAGTTCCAGTATCCGCCGAGGATGGCGTCGACCTTGCCCGACAGCAGCGCCGACACCAGGTTCGCGCCAACGTTGATCTCCTTTACCGAACTGGCCGGCACGTTGGCGTGGGAGAGGATCGTCGTCAAATACGCGTGCTGGTAGGCAATGCCTGCGTCGCCGACGCGCTTGCCGCGCAACTCGGAGGGCTTGGTGATCGCGTGTTTGCCGATCGAGATGATTGAGGTCAGCGGCTGCTGGACGAGCGCCGCGACCGCCACCAGCGGCTCCCCCTGGTTGCGCGCCAGCATCACCTCGGGCTCGTAGGAGACGGCGAAGTCGACTCTGCCGGCGGCCAGCAGCCGGAGCGGCGCGGAGGGATCTGATGGCACCTGAACGTGAACGTCGAGGCCCGCACGCTTGAAGTCGCCTTCCGCCAACGCGCGGTAGATGCCTACGTGGTCAGCGTTGGGAAACCAGTCCAGCATCAACGTCGCCGACTGCGACCCTGACCCGCTGATCGTTTCGCTTTTCTCGCCGCAGGCGGCCACGAGCAGCGTGACGGCCGCGACCGCAGCGAGGCTCAAGACCTTTCTTGTCACGAACTCTCTCCTGAGCGTGAGTAGGCCCACGGTACGAAAACGCGCTCAGCCAGCGACAGCAGCGCGAACAGCGCGATCGCGAACAAAGACAGGATCACCACGGCCGCGTACGCGCGCGGGGTGAGGATCTGGTCGACCGACTGCTGGAAGAGGTAGCCGAGCCCTGAGTTGGCGCCGGCGAGCTCGGCGAAGACCGCGCCGATGACCGCGACCACGACCGCGATCTTGGCCCCCGTGAGCACGCCCGGCAGCGCGGCCGGCAATTCAACGTGACGGAAGGTGCGCAAGCGTGAAGAGTCAAACGTCTGCATCAACTTGATCAACCCCCGCTCCACTCCCGCCAGCCCGGCGAGCGTGGTGACGACGATCGGGAAGAAGGAGACGAGCGCGATCACGACCAGTTTCGGCAGGATTGAGAAGCCGAGCCATAGCACCAGCACGGGGGCAATCATCGGGATCGGAATCGTCTGGGAGGCCACGAGCAGGGGGTAGACGGCGCGGCGCAGCGTTTCGGAAAAATGGACCGCCACCGCGCACACAAAGCCGGCAGCCGCGGCGAGCAGGATGCCAAGCAGCACCTCCTCCGCCGTGACCACGAAGTTCGACCACAGTAGCGAGCGATCGTCGTATAAGGCCTGGGCGACGGCGTGGGGGGCGGGCAAAATCAGCGGGTCAGCGCCCCCGAGGTCGACATACAGCTCCCAGGCCCCGAGCAGCGCTGCGAGCAACAGCGCGGGGCGCCACGAGACGCGCAAGCCAGTGAGCGCGGGGCGCCAAACGCGCGCCGAGCCAAGCGCGCTCACGCCGGCACCCCGAGCGCGACCAGGGCCCGCTCGCGCAGGGCCACGATCTCGGCGTCCGTGCGATGTCGCGGCCGCGGCAGGCCAACCTCGATCTCAGCCGCAACCCGGCCTGGCCGCGGCGACATCACGACCACGCGGTCACCCAGCATGACCGCCTCCTCGACGTCGTGGGTCACGAGCACCACGGTGCGTGGCTCGCGCTCGAGCACGTGGCCAAGCCACCCCTGCATCTGCAGCCGCGTAATCGCATCGAGCGCGGCGAACGGCTCATCCAGCGCCAGAACCGGCTTGCCGGCCAGCAGCGAGCGCAGGAACGAGACGCGCTGGCGCATGCCGCCAGAGAGCTCCGCCGGACGGGTGCCCTCGAAACCCGAGAGCCCAAATCGCTCAAGCCACGGGGCCGCCGTCGCCCGTGCCTCCGCGCGCGTGCGGCCCTGGGCGCGCAGCGCCAGGCCGGCGTTATCGAGCGCGCTCAGCCAGGGCAGCAGCATGTCGCGCTGGGGCATCAGGGCCGCGGGGGCGGATTCGACCGACCCCCCGTCTGGCCGCTGGAGTCCGCAGATCAGCTCGAGCAGCGTCGTCTTGCCGCACCCGCTCGGTCCGACAACCGCCACGATCTCGTCCGGGCGCACCGCGAGCGACATTCCGCGCAGGGCCTCCACCGGACCCCGACGACTCGCGAACGTGCGGCTCACCGATTGCACTCGGACCCCACCGGGCAGCGTCAAAGCCCGCTCTGGCGGCGCTTCAATCAGTAGGTCTGTCACTCCCTTCGCGGGCATTACCCCACAGGTTCGAAGGGTCAGCGCCGGGTGGTGGAGGGCGCTATCTCAGCCGGCTTTCCCGCCAGCCCCCCTGGTCGAAGGTGGCTACTCCCTGGTCGGTGCCATTACTCCCTGGGACAAGGTGGCTCCAAAGGATGCTACCGCGACCGCGCCAGCGCTTTGACGAACGCCTCGAGCTGATCGGTGCGCCAGCACTCAAATGCCGTGCAGTACTGCTCGTAGCGACTGATCACGGAGTCGCCGTAGTTCCAGTACAACCGCGGTTCCGGGTTGAGCCAGAACGTGTGTCCCGCCAGCGCGGTGATTGCTGCGAACGCCTCCGCGTGGGGAGGACGGCCGTTGGTGCGCGCATCGCCCAGCACGATCACGCTGGCGCGCGGGTGCAGCTCGTCTCCAACCAACTCCAAGAACTCGCTCCATACCCGTCCATAGTCGGTGTAGCCCGAGATGTCGGCGACGCCGGCGGTACGTGACACCGCGAGGCTCGCGGCGCGGAAGTCGCGCTCGCGCCCGAACACGTCCGTCACCTCCGAGATCCGCTCGATGAACACGAACGAGCGCAACTTGCGGAAGGCGTCGTGGAGCGCGTGCAGCACCGAGAGGAAGAACGTGCTGGCCGAGGTGACGCTGGTGGAGACGTCGCAGAGCACGAAGATCTCCGGGCGGCGGGGCCGTCGTGGACGGAACTTGAGCTCCACCGGCACTCCGCCAGTCTGCAGCGATGCGCGCATGGTCCGCCGCACGTCTACGTGCGCGTGGCGTCGTCGGCCGCGCGGCTCGTGACCCTCGGTCGCCAGCCGGCGCTTGAGCTGGGCCACTACCCGATGCACGGCCGCCAGGTCCTCGATCGGACCGGTGGGGAGCGCTCGCTCGAGCTCTGTCAAGGGCCGTTTGGGCGGCAGCGAGGACGTGCGGGCGATGGCGTCGCGCTCGAGCTCGCGGCGCAGGTGCGCTTCGAAGCGCCTCAGTCGGTCGCGCGGCACGCCGCCGTGGCGGGGGTCGTCCGCGGGCAGGTCAAGGCGCGGCTCGGTGCGCAAGCCGAGCGCCCTACGGATCCGCTGCACGTCGACCCCGACCACGCCCGACCCCTCCTGCGCGAAGGCGGCGATTGCGAGCCGCGCCAGGTCGCGCATCGCCGTTTCGTCGGAGCCGTCGCGCAGCGCGGCGGCGATCTGGCGCCGCAGCTCGTCGAGGTCCATCCGCGCACCTTCTTGCGCGAACCTCGACCACGCCGGCTCGTCCAGGTCGTGGCGTGCGGCCGCGGCCTCGGTGGCGCGGAAGAAAAAGCGTTCGAAGACGAGCTCGAAGGTGCGCCTGTCCTCGGGCGACTTCGCCAGTGTGGCGGCGAGCGTTTCGCGGAAGTCGTGGTGACTGCCCCAGGAGACGTGCCCGAGAGCCTCGAAGGCATCGAGCATCTCCGACGTGCCGACCGCCACCCCCTCGGCGCGCAGATCCTCTGCAAAGGCGATCAGCTGCGCGTCAAACCCGGACGGCGCGCGCTCGGGAAGCCCGCCGTAGACGTTCACCTGGCCGGCTCGAGCACGACCCCCACCCGCTCCGCGACCGTGTCCAGATCGGTGCGGTGCTTGACGATCACGCTCATCGTCGCTCTGAACAGCGCTTCATCGATGTCGCCCGCACCGAGCAGCAGCAGCGAGCGTGCCCAGTCAATGGACTCGGCGATGCTAGGCGGCTTCTTGAGGTCGAGCTCGCGCACCTGGTGGACGACCTCCACTAGCCGGCGCGCCAGGACCTCGTCCAGCTCGGGCGAGTGCAGGCGCACGATTTCGAGCTCATGCTCGACCGTTGGATAGTCCAACCACAGGTAGAGGCAGCGGCGCTTGAGCGCCTCGGTCAGCTCGCGCGTGTTATTGGAGGTGAGCACCACGACCGGGCGCGTGCGTGCCTCGATCCGCCCCAGCTCCGGGATCGAGAGCTGGAAGTCCGAGAGCAACTCGAGCAGCATCGCCTCAAACTCTTGATCAGTCTTGTCGATTTCGTCGATCAGCAGCACCACGGGCTGGCTCGACACGATTGCCGTCATCAGCGGTCGCTCGAGCAGAAAGTCCTCGCCGAAGATGTCCTCCTGCACGTCGTCCCACCCTGTCCCGTCGGTCTCGGTCTGGATACGCAGAAGCTGCTTTCGGTAGTTCCATTCGTACAGGGCCTTGGCCTCATCCAGCCCCTCGTAGCACTGCAGGCGGACCAACCGGCGGTCCAGATAGCGCGAGAGCGCCTTGGCAAGCTCGGTCTTGCCGACGCCGGCGGGCCCCTCGACCAGCACGGGCTTACCGAGCTTTGTCGAGAGCAGAGAAACGAGTGCGGTTGAGCCGTCGGGCAGGTAGCCGACCGCGCGCAGACCCGCGTTGATGTCCGCGACGGAAGTGGGCTCTGGGGCGGTGGCGGGCAAGGTGCCCGCCAAATATAGGGTGAGGGCACCGAACCGCCCAGGCGCGGCCGCTGCAACGCGTAGGGTTCGGGCTGAGTTGCTGTCCTTCGCCCAGCAGAGCGCGCCGCCGCTGACGTTCTTCACGGTCGCGATCGTGGTCGGCCTGGTGATCGGCGTCATGGGGCACGTCGTCCACTCGAGGTGGCTGATCCTGCTCGGGATCGTCCTCGTTGGCGCCGTGTGCGGCTACGTCGTCATCAGCAGCTACACGGGAGCGTTCTTCTCGTAGCCGTCCGCGTCGCGGAGTGGGCCGTCATAACTGCCCAAAGTCCGCGGAGCCGGCGGACATCGGGTGATTTGTCCCGCCGGGCGAGCGGTTGCTCCCACGCCCTTCCCCGGCCTGCGCGCTTTGGCGGGTTTCTTCAGGCCCCCACTCACAAAATCGGGATGTCCTCGACCTCGCTGGGGGGCTCCTCGCGGCGCTCGAGCCGCTCCACGTACCAGTCGATCAGCGCCCGCACCGCCAGCAGCAGCTCGCGCAGCGCCTCGGTCAGCCGGCGCTGAAGCCCTGGCGGTACGAGCTCACGCAGGGCGCGCGCGGCGCCGATCAGCAACTCCAAGGACTCGCCGGCGCGTGGCGTGGGTTCGGAGTCGGGCGCCTGCCAGCCCGAGGCGGGCGGCGAGGGAGCTGCCCGCAGCGCGGCCTCGGCGGCCTCGACCACGAGGCGCTGCGCCTTCTCCGAGGCCGCGTCCAGGCGCTGCTCGAGCCGCCGCAGGGTGTCAGAGCTGCGCTCGTGCTCCTCGCTCATCACAAAAGCTCACTTCGAGCGTGCCATTTTCGAACCGTGCCGCGGTCGGTTGCAGCGCCGCGACCGGCGGCGGCAAGGCGATGGTGCGGCGCTGACCGTCGATGCCCACCACGAGCTCGAGCCCGACCTTCTTGAGCGATATGTCGCTCTTCTCGACGAACGGCAGCTCGAGCCGCAGCACGACGCCTTCCTCGACCTCCTCGAGCTGCTGCGTCACGTCCCGATGCAGCACCGCTGCCGGATCGCCCTCTCCGAACAGCTCCCGGGCCAGCCGGTCGAGCATCTCGGTGCCCACCACCTCGCGCTCGAAATACGGCGCGCGCAGCACGGGCACGGGCGCGAACGACGACTCGACCATCGCCAGGTGACCCTCCTGCACCTCGCGCCAGCTGGCGAAGTAGTCGCCAACGCTGGCGGGGAAGATGCGGTTGACGATCACCGCGTCGGTCAGGTAGCCGTACAGGTTCAGGTAGGTGTAGGTCCGCATCGCCTCGCCGATCACCATCCTGTCCGGATTGACGACCAGCCGCACCGTGCTGCGTTCGCGGTCGCGCAGGATGTCGTTCATCGCGATCAGGTTCTCCGACAGCCGCCGGATGTCCGCGAACACGGCATGGCTCGGGACCGGGATGTCCAGAACGGAACGGGCAAGCGGGCCCGCCGCCGCGATCAGCTGGCGCTCGAGCGGAAAAACCTTGTCGATCCACCACCGCGCCACGTCGGGAAACGACAGCAGCCGCAGCGTCTCGCCCGTGGGCGCGCAGTCGACGACGATCGCATCCCACGCGCCCGACTCGTGCTGCGCCTTGATCTGCAGCAGCGAGAACAGCTCATCCATGCCGGGCGGCACCGTCAGCTCGGCGGCCGAGATGCGGTCGATGCCCTTCTCGACCAGCAATTCGCCCAGCCACTGCTTGACGCCCGACCAGTGGCGTTCGAGCTCGTCCTGGGCCGAGACGTGCAGTCCCCACAGCCCCTCGCCGGCTGGCGTCGGCTCCGAGCCGATCGCCTGCTCGAGCGAGTCCGACAGGCTGTGCGCCGGGTCGGTCGAGAGCACGAGCGTGCGCAGGCCGGCGGCGGCGCACGCGCGCGCGGTGGAGGCCGCAACTGAGGTTTTGCCGACGCCCCCCTTGCCCGTATACAGAATCGTCCGCGGGCGCATGAGCAGCGAGTTTATGGGGATCCAACCGGCGTGAGGCAGCTAAACCGCTTGCTAGATTCGCCCACGTGCGACAGGGGAAGCGGATTCTGTGTGCTGTTGTGGCGGTCGCGCTGACGACGGTCGCCCTCGCCGCGTGCGGCGGCAGCGGCGGCTCGCAGCAGGCCAAAACTCTGCTGCGCGAGACCTTCAAGGGCAATCATCAGATCAACAGCGGCAAGCTGAGCGTGCGCCTGGCGGTGGCCGGCTCAGGTTCAGCGACCGCCAAGGGGCCGTTCGTGCTCAACTTCGGCGGCCCGTTTCAGTCCCAGGGCAAGGGACAACTGCCGAAATCCGACTTTACGATCAACCTGAGTGCGCTGGGACGCACGGCGACCCTCGGTGTGATCTCGACCGGAACCAACGGCTACGTGACCCTCCAGGGCGGGACCTACCAGCTGCCCGCGTCCACCTTCCGCCAGCTCGAGTCGAGCTTCGCCGGCGCTGCCGGATCATCGAGCGGCGGCTCGAGCGTGCTCTCGAAAGTGGGCATCAATCCGCTCAACTGGGTGCAGGACCCGACCGTGGCGGGCAACGAGACGGTCGGCGGGGCGAGCAGCACCCACGTTCATGGCAAGGTCGCGGTCGACCGGCTGCTCGCCGACCTCTCGACCGTGCTTCAGAAAGCATCGTCGCTTGGAATTTCCGGCGCGACGACGCTTAGGTCCGGTATTCCCTCGAGCACACGCGCGCGCATCGCGAGCGAGGTCCGCAACGCAACGCTCGATGTGTGGACGGGGACAAGCGACCATACGCTGCGCAAGCTCGTGGTCGGCTTTGACATTCCCGTCTCGGGCTCGGTCTCGACCCTGCTCGGCGGCATGCGCTCGGCGCACCTGTCGCTGATGGTGCAATACGCCGACATCAACCAACCGCAGACGATCGCGACGCCGAGCTCGGCGCAACCGTTCAGCCAGTTCGTGGCCAAGGTGCAGTCGTTCATCCAGGGGCTGCAGGGAGCGGCGGCCGGCTCGTCGCAGTCGCTCGGCGGTTCGGGCAGCACACAGAGCCTTCAGCGCTACACGCAGTGCATCCAGTCGGCCGGCGGCGACGTCGCCAAGATGCAGCGCTGCGCGGCCATCCTCAACGGCAAATAGTCGCTTTGGCTGGCGCACATGTGCGCCAGCCCCGGTCCGAACATGTTCGGACCGGCCGGCCCGCGCATGCGCGGGCCGGGAGACATTTATTCCCTCCCGACCTCCTGGTGGTCTTCTTCGAGGTCGTCTGGGGTTTCGTCTCCGTCTTCTGAGACCGCGCCGGGGTGGTAGCTGACCTGGAAGCTCTGGAGCAGCTGGTCGCGTCGATCCTCGTCGACGGGAACCTCGTCGGAGACCATCACCCAGTCGGCGCCTTCGAACTCCTCCATGTTGAAGATCTCGTTGTCGATCTCGGGCGAGTCGTCGACCACCACGAGAATCTCGGTCTGGGGGTTGAAGTAGGTGCCAGGCCGGTTCAGGAGTTCGTCTAGCTGGATCGGGCGACCGTCGGCCATTTTCAGTCCTCGAGCGTAGTTAGCTGGCTTATCTCGCGTGCCACCTCGGCCTCGACGTCGAGAGGTGCCTTACCCGCGCGCACGCGCCTGTGGTTGCGGGCGACTACAAGTTCGCGAATTTCCGATTTGAGCGCGCCGTCAACCTGGGGCGTCGTCAGCCGGGTCAGCTCGCGCTCGACGTCGAGGGGCGGCTCCCCGCGGCGCTGGCGGCGCTGGTTTCGCGCGTCGAGCAGCTGGCGGATCTCGGTGTCGCGCTCGAGCAGCGCGGCGGCCGTCTGCAGCGCCGGCGCCCCGCCGAGGTCATGGTCCATCAGCAGGCGGCTCTTGCCGTAGTCCTCCCACGTCTTGTTCGTGGTGATGATCGCCAGCAGGGCTGCGACGAGCCCAAGGCCGCAAACCGCGAATAAAACCGGCTCAAAAGCGCTCTGCACCGGCATGCAGTTAAGTATGGCGGTGCGGCCACTGTTCCGTAACTAGAACGGTCTGAAGCGGTACCCTTAACGCTGTTGACTGACTAGTCAATCTATTCAGCTTGCTTGCGCCGGCGAGGCGCAGCCGCCCCTAAGGAGACAGTCCCAGTGGTCGATTTCACGCTCACCGAAGAGCAGCAGAGCATCCGCGAGCTGGCACACGACTTCGCCGCCAAGGAAATCCGCCCAGTCGCGTGGGAGTACGACCGCGACGGCACCTGGCCGCAGGAGATCATCGAGAAAGCCTGGGAGCTCGGGCTGCTCAACACCCACCTGCCGGCCGAATACGGCGGACCGGACATGAGCTTCCTCGACGGAGTGCTGATCGAGGAAGAAATCGCGTGGGGCTGCTCCGGCATCGGGACATCCCTGTCGTGTAACGGGCTCGCGATCGCCCCGGTCGTGCTGGCGGCTGCCGACGAGCTCAAGCGCGAGTACCTCGGGCGCCTGAGCGAAGCACCGCTACTGGCGTCCTTCTGCCTCACAGAGCCGGACGCCGGCTCCGACGTCTCGGGGATGAAGACGACGGCCGTGCGCAAGGGCGACAAGTGGGTCATCAACGGCACCAAGACCTTCATCACCAACGGCGAGTACGCCAACTGGTACACGGTCTACGCAAAGACCGACAAGGAAGCCGGTCACCGCGGCATCTCCTGTTTCATCGTTCCGCGCGACGCCGGCGTGGTGGTGGACAAGCACGAGGACAAGATGGGCCAGCGCGCGTCGAACACGGCGATGATCACCTTCCCCAGCGTCGAGGTACCGCTCAACCACCTCGTGGGAGAGGAGAACAAGGGCTTCAAAATCGCCATGATGACGCTGGACCGCACGCGTCCCGGCGTGGCGGCGATGGCGACCGGCGTGGCCCGCGCGGCGCTCGAGTTCGCTGTCGACTACTCCAAGGAACGGGTCCAGTTCGGGGTCCCGATCGCGATGCACGAGGCGATCCAGTTCATGATCGCCGACATGGCGACCAAGGTGCACCTCTCACGGTTGGCCACGTGGCACTCGGCCATCCTGCTCGACCAGGGCCGCCGCAACACGCTTGAGTCCTCGCACGCCAAGCGCTTCGCCGCCGACAGCGCGATGGAGGTGACCACCGATGCCGTCCAGGTCTACGGCGGGTACGGCTTTATCAAGGACTACCCGGTCGAGAAGCTGATGCGCGACGCGAAGATTCTGCAGCTGTACGAGGGCACGGCCCAGATCCAGCGGCTGGTGATCGCGCGCGAGACGCTGCTGCCGCGGCGAGTGGAGGAGCGCCAGCCGGCGACCGTGTAGGGTCGCGTCATGTTCGCGGGGGCGCGCGAGGTCCGCGCGCTTTACCTAAAGCACTTCGCCGACTATCGCAGGGAGCGCCAGCTGGTCAGCTCGGCGTCGTTCTTCGTCACGTTTGCGACGGTGCGCGCGATCACGCACTCGATCAGGGCGGGGATCGGGCCTTTCCGGAATGTCACGCCGGGCGGGCGCCACATCCACCACATGACCTTCGGCATCATCGGGTTGCTGCTTGTCGGCTACTTGTGGATGCTCGAGATCGGGACCGCGACCAACGATCGCCGCAGCTCGCGCCTGACGTCGGCCACCTTCGGCTCGGGCGCCGCTCTGACGCTGGATGAGTTCGCGCTGTGGCTGAACCTAAAGGACGTCTACTGGGCCAGGCAGGGCCGCGAGTCGATCGACGCCGTCGTGCTGTTCGGCTCGCTGTTGGCCACGGGGCTCGTGGGCAAGGACTTTCTGCGCGAGCTGGCCCGGCTCGGCAAGGACGCTGAGCGCGAGGAGTTCGAGGCAGTGGTTCGGCCCGGCCCGGACGGGCGCGCCGCTACTCCGTCGTACTGAACTCCCAGATCGCGACCCCCAGCATCGCCAGGCCGAGCACGGCGACGACCGCCACCTCGATCCCCGCCGGCACGTGCCAGCCCCACCAGGTGATCCCCGGGTCGAGCGCCTTGCGCGCAGCCGGCGGGATCGTCAGGTGGTTGAACACCAGCCGGCGCATGGGGTCGACCGCATAGGACAGGGGGTCGATGCGGTTGAGCACGGTCAGCCAGCCCGGCAGGCCTGAGGGCGGAAACAGGGCGCCCGAGATGAAGAACAGCGGCGTGACGATCATCTGCATCACGCCCATAAACGACTGCATCTCGCGGATGCGGACGGCGATCATGACGCCGAAGGCCGTGATCGTGAAGGCGAGCAAAAGCTGCAGACCGAGCACGCCGGCGATCAGCACCGCGTTGTAGGGGACGCCTACCACGCCCGCCAGCGCGAGCACGATGACCCCTTGGGAGCTCGCCACGGTGGCGCCGCCGAGGCACTTGCCGATCACGATCGAGCTGCGGCGGACTGGCGCGACCATCATCTCGCGCAGGAAGCCGAACTCCCTGTCCCACACGAACGAGGCCGCCTGGAACATCGCGACGAACATCACCGAGATGCAAAGGACGCCCGGGAAGATGAAGGTCTTCAGGTTCACGCCGTGCGTCCCAGCGTTGGCCAGCCGCTGCAGCCCCGAGCCGAGCACGAACAAAAACAGCAGCGGCTGCACCAGCGAGGTGACGATGCGCAGCCGGTTGTTAGCGAAGCGGATCAGCTCGCGTTGCCAGACGACCTTGATCGCGCGCAGCTCCGAGGCGAAGGTGCGCTGGGGGACCGTGACCCTGACGATCGGGCCGCCCCCTGGCGGCGCGGGGGCGGGGGCTTGGGTGGTGCGGGTGGCGGTGCTCATCTCCGCATCCCCGACATCATCTGCATCATCACCCGGTTGCGGAGCTTGGCGTGGTCCTCCTCGGCGTCGCGGATGGTCGTGCCGGTGTAGGACATGAACACGTCGTCGAGCGTCGGGCGCGAGACGCTCACAGAGCGGATCGGGATCCCGAGCTCCGCGAACAGCCGAGGCACGAACTGCTCGCCTGAGGCAACGCCGAACGTGACGGCACCTTCGGCCATGCGGGCCTCGATTCCGAAGTGCTCCTCGAGCGCCACGATCGTCCGCTCGTCGTCGTCGGTGTGGATCATGACGCGGTCCTTGCCGACCTCCGCCTTGAGCGTTTCGGGCGCGTCGAGCGCCACGATCTGACCGTGGTCCATGATCGCGATGCGGTCGCACCACTCGGCCTCGTCCATGTAGTGCGTGGTCATGAAGATCGTGATCTGCTCCTGCTGCTTGAGCTCGCGGATATAGGTCCAGATGGAGCGGCGGGTCTGGGGGTCGAGTCCGATCGTCGGCTCATCGAGGAACAGCACGCGAGGGGAGTGCATGAGGCCGCGGGCGATCTCCAACCGCCGCCGCATGCCGCCCGAGAAGGTCATTGTCTTCGTGTCGCGGCGATCCCACAGCCCGACCATCTGCAATACCTGCTCCATGCGCGGCTTGACGAGGTCTGAGCGCACTCCGTACAGCTCAGCGTGGAGCTTCAGGTTCTGGGTCGCGGTCAAATAGTTATCGAGCGTGGGGTCCTGAAAGACAAGGCCGATGTTGCGGCGCACCTCGTCGCGCTCTCTGACCACGTCGTGACTCGCGACCGTGGCCGAGCCACTGGTGGGCTTGGCGAGCGTGCACAGCATGTTGATCGTGGTCGTCTTGCCGGCCCCATTCGGCCCGAGGAAGCCGAACACCTCGCCCGGCGCGACCTCGAAGTCGACGGCCTTGACGGCCTCGATCTCGTCGAATCGCTTGGTGAGCGCGCGGACGGCGATGGCTGCATTGCCGTTCTTTTCACCTCGGGAAATCATTCGCATGACGAACAATACGCTTGGGCCGTACGCGCCTAACATCCCCCGGCGCCGATGCGAACGGCCTACGCGTCACAGACGTTTGCTGGCTCGGTTCACGAGGCCGAGGCAGCCTGGTTCGACACTGCTCGGTGGCCGCAATGGGTTCCTGGGCTCGAGCGCGTGGAGCAGGTGAGCGGCGGCTGGCCGGGGGTGGGAGGGGAGGTGAGGTGGCGCTCGGTGCCCGCGGGGCGCGGTGCCGTCGTGGAGCGGGTGGTGGCGTATGAGCCGCTGAGCGAGCAGACGGCGGAGGTCGGTGACGACTCGATCCGTGGGCGTCAGACCGTCTCCTTCTCGCCGGACGACGGCAAGGTCGAGATTGCGCTGCGCCTCTCTTATGAGCTCAAGCAGCGCTCCCCGCTGATGCGCCTGGTCGATCTGCTCTTCATCCGCGGCGCGATACGTCGCGCGCTCGAGCAGACGCTGGCACGCTTCGGCACCGTGCTCGAAGCTTCGCGCGAGGCCGGGGTCGGGTAGCGTCTGAAGCGTGTTTGTGTTCAAGGCGGCCGTGGTCGGCGCCGGCACGATGGGCGGCGAGATCGCCCAGGCGATCGCCAACAACGAGATCCCCGTCGTGCTCAAGGACGTCGAGCAGCAGTACGTCGAGCAGGGCCTGGAGAAAGCTCGCTCTCTGTGGGACAAGCTCGACCCAGCCGAGCGCGAGCGCAAGCTAGCCCTGATTACGCCGACGGTTTCGTATGCCGACTTTGGCGACGTCGACTTCGTGGTGGAGGCGGTTCCCGAGCGCATGGAGCTAAAGAAGGCGGTGTTCGCCGAACTCGACCAGGTCACCCCGGGTCACGCGATTCTCGCCTCCAACACCTCGTCGCTCTCGGTCACGGAGATGGGTCTCGCCACCACCCGCCCGGAGCAGGTGGTCGGCTTTCACTTCTTCTATCCCGCGTCGGTCAACCGGCTGGTCGAGGTGATCGGAGGCGATGACACTTCCACCGAGACGATGCAGGCGGCGGTCAACTTCGCACAGGCCATCCGCAAGACGCCGATCCGGTGCGGCGAGGTGCCCGGTTTCGTCGTCAACCGCATCCTCACGGCGGCGGTGTCGGAGGTGTGGCGCTTCCAGGAGCAGACCGGCCTCGACACCTCTGAGCTTGACCGGATCGTGACCGAGTCAAAGGCTGCGCCGATCGGCCCGTTCGCCCTCGCCGACGTACTCGGTCTGGACACGGTGCTGTACGTGACCGAGTACCTGCAGGACTGCTACGGCGAGCGCTTTTACGTGCACCAGCGCATGCGCGAGCTGGTGGCGGCCGGCGATCTGGGCTCCAAGACGGGAAAGGGCTTTTATGAGCACGGCCGGCGCGGTTGACGCAGGGGCGCTGGTCGAGCGCTTTCGCCTGAAGGCGCTCGTCGAGAGCTGCCTCGTGCTCGAAGAGGGCGTGGCGTCGATGCGGGACATCGATCTCGGCATGATGGCCGCCGCGGGCTTTGTGCCGCCGCCACTTGCGGCGGCCGACCAGGCTGGGCTCGATGAGCTGCTCGTGCGGTTAGAGCGAGCCGCCCAGGAATGGGGCGAGCACTACGAGGCGCCGGCGATCCTGCGACGCCTGGTGGCGCAGGGCAGGCTGGGGGTCGCCTCAGGCCAGGGTTTTTATCCATACCCGCGGGCCGACGATGGCTGGGACGAAGGGCCGGTCAAGCTCGAGACGCGCGATCAGCTCGCGATCGCGTGGCTGGATCGCCCTCCAGCCAACTCGATTTCCCCTGAGGTGGTCGAGGGTCTCGAACGCGTGTGGGCGTCGGTGACCGGCTCGGGGTCCGTGCGCGCGCTGATCATCACTTCGGCCAACCCGATGCTTTTCTGCGCGGGCGCTGACATCAAGGCTTTCACGGGCATGGATGCTTCGAGCGCCCGCGGGCTGCTTGACCGCATGCACGGCCTTCTTGTTGCCATGGAGCGCTCGTCGCTGATCACGATCGCGGCCGTCAACGCGGGCGCGTTCGGCGGTGGATGCGAGCTGGCGATGGGTTGCGACATCCGTCTCGCGGCGGAGTCGGCCAGTTTTGGCCAACCCGAGGTCAACCTGGGCATCATCCCCGGCTTCGGGGGCACGCAACGGCTGCCGCGTCTGGTGGGCGAGGCGCGGGCGCTCGAGATGAACATGACTGGTGAATCGATCTCCGCCTACGAGGCGCGCGAGCTGGGCCTCGTCAACCGAGTGGTCGCCGATCACGAGTTGTTTGACATGGCGCTGTTGTGGGCGCGCAAGCTCGCCGGTCAGGCGCCACTTGCGCTCGAACAGATCAAACGCGTGTCGGGCGCCGCGGATTTGCACGGTGGCATCGAGGGCGAAAAGCAG
Organism: uncultured Solirubrobacterales bacterium; assembly: GCA_963767295.1. GTDB lineage: Bacteria > Actinomycetota > Thermoleophilia > Solirubrobacterales > Solirubrobacteraceae > Palsa-465. The sequence continues at coordinate 1,516,671 of CAVYDI010000003.1, forward strand.
GCGTTTGCGAAAGTCTTTGGCAGCGAAGATGCGCGCGAGGGGATCGGCGCCTTCGTGCAGAAGCGAAAGGCACGGTTTCAGGGCCGGTGACCGTGCCGGTCGAGTTGAGGCCTTCCGCGCACCAGCTAGCGGAGCTGGTGCGGTCCTCCGAACGCGTCGTCGCGCTGACCGGCGCCGGCATCTCCGTCCCGTCCGGAATCCCCGACTTCCGCTCCCCGGGAACGGGCCTGTGGGAGCGGGTCGACCCGATGGAGGTCGCACACATCGACGTCTTCCGGCGCGAGCCGGAGCGCTTCTGGGGCTTTTATGGCGAGCGTTTCCAGAAGCTGTCTGACAAGCGGCCCAACCGGGCCCACGAGGTGCTGGCGGCGCTCGAGCGCGAGGGCCTGCTACAGGCCGTGATCACGCAGAACATCGATCGCCTGCACGCGCGCGCCGGCACGCGCGAGCTGGTCGAGGTACACGGAACCATCGACCACTCCTCGTGCGAGCGCTGCGGCGCGCGCTATCAGCTGGAGGAGGTCCGGGCACGGCAGTCCGCGGACCGCCGTGGCATACCGCGGTGCGAATGCTCCACGCCGCTCAAACCGGATGTGGTGCTGTTCGGCGAGTTGCTGCCATTTGCGGCGCTCGCGCGCGCAGAGCGGCTCGCGGAGGGCGCCGACCTGATGATCTGCATCGGCTCCTCGCTCGAGGTCTACCCCGTTGCGGAGCTGCCGCTGCGCACGCTTTACGCCGGCGGACGCCTGGCGATCATCACGCGCGGGCCGACGCCGCTCGACACGCGGGCGGAGGTGCGCCTCGGTGGCGACGTCGTGACCGAGCTCGAGGGGCTGGCGCTCGAGCTCGGCCTCTGATCGGCGTGACGCTTGGGTCCTGCCTGAGTCTCTAGATCGCCTTGGCGCGGAACAGCGCCTCGAGTTCGTCTATCTGCCGACCGCGGTTGCCGGTGGGAACCTCGGTCCTGAGCTCGAACAGCCGTCGCTGCGCGTAGTTCATCTGCGTAACAGCCTGCTTGACGCTCGCGGCCATGCGGCGAGCTTGGCGGGTGGTGGTTGTCATGTCCGTTGCTCCTTTCTGCTGATCTGCCGATAGGAGCAGCATGAGCTAAGGCGCGCCAGACCACATCGGCAATTCGCAGCGAGCTGAACGTAAGGACCCCTTAGGAGCGAGAGACCTTCCCTTACCGCTTGCGCGCCCCTTGACGGACGAGCGTACGATCCCACCATGGGCCAGCGCAGCCTCGCAGCGAAGGCAGCGATAACCCTGCTCGCGCTTGCACTACCGGCATTTGGCATCGCCACCGGCCTGTGGTCGACCGTGTGGCTGCTCAGCGCTCCGGGGTTCATTCTGATCCCGGGTTTGCTCTTTCCTCACGGCCTGTCTCCACGACGTCCAGACGATGGAGCTAATGGTGGCGATGGTCCAAAGGCGCCCGAGCCCCCGCCGACACCGCCGGGGGACGGCATTCCGCTACCGGACGCAGACCCAGCTCGCGTCAGGGCTCGCGATCACACCCGCCGGCCCTTGGCGACGCCCCCACCGCGTCGGCGCTCCGACGGGCCTCAGGTACCCGAGCGCTCGCCGCGCCGATTGCTGCACAGGCTCAAGCGTTGACGACGGCGCGGGCTCGGAGCGCCGCTTCGATCCGCTGCAGCGTCCGCTCGACGATCTCGCGCTCGGATGCGCTCAGCGGGCCGCCAAGCGCCGCCTGCGCGGCATGCGCGATCGCATCGCGGTGGCCGCGGAGCTCTTCGAGCCTGGCCGACAGGCTCGTGGCGGCAGGGTCTGACTGCAGCTCGGCGAGCGCGCTGTCGAGCCCCACCAGCACTTGCAGTGCCGCCTCGCGGTCGCGACCAAGATCGAGGTCGAGCCGCGCTCTGAGCACGAGCTCCTCGCACACCAACGCTCGTTCTCTACCGCCGAGCACCGCGGCCAGCCGGGCCTGGGGCTGAAGCACCTTCGCGCGCGGCTCGCGCTTGCGCGACTCCAGCAGCTCGCGCGCATCGCTCCACTGGCCTTCGGCCACCTGCTCGCCGTCTCCGAACCCGAGGCGCGCGACCAGAGCCTGCCCCCGATCGACGGGAAAGACGTGAGGATCGGCGGTAACGAGCCTGAAGCTATGTAGCGCCCGGTTGAGCACGGCGAGGCCTGCCTCGAGCTCGGGCTCGCCGGCGCCGTGCAGCCAACGCTGGGCTTCGCTTGCGTCCGAGAACGGCTTGGCGACGTCGATCACCGTGGCGCGCCCGGTGGCGACAGGCGTGGGCAAAGGCTCAGGTTGAGCTTTACGCTTTTTCCGCCGCCGCTGTAGCCACGACCGCTTCACAGCCCCGAGCGTCGAGATCACCAATACGTGGGCCGGGTCCGACCCGGGCGGCGCATCGGGACGGCGCAGCAGATAGCGTCCATCCGGCGGTCCGACCGGCCACGGATATTCGACCTGGGTGAAGCGGAAGAGTGGCCTCAGCCGTGGGTCTTGATCGCGTATTTGCTCGGGTTGATCGGGACCGTCGGCTCTGGAATCTGGCCGAGGCGCTGAATCAGCTGGATCCACTGCTGTGGCTTGAGGATCTGCGTCACCTGCGAGGAGAGCGCCTTGTTGGTGCCGAACATCGGCGCGTAGCTGACCTGGATGCGGTTCTTATGGTCGGGCAGCGAGATGGTGTTTGACTGGCCCTTGAAGCTCATCATCGAGACGATCTCGGTGGGCTTAAACGCACCCTGGAGCGTGAGCAGGCGGCGGATCGTGATGTCGGTGATAGACCCGGGTCCCTGGTGGTTCAGGATCGGGATGTTGTTGATCTTCGAGATGTCCATGCTGGCGCCCGTCTGCCCAGCGGGGTCGATGCTGTTGGAGGCGTTGGGAGTCGCGCCGCACTTCAGCCCGGAGATATAGGGCTTTAGCCCCGAAGCCGAGAGGAACTCCATGTCGGCCAGGATCCGCCTGTCGATCTGGCCCGTGGCGACGTCGCGGCGCCCGCAGGAGTAGATCTGCACGCGCGGATCGGCGAGGACGCGCTGCTGCAGCTGCTGCTTGGACATCAACAGCAGCTGGCCGATGGACGGGTTCTTGCCGAGGAACGGGTTGACGCCGGAGGCCCGGTAAATCGAGGTGGCCTGCAAGAGCTCCCAGCCGTCGAGGATCGGCTTGGGGTCGATAAACGGTGCGTTGTTGCCCGCCGGCTTGACCATGAACTGCAGGTGCGAGGCCTGCTGCTTGGTGCCGGGGCCGATGCGCCCGAGAATTGTGCCGGCGACCACGATCGCGCCTGACTTCAGCGGCTGCAACGTGTACTGGTTCTTTGCCAGGTGCAGTACGCCCGAGAAGTAGTTTTGGAAGTTCTGGACCTGTTGAGCGGCCTGCGTCGCCTGCTCGGACTGGAGCTGCATGGACCCGCCGGCTGCGTATGACGCGGGGCGCGAGGGATATGCGAACAGGCGTTGCTTGACCTGCGGAGCGGGCAATGACGTGGGCGTCGACGGCGCTGTTTGGGAAGCGAAGGCATTCTGGCCGCCCACGCTGGGCGCCGGCCCCAGCGGCACGCTGGGCGGCTGCGCGGCGGTCTGGTTCTTGCCGCCATTCTGCGTCCCCGACGTCGCTGGAGCGCTGGGCTTGGGCGAGGACGGGGTGGTGAGCGCCTTGACCACGCCCGAGGACGAGACGGGCACAGGCTTGGGTACCGGGTAGCTCGACGGGATCGAGCCGAGGTGGGCGTAGGTGAAGATGTTGCCGTTTGAGTCCTGAAGCTGGAGATAGCGTCCCCACTGCGCGCTCTGCCCGACCTTGACCACCTTGCCGTCATTGACCGCGATCACGGGCGAGTTCTGATTTGCGTAGATCGCGATCGACTTCTCGTTCGGGTTGGAGTTGACCGGCACCGTCGGGTTTGACTTATTGCTCACGGGCAGCCCTGAGGGCTTCGACTTGCTCTTCTGCTGGGCGATGAGGTTTTGGACGGCGTTGTCGGCGTAGCGAGACGGGGCCGCGACCGGGAAGTGGCCTTCGACGAGTCCCGTCAGCGCCCCGATCAGCGAGTTCGGCATGCCGCCGATCAGCTTCGCGCGCAGCAGCACGGACTGCACGTACCACTGGGCGTGGTTGTAGGCAAAGATCGCCTGCGAGAGATTCTTCGACGCGCCCGCGGCGTTTAGGTAGCGCGCCGCCGTAAAGATCGCGTCGACCGGGTTGTAGGGGTCGGCGTAGCCCGTCCCGGTTGCGTCGACCGCGTACTTCTTCCAGGTTGAGGGCAAAAACTGCATCCAGCCGACCGCGCCGGCGCTGGAGACCGAAAGGTTGCGGCCATAGTCGCTCTCGATCTCGTTGATCGCCGCGAGCACCTGCCACGGGACGTCATATTCGATCCCGGCCGCCTGGTAGATCGGGAGCAGAAAGGGCGGGATCGCAAAGCTGTTGATGAAGAAGTTGGGCACCCCAAGCTGGGCGGGGTTCGGTAGCGCCAAGCTGTAGGAGGGGTTGGTGGGGTTGGGGATCCCGTTGGGCTGCGTGGGCGGAGGCGCCTTGGTCGACGAGGGCGACGACGGGTTGCTCGGATTCGAGGGATTCGGGTTCGACGGGCTCGGGTGGTGGCTGCTCGGCGAGGACGGGCTTGGGTTCGAGTGGCCGGTGCCCGGGTGCCGCGGCGGCGGGGTGGGCTTAGGCGAGGGCTTGGGGGCTGGCTTCTTCGGCGGAGGCGAGCTGGTGTGCGTCGGTGGCGGGGTCGTGTGGGTGGGTGGCGGGGTGCTCGGGCAGGACTCGTGGATGCTGACGACGCCGACCGGCAGCTTGAGCGTCGAAGGCGGCACGCCCGGCGGGAGGTGGAAGTAGAGCTTCTGGCCCGTGACCAGCGTGACCGTGACGGTGCACTCGGCCGCGGAGGCGCTCGGCAATGCCGCCATGCCCAGCAGCGCCAACATTGACGCCGCGCTGACCGCGGCGACGGTCAGTCTCCTGCTGTTACGCACTGGGCCTGATTCCTCCCGCCTTGTCCCTGAGCAAGTTGGTCTTCAGTTCTTCCGCCGTTCTGCTGACCAGTTGCGCCGTCCCTGTCAAGGCGCCAGTCTCCACCGCACACCGGCGTTGCGTGGAAGCTACTGCCTACCACCGTGGTTTGCAACGAGGAACCGTTTGGTGCGCTGGGGTTTCGGCCCACCTGTCCGTCGCCGAACCAGCGTTTTCTGAGCCGAGCGGCGTCCGCGCCGCTGGTGGCTAGCCGGTAAGGCTCAAGCGAAGCATGAGGCCGACGGTGAATGGGCGGGCTCGGATACAGTTGCCGGGTGAGCGCGGACAAGCCTCTTCACGAACGAGTCGTAAGTCACGGCGAGGAAGCTATCGGCAAGCTCGCACAGGAGCTGCTCGAGAACCCGGTGGTCAGCGGCGCGCTGTCGGCCGCGTTCGAGACGCGCGAGCGGGCGATGCGGGCTCAAGAGCTGGCGATGGGGGCTCTGAACCTGCCTTCGGCGAGCGACCTGGAACGGCTCACGAGACGGCTGCGCAACGTTTCGCAGCGCCTCGAAGGGATCGAGGACGGGCTCGACCGGCTGGAGCAGCGGATCGATGGCATCGGTGGCCAAGACCAGGGCCCCAGCGACCTGGCTCCGATCGACGCCCGCCTGCGCGCGCTCGAAGAGACGCTCACGCGAATCGAAGCCGCGATCGGGACAAGCACCGCGGCTGAATAGGGCGAGGGGCCGCCGGCCCGCCGGGCCGCGCATGCGCGCGCTCGGAACGCCGACGCGGCGCCGGCCCTCCGCCGCGCCCGTTCCCGGCCGGCCATGTGCCGATAGCAACACAGTGGCGGATAGACTGCGCGCGCCATGCCCAGCGACACGGACGCCCCGGCCGCCTTCAAGTCCCCGGCCGAATTTCGCGAGGTCATCGATCGGACCTTCACGATCATGAGCGAGGACCCCGAGATGGGCCCGAAATTGCGCGACGCCGACACGCCTCAGCGGTTCGAGTTTCCGGATTACGACCTCGTCCTCAACGTGCGCGCAGGGCGCGCCGACGAATCCAACTTGGCGTGGAAGTGGAGCGACGACATCGATTGGGAGCCGAAGGTGCGGATGGCAATGGACTCGGATATCGCAAACCGCTACTTCCAGGGCAAGGAGAACGTCGCGATTGCGATCGCCCGGCGCCGTATCAAGCCAGGCGGGGATATGAAAGCGGCGCTCGCGATCCTGCCGCTTACTAAGCCGATTTTTGCGCGCTACCGCGAAATGATCGCGGCTGATTACCCGCATCTCGCGGTGTAAGCGTGCTTATCCAACACCTGCCATTGACAGGCGGGTGGATCGGGAGTAGACCTAACCCTTCACATACGGCAACAGGCCGGAGCGTGGATGCGCCACCTGGGTACGCCGATCTACGCGACGCGCTCAGGGGCACACCCGCGAGGTGCCGCCGCCCGGCGACGAGCGCCTACGGCCGACGTCGCGGGCCGTAACGTCCGCGGGCGGCGGGGTTCCAACTGGGGCTCCGCCGCCGGATCTTTTACCGCCGGGGGCGGCACGTTCCGCGCCATCAGAGCGCAGCGAAGCCCGACTGTTACCGTCGAATCGAGACCTATGCCGGAGAAAGCGAGGCACACGACCGGCCGTGGCGGGCGGCATTCCGCGAACGGCCAGGGACGCATCTCGCTCCGTGAGGCGGCGGGTGAGGTCGGCGTCGCGCCCCAAACCCTCGGTCGGTGGGTGCGCGAAGGGCTCGTTCCGCAGTACGACCGTAGGGAGGGCTGGACGCCCACAGCAATCCGCCATGCCCGCGTGGTCGCGCGCATGCGCGCGCGTGGACACTCGTTCGCGGAGATCCGCAGAGCATCCGAGGAGGGACGCCTCGCGTACGCGTACACAGAAGCGCTGCTGACTCCGTCGGAGCGCCGCTACACGCTCAAGGAGGCGGCCCAGCAGACCGGGATGGAGCCAGCCCTGATCGAGCGCGTCCTGGCGATTGCAGGTTTCGCTTCGCACGCCGACGCGTTGGGCGAGGAGGACCTCCAGCTGCTGCGCTACGCGGCCACGGGCTTGGAGGCGGGACTGCCGCTTGTGGCTTTGCTTCAGCTCGTTCGCGTGTACGGCCAGGCGATCGCGCAGATCGCCGACGCCGAGGTGCGATTGTTCCACCTGTACGTGCACGAGCCGCTCATGCGCTCTGGAGCGACGGGGCTAGAGGTTGCCGACGAGATGCAGGACCTCGCGCGCGTGCTGCTGCCGCTTTCGTCGCCGGTAATGGACCAGGTGCACGAGCGGTACCTGCGCCACTTCATCGAGCAGGACGTGGTCGGCCACATGGAGGAGGATGTGGACGGATCGCCGCTGGGTCCAGGCCGGCTGCGGATCGCGATCGCCTTCGGTGATCTCACCGGCTACACGCGCCTGACCGAGGAAGCCGGCGAATTGGAGGCCCTGGACGCCGTCGAGCGATTCGTTCGAGCTGTGACGGACACGCTTCCGGATGAGGCGCGAGTCGTGAAGACAATCGGCGATGAGGTGATGATCGTCAGCGCCGACCCCGCGACGTTGACCGACTGGGCGGTCGGATTCCAGGCCCTTCAGGCTGAGCGGCCACTGCCGCGGATCGCGATTCACTACGGCACCGCGCTTTACCGCGACGGCGATTACTACGGCCGGGACGTCAACCTCGCCGCCCGGATCGCTGCGCGCTCGGCGGGCGGGGAGGTACTGGTCACCCGTCCGGTGGTCGAACGCGCCGGGTCGCACCTCGAGTTCGACCGTATTGGCGAGATCAAGCTCAAGGGCTTCACCGAGCCGACGGAGATGTTTGTCGCGAGCTCCGCCGGCGAAGACTGACTTGGACGCCCTGCCGATCGTCGAGCAGACCGGGTTGCTCGGCAGCGGTCGCCGGGTGCTGGTGCTGCTCTCCGGCGGGCGGGATTCGGTGTGCTTGCTCGACCTGGCGGCCCGCATCAGCGGGCAGCGCGCCGTCAGCGCGCTGCACGTCAACTACCGGCTGCGACCCGCCAGCGACGAGGACCAGTGCTTCTGCGAGGGGCTTTGCGAACAGCTCGGCATCCCCCTTGAACTCCTGCATCCCTCGCCACCGCCCAAGGGCAACCTGCAGGCTTGGGCACGGCGCGTGCGCTATGACGCGGCGCAAGAGCTGGCCCGGTCGCTCGAGGCCGACATCGCCGCCGGCCACACCGCCACCGACCAGGTCGAGACGATCCTCTACCGGCTGGCCTCCTCGCCCAGCCGGCGAGCTCTGCTGGGGATGCGGCCGCGTGAGCCGCTCACGGGAGTTCCGAAGCATTGGCTCGTGCGCCCGCTGCTCGAACTCTCTCGTGAACAGACCGCCGCACACTGCGCGGCGCGCGGCCTGTCTTGGCGCGAGGACGAGACGAACGCCTCTGAGCTGTTCGCGCGCAACCGGGTACGGCAAACGCTCGTGCCGGCCCTGCGCTCGATCCATCCGGCCGCGGAGCGCAACGTGCTGGCGTTGGCCGGCACGCTGCGCGACGAAGCCGAGGTGCTGGACGCGCTCGTCGCGCAAGTGATCGGCGATGCTGGAGAGGTGCCGCTCGAGCGCCTGCGGGCGCTTCCCGCTGCGCTTGCCCGGCTGGTTGTCCAAAGGCTGGCCGACGAGGCCGCTGGCGGCCCCGCACCTGGGACGGCTCGGCGGCTTTTCGAACTACTCGAGCTACCCGATCAAGGCAGCGCAGCGCTCGACCTGCCCCATGGCGTGCGGGCAGTCGTCGAGCGTGGAAAGCTGCGCCTCGTCAGGCGATAAGCAGGCCCGGCGTGCTGCCTCAGGCAGTTCCGGGGTCGGCTTCTGGGCTGGCGACAACCGGCTGAGCCTCTTCCACTAGCTCGAGCTCTCCGGTCTCAATCGCCTGCGTCCGAACCGTGTGGGTGATGCCCTCGCCGGGCAACGCGACCGCCATCGCCCAGTAGTAGATGATCAGGCTGAACCCTCCAACCGCGAGGAGGTCCCACCACAGCGGGATGACATTCGGCCCAACGACGTTGCCGTTGGCATCAATGCCGAAGTCGCTCAGCCAGACGAGCAGCCCCATCCCGAGCAGGTAGGGGACGATCCACGAGCCCGCCCTGAGATCGAACACGATGTCCCTGTCGTTGAGCCTGAACACGCGGTTGCCGACGAGAACGATGTAGCCGATCGCGATCGCGATGCCGAGCTTATAGTCCGTGTTCCAGCCGGACCAGAGGATCAGGAAGTTGGCGACGACGAACGCGGCCGGAGAGATAATTTTGGCGCCCGGGAGGCGATAGGGGCGCCTAGCCTCCGGTATGCGATTGCGGAAGGCGCCTAGCGCCAGCGGGGCGCCGGCGTACATGAGCACGCTCGCGCTGGTGATCAGTCCGACCAGTGACCTCCAGCTCGGGAAGGGCAAGAAGCAGATGCAGCCGATAATGAAGGCGAGGATCAGCCCGGCCCAGGGGACGGAGCGGCGGTCGGTGCTTTCGAAGACCTTGGGGAAGTAGCCGTTACGGGAGAGTCCAAAGGACACGCGCGAGGCGCTGGTCGTGTAGATCAGCCCCGTGCCTCCCGGTGAGATGACGGCATCGATGTACAGGATCGTTGCCAGCCACCCGAGCGAGGCGAGCGTCGCGACCTGGGCGAAGGGGCCGCTGAACGTCGTGTAGGGCCCGGACGCCCAGTCCTTGCCAATCGAGTGATGTGTCAGCGCGCCGAGGAACACCAACTGCAGCAGGCAGTAGATGATGACGCCGATGATGATCGAGCCGATAACGGCCCACGGCACGTCGCGCTTGGGATTGCGGGCCTCCCCCGCGAGCTGGTCGGCCTGCTCGAAGCCCAGGTAGGAGAAGATGATCCCGCTCGTCGAGACCGCCAGCAGCACGCCCTTGGCTCCGAACGGACTGAAGCCATTCGCCGCCGAGAAGTTGGACGTATGGAACTGGGTGACCGCCAGCACGATGATCGTCAACAGCGGGATGGCGACCTTCCACCAGGTGGCGGCATTGTTGGTGGTGGCGAGCTTGCGGACGCCGAGGAAGTTGATCACGGTGAACACCGCCATCAGCCCGATCGCCACGAGAATGCCGGTGCCCGTGAGCACGTGCTCGCCGCCAGACAGCTTCTGCCAACCATGGGCCCACGAGTAGTGCTGGCTGTACTGGATCATCGCCAGGACCTCGATCGGCGCGACCGTGACGGCCTGCAGCCATGAGAACCAGCCGAACGATGCGCCCGCGAAGCCTCCGAAGGCGTAGTGAGGGAAGCGGGCCGTCCCGCCGGCGAGCGGGAACATGCCGCCCAGCTCGGCGTGGCAGAGCGCCAGCAGAATGACGCAGAAACCCCCGATGCCCCACGCGATGAGCGCAGCCGGGCCTGCGATGCCCAGCGCCCCCTGGGCGGTGAAGAGCCATCCGGAGCCAATGATCGAGCCGACCGAGGCCCACATGAGGCCGATGAGTCCGACCTCCCTCTTGAGCCTTGCGCGGGATGTACCTACCGGAACCTGCTCAGAGACCGCCGACATCCAGGCTCACCTCCAAATCGTTCCTCAGAGAGCGGGGCGGGGATTCTATGACTCGGGACGGACGTGTCAAGCAGCACAAATGCCGCTGCCGGCGCGCAGTCCGCTTTGTGCGATCAGGTGTTTGGTCACGCAACCCGCGCACTCGGGCCACATACACTGACGCCCGTGGTAGAGGACGACGCGACCGGGGCGCGGGACACAACCATCCCGCGTCGCCCTCTGGCGGATCGGGTTCTCGCTGATGACGGGCCCCCGATGCCAGCGACCGATGACGATGCGATCGGCGAGATCCTTGTACCGGCCGAGGCGCTCGCCCGTCGCGTGCGCGACCTCGCCGCCGAGGTGTCGCGCGACTACCAGGGCAAGGACCTCGTGCTCGTGGGCGTGCTCAAAGGTGCCGTCTTCTTCCTCTCGGACCTCATGCGCGCCCTTGACATTCCGGTGGAGGTGGATTTCATGGCGGTCGCCTCCTACGGCTCGGCGACTAAGTCAAGTGGCGTGGTACGGATCCTGAAGGACCTCGATGCCGTCATCGAGGGCAAGGACGTGCTGATCGTCGAGGACATCGTCGATTCTGGGCTGACGCTGCAGTATCTGCTGCGCAACCTGGGAGCCCGCAATCCCCGCTCGCTCGAGGTCTGCGCGCTGCTGATCAAACCTGAGCGGCGCAAGGTCGACCTGCGCACGCGGTACGTGGGGTTTGAGATTCCGAACCGGTTTGCGATCGGCTACGGACTCGACTACCGCGAGCGCTACCGCAACTTGCCCTATGTCGCGGCGTTGAAGGAATGAGAGGAGCGCCGTGATGACCGCTGAAACCCCCTCTGCAGCCTTTCCTCTGGGACAAACCAGACTGCTACGCTTGGCTATTCCCGATTCAGGGCCTGCGCGCCGGAGGCGCGATTTGCCGCTATGAGCAGGTTTTTTAAGAGCGCCGCCTTCCCGATTTTGATCGTCGTGGTGCTCGCGTTCTTCGCGCAGAAGCTGATCGGCTCCTCAGGCCGTCAGCCGCACTACAGCTACGGCAACCTGATCCAGCAGCTCGACCAGCACAAGATCAGGAGCCTGTCCGTGCACGAGGACGGCAACATCGTCAACGCGACCACCACGGACGGCATTCACTACACGGTCGGCTACGCGGATGCGGCGCCGCTGCTGACCACGATCCAAAACAACGTCAAGTCGGGCGGGATGCCGCCGAGCGCGTTCGACATCCAGGGCAAGACCTCCAGCGCGTGGCTCGGGATTCTCACTTACATCCTTCCGGTGCTGATCTTCATCGGGTTCTGGATCTTCTTGATGAACCAGGTCCAGGGCGGCGGGTCGAAGGTGATGTCGTTTGGCAAGTCCCGCGCCAAGCGGCTGTCGGTTGACTCGCCCAAGATCACCTTCCGCGATGTGGCGGGCGTCGACGAGGCGGTCGAGGAGCTGCACGAGATCAAGGAGTTCCTCGAGAACCCGAAGAAGTTCCAGGCGCTCGGCGCGCGCATTCCCAAGGGCGTGCTGCTGTACGGACCGCCAGGAACCGGTAAGACGCTGCTCGCGCGGGCGGTTGCCGGCGAAGCCGGCGTGCCCTTCTTCTCGATCTCAGGATCCGATTTCGTCGAGATGTTCGTGGGCGTCGGCGCCTCGCGCGTGCGCGATCTGTTCGAGCAGGCCAAACAGAACTCGCCCTGCATCATCTTCATGGACGAGATCGACGCCGTCGGCCGCCATCGCGGCGCGGGGCTCGGCGGTGGCCACGACGAGCGCGAGCAGACGCTCAACCAGTTGCTGGTCGAGATGGACGGCTTCGAGATGAAGGACAACATCATCTTGATCGCCGCCACCAACCGCCCCGACATTCTCGATCCGGCGTTGTTGCGTCCGGGGCGCTTCGACCGCCAGATCGTGGTCGACCGCCCCGACCGCACCGGCCGGCGCAAGATCCTCGAGGTACACACGCGCGGCAAGCCCCTGGCGCGGGAGATCGACGTCGACGCGCTCGCGGGCCAGACCCCCGGGTTCACCGGCGCGGACCTCTCAAACCTCGTCAACGAGGCGGCCCTGCTGGCGGCGCGCAACGGCAAGCGCGAGATCACGCAGGAGGAGCTCGAGGAGGGCATCATGCGCGTGATCGCGGGTCCGGAGAAGAAGACCCGCGTGATGTCGGATAAGGAGCGGAAGATCACCGCTTACCACGAGATGGGCCACGCGTTGGTCGGCCACTACCTGCCCAACGCCGATCCGGTGCACAAGATTTCTGTGATCTCCCGCGGCCAGGCGCTCGGCTACACGATTGCGCTGCCGACCGAAGACAAGTTTTTGACCACGCGCGCCGAACTGCTCGACACAATGGCGATGACGCTTGGCGGACGCGCGGCGGAGGAGTTGATCTTTGGCGAGATCACTACGGGCGCGGCCAACGACCTGGAAAAGGTCACCCAGACCGCCAAGCAGATGGTGATGCGCTACGGCATGTCCGAGAAGCTGGGCCCGCGCGTGTTCGGCCACGAGCACAGCCAGCCGTTCCTGGGTCGAGAGTTCTCGGCCGAGCCCGACTACTCGGATGAGATCGCGCGCGAGATCGATGACGAGATCCGTCGCATCGTCGAGTCCGCGCACGTGCAGGCGCAGGACATCCTCACCAAGCACCGCGTGTCGCTCGGGAAGCTGTCGGAGATTCTGGTCAAGCGCGAGACCATCGAGCGCGAACAGTTCGAGGCGCTGCTCGAGGGACAGACCGAGGAAGACGTCTTCGGCGCCGAGGCGCCGGCGCCGCCCGCGGTCCCGGTTCCTGAACCGCCCGCCGAGAAGCCCGGCCGAGCCGGCCCGCGTCCGTTGCCCCGCCCCGGACTCGCCGGCGGCACGGCCGAATAGTCGCTTCCGCGCATCACGTTCACGCGCGTCTTACTTCAGGCCACCCGGGTGTGGCTGCCGATCGCGATCGCAGTCGCAGGCGTGGTGGCGATTGTCCTCGGCCACGGTCGCGGTAGCGAGGCCGGCGCCGGTGTCGGTCTGGTGATCGTGGCTTTGATCGTGTGGTTGATCAATTGGCTGTTTCGGCTGAGCGTCCAGAGCAACCGCGACCGTGAGCGCGAAGAGCTCGCGCGCGAGTACTTCGACCGCCACGGACACTGGCCCGGGGAGGAAGAGTGAGCGCGGGGGTTCTCGACGAGCTCGAGCGGGTCCCCTTCCTTGTCATGGGCGTGGTCAACGTCACCCCCGACTCGTTCTCCGACGGAGGCCGCTATCTCGATTCCGGTGCGGCCATCGCCCATGGGCGCTCACTCGCCGATCAGGGCGCGGCCCTCGTCGATGTCGGTGGCGAGTCGACTCGTCCCGGAGCGTCGCCGGTCGCGGGCGAGGAGGAGCTCGCTCGGGTGCTTCCGGTGATCGAGGGCCTGGTCCAAAGCGACGCCGGGGCCCGCATCTCGGTCGACACCGCGAAGGCGCTCGTCGCTGCGCGTGCGCTCGAGGCTGGAGCGAGCTTCATCAACGACGTGACCGCGCTGCGCGGCGACCCTGAGATGGCGAGCGTGGTCGCGGCCAGTGGAGCGGACTGCTGTCTCATGCACATGCTCGGCGAGCCGCGCACCATGCAGGTCGACCCCCGCTACGAGGATGTCGTCAGCGAGGTCAAGGCGTTTCTCGAAGAGCGGCTTCGCTTTGCGACCGACCAGGGGATCGCCGAGCAGCGGATCGCGCTCGACCCCGGCATCGGGTTCGGCAAGACGGCCGAGCACAACCTCGAGCTGTTGCGACGCCTGGATGAGCTCGAGGCACTAGGGCGGCCGATTGTGGTCGGCACTTCGCGTAAGACCTTCATCGGCCGCATCACCGGCCGACCCGTCGATGATCGGCTCGCCGGAACCATCGCCACCAACGTGGTCGCATTCATGCGCGGGGCGCGGATCTTTCGCGTCCACGACGTGGCGCCGGTCCGCGATGCGCTCACAATGGCTGCTGCTACGGTCAGCCGGCCATGGGCGCAGCGGACGAGGCAGACGAGTTCGACGAGCTAGACGACGAGGGCGGAGAGTCCAGCTCCGGGCCCCAGGTCACGATCGAGGTCAGCGGCCTCTCGCTGTTCACTCACGTGGGTGTAAGTGCGGCGGAACGCGAGGTAGGCCAGCGCCTGGTGATCGACGTGCGCCTGGATGTGGGTGAGACCGACGCCACCGTCACCGACCGGATCGAGGACACCGTCGACTACGGCGAGGTGTGCCACGCGATCAACCTCGTCGCTCAGCAGCGCTCCTACAAGACACTCGAGCGGCTGTGCGCGGCGATCGCCGATCGCCTCATCGACGGCTACGGCGTGGATGCAGTGTGGGTCAAGGCCGCAAAGCCCGAGCCCCCGCTGGCGCTGCCCGTAAGCGAGGTCTCGGTCGAGGTGTGGCGCGAGCGGGAGTAGTGCGACCCGACCTCGGCACGACAAGCGATCAAAATCGCCCGCACATGGCCGCGCTTCACGGGTCGGGGGCTTTTTCGCTCGCCGCCCGAGCAAGATCGCCCGCTAACTGCCCGCGACGCGGCAAGGTGGGCGTTTTTGATCGGATCGCCGGCCCGAAAAAGCCCCAAACCCCCCACAACCTCCTCCGGCGTGGGTCTTTTGCCCCCTCACAGGTGGAAAAAGACCCAGCGCCCGGCGCAGGGCGACGACGATGGGGCTTTTTCCACGCCGACCACGCGCCCCAAAGCCCGTGACGCTCGGCTACCTCGGTCTCGGCTCAAACGTCGGAGATCGTCGCGCCCACCTGGAGCGGGCGACGGCGACGCTCCCAAACCATGGCGTCGAGCCCCTCGCCTCCTCCTCCGTATACGAGACCGAGCCCGTCGGGCTCGTCGAGGACCAGCGCGACTTCTTCAACGCCTGCCTACGCGTGCAGACCTCGCTTGACCCCGAACAGCTGCTGGACGCGTGCAAACGAGTGGAGCGCGAGCTCGGGCGGACCGGTCGCGCAGTCCGTCACGGCCCGCGCGAGATCGACGTCGACGTTCTGATGCTCGACGGGGTCACCTACGCCTCCGAGCGACTGACGCTGCCGCACCCCTCGATCCACGAGCGGCGCTTCGTGCTGGTGCCGCTGTTAGAGCTCGATCCGGAGCTGACGCTGCCCGACGGAACCGCGCTCGCGGCCCTCTTGCAACGTCTCCCGCAGGGGCAGGCGGTTCGCCGCGCCGGGCCGCCGCTGCTATGAGGACATAATCCGCGCATGCTGCTCGTCGTCGATGTCGGCAACACGCAGACTCACTTCGGCGTGTTCAAGGACGGCGTGGGACCGCTCGAGCACTGGCGCTTTGCCACGGTGCGCGAGTCGACTCGAGACGAGCTCGGAGCCGTGCTCGCGAATCTGCTTGCGTTACGCGGCCTGCGATTCGGCGACATCGAGGCGTCGGTGGTGTCTTCGACCGTGCCCCAGCTGTCGGAGGAGTGGGAGACGATGGCCCAGCTCTACCTGCACCAGGAGATGCTGGTCGTCGGCCCCGCGATTCGCACCGGGATGCCGATCCGCATGGACAACCCGCACGAGGTTGGCGCCGATCGGCTGGTCAACGCGGTCGCCGCCTACGACCGCGTCCACGGCGCATGCGTGGTGGTCGATTTCGGCACCGCGATCACCTACGACGTCGTCTCGGACGCGGGCGAGTACCTGGGCGGGATCATCACGCCCGGCGCGGAGATCTCGATCGACGCGCTCTATGACCGGGCGGCCAAGCTCCCCAAGGTCGAGCTCGCGCGGCCGCGCTCCCTGATCGGCAAGTCGACGGTCGACGCGATTCGCAGCGGGATCGTCTACGGCTTCGCCGGCCAGGTAGACGGCATCGTCAGGCGGCTGCGGGACGAGCTCGGCTCCGCCACGACGGTGATCGCGACGGGGGGTCTGGCGGGGGTGCTGGTTCCGTTCGTGCGTGAGACGATCGACGAGGTGGACGACCTGCTCACGCTGACCGGTCTGCGCCTCATCTGGGACCGCAACAGCTAGCGGTCCCGGGCGGGTCAAGACTGACGCTGCTGCCTGATCCAGGACAGGATCGCGCGCGTGGGCGTTATCACCGTTCCGTCTGAAAGCTTCAAGGCCGGGAGCTTCGTGTCGCCGGTCGCGACGCGCAGCTCCTCGCGCGAGCCCTTGCGCAGCGGGGGGAAGGGGCTGCCGTGGGCGGCGATCACCTTCTCGTACTCGATGCCGGCCGCCCGGAGCGCCTCCTGGACGCGGCGGCACGGGTGCACACGCGGGCCGCCGTCGTCACCGTGACATACGTAGAGGGTCGGAGTTCCCATGGCCTAGTCCAGCGCCGGCAATGGTACGTCAGGCGTCCGGGCCACGGTCGCAGCGAGGATCAGCAGCGAGCGCGGGCGGCGGTCGGCTGGATCGGAAGCGGCGAGCAGTTCGTGGCGGTCAATCAGACTCAGCACCGCGGCGAACACGGGCGCATCGTCGATCTCGGGAGGGACGTCGCACGCGAGCCGCGCCAACGAAAGCATCTCGGCGGCGTCGCCGCCGCGAAACAGCTGGATCGTCGCAAGCAGCACGAACTGGGCGAGGCGCTCGAGCAGGATATGCGAAGCCTGCTCGCGTTCCCCGAGCGCCGGACCGAGCGCCAGCAGAGGCTCGCCCGCGGCCAGCCGCAGTGACTGGCCGGCGGCGATCGAACGGATCTGCTCGTGCGAGAGCCCGGCCTGCAGGGCCAGCCGTAACTGGAAGGCCGCCGACATCAGGGTGCTGCCGTACGGCGCGTCGGAGGCGAACACGATCTGGCCCGGCGGCACCAGCGTGAACAGCGATACCAGGTCGGTGGGCATCCACCACGCGGTGTCAAACAGCAGGTTGGGGTGGTCCGGTGCCGCTCGCCAGATCCAGGCGAGGTCGGAGATGCCGGCGTGCGCCAGGATCAGACGCGCGTCGGGATATCGGCCGGCGAGCTGGACCGCGTGGGCGCCCAGCGCCGGGATCCCACGTCCGGCATGGATCAGCACGGGCAGCCGACGCTCGTGTGAGAGCGCCACGACTTGCGCGACGCCCGGATGGTCGAGCGTGAAGTTCTCGGCCCTGGGGTGCAGCTTGATCCCGCGGGCGCCGGCGGCGAGACACCTTTCGGCCTCCGCGAGGGCGTCCTCGTGCGGGTTGACGCGGCAGAACGGCACGAGCCGCGCATCCGACTCGCGCGCCGCCGCGAGCACCTGGTCGTTTGCGGTGGAGTAGCCGTCGGGCTCGTGCATGGCGAAGACAAATGCGCCCCTGGCGTTGACCGCGGCGATGCCGGCGAGCAGCTCCTCGGGGCGCTGACGCATACCGTCGGGGTCGTTTTGACCCAGGTGGGTGTGGGCATCGAACAACTCGAGCCCGGGGATCTGATCGACCACCACCTGGTACCAGGGCACGAGCGACCGAGCGAGCTCGGCGAGAATCGCCTCGCCCGCGCGGTCGGCATCCGCGTCGGGCGCGTGCGGCTCGCTGCCGACTTCGGTGGTGTCCGCCCGACTGGCCATATAACTGATTCGTACCATGAACGGGCCATGCGCAAGCTCACTGACCCCTGGCGCCTAGGCGGCTTGCGGATCCGCAACCGCGTCGTGCTCGCGCCCCTGGCCGGCATCGGCAACTGGTTCGTGCGACTCCAGGCCAAGCGCTACGGCGCGGGACTGGTGGTTTCAGAGATGGTCTCGAGCTTCGCCATTCACTACAAAAATGAGCGCACCTGCCGCGAGCTGCTGCGCATCCATCCCGACGAGCATCCGGTGTCGATGCAGCTCTTCGGCCACGACCCCGACGTGATGGCCTCGGCGGCCGAGCGGGTGGCCGCGGCCGGCGCCGACCTGATCGACATCAACATGGGCTGTCCCGTGCCCAAGGTTTGCAAGACGGGAGCCGGCGCGGCTCTGCTCGAAGACCCCAAGCGTGCCGTCGCGCTCGTCCGGGCCGCTGGCCGTGCCAGCGGCCTGCCGGTGACCGTCAAGCTGCGCTCGGGGCTCAAGCCCGGCGACCTGTGCGGCCTGTCGGTCGCGCGGGCCCTGGTCGAGGACGGCGGCGCTGCAGCAATCTCGCTGCACCCGCGCCATGCGTCCCAGCGCCACAAGGGCGTTCCTGACTACGGCCTGGTTCGCGAGCTCGTGGACAAGCTGCCCGTGCCGGTGATGGTCTCGGGTGGATTGCACACGGCCCAGCAGGCCCAAGCCGCGTTCGAGGCCACCGGCGCCGATGCGGTCCTGCTCGCGCGCGGCTCGCTGGGCAACCCTTGGCTCTTTGGGCAGCTGTTGAACGGTGGCGACGCCGACCCGACGCCCGAACAGGTATTGGACGAGCTCGACTGGGTGATCGACGCCGCGGTCGAACATCTGGGCGCAGAGCGCGCCGGGCGCTACCTGCGCAAGTTCTATCCGTGGTACGTGGAACGGCTGTTTTCGCGTCCGCCCAAAGGGCTGCTCGCGGCCCTCCAGACGGCCCCGACGGTGGAGTTTGCGCGTGCGCTCTTTGATGATTTTGGCCGGCGCGCATGCGCGCCGGCCCCGGTCCGCACATGTGCGGACCGGCGGGTCGGCACATGTGCCGACCCGGGCATATAGATCTCTATACTTCCGCGGCCACGCGGCCGCGAAGGTGACTATTGGGCCGGCCGCGAGCTTCCCGCTTCAGCGGGCTTTTTTATCGAAGCCCCGGATACAAGGTCTAAATACGCAATGCCGAAAGACGTCATCATCACCCCCGAAGGACTGGCCAACCTCAAGGCCGAGCTCGACCATCTGGCGACCACGCGCCGGCGTGAGGTCGCGGCGCGAATCAAGGACGCGCGGGAATACGGAGACATCAGCGAGAACGCCGAATACGACGACGCCAAAAACGAGCAGGCGATGCTCGAGGCGCGGATCGCGCAGCTCGAGGACAGGCTCCGCTCCGCGACCGTGATCGACACCTCCGAAATCGACACCAACGTGGTCAGGGTCGGCACCCTGGTGCACGTCAAGGAGGGCGGCAAGTCCACCAAGTACACGATCGTCGGCTCGGCCGAGGCTAAGCCGGCCGAGATGAAGCTCTCGAACGAGTCCCCGATCGGCAAGGCGCTGCTTGGGCACAAGCGCGGCGAGGAGGTCAGCTTCTCGACGCCCAAGGGTGAGCGCAAACTCAAGATCACCAAGATCGAAGCTTCAAAGTAGGTGGAGGGGGGAACCTCCCGCCTCTGAGCTGGTCGCTGCCCGCCGGCGCAAGCTCGAGTCGTTGCGCGCCGCCGGCGTCGAGCCGTTCCCGCACCAGTTCGCAGGCGTCGAGCAGATCGCGCAGCTCAGGGCGGCACACGAGAATCTCGAAGTAGGCGAGGAGAGCGACGCTCGTCACCGGGTGGCGGGCCGCCTGCTCGCGCGCCGCGAGCAGGGCAAGATGGCCTTCCTTGATCTGGAGGATCGGTCCGGTGAAATCCAGCTGCAGGCGCGCGTCGACGAGCTCGGCGAGGACGGGTTGGCGGCGCTGCTGGAGCTCGACCTCGGCGACATCGTCGGCGTCGACGGGGTCGCCTTTCGCTCCCGGCGCGGCGAGCTGACGCTGCGGGTCGGCGAGTTCTCGCTGCTCGCGAAGTCACTGCGCCCGCCGCCGTCCAAGCACTACGGGTTGCACGACGTCGAGACCCGTTTTCGCCATCGCGAGCTCGATTTGATCGCCAACGAGCAGGTGCGCGACCTGTTCCTCGTGCGCGCGCGCGTGGTCTCAGCGGTGCGGCGCTTTCTCGACGACGATGGCTTCGTGGAGGTCGAGACCCCGGTCCTGCAGCCACTCTACGGCGGCGCGCTGGCGCGCCCATTCACCACGCACTACAACGCGCTGGACCGAGACTTCTTTTTGCGTATCGCGACCGAGCTTTACCTCAAGCGGCTGATCGTGGGCGGCCTGGAGCGCGTGTACGAGGTGGGCAAGGACTTTCGCAACGAAGGCCTCGACCGCTCCCACAACCCTGAGTTCACGATGCTCGAGGCCTACGCGGCCTACCTCGACTACTACGACATCGCGGACCTGTGCGAGCGGTTGGTCGCCTTCGCGGCCAGCGAGGCGGGATACCAGGGCGAGCTCGAACTCTCTCCACCGTGGCGGCGGCAGACACTGGGGGACGCCATCCTCGAGCGCACCGGCGTCGACATCCTGCGTCACCGCGACCGCGAGGCACTCGCCGCAGAGATGAAGAGCCACGGCATCGACCCGCCGGAGACGGATACCTGGCCGCAGCTCGTCGACGAGCTGCTCTCAAAGCACGTCGAGCCGGCGCTGATCGAGCCCACGTTCATCTTCGACTATCCGGTGGAGCTGTCGCCATTCGCCAAGCGCCACCGGTCCGATCCGACGCTCGTGGAGCGCTTTGAGGCGTTCGTCGGTGGGATGGAGATTGGCAACGCCTTCACCGAGCTCAACGACCCTGACGAGCAGCGGCTCCGGTTCGAGCAGCAGCGTGCGCTGGCCGGCGTGGGCGACCTTGAGGCGCAGCCCTACGACGAGGCGTTCTTGCAGGCGCTTGAGTGGGGGATGCCGCCGACCGGCGGGATCGGCATCGGCATCGACCGCCTGGTGATGGCGCTGACCGGGGCCCGCTCGATCCGCGAGGTGGTGCTCTTTCCGGCGATGCGCGACTAGGTTTGCCCACGACCGTGCGGGGCTAGGCAGGCTCCCTGCCGTCGTGTACCGTGGCTCGCGTTGGGAGTCCGGCGCGCGCGAAAGGGGATTACGCCATGAAGAGCAGGGGGACGATCGCGATTGGACTTGTGGCCGTCGCCATCGCCGTCACGGGTTGTGGCGGCGGCTCGTCATCAGGCAAGCAGCAGGTCCAGAGCGCGTTCAACACGCTCACGCGCGACCTCGCCAACCGGGACCCGGCTGCCTGCTCGCTGTTCTCCCAGCGCTACGCGCTAGAGAACACCGGCCAGTCGAGCTATCCGGCAGCGCTCAACATCTGCCGCAGTCACATCAAAAGCGGGGCGGTGTCGGTCCCCAGCGGGCTCAAGATCGGGAAAGTAAAGGTCAACGGAAAAAGCGCCACGGTCAAGGCCACGGCTCCCGGGCAGGGCAGCGGCATCTTTCATTTCGTCAACGAGAACGGCCACTGGAAGATCGACTCCGTGACGGCTAAGTAGCGTTCGCGGCGGGCGCTACCGTCCGCGCAGGGTGTTTGAGCGCTTCACAGAACGAGCCCGCCAGGTAGTCGTCCTGGCCCAAGAAGAGGCCCGGACCCTTAAGCACAACTACATCGGCACCGAGCATATCCTGCTTGGCCTGCTGCGTGAGGAGGAGGGCGTCGGCGCCCGGGTGCTCGAGTTGCTAGGGGTCACAATCGAGCGCACGCGGGCGGAGGTGCTCAAGCTCGTGGGCTCCGGCGAGGAGGTCACCGCCGGCCAGATCCCCTTCACACCGCGCGCCAAGAAGGTGCTCGAGTTAGCGCTGCGGGAAGCGTTGAGCTTCGCCCACAACTACATCGGTACCGAGCACATCCTGCTCGGGCTGATGCGCGAGAACGAAGGCGTGGCCGCCCGAGTGCTGCGCGAGTTCGGCGCCGACCCTGAGAAGGTGCGAAACGAGGTCATCAGGATGGTCTCGGGCCCAGGGAGCCCCGTGGCCGCGCGACCAGCGCCCGAGCCCATGCCTGCGATGAGGCCGATGGGGGCGGCCGGCTTGTGGGCGCGGATCGTGCCGGAGATCCGCGAGCGTCTGCTCCGCGACGCCGACGCGGGCGATCTGCTGCTAATGCTGGCCAGCATTCCAGACAGCCTGGTCGCCCGCACGCTGGCGGAGCTGGGCGTCGAAGGCGAGGTGCTCGATGAGGCTTTGAAACAGGCGCGGGCACGCGGCCCTTCGCCCTTCGAGGAGCGGCTCGAGCTGCTGCGGACCCAGCGTGCGGAGGCGGAAGCCGAGGGGGACGAGTACGCGGCGGCTCAGCTGCGCGCGGAGGAGCTACGCGCCCGGCGCGAGCAGGCGGAGCGACTGCTGGACGAGGTTCGGACCCGGCTGGGGCTGGGCGACGCACCCGGGTCGGGCTCCGGCCCCGAGGGCCCTCCGTGACGAGGCTCACACCGCCGGCAACCGGCGGGAGCCGTATTCGCGGGTTGGTAGACTGGCTCATGGCCCGAGAGCAATCCCGATCCGGCGCGAGGTTTGGCGGCCTAGTCGCAACCGAGCGGTGGAGCGGGAGCTTCGTCGTCCCTGGAATGCGCTTCGCCGGAAACGGGAAGAGTAGGGACCGGCGGGCCGTCTCTATCATCGAGGTCAGTTGATGTTGTCCCCCTTTCTGAGTCATGTTTGAGCGCTTTACAGAACGAGCCCGCCAGGTAGTGGTCCTGGCCCAAGAAGAGGCCCGAACCCTTAAGCACAACTACATCGGCACTGAGCACATTCTGCTTGGCCTGCTGCGCGAAGAGGAGGGCCTCGCGGCCCGGGTGCTCGAGTCGCTGGACATCACCGTCGAGCGGGTGCGCGCGCAGGTCGTGCGCATCGTCGGCTCCGGCGAGGAGGTCACCTCCGGGCAGATCCCGTTCACGCCGCGCGCCAAGAAGGTGCTCGAGCTCGCGCTGCGAGAAGCGCTCAGCCTGGGCCACAACTACATCGGGACCGAGCACATCCTGCTCGGGCTGGTGCGCGAGAACGAGGGCGTGGCCGCTCGCATCCTGCTCGACTTCGACGCCGACTCGGAGAAGATCCGCAACGAGGTCATCCGCATGCTGTCGGGCCCCGGCAGCCGTCAGCGCTCGGGGTCGGGCGCCGGCTCAGGCGGAAGCGTGAGCGAGGGCAAGAAGTCCTCCAAGCTGCTCGATCAGTTCGGGCGCAATCTGACCAAGCTCGCGGCCGACAGCAAGCTGGATCCGGTGGTGGGCCGGGAGACCGAGATCGAGCGGATCATGCAGATCCTCTCGCGGCGCACCAAGAACAACCCGGTGCTGGTCGGCGAGCCCGGTGTGGGCAAGACCGCGGTGGTCGAAGGCCTTGCACAGCGGATCACGAACGGCGACGTTCCCGAGCTGCTCAAGGACAAGCAGATCTACACGCTCGACCTCGCCGCCTTGGTCGCCGGCTCCAAATATCGGGGCGAGTTCGAGGAGCGGCTCAAGAAGGTGATGAAGGAGATCACCCAGCGCGGGGACATCATCCTGTTCATCGACGAGCTTCACAATTTAGTCGGCGCCGGCGCCGCCGAGGGCGCGATCGACGCGGCCTCGATCCTCAAGCCCGCGCTGGCCCGTGGCGAGCTGCAGACGGTCGGCGCGACCACGCTCGAGGAATACCGCAAGTACCTCGAGCGCGACTCCGCGCTGGAGCGGCGCTTCCAGAAGATCACCGTCGACCAGCCGACGACCGAGGAGACGGTGCAAATCCTCAAGGGGCTGCGCGACCGCTACGAGCAGCACCACAAGGTCAACATCACAGATGAGGCCCTACAGGCGGCAGCCGACCTGGCCGACCGCTACATCTCCGACCGCTTTTTGCCTGACAAGGCGATCGACCTGATCGACGAGGCCGCCTCGCGCATGCGCATCAAGTCGATGACCTCGCCTCCGGTCTACCGCGAGCTCGAGGAACAGATCGAGGAGACGCGCCGATCCAAGGAAGAGGCGATCGAGAACCAGGAGTTTGAGAAGGCCGCCAACCTGCGCGACGAGGAGCGGCGGCTGACCAAGCAAAAGCGCGAGCTGGCTGAGCAGTGGGAGGCCGGCGAATCCACCGAGCGCCCCGCGATCGGCGAGGAGGAGATCGCCGACATCGTCTCGATGTGGACCGGCATCCCCGTGTTCAAGCTGACCGAGGCCGAGACCGCGAAGCTGATGCGTATGGAGGACGAGTTGCACAAGCGCGTCATCGGCCAGCATCCGGCGATAGAGGTCGTCTCGAAGGCGATTCGCCGCTCCCGCGCCGGGCTCAAGGACCCGAAGCGGCCCACGGGCTCGTTCATCTTTCTCGGCCCCTCAGGCGTCGGCAAGACCGAGCTGGCGCGCACCCTCGCGGAGTTTCTCTTCGGCGACGAGGACACCATGGTGCGGATCGATATGTCCGAGTACATGGAAAAGCACGCCGTCTCGCGGCTGGTGGGATCGCCGCCGGGTTACATCGGCTACGACGAGGGCGGTCAGCTGACCGAGGCGGTGCGCCGCAAGCCTTACAGCGTGCTGCTGCTCGATGAGATCGAGAAGGCGCACCCGGACGTCTTCAACATCCTGCTGCAGATCCTCGAGGATGGTCGCCTGACCGACGCGCAGGGCCGGACCGTCGACTTCCGCCACACGATCGTGATCATGACCTCGAACATCGGAGCCGCGGAGATCTCGCGCAACACCCCGCTCGGGTTCGCCGTTTCCGACGACGAGACAGGCCTCACCTACGAGGATATGAAGAACCGCATCACGGGCGAGCTCAAGAAGGTCTTCAGGCCTGAGTTTTTGAACCGCATCGACGAGGTCATCGTCTTTCACAAGCTCGCCAAGGACGAGATCAAGGAGATCGTCGATCTGCTCCTGCGCCGGATTCGCCAGTCGATGGCCGAGCGCGAGTTGCAGCTCGAGCTTTCCGAGGGCGCCAAGGACATGCTCGTCGACAAGGGCTGGGATCCCGCCATGGGCGCCCGCCCGCTGCGACGCGCGATCCAGCACTACGTCGAGGATCCGCTTGCGGACTTCGTGTTGCGCGAGCAGGTTGAATCCGGCTCCACGGTGCTGGTCGAGGAACCGACCGAGGAAGCCGAGAACGACGACGTCAGGCTGACCGTGATCGCGCCGCGGCCCAAGCCCACGCCCGTGGGTGTTGGTGCCGAGGGCGGTGGCGCCGGCGACGAGGACGCGGAGGTCTCCGAAGGCCCGGACGAGCCCGCGACGGCCGAGTAGTCGCAGGCTCTACGGTTTAGCCGTGCGGGGCGCTCGCGTCAGGGGACGCCTGGCACGATAGGACCGTGCGACCTGTCGCTCCCGTCACATCTGGCGAACGCATGCGGGTCACGGTTGCTGCGGCTATCGCTTCGATCCTGGAGTTGGAGGCCGACCGTGTGCCCGTGGCAGGCGAGCACCACCCCGATCCGTGGAGGGTCTGGAGCGACTGGCTTGCCCAGCGCGGGCTTGGGATCGTTCCGATCGCGCAGCCGACTCGGTTCGGCTGGCCGGGGCCGTGGCTTGCGCTCTTGCGCGCGGCCGACGGCGATGGCCAGATCGGAGCCGTCGCCTTCGGCTCGCCACCAGGGTTGGCGTGGCACCCCTTTGGGGGTCCGGAGAGCTTTGAGGCTGTTGAGTCGGGCTACCTCGTCGCCCCCGCCGACGTCGCGCTGTGGACGGCGGAGTCGCCGCTCGTGGTCCCAGGTGGCGTCGGCACCGTCGAGGCGATCGTAATCGGGGAGCACGCCGAGGCAGCGATGGTGTCGGTGCAGCGCGCAATGGCTCGAGCCGGACGCGGACTGGAAGGAGACCGCTATTTCGACCAGCGCGGCACGTTCTCGAACAAACACGGGCGCGGGCACGACCTAACGCTGATCGAAGGCGAGGCGCTCGAGGCGCTCGCGCTCCCAGCCGGCGGCCTCTCACCGCAGGAAGCGCGGCGAAACGTCGTCACCCGTGGTATCGAGCTCAACCTGCTCGTGGGGAAGCGATTCAAGGTCGGCGAGGTCGAATGCTTAGGCCAGCGATGGTGTGAGCCGTGTGCCCATCTCGAGCGGCTGACGCAGAAGCCGGGAACGCTGCGAGGACTGATTCACAAGGGTGGATTACGCGCGGACGTGCTCAGCGATGGGGAGATCCACGTCGGCAGTGAGATCAGACCTGTTTGAGACCAGGTAAGGAGAGCGAGATGGAACATCACATACACGCGACGGACGGGCGGCGGCTCGCGGTCTCGGAGCGCGGCGTGCCCGACGGGCGACCCGTGCTCGCGCACGGCGGAACTCCCAATTCACGGCTCCAGTACGAGCCGTCTGTGCAGCTTGCCGAGAGGCAGGGCATCCGCCTGATCTCCTATGACCGGCCTGGCTACGGCGAGTCCGACCGCGATCCCGGGCGGTCGGTCGCCAGCTGCGCGGCAGATGTGCGCTCGATCGCCGAGGCGCTGGGGATCGAGCGCCTCGCGGTGTGGGGGATCTCGGGCGGCGGGCCCCATGCGATCGCGTGCGCCGCGCTGCTTTCTGATCTCGTGCCCGCGGTCGCAGTGCTGGCCTCTCCGGCTCCGTGGGGCGCCGAGGGGCTCGACTATTTCGAGGGTATGGGCCGCGAGAACGTCGAGGACATCGGGTTGATGCTGAAGGACCGCGAGGCGGGCTGGGCCAAGCACGAGCAGGAACGTCTCGAGACTCTGGCCGCCACGCCCGAGACGATCTACACGACGATGGAAACGCTGCTGTCTCCCATCGATCGCCAAGCTTTGACGGCAACGCTCGCGGAACACATGTACCGCTCGACGCAACTCGGACTCGCGCCGGGCGTCGATGGGTGGTGGGACGACGATCTGGCCTTCATAGAGCCCTGGGGGTTCGAATTCGACCAGATCAAAACTCCGGTGCTCCTGCTCCACGGACGCCACGATCAGTTCGTCCCCTTCTCGCACGGGGAGTGGTTGGCGCGCCACATTCCTGGTGTGGAGCCTCGGCTCTTAGACGACGACGGGCACTTGACGCTCGTCAAGAATCACCTCGAGCAGGTGCATAGCTGGCTGCTCGAGCGCATGGGTTGACGCTAGTTCGCGTCGGAGTATCAGCTAGTTAGCGGTTTGCGGCGCGCGGGTGGGGCGGCGGCGTCTTTTGTCCGCGCCAGCCTGTAGGTCGGCCTCGATGTCCTCGAGGCTTTTGCCCTTGGTCTCGGTGACGAATGCTTTGACGAACAGGCCCGCAATGATGCCGAGGCCCGCATAGCCAAGGAAAACCGGCCCCGGTCCGAGGCTGCTGAGCAGCGGCGGAAACGTCTGCGACACGGCGAAGTTGGCCGCCCAGTTGCCGAAAACTGCCACGCCCATCGCCGTTCCGCGAACGCTCAGCGGCAGCACCTCCGGGATCATGGCCCAGACCACCGGGCCCCAGGTGGCCGCGAATGAAGCGATGAAGGTCGCGAGGCAGACCAGCGTGAGGACCGCCGCGGGATCGCCGGGGTGGTGAGGCGTCGCGAGCACAGACAGCCCAATCCCAAGCACGAGCAGACTGCCGGCCATGCCCGCCACGCCGGCATACAGCAGCGGCTTGCGGCCGACCCGGTCAATCAGCTTTACGGCGAGGACCGTCAGCGCGACGTTGAGCACGCCGATGATCAGATTCGCGTAGATCGCGCTTGTTTTCGCGAACCCCACGTTGGTCAGAGTGGTAGGGGCGTAATAAATGATCGTGTTGATCCCGACCAGCTGCTGGAAGACAGCAAGCCCGGTCGCGACCAGCAACGCCGGCCGCACCCACTTCGCGCGCAGGAGGGCAGCCAGTCCGGTCTCGCCCTCCTCACTGCGGTCGACCTCGTGGATCTCATCGATGCGCTTCTGCGGGCGCTCGTCGCCTGGTAGCTCGTCGAGCACCTCTCGCGCTGAATCCTCCTCGCCGGTGTGGACCAGGAACCGGGGTGTCTCCGGCATAAAGAACATCCCTGCTAGGAGCAAAAGGGACGGAACGGCGGCAAGCCCCAGCATCAAGCGCCAGTTTCCGGACGACGCGAGGATCGCATTGACTATGTATGCGGCAAGGATGCCGCCGACGATCATCAGCTGGTTGAGCGAGGTGATCGCTCCGCGCACCTCCGCCGGCGCGATCTCGGCGAGATAGAGCGGCACCACAAGCGCGGCCGAACCGACGGCCAGGCCGATGATGAAGCGTGCGGCGATGAGCACGGCGACTGTGGGCGCGAAAGCCGCGAGCAGTGCCCCTCCGGTAAAGACGATCGCGGCGATGATGATCAGGCGCCGGCGTCCGATCCGGTCCGCGAGGCGGCCGGCGCAGGCTGCGCCAATCATCGCCCCGAGCAGCAGGCCAGCCACGATGGCCCCCTCCAGGAACGAGCTCAACTTGAACGTGTTGGGGATGAACAGCAGTGCGCCGGAGATGACGCCCGTGTCGTATCCGAACAGCAGCCCGCCGAGCGCGCCGAAGAAATAGATCATCCGACCCGTTGGGCGCAATGCGCGCATCCTCGTCCTTCCTCCTCCCAACAGCTTGTGCTGCGGTGCTGCTATCCGAAATCGTGCAGGCCAAATCACTGGTCTCGGCTGTCGCCGCGCGGCCCCGGTTCAAGAGAACGTCACAGCGCGCAACGGCTGAGTCGCAAGCCGCTCCCCGCCGATGATCCCGTCGGGAGCTCGGCCTACGCTTGGCGGTCTTGGCGCGCCGCTCTTCCAGCTACGTCTGTTCGTCCTGCGGTGCAGCAACACCGCGGTGGGCGGGCCAATGTCCCGGCTGCGGCGAGTGGAACACGCTCGTCGAAGAGACTCGCGCGCTCGGAGACCGCCCTGCGTCGTTAGGCCGCGCCGCCGGGCGCGCCGTAACGCCGGTCACGCTGGGCGAGCTTGTCTCCGAAGAACTCCCACGGCTGGCAACCGGGATCGGCGAACTGGACCGGGTGCTCGGCGGCGGGATCGTCCCCGGCTCTCTGACCTTGATCGGCGGAGCGCCCGGTATCGGGAAGTCCACGCTGACCACCATGGTGCTGGCGAACCTCGTCGCGGCGGGTCACAAGACGCTGTACGTCTCGGCTGAGGAGTCCGCCGCACAGATTCGACTGCGCGCGGCTCGCCTGCACGCGGGCTCCGCCCTGGGTGTGCCGGTCATCGCCGAGACAGATCTTTTGACTGTGACCGCCACGCTCGAGCGCGAACGGCCGCAGGTATGCGTGATCGACTCCGTGCAGGCGCTGCGCTCAGACGAGCTGCAGAGTGCCGCTGGCTCGGTCGCTCAGGTCAGGGAGGTGGTGGACCAACTCATGCGCCTGGCCAAGGCGCAGGAGGTCGCGGTCATGCTCGTCGGCCATGTGACCAAGGACGGTTCCATGGCCGGTCCAATGGTGCTCGAGCACCTTGTCGACTGTGTGCTCCAGTTCGAGGGGGAGCGAGAGCGCACGTATCGCACGCTGCGGGCTGTCAAAAACCGGTTCGGGTCAATCGAGGAGACAGGCGTTTTCGAGATGCACAGCCACGGCTTGGTCGAAGTTCTCGACGCCTCAGCGAGGTTCGTTGGAGAGGCCACGCGCGCGCCCGGGAGCGTGGTGCTGTGCGCGCTCGAGGGATCGCGTCCTCTGCTCGTCGAAGTGCAAGCGCTCGTCTCGCGCTCGGAGCTCGTGCCCCCGCGACGCGTGTTCTCGGGTTTGGACCGTAACCGGATGGCGCTCGTGCTCGCGGTGCTCGCGCGCCACGGCGGCATCAGCCTGGGCCATGCCGATGTCTTTCTCAACGTCGTAGGAGGAGTACGGGTCGAGGAGCCGGGCGCGGATCTCGCCGCCGCGCTCGCGCTCGCGGGCGCCGCAAACGGCGCGCGCTTGGGGGGCGCCGATGGAGCCCCTCTCGCCTGCTTCGGTGAGCTCGGCCTCACCGGGGAGCTCCGCACCGTCGCCCACCGCGATCGCCGCACCGCGGAGGCGAGGCGTTTCGGCCTCGAGCCGGTGGTTTCACCCGCCTCGCACCCGACCCTGCGGGCCGCGATCGAGGCCTCGTTGGGGGGCGTCGCGCGCCGCGACGCCGACCTTGCGGCTTAATGGGGCCTTGCGGTGTTCCCGGAGGCACTCGCGCGACCGGCGCAGGTGCCGACGGAAACGCGGAAGCCCCCCAAACGCCGTAAAATCGGGCTTTATGGCGCCGCGTCCCGGGGATGAGCTCGCAGAAGAGCTCGAGTCTCGTCAGACGTCCCGGCTCGTCAGGGCGCTTGAGATGGTGGCGCCAGGGACCGCCCTGCGTGAGGGGCTCGACCACATTTTGCACGCGCGCACCACTGGGGGCTTGATCGTGATCGGCGATCCCGATGAGCTGGCCTTCATGTTCTCGGGGGGGATCAAGCTGGAGCTCGACTACTCCCCTGCCTTTCTTTACGAGCTGGCCAAGATGGACGGTGCAATCGTGCTCAGCTCAAACGCGACCAAGATCGTGCACGCCAACGTCCAGCTCACGCCCGACCCGACCATCCTCACGCTCGAAACGGGTACTCGACACCGCACCGCGGCTCGGGTGGCAAAGCAGACCGACGCGCTGGTGATCGCGATCTCTGAGCGCCGTGAGGTCGTTTCACTGTTCGTGGATGCGATCAAGTACATCCTCGAGGACATCCCGGTCGTGCTGGCCAAGGCCAACCAGGGCCTGGCGACGCTGGACAAGTACCGCAGCCGGTTGGACCAAGTGTCCACTCGGCAGACTGCGCTCGAGTTCGAGGGCGGGGTAACGCTGCACGACGTGCTCACGGTGCTGCAACGCGCCGAGCTCGTGACCCGGATGGCCGCCGAGATCGAACGGCACATCGTCGAGCTCGGTTCAGAGGGCAGGCTTATCGAGATGCAGCTTGACGAGACGATGGTGGGCGTCTCGGCGGACAAGGCCGCGCTGGTGCACGACTATCTCGTCGAGGATGCTGACGAGAACTACCAGACGGCATTGGATTCGCTGGTGCGCCTTTCCCACCAGGACCTGTTGGACTTCGGCCGGCTCGCGGAGCTTCTCGGTTATGACCGCAAGTTGAACACGCTTGACTATCCCGTTTCCCCGCGAGGCATTCGCATATTGGGGCGAATCCCTCGGCTTCCAAAGCTCGTCGTGGAGCGCATCGTGGAGGAGTTCGGGGGACTCGAAGAACTGCTCGCTGCCAACGACGGTGAACTTGAGACCGTCGACGGCGTGGGGGAGATCAGGGCGAAGGACATCCGCGAGGGCCTTCGCCGCCAGCAAGAGATCAACCTAGTGGACCGGTACCTGCAGACCTAGCAGCCGGCGGGTATCGCCGCAGGCGCGAGACAGAGGAGGAACGTCATCACAGGACTAATGGATGAGCACTCTGAGGAATTGGAAACGATCGAGCCCGCGCAGAACGTCGAGTTTGAGATCGGCGACAGTGTCGTCTATCCGCATCACGGCGCGGGGCAGGTAGTGCGCAAGGAAGTCAAGGACGTACTCGGAGAGCGTCGCGAGTACCTAACCATCAAGATCCTCCACAACGACATGACCGTGATGGTGCCGACCGCGAATGCGGCCCGCGCTGGTCTGCGGCGGGTAATCGATGAGGACACTGTGAAGAAGGTGCTGGCGGTGCTTCAAGACGAATGCTCGGAGATGCCCAAGAACTGGAATCGCCGCTTCAAGCACAACCGAGACAAGATCAAGACGGGCGACGTTTACGAGCTCGCGGAGGTCGTCCGCAACCTGGCCATCCGCGAAGCCGAGAAAGGTCTCTCCACGGGCGAGAAGCAGATGTTCACCCGGGCTCGCAAGGTCCTCGCCTCGGAGTTGATGTACGCGCTCGCGATGACCGCCGAACAGGTGGAGGTGCATCTCGACTCGCTGCTGCTCGACTCCACTGAGGCTGAGCGCAAAGCCCGCAGCAATGGCAAGCTAGCGGGGTCAAACGGCAACCTGGCGGCCGGCAATGGTGCCCGCAACACGACCGTTCCGAGCGATCTAGCACTGTCCTGAGCAAAAACCGACGCGAGCAGGTTCTCGACCCAGCGGACGAAAGAGTCCGATGGCGGTGGCCGTGATCGTCGCCGCCGGCCGGGGTGAGCGGCTCGGGGCGGAGGTTCCGAAGGCGCTCGTCCCCCTGGCGGGCAAACCCATGCTGCTCTGGAGCCTCGAAGCGGTGCGCGCGGTCCAGAAGATCAGCGAGATCGTGGTGGCGCTGCCGCCCGAGGTCGTCTCGCGCCTGGCCACAGAGCTCCCGGATGTGACTTGCGTGGCGGGCGGGACCTTCCGCTCGCAGTCGGTGCGCGCGGCGCTCTGCGCCAGTTCGCAGCCGGGGCCGGTGGCGGTGCACGACGCGGCCCGGCCGCTCGCGCCTACGGCGCTGTTCGAGCGTGCGATTGGCGAGCTCGAGAGCACCGGCGCCGACGCGGTGGTGGCCGCGGCGCGTGTCGCTGACACCGTCAAGGAGGTCGGCGAGGATGGCAGCATGGTTGCCCGCACGCTGGACCGCTCGCGTCTATGGGCCATACAGACCCCACAGGTGTTCCGTCGGGACGCGCTCGAGGTAGCTCTGCGCGAAGCCAGCGACGACCTGCTCGCTTCGGCCACCGACGATGCGTGGCTGATTGAGTGCCGCGGCGGGCGAGTGGGCGTGGTCAGCTCCGAGGAGCCGAACTTTAAGGTCACCACGGCCGCTGATCTGCGGCTTGCCGAGCTGCTGCTCACGGGGTACGGCAGCGGTGTGACGCGATGAGCGGCGAATCCCACAGCCCGCGCGCGGGCATCGGCTACGACTGCCACCGGTTCGCGCCCGGCCGGCGGTTGGTTTTGGGGGGCGTCGAGCTCGAGTACGACCGCGGGCTCGAGGGCCATTCGGACGCGGACGTCGTGACGCACGCGATCATCGATGCGCTGCTCGGCGCCGCCGGCCTTGAAGATATTGGCCATCACTTCCCAGACACCGACCAGCACTACCGCAACGCCAAGTCGCTAGAGCTGCTGCGGAGGACGGCTGAGATGCTGGCACAGAGGGGTTGGTCCATCAGCCATGTCGACGCGACCGTCGTAATCGAGCAGCCTGCGATTGGCCCCATGCGGGCCGCGATGCGCTCCGCGCTTGCGCGGGCACTGGGCCTCGACGACGAGCAGGTCAGCATCAAGGCCACGCGCGGGGAGGGGATGGGATTCGTGGGGCGGGGCGAGGGAGCCGCCGCGCTCGCCGTCGCGACCATCACGAGCGCCCAGTGAGTGCGGCCGGGGATACGATCCTCTCATGATTGTCGCGATCGCCGGAGCACACGGAAAGATCGCATTGAGACTGACCCGGCTACTGGTCTCAGGTGGCCACAGCGTGATCGGCCTGATTCGGAATCCCGACCATTCCGAGGAGGTAAGTCGCGCAGGAGCGTCGCCGGTGGTCTGCGATCTGGAGCGGGCGACGGCTGCGGATATTGCGGCGCAGCTGAGCGGGGCAGATGCTGCGGTGTTCGCCGCCGGTGCCGGACCGGGCAGCGGCGCGCAACGAAAGCTCACCGTGGATCGCGACGGTGCGATCAAGCTGCTGCAGGCGACAGAGACGGCGGGAATATCCCGGTTTTTGATCGTCAGCTCGGTCGGGGCGGAAGATCCTCCTGACGGCGACGATGTATTCAGCACATATCTGCGCGCCAAGGCGGCCGCGGATGAGGCAGTTCAAAACAGCGACAGGGATTGGTCGATAGTTAGACCCGGCCGCCTAACCGACGATCCGGGCACGGGCCTTATCCGCCTTGAGTCGACGCCATTTCGCGGTCAGGTCTCCCGCGAAGACGTGGCTGCAACCATTGCCCGCTTACTCGGCGATCGGCGAGCGTACGGCCGCACTCTCTACGTCAACGGCGGCGAGGAGCCAATCGATCGGGCGCTCGACAAGGCCCTTTCGGAACCGGAGTCACCCGCGGGCGCGCAATAGCCCGCCACCTCTTCGAGCGCGGCCGCAAAATCAATCGCGATCTGACGCCACGAGAAGCGCTCACACACCGCTGATCGGGCTTGGTGGCCACGCCGGGCTCGCTCCCGCGGCTGGGTAACCGCCTCGGTCAGCGCCGCAGCGAGCGCGTCTTCGTCATCGGGCGCGGTGAGCCAGCCGGTCTGCCCGTCGTCGATGATCGTTGCCGGGCCCAGGGCGCGTGGAGCGACGGCCGGCAAACCGCACGCCATCCCCTCGACCAAGACCTGGCCGAACTGATCGCGTTCGCTCGCCATCACCACCGCGTCTGCGGCAGCGAAAAGCTCCGGCAGCTCCTCATGCTGATACCAGCCGGCCAGAAACACGTCGTCTGCGCCGAGGCGTGCGGCCAGCTCCGCGGGGTGCTCACCCTCCCACTCACCGGGGTGGCCGCCAACGATCACCAATCCGCAGGGCGCGCGCACGTCCTGTTTGACCTTGGCGTAGGCCCCGATCAGCCGGTCGAGCCGTTTGACCGCCGTAAAGCGGCCGACGTACATCAATACGGTCCCGGAGCTGAGCTGGGCGACTTGCTCGTCGCGGTAGCCCACAACGCCCGCCGAAGTGTCGGGCAGGACCCCACGCGGCTGCTCCAAAAGCACCCGACGCCAGACCGCAGCGCGATCGACCTCGCGCGGCCTGAACACATCAGTGTCGACGCCGTTTGGCAAAGTCACCAAACGTTGGGGCTCGACGCCGAGCACGTGCGCCGCTCGGGAGGCTCCGGCCGGGGCGACCACCAAGCGCTCGCACCGCTGTGCCCAGCCACGCATGCGATCTGCCCATCGCTCTGCGTACCGCCAGCCCGGCGGAGCTCCTGCCGCGATCCGCTCGAGCATCAGCAGCTCGCTTCCGTGTAGTTGGCCCAATACCGGAACGCCTGCTGCGACCCGGCTGGCCGCCTCGTTGAGCGGGGTCAGGTGATGCAGATGGATTACGTCGGCCTTCGCGGCGCCCGCGCGCTCGAGCTCGCGCGACCAAGCGCGAACCTGGCGCTCAAAGACGAGGTCGTCGAGCGCCGAAAACACCTGGTCCGGCGCTCCGGGCCGGTCTTCGTATGAGGGATGGAGCGGGGCCGTCCCCGGCGGGCCCTCGAAGCTCAGCGGCTGCGCGCTCGCCAAGGCCTGATCGAAGTCAACCGCGTGGACATCGCCGTAAAAGACGCGGGCGTCGCCGTGGGGGCCAAGATCGCGCCGTGAGCCGGCGACGAGCGTTACCGGCCAGCCGAGGGCGCGGAGGCCGCGTACCAGCGCCCGCGTGGTGTGCGCGGACCCCCCGCGGGGGGAAAACATGATCGCTGAAAGGACGCGAGGCGCCATCGGATAACAGCTTGAGTTCTAACAATTGGCTGGTGCATTCGCGCGGGGTTGCGTGGCGTGGGGTGCGCGGTCTGCGCGTGGTGCCCTACCGACTAGCGCGGCTCGAACGCGATTGCGGTGACGATCTGACGGCCGCCGAGCAGATCGGTCCCGTGCTCGTCGCGTGGCCTGTTGCAAAGGCGCCCGTGGTGGACGAGCGACGCTGACCCCCCGCCGTCTAGGTTCAGAGCCTCGGTTGCGCCTATCTCTACTAGCGCGGCGGCAAGCTCGGCGAGGGTCATGCCCGCGTCCTGAGCCGTGCGTCCATCGCACGCGACCGCCAGCAGCCAATCGTCGGTGAGCGCGAGGGCGGCCCGCGGGTAACGGCCGCGCGTGATGTCGGAGTCGAACTGATGCGCGCCGGTGGAGAAGCCCTCGGGGTCCTCGCCCTCGAAGACGACCGGGTGCCCGTTTAGCACCAGCAGCGGGCCAGCCTGTAGTAGGTCTCCTTCGGCGACCAGCGGGAGCTGGTCACGCCACGCGATGCGGACCGTTTCGCCCACGATCTGGACACAGGCCCTCAGCTCGCCCCAGGGCGGGTCGAAGGGGACCGAGGGGCGGCCCGCGCCGCCGATCCGCAGCTGCCCCAGCGGCGCGTATTGGGGCCGCGCGAAAAACCCTCCGACGATCGCGTGCTCCACGCGCTCGCGCCGGCACCACGCCGCAAGCTGGGCCGGGCGATCGAGCGCGATCACGCGCGGCGCAAAGGCGGCCCGGTGATACCAGGCTAGATGCACGGTGGTCGCGGCGCCATCGGCCAGATGGATGCGTCTCCGTGTCAGCCGCGCCCTGCGCGCGGCCAGGAAGCGAGCTGCCCGCAGGCGAGGCATGGGAAGCGTGTTATTACCCATAGTTACGAGGCGCCGCGCTCAGCGATCAACCTCGCTGGCACGATTACACCCGCCCTCGTGGACGGTTGCTAAAGCCCTGTAAACATCGCGCTAAGAACG
Organism: uncultured Solirubrobacterales bacterium; assembly: GCA_963767295.1. GTDB lineage: Bacteria > Actinomycetota > Thermoleophilia > Solirubrobacterales > Solirubrobacteraceae > Palsa-465. The sequence continues at coordinate 1,552,983 of CAVYDI010000003.1, forward strand.
TTCGCGGCCACGCAAACTCGTCCTTTATCCGCACACTGACCTGCAAGGAGGTATCAATGCTTCGCAACGCCAACCGCCGCCCCACCGGCGCAGGCCTCACCTCGACCGGCGCCAGTGCAACGGGAGCAATCGCCGTCGGCTCGCTGGTGCTCGGACCATCGGCCATGGCTCCGCTCGCGATCGCCGCATCCGCGATCGGCGCGCTGGCAATCGGCCGGGTCACGATCGCAAACGCGGTCATTCGCAAACTTCAAGCCAGTGAGGTGGAGATCGGCTCGCTCCGAGTGAGGGAACTCGAGGTCGCCGGCCGGCGCTGGCCCGAGCCGCACGAGTAGTCTCGCCCCCATCGAGCGCCCTGTCGACGTCATCCCCGATCGTAAGCAAACCGCAGCGCCGGCTCGGGGTGAGCGAACGGTTCCCGAGCAGCTCGGGCTGGTGGTCCATCCGACTCGTGACATCCGCGAGCCTGTCGGCCGTGTTCGCGAGTGGGCGCAACAGCACGGCGTGCGGCTGGTTCAGGTGGAGGCCTCGTGCCAGCAGCAGCGCGTCGCCCAGGAGGGCGCCACTGCCGACTGCGACCTGCTCGTGTCAATTGGCGGAGACGGAACGGCGCTCGCGGCGATCCGAGCCGGCGTCACTGGAGGTCGGCCGGTGCTCGCGGCGGCGTGCGGCAGCCTGGGAGTTCTGACCGCCGTGCCCGCCGGTGATGTCGTCGGCGCACTCGACCGCTTCAGCCAGGGCGACTGGATGGCCCAGCCACTACCTGCACTCGACATTTCCCGCGAGAACGGAGAGGGCACCTTCGCCCTCAACGATGTGGTGGTCGTGCGCGCGGGGGCGGGACAGGCGCGGCTGAGCGTTGAAGTCGACGGCGAGCTTTTTGCCCGCCTCGCGGGTGACGGATGCGTCGTCAGCACGCCGCTCGGTTCCAGTGCCTACGCGCTGGCGGCTCGCGGGCCGCTGGTCGCACCCGAGCTCGAGGCCGCCCTATTCACGCCGCTGCCGACCCACGGCGGAACGTGTCCGCCGTTTGTCGCGGCCGCCGGGGCGGTGATCCATCTGAGGCCTCTGCCCGGACACGGCGGCGCGCGCTTGGAAATTGACGGCCGGGTGGTCGACTCGCAAATGGACGCGCTAACGATCACGTTTCGTCCCGGCGTGGCGAGCGTGGTGAAGTTCCCAGATCAGCCCCCGTTCCTCGGCGTATTGCGAGAGCGGCACATACTGACCGACAGCCCCCGGATCCTCGCCGAAGACGCCCCCAGTAACGCGCGGCCACGGTGACGCCCGCCGGGAGGGGGCGCTACGAGCCCCGGCGATCGAGCAGGTCCATCAGCGTCGCCCCACTCTTGACCGACTGTGGCTGTTCGTCCACCACGTCTGACCCCGAGCGGGCGTACTCGTCGCGACGCTTTACCAGCAACCACTGCGGCTTGGCCCCGCCGCGGGTTCGCTGCAGCGCAAACCCACCCTTGAGCTTCTCGCCATGCAAAACGAACACCGCGTGGCCACGGGTCAGCGCTTCGGGCCATGGGACGCGCCCGCCCTGCTCATAGCGCCCGCGATCCCAAACGATGACCGCGCCGCCGTCAGTCGGTCCCTCGAACTCGTTATGTGAGATCTGGTGATCCTCGACCTCTACCGCCAACCGTTTGACGACCGGGTCAAGCGAAGGCCCCTTCGGTACAGCCCAAGAACGCATGACGCCGGCGACTTCGAGTCGAAAATCGAAGTGATGCGCGGTCGCTTGATGCTCCTGCACTACGAACACGCCTGCAGGAACTCCGCGGATCGCGAACTGCTCATGCCCCTCGACCCGGGCCGGCTGCTCTGTGACGGCGTCCGTCGCTCTCATCGCCCGGATCGCTGCCAGCAGTTGCTCGACCGCGGGACGCTCACCCTCGGCGTGAACACTCAGCGTTTCATCGTCCGCCAGACGCACCCATCCAAAGAGCTCCAACTCCCGGGCCTTGGAGCGGACGCGCTCCCGGACCGAGCGCGCCGCTACACGGCCAGCGACCGAGAGGCGCATAGCGGCGAGTTCGGCCACCGGTCGATTATCGTCCTCAAGTACCAGATGCAGACCGTCGATCGAAAGCGACAACGTCGCGCGCGCGTCATCTGCGCCACCGTGCTGGTGGCGCAGGGGCTGTACTCGCTGCTGCTCGTTCCAGCCGTCCCCTCGCTGATCGGTCAACATCCTGTCCTGCTCGAGCTGCTGCGCGGTTCGACCGCGGCGATGGTCGCGGGAGGGGCATTCGCGCGCGTGGGCAGGGCGTCGCTGGTGCTCGCGCTGCTCGCTCCGTTTCCCACGATGCTCATGGGGGACCCTTTCTTGTGGTGGGCGGGTCGACTCTGGGGTCCCGAGGTCGCCAATTACCTCGGCGGGCGCGGCCCGAGGGGCCGCAGGCGCACCGAGCGCGCCGTACGCGTGCTCGAGCGCTACGGCTCATGGGCGGTGCTGCTCGCATACTTCTTGCCCATCCCCAGTGCCCTCGTTTATGCAGCTGCAGGCTGGACCGGGATGCCTTTATGGCGCTTCTTCGCGCTCGATCTGATCGGAACCGCAGCGTGGGTGACGCTGATCGTGGGGCTCGGCTACGCGCTCGGCGGTTCAGCCGTGCATGTCGCGCAAGCGATCTCGCACTACAGCCTCATCGCCACCATCGCGCTGATAGTCGCGGTGTTCTTATTCGCGTTTGTCCGTGCAGGGACCAGTCGTCGATCACCCGACGACGACACTACCCCCGACGTGACCTAACCCCATCTCGATCCGCACTGGGCCGAGCCGCAGATCGCCACGCGCTAATGCTCGACCGTGCGCGCGCTTCGCCCCCGCTCGAGTCCCCAGCTGATGATGCGCTCCGGATGTATGCGGATCAGCGGCGTCGGCAGCGCAATCGCTTCTGCCCGGCCGCGCACCTCGATCGCCCGTGTACGCCAGGGGTCGACGCTTTCGACGTCGTCGACCACGATCGCAGCTCGTCCGCTGCGCGCGGCGTCGCGGAATTTCTTGGTGCGCTCTAGCTCGAAGCCGCCGATATCGATCGTGTCGCGGGCAGCGTTGTAGATCCATCCCACCGGGACAACGTGCGGCGTGCCGTCGGCGCCGACGGTCGCGAGTCGCCCCAGGCGGCTGCCGCCGGTGAGGTAGCGCAGCTCAGCCTCGGTGAAAACGCTCATCCCCGGCTGCAGAATCGCTCGTGGTCAAGGCGCGCAGGGTCACAGGCGCGCCATCCGAGGGCGGCATCCGGCTGTCGGGCAGCTGGCCTACCCCGCCTTCGAAGCCGCCGCACGCTCGCGCAACTGCTGGTACTCGACCAGGCGTTTGAGCTGCTGCAGGCTCCGGCGCAGGTGTCCTCCCACGGCCGGCGCGGCGATCCGCTCGGCGAGCCAGCCCGCCAGCCCCGAGCCGGCGACCCCATAGGCGAGGCGGATCTCGACGCGCGTCCCCTGCGCGCCGCGGTCGCGGAGACGCCAGCGTCCGCGCTGATCGATGCCCGTCACCGACGTCCAGGCCAGCTCGCGTCCCGGCGCCCACTCGACGACTTCGATCAGGCCGCCGATCTCCGCCGACCCGACCCGGAACAACACGTGATAGCGGGCTCCCAGTCCCGTCGGCTCTGGGCTCGCCACCTCCCAGCGCGTGACCCCATCCATAAAGCTCAGGGCGCAATCGGGATCGGACACCATCTCCCAAACCTGATCGGGAGGCGCGGAGACGGTGATCGACTCGACCACGCGCACGGGCTCAGCCGATCACCGGCAGCCGGCGCTCGGCGGAGAGCGCGTCCAGCGCTTCCTGCATCACGTCGAGAAGATGGTCGTAGACCTCATCGGGCTCGGGGTTCGCTCCGAACCGCTCGCGCAGGTGTATCGGCGACAAGGTCTCGACGGTGATCTTTGCCGGCAGCGGGATATGACCCAGCATGTCGCCGACATTCACCCCCCAGGGAAGCGCGAGCGAGATCGGCAGAACCTTGAGGCGGAAGATCCGATCGAGCGCGAGCAGCCGTGCCAGCCGCTCACCGCGCGATAGGAACAGCGCGGTCTCCTGCCCCCCGATCGCGACGACGGGCACGATCGGAACGTTCTCTTCGATCGCGAGCCGCAGGAAACCCTTGCGACCGTTGAAGTCGACTCGATTGCGCTCCCAGATCGGCCGGTGGACCTCGTAGTCGCCGCCGGGGTAGACGAGTAGCGCCGCATCGGAGCGAAGCGCCTTGCGGGCGTTCTCGTGCGAAGCCGCCACCGTGCCGAATTTCCGCAGCCACCCCAGTCCAGGCATCGATAAGACGAGGTTGTGCGCGAGCTGGTAGAAGCTCCGCTCGACGCCAAAGTACGTGCTGAACGCCAGCGTGAACACCAGCGTGTCGGGGAGCATGTTTCCCCCGGAGTGGTTGCCCACGAGCAGCACCGGCCCCGAGTCCGGGATGTTGCCCAGCCCGCGTACCTCTCCTCGGTACCAGATCGAGGCAAACAGCCACAACAGAGGCAGCCGCTCGCGAATGTAGTCGGGGTCGCGCTCATCGAGGTCGGCGCGTGGGACGAAGCGGATCACCTGGTGTGAGACTTCACGCAGGGCGCGCTTGGCCAGCGACGCCACGGCGACGCCGTCGCGTTCGCCGTCCAGCTGATCCGCCTGATTGCCGTTGCGTTGAGCGGTTGACGTGAGTCGCGCGCTGGGCATGCCGTTTGCGAAGGTACTAGGCCGCGCGCCGCTGGCGCCGCGAAGCGGGCTTACGAGCGGCCCTGCGCGCCGTCCGAGTGCGCCCCGCCCGCGCGAAGAAGTCCATCAGTAGCTTGTTGGTCTCCTCGGGGCGCTCGACTTGGGGAACATGACCGCAGGCGGAAATCGTGACCTGCTCGGCGTCCGGCAACCAGGTCCGAACGTGCCGCGTGAAGGCCGCCGGAACCAGGTTGTCTTGGTCCGCCCAGACGAACAAGGCCGGCACGGTGAGCGTCGACAACCTGGGATAGAAGCCACCGTCGCCGAACGGGGGCTCCAAATAGATATTGCGCGCGCTCGAAAGAAAGGCGTATCGCGCCCCCGCCGTGTGATAGATGCGTCGAAACTCGTCGACCATCAGTTCTGCGACCGCTGGATCGATGACGCTGCGGTCGCAAAAGAGGCTCCAGAACTGAGACGCGATCATCGAGCGCCGGAAGCCGTGTGGTAGCAACCCGAACTCGGGACGCAGCAGGCGCACGATGGGGTGCAATCCGCGGCGGATCCACGCCACCGCCGGCGAGAGCAGGCCCAACGCAATGATCCGCTCGGGAGCGACCAGGCCCATCTCGATCGCCACTCGTCCGCCCATCGAGTTGCCGACCACGAATGCCCGCTCGATCGCGAGCTGGTCCATCAGTCCGAGCATGATTAAGGCAAACCACGACGCGTTGTAGCCGCCGAAAGCGGGCTTGCTGGATGAGCCGAAGCCAGGCAGGTCCGGGAGGTGCACGCGGTAGTGAGGCGCCAGCGCCGCGGCGGTCTCGAAGAACGAGGCGCGCGTGCCGCCGAGACCGTGCAGCAGGAGCACGTCGGGTCCTGCGCCCATCGACAGCGTCGAGATCCGGTGGCGGTCAACCAGCACCTCTTGGATCTCGAGCAACGGAGGCCTTCCGCCCGGAAGCGTGAACAGGGCCTCAAACGCGACCGCATAGTCGAGGTTCCCGCGGACGCTCAGACGGCGGCGCTGAAACGCGTCGATGCCCGAGAACTCGCCTTCCCGCAAGGCCAGCCAGGTGTCGGCATCGGTCGTGATCGTGACGTCTGGCTCGCGTCGGCTGGTGCCCCTGCAGACCCGCGCCCCGTGCCCGTTGCAGCGCACCTCCCAGATGTGACCCACATCGCCGAGGATTACGTGGTAAATCGCGTCGAAGTCTGGACCGGCCCCGAGGTAGCGGTCGGGAAGCGACCTAAACGCCGCCTCCACCGCAGCCAGCCGCTCGGCGCGCCGGGGCCTCTCAGCCATGGCCGGCACCCTACCGTTCGCGGCGGCCGTACGCGCTGTTGTCCGACAACTCTCGGCAGAGCGCCGCTGGTCCTTGCGGGGATTACCCGGTTTGCTTGGGGACATGATCGGGTGCAGAGCCCGTTTAGCTCTTTTTTAGTGCTACCACGTTAGGGGGAACTCCAACCGGGGCTGGGTGGCTGCTATCACCTCGGCTGGGTAGGGCCATTCACCCGCTAGGGTTGCCAGGCGGTGCGCCGGATCAGGCTCCACGACACCCGCAGCAGTCGTCTGCGCGAAATCGAGCCTCGCGAGCCTGGCCGAGTAGCGATCTACGCGTGCGGACCTACCGTCTACGCCCGCATCCATGTTGGCAACGCGCGCCCCTTTGTCTTCTATTCGCTGCTCAAGCGCTTCTTGGTCCACGAGGGCTACGAGGTCACGCTCGTCGTCAACATCACAGACATCAACGACAAGATCTACAAGGCAGCGCGGGAGGCGGCGATCGGCAGCGTCGAGCTCGCCGCCGGCATGACCGAGGCCTATATCCACGACACCGACGCGCTAGAGCTCGGCCGCCCCGACCACGAGCCTTTGGCCAGCGACTACATCGGCCCGATCATCGAGCTAATCGAAGGCTTGGTGGAATCGGGCCACGCCTACGCGGTCGAAGGTGACGTCTACTTTTCGGTCGCCTCGTATTCGGCGTACGGCCAAATTTCTCACCGACGCGTTGACGAGCTCGATCAGGGCGAGGGGCTCGAAGGCGCCGAGCGCAAGCGAGATGCGGCCGACTTCGCGCTCTGGAAGGCCTACAAGCCGGGGGAGGACAAGTCGTGGGAGTCACCCTGGGGCCCCGGGCGACCGGCGTGGCACATCGAGTGCTCCGCGATGGCGGAGCGGCTGCTGGGCCTCGACTTCGAGATCCACGGCGGCGGCGTCGACCTGATCTTTCCCCACCACGAGAACGAAGCGGCGCAGACCGGCGCGGCGCGCGAGGTCGAGCTCGCTCGGCTATGGGTGCACAACGGCATGGTCAACCTCGACCGAGAAAAAATGGCCAAGTCGGTCGGCAACATTTTCATGCTGCACGAAGCGCTGGCGGAATACGGACGCGACGCATTGATCGCCTATTTGTGTGCCGGGCACTACCGCCAGCCACTTGAGTTCGACGCGGATCGCCTCGCCCAGGCGCGAGCGAATGTGACGAGGATCGCGGAGGCGGCGCGTCAGCTGACGCCGGGAGCATCCCCTGCCTGGTCGGTCGCGTTGCGCGAGCGGTTCTTCGACGCGCTCGCCGAGGACTTCAACACGCCCGCCGCGCTGGCGGCTGTTTTTGACTGGGTCCGTGAGGCAAACCGGGCGCGCGCGAACGGATCTGCTGCGATCGGCGACGGCGACCTGCGCGAGATGCTCTCCGTTCTCGCGCTCGAGAACCTGCTCGCGCGCGCCGACCACGACGCCTCAGCCGAGGTGCTCGAGCTGCTCGAGCTGCGAGACCAGGCTCGTCGCGCGGGCGACTACGCCCGGGCCGACAGCTTTCGAGAGCGCATCGAAGCGCTCGGCTGGAAGGTTCGCGACAGTCCCTCGGGCCCGGAGCTCCTGCCGGACCGCAAATGATCGTTTACGGGCGCAACCCGGTGCGCGAAGCGCTGCGGGGCCCGAGGACCGTCTCTGGAATCTGGGCCACGAAGAATGCGGCCAGAGCGCCGTGGCTGCAACGGGCACAGGACGCGGCCCAGGTGGGCAGCCGCCGAGGTTTCCGCGTGACCGTCACCTCGGCGCCAGAAATCGAATCGCGTTGCGGTTCTACTTCGCATCAGGGCGTGTGCGCCGATGTCTCGGCGTTTCGTTACGCGACCGGCGCCGAGCTACTCAGCATGTCTGCGCCGCTCATCGTGGCGCTCGACGAGGTACAGGATCCACAGAACCTGGGCTCTATCTGCCGCACCGCCGAATGCGCTGGCGCGAGTGGCGTGGTCGTGCCCGAACGGCGGTCGGCGCCCGTCACGTCGGCGGTTTGCAAAGCTTCGTCGGGGGCGGTCGAGCACATCGGCATCGCGCGCGTGCGCAATCTGGCCGACTTCTTGACCGATGCGAAGGCGACCTCCCTTTGGTGCTATGGAGCCGACCCCACGGCTCCGGTCGCCTACGACGATGTCGACCTCCGCGGCGGGGCAGTGTTGGTGCTGGGCTCGGAGGGGCGGGGTCTACGGCCCAGAGTCGCCGCCGCGTGCGATCTGCTGGTGCGGATCCCGCTTCGCGGCCAGATCGAATCGCTTAGCGTCGCCGCCGCGGCGGCCGTGCTGCTGTACGCGGCGCGCGACACGAGCACCGCCGATCCCAAGGCTTGACAAGGGTCTCGGCGTATGTCAAGCTCGCGCCGGGAGGAATGAACTTCAACTGGAGCTTGAGCCTCTAGTTGACATAACCAGTGACTCTCTTGAGGGGCTGGATGAAGGGCGCTAGGGGAGGTAACGCGCCACGGTACCTAATGGCCCGCTGGGCCAGAAAGGAACTACTGGTGGCAAGGACCTCCCTGCATCAGCCTCAACTTCAGGTAGAAGATCGCTACCTGATCGCGCTCGCCAAGCAAGGCAACGCGGGGGCGTATGACCGCATCGTGCGGCGCTATCACGGTTTCGTGCGGCTGAAGGCGTCTTCTTACTTCCTGGCCGGTGGCGATTCCGACGACCTCATCCAAGAAGGACTGGTGGGGCTTTACAAGGCCATCCGCGACTACCGCTCAGACAGAGAATCGAGCTTCCGCAACTTCGCCGAGCTGTGCATCACACGCCAGATCATCACGGCGGTGAAGACCTCGACTCGCAACAAGCACGCGCCGCTCAACCAATACATCTCTTTCTCGAGCACACCGGCAGGCGCGGGCCAGGACACCGAGGCGACGCTCGACGAGCTGCTGCCCGGGTCGCCGGTCCACGATCCCGTCAATCAGGTGATTTCATCCGAGGAGCTGCGCGCGTTGGTCGGGTGCATCTCGACCACCCTGTCCGAGCTTGAGTCCAACGTGCTTGCGCTGTACCTCGACGGCCACTCATATGAGGAGGTCGGCCAGCGGCTGGGGTGCGACTGCAAAACGGTCGACAACGCCCTGCAGCGGGTGAAGCGCAAAGTCTCCCAGCATCTGAACGAGCGCAACGTGGCCGCATAGGCGCCCGGCTAGGGCCGGGACCGAACCAGCGAACGGGGAACGCGCCCGCTCACCCTGCGATCGGTCCCAGCCTCGGCTCCCGGCCGTGGGTGCTGAAGGCGCGAAAGCGCGCGAACAGCTTGTGGTCGGGGCCGTGAAAATCCGACGAGCCCGTCGCCAGCAGCCCGAGCGCCTCACAGCGGTCTGTCAAGAGCTCGGTCTGCTCGCGCGCGTGCGTGGGGTAAAAGCACTCGACCCCGTCGAGCCCCTGTCCGTGGAAGCGATCGATCGCGTCCGAGACCGTGGCGGCGATCAGCGGCGCCCAGAACGGGTGCGCCCACACCGCCAGGCCGCCCGCGGCGCGGATCGCCGCGATTGCCTCGGCCATTGAAGGCGTCAGTCGCGGTGCGAAGGCCGGCCGTCCAGGTACCAGATAGCCCTCGAGGAACGCTCCTGCCTCCGTGCGACCCTCGGCTTGCAGACGCTCCGCGTTCCCCGGGCGCGACACGACCGCCTGGGCCAGGTGGGGGCGGCCGATGGTCTCGCCCGCCTCGGCGCGCGCTCGCAGCAGCGCCTCGTCTAGCTCGAATCCAAGCTCTCGCAGCGCGCCGGCCATCACCCGCGCCCGCCGCTCGCGGTCCGCGCGAAAGCGCTCCAGCGCACCTAGGAAACCCGGATCGCGATGGTCGACGAGATAGCCCAGCACGTGAAGGTCGCCTTCATTTGACCCGAGTGCGGAGATTTCGACGGCCGGCACGACGCGGATATCCAGTGGCCGCGCGGCTTGCAGCGCCTCCTCGACGCCCGCGACGGTGTCGTGATCGCTCAGCGCAAAGAGCTTGACCCCGGCCGCAGCCGCGGCCTCAACGACCGCCCGAGGCGCGAGCGATCCATCGGAGCGCAGGGAGTGGCTTTGTAGATCGAAGGTCGGCGGCTGGCTCATGCGTCGGGAAGGCACCGCGGAGCGGCCATCGGTCCGTAAAGAGCCCTCGGTATCATCGTATGTGCAGACCGGAACAATCCCTCCGGTCGTCCGAGTGAGAGTTGCCAAAAGCAACCAGGGGCCCGCGGGGGCCCGCCTGGAGGAGGAATGCCGAGTCGCGCGGTCGCCCGAGCCTATGAGATAAGTACGGCAGCGGCCAGCCCCTCCCCAGACGTCCGTTTACCTCCGGAGGCCGACGAGAAGTGGCGATCGGCTGACGCCGATGGGCGCTCGCTCACGGAGCCCCTCGACGACGTCCTGGCGCGGGCGCGCGACCACCTGCTGGCCCTCCAACACCCCGACGGCCACTGGCGGGGACTGCTGCAGACCAATGTCTCGATGGACGCCGAGGACATCCTGCTGCGCGAGTTTCTGGGCGTCCGCGACGAGCAGCGCATCCGCCGCGCGACTGTCTGGATCCGCTCGCAGCAGCGCGCGGACGGAACCTGGGCCAACTTTGAGGGCGGCCCGGGCGATCTCTCGACCACCGTCGAGGCGTATTGGGCCCTGCGCGTGGCCGGCGACACTCCTGAGGACGAGCACATGCAGCGCGCGGCGGCATGGATCCGCGGCCGAGGGGGCCCGCGCGAGGCTCGCGTCTTCACCCACATCTGGATGGCGCTGTTCGGCCTGTGGCCGTGGGATGACGTGCCCGCGTTGCCGCCCGAGCTCGTGTTGTTGCCGAGCTGGTTTCCGCTCAACCCCTACGACTTTGCTTGCTGGGCCCGGCAGACGATCGTCGCGCTCACGATTGTGCGTGCGCACCGGCCCGAGCGACCACTCGGCTTCACGCTGAATGAGCTCGGACCTGGCGCGCCGGCGCCGCCCAGACCGGCGACTTCAAAGAGTGCCCGCCTGCTCGCCGTGGTCGATCGCTGGCTGCGTGCCTACGAGCGCCAGCCGCTGAAGCCCCTGCGTCGCCAAGCGCTCAAAGCAGCCGAGCGCTGGGTTATCGAGCGCCAGGAGGCGGACGGAAGCTGGGGCGGTATCCAGCCCCCGTGGGTGTACTCGCTGATGGCGCTGGCGCTGCAGGGGTATCCGGTCGATCATCCGGTGATGCGCGCCGGGCTCGAGGGCATCGACCGATTCACAGTCCGGGGTGAGCAACAGCTCTGGCTGGAGGCGTGCCAGTCACCGGTGTGGGACACGGCACTGGCGATCATGGCGCTGCGAGACGCGGGGCTGGCGGGCGATCACCCCGCGCTTGTCAAAGCCGCCGACTGGATCCTCGACGAGCAGATACTGGACCACCGCGGAGACTGGACGGTCCGACGCCCCGACGCCCCGCCCGGGGGATGGGCGTTCGAGTACCACAACGTTAATTACCCCGACATCGACGACACGGCGATCGTCGCACTGGCGCTCAAGCGCGTCGACCACCCCGACCAGGACCGTTTCCAACGCGCGCTGAAGACAGCCAACGAATGGTTGGTCGCGATGCAGAGCCGCGACGGCGGCTGGGGTGCTTTTGACGCCGACAACACCCACGCGCTGACGCGCAAACTTCCCTTCTGCGACTTCGGCGAAGTCATCGATCCGCCGAGTGCCGACGTCACCGCCCACGCGGTGGAGTTGTTGGCACCAGAGCCAGACGCGGTCGCGCGCGTCGCTGCGGCCAAGGGCATGGCTTGGCTCAACCGCGAGCAGGAGCAGGGCGGGTCATGGTTCGGGCGTTGGGGGGTGAACCACATCTATGGCACCTGGTCGGTCTTGACTGCGCTTCAAGCCGCCGGCGTGCCCACCGCGGACCCGCGGTTCAAGCGTGCGGTCGCGTGGCTGAAGGCGCACCAAAACGATGACGGCGGTTGGGGGGAGGACTGCCGCTCATATGTAGATCCGGAGTGGATCGGCCGCGGGGACAGCACCGCCTCCCAGACCGCGTGGGCGCTGGTCGCGCTCGCCGCGGCGGGCCATGGGCGCTCCCCCGAAGCGGAGCGCGGCCTGCAGTGGCTTGCGCTCACCCAGCTGCCCGAGGGGACGTGGGACGAGCCGCAGTACACGGGCACGGGCTTCCCGGGGGACTTTTACATCAACTATCACCTGTACAGGCTGGTTTTCCCGGTTATGGCGCTCGGCCGGTGCCTGGGAGCCGCGACGAGATATTGAACGCGGTGGCTTCCTCGACGCGGGCGACCGGCGAGTCAGCGATGACGCCGGCCCCGCACACGGTCATGTCGCAGGCCGGCGCCGAGAACTTCCCGGTCGCCAGCCGGCTCCTGCCGGCACAGGCGCGTTCGCACCTGCTCGCGATCTACGGCTTTGCGCGGCTGGTCGACGATATCGGCGACGAGGTCGCTGGTGACCGGCTCGCGCTGTTGGACGCGCTCGAGCGCGATCTCGAGCGCACGTTCAAGGGCATGCCCGGCGACCCGCTGTTGATTGCGCTGAAGCCGACGATCACACAGTGCGGGCTTCCGATCGAGCCCTTCAAGCGGCTGATCGAGGCCAATCGGCGCGATCAGCTTGTCCACCACTACCAGAGTTTCGACGAGCTGCTGGGCTATTGCGCGCTATCGGCCAACCCGGTCGGCGAACTCGTCTTACGCGTCTTCGGGAACGCGAGCCCAGAGCGCATCCGTCTCTCCGACCAGATCTGCACCGGATTGCAGCTGGTCGAGCATTGGCAGGACGTGGCCGAGGACTACAGCCGCGGGCGCGTGTACCTGCCCGGCGACGACCTCGAGCGCTTCGGGGTTAGCGAGGAACAACTCGGCACGGGTAAGGCAACGGCGCCCGTCCGCCACCTGCTGGCGTTCGAAGTCACTCGCGCGCGCGACCTGCTCACGGACGGCGCGCCGTTGATCCGGACTCTCAAGGGGCGCCAGGCGTTCGCGGTCGCGGCTTTCGTCGCCGGCGGCCGCGCGGCGCTCGCCGCGATCGAGCGGGCCAGCTTTGACGTGCTGGGCGCGCGCCCCCGGCCCGGGAAGGCGCTCAAGTCCAGAGCCCTCATTGCCACGGTGCTGGGCAGGAGCAGATACCTGTGAGCGCGCTAGACGCCGAGCATGGCTACCGGGTGTGCGAGGCGCTCACGCGAGCGCAGGCCGGAAACTTCTACTACGGCATCCGCCTCCTGCCCGCGGCCAAACGACGGGCGATGTGCGCGGTGTATGCATACGCGAGGCGCGTCGACGACATCGGCGACGGGGATGAGCCTGACGCGCGCAAACTGGAGCTGCTCGACGCCGTCCGCGGGGAGCTCCACCATGCGCCCAGCACTCCAGCCATGGTCGCCCTCAACGACGCCGAGCAAAGGTTCTCCCTCCCACACGCCGCGCTGGCGCAACTGATCGACGGCGTGGAGATGGATGTGCGAGGCCACTGCTATGACGACTTCGACAAGTTGGTCTCCTATTGCCGCCGGGTCGCCGGCACGATCGGGCGCCTATCGGTGGCGATCTTCGGCCCCCGGGACGTCGAACGGGCAGACCCGCTCGCCGACGACCTCGGCGTGGCCATGCAGCTGACCAACATCTTGCGCGACGTGCGCGAGGATTTCGAGCGCGGTCGCGTCTATCTGCCGCGCGAAGACCTCGAGCGTTTCGACTGCGAAGACCTGATCGGTGCAACCCCCGCGGCGTTCTCGGAGCTGATCGCCTTCGAGGCCGTCCGCGCCCGAGGGTGGTTTGACCACGGTCTGCAATTGCTCGACCTGCTCGATGGCCGCAGCGGCGCGTGCGTCGGCGCGATGACCGGCATCTACCGGCGCATTCTCGAGCGCATCGAGCGCGAGCCCGAGACAGTGCGCGAGCGGCGCGTGTCACTCCCTTCGTGGGAGAAGACCTGGGTCGCGATCCGCAGTCTGACCACCAGCGCGCAGAGATCGCCGCAGACCGTAGAGGCGGCTCGATGAGCGAGCGCTCGGCCGTCATCGTCGGCGGCGGATTGGCGGGGATCGCCGCGGCGCTCGACCTCAGGGACGCCGGTGTGAGCGTGACGCTACTCGAGGTGCGCCCGCGCCTGGGCGGGGCCGCCTATTCCTTTGAACGCGACGGCCTTTGGCTCGACAACGGCCAGCACGTCTTCCTGCGCTGCTGCACCGCCTATCGCGAACTGATCAAGCGTCTCGGGACGACCGCGGACACTGTGCTTCAGGATCGGCTCGACATCCCGGTGCTCGCTCCGGGCGGTCGGATCGCTCGGCTGAGACGATCGGGCCTTCCGGCGCCTCTCCATCTCGCCTCGGCACTGCTTCGCTACAGCCACCTCAAAAAGCGCCAGCGGCTCGGCGTCGCCCTCGCCGCGCGCAGACTTGCCCGCATCGATCCGCTCGCGCCCGACGCCGACGGTGAGAGCTTCGGCTCGTGGCTTAGTCGCGAGCGGCAGGGCGCGCAGGCCACCGAAGCCTTGTGGGAGCTGATCAGCCGCCCGACGCTCAACCTGCGCGCGAGCGAGACGTCGCTGGCGGCCGCCGCGTTCGTGTTCCGCACAGGGTTGCTCGAGCGGGCGTCCAACGGCGACGTCGGATATGCCCGCCTGCCGCTCCAGCGCATCCACGGCGACGCGGCGCTCAAGCTGCTCAGCGCCCTCGGCGTCGAGGTGCGGCTCGGCTTTCGCGTATCTGAGATCGAGCCAGGGCTCACCGTGTCCGGCCACGGCGAGCGCTTTAACGCCGAGGCCGTGATCCTCGCCGTACCCCCCGAACGCGCGGCCGGGCTCCTGCCCCGGGGCGCTCTCCAAGATCCGCAGGCGCTCGCCCGCCTGCAGTCCTCCCCGATCGTAAACCTGCACATGTTCTACGACCGAGCGGTGCTCGGACACGAGTTCGTCGCCACCGTCGGCTCCCCGGCTCAGTTCATCTTTGACCGCACCGCCTCCTCCGGGCTGGAGCGGGGGCAGTGCCTGGCCGTGTCGCTTTCGGCGGCCGACACGGAGATCGACACTCCGCCCGACCAGCTCGAGCGGCGCTTCAAGGCCGCTCTGCAGGAGCTTCTGCCAGCCGCGGAGCAAGCCAAGCTCGAGCGTTTTGTCGTCACGCGCGAGCGGTTCGCCACGCCTCGTTTCGCCCCCGGAACTTGGCGCGCCAGACCCGGCCCGGAGACCGGCATCGAGGGCCTCGCGCTTGCCGGCGCCTGGACCGACACGGGCTGGCCGGCGACGATGGAGGGCGCCGTGCGCTCCGGGCACGCCGCCGCGAGGACCGCTTTGAAAACGCTCGGTCGCGAGCGCTCGTCGCATAAGGTGGCCGCATGACCGAGCGAAGCCCCGGACTGCTCGTGCTCGCCCCCATGGGCTTGGAGGTCGCACTCGTGCGCCGTGGGGCACCCGACGCCGATGTGGTGCGGGCGGGCATCGGTCCTCGCAGGGCTCGACGCACGGCCAAGCTGGCCACGACCAGGCCCGCCGCGGGTGTGGCGGTCGCGGGCTTCGGCGGGGGGCTCGCGCCCGAGCTCGAGCCGGGCGAGATCGTGGTCGCGACCGAGTTGCGCGCCCGGGATGGCCGGTTGATCGCCGAGTGCACCGGTGCCGCGGTGCTCGCCGGCATGCTGCGCCGAGCCGGCCTGTCGGCGCATACCGGTCCGGTGCTCTCCGTGCGCGCGCCTGTATTCGGCCGCCAGCGCGAGGTCCTGCGCTCCAGCGGCGCGATGGTCGTCGACCAGGAGTCGGCGTGGCTCGCGCCCGCCGCGGCCGGCCGCCCGTTCATTGTCGTGCGCGCGGTGCTCGACACGCGGCGCGAGGAGCTCGACCCACCTTGGCGTGCCGCCGCACGAGCAGTCAAAGCCGCCCGCGCGCTCAGGGCCGCTGCGGCGGTGCTGTCCGAGTGGGCGGCGGCGATCGCCCCTCGGGAGGCGATCCTGGCCGCGCCGAGAGCCTCGTGCGCTGGCGTCGAGCGCGCGATTGAGACCGTCGAGCGGGCGCTCGATCAGTTCGGTCCGCCGGTCTACATGCGCAAGCAGATCGTGCACAACCGCCACGTGGTCGCCGAGCTCGAGCGCCGGGGCGCGATCTGCGTCGAGGAGCTAGAAGAGGTGCCCGACGGAGCGACGGTCGTCTTTTCCGCGCACGGCGTCTCGCCCCAGGTGCGCGGAGAAGCACAGCGCCGCCAGCTCAACGTGGTCGACGCCACCTGTCCGCTGGTCAGCAAGGTGCACGCCGAGGCGCGCCGCTTCGCGGCCGGCGACTTCACGATCTTCCTTATCGGTCACGAAGGGCACGAGGAGGTCGACGGAACCTCGGGCGAGGTGCCCGACAAGATGCACGTGCTCGACCCCGAGGCGGATGTGGGCGCCCTGCAGGTCTCGGACCCTGGGAAGGTCGCCTACCTGACCCAAACCACGCTCGCGGTCGATGAGACCACCGGCACGGTGGCGCGGCTCAAGGAGCGCTTCCCCGACATCGTCGGCCCCCGCTCGGATGACATCTGCTACGCGACCCAGAACCGCCAGGACGCGGTCCGGGAGCTCGCCTCTCTGTGTGACCTCGTGCTGGTGGTGGGTTCGCGCAACTCGTCGAACTCGAACCGCCTGGTAGAGGTGGCACAGCGGGCGGGCTGCGACGCGCGTCTGCTCGACGACGAGTCCCAGCTTGACCCGAGCTGGCTTTTGGACGTGCGCACGGTCGGCATCACCGCAGGCGCCTCGAGCCCCGAGCGGATCGTCCAGCGGGTCGTCCGCGCGCTCGAGGTGCTCGGCCCGCTCGAGCGCTCGCAGCGGTCGGTCGCCGACGAGACCGTGCGCTTCACGCTTCCGGCGAAGGTGCGAGGTATCGTGTAGGCAATGCCCGTCCCGCTTCGGCAAAGCGCCAAGGTCGGCGCCTACATCGTTTCGCAGCGTTTGCGCCGCCGCGAGAAGTACGCGCTCGTGCTCGAGCTCGAGCCGCTCTTTCAGTGCAACCTCGCGTGCGCCGGCTGCGGCAAGATCCAGCACCCCGATCACATCCTCCGGCGGCGTATGTCCGTCCAGGACGCTGTCGCGGCGGTCGAGGAGTGCGGCGCACCGGTCGTTTCGATCGCGGGCGGCGAGCCGCTCGTCCACCCTGAGATCGACGTCATCGCTTCCGAGCTGATCAAGCGCAAGCGGTTCGTGTATCTGTGCACGAACGCGCTGCTGATGTCCAAGAAGCTCGACCACTTCGATCCCTCGCCGTATTTCGCCTGGGCGGTGCACATGGACGGCCTGCGCGAGCGCCACGACAAGTCCGTGTGCCGCGAGGGCGTGTTCGACAAGGCGGTCGAGGCGATCCGTGAGGCCAAGGACCGCGGCTTCCGCGTCACCACCAACACGACCTTCTTCTCCGACGACACCCCGGAGACGGTGCGCGAGGTGCTCGACTACCTCAACGATGAGCTCGAGGTCGACCAGATGATGATCTCGCCCGCTTACGCGTACGAGAAGGCGCCTGACCAGGAGCACTTCCCCGGCGTCGAGCAAACCCGGCGACTGTTCCGTGCCGCCTTCGCCGACGGCCGTAGGCGTCGCTGGCGGCTCAACCACTCGCCGCTGTACCTCGACTTCATCGAGGGCCGGATCGACTTCAAGTGCACGGCGTGGGGCATTCCCAGCTACTCAATCTTCGGCTGGCAGCGGCCCTGTTATCTGATGGCCGACGGTTACGCGAAGAGTTACCGCGAGTTACTCGAGGAGACCGAGTGGGACAAGTACGGCCGCGGCCAAGACCCCCGCTGCGACAACTGCATGGCCCACTGCGGGTACGAGCCTACGGCGGTCACCGAAACCGTGCGGGCGCCCCATAAGGCGCTCGCGGCCGCCCTCCGTCGCTAACCCCTAGTTCCGGGTCGGCACATGTGCGCCGGCCTTCATCTTGTTGTCAGCCGAACAGCGGCAGGCGCCGTCTGCGTGCGAGCACGTCCATCCCGCTCTGGATGCTGTCCTGCACGCGCTCGTACTGCTTCTCCACGTAGTCCGAGTCCTCGGCGCACGCGGGATCGTCTTTGAAGGTGACCGCGGGCTGAAAGGCGGTCCGGATCTTGGTCGGGAAAGGCACCTCTGGCAGGAGCGCGGGCGAGATGCCCCATGGCAGCTGAAGCGCGATCGGGAACATTTTCAGCCGGGCCAGACGGTCGAGTTGCAGCAGCTTCGCCAGCCGCCTGCCGCTGAGCAGCACCGGCATCGCGTCGGCGCCGCCGATCGTCGCGATCGGGACGATGGGCACACCGGCGCGGATCGCCAGCTTGATGAAGCCGGTCCGCCCGGCAAGCGTCGCGGTGTCTCGCTCGAGCCACGGGCGCAGCGAGTCGCGTTCGCCGCCCGGCCATAATGCGACGTCGTGGCCTGCCTCGAGCGCCGCCTCGATGCTCTCGTGTCGGGCTGGCAGCACGCCCATCTTGCGGAAGTACGCCCCGATCACCGGAAAGGCCATCAGCGCGTCGTGCGCGGTGCCGTGCAGCGCACGCTCGGCGCCGAAGTGACGCCACCACTGCGCGCCGACGGTCCAAGCATCCCACACGAACGGGGCGCCCGAGTGAATGCCGATCAGCAGCACCGGCGGCTCGGGGATGTGCTCCCAGCCCTCGACCTCCATCCGGAACCAGTAGTCCATGAGCGGGTTCCAGAGGTACTTCTGGCGCTCCATGAAGTCCCAGTCGGGCCCGTCGAGGGACCACTGCGAGGCGCGCTCGGCTATCAGTCCGGAGGCGCCGTTTGCCGACTGCTTCTCGCTCGCGGTGGCCACTGTCGCTCCCGATGAAGGCTATGCGAACGGCCAGCGCTTTGACGCCCAGCCGGCGACGCCTCCACCCATCAACAGACCGAGCGCCACGCCGAGAATCGGCAGTGACAGCACGATCAAGACGATTCCCAGTACCCACGCCCAGCCGCTCGCTAGCACCAGCAGCAGGACGCCCGCGATCAGCGGCGCCATGCCGATGGCCGCGAACCACAGTCCCGACGCTGACAGCTTGCGGCCCGTCCTGCGCAGCTGCGGATCGGGGGGACGATTTTTCTGTGCCCGGTATTGCTCTTCTAAGGCCATAGCAAGGGGCTACCCAGTGCCCGGCCCCCATATAACTTCGACCGCCCAAGCACGCGCGCCGCCGCGCGCGAAACCCTCCAAGAGCCGCTCGTCAAAGGGCGATCGTGAGTTTAGGCGCCTCAGAAGCGCGCTGTGTGCCAATCCGTGCGCGTTGCGCGTTTGCGTCGAGGTTAAGCGTCAGCCAGCGCCGCACTAGTCCTTTTTGGTCTGCTCGAACTCCTCGGCGTCCTGCTTGAGCTCTTCTTGGCGCTTGCGCCGGCGTTTGTTCAGGGGGTTGTCGGGGCTGTCATCCAGACCCGGCGGCTTGGCTTCGCGCGTCTCGCGGGGAAGCTCGATCTCGTCCTCGGCGTCCTCCACCGTTAGCCCCTTGACGCGCTCTAAACCGTAGTGGCCGTGGAGCTTGTCGACGTCGTCGTCGGAAAGCTCGTCGCCATCGGCCTCGACCTCGGGAGCGGCCTTGACGTGCTCGCGCTCGTAGACGACGCGCACGTCATCGCCGTCATGCTGCGCGTCGCGAAGCGGAATCAGCGCGGAGCTGGTCCCAAGCACGCCCATCTTGATGCGCGCCCAGCTGTCTTCGCCGTGTACGAGCAACTCGTCGATCGTCCCGATCTTGTCGCCGTGGGGATCGACGACGTCCCTGCCCTCGAGTTCGTCAGCCATCTCTCCTCCAGGTCAGAAGTCGCTGCTTACGCTAACCCGCTGGCCTTCTCTCCAATCACGGAGGCGGGCACCGAAGCCTCCCACGCGGCAAGGCCGCCGACGAGGTCGGACACGTCTCGGCCGTGGCGGCGTACTAGGCTCGCCGCGATCGCCGAGCGGTAGCCGCTGCCGCAATAGACGACCAGAGGGCGGTTTGGGGGCAGCGCGTTGAGTTCGTTCGAGAGTCGTGAGAGCGGGACGTTCACTGCGCCGTCGATGCGCCCGTGCTCCAATTCGGACGGGGCTCGGACGTCGACGACGAGCGGGGGATCGGGGTCGGACAGTGCTTCTGCGAGCGCGGCGGCCGTCAGTCGCGGCGTACGCTCGATCAACTCGGGCGCGTCGTCGAGTGGCTGCATGCCGCCGGCCAGGTAGCCCGCCACCGAGTCAAACCCGATCCGCCCCAGACGCGTCGCGGCCTCCACTTCGCGCCCGGGCTCCGCGACCAGGACCACCGGAAGCTCGTGGTCGAGCACGGTCCCAGCCCAGGTCGCGTAAGAGCCTCCCAGCCCGACATTGATGGCGCCGCGCATGTGCGCGCCCTCGAACTCGGCCGGTTCGCGAGTGTCGAGCAGCTGCGCGCCCTCCTCGAGCAGCTCAAGCACGCGCTCGAGCGGCAGCGGCGTGAGCCCGCGTTCGAGCTCCTCGTCGAGCGTCGGGTGCTCGCGCGCGTTCAGCACCGCGTCGTAGGTGAAGTAGGCCGGCGTGTCGGGCTGGTCCGCGGTGACGATCTCGACGAAGCGCTCGCGGCTCATCGGCTGCAGGGCATAGTTGTAGCGGCGCTGCACACCGATCGTGGACACGGTGTCGGTCGACAGGTTTTTTCCGCACAACGACCCCGCGCCGTGAGCTGGGTAGACGAGCGTCTCGTCAGGGAGCGGGGCGAGTTTCTGGTGCAGCGAGTCGTATAGCAACCTGCCGAGTTCTTGAGCACTCCAGCCGAGCGACGCCCGCAGGTCGGGCCGGCCGACGTCGCCGATAAACAGCGTGTCGCCGGTCAGCACGGCGTGAGGCGTCTCGTCGCTGCGGTCAGGGTCGAAAACCACGATCGAGATGGACTCGGGAGAGTGGCCCGGCGTCTCCAGCACCTGCAGCCTGATCGTCCCCACTCGCACCGTGTCGCCGTCGTGCAGCGGCGTGAAGGAGTATTCGGCGCGCGCGCGAGCGCCGAGATAGATCGTCGCCTCCGTGCGGTCGCGAAGCTCGAGGTGGCCGGCGACGAAGTCGGCGTGGAAATGCGTGAGGAAAACGTGTCCGATACGGCAGTCGAGCTCATCCGCGTCGGCGATGTACTGCTCGACGTCGCGCTGCGGATCGACCACGGCCGCCTCGCCACTCTCCTGATCCGCGATCAGATAGGAGGCGTGGGCGAGGCAACCGAGGTAATACTGCCTGAGGACCATCGCCTTCCTAGCTTCGGTCGTCACCCGTGCCGTCAGGAGCCGACCGGTTCCTTCTCCTGCGGCTGCGGGACGATGCGAATGTAGGGCTTGGGCTCCTTCCACTCGCCGAAGATCTCCTTGGCCTGGTCGTTCGAGACCGACCCAGCGATGATCACGTCCTCGCCCGGGTTCCAGTTGACCGGCGTCGAGACCTTGTGCTTCGCCGTCAGCTGCAGCGAGTCGACTACCCGCAGCACCTCGTCGAAGTTGCGCCCCGTGGTCATCGGATAAACGAGGATCAGCTTGATCTTTTTGTCCGGGCCGATCACGAATACGTTGCGCACCGTCTGGTTGTCGGCCGGCGTACGCGACCCTGGATCGCCCGAGATCTCGGGCGCGAGCATCCCATAAGCCTTCGAGACCGCGAAGTCGTGATCACCGATGATCGGATAGTTGGGCGCGGTTCCCTGCGTCTCCTCGATGTCCTTCGCCCACTTTTCGTGATCGCCGGTCGGGTCAACCGAGAGGCCGATGATCTTGGTGCCGCGACGATCGAATTCGGGCTTGATCTTTGCCATGTAGCCGAGCTCGGTGGTGCACACCGGCGTGAAGTCCTTGGGATGCGAAAACAGGACCGCCCACGAGTCACCAATCCACTCGTGAAAGCGGATCGGGCCTTCAGTCGTCTGTGCCTCGAAGTCAGGGGCGGTGTCACCAATCTGCAGTAGTGCCATGTGTCTCTCCTTCGTAGCTGAAGAACCTCAGCTTAGAGATGTCGCTATGCCGCCGATTGCGAGGCGCTCTCGGTCGGTAAGCCGGACGCGGCCCACGCGTTCAGCCCGCCGTCCAGCACCCGCGCGTGCGGGTATCCCATGCGTCTCAGGGTCTGTGCCGCGAGCAGTGAGCGAGCGCTCGGATTCTTCGTGCAGTACACGAGCACGTGTGCTGACTGATCCGCGCTCAGCGTCGGATCCGTGGCGGGCGAGTTGGGATCCGCTTTGATCTCCAGCAGGCCGCGCGGGATGTTCACGGCTTGCGGCAGATGCGAGTCGCGGAACTCGCCAGGCTCGCGCACGTCCACGATCAAGTTGATCTGACCGCGGTCGAGCGCCTCACTTGCCTGCGCCGCGTCGAGTTGCTCCACCTCGCCGCGCGCGTCGCCGATCATCTGCGCCAACGTCGTCGTCATGGTCTCTCCTCGTTCGGGCTGCGCCGATTGCGCAGCTATCCCGCCGGGAACGGCTTCCAGTACCCCGTGTGACCGATCCTACTGGCGGCCGGCTCGCCGTTCAGATCGATTGACGCAGTCTCGGACTGGTGGCGCGTCGCGCTTAGCCCTCCGACGCCGACGGGTCGTTCTGCCAGAGGCCGAACTCGTTGCCGTGCGGATCCTTGCAGGTGGAGAACCAGCCCATGTTCGGCACGGGCCGGGGTTCGTTCGCCTCGCCGCCGAGCTCGTTTACGCGCGCGCTGCCGGCGTTGATGTCGTCGACGCTGAAATACACGCGCAGCCCGCGCTTGCCGGGCTCCATATCCGTGATGGCGCCACCGGTCTGCTCGCCCGTGCGCGCCATGTGGTACTCGAACGGGCCCGGAAATGCTTCGAACTGCCACCCGAACAGAGACCCCCAAAACTCGCGTCCCTGCGACGTGTCGTCTGCGGGGATTTCGAAGTGGACTATCTGGCCTGGCATGGAGCTCCTCTCGCTCGCTTTGTCGCTGTCACTCGGTAAGACTCGCGGTTGGGCGCGAAGTCATCGGTCTCTTATGATCGGAGTCGGTGGTGCGTTTGGACGTCGTCGGCCTGATCGTTTCCGATTTGAGGGCGGCCGTCGCGTTCTACGTGAAGCTCGGCGTCTCGTTTCCGGAGGAGATTGACCCGATGGGTCACGGGCACGTCGAGGCGACATTGCCCGGTGGCCTGCGCTTCACGCTCGATACCGAGCAGACGATCCGCTCGTTCGATCCTGACTGGTCCCCACCCACGGGAGGTCACCGGACGGCTTTGGCATTCCGCTGCGATTCGCCGGCCGAGGTCGACCGGCTCTACCGCGAGTTGACTGACGCCGGGACGCCCAGCTACAAGTCCCCTTGGGATGCGTTCTGGGGGCAGCGCTACGCGCAGGTGAAGGATCCCGACGGCAACGTGGTCGATCTGTTCGCGCCGCTTCGGTGAGCCAAGCCGGCGGATGCCGAGCCCTCAGCGGGCCGAAACGGCCGGCCCGAGGGCCTCGTCCTCGGGCGTGATCGTGCCTCCGATCGCGAGCCCGTCGGGTCCCGGAAGCTCCGGACGCCTCTGGAAGAACTCGCGGTGGGACGGAATGACGAACAGCATCACGATGATGCCGAGGATGATTCCGCCGATGCCAACGAAGATCGGCACCTGGATGCCGAGGATCGGCGGCGAGTAGTTGACCCCGGAAGCGCTGTAGTCGATCAAGGCTTTGACGAACAGGTACCCGAGCATCACCGCACCCAGAAGTGGCCCCACGCCTAGTAGGAAGAAGTGCTTGACGCTACCGAAGATCCGCTTGCGGAAGTAGACCACGCAGGCGAGGCCGGTGAAGCCGTAGTAGAACGCGATCTGGAAGCCCAGCGCCGTGATCGCGTCGCCGAGCACGTCTCCGTTGGGATTGAAAGCGAGGATCGCAATCGTCCACAGGATTGAGATCGCCCCCATCCCCAGCGTCGAGACCGTGGGCGTGAGATAGCGCGGATGGATCTCGCCGACGACCCGCGGGATCGCCCGCCAGCGCGCCATCGAGAGCGTCGTCCGGGCTGTCGGCAGGATCGTGGTCTGCGTCGAGGCCGCCGACGAAGTGAGGATCGCGACGATCAGAAAGCGGTAGCCGACCGAGCCGAGCACGCCGTGGCCGAGCGGAGTAAGTACATCGTTGGGGTTGTTGACCAGGAAGTTCGTGCCGGCGTACGCCTGGGCGCCAGATGAGACCACCACGTAGATCACTAGCAAGAGCAGCGTTGAGATGACCGCCGCGGCCCCGGGCGCGGTGCGGCTGTTGCGGGTCTCCTCATTGATCGAAACACCGCTGTCCCAGCCCCAGTAAATGAACACCGCCAAAAGCACGCCGTCGACCATGGGTTTGAAGCCGCCGCCCAGGGGGTTGAGCCACGAGAGGTGGAAGGAGATCGAGTGCGCGTGCAGCGAGGCCGGCGGCGGCGTGCCGTTCGCCACCTTGGCGAACGCGACCGCCGCGAACACCAGCAACATGATGATCTCGTAGCTGAGCAGCAGCTGCTGCACGCGCGCCGAGAGCTCGATCCCGCGCCAGCAGATCCAGGTCATGAGCACGATCCAGACGACCGCGCCGGCGATCACGATCCAGATGTGGTTGGCACCGTAGGTCCAGCCGAACAGCTGGTAGGTGTAGACCGCGGCGATGTCGGCCAGCGACGCCATCACGATCACGTCGGCGATGAAGATCACCCAGCCGTTGAGCCATCCGAGATGCGGCCCCATCGCGCGCGTGACCCAGGCGAAGCTCGTGCCGCAGTCGGGATCGGCCCTGTTCAAGGCCCGGTAGCCGAGCGCGATCAGGAACATCGGCACGAAGGCGGCGATGAACGCTCCCGGCGCGAAGGTCTTGATGCCACTGACGGCGACGACGAAGCCCAGCGTCGCCGCCAGCGAGTACGCCGGCGCGACCGACGCCGTCCCGATGACCAGGTTGGAGAGGAAGCCAATCGCGCCGCGCTTCAGGTCAGGTTCGTCGGCTCCTGGTCGCGTGGGGGCTCGCGCTGCTATCGGGGTCGCTTCCATCTCATTCCTCCCGAAGTTGACGGGTCCCGACCGAGACGCACACAGTCGGGGACGACGCCAAGAAGGACGGGACGTACACGCCCGCGCCGGCGATCGCGACGGTGAAGCCGATTGTCGCCGGCAGGCAGTACGCGGGCGCGGGCGTCGCCATTGGCGCCAAAAACTACCGCCGCGGTGGCCTTGAGCTCAACTTTTGTGTACGCCGCGGCGCCTCGTGGGCGAGCGGGTTGGCCTCTACGGCTTACGCGACTACTCGAAAAGTGGGAACTTCGAGTCGGTTCCCCGTCCTTCGGGCGTCAGGTCCAGCACGCTCCAGAGCGGCCAGATCGAGTCCACGTGCCGGGGGTCTTCGCCCTCGTCGCTTGGCGCGAACATCAGCTCGGAGGCCCACCAATGACGGATCTGGTCGCCGTCCTCGACGAACACGTTCA
Source organism: uncultured Solirubrobacterales bacterium (assembly GCA_963767295.1). Lineage (GTDB taxonomy): Bacteria > Actinomycetota > Thermoleophilia > Solirubrobacterales > Solirubrobacteraceae > Palsa-465. Next base: position 1,578,291 of record CAVYDI010000003.1, read on the forward strand.
GGATTGGTCGCTGCCCGCCGTCGTCGGTCTCGGCGTGGTAATCGCGGTTGTAGCTGTTGTTGCGCGATGACAGCAGGCGAAGCTTGCGCCACCCGCGCTCCGTGCGAAGGCGCCGATTCGCTCGGGGTCGGACTTGGCGACGACCGCCAGGTTGAGCCTGTGCGCGAGGTTGGCGGCGGCGCCGTCGAGTGAGTCGAGGATCGAGGTGCACGACGCGCACGGCGTCTGCTCCAGCGGCAGCTGGGCCGTCGCCCCTTCTGTGGACGCTGGCCGCGTGTCGCCCGGCCAGCGCGGAAACATGAAGCTGTAGACGACGAGCGTGTCCTTCCCGGGCTCGAATAGCTCCGAGAACTTGACCCCGCCGCCGGTGCCGACTTCCTCGAAGCTGTAGTCCTCCGGAACCACGCCGCCGCGTGGCAGCGTGCGACGGTGGGCGGCCACGCGCTCGACCGCGCGGCGCAACTCGATCTCGGCGTCCAGCAGCCGAGTGCGTTCCCGGCGGTACTCGGCGGACTCGCCGGGAAAGCGGAATTCGGGTTCCACCGCCATGCCTGCGAGTCTACGTCGTGCGCGAGGGCGCTTTGACGGCGAGCGTCCCGAGTCGCTGCTCGAGCCGCGCCTTGACCTGTGGCCACTCGTCGTCGATCACGGAGTAATACGCCGAGTCGCGCGCCGCCCCGCGCTGCACGACCATGTGCTTGCGCAAAATCCCTTCGAACGTGGCCCCGAGCGCCGCGAGCGCGCCGCGCGAGCGTTCATTGCGTGCGTCGGTCTTGAACTCGACTCGCCGACAGCCCACCGACTCGAAGGCATGGGTCAGCAACAGCAGTTTGGTCTCGACGTTTACACCTGTTCCCCACGCGCTCCGCGCGAGCCAGGTCCAGCCGATCTCGACGCGTAGGTGCTCGAGCCGGATTTCTAGGAAGCGGGTTGAGCCGACGACGCGGCCGGATTCAGCCAGCGCAATCGCGAATGGCACGTCGCTGTCTGCGCGCGCGGCTCGGAGGGAGGATTTGAGCCAGGCGCGCAACTGATCGCTCGAGGCCCCGAGGTCGTCGGGCATCCACCGAAACAGCTCGCCGTCAGCGGCCGCCTGGCGCAACCCCGGCTCGTGTGCGGCCGCGAGCGGCTCGACAACTACAAGCCGCCCTTGTAGGCGTGCTCGCAGATCGCTGGCCGATGGACTCACCCGATCAAGATAAGCACTTGGGCTACCGAGGAGCGGGGCGCGCCGTCGGTTCGTTTCGGTGCTAGTGGTTCTTGAGCGCCACGTAGGCGCGACAGGGCTCGTTGCGCAGGCTCGGGCAAGCGGGCGGCGTCCCTGACGGCACGCTCACGCTGCCCACGACCGGGAGGATGAGGCTCGACGGCCTGGACTTCGAGAACGCAATGGAGACCTTGGGGGTGCCTTTGGGCACGGTCTGGCCGAATGACCACACCGGCTGGGTGCCGTTGGGGGCGGCGATCGTCAGGCGGATGCGCGTCCCCGAGCGGTAGACGTGACCCTCGAAGTAGAGCGGGATCACGACCTCGACGAAGCGATTCTTCGGCATCGGCTGCACGTCGGATGCCTTCATGCTCGGGATCGGTTCGAGCAGGGTGCTGCGCTGGTCGAGCACGTTGTTGGTGCCTGTGGCGAGCTTGCGCTCGTCGGCGCGGATCCAGCCGTTCTGGACGAAGGTCTCGTGCTTTCCGTCGGCGCTCACCTCGGTCACGGTCGCTTGGAGGTCGACACTGGGGACCGAGGAGCGGATCCAAACGTGCACCGCGCCGGCGCCGATCGCCACCGTGTTTTGCGTCAGCGGAGTCGAGAGGTAGGAGACGGCGCTGCCCGACGGATACTGCTTCCAGTCGTACTGCCACTGGGAGGCGTTGCCCCACAGGCCGCCCGTCTCGACGTAATGGGGGTAGTCGTTGAGGGGAAGGGCCTTGGCGTTCGACGTGTAGGTGTTGATGCCGTGTTTGGTGGTCGCGCTCGCGACGAGCGTCCCGGCTGGCCCGAGGTACCAGTGGCGCGCTTTGGTGCCCGGGATCGGGAGTGTCTTGAATGACTGCTCGAAGCTGGCGTAGGGGTCACCGGCGGCGCTCAGTCCGTCCGGCGACTTGCCCGCTCCGTTGTCGAATAGGACTCGGATTTCGGCGAGCTTTTCAAACGCGCTGCGAGCGGCGTTGTACGTGAGGTTGGCCTGGATCGGGTCGAGCGGCAGCGTGTCGTTGTAGAAGTCGCTCGTCCCCATCGCGGCTCGGTAGACGGCCGGGGCGGCAGCGTTGATGATCGCGAGGAAGGGGTTGTCGATCGGCGCCTTGCGTGCCACGAACAGCATCAAAAAGTCGTACCAGCGGACAAACGTGGCCGGGTCGATGGAGTCGATGTGCGGCCCATTTGTGAATGTGAACCACTTTTGCTTGGTTCCGGTCATGTGCTGGACGAGGTCGGGGCAATGCCCGCCGGTCTGCTCGTCTTCCCACTGGCAAGCCATGTACACGGGCACGTGGATCTTGTGCACGAAGGTGACGGGATCGAGCGGGTTGGCCACGTTGGGGATGTAGTGGCTGTTGGCGCGGATCTTGGCCATCAGGTTGGCGGCCTCGTCGTGCAGCGTCTGGTTCGCTTTGCAGGTCTTATCGCCCTTCTTGATCTGCTGGTATGCATAGGGCTCGCTGCCGTTCTTCGGTCCTGCCGGTCTCGCCTGCTGCTGGCGCTGTTTGGCCCACGCGACCGCGAAGCCGGTGTTGAGAATCCCGCCCGGATACAGGGTCGTGGCGGTGGCGTCGATCACGGAGAAGGGCGCGATCGCGGCTAAGCTCGGCGGGTCGGTCTGGGCGGTGAACAGCTGGCTGATCCCGCCGTACGAAATGCCCATCATGCCGACTTTGTGGTGAAGCACCCACGGCTGGCGTGCGATGGTCTGGATCACGTCGTAGCCGTCGAGGTTCTGCAGCGGCTCGAAGAAGTCGTACGCGCCGCCGGAACACCCGGTCCCGCGCATGTTGACGTCGACGACTGCGAAGCCCATGAGATTGGCGAGCACGGCGATGCCATTGACGGGGCCCGAGGGATCGGCGTAGCCGTACCCCGAGTATTCGATCAGGGTCGGGAAGGGCGGGCTGACGCCCGGCAGGCTTTTGGGCGGCTTTGATCCCGGGAAGCCGGCCGGGTGCGTCGGCGGGTGCACGTCGATGGCCAGCTTTGTCCCGTCGCGTGTGGTCAGGTACTGGTATCCGTCGTCTTTGATCTTCTGGTGGCTGTAGATCTTCGGATCCCAGGGCCTGGAGGCATCGGAGTGGACCGTGAGCGGCCCCGACTGCGGGCCGTGAGGGTCGAGGCGGACGCGGTAGCCGTGACCTGGGGCGACGTTGCGAAACAGCAGCCCGCCGAGTGGGTCGGCTTTTTGCGTCGCGATGGTGTGGCCGCTCGGAGAGATGAGCGACATTCGTGCGCCGGCTTTGAGTCCGGTGACGTAGACCTGCTCGGCGCTGCCGTGGACGCTGAAGCTCGGCTTCGCCGCCGCTGCCGCCGGCACGCCGATGGCGGCGGTGATGGCGAGCACCAGTGCGGTCAGTACAGCGTGCTTGCCGACAGAGGGAAGGCGCCTCCATAGGTGCCGCCGACGGGCCGACCGTCGCGCCCTTGCGCCTGCTGTCGGACCACACCCTCGCCGCACCTGCCCAATTTCTCACATTTCGGTTCGCCGTGCGCAGCTTTTGTCAGCGGCCTGGCACGACCGGTAGCAACAGCCGCGACGCGCGAGCGCCGCCAAGCGTGATGGTGTTCAGCGACGGCAGGCTCGGAAGCGAGGCGGCGGAAGCGCCGAGAATCACCAAGCGGATGCGATGCCCGGCCTTGAAGCGGTTGCCAATCGGCCAGAACTCGATCTGATAGGAGCGCAAGGTCAGAAGCGGCGCGTCGGACTTGTGCGAGTAATCGCCGTAGGGCTGCACGAGGTCCCCCTGTCGATCGAGCAGCGATTTGCTGCGGATGACGTTCGGATAGGCGCTCGATAACCGCCCGACGGCGAGTGGGTGCGAGCTGCCGTCCGGCCACACGTCGGCGATCACCGCCCAGATCGCGGTCTCCGGCGCCGTGCTCGCGAGCCGAAGATCGAGGGCCGCCGGACCGGCCGCGATCAGGTCGCGCGACAGGGGCGCCGTCGTGTAAGTGAGTCCCTCCGGCTCGCCCAGCGTGGTTTGCGTCAGCGAGGGGAAGTTGCTAGCGGCCTGATTGAGCCCGTAGGGACCGAAAAAGCCGGAGTTCGGCACGTCTGACATCGTCAGGATCGAAGGGATCGCGGCGTAGGACTGGCTCGTGCTCTTGCCGGGCCGCGACGCCACCAGCGAGCCGTCGTTGAGCGAATTGCCAGAGCCACTGCGCGCGCTGCTCAGCCACAAAGACTTCCATTGCGTCCCGGGCACCGGCCAATTGCGAGCGGTATAGGTGAGGAAATTCCCGGCTGCGTAGCTCTCACGACTGCCGTCGGCGAGATATAGCTTCACGCGCGCCTGACGTGTGATGCCGTTGCGCGCGCCGAGCAGGTAGTGGTTAAACCAAGCCTGGATCTGGCTGTCGCCATCGTCGGTGCCCGCCGGGGCGCCGTCGTGACCGCCGACGACGAGCAGGCGGGCGCCGTACTTGCGCAGAGCCTGGAAACCCTGGAACCCTCCACGCGACTCCACGTCAAAGAAGCTGTCGAGCGCCAATATCGGGACGTGCTGCGCGTCGCCGCGAAAACCTCGCTGCCGCCACCATTGATCAAGGGTTTGGTGCTGCAACCCACCGCTGATGCCCGCGTCGATCAACCCGACTGCGGTGTCGAGGCCCGTCAGCGGCGCTCGCTGCGCGCGCTCGAACCCTTGCTCGGCGGCGGGCGCGCCGATGAGCGCGAGCACCCCCAAGCCCGGAATGAAATTCGATATCCCGCCCGGCCAGAGGAGATCGCGGTAGAGCTCGAACGTGCCGGACCTCAAAACCGCCGTCCGCACGCATGGGAGCTTCAAGTGCAACGAGTCGTAGACCGCGATCGCGCTCGCTGAGAATCCGTTCAGGGCGAGGCGGCCGTCGCTCCACGCTCGATGGCACGCCCACTTCAGCGTTTGGGCGACATCTAGCTGGGTGCGAGGACCGAGCGCGTCGAACTCCCCGTCGCTCTCGCCCGTGCCGCGGATCTGGACCAGCAGATAGTTGTATGCAGACCCGTCCGATGTGGTCATCGTGCCTGGTCCGTAGGGGCTGAACTCGACGATCACGGGGCGTTTGGCGAGCGGCGCCTGCCCGGACAAGGTCGCCGCCAGAGTGACTCCGTCCGACATGGTCACGCGCGCGTTGAGAGTCGCCGAGGCCGCGCGCGCGCCTGGCGGGCACGCGAACACTGCCAGGGCAGCAGCTGCTGCCAGACAGCCCTTGATCGCCGCCCTCCCGCGGTGGACCAACATCGCGGTCTGTCGTTTACCGAAGCTGGCGCGAATGCGCAACTATTTGGCCTCTCGGGCGGCGCGCCGGTTACGTCGAATCGCCGGCGGCCGCGGCGTCGGCAGCAAGCTGGCGCACGATGTCGCCCGCGGGCCGCTCCTGGGCGAGAGTGTGGGCCTCACCCGCCCAGAGATTGACGAGGTCTGGGTTACCCTCTTCACGGCCGCGCTGGCGCAAGGGCGCGGTCACGTAGTGCACTTCGGGGTAGCTGATCGGCGCCACGCTGCTGTGTGCGGCCATGAATTCGTTGCTCATCCCGCGTGCCAGACGGCCGGTAAATGCGCGCGTCAATTCGGTCGGTCTCTCCGAGTGCAGCGCAGCCCGGTGCACCTCGCTTGTTCCTGCCTCAGGGGTCAGCATGAACGCGGTCCCGATCTGCGCCGCGCTGGCACCTGCGCTGAGCACGGCCGCGACTGCGCGCCCGGTTGCGATCCCGCCCGAGGCAACCAGTCGCAGTGTCGACCGGCGTCGCACCAGCGACAGCAGCGGAAGCAGGCCGTAAAGCGGAAGTTCGGATCGATCTTTGAACGAAGCGCGGTGGCCTCCGGCCTCCGCGCCTTGCACGACAAGGGCATCGGCGCCTGCCTGCTCGGCTTCGCGTGCCTCGTCTGGGTCAGTGACCGTTACCCAAACCTCTGAGCCAATGGCGCGCAGCGCCGCGATCACGTCCGGCTCAGGACAGCCGAAGGTGAAGGAGACGACTGGGAGTCGCTCGCGCAGCAACAGGTCGACCTTCGCCTGCCAGTCATCGTCGCTGAAGCGTGGCTCGCCGAGCGGGAGGTCTCGCGCTTTAGCCCATTCCGCGAGGCGATCAATGAACGGCGTGTAGACGCTGGGGTCGGCCGGGCCGGACTCAGGCACGAACAGATTGGCCGCGAGCCGGCCCTCGGTGAGGGACCGGGCACGGGCGATGCGCCCGCCGAGCTCGGTCGCTGTCAGGTAACCGCCCGCAAGAAACCCCAGGCCGCCCGCTGACGCGACGGCAGCAGCGAGCTCGGGGGTGGACGGACCGCCCGCGAGCGGAGCGAGGACCACCGGTGCACGTAGATGGTCGAGAACGCCCATCGCTCAAGGCATCGCGGAAGTTACACGCGTTGGGTGTCGCGGCGGTAGGCCACGCGTGCGAGAAACACAAGTACCACGGTCCAGACGATGACGACGATCCAGCCTTTCGTGGTCCAACCGTGCCCGTGGAGGGCGATGTGGCTGGCCTGCACGATCCAGTAGCCGGGAATGTATTGGCCTACGTCGTAGAGGAAGCCGTGGGTGAGCGGAAACCAGGTGCCCGAGAGGAAGGCGAGGATCGCGACCGTCCCGCCTGTCAGGGGGCCGATCGAGTCGACGTTCATGAGGTGCCCAAGCGTGATTCCGAGCGCTGCGAAAGGGAGCAGCGCTACCAGTATCAATCCGGTCATCGATAACCAATCACCGGCGGAGAGGCCTACCCCCAGGCTGGCGCCAGCGATGTAGAGCAAGAGGAGGCTCGTGATCGCCATCGCGTAGGACGCGACGACCTTGGCGCGGAAGTACTCCCGCGGGCGGAGCGGTGTAATCCGCAACTGTCTCGTCCAGCCGGCTTGGCGCTCGGCCGCGATTCGCGCGCCGCTCGAGATCATCGAAGCCATCGTCCCGAAAGCCGCCAGCCCCAACATGTAGTAGAGGGGAGCAGCGATCCCGCTGCCGGCAAGGCTGTGATTGCTCTTCTGAGGAGCGGCGATCAGGTAGTACAGAGCTAGCGGGAACCCGAAGCTGAAGATGAAGAAGCGGCGGTTGCGAAAGGCGCGCAGCAGCTCAAAGCGCATGTAAAGCAGCCCACTCACCGCAGGCTCCTCTCCGGCTGGGAGATTGCCGGCGATTGCTCGCTGCGCTCCGCGGTGAGCTCGAGGAATGCCTCCTCCAGCCCCGCCCCGGTGACCTCGATGTCGCGCGCGCTCGCATAATCGGCCAGCAGCGCCCGGATCGCCGCATCCGAGTCAGAGCAGCGCAAAATGACGGTCTCGCCGTGACGTTCAGCGTTCGTGACGCCCGGCAACACCCCGAGATCGTCAAGGCTGGCCTCTGGCAGGGTGGCGCGGATCGTGCGAGTCCCAACCCGCGCCTTGATCTCAGTGGTCGGACCGTCAGCCACGATTTCGCCCTGAGCCATGAGCACCGCTCGGTCGGCGTTGGCGTCAGCCTCCTCGAGATAGTGGGTGGCGAATAACACCGTTCGACCGCGGGCGGCGTACTCGCGCATCGCCGCCCAGAAATCTCGTCGACCCTGAGCGTCCATCGCGACCGTGGGCTCGTCTAACACCAGCAGCTGCGGATCAGGCACCAGGGCGACGGCAAAGCGCACCCGCTGGGTTTGTCCCCCTGACAGCTTCTGCGTGCGCTGGCCAGCCACTGCGCTCAGGCCCGCTACTTCGAGCGCTTCATCCACGTCCATCGGCCCCGGATACAACGATCCGACTAGCGCGACCAGTTCGCGTACCGACAGGTCCCGGATCAGCTCGCCGGTCTGCAGCATTGCCCCCACGGTGCCGGCATCAACCGCCTCTCGTGGAGTCTTGCCAAACACGGTCACCACACCGGCATCAGGCCGGGTCAGCCCCAGCATCATGTCGATCGTTGTCGACTTGCCCGCCCCGTTTGGCCCGAGCAGTGCGACAGTTTCGCCGCGCGCGATCGACACGTCGATTCCCCGTACCGCACGCACAGGTCCCTGCGGACCGCCCCGATAGGTCTTGACCAGACCCTGCAGCTCAATGGTCGCGTCCACGCTCCGAGGGTAACGCTGCGGCTGGGCGGTGCTCGGTGAGGCTGGTGTTCAACTGGGCTTGTCCAGCGAACTCGCCGAGCCAGCTTGCAGGAGCCCGGGGCGCCGGAGCGGCACCCCGGGCGTTGCGATCCGCTAGTTGGATCCAGGAGCGAGCTGGATCGTGTGGCCCCCGTCGCTGGAGCCGCCGTAGAGCGCGCCGAAGCCCGGTGTGTCGGGCCCGAGCGTGGGGGGGGTGCTGCTGCAGCTGTAAGAGCTGGTGTTGATGAGGTCCATGTCAGCCTGCTGCTCACCCGCAAACTGGCCCGAGGTGAGCTGGAAGTCACCGACGCTGAGCTCGGTGCCTGACGGCATCTGCGACGGGTCGATCGTGATACTGGGTTGCTGACCCGATCCCTCCTGCGAGGTGCCTGGCCCGGGCCCTGAGACGACCTCCGAGAAGCCGGCCGGCTCGCGAGTTGACGTGCAATAGCTGCCAACGGTGACCCTGGCCGGGATGCCGTATTTGGCGAGGTCGCTTTGCAGCTGGGTGGGATTAAAGAGCTCGCCGGGGTTGAGCGTCAGCGTCGCGGTGCCATTCTGGTTGTGGCGAAGCGTGTATGCCGCGGTCCGGATCGTGCCTAGCCTTGCCGCCGGACTAAGGGCGCCGCTCACCCCGAGCGCAAATGCGGCGCTCGCGGCGAAGCCAACGACGGTCAGGCCCGTCACTCTGGAGAGCTGTTGGCGCCGGCGTGTGCGGCCCCTGGCCGCAATCGCCTCAAGGCTCGGGCGCTTTGGTACGGCTACGCCGGACAGGGAATCGCGCAAGTCACGCAGCTCGGGGGGGTCGCTTATCACGTCATTGTCATACACCGATCGGCCTCCGTTGTCTTGGCTTTGGGAATCTCATCGCGGAGAGCCGTGACAGCCCGAGATAGGTGGGCTCGGACCGTTCCTGGCGAAATGCTCAGTTGCCTGGCGGTCGTCTCGATATCCAGGTCGAGAATGACGCGCAGCACGAGAACCTCGCGCTGACGGTGCGACAGCCGCCGCACAGCAGCCACCAGAGCAGGGTCCATACCAGGCAGGGTGCTGCCCGGGGCCGCGACGTCGTGATCCGCCAGCGGCAGCTCGCGGACGCTCCGGCGCCACCGCGATGCCCCGGCATTGAGTGCCGTGCGCACCACCCACGCGCTCGGGGCCGGATGGTGGCTGACCTTCCGCCACGATCCCCAGGCCCGGGCGAACGCCTCGGCCACCTGCTCCTCAGCCATCGATACATCGCCGATGCTGACCGCAACCGCCCTCAGGCACGGATCCCAGCTCTCCTGGAAGAACTCGGCGAAGCCAGTCTTGCCACGGTTCACAACCAGTTAACCCGCCAGACAATCCAAACGCTTACGTCTTGCAAGAACGAACCGCCCGATGGTGCCAGCTGGCCGCGGTGCTATGTGCGGCGTGCATCCGCTTATCGTGAGGCGCGCGAGAGCGTTAGGTCCAGTTGTGCCAGGTTTACCTGCGGATTTCGGGTTGGCGAGTAAGCTAGCTGCCTACCGGGCTTAGCTAAAGCCTGGCACTAACGGCTGACTACCGGGGAGACGGCGATGGGCACTCAGACGGTTGACGAGGCAAAGCTCGAGGAGTTCATGGGGCGGATGGTCGGTCATATGACCGGCGGGGCGGTTTGTTATGCGATTTGGCTGGGCGATGAGCTTGGGCTCTATCGAGCGCTTGGGAAGCCGGGCTCTCACAGCGCCGATGAAGTCGCGACCGAGGCCGCTTGCCATCCCCGCCTCGTGCGGGAGTGGCTCGACGGGCAGGCGGCGGCCGGACTCGTTCAGTATGAGCCCGACAGCGATCGGTACACGTTGAGTCCCGAGGCAGTGATGGCACTGGCCGATGAGAACTCTCCTGTGTTTACCGCCCGCGCGATGAACGCGTTCGCGTCGATGTTCATGGACATGGAGAAGGTCAAGCGGGCATTCGAGGGCGACGGAGCGATCGCCTGGGGCGACCATCACCCTTGCCTGTTCAAGGGCACGGAGTGGTTCTTCCGCACGGGTTACCGTGCATACCTGCCCGCTGCGTGGATCCCTGCGCTGGACGGCGTCGAGGAGAAGCTCAAGGCGGGGGCGCGTGTCGCCGACGTTGGCTGTGGCCACGGGGCGTCTGTCATCGCGATGGCCGAAGCGTATGCGAACTCACGCTTCTGGGGGTTCGACTACCACGGCCCCTCGGTCGAGACTGCGCGCCAGCGCGCGCGAGAGGCGGGCCTCGCCGACCGGTCCACATTTGAGGTTGCCGGCGCGAAGGAATATCCGGGGACCTACGACCTCATCTGCTTCTTCGACTGTCTCCACGACATGGGCGATCCAGTCGGGACGGCCGCCTACGCCCGCGAGCACCTGGAGCAGGACGGCACGGTGCTGCTTGTCGAACCGTTCGCGCTCGATGGCCGCCGAGAGAACCTCGAGGGCAATCCGATGGCAGCTCTCCTGTACACGGCCTCGACCGTGATCTGCACCCCCAACTCGCTCTCACAAGAAGTGGGGCTGGGGTTGGGCGCGCAGGCAGGGGAGGGCAGGCTGCGAGCGGTGTTCGAGGAGGCGGGCTTCAGCCGCTTCCGTCGCGCTGCGCAAACGCCGCTGAACCTGATCCTCGAAGCCCGACCCTAGCGCCGGAAAGTCTCCCGAGGCATCCGAAGACCCGAACGCTCGGGTCACGGTTAGCCGTAACAGGAGCATCGAAAAGCTGTCGAACAGAGCTGGGGGGCGACCGGTTCGGCCAGGCCCCTCTTCAGCCAGATGGGGATCTCTGCATGAGTCGATGCGAGGATGTTCACGATGCGACTCGGTCTGCATGCGATCGGGGTAGGTGCCGGCGCACGCCGTGAGGTGATTGACACGGTTGCCACGGCGGCCGAACGACTGGGCTTCGCGACGCTCTGGGCGGGCGAGCACGTGGTGATGGTGGACCACGCGGAGTCTCGCTATCCGTACTCGAGCGATGGGCAGATCGCGGTGCCGGCCGGTGCCGATTGGCTAGACCCGTTCGTGGCGCTCAGTTTCGCGGCGGCAGCGACCCGGCGGATCCGTGTGGCGACCGGGGTCCTGTTGCTGCCCGAGCACAACCCGGTGATCGTTGCCAAGCGGGCGGCGAGTCTCGACGCTCTCAGCGGTGGGCGGCTGGTTCTCGGCGTGGGCGTGGGATGGTCACAGGAGGAGTTCGACGCGCTCGGCATACCGTTCGCGCGGCGCGGACCGCGGGCGAATGAGTACATCGAGGCGATGCGCGTGCTGTGGCGCGAGGACGTCGCGTCCTTCGCCGGCGAGTTCGTCGCCTTCTCCGGCGTTCGTATCAATCCCAAGCCCGTCCACCGCCGCCGGATCCCGATCGTCGTGGGCGGCAATAGCGATGCTGCGCTCCGCCGCGTCGCTCGAGTTGGAGATGGTTGGTATGGCTTCAATCTGTCGGGCGTAGACGCCGTGGGCGACCGTCTGACGCTGCTGCGAGAGCTGTGTCGGGACGCCGGTCGAGATGTCAAAGACCTCGACGTCTCCGTGGCACTCGAAAGTCCTCGACCCGAGGATGTGGCCGCGCTGGACGCGCTCGGAGTGCGCGAGCTTGTGCTCGTGGATGGGCCACCCGAGAATGCGAGCGCGGCCGAACAATGGGTAGCCGCACTCGGCAAGCGATGGGCTGCAGCTCTGCCCCGGCGCTAGCTTGAGTCGGGCGGACCCGCAGGTGTTATCAACCGGGGGGACCAGTCCGTGATCGTGTGCGTTCTTGCGCAGGCCGTGGACGGTGCTGTCACTCGTTGTTGTCGGCTTGGCATTTCCCCCGGCGTCTAGGGCGGGGCAACTCGATAGTGGCCCGCGTCTCCGGGCCAGCGCTCTCCTCCCGGCGGGATCGCCTCGAGGCTCCACTCTCCGACCGACAGCTCCATGTCCTCAGCGCCTTCTCGGCGGTGGGCTGATCCATCCCTCTCGCCTCCTCTACTCGGCTCGCTGGTAGACCTGGACCTGGACGCCGTCGGGGCCGACCTGTCTGGATCCCGTGAGCTTCAGCTTCAGCCGGTCGATCCCGTCGGGGAAGAGGCGCTTACCGCGTCCAAGCACGGTTGGGAAGACCATCAGCCGAAGCTCGTCGACCAAGTCCGCCCCCAGCAGCGTGCCCACCAGGGTGCCGCTACCCGCGACCAGGATGGCCCCATTGGTCTGGTCCTTCAGCTTGGCGATCGCCTCGGCGACGTTGTCGGAGATCACCGTCGTGTTTTGCCACTCGGGATTCTTCAGCGTGGTCGAGACGACGTATTTCGGGGCGCTGTTGATCTTGTCGGCGAATTCACCCTCGCGCGAGGGCCACGCCGCCGCGAATCCCTCGTACGTCACCCGGCCGAGCAGCTGTACCTCGGCCTCCATCAACTCGTCAAGCTTGAACTTGTTGCCGTCTTCGCCGCGGTCGTACTCGAAGGTCCAGCCGCCGTGCTCGTAGTCCTCCGCTCCACCGGGGTCCTCGAACACACCGTCGACGGAAACGAACTCGGTCACCACCAGCCGGCCCATTGCACACCTCCTGTCGCGTTTGCGATCTAAAGACCGCGGCCGCCTCTCGAACTCATCGATCACGGCTCCGGTCGATCGGGGTCGATCGCCTCCTCCCGTCCGCGCCTGGGCGGGTTGCGAGGCGCCAGGCCTCCGGACGACCACTGCGATCGCTTGCGATCTCCGCGGTGTCGGCGCGACACTCGCAGCCTTCTTGCGCCGGCAGTCAATCGGCGTCGCCGACGCTCTCACACGCGCTCGCGGCGGGCATGGAGTGCCGCATAGATAGGGCGGCAGGCCTCTGCCACCGCGGCGTCGTGGCCGGAGAGTTTCGTCTCTCGCGCGCGCCGGCGCTCGAACCCGGTGGAGGACCACACAGTTGCGTACCAGTGCGGCGCCCACACGCCGTCGGACGCGCGCGGGCCCGGCGGCCAGGACATCATCCGGGTGGTGAACGGGATTCCGAGCCAGTCGCACAGCCAGCGCAGGTGCGCCTCCGGCGCGCGTAGAAAGTCCCTCGCGTCGAGGATCGGCACCTCTGTGCCGTGCTCGTCCCACAGCTCTAGGAGCCAGCCTTGCTGGGGCAGCCCGATGTCCTCCGGTTCGCACGTCTCTCGGGCGCGCACGTATGAGGCGACGACTTCGACTGGGTCGCGGATGAGCAATACGTTGCGGAAGCGCAGTGTCCAGCTCAGGTCCATGTCGCGAGACACGTGGTGGGCCATGTGTTTCGCGTAGTGGACGCGGCGTCCTGGCGGCAGCGGCGCCGAAAGGCCGGCGATCGCTGTAACAGGGTCTGTGGGCTGGGACGCGATGACCTCGTCACGCGCCGGGTGGTCGATGCCGGTGCGGGCGAGGTACGCCGCGTACAACGGCTCGTCGACGACGATGGTGTCAGGGCGGTTCTCGAACGCGCGCATGATCGCCGTGGAGATGTTCCGCGGCCCGGACCACATCGCCACCCATACGACCCCGGTCACGGCGCAATGCGCGCCGCCACGTCGGCCTCGACGAGCTCGCGATACAGCGCCTGAAGGCGCTCGACCATCGGTCCGTGGCGGCCATCGCCGATCGTGCGACCGTCAACCGACTGGACGGGCACGACGCCCGCGAAGGTGCCCGTGACGAACGCCTCACGGGCGGCGTAGACGTCGGTGAGGCTGAATGTCGTCTCGCGCGCCCGGATCGCGTTGGCAGCGCAGATGTCCAGCACATTGGCACGGGTGATGCCAGCGAGGCAGTAGCGCCCGTCGGAGGTCAGCACCTCGAGCGTGTCGTCGTGGCCGATGACCAGGAAGAAGTTTGTGGAGTTGCACGTCGCCACGAACCCGTGCGGATCGAGCATCAGCGCCTCGTCGGCGCCGGCCGTGTACGCCTGGATACAAGCGACGATGTCGTTGAGCTTGGAGTGCGCGTTGAGCTTGGGGTCGAGCGTGTCCGGCGCGGCGCGGCGCACGTGCGTCGTGAAAAGCCTGATGCCATCGGTCGCGATCGTCGGCAGCGGCTTCTTGTGTTCAGCAATGATCACAACGGTCGCAGGCCCGAGTGTCAGCCGCGGATCCTGGTACGGCGAGTGCTTGACGCCTCGGGTGGCCATCAGCCGCACATGCACACCGTCGGACATGTCATTGGCACGCAGCGTCGCGTAGATCGCGCCGGTGAGCTCACGGCGGCTGCAACCCACGTCGAGCATGATGGCGTTCGCGCCGGCGAATAGGCGGTCGAGATGGCGCTCGAGGAAGACCGGATGGCCCCCAAAAACGCGCAGCCCCTCCCATACACCATCACCGAGAACAAACCCCGCATCGAACACCGATATCACCGCCCGCTCGCGCGACACGAGCTCGCCATTGACCCACACGACGATGTTCTCGTTGCGTGCGTCGTCCTCGAAGTCGCGCGTGCGCGGCGCCACGGTGCCAAAGCCTACGGGCCAGTCGAAGGGCCGGCGAGAGGCGAGAGGCGAGAATGGCTCCGCGCTCGTCGGGCCGCGTGAAGGCCTCTGGGCTTGACGCTGGAGCTTCGGCGGGTGTAGCTTCGAGTGGGTAAGTGAGGCGCCGTGGGGGCGCCGAGCCAAGAGGTGTGGGCTCCAAAGTCGCCCGACGCGAGGACCGGAACGATGCATAGGCGTGGGAGAGGAAGCGGGGCGACCTCGGTATCGGCCGGAGAAGCGCGGTCTGCTCTGCTGTCACACCGCTCGTTCGAATCTGCTGATGCTGGTTGCTTGAACCGGTACGGGAAGCGCGCGGACCTGATCTTGCACGAGCCGGAACCGTTCAACGCTGAGACCGGTCTCGCTGCGCTGGCCGAGGGCCCCCTGACCCCCACGGACGCGTTCTATGTGCGGGGACACGGCCCTGTCCCGGGGCCCCCTCGCTCCGCCTGGCGCGTGCGTGTCCATGGGCTCGTGGAGAGGGAATTGGAACTTTCGCTTTCCACGTTGCGCGAGGCGTTCCCAGAGCGCCAGGTGACCGCGACTCTGCAATGCGCGGGCAATCGGCGCGCGGGCCTGATGGCCATTCGTGACATCCCAGGCGAGGCGCCTTGGGGTCCCGGCGCGACTGGGACGGCCGTGTGGAGCGGTGTTGCGCTTGCCGACGTGCTCGCGCTCGCTAACCCGCTGCGCGACGCCGTGCACGTCGGCTTTGAAGGCATCGACATCTGCTCGCAGACCGGTCCCCCCGAGCGTTTCGGCGGATCTGTCCCGCTCGACAAGGCTTGCCGTCCCGAGGTCCTGCTCGCCTGGGGGATGAACGGCGAACAGCTCCCACTCGTCCACGGTGGGCCGCTGCGGGTGGTCGTGCCCGGCTACATCGGAGCGCGCAGCGTGAAATGGGTCGAACGGATCGAGGTTCGCTCCACCCCTTGGCCCGGGTACTTCCAGCACGTCGCATATCGTCTCCTGCCGGAGGACGCGGTCCCGGGGCCGGGCGCGGGCATGCCACTCGGACTGATCGCGCTCAACGCCGATGTGCTGTCACCGGCGGACGGCGAAACGGTCAAGGCCGGTCCGGTCGAGGTACGCGGCTATGCGTTCGCAGGCGGCGAGAGGCACGTCGCGCGGGTCGACCTCTCCGTCGATGGTGGCCTGAACTGGTCGCAGGCCGAGTTGCTCGAGGACCTTGGCCGATGGGCCTGGCGGCGCTGGCGGATGAGGCTCGTCCTCACGCCGGGGGAACACGAAATCGTGGTCCGCGCATGGGACTCCTCCGCGGCCACGCAGCCTGAGAACGAGTCGGCGCTGTGGAACCCTAAGGGCTACGTGAATAATGCCCGCCCGCGAGTCCGGCTCCATGCCGTCTAGCTCAGCGTTCGTGCAGCCGATGCTCCAGAGAGCCGATTCGGCCGGGCTACCGGCATACATCGAGGTCAGCAGCGAGCTGGTTCGGCCGCCGTCCCGCGGTGTGTGGGTTGGTCGCGGAGCGAGGGTGGTCGGGGTCGTTCTCGCGACACTGTTGGTGATGGCGGGATTCCAGCCGGTAGCGGGCGCGGTGCCGACTCCCGGTTCGGCGGGCGGCCTCAATGGAGATTTCTGCATCTCGGCCAACGACTGCTTCGCCGTCGGCCAGGCCACTAACCGCAAGGGGGTCGGCGTCAACGAGGCGCTGCGCTGGAACGGGATGATGTGGGCATTGACTGCCACGCCCAGACCCAACGCCGACTCCACGACGCTTAATGGGATCACCTGCGTCTCGGCCAGCGGCTGCTTCGCCGTCGGTTATTACTTCAACAACACGGCCGCGACTCTAAACGAGGCGCTGCGCTGGAACGGCACCGAATGGTCATTGATTGGCACGCCCGATCCCGGCGGCACCGCCAGCCTTAGACATCAAAACCAGCTCAAAGGGGTGGCGTGCGTCTCGGTCTCCGACTGCTTCGCCGCCGGTAATTACACAGGCACTGCCGGGGCCACGCTCAACGAGGTGCTGCGCTGGAACGGCACGAAGTGGTCACTCATGCCGACGCCCGACCCAAGCGGTACCACCGGCAAGGGTGTCGACAATGAGCTCAATGGAATCTCGTGCGTCTCGGCTAGCGACTGCTTCGCCGTCGGCCAGTATGTCAATCGCATGGGGGCTAGCGTCAACGAAGCGCTGGGCTGGAACGGCACCAAGTGGTCACTCATACCGACGCCCGACCCAAGCGGCACCTCGCACGGGTCCGACGTTAATTGGCTCAACGGGGTCGCCTGCGCCTCGGCCAAGCGTTGCTCTGCCGTCGGTTACAGCGGGGGACGCAACGAAGCCTTGCGTTGGAACGGGACGCGCTGGTCGCTCACCCCAACTCCCGACCCCAGCGGCTCGGGCAACTTTCTCCTTGGGGTCGCCTGCGCCTCCGGGGATTGCGTTGCTGTCGGTTGGTACTACCACCGCACGGGCGAGCTGAACGAGGCGCTGCGCTGGCACGCGAAGCGGTGGTCGCTCACGTCAACGCCCGATCCCAGCGGCACCCCTAACGCGTCCAACTCGCTCACTGGAGTCGCCTGCAGCTCATCCACCGAGTGCTTCGCCGTCGGTACGTACTTCAAAGACACCGCCGGGACCTTCGTCAACCAAATCCTGCGCTGGAACGGGACAAACTGGTCAAAGGGATAGAGGTCCATCCGACAGTCTGCGGAGCGGCCGGCTCGGGACCTGGGGTGCCGCGCTGGTTGTGACCGGTTGAGTTTGCTGCGCCTTGTTGACTGGCGTGCACGGCGTTGTCAGAATCGATGTTGCCGGTCGCCATGGACAGCGATCCGGGGGTTATTTATCTCTCGCTGGTATGCGCAAATGAAACCGCTGGCCCTGGTGGTCGCAATCGCCGGGCCTCTGGCGGCGCTGAGCGCTGGCTGCGGCGGTTCGCACCACGGCCCCTCGACGGTATCCGCCGTCACCCCAGCGCGCCAGCAACTCAACTACCTGTGGGCTATCCCGAGCGCGTCGGGCTCGCTGAGCGGACCCAACGACCAGCATCTCACGCTGCGATTGAGCGGCGTGCGCAACTACCTGACGCGCTTCACCGACCGTCCTGTCCGTAAGGCATACGTGGTCGCCAACGGCGACTTCGTCAGACGCTTCAAGCGCTACTTCGAAGATTCCAATCCCAACGCAGTGCTGTCCTACAGCCCGGGCGGGACGGCGATTCCGGTTGCGATCGTGCTCCAACTCGGACAACCACGGTGGGAGCCGAAGACCTCGACCTTGACGTTCCCCGCGAACCGCATCCCACACATGGAAGACGACCTGCCCGACACCACCATTCACATCAAGCCACCCTTCATCCCCAACCCTCGGCACTTCGACAACGCCGGCCTGTTCATAGACAGCTCATCAGTCATTTGCTCTGGAGGGTGCTGACCCTTCCGCGGTCGTTTCACCTTCGCCGATGGTCCCGGCAGCGCTCTATGCTCGGTGAGGCATGGCTCGTCGTAGCGTCGGTCCGCGTCGTACCGACTCGCTTCGGTGGTACGTGCGCGCGACGCGGATCATCGGCGGCCTCAGCGTGCTCGTGCTTGTCGGCGCGATCGCCTGGGACCTCGCTGACCACGGGTTCTGGTTGCGGCATACGCTGCTTACGGGTCCTGTCGCGAGCTTGATCGTTGTGGCGGTGACCGCAGCGGTGCTCAACGAAGTGCTCGAGCGCCGGCAGCGCGAGCGCTGGTCCGTGCTCGCGCAGTACGCGCTGTTCGATTTCGTCCGCGCGGCTCGCCTTGTGTGGACTGGTCTGCTCGAGCTCGCGGATCTGGTTCCGGACGGCCAGCTGGGGGACGAGGTGCTCGCGGCCGGCGTCGAGGCGGTTAGCGACACGCCGCGTCTTACCGCGGCGACGGACGAAATGCTCGCCAGCGCTGAGCGCCGCGAACAGCTCCACCGCTTGATCGCGGGGCTGCTCGCCCAGGGCCAGGAGGTGCTCGGACGCTGGGCCGGGCTAGCTGTTTCTAGGGCTGGACCGTGACTCCCTCGGGCTGTGTGAGCATGCCACCGGAGAACGCCACGGACTCGTGTCCGGTGCCCGGGTCGACCTGGACGATGTTGTTGTTGCCTTGGGACTCCCTAGGATGCGTCGATCCCAGGAACCGTCGGGGCCAGACCGTGAACGCAGATCCCGTTGCAGACCTGCTCTCGCTGCTGGATTGGAAGCGGCAGATCGCCGAGCTTTACGCGCAAATCCTGGCCGCGCCAGACAGCCGCGAAGCGTGGACGCTGTGGCAACAGACACGAACTCGGCTATTCCGTGAGCACCCACAGTCTCCCGTTCCGGAAGCCGAAAGGCGCGACTACTTGGGCCCGCACGTGTTCGGCTATGACCCGGCCTGGCGCATGCTCGGTTCGGTCGAGGTAGCCGAGGGCGGGCGGCTGGAGCTCCCGAGCAGTGACGGCGGCGTGATGGTTTTCCGGCGCTTTGGGTTCGTTCGCCTCTTCTGCGCCGGCCGCCAGTTGAAGCTCGAGATCTACTGGCTAGAAGGCTACGGGGGTGGCCTCTTCCTACCGTTTGCCGACGCTACGAGCGGTCAGCAGACGTACGGTGCGGGCCGCTACCTGCTCGATACCGTGAAGGGCGCTTATCTCGGCGAGCAGCACGGACAGCTGGTGATGGATTTCAACTTCGCCTACCAGCCCTCGTGTTCCTATGACCCGCGCTGGACATGCCCGCTCACCCCACCGGCCAACCGGCTGGAGCTGCCAATCCGCGCAGGCGAGCGGATCGCGCCGCCCTAGTGGGGGACCGGTGCCCGTCCGATCTAGAGCTCACGTTTGGCGTCGGCCCCGACCGATCTGACAAGACCGCATACCCCGCGACCGAGGGATCGTCTTGTCGCCGACGCTGAGCGTCGCGCTGCATGCGCGGCGAGCGCGTCTCTTGCCCACGATACCTTTGGGACCCGGCTCTTAGAAAGTGCCTATTAGCGGGGCTTCTCCAAGCCCGCCGGGAGACTCGAACTCCCAACCCCCTTCATTACAAGTTGCGAATTTGCAGGACATTTGCGTTCGACTACGGGCTTTTAAGTCCTGTGAGGTGACCTTGGTTGGGGTCAGATTTGCGGAGTTCGGGACGCGGTTGGGGACACGGTTTGCGCTGGACTCCACACGGCTCCGAAACCGCGGCTGGCCGACCGCGCTTGCCGCGCTGATCCAGAGCCAGCTTCTTTCATGCGATGGGGAGCCGGGACCCAACTTGAGTAGCGATTGCTCTCCATTGACCTCGAGCGCCCGAGCCATCGTTCAACCCGTGTCCCCGTTTCACGCGAAAGCGATCGTCAGCGTCCGTGCTGATCCGGTCTCAACGCGCGAGTGCTCAGTCGCCTTTGCGCTCGTCCGGTTCGCGGAGGTCGCGACGATCGCTCTCGAGGAATGCGCTCGTCGCGCCACCGGGGCGGTTCGACCGGACCGGGGGGTCGGTGTTAGCCAGAATCGAGCAAGCACCCGCTCCTCCTTCCGCGGAATAGCAGGGCCTGGACTTATCGCTCACGACGCCGGGGTGGCCCGCGTCCCGGCCGGTTGCGCAAGTGGCGAACAGGAGGTGCGGCGCAAGCTCGCGGACGAGACCTGCTCTGCTGGTCGCGCGAGACTTCTTCCAATCGCGGCCTGCAGCGTCCACAGCCACCCCCGCCGCTCTGTGTCCGGTCGCAGCAAATGCGGGTTGTGAGTTCTAGGCGGCTTGGTGGGTCTCAGCGGCGACCTCGGCAAGCCGCCGTACCGAGGCGCCCATCATCGCCCGCTGGAATTGCTCGAAGTGCTCCACCTTCTCGTCGGGGATCGCGACGTGGACCGAGATTCGGGTCGCCTGGCCTCCGTCGAGTGGCTCGAGTCGCCAGTCGTAGACGAAGTCGTGCAGCAGGCAGGAGATCACGACTGCCGATCCCGCGTCGCGCACCTCGAGGCGGTTGGGGATCTGCAGCTCGGGAAAGTCGACGTGCTGGAGGGTGAACTCGCCGTCGCCGACCGATGTGGTCTGCATCCCCTCCCACCACTCGGTGAACCGCGCGGGGTCGTAGAGGATCTTCCAGACCTCCTCGCGGGGGCGCTTCGCTGCGGGCGCTGTCTTCGAACTCGAGCATCTCTTTCTCCTACGGTGTCGTGGTCGGTTGTGTCTCTCGGAGCGCGGCAAGCTCGGCCTCGCACCCGCTCGAGCTCGCGGCCGCGGCTCGATCAGACCCGACGACCGGCGGCCGCCCGAAGTCGGCCAGCACCGCCATGTAGCGGTCGCCGGGCCGCTCCGCCGCGGCTCGCCGTCGCCAGGTGCGCGCCGCCTCCTCGAGGCGCTTCGTTGCCAGCGCATGGTCGCCTCGCGCGAGCGCGATCAGGCCCTGCACGCGCGTGAGGCGGGCGACCAGGGTGTCGGGGAAATCGCCCGGGCCGAGCGGCTCGAGCGCCGTCGCGTCGGAGCTCGTCCTCCGCTTCCTCGAGGCGATCGAGCGCGACGAGCGATTCGGCTCGTGCGAGCCGTGCCAGGGGTCTGCTCACGGGGGGATCGCGCTCGAGCGCCGCGCCCAGCAGTTCCGCGGCGCGCTCGTGGTCGCCGGCGGCGTGGCAGGCCATCCCCCGGTCGTGGTCGGCCATCGCGGTCAGCGCGGGGTCGTCGAGCCGCTCGGCGAGCTCGGCTTCGGCCGCGGCGCTGGCGTTGGCCTCCTCCAGGCGTCCGAGGCGCACGAGGATGTGGCAGCGAGCGGCGAGCGCGTTCGCCTCTAGTGGCGCGAGGCCGGCTTCGCGCACGATCGCTCGGCACTTGTCCGCGAACGCAAGCGAGCGTTCGAACTCGCCGTTGCAGGCCGCGCTGACCGACGCGTTGATCAGGCACGCGTACGACATGTCCGGGCGGCCGATCTCCCGGGCGAGCTCCGCCGCCCGCGTGAACGGGCTGATAGCTGTCGGCGAAGCGCCCGGTGCGGATCAGCAGGTGACCGCGAGCGACCTCGCGATCGAGCGCGGCGGCCCGGTCGGGATCCGGGTCCTCGGTCGAGGCGGTCGAGCAGCTCCTGCGAGCGCCCGGCATCGCCCGCTACGGCCTCGGCCCACGCCAGGCCGGCGAGCGCCTCGGCGCGCGCCGCGGGCACCGGAGTCTGCCGCGGCATCGAGGTGCTCGAGTCCTCGGAGATAGGCGCGTCCGCGACTCGCTCGGGTAGCAGAGCGCGCCCCGCAGCCAGCGGCCCCGCCTGATCCAGGCGAGCGCCTGAGTACTCGCGTCGGCGCTGGCGAGGGCCGCTTCCGCCCGCTCGAACGCGGCGAGCGCGGCTTCGCGCCGGCCGCGCCACGCCTCGACCTCGGCCAGCTCCTCCAGCAGCGAGGCTCTCTCGGGCGCGATCCGCGCCGCCTGCTCGAGGAACTCGGCTGCCTCGGCGTAGGCGGCCACCGAGCGCGCGTCCTCGGCCGCGCGCTCGAGGTGGCCGACCGCGGCCTCCTCGCGCCCGGCGAGCAGGAGATGCCGAGCCGCCTCGGCCGCCCGGCGCGAGGAGCCCTGCTCGGCGAGCACGGCGGCAAAGCGCTCATGCAGCTCGGCGCGCCTGGGCTCGGGGATCTCGGCATAGAAGGCCTCCCGCAAGCAGCGCGTGCCGGTAGGCGAGGCGGCGGGAGCGCGAGACGAGCAGGCCGGTCTCGATCGCGGCGCTCGCGGCCCCGGACGGATTCGCGATCGGCAGACGCTCGAGCTCGGCTGGCTCGATGTCGCGCGCGGCGACCGACACCAGCTCGGCGAGGAGCCGCGCCTCGCCGTCGAGGTTCGCCGCGGCCGCCCGGACCACCCCGCGCAGGCTCTCGGCCGGGCCCCCCCGGCCGGCGGCGATCGCACGCGCCGTCTCAAGCGCGAGCAGCGGGTTGCCATCGGCCAACGTCACGACCCGCTCGAGCTGGTCGGGTCCGAGGCTCGCGGCGGCGCGGAGGAGGTTGCGCATGACGTCCGCAGGCAACGGCGCGAGGTCGATCTCGCAGACCGGTATCCCGCGCTGCGGCAGCCGGTGAAGCAGCGCATCCACGTCGGGACGAGCGGGCAGATCGCGCCGCGTCAGCACGATCAGCATCCGAAGCCGCGGGAGTCTTCGCGCCACGTAACCGATCAGCTCGAGGCTGGCGGGATCGGCGGTGTGGATGTCCTCGAACAGCAGCAGGCATGGCCGCCTGCGGGCCGCCCACTCGAGCATCGCCACCATCGCCTCGAACAGCCGTACCCGCTCGAGCTGGGGCGATGGGGAATGGCGGGGCAGCGGTGCCGGGCCCAATGCGGCCTCGAGCTCGGGTGAGAGCCGCGCGAGGTCGGCGACCCAGGGCAGCTCCTCCGGCGGCGCTCCGTGGATGCGGACCAGTCCGCGCAGGAGCTCGGCCCAGAGGCCAAACGGCGCTCCTCCGCCGAGGTCCAGGCCGGCGCACCACGCGACCGCGGCCCCCTCAGCCCTCGCCGTCTCGATCAGCTTCGCGGCGAGTCGGGTCTTGCCGATCCCTCCCTCTCCGGCGAGAGCGGCGACGCCGCCATGGCCGCCCCTGGCCTGACGCCAGACCTCGACCAGGGCCTCGAGCTCGGCGATCCGGCCCGTGAACGGGTGACCGTCACCCAGTGGCACCGCATCATCGCTCGCCTCGACCCCGGCCACCGCCCGCTGCGCTCCGGACGAGTCCGCTCCGCCGAGGTCACGAGCCAGAGCCCGCGTCTCCTCGGACGGGCCGATCCCGAGCTCGGTGCGAAAACGAGCTCGAAGCTGGTCGTAGGTGGTCAGCACACCGGCCCGGTCACCGGCGGCCGCGAGCATCCGCATCAGGTCTCGCGCCGCCTCCTCGGAGAGCGGATCGAGTGCCATCCGACGCCGAGCCCAGCGGATCGCCGCGACGCGATCCTCACCGGCGTCGGCCTCGGCCGCCAGCTCGGCGAGCACGGCGCTCAGCTCGCGCTCCTGCTCCTCGCGCGCCTCGAGCACCCACTCCTCGTCGAGGTCGCTGAGCAGCCGGCCGCGACAGAGATCGACAGCGCCGGCCCGATCGCCGGCGGCCAGCCGCCGCCGGAACTCCCCGAGATCGGTTCGCACCGCCGCCGCGAGCCCGACTCGCTCACGCGTCGCCTCGAGCTGGGAGGCCGCCGGGCCAAGCGCCGACCGCAAAGCCCAGAGCGCGCTGCGCAGGCTGGCGCGCGCGCTCGAGTCGAGCACCTCGGGCCACAGGCGCCCCGCAAGCTCTCGGCGAGCGTGAAGGCCGCGATGAATCGCCAGCCAAGCGAACAGGCTGCGCGGCTTTCCCGGCGGCAGCGCGGCCTGCTCGCCCTCGACCTCGACCTCCAGCGCTCCAAATAGCCGCACCAACACCGCTGACAGCGTATCCCGGCTCGCGTCCGGGCCTCGCCGTTTGACGAGGGATTGACGGAAGGCTTGACGAGGGCTCTACGGACGCCGGCGAGGATCGACGAGACAAATGAGCGGGGCCGCCCAAAGCGGTCCAGAAAGGAGAACGAGATGGCAACCACAGGCACACGCCAGCAAACCGAGCACAAGGGATTCCGACAGCCCGACGAGACGCGCGAGTTCCCCAACGGGCGCGCCGAGATCCTCAAGATCGGCGACGGCGAGGTCGGGCGGTACACCTTCGAGCCCGGCTTTCGCTGGTCCAACGACGTCAAGCCGATCGCCAAAACGCACAGCTGCGAGGCGCCGCACTTCCAGTACCACGTCAGCGGCCAACTCGCGATCCGCATGGACGACGGCACCGAGTTCGTCGCCGGCCCCGGCGAGATCACCTCGCTCCCGAGCGGCCACGACGCCTGGGTCGTCGGCGACGAGCCGGCCGTGGTCATCGACTGGTACGGCGCGAGCAACTACGCCAAGGCGGACTGAGATGACCGCTATCCAGACAGCACAGGCAACGGCCCCGGAAACGACCGCGTTCGACGAGCTCAGCGGGGCGTTGCGCGGAGCGCTGCTGCTGCCGACGAATCCCGACTACGACACCGCCCGCAGGATCTGGAACGGCGCTGTCGACCGACGTCCGGCGTGCATCGCTCGTTGCACGGGCGTGACCGATGTGGTCGCGGCGGTGCGTTTCGCGCGGGACCATGACCTCGAGATCGCCGTACGGGGCGGGAGCCATAACGTCGCCGGCACCGCCGCGTGCGACGACGGGCTCGTCGTCGACCTGTCGGCGATGCGGGCCGTGCTGGTCGACCCCGCCGCTCGCGCGGCCTGGGTGCAGGGCGGCGCGCTGTGGGGCGACGTCAATCACGAGGCGCAGGGCCACGGCCTCGCGGCCACCAGTGGCATCGTCAGCCATGTCGGCGTCGGCGGGCTCACGCTCGGTGGCGGCATCGGCTTCCTCATGCGAAAGCACGGGCTCGCCGTCGACAACCTGCTCGCGGCAGACGTGGTCACCGCGGAGGGCGAGATCGTCCGCGCGTCCGCCGACGAGCACCCCGAGCTGTTCTGGGCGCTACGAGGCGGCGGCGGCAACTTCGGCGTCGTCACCTCGTTCCAGTTCGCCTTGCATCCCGTCGGCCAGACCGTGATCGCTGGGCCCGTCTTCTGGGCGGCCGACGACACCGCCGACGTGCTGCGCTTCTACAGGGACTTCGCCGCCGACGCGCCCGACGAGCTCGGCACCGTCGTCCGACTCGGCACCGTCCCCCCGCTGCCCGTCATCGCCGAGGAGCTGCACTGGCGGCCGGCGATCGCCGTCTCCTGCTGCTACGCCGGCCCCGTCGAGGACGGCGAGCGTGCGGTGCGGGCCCTGCGCCGGTTCGGGACACCGCTCGTCGACCTGATCGGGCCGAAGCCCTACGCGGCCTTCTCGGCCGGCATGGACTCGACCGTCCCGCACGGATTGCACTACTACTGGAAGGGGACGAACCTCGCCGGCCTGTCCGACGACGCCATCCGGGTCATCGCCGATCACGCCTACGGTGCAGGCTCGCCCCGGTCCTACGCGGCGATGTTCCACATGGGCGGCGCCGTCGCCCGAGTCCCCCAGGACGCCACTGCCTTTGCCCATCGCGACGTGGCGCACAACATCATGATCAGCGCCGGGTGGCTTCCGGACCAGTCCGGCGAGCTCGCCGCGGCCGAGTCCGCCTGGGCGCGGCGGTTCCTCGAAGCCCTCCAAGCACACCGCGCAGGCAGCGTCTACGTCAACTTCCTTGACTCCGACGACGCCCTTAGCCGGGTTCGCGAGGCCTACCCCGAGCAGACCTACCGGCGCCTTGCTGAAATTAAGGCCAGTTACGACCCCGACAACGCCTTCCACCACAACACGAACATCCCACCCAGCTGACGATCACGCCCACCCGATCCGGCAAGAGGTCGAGGAGCGGATTCGGGAACGCTCGCGAAACGCTCGCTCAGCGACGATCGCGCTGTCTGAGCACACGGCGAGCTGCCGCCCGCGCCGGCCGGCGCGTGCCCGCGGAGTTGCATGCGCACAATCACCCGCGGGCACGCGTGACGATGCCCGAGGGCTGCTTACGCACCGACGCCGGGCACGACTGCAACGACGCCGACCTGCGCGGCCACCGGATTCGTGGCACTCCGCGGCCGTCGCGAGCGCCCTGCTCTGCTTCCGCAACGGGCATCTCAGCCCAGGCGCCAACTCCCCTCGTTCGCGCGGCAGGCAGGGGGCTCAGCATCATCTGACGACGAGGGTCCGACCCCGGCGCTTCACTCCCCTGCCTGCCGCGCGTTGCAGGAGCCGCCAAGCGATGGCCAAGAGACGCGCGGCGCAGCGGAAGCAGGTGTCCTGTGGACGATTGGCTTGCCGACGCGGACCTAGCGTCAGATGCTTTGATTTAGGATCGGGCCGGGCGTGATGGGTGGGTGTTTGACGAGCGAGCTGACGAACGAACCAACGCCTTTCGAGGTCCACGAGTCCGGGCGCTTACTGCACGGCACGAAGGCAGATTTGAAGGTGGGAGATCTGCTCGTGCCCGGCCGCCGCTCGAATTACGGGGCGGGGAGGACGGCGAACCACATCTACGTCACTGAAACCCTGGATGCTGCAACCTGGGGAGCGGAGCTCGCGGCGGGAGATGGCCGCGGCCGGGTCTACGTCGTGGAGCCAACGGGCACGCTTGAGGACGATCCCAACGTGACGGACAAGAAGTTTCCGGGCAATCCGACGAAGTCCTACCGCACTCGGGATCCCGTGCGGATCGTTGGAGAACTTGTCGACTGGGTGGGGCACGCGCCCGAGAAACTCAAAGCCAGGCGCGACCGTCTCGACGAACTAATGCGTACCGGCACCGAGAACATCGACGACTGACCGTACGGCGCTCAACCGTGTCCCATGGCCCTGACGCTCGAGAGCGCAACGGGAGGGACAAGCGCTCGCGCAATCGCACAGTCTTCCGCTCCGATCGAGCACCGGCGGGCTCTCCGAGATCACCAGGCTGCCGAATCGCCCCGGCGTTGAAGCAGTCAGCGCGGATCGGAAGCCGGGCCGCGCTCGATCAGTCGGGATCAGCGTCGCTCTCGGAGTTAGCAGCAGCCTGGCGTTAGCGCTGGTGCTCGATCAAGGCGGTAGCCAGGCGTCGGCGGGGCCGGATGTCGAGTTCAAGCGAAAGCGGTACTGCTGCAGCCGAGACGCCTTACTCGTGAGGCAGAGTCGTATGCAGCTCGGCGCCGGCCACGACCTCGAGATCCGACCAGCCATCGTCGCCATCATGAGCGTCAACGACACCCGCACCACATGACCCGAAGCACCACCACGCGGTTCGGGTCCCCAAACTGGTCGCGCGGGCTGCCGAACAATTCGAGGCGGATGCCCCGCTTATTGCGTCCCGGCCGCCCCGGCGGGATGGACATACCACGTCTTGTGGACGATGCGCCAAGCGCCGTCGATCCGAAGCATGGATAGATCGTCGCTGTACCACTCGCCCGCGAATTGGTCACGGAGCCTGACCCGTGCCGTGTCCCCCTGAAACGACAGGCACTCGATCCGCCACGCGTAGGCTCCGGCGTCGCCTGCCGCCTCCTTGCATTCTGCGACAAACTCCTCGAAGGTCTGCCATTCCAACTGTCCCTGGTAGTTGCCGACGATGCAGGCGCGCGGGTGAAACGCACGGGCGAGCCTCACCTCGTCGCCCGCCATCATCCCGTCGTAGTACGCGAGCACCACCTCGGTCACCGCGGCGATGTCTGCCTCGTTCGTCCGCTCGGTCAACTCGCTGATGACGGGTGCTCCCTTCTCGGACAGGGGCGTCCAGCATATACCGTTCCCATCTCAGAGTCCGGATTCCGAGCCGGGCGTCAGGTGGCTCACGCGAGCTGTGCATCGCCGGGCACTCGAAGCACGCGATGTGCAGGAACACCGGAACACCGGCCTACACAGCCTTTCATCATCCCAGCCACTGACCCACACGTTCGTAGTAGCGCTTTGCGCGAACGGAGCAGCCATTGCTCGGCCGCGAGACTGCTCAGTTGGGCTAGCAGCATCGTCGACGCGCGCGCGACACCGCTGCATCCGCCCCGCAACCCGGAAGTCACCGGACCAGCAGTGCGACCCAGTACGACCCGGGCGTTGAGCGACAGCGTCGCTCCGCCACGCCGAGCAGCAGCCGTCCTCCAGACGGCCGCAGGACGCGCGCAACAGTCAGCGGCCGCGACACGAGAGTGTTCCCTTCGCCTGGACGCGTTCGTCCGCGTGTCCCGGACCGCGCCGGTCATCAGCGAGCAAAGCAGCCACCCCGCCGACGCTCATAGCCCAGCGAAGGACAACCCATATCGGACAGACGCGGTCACGAAATCCGCTGGGGCTCCATGCCCGCGCGAGCGCGATTGCAGGTCTGCGACCTGGGTGAGCGGCGCGCCCCGCATCTCGCCAGTTGCGCAACCGGCCACGACGCCGGCCACCCCGGCGTCGTGAGCGACAGGTCCGGGACTCTGCTATTCCGCGCAAGCAGGGGCGGGTGCTTGCTCGATTCTGGCTAATACCGACCCCCGGTCCGGTCGAACCGCGCCTGCGGCGCGACGAGCGCATTCCTCGAGAGCGATCGTCGCGACCTCCCCGAAGCGGACGAGTGCAATGGCGACTGAGCACTCGCACGTGACACCGGATCGGCAAGACCGTTGACGATCGGATTCGCATGACAAGGGCACGCGGGTTGAGCGAGGGCGGGGCGCGCGAGATCAAGTGAAGGGCAACCGCCAGTCAAGTTGAGTCCCGGCCCGTCTCATGAAAGAAGCCGGCGCCGGATCAGCCCGGCAACCGGTCGGCGCGGTCGGCAAGCCGCGGTTGCCGAGCCGTGTGAGTCCAGCGCAAACCGTGTCCCCAACCGCGTCCCGAACTCCGCAAATCTGACCCCAACCAAGGTCACCTCACAGGACTTAAAAGCCCGTAGTCGAACGCAAATGTCCTGCAAATGAGGCACTTGTAATGAAGGGGTTGGGAGTTCGATTCTCCCGGCGGGCTTGGAGAAGCCCCGCTAATAGGGGTGTCTCCGAGAATGCAGAGCGACGGGCACAGCGACTGATTGCCATCAGCGACTTCGTGCTGACGGCCTACATCTTGGTCGAGTCTTCACGAGACCTGATTGGCGGGCCCCACCCTTAGCCGAGCTGCGTCGGAATCGCTCTGGCCGCCGTCACGGCGCCGACGATGTCGATGCTCGCTCGCGCGAAGCGCAGAGTTGGCGGAAAGCTTGGCTCCGCCGCGACGAGCGCCGAGGCGGAGCAGAATCAAATCAGTGCCTACCTTTCAATCGCGCTGCCCGCAGGGCTAGTGGCCAACGCGCTCTTCGGCTGGTGGTCGGCCGATCCCGCCGCCGCTCTCACGATCGCAGGCCTCGCTGCAAATGAAGGAGGAGAAGCATGGCGCGGCACGAGCAATCCTGCTGGTGAGGTGCGGTGCCTGACTGATCGCGCGCCGCTGCAGACACTCGCCTTGGCGCCCATGCCGGTTCGGCTCCCAGATGATCGCCTACGCCCGCTACTCAGGACCGAGGAGCTGCAATCCGGAGCCTGTTCCCGTCCGGGTCTTCGAGGTCGACCTCGCGCCCGGCGAGACCTTCCTCGTCGACGGGGACCCCGAACTCCGCCGACACACCATCGATGTCCCTGACATTCAAATGGATGAGAGTATTCGGCCGCGCGTCACCCTCGTGCTCGGAGAGATACAGCCGCACGCGTCCGCGGGCAACCGAGACGAACAACGGAAAGCCCGGCTCGAACTGATGCTCCCACTGTTTGCGGAAACCCAGCCGCTCGTACCACGCCACCGCACGCGCGGCGTTCTCCACATACAGGACTGGGATTACCTCTTCATCCACGCGAGCAAACTATCGCCGAAAAGGGCTAACGACGAAGAGAGCTCGTTACACGGAAACCGGCATGCGCACGAAAACAGGCCTCAACGCAAGCGGGGCGAAGCCCCCGTATTCGCCACTAGCAGCTGCCCCAACCGCTTTCGCTTTCGTGGGTCGCAAGCTCCGTTCGCCGCTTGCGCATCCGCGTGGCTGCACGAGTTCCCGTGTCCGCGCAAAGGGGTGAAGGGCCAGGGCTGTCCGGGCTCGAGGTTTCACTGCGCGAGAAGCCGCCTCCAGAGCGCGGCGAGCGCGGCGATAGCGTCGTGACGGTTGTCGGGCGTGTCGTTGCCGCTGCCGAATTTGTCGAGCAGGTATGCCCGGTGGGTCGCCATCAGGAGGAGCGCGAACTCACGCGGGTCGGGCGGCGGGTGCGGCGCGGCGGCGACGAGCGTTTCGAATAGCCGACGTGGACCGACGAGGGCGCGATCGAGCGCGGCAGCGACGGCTGGGTCCGCGGCGGCGGCGGCGTCGAGTGCGCGGAGCCACCTGCCATTGGCCGCGTACAGCCCCACCAGGCCGGTGATCATGGTGTCGATGAGGTCTTCCGGAGCGCCGCGAAGGACCTGATCGACGAGCGGGTCCTCAGCATCGGGGAGCAACTCGGGGGCGAGCTGCGGCAGGCCCTCGAAGTGCCGATAGAAGACGGTGCGCGTGAGCCCGGCCCGGGCCATCACATCGCCGACCGTCAGTGCCGCGAACGGACGGTCCAGCAGCAGTTCACGCGTCGCGGCCAGAATTCGGAGCCGGGCTTCGTGGGCCGGGATGCGCGGAGATCTCTGCGACACCCTGTCGCAGAGTATGCAATCATCCTTGCGACATGCTGTCGCAACCAGAGCCGAACTCTCACATCGAGCTGCCAGACGGCCGCATACTCTCCTACATGCAGGCCGGCGCCGACGCCGGCCCGGTGGTCACCGTCCTCGACGGACCGTGCTCGCGTGGTCTCGGACGAGCACTCGCGCCGACCGCGCGTGAGCTCGGCATCCGCCTGCTGATCCCCGACCGTCCCGGGATCCACGGCAGCGCTGCTAAACCTGGGCGCACGATGGCTGACTGGCCAGCCGACCAGCTCGCACTGCTTGACGCACTCGGCATCGAGCGTACCGGGGTCGTGACCCAATCAGGAGGCACGGGGTACGGCATCGCAGTCGCCGCCTCGACGCCGCAGCGGTTGACCGGGCTCGCCCTGCTCGGCGCACTCGCCCCGATGACCAGCCGCGATGCCCGAATGGATGCCGGCAAGCAGATACGGACCGCAACGTTTCTCGCGCGCAAGGCGCCGCTCGTGCTCAAAGCCGGCCTGAAACATACCTTCAAAAAGCTGCCGCACTCCGCGATCGCCCAGGTGCCCGCCGCCGATCGCCCGTTTCTCGATGACCCGTTCATCCGCGACATCCACCTCCGCACGATGCGCGAGTTCCTGGGCAGCCCGGAAGCGGCGATCGAGGAAATCCGCCTCGTAGCCAGTCCGTGGGGTATCGCCCCACCGCCAGCCGGCGCGATACCGACCGCACTGTGGACGGGCGAACTGGACGAAGCGCACCCGCCCGCTCACGCCCGCCGCGTCGCCGCACTGCTGGGCGGGGACCCGCCCGTGACCGTCGTCCAGGGCGTCGGTACCTTCGGCCTCGGCCGCGTCTTCCCGGACGTGTTGCGGTTCGCTGTCGGCCGCTAACCGGCTGGCGTGGGGGGCGCGGTCGGCGAAGGCATGAGCTGGTCGGTGGGTCTTGCGAGACGACCCACCAGCCGTAGCGTCTCCGGCCGACATCTTCAGTCCGTTCGTCGCTGGGATCATCGGGGCGGGCCGCTCGTGGACTGCGTGGACGATCTCAGTGTTATCGATCCCTCGCAGATACACGGAAGTGATCGCGAGATCGGCATGACCGAGCTGACGTTGAATGACCAGCAATGACACGCCCTCACGATTCATCTCGACCGCATGGGCGTGGCGCAGCTGGTGCGGCGCGAACCGGCGGCGCACCCCGGCCTGTCTGGCGGCGATGTGCAGCTGGGACCGTACGCGGGCCGACGCCCACGCTCGGCCGCGCGTCGGACCGCGTAGCACGCAGAACAGCGCTCCGACAGGAAGTTCGGCGCGCAGCTGCAGCCACGGCTCGAGCTGCTGCCATCCCCAGCGGTCCATGCCGACCTCGCGGCGTTTGCCCCCCTTGCCATGGCGGACCAGGATCGCCCCCCGAGCTGGATCTAGGTCGCTCTCGGTCAGCGCGAGTGCCTCGCTGATCCGCAGGCCGACGCGCCACAGGACCACGATCAGGCCGCGCAGACGCACAGCGTCTGCGTCGTCACCAGCGGCGCGCATCACCGCGATGATCTCCTCGACGGTCGGCGGGTCGGCCGGGTAGCGCAGCCCCTTGTTACGCGGGGGGCGGCGGTGGTGGAAGTCAGGCAGGGTCGCGGGTGATCGATGCCGACCGCAGACGTCCAGCGACGTGGTGGATGGCGGACGATGGTTGACCCGCCAATCCTCTCCTCGTCGGCGCACTCCCGCTAACGCTCGCCGTCCGCTTTACGTCGCGAGTGCTCTTCGCGCTAAGCACAAGCGTGGGTGTCTACAGGTCGCATACGGCGATCGCGGGGGCGTCGCGTCGTGCCTTCTCGCTCGCGGTTGGGAGACCCGCGAGCGGTGTGTACGACACTTGCGCGGGGTTGATGTCGAGTGCGGTCGCGTCTGCGGGGTCGAGGCGTTCGAGGAGTGCCTTGGACGCCAGCGCACGACCGCCGGTCGCGCAAGCCTCGATCCGCGCCGTCTCATTGACCTCCTCTCCGAGCGCGGTCACCTCTGCGCGGCCGCTGGTCATCAGTCGTCCGACGTACAGCGTGGCACCCCAGTGAAGGCCGAAGCGCATCGTGAGGTCAGCCGGGTCTAGACCGCTGCGCTGCGCGACGGTGCGCGCTGCCTGACGGATCGCACGCACCGCTTCGACGGACGCTCGCGCCGCCGATGATTCCGTCCCGGCGTCCTCAGCGAGAAAGAAGGCGGTGACGCCGTCGCCAACATGCTTCCCAACGATCCCACCGGCCCGAACAACTGCACGGTCACCAGCCGTGGCAAGTCGCCGGATGACGGTGAAATACGCCGGGGTTGCGAGCCGCTTAGCTAGCAGACTCGAGGCTTCCAGATCTGCAAACAGAACGGCCGCCGGGCGACGGGCAGGCTGCAGGAGCGCACTCATTCGCTCGAACAACCGTGCATCTCCGAGCGCGAGCATCCCCAATACCGCAGCGCGAATCTCCGGCTTGACAAGCGAGACATAACCGGCGCGAGCTCCGTCCACATAATGCAAGCAAGCCAAGAGCACGTCATTGCCAATGATCTCGTTACCGAATTTGACATCCACGCGGGTGCTCCAGAGCGGTGGCGGCGGCACCGGCTCGATTCGCCCCAACAGCGCCCCGAAACGCGGATCTGCCACCTCCACCAGGGCATCCCGTCCGCCCGGGGTCGTGGCCAGGACAAAGCCACCCCAGTCCCGCAATGACTCGCGGAAGCTCTCGAATGTCGGTCCGGTCGGCCAGCTCTCGCGCGCCGCCGTCATCGCAGGTGAGAGTAGATGTTCGCCGAGCCCCGCGACGAGCGCGTCTCGCTTTCCAGCCGACACCAGCGTTCGATATTCGCTGGAGAGGTACGCAAGCCGCCAGCCCGCGTCCCACACCTCGCCCGCAAACCCGTGTAGCTCCAGAGCCCGCGCGACAGCGGACAGCGCAGGGTCCTCTGGCAGCGACAACGCTCCAGGCTCGGCAGCCACAACGCGACCCTAGCCAGCCATGCCCCGCAATGCACCCACACGTCCGCTTCCGCGTGGATCCGGTCGTCGGCGCGGCCGGCAGGCGCCGTCCGCGCCGGTGGCCATGGCGCGTGATTGCTTTCATCGCCAACGGCGGCGACTACTGACGAGTCCATTGGCGACAACGCGATCTTGGTTTGGCAGCGGCGCGCGCGAGCGTATTCGGCGAGACTCGCGTGCGGCCCGACGCGCACTCGTTAGCGCGGTTCGCGGCACCGCACCGAGGCAACTGATCGGATCGGCCGTTTGTCAGCGAAATCGCCGGCATGATCAGTGGGCGGATCTGCTGGCGGGCAAAGGAAGTCTTCCGGTGGCGACGGCCGGACCGTACGCTCGGGTGTTACAGCGCTGCGGTCGGCACCGAACCGTCGAAGCCGCCCGTCGTCAGGTCATGTATTCGTGTCCTTTATGTCGCCCCCGCCGTCGTTTCCGATTGTGACCGCTCGGCTGCGCCTGCGTCCGTTGGATCAGGGTGACCTCGACGCTCTGGCGGAGGTCTACTTGCATCCGCTGGTGATGCGGTGGATCGGGCCGCATACGCGCGAGGATGTCGCGCGCGAGATCGTTCTGCAGCTCGAACACCAGACGTCGTTGGGCTGGAGTTTCTGGGCCGTAGAGGATCGCGACACCGACCGTGTGATCGGCGATTGTGGCCTACAGCCGCTCGAACACCGTGGTCCCGAGGTGGAGCTGGGCTATGACCTGCACCCGGACGCGTGGGGGCGCGGTCTCGCCAGCGAGGCGGCTCGAGCAGTCATGCAACAAGCCTTCGGTCCCTTACGCATCGATCGCGTCGTGGCCGTGGTCAAGCCCGATCACGTCGCCTCGCAACGAGTGCTGGAAAAGGTAGGGCTACGACCCGTCGGCACACACCTCGCATACGGCGAGCCGCTACAGCTCTACGAAGCCCACCGTCCCGAAAGCGGCTCTGGCTAGCGACTAGCACTCCGAATCTGGAGCGTCGTGCGCATAACCCCCCATGATCGCCTTTGCTCCTCCGTCTGGGCGCGGGTTCACGACTGCTTCGGCGACAACTCGCTCGGCCGCGTCGGGCCGGATCCGCGCGATGCCTGATGACCGCGATCATGTGATCTCGGGGGTAGCGCAGGGAGCGCTGGGCGCTATCGCCCGAACGAGCGGAGGAATGCCCGCGCGTCCTGTGAGACCCCGTCGATCAGCCGGCGAACGTCGGCCAGGCCAGCGCGAAGGTCGGCATCGCCGACTTCGATCGCGATCGAGGGTTCCTGTAGCGCCACTAGCTCGCGGTCAGCGCGTTCTACGGCACCTACCGCGCCTTGGACGAAGCCCTTCACGCCAGTCGAGGGCACTCCGGGCGATGGCATCGTGAACTCGCGCTCGCTGAGTCCATATCGGTTGGCGAACTCCGCGTAGGTTCGCTTGGCGCGACCATAAGCCCGCTGAACCGTACGAAACAGCTGCTCCTCGAGGCGGTCGGCCTGCTCGTCATCCAGCTGCTCGTACGCGCCACCCAAGGAGGCGAGCGCTTCGCCGAGATCATCCATCGCAGCTGCAAGCGAATCTAGGAGTACTTGGCGGGCTTCGGCCTCGGCGTACGGCATCCCGACCAAGAATAGATTTGCCTGCGCCATCAGCATCACGCGCTAGCCCAACCATCCGGGCGAAGACATGCTGGCTGCAGCTGCAGGATCGTCCCGCCGGAGTTGAGGTCGCGCTTTAGCGTTTAGCCGACATGCAGCCGGCGAGTGCTTCGGCGACAAAGACATCGTCCGGATCCGGCCGTGCGCTTTTTCGGGCGCGCTCTCGAGTTCGTCGCAAAGCGAGCGCTAGGCTGCTGCCCGGTCCTGGAACAAAAGCACGCGTCCCGCTTTCCGCGCAAAGGGGGTTTGTCGGCTGGACTGCGCCGTGGTCCGCCGCGTGACGGACGCCGGTCTGTGCTTGCGGGGCGATGAGGCGCTCGGGGTACGCGCGGGTCTCCCGCCGTAGCAGGTGGCGCTTCGGGCGACGCGATCTGGGTGTCATCGCGCGCGGGCGCCGTCGAGGAAGACGGAGGCGGCGGCTGCGCTTGCTTCTTCGAGGCCGAGTTGGCCGCGCTGGGTGAGCCTGAGAGCGGCCTGGAGGGCGCCGCCGAAGAGCTCTAGCAGCACCTCGGTGGGCAGGTCTTGGCGGAGCAGTCCGGCTTCGACGCCACGGGCGAACACTTGCCGCATGGGTGCGGCGATGAGACGCTCGATCTCGCCGGAGTCGCTCTCGACTTGCTCGCCGACGACCACGGCGAAGCGGTCGCCTACTGCGGTGAGGGCCCGCACGATTCGCTCGATTGCTTCTTCGACGGGGGCGCGCTCGAGGCCGGCGTCGGCGAGGCGGGCGGAGGCTTCGGCGAGGGCGTGGGTGGCGAGGGCGTCAAGGAGCGCTTCGCGATCGGGGAAGTAGCGGTACAGGGTGGCGCGGCTGACGCCGGCCGCGGCCGCGAGCTCGGCCATGTTGGCGCGAGTGCCGTGTTCTGAGAGCGCGTGGGCGGCCGCGTCGAGGATCGCAGCTGTGGTGCGGTCGTAGCGCGGGCCGCTGGGGGTGGGTGTGGTGGCCATGGGGAGCTCCTCCGCTGTGACTTGCGTGTCTCAGGAAAAGATATCGCTGTCTTGACATAGGTGCAACATACTGATACAAATCTGTCTCACGCAGACACGTTCACGTCTCATCGGGTCGCCGCCTGAGCGGTGACCGGCACACCAATCCGAAGGGAGATCGCTCATGAGCGCTCTGAAGTCGCTGTCCTCCTCCAGGCCGGTGCTGTGGTTCCTATTCCTGTTCAACCTGATCGTGGCGGTGACCGCTGGCGTCGGCCTGCACGGCGCCCAGCAGATCACGACCAGTGCCGGCATGGGCGTCGTCGCGCTCGGGGCGGGCGCCGGCCTTCTCCTGCGCCAGCGCCACTCGCAGCTGAGGAGCCCACGATGACCGAGATCGCAGCGAGACTCACTACGATCGCCGCGCCACGCACGCGGACGGGGATCCGCGGCCATCGTTGGCTGACGCTGGTCGCAGTCGCGTTGGGAGTGATGATGGTCGCGCTTGACGGCACCGTCGTCAGCGTCGCCAACCCCACGATCCAGCGCGACCTTCACTCCACGCTGGCCGGACTGCAATGGGTGACCAACGGATACCTGCTCGCGCTGGCGGTGTTCCTGATCCCGGGCGGCAAGCTCGGCGACCGTCTCGGCCGACGACTGATCTTCTCGATCGGGATCACGGGGTTCGCGCTGGCCTCGTTCGGCTGTGCGCTGTCCTCCTCGATCGAGATGCTGGTCGTCTTTCGCGTGATCCAGGGCATATCCGGTGCGATGCTGATGCCGAACACGCTGGCGATCCTGCGCGCCACCTTCCCGCCCCAGAAGCTGACCCAGGCGGTCGGGATCTGGGGCGGGACCTCGGCGCTGGCGGTCGCCTCGGGACCGATCATCGGTGGGCTGCTGGTCCAGCACGTCTCGTGGGAGTCGATCTTCCTGCTCAACCTGCCCCTGGGTGTTATCGCGCTTCTGACAACGCTCACGGTGGTACGCGAGTCCCGCGAGGCGGCTGAGCGCGAGCGCTTCGACCTCCCGGGCCTGCTCGCCCTGACCGCCGCCCTCTCGCTGGTCGTCTGGGCGCTGATCAAGGCCCAGAGCCACGCGTGGACCTCGGCCTACGTGATCGGCTTCGGCCTCGCGGGCCTCACTTGCCTTGCGCTGTTCGTCCTCCGCGAGCGCCGTGCCGCCGGGCCGATGCTGCCGCCAGACATCTTCCGCTCACGCTCGGTGTCGGCCGGGACGCTGCTGGTGATCATCGGGTTCATCGGCCTGTTCGGTGTCCTGTTCTTCGTCACCCTGTACCTCCAGAACGTCCACCACTACAGCGCTGTGCAAACCGGAGTAAGGATGCTCCCGCTGACCGCGACGTTCATCATCAGCCCGCTGATCGGCAGCGCCCTGACCCAGCGCCTCGGCCCCCGCCCACCCACGATCATCGGCATGGCCCTGCTGGGCGCGGCATTCCTCGGGCTCACCGGCCTCGAGGTCCGCTCCGCCTACAGCTCGCTGTGGCCATGGTTCATCGCGATCGGTGCCGCCCTCGGACTGATCGTCACTTCTACCACCCAGGCGATCCTCGGCAACGTCTCCGCCGACCGCGCCGGCATCGCCGGCGGCCTGCAATCCACCGCCAACCAGCTCGGCGGCGTGCTCGGCACCTCGGTGCTCGGCGGGGTCCTCGTCAGCTCAGTCGGCTCCGTCCTAGGCGCCAAGCTCAGCCACGCGGGGGTCCACGGTGCCCTCGCTCGCGCGGTGCTCGCCCACAAAGACATCGTTGGATCCGGAATCGCGCCGATCTCGACGCGGATGCCCCACGAGCTCCAGCGAGCGATCACCACCGCCTCCGACGCCGCATTCCTGCACGGCCTACATAGCGCGATGATCGTCGCCGCCGCCCTGGCGTTCGCCGGCGCGCTCCTCGGCCTGCTCGTGCAACCCGGGACGAACGTCCAGCCCGGCCACGCCGTTGCCGCCTAAACGAACGCCAGGACCCAAGAGGACCCCACCGGTGCTGCCAGCCGCCTGGCTCGAACCGCTCAGCACTTCCGCGTGACGGCGAAGTGCCCGCTTCGGTGCACACAAAATCGAGACAGCTACCAGGTCTGGCGACTCCCTGAGCGGCAATCAGGCACCAGCACTTTCCAGATGTCGGCGAAGGACTCGTCGTGATCTCGCGACTTGCATCCACGAGAGCGATCGTCGGCCCCGGATGGTGCGCTGGCTGGTCGCCCGGCAACCCCGCCAGTGGCAGAGTCAAGCCGCGTAAACCGATGCGAGCCATTCGGATGGGCCACCCCCAGCCCGTGGGCCCAGCAGATCAGCCGCTGGAATTTGTGCCGTGGTGCCGCTTGACGCTGCTGGATGGCGCTGCGACGATCGAGACTCGAGGCCGACACGATCAGGGAGGCGTCATGGCAGTGTTGATGACCGCGCGGATTCCAGGCGGCACGCAGGAGATGATCGATCAACTGCGGCCGCTGCTCGAGCCGATGCGAACCACGAAGGGCTTTCGGGTCCACACGAACGGAGCCGTCGCGGACGGCTGGCAGGTCACCGAGGTATGGGACTCCGAGGACGAGTTCCAGGCGTGGTTCGAGGGGAACGTCAAGCCCAACTTCCCGCCGGACGCACCCCTGCCTGAGATCTCCTTCATCGAGCTCAACGAGTTCATGACCGCTTGATCGCGGCCCCGCGCTCGAGGCTGAACTGGACTCGGGCGCGGGGCAGCCCCATCACCGCTGAGGCCAGTGGCGCTCGTGGCTTGATCCGCGTTTCGCAGCTGCGGGCGTCCACGAGCGCTTTCGCTCAAGCGCCAGCTGGAGGCAGGCCCATCGCTTTGGCGACAACTCGCTTGCTCGGATCCAGCCGGGATCAGCGCGGGGGCCGACGATCGCGACCGTCGCAAAGTGAGCGTCCGGTCGCCGAGCCGGCCGCCACTACTTACACGCGAAAGCGGTCGTCCCGACCTTAGCGAATTGGGCGCTCGCGTTGTCGCCCAAGGGATCGTGGGCTGCGTGCTGCCGGCAGCATGGAATGCGATCGTGCAGCGCATTCGGCCGTCCCGAGCTGCTCGGTGAGCTGCGGCTCGCGATCGCCCGCCTCCTGTGCGTCCCAACCTGATCTGGCGCCCTTGGGATGATGGTCGTGATGAGCGACCGCCCGACCGGCACTGTGACTTTCGTGTTTACCGACATCGAGGGGTCGACCGCGCTGCTCGACCGGTTGGGTGACGGCTACGGCGAGGTGTTGTTTTCCCATCATGCGCTGTTGCGCGGGGTGTGGGAGGCGCACGGCGGGGTCGAGGTCTCGACCGAGGGCGACGCCTTCTTGGTCGCCTTCAGCTCGGCGAGCGGCGCGGTCGCGGCGACCACGGCGGGGCAGGCGGCGCTCGCCGCCCACGCGTGGCCGCACGGGGAGCCGGTGCGGGTGCGGATGGGCGTCCACACCGGCGAGCCGCGGATCCGCGAGGGCGACTACTGGGGCCCCGAGGTCCACTACGCCGCGCGCGTCGCGTCGGCCGCGTGCGGCGGCCAGGTGCTGGTCTCGGCGGCGGCCGCCGCGCTCGCGTCCGGGCGCAGCTGACCTCGCTCGGCCGCCACCGGCTGAAGGACTTCCCGGAGCCGCGCGAGCTGTTCGCGCTGGGACCGGGGCCGCACCCGGCCCCGAAGACGCTCGACCCGCTGCGTACCAACCTCCCGAGCGCGCCGACGCCGCTCGTCGGTCGTGACGACGAGGTCGACGAGGTGGTGGCGCTGCTGCTCGGTGACGCGCGCCTGGTCACGGTGATCGGCGCCGGTGGCACTGGCAAGACGCGGCTGGCGCTGGCGGTCGCCGACCGCCTGCTCGATGAGCTCGCCGACGGCGCGTTCCTGGTCGAGCTGGCCGAGGTGACTACGTCCGACGCGGTGGCAGGCGCGATCGCGTCCGTTGTCGGGGCGGCGGCCGACCTTCTCGCCGGGACGCTCGCGGGCCGCGAGCTGCTGCTCGTGCTCGACAACTTCGAGCATGTCCTCGGCGCCGCGCCGCTGCTCTCTGAGCTGCTCGGCGTGGCGCCGAGGCTGCGGATCCTCGTCACGAGCCAGGCGCCGCTCCGGCTCGGCGAGGAACAGGCGTACGCGCTGGCAGGGCTCGCGGAGGGGCCGGCGGCGGCGCTCCTGATCGCGCGGGCTAAGCGGGCGTCGCGCGCTTTCGTGGTCGACGAGTCCAGCGCGGCAGCGGTCGCGGCGCTCTGCCGTGAGCTCGACGGCTCGCCGCTCGGGATCGAGCTGGCGGCCGCGCGGCTCGCGCTGCTCTCGCCGGACGAGCTGTTCGAGCGGCTGCGCCGCTCCCCCGACGCGCTGGGGACGGGCGGGCGCGACCTGCCCGAGCGCCAGCGTGGCCTGCGTGCGGCGATGCAGTGGTCCTACAGCCTGCTCGACCGGCAGGCCGCGAGCCTCTTCCGCCGCATCGGCTACTTCGCCGGCGAGGCGACACTCGAGCGGATCGAGCAAGTGTGTGGCGAGGGGATCGACGACGTGCTCGAAGCGCTCGCCCAGCTTGTCGACACCTCGCTCGTACGCCGGACGCGCGACGGCCGGTTCGAGGTCGCCTCGGCGCTGCGGACGTACGCGCGCGAGCTGCTCGAGGCGTCGGGCGAGCGCGAGGCGCTGTGCCGCCGCCACGCCGAGGTCGTCGTCGCCGAGTGGCTGCCGTTCTGGATCGAGCGGCCGATGATCGCCTACCGCGAGACGTATGGGCCGATCGTCGCCGAGCAGTCCGACCTAGCGGTCCTGCTCGACTGGTCCGCGCGGTCGGACGCCGAGCTGTTCAGCCGGCTGATCGCGTGCACCCACCCAGTGCTGTGGCAAGTCTCACTCGGGGGCGAGCGGATGGAGCGCTGGCGCGAGGCGATCGAGCAGGCGGCCGCGACCGGCCCCGCGAGCGGCCGGGTGCGCGCGCTCGTGCGTGTCGGGGCGGCCATCGCTCGCAAAGCCCATGGGACTGCCCTCGACCAGGCGCTCGAAGCGGAGACCGAGGGCGACCCCACCTTTGCCGCGTGGTTGTACGGCACCTGTGTCGTGCTGGGCGCCCTGCACAGGCCGGGTCCGGCGTGGCAGGCGCGAGCGCACGTCGTCGCCGCCGAGCTGCGTTCCTCTCCGGATGCCGACGTCCTCGACCTCGCGGCGACCGTGGACGCCCACCTGCTGCTGCTGCAGGACCGCTTCGATGAGGCCGCCGACGCGTTCGAGGCGGCGATCCGCCACGGTGGCGGGACGTGGGCGACTGAGGCCTGCGTGTCGATGGTGGGCGACTGCCACCTGTTCGCGGGACGGCCGCAGGCGGCGCTTCCGGCCTATGCGCGCGGCGTTGCCGACGCCCGCGACAATGGCGCGCGGATCAACATCGGCTTCCAGGGCGAGGGAATCGTCGCCGCGCTCGCTGACCTCGGACGGCACGAGGCGGCGCTCGAGACGCTCGGCGCCTGCGACAGCCTCACGGGCGAGGGCGTGCACCCACGTGAGCTCAACGCGTTCTGGGGCGGCGTGATGGCGGGCCGGATAGCGTCGACACGTGCAGCCCTCGGCGCGCAGGGCGCCGACGCCGCGTATGCGCGCGGCCGCGCGCTCGCCGTCGAGGAGGTCGTAGAGCTGCTGTTGTCGCACGGCGACCCGGTCGGCGCACCGTCCTAGATAGGTCTTGAGCGCTGGCCGGGACGATCGCAATCGTGCTGGCGACAATGCGGAGCGCACGATCGCGTTGGCGACCGAGCACTCGCCCGATCCAGGGCGGATCCGCACGCAGCTGACGGTCGCAATCGCGTGAAAGGAGGCGCCGGCGTAGCAACGAGGGGACGCTCGCTTTGCGACGCGAGCATGCGTCCCGTTATTGGCGAGTTGCGGTCACCGAGCGGCATCGTCCTGCATCCGTTCGTCGGCTGGCGTACCGTCGGCTGGTGAGTCGGGTGGCTTCTGTGGCGCCAGAGAGCAGAGGTCGCGCGCATGCCGAACCGTGTGCTGCTGCTGTTCCGCCGAGTGGTAGCAGCAACCGCGGCCATGGACACCTCTGTGACTTGACGCACCGATGACCCCTCGGATGCCGCGCTCGCCTCCGGAGGCGGCGGCTATGGCTATTGACGGGCGGCCAGTTTGTCTTGGACTTTCGCTTCTCCGCGCAGATGCTTGAGGCCGAACCTGGCCGCGTCTCCCGCGATGATGACCTTGGAGAGACACGAGACGACGGAGGGATACCGAATGCCCACGAACCTAACGACCGAAGAAATGAGGGCCAAGGTGCGGTCGCACTTTGAGGACTTCGTCAACAACCGCAAGCCGGAGGTCATCCGGACGAATATGACCGCCGACTTCTACGACCATGACGGACCGGGAGGGGAGCCAACCGACGCCTCAGGCGACGAGCAAATGATGCGCCAGATGCATGCGGCGATGCCCGATCTCCATCTCACGATCGAGGATCTGGTCGCCGAGGGCGACAAGGTGGTGTGCAAGAACCACTGGCGCTGGACGGATCCGAACTCCGGCAAGAAGATGGGATTTCACGGCTTCGTGCTCTGGCGCTTCGAGGGCGACAAGATCGCCGAGCGCTGGGCCACCGTCACCAAGCCCGCCGAGGACTCCTCCTGGGACTGAGTACAAGTACGGCTTCGTCGGTCGCGTCGCTCGCGGAGGCGCACCTCGACGCGGTGAGATATCGCAGCCGCGGAGCGCTATTTCCACCGGACATCGTCTACATCGTCAAGGGGCCCGCCGCGTAGTTCGCCGGGCTTGTGCTGCCGGCGCTGTCGAGTGGGTAGCACTCGGGCCTCCCATGGCTCGGGAGGTATGGCGGACTCGACGAGGTGCGGGCGTTCCTGAGACCCATGCACGCGAATCTCTGAATCCGGTGGTCTGTGCGGCGGGGGAAGCGCTGTTCGTAACGGTGAGGACGCACAACCGGTCGGCCGGGTGCGCGCGCGAGGTCATCGTCCTGCGTGCTCGCCGTGTGGGGCACCTGGCCCGGCTGCGAGCTCGATTTCACTGCGGCCCACGTGTTTGCCGCAGCGGTCGCAGCGGAGGTCTGGGCCGATGTTGCCGCCGCAGCCGGCGTGGAGGGTGAGTCGGGGCGGGCCGTTCGGCGTCGGGTAGTGGCGGTCGCCCCATTTCATCAGCACGATCAGGGCTGGAGCGAGTTCGCGTCCCTTCTCGGTGAGCACGTACTTAGGCCGGCCCGGACGCTGCGGGTCGGGAACGCGCTCGAGCACGTCCTCGTCGCACAGCAGCTTGAGCCGGTTGGTGAGGACGTTCGAAGCGATCCCGAGTTTCTCCTGGAATTCGTCGAATCGCGTTAGGCCGAGGACGGCGTCGCGCAGGATCAACAGCGTCCAGCGCTCGCCGACGATCTCGAGCGAGCGGGCGATCGAGCAGATCTGGTCCGGATAGTGGCGTTGCAGCACAAGTAGATCGTAGCTGACTTGCTTGACAAAAGCTAGCCTCCTCTGTAGGTTGCCTTGCGTGATGCAAGTTAGACCTGGAGGAGCAGCTATGAAGCGCAAGCCCCTGATCCTGAGCTCGCTGCTGTTGGCGGCGTTTGTGATCAATCTCGACACGACGATCGTCAACGTCGCGCTGCCGACGCTGGTGCGCCAGCTGCACGCGTCCAACTCGCAGCTGCAGTGGGTTGTGGACGCGTTCAACCTGCTATTCGCGGGATCCGTGCTGGCAGTGGGCAGCCTGTCTGACCGGTTTGGGCGCAAGGGGATGCTGCTCGCAGGTCTGTCTGTATTCGGCCTGGCGAGCCTCGCGGGCGGCCTGACGGCTAGTCCCGGCCAGCTGATCGCGGCGCGCGCGGTGATGGGCGTCGGGGCTGCGATGGTGTTCCCCTCGACTCTGTCGCTTTTGACGAACGTGTTCACCGAGCGGCGGGAGCGCGCACTGGCGATTGGTCTGTGGGGCGCGATCACGGGCGTCGCGATCGCGCTGGGGCCGATCGTCGGCGGCTGGTTACTTGAGCTGTTCGGCTGGCGCAGCATCTTCTTCGCGATGGCGCCGGTCGCCGCGATCGCCGGCGTTCTGGTCGCCCGCCACGTCCCGACCTCGCGCGACCCGCACGCGCCTCGCACCGACCGCGCCGGGTTCGTGCTGTCGACCGGGATGATCGGCCTGCTCGTCTACACGATCATCGAGGCCCCAAACCACGGCTGGGGAAGCATGCGGACCCTCGGCAGCTTCGCACTGACCGTCGCGCTGGCGGCGGCGTTCGTGGGCTG
Source organism: uncultured Solirubrobacterales bacterium (assembly GCA_963767295.1). Classification (GTDB taxonomy): domain Bacteria; phylum Actinomycetota; class Thermoleophilia; order Solirubrobacterales; family Solirubrobacteraceae; genus Palsa-465. The sequence goes on from CAVYDI010000003.1 coordinate 1,622,874, forward strand.
GGAGCGGCGCACCGAGCAGCCGATGCTCGACCTGAGCCTGTTCTCAAACCCGCGCTTCACCGCCGCCAGCGCATCGGTCGCGATCTCGTTCTTCGCGCTGTCCGGGTTCATCTTCCTGGTCACCCAGTACTTCCAATTCCTCAAGGGCTACGGCCCCCTGTCGACCGGCGTGCGCCTGCTTCCGGTCGCGAGTTGCGTGGCGATCTCCTCGATCCTCGGCGCCAGGCTCGCGGTTCGGCTCGGCACGAAGCTGGTCGTCGCGTCAGGGCTGTTCTTGATGGCCACGTTCTACATCTGGGTCACGACCGCCGCAGCCGCCACCAGCTACGGAACGATCGCCGCCCAGATGGTCGTCCTGGGCACCGGGATGGGCCTCACGAGCGCGCCCGCGACCGAGGCGATCATGGGCGTGGTCCCCAAGGCCAAGGCCGGCGTCGGCTCGGCGGTCAACGACGCCACCCGCCTTTTGGGCGGCACCCTCGGCGTCGCCGTGATCGGCAGTGTCTACGCCTCGCTTTACGCCAGCCGGCTCACGAGCGCGCTCCCCGCGGGTTTGCCGGCCACCGTCGCGCGGACCGCGCACGCATCCATCGGCGCCGCGCTCACCGCCGCAGGCAAGCTAGCCCACGCCGGCCATCCCGCGCTCGCGGCGGCCATCCACAACGCCGCCGGCTCGGCCTTCTTCCACGGCTTCCACGCAGCCAACTACGTCGCCGCCGGCGTCGCCGCCGCGGGCGCGCTGATGGCGCTGGCGCTGCTGCCCGCCCAGCCGACAATCAGCGGCGACGACACGCCAGAAGTGCCAGCACCCGGCTCGCCCGCCCCGGTCGGGGCGCACAGCTGACCCACCCTCAGCGACAGGAGACACAAAACCATGAGCACACAACTCACCACGCCCGTCACCGCCGGCTCCGCTATCCGCCGGGCGATCGGGTTTGAGCTGGCCAGCCGCGACCAGCCGGGCGCGGCCAACATCGACGCCGCGCTCGCGCGCAACCGTGCCTTCGCCGCCGTCGGCGGCCACCAGGACGCCGTCGTCTTCCCCAACCTGCGCCTGTTTGTGATCACGTGCCTCGACCCGCGCGTCGACCCCGCGCACTTCCTCGGCCTCGGCCTCAGCGACGCGATGGTCATCCGTAACGTCGGCGGTCGGGTCACCCCGGAGGTAATCAACGACGTCGCCTTCATCGGCCAGCTCGCCGAGAACGTCGTCCCAGCCGGCCCCCTGTTCGAGGTCGCCGTGATCCACCACACCCAGTGCGGAACCGGCGCGCTCGCGGACGACAGCTTCCGCCACCAGTACGCCGAGCGGATCGGGACCGACGAATCAGCGCTACGCGAACACCCCGTGCTCGACCCCGCGGCGACCGTTACCCGCGATGTCGAGCGCCTCCGCTCGGCACCCGCCATCTCCAAGCACATCACCGTCTCCGGGCACGTCTACGACCTCATCAGCGGCCTGGTGCAAACAATCCTCCCCGCCGGCCGCCGCGCAGACCAAAGCGTTGAACAACCCCAATCCTCCGAAAGGGAACAACATGACAACCGCAATAGCCCGTGACCACGAAGCAGACCACCACGAAAGCAAAGAGCGGCCAGCTCTGGGCCTGCATGTGGTTGACACCCCGCGTAAAGAGCTACGCCCTCACTCCTTCGACCCCACCCAAGGAAGGCAGATTGGCTCCCAGCCCTACGATGACCCCACCCAAGGACGGAAAATCGGCTCAGACCCCTACGACGACCCCACTCGAGCTCGCTAGACACAACGGACTCCCGCTTCCATCACCGGGCGAGCATCGTGCCAGACCCAGAATCGGGCCGCTCAGCGCGGAAAGGAGGACGCTCGCTTTTCGCTAGCGCGCAGACAGAGCGCTTACGCTCGCTTTGCGACGCGAGCACACGTCTCGCTTTTGGACGATTGCGAGACCGGCCTTGGGAGTCGACTGTGACCTGCTTTGGCTGCACGACACCATTTGGCACCTCTGCTTCGGCCGGCGAGCGACGAAGGCGGCAACTGGTCGCGCGATCGTTTCCCTCGCTCTATCGCCGCGAGCAGCTGCATCGTGCCGACTGCGGTCGTGGGCGTTGAAACCTTGTCCCAGCTCCCGGTGGGGACGGTGGCCGCGCCTTGAGCACCGACTGCCTGTGAGGCTGTGGGAGCATGGCCGAGATGGTTCTTTGGCGAGACGCCGAGCACGAGGATCTGAACGCCGCGGTCTGGGACGAGGCGAAGGCAGAGGCGGAGCTGGCCGGGATCGTGGCCGACGCCGAGCAGGCTGTCGTCAATGGCATCTGGCCGGGCCATCCGCAGGATGAGACGACGGGGGAGACCGTCCGCACGTTCTATCTCGGAAGCGCCGGGATGATCTGGGGTTTGGCGCGACTTGGGTCGTCATTCGGCGACTCTCGACTGCTGGAGGATCTGATCGCGGACTACCGCGAGGAGCCGGACTTCGCCCCGCTGGCCCACCCGCCCAGCCTGTGGATGGGGGAGACCGGTCTGCTGCTCGTGGCCGCGGAGGTCGGCTCCCCGGCCGCTGACCCGGGACGGCTGCTAAAGCTCATCCGCGAGAATCGAGAACATGAGACCTGGGAGCTGATGTGGGGCTCGCCGGGAACGATGCTGGCCGCTCAAGCGTGCGGACTCGATGACGAATATCGCGACAGTGCCAAGGTGCTCTGGGGCCGCCGGGATCAGGTCACCGGGTTGTGGACGCAGACTCTGTACCGCCAGGTGGCTGAGATTCTCGGGCCAGCCCATGGCTTCGCCGGTGTGGTGCACGCCCTCCGCGGTTATGTACCGGACGACGTCCTGCGCAGCCACGTCGCGATGGTGCTGGAACGGACCGCCCTGCACGACGACGGCTTGGTCAACTGGCCGCCGTCTGCCGCGCCCCCGGCGAATCTTGCCTTCGGGATCCGCGTCCAATGGTGTCACGGCGCTCCGGGTATCGTGGCCACCCTGGGTGACCTGATGCCGCTGGACCTGGCGCTGGCCGGAGCGGAGCTGGTCTGGCGAGCTGGCCCATTGATCAAGGGCCCCGGGCTCTGTCACGGCACGGCCGGCAACGGCTTCACCTTCTTGCGGCTATTCGCGCTCACAGACAATGAGCTCTGGCTGTACCGGGCCCGCCGGTTCGCGATGCACGCGATTGGACAGGTGAGGCGAGAGCGGGCCCGTGTCGGGCGTGGCCGGTACACCCTGTTCACCGGCGACATTGGTGTGGCCCTCTATCTGAGGGCATGCATAAACGGAGATCCGGCCTTTCCCACCATCCATGACCTTTAGCCCAAGCCCTGCTCTTCGTGGAACCCCGGTACTCGGCCACGACCGTTGCCCCCACCTCACTCGCGCGGAAGGTCGACTCTCGCTTTTCGCGATCGCGCAGACACAATCCTGACGCTCGCTTTGCGACGACAGCATCCGCTGTGGGACCGAGGTGCTGGGACGCTGTCACTCGTCGACGCCGTCGCGACGTTTTCTGTTGGCTGGCGCTCTGGTCAGTTCGCTTTTAGAGTCCGGAGTGTGCCAAGGCGCCGTGTAGTGGTCGACCACGTCGGTGTTGGGGTGAGTGATCTTGCCCGAAGTCGTGAGTTCTACCGTCGTGCGCTTACCCCGCTCGGGTTTGCCGAGATCGGGCCGTGGCGAGACGGCGCTGAGGAGGTTGCGTTCGGCCTTGAGGAGGCAGACGACTTCGCGATTTCGACGGCGTATGGGACTGGCGCGCCGGTTCACGTCGCTTTTGCGGCGGACCGACGCGAGCAGGTCGATGCTTTCTACTCAGCCGCGCTCGAAGCTGGAGGGCGAGACAACGGACCTCCAGGCGTGCGGCCCGAGTATTCGGAGGGCTACTACGGTGCGTTCGTGCTCGATCCTGACGGGCACAACGTCGAAGCAGTGCACCACGCCCGGGACTAGCCGCGAGGTCGCCCCGAGCACCGCTTCTTTCGCCCCGACCCGTAAGCCGCACAGCACAGGCGTCTGCCGCAAGCGGCTAGCGGATGATTGCTTTCCTCCCAGGTGAGCCCCAGGCAGGACAGACCATCGCGCTCCCTTCGCGACGCGAGCAGTCGCGTCGCCGCGTGGCGCTGACGCCTCCTTCGTGACTAACGGGGCCTGGCTGGGGCGACCGCTCTGGTCGCCATGGTGGGCGGGAATTGAGCGGTGGTAGCGTGGGAGCGATGGCTGACGCAGCCCCGACCATCTACGAGTGGGGCGGTGGAAGGGAAGCGTTCGCTGGCTGGCTGAACCGGTTCTACGACCTCGTAGAGCAGGAGGCCCCAGAGATCGCCGCGATGTTCGGGGGACGCGTGAGCGAGGAGCATCGCATCCATGCGACGGACTGGTGGGTTGAGGTGATGGGCGGCCCGGGCGCCTATACCGAGCGGCGCGGGGGCTACGAGCACATGCTCAGCCGCCATCGCGGCCTCGCGATCACACCAGACCAACGCTTGACCTTCGTCACGCTCCTAAGCCGCGCTGCAGATGACGCCAGTCTTCCGGCCGATCCCGAGTTCCGGGCCGCACTTATGGGATATGCGGAGTGGGGTACGCGCCTGGCGATGCACAACTCCCAGCAAGGGGCACAGACGGTCGCGCACGCCCCCGTGCCGCGCTGGGACTGGGGAGTAGCGCCGCCGTACGTTCCGGCCTCCGGCGCCGAATCTTGAGCCAGCGGCGGCGCAGCTGACGCTCGCTTTCGCGTCACGCACCGCCGCAGTACGCGCGCCCGCTTTGCGACGGATCCACAACTTTGGACTCGCCGCAGCGAGAGCGCTCGGGTGTCGACCATTCCCGAAGCTGCCGATGCACGCGATAATGATGGGTATGGGGCGAGTGATTGCGGCCCACTATAGGGTCGCGTTGTGGGCGGTATCGGGGTTGAGCGCCTGCCTGGCAGCCGGTTCTGCGGGGCTGGGCTCGGCGCATACTGCGTACGCGGCCGACGCGGCGGGGTGCAAGCCGCCGGCGGGAAGCGAGGTCACGCTACGACTGAAGGCGCCGACCCAGACCGTGAGAGCGACAGTCGGGGAGACGATCGAGGTGATCGTCAACGTCAAGCACGCCCGAATGGGTGCCCCGTACCCCCGTAATCATCAGGACGCTGTATGTCGCATCTCGTGGCACCGGGTGTCAGCAAACAAGGTGATCGCGCGCTTCCGCGCCCTGCGAGCCGGCCGAACGATCACCTTCGTATCAACAGGAATCACGGGCCATAAGGGATGTCCTCCCGATTCGCATGGTTGTCCCCACCCAATCGCGATAACTGGCTACGCAAAGATCGATCCGTAACTCGATCGGTCTGTCAATAGGGCCGCGTCCCACAATCGTCGTCTTTTGTCCGCTCCCGCGTTGGACTACACGGAGCTGTCTCGGACGCCGACGTCCCGCAGCACGTGAGACGCGGCACCTTCATCGACGCTCGCATTGACTCTCTTACCGTCGTTGCAGCGGACGCCCGCTTGGCGACGCGAGCACGCGTCTCGCTATTGGAGATAAGCGAGACGCGACCAGTTTCTTGTCGCAAGGCCTGCTTTGCTCTCGGCGAGGGTGCGGATTCGAGTTCGCGAGGCTGCCGGTTCAGCTAGGAACCGGCCGTCGGGGCGAGACCCCGGGCCCTGGTTGCCCTAGGCCAGAAGCCCAGACGCGAACGTTGTCCAAGCAGCCGGGTCGCGCAGCGGCGGGCCGTGTCCGAAGAGTGCGAGCGTCGGCTCCAGCGCAGCAAGGCGTCGAACCGACTCACGATTGCGAGCCGGGTCTACGGTCATGAATGCGGGAGGCTCGCGCAACCCGACGCGACCACTCAGCGGGTGCAACATTGAAGGTAACGTCGCCGACGATCAGCAAACCGTCAGTTTCCCGCCAATAGGAGACATGTCCCGGCGAGTGGCCCGGCGTGTCGAGAACCCGGAAGCCCGCGACCTCGTCGCCCTCCCTCAGCCGGCGAGCAATCGGTGGGCCCGCTGGCCCGGGCGGTAAGCCAATCAGCCGTCCGAGCAGAAGCTCGGAATGCGGAAGACGCCGACTCTCGAGGGCGTCGGCATCATTGGATGGACACCAGAACGGCAGATCGAGTCGTCGGCTCAGAGCCTTGCTCGAACCGTAATGATCCGGGTGGGCATGCGTGATGGCGTGCGCGACAATCGCCCGCCCCTCTATGTCACGCAGTAGTCGGCGCGCTGCAGCGGGTGTCCCTGAGTCGATCAGAACGTCCCCGATGAGATATTGGTTGACCCGATACTCCGGTCGCCCGGTAAGCAACCAGACACCCTCCGCCACCGGGTGAGCGCTCATCCAGCTGAGCCTAATGCTCTCCACACCGATCCGCGGTGGCGGAGCCCTGACCACGGCCGAGTTCGCTGGTGGGCCACGCGCCGCCCGCCCAACTGCGAGTTCCGCACCGCTGGACGAGAACGCACGGTCAAGTTCATCTGTCGGACTCTCTCCGACGCCGCCACATGGGCGGCGAAAGGTTCTGGGCCGTGCGCGTGAGGCGCAGATGGAGCGTCCAGCCGAGCCCGAGCGCGACTCTCGCAGTGACTTCCAAGCACGTGCACCTAGCAGGTGGCTCTAGCGGGTGCCGGTCCCACTCGCCTCCCTCGAAGGGAAGGGGATAGGCGCTTAGCTGTCTGAATCTCCGGGCACTTGCTGCCCGGCGGGACACGCAAAGCGGGGTGAAACGGCCGTACGCCCGAGCGGAGGGGAGTCTCTGCTAGCCCGTGCCGCCCAGTTCCTCGTCCGGTGGCGGCGTGGGATCGTCAACCGCCCACGCGTTGTCCTGTAGGTCAGGGTGGCGCACGAGCTCAACGTGGCACTGTGGGCAGGTTGAACGCTGGTTACGCGCATGATGTCGGCCCACCGTGTACTCCCCTGGAGCGAGAACTCGCTCTCCGCACTGAGGACACCAGAGGATTGTCTGCATGCCTCGGAATGTACTCCCGGACCCCCGGGCAGATCGAGGTCGCTTTCGGTGGGGGCGACGGCCTCCCTGATCCGTAGCCCGGCGCGCTATAGCACGACGATCAGCGCGCGCGCGCCGAGGCTAATCAGCTCGGGGGCCGCCGCGGGATGCTGGAGACCGCGATCAAGCAACAGCGCCATTGCCGAGCGGCGAGACAGGACTGGCTGGAAGGGAGCGAGCCCTGCGCCCAGCAGCCGGCTGTCCCCCACACGTCACGAACGCCTCCGACCGGTGTCGATGGCGCCGGTCGAAGCGTTCGCGGAGTGGGCGAGACGCTCGGAGCTTGACGGACCCTGGGCAGCTACCGTTTTCGCGTGCCCGTCAACCACATGGAGCTACTCGGGTGGATGGCGGAGCGCGAGAGCGTGTGCCCCGGCTCCCCGCTGGACGGTACAACCCTCATTCAGGAAGCGAGCGGCTTTGCCGGCAACGATGGATTGCCGTGGGACGCCGTTGCAAAGCCAGCCGCGCGGCTCCGCAAGCTCGAGCTCATCGACTGGGATTACACCCTCTGGCCAAACGAGTCGGCGGAGCCTCGGCCCGAGCTTCTCGACTACCAAACCCTCCAGCGGACTCGGAATGTCACCGTTACGGGCAAGGGTCACGAGGCGCTGGCCGCGCGGGGAGCCGTGAGGGCCCCGGCCCAGGTCAACGTCATCAACTCCATCGTTGGCCAGCTGGCGCTTGGCGACATCCAGAACATCGATGTGTTCGTCATCCTGGAAGCAGCCGAGCGAGCGCTCGAGCAGGTCGATGCCCCGGAACCCGCGAAGGCGGAGGCTCGCAGCGTCCTCCGGCGCATGCGCGAAGCAGGCGCGTCCGCGATCACCGCGACCGCGCGTGAGGTGCTTGCCGCCGCCGTGCGACAGTCGCTCGGACTTCCGTAGGCCGGGCCGCCGATCCCGACAGCGGTGTGACTCACGCTCTCGCGTTGAGCGTCGGGAACAACCGCTAGCTGGCGGCAAGAGACCCGTGCGATTTGCTGCCGGTTTGCGGTCCGACTTTGGGGCGTGAGGCACTGGCATGAGGGGGTGCTCCCCGGGGTAAGGCGTGCCCTCACTGGCGATCGCTTTACAAGTGGCAGACCCGAGCAGCGCGCCACCGCGATGGCGACGTAGGCGTGTTCGTCGGCGGGGTCGGACGAACGCTCTGCCCCGCTAACAATCGTCCGCGTGCGGCCTCGCTTTCATATGCGGACGTTCCTCTAGACGCAGACACCGGCGGACCCCCTCCGCGCGGAAAGCGCGACTCTCGTTTTTCGCGAGCGCGCGGATACAACGCTGACGGTGCCTTCGCGACTGCGGACGCCGGCGTGATCCAGCGACATAGCTCGAGCGAGGCGCGGGGCGACCGGCTCGCCGCGGGCGGGGCCCGTACAGCGGCAGGAGCAGCGCGGTCTCTGTCAAGCCCGCCGGGAGACTCGAACTCCCAACCCCTTCATTACAAGTGCCTCATATGCAGGGCATTTGCTTTCGCTACGGGCTTGTCAGTTCTGTGAGGAGACCTGGGTTGGGGTCAGATTTGCGGAGTTCGGGACACGGTTGGGGACGCGGTTTCCGCTGGACTCCACACACGGCTCGGCAACCGCGGCTTGCCGCCCGCGCCTGCCGGGCTGATCCGGCGCCGGCTTCTTTCATGAGATGGAGCCGGGACTCAACTTGACTGGCGGTTGCCCTCCATTTGATCTCGAGCGCGCGGCCATCGCTCAACCCGCGTCCCCTTTTTTACGCGAATCCGATCGTCAGCGGTCCTGCCGATCCGGCGTCAACGCACGGGTGCTCAGTCGCCGAGGCGATCGTCCGGTTCACGTCGGCGCGAGAACAAAAGCAGTCGCGCCGGGCCTTGGGCAGCACGCGCTCGGAGGTGCGTTACGAGCGCACCACTCGCGGGTGCCGTGGTCGCGGATTTCAACTGGAATGCTTAGTCAGCGGCCGGCTTCCGGAACAGATTCTGCCAGCGTCCTGCCGTGGAATTGACGGGTTGATCGGGTGATTGCCAGCCACCGGGGTGCGCTGGTGCATGGGGACTAGGAAGCGACCGGTGGCCCGTTGTACGAGTCGTCTAATCTCATGTTGGGAGTGCTGCTGCGGGGCCAAGCTACGCTGAGATGGCTTCACGCACCAAGCAAAAGGAAGAAGCGCGCGCTCGCCGCCTGGCCGAGGAGCGCGCGCGCGCTGAGCGCGCCCAGCGCATCCGGCGCATGTGGGTGCTGGCTGGGGTGATCATCGGGGCGATCATGGTGGTCGTGATCGCGGTCGTGGTGAGCACTTCGAGCAGCGTCGGCGGTAAGCCACTTAAAGTCGGCAGCTCGAGCTCTAGGACGGACGTCGCTGCCGTCAGCAGGCTGTTGGCGGGAATTCCAGAGTCGGGCAAGACGCTCGGCTCACCAAACGCACGGGTCATCATCACCGAGTACGCGGACTTGGAGTGCCCCGTCTGCGACGGGTTCGCGCTGGCGAGCAACGCAACCACGTCGGACGGGACCCCCGGCACCGGCTACCTCGATCGGCTGATCAGCCAATACGTCCGTCCCGGCAAGGTTAAGCTCGTTTACCGCTCACTTGAGACTGCGACCGGAAATGGTCCCAATGCCTCGATGTGGGGCCAGCAGCAGGCGGCCGCGTACGCCGCTGGGCTTCAGGACAGAGCCTGGTACTACATCGAGCTCTTCTACTACGAGCAGCAGTCGGAGACCAGCTCGTATGTGACGCCCGCGTTTCTTCGGGAGATCGCGCAACAGGTCCCGAGGCTGAACGTCTCCACCTGGGCGGCCAGCCGCCAGCGCCAGAGCCTCCAAGCGCAGGTCGCCAGCGACGGGCGCGCGGCGGCTGCTCACGGCTTCAGCTACACGCCGACGATCGTCGTCCAGGGGCCTAGGGGCGAGGCCCCCCCGATCCAGAGCCTGCCGTCGAGCTACAGCCAGCTGACTTCCGAGATCAGCTCTGTGAGCTGAGGGGGCAGCGGGGGTGAGCCCCTACCTTCGGCGGGTGATGCTCGTGCTGGCGGTAGTCGGGTTAGGCGTCGCCAGCTATCTAACCTACGTCCACTATGCCGGGATCAAGCCCGCCTGTACCGCGGGTCAGTCGTGCATCAAAGTCCAGACGTCGGTGTGGTCGAACCTGGACGGCGTTCCAGTAGCGCTGCTCGGGCTGATCGGGTACGTGCTGATCCTAGTAACCCTCCTTGCCCCCGATCGCGACGAGACGCGACTGGCAACGCTCGGCTTAACCCTTATCGGATTTGGCTTCAGCGGCTACCTGACGTATCGGGAGCTGTTCTCGATCCACGCGATCTGCGAGTGGTGCGTGTCAAGCGCGGTGATCATGACGCTGCTGCTGCTCGGCGCCATCACCCGCTATGCGATCGGCTCCCCGCTTGCCGTTGAGCTAAGTCGCAATGGCCGAGCCTACGACGAAGACTTGCCGGCTGACTACCGCGAGGACCTCGCGCACCCGCGCGCCTGAGAGCTGTCCGCCCCACAGGTAGTGATCAATGTGAGCTGTCTGCTTTTCACGGGATGGCGGATATGGGCTTCAAGCGAAACCTTGATGGGCCTCTTTATCTCGGTCGAACCGGCGACTTCCTTGTGGCTTGGACCCTGGAGCGTTCCGTCAGGTCTGCCGCGTCTAGCGCCCGTCTGCGTAGGTCTCAATGTCCTCGTCGAGGGTTCCTTGGGTCTCGTATTGGCCGCTGTGCACGTAAACCACGTTGCCCGAGCGATTGAGGAAGACGGTTGTTGGCAGGCCCACGATTGACGTTAGTCCGGCCAGCGCGGCGGTTGTGGTTTGGTAGCTCGGATAGCTGACGAAATGCATGGCGAGGAACGAGCGCGCATCGCCCGGGGAGTCGTCGGTGTCGGCGCCCATGAACGCCACCTGCCGACCGAAGCGCGCCGAGGCACTTGCAAATAGCCCGAACTCGTTGCGGCACGGCAGACACCAGGAGGCCCAAGCGTTGATGACCACCGGATAGCCGCGCAGGGCACGGACTCTCGCTACAAGCGCGGAGCCGCCGCCAAGGAGCTGGCCGGCCTGTTGATGAAGCGCAGCTAGTGGGTGCGGCGAGCCCGTGAGGGCCCGCTGAGCCGCAGACGCGCTGGCCGGGGCACTGGGCGCGTGCGCCAGAGCAGTTCGGACGCGCCGTGTTAGTGCAGCGGGGGTGAGCCAGCCGGAGGTGGAGACCTCCCAATACCAGAGTATGCGACCGGTCCGCGACGTGAGGACGAACCACGGCTCGCCTTGGACCTGATAGCCGTCGGCGAGTCGTCCGCTGCGGTCGATCGCCACGGGATAGGAGAGCGGGTGCGGCAGCGCTGCCAGAAAGTGTGTTAACGCGTCTGCCGTGGGTTCCACGCTGCCTTCGTCTATGGCGGTGAGCGAGGGCAGCCGGCCTGTAGGCGCGGCAGACTCCTCATAGCGGTTGAGCGCTTCGAGCTGTCCCGCGAGGCTTGTCACCTCCCGGTCCCAGGTGGCGAAGAACAGGTACAGACGCGGAGCGCGACCGGGGCCTATACGCACGACGCCGCCACGGGGGCGCGGGAGCGTGGTGGAGACTGCTGGGGTGATCCCGGCAATGTGGGCGTAGGAGAGGTTTGAGTGCACCGGCGGGTGGCCCGGGAGCAGGCGCGAGGCTTCTTGGGCGAGCAGCTGGCCTAACTGCCCGACGGCGGCGTAGGACTGCTGGGTCAGATAGAGCCTGCGCTCTCGGCCCTGGGGATCGATGAGGTACAGAGCGGGGGTATGGGTGATCTGACCGGCTTCAATTTCCGCCGCGACGCCATAGGCCTTCCATACCTGCTTGAGCTGCGCGAGCGAGCCGGTGAGGAAGTGCCAGGCGTGAAGCATCCCGTGCAGCTGCGAGTAGGAGAGCACGTCACCGAGGGCGGTGGCCTTGGGGTTGGCGTCGATGCCCAGCAGCTGGACGCGCGCGGCAGCGGGGCCCAACATCGCCTTGGCCTCGAGCATCGCGGTCGTGGTCAGCGGGCAGACAGTCGTGCACTCAGAGTCGTTAAACGCGAGCAGTACGACCTTGCCGCGGAAGGAGCGCACCGACACGCGATGGCCGAACTGGTCGGTCAGTGTGAAATCGGGCGCGGGACGCGACACCGGCGTTCCGGGATCGAGGCTCGGGTTACGGGCGAGCGCTTCGCTCTGTGCGCTACTCGAAGCGCCGCTCACCAGGAACGCGACGAGCCCGCCTGCGCCGGCGATCACAAGCGCAGTAGCGACGGCTATACCCGTCCGCGGCGACCACCGCGCACCACGCGAGGCGGGCGCATTCTTCTCGGCGACGGTGACATGAGCGGCTGCAGTCGCTCCGTCCTGAGCCCGCGCTCGCTGCTCGCCACCACGACGGGGGCGCCAGCCTGATGCGACACGCCCCGCCAGCGCAAGCCCGGAGAGCGCGGCCAATACGGCGATGACCACCGTCACCTCCGTCCCAGAGCCACGGGATGCCTGCGTAACACTTGGACGCTTGGTGGCCGCCGGCACAGAGCCGGTGGATCGCCCCCCCGTAGAAGTGAGCTTGACGCCTTCGGCCGCGGCCACCGACTTGACCGCCGTCTGGGCCGCCGCCGCCAGCCCATTACCACCCGATCTAATCGCCACGCCGCCGAGCATCCGGTAAGCCGCTCCGGTTGAGTGCCTCGGCCAATTGAAGCCAAAGCCGTTCGGCATCACAACCAGCAGTCGTTTCCGGTACGCGAGTGACAACTCGAGCCCCAAAAAGCGCGCATAGGCGCGGGGTTTGCGCCATAGCTCGGTCACCGACCCCAGGTCGAAACGGCTTGAAATGATGGCCACCCGGATCGGAAAACCCCTGCGCTGCGCCTGGCGCAGCAGAGCCCCCAGTCTGACCTGCTCGTCGACCGAGACGCCCGCGTCGGGTCCGATGAACAGGGGCTGGTAGACGAGCACGTCGCTGCCGGGGTCGCCGTCGGCGCGCGCGGTCGATGTCAGCGGCCCGGCGGCCAAGAGCGCAAGACACCCGAACAGCAACACCACTTTTCGCAGCCCCATCCGGAGCGTACGGGTCCCCCGGCGGTCCGGTCCGCGTTGTCTTATCGACTTAACTGGACTCATGCAGCCGTTAAGCATGAATGCCGTCACCACGTAGTATCAGTTTGGAAACGGTCGAGCGATGCATGGAAGATGGCATGGCGAGCGCGCGCCAGGTTCCCAGCTCCGCGTTCCGACCGGGCGGAGTCGAGCACAGCGATCGTGAGAGGTTGTCTCGATTGTTCTGGAGCCCCGAATCCGCAAGCCGTAGCCGTCACCCAGCTCGGTAGGGCTGTAGGCAGAGAGCGTCTCGGCATGGTAGGCGCCGCGACGTTCACCCGCGATATTGATCGGCGAGGCAGATCGCGCTGCTGCGGTAGGCATCCCCGTCGCGGTTCCCTACGACGAATCAGGAGGAGGCGCCCGCCCGAGTTCGGCCGGTTGCTCGATTCGCTCTAACCCAGGCTGCGCGTCGGACGACACCGGGAAAGCTCACTAGGATGCCACTGCCCGGCCCCTGCCTAAGCAGGACCGCTGCGGTCGGCGACGACAGCGCCGGCGAGTGGTGCGTTCGCGTACCACTTCCGACCGAGTGCTGCCCAAGGCCGGCGCGACTGCTGTTGTTCTCGCACCTGCCGTGAACCTGCCGATCCCAATGGCGACAACGGAGCCGTCCGCTTCGAGCGTTCGTTGACGATCGCCTTCTCTCGGGTGAAAGCACTCGTCTCGCAGCGCGGTCTCTGCCAAGCCCGCCGGGAGACTCGAACTCCCAACCCTTCATTACAAGTGGCTAATTTGCAGGGCATTTGCTTTCGCATGGGCTTTCAGTTCGGTGAGGTGACCTGGGTTGGGGTCAGAGTTGCGCAGTTCGGGACACGGTTGGGACAGGGTTTGGGCGATGTCTCGAGATTGCGAGCCGCACAACCGCCAAGCACCGCGGAGCGGTAACGGATGGACGGAGCGCGCAAGGCGCACACGCAGCTTGTGCTTTCCGTTGATAGCGGTCGTCTGCCTCGAAGCGGAAAGCGAGCGTCCGCTTAGCCGCAGAGACGCATGACTGCATTGGGCGTAAACGAGCGTCAGCCCACGCTACCGAGATGATGCAGACAGCTCGCGATCCGAACCGTGAGTCGCCCGGGCTGGACTCAAGCCTCGGAGTCCAGCAAGCCAGCGAGTCCGTCGCTCCGCATCGCGTCCACGAGTGCCGTGAGCGCGGGGGCAAGCGCCTCCTCGTGACGCTGATACGCAGCTTGGTAGTGCTTCCACAGCGGATCGTCAGGAGCCCCGCTCGCAGGCATCTCCTGGGCGATGGTCCGCAGCAGGCCCTGGACCGCCGCGACAGCCTCCACGACCTCGGGCGACCCAACGAGGCGCGCTCTGCCTCGAACCGCTCGCCACCGAGCGACGACCTTGGAGAACTCTTCGTCCGAACCGTCCGGTCCAGTCCCCGTCTGCTCAAGGTCGTCAAGCGCGAGGTACACGTCTTCGTAGAACTTGGCCCGAGTGTTCCGTGCGGTTGCGCGGCGCTCGTCCAAGGCTTGCTCGGCTTCAGCCTTGTCCTTGATGGCTTCGACGCGCTCTTGCGACCTTCGCTGTAGCTGAGTCGCCCACAGCGTGGCACCGTTACCGGCGAGCCCGACGCCGCCGGCGATGGCGGCTGCCCAGATCACATCGCTCGGCACGCAAAATCCTCTCATACTGGGATCTGCCGCTGGGCCAGTTCGATGTTCGCGCGCTGCTCGGCGATCACAAGTGGGCGGAAGCGAGCGTCCCTCCAGCGTCTTGGCGCCCCGTGAGTGGCGCTTTGCAACTGCCACGACTGCACGGCTTGGCATCAGGACCTCGTACTGCAACGGGATCCGCTCGGCGGCATGGAAAGGACGGGCCGGTGAGCTCACTGGTCCGCGACCGGCTGGGTCTCGCGAGGAGAAGAGCAGGCGCGTCTCGAGTAGGACCTCGTAGCCTGAGCGGACTGCAGCGATGAACGCGACAGCCACGGAACCGAAGCCTCGTCGCTTCTGGCGGCGCACGCCACACCAGAAGCCTCCGCCCCCTCTGGATGCGACGCTGATCCGCCATCCGCTGAGGTGGCTCAGGAACAAAGCCCTAGTGGTGGTCGACGGCCTTGTCCTCGTCCATGTTGGCACGCTCGTCGTCGTGGCTCTCTATTACCTCGCTTTCGAGACGATCCCCGGCGTCAAATATGACTGGGACCACGCCCTCACCGGCGGACTGCACTTCTGGGGCCTGCACGTTCATCTGGCGCTGCTGTCGAAGGCTCACTGGGCCGAATGGCGCCACTTGGTACGGAACGTCGGCGAAGGACTCCTCGGAGGGGTATTGGGCCAGGCGATCATCTGGAATCACTACAAGCGGAAACCCAAGCCTCGGAACTGGGTCGACAGGCTCGAGATCGCGCTCCATATTCCCAACCTCAAGGACGACCGGCGAACGTCAGGCTGGCAGATGCTGGCGCTGCCCCTGCTGGTCCTCGTGTACGCCATCCCGGGCTTCGCGATCGGAGCTGGCGTCTCGCGCCTGATCCAGCACGGCCTCGCGCACGTCCATCTGCACCAGGTTTCCTCGGATGCAGTTGTTCAGAGTCTCTGGACTGGCCACGTGTCGCAGAAGGTGGTTGGCCTGTTCGCCTCGTTCGTGTTCGCCCGTCGCGTGGGACGTGGGGTCTACGACGACGTGCAACTCTTCTTCGCCGAGCGCCGACGTGCGGTAGGCAAGCCGCTCGCCTTCTACCACAAGCTCGTGCCGACGTTTGAGGCTCGCTACAACGGCGTCAGCTCGCAGGAGGCCGCAGCCGACGCCGTAGACGCACACGATCGCTGGGCAACTTGGATTCTGGTCGGATCGGTCCCGATCGGGATTGCGCTCGCTGCCTTCGGCTACTACGTGCTGGCCTACATCGCCACGGGGAAGGCCTGACGCGGCCCTCACGGCAACAGCAGGAGTGCGTCGCAATCCGCGGGCCTCCCGTCACCACATGCTGGCCCGCAGTTCCGCGTTTTCCCGTCGCTCGAACGGATAGCCGTCGTGCTGCCGCGCGCGGGACGGTGGGGTGGTCGTGCGCCGGCCCGCTGTTGAGCTCCGACCGGACTCGGGGCGCGCGCTCGCATCCGCCCAAATCCGCTCGTCCACTTGACGCAGCCGAATGGCCGCGCGATCGGATCGGACGAACTACCGCGGTACTGCTCGGAGGACCTTGTGGATTAGGGCCCGCAGCTTTGGCGCAATCCCTAGCGGACTGCGGGCGCGAGTTAGTAGATCAGCGGGTGAAGGAAGTTGTCGTAATCATCGTCCATGACGATGCCTCGGAAGCCGATCGTGAGCCCACCTTCCTCGGTGACCGAATCAGTGCCGTAGCACTGATCAAACGCGCTGTCCGGGACGCCGCGTTGCAGCAGTCTGGCATCGATGCCGACCTGTGCTGCCTTGCGCTCGGAACGGCACTGTCAACTTGGTGACGGCGGTTTCGGCCAAGGGCAACCTCACCATCGCCGGCCAGACCGCGCCCGGCGGCGGCATCGGCTTCAATGGCGGCGAAATTTCCTTCGCCAATTCCGCCAACATCATCTGCCGCCACATCCGCATCCGCCCTGGCAGCGACACCGCCAGCACCGGCGACGATTGCTTAAGCCTTGTATCAGGCCAGCAACATGCATCATGGATCACGTCTCGCTGGAATTCGGTCCGTGGAACAACATTGACGCCGTCGGTTGCGCCGCCATCACCGTGCAAAATTCCATTGACGCCAATCCCACCGGCCAGCAGTTCGGCGCGCATACCGAATCCGTCGGCCAAAATTATTCATGGTTCTACAACATCTTCGCCAATTCGCACAACCGCAACCCGCTCGCCAAGATCAACACCGTTTTCATCAACAACGTGGAATACAACAATTCCGCCGGCTACACGACGCACACCAGCACGCCGGTTCAAGCACGACATCGTCAACAATTATTTCATCTACGGCCCGGCCAGCGGCGGAAATTTTCCGTGGTATCAGATCGATAACAACCAGAGCATGTATTTCACCGGCAACTTGCACGACACGCAGCATGGACGGCACGCTCAACGGCAGCACCTCCGTTCCGCTGCCCGGCTATCAAGGCGGCGGCACCATTCTCGCCTCGCCGTGGTCCACATGGACAACCAACGTGCCGATTTACAATTAGAATTCCGCCTATCGCTTGGCGGTCTCGCAGGCGGGCGCCTTGCCGCGTGATGACGTGGACACGCTGGTCATCAGCCAGATGAAGACGCTCGGCAGCGGCACCACGGGAACGGCGTGGGCACGCGCGGGCCCGACGGCGGCCTTTACACCAGCCAGGCGCAGACCGGCCTCGTGCAACAACGGTTATGGCACGGTCGTCGGCGGCTCGCGCCGGTGGACACGGACAAGCGACGGCATGCCGGACTACTGGGAATCCGCGCTCGGCTCGAACCCCAACGTGGCCGACAGCCTCACGCCCGGCATCGGCGGTTACACGAAATTGGAAAATTATCTGAACTGGCTCGCCACGCCGCACGCGTCCGCACCCAAAAATTCGCTCGTGGATGTTGACCTGTGGCAGTTCACCGCCGGCTTCACCAACGCCAGCCCCACTTATTCCGTGATGCTGCCGACCAATGGCACGCGTCACTTTGCTGGGCGACGGCCACACGGCGGAATTCACGGCGGCCGCAAATTTCTCCGGGCTCGGGAGTTTTAATTTTTCCGTCCACGGCAGCGATGGCGCGGCGCTGACCAACACCGTCGGCGTGCTCGTGACCGCCACTGGACTGTCGCAAAACCTCACATGGCGCGGCGACGGCTCGCTCAACAATTGGGACAACAGCAGCACCAATTGGGTCAATGGCACCAACCGCTTCCACGTTCACCGACGGCGTGGACACCACCTTTGACGACACCGGCTCAAATACTCCAGCCATCAACCTGGTCGGCACGCTGCAGCCCGCCTCGGTCACCGTCGCGGCCAACCAAAATTATACTTTCAGCGGTCCCGCCGGCGCGGGACTGGGCGGCGGCATGTTGCTCGCCAAAGATGGCGCGGGCGTTTTGATCATCGGCACCAGCAATACTTTTTCCGGCGGCACGTTTGTAACCGGCGGCACCGTGACGATGGGCAACACCACCGCCAATTCCTCCGGCCTCGGCACGGGCGTCGTGACGCTCGGCGATGGCACGCGGTTGAATTTATTCGACAACGGCCAGGTCAGCGACGCCGGAACGTTGCCCAACAGCCTCGCCGTCAGCGGCAATACCACCTTGGAATTGCCCGAACGTGGCACCGCAGGCGCGGCGGGCACGCTCACCGGTTCGGGTGTTTTCAACCTGATCTGTCATTAGGTGCGCGGCACATTCAATTTTGACTGCTCCGCATTCGCAGGCACGTTCAATGCCCTGACCACGGATTCAACCAATGCAGATTTCCGCATGGGCAGTTATCCGGTTTCGCCGGCGCGTCCGTGAATTTTTCCAATAACATCAACGCCTATTTCACTGCCACCATCAGCCCACCGGCAACACCGTGGATTTCGGCCAGCTCAATGCCCCGCTTCCGCCACGTTGCGCGGCGGGCCGACCGGCGGACGCGCCGTCACGCTGCGCATCGGCGCGCTGGACAACGATTCCAGTTTCGCCGGCGCCATCGTGGAACAGACCTCCAGCAGCAGCACGTCGCTCGTAAAAATCGGCGCGGGCACGCTCACGCTCGGCGGCGCGGATGCTTACAACGGCCAGACGGTCGTCAGCAACGGCACGCTCGTCGTCAACGGCAGCACGAGCACCAACCGGCTGACGGTCGTGAGCGGCACGCTCGGCGGCAGCGGCGCCATCGGCGGCGGCGCGACGCTTTATTCCGGCAATGCCATTTCGCCGGGCGCAACTATAAATCCCGGCGCCGTCGGCACGCTCACCATCACGAACAGTTTGACGCTGACCAACGCCACGCTTTATTTCGATCTCGCGAGCGCGACGAATGCGGGCGGCGGGGTGAACGATTTGATCTCGCTCGCCGGCGGCGCACTCACCTTGAGCGGCGCAAACACCGTCGTGCCCGACTTGCTCAACGGTTTTCTCTCGCCCGGAAATTACACGCTCATCAGCGGCGGCAGTTCCACCATCGGCAGCGCGGCAAACCTGGCGTGGGCCGGTTCGACGGGGACGCGCCAGACATTTTCGTTCAACACGGCCACGCCCGGAACCGTGCTGCTCAACGTCGCCGGTTCGCCGCCGGCCAAGCTGGTCTGGCAGGGAACCAACGGCAGCGCGTGGGATCTGAACACCACCGTCAACTGGCGCAATAATTCCACGGCCGATAAATTTTTTAATCTCGACTCCGTGGTTTTCGACGACACTGCCACCAACAACAATGTCGTCATCTCAGGAACCGTGCAGCCGGGCCAGGTTTCGCTCACCAATTCAATTTTGAATTACAATCTCGGCGGCGGCGTGCTCGGCGGCGCGGGGCCGTTGTCCAAAAACGGTTCGGGCAACCTGACTTTGGGCGGCAGCAACAGTTTCAGCGGCGGCACCTTCATCAACGGCGGCACGCTCATTTTGAGCAACGATGTCGCCAACCAATTTGCCCTGGGAACCGGCGCGATCACGCTCGCCGGCGGCACGCTCACCATGCACGACGACGTCAGCACTTTCAACGCAGCGTATTGGAACTTGATTGTGCCAACGAATTTCACCGGCACGCTGAACACCGATTCACGCTGCGATCTTTACGGCTCGTTGACCGGCGGCGGCACGCTGAATTTCAACGTCACTTACGTCCGCACCAGTCTCTTTGGCGATTGGTCGGCGTTCACCGGAAATATAAATGTCACCGGCGGCGGCGAATTTCGCGTATTGAATTTCTCCGGCTATCCGAATGCCGCGATCAATTTGTCCGGCACCAGTTTGATGGATTTTCAAGGCGCCGTGGATCCTGACGGAACCACTTTGCAGATCGGCGCGCTTTCCGGCGGCGGTGCGTCATCGCTGCTGGGCGGCGGCCCCCGCGTAGCCCGGCGCCGAACTGGTTCCACGAACGGTGCCGACTCGCCGTCGATGAAGGACAAGGCGGCCGACGCGGCGCAGGCCGGCAAGCAGGCCGCGGGGACACCGCGCAAGCCGGCAAACAGGCCGCCGCCGAGGTCGCGCAGACGGCCAGCGACGCGCCAAGGATGTCGCGCAGGAGACCACGGAGCAGGCCAAAACCTGGTCGGCAAGACACGGACCAGCTCAAAGCAGGCCTCGGCCCAGCAGCAATCCTGGTCGAGACTCTGCGCTATCTGGGCGACGAGCTGGCCGGGATGGCCGACACCGATCAGGACCGAGCTGCGGTGCAGCCGGTGACCCAGGCACGCGACACGCACGTCAGGCCGCCTGGCTCGATGAGCGTGAGCCGGGTCACGTCGTCGAGGAGTTGCGTTCATTTGCGGGTCGCGACGCCCGGCGTCTTCCTGCTTCGGTTCGCTCGCCGCAGGTTGGTCGCCGGCCGCTTCACCCGTGGTGTCGTGGCTGCGCATCGGAGCCAGCCGAGCACCGGCGTGGAGGGCGTCGGGTCTCATCGCGAAGTGCCGGGCGAGACCCATATCGGCGGCCACGGCGCGACTGCGCACCGGATGCAGCCGTGGCCAACGGCACGGCACGAACCGAAGCGGGAGAGCCATCGGTCGGCCAGTTGTTCGACGACTTCAGCCCGATTTCTCGAAGCAACTGATGCAGCCAGGAGGTCGAACTCGCCAAGGCCGAGGTCACGGCCGAGGTCGCGAAGGCCGCCCAAGGCGCCGGCATGTTCGGTGGCGCCGCCTTCGCCGGATAATGGTGATCATTTTCTTGTCATCGCCCTGTGGTGGGGGCTGTCCGACGCATGGACGCAGCTGGGCCGCGCTGATCGTCGCTGTCGTCTGGCTCGTCCTCGCGCCGATCCTGTTCTCGTCGGGCGCGGCGCAACTCCGCCGATCAATCCTCAAGCCCGAACGCACCCTCGAGCTCGGTGAAGCGAGGTACCGACCGCCCTCAAGCCCAGCGCGTCGAGGATCGAAATATGAGAACCCGGAACAGATCGAACAACAGTCGGCGCACACGCGCCAGCCTGTCAGCACCGACGTCGACCGCCTCACGACAAAGTGGCCGCCGAAAGGTCGCCGGATCGTCAGCGAGTCGGCAAGTCAAGGGCAGCGTCGGCTCGGTGCCGCGAGCAGGTGATGGGTCGCGGATCACAACGACGCCTCGGCCGCGAGCGACGCGGGTGACACCGTGTAGTTGAAGGCCTCGGACCTGAAGTCGGTGCCCGATCGCCCCCCGGCAGTCGCTGCGACAGCAGGCCGCGGGCAATCCGTTGGCGGTCGGTCTGATCGCCTTCGGTGTCGGCTGGTCGGCATCCTCCTTGCGCCCCCTCAGCGACGCGGAACGCAGGGCCTCGCGAAGACTGGAGGACAAGGCGAAGGGACTCGCCGAGCCGTTGAAGCAGACCGCCAGGAAGTCGCGGAACCTGCGAGCAGCCGTGCAGGACTCGGTCCAGCAGGTGCGAGGACACGGCCACCGAGGCGGCCCAGCGCACCGCCGAGCACGCGAAGTCCGCCACCAGGACGTGAAGGCCAGCTGCAACAGTCCGATCGTGAGGTAGACATGGAACGCGAAGCGACCGCAGACGAATGTCCTTCTCGCCGCAAACGGGACCGACGATAACCGGGAGAGCAGCACTTGAATTTTGCCGCAGTTCGACGGCAACGATCACGATACACCGTCGACGATCGAGATGACCGGACCGACGGTCGAGATGACTCGACCGGCGGTCGCGAGGACCGGCCGATCTCGCACGGAGTCCCGGTGCCCGGGCGAACCCAGCGAATGCCGAAACGGGCTGGGTGAAGATCCTCAAGCGGTCCGTGAGGAGTTCAAACACGACGACGTCATCCGATCGCGCCGCGGCGCTCACCTACTACGGCGTGCTGGCGATCTTCCCCGGCCTGCTCGCCTGGTGTCGATCCTCGGCCTGTCGGCCAGTCGGCGACCCAGCCGCTGCTCGACAACCTCGGCAGGTCGCGCCCGGCGGCGTCAGGACATTCCTGCACGACGTCGTCGACAGGTCCAGAGCGGACGGCGCGGCCGGCATCGCTCGGCTCGTCGGGCCCTGCTCGCGCTCTGGTCGGCCTCGGGCTACATCGGCGCGTTCATGCGCGCCTCCAACGCGATCTACGACGTCGACGAGGGCCGGCCGATCTGGAAGACGCTGCCGATCCGGATCGGCGTCACCACGGTCGTCGATGGTCGATGCTGCTCGTGTCAGCGCGTCGCCGTGGTGTCACCGGCGCCTCGCCAAGCAGTCGGGAACGCTCTCGGGCGTCGGCGACAGCGCCGTGCTCGATCTGGGACATCGCGAAGTGGCCGGTCCTGCTGGTCATCGTCAGCCTGATGTTCGCGCTGCTCTACTGGGCCGCGCCCAACGTCAAGCAGCCGGGCTTCCGCTGGATCAGCCCGGGCGGCGTGCTCGCGGTCGTCATCTGGCTGATCGCCTCGGCCTGTTCGCCGTCTACGTCGCGATTCGGGTCGTACAACAAGACCTACGGCGCGCTGGCCGCGTCATCGTCTTCCTGGTCTGGCTGTGGATCACGAACATCGCGATCCTGCTCGGCGCCGAATTCGATGCCGAGACTCCAACGACAGCGGCTCATCGAAGCCGGAATGCCCGAGGACGTCGAGCCGTTCGCCGAGGTACGCGACACCGCGAACCGATGATCCACGCCGGGAAGAGGTCGAGCACGCCGCGCGGGTCCGTCAACGGACGATGACCGACGGCGACAACTGAATGCGCGCCGCGACATGATCGGGCCGCGCCAGGTGATCGCGGCCGCCGGCGACTCGCTCACCGCGCTGCCACAATTGCCCGCACTCGTGCAAAGGATCACGCAGTTGCTCGGTCGAGGCGTTGTCGTACGCGCGGCGGCATTGATCGACAACATCGGCGAGACAGAGGTGCTGGCGCGGTCGGTAGCCGAACGTGCGATGACCACCGAAGCGGCAGTTCCGACGTTGCCGACCGACTGCGACCTCGTCCGCGCGCATCGCCGAGCTGCTCGACCGCTTCGAACCTGCTCTCGTCGAACTCCACCCGATCGTCGACAAGACGACCATCAACTCGCCGACACCAACGCCAAGGAGTTCGCATTTCTGATTCAGCAGGTGCCGACGCTGGTACGCACGGCGGAGGACGAATTGATCCCGACCTTGCAGACGCTGCGTTCGGTCGCACCCGACCTGGCCGAGTTGCTCGAGGTGTCCCGCACGCTCAACGAAATGCTCGGCGCGGTTCCCGGCTTGGGCCGTGTCAAGAAACGCATTGATGACGACGATGCGTAATCACCGCTGCGCCGCTCCTGCGGTGCGCCGACCGAAAGGAATGCACGATGCCGGATCTGGATGACGCCAAGAAGTTCGCGCAGGACCACGACGACCAGGTCGATCAGGGCTTGGAGAAGGCGGGCGAGGCTGCCGGCGATAAGGTCGGTCACCAGGATCAGATCGACAAGGCCGTCGACAAGGGTCAGGACGCGACCGGCGGCGACGACGGCCAGTAGCTTCACCGACGGTCTGCGTGCAGCGGACGCCGTTCACAGATGGTGAGCGACGTCCGCTGCCGCGGTTGCGCTCGACCTGGCACCACCGCTTCAGGTACTCCCGGTAGCGAGTTCGCCAGCGAACGGCCTACAAGCGGTTGTGATCGGTTTCCCGACTACCGATGGGATCTGCAGTAACTGCTCGTCGACGGGCAGTGGCTCGCCGCCCTCCTCATCGGCACCGGATAGCGCACCGTTCCGTTCCGCGGCATCGCGCCGACCGGCCGAGTCATCCGCACCCAGGAGCTGGTGATATACCGGGTGGCCGGCGCGAAGATCGCCCAACGGCAACCTCGGCTCCGCCGTCCGTGACGAGCTGACATCCGGCAGCGGCATAGCGAACACATCATGACGTCGCGACCGGCACACCGTGCACCAGCACGGCCTGCGGCCTGAGCAGGGCGGTCATGTCGTGCTTGAGGTCGCCGTCCACGACGAGCAGATCGGCGTGCCGACCGAGCGCGAACCGGCCCTTCGTCGCGCCGACGCCGCACGCCGCGGCCGCCCCGGACGTCGCCGTGGCCAGCGCCTCGGCCGGGCCCAAGCCGGCGGTGACGAGCTCGCAGACAGCGAAGGGAAGTGTGCCGTGCCGCTTGGGTGGTGCGATGCCGGAATCGACGCCGGACGCCGGCGCACTCCCTGGCCGTCCGGTTCCGCAACTCCCACCTGCCCTGCGGCGTCTCGGCGGTGGTACCCATCCGTTCGAGCATCGCCTTGAGCGCGGTCGACCTGCATCACGCGCAGGTCCACGCCGATCGTCGGACACACCGCGATCTGACTGCGCACCAGGGCCGCCAGTGTTCTCGGCACTGACCTGGCCGAAGCCACGGTCGGTGACGCACGTGCAGTGTTCGATGCCGTCGACGCCGACCGCGATCGCCTGCTCGACCGACGGCGTGCCGTGCGCGTGGGCGGTGACCGGCAGACCGGCCGCGTGCGAACGATCGACGACGAGCTGCAGCTCGTCGGTGAGTCCGTGCGCATCACATCCGTACCCGGAGTGTTGACGCCTACCGACGCCATCACCTTGACCACGTCCACCCCTCGGTCAGCCCGCTCTGCCACGGCGCGAGCGATCTCTGCGGTACCCGAGACCTCCCCACCGAGGGAATGGCAGTGCCCGCCGGTGCTGGTCAGCGGCGGACCTGACGCGACGATAGTAGATGAGCGTTCCCGCCATCGCCGGCCTGTCTCGCCGCTGGACAACGCAGAACCGCCGGTCACCCAGGTCGCGCACGGTCGTCACGCCCGCCAGCTGATCGGCCAGGGCACGCGTGACGACGTCATCGGCCTGCTCGGCGGTGTAGCCGGCGACCCGGTCCAACGCCGAGACCCCGCTGTCGGTCACGAGGTGCGAGTGTGCGTCGATCAAGCCCGGCAGCAGCGTCCCGTCGTAACCGGTCGTCGGACAAGTCGTTGAGGAACCTCGTAGCCGAACGGCTCGACCCCGATGATCACCCCGTCGTCGACCAGCACGGTAGCGCCACCGGCGCGAAACGCACCGTCGAAGGCGTCGGTCGCGTCGCGTACACGCGCCGTCCTACTCGCGCGCCCGGGCCCACGCAAGAAGCTACTGCTCGATCAGCGCCTTGATCTCGGGTTTGACGATCTTGCCGACCCGCGATCGCGGGAGGTCGTCCAGATCCACACCTGTTTCGGCGCCTTCACCGAACCAATCCGAGCCTTGACGAACCCGATCAGGTCCTCGGTGTCGACGCTCGCGCTGGGCGCGGCCTGTATGACGGCGACGACCCGCTCGCCCCATTTCTCATCCGGAAGTCCTCGACCGCGCAGTCGCGGGCCGCGTGCCATCAGCGCCTGCTCGACCTCGGTCGAGTAGACGTTGAACCCGCCGGTGATGATCATGTCCTTCGCACGGTCGACGATGTATAGGTAGTTGTCCTCGTCCACGTAGCCGACGTCACCGGCGGCGCGGGCAAGAAGTGGCCGGGTGCTCGTCTTCAATGCGACCTACGAGCCGATCAACGTCTGCACCGTTCGCCGCGCGGTCGTCTTGCTGCTCAAGGAGAAGGCCGAGGTCATCGAGCGGCGGAGCCTGGAAGTTGCACGTCCGCCAGCCACGACGATGACGCGGCCCGTCGTGATCCGGCTGCGTCGGCTACGTCCAGATCCCGCGCGACACGCACCGGCGCAAGATCACCCGCCGAGCATTTCGCCCGTGACGACTGGACCTGCCAGTACTGCGGCGGCGCGTCGAACCTGACCGTCGACCACGTAGTCCCGCACTCCAAGGGCGGCACCTCGAGCTGGGACAACATCGTCGCCTCCTGCGCGCCATGCAACCGCCGCAAGGGCAACGCGTCCCCACGCCAGGCAGGGATGAGCCTCAGCCGCGCACCGAGCACGCCCAGCCCTCACGTCTTCATACAGGTCGCCT